>NZ_LMEO01000001.1 GCF_001426375.1 Paenibacillus sp. Root444D2
GCGTGCCCAGAGGCACGCATTATCTAGTTGGTGCAAGTCCAACCACGGGAGGGACCAAGCCACCCTTGTAGCTAGGATGCTTGCGTATGGCGAAATCTGTGCGTAAAAGCGCATCGACAAAAGTACTTGTCAGAGGCAGGGCGAGCGACATACTAGGCCGTAACATCAAGTGAATCCTGCCGCATCGTCAAAGAGGCCTCGCAAGAGGGACAAGAGGAAGCTGAGTCTCGTGAACATAGACGAAGGCCAAGGAAGCTGCGTAGATCTTRGAACAGCAGTGAAGAATCCTCCGGTGTAAAGGGATCGGCATGGTATGAAAGATAATGCAGTGAACTGGGGAGACCCTCCCCTGCACGGATTTTTTTTTAGAAACCGTAAAGAGACACTCTATAAGCTCGAAAAGCGAAGTGAGCCGTCTGTAGGAAGGGAGTCCGAGGGGCTCATAGTACCAAAGAACCGAAGGACAACATAACCTTCGGGAGGGAAGGAGCCCTGCTTTGTTTATGCTTTTTAAGGAGGTACGAGTGAGTGAATGCCAACCGGCTAACGACACCAAAGGAAAAAGTTCAACAACTCCAAGAAAAGCTAGGTCATGCAGCCGAGGAAAACAAGAAACGTAAGTTCCACTCCTTGTACGACAAGGTTCACAGATGGGACGTTCTATGCGAAGCATGGAAAAGAGTGCGTGCTAACAAAGGCGCGGCTGGTATTGATGCCGTTACTCTTGCAGACATCGAAAAGCACGGGGAGATTTCGTTCATCAAGGAATGTCAGCGTGAGCTACAAGAAGGCACATACCATCCTGATCCAGTGAGACGTCAATACATTCCTAAAAAGGATGGAAAACAAAGACCGCTCGGAATACCGACGGTTCGAGACCGAGTCGTACAAATGGCAACAAAACTAATGATTGAACCCATCTTTGAAGCGGATTTTCATGAAACATCCTTCGGATTTCGCCCGAAACGTGGTGCAAAGGGAGCACTAGACCGAATCCGTAAAGCCTGCAACCGTAAAGGGAATTGGGTAGTCGACATCGATATCCAAGGCTACTTCGACAACATTAACCAAGACAAGCTAATGAAACTGGTGCAAATGCGCATCAATGACAGGCGGATATTGAAGTTAATTAGGAAGTGGCTACAAGCGGGAGTTATGGAAGAAGGATCGGTAAGACGCTCCGACTTAGGCACACCACAAGGTGGCGTCATCTCGCCGTTACTAGCGAATATCTACCTCAACTACTTCGATCAAATGTGGGAGAAACATGGAAAAGGAGTAGGTGAGTTGACACGGTACGCAGACGACATGGTTGTAGTTTGCAAGACGAAGAAAGAAGCGGACCATGCGTACAAACTCATCGTTACGATTATGGAGCGTTTAGAACTCACCTTACACCCCACCAAAACACGCATAGTAGGCTTGTGGATAGGAGACGAAGGATTCGACTTTCTAGGCATGCACCATCGGAAAACAAAAGCAGAAACATCCCAAGGAAACGTGTATTTCACAACGCAACAGTGGTTAACGAAAAAGGCAGAAGAACGCATACGGGAAGTGGTTAAAGAAAGACTTGCACCACCGAGTTCACGTTCACGTTCTTTTGAGGAACAGGTAGGATGGCTCAATCCTAAAATTCAAGGATGGAGAAATTACTACCACACGACCTACAGCCATAGGAAATTAGCGAAGTTGGACTGGTACATACTGCAAAGGTTAACCCGCTGGTATGCTAAGAAAAGACAAAGAAATAGATGGATGGGTTCATTTCAAGAAGTTAAATATATTGCCAGACAAATGGGGCTTAAAACATTGTTGTAATCCGCATGCTCATGATTGAAGAACATCGGAAAGCCGTATGAGGGAAAACTTCATGTACGGTTTGATGAGGAGGGGCTGAATATTCAGCCCTTTACTCTAGTTGAGAATCTAGAAATCTACATGGAAGAAAAAGAAGGGTGCTGTGATGACGTATGTTTTTAGTTAATTCTCGTGCAATAATTGAAAGAACTTTGGATGGAACAATCGAAATTGTAGTTCAAACACGAAATAAACCTGGTGAATCTCAACGGATTGAACTTCCTGGTGGGAGAATAGAACAATACGAATCMTTAGTAACAGCACTTATTAGAGAAGTAAAGGAAGAGACTGGGCTTGATGTAGTAGAAATAGAAGGTGAGGATACAAGGATTGATACAGTGGGTATCGATCCAAGTTTTGAAGTGGAATGTATAAAACCCTTCGGGGTTTATCAGACCATTAATGGACCCTTTGATTCGGTTGGTGTGTACTTCCGTTGTAAAGTACAAGGTGAGTTATTAAAATTAGGTGATGAAACTAAGAACCCCAAATGGATTACCGTAGGAGAATTAAGACAACTAATGAATGAGGATCCCCTCCAATTTTCCAATGTAGAYAGAGCAGGAATTATATTTTACTTAAAATATATTGAAATGATGTAAAACTATACTACATGTGCTCTGATTTACTATCGGATTGTTAGGAGGTATTTTTAAAATTGAAAAATGTATTTATAGTCAGACATTGTCAAGCAGAAGGACAATCTGCTGATGCACGATTATCGGATTTAGGTCTAAATCAGGCAAACAAACTTACTGAGTTTCTTATACCNTATAGTCAGACATTGTCAAGCAGAAGGACAATCTGCTGATGCACGATTATCGGATTTAGGTCTAAATCAGGCAAACAAACTTACTGAGTTTCTTATACCGAAAAACATTGATTATATTATTTCAAGTCCTTATGAAAGGGCTTATCGAACAATTTCTCCATTAGCTGAAAGACTTGGTATCGAAATTGTAACAGATAATCGATTGANAAACATTGATTATATTATTTCAAGTCCTTATGAAAGGGCTTATCGAACAATTTCTCCATTAGCTGAAAGACTTGGTATCGAAATTGTAACAGATAATCGATTGATCGAAAGGATATTATCTGTAAAAAGTCACCCCGATTGGCGTGAAATGCTTCGACAAACGTACTACGATTTAGATTTGTGTTATGAGGGTGGCGAGTCGAGCAATGTAGCTACGCACCGTGTAATTACTGTGGTTAAAGAACTATTAAATAGTCGATTTAAAAATATTATAATAGCTTCACATGGAAATCTCATATCTCTGCTCTTGAAATATTTTGATGATCGGTTTGGGTATAAGGAGTGGCAAAACCTATCTAATCCAGACGTGTTCCACCTCTCCTTTATGAAGGAAACTCCAAATATAGAACGAATTTGGAGTGACTAAGTGACTATTTTAGTAAGTGACTTCTTCAAATATCATTGAACTAACGGAAACGCTAGTTCAATACAAACAGATTAAAACCTCTCATTAGAAGAAAACCTAGACTTAATAGGACTAATGGGAGGTTTTATTATGAATATAAGTCAATTGTGGAAAGTGTATGAGGACGATAAGCGCATCCAGGGATTTAGTATAAACACTCTAAAAGCCTACGCCCTGCAGCTGAGAATGCTGGTTAATGAACTTGGCGATATCCATATTTCAGATGTATATTTCACTACCGAGTGCAAGGTCTGGTTGAAAAAGTATCTAGCAAATCGTAAGGACTCCTGTAAAGCTTTGTTTGTAACCGAAACTTATCCTACTCGCAGAATGGCCATTCCCACGATCAGGTGGTTATTAAAGCGGCTTGCAGATCGGGGAGAAGTCGAAACCAACGTGTACCCTCATCGTTTTCTCCATACTTATACGTGCCAGTTGCTGGACAACGGAGCACCTTTGGAGTTCATTCAAGGCATGCTGGGACATGAGAAGGCATCCACGACTCAAATATATGCACAGCTCCGCGGCGAGCGCAGAAGAGAACTATATCGTCAATTCTTTTAGGCGTTCACTGCTATTCCGTAATGCTGGTTTGAATCAGTATAATAGCACCTTACTCCAGGGTGGCAATAAGTTAAACTAAACCGCCTAATTGGCTTCAATTAGGTGGTTATTATGCTTTTTGGGGAAACTAAGCAAGACATAAAAAGTGTCTGGTAAGGAGCTGCGTGCATGGAATACCAGGAGACGGAAGAGTTTCTCATAAAGAAGTTGCGCAAATACGTAGAAGGGTATGTTTATGATGCCGATTTATCCAGTAGCGAGTGTTTGAAAGTGATTGTGGAGATAGTACGTACCTATCCGAGCAGAGGGAAGGAAAATGTATTTGATAGTTGAAAAAAAGGGTGGGTTTGCGTGGCAGAACTCGGGGTAGATCATTATAATGAACATAATATTTAACTGATAGACTTGAAAGTGATAAAGGAGGCAACCATGGGATTAGGGGACTATCAATTAATTTTATATCCTGCGGGAAATATGCCTGAGTTGACTGACATGGGTATGGATTTCGTGGGTAGTCATGACGAATTTACGAAGTTCGCAAAAAAGACAAAAATGCACTTCTAACTCAAAAAGTATCGAAGCAAAGGCATAGAAACTGAATTATAGACATATGTATAAAATACGGGTTTTATGAATATGTACTTTCTTTGGATTTGGGCTTGCCCCTAATTCCTCTTTGATTTTCTCCTGAATCCCGTTTAGGCGGATATTTATTGTTCTTGTCACCACCCGACTCGTGTGTCGAGGTCTCGCACCCATTCATTTACGATGCCCTGATATGAATGGGATCGTGTGGTGAAATCGTAATGCAGGCACGTAATTAGCGAACCCCTTCTGGTCCTGAGTAGACACTAAACTAATAGAAAAGGAGAACCGTAAACAACCGGTTCTCCTTTCATTCACATTCTTAATTATTTTTGGAAGCTTCTATGTTCTACATAAAAAATTTGTGACTCTGTCTTGGAGAATTACCCCTGAGATGCAGAGCGGCTGAGCCAATCTTGGAAGTGTGTCGTAGTGATGCTCACGGGTCTATCACCATTTGGAACGAGAGATTGATCATTCACCTCTATCGATCCGTAGTAGGGCGCGTTATCGTCTGTGACCACCTGACGTTTGTCTTGAGTTACGCTAAAGTATTGTCGAACGAATTCGTCCATACGAATCTGATCTGGACCGGACACATCGACAATGCCATTCACTGGCGTCCCAAGTGTGAAATCGGCCAACGCGGCTGCAACGTCATCCGAAACGATAGGCTGCATAAGGGCGGATGGCAAACGAACGGTTTCCCCTTCTGTAGCCACATCGGCGATGCCACCGACGAATTCGAAGAACTGCGTTGCGCGGACGATCGTATAAGGATTCTTGGAATTCTGGATTAGCTCTTCTTGAGCCATTTTCGCACGGAAATAACCACTTTGGAGAAGGCGTTCGGTACCAACGACCGACAACGCAACATGATGACTTACTCCAGCGTTTGCTTCAGCAGCAAGGAGATTACGAGTAGACGTCTCAAAGAACTCCAAAACTGCCTGGTCCTCCCACGAAGGCGCGTTTGACACGTCGACAACAACCTGTGCGCCGCTAAGCGCTTCTGCCAGCCCCTCACCAGTGATCGTGTTGACACCTAAGGAAGGTGATGCTGCCACTACCTCATGGTCAAGCTGACGAAGGTTGTTTACAAGTTTTTTTCCAATTAACCCACTGCCGCCAATAACTACAATTTTCATATTAATCCTCCTAGTTGTTTTGCCCATAAAGAGCAAGTAATGTCTAAACATATATTCTATATAGGTTCTAAAGTGCTTATATAAGTGAACTATGCTTTGCTTCTTTGCTTCTGTAACTGATTAGCTCAAGCCAGCTTTGTTCAAACCATATGCGGCGTCAGCTGTGCCCGGTTCCGTTTTGAATGCTACGTTAATACGATTCCAAGCATTAATAGCCATAACGGAGAAAGTCAGATCCGAAATTTCTTTCTCAGTAAACTGACCGCGAACGCGTTCATACAGCTCATCGGGCACACCATGCTCAGGCAGCTTGGTAAGAATCTCGGTCCATGCCAGCGCAGCGCGTTCACGCGAATCAAATAGTGTCGATTCTCGCCAAATCGAGATGTGGTATAAGCGAAGCTCACGCTCACCATGAATCTTGGCTTCCTTCATATGCATGTCCAGGCAGAATCCGCATCCATTCATTTGTGATGCCCTGATGTGAATAAGATCTAGTATCTTCTTTTCAATTGAGCTTTTATTCTCGGCTAAGCTGAACTCCACCATTTTTTTGAAAAGCTCAGGAGATTGCTCCATATAATTTACACGTTGCGTCATAATTGTGTACCTCCTAATTTTTTTGACACTAATAAGACAATTGGCGACTTCAATGTGTGACATAAAACATGATCAATTGATTAAAATCAGTGCCAGAGCATAATTTCCCCTATCCGCTAAATACATCTGCATCAATTCAGGATTTGTAGCATTCGTTTTTCTACTCCTTTAGCGTCTCGAAGAGTATTTTGGTCAGTCATTTTTAGCCATATCGTGAGTATGAAATCGTGTTATTGCTTTTACCGAGTTCTCTTTTCAAGTGATAGAATAAGCTCCTTCAATAAATTTTTGGCTGGAGTAAGGGATTCCGGAACTGCCCCCATATTTATATGCTGACATGATTTCCGACTACATATCCCAATGGTGATTGTTTCTTTTTTAGCCGGTGGAAATTGGCACAGTTTGAATTCCAATGGTCCCTCCTTTAATTCGACGTAACCAATTGGCTCAACAATACCTACAAGACAAACAGGACAATTGCTCAAGCTGTCTTCATCCCTTTCTTTTCTGATCAAATTTGTTTGATAATAATAAGGCAATTGGTGATATGAATATGTGACATCTTTCAGAGTCTTAATTCCCATAATCTTCATAAACGCATTGTTGAGAAACACTATATTTAATCAATAAATTCAGCCTATAATAACCTTTCCAATTAAACAAATAAAGACTGCCTGCTACCGGCCGCTCTGGCCAGGTGGTTGGCAATCTTTTTCATGTTCTGGGCGATGGCAACCATTCATTTGCAACGCCCTGATCTGAATGAGATCAAGGATCTTCTCTTAAATGGCCCTTTCTTTCTCGGCGTTGTTGAATTCCATCATTTTTTTTTGATCCTTCAAACTCAGTTTAAATTCTGCAATTTATCCGGATTTACAATCAGGTAAACCCGTTGAATAGCCATCGTCTCGATATCCCAATCAAAACAAATGACCCCAGTTGAAATCCCCTCTTTGGTTATCAATATTCCTGGCTGATGATTGACCTCGACAAGCTGCGCTTTAGATGCAGGAAATCGACTTGATGAAAGAGCATTCAATATAGTGAGCACACGTTTCTTATTGTAAATTTGATTAATTGCGGCAGACACTTTACCCCCGCCATCAGCAATGAAAATGACATCCTCAGTTAACATGTTCACCAGGGATTGAATGTTACCGTTCGAAAGAGCAGCAATGAAACGGCTTACCCTTTCCTTTTCCTCGTGTAGATGTGATAAAAGAATTTCATCTTTTTCATTGGATGCGTCTACTTTTTTCTTGACACGACTGTAAATCTTGCGGCAATTGACTTCTGTTTTGTTGAACATTTCTCCAATTTCACTATGTTCATATTCGAACACTTCTCTTAAAATAAACACCGCTCGCTCCAAGGGTGTCAGTTTATCCATAAGAATAAGAAATGCGTAAGACATTGTATCCTGACGCTCAACACGATCTAATGGACTATGCTCAATCAGTTGCACGGTTGGTTCTGGAAGCCAATTGCCTACGTAGCTTATTCTTTTTTTTCGTGCTGATTTTAACTCGTTCAAACAACGATTGATCATCATTTTACTTAAGTACGACTTAAAATTTTGAATGTTGTCGTTTAAAAATCCATGCATGCTAATAAACAAATCTTGAACCATATCCTCTGCATCCGATCGAGAGCCAAGCATGCGGTAAGCAATTGCAAATAGATGAGGTTTGTAGGTCCTATATAAATCTTCAATGTTATTCGATGATGGTTCAATGGTATAACTTTGCATTATATCCCCCCTTTGTAAGTTGGTTAAACTTTTTTAGCTTATTATTGACAAAATGAAATGACCCATACGATGTAGAAATGATCATTGATAAGACAATTGACGGTGCCCATATGTGACACAAATCTAAACAATTTTTAATCCAAAATGACATCCATCTGAAGAAACAACCGAATAACTTGTATTTGAGGAACACTTCGTTGGTTCTATTTCAAAAACGTTATCGCTTATATGGAGGGTATTATCAATCTTCAACACGTAAATACGGTAGTCCGAATATAGCCCTTTTGCCCATTTTCACTGTTAACGACTGAAAAGAAAAAAAGAGTCTTAGAAGACTCTTTTTCAATAGGGATATGTTCCACTTTGTCCTTGTTATTAAAACTTTCGAGCTAATTCACGAGCTTTCTGGATGGCTTTCTCTTTAATTGCCGGTGCTTGATCCGGCGTTGCAGCGACACCTTCAATAAAGATACCTTCGAATGAAGGAACACCAAAAAACTTCATAATCATAGTTAAGTGACGATGACCTATTTCAAAGTCTGCAAATGGTCCCCCTTGCGAATAGAAGTTACCAGCTGCCTGAATATGCACAGCCTTTTTATCACCAAGTAACCCAACTGGACCTACATCCTGAACATATTTGAAGGTTTTCCCCGCAACGCATATAGAATCAATGTATGCTTTCATAACTGGTGGGAAAGAAAAATTCCACATTGGATTAACAAATACATATTTATCTGCAGCAACAAATTGGTCTACCAGTTCACCTAAACGACTTACTTTCGCTTTTTCTTCTGTGCTTAACTGATTAAAATCAGTGCCAGAACTTAATTTTCCCCATCCGCTAAATACATCTGCATCAATTTGCGGGATATTTACTTGATAAAGATCAAGATGCAGTACTTCATCGGTAGGATTAGCTTCTCGATATTCATTAATAAATTCTTTTCCAACACTTAAACTATAAGAGTTCTGGTGATCATGCGGATGAGCTGTAATATACAATACTGTTGCCATTTTGGTTAATCTCCTTTAATGTGTTTTTTTACACTATTAAGACAATTGGTGACTTCAATGTGTGACATAAAACAAAACAAATTTCGATAGCAGGTTAATAATCGGGAAATCCAAAGTAAATGTAATTTCAACACATCTGTAATATAGCCTCAATCGTCAAAGAATATTAGTAGTTCTCCTCATAACTCATCAAAATCAGATCATAAGTTCTTGAGTACTTCTATGTTGTAAAATAAAGGGATAACTTCAACATCAGAACATCATAATAAGACGAGTTATTTTTCTTAGACAGGTGGTACGTCGTATGCTCCCAAATATACATAAGGCTTTAAGAGAGATCTTAAAATCAGATGATTTTCTACAAACAACCATTAATATAAAAGATAAACTAATTCATTTTTCTTACTATAAAACGCTTATAAACCATGAACAATATCACCATGATTTACTCTCTTTTATTCAAACCTCGAATTGTGAAATCAAAAATTTGCATGATTTAAAAGCCTTGATTCCCATTGAAGGAATCAAAATTTCTTCAAACCTGGAAGAAATTCCACAAAGTTTGGCTCACGGTTCAATTTTTCTTCAAATAGATCCTCATCTAGATGAAGGACTTATCGTGGACATCGCAGATTTAAAACTGGGCCATCGTGTTCATAATGATACCGAAAATGAATACAGCGTAATCGGTCCGAAACTCGGTTTTGTCGAAAATATAGATACCAATTTGACTTTACTTCGAAGAGGGCTTGTAACCGAAAAACTTATATTTGAGGAACACATCGTTGGTTCACTTTCAAAAACAAGAATCGCTATCGCTTATCTGGAGGGTATTACCAATCTTCAATATGTAAATACGGCAAGGCAGAGGCTCTTGGATCTAGATTATGACGTGTTGTTTGAGACTTCTCTTCTGGAACAACTTATTACCGACAACTCGAATTCTCCCTTCCCATTATTCTTGTCCAGTGAACGCCTGGACAGAATCAAGTATTCTTTGTTAAACGGGGAAGTAGCCATTCTATGCGACGGTTCTCCTATTGTAATTACGGGACCCGTGAGTTTATTTAACTTTATTATTTCTCCCGAAGATTACTATTTACCATGGATTATGGGTTCGTTCTTTCGTCTTATTCGTTTTTTTGGGATTGCGTATTCAATTCTGGCCACCTCCATTTATGTTGCGATTCTCACCTTTCATTACACCGTCATTCCCAGGGATCTTTTAGGTCCGATTATAGAATCCAGAACGAACGTTCCCTTTCCTCCTGTGCTGGAGGTCCTGTTCTTGGAAATAACCATCGAGTTGTTGCGCGAAGCCGGGTCCAGATTACCTACAAAAGTCAGTCAAACGTTGGGCATTGTAGGAGGTATCATACTTGGGCAAGCAGCGGTACAAGCTGGTTTAACCAGTAATATTTTGCTCATCATCGTTTCTCTTTCTGCATTGGCTTCCTTTACCACGCCTATCTTTAAAATCTCCAACACAATTCGGTTTTTGCGTTTTCCATTGATTGTCTTAGCATCCTTATGCGGTGGTTTAGGAATAATGATTGGGATAATGTTTATTTTAGGCCATTTATTACGTTTGAAATCGTTGGGTTCGCCGTATATCGTGCCCCTGTTCCCTTTTCGCCACAACAGTTACAGCGACAGTTTTATCCGCTCTTCCTTCACCCTTCTTTCTAATCGATTTTTTACTACGCGTCCGCTCTCGACAAAAAGATTTTCCGTACAAAAAAATAAAGATATCGGCGACGACTATAATAATGAATAATTTTGTGTTGATAGGAGGATGAAATAATGAAAGGGCATATTCTAGTTCTCTTCTGCTGTTGCCTATTATCCGGTTGTGCACAAAAACGCATAACAGACCGGATAAATATCATCCAAAGCATGGGCGTTGACGTCGAAGGCGATACGATTAAGATGAGCACTTCTTATCCAACATATATAAAAGCTTCCCGGCAACAATCCGTATCCCCGATAACCGCGGAGTCGAAAAACCTTTACGGGATTTTCACAACCCTAACTACCAAGTCTTCTCAACCTGTCGAATTGGGACAAATGCGCACATTGGTAATTAGCGAAAAATTCGCAAAAGAAGCCATCTCTGAGCTTGCCGACTACATCAATCGAGAATTCATTAAAAGCAGCAATGCTACCCTTGTTATTACAAAACAACAAGCAAGCTCTATAATATCTGAAACCTCAAAAAAAACATCCTTTTTCTTATCGGAGCTTATCGAACAAAACATGTACCATGGGAATACGCCGATGACAAATTATCATTCATTCGTAAATCAGTACTATGGAGAAGGCCAGGATGTTTATTTACCCGTTATCAATAAAGATCAGGGCTTATTACATATGGATGGTGTCGCCGTCTTTAAAGGAGACGAATTAAAACTTTGGTTAACCAACGAAGAAGGATTATATTTAAAGTTTCTTAAAGACAAAGCCCTGACAGGCGAATATGATTTCATTACCGGTCAAAAAGATATGTATTCCTTTGTCATTCTGCGTGGAAAGAGCAAAATAGCTATCGCGCAAAACGGAAAGACAACGATATCCCTTAAATTATCCATAGCACTTAGAGGAATTCCGAAAAAAATTAACATTCAGAAAAAAGACGATTCGCAAGAAGTAAAGAAGCAAATCGAAGATAAATTATCATCGGAAATCAAAATGATGCTAATCCGATTACAAAAGAACAACGTCGATCCTATCGGCTTCGGAGAGCAATATAGGTGGCAGCATAGAAAGTATAGCGAGAATGAATTTTATGGAAAAATCTATCCTAATCTGGATTTTGAAGTTAATACGAAGATTATTATTTTACACTCAGGGGTTGGGCATTAGTGCAGAATCGGGTACAGGAAAATTACACAATATCCGGATACTTTGTATTTTTCTTAATCGGCGTTTCCCAGGCAGCCGCTAACATTTTTAATTTTCAAAGTCTTATCTTGGTGGAAGCTGGTCAAGATGCTTGGATATCAATTATCCTAATGGGTTTGAGCTTGCATTTAATCATCTGGATGGTTTATAAGATGCTCGGTAATCCAGCTAAAGACGTAATTGACTTACATCGAACGATTTTCGGCAAATTCATAGGCAATGCTGTTTCTCTATTATTAGTCGGATACTTTTTCCTAATGGCTCTATTTTACTTCCGAGTTTACATTGAAATCATTCAAGTGTGGGTATTTCCAAACTTTGAAACATGGGCTTTGGCAGGTTTCTTAATTTGCATAATATATTATGTCGTATCCGGCGGGTTCAGGGTTGTTGCCGGGTTTAGCTTTTTTTACATAGCTCTGATCCCCTTCCTCTTTTTGCTTTACTTTCCGATTCGACAAGGCAATATCCATCATTTATTGCCTTTACTCAATCATTCTTTTCTTGATTTGCTTAAAGGTTCTAGATCTTCCAGTTTCATTTTCTTCGGGCTTGAAGCATTGCTTATTTACTTTCCTTTCTTAAAATTACCTGAAAAAAACGTAAAATGGGCGCATTTCGCCTTGCTATTCACTACATTCAAATACACGGCAATAATTATTGTAACCCTCATGTATTTTAGTCAGGGACTACTGAAACATACGCTTTGGCCAACTTTGGCGATGTCGAAAATCATTGAGTTATCCTTCATTGCAAGGTTCGAATATCTTTATGTATTTATGTGGCTTCTGGTTATCATCCCAACGGTTTGTATCCCTATTTGGTGCTGTACAAGAATTATGAAAAGAGTTGCTTCGCTTAAACCTGGAGTGTCATTACCTATTACACTGGCAGCCCTTTTCATCGTCGCGCTTACGTTTAACGAACGAATGGAGATCGATGTATTAGAAAAATTCATTCATGAGTTAGGATTTTATTTCATCTTTGCCTATATCCCGTTACTATTTATTATTACTAGCGTTGCATTAAGGTCTAAATGCGATGTTGTCAAATAAATCAGAAACTGATTTATTGTACTGGTTCATCTATCAAGAGGTAGAGCCTATAGCTTTTCATAGGGCGACAAATCGGTTAAATTTCGCACTCAATATCCTTCCATATCGGAATTTCCAAACAAAGAAAAAAACCTTTATTTATAAAGGTTTTTTAGTGATTTCACAATTATGTTTGTAGACTTTTCTTAAATGAACTCATAAATGTTGTTAAGATACGAAATAGAATGTTCATTAACTTTCATAAAAAGTGTTTAATCAAAAAGTAAAAGAACCCTGAGAATATCGATAAGAACAAAATTACTGTTAATGGGAGAAGACCATCCATCTTTTGCTCGTAGTTGTTTCTATTCGAATTATTCATTCTTATTACTCCCTTCAAGTACGTTCATTCGGCCATATAAACTCTTACAAAACTTCTTTCATTAGTATTATATAATTGCATAGGAACACTGTCCCCATCCAATATACTGTTTTTTTAGCAATCCACTTTCACACTTTTGTCATATATCCATTATGCTCTCTCTTTCCCCATTCCCCATTTCCCATTCCTTTTCATTTTCTCCTCCTAGAAAAACATCTTGAACTTCGTCTGAAAAGCAGACCCCTTAGTTAAAAGTAGGCCTGCTTTTCAGTCATGTTATATGCTTTTTACAGTGTCCGAGCATCGCGAAGCAGTACATTTGCTGCCTCATTCGATATATGCTTGCCGGATTGTGCCTCCACTTCATGAATGAAGCTTTTCACATTTCCTGCATTCAGCTTGTCAAGTAAGCATGTTTCTATCCCTTTATTGTCGATCCAACCGCTGCATCCCCAATTCACTTTATCGTCAGAGACATACATTGAGACAGTTAACGGGACAAGAGCCTCATTCGTTGGCCAGTCTTGCAAAAACCGGGCATTGATTTTTGAAATCGATTTAGACTCGCCCAGGTCGAAAGTAACTTCGCGGGTCATTTTCTTCACATGTCCTATCCATGCAGGATCTGACATATTTAGTAGGCCATGTTTTCCATCCGTCAGCTTCTTGCTGCCATCAGGATGGCTTGCTTCCGGCTCTTCCGACCACTTATAATCCAGACCCAGCGCAAGATTCCGAATTACTGGTGCGGGCTGTCCTTGTTCCGCTTGTGCTACCGGTACCACCGACAATAACATAGCCGCTAAGACGGTCATGGCTGCCCATTTCTTTTTTATCCTCATATTATCCTTGCTCCCTTCATGAATAAATACTCATTAAACCACATTAACTTGTTGTTCGTTTCAACTTATTACGGTGAACCTTCCTCCTTTCCGAAATCACAGTATAAGCTAATAGCAGTGTCTGTACCTATTACATTAAGTAACTTGTCTCGTGATGCAAAGAGACTAGTTATTACTTGTCGTATACATTTGTTTACATTGCCCTCTCGAATGAGCAGCTCTTGCCATCGCCACACGTCAGAAAAAAGCCAAGGGGTACATGGCTTCTCTGATACAGCAGTCGATTGCTACCTAAGACTTCTACCCCTTTGGTTTAAAGGTTCTCTGAAAATAAAGTTTTAGACTGGCACAGGTGTCCCTGTATATAGTAATTCGCCATTTTGCTCCTTATGAGCCGTTGCCAATCTATGATTAGTTCAGTACTGCCGTCATATGCTCGGTCGTGATCGACCAATTGCGATGCGGTCCAATATTTGGCTTTGTCCTTTACGTAAATGACTTGCGGCGATTCGTGCTTCACGCCAAGGTCTTCCGCGATCTGGTTCGAAACCGGACGCGATTCGATCACTTTGACAAGCACGTTATCAACATCGACGTTCGGGGCGTCCTTCAAATAGTGGTTATATTCCTTAAGTGCGTTATAGCTGACCGGACAGGTCGTACTATGCTTCAGGATGACTTGGCCGCGTTCCGCCGAAATGAGAGAATCCCATTATCGAGCAAAATAAAAAATCCTTTAGCATTTGCCGAAGGATTGGCTCTTCTAACTTGTATTGGTTACGCTAGTTTTGTTCCGCAGTAGAATCAGTATTGCACATGAAATTGGATATATGGCTGCTTTTTCCGAAACTCTCGAAGGATATGAACCCCTAAATCCTCCTCCAAGCGTTGAATCGTTTTGCTTAGTGACGATTGTGTAACGTGCAGGCTTCGTGCAGCTTCGGTCACATGTTCCAAACGGGCCACCGCGAGAAAATATTGCAGTTGTAGAAGTTCCATTTTGTACACTCCATTCATTCCCTCGAGTCAATGAAGTCATAACATAAAATGCATTGGAATAAATAACCGATTTCAAGTACGATGACATCAATACACTTTGAGGGGTGACCAAAATGAATGCTCGCAGCAGGTGGTTGATGATTTCCGTTGGCCTTGGGATACTATTAAACCCATTAAATTCTTCCATGGTTTCAGTTGCTATTCCAAGGCTGCAAAATGTGTTCCAACTTGATTTTACAGTTGTTTCCTGGATTATATTTTCTTTCTACATTGCAAGTGCTATCGCTCAACCTGTCATGGGGAAGGCCAGTGATTTATTCGGTCGCAGGAAGATATTTCTTACCGGACTTGTTGTAGCCTTCGTTGCATCATTATTAGCTCCACTATCGCCAAACTTTGGTTGGCTCATCGTGTTCCGCATTGTGCAATCCATCGGAACAAGCATGATGGTTGGGGTTGGAATGGCCATTGTGCGAATTCATATTACGGAGAAACAAGCGACTGCGCTGTCTGTTTTGTCTATATTCCTATCCGGAGCGGCAGCCATTGGACCCTTTATTGGAGGGGTCTTGATTCACTGGTGGGGCTGGCCTGCTATCTTTTTCGTCAATATTCCATTCGTGGTGGCAAGCTTTCTATTATCTTGGAGGAATATTCCTAAGGACGAACCATCAACATCCGTTGCACGGGGCATGTCCTTTCGTAAATGGTTTGATTTGATTGATGCGACAGGGATCCTGCTCTTCACAGTGGGTCTGGTTGCCCTGCTCGCCTCCTTACTCTCAGCAAAATCATCCGGGCAAATCTCATTAAGTCATGTTATTGTCGGGCTGATAGGCCTCGCTCTACTAGGGGCTTTCATACGATATGAGTTAAAAGCGAAATCACCCTTTATTCCTTTGCGTACATTTGCCAAATATCCTGCGATGACTTGGGTTAATGTCGAATTCATGCTTGTAAACGTACTTTTTTACTCGCTCTTTTTCGGGCTTCCGTCCTACTTGCAAATGGTACGTCATGTCAGCGAGTTCCAAACAGGGATTCTCATGCTAAGCTTAGGCTTGTGCTCGCTCGTTACTTCTCCCATAGCAGGCCGATGGATCGATAAATCAGGCCCCAGGCCGGCATTGCTCGTGTCCGCAATACTGATGACACTTGGGTCGGTGTGGCTCGTGACATTGAATCAAACTTCACCAGTTATCAGTGTGTGTTTGGCTTTGGCTGCCTTCGGTATTAGCAACGGGTTAAATAATGTAGGTATGCAAGCAGCCTTGTTCAACAGTTCTCCAAAAGAAATAATCGGTGTAGCATCCGGATTATTTCATACATCAAGATACCTGGGAACCATTCTCTCTTCATTGTTGATAGGCATCGTAATGGGAGGTAACTTCAGCTTTGAAGGGTTTCGAGTGCTTGGGATTATCCTTACGGTAATTGCTTTGTCCTTGGTATTCATGAGTCGGCGGCGCCGGAAATCAGGGCAATTGCAAGAATCGTAGCATGTTTCAGCAAAAATGAAGCGAATTGAGCGGCGGACAGCTTCACCGCGTCGCCATTCCGCGCGGCCTGAATTTTGCAGCCAACCTTTTGATTATAGATAATCGATCAAGAAATTAATTTCAAACCAACCGCAGCGCTTAACACCATAGCGATGAACATAATCCGCTTCCAATCACTGGACTCGCCATAGTACAGCATCCCGACGATTGCGCCGCCAACTGTTCCGATTCCTGTCCAAACCGCATAAGACGTGCCCATCGGCAGGCTTTTCATCGCTAGGCTCAGAAGCATAAAACTCATAACAATGCCAACGATGAAAAGACTAAAGGAGCGGATGGTTTTCGCTTTATTTATTTGGTTCATGCCTACGACGCCTACGACCTCGAACATGCCGGCAAACAAGAGAAAAATCCAAGCCATTAGACTGTCGCTCCTTTCTTTTCTTGCTCTTTTGTCACAAATTTGAGCCCAAATACGCCGGATAAAAGCAGCAAAATAAGGAATACTTTAAGAATCCTGAACGGCTCTCCGAATAGCAGCATTTCCACCAATACGGTGCCGGCTGTCCCCATTCCGGTGAAGACAGCATACACAGTCCCCACAGGAAGCTTGGTAGACGCGTTAATAACTAAATGAAAAGAAATATACATTGCTATGATCGTGCCTACCCACATCATCGTTGTATCCGAATGTTTTAAGCCCGTAACCCAAATAACTTCAAAAAAAGCGCCGACAAATATATAAATCCAATTTCGATTCATGTGTACAATCCTCCTGTTGATTTACGATTTGATGCCACGCCAGTATACGAACCATGAAGCTTCAATCCTTTTAAGCGACTTTTCAGCTCCTCCAAATAACAACTCTACAAACATGCCATCCAGCACAGCAAGGAAAGAAACTGTCGCCATTTCACTGCTGACATCAGAATGGATGTTCCCTGCTGCTATCGCTTGATCGAAGACAGGAATTAACATCGTTTCAAGTGTATCTAAATAGTTATAACCTTGTTTGACAATCTCCTCATAGAGATGGGAAGGCGGGAAAAAGGCAACCCTTAAGAAAAATTTGGTATTGTCATCATGTTCGTAACCATCTTTATATTGGATAAGAAAGCCATAAAGAAGTTGATCAATCGAAAGTTGCTTATGTCGATCGAGATACTCAAAAACAAAATTCAATTCCTTCGCTAGCACAGCGTTAAACAGATCAAGAAAAAGTTCATCTTTCCCCTTGAAATGTGTATAAATGGATTGTTTTTTGATGCCTACTTCCGTAGCAATATCTGCAAGCGATGCACCTTCATATCCATTATTGGCAAACTGTTTGAGGGCTACCTCTTTGATTCGAGTTGCAGTCATTTGATCCATCCTTCCGAACGTTCGTCAGGAACATTCTATCACGTTCTCCGTCTTGGGGCAACTACCTTCAATGACAGCCCAAACATGAAAAAGATTGCCAACCACCAAGCCAGAATGGCAAGATAGTAGCAATCTTTTAAACAATTTATATTAACTTTGATAGCTGGTCGCTGCGTTTCTATTCCCAACTTCAACAGTAACATCCATCGTTTGACCATTACGTGAGATTGTTAACTTCAATTTATCTCCAACGGCCGCGGCCTGCACCGCTTTTGTAAATTCATCCGTGCTTGAAATTGCTGTGCCATTCACATCCAAAATAACATCGTATTGACGAATGCCCGCTACAAAAGCTGGCGTGCCTTGCTGCACTTCTGCAATTATCGCACCTTTTGTGCTGTTAATTTTTAAGTCTTCCAGCATATCCTCCGAAATATTTTGTAAAGCTACACCGATGTAGGGTGCTGGCTCTTTTGGAATCGTTTCGTTATTTTTCAATTTATCTACAACAGAACTAATCGTACTTGCGGGAATTGCAAAGCCCATTCCTTGCGCTTCAGAATTTACAGCTGTATTGATACCGATAACTTCACCATTCAAGTTCAAAAGCGGGCCGCCGGAGTTACCAGGATTAATCGCTGTGTCCGTTTGCAGCAAATGTTTGTAATTTCGAGTGCCCTGCTCATCATCGATGCTGATCGTGCGCTCTTTGGCGCTTAAAACGCCCGTTGTTACGGAGTAATCGAAGTCATACGGGTTACCGATCGCAACAAGCCAATCCCCTACTTGCGTGTTGTCGGAGTTACCAATATTCAAAGCTGGAAAGGCTTTATCCCCTTGAATTTTCAGCACAGCCAAGTCTAAATCATAGCTGCTTCCAAGAAGATTTGCCGTAAACGGTGTGTCATAGCCTTGCACGTAGACATCGATTTCGTCTGCGCCATCAATAACATGTTCATTCGTTAAAATATATCCACTTGCGTCGAAAACGAAGCCTGATCCAATCCCATTTTCAATGGTATCTCCGCTTTCAGTACCTTGCCCTAGTGTATTTCTTCTATTCTGTCCATTATTCGTCTGTTTTACTTTGGTCTCGATTTTGACAATGGCTGGACTTGTAGCTTTTGCAATGGATGAGATGCTGTTCGTCCCTGAAGGGGTTAACGATGCAGTTTGGACATCAGCAGCTGCCGAGTTGGCTGAAGCAGCGGCGACAGCTGATTGAACGGGCCCGGCATCATACCCAAACAGATTCATCTTATCCGACGTGAACATCAACCCACCGACAACGACCGCGCCAGCCATAAAAGCTGCAAACATGGATCTCAATTTGGTGCTCCCCATTTTGTTTTCAACCTTTACTTCATCTAAATTAATTATATTTTTCATATCTTCATTCATACGATTACCGCCTTTCATATGCCCGTTTATTTGTTTGGTGTTGATAGATAAAAGTATAGGGCGTTAACCTGAAGTGTTACTTAAGTTTGGCTGATAGGCACATGAAAGTTAACTGAAAGTATACTGAAGGTGTCGATTGACGCAAAAAAACCTCTTGTTTTAACGAGAATTGTTAAACAAGAGGTTTTACTTGAATAGTACGAAAGAGTCTATTCTCTCTCAAATTACGAGAGAAAATAAGCGTCTTCCAACGGTCTACTATAAATATAAAAGTTTATATTTCTCTCATAGTTCGGATATATTCACTTCATTATATATATATGTGTCTGGTACATAGGGTTTAAGATTTGACTGCTTTAATAGGTTATGGAGATCCCATTTATTAAAAAAATTGATATTATTGAAACATTTGTTTCTACCAATCGCCTTCTCTAGGCGTTGAATAGTTACTGATTTTTTGTAAAAAACACCGGTTATAGACGACTTGAGGTAAAGGAAACGAACCTTGTTTACATATGCCCCTTCTTCAGGCTAAGTCCAATAATTCGATGTTCCTTCCACATTAAATCTGCCGATGTAAAGGCATAAAGTTTCAGGTTTAGGTTGTGATAACGTTGATAAAGCTCCAAAATTCTTATTCTACTGTTCCTTATAGTTACCATAATACCTATTTAATGGACGATTCTCTACTCTCAAGCTTCCCTAGCCTTCGATCTCTTTTATTATCTAATGCCAGAATAGACAAATTGCTATGGGACAAGAACATAGTTGAGTAGAAAATCAGCGAATTTATTACTCTATTAGCCTAAATTTTAGTTGATAGGTATTTGGTGTGTTTATTTTTTTATGTTTTTAATATGATAAATTACGTTTGATAATAGGGAGATGAGACTATGGGAAGATGTAATTGTCCTCCAGGACCTCCAGGACCAGAAGGACCGAGAGGGCCGCAAGGACCTCCAGGACTAGTAGGACCGCAGTTGCTTCAAGAACTTGGAGGAGCAATAGCAGCAGCTGGGCCCACTGGAACTGCAGGAGCATTAGGACCTGCTGGTCTTGCAGGACTTGTAGGAGCGATTGGCGAAACTGGACCTGCTGGACTGGCAGGAGCACTTGGACCTGCTGGACTGGCAGGAATTGCAGGAGCAATTGGCGCAGCCGGACTGGCAGGGCCAGCAGGGCCAGCAGGAGCAACAGGACCTCAAGGTATACCTGGTCCAATTGGAGCTACTGGACCGGCAGGACCACCAGGAGGAGGATTAATTCCATTCTCAACGGGGATCATCATAAGTGGTGCAACTGTAGTATCAGCTGCTCCAATTTTAATGGGTTTTGGTAGTCATACGGTTGAAGTTATTGGCGCTACCGGAGAATCAACTATGCCACCCGAAGCAGGTGGTTTTGCTTTCCCAATTCCGTTTGCGGGTACCGTTCAAGATTTACAAATTAGTGTAGACTTATTGGTTGCTTCTGTCGTCTCTATAAATACTCTTGGTCTTCAATATGATTTTACAGTATTCCGCGCACCATCAGTTCCTAATAATGGGATTGATCATAGTTCTTCACCCTACGTGACAACTCCGCTGACTAGTTCGGTTAGATTCGGATTTCCGAATACGGTCATTACACCTGGAAACCCATCGGGATTCCGAACCGCAACGAATATAAATGTTGGGGGCTCATTAGTAGTTGCAGCGGGTGATCGTATTGGTATTCGTGTAAGGACGCTTGCTGAGACTGATGCTTCAGCAGCTGATATCACCCAGCTCTCGTTTAGCGCCAGTCTATCTTATACTCCTTCTTAATACAAAATCACTAATTGTAAGTTCCCCAGGATATTCTCCCGTCGAAAATGGGACAATGTTCTTATCACTATCGAGAATGGGATCAAGTACTTGTCATCATCAATTGACAAGTACTTGATCCCATAAATAAAAATTTTAATAAAATCCCCCTCGAAGCAAGCTCAAAAAAACAAAAATGACACTCTAATTGCTTAGAAGTGTCATTTAAGATGCCATTCATATGATTATTGAGCTTTTACGATCTCTCTACCCTTATATGAACCGCAGTTTTTGCAA
Source organism: Paenibacillus sp. Root444D2 (assembly GCF_001426375.1). Taxonomy (GTDB): domain Bacteria; phylum Bacillota; class Bacilli; order Paenibacillales; family NBRC-103111; genus Paenibacillus_E. The sequence goes on from NZ_LMEO01000001.1 coordinate 21,471, forward strand.
ACGTGATGTGCCATTTTTAATTCTGCACATTGTTCACACTTCACCATTCCTGGCACAGCCAGTTTAAAGTGAGTACGGCGCTTATCGCGACGTGTTTTGGACGTTCTTCTTTGAGGAACAGCCATATTCAAAACACCTCCTGTTCATTTCATAAAACAACAAGAGATATCATAGCTTTATAGATACACTTTGTCAATATAGTATTCTATTTAAACGAGTTTAAAAAGATATAGTTGGAATGTATATAGTGACTTTCAATCCAATGGCACAATAGATAAATCATGTTTCATGTACCTAACATTATTTTTATTTACTCCCAAAAAATGATTGCCCTGGACAATCACATCACTGCATGCCTCCAAATGAATGACAAAATTGGTATCATCCGACCTATTAGCTACATTTGATCCTACATATGATCCAAAAACTTGATTATTAAGAAAATGTAGTCCCTGCGTGCTTTTACCGTAAAGAAGAGGAAGACTCTGATTATAAAACTCATTTTCTTCAATGCGTATATGTCTATGAACGGGATTCTCCACAAGCATTTCTTTATTTTCAGGTGTGATATTGATAACAGGAACGCCACACTCAATAAAGTTATTATTACGAATTAGTACATCGTTTACAATTCCGGATTCATACCAACTTTCCGCATCGTCGGCTATCAAGACCCCACTCATTTGAATTCCTTTCATATGATTGTCTGCAATGACGACCTTTTTTCGCGTTGTTACAAGAATTCCCCGGGTTGGTATCCGAAAAAAACGATTATTACGAATTTCAACTTCAGCTGTCCATGAAATATTCTCTACCACATCACCTGCTTCAATCCCCTCAGGTATGGGTTGCTCAAGCGTCAGTAACAGCTCTCGCAAGCTAATCATTTCTGAATTTTTCACCGTATTATTGGCATATACCGTAAGCGAATGTCCATGAACAAAATCAATTGAATCTCCTGGAAAAAATCCATCAAAGCCATAGGTTTGTCCATGCATATATCGTACGACAATTTGATTTGGAGAAGGTTGCTCGATGATTTGCAAATGTGTTCCATGTACATTGATTGCATCATCATGAGCCCCCTCAAAATGGCTGTTGATGATGGTTACTTTTCCTTTCACACTAGACATATGTACAAAATCAGCAAACGCGGCACAAGTACGTCCTGTCTCAGGGCGCGGCGCTAATTTCAAGCCGTCAAACGTAAGATTTTCGCTGAATTGCCCGACTATGCCTAAACCATGCATGTAATGTATATGAAGTTGGGTCCCTGTGATGTTCAAGCTCTGATTGATAAATACGCCTACCTGATCCCGTATACCATCTCGCATTTGAAACACTCGTCCTACTTTCGTTACAGGCGTATGATCAAAATGGAGCCGTAGTTGCAAGGGGCTAAGCTGCTCTATCTTATTGGCCATTGACACCGGATTAGCAACACGCCAAGTTGTATTCGTCAGGGGATCATATTCCTGTGCAGGTCCGTCCGAATACTTCCAACCTTCACCAATCCAAGACACCTTCCCCTCCTCAATCACATACCAAGAATCGGAATGCGTTCGAACATCCAGATAATGACTTCCCACTGCTTCAACAGTTATTTCGGACATTGTAGGACGTTCGAAATCAGTACGAAAATTGCGTAGGGTCACATTCTCGCATTGATCCAACGCGATCATCGTCATCTTCCCGTGAAATATGAAAAGTGATCCAAGACCATCCACTATAAGATGTCGGATTCCTTTGAAAAACAAGCCAATGATTTTAGTTACATCAGGGTTTTCGTCCTCAGTCGTTGTGTTTGAAATGAAATACTTTAATTTTGCTGCATGTTCAGGAAAAAAATCATACCGACCTTTCGGAAACTCAAGTACGACAGGACCATCCATTGCTTTAGCTGCGCCGATTGCTGTTTTCACTGCCATCACAGCATCTTGACCCGAATCGGGTATTGCTCCATAATCTGTAACACGGATAACCGTGGGCGCGGAAACAGCGTCTGGGTCTATAGTTGGCATCAGGAAACCTACCTTTCGGCGTTAAGTTATGTATTTTCTTCAATTATACGTTATAAATTAACGGTGTGTTTCTATTATCTTATATTCTCACTTTGATTCAATTTGTTGAGTGAACCTTTATAAGAATTCATAATATATATTATGTAAACAAAAAAACGAATTCCTCCCCTAATTCATTTTTATTAATGACATTAACGATTCAATTACCAAGAAAACTAAAATTCAAAAAAAATAACCTGTTAATCAGGTTATTTTTCGAAGCTTACTCCTTCTATATCAAGTACCGCAAAAGGTTTGGTAGGGATGGTCTGATAGCAAAGGCAATGTAGAGAAATCCGCCTGTTCGGGGGAGTGCGCGAAGGGTCTTGAAAGAACATTAAGAAGTCGCTCCATCACGCTGTAGTCTCCTTGTTTTACCGCGGCTTCCAATGCCTCTTCTACCCGGTGGTTACGGGGGATTATCGCAGGATTGCTGCTGCGCATCAACTGCTGTGAAGAGTCTTTTGTTTCCTGCTGCCTGCCTAGTCTCTCCTGCCACTGCTCATGCCATTGAGTAAATTCAGTGTTACCAAACAGAGCAGACTCTTCCGGCTTATCAAAAGTTAATGCGCGGAAAGTATTGGTATAGTCCGCACTATACTTCTGCATCATAGTAAGCAGATCTTTAATAAGAGATTCATCCTGCTGTTCTTCATTAAAGATTCCCAGTTTTGCCCTCATACCTGCGAACCAATTGCGGTGATACACCTCGGAAAAACTTGCAATGGCTCCCTCGGCTAGTTTGACTGCTTGCTCCTCGTCGTCATGAATCAACGGTAGTAGAGTTTCAGCGAATCTGGCGAGATTCCATGCGGCAATATAGGGCTGGTTACCATAAGCATAGCGGCCCTGCTTATCAATAGAACTGAATACCGTTGCCGGATCATAGGCATCCATGAAAGCGCAAGGACCGTAATCAATGGTTTCCCCACTAATCGCCATATTGTCGGTGTTCATCACCCCATGAATAAAACCAACGAGCTGCCACTTGGAGATGAGTACAGCCTGACGCTTGATCACTTCCTGAAGTAGCAAAAGGTAGCGACTCTCATCAGCAGCTTCAACTTCTGGAAAATGTCTTTGCAATGTATAATCAGCCAGGGCTTGGAGATCCTGGGCAGCGCCAAATTTTGAAGCAAACTGAAAAGTTGCGACACGCAGATGACTTGCAGCTACGCGGGTAAGAATCGCACCGGGCTGCTCGGTTTCACGGAATATGGACTCACCGGTTGTTACCACAGCTAGGCTGCGTGTTGAAGGAATACCAAGCGCGTGCATGGCTTCACTGATGATGTATTCACGCAGCATCGGTCCAAGTGCCGCCCGACCATCGCCCCCGCGGGAGTAAGGCGTCCTACCCGAACCCTTCAGCTGAATATCAACCCGTATACCTTCGGGAGTGATCTGTTCGCCAAGCAGATGAGCCCGGCCGTCCCCTAGCCGGTTGAAATGCCCGAATTGATGACCAGCATAGGCTTGGGCAATAGGCAAAGCGCCTTCAGGAATCTGGTTGCCAGCCAGCACCGCTGCACCATCATTGCTTTGCAGCGATTCGACGGCTAAGCCCAATGATTTTGCCAACTGATCATTAAGAATAATAATCTCCGGTGAGCGAACAGGAGTTGGATGAATTCTGGTAAAAAGTGATTCCGGTAGACGAGCATAGCTGTTGTCGAAGTTCCATCCTGTTTCTATCCTTGTTTTTTTCTCTGTCATCATAGCTCCCTTTTCATTTGTCTTTTGTATTTTAGTATTTCTAATACGTTAAACTTATATTATCACAGTTCTCCGCAATCAACTGCAACGCTTCGTTAACTCTTACTATTATGTCCCACAGTGATGACAACACTTCCCTTTTTGTGTCCTTTATCTACATAGCGGTGAGCCTCGGCAGTCTGCTCCAACGAATATCGTTGATCGATGACCGATCTGATCTTCCCCGCCTCATACAGCTCTTTAAGGAAGACTAGATTTTCTTTAGTCTGCATTAAGCCTGCAGTCGTAAAAATTGCTTTTTTGCCGCCGATCGTTGAAGTCCATAACATTTGCAGCACAATGGACAGCGTAGGGACCGTAGAAAGATAGACACCTCTCTGAGTTAGCGATGCTTTACACTGAGCAAATGAACGTTTGCCTACCGCGTCAAAAATAACATCATAGGACTGGTTGGCTTGTGTGAAATCCTCTTTGGTATAGTCTATTACCTTATCAGCTCCCAATGACTTCACCAAACTTACATTCGCGGTACTGCATACCCCGGTAACTTCTGCCCCATAGAACTTGGCAAGCTGAATCGCATGAACACCTACCGATCCGGAAGCGCCATTGATCAAGACTTTTTGTCCTCTCTGAATCTTTGCTTTATCTCTAAGGAAAGTCAATGCAGTTGTTGCCCCATCACAGACAGAAACAGCTTCTTCATAAGACATAGAGGACGATTTGATTGCTAACGGCGCGTCTTCAGATAGACATTTGTACTCGGCATGAGCACCTGAAATCTTTGCACTTAAACCAAAAACCTGGTCACCTTCTTTAAATAATTTCACATCCTTACCTACTGCCTCAATTTCCCCGGCTAACTCAAACCCCATTATGGGGTTTTTCGGTTTACTAAGACCGTAAAAAAGTCTGACAATAAAAGGGTCTCCCTTTCGAAAGGCGCAGTCCGCTGGCCCAACTGTTGCCGCACATATTCTGATCCGTACCTCATTGTCCTTGGGGGTAGGTTTTTCTACCTCTCTAAGCTGAAGAACATCCGGCGATCCGTATTTGGTGCATACGATTGCTTTCATTCGGTTATTCATTCATGTTCCTCCTCGAACTGTACGTTACCATTTACATAATGTAAAGTATTATATACACAATGTATTTTATAATATACGTCATGTCAATATAAATTTACATTAGCTTGTCTCTTATTTAGCCGATTTCGCCTTTTATTATTCCACGGGTCATTTTTCCAGACAAAATATCATAAGGTGTTAATTGAGCCATTGAAGCATTCTTCGGAGGCAGGTGAACATAATGTTCGAGCAGAACGATCATGGATCAAAGTATTTTGAGAAAATGTTGAATATTATTGATGTCGGTGTTCATCTGATTGATAACAAGGGAATAACCATTTTTTATAATGATAAGATGGCTGAAACCGATGGTTTTAAGCGAGAACAAGTGGTAGGAAAGAACTTCTTCGACCTTTTTCCTTCCTTAACGAATGAAACTAGCACTTTCATTAAAGTTCTACAAACAGGTATCGAAATACGAGAAAAAATACAAACCTACGTGAGTGTGACAGGGAAACGGATCACAACCATTAACAGTACGTATCCTTTAATGGAAAATGGCGAAATCATCGGTGCCTTAGAAGTGGCAAAGGATATTACAAGCATTGTTCATCTCCACGACCAAATCCTTGATCTCAGGCATCAAATCTACGAATCACCGTCAAAAGATAAGAAAAACGCCAGCTCTGCTCGATACCATTTCAGTGATTTAATCGGCAAAAGTGAAGCCTTCTTACATACAGTCTCCTTCGCCAAAAAGGCATCACGTACTAGCTCGCCTGTTTTGATATCCGGACCTACCGGCACCGGTAAAGAATTGTTCGCCCAGAGCATTCACAATGCCGGTGCCCGCCGTAACCGTCTATTTATTGCTCAAAATTGCGCGGCTGTCCCCAACGAGCTCATGGAAGGTATAATGTTTGGAACTGCGCGAGGCGCGTTTACTGGCGCTATTGACCGTGCTGGATTATTTGAGCAAGCTAGCGGCGGAACTCTTTTTCTGGATGAGTTAAATAGCTTAGATTTATTTTTGCAGGCCAAACTATTGCGGGTGCTTCAAGACGGGATTGTTCGCCGAGTCGGGGGAACCCAGGAACAGCAAGTCGATGTCCGCATCATTACCGCCATGAATATAGATCCGAAGGAAGCGTTAGACAAAGGATTGCTGCGCAGCGATCTGTTCTACCGGCTAAATGTCGTGAACCTATACCTGCCTCCTCTTGTGCAAAGAAAAGAAGATATTCCTCTCCTCACCTATCACTTTATTGATACATTTAATCACATATTTGGCATGAAAATAACGGGCATTACCCCAGCTGCAATGAATAGCTTAATGAACTACCATTGGCCAGGCAATATACGGGAATTAAGCCATGCCATCGAATCCACCTACAATATGATGGAGCTGGAATGCGAAATCATTGAAGAGAATCACCTTCCCGCTTATTTCTTAGGGAATCCTATAAAAACAGCCTCTCTCTCTCTACGATCTACACCGTGGGGTGACCAAATGACAACAATCTCTGCCGGTAGATTGACCGATAAAGTGAAGCAAATGGAAAAGGAAACTATCACGGACGCATTGGAAAACCATCAATATAACATCACTCTCACCGCACAAGCTCTAGGAATCAAGCGCCAAGCTTTACAGTATAAACTGAGCCGCTACGGCATCGTGAAAAAGCCATAAACATCAGTGATGAAGACTCCGACAGGAGTCTTTTTTGCTTTTCAGCTTGCGGGGAAATGTTGGCACGCTTTTTGCATCTTACTACTCATGAGAAGGCATCATTACTGGAGGTGCAATAATGGAACGACGTGACTGGAAGCAAGTTGAGCTATGGAAAAATGTAACGGATGAGCAGTGGAATGATTGGCTTTGGCAGCTGACACATACCATTCGTACTCTGGAAGATCTGAAGAAAGTAGTGAATTTAACTCCCGAGGAAGAAGAAGGCGTTCGGATATCAACGCAAACCATTCCATTAAATATTACCCCCTATTACGCATCATTGATGAATCCAGATGACCCGCGATGCCCGATTCGCATGCAATCTGTTCCGATTTCCGCCGAATTATTGAAAACAAAGTATGATCTCGAGGATCCCCTTTACGAGGACGAAGACTCCCCTACCCCTGGTTTAACACATCGTTATCCTGATAGGGTTCTATTTTTGGTAACGAATCAATGTTCAATGTACTGCAGGTACTGCACACGCCGCCGTTTCTCCGGCCAGGTGGGCATGGGGGTTCCCAAAAAACAATTGGATGATGCGATTGCTTATATTCGAAATACGCCAGAGGTGCGTGATGTTCTGCTTTCTGGCGGCGATGGACTGTTAATTAACGACAACATCTTGGAATATATTTTGAAAAATTTACGGGCGATTCCCCATGTTGAGATCATTCGTATTGGCACGAGAGCCCCGGTCGTTTTCCCGCAGCGGATTACGGAGCATTTGTGCAGTATTATCAAAAAATATCACCCGGTATGGCTGAATACCCATTTTAATCATCCTTTGGAAATGACGGACGAAGCGAAAAAGTCCTGCGAAATGCTCGCAAATGCTGGAGTACCTTTAGGCAATCAGTCAGTGATATTGGCCGGTATTAACGACAGCACCTATATTATGAAGAAGCTCATGCATGATCTTGTGAAAATTCGTGTACGCCCTTACTATATTTATCAATGCGATTTATCTGAAGGAATCGGTCATTTCCGGGCACCTGTTTCCAAAGGTTTGGAAATAATCGAAGCCCTTCGCGGCCATACCTCCGGGTATGCCGTACCAACCTTCGTCGTCGACGCTCCAGGAGGAGGAGGAAAAATCGCGCTTCAGCCCAATTATTTAATCTCGCAAAGCCAGGATAAAGTCATTCTGCGTAATTATGAGGGTGTCATCGTCGGTTACCCAGAGCCTAAAAACTATGTACCGGGCCGGGCAGACGAATATTTCAACGAAATCTACAGCATCGAGAAGCAGCCAGAAAGCACCGGAATTATTGCGCTCATGAAAGATGAAAAATTTAACCTAGTGCCAGAAAATTTGCGTCGGATGGGCAGAAGGAAAATTTATCAGGATACACCGGAGCACGCGTCGTTGAAGGATCGTCGGCCAAAGCGGGATGAAATGAAGGACAAATTGATGAAAGCACAGCAGAAAGAGATTAAGGAGGATACGGAGAATATTCCAAATACAGATTAAGATTTACTTTTATTCGCATGGGCAGCGTCAGGGAGTTTGGGCTCCTATCATTACGAAAGGGAACGACGATGCGTTAATTTGCTTAAAAACCCCTAATAAGCTAGCCAAACGGAACGTCAATCACTTATTTCGGATTTATCTGACGTTTTAAGACAAAAATGGCGAAATAACGTATCGTAGTTCCCTTTGCGCTCAAAAAGGCGTTGATTTTGATAATTAACGCATCGTAGTTCCCCTTGTTGCTTCTACGGACCGTTTCGAGTCCAATACTCGCTTATTCTAAGGCTCGTTGTTGCGGATGGCTATCCGCAGGTACTGGATAAGCAAAAAAAGACCTCACTCACACGCCAATCATCATTGCGTGGGTGGGGTCTTTCCTATGTGACGACAACTTTTTAAAACAAATCAATTTCAGCTCCGTCATTTCCTGAATGACGTATTAAACGCCTTCACGCCCAGTCCCGCTTTCCTTAAAGCCTTCAGGCTTATTCAGAAATATTCTTACTGATACACGCCTTAACAGCCCGCTCCAGAACATCTAAGCCCTCAGAAAGCTGCTCATCCGTAATGACCAGCGGACTTAGAATGCGAATAACATTACTGTATACGCCAGCACCCATCACGATGACTCCGTGTTGATGAGCCTCCTGTAATATCCGAGTCGTTAGCTCTTTATACGGTTCTTTCGTCACTGGATCCTTCACCAGCTCAATCGCACTCATCGCACCCAACGTACGCACGTCGCCAATGCAGTCAACTTCCTGCTGCAGCTGGAGGAACCGTTCGCTGACTGCTGACCCAATCGAGACAGCCCGTTCAGCTAGCCGATCCTCCTCTAACATTTCAATTACTTTTAACGCAGCTACACAGCCAAGCGGGCTGCCTCCATAGGTACCCCCGATTTCACCGACACCGGGTGCATCCATGACCTCCGCCCGTCCGGTCACAGCACTTATCGGAAGACCAGCGGCGATCGATTTGGACATGGTCATTAAATCTGGCACAACTCCATAGTGCTCCATGGCAAAGTTTTTTCCGGTCCGTCCGAACCCCGTCTGTACTTCGTCGGCAATTAGCAAAATACCGTATTTATCACATATTGCTTTCACACCTTGCACAAACCGGACGGATGGTATGACAAAGCCCCCTTCCCCTTGAACCGGCTCCATCATGATAGCTGCGACCTCTTCACCCGGGACTTCCGCCAGGAAAAAGTCCTCAAATTTCTGTAAAATTTGATCATCCACCTCATCCTGAGACATCCCGGAAGGAGCACGATAGTAGTAAGGATAGGGCATTTTGTACGTATCAGGCGCAAAAGGGCCGAAGCCGTTCTTATAAGGCTTTACCTTGCTAGTCAAAGACATCGCCATATAGGTTCTGCCATGAAAGCCGCGCTCAAATGAAATCACGGCTCTTCGCCCCGTATATTTACGTGCAATTTTCACCGCATTTTCAACTGCCTCCGCACCGCTGTTCAAGAAGAACGTTTTCTTCTTATGGTCTCCCGGGGTTATCGCATTGAGTTTCTCCGCCAATGCCACGTAAGGCTCATACATCATGACGTGAAAGCAGGGATGCAGATATTGTTCTAGCTGCGCCTTCAGCGCTTCCACGACTTTTGGCGGACAATGACCAACATTTAAAGAGCCGATCGCACCGGCAAAATCGATAAAGGTATTCCCGTCAACATCCGTCAGCAGCGCCCCCTTCCCTTTGGCCGCAAAGGTAGGAACCGTATTGAAAGGACCTCTCGGGATACTTGCCATGCGCCGCTCCAGCAGTGCCTGAGCCTGAGGTCCCGGGATCGCCGTCTTCCTATCAATGTATTTCGTCAGTCTCGGGTTCTGATCCATCACTATGCCTCCATTCCGTAAAACCACACCAATGAATCAGGGTCAATGCGATGATTTCCGCTGCTTCAAACACATGATCCAGCAAGATGTGCTCATTAGGATAATGGGCCACTTGTGTGATGCCTGGACCGAAAACAATACAAGGCGTCTCGCCAAGTTGCGTCAGCAAACCGCCGTCTGTTCCCCATGGCGATGCTTCAATCGTAGGTTCTTCTTGCCTTACCTCCCGATACTGCTCCATCAGAACCCTCATCAAATCATGTCCTGGATCCACGCTGCCTGGTACCCACCGGGCGCCGAACCATTCAACTACAGGTGGATGTTCTTCAAACCAAGGGTCTTTTCCCTTAAGCTCCTCCATCCACCGAATCATTTCCTCCTTAGCCTCATCAAGCTTTTCCTCAGGGGCAACGCCCATTCTTCCCTCTAATTTTACGGTGTCCGGTACGGATGAAGGCCAATTTCCTCCTTGAATGACACCTATATTGATAGGGATAGGAATGGGGTTTTGAGCGTACAAAGGATCCGAGATCCGAGCATTTCTTTGCTTCTCAAGCTCCCGGATATGCTGCAGCACGATCATACTTTTCTCAATGGCACTAACCCCTTCATACCTGGTTCCGCCATGCGCCGAACGGCCTTTGACGTGGGTACGGAACCACATAGAGCCCTGCTGCTTAGGAAATATGCGCAAATTGGTAGGCTCTGGAATAAGGGCCGCATCTGCTCGATATCCCTTTACAATCGCAGCCAGAGTCCCTACCCCGCCGCTTTCCTCTTCAATAACGCTTTGAACAATGACGTCGCCTTTCAATTTAATGCCAAGACTCTGAACAGCCTCAACAGCAAGTAGGAGAGAGAGATTTCCGCCTTTCATATCCGTTGCTCCGCGCCCGTATAGCTTCCCGTCCACCACATTGCCGCTGAAAGGATCATCTTGCCATTGATCCCGATTTCCTTCCGGAACGACATCGATATGACCATTGAGCAGGATAGAACGTCCCCCTCCGGTCCCTTTCATGACACCGACTACATTGGGACTGCCTGTAAAACGGTTTCTAGGAGAACAAAAATAAGGATGTGTTTCCAGGGTCTCTCCATCCGGCTCCCAGACATCAACGTCTAATCCCAACTCGCGAAATTTATCGGTAATTAAGGCCTGGACTTCTTTCTCATTACCTTGCGTGCTGGGGATTCTGACCATCTTCTGCAGAAAACAGGTTCCTTCTTCACGATGAAGCCTAATCCACTCATGAATTTGTTTTTGCAGTTCAGCGTTCAGATTGGGCAAAGGGATTCCTCCTTCAGATAGGCATAAGAAAACGAGTTTGTAATACACATTTATGGAATGTACGAGATGTTCTCCGGAATGATTAATGCAGCCTCGGTGTGATTTACAACGTCCTCTACCGTATAAGGCAGCATGATTTCTTTTAAAAGCAATCCTCGATCCGTGACCTCCATCACGGCCATTTCCGTAATAATCATTTTGACACAGGCCTGCGCTGTTAGCGGTAAGTCACATTGTTTTTTAACTTTTGATTCTCCCTGCCGGTTGACATGGTTCATAAGAACAATGACTTTCTTGGCTTTTTGCGCAAGCTCCATCGCCCCTCCGATTCCTGCCACCCGCTTCCCCGGCACGATCCAATTGGCCAAATCCCCGCGCTCACTGACCTCTAACGCCCCAAGTATCGTGATATCTATACATCCCCTGCGAATCATGGCAAAAGCAATGCTGCTATCACAGTAGGAAGCACCGTTGGTAATTGTGACAGGGTATCCTCCCGCGTTGCAAAGAAAAGCGTCTTCTTCCCCAGGAAGCGGGGCACCTCCTGCGGCCAAAATCCCATTTTCCGCATGAAAAACAACGTGAATGCCTTCAGGAACGTAATCCGCAACCTGGGTCGGGATGCCGATTCCTAGATTGACGGCCATGCCGTCCTTCAATTCCCCCGCAGCCCGCTTTGCTATTCGGACGCGGGTTTCTTTTCCCATACCCATTCCCAAGTCACCCCTCTGCTCAATATCACCATATCTACGAAAATGCCCGGCGTTATAATGCTTTCGGGGTCTAGCTCGCCTAGCGGTACAATCTCATCGACTTCCGCAATCGTAAATTTCCCGGCCATGGCGACCAATGGATTTAGATTTCTGCCGCTTTTATCATAGACAAGATTCCCGTATGGATCGGCTTTTTTCGCATGAACAATGGCAACGTCTGCCGTCAAAGCCGGCTCGACCAGATACTTTTTCTCATCGATGGACACGGTCGCCTTTCCCTGCTCCATAATCGTTCCGATGCCGACATCCACCAGTATTCCTCCAAGACCTACGCCGCCTGCCCGAATTTTTTCCGCTAACGTTCCTTGTGGGTAAAACACCACCTCCATGGTACCTTCCTCCATCATTAGGCCAGCATTAGGATTGGAGCCGATATGGGAGGCAATCACCTTCTTTACTCTGCCTGCTGTGATTAAGCTGCCAATGCCGATCTGCGGAAACCCGGTATCATTCCCAATGATCGTTAGGTCTTTAACCCCCTTTTGCAAAATACCTTCGATCAACGTTGGAGGAGTTCCAATGCCGCCGAATCCGCCATACATTAACGTACAGCCATCGGTTATTGCTAGAAGTGCCTCTTCCAAAGTGCTTACTTTACCGGATATGACCGTATTTGTGTTCGCGTGTGCGTTCGCATATGGCTCCATCATATCTCCTCCAATTCGGATCGGGTAAGCTCAGCCATGACTTCCCGAATGGATTCATCCAAAATCCGCACGAGCTGGTCGATTTCTTCTTCTGTAATCACAAAAGGAGGAGCCACAATAATGGCATCTCCTCCCCCGTCCAACGCACCGGCCGCAGGGTAAACGAGAAGACCTTTTTGAAAGGCATTTTCGACGATTCTAGAGGTGATACCTAGCCCCGATGGAAACGGAAGCTTGTCGGACCGATCGGAAACAAATTCAATAGCGAGAAGAAGTCCTCTGCCTCTTACATCGCCGATGATTTCGATCTGATCAGCCATTTGTCGCATCTTGCCCAGCAAATAGCTGCCTTTGACCTCTGCAGCCCTGACTAACTGATGCTTTTCGATATAGGCGAGAACCGCTAGGGAAACTGCCGCTGATTGCGGATTTGCGCTGTAGGTGTGGCCCGACATGATGCTTTTGGATCCCTGCAAAATGGGTTCCATCACGCGATCTTTGGTAAGCGTTGCCGCCATTGGCGTATATCCGGCGCTCATGCCTTTTCCTAGAGCTATCAGATCCGGTTCGACGCCATAATGCTCCATGCCGAACATAGCTCCTGTACGGGCAATCCCCGTCATGACCTCATCGGCGATGAATAAGATCTCATTTCGTTCGCAGATCTCCTTGATCCTCTTGTAATATCCTTCAGGCGGAACAATAGCGCCTCCTGCAGCACCAATGATCGGCTCTGCAATAAATGCAGCAATATGTTCGGCACCAATCCGTTTTATAGCGGTTTCCAAGTCTTCCGCACACGCTAACTTACAGTCCGGAAAGGTCTTGTTCAAAGGACAGCGGTAGCAATAAGGGGGCACGACAACCGGATAGTCCTCTAATAACGGAATAAATCGTCTTCTTCTGAGGACATGGCCTGACATCGAAAGAGCGCCCATCGTTATACCGTGATAGCTCATTCGTCGTGAAATCACTTTATTTTTTCCATGGCGCCCCTTCTCCTGCCAGTGCTGAATAGCAATCTTCATCGCCGTCTCTGTTGCTTCGGATCCGCTGTTCACAAAGAAAGACCAGTAATCATTGCCTGGCGCCAAATCACTGAGCTTCTTTGCCAGCTTTTCGGCTGGTTCACTTGTAAACTGAGAGCGGTAGACAAAAGAGACCTTACCTGCTTGCTCCAGCATCGCATCGATGATTTCTTGAACCCCGTGCCCGATTCCAGCTGTCACAGCCCCCGAGGAAGCGTCTAAATAGGCTTTGCCTTGATCATCGTACAAAAAGACGCCTTTTCCATATTGAATGGTGGGATAATGGTGATCCAAAACCGGCTTGATTAAATGCTCCCGCTTCATAAGACACCCCCCATTGATAACCATTGTTATGGTTTTATTTGAGAAACATATTCTTAACCCGCGGAGCCTTCAACAGATCTTCATAGCGAAATGTGGTTCCAAGCGCAGATACATCATGCCAATAAAGTGTCTCTTCGATTTGCTGCGCGGTGCTCTCCAATACGTAAGTACCGCAGTTGGAACATTCGATAGCAGGGACATCCAAAATCTGAATCGCCACTCTCCCATCCGGCATGACCCAGTAGCAATCTTTCACGCTTTCACGGATTTCCTCCGTTTCACACCACATGCACTTCATATGCGTTAGTCCTCCCTCATAGTTGTTTAGAACATTCTTATCGCTACCTGATTACTATGCAAAATAAATGCCAACTTTTCGAAATAGGCATCTAGACTTCTTTCAGGGTAAGTTTTCGCGGGAAAAGCTGCCAAACATTTTGCAGTTGCTATTTTTTTGGCAGCAAAAAATTAGAAATCATACGGTATTGCCTGCTTTCAGCACAAACCATGATCTCGTTGCAGTTGGCACCATTTTTGCAGATAGTTGAATGGAACGATTTTAGGGAGAAAGGGGAATGCTGGATGCCAAGTCATCTCCCAACGTATTTAAATCAGGTAGAAAATGGCGAGGATTTTACAGTAAGCTTTTGCCTCGATTTTTTTAACAAAAGATTGCGGGTGGATGACTATCTGGGAAATGTGGATACCATCTGCAAGCGAATAGTGGAAATTGCCAAAGCAAATGCTTTGACCAAAGTGTTTATTAAATCGCGAGAGGATGACTGGCAAACCTTTCTATCCAAAGGCTGCATGCTGGAGGGAATTTATAAAGGATATTTCAACGGTCGCGACGCTTACTGTATGGCTCTGTATGATGATCTTGAGCGGCGGACTAGCGATTATTGGATGGAGGAGGATCACATTCTCAAGCAAGTGCTGGCTCTTCCCCTCAAGCCCAGTCGCCCCTTGATTCCGGAACAATATACACTGCGTATAGCTCGGACGGAGGATGCAGAGCGGCTTTCTGGATTATACGATCAAATATTTCAGACGTACCCAACACCGATGAATGATCCTGAATACGTAGAAAAAACAATGCGCGAGGGTACGATTTATTATCTCGTAGAATCGCCGCATCAACTCATTAGCGCTGCCTCCGCAGAGATCAATAGGGTTTACGCCAATGCAGAAATGACGGATTGCGCCACACTTCCTGCCTATCGTAATCAAGGACTCATGAGACTGCTTATGCATGCTTTGGAAGATGAATTGATCATGCGAAACATCACTTGCGCTTACTCCTTATCCAGAGCCCTTTCTTTCGGTATGAATGCCGTTTTCTTCCAGATGGGATACCGTTATTACGGCAGACTTACGAAAAATTGCGATATCTACGATAAATTTGAGGATATGAATTTGTGGGCCAAAATGTTGAAGTGATTTTACCCCCTTTAAAAACTATATGCGTTTCCTTCTCAAGGAAGAAGAAATGCCTAACTCCTCCCGATATTTGGTCACGGTACGGCGAGAAATTTGAATGCCTTCCTTCCTCATTAGCTCAGCCAACTTTTGGTCGGAGTAAGGCTTCTCATGGTTTTCCCCATGGATCCATTCCTTTATTCTCGCTTTTACGCGTTCCGAAGACGCAGCATCTCCAAGGTCCATTTGCAAACCGGAGGGAAAGAAGTGCTTCAGCTCGAAGATGCCCCATGGCGTTTGAGCATATTTGCCAGACGTCGCGCGGCTGACCGTTGATTCATGCACACCTAATTTATCGGCAATACGCTTCAAAGTCATGGGTTTGAGATGGGAAGCTCCCTTCCAGAAAAAATCGTTCTGTTCCTCCACAATGGCTTGGGCTACGCGGAATATGGTCTTTCGTCTTTGCTCCAAACACTTCAGGAAGAAACTCGCTGAATTTAATTTACCAAAGAGGAACTTTGTTACCTCATTATTGTCGCTGCTATCCTTCACCATGCGTTCGTAATAACCATTAATCGCGAGGCGAGGCGACGCTGCTTGATGAATCAACACAACGAGCTGTTCATCTGCCTTTTCGATGATAACCTCGGGAATCATATATGGCACTGTTTCTGTATAAAATGCTGCGCCAGGCCTAGGATTCAACCCTTTGATCACATCAATCGCAGCCTGAATTTCTTGTGCTGTCACTTGCAGCTTCGTCGACAATTTATGAATGCGATAATCGGCAACATCCTTCAGATGATTACGAATTAGTATGGATAGTAACGGAAAGCACTCCGACAAGGACTGGACCTGAAGAAGCAGACATTCACTCAAATTTCTTGCCCCCACGCCGACGGGCTCGAACCCCTGCAAGATCCTTAGCGCAAGCTCCGCTTGAACAAGATCGACCTTAAACACATCGGAAATTTCATTTAAGGAGGGTCCCAGATAGCCATTATTATCGAGATTTCCGATCATAAACGCGATCATTTTACGAATGGATGGCGGGATCTTTTTTACAAAGCCCAACTGCTCCTTTAAATGCCTTTCTAGGGATACCTCATTCGATGCTGCATGATGCAGGGGGTCATAGATGTAATCACTCCTGCCTGCTGCACTATGGTATTTAGGAGAGGCGCTATAAGCATCCCATTCGTTTCCGGCGAATTCCAATACCGGGTTATCATTCATCTCCTGCTGGACAACCTCCAGCAATTCCGGTGTTGAGAGCTGGAGAATCGTTATGGCTTTTCGCAATTGCGGAGTTAACCGCAATTTTGCGGCTTGCTGTTGGAACATTCCGTATCCTGGGCGCATGTACATCACCCCTTTATGTTTATTGCTTCTATATGTATTCAAGTTCGATCCCTTTTTGTCCATTTCGACTAGAAAGAAAGGGCAATCCAAAAAATCATATTTGGATGTTCGGCCTCTCCCCATTTTTGTACAGCTAAGGTAACCAGGATTTGCTGAGGAACTACGACGCGCTAATTGGCCGAAAAACGCCCGATATCATGAGGAAGAGAAACACGATGCTTTTTTTTCGGTTTTTTGCCATAGGATTAAAACCATTGGAGCAAATACAATGAAATCCAACATCTTTTTCGTGAATACACGATTTCATTGGATACTATGCAATGGGATTTTCCACTAAGCCTAATCACAAGCCATTTTCGAAAAAAACATTGTAATTACTCCAACGGAAATGCTTATAAACATTTTATTTAGGCAATCCTATTGGATATTGTGCAACAGAATCTGACATCCTTAAACGGATTATTTAGCGGAACGTCAGTGTTTAGAAGAACATGAGAGACCGTCGAATTTCTCAGATTGAATCACTTCCTATGCTTCCTTCTGCTAAAGGTACATAAAGCTCATAGTAAAAAACTTGGTCATTACCATGAAGACCCCTTCGTCCAGCAGAAGCTGCGACCAAGGGGCATTGCTGCATGTACTTCCGAAGCTTCTCGGCAGGTTAACACCTTTCTTTCCCTTGCAATCGACAGAAAAATAAAAAAATGAGAAAGCAAGAATAACTTGCCGCCTCATTTTAACGATACTGACTATAATACGATCAAGTAATTTGCTGCATTATCCCCAATACCTCCTGGACACGCAGTGCTCTTTGGCTAACTTATAGCTGCTTAAATCCATAATTTCAATTGATTTGATCGATTCAGGGGAATGGATCATCCGATTGTCTCCGGCATAGATCCCTACATGGTGAATAGCTCCTTTGCCTTCTTCATAAGCGAAAAAGAGCAAATCCCCCGGTTCCAGCTGTTCCTTTGCAATGAGCATTCCCTGCTTAGCTTGGTCAGAGGCGTCTCTTGGAATCGAAATCCCAAAATATCTGTGCATGCTATAAGCAAAACCGGAGCAATCGTAGCCAAATGAGGACATTCCGCCCCATAAATAAGGCAGATCAAGAAATCTTCTCCCCTGCTCCACAATTCCACATCCGATGTGGCCTTCACCAGGTTCGGGGATCAGAGAGCCATCGCTCAAGCGGACCTCGTTCGCTTTTAAATAACCAGCACCCTCTGGTGTCTTCACTTTTACCCATTGTTCAGTTTCATCAAGGACAGGAAGAGAGGTCAGATAGCTCAACTCGATCGAGCGTTCGGACGGATTCCGATACAGCCACGCTTGAGCTGTTATCACTTCCGCTCTCTTCAAGCCAGCTGGGGCTTCCGGCTCTATAACCAGCTGGCATCTTGGCACCCAGCCGGGGTATCCCAAAGCTTCTTTGCGTGTTCCCTGCTGCGGAATGAGCACTTTGATCCAATCTTCCAGTTCTTCTGCAACCAGCACGGAGGTACCATAAAGAATTTGAGTCTGAATCCGGTTCCCTTCCCACAAATCCAGCTTATCGTCTATCGTCATGCGCCTCAGCCATTCTCTAATTTCAACCGGATGCTTTAGAGCAGATTCATCCAAAGGCCTAGGAGATTCCGGCTTCGTCCAAACCGTTGCGACAGAAACAGCGACTATCATCCGTTTCTGCATACTCATGACCCCACTACACTTTCGCTGGGTACCACATCACGAATACCAAGGCCTGCTTCTTTCGGGAAGGTCATCATTCTGCCGTCGTACTTCACACCGCCAACCACAATATCGTTAAGCATCATGAGCGGGGCATCGAAATCGAACCGTGTAATGTTCTTCTTGCTAGCTGCCAGATGAGCTGCTGCTGTCACAGCCACACGAGATTCGATCATGCTTCCAACCATACACTCGACACCGAATTCTTCTGCGATATGGTTAATAATTTGCGCTTTGTAAATTCCGCCGGATTTCATCAGCTTGATATTAATCAGATCGGCTGCGCGGTGTTTCAGCACTTCAAAGGCTTGTGCCGGAGAA
The DNA here is from genome assembly GCF_001426375.1 of Paenibacillus sp. Root444D2. Taxonomy (GTDB): domain Bacteria; phylum Bacillota; class Bacilli; order Paenibacillales; family NBRC-103111; genus Paenibacillus_E. Next base: position 40,278 of record NZ_LMEO01000001.1, read on the forward strand.
AACACACTTTCATCTGCCATAATGGGGGTTTCAACGCTATCTGTAACCATTTTCAGCCCTTCTATGTCGTTAGCCTTCACCGGCTGTTCTACCAATTCAATATCAAGCCCCAAATCCTCCATGCGGCGGATCGTCCGGATGGCGTCCTTTACCTGCCACCCCTGATTCGCATCTATGCGAATTTTCACACTGCTGCCGACACAGCTGCGGATTTCCTTCATTCTTTCAATATCCTCTTGGATATCATCTTTACCTACCTTAATCTTCAATACATTGAAGCCTTCCCGCACATAACGGATAGCGTCTTCTCCCATTTCCTTAGGTGAATTGACGCTTACCGTGTAATCTGTTTCTATGTGATCCTTATATCCACCGAGGAACTGGTACAATGGCAGACCGCAATACTGAGCTACCAGATCGTAAATAGCCATATCTACAGCCGCTTTGGCACTGCTGCTGCCAATCATCGAATGATGAATCTCCTGAAGAATACGTTCGTACGCCAGTAGGTTTTTGCCAATGAGTAAAGGAGTGAACGTATTTACAATTGCCGAATGGATACTATCCAAGCTGTCGCCGGTTATTACGATCGTTGCCGGTGCCTCTCCCCATCCGACTCTGCCATCGTTAGCCTGAATCCGAACGATGATAGACTCCGTTTTATACACCGTACGCAGTGCTGTTTTAAATGGCTTAATGAGCGGAGTCGATTGCCGCATTACTTCAACACTTTGAATGTTCATGTTTGCCTCCTGAAAGTTTTGTGCAGCTATGCAAGCGAAGCGGGCTTATGCCACAAAACGACTTCGGAAGCATAAGCTTATGCCTCTACACCGGGTTCCGTAAATGCCAGCAGCTTATCATAAGTACTCATTTTTGCCCTTATGCCAATCGGAACCGCAATATTGGGAGAGCAGTGGCCGATCTTAAATCCAGCGAGTGTCGGCTTCCCTGCAGAAACGATGTGATCGTTAAATATTTGCTCTAAAGTAAACGACACCTTCCGTTTGTTCGGCACGCAATTGTTAAAATCGCAGATCAGAATGCCGGCCGCATCGGCGAATTTACCTGCTAGCCTTAACTGGTTTAACATCCGATCCAACCTATAGGGCTCTTCGTCAATATCTTCAATAAAAAAGAGTTTCCCCCGCGTGTCCAGCTCATAAGGAGTACCAAGCGTACTAACAATCAAAGAAATGTTCCCGCCCACGAGGGCCCCGAACGCTTCTCCTTCAACTAAGGTTTGCAGAGGGGAAATCTCCTCCGTATAGTGAAGAATAGACGGACGTAGAAGCATTTCATAATTTTGAATCGTGAGCGGGTGCACATCCTCTTTTCCCAGATCGATCAACATCGGACCATGAAAAGTAACCAGACCCGCGAAACGTCCTATCGCCGCATGTAGAAAAGTGATGTCGCTATAGCCCCAGAAAATCTTCGGATTAGCTCGAATGAGTTCATAGTCTAGCATATCCGCTATTCTTCCCGTACCGTAACCGCCACGCGCACAAATGATCCCTTTGATCGCCGGATCGGCGAACATAGCATTCAATTCCGCTGCCCGCTGCTCATCCGTTCCTGCCAGATAGCCATACCGCATAGAGAGGGTATCTCCCAGCCGCACATGGAGCCCCAGCTCCTCCAGATAGGACGAAGCCGCTTTCACTTGATCCTTGTCAGCCCAACTCGCCGGGGCCGTTATGGCTACCGTATCGCCAGGGTTTAACCGCTGAGGCTTTATAAGCTCAACCATCAACGAAGCACTCCTTTCACGACTGAAAAAAAAGGGAGAAGCACCTCTTACAGGTGCATCCCTTGATCATCCGATTTTATTTCAAATCTGCCCACTTAAAGTCGAGGAAGCCGAAAGCGTGTCTAACGACGCCTTCCAATTTTTCGCTTTGCAGGTAAGTGGAGTTATAGAAATAAAGCGGCAGAACTGGAGCTTCGTCCATCAAAATCTTCTCTGCATCGTGCATCATTTTGTATCGTTTAGCCTCGTCAGATTCTACATATGCGTCTTTGATCAATTTATCATAAGAAGCATTAACCCACCCTGTTCGGCTGAACGGATTCGTCGATTGGAAGCCGTCCAGGAAGTTGATCGGATCTGCAAAGTCAGGAAGGAACGAAGAACGGGACAATTGCAGCTGCAGAGCCTTTTGTTCGGTAGTCAGAACTTTACCTTCTTTATTTGCCAGTTTCACATCGATACCTAGGTTATCTTTGAGCATAGCTTGAAGCGTTTGAGCGATCCGTTGACTCACATCATTCGTGTTATAAGTTAAAGTAACTTCAGGCAGCTTCGTGTATCCAGCTTCCTGCATCCCTTTTTCCAAAAGCTTTTTCGCTTCGGCTGCATCAAACTTGATTAGGCTGCCGCCAACCGTGCGGAAGTCTCCACCCGCAGGATCCTTTAGTCCAGGAGATACATAACCGTCTGCCGGTTTCTGCTTTTGCTTTAATACCAAGTCTACAAGCTTTTGTCTGTCTACAGCCGCAACAAAAGCTTTACGAATGTTGACGTTATTGAAAGGTGCCATTTTCACATTAAAGCGGTAGAACGCAGTTCCTGCGGCATCTTCAACCTTCACTTTGTTTTCAGCAAACAATTTATCGCTCATGTCAGCCGGAATGGATCCGGTTGTATGAAGCTCGCCAGTAGTGAACAGCTGGTAAGCGGTGTTGGTATCATTGATCATTTTGAAAGTAACACCCGTCAGTTTTACGTTTGCGGCATCCCAGTACTGGTCGTTTTTCACCATTTTCAGCTCGCTATCGTGCTTCCATTCGGTAATTTTGAACGGCCCGTTACTTACAATCGTAGCCGCTTCGCCGGCCCATTTGGCGTTGCTTTCAACTGTTGCCTTATGTACCGGGAAGAACGCCGGACTGGATACCATGCCAATCAGCCAAGAAGCAGGCTGTGTCAAAGCAACTTCAAGTGTCTTGTCATCCAGAGCCTTAATTTTCACATCGCCCTCTGTCCCCTTACCGGAGTTGAAAGCTTCTGCACCTTCAATGGGATATGCGAGGAAAGCTGCGTCCGAAGCAGTTTTCGGATCCAACAGACGCTTCCATGCATACTCAAAGTCGGCAGCTTTTACAGGATCTCCATTGGACCACTTCATACCGTCACGAAGCGTGAACGTGTACTTTTTCCCATCGGGAGTGACTTTCCACTCTTTCGCCATAGCTGGCTCAGGAGAGTGGTTCTTGCCAAGACGCGTCAATCCCTCAAACGCGTTGTTGACAATATCATAAGAAACTTGGTCAAACCCTTTCGGAGGATCGAGGGATGTCGGTTCTTTTAAGTTGTTGTAAAGGAGAATTTTGGACTTCGTTTCTTTGGCTGCTTCCGTCTGTTTGGCTCCAGACTCTTGCGTTCCGGACCCTGGATCTTTGCTGCATCCGGCTAATAACGTACCGATAACCAATACGGAGCTGATTAGCATTGCTGAAACTTTTTTCATGAGCACTTCTCCCCTTCGTTCATGATCTTATTTATCCTAGAGCCGACATCATGTTACTCTTCATCGGCGGCTGGAATACAAATTGAGAGCGCGGATCCTGAAGCCAGCAGGCAACCGAGTGGCTGCTCGATACAGCAGTCTGCTCCGGCTGATAGGCACCGCATACTTCCATGGCATAACTGCAGCGCGCTGCAAAAGCGCAGCCTTTGGGCGGAGCAAACAGATCCGGCGGTGTTCCCGCAATCGGTGTAAGCGGAAGCGACTTATCTGTGTCCAGACGCGGCATGGAAGCTAGCAGCCCTTTGGTGTAGGGATGCTGCGGATTATGGAACAGCTCATCCACTGTCCCTGCTTCAACGACCTTACCGGCATACATCACATTGACCCGATCGGCCATATTCGCAACAACACCAAGGTCATGCGTGATGATGATAATGGAAACACCAGTTTTCTTCTGGAGCATTTTGAACAGCTCAATGATTTGGGCTTGAATAGTGACATCTAGAGCCGTAGTCGGCTCGTCTGCAATCAGTACGGAAGGCTTGCACACCGCTGCGATAGCGATCATAATCCGCTGTCTCATACCTCCGCTGAACTCATGCAAATACTGCTTCAAACGCATCTCGGGGTTGGAAATGCCTACCAGACCGAGCATTTCAGTTGCTTGTTTACGGGCTTCTGCACGCGATATTTTCTGATGGCGGATGATTCCTTCCATAATCTGCTCACCGATGGAGATGGTGGGATTTAAGGCTGTCATCGCATCTTGGAAAATCATTGAAATTTCAGAGCCTCTTAGCTCTCGCAGCTGCTTCTCACTGAGTAATGTCAGTTCCCTGCCCTTATAGCGGATGCTGCCTTGGCTGATCTTCGAGCTATGCTCGGGAAGAAGGCGCGTCATGCTGCGGGCGGTTACACTTTTACCGCAGCCGGACTCACCTACAATAGCCAAAGTCTCTCCCTTACCTAGCATAAAGCTGACTCCGCGAACCGCCTTCACTTCTCCACCATGTGTGGTGAACGAGACATGAAGATTGTCCACTTCCAATAGAACGTCGGACGAGTTCGTTGCATTCACGTTGGCTACCTCCTCCTCTTCGGATTAAAAGCGTCCTGCAGTCCATCGCCCACCAAGTTAAAGGCAAGCATCGTCATCGATATGAAAAACGCTGGATAGAACAGCCGCCACCATTGGCCTGACAAAATGGTCGACAGGCCGTCGTTGGCCATGACGCCCCAGCTTGCCAAGGGAGGCTGGATCCCTAGGCCAAGAAAGCTTAAGAACGCTTCTGCGAAGATGGCCGATGGCACCGAGAACGTCACTTGCACGATAATGACTCCAAGAGCATTAGGCAGCAAATGTTTGCGGATAATATAACCCGCGCCTCCGCCTAACGTCCTTGCCGCCAGCACGTACTCCGATGATTTCAAACTAAGCACTTGTCCGCGCACGATGCGTGCCATTCCGATCCAGCCTGTGGCACTTAAAGCCACGATAATGGTCAATAGGCCTGGGCCCATGACGACCATCAACAGGATGACGACAAGCAAATAAGGAATCCCGTACAAAAGATCAACGAACCGCATCATGAGATTGTCGATCCGTCCGCCTAAGTAACCGGCAATGCCGCCATATATAATGCCAATTAGCAAATCGATCAAAGCAGCCATGAGACCGATAAATAGCGAGATGCGTGCTCCATAAAGGATACGGGCATAGACGTCACGTCCAAGTTCATCCGTACCGAACCAGTGGGCTGCCGATGGTTTTTGATTGGCATCGAGCAGCACCTGTTTCGAGTAGCTATGATCGGTAAGGAACGGTCCAAGGATAGCCAGCAGCGACATCAATAGAACGATGATTAACCCCACCATCGCCAGCTTGTTTGCACGAAGCCTAATCCATGCCTCCTGCCAGAACGACAGCCGTATTCGGACAATCGCTTCAGCCGTACCTTTACTCTTGTTCATTGGGACAAATAAGGAATCTGGAACGTTCATCCTACCCCTCCTTCCTGTGCAGCTTGATGCGGGGGTCAATGATGCCGTAGGCGATATCTACCAAGAACATCATAAAGACCAAAAGAGCGCTATAGAAAACAGTCGTTCCCATAATCAGCGAGTAATCACGATTATTAATGCCATCAACGAAATATTTGCCCATTCCCGGAATGGCGAAAATCTTTTCGATAACGAAGCTCCCCGTGAGAACGTTGGCTACCAAAGCGCCAAGCAGTGTGATAACCGGAAGCACCGCATTACGGAGTGCGTGCTTAATGACAATTGTTACGGGCGACAGTCCTTTGGCCCTTGCCGTTTCAATATAGTCTGCCGTCAACACTTCCAACATACTGGCCCTTGTCAATCTTGCAATTATCGCAAGAGGCCCTGTCGATAACGCAAGTGCGGGCAGGATGACATGTTTCCAAGTTCCCCAAGTGGCTACCGGAAGGAGCTTCCACTCGACTGCAACATATTTGATCAGCAAGGTCGCCACAATGAAGTTAGGTACCGCAATGCCAATAACGGCAAAGATCATGGCGAGGTAGTCGATGATTCGGTTCTGCCTCAACGCAGCGACAGTGCCGAGCGCGATACCGGTCACGATAGAAATAAGGATGGACACAATACCGAGCTTAAATGAAACTGGAAATCCCCTGTCGATCATTGAATTGACGGTATCGGGAAAGTGACCGATGGACGGTCCAAGGTCCAATGAAAGCAGTGATTTTAGATAAAGCAGATACTGGGTAGAAACGGGTTTGTCCAAATGGTAAAACGCCATCATGTTCTCAACCGCCGTCGGATTCGAATTCTTACCATCCTTTTCAAACGGAGACCCTGGAACAGCATGCATCAGTGCAAAAGTAACCGTAATTATTAGCCACAGTGTGACAATCATGGAGATAAACCTACGAAGAATATATTGTGCCACGCTATCACCCACTCCCGCCTTTTAACAAAATGCCGTTCTCATCGCCAATTCCGTCATAACCAGCATGGCTTGGTAAGCCTCCAAAATATGTTTAGCTTGGAAAGTAACAATTGGGCTGTTATCATCAATGGTCGTGCCTGGCATCAAGTGTGCCCATTCTGCCTGACCGTAGTTGGCAAATTCAATCTTCAGTACCGGATTATCGGGAGGTACGAGCGGCTTGATCTTGCTGCGGTTAACCAATGCTTCCTTCGTTTTTTCCCGGAGCAGCTGTCCGCTTTTTTCCGGGGTTAGGCACAAAGCCGAAGTCCGTGATATCCTCCTTTTCACAATCGCTGTCGTGATTCCCGGAATTAGCTCCTCCGCTTCAATCGCAGTCTCATCGTCCCCAGCTATCAATAGAACTGGTACGCCGTAATGTCCGGCAACATAAGCATTAAAACCCAGTTCGCCAATTACTCTATCATTAATGTACATATTTCGTACTCCGAAGATCATCGTATGACTTAGTACCCCTTTGGTAGCAGCTCTAGTATGATAGCCTAGAAAAGCGGCCCCTTCGAAAGAAGCGTCCAGTCCCTGTACCATAGAAAAAGGCTTCACATCACCTGAGATCAACTGTGTTTCGGGATGGAGCTTCTCGATCAACAGATTGTTCATTTTGGAGTGACTATCATTGACAATGACTTCCTTGCAGCCTTCATCAAAAGCAGTTCCAATAACATGATTAGCTTCATCCGTCATGATGTGCTGCCCACGTGTGTAGTTGTACTGTCTAGAATCGATAAACGTGTTATCGACAAGTCCGGTGATGCCTTCCATATCAATGGAAATATACAGTTTCATAGGTTATCCCCCCATAGTGTAGAGTTGCAAAAACCCAGCAAACAGCCTTGGGAACATTCATTCCAAGAGACTATTTGCTGGGTTTTATTTACGTGTATGTTTCCATACGGATAAATAAAGCAGCTTACACTGTACCGGAAGATTGGAAACCCAGTTCTTCCCGGCCGTTAAGTGCTAATTTATATTTTTTTTGTGCGTCTTTATACGCTACGATCAGAGCCTTTTGGGATGATCCATGATATCTGCGTCGGATTTCCTCCGTCACCACATCAAGGAGCAGCATATTGTGACCGATAAAGATTGAGCGGACAAAATCGGATGTGAGCGGAATTGTGGATGAACATCCTGCATCGATAATTTTATGGCTAGTGGTATCCACGACAAGTCCGATAAAAAATGCGTTGTACTGCTGGGTAATGGGATTGTTCACGGAAGCTTGAGCGTCGCCGATAACATAAATTGTGTCTTTGTCGTATAGCAAACGACCACTCTCCTAATTAGCATTCTGTTCGGTTTCCGAGCGGGATGTGGGAAGGGTATTGCTTCCTACGACCGCCAGAAGCTAGAATACTAATGATGTAATATATTCTAACATCGAATTAACATGTTGTAAATAATGAATCACCTACTAGAGGAAAGTGGCATGCAATAAGCGTGTAAGCTCTTCTTCTGCTTCAAAATAAACGCCCTGCTCTTTTCGTTGGATAAGACCGTTCATCAGCAAAATAAATCCCCATTTCTCCTGTTTATGAAAATACATATCGCTAAGCAGTCCATAAGCATCACCGGAATGTCCAATAAGTCTGTGCCCCGGGATCAGATCGTCTGTAATCTGAAACTGGAGCCCGCAATTACGGAAGAAGCCGGCTCGCCGATGTCCCGACCAATGAGGGGAGTGCATAAGATCCACTGTCTCAGGCTTCAGGATTTGAACGCCGTTCAATTCACCCGTATTTATATGCGCTTTCAAAAAACGCGTTAAGTCATCCACATTTGTGCGCAGACCGCCTTGTGGGCTAAAAAGCGCTCCGTTGGTGCCCGGAACATATCCGCTGTAATCGATTGCGTCCGGTTTTCTTCCACGAAAATCGTCCGTTCCTACCACAAATCGATCATCAACATCGGAATATTCGTAAAGCACAGCAACGGAATCCATATCCTTCAGATCGCCGATATGAAAACTCGTCTCGTTCATTTGAAGCGGTTCGAACAAATGACATTTGCAATATTCGTCAAAACGCTCATTCGAAAGCTGTTCCACGACAGTTGCCAAGATGACGGCACCCAGATTTGAATATTCAAAGCAATCCGGATCCCCAGGCTTCCCTTCTCCCCAGAGGTTGTCCGTGTAATAAGTTCCGCCTGGCAGTAAAATATCCGCAAGACGTTTTTGTGGCGGGTTCTCACTTCGCGAATCAACGACAAATCGAACATATTCATCTTGCAGACCCGAAGTATGGGTCATGATGTGTTTGAGCGTTATCGGTTTATCTGGATACTTTGGATTACGCACCGGAAACCCAAGTAGGTCTCCTACATCCTGATCGATACCGCATAAGCCCTTCTCCACAAGCTGCATAATTGCTGTCGCGACCACTGTCTTCGAAATGGAAGCAATCCGGAAAATGGTTTGAGTCGAAACGGGTATGCGCCTTTCCACATTCGCCCATCCATACCCTCCACTCCAAATCTTACGCCCTTCATAAATCATCGATGCTGCTAAACCAACGATCCGATGCTTGTCCATAATCTGTTGGATCCGTTCATCCAAAGATTTCAAGGCGTTCCTCCTTTGTCCTTTTTTGGCAAAAGAATTTTTCGATATATTTACATTATAATAAAGTCTATTCCTGCTGTGTAGCATTTTTTTTGTTAGCAAAACGCGGGCTTTTGGGAATACGCAAAAACAGTCAACCTTCGACAATTACCGATAGTTTGACTGTTTTCTTAGGATTATGTTAGTAATACCTTTATTTATCCATATTAATTATTAATGTCATTAAATTGATGCATATTCAGTCTTGATAGCTGATTATGCATCAAAAGTCACAAAAATAAAGTAATAATCAAGATTAATTTTCCCAGCATGTTTACTTCAACTTTGAACTCCAAGGCATATCAACTTCACCAAAGCCATCTGCACCTTTAATCTGTTCCTGTTTTGCAAGTCCGATTTGATTGGCGTAATAATCCAACATACCAAAAACAGTAAAACGATGAAATGCAGCATCGAAGGAGGGTTCATTGCGAACATCAGGTCTAATCCTTCTAAGAGTTGATTAAAGCCGTGCCTTTTCCATCTGCATTCTCGTTTACAGGCACATTAAACTTAATGAACTCATTAAATCCATCTGCCACCGTAATAACAGTCACTACACCCATTTTCTTTATTTGAAAAATCCCCCTTTGTTAAACTACATTGATAAGTTTTCCAAAAGGAATGATATTCATCACTTTAACCTGTCCACTATCACAAAAAAAAAGCAGGTCGCCGCGGCGCCTGCTTCATTAGCGTTTTATATTAGTTAACGTTCCTCGTTAGATACTTATTAGCATTAAACCCAACCCGAACGACCATCGCCCACTGTACGCTTTGAAGAGTCTCAGCAATTGAAGAGTAAGATAACATCTGTTGCTTATCAGTACCCTGCAACCCCCAAACTATCGTACTTTCATCAAGCGGGACTTTTTCCTTCTGTTGCAATCTCATCTCCCCTATGATGTTCAGCCCAGCTGGTTTGTCAACCCTGACGGCCGTGCTGGCGTAACCACTTTCGGAAATAAATGCATAAACCAGTTCACTATATACAGTTCCACTCGGATCATGACGGTCCTGAAACGAATATACGAAATCTCCGTCATATTGATAATTACCTTGATTGTTTTTTCCCTGAAAGGTCGTTCCCATACCACTCGATATATTTGTTTTCACGCCGTCTTTCCAGTATTCGATATTGACAGCTAGCATTTGACTTGGCCCTTGGTAATGTAGTGCAACTGCCCCTGACATTGGGCCTAGTAAAGGCTTAAGTTTCATGTTTTCATTTCCGTCAAATAACGATTCTGGAGTCGCTAACCATGTCGAAGCATCTGTTTTGTTATCAATTGTTATTGCAAAGTCCTTAACTTTACGATTTACAGAATCATGTACAACGGCCAAAGAGATCGTGCCCGCAATGACAATTATCGCAAGTATTCCAGTAAACTTATTTGCTCCCATATTTCCCCCTCATTCCATTAACCCTTAAACATAATACCATAATTTGTAATATAAATGCGATGTTACTACCTTTGGAACACACATTGTGTGACATTCCGCTGAATGTTTGCAAAGAAAAAAGTCAGCTGATCTACTTAGACCGGCTGACTTTTCCTATTGTTTTTGAGTTCTCGTTTCTCAAAGCGTCATAGCATGCCCGTGCCTTGTCAAATACGCTTCCTTTTCTTTATAATCCGGCATAATGCTTCCTACACGTCTCCAGAATGATCGATCATGATTCATATGAAGAAGATGACATAGCTCATGGATAATGACATAATCAATAACTTCAACTGGCGCCATGGCTAACCGATAATTGAAGGTTATTTTTTTATCCGAGCTGCAGCTTCCCCACTTGGTTTTTGACTCATCTACCTCAATGATTTTGGGTTTTACTTTCAGTTGAGTTTGATAAATTTTGATTCGTTCCCCTATAATCTTCTTGCAGCTTGAGAAATAGAATTTCTTCAGATTCATTTTCAATTCTTCTTCATTTAACTCATTCGTCTCGATTAATTCATGAAGAAAATAATATTTCCCAAGATGAAGAAACTTTCCGTTATCCTGATACTCTCTTGTCTTCGGAGTTTCTCGAGCTTTCGCAATGAGTTGTACTTTCTCCAGGATCGTTTTCCCATGTTGCTTCACAGCACTCATAACCATCTCCTTACTTGTATCATTAGGAGCTTTAACGGTTATGAAACCCATAGAATCGATATGAATCGTAATCTTTTTTCTAATTCCATATTGAACATTAAATTCTATCGTTTCATTTTCAAATTCAATTTTCATAATCATCATCGTTCCTATAAGGTTATTTATAAATCGTATTTATGTATGTATCAAATCACTAATCCGTTTATTTTGCAAATAAATAAGAAACGCATGATCCCTAACTTGAAGGACCATGCGTTTCTTATCTGGTAATCGATAGTCTAGTCCAGCACCTACTTGCGCAATGTTTGAAGCGCTCCACTCCATGCTATTAATTGATCCAGCATAAGCTTTATATTATTGAGATGCAATTCAGCTGGCTTAAATGAGCTATAATTCTCAAAATCAGTAAATATCGAAAAGGTTGGATGTGCTTTCACATCAGCAACTAGTAACTCTCCTAATATTCCTCTCAAGTGTTCAGCCGCTCGTGCCCCGCCAGTTGAGCCATAACTGATGATACCCGCAGCTTTGTTATTCCATTCCTCACGTGCTAAATCAAGTGCATTTTTCAAAGCACCAGTAATGCTGTGATTGTATTCTGGCGTAATAAATACAAACCCATCAAGGCTTTTCAATTTTTCAGTCCAATTTTTGATTTGTTCTTCGCTGCCCGCGTCACCAAAAAAGGGCAATTTGTAATCTGCGATATCCACTAACTCGTAGTTGGCATCTCCGCGTTTATCTGCAATTTCCTTAACCCAATTTCCAACTTGTGGACTCACCCGTCCAGGTCTTGTACTTCCCAATATGATTCCGATTTTCAACATTATAATGTGCCTCCTCGATATGAATTCCTATTTTGAGTGTATGATTTGATTCTGCATGTATTCACTGTTGCTAATTGATTGCATGCGGAAATTAGTTGCCTTGTATTTGGCGCCACATTGTCATCATATCAATCCAACCGCGATGTTCGGCAATCTTACCATCTACGACTCGATATTGACGGTACAGCGTGACATCAATTGAATTGCCTGTAGGTGAGTTTCCAAAAAACACCCCTTTATGCGTACCTTTCACAACCATTCTTACGATTACCTTCTCCCCTTGGGCTATGATCTCTTCCACCGTATAGCGTTTATCAGGAAAGGCCTCTAATATTTTTCCAGCAAATTGTTTCAGACCTTCTTTAGATTGATATGAGTGCTCTTGATAATCAGTTGACAAAAATTGTTCTGTACTATCCATATCACTTTGATTCCAAAAAGACTCGATAAACGCTGTTACCGTTTCAATATTTTTCTGTTCAATAGTCATCACAATAATACATCTCCTTTGTTTTGGTTAATTGGCTTTAATTTGGGGCAAAAGTGACGCTGTATCGAACCAACCACGATGCTCGACAATCTTGCCATCTACTACTCGAAATTCACGAAACTGAGTGGCTTTAATTAAATTGCCCGTAGGTGAATTTCCTGCAAACGTACCTTTATGCGTACCTGTCATAAAAATTCTTGCTATTACCTTCTCCCCTTGGGCTATGACCTCTTCCACGGAGTAGTGTTTATCAGAAAATGCTTCCCCTATTTGGTTAGAAAAAAATTGATCTGTACGATCCAAATCATTTTGATTCGAGAAAGCCTCAATAAATGCTGTTACCGTTTCAATGTTTTTCTGTTCAATCGATTTCATAATAAAACATCTCCTTTTTTGTGCTTAATTGAAATGCTTTGAGACAACAATATTTTTCAAACTGGGTGATTATGTTAAAATATCTAGTCGAGTTAGATGGGTCTGTTTGTCGCCGGCTGACAATCAAACTTGTTTGTGCTAATATGTGACTATACTGTCACCTTTATAATACGTTACCATTTGGTAACATGTCTATAACAAAAAAAGCATGCTCGTAAGCATACTGTGAGAAGGAGGCGTTCCAAGTAGATAACGATATATTTAAGGCACTTGCTGATCCGAGCCGTCGCACACTATTAGACCTGCTTCACGCAACTGATGGGCGAACGTTGAACGATCTTTGTACCCCTTTACAAATGTCAAGATTCGGTGTAATGAAGCATCTTAATATTCTGGAGGAAGCTAACCTCATTACCACCAGAAAAGTTGGCAGAGAAAAGCTGCATTATCTAAATTCAGTGCCCATACGGCAAATTTACGACAGATGGGTGAGCAAATACGCCGAGCCCTGGGCTATCGAATTAACATCTCTTAAAAACGAATTGGAGCGTGAAACGAATATGGAGAACAAACCTCGACATGTAAATCGGATTGCTATTAAAGCGACACCCGAACAAGTTTGGCAAGCACTTACAGATCCGGCCAAGACGTCTAAGTTTTGGTACAATTGCTCGATCCGATCCAACTGGGAAATCGGCTCCTCTTTCGAACTATGGAACCCAGAGGAGAAAAAACTAGCAGAAGGGATCATTCTCGAAATAGCTCCTCCGCATAAGCTGGTTTTGAGTTGGCAGTTCCCCGCTTTTCCAGACACGGCCTCTGAGAGCCCTTCACGTATAACGTGGGAAATTGATTCACATACCGAGTTAAACGGTGTGACCCTTGTAACCGTCGTGCATGATGAGTTTGAACAGGCCATAAACACTGCAAAGATTCTTGAAATGGGTCTACCGGTTGTACTTTCGGGAATGAAGACATTGCTTGAAACCGGGTCAACACTCACTATTGATTAATAATAGCAATTGAGAAAACGATGTTTCTACATTAGCGTCCAAATCACTTCTCGAATAATTGGTTTGATCTTGGAAACTCTAATTCAATGAAAGGAGGTTCAAACATGGTTGAGTACACAAATATTCAGGACAACTCCGAAGAAATAATGAATTGTATTGTTAACTGCGACACCAACACCGAGCAAGATCAGAAAAAAATAGACAAAAACCTTTTGAACAGCATCCCGAACGAAGAAGAATATATCGATGAACCTTAGTTCTTTAACCGCCTAATATGGCGGTTTTATTTATTAATGACTTATGAATCTCGCCTTACTTCGTGCTTCTCTTCTCTCCCGTCCATACGAATGTAGCTGCCGCGCCAGCCGGAAGCGTGTAGAAGAACGACTTGTTTCCCCGCTGCACCTTGAACTTCCTTCTCTCCGCAGCTGAATTAAACGCGATGAGCACCTCGGATCCGTCCGGATTTCGGAAGGCGACGTCCTCGATATTTCCGCTGCCCAGCGTGTTCGAATCAATCCTATATGCTCCAGCCCTTATAAACTTACTCGCATGCCCAAATGAATAATACTCCGGGTTATAGGAGATTGCCCCGGTCTTTTGATCGATTTTCACGAAGCCGCGGCAGTTGGGACAGCCCCCGTTCTTTGGTCCATTCAATTCATCAAGGGCCAAATTCCACTTCAGCACCGTCTTTGCGAAGTAGCGAGTCGAGCCGATGATGAGGTTCTGCATATCCCACTTCAGACTGCCCGCGAAATCAGGGGCCCAATTTCCTCCCGAGCTCTCCGTGAAGTAAATGTCTTTATTCGGAAACAAGTCGTGCACCTTCTGCTGGCTGGACACTTCGCCTGCATAACCGTGGAACGCAGAGCCTGCAATGTACTTGCTTGCTTCCGGGTCGGTCAGAATCTGAATCGGAAAGTACGGTTCATCCCAGTTGTGATCCCATATCACGATCTTCGTTCCAAGCTTTGCCTTCTCAAAGGCTGGACCCAGATGAGATTTGATAAAATTCGCTTGATCAGCCGGTTCCATTCTCATCCCCGGGTATCCGTCAGGCTCGAAGTGGGGCTCATTCTGCGGCGTGATAGCATCGATGACAACCCTTCTGCAGCATAAGCCTGAACGAACTTCGTGAAATAATCAGCGTAGGCTTGATAAAAGTCCGGATTCAAGCTTCCTTTAATCAAGGAGTCTGACATCTTCATCCAGGCCGGCGCGCTCCAGGGAGAGCCCATGATTTTCAGATCCGGATTGAGGTCCTTGGCCTTGCGCAGGGTCGGGATGATGTAAGCTTTGTCATAATCGATCGAAAAGTTATGCAGATTCGGATCCGTTTGCCCTTCTGGCACATCATCGTACGTGTAGCTCTTTAACGAGAAATCCGTGGCTCCCATCGGGAGCCGCAAATAGCTAACGCCGATGCCTTGCTTATGATCGAACAACTTATTCATCAGATCGCTTCTTTGCTCAGAATTCAGCTTGTTCGCAATCAGCCAGGCGGACGAATCCGTCATAGCCGCACCGAAGCCATCAATCTGCTGATACTCCTTCTCCCAGTCGATGACAATGGTAGTATTATTCGGTGTGTTGTCCTTTACCCAAACTAGATCCGCCTCTTGATGAAGCAGCTTACTTTGATCGGCTGTGGTGATCCACATGTTCACTGGGCTTTGTGATGAATGAAGACCGTACTTATGGAAGCCGAGCATCGCAATCAGCACAATGATCATGCCCAACACAATCGGTATTGATTTACCCCTCATCGTTCCCACTTAAAAGTAACGGCTGCTTCCCCATCAATCGTGTACTCGAATGTCCTTTCATAGATTGCAACGGTGAACGTTTTCGGCTTCGTCGTTCGGTTTGAAACAATCAATACCTTGGAACCATCCACGTTGCGAAACGCTACCGTTTCCAAGTCGTCTTCGAACGTGTTGGATTCGATCCGATAAGCACCTGGACTCACAAACTTGCTGATATGTCCGAGGGTGTAGTAATCAAGATTATACGTAAGCTCTCCTGTCTGCTGATTGATCTTGACCACGCCGCGGCACGTGCTACGGGACAGGACGGTAGGTCCGTTGTTCTCATCCAGAGCTATGTTCCACCAAATAACTGACTTCGACCAGTTTCTAGTCGTACGGATCACATGCTTCATCTGGTCCATGAACGCGTCGTGGAACGGCGGAATCCACTGCCCTCCGGATGCCTCGGTAAACCAAACATCCTTATCCGGGAACTGTTCCTTAATCTGCGACATTGCCTCGTGGCGCCCTCCGTACACGTGCCATGCGGTTCCTGCGATATACTTGCTAGCTTCGCGGTCTTCGTAGATCTCACGGGGATGGCCGGGAGCGTCCCAGTTATGGTCGTAGCACATGATCTTGGTCGGCAACTTCCGCTTAGCTAGGCGTGGTCCTAAGTGCGATTTGATAAACGCGGCTTCTTCCGCCGGCTTCACAATCATGCCCGGGTATTCCTTCGGCTCGTAGCCCGGCTCGTTTTGCATGGTAACCGCATAGATTGGAATCCCCTCCGCTTGATAGGCATCTAGAAACTTGACGAAATAATCTGCATAAACCCCGTAGCAATCCGGCTTCAACGTGCCGCCGATCATCGCATCGGAAGTCTTCATCCAGCCCGGTGCGCTCCATGGCGAAGCCATCACCTTGAGCTCAGGGTTCAACTGCAAAGCCTGATGGATAACAGGTATAATGTAGGTCCGATCGTGATCGATTGAAAACCTTGCAAGCTCATAGTCGCTTTCTCCAGGCTCGACATCGTTATAGCTATAGATCTTCCATGCGAAATCACTAGCTCCCATCGGCTGACGTATGAACGAAATCCCAATGCCCTCCTCCCGGTCAAATAGCTTCCGTATGAGATCACCCCTAAGCTCCTCAGTTAAAGCGTTATACACCAGCCAGGCCGAGGCATCGGTAAAAGAAGCTCCAAAACCGTCCATCTGCTGATAAGTGACCTCTTCGTCAATAATGATCAAGTAATCAGTTATATCCTTATTACTTTCGGAAAATGTAAGCGATTCCATTTGTGTTAATTTTTTCGACTCATCCATCGTCGATTGCCATACTTGCACGTTGCTCATAACGTCAGCTCCTCAACCCGATTCTAAAAAACAAGAGGCCAACGTCTAGCTGCAGGCGATCACACCGGCTGCAGCCCTTTCGGCCCCGTGTTCTTTACTTGTTGTTTATTCTTCTTTTACTTAATGCCTTTTTCATCGTAGTATGCCGTTGCTTGCTTTTTCACATAATCAAGAACTTTATCGATGCCAGCTGATTTCAATTTATCCTGGTAAGTCTTGATGGCCTGGTCCACATTCGGTACCAATCCCATCATGAGCGGCTTGCCGTATTGGTCGATGACTTGATTTACAGCAGCGTATTCTGTCTTCACTGCATCGTAGTCCATGGATATCGGCGAGAAAATGTCCGGCTTGCTCATCTTGGAGAATTCTTCGTTCAGCTTATCCAGACCGTCCCAACCGCCGACGCCTGCTTTCATCAGCGGCTTGTTTCTCCAACCCCAATCCGCGATACCGTAGCCTTGGACCTTCGCAGCATCTTGGCTTTTGGAAGGAGTAACAATATTTTTACCGTCGTTAACTAAATCATAATGGTATCCCTCAAGGCCATATGTGATCAGGTTATAATACTTCGCATCGGTTCTGATCTTCTCTAGTACCATGAGCGAACGTTCCGGGTTGGCTGCGCTCTTCGGAATCGCCATACCGTTGGCAATACCCATTGTCGGCATTGCGAAACCTTGCATACGTGTGTATGGGAAGTATCCGATCTCCATCTTCGGATCTTTCTTCTGTACGTCTGTGATGAATCCGGCTGCACCCGGAGGGTTGCGCCAGTAAACGGCACCTGTGCCCGTTTTGATCAGGTCGCCAGCTTCTTGCTTGGAGGAAAGTGTGTTCTTTGACCAGTAGCCTTTGTCCGCCCATTCCTTCATTTTCTTAACCCAAGCCTCATATTCAGGTGTGAATGGGTAAGCAACAATATCTCTTGGGCTGTTGTAGTTTTTAGCTACGACAACTCCACTTTCGCCACCGATCGTCTGGTACCCGTTAACTGCTGAGAATAAAGTGCTGATTTCGTTCCATGCACTTCCGTTGATGGGGATAACGTTTTGTTTATTTTTCTTGACGCCATCCAAATACGCCTCGATGGAAGCAAGGTCTTTGATTTCTGGAAGGTTCAACTCTTTTCTCCAGTCCTCACGGTACACGATACCGTTCGGCGTGTATTCCGGGTTCGTATTGGGAACCGCAAATATTTTGCCGCCGATGGTGACGTCACTCCAATCCTGCGCCGATACTTGCTTTTGAACCTGAGGCGCGTACTTTGGAAGCAAAGCGGTCAGATCCGTGAATGCACCCTGCTTAGCATACTTGAAGTATCCTGCCCAAGACGAGGCAAAGATCATATCGATTTTCTCACCAGCTGTCAGCAGCAAGTTGTACTTTGTTTGCCAATCGTTCCAAGTGGTGAAGTTCAATTTAACGGTTGCGTTCAGATCCTTCTTCAGCATTTTGTTAAATTCGTCCATAACCTTAGGTGTATCCTTATTGGCATCACCTACCAAATACCATACGAGCTCAATCGATTTTGAAATGTCCGGTCCTGTCACTGCAGGCGCTGCGCTTTGGCTTCCTTCTGTCTTCGCAGGTGCAGTTGCTTCAGGCTTTGTTCCGGTACTGCTGCTGCAACCCGATAAAGCGGTAGCAGCCAGCATGACGCCTGCTAGAATAGTTCCGATCTTTCTTTTCATTTATGACTCCTCCTTAATAGTAGAAAACAATATCTATGTTAGCCGTGAAACCGGTTCTAACCCTTGACTGCACCTATCGTCAGTCCTTTGACGAAGTACTTTTGCACAAATGGATACAGAAGCACAATCGGCCCTGTAACGACAACGGCAACAGCCATCTTAAGTGTCTCGGCAGGAGCTTTGAAATTGACGGCAGCCAAATTCGCAGCAATGTCCGTACGCAGTACGGCGGCATTCGCTAAAATCTTGTACAAGAAGAACTGCAGCGGAAACTTGCTTTCCGTCGTGATGAAAATATTGGCGGTAAACCAATCGTTCCAATAGCCAAGAGCAAGGAACAGTCCGATCGTAGCTAGCCCTGGCGTTGATAAGGGAAGGATCAGGCGGCTATAGATCGTAAAATCGTTTGCGCCGTCGATTCGAGCTGATTCAACGATAGAGTCAGGAATCGATTTCATAAAGTTCTTCATAAGAATGATATTCCAGGCACTAATGAGTGCGGGAATCAGCATAGCCAAGTAGCTGTCTTTCCAATCCAGATATTTAACGATGAGAATGTACCATGGGATCAAGCCCCCACTGAACAGCGTCGTAAAGTACATGAAGAATGCGACCGTGTTACGGTATTTGAAGTCTTTACGGGCAAGCACGTATCCCGCCATGGACGTGAGGAACAAGCCTGCGCAAGTTCCAATGACGGTAAGGCAAATTGTCACCCAATACGCACGGAAAATTTGCTCGGGGTTGTTGAAGACCGCCTTGTACGCATCGATTGAAAGATCGTTCGGCCAAAGCTTAAACCCTTCCCCGATGATTTCATTTTCCGACGTAAACGAACCCGAAATAATTAACCAGAACGGCAGCAGGCAAAGTATGGTCAAGAACGCTACCGTTCCATAAGCGATGATCATAAAAGCCATCGTCGCCGAGTCTTTTTTGCGTCTCACGGTAGTCCCTCCTAAGAGTTTTGGTTAAGCAAATCTGGCTTCCTAAGCATTTGCTTAGAACAATGCGTAATCTTCGCGGACTTTTTTCACAATAAAGTTGACAGTCATCACTAGCAGGAAGCCGAAGAACGATTGGTACAAACCTGCAGCCGATCCCATTCCAATGTCAAAATTGACTGCCAATGCCCGATACACATACGTATCGATAATGTCCGTCGCATCATACAGCATGCCGTTGTTGCCGATGATCTGATAAAACAGGTCAAACTGCCCCTTGAGAATGCCGCCGAGGCTGAAAATGACGAGCAAAATAAAGGTTGGTGTCAAAAGCGGAATCGTAATGTGACGAATTTGTTGAAAAATATGTGCTCCGTCGATTTCCGCTGCTTCGTAGTACTCATCGCTAATGCTCATGATGGCGGCTAAGTAAATGACCGTTCCGTACCCGAGCCCTTTCCAGACATTGAAAAAGACAATGATGTACTTCCACGGTTCCGTATTCAAATAGAAGTCATACGGCTGTGCCCCTAGTTGTTTCAACAATGTGTTGATGACGCCTGTATCGGAGTTGAACAAGTTGAAAACGAAAGCGCCTACAAGAACCCACGAAATGAAAAACGGCAAAAACATAATGGATTGCGTTGCTTTCTTAAAATATTTGTTGGCAATCTGGCTTAAGAAGATCGCACAGACCAACTGCAGGAAGTTACCGATAAAAATAAAAGCCAAATTGTACACGACCGTATTTTTCGTCAAGTTCCATAGCGTACCTGATTGATACAAAAACTTAAAGTTCATCATACCGATGAATTCGCTTCCAAATATCCCGCCGTCGAAGCTGAACTTCGTGAAGGCCAGATAAATTCCCACCATTGGAATATAGCTGAATACAATGAAAAAAAGGATCGCAGGAGCTACCATCAGAAACATGATTTTGTTCCTGGACACTTCCGCCCAGAAGCCTTTTAAAGCTGTCATCGCTTACTCACCTCCGAACTCTTGGATTGTGTTTGTTGTTTGCAAGGCCAATCTTAGGCCTTCTGCCAAGGCTGGAGCAACTATAAATATGCGATCATTATCATTTTTCACTTCATTACGAAGAGCTTTTCTCCGCATCAGATCACTTTTCCCGATGCGTTGAGCAATCAACTGATCTCTCGGACCCCTTCGTCCTGCAATCGACCGTTTTTACGGAAGTCAGCTGGGGTTACACCATTGATTTTTTTAAACGCTTTGTAGAAATACGGACTGTTTGAGAAGCCTGACTTTTCCGCAATATCCCCTATGGGAAGCTCTGTTGTATGCAATAATGTTCTCGCTTTGTCCATTCTTACTTCAATGATGTAATTCAGAATTGTGTTAAGCGTATGTTTCTTGAATAACCGGCCGATATAGGTTGCAGACAAACCCATTTCTTCGGCTAAGGAGTCCAGAGAGAGCTCTTGAAGCATGTATTTCTTCTGCACAATGGCAATGATTTTACCCACCACTTCGTCGTTTCTTGAATTCTTCTTATCTTCCAGGCTTGCGGATACGCGCTCGAATACATCGAAGAACGGGCGGAACATGTCCTCGACTAGCTCCGCATCGTTTAGACCGGAAAGCAGCGCATTGATACTCAAATCCCAGGAGATATCATTATTCTTTTGAATCGTGGAAACTGCGTTATTCACAGCAAAAGCCAAGTGCGACACAGCCAAATGATACGACATATAGGAATAACCAGCCGTTTCTTCGACGATCTCGCGGAATATGCGCGA
This sequence comes from Paenibacillus sp. Root444D2, assembly GCF_001426375.1. Classification (GTDB taxonomy): domain Bacteria; phylum Bacillota; class Bacilli; order Paenibacillales; family NBRC-103111; genus Paenibacillus_E. The sequence goes on from NZ_LMEO01000001.1 coordinate 61,666, forward strand.
CGCTTCGGCAATTCGACCCAGCATCAGCTCTTCGATCAGCAACTTTTCCTTGGAGATCGGGTACACATAGGATTTGGCCTTCAGTGACTCGATCTGCTCCGCGTAAATCAGACACTCATGTCCAAAGAAAAGCCGATGGAATAAGGCTTCCGTCGCCTGAGTGTATAAGCGGCTGATGCTTCTAGCATCATCGCCTGTCGTACTCACCGCAATGGATACAGATACTTTTATGTAATCAGCCACGAAGGATTGAATTTGACGCCATAAACTCTCTGGCAGGACAGAATGACTATCCAAAGCGGGTTCCTCTATATTAAGCAGAATCGCAATACGGTCATCTCCCATATCTACGGCAAAAGAAGGACAGTAGGCATTCAATAACTCTTGAGAGATGTTCATAACCCCAATCTTGAGCAGGCTCCTGTCGCCGACGCTGTATCTCTCCACTAGCTCCCGATAACCGTCAATCTTCAGCACTGACACGGCAAAATGCTTCTTGGCGTTCAAACGAATTTCATACAATCTGAACTTCTCATCCAGACAATGAGGATTACTGCTGCCCGATCCTAGAAGCAGATTGCGAACCAGATCTTGCCGCAGCGCCATGAAATGATTTCTTCGTTCCGTCTCAAGCGTTGTCAGCTTCACTAACTTGCGGTTTACATTCAAGGACAATTTTCGTGAAATCAGGTAGGAAGTCAGAAGTCCAAGAAGTAGAATAGCGACTGCTATTGCGATCGTATATAGCCTCATATGATTAATACCGCTCGTAATGGCGCTGTAAGGTGCAATTCTAATATAGCGCCAGCCCAGAACATCGGGAGCCGTATAAGTCACTAAGGATTTAACCCCATCCACATCGGAGACGAAATATCCTTCAGATTCACCGCTTCCGAGTATTACTTGGATGTACGGTTTGTTGGTAAGGTCCGTCAGCATAGCATTCTTCCAGCTGTTCGTGACGAGGAAACCGCGATTGTCGATGATGAACGTGTTTTTGTCCGAAGTGGCGATCATACCGTCGATATTTTTGTGCATTTGCGTTTCGGATATATTAACGATAATGACGTTCTTTTCATCTTTATGAGAAAGAGTGTCGTACAACAGGAAAGTATAACAATCCCTTTCCTTCTCTTGGTTGTTCAACATAAGGCTCTCAAACGGAATTTTACGCGGGATTGGCATCAGCGTCTTGTAATCCGAAATATGTTTAACCATTTCTACGGCTGTCGAATCATAAAACTCATTCGATTTCCAAACCGAATTGGCACTGATCTCGGCGCTTGTATAAAACGTATCCGTTTGGTAGTTATAAATGTAGATAGAATCGATAAAAAGGGATGTAGCTCGATAAGAGTTCAGTTGAGCCATCGCTATACTTGTATCGAGAGGATCACCCGACGAGAAGTAAAGCAACTTGGAAACATTCATGTCGTTATATATTTGTTTAGCAAACGTGTTGGCGTTAACCGCCATGATGGAAGCTTCTTGACTTGTTTGTGCTAGATTATTCAATGTGGATTTGTACGTCTGTTTAAGGGAAATATCTTCGAAATAAACATGTAGAATTCCCGACAGCATGACAATCGTTAAAGCGATGGTCAACGTAAAGGACCGAAAAATGGAAGCGGAGAATTTTACGTTGGAATTGGACGTTTTTATTTTCAACATCGTCACCTCGTTCATTGAAATCGATTTCATTTAATTATAAACTAGCATGAAACCGTATTCAATTTGTTTTTACGTTTGTATTTTCATCTCAACATCTGTTTTCAAACCACAGTCATGTTTTATATGATAGATTACATGCATTCTTATTGAAATCGATTTCAAACTAACTTATACTTGGTGTACAGATCACACAATTTGTTTAATATGGATAGAAGGTTGATACTTATGGATATGAAATTCAAACTTGTCGACGTCGCCACCAGAGCAGGAGTTGCTCCCGCTACGGTTTCACGCGTTCTCAATGACAGCAGTAAAGTTACGCCTAAAACAAGAGCAAGAGTCATGAAAATCATTAATGAGCTCGGTTACCAACCCAATGCCGCTGCAAAAAATCTTCGTTCGCAAAAAACAATGACAATAGGAGTCATCGTTCCTGATATCAGTAACTCCTATTTTTCCGAAATCATTAAGGGTATTGAGAACATCGCTTATTCCAAGAAGTATAAAGTGGTGATTTGTGATACCGAAAATAATGAAGAAAAAGAATTAGAATTCTTGAATTTGTTAACCACGCGTACCATCGACGGAGTCATTATGGTTGCACCCATGCTTTCAAACGAAGTTATCTTGCAAATTGCAGATAATGGGTATGCCATTGGCATTGTAGGAAAGCAGATTGATCATGACCGAATCCCCTGCATTGTAACCGATAATGTGAAATTTTCGATGAAGGTTATAGCCCATCTAGTGGAACTTGGCCATCAAGAAATTGCATTTATTAACGGTTCTGCCCATGCTGTCGACAGTTATGATCGTTTAGAAGGTTATTTGAAAGCATTAAGAGAGCATCACATTCCGTTTCGTCCTGAATTAATTGAAAACGGCAACTTTAATGAAAATGGCGGTTATGAAGCTATTCAGCGACTTTTTGCTAAGAAGATCCCCTTTACTGCTGTCTATTCAGCAAATGACGAAATGGCGCTTGGCGTATATCGGGCATGCTCGGAACTTGGTATTCAAATCCCGATGCAGCTAGCGGTTGTCGGTGTAGATAATAATCGAATCAGTAAATATATCACCCCTCCGTTAAGTACTGTGAATCAGCCGAAATACACCATGGGTGCTCTTCTCGTCGAGAAATTAATCGACATGATGAATGAGAACGAATTTGCGGAGAAACGTGTTTTTAAAGTGGATTCTGAATTGCTGATCCGCGACTCCTCCGACTATGATAAAAATGGGCAGGAATGATCCCCTGCCCACTTTTTTTGCCTATTATTAAGGTGCGGCGGTTATAACAAATGATTCCCAGGCTCCTCCAACTGAGCTTCTATTGGCCACCAGTGTGCCAGATTCTACATTCAGATCGGCACATACAAATAAATTATTCGCCATGGCTTGGAACGCTAATGTTCCATCTGGATTCATTACCTTCTTAAACTTCTCCCAACCTGCAATGCCTTGTGATCTAGCAATCAATCTGCCGCCTTGGTTGAGATCCGCTGTTACGTATTTATTATTCGCCATGGATAGGAACGATACCGTGCCGTCAGCATTATTCACCAGAATGAATTTCTCCCAACCACCCACCGTTGTGCGGTTCGGTATAAGCGGATTGGCGCCAGCGTTTTCAGCTGTTACGTATTTGCTGTTTGCTACTGCCTTTATACTGGACGTCCCAGCAAGATTCGAATAAGATTTGAAGATATTCTGTAAGGCTGTGTTTGCTTGGAAATTACTCGTCGAAAATTTGGTTAGTTTAGAGGATATTGTGGATGCACTGTCATTATTGATATCCGGGAATGCATTGCTATTGTTTTGATAAAGGCCCCAGTTCCCGCCACCTGTTACTTTGTAGGTCCAATTGGTCCACGATACATTAAGCGCGTCTAGCCCTGATAAATATTTTTCCCATAAGTCATTAAAATCCCAGAGTGTGAATTCACCAGCAAACACCGGAATATTCCAATTCTGTTGATGCCAAATGATATCGGTAAACCATTGATTCACACTTGCAGATTGACTATTGTAATCCGTGTTGCTCCAATTGTAGTTATGCACTTCATAGACAACATTCGTCCAACCATAGGTTGATGGCGATACGATGTTGTTCCAGTAGCCAAAGGCTTCCACATAAATCATGTGATCAGGATCAATCGCACGCACTGCCTTGTAGAGCCTGTCATACATTTGACTAATGGAAAGGTTGCTATTATTACTTACCGGTTCGTTCAAAAGATCGTAACCGGCGATGGTCGGATTGCCTTTATAGTGGGTTGCCAGACGCTCCCAAATCTGCACGGTCCAAGCCTGGTAGGTTGTATTGGTCCAAAGTTCATTTACACCCTCTCGCCCACCGCTCTGCCAACCATCATCATTACCTGGAACACCATGCAGATCGAGCAACACATATATGCCTCGCTGCTGTGCTTGCGTTACCAGCCAATCAAGCTTACGGAACGAAACGGCATCTGATTTCATTGAACCATCCCGATTCATCAAGTTTTCCCAATAAATCGGCACGCGAACGAAGTTCAAGCCCATATTTTTAATGTTATCCAAGTCGCTTGCTTGAATCCACGTATCTTGGTACCCAGCGATTATGTTGTCCGTAGTCGCCACTCCGAATCGATTGGTCAACGTTTGACGCACAGTCCATTCATCTACGCCACCTAGAGGCGACATCCAATTCTCCTCCAGGAGCCAACCGCCGAGATTCGTTCCATGGAGATTAACAACGCTGCCTGACCCATTATTGTTTTTAATGACTGTACCGCTCGTTTTTAGGAAATCACTGGCGCCGATTGCAGCACTGGCAGCGGACGGGATGGCCGTAACAAGCAAGCCGATTGCAAAACAAATAACCAACAGCAGCGATAATACTTTCGTAAATTTCATAGTAATCCTCCTTTGAGTTCAATTCTTGGAAATTGCGCATAGATTCCGCTTGCAAACATCAATGTCGCTTCCTCCTTATCTTTCACTCGATGCTGTGAACATCACCTCCTTCATGAATTCACAAATGACAGCGCTTTCTTTCTAATGAAAAAAAAGAAATGATTCAATCACCTTCTGTGAAATTCTTGGTAGTTCGTTATTCCCTGTTTTCATTTTCCTTCATTCTCTAAAATGAAATCGATTTTATTTTGAAATATACATTGGTTATTCTTTTCTTTGAAAGAAAACTGGTTATTTTTGTTAACCCTATATTTGGATATTATACGAGAAAATGAAATCGATTTCAACGAAATATTTCAACACGATTTTCTTAATCTTTCGAGGATAAAAAAAGCATCCGGCCTTCAACAATGGCCGGATGCTTTTGCAGCTATAAAACGTTATTGTTCTTTACTTCGTTGACCAAAGCTCGATCAAAGCGTTAGCGTCAGCCGCGAGGATAGTCTTTACTGTTTCGGAGACATTATCCGCCATCGAAATGTTGTTCAAATGCTTCAGGAAATCCTGCATATGTTTGGCCGCTTTGTCATTGTCGCCTTTGCCCAATTCATGCAGCGCCAGATCCAGGCTGTTGCGCAATTGGTTAACCAACGGTCCCTTCAATTCACCAGCTTTGGCATAGAGGTCAATCAAGTTGGACATTCCTTCTGGGGTAGCTATAATGGTAAATCGAACAGATGCATCCGTCTTATTGTCGGCCTGATCGGCTATGACGATATTCAGGGTATGGAGGCCAGGCTTGCCGGCCAAATCAATAGAAGCGCCGCTATCCAAACGCTTCCCGTCCAGGCTGAGCTCCTGGCTCGCTATGCCGGACAGTACATCGTTTGCGTTCAAAAGAAGCGCAATCGGACGGTCGTCGGAGAATACAGTGCCTTCCGCAAGCGGTTCCCCGTTTGCCGTCAGTACAAATACTGGCTTCGTTTTGTCAATCTGGACACTTAGCTCCTTCGTTTCCTCGATGTTGCCCGCAGCGTCAACTGAGTGGAACTGCAGCCGATACACGCCGTCGTTCTTGAGAGCGATTGACCCGGCATAGGTTTGCCATTCAGCGTTATCCCCCAGCTTGTATTCCGTTTTCGCTAAAGCGGAGAGATCGTCATGTGCCGTCAGTACGACGGACCCATCCGTGTTCAACCAGCCGTTCCTCAGCGCCGGTTCGATCTGTGCTTCCGTCTTAGGAGCAGTCACATCTTGCGGATCTACTACTAAGGCCGGTGCCGATATCATAAACTTGCGGGAATTCGGGTCTGTTCCCTTTGATCGTACAGCGACTTTGGATACATCGGTTATGCCGCTTGGTAAAGTATAGCTTGTTGCGCCTGCGGGTAAGTCAACAAGTACCACTGCGCCATTATAAACTGTGTAACCTTCGCTTAAATCATCAGTGTCCCACTTCACCATTTTAGCTGACCCGTTTGCTTCAATTGTAAGATTCTGTGGAGGTGTTGGCGCATTAAACACTTGAACCTGTGTAAGACGTGGAGGACCCGTTAGATCCGTTCCGGAATTACTGCCGGATGCGTTCTCTACCGTTATCTTGATATATCTGGAATGATAGGTCTTACCAAGGTTTATTGGATAGGAACCATCTTCCGAATCAGTACCTCCATTATTGCTGCCTGTTGTATACGTATAACCTTGGGCAGACTGCCTATCTACTTGTTTAAACGTCATTGCATCAAATTCAGCAGCCGATGTATGGTTTCCAATATCATCAGATACATAAACGGTTGCACCTTTTAATCTGGTAGATTTTGCAAATAGTCTTAATTGGCTAAAATCCATTGCCTGGCCAAGGTCAATGACGAAACTGCCTTTTCTCTCTCCGTCGGTACCCAGCCATGAGTAATTCCCGATTTGATTCAGACTGGTGACGTTGGTAACATTCCATTTTGTAGGGTCTTCCAATACACCGTTTGTCAGTTTGTTTGCATTTCCGTATTCGTTAGTCATAGCAGATTGTATCTGAATCGGGTTAGCCCCTTCTGCCCTGCCTACGTTATACGCTTTTTTATTAAGGGCAAGGTTTACAGAAGACAAACCTGTTGCCACCTTGCTTATGGTGATATCGGCAAGTTGAAGCGAAGCGTCATAGGCAGAGTTGGTTCCGTTAGCGGAGCTGCGGTAAATGCCCCATTTGGGACGCAAATATTGATCAAATGCAGCTGGATACTCCGTCTCGAAACCGCCGACTCTTTCTGGTCTTCTCCATATATCTTTCGTACCGTCGCTTGCACCTTTGTTTGTAAACACTTGATAAACATCCGGGCTATCATATGTGTATACCTTACCAGTGACCCTATCCGTTATCTTAATTGTGAACCAGCCGCTATCCGAAATAAGAGCGTTAAGCTCAACCTTAATCCAGTGGCCATCGATTTCTTTCAACGGAATTCGCATCATGGTCTTATCGCCGTCATATCGGTTATGATTCACGACCAGATCCCTGCTGTTCGTTCCCGAAATCGACATCGCGAGGATATAGGCGCCGTTTTCACCGCCGTTGTTTCCACCCGGTAAAGTATCAGGTGCTTGGCGATTCACAGCCTTCAATTGGAAGATATGTCGGAAGTTTGACTGATTCCACTGGTTGCCGTCCGGAATATTCCAGAGCCATTCATAGGAAACCAAGTCGCCGTCATAGGCTACAAAATCGCCGCTTGAATCTTCACTGGGGCGAATTTCAATTCGCTGCCTGTCCGTAATCGCCGCACCATCAACCACATAGCCTAAATTCCGGTCAAAAACACCTTTGTGGCCATACTCGCCGTCGCGAACCTTATCCAAGAATTCATTATTCAAACCTCTGCCGTTGGCAAGGACCTTGAATACATTTTTTTGCAAGGTACTGTCCCAAATGCTCTGAATATGGTCGTCGGCTGCAGTCGCCTTAGACTGATCTCCATAAAATTCGTGGTAACCGTCTCTTATTCTTTTGGTCACGCCTTCTACCGGTTCGTCTGTCCCCATGGCGCCGCCTAAAATGTTATAAGGAGATATGCCATCAATTGCATTCATTTTGATCGTTTTGTCATTCGAGCCATACCCACGAGCTATTATGTCCAATGCAAATATGGATGGGTTGCCGCTGTTGAAATGAAAGGTAAATTCATTCGTGCCGAGTGGCAGTTTGGCCAAGTATGGAAGTGTGAAAGTAACCGTGCTGCCAGCTAACAAGTAATCGATATTCGGACGAAGCGTAATCTCGCCTTTGGTAATACTCGTTAGTGTCTGTCCACTAGCAAGGCTTATATTGGTAGATTTAGGTGCAACCTGATCCCATGTGCTGTAGGTATCCTTAGCCGGTACCAGCGCAGTTGGGTTAGATACCGAATCTTTGCCGTATATAGCCAAGCCGGATATACCCATCATCGAACTGGTATCATTCGCTCGTTTATCACTGGGACCAACAAGCACCGTGTTGATCATCACATACCGGGCTGTAAACGGATACAAGAATGTCTTGGTATCATAGCCCCATTGTTGCCCGTTGTAAGTAACATAAGACCATAAGCCTTCCGTTTCCGTCCCGCCGGCCAGCGTCCAGCCGTTTGCCTTCCAATTATAATTGTTCGCGGTGTCGGAGGCCGTGGGAGCACTTGCCCAAGAATTGGGGTCATTTGTGTAATAAACCTCAAATCGTGTCGCATTGCTTTGGATATTTGCAATTGTGTTGGGAATTTCAAGATAAAGCTTATCAATCGTTTTGGGAGCGCCTAAGTCGAGGGTTAATGCTAGAAGAGATGGCGAATAGTTACTCCTATAGACATTTGAGCTTGAATTCCGCCAGTAACCGCTGCCTCCCGATCGCAAAGCGTCTACTCCCGGATGATCAGCAGCTTCTGAACTTACTTTGAGATTCACGCCAGCTTGTGGTGTAAAACGAGATGGAGCCAAGAGATTGACTGAACCAGTTGCTGAGGGGTTATAAACAGCATCCGTTACTGAAGAGTTGAGTTGGTTGCTATCTGGCGTATTGGCATGAACCGTTGCTGCTGGAAGAACGGACAAGTTAATAAACGAAAATGCAAGTGCAAATGAAAGAACTGAACTTACTATCTTCTTTTGAACTTGTTGCTTAAACATCTTAAAGCCTCCTTATTTTCGTAAAATTAACTGACGAGCTTCGGCTCGCCGAGAGCTCGCTGAAAGCGCGATTTCCGCGCCTATTAAAAAACGATTCTGCATACAACAGATAAAATCAGAATTAACTTCTTCTCATTATGAACCCCTTCTTTCCTCATTTTTGCGAGAATGTTATACGCTTTCAATTACCATCATAATGAATCGCCGAGATTTCTGTATTAGTTAATTTATGATACACATGGAATTTTTTACGATTTTACATAACCACAAGCGATCATCGCGCTTATGCCGTCTTCTCCCCCGTTTCCTTGTAGTCCTCTTTTCACGAGAAAGGCATTGACCTCATCGGGTATAAAACCTTCGATGGGACAAGAGTCATTTCCGATCATTGCCGCGGCGTTCATCATGTTCTATATGGATCCGTTATTTCCAGAGTGACAATTTATATATTTTTCGTCTATTAAGTGTTAAATGTTTTTATTCATTTCAATGTTATGTATAATAAGAAGGAGAGTTTGCAGAAGGGAAAAGAATGAATATGCCCATTGAGAACCAGCAAGATAAATCACGTAATAAGTTGCTAAAAAAATTAATTACTTCCGTCACGAAAGACGGCTTTCAGAACTTGAAGATGGACGACATTGCCAAATACATGGATGTAAGCAGAGCCACTATGTATAAGCACTTTTCTTCAAAAGAAGAAGTCATCGAAGGCGTTGTGCGAATTTTTGTAGATTATATAGAGAAGCAAGAAGAACGGAATTCGGATGATGACGAGGAATCGTTCGGGGTCTGGTTTCAACAGTTGTTTGAGCAATCGGTATCTCTTGTAGGAAAGATTACAGATGTATTTTTAAAGGATCTTCAAGCAGCTTATCCGGATTTATACGATGATCTGAAAAGTACTTTGAACAGACGCGAACAGATGACCCTTAAATTCTATCAGGATGGAAAAAACAAAGGTATTTTCAATAACGTCAATGAAAAGTTTATTTTGCTTCAGGACGATATTTTGCTTCGAGAAATTATAAATATTAAGTATTTGCTTTATAACCAAATGTCCATTCAACAAGTTCTTTATGATTATTATCATTTCAAAAAAGTTCAATTATTCAAAGCGGACAAGATGTCAATTGTCGACGACTCAAGAATTCAACCCGTTATTGATCATATTGTTGAAAAATTTAATCGGACATTGTAATTGGAAAAGGGATCAGTTTTTGTCTTGAACTTTTGACAAATAACTTGATCCCTTTTAAGTTGTTGGCTTATTTCTACATTTTCCAATTAAGCACGCATTCTCTTAAAATAGCAACAGCCATTTGAGAAATAGCCCCTCCTATATCAACAGAAACTTTAGTTATAACGGTTGTTTCGTTTGAAATGTAAGGATGTTGTCTGTTAACATTTTCCATGGGTATAAACGGAAGGAGGTAATTGGAACTGAATATCATATTGCAATAAAAATACAGTCAACATAACGGAGGAAATAACAGTGCTAAAAATCGCAATCATAATTGGCAGCACGCGTCCTGGACGCAGAGGTGAAGCAGTCGCTCGATGGGTTCACGAAATCGCACAAAAACGCAGTGACGCTGAATACGAAATCGTGGATATTGCTGACTTCAATTTACCGTTATATGACGAACCAAAGCCGCCTATGTTGGCTCAATATACGAAGCCGCATACGGTGGCTTGGTCGAAAGCAATCCATTCGTATGATGGCTTTGTTTTCGTAACGCCCGAGTATAATCATGCCGTCTCTGGAGCGCTCAAAAACGCCATTGATTTTCTTTTCAATGAATGGAAAGATAAGGCGGCAGGCATCGTCAGTTATGGCGGTGGCACAGGCGGAGCTCGTGCGGCAGAAAACCTGAGACTCATCTTAGGTGAGCTGCATGTGGCTGACGTACGTGCTCAGGTCACCCTTTCGCTCTTTACGGATTTTGAAAACTACAGCGTTGTGAAGCCCGCACCTCATCAGGAAGCAGCCGCCAACATGCTATTCGATCAAGTCGTCGCCTGGAGCGGTGCTTTAAAGACGTTGCGTTAACACTCCAACTAACCGAATACAAGTAAGCAAGCTGGATAGGGTTCGCCCAATCCAGCTTATTTGTTGTTAAATCTCTATTCCGAGTTACGATTACACTCACACTCTTCGATCTCAGCCTAATTTAAATAAGATACTGACTGTTCCCAACTTCCCTTCTCCACTGCCTTTTATTACTTTGAAGTAACTATATGACCTCAAAGTGCGTACTTTTCATTCAACACTCCAAGGTGCACAATGATGTTGAAACCATCACGGAGTAGGAGAGGATATTTTATGAATACAAAAGAAGCCACACCACGCAAAATCGCTCTTGTTGTCGGAGCTAACGGTGTTATTGGTAGAAATCTTATCGACTATTTGGAGCAGCTTCACGACTGGGATATCATTGGTGTATCACGGCGGGGCGGGATGTCCAACAACCGAGTCCGATATATAGCCGTCGATCTACTTAATGAAAATGATATCCGTGAGAAACTTGGAAGTCTAACGGAAGTTACCCATATCTTCTATGCGGCTTATCAAGACCGTCCTACCTGGGCCGAATTGGTCCCCCCAAACTTAGCCATGCTTGTTAACATCGTTAATGCGATCGAGCCAATCTCTCCATACCTCCAGCATATCAGTCTCATGCAGGGCTACAAAGTATATGGCGCGCACCTCGGTCCCTTCAAGACTCCAGCTCGTGAAACAGATGCCTATCACATGCCGCCTGAGTTTAATGTTGACCAACAGCAATTCCTTGAAAATCGGCAAAAAGGTAGCAGCTGGACCTGGTCGGCGCTTCGCCCTTCCGTTGTTTGCGGATATGCATTAGGCAATCCAATGAACCTAGCGATGGTTATCGCAATCTATGCTTCCATGTCGAAGGAGCTCGGGTTGCCGCTCCGTTTTCCCGGTAAGCAGGGAGCCTACAACAGCCTGCTGGAGATGACCGACGCGGGATTGTTGGCCAAGGCCACCGTCTGGGCAGCGACAGATGAACGTTGCGCGAATCAGGCGTTCAACATCACGAACGGAGATCTCTTCCGGTGGAACGAGCTTTGGCCTAAGATTGCTGCGTATTTCGGCCTAGAGACAGCACCTCCGCTGCAGATGTCCTTGGATGTAGTCATGGCCGACAAGGAGCCGCTATGGAACGCCATGGTGAAGAAGCACGGGTTGGTGGATAACAGCTACAGTGACGTATCCTCCTGGCGGTTCGGTGACTTTGTGTTTTCTTGGTGTTACGACTTCTTTGCTGACGGTACGAAAGCGCGTCGTTTCGGCTTTCACGAGTTTATTGATACAGAAGCAATGTTCCTTGAAATCTTCGAGGATTTACGTCAACGCAAGGTTATTCCATAACTTCACATAAGAAACCGGCCTCTGAAATTCAGAGACCGGTTTCTGTCTTACCACTGATCATGATTCATTCAAGCGTACTGTATTTTCCAAGATCTTGACCTTATCACCATACACACGGTCAACATGCCTATCTCCCCATCTGCACATGATATGAAGAAGTTCCTTCAAACTCCAGCCATACTCTGTGAGCTCATACTCGACTTTTGGCGGTATCTGGTTATATGAGATCCGGGTAACAACCCCGTCCTCCTCCAATTCTCGCAGCTGCTGGGTTAGTACTTTTTGTGTAACCGTTGGCATTAAGCTCATCAGCTCACCGTTGCGTTTCGTACCGAATGTGAGATGGAATAAAATGACTGGCTTCCACTTGCCTCCGATCACTTCGAGCGTTACTTCCACTGCCGTATTATATGTCTTCCCTGGTTCCAGCATAGGATTTGCCTCGCCTCCCTGCCTTTTACGATAACGTCTTAAGCTCGCGGGCGCAAGCCCTACCTATATTAATATTCGCTTTAAAGCCTTCGTTGCTCCTCTTACTCTTACTAAATTTGAGAAACCATAAATAAATGAGTTAATATAGATAATGAAGGAGGCGAAGCATTATGACCGATATGGCAACCAACATAGAAATAGGAATAAGTACATTCTTGGAGACTACACCAGACCCTGTGACAGGTGAAGTCATCAGTCATGCCGAGCGTTTACGCAATGCGGTTGAAGAAATCGTACTAGCCGATCAGGTCGGGCTGGATGTCTATGGCATTGGAGAGCACCATCGTGCCGATTACGCAGGCACCTCGCCTGCTGTTGTGCTGGCAGCTGCAGCTGCCATGACCAAGCGAATCAGGCTCACAAGCGCCGTAACGGTGCTGTCCTCTGACGACCCGGTTCGCGTGTATCAAGCTTTTTCCACACTTGACGGCATCTCTAACGGCCGAGCCGAAATTATGGCGGGCCGGGGTTCGTTCATTGAATCCTTTCCGCTTTTCGGATATAGTCTGGATCATTATGATGAATTGTTCGACGAAAAGCTGGAACTGCTGCTTGCGATCCGATCTTCCGAAAAGGTAACTTGGCGCGGCGGTCATCGTCCCGCCATCCATAACCTCGGTGTTTATCCTCGGTCCGTTCAGACCCCACTGCCGGTGTGGATCGCAAGCGGCGGGAGTGCACAATCCGCTGTTCGTGCAGGAATGCTGGGTCTCCCCATCGTATTCGCCATTATCGGCGGAATGCCCGAGAGTTTTGCTCCCTTAGTCGCACTTTACAAAGAGGCTGCCATGAAAGCTGGGCACGACCCTGACAAGCTGTCAATTGCGACTCACTCGCATGGATTTGTCGGAGAAACTACCGAGCAAGCTGCCGATTTATTTTTCCCTTCAACGCAGGCCCAAATGAACGTTATCGGGCGTGAACGGGGTTGGGGGCAGAATTACAACCGCGCAACTTTTGATGCCGCACGCAGTATGCGGGGCGCTCTTTACGTCGGTGATCCCGAATACGTCGCAGAAAAGATCATTCTATTGCGTAAAAATTTGGGAATAACTCGTTTCTTCCTTCATGTAAATGTTGGAACGATGCCGCACCATGAGGTCATGCGGGCTATCGAATTGCTCGGCACCAAGGTAGCGCCAATTGTACGACAGGAGCTTGCCCGAACCGAGTCAAAGGAATAAGTGAGCTCTGGTGAGCCCCTCCCTCCTATTCCAACCGAGATTATGAGCCTATGTTTGAATCTTTGGACATAAAATATATACAGCTCCTACTTTGTGTGATCATATTCGATTTGTCCGAAGATGTTCTGTTGCTGAGGGAAGGATTCGTAATATTTTCTAGACCTTAGGGAGGTTATGGTTATGATCGTATCCGAAGAAATTTATCAGTCCTACGGCATGGATAAGGATTCCTTTATTTCGTTCATGAGAGAAAGAAGTCAGAATACCGCTATCAGTGCGCTAGGCATTGAAATTGTAGAGCTAACTCCTGATCGTGTAGTGATGACGATGCCAGTTGGACCAGCTACACACCAACCAGCAGGGATTTTACATGGAGGGGCTTCTGTCCTATTGGCTGAGACCGCAGCTTCTATCGCTTCTGAAATTAATATCAATAAAGAAAAACATGCTGCTGTTGGACTTGAAATTAACGCCAATCACCTCAAGAGTAAGAAAGATGGTATCGTAACTGCTATTGCTAGCCCTTTGCACAAAGGCAGGAAAACAATGGTTTGGGAAATTAAAATTTCCGATGAAAATAATCAACTCATATGCATTTCTCGCTGTACGGTCGCGATCATTGACAAAAAATGATTTGCTTAATAATACTGAAGAGGCTGTCTCACTTTGTGGACAGCCACTTTTGCTGCAATGATGTATCTCATCGTTAGATTCAAGTTGAGGTAACAATACGATTGCTTCACCGATGTTTTACATCGTTACGAGGGAGATTGGGAGTAAAACGGCCCAAAAAAGATTGATGGAACGATGTTTTGCATTGTTGCATGGGAGCTCAATCATCGTTTTGATGCTGTAACGATACTTTTCATCATTGCGTTACAGGTCGGCAAACTCTGCGTGCACTGTTTTTATCTCACAGGCATCTTCAGCGGCTTTTTGGACCGCTATTTTCACATCAACATCTACGTACACTATATGCCATGCTCAGGACGTCCCTCTAACCAATCTTCAAGAGTTGCAACTCGCTCCGGATGTTTGTAACTTCTAGCCAAGAAGCCTGCTCCATGCGTTATCATAGGATCCTGGTCTGTCGGCTGGTAACGCAAATCCACGCTCCACCTTACTTCATCAGATTGATTCGGTGTTGACATATGGAGACAGCGATCATTGAATAGAATTGCGCTGCCAGCGGAAACGGGCAATGCAACAGTCTTTGTGTTCCCTAATTGACTTTCCTTCAATGCCGTATATCCGGTTCCAGTATCAGATTCTTGGTGCCATTTCAAAAGTGGTTTTCTGTGTGTCTTCGGTTTAATATGCAAACAGCCATTCACTTCGTTTGCGTCGACTAAAGGAATCCACACTGTAATGACTGGATTGGAATTAGCGTCCGGCCAGTATGATTTATCTTGATGCCAAGGCACTGCTCCAGCGGCAACCCTCGGAATCTTCGGCCTAACATTATAAACGGGATTCGAGAATAGCTCACCACCAATCAAAGATTCAACAGCATTAAGAATTTTAATGTTGCTCATTAAATGAAAATAACCAGGGATCCGGTCACGCCAACTTCGTCCGTATTTCAAAAATTCCTCAGCGGTTAAATGTTCAAAAAGTTCAGCAAGCCGATATTTAAACGGACGGTCAACCAATTTATCTTCAATTAGTCCGTCACGAAACAATTCATCGGCAATCATTGAAACCTTATACGTCATCGCTTCTTGCGCAGGCGTTAATTCCTCATCTGATAATAAACGATCAAGTACGATGTAACCTTCCTCATTATAAAATTCAATTTGTTGTTTCGTTAAATATCCGCTTCTATTTTCTTTCTCCATCTTTATCACCTTCCATTATTAAGTCTCAACAGATGAAGAACCTTCAACCCTACTATAGGTTTGAAGGTTCTTCACTAATTCGTACGATCAGGCGCAATTCCTATTTTTTATACACTTTGTCATAGGCATCCTGATAGATTTTGATGAATTGATCCATGCCGGAATCTTTAAGGCCTTTCAAGTACGCATCCCAGTCTTTGTCAATGCTTTTAGCCCCCATGATAAACTGCAGCATGGACTGTTTGACGTAATCTGTAATGATCGGCTTCAATTGCTTAACTTGATTGGCTTGATCGCTAGTCAAGAAAATATCTGTCGGGAATTCTTCTTTCGGTTGATGTCCTTCGTATAATTCCTTGGTGGCCTTGTACAAGCGAGTTTCCAAGCCATCCATTGTATAGATTTCCTGACTGGCTGCATAAGCAGTTTCGCGATATTCAGCCGAACGAAGGTTCGGTCCCATTTGATTCCAATGATCGTTCTGCACCTGTCCTACCCCGTAAGACGTTTCCTTCACCTTGAACTTTGCTGCGGTTCCACGCGTATTTTTATCGTTCGCATCCGCCTTCACCCAGTTGCGGCCTTCTTCCCCAGAGTTGGACATTGTCGTCCCCTCTTCGGAGTACAGATAATCGGCTATACGAATGGCCGCTTCCGGATTTTTATTTTTATTCGTTATTGCAAACACCGAATTCCCGATACCGATGTAGTGTGCTGTGAATGAGGCCCCGTCAGGTCCTGTAAGCGGCGCGATCGGATCATAGTCTTTGTGTCGTGTTGCCTTTGGAGAAGCATCCGTGAATTCGCCAAACCAGCCTGCTGGAATAGCACCGGCAATCGCCGCATCAGGACTATTCCCTTTTTGGGTAAGCGCATCCGATTTTTGTGTAAATGCTTCCTTATCAATCAAGCCTTCCGCATACAGTTTGTTCAAAAATTGCAAACCTTTTTTGAAGCCTGGTTGGTCAACCGATGTTGCCAGTTTGCCGCCGTTCATCATGAAATAGTTGTTATCCGCATTGTAATAGACGAACGCGTTCATCACGAACGTCTCAACATCCGTGTGCCAACCAGTCGGAGAACCCGTGAACGCAATTTCATCAGCCTTACCGTTTCCATTCGGATCTTTTTCTTTAAAAGCTTTCAACATGTTATAGAAATCGTCAGTCGTCTTCGGTGCGCTAAGACCGAGCTTTTGCAACCATTTTGTGTTCACCCACATTTTGGCTGAAAACTGGCAGTGATAGCATTCATTTACGGAAGGGATCGCATAAATATTGCCATCTGGTGCTGTGATCGCCTTCTCCAAATACGAAATGTCTTTAAACGATTTCTTAATGTTCGGTGCATATTGATCGATTAACTTGTTTAACGGGATCAATACGCCTTGTTGACCGTACAGCAGCTGCTCTTCTTTTGTTAGATTCCCTTGCATGAAAATATCGGGATAGTCGCCACTGGCGAGCAACAGCTGCTTTTTCTCATTCAACGCCGCTGATTCTCCCGGTACAAGCTGCCAGTTCAAATGAACATTCGTCTTATCTTCCAAATACTTGGTAAACCAATTTGTATTCAAATCTGCAATATTAGCCGATTGCGGCGCGAAAGCACTCATCGTAATTTTATTTTTGGCGATAGGAAAGCCTGTTGTATTAACGTTCGCTCCCCCGCTTGCGCTTCCGCCCCCATTAGGGCTAGCGCTACCCTTTGGTTCATCGCTATTCGACGTACAACCGATTACAAGCGAAGTAATGAATAAAATCAGGACCACCGATAACCATGTTTTTCTGGTTCCTCTACTTACCATATTCAAAACCCTCCTTGTTTTTCATAGCCAATCCATCCTCGGGGGCAAACCTGATCTGTTCGTGCCTCGCATCCCTCCTTTCAATATGTAACTAGATTTAACCTTTTAGAGAACCAATCAATAACCCCTTCACGAAATGTCTTTGCACAAAAGGGTACAGAATAAGTACGGGAGCGCTTGCGACGACGATCAGCGAATATTTAAGCAGCTCCTTCAAGCCTTGCCTTTCCGCAAGTTCTCTAACATCTTTAATCATCGTAGGATCGATCGAATTCAGAATTAGAATGTTCCTTAGAATGAGCTGAAGCGGATACAGATTAGCCGATTTCAAGAAAATTAAGGCTTCAAAATAGGAATTCCAATACCCGATAGCGTACATGAGGACTAGAACGGCAATGATGGGTTTGGAAAGCGGAATCACAATTCGAAATAAAAACTTGAAGTCGCTGCATCCATCCAAATGTGCGGCCTCTGTGAGTTCCGAAGGAATCGACGTCTGGAAAAACGTTCTCGCCAGAATGACTTGCCAAACCGAAATCGCGCCTGGAATAATCATCGCCCATCTCGTATCGAGTAAGCCCATCCCTTTCACAGTCAAATAATAAGGAATTAATCCACCGCTGAAAAGCATCGTAAAAACGAATAGTGCCGTAATGACGTTGCGTCCATAAAAGTTTTTGCGAGAAAGCGGATAAGCAGCCGTTATCGTCAATGAAACACTAAGCAATGTCCCGAAGAAGAGATAGAACAAAGAGTTGCCGTACCCTGTCAAGATTTGCGGATTTTGAAATACAGCTTGGTAGCCTCGAAGTGTAGGTTCAACCGGGAACAGCCAAACCTTACCTGAGATGACGGCTGACGATGAGCTGAATGATGAACTAACAATGTAGATGAGCGGATAAGCTACGATAATCAAACATATGATCAAAAACAAATAGACAAAGAACAAATAAATTCTGTCCACACTATTTTCAAGAATGCGGGTAGGTGCCTTTCGCACGTCTAACGTCAAAGTCTGCTCGGGATTTACCATAATTTCTACCTCCTACCACAAACTCGTCTCAGAATTTTTTCTAGCCACATAATTGACTACTATAAGCAGCAGCAAATTAACGATTGAATTAAATAGTCCTACCGCTGCAGAGAAACTGAAATTCGCTCCGACCAAGCCCATTTTGTAAACATAGGTGGAAATAACCTCGGATGCCCCAACATTAATCGCATTTTGCATCAGGTACACCTTCTCGAATCCAACATTCATGATTTGCCCTGCATTCAGAATAAGCAGAATGACGGCTGTCGGCATTAAGCTTGGCAAGTCGATATGAATCATCCTTTGGAAACGGGAGGCACCATCCACCTTGGCTGCTTCATACAAATGCGGATCCACTCCTGCTAGTGCCGCAATATAAATGACCGAGGCATATCCCGTAAATTGCCAAACGTCAGAAAGTACATACACGGTTTTGAAGTACTCCGGCTTTGACATGATATTCTCCGCTGGAAATCCGAATTTATCAGCCAAGAGATGGACGAAACCAAGCTGCGGGGAAAGAAACAGCATAATGATCGAAACCATGATGACGGTTGAAATGAAGTACGGCGCGAACGTGACCAGCTGTACGGCCCGCTTAAAAATTCCATTTCTCAATTCGTTTAAGGCAAGAGCGAGTATAATTGGCGCCGGAAACCCGATTAGAAGCGAGTAAAGGCTAAGCAGTGACGTGTTCTTGATAACCCTCCAAAAAATAGGCAAATGGAAAAAGTCTACAAAGTGCTTAAAACCAATCCAATCGCTTCCCCATATCCCTTTGGTAACCATATAATTTTTAAAAGCAATTTGTACGCCAGCCATAGGTACGTATTTAAAAATAATCAAATATACGAGTGACGGCAAGATAATCAGATAGAGTTGCCAGTTTTTCTTTACCATTCTAAGTGCTATACTCATGATACTCCCCCTCACTGCATTTACGTTAAAGTTAAAGTTAAAATTAAGCGCTTACAGGATCTATGATAAAGGAGCTTGAATTAAATTTATAGGGATCATTCTTAAGCAGTAGTGTCCGTTCATAAGGTGGTGTGATGAATCATAACAAAGCCAATGATTAACTTTCAAAATTTGTCGATTGTGAAAAAAATGGCGATAGGCTATATCGTCATCATCTTTATTCCGATTATTTCATTCGGCCTATTTCTGTATAACCAGAACTACAACAGTTTTCTCGAAGAGTATGCACAAGGCAGGCAGAAAATTGTTAATCAGGTGCTTAACAACTTAAATGTAAGCACGGTGCAGATCGAATCCGCTTATCAATTATT
This sequence comes from Paenibacillus sp. Root444D2, assembly GCF_001426375.1. GTDB lineage: Bacteria > Bacillota > Bacilli > Paenibacillales > NBRC-103111 > Paenibacillus_E. The sequence goes on from NZ_LMEO01000001.1 coordinate 81,424, forward strand.
TCAAAATAATTCGAATACCATTGCTTATTTAAGTGGGAACTACCGGACCGATTTCGATCAGGTCTCTAATTTTTTAACCTATATCAGACCCCTATTCTCTTATATTTTGTCATCCAATCGACTGATCGACGGAATGACTATCTATATGGAGCAGCAGAACGGTATGGTTTTTCGGCCCGAAATGGCTAGGATGGACGAGTCCAAACTAGACGAGAGCATAAAGAAACTCCCACTTGGTATTGGGAAATGGATTACGATAAATAACGGGTCGAATCCAGACATCAACCTACATTTTGTTCATAAAATCGGAAACCGGAACTTTGAACAGGATATCGGTCTCCTCGATATTAAAGTAACTTCCAAATTAATTAAACCTTTGTTAGAATCGCTAAATTTGAACAACAGAAGCAATTTATATGTGCTTGATCAGGATCACCAAGTCATTTCTCTTGTGAAAAAAATCCCCTTATCTCAGGATTCAGAACAAGCCTTATTTGCCGATGTCCTCCAATCGAACGCAAAATACTCGTATCAACAAGTTAACGGAAATAAAATGCTAATTGAATCGTTTTATGCCGAAGGCCTTAAACTTCAGTTTGTCATGATTGAGCAAGTTGATGATGTCTTTATTGGTATCAAAAAAAACAAATACGTACTCGTATTAACCGTATCCATCCTTTTATTACTACTTTCCGGCATCTACTACCTGATCGCTAGTTCGATTACGAAGCGCATTTTGAAGCTTTCCAAACATATGCGTCGAGTTGACGAAAACCATTTCCCGCTCTATCACGGGGAAATTAATAAGGATGAGGTTGGACATCTGACCTCCGCCTATAATGCGATGATCAGGCGTATGGATGAGTTGGTGAATACCGTACACCGCTCGGAAATGCTGCGAAAAGAGTCTGCCTATCTCATGATGCAGGCGCAAATCAAGCCTCACTTCCTGTACAATACGCTCGAATCGATACGCATGATCGCGGAAGCGAACGATGACCCAGAAGCAGCTGAAATGTCCTATACACTTGGCAAACTATTTCGCTACAGTCTATCGGGAACGAAAAGCGAGACTTCGCTGAGAGAAGAAGTAGAAAATGTAAAAGACTATATCAAAATCCAGCAAATTCGGCTGGCCGACCGGCTGCAAGTATCTTTCGATATAGATGCTGATATCGATAACTTTAATTGCCCTCACTATATGCTGCAGCCGATTATTGAAAACAGCATTGTTCACGGTATCGCGAATGTAAGAAAACAAGGCTTGCTTTCGATCCGTATCTGGGAGGATTCTACATGTATGTTCATTGCTGTTGAGGATTCTGGCGCAGGCATTGAGGAAGAAAGGCTTGTGCTCATCCAAGGTGTGTTAACCGGTAAAATGGATGTCCAGCATTTGCAAACGGATGGCGGGGGTCTCGGTATTTTTAATGTTAACGAACGCGTTAAAATGTTTTTTGGTGAAGGTTCAGGCATTCAATTGGAGAGTAAGCTCAACGTGGGGACAACGTGTATACTCAAGTTAGCTAAGGGGGCAATACAATGAAGCTGATGGTTGTCGATGATGAGCCTATCATTTTAAACGGGATTATCCGCATGATCCAGAAAGCGAATACATCGTTTATCGAGATCGTCGGCGCTGCCGACGGCGTTGATGCACTGCAAAAGCTAGCCTATTTTCAGCCCGACTTGATCCTAACGGATATTCATATGCCGGAAATGGACGGACTCGCTCTTATAAAAGAAATACAAGCTCAGAACCTTTGCAGCCGTTTCGTTATTTTAACCGGTTATGGTGATTTCGCCTATGCTAGACAAGCTCTGCGCTATCAAGTCATCGATTATTTGTTGAAACCGATTAATAAAGAAGAACTAATCACTGTACTCACGAGAGTTGGGCTTGCGATTCGGGAGGAACAGAAGCAAACCATTGAGCATGACCTTCTGCTTCTCAAAGAACATATCCTTTACAATACGCCATTGGAGGACATGCCTCTCAAGCCTGAGCAGCTGCACACCCTTCTTCCCGATCCGTATACGACGATCATCGTCTTCCAGGCATACGAGAGTGTTCCTCTCTTGACCGCCGAACGTTTGGAAGGTATTTGTACCCTTCTGTCGCACGTTTGCAAGAAAACTTACACCGTCCAGTCCCGTTTCTTACGGCAAACTGTCCTCATTGCGAACGGTGTGGATGTACCGACAGACGAAGAGTTGCGGCATGCATGTGGCGAGCTGTTCGATACGAAGAAAATACAGGTCAGCGGATATTGCATCGGGGTCAGTGTGAGCAAGAACGCTAACGATAATTTGCGTGATCTGTATATTGAATCGATGGCTGCGATGTTATTCAATCGGTACTTTTCCAATAGCAGTTTGACCATATATAAACCAGAGTCAGAGAACATACATAGTGACTATGATAATCTTGTTCAATATATTGAACATTCGCTAGCTCAACAAATTTCTATCGAACAGATCGATAAGGACATTCAGTCCATACTTCCTCATTTCTCAGGCAATGCGGATTGTAATAATAAGCTGCGTGAGCAGTTTCTTATCTGTGTCGGTGTCTACCTGCAAAGTGTTGGCCTAGCGCCTGAAGCCATTTGGGGTGAGCATGCCGCAACCAAACTATTTTCGCAAAGCAACACCACGCTTGAAAATATCAGTGTATCGGAGATCATCGCACAGCTAATTCGATATGCACGCAGCACCGATCGTCAGCAGCCGCACACTCAGGCAATCGATAAAATTGTCGCTTTCGTGGAACTCAATTACAAGCTGGATTTATCGCTCGATGCGGTTGCGGATCATGTGCAAATGCATCCTAATTACATCAGCATGCTGTTTCGTAAAGAGATGGGACTAACCTTCCTCCACTACTTGCATACGTTTCGGCTTGCCAAAGCCAAGCAAATCATGCAAGAGAATCCGGAATGGCCGATCAACACCATTGCGGAGCTTGTAGGTTACGAAAATCCGCGGCATTTTTTCAAAGTGTTTAAAAAATTCGAAAACATCACCCCCGGGCAATTCCGGCTTGGCATTTCTTTGTGATGAATTCCCGAAGGCTTCTTCCCTTTTTTAGTCCGTTTGCTTTATAACGCCGCTTCGATCGTATGGAGCGTTTGCCGCTGTACAGCTTTACGGAATAAATAAATGGACAAACTGAGCTCGAACATGACGACGACGGAACTAGTGATCCCAGCGATCAGACCATTAAGCCCAGGATTGTAGTCCACTAGAAGGAAAAGTATCGTCACTGATAAAATCACATTGCCGAATTTGCTGTAAGCGATTGTCTTATTTACACCATGATACATAGCAAGCCCGTTCAAATAGTCGATCCAGGGATAGACCGCCGATCTAATGATGAGCACACCCAAGATGGTTGTACAGTTACGAAGCAGTTCGCCGTGAATGCCGAGCCCTTTCTCGAGTACTATGTGACCGAGTGGCGACCAGGCAAGAAAAGCGACAAGAGCTGTGGAAATTATCGAGAGCGCAGTCGTCAGCGCAAGGACATGTCGCGGCTGCTCTTCATGGAAATTGAGCACAGCTTGATGTAAAAAGCTGGCGAATCCGGCGATCAGTCCCGCTAGATTGGAAGCGACCGCAAAGGCGGCTATCGCCTGAATGGGATCTAGACTATGGTTCATAGCCGCGTTCGTTGCTGGACCGATTACAATAGAAACAATCGATCCATACAGCAGCGGCATGTAAAACGGAAATATATCCGGCTTCCAGCGTCTGATCGGATGGGAAGGCAGCTTGTCAGGCAGCCGTCTTGCAAGATAATGACCTTCAAAACAAGCAACCGCGCTCTCTATGGCCATCCCTGCCAAGAACAACATCGCTCCGTACCTGCTGTCGTTAGTTAGATTCCAGGTGACCATAGCCCAAGACATAAGGCCCATGACGAATAAGCGAATCAGAATGCCGATAGTCATCCATTTGGTCAACAGATGTTGGATTATAATGCCCTGGTACAAGCTGCGGGCAGCGGAAAACACGTTAACAAACATCAAGATTTGATAAGCATTGACTGTAGCATCCAACAAGCTGTCTTGCGCCCCAAAAACGTAGTGAAACAAGAGCCGACCAAGCGGCGTCCATGCAATCAGCGCGTTAAACAATGCAATGATGCCAACAATCGTAACGATCATGCGCACCATTTCACGAAACGAGTGTTGATCCTTCACGTATTTGGCACTGGTTTGCCGTAGTGGAGCGATAGCCTGTTCCAGGATAAACGACAAACTGAGTGCAAGCGCATAACCGCTTATAGTCAGATCAGGGTGCGGCGAGCGGGCAAGTACCCCGCTGATGATGACGTGAGTCAGTGAGGCAAGCAATGCTGAGGCGCCCATGGGCAGGTAAAATAAAATCAATCGAAGCAAAAGAGTTCCTCCTGATAGTCGGGTAGATGATTCCTTAAGAAAATTTCATTCAATAAAGTAGTCCATAAATGTGGGATCGTGACGTTTACAAGCGATTATATTTATTATTTTGTGGAATTAAACACATTGTCCCCCATGAACCAACATGTGTCAAGGTTTATAACGGTAAGTTCCCCAATGACTTATGCTTTCATAAAAAAATACACCCCTTAGAATTCATTGGAATCAATTTTCCAATGTTTTTCTTAAGGGGTGCATCTCAAAACTTTAGTGAAACGTTGTTTATTCTTAGCTTTTTACCAAGCATATGCCTGTGGAGCTGCTCCTCCTGGACCCGGGAAGATTTCATCCAATTTCTTTAACGTAGATTCATCAAGTTCAATATCTACAACACGCAGTGTATTTTGAAATTGTTCTAACGTACGCGGTCCAATAATCGGTGCTGTCATAGCTGGGTGAACTAGCGTCCATGCCAATGCCACATTCGCTTCACTCTCACCAAGTTCCTTGCTTAAAGTCGAGAAAGCCTCAAGCTGTGCACGAAACTTCTCTACCCTTTCAGGGTTACTCGCTCGTTTAGAGCCCTCAATCGGCTTCAAAGCATTGCCGCCTAACAATCCGCCATCTAGCGGGCTCCATGCGATTACACCAATTCCAAGTTCCTCGGCCGCTGGCAGTACCTCAAGTTCAGGCAGCCTGCAGAGCAAGCTGTATTTGTGCTGCTCAGATATAAGACCAATAAGATGACGAGCTTTGGCTTCATATTGCGCTTTCACCAAATCACGACCTGCAAAGTTACTAGAGCCTACATAGCCGATCTTCCCTTGGTACACTGGAACTTGAAAAGCTTCCCACAACTCATCCCAAGATACGTTGCGATCCACATGGTGCATTTGATAAAGCTCAATATGATCCGTTTGTAGACGGCGCAATGACGCGTCCAAATGTCGGCGAAGCTTGTAAGCGGAAAGTCCGCCTTCCCGGTTAGGTCCGTCGTTCACGTCATGCATGTCTCCATAGAACTTCGTAGCTAGGATCGTTTTCTCTCTACGTCCGCCGCCCTGTGCGAACCAGCGACCGATAATTTCCTCCGTACGCCCAGCATTCTCTCCCCAACCATAAATGTTTGCCGTATCAAAAAAGTTGATTCCAGCATCCAACGCAGCATCCATGATGCGAAAAGCTTCTTTCTCCTCTGTATCTACACCGAAGTTCATGGTTCCAAGGCACAATTTACTGACTTTTAAGCCCGAACGACCTAAGTAACTATATTTCATGTTTATCTCCTCCAGTAGTTTTATAGAGCAAAGCTCGTTTCCAGCGTGAAGTGATATCTACTTTTTCATATCTCCATGATTATCATACCTGAATCTGCGGCGCTTCTAAAGTACGCACTTTTCCTTAACATAGTTGGCTTAGGGTAATCTACTTACCTAAATGTTAGTACTATTTTGATAAAAAAATTGCTGGAAAAATCAAAAAAAGCCGCGATTATCGCGACTTTCAAACCTATACCTTTTTAACAAATTCGGATTTTAATTTCATTGCTCCGAAATCATCAATTTTGCAATCAATATCATGGTCACCATCAACCAAACGTATATTTTTAACTTTTGTACCTATTTTGATAACGGATGAACTTCCTTTTACTTTAAGGTCCTTGATGACTGTAACCGTATCACCGTCGTTTAAGACATTTCCATTGGCATCTTTTACAATTTTGTTATCGGAACGATCTTCCGTTTCCAATTCTAAAGTCCATTCATGCGCGCATTCTGGGCAAATCAATAGATTCCCATCTTCATACGTGTACGCTGAATGACATTTTGGGCAATTTGGCAAATCTAGCATTAATCTCATTTCCCCCATTCGTTATATGCTTATATACTGCCATAGTCTTCTCAAATTAACAACCCTTCCACCTTCCCTTGTAACGTACAAATGTACAAACACACTGGCCGCTTTTGCATTTACTATATAAATAAAGGAAGGAGAAGTGATAGGATGAATGCGAAGCGAGTTACATTCTCAACTGGTATTTTGCGGAGACCGAATAAAACCAAGTTTGCCCTAGTCGATGTTGTTAACTTCAATAAAAAGTGCTCCCGCAGGGTAACGGTACAAGTGTTTGACTGGTCTACTGGTTCACCGATCCCCTTGAAGGTAAGTCCTTGCAACACAAAAAAGTGTACAGTAAAGGTAGGATCTAATAAATCGGTTTTCTTGTTTGCAGACGTGTCCAAGGTAAGGTTTAAATATGAGGTTCGCATTACACAGCCCAATGACCGCAAGTTAGTAACGAATGTAACGGGTGTTACGAATGCGCCCTTTACTCCGCAAGAAGGGGATACGGTGCTTCAACGAAGCTTAATAAGAATAAAATAGCATCACTATTTTAGCTGAAATTGTTTCATTTACGAGCAGACCGCGACAGCATCTGCTCTCTTTGTGTTATTTTACTTTCGACTACCTTGCAATGTAAGATTAAAGAAACAACCAAAGAAATGAGATGATTTCAGATGGAGAAAGCAGTAAAAGTGTTAGCTATTTCGGGAAGTCTTCGCCAAAAGTCTTCAAATACAGCTCTTATGCATGCTATTATAGGTTTAGCTCAAGAAAATATTGTCTTTACTGTATACAACGGTTTAGGTGATCTACCGCATTTTAACCCCGATCTTGACATCGATGACGGTCCAGAATCAGTCCATGTTCTGCGCACACGACTAAACGAAGCGGATGCCGTTCTTATATGCACACCTGAGTATGGGAATGGAGTACCTGGGGCTTTGAAAAATGCGCTGGACTGGTTAGTTTCATCAGGTCAGTTTATGAATAAACCGACAGCGGTAGTCACAGCGTCTCCCACTCCAATGGGTGGTGACAAAGCGCATGATTCCATTCTCCTGACGCTGAACATGATCAATGCCAAAATTGTTGAGGCGGGAACTATGATGATACCCCATATTAACTTAAAACTTAATAAAGAAGGCTTCATTACTGATGCATTAACCGAAACAGGCTTAAGGTCCCTGCTTGAAAGTCTTGTTGAGGCTTCTACTTAAGTCAGATTCTCCCTCTTATTCCTGATGTTTTGTTATTATGAAAAATAAAAAGAGCTCCGAGTTCTCGAAGCTCTCTTTAGCCATATTTATTACTTGAACCATCCTTTTTCTTTAAAACGCATAATAGCCTCAATACGATTGCTTACATTGAGTTTATCAAGGATGACAGAAATGTAGTTGCGGACGGTTCCTGTGGTTATATACATTTGATCAGCGATTTCCTTCGTATTTTTACCGTCGGCTATCAAGATCAGTACTTCCTTCTCACGCTCGGTCAATGGATTTTCTTCCCCATATGCGTCATCTACTAACTCTGAGGCATAGATGCGGCGTCCGGCCATGATACTGCGAATCGAAGTAGCGAGTTCCTCACTCGGGCTATCTTTCAACAAATAACCGTTGGCACCTGCCTTCACAGCTCTTTCAAAATATCCGGAACGGGCAAACGTAGTCAGTATCATCACCTTGCAGCCAAATCCCTTAAGTTCCTCTGCCGCGTCTAATCCGCTCTTGACTGGCATCTCAATATCCATGATACAAATATCCGGCTTATGAAGATGAACCAATCTCACAGCATCCTCGCCATTGCTTGCTGTACCAACGACCTGCATATCTTCTTCCAAATCCAGCAAAGAAGCAAGTGCGCCAAGCAGCATTCGTTGGTCCTCGGCAATTACAATTCGAATCATATCCCCGCCTCCCTTTCCGGTGGTTTGAAGACATTCGGCACTTTAATAACGATCGTCGTTCCTTGGTTTGAAACAATTTCCATGCATCCGTTCACAAACTCAAGCCGCTCTTTCATGCCGCGCAGTCCATTTCCAAGTAAAACAACAGATTCTTTGGCCATGCCGACCCCATTGTCCCCCACCTTGATAACCAAATCGGATTGTGATGGCTCAATGGAGATCGAACAGGTAGATGCACTGCTATGTTTAATAATATTGGTTATGGCTTCTTTTAAGCACATACTCACCACATTCTCGTTCATTAATGAAGTGTTGGTTAACTGAGGATCCCCTTCCAAAATAAGGTCGATCTCAGCAGCCTTCAAAATCTGCTTAACGCGAAACATCTCATCCTCGAGTCTAGTACCCCGCATGGATGTAACCATTTCTCGCACTTCCTTCAATGCACTTCTAGCCGTCTGCCGAACATCATTGATTTCAATTTGTGCTTTCGTCGGGTTTTTGCTAATTAATTTCCCCGCCAAATCACTCTTTAAGCCAATTAATGAGAGCTTCTGACCCAGTGTATCATGTAAGTCGCGGGCTATTCTTTGGCGTTCTTCCAACTTTACAAGCTCGGAAATTCGTTTATTTGCGTCCTCTAGCTGTCCCTGCAGTTTATCGCTTCTGTTTCGGTTGTACGTGGTGACTGGAAGGAGAATTACGCCAATCACGTTAATGATGACAAACGGCAGCTGCGTAATATAAACAGGGTTTTGGGATACAAATCCATAGTTGATCGTTACAATAGTACTGACTAGATGAATGGTGTACAACGTAATAAATCCGGCTCGATTTTGAATATTGCCAATAAAAAAGGCTAAAAACAGCGAGAAATATACATAACTAAAAAGTAAGGTCATGGTAATTGAAATCAGAATTTGTACACTCGACCAGAAGTACATAAGCCAGCCTTTAGAGACAAAGGAAAGCACGTAGCAGATAAAGAAAACAATAATCATGCTAGTGCCTAATACGATTTGGTAAGTAGCAGAAGAACGAAATATGAAGTAAAAAGGGAGGATGTAAAAGACAACCCATACATACGGACTAAGACCTGTTTTTTTATGAAAAATCTGATGCCACTTTTGCATGGTCCCTTACCCTCTTTTTCTTCGTTGTTGATTTCATTCTATTTTAACATAAACATGTATGGACTGGATTATTTACCTTATATGACCGATTTACGGACTTTTAAGTTATTCCCCAAAGAATCTTGCTTATCTTGGTTAGGGAGCACCTGTTTTTTATTTTTATAACCGACAAACGTTTTGTTCTGCTCGTCCCAAAGACGGAAACGTAACGATTGCAGACTCGTGCTAATAGTAATCGTCGTTGCTTTTTGCAGCGGAGGAGTTGCATTATGCGCCTTCTCCAAGTTATAATTTGGCACTTTTGGACTCAAATGATGCACATGATGAAACCCAATATTTCCGGTTATCCATTGCAAAAGCTTGGGCAGCTTGTAATAAGAGCTTCCATCTACCGCGGCTTTCACATAACTCCACTCCTCTTCGTTCTCAAAGTAGGAATCCTCAAACTGATGCTGTACATAGAACAACCAAATCCCCAGCAAGCCGGCTACGAAAACGAGCGGAGCTTGGATCATAACAAACGACTGCCATCCAATTGCCCAGCACATAAATGCATATAAACCGATGATGGAAACATTAGTCAAGTAAGTACTAATTCTTTCCTTACGCTTCGCACCTTTTGTATTAAAGCGGTTCGTAAATAGGAATAAAAAGATAGGGCCAAGTCCAAACATAATGAAAGGATTCCGATATAATCGATAGGCAACTTTGCGCAATAATGGAGACGCCGCATATTCATCGACAGTAAGAACCCACATATCACCTGTACCGCGTTTCTCGAGGTTACTGCTCGTTGCATGATGAATTGAATGACTGTTTTTCCATTGTTGATAAGGAAAGAGTGTAAGGATCCCCGTTATCGTACCGATGATTTCGTTAGCTCGACGGCTTTTGAAGAACGATTGGTGACAACAATCATGGAAAATGATAAAAGTCCGTATAACAAACCCGGAAGCAATGAACGTAATCGGCAATGTTATCCAATAAGATACCGATAGGCTTAGATATGCAGCATACCACAGCAGCAATAAAGGTCCTAAGGTGTTGAGCAGCTGTTTAACACTGGCCTTCGTATTTGATTTTTCATAAGGGGCAACCTGTTTTTTTAAATTGGATAGCGTAGATTGGGTCATTGTAGAGTTCCTCCTCGGGTATGGTAAGCGGCTCATGTTGTCAACGTAAGTCGCAATATCCTATCTTCATTATAGATATCGCTTTCATTTCGTTGTAGTCATAAACGTCAAGTAGCGAGTATGATAAATGTCATGTCCTATGTCAAAAAAAAGTGCCGCTACTCCGTAAAATAACGAAATAGCAGCACTTTTTCACTTGGATTTGAAGTTACATATAACATTCTTATTTTAGACGCAGTCCCGCTTTATGCGATATGCATTGAAAATTGTTAAAACAAATTAGTCATGGTCCTGATCTACTAATTTGCTCATCAAAAGTCTGACTTTCGAATCGGTATCCGAACCGGGAGAAGGTGTATACACACTACATCTTAAATCGGTACGCCCTTGTACTTGAAGCGTTGTCAAATCGAACAGCATCTTTCCCACTTTGGCATGCCTGAATTCAATGAACACTTCGGGGGCTGAACTCACATCACTTTGGTTCCAAAAAGTTTTAAAATCCTGGCTCTGCTCACTGATCTGCTCGATAAACTCACTGTACCAGTTATCTCCCACATACTGCCCATAATAAGATCGAAACATCGCCAAGAATCCCTTTACAAAATCATGCCAGTTTACAGCCAGAGCCTTTAATTCTTTACGTGTAAAAAGCAGCCATATCATATTTCTTTGCTCTACAGGAATAATCGCAAAATCTAGAAATATAGCCGCGGCTGCTTGATTCCATCCAACAATATTACATCTACGATCTGAAATAATCGTGGGGCAATCGTGAAGTTCTGTCAGTATTCTGCTTAAAGCCGGGCTGATCGTAGGTATATGATCTACAAATGTGGTCGGTGCCGGCTGCTCGAGAGCCAGCATGAAGAGATACTGGCGCTCATCCTCATTAAGCTGCAAAGCTAAAGCAATACGGTCCAATACTTGCACGGACATTTTGATATCTCTACCCTGCTCTAACCATGTATACCAAGTCGTGCTGACACCAGCAATTGAAGCAACTTCTTCTCTGCGCAAGCCAGGTGTTCGTCTACGGCTCCCGCCAAGCACTCCAGCTTCACTGGGTTGAATTCTAGCACGATGTGTAGTTAAAAATTCGGATAGAGCCTGTAACCGTTCCTTTGTATCCACGCCATAATCCTCCTACGCATTTATCATAGAAGCTATTATACCAGTATAAACCGTAACTTGTAATAGGATAAAAATTGTGACAATCTAATGGAAAGCAAACCATTAGGAGGAATAACAAATGAAACGTGTAGTTGTGACAGGAATGGGCGTCATTACACCCATTGGTAATCAGGTGGATACGTTCTGGGGGAATCTTACGGATGGTAGATCAGGTATTACCAAAATAGATCATATGGATGTAACAGATTATAAAACCAATTTTGCTGGTGTTGTTCGAAATTTTGATGCAGAAGCAGCTGTTGGTCGGCGAGATGTACGCCGAATGGACCGATACTGCCAATTTGCCGTTGCAGCGGCCAAGCAAGCACTTGATGATGCGGCATTAATCATTGATTCCACGAATGAGGAACGAATCGGTGTCTATATTGGCTCTGGAATTGGCGGTATCCAAACGATTCTGGATAATTATCGGACGTTACTGACCCGTGGACCTAGCCGCGTGAGTCCAACCGTTGTACCTATGATGATCGCCAATATGGCGGCGGCACAGGTCAGTATCCTATTCGGAGCCAAGGGCCCCTCACTAGCTCCAGTGACCGCTTGCGCCACGGGCAATAATGCCATTGGCGAAGCTTTCAAGCTTATCCAGCGCGGAGGCGCAGACGCCGTCATTGCCGGCGGCGCCGAAGCGACGGTCACCGACCTCGCGCTGGCGGGCTTCGGCAATGCGACGGCGCTGTCGACGCGCTGTGACGCGCCGGAGCAGGCAAGCCGCCCGTTCGACGCGGAGCGGGACGGCTTCGTCGCCGCCGAAGGCGCCGGCGTGCTCGTGCTGGAGTCGCTCGAGCATGCCGAGCGGCGGGGGGCGCGGATCCATGCCGAGCTCGTCGGCTATGGATCGACCTCGGACGCCTATCACATCGTGGCGACCGATCCTGAAGGCTCGGGGGCCTACCGAGCCATGCGCGAAGCGATCGCCGACGCGGGAATCGCCGCGGCGGAGATCGACACGATCAACGCTCACGCAACGAGCACGATCGCTGGCGATCTTTCAGAGACGCTCGCCATCAAGCGGCTGCTTGGTCGCGGCGCGTATGACGTGCCGATCAGCGCAAACAAGTCCATGCTCGGCCATATGCTTGGCGCAGCTGGCGGTGTAGAAGCTGTCGCACTGATCAAAACCTTACAGGACGGCCTCATCCCTCCGACAATTAATCTAGAAAATCCAGATCCCAAGTGTGATCTTGATTACGTTCCACTCGTTGCAAGACGGGCTGAACTTCAATATGGCCTGTCCAGTTCATTTGGATTTGGCGGGCATAACGCCGTCCTCATTTTCAAAAAACATGAGTAAGTAATCCCTTCCTTCTACTCTAATACCAAATAAACCTAATCCGTTCAGCATAACGAAATGGATTAGGTTTATTCCTTAACTGATTCAGGAAGTCTAGTGCCAGAACCATTTCTCATAAATATAGTAGGTGCAAAATGAAATGAAAGCGAGGGCTATACTGAGCCACCCTGTAAGAAGGGCACCTTTTTTTTCTTTGATCATACCAGTCTTCGCATAGAGTCTAACATCGAAACTTAAAATGAGGATCCCAGAAATTAGTAACAACAAAACCGTGTAATAGTTAAAGGTAATCATTGTCGAACCCCTTCTCACCCGAGCCGCGGTCGTAAAACTCCTAGTATGGAACTAAGCTTATTTGGTTTTCGTGCCAATTCGTCGAATATTTATACGTAGGCTTACCTCAACGGACATTTCACGATACATATCTTCCCATTTCTGCTTCGTTTTAATTTCCCTATTCCAATAGGAAGGATGGAAAGCACGCACGTCTTCCCCGAAACCGAAAATGTCGCAACCGTCCTTTTGGGTCTGGTGAATTAGTTTTTCAAACCCTATTTTCCCGTCCTTTTCTATGGATTGCTCTAATTTTTTAATCGTTTCCTTCGTTAGCGTCAAATTTTCATCCGATTTTTCCCGTAAATCTCCTTCGATTTGACTCACAACTTTGGCATGAATTTTACCGTTTATGATCTCCGTAGTAATTTTCGCTTTACGATGCGTAGATTGAAACATGACAGATGTTTCTGAACCGGGTATCTGTGTAATGACGCTGTATCCTCCAGGATTGATTTGCTTCATTGCCATAAAGTGACCAATTTGCAGTGGCGTAGTGATTCCCTCCATTTTATCACCTCTAAAATAAGCCAATCCGGCGATTTCAATGTTAGATTCTTTCTTCAAATCCAGATACGGGAGAGACCCTTCCTGTCCTTTAGCTGAACTAGCACTATAGAAAACGCCTAGGAAATTATTTGGAAGTTTACCCATTTCCTTGGCACGATCTAGAGTGGCCACTAGATATAAGGTGGGAACACGTTCCAATTGGGGAGTAGCTCTCATGATATCTGAAGCCTTCCCTTTGGACACAACCATCCAAACTGTTCTTCTTACCTGAGGCTGACGACGGAAGAAATCTTTCTCATTTTCGATCCCTTTCCGTGCCATCGCTTCTGACACTACGATTACACGCAAATGACCAAAAAACAAGCGATCCGCCAATTGCTGCTGTAGATTCATCAAAGAATCATTGATGGTACTCCCAACGCTGCTCAGCACCCAGACTGGTTTCTGCCCGGCTGGTACGCCTCCAGTACCTCCCGTCCCCAAAGGAATGCGTCCCGGAACGGCAATTTGTACGGTGATACGTATTAATCCTTTATTCGACTTAGGATTTTTAAGGATTTGGGTTGCATTGCTGCTTTCATTCGCTTCTTGCGGTTTGGCCTCATCGATGGCAATGGCTAAAATAACAGCTCGATCTTCGATTTCCAAACGATCCCAGCATCCCGTAAGCATTGGTAAAAGGAATAGAAAAATTAGAATACGGCTAATCCGTTTTCGCCACACGCTGATCACCCCGACTCCCCTTCTTTTTCTTGCGAATGAGGGCTACGATCAGTAGAACCAAAGGATAGAAGACCGTGATGACCAGTCCCCAACGACCAACAACTTGAATAATGCCATACATCTGAAGTAGGTTTTGGGGAAACATGGCAATGACATAGATGAAAGGAATGAGAAAAAATGAGAAAAGCTTGTGATCGCGCAAATGTAACAGTTGGCTTAGAAAGTGAATAGCCAAGTAATAGGTCGACAGCAATGTTGTAAATACCGCTGTGACCCAAACGGCAAGAAAAGCGCCATCCAACCTCTCCAGGATGTTAGCCGGCAATGATGTAGTTTTGGCTAATTCCAAGGTAGGCCAAACTAAATTCTTAATTTCCTCTGCACCAAATACGCCAACTGTAGCAACTACAATGAGTAAGTAGAGTCCCCCCGAAATCAACATGCCTACTAAGCTTGCCAACATCGCTCTATCCGGCTTACGCATAGCAGGAATTACGATGGTCATAACGAATGACCCTTGAAACAAGGCAGCCATGGTAAGGATTCCTTTTGACATGCCGCTCGGCTCATTCCCCCATATTGGCAATAAATTGACCATTTGCGCATTTTTTAGCGATAGAACGACGATCAATACAAGCGGGAATACAATAAGCGGGAAATAAAAATGATGGAAATAGGTAAAGGTTGTCATATCAGCACGCGAGGAAACCGCAGCTAACAACAGCATCACAATAACAGTCACTTCCAGCGGCGTTTTCGTTAATACGGAAGTCACTACGACTTCACCGAATTCGCGCGAAGCGAGTGCTGTAAGTACGGAAAAGAAAACGATGATTAAGACACTGAATACCCGAGCCGTCCATTTACCGATCAGAACTTCACTATATTCAATAATCGTTTGAGTTGGAAAGCGCATGCCGAGTACGGTAACTAGCCAAAGCCCAAGAGAACCGATTAAGATACCTATAAAGGTTACGAGCGGCGCCCCCGAATCGGCAGCTCTAACAGCAAAAAGCGAAAGTGCTAATACACCAACACCAATAATCGTGCTAATTAGAATTATCGCTGCTTGAATCATTGTTACTTGACGAGGATACTCCATCTTCTATGTCCCTCCTTGTATTGCCTACTTTCAATGGATCTAAGGTATTGCTTTGCGGATGCTTCATTTTCTTCGTTTTCATTCCCAGACGGGTATCATTTGGCGTATGCAAGAGTGCCGGTCTCTTTGGCATGGACCAGAGTGGCAGCCGAGCCAATGTATCCTTCATCCCTTGGAAATTTCCTGGGACAATCGGACTCAAGTAAGGCACCCCGAACGATTTTAAGGAGAGCATATGGTTGGCGATCAGGATAAGCCCGATCATCACGCCGTACAAGCCAAACATCCCGGCCAAAATCACAAGCGGAAAGCGCAGCATCCTTAACGCCAACGCCGCGTTGTACGCCGGTGTGGCAAAAGAACCGATCGTTGTTAAGGCGATGATTACGACCGTAATGGGACTGATGAATCCAGCCGCAACCGCTGCTTGTCCAACGACTAGCACACCGACAATCGATAGCGCTCCCCCAACCTGCTGGGGCAGCCGTAGAGTCGCTTCCCTCAGCACCTCCATGGAAACCTCCATGACCAGAACTTCAATTAGAGATGGAAAAGGCACTCCGGCTCTCCCGCCCGCAACGGCTACAGCAAACTCTGTTGGTATGAGCTCCGGATTAAAAGAAATCAGAGCTACATATAACGAAGGGAAAATCAAGGAAAAAACAAGAGCTACCAGCCGCGCTAGCCGAATAAAGCTGACCAGTAGAAATCGTTCCGAGTAATCTTCGACCGTTTGGTAAAACTGACTGAACACGGTTGGCAATATGAGCGCAAAGGGGGAACCGTCGACCAGCAGAATAACCCTGCCTTCCAGAAGATTGGCGACAGCCTTATCCGGGCGTTCCGTATTTTGGATCTGCGGGAACGGGGATAAATGATTATCCTCGATAAACTGCTCCAAGTACCCAACATCAAGAATCCCATCAATATCTATCAAGGCTAATCGTCTGAACACCTCTTCAACAAGTTGGGGATTAACAATCCCATCCAAGTAACAGATAGCTACTTTAGATTTGGTTATACGCCCTATTCGAAGCGTTTTTACCCGTAGATCCGGTGTCGGGAGGCGGTAACGAAGCAAGGAAAGGTTCGTACCCAACATTTCGATAAATCCTTCTCGTGCTCCGCGGATAACCTGCTCCGTTTCAGGTTGAGTGATCGAACGCTTGTCCACATTTCGTGTACTAAATAGCAGCGCATCCTCCATCCCGTCCACTACAAGAACCGTTTCTCCTTGTACAACAGCTTGGATAATCTCAGATAACTGTTTTTCTGTTCTCCCTTCACAGGCATACAGTGTATCTCGAAATAATACCTCCTTTAAGGGCCGGCTTTCCTTCGCTTTCCCCTGTTTGTTAGTCGACGATAACATCAACGGTTTTAAAATATGCTCATTTAAATACTGCTTCTCAATTAAGTCGGAGAAATACAAAAGCACAGCCGGGTACTGATCAAATATACGAAACCGGTGCATAACAAAATCGTCGTTTTCACCAAGTATTTTATCAACGAATGAAATCGTCTCTTCGAGAAGTGGCGTGATTTTCCCTTCTTCATTTTCCTCCAAAACCTGATGAGCAGGCGGCCCCTTCGGCGGAATCATACGAGGTTGCTGGCTCTGAGCTACTTTTATAGACCTTCGTTTATACCATTGCCACATAGCCACGCTAACACCGCCTCCTGAAAACAGTCCCAAGATGATCTATTCTTCCGGATTCCCTTTCATTTCCTTCTCCGTATTTTTATCCATTTTCCCAATAATATACATGAGAATAGGTAATCTGTACGGAAGAGCCTTTCCTAACGTAACTCCAAAGAGGAAGTTTCCATAGATACATCGAATAACTGTATGGTAAATTATTTTCGAACTGGCGAGGGGGCCATTATGCTTTATATTAAAGATGTTTTGCTGCAATTACTGTTCGCCCTAACTCCCTTTGTTCTATATAACATCTACTACCGTGATAAAACCGCAAACTATTCAAAACGGTTTATCAATATAACGTGTATGATTTGCCTATTTATGTCTATGACCTTTCATTCTAGCGTGCAGAACGGAATCATTTTTGACATCCGTTACGTGATCATGTTTTTTGGAATGGTTTACGGCGGCATGACTACTGGACTTATATTGCTTGTTGAGTTTGTCTTGTACCGCGTACTAATTGGTGGACAAGGACTACTTTCAGCGATGATTATTCTTGTGATTACATTCAACTTATCTGCCCTATTAGCCATCTTATATCGCCGACGCTCCGAGTACCGAAACCTAATAACTTTCCTAGCTGGGTTAAGCTTTTCATTTATACCTATTTGCGTCATGTTGGTAACTGAACGTAAATATATAGTCGAGAACTTGACGTTTAATATCCTAGCTATGCCCGTCCAAAATTCCTTGGGTATTTGGCTATTGATTTCCCTTTTCAATAAGGCTGTTTCGGATAAGCAGCTATTCCAGAAATATCTTCAAAACGAAAAAGTTGAAACCATCGCTCATGTCGCCGCCTCGCTTGCCCATGAAGTGCGCAATCCGCTTACAGCCGTAATTGGATTCCTGAAATTAATTCGTAATGATTCTCTCTCAAAAGAAAAGACCAACTATTACATTGATATTTGTGTTGAAGAAATGAAGCGTACGGAAGTTATTCTTTCCGAATACCTATCCATAGCTAAACCTAGCACTCCAATTTATGAACAAATGGATCTTGTGCCGCAGTTGAACTCCGTTATAGATATCATGACACCATACGCTAACATGAATAACGTCGCATTAGAGGTACTCAATCAGGGGCAAGAACTTTATATATCTTCGAATCCAAATGAAATCAAACAGCTACTTATTAATTTTATAAAAAATGCCATCGAGGCTTGCTCATATATCTCAAGGGGAAAAGTCGTCATTCGTTTGGACACCGAATCTCAACTCTATGCTAAGATAACCATACATGATAACGGGGTTGGCATGAGCAGCGAGCAGCTTGAGCGGCTTGGGACCATTTATTTTTCAACAAAAAGCAAAGGGACAGGATTAGGACTAACCACCTCCTATCAATTAATCCGTTCGATGAACGGTGCTGTAAATGTTCGAAGTACATTAGGAAAAGGAACAGAATTCGTTATCTCGTTACCATTAACCAACTGACTATTCTCTTTATTAGTTTCAAAAGTAACATGATAGATGTGTGGGACAGATCCAATTGTTTAAAAATAGTGAATATTTGAATGAAAAAGGAGCTAAGCACTTGTATGTGCTTAGCTCCTTTGTTTTTGGCGTCCACCGCCGCTTTCTTCAGTAAGTTGTGGGCAAGCTAAAGCCACCCTACCTCCAGACTTACTTTGGGTAAGCCTCAAAGCATGAACCTTTTGAAACCACGATTGTTCTTCCGATCATCAAACGCTGGCTCCAGCTCGATCATACGTCGAAACGCTAGCGTGTAGCCTTCTTCGCTGTGGAGTTCTTCACACACAAACGAGATGATTGGAGGGAATGTCCTTTTTTGAATAGCTGCCCCTCAGTCATTTATGACTTGGGACGCCCCTTAATCGAAATCCCATGTCCTATATGCTCTTTTCCATATTCGCAATTGAAAGATGTTGCAGAAAGTGCAACATTAGCTGCCTAAATCTCGCCATCCTCACACCGTTGTTGCATTGTGTACAACAATTTGGTCCTATACAGGCCCACATCGCAACAAGTGGGCTCAAAATGTTGTACAAACTGCAACTTCAAGTTGCAAAATAGCCTTTTGGCATGTGAATTGTTGTAGAGAATACAACATTCGTAATCCTATAGCCCATCTAACGTCACGAAAGCTGAATGGGACTGTCCCAAACTAACATGGCCGTTGTTTTGTCGTAAAGCCTATCTCTCAGACATCTTCGGCGACTTTTTGGACAGCCAACACTTAATAAAGGGGCAGTCCTCAAGTAGATTTTATCCACTTTGGTGACAGCCCCTTCATTCCACTTTATGGCTTCCTTTACTCAATCAACTAGTCAAAAGAACGACGAGATGGCCAAGACCCCTGCAGCTTGCGAATGAACATGATCTGTCCCGTGTGATAAGCATCATGCATGATGAGGCTATTCACCCAACGGCCAACGGGCAGAGTTCGATTGGGGAAAATGTGCTCGAATTCTTCCTCTTCCCAATTCGAGATCCGATCACGAATCCCCTGATGAACGGATTTCAAACGGTCCAAGGTTTCTTGCCAATCCTTAGTCGACATTGACCTCACGGCAAAAGTATCATCATTGGTTATTTCCTCAGGATAATCGGATTCTTCGCCTGTCATTCTTTTCAATAATCGTTCTTTATAAAAAATTAGATGATGGACATTTTCCCAGATTGTGTTGACATGTTCTCCCTCTGGCCGCCAATTAGCTTGCTCTGCAGTTAACTCTTTAAGCGCATCCGTTAGTGGCGGATACCAGTCTTCCTTCTCATAACAGCTATCCCATCCGTGAAGCAACAGCTCGACCTTATTCATTTCATATCCTCCTTAAATCGCACATTTGTAAGTACCAAAATAACGAGATACACTTTTAATGTACCATGGAATATTTTGGAGGTCAAGTAACTAGCGTAAATCACTTTAAGGTGTTACACCAACTTTAGCTGTGCAATAATTTAATGAAACTACGTCGGTAAATTCCTTACTCTTGTAAAATGGAATAAGTGCTTTCTGCTTTTGTTATTGTAGTTACAACAGCATCATTCATCGTTTTACTCCTCTAACTCTCACCATGTTGTTCACCCCTATTTTTTTACATTTTAAAAAGCCTTAACCGACAAGCGGTCAAGGCTTCTTGTTATTTTTGCCTGGAATCAAAAGGCTCGTCCGTTATTTTGACCTTCCCCTCTGCAAGCTGGTGTATACCGTCACTCGTTCCCGCTGCATACACATCCGAAATTTGTTCTTGTGTAAGGGAGCTGCCTTCTAATTTTTTGTCGCGTGAATCCTTATCATTTTCCACCTCATTCACCTCCATTTTCCTGTTATATCCAATATAGTTTGTACTTTCAGACTGTTCTTATTCTCTACTATTTGCATATCTTATTTAAATATTTCTCCTAAGTGTGGAAAGTCAATAAACGGATTTCGGTTCCCCTGCAATTCATAAATAGCCAAGTTTCTGTGCTTTTCATAAAGAGATACCGGAAATTGCTGATGCCACTTGATTAATAGCTGCAGGTCAACGTAATTATTTATTATGTTTGGATATCTGGTAATAAAATACATAGTAGCCCTAGCGACAATTCCCTTCCCGTATTCAGGCTCAAACTTTTCTTCTTGTAACTTTCCACAGCCTTCCGTTATTCCTAAAGCACGACTTTCCGGAACATAATCAAGAAAATCATAATAAGGATGGTTTCCACGGCGACTATTGCATGTGGGTTCGCAAGCAAATAAATGATGTAAATCTCCCCTCATCGGTTCCTGCTTATCAAACCATGATTGAGGTACAACATGTTCACAATTCAACATATTTTCAGCAGATAAGCTTGTTATGTTTCCACTTACGGTGTTTTTAAGCATTTGAATATCTTCCTCAATGGCAACGAGCGGATCCATCCCTCTCCCGGAATAAATGCTTTTAAGTTTCTTATTCTCATGAATATCAACCCATGGATACACATAACGATAAGGAGAGTAAAATAGCTTATTCTGGTGCGTTTTTTCTAATAAATGAGAAATACCGTCTCTTTCAAATGAACTATTTAGATAATAAATATGTTGGATTTCTTTATCCTTTTGCTCATCATAATAAACGCGGTTAACGCTATAAGCCAAATAGTCTGCAATTGCTTTCTCCCGTTCTGCGGTCAATAATTCAAGGCTATTCATCATAAGCTCAGTAATTTAGCAACAAATTTGGGATTAAATACTTCGGATAGCTCGTCCATTACATTTAAATAGACAAGCCCATTGCCTTCAAGTTTTGGAGAATTCCCTAGGGGTACAGTTCTTTTTATTAATTGAGCATACAGCTCACGCTCTGTGAGATTTCGCTCGAAACTTGCATTCACCAGTACCTTTATTAGCGCCATTGCTCCAGCGACATGTGGAGTTGCCATAGAAGTTCCGCTTAATGTTGCATAAGTTCCGTTTAAATAGGTTGATAAAATTTTTTCTCCAGGGCCCACTAGATCGACTTCATTATTCGAATTAGAAAAATTGGAAGAGTGTCTCTCCAAGTCAATTGCACCTACGCTTATGACTTCGTTATAAGATCCTGGGTAGTCAAACTCGTCTGTAGAATCAACACCATCGCCTTCATTACCTGCCGCACAAATCACAACAATGTTGGATGCTACGGCTTTTTGAATAGCTTCGTGTAACGCAGGAAGATTTTCTGGACCTCCAAGGGACATGGAGATAATATCCGCTTTTTGTTCAATCGCATAGTTAATGCCATTAATTATCCACTCGTATTGACCAGAACCATTTTTATCAAGAACCTTAATAATAAGCAGATTGGCTTCAGGTGCTACACCGACAACACCATTATTATTTTTTGTCGCAGCGATTGTTCCAGCAACATGTGTTCCATGACCGTTATAATCTTTGTATACATCCGTCTTGCCTCCATCATCATTCGTAAAATTAATTCCGCCGACAATACGTTCTTTTAAGTCAGGGTGGGTGATATCACAGCCGGTATCCAGTATGGCAACCGTTATCCCCTTGCCTTTGGTTTGATCCCAGATTTTGGGGGCCTGAATCATTTCCACACCTTTAGGAATTTCGTTGACCTGTTCAATCTTCTCAAGAACTTGAAACGGAATCACATGCACTTGTCGCTCCATTTTAATTTCCTCCTAATTAGGATTAAAATAATAAAGCTTGATTCATTCAAATTTGATGTTGATCGACGGGTTATCTCTATGCTATTATTTGGGGGAACATTTTTAACATATCGTTATATTTTGCTAAAAAAAACAAGAGTGCTACCAACACTCCTGTTTTTTAGATACATTGGCTTTGGGACCTCCTGGGGCTAATGGTTCATACACACCTACCTGATCGTTTAGCGGCGAAGGGGTAGGTTTTTTAGTGTATTCTAACAATAATTAACGCTATAAAAGTTAACAATGCCAAGAGGAAACTCCCAAATTGAAGAATCAACTTTATCATTTCATCTGGTTTCACCTTTACCCTCCTCCTTCCTGACGAAAGGGAGATCCGGGTGGCCTAGTATCTAACAAAAGTGTCTACAAAGAGTCATTTTGGACAGAAAAAGCCTACCCTCATGTAATAGCTGGCTGGCATAGTTTCCCTTAGCCCCTCTAGCTTTGCGTCACCGCCTTTAAACGGTTTTGCCATTATCGTGGGTAGACTTCTATATACTGTAAATCTATTATATGCCTAATTTTTATATAAGAATATAGGGAGTTAGACACATTATAGATTGTAAGTGCATTCAATGAATTTGTCGAACTTAATCAAGAAATACACCGGATCCCAGAAAATCGTCATCCGAGTAGTTCAAAAGCAATGTATGCTAAATCTCCGCCCTTAAGTTCTCATTAACCTGTTGTCTTGCGAACTCATAGAAAGCAAAGGCTTCCTCCCAGGTATGGAATCCTGCCTGTGCGATGATATCGCTACCTCCGCCTTTCCCATTGTAGTTACCTACATATTCTTTGAAGAAGGCTCCACAAGAAAGTGGAGAACTACTGTCGTTAGCAAGAATAACTTTGTTCTCCGCAATAGTAGCGAGCAGCACAGGTGTCTCACTTTCCGAAGCTAGCTTCACCGCCAGGCTTTGCAAATCTTTAAGCGTCTTGTCTTCAAAAACACTTGCTATCAGTTTGCCATCACTATTTGATAACAGCTCCTGCGCTACATAAGCGTTGTTTTTCTCTTTGAGTGCAGCCAATTCAGCCTGCAGGTGCTTCTGTTCATTTTCCCACTTCTCAATTCGGTCGATAATCTCGTCTTTACCGGTGTTGAATTTGGATGACAACGCACCCAATATCCGCTGACTTTCATTAAACTCCTTCAGGGCGCGATACCCGCATAAGAAGTATATCCGAGTGTTTCCCTTTTGTTTTTCTGCTTTCAGCAGCTTAATCATGCCAATTTCGCCCGTTGATGAGACATGTGTCCCACCGCAAGCATTGTATTCTACGCCTTTTATCTCAACAATTCGAATATGATCCGTTACTTTGGGCTGTTTAACTAGCTGCAATTGAGCTACTTCTTCTTGGGTAATAAAATAACTAACAATGCTGTTGTTCAAGTAAATTTGCCGGTTTACTTCGTTCTCGATTGAAGCAAGCTGGTTAAGCGTCAGTTCTGGCTGTTCTACATCGATGGTGGCATAATCATTACCCAAATGAAAGCTTACCGTCATGGCCTGATAGAGGTCTCGGCACACAGCAGAGAGCAGATGCTGGCCACTGTGCTGCTGCATATGGTCGAATCTTATAGTCCAATCGAGCTGGCAAGTCACCTTGCTCTCATCGGGCAAACGTTCCAACTTGTGCAGTACTTCATCTTCTTCAGTGATCACATCAAGCACAGGAATCCCGTTAATATGCCCAACATCGCAGGGCTGTCCGCCCCCGTGTGGGTAAAAAGCTGTCTCCTTCAGGATGACATAATACCCATCTTCTCTTTCAAGCATTTGGTGTATGTCCGTTTGCCATTCGGTTACATAAGCGGAATTGTAATATAGTTTTGTGGACATGGCGAATTCCTTTCTGCTTGCTAGCCATTACAAAGGCTTTTATCATTTAGCTAATTTAACTACAAGTGCTTAACCAACGTGCGCTGTTGAGCACTAGACGCCTGTAAGCTTCCGGTTTAAATGATGGAGCATGATGCCCGGGTTGTAAATAGATAACTTTTCCCAGACCGTAGGCTTGTTCCCAGGCTGCTGGATACCTGTTTCCATCAAATTCGTACTCTAGAAAAACGGTTTTCATGGTAAAAGGGTCAAAATCGAACATATACGGCTCTTCCTCCAGGCTGAAGTCCTCGACACCCTCGAGCAATGGATGATCTTCAACAGATCTGTAATAATCTAGAGATTGGTAAGACGGGTGGCTTGTAAACTTTGCACCGATCAACTGGATCAACTCGTAGCTGCGTTGAACCGAAATGCCATTATGGATCACAAGTAAGCCGCCACCACTCGCCACAAATTGAATCAGGCCTGCGGTTTGTTGCGGAGTTAGATCACGGTTCCAGCAATCCGTATAGGATATGCAAAGTGGAAATTGTTTCCGAGCCAATTCCGTGAAACAGTTATAGTCCTCCGTACTCGTAATCAGAAAATCTTCGCCAAGAATCCCGCTAAGCTCCTCCTGGGCGGGTTCCAATGGATGCCATGGGGCATCTGAGTAGTCACCAACCAAAAGTACATTCGTTTTATCACTCATGCGCTCTTCTCCCCACCTTTTGTTTCACCCTTCTCGCAATAATGACTTCGTAATCGCTAGACCTATCCCCCTCTATCCGTACCGGTTACACAAGCCGTTTTATTGTTCGGCATTTGAACGTCCTCCCCCGTATTGGTGATCGCGTTCTACTAAACCTCTCCCCAATATACCTCGGTTTCATAGTCGAAAAACACATTTCCATCCTGCTCATGCCGTTCAAATATATTCTGCAGTTCCGTCATCATCGGCGCAAAATTGGGGTGCTCAGGTACGGGAATGTAGGAAGATGACATCAACCGTCCCTTCAAACCTTCAAAATCGAAAACCTGAGTAATTGCGAATCGTTCAACCTGCATACTATCGTTCTTGAAGAAAGACGCCAGCGTTTCCTGCGAAATATTTTTATGAGTAACTTTTTCGTAATCGCTTCCGAAAGTACGGAGCAGTAAGTCGTACTCTTCTCTGAATGCATTGCCATGTTCCAAACGCGAGTTCCAGATCAATAGCACCTTCCCGCCCGGCTTTAGAATCCGATGGAATTCGGCTTGTGCAGCCGTGCGATCAAACCAGTGAAAAGCTTGGGCACAAACGATAAAATCGACGGACTTATCTGGCAGACCAGTCGCTTCAGCAGACCCCGATACGGTACGAAAATTTGCATCTGCGCTTAACATTTGCTCAGCGGCTTCCCGCATCGCTTGATTCGGTTCAACAGCGATGACTTGGCTCCCTCTTTGTAAGAGCAGCTTTGAAAAAATACCTGTCCCTGCGCCGATGTCCGCAACTAATGCCTTTGCGCGCAGACCAACGACGTCGTACAAATAATCAATAGCCTCTTTCGGATAACTCGGGCGGAATTTCACATAGGTATCAACGCGATTTGAAAAACGGTCTTTATGATTATTCATCTCATACCTCTCCCATCAGATAAAATACCCATCTACAAACAAAGCGGCCAACTGTTGTTAAGTAAAGAAACTACGATTTTCGTTTCACATGGTGAAACAATGTTTCATGATATACATCTTTATCATATTCAATTATTTGACAAAAGTCCATAACAAATACATGGCTTTACAACACAAAAAACGACCGCTAAATTCGCGGCCATTCAACCTTTTTAACAACTTCAACTATTCTCGAATTCGGCAAGATAACTAGCTCCGAAGGGAGCATCCGGTCTTACAAATTGCCCCATTAAATAACGGCGTGTTGACGTTGTGCGGTCTAAGAACTCTTGATTATTCTCGAAACGATCTGAGCATCGAACCCATGGCGGACTATAGATATAGTGCATGGTATATCGGTCGTAATCACCATCATGAGCGAAAGTCCGATGCCAAACAGCATTATGAAAAAATAATACCGATCCCGCCGGAGCACAGACGACATGACCAATTGGCACATCATCTTTGGCTGATCTAATCGCATCCGGAAGCTGCGCTTGGCTTCTATGGCTTCCTGGGATCATCTCCATATTCCCCGTTCTAGGAAAGGATTGGTCGGTCAATAAGAAAGAAGCTCGTAGCTGAATCAAAGGAATCGGATAGCCGAGTTTACTAAATTCGTAGGCTCCTGACCCATCCTGATGCCATCCCCCCACCCCGCCGAAAGCCGGCTGTTTGGTACACCATGCGGACTGTAAAATGAAGCGATCTCCGTAAAGCGCCCTAACTTTAGGCAATATTGCGGGATGATCAATCAATCGCTCCAAAGCGGCTTCCGTTTCATAGCCTTTTCCGACCTGTGCCCAACCTTTTGAATCGGCTGACTCGTGTAAGCGGATGGATGCTTCAAGGCATTCCTTCACCTCATCTTCTGAGAGTACGTTAGGAATAATCAGATAGCCCCATGATTCAAACATAAACCGATCGAGCTCTGTCAATTCTCCTGGATTAGAAATAGGATTCATAGTAAAGCTCCTCCTTTTTTGAACAAATGATTATTCCTTTGCAGAAAACGCTCCAGTGGAATCTCCTACTACTAAGGCTGACTTTACGATCACTTTAGCGGGCTCTGTCACACTCTCTTGGTTATTCAGCAGTTTAAGCAGAAGCTCCGCCGATTTAACGCCAATTTCCTGCTCATGCTGGTCTATATGAGTGAAGGTAGGGTTCCCGTCTATCTCTGATGAGGGATTATCATACGTTAAAATAGAGAGGTCGCGCGGTACATTTATTCCCAATTTTTTAGCAATGCTACTTATATTCAAGCCCAACTTCAAATTCAATGTAATGAATGCGGTTGCTGTGCGATATTTGAGATAATGATATAACGGGTGTTTTTCTGTGGGGATCAAATCCATCACTTGAAAATCCGTCACAATTAGAGCCGGGTTAATCATCGAGCCTTTTTGTTTCAGTGCTTCCATATAGCCGCGAATCCGCTCATCGACGGTTACTGTATGGATCGAAATATCAGAGCAAATAGCGATGTTTCGATGGCCTAGCTCCCACAGATGGTTGACCGCCAATTGAGCGCTCATCCAATTATCCGAACAAACACAATGGGTTTCAAATCCTGGCAAGTAGCGATCAATGAGCACAAAAGGAAATTTCCGCAGTTTCAGTACCAAGATTTCTTCGTTGTACGTTTCCGCATCAATCGGAAAAATAATAAGTCCGACGGCACCATTCTTCATCAGCTCCTGAATGGCTTCCTTTTCTCGCTCCTTGCTATTGTGAGTTAACACAATCGAGACATAATAATCAGTGTTCTGGAGCACGGAATTGATTCCCTTTAATAGTCGAATTGCAAAGAAATCCTCCAATAAGGGGAGAACAAAGCCGATCATTTTGCGAGATGAAGCACGCTCAATGTGCTCTTTCACATCGGTGACGTCAAGCTGATTGTTCTCCAGGCTCTCATCTGCTTTCGTGCGGTATTCTGGACTAACGAAGCTTCCTCTCCCCGGTATCCGGTAAATCCATCCGTCTTTCGCCAGCTGCGTAAGCGCATTGGAAACCGTCATCCGACTGACACCGAATTGCTCCATCAGCGCTTTTTCCGTTGGAAATTTGTCGTTATCCTCCATTGCTCCTAATTGGATCAACTGTTTAAAATGCTCTTGAATCTGCAAGTATAGCGGTTGTCGTTCATCCGTCCTGGCTGATACCCGCATTCTGCTCATATATCTCCCCCTCAGAAGGGCTCTGTGTAACACATCGCCATGCTTCTTCCATATCCCGAATTAAATCGTCCGGATCCTCAGAACCTATATAGAGTCGAACAAGCGATCCTGTTTGTTGATCATTGTTAGTTAAGGCATTTACATTGATTAAACTCTCGAAGCCACCCCAGCTGGCTCCAATCCGAAAATAGTGCAGATGGTCCGCCCAAGCCCTTAATTTGAAAACCGGCTCATCGGATTCGAACGAAAATAAACTGCTGTACCCTGACATTTGCGTACGAGCTAGATCATGCTGAGGGTGGTTTGTTAACCCAGGATGGTTAACCTTCCGAACAAAATGCTGCCTGCCTAAATATTCGGCGACCTTCCGCCCGCTCGTTTCATGCCGCTGCATCCGCATTGGCAGCGTACGCAGCCCCCGCGTAACCAATCCCGCTGTCTGTGGCGTCATAATGCCGCCGAACAACATATATTCCGTTGACATCAGCGGGTCCATGAATGGATGGGAGCCGACCACAACACCTCCCACGCAGTCGCTATGCCCAGAAATATATTTCGTAATCGAATGGACGACAAGACTAACCCCCATCGTGAGCGGGTTTTGATGACAAGGTGTCGCCCACGAATTGTCAAGAATTGTTACTGCTCCTATGCTTTGTGCCAGCGCCGCACAACTTCGTATATCTTGCAGCTGGAACATCATGCTAGTCGGGCTCTCCAAATACAACAGTTTGGTATTCGGCTGAACCGCACGTTTCCAGTTTTCCAATGAGCTGCCATCGACAAAGGTCGTTTCGACCCCAAACTTTTTCAAGTAGACGCCTAGAAATTCCCGTGTCGGTCCATACGCCTGATGGGTGCAAATGACGTGGTCACCTTGTTTGACAATAGACATAATCGCTGACGAAATTGCTGCCATTCCGGATGAAAAGCACTTGGCCCTCTCCCCTTGCTCCAGCTGGGCGAGCTTGTCCTCTAGGTACCTCACAGTCGGATTATTGCCTCTGGAATACACGAAGTTTTCTTGCTCATCGCATCTTGCCAAATTGAATTGCTCGTACGTATCGAACGAAAATAAACTCGTCTGATAAATGGGAACACTGATGGCGCCGTGATGACGATCATCGTGCTCATCATGCGCCACTATAGAGTACATCTTCTCCTTTGCGCTCATTACCCTTTCACCGCCCCTTGGGTTAGACCTTCTACAATAAATCGCTGTGCTAGAGCAAACAAAAGTATCGTCGGGAGTACAGACAGCACAGTACCGGCGGACATAGAGCCCCAATCCACATTAAATTTGAGGATAAAAGAATTCATCGCTACCGGCAGTGTCTTTAACGATTCGTTATCGATAAACATGACGGCCAGGAAAAGCTCGTTCCAGTTCTGGACGAAAGCAAATATGAACATGGAGGAAATACCCGGCATCATGATCGGGATAATGACTCTCATGAGGGCAGACAGCTGGGAACAGCCATCGATCATCGCCGCTTCCTCCAGATTGGCAGGAATTCGCTGGAAAAAGCCTCGCAGCATAATCGTGGAGAATGGGATCAAGATGACCGTATACATGAGGATCAATGAGATTCGCTGATTAAGCAGATGCAAGTTTGACATCATCATGTAAAGCGGAGCCAAAGCAATGAATCCAGGAAGCATCTGCGTGATGAAGAATCCGAGCATGATTTGTTTGTGGCCGCGAAACCGGAATCGTGCGAGTACATAAGCGCTGCAAATAGCAATTATAATTACGATGAGAGCAGAGGAAATCGAGACGAGAAGGCTGTTGGCAATATATACGTTAAACTTAGACACTTTGAAGATGTTGACGTAATTTTGAAGCGTGAATTGCTCGGGCCAGTAATGAACGGGATAACTGAATATTTCCTTCTGCGGCTTTAACGAGGTGATGACGATCCAGTATAACGGAAATACCATAACAAGTAAGTATACGGAAAGAAAGGCAACTTTGATGAACCGATACCCATAATTTCGTTTCATTTAGAAGTCACCTACTTTCTCCGACTTAGTTACCATCAAATAAAACAAAGTGTACAAAAATAACATGACGATCATAATAACCCCGACTGCCGATGCAGCCCCATAATCTCCGTCATAAATTATTTTATTAAGCATCAAGGAGGATAAAATGTGGGTCGCCCCTCCCGGTCCGCCATTCGTCATGCCGTAAATGAGCGTAGGATCGTTGAAGATCCAAATGACCCGCAGCAGCGTTGTGGCGATGATGGTCGGCATGATGTACGGAATCGTCACATAAAGCAGCTTTCGATAACCGTTCGCTCCATCAATGCTCGCTGCTTCATACAGCTCCGAAGGTATAGATTGCAGAGCAGCCAGCAGCATGATGGTAAAAAAGGCTATCCCGTACCATACGTTAGCGACGATAACGGAGGACATCGCCCATTTGGGATCCGACAAGAATCCGATCCGATCTTCAATCATACCAAAACGCAATAAGAGATCGTTGATGACGCCAATTTGTGAGTTAAACAGCCATTTCCAAATAAGGCCGATCAGAAATCCCGATAATGCCCATGGATAAAAAATAAAGGCTTGGTACACGCCTCGTCCCCAGAATTTCTTGTTCAGGAACAATGCCAGGATGAACCCTAATAGAAATTGCAAAATTAGAGAGAAAAACACCCAGTAGGCGCTGTTTTTTAGTGCTGCAAGAAATTGATGGTCTTGAAACGCATCGACGAAGTTTTGCATGCCGACAAAATGAACCTGCTTCAGATTGAACAGCTTGTAATTTTGAAAAGCCATCACCACTCCCTTGAAGAAGGGATAGTATGTAAAAATCAATACAAGCAGCAGTGCGGGCAGCAAGCTGGAGAGAATGAATTTTTGCCGAGAACTCACATGAACACCCCCCGGTAAGAAAAAGCGGCAAGCGATGACCGCCCGCCGCTTTCAACTACTTCTTTTATTTTTTCATTCCCGCTTTCTGATCTAACCAAAATTTATCCCATTCCTTCAGCGTATCGTCAGTCGATTTCTTGTCGAGCAAATACGATTGCTGCCCTTTCATGCTCAGTTCTCCCCAGCTCCCGTTGCCTGGATATTTGAAAGGCGGTGTAAAGTTGACGAAAACATCTGCTTTTGCAGTCATATCTAGCAGTGTCTTGTAAGGGCCTGTTTGGAAGAACGCATCAGCTGTCGCAGATGTATGAATCGGTATCGTGCCAATTTGCTTAGAAAATTCCGTATTTTCTTTCGGGCTCGAGAGATAAGAAATCAATTTCCACGCTTCGTTCTTACTTTTGGAATTCGCAGTTACGCCCCATCCTGCAGCTCCTGTACTGACCAGCGATTTGCCGTTAGGACCGAGTGGCATCGCTGCCGTTTCTAATGTTTTGGGGTCCATTTTATCCTGAAGCACCTTGATAACGTCTGGATCCTGGAGTAAAATGCCGGTTACCCCAGATGTAAAAGCTTGAACTTGATCCTGGAATCCCCAGTTGATCGAGTCCGGCGGCGACGCCTCTTTATAAAGCTTCTTGTACAGCTCCAAAGCCTGCTTAGCTTCGGGTGTACTGTACACCGACTTGCCGTCTTTCGTAAATGGCGCATCGTCGAGATTCATCACTTTGTCGTTATAATCGTAAATCATATGGTCGAAGTTGCCGTTAGCTCCCGGACCACCGCGGAATGAGAAACCGTACCGATTTTGCTTTGGATCGGTCAATTTTTTGGCAGAATCGACCAGTTCTTCCCACGTCTTCGGTGCAGAAAGACCCTTTGCGTCGAACCAATCTTTCCGATAGAACATTTGTCTTTGATATAGAGCATTCGCGATAAAGTAAAGTTTGCCGTTATTCGAGCCTACAACTTTGGACGTACCAGAGAGCGTTTTACTATCCGCCCAACTTGATGCGTAGGTATCCAATGGTTCCAAATAACCATTATTCACGTACTCGGCAATGTTCAAATCCCGTACCTCGAGAATGTCGAGTTCTTGCTTGGCTGCAAGCATTGTTCTGATTTTATTGTCCGCTTGATCAAATGGCGGTGATATGAGCTCCACTTTGATGTTCGGATTGTCCTTTTGAAACCGAGCTATGGCATCTTGAAGCAGTTTGGTGCGTTCTGGACTTGTTAAACTTTCAATCATATGAAGCGTTACTTGCTTGGCAGGAGGCTCAGTGCTCTTCACGCTCTCACTGGGCGCCGCCGTATTGCCGCTTGGAGTTGCCGTATTCTCGGAGCTTCCACTCCCACTACACCCTGCTAAGGTACCCAATAACATAACGCCGGCAAACAAAGTTGTCCATCCTTTGACCACAGCTGCCCCCATATCTGACGCCCTCCTCAAATTAGTCATATTCAACTATATTGTCTTAATTAAATAGATATGTCTTATTGCTGCTGCTTTGTTTAATAAATAGGCTGTGTTAAAGGTAAATGTTGATAATTGAAACCTCACCGTTTCCCTTTTATAATTAATATAGGAACAAGCATTCGGGGAAGGTTGTAAGGGAGACTCTCTTTACAGAGGAATTTAAATTTAAATCTCGAATATCTAATGTAATCGGATAGCTATAAATTTGATGACAGACAGGAGTTAGATACGATGATAAAAGGTTTCGGAGGAATATTTTGGAGAACTAAGAATCTTGAAGTTATAAAAAACTGGTACAGTGAAGTGTTGAAGATTGAAATAGAAAATTGGAATGGGACTGTGATAAAACCCCAATTAGGAAATGAGACTATTTTTTCTTTCTTTACCGAGAATGACAGTTATTTTCCAACAGAACAACAAGTGATGTTAAATTTCGAAGTACATAATCTAAACGAGACTATTAAGCATCTTGAACATATTGGTGTACCTCTTGCAAAGAAAAAAGAGACTAGTGAATATGGAATGTTTATTTGGATAGAAGATCCTGAAGGTCGACTGGTCGAGCTTTGGGAGAAATAACGAGTTGTCATTCATTTGCTATTGAGCTAACGGGGGCGCCAATAAATAAAAAAACGCTAATGACAGTTACTTGTCATCAACGTTTTTTTAATTTCTTATCCCCCTTCATTAACAACATGGTTTTGGTTATGTTCAACAATAAGAGCAGCCCGCATGAGCTCTCTCATGACATCGGATTGCAGTTGTGGATTTAAATAGAGGGTTTTGATATACAGCTGGCCTTTTTCACTCGACGTGTATTTGGGAGGTATGCGATTTAAAACTAGAGCAAGAATATCCTCTTTGCAATGCTGACATCCGCATTTGATCTCATAGCTCTTTTGGAACTCTTCATATAAATTGCTAACGATTGCTTCTACTGCATTAACTAACCCCATACGTGTTCAGACCCCTCTGTACCGGCATTTTTCGCTCAAAAACGATTGATGCTATCCGTAAATCATCAACCTTTAACTAAAGTCTCATGTACCTATTCAATCATGAATATGTTTAGTAAGTGTTAGGTTGTCATAAATGGAACCCTTATTAAAATTCATCTTTTTTCAAAATAAAAAAACGAGGAAGCCTTTAAGAAGCACCCTCGTTTTTATGATGTTATACGGTTTCCGTGCTGTTTATGAATGCTTTCAAACGCTCTAACTGAAGAAGATGATGGCGATAATGCATCTCAATGAGTGAAAACCATTCTTTCGCGTTAAGCGCGCCTAATCTTGGATGCAACGCGGTACATCTCGGAGATATGTCCTCAAGCATAGGCTCGATTTCTTTCATTTTTTGGAGCACCGTATGCATGCCATCGATGATCTGCTGCTTACTATCTGGCTGCTCAGGTGTATATTGAGGAGAAGCTGGAACCCTAATGCGTTCAGGTGGAAAACCGCCTAGCGCAAAGATGGCTGCTCCCGCTTCCGTTTTTTCTCCTACAGTATCAATTTCATCTGCATTCTGACTTCGGCATTTATCAATATTGCCAATCTGCATATAAATTGCTGTTTTGATGAGATGGAGATACAACTGTCCAAGCGACCATTCATTCTCATTTGACTGAAGCTTCAGTTGCTCAATGCTTAGCGGATGTAATTCCTCTAGGTATTGGTGAGTAAGTTCCTCAATTCGTTTCAAAGTTTCGGCTGTTTTCATCATGTTATTAGCTCCTCTCGTATCTTGTACCTTTAGTATACCAAACACTACTGACAACTGTATGTCAGTAGTGTTTATGTGTTTTAAGATTTTCGTATGAGATAAATTCCTTGCGGAATGGCGACCCAGAAGCCCGATATAGGCATTATTATTGCCCCGACAACAGACAAAATGAGTATATGCCAGCCTACAAAGCGGGGGATTGCAATGCCTTTCTCTTTGGTCATCCAACGCAACATTCGTCCAATAAACCACAATAAAACACCAAATAATAAAAACCAGATAGCTGCCATCCTGTCGAAGGAATGACCAACAGAATTCCATACCCCCACTTTCACCATCTCATTGAGCGGTTTCCAAAAAATAATCAAACCGACTACATTATGAAGATAAGATGTCCACTCCATCATCCATCCGCTGTGTTTCTGAATGGCCATGCTGCACCTCCTTAGCGTTCCGTTGTTATAAAACTATCGAACATAGACATAGCTCTAATCCTCAACTGGAATCTGTTTCAAATGATTAGATTCGCTCACTTGTTTCATGGAATCATCTTCTTCTAACCGGATAATAGCCGCATCAAGCAGAGATTTGACTCCTAATAGGGCTTCTTTTTCCGCTTGACGAAAATGTGCTCTTGCTTCCTTTGGAACGAGTCTTGCCATAGCGATGTTTTTAATTTCCTCGAAGAGGTGCGCAATGTTTTCTAGATCCTGCATGTTTGTGCGGATACTCATGAATCTTCTCCTCCCTTTCTATTTACAATTCTTCGTTCGGACCGAAATGTATGGTAAGTATGCTGTCTGCAAGACGTGCAGCCTCCACCTGTCGACCCAGCAAGACCCTCGGCAGTGCAACAATCCGTCTATAGCTGCCCACCTGCAGTGTCAATTCATCGCCTTTTTGGTTTAATTGGAGTTGTTTCTTTTCGGTAAAAGGCAGCGAGATGCGGAGCTCATATCCTGTGTCTGTTTTCTTCACTTCCTCTATGATTCCTCTGTGTAGAATCGCTCCGCATTCCCGTTCGTGGAAAGCCGCTGCTGCAACGCGCTCAAGCATCTCCTTACCAACAACCTCAAGAGGCATTAGAGGTACTTTCAAGATTGGCAGAGGACTAAAGCATTGGACAATTTCTTCTTCGTACTTGTTCTGAATTTGTTTCCACTGCGCGAAATACCCTTCGGATGCTTCTTCGGAAAGCACTTTATTAACGATGACCGCGTCGGTATGAAATCCGTATAAGTTGAGGTTAGTAAAGGCTCTCCGCGCTTCGGAAATAACCATTTTTTCCGGATTAACGACAAGGCGAATACTAGTAATTTCGGGATCGGCGATCACCTGCTGCAGCTTTTCCAATTGATCGACAACTTGGCTGAAGCTGTCCATAACATCGTCGCTGGGCAGTTCCAAGCCCTTGGTCACTTTCATAATCGGGCGAGCTAGCTTGAGAATTTTACGCTCGTAAGGGAATATATTTCGCACCCACCATCTAAGGAGCTGGGGATAGCTAAGTAAACGAAGTGTTTCTCCGGTAGGTGCGCAATCTACAATGATTGCATCATACAATCCACTTTCGGCATGCTCCTTAATTCGTAAGAGACTAAATAGTTCTTCAAAGCCTGGAAACACCATAAGCTCTTCAGATCCGATATCATCTAGGTTGGCCCACTGCATAAAGTTCGAGAACCAATTGCGAACACTTCCCCAATACCGCTGCGTTTCCTTTAAGCTATCGATTTCTTGCGCCCACAAACGCTCATGAATTAAAATGGGTTCGTGCTGCAGCGGAATACCGAGCGAATCCGACAAGCTGTGGGCAGCATCCGTACTTATCACGATTGTTCGTTTTCCTTCGGCAGCCATTTGGTAAGCCGTTGCTGCGGCGATACTGGTTTTTCCCACTCCGCCTTTACCTGTGTAAATAATAATGCGCAAGCTTAGCACCTCCAATAGTACGATTTCGTAGTAATTACACAAAAAAATTTAATCGATTTCAATCGTCCTCGTCTGCGTCGATTTCGAAGGTCCGGCAGGATTTGCATTCTGCTGCAAAGCTTTAGCCACTTTTAACGAGAGATGAATGAATTGCTGAAGCTCCTCAGCCGTCAAGGCATTTTCAATACGCCCAAACATGACATTCATCGTACCCAGCGCCTCTTCGGCAATCAGTTCCCCGTCCTCCGTCAATCGATTAACAATGATTCGCTGATCTTGCTGCGATTTCTCTCTATAGATATAGCCTTTTCGAACAAGCCGCTTGGCAATACTGGTCGCCGTACTAAGAGGCGCACCCAAGTGATCTGCCATTTGGGACATTGTCAGCTGCCCATGAAATTTCAGCAACAACAATGTGGAAAAATCAGAACTCGTGAGCTGCAGTTCCAGGTAGGTCGTATCAGGAAACATACTAAGTGGACGAAGTCCATTTTTGAAAATAAGCTCAAACAGCTGCTGCATGAACATTCCTTTCTTCTTACCATAAACTACGATATCGTAATTAATTTCTACTGTTAAATTACTACGTAATCGTAGTAATGTCAACTGTTCATGCTGGAATCTTTTTTGATCAATTGGAACTTTGATTGCGATATACATTGAACAGATACATTGAACAGATCAAAAAAAGCAAGTCGCCATGACGTCCTGCTCGTTGGTGTCTTTTTGAATATAATTTTTATAACAATGGGGAAAATAAGCGTGCTGTTTGCTCGATTATACGCTGTGGATAGGAGCGTTGTATTAATTCTTCCATTTGCAATGGTACGGAATCAAGTAGATCACGCTCGAATTGCTCTGTGAGTTCGCGTCCCACATCGGCACTGTATAAGAGTTCAATGACCTCGAAATTTAAACGAAAACTTCGCATATCGTAATTCGCCGAACCTACGCCTGCCATTTCTTCATCAATGATCATTACCTTTGCGTGAAGCATGTCTTTCTCATACATATAAATTTGAACTCCTGATTCAATCAATTCTCCATAATATGTACGGCTCGCAGGTCCCACGATTTTGGGAATAACATGACGTGGAACCAGCAATCGTACACGCACACCGCGTGCCACGGCTGTCTTCAACGCCATAATGATATCTGATTCGGGCACAAAGTAAGGTGTGGTAATATCTATGGACTTAGTCGCTTGTGTCAGACAAATGAAGTAAGCCTGCCGGATAACTTCAGTAGGAATCCCAGGATTACTCTCTAACGTTTGCATGTATGCATAGTGCAGCGACTCTGTGCCAGAAACGGGATCAACGCCCGCATCCAATTCCGCACCCCATTCTTCCGACCATCCGGAAAGTGAAACTTTGACACTTGGAATGATTGGCTTTGACCTATTTCTTATACCCTGTTTAGCCTTTTGCGGAATCTTTTCCTTCGAAGCAATATTCCAATGGACATCGAATATTGTCCGCAAATCAATTGCAACTTCTCCGACTAATCGCATATGAGTATCACGCCAAAAGCCTACGTCTGGCTTTAATCCTGTATACTCATCCCCTACATTGATACCACCTGTGAAAGCTTCGATTCCATCGATGACGACAATCTTACAATGATCCCGATAAGTCAAAGTGGGTATCCAAGGAAAACTCAATGGAAATATCGTCCGGCATTCAATTCCGGCATCCATCATCCGATTGATCACATGTTTTGGAAATTGTTTACTCCCCCATCCGTCTCTAATGAAACGGATCTTCACGCCAGCTTCGGCTCGTTCAATCAGGATATCCGTAATTCGTTTGCCAATCTGGTCATCCCGATATGTGTAATACTCCACTTCCACGGTGCTTTGCGCATTCTGTAGGGATGCGATAAGTTTATAATAGGTTTCTATGCCGTTCGTAAGCAATTGAACTCGGCCACTCCTAAGTCCATGCACCGTCAACTGACTTACAGATTGAGCGATGATGGAGGAAGCAGGACTGAACGAATTAGGCAATGGATCTGACACATTGTTCGGAGAAGTGAGTCTCTCTTTACAAAAATGAATTGGGTTGGCAATGATAAGATATATGACGTATCCAAGAACAGGAAATATCAGACCTATAGCTAGCCAGTTCAAAGCTTTTTCCGGACGACGTACTTCACGGATCGCTACGATTAACATAAAGATTGTATTCAAAACATAAAGTCCAATAAACCCCATGAAATAGCCCCCCAAAGTTATATTCAAGCCACAACATATAGTAATAAACATCCAAAAACTTTCACACTAAAGCTTTTTCTTATGATTCACAAAGGCAACGAATTGCATACTAACTAATTGGAAAGTAGTTTTACTGATGAATAAAAAACCGCTTATTTCCTGTTTAAGGAATTAAGCGGTATCCGTATCAAAATCTTTGATTTCTTGATTTCCTAAGAAAGTTAATTAACAATAAGAATACTAACTGCACGAGTCCAAAAATAATTGCTTCCATCACTACCAACAACTCTAGAATTTGACCAAATGGTTTAAAGAAAGTTTCTGTTTTTGGGATATACATATTTACCAGTAGAATAGAAACTATGCATGATAAAATGAAACCTATTAGTATGTTTTTATAATTTCTAATAAATATGAATGGAACTACACTAGCTATGAAATAAAAATATGAAATTTTATAAAAATAATCAAAATACATTGCTACAAATATCAACGGCGAACAACATAAACCTATTAAAATCTGCAGTATCTTTTTATTCAATTAGTTCACATTCTTTCATTACTCTACTATTCAATCACAGCTATAGCATCAATCTGAACCATAAAACCCATATTTGATGGTCCTATGGTTCGTGCTGGGTATGGTTTAGAAAAGTAGTCTTTGTAAATCAAATTAAATTCATCGAAGCCTGCTCCTTCTCCAAGGAAGACTGTTACTTTAACAACATCTTTCAAAGCAGCGCCCGATTCTTCTAAAATTGCTTTCAGGTTTTCTAATGCCCTTCTCGCTTGTTCATCCAAAGTACTTCCTACTACCCTACCAGTTTCAGGATCAAAAGGTCCTTGTCCAGCTACGTATACCGTATTACCTGCTTTAATTGCCTGCGAATAGGGCATTCCCCCTGGGTTTTGTGCTTTCTCTGTAAAAATAACTTCTTTCATGGTATACCTCCAAACAGTTATGGTTTAGTAGCTTTCCAAATATAAATAATAGATGGCGCCCTGAAACTCTTCAATTTCGATATTAATAAATCCATTAACGAGTAATCGCTAATGAATTATCAAAACCTGTGATAACATTTCCTATCCTCCCCATCTTCCTAGTAAAGCATTTAGCCATCCGTTGATTAATTCAATAAATCCCAAAAAATCCCTGCATTTTTTCGTAATTTGCACCTATTTAACGTTCTAAGGAAGTTGATTTTCATAATACTTCACTAATTCAATAACCATGGCCCCCATCCGTTCAATTTCAGGTACTATTACATGGTCCAGTTTTTCATCTCTCAACGCTTCTTCCGTTACTTTGCCGACCGCGACTGCATGTACTCGTGTGTTGAACGATTCTCGAACGATATCCGTAATCCCCTGACGTTTCGCATATTCAAACAGATATCGCACCTGCACCGCGGTTGTGAAACAAACAGCATCAATCGATTTCGTTGAAAGTTCATGACATAGCGTCTCCAAAGTGGATGATTCCGGCTCTACATGGCGATAAGGCAGCAGTTGAATAACATTTGCCCCCTGATTCTCTAAGAACTGGATCAAATCGGGCTGAGGTTCACCATGTAACTGGACAACTACTGTTTTGCCCGCGAAATCGCAAAAGTCCATACTTTGAATTAACCCTTGTGTCGTTCCATCCTCATCGACAACTTCAGGTTTTATACCCAATTTCTTAAGCAAAGCATACGTCTTATATCCGCGTGCCGCTACCTTCGCTTCCTTCATTTTTTGAATCAAGGTTGAGTGAATTCCTAACCGTTCTGCAGCACCCAGCAGCGTATCTGTTCCTGTGCCTGTTGTAAGAACAAACCAATCAATCTTGTTATTCACGCAAAATATTAATTCTTGTTCTA
This sequence comes from Paenibacillus sp. Root444D2, assembly GCF_001426375.1. Lineage (GTDB taxonomy): Bacteria > Bacillota > Bacilli > Paenibacillales > NBRC-103111 > Paenibacillus_E. The sequence continues at coordinate 121,618 of NZ_LMEO01000001.1, forward strand.
TCGCCGATTCATCAAAATATAAAAGGCCTTGCAAAGGACGAATGACAGGGATACCTCCCTGCTTCTCAATTAATAGGCTCATTTCTTCTGTTTTTCTTGAGCCCGCAATAACGATTTTCTTGTTGTTCAACTTTTCCATTTTCTATGAATCCCCCTCCGAATGCCATCCCTTTAATAGTAATTGTTTTCAAGACATTTTAAAATGACCACGCTTCGCATTATGCAGCGAAGACGTGGTCATTTTTATCCGATCGAATACCGAATATACGCTAGCAAGGCTAATAATCCTGCAGCAATTGAAATCACATAAAAAGAGGTAAGTCTAACCCATTTCACCTCTGTTTTTTGGAAATAGGATTGATCACCTTCACGATTCTTACGAGAAAAACCAATCATAAAGGTAACGACTAAACCAAATAATAGTATGATTGAAAATATCCCGAAATAGATATACATATTCATAAAATAACCACCTTTTCATAGTAAAATGGATCCTTCGGTGAAAATTATATAGGAATTCGATTTTAAATTCATCAACCACTTTCGTGCTATTTATACCATCCAATTTATGAAGCTAGCTCGTTATTTTCTATTTATGGAGGAACTACTTATGAACCATGATAATATCATTATAGCTTGAATGAACTTGTTCGAAGCTAATAATCACAAAAAGCCGCTATCTATAAAAGACTGCGGCTTTTTGTGATTATACTTGCTTTATGACTTCATTCCGCTCACAAGCTCTTCAATCACCTCGCTAAGTGGTGTAACCGGGCGACCAAGAAGTGTCTGAAGATCGTTGCTCTTTAGTTCTAGAACGCCATCTCTAATCGCGCTTTGGATAGCAACAAGAATGGGAACGACTTGCTCAGGAACCCCTGCGCCGATCATGATTTTACCGTAAGTCTCATCGTCAACTTGCTGAATTGGAACCTCACGATCAAGGACCTTTGCCAGAACCGCCGCGAGTTCTTCATGTGTGATCAGTGTGCCTGATAGCTCATAAACGGTATTCTCATGTCCGTTACCTGCAAGCACATTTGCTGCCGCTTGTGCATAATCCCCACGAGAAGCCCACCCTACCTTGCCGGCTCCTGCAGAAGTCACGAGCGGTGCACCCGCCAATACCCCTTGTATCGTTCCAATCTCATTCTCAATGTACCAGTTATTACGCAGGAATGAGTAAGGAATTCCCGTTTTGCGAATCGCTTGCTCTGTCGCGCGATGCACTGGCACGAGAAAGAGAGAGCTTTCCTCTGCGTTTGTGGCACTAGTATACGCGATGAAACCAACCCCAGCGCGCTCAGCCGCGGATACAGCAGCTAAATGTTGACGAATTCGAGTTTCGTTATCCCCTTGCGTCGAAACGATAAGCAGGCGGTCAACATCAGCGAACGCTTTATCAAGAGATGCTGGATCATCAAAATCACCATGGCGTACTTCAACTCCCCGAGAACTTAATTCGGTTGCTTTCTCCGTATCTCTTACGCTAACAGCTAATTTTTCAGCTGGTACAGATGCAAGTAAAGCCTCCACCACTTTTGATCCTAATTGTCCCGTAGCACCAGTTACTAGAATTTTCATTTGTTAAAAACCTCCATCGGATTATTTATTAATGAGTTAGAATCACTTTGGTTATAACTATTTCAGTTACAACTAAATTATAAAAATTAGCTCATTTAAGAGCTATTTTTATTTAAAATTAGATATCAGCTGTTGCAAGGAAACGTTTGACAATTTTTGTTCCATCGCGGTTTGAGCATCGCGCATTTCTGCACGAAGGGCTGATTCAATATTTCTCCCTACCGTACAATTGGGGTTAGGATGGTTGTGGAAATTAAACAATTCCCCATTCTCGATCACTTTCACTGCCCGGTATACATCAAGTAATGTAATTTGATCTGTATCCTTACACAGCGAAGTTCCGCCAACTCCAGCACGTACTTCAACGAGTCCTGCCTTCTTCAGCATCCCAATAATTTTGCGAATGATGACAGGATTCGTATTCACGCTGCCAGCTATGAAATCACCTGTACATTCCGTTGGAATTGTCGCAATTAACGACAGGATATGAACAGCTATCGAAAAGCGACTGCTAATCTGTTTCATTCATCATCACCTACTCGTTGTAACCAGTATAGTTCTAACCAGTTTCAAAGTCAAGCTTGTTGTCATTTCAGTTAAATCGTTTTGTTCGTTCTATGTTCCAGAATACGTTCTTTGATTTCCAGAGGATCCTCAATTTGGAAAACAACTTTTCCAAATTGATGATTATTTAATTCAAGGATGACGACATCCTTATGATTCTCATAGGAAATGAAACACCATCTATCTCCGATCAGAAAACGTCCTTCTCTAATATCAGCGATTGAAGTACCTACTCTAATTTGAAACATGGATAACTTAAAGTCATCTATTGAAACATTCATTATATCCGAATACGGAATTTCAACACGTTGTTTCAAAGCCGCAGCACTTGTCAATCCCGAGAGATGAAGAATAAGTGCATCATTCGAAAATTCAATTGTTCTAGCCATATTGATTACCTCCGCTTTATATTTTAGATTTTCTTGTGGAAACACCTATAGTACGACTGAGTATGAAAAATCGTTCACATATTTTATAAATAATTTAGGGATTGTGGCTCATGATTATGTTTGTTAAAAAGAAAAAGAACTCCTTTCGGAGTTCTTCTTGACGGTGAATTGATTGATGGTACTTATGCCTTGATCCTTACTTGGCTTGGTCTATACCTCATCCATTATTGCAGTACAAGTACTACACTAAGTGTTTGCGGCACATCTCCTCGCTTCTATACGGATTCAAAAACAACTTCCCTGGTATTTATCTCGTTGAATGTACAACGGAACCACACCTCTCTTGTTTCACCGTCATAAGTATTATGGCTTATCGGAATCAAATTATTCACGTTCATTTTATAAAAAGAGTTTATGCACCGCTGTTGATTATTCATTAATGTATGTAGTTCTCAAGGTGCTCCATCCTATGTTGCTGCAGTAAGGTCCAATCTCCAGTCGTTGCATCTCATAAAGCTCCCGGGAGGGTACTCGAAGCTGCACTCGGCGTTGAACGTGAAGTCTAGTTTCCGGCAAATGGCATTAGATGCGGGGTTGTCGACCGACGGGAACGCGTGAATGTACCTGTTCTTCTGTTCCGCTCTTGCACTGGCAACAGCCGCCGCAGTTGCCGCGCTTGCTATACCTCTGCCTTGGTAAGTTGGCAGAACCCCCCAACCGATCTCATAAACGGTCTCTTCCTGCCAGACACGTTCCCAGTACCCAATGTTGCCGACCTTTTCTAATTCCGGAAGCAGGACGATGCTGAACATCCGGCCATTCCCCCTTCCTCCAATCTCGACGTAACGTTTGTGGCGCGCCAGAATTTGTTCTTCCGTCTCCGGACCACCCAAGTGCTCCAACATCTCAGGTGCATTCATGCGATACAACAATGCAAGATCCGACTCTGCCCATGGCTCGATCCGCACCTTTGAATCGTTCGTTCGATTTAGCATCATTATCACTCCTAGTAAGGATATCATGTCATAATTAGTTCTCTTTCATTGTACCAGAAATTGAAAACAGCCGTAGTCCTCTAATGGAGGCCCTACGACTATCGGACTAACTATTTACGTATTCATAACATCAGAAGCACGATTCACTGATTTCACAGTTGATGTGTTTAATTTGTTTGCCCAGATGCTGTATCCCATCCCTACGTAAGTTAATCCCCAGAAGAAGGCAAACCATTTATTATCTGCCACTGGAATGACCATGGAGAGAATCATAAGCAAGAATAATCCGGGAACCCAGCGCGGAAACACTTTAGCCCGGAATGTCAATATCACGAATAACAAGGTGCCGCCCATGAAACCAAGCATGCCAAACATTCTAGAGATGTTAACTAAAGTACTCTCTGGCATGACCGCTTCCGCCCCGCCTGCTGCAAATTGGGACCACAGCATCGCAGTCGTTAAAATGTTCCCCACAATGATAAAAAGTGTCGTAATGAATCCGGTGACTCCCGTTTCACGCGATTGTACCATATAGGTGACGATCGTCCCGACTGACATTAAAATACAAGCAATCAAGCCCGTTGTCAGCTCTTGCGTGCTGTCTGTCCCCCAAATAATTGAAGCTGGTGTCATTCCCATTCGTGTAATCCCTGCCAGGATACAGATCATGCCTAACCATTTGATAATTTGCTTCTCATTCATTTTACCTCATCCTCCAAAATCGAATTTGTGCTTCTCTGCTATTTAGATTACACGGTGGGAAATCACAGAATACAGAGCAGAGACTCCCGACTTTTCGGGAACTTTTAGATTTTTTTTGGGAATACACAGGATAGTCAATGGGAAATTATCCTATTACTATTTTCATGAAGCCAGGGATCAAGCTATAATTAGTTGAATAAGGAATCAAATAGGAACGCGATTGGGGAATGTCGATGGAGATTGTCAAAGGAAGTAATCCGGAAGTGCGAAGTGTACGAAAATCAGCTTGGAGAATGTTGATCTTGCAGCTGTTTGTGCTTGTTTTCAGCTTGATAACTGTCGCGATGTATATAGGAAGCATTCCGAAGTATTATACGGCTTTGGTACAAACATGTATTGTCCAAGGGTGCGGCATACTAGTCCCTGCCATGCCTTTGCCCGAACAGGGACTAAGCTTAGAAAGCTATGCTCTAATGTTTGTGCTCATTGACTGCGTCTTTACGTTTGTATTTTACTCCACTTCTGCTATTGTACTGTGGAAAGGTTTTCGAGAACCGATGGGACTGCTTGCAGCTCTAGCTATGGTTTCTTTTGGTACGTCATTCCCCTCACTGGTCATGGTTGCCTCTGATGGTTCTACACTCGTCCACAACTGGTTTATGTTTGTATCCATGTTTGGATGGGTTTCATTGTCTCTATTTTTCTTTCTTTTTCCTGACGGAATGTTCGTGCCGAGATGGACTCGTTCTGTTTTTGGTCTGATTGTGTTCGTTGATGTATTAAATTTCTTCTTTGAAGGAAATGTGTGGAATTCCGTTCATATTCCCCCATTCCTTCAACTATTCTGGTATGGGGGATCAACGCTCATACTCATCTATTCACAAGTTCACCGTTTCCGCAAAGTGTCCTCGCCAGCCCAGCGGCAGCAAACCAAATGGGTGGTGTTTGGGGTTTCGATCGGACTCGTCGGATTCGTTGGGATGAGCGCTTTATTTGACCCCAGTCTCAACGACGGTACAGCTATGACTTACGTTTATTTGAACGCCATTTTAAACCTCTCCTTAACCGCAATTCCCATTACGCTAATGATTGCGATTTTGCGGCAGAGGCTGTGGAACATCGACCCGCTCGTTAATCGGACGCTTGTCTATGCTGCCCTATCCATCTGTGTTGTGCTACTGTACACACTGGCTATTCTTTATTTAAGCCGTTTATTTCAAACCCGGGATAACTATATCGTATCCCTTTTGGCCACAGCTGTAGTTGCAGTAGCGTTCGCTCCATTAAAAGAATGGCTGCAGCGCCAAATTAACCGGCTTATGAAAGGTCGACATGATGACCCGTATGCGGTTCTTTTAGAGCTCGGCAATCAATTCATTCAGCCGCTAGCCCCGGAAGACATGCTTGATGCCGTCGTTAAGACAGTGAAAGATGCTTTACGCCTCCCTTATACCGGTATCTCTATTGGTGTTGGTGGTCAGGACACTTTAGTTGCTTCTGCCGGTGAGCCTCTTAATGACCTTCATGCAATGCCTATTATTCATAGGGGAGAAGAGCTTGGCATGCTCCACATTGCAAGTAGATCGCCTGGAGAAACATTTACCTTAGAAGATAGTAAGTTTCTAGATGTCCTACTACGGCAAGCAGGACCGATCGTTGAAAATGTAAACATGACGCTGGGCATGAAGCTGCTGGCTCAAGACTTGCAGGAGTCGCGGGAGAAACTGGTATTAGCCCGTGAAGAAGAACGCCGGCAAATTCGCAAGAATTTACACGACGATCTGGCGCCGAGACTGGCCGCGCTTGCTCTAAACGCAGCGACGGCTCAGAAATACGTCGTCAAGCAGCCCGATACCGCCATCGAGATGCTGGCGGATTTGCGGCAAGTCATTCGATCCACGGTGGATGAAATCCGCACCTTGGTCCATGACTTGCGCCCGCCTACGCTGGATGAGCTGGGGTTGATTGGGGCGATCCAAGAGCGGATCGCCCTGCTGTCCAAGCCTGCAATGCTGCTTGCGGATGAAGCGGGAGCAGCTCCACTGAACGTGGAGCTGCAAGCGCCACAGCCCTTGCCCTCTCTGCCTGCAGCGGTGGAGGTGGCCGTGTATAGAATCGTTACCGAGTCCCTTGTTAACGTCATTAAACATGCCAAAGCTACCTCCTGTGCCATCCGGTTGGACGTCTCCTCTTCCCACCAGCTGCGGGTGGAAATAACGGATAATGGCACAGCTCTCCCCTCTCGGCCAGGGATTTCGGGCAGTAAAGGCGGCATTGGCCTTGTCTCCATTCGGGAAAGGGCTGCTGAATTGGGTGGACACTGCACAATAGAGAGGCTTGAAAACCGGGGCACAAGAGTTTTGGCTGTGCTGCCGCTGTAAGAGTTGGTGTCGAGAGATTTGAAACTTGAAGGAGATTGATGATTAAACATGAAGATCATAATCGCAGATGACCATCCGATATTTCGCAGTGGAGTCAGAAATTTGCTAAAAACGACAGAAGATTTGGAAGTTGTTGGAGAAGCTTCCACTGGAGATGAAGCTTTGAAGCTGGCGGAACAATACCAGCCAGATTTGATTTTGATGGATATTCGCATGCCAGGACTGAATGGGATCGAGGCCACGCGGTTGATTAAAGAGAAATATCCAAATATCGAGGTGTTAATCCTTACCATGTTCCGGGACGATCAGTCAGTCTTTACTGCTATGCGTGTCGGGGCCAAGGGCTACGTGCTGAAGGACGCGGATGAAGTTGAGCTGATGCAGTCGATCCGCATGGTTGGCAGTGGCGGAGCTGTATTTAGCTCGGATATCGCGGCACGGATGATGCATTACTTTTCGGCGCCGAAGCTGGTGAACACCGTGGAACACCCTGCTTTGGCCGAGCTGTCCAAGCGAGAGATGGAGATATTGGAGCGTATCGCTGAAGGGGACACCAACGCTCAAATCGCCACGCGCTTGCATATTAGTTCTAAGACCGTAGCCAACAATGTGTCTACGATACTGAACAAGCTTCAAGTTGTAGATCGGAACGAAGCTAAGCGGCTTTTGAAGGAATCACGAGAGGGTTGAAATTCAAACCAACTACTCAACCACACCTGAGCGAACCATGATTGCCTTGATGTCCACTTGAACCTTGGCTTTGGGATACATTTCCCTCCACTTCTCATCCGTCAAATTGGCGTGTCGCACCTTTGATTGAAGAATCTCACCAAACCCAACCGGATCCGAATTAACCGCTTGGGTTTTGGTAATGAGATGTTGCGCACGCCGAACTAATTCCTTAGCAATCTCCTTTTCGAGGGCATGAACGACCTTTGGTTCTCCTAAATTCATCTCGTTTGAAATCTCTTGAACTCTGGCTTGCATAGATATATGAACAGAATATGACGGAACAGCGGGGTCAATTAGCTTAATTTTACTGGAACTTGTGATATTCTCTATCACGATATTAATTTTATCAGTCTGAATTCCAGACTTAATTAGTTTGAAAGGTTCAGCGTCCAAGGTTAATTCCAACGCACCGGCTCTGTAACGATCTCGAATAAGTTTAAGCACAAAAGCCTCGTCCACCCTAAGCCCTCCTACCATCTTATCATTATGAAACATTGCCGTATTATGCATTGAAATTTCGTCGCCAGAACGCTCAACAATTGGGAGAACCGGGTCTTTTCCTACTGCATATACATCATGAATAAATTCATGCAGTGTGCATGAGAGGATTTGTTCTCCTTGAATATTTTGACGAATCATTTTATAAAGATAGGTTCCAATATTGCTTATTTCCGGAAATCGATGGGTGATGATATTCTCCGTGCTCCCTTTACTAATGGTCACAAACATGGTATCCGAAATGGAAGGGTCTCTTGATAGTGTATCGGTAAGAGATAAGATCCCATTCCGGGCTAACTTCTCATTATACATGGCAATTCGGAGCTGTCCACTAACGACACGCTTTGATACTTCACGGTTTTGAGCATTTCGAATCCCTTTGCTTGTGTTACCGGTTGTAACGACGACTTGAACCTTTTCTTTCGCTTCCGGATCAATTTGATGGAGCAGTGCTGTTCCCTTGATGCGGTCATTCTCTTGAGGATCATAACCAACAATGACAATGAGTCCTAATTCTTCCAAAATCCTCTTTTGCACACAGCCAGTAGGAAAAAGTAGTACGATAACCGACAGAATTAGCAGGGATTTTCTCATTAGATCCCCTCTCTTTTCTTGTGAAAATGTTGTTTGAATAAAACCGCCGCGTAAAGTACCCAAGGATAACCAAAAACAATGGTCAGGGCAGCTTTCGAAAAGATGTCATTTAAAATATTAATCTGTAATCGTGTTTTAAAAAAGATCGATACAACAACCAATATAAGAGCAAAGGTATAAAGGGCATATTTTTGCTTCCATCCAAATATTCGTTTAATTCCTTTGGACGCTGCCCACATGTACATCATTAAGTTTGGAAGGACGACCAACATCCATATACTGATAGCCACATATTCAAAGCGTTCCAGAAATGGAAACGCAACAATCTTAAAAAGACTAAACGTAGCCCAAACGGTCTTCGATAATTGACCAGGACTAAAGTAAACAATCGTGACCAACATAACAGCTACATAGATGACAGTGGTCGCAAAAAGTCCCAAATGGGCGGACAATGGAGCACGGTGTTTGTTACGAATAAAAGGATACACAAACATCAGAATTTCAAACCCTACGATGGTCAATGACATTTTAACCATGCCTTGAGCTAGCTCAGAAATGCTTGCTTCCATGATCGGTGTAAGATGTGTCCATTCTGCATATCGAATAGGAAAGTACAAAAATATAATCAACCAAATTGTTAAAATTGCAGATATAAAGGCGATCCCAACAACAATCCGAATACCGCCAAGAACGCCATAAGTAATTAACATAGCCAAAAAAGCACTCAGCAGCCATGTTGGCAGGTCCGGGAATATCCAGGTCTGGACCATTTCCACATAATTGCGGGATATCACGATGACCGCAGTTAGCATATACAGCATAATCAAAGCGTTGATTATTCCCCCGACATATCGACCATAAAGGTCCTTGTGAACTTCATACAGGTCCATGTTCGGATTCAGCTTAAGTGTTCGCAGCATGACCCAAACCGTTAGATGAGACCATGCCCCAGCCATACAGACGGATATCCAGGCATCATGCCCCGCCGATTGGAAAATGATACGCTGAAATCCAGACAAACCAGTTCCTACCTGATTGGCAAGAATAACAAAGAATAAGAGAAATGAACTAAACATCAATCTCTTTGGAGGACTGCCAGTCTTCACCTCAACTCCTCCTTGTCCATTATTCATCAATATCTCCGTGGCTAGCCGCAGTTTCTTGTTCCTCAAACCTGTAGGTATCATCACCACGGATATACGTCGAGCGTTCGCGCAAAAAAGTGAAAGGTAATCTCAAAATGCTGTCTTTCAAGTCCACTTTTCGAAACGGATAGAGCGGGTACAAATAAGGTTGTCCCAGACTTGTTAAACGAAGAAGATGAATGATCAAAAAGCAGATTCCAATCATGATACCAATTCCTCCATAAAAGCCTGCGAGTATAATGATTGGATACCGGATGATACGAATCGTAATGCCCATTAGATAAATCGGAGTAATAAACGATGCCAATGTTCCAAGCGCTACGATAATGATGAGAATATTACTTGTAAATCCTGCCTGCACGGCTGCCTGTCCGATGACGATACCACCTACGATTCCGATTGTTTGACCAATCTTGGTCGGAAGTCTTGCGCCTGCTTCACGAAGCAGCTCGATCGTAATTTCCAGAAACAAAGCTTCCATTAAGGGGGGAAATGGTACCCGTGTTCGAGATTCAGCCAGCGGCACGACCATGGCAGAAGGAATGATTTCATAATGATACGTTAATGCAGCTACATAGACGGGTGTGAATAGTAAAGATAAAACCATGGCTCCAACCCGCAAAAGCCGGAAAAAGGTAGCCATATTCCAGCGAACTTGATGGTCTTCCGGGGAAGCGAAGAAATCCATCATCGTCGAAGGACATACAATGGCAAACGGACTTCCGGAAACAAACAGAACAATTTTCCCTTCTGATAGTGAAAAAGCTGTACGATCTATACGTTCGGTCATTACAAACTGCGGGAAGATCGTAAATTTATTATCCTCAATTAACTGTACTAATTGTGCACTGGATACCACACCATCTATCTCAAGACTATTGATCCTATCGCGTACTCGTTTAATGAGCTCATTATCAGTAAGATTTTTGATATAAAACATCGCCAATTGTGTCTTGATATCCACTCCAACTTCCAAGTTCTCCTGACATAAGTTTGGACTCGGCAGATACATTTGGAGCAAGGCAACGTTAGACCTTAATATTTCGTTGAAGGCGATCTGCGGGCCAAATACTTGGCTTTCAATATCAGCTTTTGAAAAGTTCAGATTAGTAGGTTTGTACATATTCAGCATAAGATTAAAACGGGAATCATCGGAGTGAAGATACACCCATCCGAACAATAATTTTTCCACAACAGCCTGAGTATCTTTAACCTCAATAATCCCTGCAACGGGAAATCGGTCTGTTTCACTTATTGAAGGTACATCGACTAAAGTTAATAAAGGTTGAATAATATCCCTTTGAAGCAAATCCTGATCAACTAATGTTTCTATGTAATAGATGGCGGCCGTTTGCTGTCCAAGCATGACATATTTGGCAATTAGATTTGGATTATCATTGAGAGCCTCTTGAAGCAGCTGTTCCAACTCAATAATATCGGCAGGTAAGTAGTTATTCATGTTCTGCACGTTAAACAATCCCTCGTTTCACAATGCCATATCGCATAGTATGTCAAAAAGTCAGGAAAACAATCCCATATAGCTTTAGAAAATGCAAAAAACCATCGCATAATTGCGATGGATCTTAAGGGCGTGACTCGTTCAGGACCAATGCGGCTTCTGGCTGCTAATCCATGGCGACGGTTAACCGAATATGATTTCCTGATGGGTCGACTGCTATATATTCGTTTACAGGATAGCCCAACAGTTCTAGATTCTTTATGGCGCCATCTCTAGTTTTTTCATCGGCAAATACAATTGTGAAATATTTCAGACCAACGCTGTTACGAGATGGTTCTTGTATGTTTTTACCGTTCCAGATATTTAATCCGATATGATGATGGTATCCTCCACTCGAAATAAAGAGCGCTTGATTGCTTATTTGATAAACAACCTTAAACCCAAGTCCATCCATATAAAATTCCGCTGCTCTAGAGAGGTCTGAAACATGTAGATGGATATGCCCCATAATAGAATCTGACGGCAAACCCGTGAACTTCTCTTCATTCGCTTCGGACAAAAGACTGTGTAAATCAACCTGTTCAGTTGCCATAGTGACTTGCTCCCCAATCCATTCCCAGCTTTCAGATGGACGATCTACATAAATTTCCATCCCATTCCCGTCTGGGTCCGCCAAGTACAGCGCCTCGCTCACAAGATGATCAGATAATCCTTGTAACGGGTATTTGATATCAATGAAGTGCTGAATGACTTTTGCCAACTCTTTCCGATCCGGCAGTAGTATTGCGTAATGATAAAGTCCTGAACGACGCGGTTCTTTCGGTAAGACATCTACTGGCTGTTCTAGGGTAACCAGAGCATCCTTTCCGTTTAGCGTCATTGAAATTGAGGATCGTGTGCGATCCAAAATTTGAAACCCTAAGACCCCTTGATAGAACGATAATGACTTTTGAAGCTCTTCTACGATTAAATGCACATGACTAACAAATGTATTTGGACGTTGATGAAACTTCTTCATATGAGAACCTCCCATAAGATTTTATCTTTTGAAACTTGAATAATTACTTGAACTCTTTATTATCAAGCATAATTAATGGGAGTTTGACGTTTTCGCGGTCTGTTTCGTATGTTGAACGAGATTAAAAATGTCTTTATACGCTTGTTTTGCCCCTATAACCAATAAGGGCACACCTATGAAATCAATTTTTAACCATCGTGAAAGCATTCCACCACACGTCATCGCAAAAGGCACAGTTGGAGACGTATTGGATAAAATGATTTTTGCGTCGAGAACCTCTTCTTCAATCAGCATATCAATGAGATTAAAAACGCCCGGAACGAGGATTTTAGACCTCCCTCTGCCCATTGTGTATACTTTATTGCCATCCTCATCCTTGCCATGAAAGTAAAATTTCCCTCTGTCTTTATAAACTAGCTTATTGAAATTGTGTGTATTCAGTATTTCATCTCTTGAGGGCTCGTGAGAACCGTCCAATTTTTTGAGATGATAAGCTGCTGCTAAAGCTGTTGTATGTGTTCCTCCGAAATCGTTATAAATATAAATCATAGTTCATACCCACCGCCCTGAGAATATTGTATATTACTTGTTTACTCATTATCTCCTATAATGAATAAAACAACCTTATTCTCGTGCATATTACAGTTTGTTGTATCCTTTTAAATAACAGCAAGGGAGCCTTCATGACAATGACAACAAACAGTGGACATCAAGGAGCGCATGGGATCGGCCAAGAGGAAGAACAGTTGAACAATCAGGCACAAGCGGCAGAGCTCATGCAAGGAAAAAATAAGGTAGATCAAGAAATCATTGCAGCTGCAAACGAGCATAGTTCAGAACTAGAGGAAATCATTGAACGTGAGACAACGTAATTAGTAACTAATAGAAAAATTACAGAGAAGCCACGCACTGTTGCGTGGTTTTTTGTTGTTAATCCGTCATCTTGGAATATCCTTTAGGTAGGATCAGCTGCATAATCGGGGTCCGTATCTTTTGTTTCTTTGCCAAAAAACAATAAAACGAGTGCTCCGATGACAATCGCTACGAAGAATACCATAAAAATGGAGGTGATTGCTTTATTACTCGCCACCAACAAACCTACAAGGTACGGACCAATGATACCGCCGATACGTCCGATGGATGCGGCAAGCCCAACACCCGTAGAGCGAACTTCGGTTGGGTACAACTCCGGTGTGTAAGCATACATGGCTCCCCATGCCCCAAGATTAAAAAAAGATAAACTAACGCCCGCTGCTATCAGCAGCCCTTCCGTTTCAGCATTACTGAACCATAATGCGCTTGCTGCTGTTAGCAGCAAATAGGTGACGAGTACAAACTTACGTCCGAATTTCTCAATAAAATAAGCAGCGGTAAAATAACCTGGAAGCTGTGCCAACGTCATAATCAATACATATTGAAAGCTTTTCACGAGGCCAAAACCCTTTAGAACCATGACCGTTGGAAGCCATAGAAACATGCCGTAATAGGAAAATACTACTGTGAACCATAAAATCCAAAGTGTTACGGTCGATCTTCGATATTTAGATGACCATACGGAAGCAATACGTTCGCGGAATGACAATTTCCGACTACGCAGCTCGGTAAATCTAGGTGAATCTTGAACCGATCGTCTGAGGTATAAAGCATATAAAGCCGGCAGCGCACCGATAACAAACGCCGAACGCCAGCCGTATGTAGGAATGATGAAATAAGCAATAAGCGCCGCGACGATCCACCCGCATGCCCAGAAGCTTTCTAGTAGAACGACAGCACGTCCCCTTTCATTAACGGGAAATGACTCAGAAACAAGAGTTGATGCGACAGGAAGTTCCCCGCCAAGACCTACTCCAGTAACGAAACGTAGGATACATAGAATAACAAAGCTAGTGGCAAGAGCAGAGAGTCCGCTGGCAGTCGAGAATATAACAAGCGTCCCAAGCAATACCATACGACGTCCGTATCGATCAGCAAGGGAGCCTGCTAGTAAAGCTCCTACGGCCATTCCGATCGAATTAATAGCTGCCAGCAGGCCAATCTGCTGTGCACCTAATTTCCATTCGACAGCTAGCGCAGCAACAATAAACGAAATTATCCCTACATCCATAGCATCGAATAACCAGCTAATCCCTGTGCTGAAAAGCAACTTTCGTTTTGCCGGTTCACGTAACAAATTTGTTTTATTCACATTCAAAACGCATTCTCCTCATCGCATTAGCTTGCCTTATCCTATTTTGTGTTACATCACAGAAAAACACTCCCTCTGCAAACCAAATATCTAACCTCAAGTCGATCATGCTGCCCATCGGATTAAATGTGACAGATCTAAACATAATATGGGTATCATCGATCGGAGGCTTATAATGAAACATACAACAAAAATACTAATTGCAATAAGCTGTATATTTGTTTTATCCGGGTGCGGTAAAGGGAATGTTGCCCCTCCAAAAATTGGAGTCTCCACGCAGCAAGGCGGTATGGATAGTCGATTGTTGGATCCTAAAATTACAAATCAAGACGTATTGCTTCAACGAGGTGACGCGAACATTGAACTAGAAAAGCGTGGCTATCACGCTCAAGATGCCGCTTCTTCCTCTAATAGCTCTGTCAAAATCCTTGGAGGAACTCAAGGACTCGTTCAAGTATGGCCCAATCCCTCCATACAGCCCAAAGAAGGTAATTATGCAGAAAATGTGATCTCACAAGCCGCTATGTATTATGGAACTCCATACGAATTCAGTTCGGATCGATCGGACCCATCCACATTTGACTGCTCCGACTTCACACATTGGGTTTATTTTTCTTCTCTTGGGATGGATATCCCAAAAGATTCTCGAAGCCAAGCATCCTATGTTCAATCTTTTTCCAATCGGACTTACACATCTATCGATCAAGCCCAGCGTGGAGATTTACTTTTCTTCGTCCCTTTTAAAGGGACAGATCCGAATAATTACACTGGAATTGATAAATCAATCGAAAACATTACACATGTTGGTATCTATTTGGGTAATGGCAAAATCATACATACAGCCTCAGCGGCCACAGGTGGCGTACGTATTGATGAAGTTGCTAATAATCATCTAACCTATCGCTTTGTCTTAGGCGGTTCGATATTAAATACTAAATAATCCTTATTTTAACCTTTAGCTATGTTTTCACTGTGCATATCTCAAACATTCTTGGGAACTTCTCGTAATTAAAGAGACGTGTTCTTTTCTAAAGAACACGCCTCTATGTCATTAATCTCTTATAGGAATTAATATTTCAACATTTTCTTCCTCTACATTTTCTTCAAAGTAATATATTTCGATCGGACATGAATGATCCAAAAACTTTTGTTGATATCCATTTTCTTTCATCCACTCAAATATTCTTGTGTACGCTTCACCTATTGTTTTCGTTGTACAATTTATTTTGGCATAAGTGACGGTAGGGAGCTTAAAACCAATCATCCCTTCGGGTATTAAAGTTAAATCGTCCACTTCAAGGCAAGCAAAATAAGTAGCAAATATACCATTACACATATATGGCGAAAAGAGTACTTCCTGATCCATAGCATTCGTGATCTCATGTCTTCTCTCAGCAAATTGACTTTGTATTTGTAGGGCTGCATCTGGGAAGCCTTTTGGAAAATTGGCTGTAAGACTCTGACCAACTAATTGGTACTCTCTTCTAAGAGTCTCACAGTGAAATTTAATCATCGTTTTGTTTTCCAATGTATTCGTCCCTCCTATTGCTTATTTATTTTGTATTAAACCGATCCCATTTCCTACTGGATCCACTAAATAAGCAAGATAAAAATGATCAAATTCCATTTTACCTTTAACAATTTGCGCTCCCGATTCAACGGATTTCGTAAGTGCCTCATCTATGTTGTCAACTTCGATTTGAATTCTTATTCCGTGTGGATAATCACTGGGTCCCTTAGAAATACCGCCGTTAATGCCAGATTTATCGTCATTTCCTGTTGTTACTGGATGGTATCCCCAGTTAGGCTCTGCAATCTTCCAACCAAAAACTGACGAATAAAAACTTGCAGCACGTTCCGGATCTTGACTATTCATTTCAAATAATACAACACGACCCAAATGATTCAACCTCCCTAATTGGTATTTATACCCATCTCCATAATACCGAATATTTGTTCCCATGTAAATGAAAATATTTCTGGAGCAAACAAAAAAACCGACCCTTGATGACCAAAGATCGGCTTCTTTTTGTATTAATTATACGTAATCTTTAAACCTAATTCTGAGGCTCTGGCAAGCGCCCCTTCAGAAAATTTAGGTTTCTTATATTTTTCTTCAAACTCTTCTTTAGATAGCGGTGCCCAGATGAAATCTTTATTCTGATAGATCCACGTTTTGGTTCCCCAATCAACGTGAACCGTTCGGCTCGCAACCTTTTTTACGACGCCAATCTCGATAATAACACCCGTTTTACCGAATATTTTGGCACAGTATTTGTTAAGCATTTCGCTCACAACAACACCCCATTCCTATACGTCTGATCTTAGTGAATATATGATACTTGAAGCTATTTCAATAGACTGTTCGTCTGCTTGAAATTCATCACGAAAAGAATCACCTAATACCTTATTAATCGCCTTGCCGAGGGATGGAGCATCTAGATCATCTAGATGTTTCGTGATGTAAATGGTTATTGTTCGCGTTTCACCATCATACTCATCCTCCGGACCATCCATCGCGAGAAGCTTTATGGGATCCCATCTATCGATGTGGTGTTTCACGACCTCCATCATTGGCGTAGGGTCATAAGGTAGGGATTCTAAATACCTATTCTCTTTCATGATTTCCTTTTTAATACTCCAAAGCATAACATTCATTTTCGTCTGATCAGATACTGCTCTAAATTTCAATAGAAAAAGCCTCCTTTACAGGACGCTTTCTCGATCTTCTGTCACAATCTTTTCAGACCGTTCAATTATCGCCCCATTGAAGTTTAGCATTTTCCCTGTACCTTGAGCAATACATTCCATCGGATGCTCTGCGAGATGAACCGGAACGCCTATGTCCTGCTGCAATCGCTTATCCAATCCTTGCAATAATGCGCCTCCCCCACACAACAGGATGCCCTGCTCCATCACATCACCGGCAAGTTCCGGCGGGCATTTCTCCATCGCGAGTCGAATACAATCTATAATGGATTTAATAAAATCATCCATAATTTCGAAAATTTCCTTCGATGAGATCGATATCATTCTTGGCAAGCCCTCCACAAGGTCACGCCCTCTTACATCCATCTTCACTTCATTCACAGGCATCACAACAGCAGCGACATTCTTCTTGATTTCCTCCGCAGTCCGTTCTCCAATAGCCATATTATAAGTTTTCTTCACATACTCAATGATATCCTGATCTATCGACATGCCTCCACGGCGAACCGACTCACTTACGACAATTCCACCCAGTGAAATGATGGCTACTTGGCTTGTCCCTCCGCCGATATCAAGGACCATACTGCCAATTGGTTCTGCTACAGGCAGCCCAGCGCCCATAGCCGCAGCCAGCGGCTCCTCGATCGTGATAGATCTCCTTGCTCCTTTATGTACAATCATTTCCTCGACGGCGCGCTTTTGCACATTCGTAATGCCACAAGGCACGGAAATCAGTACTTGGAAGCTGCGAAACCATTGATAACCTCTTTTTATTTTGCCTATAAAATATTTTAGCATCGCTAAGGTCATATCGAAATTCGCGATAACCCCATCTTTTAAAGGATAGATAACCTCCACATTAGCTGGAGTTCTCCCTATCATATCATAGGCTTCCTTGCCAAAAGCTTTAATCTCCCCGGTATCCGTTTGAATGGCGACGACAGATGGCTCTGACAATACAATCCCTTTTTTTTGTTGATAAATAAGTGTGTTACAGGTGCCAAGGTCTACTCCAAACAGTTCTTCCAATCTCTTTAACATGACTCGCTCCTTCTCGCTGTTCAATAGACTATGCCCATAGTAGCGTGTATATTAGTTGATTTTGACTTAACTGCATCTTCATACTTGTTCGCATAAAGCAGCCATTCTATGGGGGTAACCCAAAAAATGCCGCCCACCATAAAGGTGAGCAGCACTTTTAAATAAGTATAATTTAGTTCGCAGCTGCTGGTTCTGCTACTGCTTTATAAGCTGAGGAAACGTAAGTTACGGCTTTCGCCTCCGTGATTACTTCAGCATACATCGTGTCCGGTTTTGGATCCTGAAGGGTGTATGAAATCACCGCTTGACCGTTTTGGTCAAATCGAACATTTTGAATGGCAATACTGTAACCTGAATTCGGTTTTTGACCTCTTGATAAGGTAACCTTGTTCACATCGTCATTTACTTTCTCCACAGTTACGGATACATCTTCTATAGGTGTCGGTTTTTGGATATGTGTTTCCAAGACGCGAATCGCATTATAGATCCAGCCTGCAGCTTCCCCACGAGTAAGATCAGCCTTAGGATTAAACATACCTGCTTTGTCTAGTTCAGCAATTTTGTAAAGCAGCAGTCGCTGTAAAGCGCCTTGATATTCAGGAGTGATCTGAGCTTCATCTTTGATCGGGATAAACATTTTCACTAATGGGAAATTGCCCTTCTTTTCCAAAGCTCGTACGAGCATTTCACCAAATTGTTCACGAGTAATTGTAGCGTTCGGGTTTACATCCTTCGGAATGTTCATACCGTTGTAGTGCGCTATGATAAAGGCATCCGCATACCAAGCATCATTAGGGATGTTGGTAAAAATGTCTGAAGCTAATGGCTGTTTAATGAAGCGTAACGTATCTAAGTTCAAATTCATGCCTTTAACAATCATTTGAATGGTTTGTGCATAACTAATCTTTCCTTTTGGGACGAAATGATCCTTATCAATACCGCTCACGATTCCGCGATCTTGTAGAGCAGAGATCGCTGCAGCTTGTCCTTCCTCTACATCCGTAAAAGCAAATGCACTGCTAAAAGTCAAACTGCTAACCAATGCTGTTGTCAAAGTTAAAGCTGCTATCTTTTTCATAGTTAATTCTCTCCTTTTAGTTGGTTATCTTATTACACACTCTTAACGTATCGTGCGTGAAAAATGTTTCAGTGATTATAAAAAAAAATAAAACCGAAGAATACCCCCGGCATAATTACTTTAATTTAAGTTCTATATTCTGCTTCAGATCATGATTTATTCTCCTTATTTCTTTGAATGACATACGTCAAACAATCACTCTTAAGCAAAATCTCGCGCCCATTTCTCTCTATATTAAATTGCAATGCTTTTAAAGTAGTAAAGATTACTTCCCAGTCTGAATACGCCGATGATATTAATTGTTTCACATCACTAGTTGTTAAGTTAAGTTCCATAAATGGATCTAATTCCATTCCTGACTCTACATCTATTTCTTGAATGTTGGTGCTCATAATAACGCAATTAATCCCATTCTCTTTCGTTCCACGGGCCATTCTATCTACAACTTGTACAAATTTCGGAACTGATTCTACATGTTCTAATGCAGAAACAGCAATGATGTAATCAAATTGATTCTCTTCGATGATATAGTCTCCGATGTCTGATAGCTTCGGTTCTATGTACGCACGAACTCCATTCTGTTCACTATAATCAACTAATTTCTTAAGTGCAGATTCCATAATATCCACACAAATAATTTTTCCTGACTGGTGCTCCTTCAGTGATTCAGCAATTGGAATACTGTTTCTGCCCACTCCACAACCTAGATCTAATACCGTGAGATTTTCTTTAGATTTAAAATGAGTTAGCGTATCCATCACTGTTTTTACAGGTTTTGATAGCCAAGATCCCTCTTCAAATAATTTGTAGTTATCGTAACAAGCTTCATGATATTTTCGCTCTTCATCTCTAATGATTTTGATCCTATTATCCATAGTTGTCGTTTCCTCATTTTCTTTTCACATAAATAAACATTCACTTTAATGTCTCTTTTCCGTGACCTATCCTAAAAATAGAATTGAAGCCAATCCTAATTTGCAGCCGTATATTGAGCGTTCCAAGAAAGTACATACTAACTTTCTTCATTGGTGAATACTGGTATCCTGCAAAGCATTCTTTAAAGCAAGCCTAGGGTATCCTTCCACTAGCTGCAGACTAACAGAATCATTCAGCCATATATTAAGACCTACAATATTCAGCTCGTCAGTAGGGAGATATTTTTCAATCCAATGTTGTGTTATGTAAATTTGCTCATTTATTGATCCCACGATGCTTCTATTGTGAGTTTTCGTGTAAATAAACTTGTCCATATTCGATAAAAACAAATTAACCTCTTGCCATGCCAACTATTCAATGGTCTACATCCCACTTCCGGAATTGGCGAAACTGGATAATTACTTAAATCAAATAACTTCTTTGTACATGCAATTACAGTCATTCATATTCACTACTTTCTTATAGTTTCTTACTCATTACATACCAGCTATCTGTTCGATCCGGATAAAATTTATGTTCACTCACTTCATATTTTAGCCTCTTATACATAGCTATGTTTTCTGGAATCGACAACCGTACCGCAACTTTTGATTCTTTAATTCCCAATGACAATGCTTTATTTTCTATAAAATTCAATAATGATTTACATATTCCTCTTCCGCGATATTCCTGTATAACTGAAACTCGCCCAATATAAATATAATCTTCAATAAATCTATATCTAGCCGAGCCTACAGCACTAATTTCATGCCATGCTAATACGGCTCCCCCACCTTCTTTAAAGGTATTTATTACATGTTGAGTCGTTTCAGCAAGTGCTCCTGAAGGTGGATTCAGCTTCCCACTATATTCCATAAACGATTCTTGCATTGTACGAAATACAATGTCTACTTCTTCTATTTTTGCTTCTCTAATTTCTATTGACATGTAACACACTCCACTTATTATTTGTGATCTCAATCCTCACGTTTCTCATTTAACCATTTGTTCAAAATTTCTTTACCAGTTACAATTTCAAACGTTTTTATAAAAACCATGTAAACCCAGAATAGAAACCTATAAGCGGGTAACGAAACGATGCCGGTTTATTCCCCTCAAAATAGAAATGTCCTACCCATGATAAAAGGTAATGTAATATGGCTAGGATTAGCGTTACTTTCAGGTCATAAAACAAAAATAGCCAAGCCATAAAAGCCGACATAAAAGCAAAATAGTGCATTATTCGATTGGTCTTATTCTGATGCTCTTTCAGATAATAATCTAAGTCGCGTTGAACTCGAACTATGAACTTCTTTAGTCTCATCTCAATTTTTCCTCATTTATCATTGTCCATATCTTTATTTTTATCTTTCACTTTGTTCAAATACGCTTCAAGCTCATCTTCAATTTCTACATTAATCTTTTCAAGATGCTTTTGTTCGGATTCACTATGCACTTGAAGTTCAAGTTCCTCTTCAATTTCCTCATTCGTCATATGAAAATCGTTACGATCCACGATGCCTAATCGTTCTTTAATTCTCTGAATATCTTCATACATTTTTTTGTTTCTTTGATGTGTACTTAAAACTAGCCCAAAAATAACAGCAAGTAAAACAATTCCCCCAAATGGCCCTAGATAAATAGAAATCAGTATTGCAAATATAATAGCTGTAATAATTCCAATAATCGTCATAGGTTAATCCTTTCAGTGGTTGATCCATTTTTTATCATAAACTTCCTTTGGTTTAATTCAATAAATCCCAAAATATCCCTGCACAAACTCCCTTCTTTCTCAAAAATTCTTATGGTCGAATCAAAATGGACAGCCCCATGTGTAGTGACTGTCCATTGGTATCCTTTTTTTCAAACAGGATACGAATAAAAACCTTGACCAGATTTGCGCCCCAAACGCCCTGCTTTCACGTACTTCCGCAGAAGTGGACATGGACGATATTTCGAATCTTTAAAGCCTTCATAAAGGACTTCCATAATGGATAGGCATGTATCCAACCCGATGAAATCCGCCAACTCTAGCGGTCCCATGGGATGCTTCATACCAAGCTTCATCACGGTATCGACCGATTCAACAGATGCAACACCTTCATAAACGGTAAAAATAGCTTCGTTAATCATCGGCATCAAGATACGATTCGACACAAACCCAGGAAAGTCTTTCACTTCCACAGGGGTCTTCCCCATCTTTTCGCTCAGCTTATAAACAGCTTCGAACACTTCCTGCGAAGTTTCCAAACCACGGATGACTTCAACTAAAGGCATAACCGGTACTGGGTTCATGAAATGCATGCCAATCACCTGGGTCGGACGCTCCGTGACCGCGGCAATTTCGGTAATAGGAAGCGATGATGTATTCGATGCCAAGATTGCATTAGGCGGGCAAATGGCATCCAGCTTTTGGAATAGTGAAGTTTTCAACACCATATTCTCGGAAATGGCTTCAACTACAATATCTACCTGTTCCGCTTGTTCTAAATGCTCCGCCGGTTGTATTCGACTTAGAATTTCAGCCTTCCTTACTTCTGTAAGACCACCTTTCTCAACTCCTCTAGTTAGTTGTTTATCTATTGAGGCTAATCCTTTGTCTATAAACGTCAT
This sequence comes from Paenibacillus sp. Root444D2, assembly GCF_001426375.1. GTDB lineage: Bacteria > Bacillota > Bacilli > Paenibacillales > NBRC-103111 > Paenibacillus_E. The sequence goes on from NZ_LMEO01000001.1 coordinate 144,220, forward strand.
GGAAATATCATGCAAGATCACCTTGAAACCCGAAGCAGCAGCAACTTGAACGATACCGCTCCCCATTTGTCCCGCACCTACAACCATGATAGTCTGTATATTCATCTATTCACCCCCGACACAAGCTTATGGATCTACAAGCAAAAGAATAGCGTCTCCTTGAGCTGCACCGCTGCATATCGCGGCTATGCCATAGCCTCCGCCATTTCTCCGCAGTTCATGGATCAAAGTCAGTATGATTCGCGCCCCGCTTGCGCCAATAGGATGACCAAGAGCAATCGCTCCCCCATTAACGTTGACTCGCTCCAGATTCCAGCCAAGTAATCTTCCACTAGTCAGTAAAACGGCCGCAAAGGCCTCATTTACTTCGAACCTGTCGACTTGCTCCAACGACAAACCTGTTTGACGCAAAAGCTTCAGAATCGCCAGAGCTGGTGTGGTCGCGATATATGGCGCTCTTTCACCTACAGCAGCGTGACCAACAATCCTAGCCAGAGGCTTTATCCCCTGAGAAACAGCCTTCGCTTTGGACATGACCACCATGGCAGCTGCTCCGTCATTAACACCCGGGGCGTTCCCAGCTGTTATGGTGCCATCCTTTGTGAACAAAGAAGGTAAAGCGGCAAGCTTTTCAAGACTTGTATCCGCTCTAGGGACTTCGTCTTGACTAATCTCAATCGTTCCTCCCTTACTCTCGAAGGTTACAGGGATGATTTCCTCCGCAAAATATCCCTTATTCATCGCATCTATGGCACGAATATGACTGCGAAGTGCCCATTCATCCTGTGCTTTACGGCTAATTCCGAACTCTTCGGCAACAGTGCTGCCATGCACAATCATATGCACATTGTGAAATGAACACCATAAGCCATCATGAATCATGAGATCCATGAGGCTTTGATCTCCCATTCTTGCTCCCCACCGGGCGGTTGGAAGTGCAAATGGTGCATTACTCATGCTTTCCATCCCGCCGGCTACGATAACATCTGCATCTCCTGAACGTATGATTTGATCAGCCATTGTCACACTTCTCAGCCCAGAAGCGCACACTTTGTTAATGGTCTCCGTCGTCACGCCCCAATCTAAACCGGCCCATCGTGCAGCCTGACGTGAGGGAATTTGTCCCGTTCCTGCTTGCAGCACCATCCCCATAAGCACCTCGTCAATCGTTGCCGGATCAATCGAAGATCGGAGGATTGCCTCTTTGATCGCTGTTCCACCAAGATTGACGGCTGAGATCTCTTTCAAGGCACCGCCCAATTTACCAAAAGGGGTTCGGGCACCGCCCACAACTACACTTTCCCTCATGGATTCGTCCCCCCATCATTCTCAATAAATGATCGTTTCTTGATCATATTTCTCCAAATAATACTTAACCCGCTGCATGAAACGGCTGCATATCAATCCGTCCACCATCCGGTGATCATAGGAAAGACAAAGGTTGGCTATCGATCGGATCGCAATCATCTCCTGAATAACTACGGGCTTACGCACAATGGACTCAAATGTCAGTATGGCCGCCTGCGGATTATTATTGATTGGACAGGAAAGCAAGGATCCAACCGAGCCGGTGTTGCTAAATGTAAATGAACCCTCAACTAAATCGGTAGGCAGCAAAGAATTTCTTCGCGCCCTGTTGACCAACTCATACAGCTCAATTGCGATTCCTGCAATGGATTTACGATCCGCATGATAGATCACAGGTGTTACGACGGTATCGTTGGCAATAGCAACAACTATCGATAGGTTGATATCCTTTTTGACAAGGATGCTGCCCGAGTGCCAGGTTGAATTCAGTACGGGGAACTCCTTCAAAGCATTCACGATCGGTTTCATTACGAATGGGCTAAGCGATAGCGGGACGCCCTCTCTATGCATAAAATCGTCTTTCAACTCTTGCCGCAAGGCGACGAGGTTACTGACATCCACTTCGATCATCATCCAAGCGCGGGGATTTTCAGAGATACTCTGCATACCCAGCCTCCTTCAGATTTCCGCTAATTGGCGCATGGCTTCTTTGACGATGTCGACATTCGGCAGGTAAAACTTCTCTAAGGTTGGCGCCATGCCAACAGGAGGAATATCGGGAGGGCAGCATCTCATAATGGGTGCATCCAATTCGTACAACAGGTGTTCCGCGATTAAAGCCGATATTTCAGCCCCAATGCCACCTGTTTTATTATCTTCGTGTACGATCAATATTTTACCGGTTTTTGCTGCCGCCTCGTAAATAGCAGGCTTATCGAGCGGATGCAGCGTCCGCAAATCCAATATCTCTGTACTTACCCCTTCTTGCTCTAGCTCAAACGCAGCTTTAATTGCATAATGCACCGACAAACCGTAGGCAATCACTGTGATATCTGTACCCTCGCGCCTTATGGCTGCCTTGCCAATAGGAACGGTGTAATCTTCTTCAGGTACTTCATCTGATATCGATAGATAGCACTTCTTATGTTCGAAAAAAAGGACCGGATCCTCATCACGTACGGCCGCTTTCAGTAAACCTTTGGCATCATAGGCTGTAGATGGCGCAACAATCTTGAGTCCGGGAGTGCCAAAAAAGACCGACTCCGGACACTGTGAGTGATATAATCCACCCCCGCCTGTCGCGCCGTAAGGTGCGCGTATGACGATTGGACATTGCCAGTCATTGTTCGAGCGATAACGGATTTTCGCTGCCTCGCTTATGATTTGATTAGTCGCCGGGAAAATAAAATCGGCAAACTGGATTTCCGCTATCGGCCTCATCCCGACCATAGCCGCTCCAATCGCAACACCCACAATGGCTGATTCAGAGAGAGGCGTATCAAGGACTCTCAATTCACCGAACCGATCGCGCATGCCTTTCGTCGCATTCAAAACGCCGCCCTTCCCGATATCCTCTCCGAGCACAAAAACATGCTCATCACGTTCCATTTCCTCCACCATCGCACGGCGAATAGCCTCCAAATACGTTAAGATTGGCATTTAAGCTTCACCCCCATCTTCCGCATAAACATGCCGTAATACATCCTCGGGAGCCGGATAAGGGGCTTTTTCAGCATATTTCGTTGCTTCATTCACTTCTTTTGTAACACTCTCATTCAATACTTGTTCGATCTCTTCAGACATAACGCCGCATTCGATCAAATAACGGCGAAACCGCTGCAAGCCGTCCTGCTCCTTATGGTACTCTACCTCTTCTTTCGTCCGGTACAGCATATCGTCATCGGCTGTGGAATGCGGCGGGATCCGATAAAGCATCGCTTCAATCAATGTCGGCCCATACCCGCGAACGGCACGCTCCCTCGCTTCTTTGACCGCGCGATACACCTCCAGAGTGTCATTGCCGTCCACACGCTGGCCTGGGAAGCCATAACCGGCGGCACGATCAACAACGCGTCCAGCCACTTGTCTATGCGCAGGAATGGAAATCGCATACTGGTTATTTTCGCAAAGGAAGATAACGGGCAGTTTGAATACACCGGCAAAATTGAACGCTTCGTGCACATCCCCTTGGTTGCTCGCCCCTTCGCCAAAGCTGACGAATGCGACATGATCTTCCTTCTTCATCATGGCCGTCAGTGCGATGCCGACAGCGTGTAGGGCCTGCGTAGCAACCGGACTTGATCCCGAAACAATATGATGCTTCTTATAGCCAAAATGCCCTGGCATTTGCCTGCCTCCGTTGATGTCCTCCGCTTTAAATAAGGCTGCCAGCATGAGTTCACGCACGGTCATACCCACCGTTAGGACAAAGGCATAATCCCTGTAATAAGGAAGAAAATAGTCATGCTGCTTATTTAATGCGAATGCCGCTGCTACCTGGGTCGCTTCTTGACCCAAACTAGAGATATGAAAGGCCGTTTTACCTGAACGTTGTAGAAGTGTTGCTCGCTCGTCAAACTTCCTTGCTTTGAGCATGAAGGTATACATCTGCAGCACCTGTTCATCGGTTAAACCGAGCTGTTGATGCTTCATATTTTGCTGAGAAGACATAGGAATTCCTCCTCTCTCCTGCTGCTACATATTTCTGCGATATTGCCCGCCTACCTGATAAAGCGCATGGGTAATTTGCCCCAAGCTTGCTACCTTGACCGTTTCCATCAACTCGGCGAAAATATTGCCGCCATCAAGCGCAATTTGCTGCAGCTTTGCCAAAGCCTCGGGTGATTCTGCTTGGTGCCTCAAGAGAAACTCCCTGAGATTCGTAATTTGCTGCTCTTTTTCTTGCGACGTTGCGCGAGCTAGCGGGATATTCATGTCCTCATCTTTGGAAGGATTGGTAGGAAGGAATGTATTTACGCCAATAATGGGCAGCTCGCCATGATGTTTTTTCATTTCATACAGCATCGATTCATTCTGGATTTTACCCCTTTGATACTGAGACTCCATAGCTCCGAGAACACCGCCTCTTTCACTAATTCGTTCTAATTCCTGCAACACAGCCTCCTCAACCAAATCGGTTAATTCCTCGATGATAAACGAGCCCTGCAGCATGTTTTCGTTTTTAACAAAACCAAGCTCCTTCGTGATGATTAATTGAATAGCCATCGCTCGACGTACGGATTCCTCCGTTGGTGTTGTAATAGCCTCGTCATATGAATTTGTATGCAGTGAGTTGCAGTTATCAAGAAGGGCCATCAGCGCTTGCAGCGTGGTTCGGATATCATTAAAATCAATTTCCTGCGCATGCAGAGATCGCCCCGACGTTTGGATATGATATTTCAGCTTTTGGCTGCGCTCATTAGAATTGTATTTGTTCTTCATAACCGTTGCCCAAATTCGGCGCGCCACTCGTCCAATCACCGTATATTCGGGATCGAGACCATTGCTGAAAAAGAAGGATAGATTCGGTGCGAAGTCATCAATTGGCATACCTCTAGCCAAATAATACTCAACATAAGTAAATCCGTTAGCTAGTGTAAAAGCGAGCTGTGAGATCGGATTCGCCCCTGCTTCAGCAATGTGATAGCCCGAAATAGAGACGGAGTAATAATTACGTACCTCATGATCGATAAAATATTGCTGAATATCACCCATCATCCGCAGTGCGAACTCTGTGGAAAAAATGCACGTATTCTGCCCCTGATCCTCCTTCAAAATGTCAGCCTGCACCGTCCCCCTCACCGATTTCAGCGTCTGCCAGCGGATCTGGTTCGCCTCTACGTCCGTAGGTCGTCTACCCTGCTCCCGAGAGAAGCGTTCGATCTGGAAATCGATCGCTGTGTTCATGTACATCGCAAGAAGTATCGGTGCAGGACCGTTAATCGTCATTGAAACCGAAGTCAAAGGATCACAAAGATCGAACCCGGCATACAGCTTTTTCATATCGTCTAGTGAACAGACACTAACCCCGCTCTCACCGATCTTGCCGTAAATGTCTTGCCGTTCATCAGGATCCTCCCCATACAAGGTGACGGAGTCGAAAGCAGTGCTGAGCCGCTTGGCTAGATCATTCTGCGACAAATAATGAAAACGTAGATTAGTGCGTTCCGGCGTCCCTTCGCCTGCAAACTGACGCTTGGGGTCCTCCGCTGTTCGTTTGAAAGGAAAAACACCTGCTGTAAAGGGAAATTCCCCCGGAACATTCTCACGGTACATCCAACGAATGAGGTCTCCTGCATCGCGGTATTTAGGCAAGCTCACCTTCGGGATATCCAGCCCTGATAAACTTGACGTTGTTAGCTCTGTTACAAATTCTTTATCCCTTACTCGGGTTGTTAATGTTTTGCTTGTGTATTTTCTTTGCAGCTCCGGCCACTGGGCCAGTAGATGGCGAGTTTCTTTTTGCATACGCGTCTCTACATTCATCTTAAGTGTTTGCAGCACAGATATATTTTCGTCTGCACCAAGCTCCTGCTGTAGGGCCGTTATCGCCCCTTCAATTCGGTAGCAGGCAGTGGCCAGTTCGGCTTCCCTTTCTGCGTACGCATGATACGCCCGTACCGTATTCGCGATTTCTCCTAAATATTGTGTGCGGTCAGCTGGTATGATGACATGCGTCTTAGCAGCAGCATGACCAGATGAAAAGCCCTGAATAGGCCACTGCAAGGCACATTTTCGATTCAAGGTATCGATGAGTGCACGGAATAATGTATCCACACCAGCATCGTTAAATTGACTAGCCATCGTTCCATAGACAGGCATGGTTTCAAAATTCAAATCAAATAAACCATGATTTCTCTGAACTTGCTTCTTCACATCTCGAAGTGCATCCGCAGAGCCTCTTCGGTCGAATTTATTAATCGCGATCAGGTCTGCGTAATCAAGCATATCAATCTTCTCTAATTGCGAAGGCGCACCGAATTCGCTTGTCATCACATAGAGCGACACATCAGCTACTTCGGTAATCTGATGATCACCTTGACCAATTCCGCTGGTTTCCACCAAAACGAGATCAAAATCGGACGCCTTCAAGATGGCAATGGCAGGAGTGATTGCAAGGGATAGTTCATTGCCCGAGCCCCGTGTTGCCATACTTCGCATATACACGCGGTCGTTGTGAACAGCATTCATGCGGATGCGATCCCCGAGCAAAGCGCCGCCGCTTCGCTGCTTGGTTGGATCGACCGATAGGATAGCGATCGTTTTATCCGGATACTGACGCAGGAAACGCTGGACTAATTCATCGGTTAGGGAGCTTTTACCCGCTCCTCCCGTGCCTGTGATGCCAACAACTGGACATGTGGCCCCACTCAACTGCGTGTTACTTAATGTCTCTATCTCCGATATCGATTCCTTGCTTTCACAAGCTAGTTCAGCAGCTGTAATGAAGCGGGCTATCGACCTATGATCTTTGATTTGCCCTACTCCACTTACTTCGTAACCTTGGGCATAACCAGAAACCGTACTAAAATCACACTCCTTCATCATGAAGTTAATCATCCCTTGCAAGCCAAGCTCCCTTCCATCATCAGGTGAAAATAGGCGAGTAACGCCGTAGTCATGCAGCATTTTGATTTCCGAAGGAAGGATCACACCTCCTCCGCCACCGAAGACTTTGATCTCAGTCGCCCCTTTTTCCCGCAATAAATCAAGCATATAAGTAAAAAACTCGACATGCCCGCCTTGATACGATGAGACGGCAATTCCCTGAACGTCCTCCTGAATAGCTGCCTGCACAATTTCCCTTACGGATCGGTTATGCCCTAGATGAATGACCTCCGCTCCACTGGCTTGAAGAATGCGCCGCATAATCGTAATGGACACATCATGGCCGTCAAATAAAGCCGAAGCCGTTACGAATCTCACCTTATGCTTCACACGATAGTTGGTTTCCGAACCCACAGTTGACACGGCTGCACCTCCCTTCCTCAATCAGCAAGAAGGCTTCGAGAAATGACCACTCGCTGGATTTCGTTCGTCCCTCCATAGATTTGTGTGATCTTGGCATCGCGCATATAACGTTCAACGGGGAATTCTTTTGTATAGCCATATCCTCCGAAGATTTGAACAGCTTCTACCGTCACCTCCATGGCCGTGTCTCCAGCAAAAAGCTTGGCATAAGCAGATTCTTTGCCGTATGATAATCCCTGACTTTCTCGCCAAGCGGCTTGATACGTCAGCAGCCTTGCCGCTTCGATTTTGGTTGCCATATTCGCAAGCTTAAAACCAATCGCCTGCTGTTGAGCAATAGGCTTTCCAAACTGTTTGCGTTCTTTGGCATAGGCCAACGAGACATCCAGTGCTCCTTGCGCGATCCCCACTGCCTGAGCCGCGATTCCAATTCTAGCGCCGTCAAGCGTGCGCATGGCAATTTTAAACCCTTCTCCTTCATTTCCGAGTAAGTTTTCCTTGGGTATGCGGCAGTTATCAAAACGGATCTCCGTCGTCGGCGATGAGCGAATGCCCAACTTTCTTTCCTTTTTGCCAAACGTAAATCCGGGTGTGTCTTTCTCTACGATAAATGCGCTGCAGCCTTTGTGCTTTTGCGAAGGGTCCGTCAAAGCGATAACGATATAAATGTCCGCAGCACCTGCATTGGTAATGAATTTTTTGGAGCCGTTTAATACATAGTGATCCCCATCTCGTATGGCTGTCATTCTCATAGATCCAGCATCGGAGCCTGAGCCTATCTCTGTCAGACCGTATGCCCCAAGCTTCTTCCCTTCTGCCATCGGGCGTAGAAACCTTATTTTCTGCTCCTCCGTCCCAAAGGTATAGATAGGCCAGCCCGCAAGCGAAATATGTGCAGACAGAGTAATACCTGTAGAAGCGCACACACGTGATAGTTCTTCTACAACCAGACAATAGGTCAGATAATCGGAGCCAAGCCCACCGTAGTTCTCAGCCCAAGGAATCCCTGTCAGACCAAGCTCTCCCATTTTGTCAAATAAGGTCCGATCAAACCGTTCATCCTCATCTCGAAGGGCAGCACTCGGTTCTACCTCGTTTTCGGCGAAATCACGGACCATACTGCGAACCATTTCCAGTTCCTCCGACAAGCTAAAGTCCATGCCTGCAAGACCTCCTCTAGATGACTTATGTGTGCGCAAAGACCCCACCGATTTCAGAAGCTCAGTGAGGATGGTTCATAGACCGCTACTCATTTTCATTCAAAATCGTTTTGGCAATTTTTTCATCTAATGCTTCATAATCGTAATATCGAATCGTATCATACAGCTCACTCCGGGTTTGCATACGGCTGAGAGAGCCATTTTGAGTTCCTGTTTGACTGATTTCCTCAAAAACTCTTTCATAGGCCTTGGCAGCTACGCGAAGTGAAGTGACTGGATAAATGACCATATGGAATCCCCAGCTTTCAAATTGCTCCGCCGTATAATAAGGAGTTCGCCCGAATTCCGTCATATTTGCTAAAAGTGGACCCTCCACTTCCTTACTAAAGTGTTGAAAGTCCTCCTGACTCTCCAGCGCTTCTGGAAAAATCGCATCCGCTCCGGCTGCAAGATATTGCTGTGCTCTATGAATCGCTTCATCCATTCCCTCGACGCTTTTGGCATCCGTACGCGCAACGATAAATAACGTCGGACTCACGGCTTTGATCGTTCGAATTTTCTGAATCATCTCTTCAGCCGAAATGAGCTTCTTTCCATTCAAATGTCCGCACTTTTTCGGCATTTCCTGATCCTCGATCTGAACGGCTGCGACTTTCGCCTCCACCATTTCCTTAGCCGTTCTTGCTACGTTTAAAATACCGCCGAATCCGGTGTCTATATCGACAAGTAGAGGAAGACCGGATGCACGAACCAGCTCACGGGCACGTTCAGCCACCTCATTAGAGTATATGAGGCCTAAATCAGGTAGTCCCCTGCTAGCTGTATAAGCAGCTCCCGATAAATAAATGGCTTTGAAATGAGCTTGTTTGGCTAATCTTGCTGCCATTCCGTCGTGGGTACCTGGAATTTTGACTATTGGACCAGCACCAACAAGCTGACGAAATTCAGCGGCCAATCGTTGTTGATCCGGTTCTTCTTCAATCAGCCATGACATAAAGACCTCCTGCATCTCGCCGACCTTATTAACCGATGGTCATATAATAAAATGCGCCATAAACTCATGAACAGGCGTTTGAATCAACCGCTCATAATCAAGGGAGAGCTTCCGTATATCTGTCGTCTTCTGACGAGGAAACCGAGTTAGTAGATTTGCTTCATATTTCTCAATAACCTTAGGTAAACCTTCCTCACGACGCCTTCGATGCCCGATCGGATACTCGCAAACGACTTTCTCCGTTTTCGTACCGTCTTTGAAATGAACTTGGACCGCGTTGGCGATCGAACGTTTGTCAGGATCCAAGTAATCTTTGCTGTACTGCTCATCCTCGACAACGACCATTTTCTCCCTAAGCGCATCAATCCGAGGATCCTTAGCGACCATTTCTTCATAATGCTCAGCGGTCAATGTACCAAACAGCAGCCCAATCGCTACCATGTATTGCAAACAATGATCTCGATCAGCAGGATTGTGCAAAGGTCCCTTCTTATCAATAATCCGAATCGCAGATTGATGGGTAGTCAATGTGATGTGAGCAATCTCATCCAGTCGCTTGTGTACTTTTGGGTACAGCTCTAATGCGCACTCGACGGCTGTTTGAGCATGAAATTCAGCAGGAAATGATATTTTAAATAGAATATTTTCCATCACATAGGAACCTAGTGAACGACCTAATGTGAGTTCTTTTCCTTGAAATAAAACATCTTGGAAGCCCCAGATTTTCGCGGTAAGAGCCGACGAATAGCCCATTTCGCCACCTACAGCCATCAAAGCTAACCGTACCCCACGACTTGTGGCATCACCGGCAGCCCATGATTTACGGGAACCTGTATTCGGAGCATGCCGATACGTTCTTAAGCTTGCACCATCAATCCATGCGTTAGAAAGCGCGCTGCACAACTCTTCTCTGTTCGCCCCCAACATTGCCGCAGCAACGGCTGTCGATGCTATTTTCACAAAATGAACATGATCCAGCCCTACACGGTTTAAGCTGTTCTCAAGTGCAAGCACTCCTTGAATCTCATGCGCTTTAATCATCATGGTGAGGACATCTTTCATCATAAGCGGCTTTTTCCCCTCAGCAACTCGATTGCGGCTAAGATAATCGGCGACGGCAAGAATACTGCCAAGATTATCCGAAGGATGCCCCCATTCAGCAGCCAGCCATGTATCGTTATAATCTAGCCAACGAATCATACATCCGATATTAAAAGCCGCATGGACAGGGTCTAGCTCGTATCTCGTCCCCGGCACACGGGCACCACCCGGTAAGCTTGCACCTGGTACAATCGGCCCCAAATGCTTCGTACAATCCGGGAATCGCAAGGCGAGTAATCCGGTGCCAAGTGAATCCAATAAGACATGCTGTGCGATGCGATACGCTTCCTCACTTTCAATCTCTTTTGCCAATGTATAGTCGGCAATTTCCTCGATTAAGGGGTCAAAGGTCATCTCCTTATTTTCCAGATATCTGGAACTACTCATTCGTATTCGTCCTTTCTGCTTAAGTGATTCGGTAGCTGAGGAGGGTGTAGATCTCGAGGTCCCTTATAATGAACTCGTGGTCGAAAGAGTCGATTATTATCATGTTGTTCGATCACATGCGCACTTATGCCGATCGTGCGGGCAGCAAGAAATACCGGTGTAAACAAATCAATGGGAATCCCAAGCAAATAGTAAACAGGAGCTGCGTAATAATCCAAATTCGGATGCAAATTCTTTTCTCGCTTCATGACTTCTTCCCCAAGGACACACATGTTGTAGAGCTCTGGTTGATTTTTGTCTATGGCGAGTTCCGCTAGTGCCTCTTTCATAAGCAGTGCACGTGGATCCGCCTTTTTCATATAAACTCGATGTCCAAAGCCCATAATTCGTTCTTTCTTTGCTAACTTATTAAGCATGAGTGCTTCAAGATTTGCTTCCGATCCCGCCTCCAAAAGCATCGCCATGACCGCTTCATTCGCACCGCCGTGCAGAGTCCCTTTGAGTGAAGCAACCGCGCCAGTTAAGGCACCGTAAAGATCGGATTGTGTGGATGCAATTACACGCGCAGCAAACGTTGAATTCGGCATTTCATGCTCACTATAGACGATCAGTGATTGATCAAAGATAGCCTCTTCTATCTTGGATGGAATGCGTCCTGTGATCATATATAAGAAATTGGCTGTATAGGATAGCTCTTTGCGCGGGTCTATGAATGGCTGCTTCGTTTGCGCGCGAAATCCGTTGGCTACAATTTCCGGCACTTTCGCGAGCAATCGAATGGCTTTACGGGTATTGGCTTCTCTGGAACGATCCTCAAGTTCGACATCGTAACTTGCTATTGCTGAGATGCCTGTTCGCAGAACATCCATGAAGTCGGCATGCTCGGGGAGTAGTTGTAGAATCGCCTTCACATTTGGAGGTAATCCATATTCCGATCTCAACTTCTCTTCGATCGAATGCCGTTCATCTGAATTAGGCAGTGCTCCGTCTAAGAGCAGCCCTACAATGTCCACATAGGTTACATGTTGGGCAAGCTCAATAAGGTCATACCCGCGAACAACAATTTCCTCCTTCTCCACATCCAGATACGAGATGTTCGTCTCGCTAGCAATGACATTTTCAAGTCCAGGCAAATAGTCGTCACTCATCTCATCGCTCTCCCTTCCTCCGTTCGTTTCACTTCCTTCAGTCGGCAAGTAGCATTCGGGATATCACAATTCGCTGAATCTCGTTCGTCCCTTCATATATCTGGGTCACCTTCGCATCGCGCAAAAACCGCTCTACAGGGAAATCCTTGGTATAGCCGTCGTCTCCAAAAATTTGCACAGCCTCAATGCAGACCTGAACAGCGGTATCACTGGCGAAAAGCTTGGCAATAGCAGCTTGCTTTCCATATGTTAAGCCCTTGCTTTCCCGCCAGGCGGCCTGATAGGTAAGCAGTCTAGCTGCTTCAATGTGAGTTGCCATATCAGCGATTTTAAAAGCAGTCGTTTGCTGCCCACCTATCGGCTTTCCTACTTGATTACGCTCTTTAGCATAAGCAATTGAAGCATCTAAAGCGCCTTGAGCAATTCCAAGCGCTTGAGCAGCAATTCCGATACGTCCGCCATCCAGACTTTTCATGGCAATTCGGAAGCCTTCCCCTTCCGGCCCTAGCAAATTCTCCACAGGAACACGGCAATTCTCAAACCTCAGTTCCATTGTCGGCGATGATCGAATGCCTAGCTTCTTTTCTTTACTTCCAAAAATGAATCCAGCAGCTCCCTTTTCTACGATAAAGGCGCTGCACCCTTTTTGCCTTTGCTGCAAGTCCGTCATCGCAAAAACAATGTAAACCTCCGCCTCCCCTCCATTTGTAACAAATAGTTTGGATCCGTTAAGGACATAACTGTCCCCGTCCTTTATCGCTGTTGTCCTCATCGCCCCAGCATCGGAGCCGGAACCGCTTTCCGTTAAGCTATAGGCTCCTAGCTTCTTGCCTTCTGATAAAGGCCGCAAAAACTTTTGTTTCTGTTCTTCTGTGCCATACTTGTATATCGCCCAACTGACTAGAGAGGTATGAACGGAAAGCATAACTCCTGTGGAACCACATACCCTAGAAAGCTCTTCAATGACCATAGCATAGGTCAGAAAATCGGACGCAAGCCCACCGTACGCTGCAGGCCACGGAATGCCCGTCAAACCAAGCTTTCCCATCTTATCGAACAAATTTCGATCAAATCTCTCTTCTTCATCCCGCTGTGCAGCCGTCGGCTCTACCTCATTAATCGCAAAATCACGAACCATGGAACGAATCATGTTCTGTTCATCCGTATAGGACACATGCATTCGACTGCCTCCTTCGACATGATGGACATTCCTTCATGTTTCTGCCGAGGATATATTCGGTCGATGGGTTGAATAGGACAAGCTGTAAACGCTTTCAGTTCTATGCTTTATATATACACCCTTTTACAAATGCTTATACCTTCGGAGCTGCACTAAAAAATTAAAAGAGCCAGACCTTTGTAGGGGTTGGCTCTTCCAAGTTCATTGGTATTCCATTATTTATACCAGTTCATTGACCAGCTGTTGATTTTTCTTTCCAAAAGATACGAAATAAAGAACTGTGCTTGCTATAACAACTAAGCATAAGATCAGAATGAGATTGCCGTACAAGTAGGCGTGCGAGTCTGATAGTAGAGGATGAAGCGGAAAAGCAAGCAGCTCTTTCTCCATCACTTTGGCAACAAGTGCCGTCACGACCGCTCCGGAAATCGTTGATGTCATATTAAAAAAGCCCATCCCGACGCCAATTTGTTGAACCGGCAAAATTTGCGTAATCGTTTCCGTTAATGCCGTCTGCATGAAAGAAAATCCGATGTACATCATGATGAGGGCTGCTCCAATGTACCAAACCCAAAGTCCGATCGATGAAGATTGCAGTAAAAGACTAGCTGCTATTAATATCAATCCTAGATAGACAACATAATGGCTTCCTCGCTTGACCGTCATATTGCCGGCTACTTTCCCAAATACGACCGCGCTAATCGCTCCAGGAAACATAATAAGTCCAATATGTTCTGTGTCTAGCCCGTATATGTTACTTAGCATCAGCGGTATAACGAACATGACCGACATCACGGTGCCAAAAATGAGAAAGCCGATGATGAGACCATTTCGGTAAAGAGAATTTGTGAAAAGTGCAGGTTCGACGAACGGCTCCTTCGCCCTGCGAATATGAACGATAAATAGCACAAGAGCTATCATTACAATTCCCAAGTAGATCCAATTTCCTTCGGTCGTAAACAAAATAAGCGTTGATATGATCACACCTAATAGTACCGCTCCTACAACATCCAATTTACCTTCTTTGCGAGGTTCAACTGGCAGAAACTTTTGAAAAAAAGGAATAGCAATGACAACTGGTACCGCAACAAGAAACAAAAAGGCCCAGTGAAACGATCCTGCAATATAACCGCCAAGCACAGGTCCGATCCCAATCGCGAATGAAACGGTCGATGTAATGATACCAAACATTCTTCCCCGTTCTTTCACAGTGAAAAACCGGGCTACCATGACGAAAATCAAGGCTGGGATAGCTGAGCCACCGGCCCCTTGTATGGCCCGAGATAAAATGACTGCGGGATACCACGATTGGCATACAAAACCCAATATGGACCCAAAAGCGTAAAGGGAAATCCCTATTGTAATCAACTTTTTGATGCTGTACATATCGGAAAGCTTCCCAAAAATAACCATACCCATACCGAAGACGATAAAAAAGATCGTGACTACCCAACTTACACCGGAAGCATCCAGACCGAACTGCTTGGAAATACTTGGGGTGGATACATTGAACACGGATTCATTCAAAACGGCAAAAAAGATCACATAATAAATCCATGGGACACTTTTCTTTATTTCTGAGTTGTCCTCCTCAGATTGGGTTTGACTCTCTACAATATTCATTTTGATTGACTTCCTTCCTCTTTACGAATTTCAATTTCATTTTAACGATCTTATTATCCCATTTACTCCTCGATCCCACCAATTCTTACCAAATTTGCGTTATCTTCAGTATACCAAACACACGTTCTCATGTATAGTAGTTTACACAACAAAAATATTTGGCTTATGCGGGTATTCCACGCGAATGTTGTAAAAAATACATCAATACTATACCCAAATTAACCCAAAAACATAAATAAAGGCTAAGATGTTGTACAGCATACAACATCTTCAGCTTACCCACAAGATATCAAGGAAATTGTTGTACACTGTACAACCTGTCTTTCTACTTCCCCATTTCGCGGAAGGCTTCGCCTTAAGAACAATTAAGCGCGAAAAACGCACTTAATGGTGTTGCCCCAAACAAAGAAGCGCGAAAAACGCGCTTTCAACGAGAGTTCCTCGAGCCGAAGCTCGTCGACAGTGTCTGAGAAGTCGGAAATCGACTTCTCAGCTTACATCTCTTATCCACAAATCAGCATCTTGCATAATTTCCAATACAGCAAAAAAAACTACTTACTTTCTGTCGCCAGAGAATAAGCAGCCTTTAAAAAGCAGCAATTAGTATACATCCACACTCACTGTAGCATGAGCAGCCTCGTTATAAATAGTAATCTTATGAGTGCTTTCGTTCAGTGGCTTGGCAGTCAGTCTCACTTCAAAGCGGGCGTTCCCATTTTCATCAAATAAATCAGTTGTTCCTAGCGAAGTGCCCGCTTTTACAATCTCGAGGTTTGGATTTTCAGGCGATACAACAGGCGTCAAGCTCTTTGAAGTAACCTCATTTTGATCAAACTGTTTTTTGAAGATCGGGTTCCCATACTGGTCAAACAAATTCAATGAAATGGATGCTTTATCGCCCACATCAATCAATCTATTTTTCATATTCGAATAGGTTATTTTGTTCGGTTCAATGAAACTGAGAACAGGTGCGTTGCCTACTTTGAAGCTTCGAGATGTACTAAGTTTACTATTATTCACATAAACGGTAACGGGTATATAATCTTTCATCTGAGAACTATTCGCTTCTTTGATGTTAGCAATAATGACCAAGTTGCCCCACTCATCCTTTTTAAAATCTGCCGGAGCTGATCCTGCAACAATAGCGGTATAGCCCGAGGTTCCAAGGGATGCCGTCTCTCCATATTGATTCAAGGCTTTCACTCTAATCGTTGCAGCTGTGCTGTTCGCAATAGTTTCTTCTGGATTGATGAAGTTGATTTCGGTCACCTGCTCCGCTTGTGCTCTGAAATAGACTTCATTTCTCGATACTGTCGATCCGTCTAGCCCAGTAATAGCAGTTGTATAATCTCCTTCACTGATCGGTGAAGATGTGAGTAAAGTAGCCCACTTGCCATCATCAGACCAAGTCACAGTTACCGGAACATTCAACGTTCCTTTGCTTAATGTAAGGCTTGCTTTTGTCTTATCTACTGTTTGATTAAACCAAACTTTCACTTTACTTGCTCCAACAGCCTGTGCGCTAACTAACGCGATTTTACCAGGTATGTATTGTTGTTTTGCTTCATAAGCGCCAGTTACCAACAGTTCACGGGTAGCAGGCATTTGACCTTCAAAAGCACCTATTGTTTCTGGGAGAAGCTTCAAGTTCAATGCAAGAGCTACGTACCCTTTTGCCCAATTAGAGACGGAGCCATCCGTTAGGGTCTTATTGCCTGCCTCTGCTTCCTTACCTAGGATTCGTACCAAGAATGTAGCTAGCTCTTCCTTTGTCACTTGACCAGCCGGGTTGTAAGCACCATCGCTGAAGCCATTCGTAATACCAGCTGTTTTCAAAGCTTCAATATAAGGTAATGCATAGCCATTGGCTTGATCATATATACTTACATCTGTATAAGAGGAAACTCTTAAACTAGTATTAATCGGAAGATCCAAAATCATTGCCGCAACTTTAGCGAACTGTGCACGGTTCATTGGACTCTTTAATCCGAACGTCGTTGCGGTCATGCCATCAAAAATTCCTGTGCTAATCATTGCATCGAATTTGGCTTTGGTAGAGGCGTCCAGTTGGCTCAAATCTGCGAAGTCAGATGACGTTTTTCCGAATGCGACAGATGAGAACATGGATAAAGCCATTGCAGATGTAAGTACGATAGATAGATTTTTTTTCATAACGTTTCTTCCTCCTTAGTGTGGGTTATGTGTTGATAGGAATTTATACCCAGCTGCTTTGAGATCGAAACGAAATGTTTTGAAATATTTTACAATTACCGTCTTGCTTGATGCTTGGATAGATTCCAGGAAGGCCATGAATAGTCTCCGGAATTTGCTTTAATGCGATCTATGGTTGCTTGTATCCTCAAATCAGGGTGCTTGGCTTGCTGTTCTTTAAGTGGCGGAATCACGTCGGTAGAGAGTCTCCCCAAATATTCAAGGTCGATGATTCCCGTTCTTTCGTACCGCTCCATGTTATTGATTACGATTCGTTGCTCAATATTCATGTAATTCATCACCAGATAGGCCAGGATTGCCGTTGTAATAACAGCTTTTGACAAGGACATCTGCTCCATCCAGATTCGGAATAAAGCAATGATAAATAGAACACTTAAGAATATCATGAATCCATGAACGAGTAATCTCGTTTGCGTGAAGCCATAAGCCTCTTCATATAACGAAAGCCTTCCATAAGCGGAAATGAGCATCACGATCGTGCATCCGACGAGCATCGTCAGCAATCCTTTTCGAATGGTTTCACCCATTTGACCGCTGCGGCGGATCCAATGCAGGCCTGGAAACAGCAGAGAGATATTGATAATAGCTACGGCAACAAGTTCGGCAAACCCTCTTCGCGCGTATTCCGCATAAAGCACACCATTAGGTAAAAACCCATTCGCTGCTCCGAATAAATAGGAGAACTGAATGATCGCGAACAGCACGTAGACAACATTCACACACACGAGCAAAGTACCGGCTGTTATTGGATCAATCAGAATCTTTTTGCTCACAGCCGCAGATTCCTCAATAGTCTCTTGAGGCGTTTGGCTGACTTCGATGACTTTTGGAAAAAGAATTCCCCATAAATAGCAGAACGTGTACAGGGTTATCCCTATCGCAAACCCGGTACGTACAATCCCCTCAGCAAACGATATTCCGTTGAACCAGTGCGGGATCCCGGCTACCCAAGATTGAAAAACAAGATCCGCAGAAGCCAATAACCCAATAACGATGAACAATATGGGGGCAGCCAACAAGAGGCCTGCGCCTACTTTCCCCATCTTTCCCCAAGCAGACTCCTTTTCGGTCTTTCTACTCGGTAGCCAAGCTTTGATCATCCCAAAAGGTACAGACAAGTAAGCAATCGGCCTGCCAAAACAATGTCTAAGCAGATCCTGCAGGAATGTTGCATGATACCATGCATGCTTACTATTGCGCGACAAGACAATCGTCTGCATCGCAATGCATATGGGTAAGGCAAGCAAATTAAGCGTATGGAACAGATTGTTAGCAAACAATGTATACGTCAAAGCAATTAATACAACAGGAACTAGAAGGAACCAACCCGCTTTATTTTGTCCTTCCCACGGCTCAAAGCCGCCCAATCTTCCTTTTATGGCGTAAAAGTAAAGGCTGTAAAAGCCAAGCACACTAATCAGAGCAGAGATGCCGGCGGCATGGTCAATAAACATGTATTGAACCATGAAACCAAATAAACATGCGTACATAAGCATTAAACCGTATTTTCTTTGCCATGGAGCAGGATCTCTCATTGGACTTTTTCTCCTTTGTTTTACAAATGGTAAAGCAGCAAAAGCATTTGTTATTTCCTGCCCTTTATTGTAACCTGTAAAACAAGAACAAAAAGTGTAAGTTTAAATTTCATAATTTCATATTTTATTTCCGGAGGCTAAAGGTGAAAATACGCAAACATTATTTAACACTTCGACGTTCATTTCCCCAGGACCATGAAGAGCATCCACTCGAAATAACATTAGAAGAGCTAGCGTTACATTTGGACTGTACGCACCGTAATATGGTGCTGCTTCTCAAGCGAATGCAGCAGGAGAAGTGGCTCACTTGGCTGCCAAAAAAAGGCCGCGGTAATCGCTCAACCCTTATTTTCCATGCACGTAAAGAAGATATGCTTCTGGAGGAAGCAAAGGAATTAGTCGCGAAACAGGATTTGCATTCTGCACTTGAACTGCTGCAAGCAGCCGAGCATGCATCTACCCTACGAGAACAATTCCAAGTTTGGTTGTCAGGGCAATTCGGCTTTCGGTCTGAAGTGCAAGGTCAGCGTCGAACGGATATTTTGCGCTTCCCGCTTACGCAAACGATTCACGCCTTAGACCCTGCAGCCATTCATTATGCGGGGGAATCGCATCTGGTGAATCAGCTCTTCGATGGGCTCGTTCGGATGGATGCCAAAGGAGATCAGATCCTACCTCATCTTGCCCACGCGTGGGATGTAGATGCTTCTCGCACCTTATGGACCTTTTATCTCCGCAAAGGTGTGCAGTTTCATCATGGCCGCGAGATGCTGGCGAGCGATGTGAAATATTCACTTGAACGGCTTGGGCGCTTAGCGCCGCGTGGTCTGTATAGCTGGGCTTATGCGGGCATCATTGACATCACAACACCAAATGAAACAACAGTTTGCATTCAACTGTCTGAACACAATGAATTATTTCTCGGATTCTTAACTACCAATCGTGCTTCTATCGTCCCAGCAGATGTGTGTGAAACAGCCGGCGGACTGATGGATAAGTCACCCATTGGCACAGGACCTTTCCGTTTAACTGGACACGAACAAGGGATATGGATCTTGGAGGCATTCCCTGCTTATTTTCAGGGACGCGGGTTCTTGGATCGGGTCGAAGTGTGGACATTGCCGGAGAATGAACAGACGGAATTATCAGCTGAAAAACAGCCTTTCCAAGTCATGCACAACGTGCGAATTTCAGACATGGAAGCGCAGCGTTGGCAGCAAGTAAGGCAATCCGGCATGACGACGAAATTCATGACCGTGAATGAATTGAAAGACGGACCGTTAAAGAATCCATTGAATCGCGAGGCACTTAACTTAACTTTGGATCGACCCTATTTGCTGGAACAGCTCTCGGGCGATGTGATTGAAGAGGCAAATAGCTTTTTCTTGCAGCCACAACAAGATACGGTTCATTCCAATCATGTAATTAGCACGGCTGACCAGCTAATTGAAATCAAACAGCTGCTAGAAGCTGCCGGCTATCAGGGAGACGTACTGAAGCTTGCGACCATCCCGCAATATGAGCAGGATGCGCTCCTCTTGCAGAAAATGTACGCAATGTCCGGAATCACAATCGAAATCCTGCTCATTCCTGCTGAGGAATTCAAGGGCGAGCTGCGCATGACGGCCGATCTGCTGCTGTTTGCCGTGATGCTAGACGAGCATCGCGAGCTGCGGCTCTACGATATGTACAAGAGCATGCGGCAGCATGCTGCGCCTGAAGTGCAGACCATGCTCGATAACAGCTTACAATTGCTGCGTTCCGAGGCCGACCCGAAACGCAGAATGGCACTGCTCGAGCAGTTGGAATCCCAGCTCAAGCAGCGCCACAGCCTGCTATTTCTATATCGAAAGCATCTCAAAACCGCTTACCATCCATCGATTCGCGGCATCTCCCTCGATTCGCTTGGATGGGTGCGATTTCGCGACATTTGGTTCACATAGAACCATCCACCCAAATAAACTATTCACTTTTCAGTGTAACACCAGCGGGTAATATGCGAACAATGTGCTCACGAAGCACCACGTTATCGTGCAGTTCATCATTGAAGATGGCAATAATACCACTATCTTCGCGGGTTCTAATCAAGCGCCCGATTCCTTGTCTCAGCCTTAACAGCATATAAGGAATATCCACCTCTTCGTACGGCGAAGTTGATGCTTGACGCTTCGCATTGAAAACAGGATCTTGTGGAGGAAACGGCAGCGACCAGACAATGACGTTGGACAAAGAAGGACCCGGTATATCAAGTCCTTCCCATAGGGTGACTGCAGACAACACGCTGTGTTCATCCCCCTGGAAAGAGGCAATCAAATGGCTGATTTCTTGATCCCCTTCAAACAAGAACGTCAATTCCGAACAATCCGAACGACCTTTGATTTCCCGTTTAAACCGCTGCAGCTCTTCGTGGGTTGGGAACAGAATAAGCGCTCTTCCTTCTGTTCTTTTTAACAATTGAACCGCGGATTCCATCTTTTCTTGAAACGTACCGCCAGAATCCCATTTCGGTGCGATCACTTCCATCCGCTCGGCATAATCAAAAGGAGAATTCACAGAAAATGAAAGATACTTATCAAGGCCCAAACTGTTAGCCACATAATCGAATGAACCCTCAACAGACAGTGTAGCCGATGAGAAAACGATTGGCATTTTGGAAGAAAACACATGCTCTTTCAGCACTTCTTTCACGGTTCTTGGCATGATCACAAGGCTAAGACCTGTAATGCTTTCAGTGGCCCAACAAATGAAGGTTTGATCGTTGCGGAACAATGCCAGCGCTTTCTGCATCATTTCCAAATGTTCTTCCACGATCTTAAGCTGGTAGTCATTTAATGTGAACATTTCACCTTCAAAGACAAGCTCCTCTTCAATCTCCGATAAAATATCACTTAGACGATGGATCTCTCGCAGCAGTCGGTCGTTGATGACAATCTGCTTACGATCCGATCCAACAATCGGTTGACAGCAGCTTTCAAGCACTTCGAACATGAGTTCGCTTTGCTCAATAGCCTGATCAATACAGACGGCTAACGTCTCACGCACTTCTCCTTTTAACAAACGGATCACTAATTCCTCGAACACCATATGCTTCAGCTTGTACGTTAGTGCTTTCTGAGCAGCCGATTCCATCAGATGTCCTTCATCAAAAACAACCGTACAATGATCCGGCAGCAAAGGAAGCTGGCCTTCACGCTTTCTTCCGTCGTAAGTCCATACATGTTCCATGTAGAAATCATGTGAGCAGATAATCAAATCTGCCGAACGTCGATAAGCTTCACGAGATAACGTTTGGCCGCAGCGATGGCGCTTATCACAGACGAAACAATCCTGATAAGCATCCCAACTCACCTTGTTCCATTGCTCATCATTCAGGTGTGGGTAGTTTTTACGGTCCCCATAAGCATGAAAGGTTTGCAGCGCTTCACGCGTGTGAACGAAGTCAGGAAGTCCTTCATACAGTTCTCTATATATGCCAGTATCCTCGTGTCCGAATCGCGCCTCATCAAGCTTGACGAGACATACATATTGGTCAGGCGATTTGGCAAGCCGTGCATCAATAACGAGATCCAAATGACGCGATATTTTATCAATATCCCCACCTGGCTTGACCAATTGCTCAATCAAAGATTCATCCGCACAAGCGATGATAGCTGGTTTCTTCATGAAACGCGAGTAACATATCGCATACAATAAATAGACAAGCGTTTTCCCCGTACCCACCCCTGCTTCCGCAAAAATGGTCGATTTCTCAGCAAAAGCTCGTTCTAACTGGAACGCCATGTAAATCTGTTCGTCACGCACCTCGAAACCCGCTTCAGGTAAAACTTCATAAAATGTATCCGCAATCCAGTCAGAAACCTGCTGCATGAATGGCTGTGCGTGATCATATGCAAATGGATAACGTCCCACGTAATGTGCCCCCAACAAATAGAA
Source organism: Paenibacillus sp. Root444D2 (assembly GCF_001426375.1). GTDB lineage: Bacteria > Bacillota > Bacilli > Paenibacillales > NBRC-103111 > Paenibacillus_E. The sequence goes on from NZ_LMEO01000001.1 coordinate 166,791, forward strand.
TCGAATCAAACTTATATTATCCCACGAAAGTTGTTTAAAAGCAAAGAATCGCTAGAAAAAGAAACGTAAGAAAAAAGCTCATTCCGCAGCACACACGCCGCTAGAATGAACTCTCCTATTTTACATACTAAAACGTTCGCGATATCCGCACTTGCGGCATAATTCCTCGACAACTTCACGTCTGGAAAAGCCCTCAAACAATCGATTCGCCCGTTCACCCTCTACAATTTCGGAGAAAGGTGTTTGGTTGATATTGCCCAGATTAATAACCCCTTCACCATCTAGACAACAAGGAATCACAGTGCCATCAACAAGAATGCCTGCTTGATTCCGCAATGCGTGACAGAAGCCCGGCCCTGCAATTTCTTCCGCTTTCAAATCCGGCCACTGGAACTCATGATCCTGATTCAGATAGACGCGATCGGCCAGTTTAACGCCTGTGCCGCGAACGAATTTCTCATCGATTTTGTAATCAAGCTCAAACTCTTGCTCGAGCAATTCCAGCACTTCACGGTTTCGCTGCCGTTCTTGATTCGTCTGATTGTCCGTATCTAGATTCCATAAACGGAATGAGATAATCACATTGGACTTGGCAACGATTTCCTTAGCAAATCGCAGGATACTCGTGACATATCCTTCCTTATCCTCAGATCCTTCATGGCCATCAAAGCTGTGCAAGGAGAAATTCATTTGCCGCAGCGCCGGTTTGTCCAGCAGCTTGTGCCTATTTTTGTTAATCAGCGTACCGTTGGTTGTGATATTGACCTTGAAGCCTTTCTCATGGCTCAAATCCAGCAGTTCGTCAATCTTCGGATGCAGCAAAGGTTCCCCTTTGACATGCAAATAAATGTGATCCGTGTGCGGCTTAATTTGATCTAATATATTAGTAAATGTATCGATTTTAATAAAATTAGCTTGGCGCTTCGTCTGTGGGCAGAAAGTACAGGCCAAGTTACAAACACTTGTAATTTCGATATAAAATTTCTTGAACTTCTTCATTCTCTGGCTCCGTTTCTAGCTGCGCTCCTATGATATTTGCTATTATACCAAGCAAGCCCTATGAAGGAAAGGAAATCGAACAATTAGAAAAACCATTTGACCATCCATCCAATAAAGTGAGCAGACGGAATAAGGAAAACTTGCGCTAGCAATGTGCCCAGAAATCGAGATGTCATGAGCAGCGCATAGATTTTGCCAAGCTGTCTACGCTGGGATTCGTCATGAAGTGCCTTGTCCGTGATAAGACCTAACTGCGGATCTATGAATATGGTAAGCAAAATAGTAGCAATACCGTTAATAAGTCCGGATGCTTGCGAGGCTGTCGTTGCAAATTCAGGTAATAAATGCGCAGCATATAAGGAAGAAAGCACACCCACCGAATAGAAAGCTGTCACCATAATATTAATCAAAAGGAATCGTTTTGGAATCCCCAAATAACGGAATTGGCTCAGCAGCTTGACATTTGGCTTCTTCAAATATTTTTTCGTGTTCTTCAGCTGCGTCACCGTTACACTCGTTATGAGTTTTGGAATCGATCCAGCGATTTCCAGCCGGGAAATGACTCGAACACTGAGATTGATAAAAGACGGGAATAAAGCAATCGCAATCAATGTCCCAATCGAAGAGGCGAATAAACTGATTCGCAGGTATCGTTCCAAATCGAAGGTCGGTTCGATCTTAGCAAAATCAACGAAGTGCGCAGTCATTGGCGCCTGAATTAAATTCGCCGTTCGCGATACAAGGACAACAATGCCGACTAAAGAGAGTGCCACGGCAAGCTTATTCACTCGCACCCCAGCATATCGAATCGAGTATGACAACGTTTCCGCTGTATGGATAATCATCGTCAGAATGAAGACTAGTATGAGTGTGTTCGTCATCGTATGAACTTTTCATCAGATAAAGCTAGTAGTCCGCTGATTACTTCTTCCCAATGGGCTTTCATCTCTTCTCTTTGCTCCGCACTTTCCAGTTTCTCTTGATGGAAGCTAATCGTTGTTTTCCCTGGATTAGTAGCAGACAGCAGACGAATTTGAAGTGTTGACGTATTTGGGAAGCTAACAGGCTGCCAAGTCAGTCGAAGCTGCTCCAATGGTTTCACCACACGAAATTCTCCCGTCGTTCCTTCTTGCGTCACGAACTTGTGTCCCTTCACAAACTCAACCGACGTTGCATCTCCTAACCAAAGCTTTCGCCCTCGTGTTGAAGTCAACAGCTCCCAAGCTTCCTCTTGGAAAAAGGGGAGTGTACGTCTTACACCAATTTGAAAGCCTACCGAAGCGGTCAAACCAAGTGGTTTGTTGGTATCCATCTCTTCTCTCCTCCTATCGGGATAAAATTCACTGCTTTAACACCGGAAGTCGTTTCCTCATCCAACGAATCTGTCCCCGATGATTAATCTCATCCTCAAACACGTGGTACCACATGAAATAATGGTTGGCTGGCTGGTTCTGCCAGAATGGATACTCTTCATACAACCAATCATCTGTCAACGACTTGAAAACCTCATACGTTTTGCTTCGCACTTCGCTCATGATGTTGAGATAATAGTCGAGGTTATTCCCCTTAATCTGGGCTCTTCCTTGGTCACCAAGCTCGAGAGCTGCTCCCCATATTCTCATTTCCTCCTCGTTCAAGTCACGGTGCTCGAAAGTCTCCAACTGATAAGCAACCTCGACAGCTGCGAAGTGCAGCAGCAAAGAGCCTATGGAGTTGCTTGTTTCGTCGATTGTATAGTCTAATTGCTCGGTTGTGAGTCCTTCCACACTTCTCAGCGTAGTACTTCTCGTGTAATTCATCATTGACATTAACCTACTAATTTGAGGCGCATAACCAGGTATGTCTGAGATTAAGAGTAGATTTGGTGTATCGTGCATATGTACTTTCGCTCCTTATTTATTCGTTAGAATGATCTTATTTAGATTCGTTATTTTGGTAGATTTTCCCTGCTTTGCGTTTTGACACCTCGCTCAAAACTTCCTATAGAGTTTTTACACTAGTCTAAAAACTCTAAGGAAACTACCTCTACCAAAACAACAACAACAACAACAACAACAACAACAACAACAACAACAACAACCTCTGCAAGTTCCAAGTTCCCAGTGCTAAGTGCTAAGTGCTAAGTACCAAGTGCTAAGTGCTAAGTGCCAAGTTCTAAGTGCCAAGTCCAGTTCCCACTTCCCACCCCCAGCACCTAGCCCCCGTTGGAGCATTCCTCGAATAATATTTGCTGTAAAACATGCTGTTAAATTCACTTCAGCAGCTCATTTCTAAATACATATAACGTGATTTCATGCCACCCTCATGGTTGGTCGATAATCATGACCCTACCATCGTTATATCCAATGACTAATGAACTTACCATGCGAGCAAATAAGCCATTATCAACAACACCTGGAATTACGTTGATTTGTTTATTTAGCTCTATGGGCTCTACTATTTTTTCAAAGTTACAATCTACGATTATGTTTCCATTATCCGTAATATACTCCTTATCGTTACTCATTCGAATCCTCGTGTCACAGCCTAGTTCCTTTAATTTATTCATTGTTAAATTCGCAGCAAAGGGTACGATTTCGACCGGTAAAAGAAATTCACCTAGATATTCTACTCGTTTTGATTCATCTACAATTACGAAAAATTTCTTACTATTTATTGCTAGTATCTTCTCTCTGACTAATGCGCCGCCTCCGCCCTTAATTAAATTCAAGTCATTATCAACCTCATCGGCACCATCAATCGTTATGTCTATTACATCTATTTCAGAAAAAGGCACTATAGGAATTCCTAATTTATTTGCCAATTCTTCTGAGTTTCTAGAACTCGCTACTGCCCTGATACGAAGTCCTTCCTGTATTCTTTGAGCAATTTTTTGGATTGCCCAATAGGCTGTTGATCCTGTACCTAATCCAACTACCATGCCATCTTCAATAAATTCAACAGCTTTCTCAGCTGCTAGTTTTTTGGGGTTCAGCATTTTCTGTTCTCACTCCTTGAATTTAGGTTTTTCCTTACCTTATTTTGCCCTCATTATATCTGAATTACAATCTTTGCCCTTTGGAAAAGGAGTTCATATATCTTCGTGAAATCCCAACAAATTTCCTTTACACAAATAAAAAGAAGCCCGCTCTCTCAGGCTTCTCTACATATTCATGATGAATGCCGTTCATCGCCATACCACAGTTCCCTAAACGTCGCACTCTGCCGCAGCAGTTCCTCCGAATTTCCTTCGGCCTCTATTCGCCCGTCCTTCATTACAATGATGTGGTCCGCTTGTGTGAGCGCCGTTTTGCGGTGGGATACGACCAGACAAGTCGCATCGCTTCGACGCTGGAACATCCGTTCCCACAGCTTCTGTTCCGTCTCGACGTCGAGCGCGCTCGACAGGTCGTCGAACACATACAGCTCGGCGTCTCGCACGAGCATGCGCGCTGCAGCCGTCCGCTGTGCTTGCCCGCCGGAGAGCTTCACCCCGCGCGGGCCGATGACGGTGTCCAGCCCGCCGGGCAGCTGCGCGACGTCGAACTCCATCACCGCCGCGTGCAAGGCCATTTGCAAGCTATCGCCTTGCTCCGCTTGCCCGAGCAAAATATTGTTGCGCAGCGTATCGCTGTATAGCCGCGGAACCTGCGCGGTATAAGCGCTCCGCGGCGGTGTAAAGAATGTGCCCGGATCTTCGACGGGCACACCATTCCACGCAATCGTTCCCTCTCCCTTGGGCAAAAGCCCAAGGAGCGAGCGAACAAGCGTGGTCTTGCCCGAACCAATCGTTCCCGTAATAACGGTGAACGATCCTCTTTTCAAGCTGAAGTGAATGTCCGAGATCCCTCTGCCGGTATCAGAGTAAGCGTAGCTCAGTCCATTCACATCTAGCCGCTGCAACGAGACATCAATCTCTTTTTCACGATTGTATCTCTCGTCAACCGCAATTTCATGCTGGAATCCTGCCTTTTGCTTTACCTCATCCGAAAATTCACGCTCGAATCCTATCTCTTGCTCTGCCTCACCCACGCTAAATCTCTCGAGTCCTCGCCCTATATTTGCTCCACTAGCATTTTCTCTCTCGTGTCCTTGCCCTACTAGCCCACTCGCAACCTCATGCTCAAGTCCATCCACCCTCTTTACCCGACCCAGACTTTCATTCTCTCTTCCTTCCTGAGCCAAAGGGATAGTGGACACAGTAGCTTCCGCCACTTTATTCTCCACCTTCAAATGCAGCGAATTAACCATCGTAAGAACCTTAGCCGATGCCCCCTGCAAAAGAAACGTCAATCTCTCCAGCGACACACTCATCTGCTTAAAATACGTAATAAATTTGCCCACATTCGTGATAAACTGCGTAACAAAAGTTAAATAGTATACGAACAAAGCGAAGTCACCAACGGTAAACGTCCCAGCTCTCATTTTTGTTCCAGCCAGCAATAGAATGAGCCCCGTCCCCAGGTTAACCGAGTTAGAAAACACCGAATCCAGCAGCTCACCCATGAGCCGATCCTTCAGCATTGCTTTCCTACGGTCATCACCGAAGCTGCTGAACCGAGCGATCACTCGTTTCTCCGCACCGGCGACTTGAATCGCCTGCACATTGCCGAACATTTCGCTGATCTCTCCCGTTACCTTGGAGGTAGCTTCGCGGCTAGCCGCACGATATTTCTGTAAGCGAACCGTAGCCAACTGCGCAGCCGTAATGACGAGAACGATCGGCATAAACACAAGCAGCGTCATTTGAGCATCAATCCGAATCAGGATATAGCCCGAAACAAGGGCAAAACAGGTCATTCCGAACACATCGACCGACCAGCTTGCTGCCTCTTCTGATTGATCGACATCATCTCGGAAATGGCTAATTGCTTCCCCAGGCGAAACGGGAATGGCTTGTGCCCCAGGCTGTTTTAATACATGCTCGAGCAAGTTGCGTCTAAGCAGCATCCCCATACGAAAGCGGAAATTAACGTCCGTAATAAAACCAATCACAATCAGCATAATACGCCCTAATGCTGCAGCCATTAACAATGCGATCAGTCCCCATACACCATAACCTAGCGCCGACGTACCTGTCAGAGAATCAAAAAACTCTTTCGTTATAAGTCCAGGCGCAATCGGCGCCAAATAGATAACGGTCCAAGCAATGGCGTTAACCAGATACCGTATGGGCCGGTACATAATAAGCCGCCACAAATATTGATACGTATTCATGCCAACACCTCCTCTAAGCCTGTGGCCAGCAATTGGCTGAAGCGAGAGTTCGGATCTGCGGCCAGATGCTCTCTTTTACCCGATTCCAAAACGCGCCCATTATCTAGAATAAGAATATGATCCGCTCGTTGAACGGTTGTTAAACGATGCGCAATCATGATACAGGATCGCTGTGTCAACAGTTTAGAAACCGCTTTTTCCATACGCTGCTCTGTCAGCGGGTCAAGTCTTGAAGAAGCTTCGTCCATAATCACAAGTCCGGGGTTCGTTAAGAAAACCCGCGCGAAGGCTAGCAGCTGTGCTTCTCCTGCAGACAAGCTTCCTCCCCCGGAAGCTAAACCTGTGTTTAACCCTTCAGGCATGGCTTCATACCACGCTCCTAGTCCAAGTTCCTTGAGTACTTCAATAATTTGTTCGTCCTTGATCGAATCGTCGTAAAAGGTTAGGTTATCTCGAATGGTCCCTTGCATAATTTCAATATTTTGCGTTACAAGGGCTACACGTTTGCGTAGATCAACTAACTTACAGCTCCGGATATCCGTACCGCCAAGCGCGATACTTCCACTTTGAGGATCGTAAAAGCGAAGCAGCAATCTTGCCATCGTTGATTTTCCACTCCCCGTTCGGCCAAGGAGTCCTAGAACTTCTCCTGGTTTCAGAGTCAGATTTAACCCCTCAATCGTAGGCTGATCCCCATCATAACTAAACGTGACATCACGAAATTCAACACTAAGCGGTCCTTCCGGTAATGGAGCTCCCGTCCCATCCATAATCTCAGACTGGATAGCGAACAGCTCGCGAATACGTGAAATACTGGCGTCTGCCTTTTGCAAATCTTCCATTTGCGTACGAATCTTCTCAATCGGCTTGGCTAATAATTCTGTATAGAAGAAAATCAGATATACAGTACCTAGCGAGATATGCTGGGTGTGCCACAGATACGCACTAATACCAAACGCCATGGCGTTGCCAAGCGCAAAAACGAAAATAGACATGTTCCACATCGCACAGAAACCGAGAAAGGCTTTCACCCGAAGCGGCAGCATTTTTCTAAGCATGGTATAGAAGCGATTCATAACGAACCCGACTGCGCCATTGGCGCGAATATCTTCTGTTCCTTCCAAATGCTCACCAATAAACCCATAAAACTCTGCGTTCGCCTGCCGCCAACCCGCCCAGACTGGAACAGCAAATTTACGAATCCATTGAATCATAAAGACTGCAAAAATGACGAAAAAGGCCATCCCCGCGCCAATCAGCCAATTTTCCCGCAGCAACAAAATAATAATGCCAGCCATCAAAAGCAGATTACCCAATAAATGAATGATCATGCTCGAGAAGAAATTGGCCAGAGCATTCACATCCCCATCCACACGTTCGATGAGCGAGCCTGATGTATGTGATTTATGAAATGACATATCCAATGATAAACAATGAGCGGCAAGATCCACTCGCAGCTTATTCGTAGTTTTCCACCCTACATTTTCACTAAAATAGGTAGCTATGACGGAAACCAGCTGCTGAACAAGCGCAAAGCCAATAAACATAATCGCGGCTGTAATCAGTGGCTGCATCGCCCCTTGCGTTTGAGCGGTATCGATAAAATAGCGAATAATTTGCGGGTTGATGAGCTGAAGACCAATAGATGCGAATAAGAGCATCGTCAAGACAATGAGCGTACCCTTTTGGGGGAACAAATATCGGCTAAGCAGCTCCGTATATTGCCCCATCGTGTTATGCTTTTTTTGTTTATGCTTCGTCATAGAAGCGTCCTCCGATAATAATTAATGACATTAATATTTAATACGACTAATCAAACCATTTCTTATTTTTGAATAGCAAATACATACCGAAACCAATACCGAACATGATAAATAGAACAATAAAATAACCCCAACGCCAAGTAAGCTCCGGCATATTTTGAAAATTCATTCCGTATATTCCAGCTATAAATGTTAAAGGCATGAAAATTGTCGTAATCACCGTTAAAGTCTTCATAATCGTATTCATTCGATAGGAATTTATGGAAACATAACTATCCCGTATATCCGCAGTTAAATCTCGATTGGAGTCAATAATTTCTGAGAGCTTAAGCAGATGGTCGTAGATGTCTGTAAAATAGACGACATGTTCTTTAAGACCATCTATTTTTTCGGTATTAATAACACGATAGAGTAGATCCCTCATAGGAACAATTGTCTTTCTAATCTTTAACAGCTTTGCTCTTATTTCAAATATTTCATTCATTAAGATATGAACCGGAACACTTTTACCTCTTACTTCGATTTCATCTAACTGATCTTCGATTTGATATAGACTAGGGAAATATTCATCTACCAGCTTATCGATAATTAAGTAGGCCGTGTATATGATACCTTTCTCACGAAACTTTTGTTGTTCTGCCATCCGATGCCATGCCTCATCAATTTCCTTAGACGGTGAATAATGAAAGGTAACGATGAAGTTAGTGCCCCAGAACATGTCTACTTCTTCCGCAGCTAACGTTTCAGGATGCAAAGCATGAAGAACAAAAAAATGAGTATCCTCATAATGATCTAATTTAGGTCGCTGCAGATAATGATAGCAATCTTCTACAGCAAGCGGATGAAATTGAAAGTGCTTTTGTAAGAGTAAGGCTTCCTCCTTGGAAGGCGCATTGAAATCTACCCAGTACCGATCTATATTTGAATGTTTCAGATCGTCTAATGAGGATATATGGATAATCTCCTGTTCTTCGTTAACAGCCAATATTCTAATCACTTGAGTCTCCCCCTTAATTCCCTATTCATTAACCTACATCAACGATTAAAGCTTGTCCATACACAACGGCAAAAAAGCCGCAATCACTCGCGGCCCTCATTCCTCTATTCTTTTAAAACTTATTTTAAAAATAACGTGATGTAATCATCTTTTTCTTCGAATAAAACTCTACACCATCTTTGCCATTGGCATGCAAATCACCATAGAAAGAGTCTTTCCAGCCCGAGAATGGGAAAAAGGCCATCGGAGCCGGTACGCCAACGTTTACGCCAAGCATTCCCGCTTCCACTTCTTCTCGAAATTTGCGTACAGCTTTGGCATTTTCCGTATAGATGACAGCCGAGTTGCCGAATCGAGATTGATTTACAAGCTGCAGCGCTTCGTCCAAATCCTTAGCACGGAACAGGGATAAGACCGGTCCAAATATTTCCTCTTTCGCGATCGTCATATACGGTTTCACATGATCAAATATTGTAGCTCCAAGGAAAAATCCTTCAGCCGAACAAGCCTCCGCATTTCTCCCATCTAATAGAAGCTCCGCTCCCTCCTCTATCCCTTTGTCAATAAAGGCCTCAATCCTGGTGCGCTGTTCACTTCGAATGATCGGTGTGAGTGTTACATCTTCATTCATCCCATTGCCAAGTACCATATTACGCGCTGCCTGATGAAGCATATTCACGAAATTCTCCCCATCCCCAACAACCACAACAGCCGAGCAAGCCATACATCTCTCCCCCGCGCTTCCAAAAGAAGACATGATAATATTTTCAACTGATTTTTCTACATGTGCATCTGGCATCACGATATGATAATTTTTGGCCCCTGCTAGCGCTTGCACACGTTTACCTGCTGAAGAAGCTTTCTCATAAACATATTTCGCAACCGGTTGCGAGCCTACGAAGGAGATAGCTTTCACGGCGGGCATCGTTGTCAGCGCATTCACCACATCATGTGCACCATGGACGATATTCAGCACCCCATCAGGGAGCCCCGCCTCCTGAAATAATGACGCTAATTTCATGGCAGTTAGCGGTGTTCGCTCAGAAGGCTTTAAGACGAACGTGTTTCCACAAGCAATGGCTAAAGGAAACATCCAGCAAGGCACCATCATCGGAAAGTTAAAGGGTGTTATACCTCCAACTACTCCGAGTGGCACACGAAATAACTCTGAATCCATATCGGCGGAAATGTTAGCCAATGTCAAACCCATCATATGCGAAGGTGTTCCCGCAGCAAATTCTACACATTCGATACCTCGTAGTACCTCACCTAACGCTTCTTTATAGCTTTTACCGTTCTCAGACGTAATGAGCTCTGCTAGTTCTTGCTCATGTTCCTGCAATAACTGCCAGTATTTAAACAATACTCTTGCCCTTTTGGGCACGGGAGTTCTGCTCCATGATTCGAAAGCCGTTTGTGCCGCTAGAACAGCAGCTTCTACGTCTTCAGATGAAGAAAGCGGTACACGAGCGATGATTTCTCCTGTTGCCGGATTAATCACATCACTCCCTGAACCGTTTTCTGAATCGATCCAAACACCCTGCACGAAATTTTGTAAGAGTTTCATATTCGTTCATCTCCTGGCAGGAAGAATTTTTTTCCAAAAGTCTCTGGACACATTGTATAATAGGTGAAATTACAATTTTGCTCTGATATGTCAACTTTCCTTACATGAAGGTGGTGAACTCGCTTGGTACAGACACTCTTACAATTAACAGTGAAAGATATTTTGCAGAGGCCGCTATTTCACAAAGCAGAAGCCATCGCAAATGAGGAAGCTTTGAACCGAAAGGTACGTTGGGTACATATCATGGAAGTGACCCAGGTCGGCCATCTTCTCAATGGGAATGAGCTTATTCTAAGCACAGGCATTGGCTGGCAAGATAACGAGGAGCTAAGTCTTTCCTTTTTGCAGCAGTTGATCGACAGTGGTGCTTCAGGATTATGTATCGAGCTCGGCACATATACGAAACAGCCGCTTGAACGGATGAAGAAGCTAGCCACCCGAGAGAACTTTCCACTTATCTTTTTCCACGAAGAAGTACGATATATCGACATCACGCAGGATCTACACACCTACTTCATCCATCAGCATCACAAAATGGTGTCAGACCTGGAATCCCTCTCCACCCAGCTGAATCAGTTACTCCTCTCGGGGAAAGGATTGCAAGCCCTCTTAAAGCTGCTGCATCAAACAACTCACTCACAAGTCGCCTTCTTTCCTTTCGGCGCGGAGGCGCAGTTCGTCCCTTCCATGCCGAAAACGAAGGCCGATGCCTTTTATGAGAAATGGATTTATGGCGAGATCTTTCAACTTCCTAATGCCAAAAACAAACTGGCCCATCGCCCTATTTTAGCCTTGGAACATTTGTTCGCAGACTTACTTTTATATGCCGATCAAGAACTCAGTGAATTTCAAATCCTTGCTTTAGACAGGTTCGCAACGGCCATTGCACAAGAAATGATGCGCACGAAATATATGGAGGAGAAAACGCGGTACAAACAGAATCTCTGGGTCACTGATTGGCTGAACGGTAAACATACAGGGCAAGAAATTCGCGATTATATGTTCTCCATCAAACCCTCCATGAAGCTGAACCAAACCATCGTCTGTCTATTTGACATCGTCCCGACAGCCGAAACTTCCAAGGACTATGAAGACCTCCTTTTACAGAAGCAGATGATCGCCCGCGCCCTTTTCGAAGGTGAAGGTTTCTATCTCATGCCAACCGTCATACAGGATCAAATCGTATTCATCCTACTTGACCAATTGCCTGCCATGCCATGCAATGAACGAATCTCCAGAGCCATACAAAGACTTCAAAAATCAGAGACTAATCAGGAAACAATCTTACTCTCCCCTTGGTTCGGTATCGGAAAAACATTAAGTGACCCAACTCGCGTTAAGGAAAGCTATGAGACCGCTCAAGAAACGATTGAGATACAGAAAGATACAGGTATGCTTACAAGTCCTTTCTATCATGAGCAGCATGTGAACAAAGTGATACTAAAAATGAAACATACCGGTCAGCTGGAGTCATTCATTGATGAATACATCGGGAAATTAATTCAGTATGATCGAGAGAAAAATGGACAGCTTCTGAAGACATTGAAGGTTTATTTAGCGCTATGCGGATCCAAACAAGATACTGCCAAGGAGCTGTTTATTGTCCGGCAAACCCTGTACCATCGTCTGGACAAAATAGCAGGGCTGCTTGGTGAAGATTACATGCATCCACACAAAAGGATTGCCATTGAACTGGCCCTACACGGCTACGAATACATGCATGGCGCAATCGTTTAAGCTTGCGTTTGTTCTTGTTTAAGGAGCAGGGATACATAATACTTCCTAGCATTTGCTGTTTTTAGATGCAGATTCGCCGTTTCACCGCCGGGATGTTCGAGATCGAGCCATGCTCCCTCCAGATCTTCCTTCACCCCGACGATTTTGAACTTCTGAGCCACGAAGTCATCCAATTTCTGCTTTTCTAGCTTAAATTGTGCAAACTCAGACATGTGTGGCTCCCCCTTTGATAGTTTCTTCTTTCTTCGCTATTTCATTTCGTGAAGCTGCTAGATATGTTCCTCGTTTCACGAATTGCCCGGCACCCGGCGTGCCAACGAATTGTTTATTCCGAATCACATATTCGCCTCGAGACAGAACAGTGACAGGCTCCCCAGAGATCACGATGCCTTCAAATGGATTGTAATCCACATTCATATGGTGGGTTTCAGCTGAGATCGTCCGTGATACGTTCGGATCAAAGATGACAATATCCGCATCGCATCCTACTGCGATGGTCCCCTTTTTGGGAAATAAGCCAAAAAGCTTCGCAATTCGCGTAGACACGATATCTACGAACTGATTCAACGTGATGCGGCCCTTCACTACGCCTTCTGAATATAGGATGGAGAATCGATCTTCAATGCAGGGTCCTCCATTCGGGATTTTGCTAAAATCACTAAGCCCCAAGTCTTTTTGTCCGTTAAAGTTAAAGGAGCAGTGATCAGATCCGAGCGTCTGTAGCTGTCCATTTTTCAAAGCGGTCCACAGAGCCTCTTGGTGATGTTTCGGGCGCAGCGGAGGCGACCATACGTATTTCGCCCCTTCGAAATTCGGCTTTTCCAAGTAAGTCTGATCCAGCATCAAGTACTGCGGGCACGTTTCCCCCCAGATATCAACGCCTTGATTCCGAGCTTCGGCAATCTGCTGAATGGCTTCTTCGCAAGTCACATGAACGACATAGAGCTGAGAACCAGCCAATGCAGTAAGCTTAGCCGCACGCCCTGTCGCTTCTCCTTCAATTAAGGATGGACGCGTTAATGCATGGTAAATCGGATCTGTATTTCCCGATTCCAATGCTTCTTTAATCAAATATTCAATCACATCGCCGTTCTCTGCGTGTACCATGACAAGAGCTCCGTGCCGCTTTGCCTCGAGCAGCGTCCGATACAGCGTGCCGTCGTCGGCTTGGAACACATTTTTATAAGCCATAAACACTTTGAGTGAGGTGATCCCCTCTTCGTGAATCATTTTCGGCAGCTCTGCCAGTACCTCATCGTTGATTTCCGCAATCATTAAATGAAATCCATAGTCGATGACGGCTTTGCCAGCGGCTTTTTGATGCCATGTTTGAACAGACTGACTCAGTGGTTTTCCTTTGTTCGTTAAACAAAAATCAATGATCGTTGTCGTCCCACCGAAAGCGGCCGCTCTCGTGCCTGTTTCGAAATCATCGGCTGTAACCGTGCCGCCAAAAGGCATGTCAAGATGGGTATGCGGATCAATACCGCCTGGGAACACGTAATGACCTGCGGCATCTACAATTTCTGCCCCTTCCTTGGAGAGGTTCAGACCTATTTGCGTAATGATCCCGTTCTCGATAAGGACGTCCGCCTGGTACTGGTCAACAGCCGTCACGATCGTTCCGTTCTTAATGAGCTTGGACATGGTTACACAGCCTCCTTCTTGGTGGTGTCTTTGCCTTCAGACAGCTTGGCGATAGCCTCCTGCCTTTCGTTCCACGTCATTGGCGCATCTGTTCCTGATACCTCAATCATAGAAATGGCACCTTCAACGGGACAAACAATCGCACATAAGTTACATCCCACACAATCTTCTTTGCGTACTTGCAAATAGGACTGACCTTCTTCACCGGTCAATATATCTATGCACTGATGAGATGTATCCTCGCAAGCAATATGGCATTTGTTGCAGTTGATACAGGTATCCGTGTTAATTCTCGCTACGACCGCATAATTCAAATCCAAGTTCCCCCAATCGGAGTAACGCGGAACGGATTTCCCGATCAAATCAGTAACGCTGGCGAGACCTTTTTCATCCAAATAGTTGTTCAAACCATCGATCATATCCTCCACAATGCGGAAACCATGGTGCATCGCCGCCGTACAGACTTGAACGCCCGTCGCGCCCATCAACATGAACTCAACGGCATCTCGCCAATTGGAAATACCGCCAATGCCGGAAATGGGCACGCTAACCTCTGGATTTCGCGCACAATCAGCAACCATATGGAGGGCAATGGGTTTAACTGCCGGTCCGCAATACCCGCCATGAGATCCCTTGCCTCCAACATGAGGAATCGTGTTCCACGAGTCGATATCCACGCCAGCTAATGAATTGATCGTATTGATCAACGAAATCGCATCCGCTCCGCCTCGAACCGCCGCCTTAGCAGTGCTCGTGATATCTGTAATGTTCGGCGTCAACTTCACGATGACCGGCGTCGTCGCCGCTTCCTTCACCCACATCGTCTGCGCCTCCACGAGATCAGGCTGCTGCCCCGAAGCAGCACCCATGCCGCGTTCAGCCATGCCGTGCGGGCAGCCAAAGTTCAGCTCTAAGCCGTCGACACCGACAGCTTCGACCTTTTTCACGATCTCATGCCATTTCTCCCGGTTCGGCTCTACCATCAGGGATACGACAATCGCATGATTCGGAAAACGCTTCTTCGTCTCATAAATCTCTTTAAGATTAATCTCAAGCGGTCGGTCCGTGATGAGTTCAATATTATTGAAGCCTGCAACGCGTTGTCCGTTGAAATGAATGGCCGCAAAGCGCGAAGATGTATTAATGATGGGATCGCCAAGTGTTTTCCAAACCGCTCCACCCCACCCCGCTTCGAAAGCGCGTTGAACTTGATAACCCGTGTTGGTCGGTGGCGCCGATGCTAACCAGAACGGATTAGGTGAAGCTATACCTGCAAGATTAATGCGTAAATCAGCCATGTTGAATCCCTCCCGATCCATTTAGAAAGTCATTAAGCCGATGCATGTGCCCTTTTCACCAGTTGATTATAAATAGCATAAGCCGTTTGTTTGCCTTGCTGAGCTGCCGATACAACCATCGCTTCTCCCTGTCCTTCTCCGAAAATGACGTCGCCCGCTGCATACACCTTGGGATTGGACGTTTGACCTGTTGACGGATCAACTGTAACGGTTCCTCGTGTATGTGCAAGTTCGAATTGATCAATGAGGGAAACATGCCTCATCTGACCAATCGCCTTAATAACGGCATCCACCTCAATGATGAATTCTGAGCCTTCAATGGGAACTGGACGTTTGCGCCCCGCATCTACTTCCACTAGTTTCATGCGCAGGCATTCTAATGCTACGACATTCCCATTCGCATCCCCGATGATCCGTTTTGGAGCCGTCAACCACTGAAACGCAACGCCATCCTGCTTAGCGAAATCATATTCAAAATCATAAGCCGTCATCTCTTCCTGCGTACGCCGATACACAATCTGCACCTTTTCTGCTCCTAGCCTCACAGAGCATGTGGCCGCATCAATGGCTGTATTCCCCGCTCCTATGACTGCTACCCGCTTCCCAACGAGGGATGTATCCAGTTCCTGTTCTGTCTTCGTAGATTCCACAAAATCGATGGCATCGTACACGCCTATCAAGGCTTCGCCTTCAATACCCAGCATTGGAACCTTCGACATTCCAACAGCCAGAACAACAGCATCATAATCGCTGACCAGCTCAGTCGCACTAACATCTATGCCGACTCGCGTGTTCATGCGGAATTCCACACCTAACTGCCTAACCTGCTCGACTTCCCATAGCGAAATCTCCTTTGGCAGTCGAAACGATACGATCCCATAGGTATCTAGCCCTCCAGCCTGCTCCTTCGCCTCAAACACCGTAACCTTGAACCCGAAGCGGGCAAGCTCCCGAGCTGCCGATAAACCAGCAGGCCCGCCACCAATCACAGCAACTGACTTCCCATTACTTGTCCCGGCCTTGAACAATATTTGTTCATTCTTAATAGCCCAATCCGTTGCATAGCGCTGTAAGTTGCCAATTAGGATAGGCTTGGACGAATGATTGAGTACACAAGCTCCTTCACAAAGCTCCTCTGTGGGACATACCCTTGAGCAAGAGGCCCCTACCGGATTCGCATCCATGATCGTGCGTGCGGAGCCTATGAGATTGCCGGTAGCAATCTTTTTAATAAAAGAAGGAATATCAATCCCCGTTGGACAGGCACGAATGCAAGGAGCATCATAACAAAATAAGCAGCGGTTCGATTCCTCGATCGCCTCTTTCGGCTTCATGCCGGATTTGACCTCCGCGAAATTGCGTTTCAAATCGGTTAAGGAAATAAATGTTGAACTCATCTTCGCTCCCCCTCCCATGCTTATAAGCTAACAATTTGATCATAGGTTTCAGGCCTGCGATCCCGATAAAATTGCCAAACATTGCGGACTTCACGGATTAACTCTTTGTCCATTTCGCCGATGACCACCTCATCTTGATCTCGACTTCCGATGGAAACAATCGAACCACGAGGATCCACTAAGTAAGATTGACCATAGAATTCTCCCATGTTCCACGGAGCTTCGTGACCAACACGATTAATAGCACCGACATAATACCCATTGGCCACGGCGTGAGCCGGCTGTTCAAGCTTCCAGAGATACTCCGACGTCCCCGCTACTGTAGCGGAAGGATTGAACACAATCTCTGCTCCGCCAAGTCCGAGAGCCCTTGCTCCTTCTGGAAAATGGCGATCGTAACAGATGTAAACCCCAACCTTAGCAAACACTGTATCGAAAACGGGATAGCCCAGATTACCTGGTTTAAAATAATACTTCTCCCAGAACCCGCAAGAACCGCCTCCCGCCGCCATATGCGGAATGTGATGTTTGCGGTATTTGCCCAAATAGGTACCATCCGCATCAATCACAGCAGCCGTATTGTAATACGAGGCGATGCCTTCTCTCTCATATATGGGAAGGATGATGACAACTCCGAGCTCCTTCGCCAGTTCCTGGAAGAGCATAGTCGTTGGCCCCTTTGGTACTTCCTCTGCGGCATCGTACCACCTCGTTGTTTGCTCTGCGCAGAAATAAGGGCCGTAGAATATTTCTTGCAGAGAAATGATTTGCGCGCCCTGCTGCGCCGCTTTACGAACCAACGCGATATGCTTTTGTATCGCTGCTTCTTTGTGCTTGATCACGGCCTCATCGCCATGCACATCATGCGAGGCTTGAATGAGGCCAATTTTCACTTTGCTCATGGCTGGAAACCCCCCTTTTCCGTGGCGATTCGTCGCGCAGTGCGGTATAAAAGCTCCGTGCCCAGCGTAATGTCCTCTGGACTAGCATATTCTTTGGGATTGTGACTGATGCCTTCGAGGCATCGAACGAAAATCATCCCATAGTCACACACATAGGACATGGTTAGCGAATCATGGAAAGGTCCGCTCATCAGCTCTGGCGGGGTCAACCCCATCAGAGCTGCTTCCTGATGCAGGCTTTGCTTGATCCAATTCGCGCAGTAGCGGGGTTCACTGTTCGTATCTTCGCGAATCGTATACGTGAGACCATGCTCGCGCGACACGTTCTCGATCACGCTGAGCAGCTCCGCTTCTACCGCATTGCGACGCCGTAAATCAATGTCCCGCAAGTCAATGGTGAAGGATACCTTCTCCGGGATGATATTGCGGGAATCCGGAAACACCGTAAGGGAGCCTACCGTTCCGACGGTCGGAGCACCTGGCTCCTGCCGCACTAACTCATTGAGCGCCACAATGATTTTGGCACAGCCTAGAAGCGCGTCTTGGCGCATAGACATCGGCACCGAACCCGCGTGCCCAGCGAAGCCGATCATCTCCACGGTGAGCCATAATGGACCAGAGATTCCGCTGACGATACCAATCGGAGCATCGAGTGACTCCAGAACTGGACCTTGCTCGATGTGCAGCTCCAGAAAAGCACCAACTCGTCCTTCTTGATACACATAGCCCTCGAATTCAGCGGGGTCGCACCCGAACTGAACCAAAGCTTCTCTGCGTGTAACGCCATTTTTATCCGTACGCTCCAACTCATTCGCTTCAAGCTTGCCGGTCATTCCACGAACGCCGAAAAGCCCTTTGTTGAAGCGGCAGCCCTCTTCATCGCAGAATGCCACAACTTCAATATTAAATTCTGGTGTTATCCCTTCCTCCACCAGCGTTTGGACCACTTCGATCGCACCAAGTACACCTATCGCGCCATCAAATCTACCGCCATAAGGTTGTGAATCCACATGAGAGCCTAGCATGAGAACAGGCGCGTCCGGATTGCTCCCCTTAAGTACCCCAATTAAGTTAGCGAATGGATCGATGGAAGCTTCCATCCCAGCTTCTTGCATCCAGCTTTTCACTAGTTCAACGCCTTCTCGATCTTCTTTGGACAAAGCAAGCCTGCATACGCCCGTTTCGCCAATTTTCCCTATTTGAGCGAGCTCCTGAATTCGCTGTTGCAGTCGTGAAGCGTTAATTTGTATCTGAGGCGCTTTAGGCAAGACCTATCATCCTTTCTCCTGATTGGCATCAAACACAGCAAGCAAGGTCTCGATGATAAAAGCAACATCCTCATCTGTCGAAGATAAAGGTGGACTTAGCGTGAGAATGTTAGCAAATCCAGGCACCGTATCCCCGTTCTTCCCAATGAGTAAACCCATTTGCTTACAGCCTGCTATAATCTTCGTCACACGGTCAGCAGTTGCCGGAACCTTCGACACTTGATCTTCTACGAGCTCGATACCCATCGCTGATCCAAAAATGCGTATCTCGCCTACATGCGGGTGGTCAAGCAAAGGTTCCAATTGAGTTCTAAATGTTTTTCCGATATGAGCAGAGCGCGTAACCAGATTTTCTTTTTCCAAAATCTCCATATTTTTCAACGCAACAACGCAAGAGACTGGATTACCCCCGAACGTATTGATATGTCTTAAATGGCTCGTCGCTTCTTTAACTTTGAACGATTCATACAATTCAGCTGAAACAGCGGTTGCAGAAAGCGGCGAGTACGCACTGGTCAAGCCTTTGGCCATCGTCACAATGTCGGGTCTCACCCCATAGTTCAGATGACCGAACTTCTCGCCGGATCGACCGAATCCGCAGATCACTTCATCGACAATGAGCAGCACATCATACTTATCACAAATGCTGCGCACCATGGGCAGGTACTCGTCCGGAGGAACAATCATCCCACCTCCCGTAATCACGGGCTCCACGATTACGCCTGCAACAGAATCTGCCCCCTCCCAAACAATGGCATCCTCGATGGCTTTGGCACATTGATAGCTGCATGCCCCCTTCGTCTGGCCGAATGGACAGCGATAACAATAAGGCGGCGGCACATGCTGAAAGCCCACACCAAGCGGTTCATATTTCAGCTTACGCTGCGCTTGCCCTGTTGCACCCAATGCCCCCATTGAATTGCCATGATACGCTCGATGCCGCGAGATGAACTTATGTTTGGATGGCTTCCCGTTCTGATGATGGTATTGGCGAGCAATCTTAAAGGCCACTTCATTGGCATCCGACCCTGAGTTTGAGTAAAAGATCCGATACTCGCCATCCAGCCACTCATTCAATTTCGCCGCTAATTCAATCGCGGGTACATGGGACTGGACGAGCGTAGCATAAGCGATTTTCATCATTTGCTCAGCGGCCGCTTCCGCAATTTCTTTTCTACCGTGACCCACATTCACGCACCATAATCCGGACATGCCATCCAAATAACGATTCCCATCCACATCAGTAACCCAGCTTCCCTCACCAGAAGCAAGTATCATCGGATTCTCGTTATGTGCAGACATGTGATGCCACACATATTTGCGATCCTTCTCAAGCAAATCCTCCTTCGTCAGCAGATCACTAACCTCGTTAGTGCTCATAAGCCCAGCTCCCCTCTTCTGATGATGTAAAGAAGGATCGCAGACTACAGTCATCCACGATCCGCCTTCCTTTCCGAAAATTTACTTGCCCTGTAAAATCGTTTTATCAATAGCCGCTGTTAAATCGGCCGGTTTCTTAATCAAGCCATATTTCAGCGCAATGTCCGCTGTCCGTGTCACTGATTCATCTACGAATGAACCGATTTGTTCATTTTTAAATCCATCCGGCTTCACAAGCTTTGCCATTTCCTTCAGCATTGTCGTTTGGTGCTGTTTAGTAGTACTTCCTGCCGTTACACTTTTCATCACAATATCAACGACTTCGTCCTGATGCTCAATCGCGTAGTTCCAGCCTTTCATGGTTGCTCTCACGGCTTTAACTGCGAGATCGTGGTTCTTATCGACCCAGTCCTTCTTCGCAATAAGCGTATCCTCCAGCATCGCAACACCGGCATCATCAAAGTTAAACACATTCAAGTCTGTCTCTTTCACGCCGCTCTCAAGTACAACATAATACTCGTTATAAATCGTTGCTGTCGCCACATCCAGCTGATCCCCAAAGAATTGATCCATCGTAAAGCCTTGTTTCACTAATTGAATGTCTTTTTTCGGGTCAAGTCCGTTCTTCTCCATAAAAGCAAGCACTTGGAACTGCTGGCTGCCCATCCATGTCCCGACCTTTTTGTCCTTCATTTTGGCTGGCGCATCGATACCGGTTGATTTTTTGGATAATAAACGGTACGAGCTCTTCTGTGTCACTTGCGCCAACGAGACGAGAGGTAATCCATTGTCACGGTTGACTAGCAAAGAGTCAAAGCTCGATACGCCAATATCGACAGCGCCATTTACAACTTGCTGCTCGATGATAACATCCGGTCCGCCAGGCACAATTTCTACATCGATTCCTTCATCCTTGTAAAAGCCTTTCTCTTTAGCGGCATAGATTCCGGCGAACTGCGCTTGCGGCACCCACTTCAACTGAATTTTGACCTTCTTGAGCGGCTCTGCCGAAGGGGACTTGGTTGCACCTGCTGCGGTAGATGCAGCTGGCGTTGTTGTTGCAGATTTTTCGGAAGCACAAGCTGAGATGATAATTAAAACCATGAACATACTAAACATCAAAGCCAATTTGCCAGTAAGGATTCTCTTTTTCAATCGAACCAATCCTCTCCTATTTATTTCTATGTATGTAAAGATGGTGTCATCCCTTGATGCTCATGTTAAATATTCTTTTTCATCTAGCGATTGGAAATTGACCACGATATAAAGCGTTTCTCTAGAAGTTGAATGATCGTATATAAAACAATTCCCAGGATAGCTGCGATAACAATACAAGCCCAAGCTAAGGGCATATTGGCCAGTCGGATTTGATCCGAAAGCAAGTAGCCTAAGCCGCGCGATGCAATGAAAAACTCCCCCACGATCGCACCGATGATACTCGTTGACATGTTGATTTTAAGAGCTGAGAATATCGATGGTAAGGCTTTGGGTAATCTTAATTTGAGAAAAAGCTGTCGAGTGCTAGCCGCGTACGAAGTCATTAACTCTAGGTAGGACGGTTCAATGGAACGCAGCCCTTTGTAGGTGCTTACCGCCATGGTAGCCATCGTCATGACCGAGACGATACCCATTCGTGAAGCGACGCCGTCCCCCAACCAATTATTCATGATTGGCGCAAGAGCTACGATCGGCACCGCATTGAGCGAGGCCATGATCGAAATCGCACCCGCACCTGCTTGTGGCCTGAAGGAAGCTGCGACTGCAGCAAGCCAACCCAGCAGCGACCCAACAAGAAAGCCGCCGATGATTTCTACACCCGTGTATAGCGTATAAATGAGCAGGATATCGCCATTCTCGCGCATGGCTGTGATAATATCCGAAGGAATAGGCAGCTGATAGCGTTCTAAGCTGAATAAGGTGTGTATCCCTCTGAATTGCCAAAGCAGCAAGAATACGAGACCGAATACATAAGGGAATAGCTTCATTGGCTGCGCGAACATAGCCGTGTAGCCTTCTCGTGTCTTTCCCTTTGGCACCTGGGTCGGTTCTTCTAATTTCATTAGCGGCGTCACCGCAGCTTGTTGGTCTTTGCTTAAAACGACCTCTTTCATGCGCCTCCCCTCCTGCTTTCGCGGAAATCAGGCTGCCAAGGTGTCAACCATCTTTCTAGAAGAACTAGTAGTAGAAAGGTTGTAAAGCCGATGGCAATAGAGATCAGAACCGTGCACCAGAACATGTACACTTGTGCAGCTCCGTAGTACAGCGAGCTGACCATTAGTACGCCGATTCCATCGGGAGCCCCCATTAGCTCAACGATGATGGAAGCTGTGATCGCCAGCGGAGCTGAGATCTTGAGTCCGGCGAACAATCCCGGCAGCGCGGATGGCAGCTTGAGCTTCAGGTAGCTGTGCCAGGTTGAAGCAGCTAAGGAGCGCATAAGCTCCAGCTGTTCAGGCTGCACACTGCGCAGCCCGCGAAGCGAGTTAATGGTGACAGGGAAAAATGTCACATAACCTGCCATAACGATCCGCGAAAGACTCGGATCATGGAGGATGCCGTACAGGATCGGAGCAAGACCGATGATGGGCACCATTTGAGAAGCGACCATGTAGGGAGTTAGCGTGTGTTCAACCGTTTTGGAGAGGCTCATGGTAATGGCTAAGGCAGCACCGAAAATGGTACCAATCAGGAAGCCAGTCATCGCATTGCCGAACGTTGTGAAACCCTGCTTGATGAGGGTGGGAAGATTATCTTGTAAGGAGGTTATCACCTTATGCAAATAAGGCAGTTTGGAGTCGGGTTGTGAGACTTGAATCACGTTATGAATCAGCCAAGCCAACACTTCCCAGAGGAGGAGCAATGCCGCTATCCAACAAGCAATAACAGCAGCTTGATGCCATTGTCTATCCAATTTGATCATCAAGGGCATCACTCTCCTCGTAGAAGCAATTTCGAATGGAAGCGGTCAAAGCATGGAAACGTTCCGATTCTCGGGCTTGCAAAGTACGATCCTCTCCCAAATCGACGTGGTGAACGGAGTGTACGCGACCAGGATTTGCAGATAATACAATGATTCGATTGGATAAAAATACAGCTTCCGGAATACTATGAGTCACGAAAACGATCGTCTTATTCGTCTTTCTTTTAATTTCAAGCAGTTCGAATTGCAGTTTCTCCTTTGTGAACTCATCAAGCGCCGAGAATGGTTCATCCATAAACAAAATAGGCGGATCCAGCGATAAAGCACGTGCAATTGCCACTCTTTGCTGCATGCCGCCACTTAGCTGCCAAGGGTAATAATCTTTAAATTTCGTCAAACCTACGGTTTCAAGCAGTTGATCGACCGCACCTCGATATTCCGCGCGATTACATCCCATTACCTCTAAGGGAAGCTCCACATTTTCGCGTACGGTTCGCCACTCGAACAGTGTGGGATTCTGAAACACAATGCCGAATTTCCTGCGCAAACGCACTTCCCGCGGATGCTCCTTTTGAATCATAATTTGCCCGCTCGAGGGTTGCAGCAGGTCAGCCATCAGCCGCAGCAATGTTGATTTGCCACAGCCTGAAGGCCCAAGTAAGGATACGAATTCATTCTGGGCTACATCGAACGAGATGTCTTGGAGAACAGTCACTTGCTTCCCTTTTTTCCCAAACACCATGCAAACGCCATCCATCGATATTTCCACTTTCTGCGGGGAAAGATCTGAATTCATTGTGTCCCTCCTCATTTGAACTTTGATATTACGTTATGTAAATGTAATATATCATAACTGTATATGTTATATTATATTACTTCTATGACGATTTACATTATACAAAGTGTCCCAAAATTAAGCTCTGCATTTGACATAGTGTAAAACAATTACCAAAACAACCACATAGAATTGATATCATCTAGATGCCCCTACTCAATTTTTTTATCATACATGGGGAAGAAAGTTGTTTATTATGAGACTTCCTAAACTGTTAAATACATAATATATGTTATGTAAACAAATAGAACGAAAATTGTCCCGCCCTACGTTTATCCATATTTTGCTCATATTCTCTATTTATTCATTCTGATAAAATGTTTAGGTAACTACATATAACATCTAGGAGGAAATTCATGAGAAAGTTTATTCTTTCAACCGCAATGGCGACAACTCTCTTAATCAGCGGAATCGCAAATGCGGCACCTTTGAATCAATACGTTGCTACGGATACTGACACTTTCTGGTCCATCTCACAGAAGTTCAATGTTCCATTAGCTGATCTCATCGCAAATAATCCAAATGTTAATCAGCAAAATATCTACGCAGGTGTTTTAATTAATCTTCCAGTTAAGGCTTCTATTAAACAAAGCTGGGAAGTAAAAGCAGATGCCATCATTGCAACTGGAATGAAGCAGCTTGGAACACCATATGTATTTGGCGGCAATACACCATATGTTGCTTTTGATTGCTCAGGCTTTGTACAATATGCGTTTAATCAAAACGGATTTAACCTTCTTCATTCATCAGCCTTGCAGAGTCAATTAGGAACGCCATTAGATAAAAGTGACCTGCGTAAAGGTGACCTTGTATTTCTACAAGGAACTTATACGACCGGAGTTTCCCATGTAGGTATCTATCTTGGAAATAACAAAATTCTTCAAGCAGGAACGATGGGAACAAGGGAAGTAAAGATTAGCACTTTATTTGGTACTCCCTACTATGATGCCCATTATTGGGGTGCACGTCGTTTAATTAACTAGTATGAGAAAAAAGCCGGTTTTTAACGGCTTTTTTTCGTTCTAGACAAGTTGTAAAAGTGCTCTATGCTTTAACCGTGGGTTCAAGTACTGTAAGCCTATTATTATAAGTATCAAGATTTACATTCGCTCCAATGGGGATTGCTGCTTTATAAAGGCCATGAGCTGTACTTACATTGGTCATGAGAGGTTTTCCTAAAGGAGCAATCACATCCGTAATTAAGTCATTATAAGTCGTAGAATAAGATATGGTGCAATTCGTGCATTGTCCCATCACCACACCGATGCAATCTTGAATTTTCCTTGCCATGATCAGACGAGTCAAATATCGGTAAATGACATTCGTTGCTTCGTGCGTCTCTTCTATAACCAGTATTTTTCCAACCGTATTAATTTCGTATGGAGTGCCAAGAGTATCAACAAATGAAGTGAGATTCCCCCCAACGATTGGCCCTCTAACATTTCCTGCAATCAGGCTGGTCTGCAACATGCCGGGTGGATTCTGAATCACTCTTGGACTACTGAGGGTTGATGTAGCCGAATAAAATTGGTTGAAGTTATACGTTGGTGTGCTCGCGCTAAAGTCAATTAACAATAGACTTTGAAAAGTAATTAAATCCGAAAATTGGTACAAGACATTTAATAAAATCGTGATATCACTGTATCCTGTTACGATCTTAGGATTATTTTTTATAATCGTATAATTGAGGAACGGCAGAATATCTTTGACCCCCGTCCCTCCTCTTGTAGGTAATATCATCTTCACACTGCGATTTTCAAACATACTCATAAGGTCTTCAGCACGTTGTTGCGCTGTTGAGGCAACAATGCCTCCATAAGCATACGCATATTTCCCCACTACTACATTGAATCCCATATTTTCAATTGTTTTAATTCTTTCATCAATGATTGTTGCGTCAAGCGGACTTCCTAAAGTAACAATTCCGATGGTATCACCCCTTTGTAAAATGGGGGGCCTTATAGCCATAAATATGCCTCCTACCAAAGAGAACTTATTCAAAATTTGGAACCTACTTTGTAATCTCTCTGTTGCCTTATATGCGTCACCCGAACTAATTATTACTTCTCCCGTTCTAAATCCCCATCCCTGCTGGAATAAACGCAGAAACACGGTTCATTGCATCCTGCTTCTGTTTGTCTCCAACATGGGTGTAAATCTGTGTGGTCTGAATGCTCGCATGTCCTAGTAATTCCTGTAAAGTTCGAATATCCGTCCCTGCCAAAACCTGCATTGTGGCAAACGTATGACGAAGCTTATGACTTGAGATCGACTTCCCTTGTAGTTCGGCATACTGCTTCTTCAGCACCTCGAAATGCTTCTCCGCAATCGTTTGAATCATACGAACACTAATTCGCCGACCAAATTGAGAAACAAAAAAAGGCTGCTCCACCGAGCTCCTTGTATCCATTCGTTCTATTAATGCTTTATTCAGAACTTTAACCAGTTCAGCAGGAAGAGGAATGACACGCCACTTCCGTCCTTTGCCAAACACCTGCAGCGTATTCGTTGAACGATTGAAATCAGAGATATTGAGTCGATGCAGCTCACTTACACGTAAACCCGCATAACTCATCAATAGAAACATGGCCACATTCCGGATCTGATACTTCCCCTCGATCGATTGCAAAAACACAGCAAGCAGCTGCTCGCTGAGAAACGTGGGAATTTGGTTTTTCTCAACTTTCGATTTTTTCACGTTAAGTGAAGGGTTGCTCTGCACAATTTGAAGCTCGATCAACGCCGCGAAAAATGTCCGAATCGAAGATAGATAGCGATTACGCGCGGCATCCCCTGCCCCGCCCTGTCGCATTTTCGTCAAAAAGCGCATGATATCAATTGCCTCAACCATTGGTAAAGATTTCTCTATATTGGAAAGGAATAACCTTACATCCCCTAAGTAAGCTTGTTGTGTTCGTTTCGTAAAGCCCTGATCTTTCATCCATGAGTCAAATAGCTCCAAATACTCATCATCATACTCATACACTTGTCCCAATCCATTTCACTCCGTCCGTTACAATCTAAGTTGCGTTAAATATAGATTTAGTGCAATTTTTTTGATAGAAAAAAACGGTCAATTAACGCATATCCCCTGTAAAGAACAGCAGAATACACTTATTAACCGTTTTCCCGGTTTTAATCCCGCGGGTATTCGACTTTCATAATGTCCATGAAAGGTACTTTGTCAATTTCACCATTCACTTCCATATGTACTCTTCCGGTCCTTGAATCCATTGTCGCTATGAGCCCGCGAACACGTTCTTCACGCCCCCAGACCGTCAGAACAATCTCAGAGTTCTCCTGCTTCGCTTCGGACAGTTGATTACCGATTTCTTCTAATACAAATTCATCCCGCGTTGGTCTTTTTGCTACTTTTGCTTTCGCCATCTCACGTTCCCCCTGGATTATAAATCACCTTGCCGGCGATAATATTTCTTTGACACGTCCAACCTGTCCATCTGCAAGTCTTACTTTAATCCCATGAGGATGGGTAGGTGAATTGGTTAATAGATCTTTGACAATTCCACGCGTTAACTTCCCGCTGCGTTGATCTTGCTTCAAAACAATGTTCACTTCAATACCTGGAATCACATCTTTACGATTTTGGCCATTCATGCTGTGTAAGTCGCCTGCTTTCTTTCAATTGTGTGCTTTATTATAACATAGTTTCCCCCCATTCCCCACCAAGTTGCATACATTTGTAAAACCCTTTACAACGGCTCACTAAATCAATACGATTAATCTACATAATAAATTCGAAGTCGCGAATACAGAGGGAGAACCACTTATGAGTCGCTCATGGCCGTTACCTAACAAGCCCTGGATCATGCACCAAATCTGGAATGATTTACTCTTTGCTCATTGGCCCATTCCCATCGAAACATTAAGACCACTCCTACCCGCCCATATCCCTATTGATACCTTTGACGGAACAGCATGGATTGGTGTTGTCCCCTTTCACATGTCAGGCGTTGCACCTAGAGGAATACCTCCATTACCCTACTTTTCAGCTTTTCCAGAAATTAATGTTAGGACCTACGTAACCATCAACGGTAAACCCGGCGTTTACTTTTTCAGTCTAGATGCGCATAACCGATTCGCTATTGAAGCAGCACGCTTCGCTTTCCATCTCCCGTACTTTTATGCTCATATTCAAGTTCAACATCGACCAGATAACACCATATTCTACGAATGTTTACGAAAAGATAACCGTGCACGACAAGGTGAATTTACTGGTGAATATCGCCCGTCATCCGACATACAATTAACAAATCCTGAAACTCTAGAATATTGGCTAACAGAACGTTATTGCCTCTATTGCACAGATCGACGTGGTAATGTTTATCGAGGAGAAATCGATCATGACCCATGGCCCTTACAATCGGCTGAAGCTTCAATCAACGTTAATACCCTCCCTAACTCTTTTGGGATCCAGCTTCCAAATACACCACCGCTTTTACATTATGCTAAGAAATTAGAGGTTAAAATCTGGGCACTTGAAAAGCATCGCCTTACATAAAAACACGATATTCCTACTTCAAGGTGATGATAAAATAATTAACAATATTAATATTTAATGCAGCTAATTCATATAAAAACCACATTTTAACGCGCTATTTCTATCATTTCGTGCCTTTTCCTATTGGAAAAAGCTTATTTCAGTTAAAATAATGACAGAGATGGCATTCATTAACGAGAGGCTGTGATTCAAGGATGATGATCAGTGGAATTTCTATTTTCCTTTTATTTTGCATCGGAGGCTTACATGTGTTCTGGGCATTTGGCGGTCAATGGGGAAGCAGAGTTGTTATCCCTGCTACAAGCAGTTCAGGAGAACTGACGTTTAAACCTGGCTTAATAGCGACTTTAATCGTAGCCATTCTCTTGTTTAGCGCTGCACTGCTGCTGGCTATTCAAGGGCGCTTACTTCCAGCCCTCCCTTCGTCTCCATGGGTTCAATGGGGCTGTTGGCTTTGTGTCCTCGTATTTGGACTCCGGACAATAGGGGATTTCAAATATGTGGGTTTATTTAAGAGGGTCAAACAGACTAGTTTCGCTACATATGATACATTTTTGTTCACACCGCTTTGCCTATGGCTTTGCTTCACATTTTATTACACGCTCATTTACAGCTAATTCACCCTTTCGCTTATATTCATCAGTAATAAACGTTTTAGCGATGTTGTCATGTTATTTCTCTGCTTTCTATTCTTCTCGCTTTTAACACTTTATCAACGATACCATGGAGCTTACACGGAGGGAATACACGATATGCCAAGATTCATGGACTATATGATCAGTCCTTATCCGCTTCGGATCATTTCATTGCCCATTGATTCCAGTAAATTAAAGCTGCAATCCTTGATTATTCTCGCTGTTGGGCATCTCCCAGGCCGTATATCATTTCGAGCTCACGCTAAATTTACCAAGTGGGCCATTGTCTATATTGCTGGTGGAAAGGGCTCCTATCAAGTCGATGACGGCGCCGTTCAACACATTGAAAGCGGCAGTCTGTTCTTCCTTCGACCTGGAGCTGTTTATAATTACGGACCTGATGCAGATGGTTATTGGGACGAGTACTACTTCACATTCGAGGGAACCCGTATTGCGGAATGGCTTAGCAGTTGGCTTACACAAGTCGATTCAGTGAAGCAGGTTGGGCATGAAGATGCCGCCCAGCACAATCGGATCGAGCGCATTTTTATCCTTATGGAAAGCGGTATACCCGATAATATCGACCGTGCTGCCTTGCTGCTTGAGTCCTTGCTTTTTGAATTTATTCTGAAAGCTCAAGTACCGGCAGAAACGACAAAAACACAGCAATTGATCGATCTCATGGCTGATCTCGGTGATTCGTTGTTCCAGCCTTTTGACGCGGCGGTTATCGCTAAGCGCCACCATATCTCGCTTTCTACGCTCCGGAGGATCGTAAGCGAATATACCGGCTACCCACTTGGAGCCTATATTCACCGTTTGAAAATGGCCGCAGCGAAAAACATTTTGCTGAATTCAGACGATACCGTAAAGGAGATCGCAGATTCACTTGGTTATAAAGATGTTTTTTACTTCTCACGGTTATTTAAGAAATACGTCGGTGTCTCCCCCCTTATTTATCGAAACAATATGCAGCTCTGAATTTGTTTACATAATCATGATTATGTAAACAAATTTTTTATATAAAATAATCGTGTCGTCCCAGTACGACTTGTCATATGGCAGCATATGATAAAGTAGAAAGAAAATCTTCCTACGGGGAGGTGAAACTAAATGACACTTACACTTACGGGTTGGATGCTCTATTCGATGTGGGTAGTTCTGGGTTTTATGGGGCTTAGCTTTTTACTAGGCTTATATAAAGCACTCAAAGCCGGCAGCTTCTCCAGCACTCTGATTCTGACTTATCTGCAAGATATGCTGTTCTATGTTTTCCCTTTATTTTTAATTTCCAACATGTTGTCCCTGGATCCAACAGGCTTCGTATTATTAGTTGCTTATTACGTCGGCGCACTTGGACTTGTTCTCAAGTATTTGGCAAATCTTAAAAAATAAAATGTATCCGCATTCAAAGAATGCTATTATATGAGCTCATTAGAACGTTAGAGCAAAAAGGCCGCCGGCTTGTAACGGTGGCTTTTTCATTTGGAGCACCTATTCATAATAAAAGCAGTTTGCACCCTGGCAAACTGCTTCACATCATCTTTTTAAAATCGAGGTAGATTAGATAAATTGTTGCTTGGATCGCCATCCGGATAAGATCTGAGCGTCTTTTGACCTTCACGATTCTTGCCCGTATTCACATCTTCAATCAATCCTGCTTCTGTCATGGCAATGGCGTTAGCAATATCAACCACCCTGCCATCTTGGAATTGAACCGCACTGATGCCGCCATCTCCATAATGGACGGATTGAATAATAGCTTTATTGGGGTCTATCGTGTGTGGACCTGCACCATACTGCGTTCCATCCCGCATAAATGTGCCATACTGGGTTGGTTGGCCATTCGCACCATAGCCGGTATATCCCCCTTGAAAGCCTACATTTCTCGCATCTGCATGGTTAATTCCCGTGTTACGCTGACCATATTCGGCATTCATGTTGCCCGATGAACCTGGAACTGGCATTCCGCCTTGGGAAGTCTGAGTTCCATTGTTACGAGCTTGGGGAATAAATGACTGCTGCCCATATTGTCCGGATTGTTGGTACATTTGTGCGTTTGGAATCGGTTGACCATTCCATGCGTAATTCCCATTATGGACTGGTTCGACCGCATTACTGTAACTTTGAGAAGGTTCAAGCTGTGTATTCGTCGTACCGTACGGTTGATTCTGCATCATCGGTTGTTGTCCACGTCGGCGTCGCGCCATAGATATCAGCTCCTTTGTTAATTCTATAAAGCGGCTTCCACCTATAGCATGCGTCACCTATATGCAGCTTATCCCTTTTAACCCAATTAACGCCGAAGCCCCATCATATTGCCAGAGGCGTATCGTCTGAGTCCTGTGTAGAACAAATAAATGCTTCCCAAGCAAAGTAAGCCAGTTACAGCAATGGCACCTGATATAAATGGAATGTCCGCCTGACGTAACAACCCAATGGGTAAATAACTGATGAACCCTGCAGGCAGCACAGTAAACAGTACGACTTTGCCTAGCCCACGAAATATGCTCGTTGGATACGTGGTGAATGTCAGGAGCCCATTATATAGCTGAAAACTCAGCCCATCCGAACTCCCTAACCAGAACACAGGACAGTTCACAATGATCGTGAAAAATAAGAAAATCAGCGTCGATAAAAGCATCGCTAGACCAAATTTGATGAAGCCTATCATTGATTTATCACCAAATGCTACGTAAATAATAAGTGCGAATAAGACGTCCCCAATTGCACTTACCGACATGCGGCTGATGAGAACATGAAGAAGCACTGGCTTAGGCTGCGTTAAATAAATATCAAGCTGTCCGGTTGCGATCAGATTTGAAATTCGCATTGCGTTACCGAAAAACGTAGCCATAACACCAAAGCCACCAGCTGCTATAGCCCATAACATCATCACATCCTGCAGCTCCCATCCATTCAATACAGGAAAGCGGCCAAAATAAAGTCCCCAGAACACAATCCACACTACATTATTGATAATCATCATTCCTGCCGTGAGAAAGAAGCTCATCCGAAACTCCATGGCGCCAGCAAGATTAAGTTTCCAGCATTGCCAGACGAATCGAACTAAACGCCTGAATTTACCTGGCTGATCAAATTCACTAATGGGTGTCAAATTGCAGCTATCCACCATTAACATTGAGCTTTTTCACTCCTTTTCTATAGACCAATGAGACAATTATGCCAATGATAACAACCCATAACAGCTGTGTGCCGATCATGATTGGTAGTTGAACTGCATCATAGGTCACTGCTGTCTTGGCCGGGATGTAGACAATAGCTTGAAACGGCAGCCATCGTCCTATCCGCTGCAGTATGTCTGGAAATAACTCTAGAGGCATTAACATGCCGCCTATCGTGAATAAAAATTTATTGTATACGAATTCCAAACCGCGTGTCTCCTCCACCCAGAAAGAGCTTAGCGCTAAAACCATATTCAGCATGAAATTTACCGTGAAACCGAATAATGCCACAATGGGCAACCATAGCAAGCCATAACCAAAATCAGGCGGCCCCATAATAAGTAAACCTAACAAACCGCCAAGCGCCGCGTTGACTAGAAACCGAATCGTAGCTTCGCTCATATACTCAACATAGTGAAAGGCGACAAAATTGACAGGACGGACAAATTTGAACACGATTTCCCCGGTTTTCACTTCTTCCTCTACGCGTGAGCAGAGACTAGGACTAGCGAGGATCATCGATTCCGTTATAACGAGATACCACATAATTTGCTTGAAGCTGAAGCCTGCTATGGTTTCCGTTCCCTCGCCGCGAAACGTTGTCTGCCATAGTTGAAGAAAAATATAAAGAATCAACAGCAGAAACAACGAGCGGATTAGAAAATCGGCCACATAAGCAAGTTGATTGCGAAGTGTGATTTTGCCGATAAAGGCATATTTAACCGATTTTCTCCAGTTGTTCATGTCCTTTCTCCTCCTTACCGAAGTTCCCGTACATACGTGTAATGATGTCCTCCATCGGTGGATCTTCAACCGTAACGTCAATGATGCGGTGCTCAGCCATGATCTGGGACAGCGCTGCTTCAATTGTTGTTTGACCCATATCAACAGAAAGTGAAATTCTTACACCACTTCGTTCTAGTACCTTCGCCCCGACAATTTCTATGGCATCCGGCTCCTCTCCCAGTACAAGGCGGACTGTTTTTTGTGTCAAAAACTGCTGCTTCATCACCTCGACACGGTCATCGAAGACAATCCGACCATGATTAATAACAATCGCCCGGTCACATAGCCTCTCAATATCACCAGCATCATGTGACGTTAGAAATACAGTGGTTCCTTCTTCACGTTTTAACTCTAGAATAAGCTCGCGTATTCGCTGTTTAACGACAACGTCTAACCCAATCGTAGGTTCATCAAGGAACAGCACCTGTGGGCGGTGCATCAAGGAAGCAGCGATCTCACAGCGCATCCTTTCGCCTAGCGAGAGCTTCCTCACTGCCGTATGCAGATAGGGCCCGAGTTCGAATCTCTCAATGAGATCATCACGACGGCGTACATACTCACTGCGCCGCAGCTCGTAAATACGGCTCATTAGCTCGAAGGTATCGATGGGAGGCAAATGATACCAAAGCTGCGACTTTTGCCCGAAGACAGAGCCTACTCGATAGCTCAGCTTCGTCCTCTCCTTCCATGGACAGCAGCCTAGAACTTCAGCCTGACCTGTTGTAGGATGAAGGATGCCTGTCAGCATCTTAATAGTCGTGGATTTCCCGGCACCATTCGGTCCGAGAAAGGCAAGCGTTTCCCCCTGATCCACGGAGAACGTTATGTCCTCTACGGCTGATTTATCTATATACTCCGGCTTTAACAGTGCCCGAACACTCGCCATAAAGCCTTCTTCTTTTTTCTTGAGTTGAAAGGATTTCCCCAATTGTTCCACACGGATCGATGCCATCTCTATTCCCTCCACTTTTTATTTCGGTAAAGCAAAAAAGACCTCAGTCCGTTTCGCCTAAACAGGCGGAACTTTCCGAAGGTCTTTTATCCCTTACGGTGTAACACGTCATTTATCCGTGTCGGCTTCGCTCGGTTCGCCACCTTGGTAGGTTCGGATCCCTAGAAGCCCTTCCGTTTATTTTCCACATATTAACACATGATGTCATGTACAGACAATACTTTTTTTGCGACCCATCCAAGCAAAAAAAGCCTGTTGCAGGTGCACAGACTTTTTACGCTAACTCACAGACGTTACATTATTGGGATTGATGAGATTGCGAAGATTGTTGAGAGTCCTGAGATTGTTGAGATTGTTGGGATTGTTGAGAATGCTGAGATTGTTGGGATTGCTGCGATTCTTGTGTCGTTTGTAATTCTTGTTTTAAATCTTCCGTCTTTTGCTGGGCTTGCTGGATTTGTCCCTGAAGATCTTGCAGCTGTTGTTCTGCTTCGGACAGTGCAGCTTCAGTCGCCTGTGAATAAATCTCCTGAGCAACTTGCAGCGTTTGTTCAGCAGCTTGCTCAGCTTTTTGGGCAGCTTCTTTTATTTGCTCAAAACCTTGTTGATTTTGTTGCGGCGTTTGTTGTTGCATAGAGATACCCCCAGCTGAATTTTTCATACCCGATTAATTTTAGTAAATGTTCCTTTTTTTATTCCTAATGAATATATTCGCCACCCATCTTCAAAACATCAGACAGCACAGGAGTCGGAATGATAAACTCGACAACACCCATATAACCGGGAGACACCTCGTATTTTTGGAAAGAGACAACGAGTTGACCATTCGTATTAATGTAGAAGTTTTGATCTTTCGTGATGGTTTTGAAGTAGAAATTCAACTCATTAGAAACACCCTCAACCCAATAAATCTTCTGCGGAACCCGCTTCATCTGCTCCTTCATTTGTTCCTTAATGTTTTCACTAATAATATGGATATAGTCATCATTTTTAAATAAACTTGGCAAAGTGATCAGCAATTGTTTCTTCTTGTCGATTGTGTCGTATTTAAATGTTGTTGAGGAGGACCCAACTGTATTTACCACGTATCTTCCCATGGAAAGGATGTGATCGTTATCGGTTTTAATGACATAACCGCTATCTACACCTAAATGACCGCCGCCATTTTGCTTCAAACTTTCCATTTCAGAGATGAAATTCGTATATAACCTCTTGCCTTCTTCCAGATATTTATTATTCAGAGTATCTTCTAACGTTTTATTATCCAAATTCGTGATTACAGGTACTTCTAGATTTGCTTTAAAGGTTCCATCATTGAACTTATATTCTCTAAAAGTTAACACCTTCACAAGGTCGCCAACGAGAGGCACCTCAGATAAAGCATGGGCTAAAGTAGAATTAGTATTGATACCTGCGACAAATAAGATAGCCGCCGCTGCTACTGCAAATCCCCATTTAATATTGCTTTTTCTTTTCTTATTTTGCTTAATAGCCTGGTTTACGATAAAATCCAGTTCTTTTGGAATCGGAATATCCATATAGTGTTGTTTCATTTGTTCCATTTTCTCATTCATTTTAGTTGACCTCCTCTAGCTTATCGTCAATCATTTTAATCCGGAGTAATCGGAGGGCTTGATACAATCGTGTCTTAATTGTACTGCTGTTTTCTTGTAAAACCTCGGCGATTTCATCAATCTTCATATCCTCAAAAAATCTTAGTACGATCACACTTCGATAGATTGTGGGCAAATCATCCAGTGCCCTTTCCAGATCAATATTGGTATAGGTATCTTCACTGCCTTGAGCATACGATTCCATCGTGATTTCATCAACGACTTGAATTTTCTTATGCTTCCTCAAGAAATCCAATGACGTATTTACAACAATCCTGTAAAACCAGCTCTTTATGGATGCGGTGTCTTTCAAAGAGCCAGCTGAAGCAAAAGCCTTATGTATGGCGTCCTGAACGACATCGAGGGCATCTTCCGAATTTTTCACGTAACTGTAAGCTAATCGATAGACATTTTCTTTATGTTCCGTAATACATGCAATCAGTAATTTTTCTAGCTTGCCATTCATCGTCATGAGTTTAAAAGACGCTCCTTTTTCTACGCGCGCATAAGATTTGGTCTTGTATGAGCTAGGACGTGCGAGTGCGTAGAATAGTTTGGTACACTAAATAATAGCACAGGGTCGCATACTCCGAATCGACCTTCTTCTACCAATTTCCCTCACCCACTGCTATACTAACAGCAAGAAGAAGCTAGTGAGGTGACATTTACCTATGAACATCATTAAAGTCAAAGATCGCCTTGAATTAGAAAAAAGAATCCCTACCATGCCGTGGTATATTGAGAAATTCATCAATTATAAGCTGCCTGACCTCTCTCCATCGTCTTTACTTGAGTATGTGCGTGATT
Organism: Paenibacillus sp. Root444D2; assembly: GCF_001426375.1. Lineage (GTDB taxonomy): Bacteria > Bacillota > Bacilli > Paenibacillales > NBRC-103111 > Paenibacillus_E. The sequence continues at coordinate 203,194 of NZ_LMEO01000001.1, forward strand.
ACGAAATCTTTCTATCCTGGCTGTTGGCCGAAGGATTAAGTTCTGCTCCCTCTATGAACCAAGTTCCTCTGGAGGATTTGGAGAAATTACATATGGATAGCGTTGACAACTTTCGCATGTTCCTAGCTACTCGTAAAGTTCAGGCTAATGTGAAAACTACAATTAACCGTAAGCTTTCCGCTTTGCGTTCCTTATTCCATTATTTAAGCCAAATTGCCGAGGATGATAATTTCTACCCGCTTCTGAAGCGCAATGTGATGGCCAAAGTGGAGATCAAACGATCGCATAGGCCCAAGGACAGTGCTGCTAAGCTCGAGGGTAAGCTGCTTCAAGAAGAGGAAATTGTTGAGTTTATTGCGTATGTGCAGCATGGCTATGAGCACGATGTAGCTACCAATAAGCAAGCTCTCTACTCCTATGAGTTGAACAAAATAAGAGATACCTGCATCATTACACTCATACTAAATTCGGGGCTCCGAGTATCCGAAGTATTCAATCTAAACGTCGATGATATTGACCTTAAGAAGAAGCTTACCTATGTATATCGCAAAGGTAAGAATGATGACACGTTCAAAACTCCCGTATACTTCCGAAATGAAGCTATTCAAGCTCTAACGGACTATATCAACATCCGCTCAACTCGCTATAAGCCGCTCAAAAAGGAAAAAGCCCTCTTCCTTGCCATGGCTAATGGCAAAAAAGAGGGCGAACGTATGACGAAACGGGCTATCCAAGAACTCGTTATCAAGTACGCTAAGCGCTTCGGCAAGCCCTACTTGTCGGTTCATAAGCTGCGGCACTCGTTCGCCACAGATTACTACTTACAGAATGACTTGTACAAAACTCAAGAGCAGCTCGGACATGCCTCCCCTGAAACAACGCAAATCTATGCGCATCTCACCGATAAAACAATGTCCGAAGCAATTGATAAACGGCTGGAATCCTGAAGGTTACTTCAGGATTTCTTCAATTTTAGCCAATTCTTCTGGCGTAAATGCTAAGTTTTTAAGCGCAGCTACGTTCTCTTCAATTTGAGACACACGACTAGCACCAATCAACGCTGACGTTACTCGCTCGCCGCGGAGAACCCAAGCTAGTGACATTTGCGCCAAGCTTTGGCCGCGACTGCTCGCTATCTCATTCAGTTGATTTATTTGAGCAAGTTTCTCTTCCGTAATATCTTTCGTGTTCAGGAATTGACTCTTCCCGCCCGCGCGAGAATCACTTGGCACCCCACTCACGTACTTGTTCGTCAGCAAGCCTTGAGCAAGCGGACAAAACGCGATGCTGCCTACGCCATACTCATCCAGAACATCCTGCAGGCCATTCTCAATCCAACGATTCAGCATGCTGTAGGAAGGTTGATGAATCAGCAGCGGTGTACCCAGGCCTTTCAGAATGGTTACCGCTTCCTTCGTTTGCTCTGCTGTATAATTGGATAGCCCTATGTATAACGCCTTACCTTGACGAACAATTAAATCCAGGGCAGCCATTGTCTCTTCGAATGGCGTATTCGGATCCGGTCTGTGTGAATAGAAAATATCTACGTATTCTAATCCCATTCTTTTCAAACTTTGATCCAAGCTGGATACTAGATATTTCTTGGAGCCCCACTCTCCATAAGGTCCTTCCCACATGTGGTAACCAGCCTTAGTTGAGATGATCAACTCATCGCGGTACGCGGCCAAGTCACTTTTCAGCACCTTACCAAACATTTCCTCAGCTGACCCTGGTGGCGGCCCGTAGTTATTAGCCAAATCAAAATGGGTAATCCCTAAATCAAAAGAGCGAAGCAGCATAGCTCTTCCATTCTCATGGAGATCTAATCCACCGAAATTGTGCCACAATCCTAATGAAATAGCCGGGAGCTTAAGCCCTGATTTACCTGCACGATTATATTTCATTTCTGCATAACGCGTTGAGCTTGCTTGATAGACCATTTTTGTCCTCCTAAATGTTATCGTAGAAAACTTACTTCGTAAGCATCCACTTGTGTTATCGCAGATAACTTACTTCGTAAGTATCCACCAAAGTTTCACCAGTAACTGGCTTCTTAAGTACTAGTATAGGTTAACTGAAGCAACAAAAAAAGAACTGAAAAAAACGTGTCTTACTTACCTCGAGGTTAGTCATGCATTTATTTTACCTACAATCAGAAATAAAACTGCCGAATCTCTTCGACAGTTTGTTCAAATTTATTTACATTTGCCACAACCACAATGACATTTACGTTTTGATTTGTCAGCCATTTTTCCTTTTGATTTTACTGTGGACTTTGCACTTCCGCGTAATCCAGCACACCGCAGACAATCCGCAATACATTGATTGCGCCCAACTACAAATAATCGCGTACACACATTACGACAAAACCTACCACAGTTCGGTACAGCGAGAGCATTCCCCAGATAAACACCTTTAGGCATACCTAAACACCACCTTTTCAATTGGTGCTATATGGTATTCCAACTAGCGAACTATCGCTTGTACGATTACCCCCATCTTCATGCTATTTGAGCAAAGTAAGCACAAGCTCCGAGCCATTCATTTGCAGCCACTTCGTTTTGTCAAACGTGTTATGAATAATATCAACGAGTACGCCTTGAGCATCCACACCATCCAAGTATCTCCCCAAAAAATGGATAAATACATCTAACCGTCGAAGCTCGATCAGAAGAGGCAGCAGCGCAATTTCTTCCTCTCCTAAATCAATCGATTGGCCATACCCCTGATAAAAGGCAGTACAATTACGTCGCAGTTCTTCTGCAGGTAGAGTGGGATCGATAAGATCTGATAAGCAGACAGCCAGCTCCATCACTCGAACATCTCTAGTTACGAACTCAAAATCAAGTACGGCCGTAATTTGTCCATCGGCATTAACCAGCATATTAGATCCATTAATATCACCATGAACGAGTTGATGTGGAAGCTTTCTTAGATCAGGAATAGCCTTATAAAAAGCAGTAAAACGTCCAAATATATAGGAAAGCTCATCGCTCTGCATCCTGAATGGTTCTGGTGGATGAAGACAGAACTTTTGAATCGCATCTGGCGTGCAGCGAGGATGGATATGTTCAATTTCATAATAAGGTGGGTAGACAGGTTCAAGCTCCATGGAAATCGCAGCCAGAGCAGATGACAGGTTTCCGACAGCTTCTCCGAATTGCAGCAGTTGCTGCGTATTCCCCCAAGTGGGGTTGCAGCCATCTGTATACGTAAATAAGGCAGCCAGTTTGCCTTCCCTAGCGTCTAATCGGACAACAGTCCCCCCAGTTGGGAGCTCCACTGGCACAGGTACACGAAATGGAAGTTTATCTTTTTCTTTATCTAAAGCCAATAGAACACTATGCTCGAACATAATTTTGTCCATGTCACGATGAGTTTCGTACAATCGAAGAACATAAGAAGTACCTTCCACCTCTACGAACCGAGTTGTATTATTCATACCTCCCGCGCCAACACGCATGGACCATGTTTGAGTAGGAAACCAGTAGGTTGGCAGTGAGGTTAATTGCTCCTCTTGATCTTTGACACGCATAATTGCATTCCTCAACTCCTCTTCTTAAACCTGATTGTCACCTTCTACCGCAAATTCAAAATCCTCTACGTCATAAGCTTCGACTGGAATCCCCGCTTGAACCATACGTTCAATGAAATCTAACTGATCAGTTAACAGAGCAGCCTGTTCTTTGATGGCGGTCAGAATTAATTCGGTTTCAATGGGGTCGAAATTGTCCCCATACTCCTCATTGTCAATCGCATAAACAACCACCAAGGTGACATGCTCATTTATTGGTAAAGGAGGGCTTTTCCGCCAAGGAACAGTTAATGCTTTTTCAATTTTTTTCTTATTAAAAGATTCCTCGAAGAAAGCAATCAGCTCACCAATCATTTGCTTCACGAAGCCATCGTCTTCTTCCTCTAACATGATTGGCTCACTGCCTGTCTGAAGCTCGTATAACTCCTGAATGCTGGTATAAGGTATCACATAAGTAACAGGCTGTTCTGGCAGCATTAACTGACCATGCACAGCTAGCATAACGGCTTCGATTATAAAAGTTTTGCTCATCTTGTTCTCCCCTTTCTCTCTAACCTTGTAGAAGCATTATTTCGCTAAGAAGCTGAGGAATCCTCTTTTCAATACCTTCTCAACCAAACAAAACCGTCAGTTCCTATGATCGAGGAGACCACATCGAACTAACGGTTTCTATAACTCTTATAGGATGCCATCGATGACCTCATGATTCTCATAAATTGGCTGATACGGCTTCTTCGAAAAACGGTTGGCATAAGCCGAAGCTACATAACAATCCGGTTTAATAACAGGAACCATGCCGACGGATTCCACTCTCCTTACCATCTCTTGGACGAATTTAGCCGTCCGGTTCTTATTCTCATCGTCACCTGCATCAATATGAATAAACATATCAAAGGAAGCACCCTGATATAGATGTGGAAGAATGATGTTTTCCATATCCTGTCGCTTAGACTCATCAAAATACATCGCAATCTCTTCACTCAGAGCAGTTTCCATCGAAAGCTTTTCTCTAATCGAATGTAGGGCCCGATGAACGATGACTTGACGATAACACGCCCACGCTCCTTTTCCTAACCGCTGGATAACTACACCAGTAATGAATTTCGTATGACCTTGATGTACCTGACAATCCGTACCAATAATAAATTTGTAGGTTGCTACGGGGTCGTGACGCATGAAATGGAGAATACGCTCGTGTACGGTATCTAGGTTTAGTCCTCTTTCCGTTGTGTTCCGAAATTCCAGTGGATGGGTCGTCGTCAAAGGTTTCAAAGATAAGGTTCTTCCTTTCTTCTTAGAATGAGGAAGAAGCGGATGCTGAAGCTGCATCCGCCCCTATCTATAGTATATGGCAAAGTTCCTCTGATCGAACCATCACTTATCGTAAAACATGGCCGCCGTACAAAAATCGATTTTCCCATTGCTTTCCAGCGATCGTATCCATACGAACACCGCCGGATTCGATCGAATACGTATGCAGCATATCCCCATTTCCTAAATATAGTCCAACATGCGTGATCGGTTCTGTAAGAACGTTCATGTTATCATAATCTGTTGCTTTACTTCCTTTGTAGCTGCTGAAGAACATCAGATCTCCACGTTTCAAACTTGTCCAGTCCTTACTAACAGGACCTAACGATTTAACATAGTTGCCTTGTGCTTGTGAATCGCTAGGTACGGAAAATCGTAAAGCATCCCAGAACATCGTTTGAATGAAATCCGAGCAATCGAAGGTCGTGGTATCGTTGCGTTCCGAACCAAATTCATAAGGAGTGCCTAAGTAAACTTTGCCAGCTGCAATAACGGCTTCAATTTCTTCGGCGAGAGGTAGATTGGGTTTGATGACGGAGAAATCAGTGCTTATGTATTTACTATTTGTGCTTATATAACCGCTAATTCCATTGGCATCTTGGATTTGGTACCAACTATCGTTGACTTTTTCTTTAACGAGGACGTCTTCCCCTTTACTAAGCATCCGAATTACCTTAGAGCCGGGATCAGAAGATGGAAGTGTGCGAAAGTTTACGCCATAAATGATTTCTGCATTGCTAATTATTTTTATGTATTTGCTATTCGTCGAAACATAACCGCTTACACCCTGCGCATCCTTGATTTTATACCAATTCGTCGTTACATAGTCGGTGACAGTGACAATTTCGTTTGTTTTCAATAACCGTATAACATTACTTGAAGTACTAGCTTGATCTCTGAAACTTACGCCCGAAACAATTTGGGCCTTCGTCGTTATCCCCTCATCTGCCTGAATAGCTGCCGGGACTACAAAAGTAAGCGCTAAAACTAGCATACCAAGGACCATCGTCCATTTTCTCATCGTCATACCTCCATAGGTTGATATCACTCTAGCTGTATTTGAGTTACGTAAAACCGAACTGACGAAATGGATAATTTGAACCTGACACCTCCTCTTCATCGTAAAAAGGATGACCCGTTTGCCTCAACTGGGTCATCCTCTTCTTGTAGAAGGGTCCCATCGCATTCGACAGCTGGCTGGCACTCTGCTTTAGGCACGAGAGCCCCTTTAGCTTTGCGTCCCAAGCTTTCGCTCGGTTTGCCATTCCGTTGTGATGTTAATTTTTTCATTCGCATCCTTATTATAGTTTGAGGGGGCCTTCACGAATATAGGCGAAAGGTTGCGTTTGTTGTCGAAATCATAGTGGCTGCGTACCTATTGACGCTATGGTTTATTTTTCCGGTTTACGGACTTCCGGTTTTCGTGTAAGAGGCCAAAACACTTGCAAATTAGGGTCATTTTTCAACTTCACATTGCAGAGCTTCATTTCCCCTTCCTCAAGCTCAGTCACATGCCAAGCATCCGTCTCCATTCCCCCAATGTTGTGTAGAAAAGCAGGAAACTGCTGCTCAGCCGTTTCTAAATCCGGCCAAAATTTAACGCCATAATAGGCTAAACCGTAGTGATTGACTTGTGTACATGTGAAAATCTGTTGCGATGTTTTGTGCTGCAGTACATAGGGCATCTTTCATTCCTCCGATAAAAAGGCACGTTCACCATCATGGTGAATGTGCCTTCATTTTTATGATGACGACTTATAAATAAGCATTCTCATGCTTCGCTTTTAACATATTCCAACGGCGTTCAACTTCCGTCTCGAACGACTTCAGGGAACCTTCATATTCAGGCTTCGTCATATGCTTCGTTTTCCCCATCGTCTTGAGCCAATCCGACAGTGGAATCTTCTTGCTCTTATCCTCCGGATTATACGTGATGGACGTAACCCCGTGCTCTACTTCATAGAGCGGGAAGAAGCAGGAATCTACCGCAGCTCCGACGATATTGGAGCCTTCCTGGTCATCCGACAACCAGTTGAGTGGACAGGCAATGAGGATTTTCCCATATACCAATCCTTCATTTTGGGCGTACCATTGTGCTTTCGCGGCTTTCTTTACAAGATCCTGCGGATACGCTTCCGACCCCGTAAATACATACGGAATATGGGTAGCAGCCATAATTTGCGCTGTATCCTTGTGATGGAACACTTTACCACCCTGATGCTTCCCAACGTTCGAAGTCGATGTGCGATGACCCATTGGCGTCGAATAAGACAACTGCGCACCTGTATTCATGTATCCCTCGTTATCGTACTCGAGGATAATCATTTTATGATTGCGCAAAGCCGCTCCGATCGCCGGTCCCATGCCGATATCCATCCCGCCGTCACCAGTAATCATCACGAAGGTGAAATCGTCCTTCAAACCCAAATGGTCTAGCTCGCCACGTCGCTTGCGCTCCCAGAACATCTCCACAACCCCTGAGAGGGTCGCTGCGCCGTTCTGGAACAGATTATGAATATACGTCGCTTTGTGCGCCGAATACGGATAACCTGTCGTTACAACCATGGCACAGCCTGTATGGAAGATCGAGACAATATCACCTTCAATCCCCTTGAAAAACAACTCCAAGCCAGAGAAAATGCCGCAGCCTGGACATGCGCCATGCCCCGGCGCAATACGCTTTGGTTTCTTCGTCAATGCACGTAAAGGCGGGATACGTACATTCAGCTTGCCCGTGTTCTCATCCGGTGTTACCGTGATGAGTCCCGTCTTCAAATCCTCATACTTCATCGGCGTCAACACCCGCTTCGGCGCTTTTGAAGGATCACCTGGCGTGTGGCCATAGTAATCGAAGGGAACCTCAACCTTGCCGCTTTGTACAGCGTCAATGGCAAATTGGAACAAATTATGCCCGTCTTCGGCATAAAAGTCCTTGCCACCTAAGCCGTAGATTCGGCTTATGACAAGCGTATCTCTGTTCCCGTGTGTGAACAGCGCCGCTTTAATTTCGTTGACCATATTGCCGCCATGGCCGCCATAGGAATCCGCGCGATCGCCAACGGTGATCGCCTTCACATGCTGCAAAGCTTCAGCGATCTGCTTTGCTGGGAATGGACGGATGATATTCGGCGCGATCGATCCGGCCTTTATGCCCTTCTCGCGGAGCTGGTCGACGACGTCTTTGATGATTTCGGAAGCCGAATTCATCAAGAACACGGCGACTTCCGCGTCCTCCATCCGATATAGCTCAAGAATCGGATAATCACGGCCTGTCAACTCAGCATATTCCTGCCGAATACGGTCATAAACACCTTCAGCGTTATACATGGCCATGGACTGCTGGTAGCAGTTATTAATATAATCCGGCTCATTCATATAAGGACCTACGGTAATCGGATTATTACGATCTAGCGTATCTGGGAAGCCCTGTGGCTTCTCACCGACGAAAGCATGCACATCCTCACGATGCGCGAACGTTTGTACTCTACGTTTTTGGTGGGACGTGAAATAACCGTCCGAAGCAACCAATACTGGCAATCGAACTTCTGGATCTTCAGCCAGCTTTAAAGCTATGATATTCATGTCATAGACTGCTTGAGGGTCGCGACACATCACAATCGGCCATCCCGTATTTAAAGCATAGTACAAGTCAGAGTGATCCCCATGAATATTCAGCGGTCCGGATACGGAGCGGCATACCAAGTTCATCACCATGGGAAAGCGTGTCCCGGATTGTACCGGCATTTGTTCCAACATATACAAATAACCGTTGGCACTTGTCGCGTTAAATACGCGGCCGCCAGCAGTTGAAGCGCCATAACATATGCCTGCCGAACCATGTTCACCGTCTGCTGGAATGAGCACGATGTCATGCTGTCCGTTGGACTTCATAAGATCTAGAAATTGGGCAACCTCCGTAGATGGAGATATCGGAAAATATCCCATAACATGATAATTAATTTGATGAGCCGCATATGCCGCCATCTCGTTACCTGATTCATACACGATGCGCTGTTCGACCTTGGCTTGCCCTAATTCCTTCTTGATATCAATGGACATGCGAGTAGTTCCACCCTTCTCCCATAAATACTCTCTAAGAGTTTACAGCTAGATTGAATCGATGCGGCATGCGATTTAAATCTGCATAACCATCTTCTTCCCGCTCATTAGTGAGCGCTTCGGTCGGACAAGCCTGTACACATTTAAGGCAGCCTTTGCAATATTGATAGTCGATCCCCTGTAAGAACATTTGAGGCCGCCCCTTCTTGTCGGGGAGTTCATCCCAAACGAAACAGAAATCCGGACACACATTATCACAGGAAGCACAGTGAATACATTTATCTTCATGGAAGTGCGGCATCATTCCCGCACGCGAAATGCTTAAATCTTTCAGAATACTGTTCCCAGGATTCGTTATGACACCACCAATGGACTGCGTTTCATAGCCAAGCACTGGCGTATCGAAACGAACGAAGTCGGGCATCGTCTCACCTTCTGGAAGCGCATACGTTTGGAACTTAACTTCATTGTAACCGCGGTCAAACGTTCGTAAGGCGGGTGCAACAGCAAGCGGATATTTCTTTTCCAACGATTTACGAATAACGCCTCTCATAACATCTGGATCTAGAAAATCACACAACCGGAACAGAGCGCCAAGCATTGCCATATTCACTCGGTTCTTTTCTTCTAGCGAGATTCCAATTGCATCGATAACGGCAATGGTACCGCCCCGGAGCTTCATCTTTTCCTTCAACTCATCCGGTGTTTTTGTCGAATTCACAAGTACTGTACTATCTTCGTAGATGCCACTGATAACGTTTACAGTTTTGGAGAGTGATTCGTGAAAAACACCCACAACATGCGGTCGTTCGACCGGTGAAGTATCCCGAATTCTCGTATCCATGTCACAAAACCTTATATGTGCTTTCACTGCCGATCCTTTCTTCTCTGAACCATAGGAAGAAAAGCTAACTCCGTTCAAACCCACCCCTACGACTCCCGCTTCCGCCAGCATCTTACCCGCTAGATTCGCGCCGAGTCCCCCGATGGATTCCAGTCTAATCTCAAAAAAACCGAGATCGTTCAATTTAGGTAAAGTTACCATGCCAGGTCTCCTTTCAAAAATGAACTGCATAAAGAATGAATAGTATGAATAGTAAATCTACTCTCATTGTAACAAGAAATCTCTGGTAATCAACCTTTTTTTGAAGGGTTCACTTATAGCAAATAATCGATTATGAGGCCGCACCCTCCTAAATAGTAACTTTTCGGCCCTGGATTCTCATCTTGAGCAGAATTATCTTTCTCGGCATCCTCACAATCCTCACATACGTCCACATAATCATCATCAATCGGATTAAAGACAACACCGCAAACCTGTGAGCACGCTCGCATCCTCATCTCTCCTTGTTTGACAACCAACTCAGATTGTAAACGCTTGCACCTTCGTATTCCTTTATTATACAGCGGTTTATAGGAATAACACCATAAGTCTTTATCAAATCTTTAGCATTCGAAATGCCCCAATTCTCTTGATAAGGTCAGTTTATGTGAGATAATGTAGAAATAATAAAGATACTGTCGGACAGCGGAAAGGATGGCATTTCATATGCTCCATTCAATCATTTCCAATGAACTACATGGTCTCTTCTACATCATGAGTGCTATATTAATCCATCTAGTTCTTACCCCTATTTTCATTTACAAAGAATATCAGCGTAGATCTCTATTCGCAATTGTTTTAATCGTACTCATCTTTTTGTACTGGAAATTTGAAGACATTGATCCCTTAATTTATTCCCTCCATTTGTTTCCAGTCAGCTTGATTGCAGTGATTCTTTTTGTCGGATTTATCCCAGCTTTTATTACCTTGACCTTATTTAACATTGGCTGTATGGTCGTCCTGAATTACTACTGGCAACCCGCTCTAATCAGCAGTGCTGTTTTACTATTAGGTGGATTTCTCATCAGAAATACTACAAATCAACCTACACTCAAGATGAAATTAACTTATGCAACAAGTATGCTGCTCGTGTACGAAGTATTGTATGCGCTTTTGATGCTGTACATACGATCTCCTATTACTTTGTATGCTGTATACACCGTAATTTTTTCCTTTTTCTCTCTATGGATGATTACATACTTACAATTTTTCGTAAAAAAACATGAGGTTCACAAACAGAGACTTGTCGCATTGGAAAAGGATCGAATGCTCGGACAGTTCGCTGCCACCATTTCTCATGAAATACGTAATCCTCTCACATCAACAAGGGGCTTTCTACAATTGCTGGATCAGAAAGAGCTATCCTTCAACGATCACAAACGTTATGTCGACCTTGCGTTGTCAGGTGTGGATCAAGCGAATGCCATCTTGGGTGATTATTTAAATTATGCCAAGCCGTCATCTAACTTACAGGAACAATTAGAACTCAAAGAAGAAATAGAAGCTATGCTGCGTTTCATCACGCCATTTGCTGCAGATCACCAGGTTGCTATTCATATTAGTCATGAAAATGAAGATCCCTTATACATCCTAGGAGAATCCAAAAAGCTGCGCCAATGTTTGATGAATCTTGTTAAGAATGCGATTGAGTCCATGCCTAACGGCGGTAAAATTTCATTAAGCACCTGTAAACTGCCTAATGCCGTACAAATTTCTATTTCTGATACAGGCGTTGGAATGAGTAAACAGCAATTAAATTCGCTAGGTATGCCCTTCTATACAACCAAAGAACAAGGGACTGGACTTGGGCTTGTCGTGGTCATGAGTATTATCAAAATGATGAATGGAAAAATCTCTTTCTCCAGTCATTTAAACCAAGGCACGCAATGCTCCATTTTATTTCAGCAAAAGTGAGCATCCAACGCTCTCCATTAACAACCTTGATGATCTGTGCTATTCTGTTAAGACAAGCGATCACCATGATTGGTTAGGAGGGCTTTACTATGAATTCAGATTTCATTCCGATTAAATCACTTGAGGGCGACTTGAAAATGTCGCATAAGAAGAGGGATTTCGGTCTTACCGTCTCATCCAAAGAGCTGATCCTTCACAAACCTCACATTAATTATTATTTCAAGTTGGAACATATAATTAGCATTATTCCATACGATCATTCTGCTCTTAAAGCCGTCACCTTCGTAAACTTGCGATCAGCCAATCGAGAATTCACCCATGCAGCTCCCGGTTCTGATTACTTTCGCATTTATGTCCAAGCAGCTACCGTCCATAACCGCAGCGGGCTATTCGAAATTGGGCCAACCGATATCATCATTCCCATCCATCCGAGTATGCTCAAAGCCATATCTGAATATATGCAGCGCATCGGAATAACTATATTTTAGAGCTCCTCTACAACAAAAAAGCAAAGGTGAAAAGAAAGAATCTTTTCTCGCCCTTGCTTTTTTTATTTCATAAGAGATCATTTACAGATTTTAAAGATTTTCTTTCTCGACAATATAGGCTAGTAAGCGTTCGCAGCTCTCTTCTACCATCTCGTACACCTCTTGAAAATTACCTGTGTAATAAGGGTCTGGAACATCTTTATTGGCGCGATCAGGTGCAAAATCCAGCAATTTATGAATGGCAGCTCGTTTCTCACCTTCAACTAAATCAGGAGCAAACGATGCCAGATTCGTTACATTACTCTCATCCATCGCAATGATATATGTATATTGAACGAAGTCATCGGGCCTAACTTGCCTTGCTTTTAGACCTTCATAATTAATCTGATACTGATCCAATATGTCCCTAGTTCCTTGATGTGGTGGGTGTCCAATGTGCCAATCACCGGTTCCGGCAGAATCAATAGCAATTACAGTATCAAGACTCGCATGTTTAACCTGATGACGAAAAACCGCTTCAGCCATGGGAGAACGACATATATTTCCTAAGCAAACGAATAAGACCTGGATCATACTTCACCAAAAATGAGCTTTTTTTCACGCATGGTGAGCGACCTAGCCGGAATATCCAGCACTATTTTACCTTCAGAAAGTCCCCAAATACGCGTGGCATATCTCTCCGCTAGTTCAACTTGGTGCAGCGTAGCAATGACGCTCATATTTCGATCTTTGCAAAGCGATTTCAAATCCTGCAAGATATATTCCGTTGATTTAGGATCAAGACCAGATACAGGTTCATCGGCGACAAGTACCTTTGGTCCAAGTATTAGCGCTTTAGCAATAGCAACACGCTGCTGCTCACCGCCGCTTAGTTGACCAACTTTCTTCTCACCCTTATCAAGCAACCCCACTTTTTCTAAATAATCCATGCTGTCCACGTGCTCATCTCTTGACGTCATGCCAGTCAAAATACGCAAAGGTGTTTGATAGACACGGCCCATCATAACATTCTTGACAGCGCTTTTATTTCGATTCAAAGCAGGCTTTTCTTCAAGAAATGCGAAATCTCTACCTAATTTGAAGCGTTCGAATGGTCCTGGCTTCGATATATCAATGGAGTTATAGATCAGCTGACCGCTTGTCCATTTCTCTTGATGACTGATGCAGCGCAGTAACGTGGTTTTTCCGCTACCACTGCCCCCAATAACCGCAATGAATTCGCCTTCATCAACTTGAAAGCTCACTTGTGAAAGTACCTGAATGTCCGGAGGATATACTTTACTTAAATTACGAACTGTAAGCATGACGATGTCTCCTTCGAGTAAGTCTTCTTCCGTCTTTCTGATAGAAAGACTTATTTCATAAGTTGCACTTTTGGGAAAAAATCGCCACTCGTTTCAAGCGGTAAGCCTGAGTAGAGGGCGATTTTCTATTTCCCAAAGGATGTTATCTTAATCGCAAGATGTCGGAGCTTCCGCCGTGCCTGCTTCTACATTAATTTTATCCGAAATCGTGTCACGAATGACCGACATAACTAGCTGCAATAAATAGTTGATATCATCTTGTGTTTGCTTGAATTCATTCACAATCGGAATCTCATCTAATTGATCCTGCAGTACTTCAATCTCATTCTCTATTTTCTCAATCATTTTAGCATTTTGGAAAGTCTCGAAAGCAACGACTTCCTTCTGTTTCTTCTTGATCGCACTAATTAGAACTTGGATATCAGGATTCGTAGCGATTTGCTTCTCAGCCTTTTGATAAAACTGTACTTCATTCGAAGTCGTTAACAAATCAGCCAATTCCTTGGCTTTGGTTAAAATATCTTCGCGTACGATCATTTCCGTATTTGTAAACTCCTCTACTTTAAAAGCATGAGGCTGATTATCGTTATGATTATGATCACATTGGGACACTTCTAAACACGCTCCTATCTATTTCAGCTTCAAATTAAATGGACATTTCCATGTGTTTGTTTACAATTTCACCCTTCAAAATCCAAGTTTGTGCATGCGTCACTTCCACTTCAACCATTTGACCAATTAAAGATTTATCACCTGTAAAATGAATCAATTTATTCGTCCGAGTGCGACCAGCTAGTACATCAGCGTTATTCTTACTTTCGCCTTCAACTAGTACTTCAACAGTCTGCCCTAACAATCTCTCATTGCTCGCTTTACTGTGTTTATTGACAAGCTCATTCAAGCGATAAAGACGTTGTTTCTTCACTTCCATCGGTACATTGTCTTCCATATCGGCAGCAGGCGTACCTTCTCGCGGTGAATAAATGAATGTAAACGCGAAATCGAAGCCTACCTCCTCATAAAGAGACATGGTCTCATCGAACTGCTCATCTGTTTCGCCAGGAAAACCAACAATAATATCTGTTGTCAGAACGACATCGGGCATCGTTTCTTTAATTTTACCGGCCAGCTGTAAATAATGATCTCTGGAATATTTTCTGCTCATTCTTTTCAGAACCTCGGTATTACCCGATTGAACTGGCAGATGTATATGTTCTACAAGATTACCGCGTTTACCTAGTACCTCAATCAAGCGATCATCAAAATCTCTTGGATGCGAAGTAGTAAAACGAATACGCGGTACATCAATTTTACGAATATCGTGCATCAAATCAGCGAATGAATACGTAATATCCTCAAAATCTTTACCATAAGCATTGACATTCTGTCCAAGCAGCGTAATTTCCTGAAACCCTTGACGAGCCAAGTCTCTAACCTCAGCAAGCACGTCTTGTGGTCGGCGACTTCTCTCTTTACCCCGCGTATAAGGGACTATACAGTATGTACAGAACTTATCGCAGCCGAACATGATGTTCACCCAAGCACGGATTCCTTCACGTTTTTTCGGTAAATTCTCAACGATATCGCCTTCTTTGGACCATACCTCAACGACCATTTCCTTGTTATAAAAGGCATCCTTTAATAAGGTCGGAAGTCGATGAATATTGTGCGTTCCGAAGATCAAATCTACAAAAGCATGCTTTTGCATAATTCGATTCACGACCGCTTCTTCCTGCGACATACAACCACAAACACCAAGAACAAGGCCTGGCTTCTGTGCTTTCAGTGCCTTTAAATGGCCAAGTTCACCGAACACCTTATCTTCGGCATTCTCCCGAATTGCACAAGTGTTGAGCAGAATAACATCTGCTTGGTACTTGTCCTCTGTCGTTTGATAGCCCATTTGCTCTAGTAAACCTTTCATTACTTCTGTATCATGCTCATTCATCTGACATCCGTAAGTGCGAATCAAATAATATTTATCTTTGCCGAACTCCTGCATGTCCTCAGGAATGGTGAAGTCATAGTGTACGGCGATCTCTTCTTTTCCGCGCTTCTTTGCATCTGTCAGTGAAGGAGGCTGAAAATATTGGGAATAATCCTTGTCGGATTTCACTTGGTTAGCCACTTTCTTTCCTCCTGAGAGTTTTCGTAGAAAACTTACTTCGTAAGCGTTAACTGAGTTTTGCTGTTAAACTGACGCAACTTTTATTATAGCATCACATGCCTACATAGTACAAAAAGAAATTAGCATATGTATGAATATTTACATACAGAACTAATCTAATAGTTCTGCTAAATCGCCAGTTTTCACACCAGCAGCATTCCCTTCATCCGTGTCAATATGCATATCTAATGCATAGTTATCAGATACACGTGCAATGACATTCTCGAAAATCAATGGGCGTTCTCCATTCACTCTGACACGCAGAAGCTGTTTATCTTGAATGCCCCATTTCTTTGCATCCGAAGTATGGAAATGAATATGTCTAGCCGCGACTATTACACCTTGCTCCAGATCTACTTCCCCTTTTGGACCAATGACACGAAGCCCAGGAGTTTGCTCAATGTGTCCGGATTCACGTACCGGCGGATTTATCCCTAAGGAAAAAGCATCCGTTCGCGATACTTCGATTTGTGTACTTGGACGTGCAGGTCCAAGAATACGTACCTTCTCGATCTTTCCTTTCGGTCCAACAATCGTTACCGTTTCTTGAGCCGCAAATTGACCGGATTGTGAGAGATCCTTAAACGTCGTCAATTCATAACCTTGACCAAATAAAATGTCGATATGAACTGGAGATAGATGTATGTGTCTAGCTGAAACCCCTACCGGGACTGTTTTCATAGTACCCATCCTTTAACTTTTATAATAGTAGTCAGTATTGCCGCTCAGCAAAAAAGGCATACGGATAATCTCCATATGCCCTCAAGGTGTAACTATTATTTGAATTCAGTAAGCATTTTGCTGAAATCAGCTTCTGAAAGCTTAAGGTCTTGTTTGGAAAGTCCTTCTTTAGCAAAGCTTGGAATGGAATCTTCATAGCTCTTTTTCTCTTTGTTTTGATAGATAATACCTGTCAACATGGAGTTTGTTTCCATGATTTTGGTCATTGCCATCACACGGTTTGTATAATCATAATCAGGAATTTCATCCAGATCCACGATGTTTTCTTTGAACCAGTCATACGTATTTACTTTATTGAAAGTTACGCATGGGCTAAATACGTTAATCAAAGAGAAACCTTTGTGATTCAAACCAGCTTCGATAACAGCTGTTAGCTGTTTCAAGTTACTGGAGAATGATTGTGCTACGAAAGAAGCACCTGCAGCCATCGCAACTTCTAAAGGTGAGATCGCAGACTCAATTGTACCTGATGGAACGCTTTTCGTTTTGAAACCTTCCGCACTACGTGGGGATGCTTGACCTTTCGTCAAACCGTAGATTTGGTTATCCATAACGATATAGGTTACATCAATATTACGACGAATCGCATGTACAGTATGTCCCATACCGATTGCGAAGCCGTCGCCGTCACCGCCTGAAGCGATAACTGTCAAATCGCGGTTAGCCATTTTCACACCTTGTGCGATTGGCAAAGATCTACCGTGAATACCGTGGAAACCATAAGCATTGATGTAACCAGAGATACGACCAGAACAGCCGATACCAGATACGATTGCTAAACCTTCAGGCTCTAAACCAACATTAGCTGCAGCACGCTGAATGGCCGCTTGTACGGAGAAGTCTCCGCAACCTGGACACCAGTTAGGCTTTACATTGTTACGGAAGTCTTTTAATGTTGCCATGCTAAAGTCAACTCCTTACATTTTTGTTCAATTTCTGCTGGCAAGAACGGGTTACCATTGTATTTAAGAACGTTTTTAATTTTATCTGCATGACCAACATGCAGCTTAATTTGATCTGCTAATTGTCCAGTTGCGTTGTTTTCAACAACGATAACTGTTTTTGCTTTTTCAACAAGAGGTCTCAACTGCTCTGCAGGGAACGGATGAATCAAACGCACTGTAGCGTGATTTGTCTTAATTCCTTCCAGTTCAACGCGGCTTCTTGCTTCATCGATCGTTCCACCAGTGGAACCCATTCCGATAATCAGAAGATCTGGATTCTCATGAGGTGCGTCGAATTTAATTGCATCAGTAACTTGAATGTGTTTCAGTTTCTCAAGACGCTTATCCATCATACGTTGACGGTTTTCAGTGCTTTCCGAAGGACGACCTGTTTGGTCATGCTCAACACCTGTAACATGATGAATACCATTTTTTACGCCAGGAATCACACGCGGTGAAACACCGCTTTCCGTGAACTCATAACGTTTGAACAATTGATTTGCTTCTTGTTCAGGAACATCTGATACTAGCGCTCCGCGGTCAATCACAATGCGGTTGTAATCTAGCATCTCTGCTGATTGTTTACCCAAGGAGAGTTGCAGATCCGTCATCAAAATGACCGGAACTTGATATTTCTCAGCAAGGTTGAAAGCTTCAATCGTATCATAGAAGCACTCTTCAATCGTGCTTGGGGAAAGAACGATTTTCGGGATTTCACCGTGTGTACCATATACCATAGCATTCAAATCGGATTGTTCTTGTTTTGTCGGAAGACCCGTACTTGGACCACCACGTTGTGTATCTACGATAACAACAGGCGTTTCAGTCATACCAGCCAGACCAATGGCTTCCATCATCAAAGATAGACCAGGACCTGCAGAAGCTGTAAGTGCACGAGCACCTGCGTAGTTAGCACCGATAGCCATTGTACATGCTGCAATTTCATCTTCGGTTTGGATAACAGTTCCACCCAATTTAGGAAGTGCTTTTTGCAAGTATTCCATAACTTCAGATGCTGGTGTAATTGGGTAAGCTGGCATAAAGCGGCAACCTGCTGCTACAGCTCCAAGAGCGATGGCATCGTTACCGATCATAAACAATTTTTGATTGCCGTCAGCTGGTTCCAATTGGAAGTCAGCAATAGGTCCACCGGCTAATTCTAGTACGGATTCTGCACCTTTACGAACAGCTTCAATATTTTTTTCTACAACAGCTGCGCCTTTACGGCCAAATTCCTCTTCAACAGCTTTATTAAACACGTCAAGCGGCAAACCGAGCAATGCCCAAGAAGCGCCTGAAGCGGCCATGTTCTTAAATAGGGAAGTTCCTAGTTCTTCTGCAATCGCAGTAATTGGAACTGGAAACAAACGTGCTTTAATTCCTTCTGGTAAAACGGGGTTAAACTTTGCATCTGCAACTATAACACCGTTATCACGAAGTTCGTGTGCGTTAAAATCGATACTTTCTTGGTCGAAAGCGACCAGAATGTCCAAATCGTCTGAAATTGCGCGAATCGGTTTAGTGCTGATGCGAATCTTGTTATTTGTATGTCCCCCCTTAATCCGTGAAGAGAAATGACGGTACCCATACAAATAGTAACCGAGACGGTTCAATGCAGTAGAGAAAATGCGGTCTGTACTTTCGACCCCTTCACCCTGCTGACCTCCGATTTTCCAAGATAACTGACTAATCACCGTACGTCCACTCCTTTTGATTGTAGCTGCATGAAGACCTAAAAAAGCTGATTTGTAGTAATTTAAGATGACGCTATAAAAATTTTCTTTCACTGTCATCCAAATTCTATGCCTTTACAGAGTAAATTGCAAGGGGTTTAAACGATTCTAAAACATAGAGTTTTTAGATCGAATCCATATCAATATTAGAATGATTCCCTGCTTTCATTTCGGAAGATTGGTGAGCATGAATTTCCGCCAATTTCCATAGAGGAATGCCTCCACTTGTGTTTCCTTATAGTTTTTACATAAAGCTTCTATTATATTTCCGTATTGACCGACATGCCTCAAACCTTTCATCCATTGCTCAATCCCATCAAAATCCGATCCGAAGCCAATATGCCCTTCCCCGCCCAAAGAACAAACATGATCAATATGCTTTAGCAGTGCCGCAATAGGAACAGCTAAATTAGCGCTATCTACAAAGTAAGGAACGAACGTAATCCCGATTAGCCCTTGACACTGGATGATAGCTTTGATTTGATCATCTGATAAATTTCTTGGATGAGGACAAACTTTTTGAGCATTCGAATGGGATGCAATGAATGGTTTTGCATATTCCTCAACCAATTCCCAGAACGCCGCTACTGATAAATGTGATACATCTGCTATTATACCCATAGTTTCTAATTCTTTTAACATCAGCTTGCCTTTTCTTGTAAAACCACTTTTACGCGGCTCCATAACACCATCTGCAGCCCAATTTGCATAGTTCCAAGTCAAACCAATACTTCTAACACCAAGGTGGTGAAGAATCCTTAAATGTGTCATGTTACCAGCTATTGCATCTAAACCTTCAAGAGTAAGAATAGCTCCAATCTGTTCCCCAGCTTCAACCGCTCGCCAGTCTTCTACATTCTGAATAAATTTCATCCCTGGATGACGAATAATTTTTCGATGAAATAAATCAACCATTTGCAAAATATGATCGAATGTAGGCTGCTGAATGGAATCCGATAAGTAGATGGCAAAGCACTGAACTTTTACTCCCGCTTGCTTAAGTCTTGGATAACTAACATCCAACTCTTGTTCTTCCTTATCGAAATCCAGCTTAGGGTTCATATATAATTTCGTAAGCGCATCGCAGTGACCATCCATTATTCTCATCCTAGCAGCCTCCTATACACCATCTTCTAGACAACACAAAAACCCCTAAGCAGAGGTTTGATAGGAATTGTGAAAAACCTGTCTACTAGGTAAACAGGCTAATTATTTGGTATGGTACGGTTTATTACCTTGGCTCTACAATAAGTTTAATGGCCGTCCGATCTTCCCCGTCAATCACGATGTCTGTGAAGGCTGGTACACAAATTAAGTCAACTCCACTGGGCGCGACAAATCCTCTTGCGATAGCTACTGCTTTGATGGCTTGGTTTAGGGCGCCTGCACCTATAGCTTGGAGCTCAGCAGCTCCACGCTCACGCAAAACACCTGCCAATGCACCTGCTACGGAGTTTGGATTGGACTTTGCTGAAACTTTTAATACATCCATGAATAGTACCTCCTCGGGAATGATGGATAGATTCCATTACCCATCATATTCTCAAGGTTTCACAAACATGCTATCGTATCCAATTTAAATGTTCGCAATATTGGGAATTATCTGCTAATCCATGAATACTTGATCTTCATCATAACGAATGAGGTTAATTCCTTTTGCCAAACCTGTCTGATCGTTCAACTCAATTACGACAGCGTGGAAATGCCATTTGCCTTCATCCGTTACGAATCGAACTGGAAGCTGTGTTTTGAACTTTTGGAGTACAGCATTACGTTCAACGCCAAGAATACCATCACGCGGCCCTACCATCCCTACATCGGTTACATACGCTGTTCCTTGTGGCAAAACACGGTTATCATTCGTTTGTACATGTGTATGTGTGCCAACAACTGCTGACACCTTTCCATCCAAATGCCAACCCATCGCAATTTTCTCAGAGGTTGCTTCTGCATGGAAATCAACAAATACAAATTTATGTTTTTTCTTATCCGCTTCAAGAATCTCGTCCACTTTACGAAATGGGCAATCAATCGGCGGCAAGAATGTGCGTCCTTGCAAATTAATAATCAGTAATTCCTGATCCTTAACCTTAATGACCGTATGCCCTCTTCCTGGTGTTCCAGGAGGAAAATTAGCGGGTCGAACCATCTTCTCGTCACGATCAATGAAATCAAAAATCTCTTTCTGGTCCCATGTATGATTGCCCATCGTTAGAGCCTGAATGCCCATCTCATAGATTTCCTTAGCAATAGCTGATGTAATGCCTTTCCCTGCAGCAGCATTCTCACCATTAGCAATAAACACTGCGTGAGGATGAGCTTGTTTTAATCTAGGCATAATATTTTTTAACGCTTTTCTTCCAACAGATCCAACAATATCTCCAATAAACACGATTTTCATAACAAATTAATAGCTCCTTTATAAATCATAGATGCAAAGGCGAGCAATTTATGGACTCAATGACCAGCCTAAAAATAAGGAAAAGTGGCTGTATCAGCCACTTTTCGCATTGGTATCTTATTTAGCGTATTCAACAGCCCTTGTTTCACGAATGACCGTAACCTTAATATGTCCTGGATAATCGAGTTCACTCTCGATTTTCTTCGTAATATCACGGGCAAGACGGAACGCTTCGGTATCATCCACTTTCTCCGGCTGAACCATTACGCGTACTTCGCGACCTGCTTGAATGGCGTATGATTTCTCAACACCTTCGAAGGATTCCGAAATTTCTTCAAGCTTCTCCAGACGTTTAATATACGTTTCAAGCGTCTCTCTCCGTGCTCCAGGTCTTGCTGCGGATAAAGCATCTGCAGCTCCTACTAACATCGCAATAACAGAGGTTGCTTCCACGTCACCGTGATGCGAAGCAATACTATTAATAACGACTGGATGCTCCTTATACTTCTTACCAATCTCAACACCGATTTCCACATGAGATCCTTCAACCTCGTGGTCTAGCGCCTTACCGATGTCATGAAGCAGCCCGGCACGTTTCGCCAAAGTTACGTCTACCCCGAGCTCCCCGGCCATCAGACCAGCCAGATAAGCTACTTCCATGGAATGTTTCAACACGTTTTGACCGTAACTTGTTCTGAATTTCAATCGACCCAGAATTTTGATCAAGTCAGGATGCAATCCGTGTACACCAACCTCAAACGTGGCTTGCTCCCCATATTCGCGGATACGTTCGTCCACTTCTTTACGGGATTTCTCAACCATCTCTTCAATGCGTGCCGGATGAATACGTCCATCAGCAACAAGCTTTTCTAAAGATGTACGAGCAATTTCGCGTCGGATTGGATCAAATCCTGATAAAATAACTGCTTCTGGCGTATCATCAATAATAAGGTCGATACCCGTCAATGTTTCCAGTGCGCGAATATTACGTCCTTCACGTCCGATGATGCGGCCTTTCATTTCTTCATTTGGCAGTGATACAACTGAAACGGTTGTTTCAGCTACGTGATCTGCAGCACAACGTTGAATGGCGAGCGTGATGATCTCACGGGCTTTCTTATCGCCTTCTTCTTTGGCCTGCTGTTCGATTTCTTTAATAAGCTGTGCGGTTTCGTGACGAACTTCCTGTTCTACGTTTGTAAGAATGATACTCTTAGCTTCATCCATTGTAAGCCCAGAAATTCGCTCTAACTCAGAAACTTGGCTTTTATAAAGCTGATCAATTTGTGATTGCGTATCCTCGATCCGCTTCTCTTTGTTGGCAACTTGCTCTTCTTTACGCTCGAGAGATTCTAATTTTTTATCCAGCGATTCCTCTTTTTGCAACAATCGTCTTTCTTGTCGTTGAATTTCATTTCGACGTTCACGAATGTCTTTTTCAGCTTCGGACCTCAGTTTATGCACTTCGTCCTTTGCTTCCAGAACCGTTTCTTTTTTCAGTGCTTCTGCTTCCTTCTTTGCAGATTCTCTAATCTGTTCAGCGGCTGTTTCAGCACTGGAAATTTTCGCTTCTGCAAGAGATTTACGGATAAAATAACCAATCCCTAAGCATGCAGCTCCAACAATGAGAATGATCGCGATCCAGATGAATGGCATCATCTTGTTCACCTCCTCGTTGGTTTCTCCAAGGTGTTAGCCTGGGATTCCCTTCGGTTTTTTAATCCGATTTTTAATTGTTTGACTAGTCATACATACCCTACTTATTAAGAGCATGGCTTTTAAATGAATGCGCACCGTGCGTTAGAGGCACTATAGTGCTAATAATCCATAATCAACAGTGTAAAAATTGGCGGTTTCTACATCTGTCCCCTCAAAATCAATGAATTTAGTATGATTTTGAATACATTATGAAAATATACACTGTTATTTTATCTTTTGTCGAAGAAGCTTGTCAAGCGAATGTCCCTGAGATGACAGAATAAGTATTTCCAGCACCTGCACAACACTTAATGTCATTAACTAACTTGACATATAATTAATGACATTAACAATCAAAGTGGTCATCTGAAATTTCAAACTCATCTTCACTCGATTCACTGCTTAATACCCCCAAAACCTTGTTAACAACAGAGCCCGTATAACCTCTCCGCATTAGAAAAGCTCCTGTCTTTCTTTTACGATCCATTGTCTTGCCTGAGGTTTGCTTCCATTTCGTTTGGCCCAACTTCATTGCCCCTGTATACTCATCTTCGGGATCGATAGTCTCCATAGCATTTTTGACTAATTCTTTATCAATGCCTCTTTGTTGTAGTTCCTGTCGAATGAGATTACGACCTTTTCGTTGCGAAATAATGCGATTATCTGTCCACATTTTCGCAAATTCCTCATCATTGATATAATTTTGCTGGACTAGCTTCTCACATGCCCATGCAATAATAGGCACTTCGAATCCTTTTTCTTTCAGTTTACGTTTTACTTCACTTAATGAATGAGGTCGTCTGCCTATCATGCTTATTGCCTTTATATAAGCCATATTCTGTTCCTCATCAAGTGTTATACTTTCGATTTCTTGGAGATGTATGGATTCCCCTTTATTTAACCGATGCTTGATTAAAATATCTTCATGAACGGAGAATGCGTATTCTTCATTTAGAAATATATTGTATCGATGCTTACCGCGCTTCTGTTTCTCAACCTTGGTGATGATTAACAATGGTTGTTGCTCTTCACTATTCAAAACTAACCAACTCCTTCAATGAAGAAAAACACCTTAACACAAGGTTTAAGGTGCTTTCATCTATGATCATTTAAACTTATTCGAAATCTGGTTCCAACTCATCATCTTCCTCGTCAACATTAAGAGGGATTGCTTTAATTAAATTACTGTTCTCTCGAATCCGTAATTCAATCGTTTCCGAGATACTTTTGTTATCTTTCAAAAACTGCTTCGAATTCTCACGGCCTTGACCAAGACGCTCACCTTCATACGAATACCAAGCTCCGCTTTTATTAACGATATCCATCTCTGTTCCGATATCAATAATACTGCCTTCGCGTGAAATTCCTTCACCGTACATAATATCCACTTCCGCTTGTTTGAACGGCGGAGCTACTTTATTCTTAACGACTTTAATTCTTGTGCGGTTACCAACCATATCATTACCTTGCTTGATCGTTTCCACACGACGAACATCTAGCCGAACGGATGAATAGAACTTAAGTGCACGGCCACCAGGTGTTGTCTCTGGGTTACCGAACATAACGCCAACTTTTTCACGTAATTGGTTAATGAAAATCGCGATAACTTTAGACTTGTTGATCGCACCAGACAGCTTACGAAGTGCTTGGGACATCAAACGAGCCTGCAGACCCACGTGAGAATCACCCATGTCGCCTTCAATCTCTGCTTTAGGCACTAATGCCGCTACAGAGTCAATAACAATAATATCTACAGCACCACTTCGCACTAGTGCTTCAGCGATCTCAAGTGCTTGTTCACCGGTATCCGGCTGAGAGAGTAGAAGCTCATCTATATTAATACCAAGCTTGCTTGCATAAGAAGGATCCAATGCGTGCTCCGCATCGATAAAAGCTGCTTGTCCACCATTCTTCTGTACTTCTGCAATAGCATGCAGAGCTACCGTAGTTTTACCAGAAGACTCGGGTCCATATACTTCAATAATTCTTCCGCGTGGAAATCCACCTATTCCAAGAGCGATATCAAGCGCAAGTGAGCCGGATGAAATCGTTTCAACTTGCATATGTGTAGATTCTCCAAGCTTCATAATGGAGCCTTTTCCGAACTGTTTCTCAATTTGACGTAAAGCATTATCAAGTGCTGCGCGACGATCTGACAAAACACTCACTTCCTTCTTCTATCATTATAGGTATATGATAACTTGTTTTCAGGTGTTTGCCAAGCATTTTTTCGAACATACATTCGACTTTTTAGCGAACAAACAAAAAACCGCAACAAAGTTATCGCTTTGTTACGGTTCTTCCGTTAACACTTAGTTTCATTATATGCGAACTCTAGCTATCTTTCAACTGTTTCCATAAATGATAGAGTGCGCTTTTGGCCGCTCTATGCTTGATGGACTCCCGATTACCAGATAGTTGCAGAGTAATAACCCTTGTTGCTACGTCTTTTTGAGCAAAACCTATATAAACAAGCCCTACTGGCTTGCCTTCAGACGGACTTGGACCCGCTACACCCGTGACTGATAGTCCAAAGTCACTTCCGGTCACAGTAATCAATTTCTCCGCTAAGAGCGTCGCTGTCTCGCTGCTAACAGCACCTGGGGAACCCTCCCCTTCCAGCACATCCATTGGAACACCGAGTAGCTTATGCTTCAAGGCATTAGAATAACAAATAATCCCTCCCAGAAAAGATTGGGAACTCCCCGGCACTGCAGTAATCAAATCACTTAGCATGCCGCCTGTGCAGCTTTCGGCCACAGCAAGTGTCAGTTTCTTCTCGCCAAGCAATTGCAGCACAATCGTTTCGATGGGAACATCTTGGTCGGCATAGAGATGTTCTCCTAATCGCTTTCTAATCTCTAGTTCAGTCGCTTGAAGATTCCGTTCGCCTTCCGAAGCTGTCTGTGCACGTGTTGTTAAGCGAATCGTCACTTCGCTTTCTTTGGCATATGGAGCGATCGTTGGGTCCGTTTGAGCTTGAATTAGATCAATTAATTGATGCTCCAAGTTAGATTCACCGATGCCAGCAAATTTTAGCATTTTGGAATATAGCGGAATCTCATTAGTCATCCGTGCACGCAGCCAAGGAGCCGCATACTTGGTGAACATAGGCTTCATTTCTTTGGGCGGGCCAGGCAGCAGAATGAAATGTGTTCCTTCGTATGTAAATGCAACACCAACGGCAAGCCCTGTTTCGTTATGTAAAGGATCACTTCCAACTATCATCATCGCTTGTCGTCTGTTGCTTTCCACCATATGGATCCCGCGTGACTGGAACATATCCGTGATTATTTTCATAGAGGGCTCATGCAAAATCAATTCACGGCCTACAAACGCAGCAAGCACATCCTTCGTCAAATCATCCTGCGTAGGTCCAAGACCTCCTGTACAAATAACGACGTCAGCCCTTGAAGCGGCTAATTTGAAGCTATCTAGCAATCTCTGTTCATTATCACCAACGACTGTTTGGAAATACATATCTACGCCAAGCGCAGCACACTCTCTGGAAAGAAATTGAGCATTTGTATTTACAATTTGGCCTAGTAAAAGTTCCGTTCCAACTGCGATTATCTCTGCTTTCATTTCGAATTCCCTCCTTAAAATGAGAAAACCTCTACCTCGGCATTCAAAGTTGAGCGACCGCGTCTAACGAGGAGAGACTTTGGTCTACGACCAAAGATCCCTAATGCGGAGAGACTTTGGTCTACGACCAAAGATCCCTAATGCGGAGAGACTTTGGTCTACGACCAAAGATCCCCAATGCGGAGAGACTTTGGTCTACGACCAAAGATCCCCAATGCGGAGAGACTTTGGTCTACGACCAAAGATCCCTATATTAGGTTTTACCACCAATTCTTAAGTGGTAGAAAAAACACAATAGGTTGCCCTATTGCGCTTTTTCTGAAAAATCTATGACGTGTTTATTTTTTACAAAGTACTCTACACCTGAATACACGGTAATAATTGCTGCTACCCAACTAGCTATAACATCAAAAGGGAAGTGCAGGAACGTAAAAGGAAAATTATTAATAAGTAACGCAATGATGGCTGTTATCTGTGCTGCCGTCTTCGCTTTTCCCCATTTGCTAGCTGCCATCACGGTGCCTTCCAATAGAGCAATTTGGCGAAGTCCTGTGACAGCCCACTCTCTACTGATAATGACAATGACAATCCACGCATCTACTTTGCCCATTTCCACTAATGAGACGAGCACAGCTGTAACAAGCAGCTTATCCGCTAAAGGATCAAGCAGCTTGCCTAAGTTAGTTACAAGATTACGTTTTCTAGCAATGTAACCATCTAAACTATCTGTACTCGCTGCAATAATGAAAATTAAAGCAGCAATAATTTGATTATACGTTATGCTAAATTCCTCTATCCGTATATGAGGGAATTTCACCTTAATCAACAGAAAAAACATGATAATAGGTACTAATAAAATCCTCGCCACGGTGATGCGATTAGCTAGGTTCATGCAATTACCTCCCCGGATAAGTCAAACTCATAAGAGTGGGTAATACGAACTTTAGCTAGTTCACCTATGTTAAGCTTCGCATTCGACACGAATACTTCTCCATCAATCTCTGGAGCATCAAATTGGGAACGCCCAATATATACATCACTTCTGCCATCATATCTTTCGATCAGCACGTCAATTTCCTGCCCGATGCGGCGTCCGCCACGCAGATTCGAGATTTCACGCTGAATTTCCATAATGGCGTTCGCGCGGTACTCTTTTACATCATCAGGAACTTGGTCCGGCAAACGTGCTGCTGGCGTATCATCTTCCTTGGAATAGGCAAAAACACCGAGACGGTCAAACTGAACGTCGCGAACAAATTGTTTCAAGTTCTCAAAATCTTGTTCAGTTTCGCCTGGGAAACCTACGATTAGTGATGTGCGTAGGGCTACATCAGGAATCGCTTCACGAATTTTACGAACCAGTTCACGCGTATCCTTCTGGCGGCCAGGTCTGCGCATCCGTTTGAGGATAGAATCTTCACTGTGTTGAAGCGGCATATCGATGTACTTACATACCTTCGGATTAGATGCCATGACAGCAATCAATTCATCACTAAAGAATCCAGGGTATGCATAGTGCAGCCGTACCCATTCGATGCCTTCGACTTCACTCACTTTATTCAGCAAGGTAGGCAGCATGAAACCATCATATAGATCTGTTCCATAATTTGTGGAATCCTGAGCGATTAGACTAATTTCTTTAACACCCTGTGCAGCAAGATTGGCTACTTCCGCAACGATGGACTCCATGCTTCTGCTTTTGAAGCTTCCACGCATAATTGGAATACTGCAGAATGTACAAGCGTTATCGCAGCCTTCTGCAATCTTCACATAGGCTGTATATCGTGGAGTAGTCATGAGTCTTGGCAGGTCCGCATCATAATTAAACACCGGATTCCCAACAAGAACCGGTTTCTTTCCGCGAAGCGCTTCATCTACGATATGGTTGATTTTATCGAAATCTCCGGTACCTACGATGCCATCAATCTCTGGCATTTCTTCCATCAACTGCTTTTTGTAGCGTTGCGTAAGACATCCTGAGACGATTAGCGCCTTGAGATTCGCTGTTTGCTTTAGTTCTGCCATATCCAAAATTGTATTAACGGATTCTTCTTTCGCTGCATCAATGAACCCGCAAGTGTTCACGATAATGACAGTGGCATCTTCCTTGTTATCAACAAGCTGAAAACCACGGCCATGAATTAATCCTGACATAATCTCGGAATCGACCAAATTCTTTTCGCATCCGAGAGTAACTACTTTAACCTTTTCTGTCATGAAAGAAACAACCTCCAATAGTCCTAAAAAACACTCCCTACCAGTATAATACAAGCCCTATAGGGTGTCAAAATGTAAAAACCCCCTACAAGTAGGGGGAGACACTCCAAAGAACATCGTATGTATGCCTATTTCAAGTTTACAAATTGTAAATCAAGAGGAATTTCTGCCTTACGTAAGAGCGCAATAACGGCTTGTAAATCATCTCGACTCTTCCCGGTTACCCGGATTTGATCACCTTGGATTTGCGTCTTAACTTTAAGCTTGGAGTCACGAATAAGAATGTTTATTTTTTTCGAGTTCTCCTGATCAACACCTTGTTTCATGCTAATTTTCTGCCTTACGGTGGAACCAGCAGCTGGTTCTACTTTACTGTACTCGAGATTCTTAATCGAGATACCGCGTTTGGTCATCTTGGCGTGCATAATATCAAGGACATTCTGAAGCTTAAACTCATCATCTGAGGTGACAACAAGCTGGTCCTTATCCAATTTAATGCTGCTTTTACTACCTTTAAAGTCAAAGCGGGTAAGGATCTCTTTTTCCGCCTGTTGTATGGCGTTGTTTAGTTCCTGCATATCCACCTTGGATACGATATCAAACGAACATTCTGAACTCATCTTAGACAAAACATCCTTTCCATCAAATTACAATAGCATTATAGCAAGAAGCCGTAAAAAAAGAAACATCCCAAGCCCCTTCGGCCTAGGATATCTCTTGGCATTTTTCATTACCCGGGAAAGCGCAGGAAACGTCAAAAAGCTAGTTTTTTTGCAAATTGAGCTGTACCCTCTTGGGGTTTGGTGTATCCCCGACAGGAACGATCGTACCATTCACAGTAAGCTCCAAAGCACTGGCTGCACCTACATTTAAATACGCAGAACCTGTTAAATCAAAAGAGTCCGTGTCACCGGCTTTGTAAAGTTTCTGTCTAAGCATTTCTTTACCGCCCGCCTCTGTAAGAGAGTCCACACGAATCCAACAGGAACCTGTTATTTTCATTTGAATATTAAGATTGGAAGCACCGGTTATCGTGTAATTATCTACACCTTTCTCGCTGCTGCTAAACTTAACCTGAACAGATGGCGTTGGTGTCGGCGCCGGTGTTGGAGTTGGAGTCGCAAGAGGCGCCACTTTACCGTCACCGGACGCATTCATTGTCGTACTTGGAGCAGTGCCAGTCGCTGGATTCGTCGAATCTGTGATTCTCGGAGATTGCGTTTGGGAAGGATTTTGATCTGCTGGCGTTCCCTTATAATTCTTGTATGTATAATAGTATACGATACCGAATATTAGAAGAATGAAACAGACAAACATCGTACCAGAAGCCCAGCGGCTCAATTTTTCGGTATTACGGACACTTGTTCTATTTTTACGAATCGTTTCAACAACTGGTTTCTCTACAGCTGGGGAGGGATTCGTCGTTTGATACATGCCCAGAACTTCTGCAGGGTCAAGTCCCACCGCTTCAGCGTAGCTTTTAATAAAGGCACGTACATAGAAGCTTCCAGGCAGAACCTTGTAGTTTCCTTCTTCAATCGCTTCCAAGTACCGTTTACGAATTTTCGTAACTTCTTGAAGATCGTCAAGCGAGATCTTTTTTTCCTGGCGTGTTTTACGTAAAATGTATCCTAGATCAGACATATGGTCACCTCCTCGCGGAATCTTTATTATTTAATGACGTTACAGATACTAAAAAGGTTCGGACGTATACGTAAATGAATCATAATTGATTTCTTCATCTGGGCTATTTCGCAGCTCAATAATATAATCGAAGTGATTATATGTGTATTCCGACTCCCGAATAAATATATCCGGATGCTCAATAACCTTGGTAGAAGGCATACCCATAATGTCCTGCAAAAGGCTGTAATGCTTCTCATTGGAACGTATAGTGGAAACGATACCATCAATAATATATACATTATTTGGAGTCATTTCATCTTCCGATAGTTGACTGCGCACGGTTTGTCTGAGTAACGTAGAGGAAACGAAAGTCCAACGTTTGTTTGCGCATACACTTCCTGCAATAATCGACTCCGTTTTACCAACTCGCGGCATTCCACGAAGGCCAACAACCTGGTTCCCTTCTCGCTTGAAAATCTCACCAAGGAAGTCAACTAATAGCCCCAATTCATCACGAGTAAAACGGAAAGTTTTGCGATCATCCGAATCGCGCTCAATATACCGACCATGACGGACAGCCAAAATATCAACAAGCTTTGGGGGTCTAAGAGCGGTAATAGTAATATTATCTACTTTTCTTAACATTTTACCCATTAAGTCAATTTTTTCTTCATCATTGGTTTGAAGAAGCATACCGCGTGTACGATCTTCTACCCCATTAATAGTCACAATATTAATATCCAGCATCCCCATCAAGGAAGCTATATCCCCTAATAAGCCGGGACGGTTTTTGTGAATTTTGTACTCCATATACCATTCTTTAACGTCCAATCTTTCCACCTCATCGCAATATCTGTATCGAACAAGTCGACACCTATTCAAGTAATTTCTACAATTTCCGTCAATGTCCTTCTTTTATCGAGCAAAAATACACAAATTTATTTCATTTTTAGTTCTTTAAGCTCTTGTTCGTTGTAAACTGTTCCGCCTTTTTTCCAAGAATTGGTTTTCATTATAGCGAGACGATTGTCCAGAATTTGAGCCCAGTTAAGTTCAGCAGACACAGCTCCTGAAATATCCACAACCGATACTCCGATAGACTTAGCTTTCTGTACTTGAGCCTCATCTACTGGTGTATAGAAAATAATTGTGCTGGAGTGATGCTGCCTCGTTTGGAAGGATAACTGCTGAAACCACTGTTCATTATTATCAAGCAAAACAATATGGTCCGCTTCCTCCGAAGGTGCCCAAGCGGAAGGAATGGGACGATCACTTCGAGTCACCCACTCCACGATAACATTTTGTGTTAATAGGTCTTGGATCCATTTATTTTTCAAGGTCTCAATCTGAAGAGAATCAATTTGCAAGAACGAAGCTTGATCATTTACCTGACTTGTGATCCCTTTGGCATCAAGCTGACTTTGTAATAAAGTCCATTTACCCATCGAAAGTCCTTGTCCTATCACCCCATTAGCAGAAGGAAACAATTCATTACCAATGACATATATGTAATCATATTTGCTAGCTTTTAACTTTGCTATAACGCTTTCATCCAGTTGATTTAAATCCTTGATCCAATCGAAGGCTATAAAATTCGCATCTCTCCACTGCTGAAGCGAATTCCCTACCGACTGCTTCGCAGTCGCAGACATACTAGCTCCAGTCAGCATTAGCACAGATAATTTATTATCCAATAATTCCTGCTTAATGGCTGGAATTCCACGATTCCCACACCCCGTTAAAATAAAAGATAAGAGCAATAAAGTAAGCACAAAACGTTTGATTACCATGAAGTTACAATTCCTTTCATCCTTATAAAGCGTGCAAAAGCCTCCGAAAGAGGAGGCTTTCACATAGTACCCTATTGAATTGTAAAACGGTTATTAACCTTTGTCTACTAATTTTACCATGAGGCGGGCAATTGTGAGTTTTTCTTGCTCATCCCCTGCATCCCACAGCTCTTTAAGCACTCGCTCTTGTTCATTTTCAGGATCCACTTTATTAGCCAGAAATTCACCGATTTGAAAAGCGAGCTTAGAAATGGTTTCCTCACTCATTCCCGCATGTCCAGCCTGACTCACACGTTCAGCCAAAAACTCTTTCCACTTATCAAATACTTTAAGTACAGTAGCCATTGTAAGAAGCCTCCTTTGAGTTATGAGAAATGGTCATTACATACGTAATATTCGCTTCCCAGCTCAAAATTATGCGCAAGACTTCCTACTTTGTACTCAGGTTAACCATCCACCATTTGGACTTATGATTTGACCCGTAATATAACCGGATTCAGGCAGTGCTAGAAAGTATACAAGCGAAGCAACTTCATCAGGCAAAGCAAAACGGCCTACCGGAATTTCATTGGCGATCGCTTCCCGCTCCTCAGGTTGAAATCCTGCCATCATTTCGGTATGTACCGCACCGGGCGCCACGGCATTCACCGTCACACCAGAAGGAGCCAGCTCCTTCGCTAACGCCTTCGTAAAGGCATTCAACCCACCTTTAGCTGTTGAGTATACAACCTCACAGGAGGCACCTGAGATGCCCCATATGGAGGATACGTTAATAATACGGCCATACTTTTGTTTAACCATGGCAGTCATGAAAGTTTGGGTACAAAGAAAGGCGCCTTTAAGATTCACATTCATCACCAGGTCCCAGTCTTCCTCGCTTACATCAGAAAGCATACTAAAGTGAGAAATCCCCGCATTGTTCACGATAATATCAGGGACCATTTCTCTTTGTTCCAGCTTTTCTTGCATCTTATTGATTTGCTCACGAGATTTTACATCCGCAGAAACGGTTAACACTTTGGCGCCATGCTTCATGCAAGATCTGGCTACTTCATTGGCAGCTTCATGTGACTCACGGTAGTGAATAACAACATTCATGCCTACCGCGGCAAAACGCTCAGCAATGGCTGCACCAATTCCCCGGCTAGCTCCTGTAATAAGAACCGTTTGTTCACTGAATGGCTTATGGAACGTCACGATGGCTTACGACTTTGAACAATCGAAATAGCAAGTCTGCTCCAATCAAAATGCTCGCGGAACCGACGGTTCACGTCTTCAAGTGTAATTTGCTCGTAAACAGGCAGTATATCGAATAAATCAATGTCTTTGAACCGATATTTAGTGAATTCATTCGCTATGGATTCCGGTGAGTTCATCATCCGCAGGAAATTACCAATTTTCTTCTTACGACTCCGCTCAAAGGTGACTTCATCGAGTCCAGAATCCTTACGTTTCTCAACCTCTTCGCGTATGCGTGCTACAAGTTGGTCCGGATCTTTGGTATCCCCGCCAAGAATGGAGAAAGCATATCCCTCGCTGCAATTATATTCATGACCAAAATTATCAGAAATCAATTGTTCATCATATAGCGCCTGATAAATATCAGAACTTGAACTAAACAAAACATCCAACATTAATTTCGTCGTCAATTCTCTAACTAGCAAGTCTTTCCCACTTACAGAAGGCGCAGGCTCCTTGAATCCGATTAAACATTTTGGCATGGAAACAGGAAGTAATGTTTCTCTGCGCGCTTCCTTCACTTCTAAGGGTTCCTCTGGGAAAAATCGTTGGATATGACCTTGAGGTGGAAACGTTTTGGCTGCTTGATTCCCTTTAACTAACGAAATAACCTCTTCTGGATCTACGCCTCCAACGACAAACAGACTCATATTGCTGGGGTGATAGAATGTGTTGTAGCACTCATACAAGGTTTCTTTTGAGATTTCGGCAATGGACTCTACAGTACCAGCGATATCAATATGGATGGGATGCTTCGCATATAAGGATTCAATTAATCCATAATAGCTTCTCCAATCCGCATTATCCTCGTACATTTTGATCTCTTGACCGATAATGCCTTTTTCCTTTTCTACATTTTCATCTGTAAAATAAGGATTTTGCACAAAATTAATTAATGTCGTTAAATTTGTTAAATAATTATCCGTGGATGAAAATAAATACGCTGTACGATCAAAGCTTGTAAAAGCGTTAGCCGAAGCGCCGTTTGATGCGAAAGTAGCGAATATATCACCTTCAGGCTCTTCAAACATTTTATGCTCTAGAAAATGAGCAATGCCATCCGGAACCTGAACTGCCTCTTTCCCTTCAACTTGAAAAAAGTTATCAACAGATCCGAATTGCGTCGTAAACGTCGAATAGGTTTTCTGGAAACCATCTTTGGGTAGAACAAATACATTTAGCCCATTATCAAGCTTCTCGTGATAAATGGTTTCACCCAGGTGTGGATAAGGAATAACCTGCATCTTCTACTCTCCCTTCTGGTCCCGCAAAAAGTATATCGTATCCAGTTGAACACGTTTGGCAGCTTCTGCAATAGCCGCAATATCTACCTGCTCTACAGATTCAATCAAACCTGAAACCGTACGTTCTTTTCCAGATAAAATAGCATTAAAGTCAAATGAAATTAATTCAAATGCGGAATCCTGAATTTCGCGCAGTTGATTGGCAATCATGGCTCGGGTTTGATTCCATTCAATATCACTGATCTCACCTTGTTCCATGGCAGTCAGCTGCTTACGAATGATATCAACCGCTTTCTCATAATTCGCCATTTCAATCCCCGATTGAATTGTCAAAATGCCTTTGTGACCATCAAACCGAGACGAGGCATAGTAGGCCAGACTCGCTTTCTCACGAACATTCGTAAACAATTTGGAATGTGGGTAACCTCCGAGAACGCCATTATACATAAGAGCTACTGGGTACTGCTCATCTCGATACGAAATATTGGTACGCAATCCCATGTTCAATTTCCCTTGATTAACATCCAGGCGTTCAACGATTGTTTTAACATCTCCTGTTGTCCCCCGCGGGGCAGATGTTACATACCCCACATCCTGTTTACGTTCAATGGAGAATGCCTGCTTTACAATTTCCTCTACTTCAGAAAGAGTCGTATTCCCGACGACATAAATATCGATAGGTGCCGTTTGAAGCCAGTGTTTATATTGTTCGTACAGGTGCTCGGCATTGATAGGGTCCAAATCATCAATTTTACCCAATGGGTGAAGCCGATAAGGATCATCACTGCACATTTCTTCGATACAACGTTCAGCCGCATAACGAATTTTATCATTAATGACTGATTCTATGCGCTTCTGTAGAGTCTGCTTCTCAGCATCGACATATTTTTTGCGAAAATGTCCCTCTTCGAGCGCTGGCTTTGTCAAAGTTTCTCCAACGAATTCAAGTCCCTGTTTTAATAAAGATTGCGCTGATTTCACGAATCGGTCATTGATAATATCCATACGCAGCTGAACAATTTGGTAATCGCCCCGTTTGTAAATATCAAAACCGAATCCTGCACCATATAAATCATCTAAATATTCTCGAAATTGCTTCGTTTCTGGGCGTAATTCCGTTCCTCTACGAAGTACAAATGGTGTTAATGCGGTACTCGTGACCGTTTCTTCCTCTAGAGGACGGCCTATGTACACTGAAATGGCAAATGTTTTAAACCGATCTGTCGGCAGCACATGTAAACGTATATGATTCCATGTAGTGCGCTCAAATTGTATATGCTTCAAAGGTCGGTCTCCCTTCTTTATCGGTAATATAAATCCATTATATTCCTATACGAAGAGGAGAAGCAACCAACGCTGGT
Organism: Paenibacillus sp. Root444D2; assembly: GCF_001426375.1. GTDB lineage: Bacteria > Bacillota > Bacilli > Paenibacillales > NBRC-103111 > Paenibacillus_E. The sequence goes on from NZ_LMEO01000001.1 coordinate 239,434, forward strand.
TCCTTCTCCTTGTCCATGTCTAAATTATTTACAGAAAATATGCTTCCCAATATTTTTGACTTGCGGCCTGCTCCAAATCCATTTGGAAGTTGCTGTTACCGGATTGAAATAATAGATACAACCGCCCGTAGGATCCCATCCATTAAGCGCATCTTTTACGGCTTTTTTCGTAGATTCGTTTGGTGTTAACCAAATTTGGCCATCTGCTACGGCTGTGAAAGCGCCAGGCTGAAAGATAACACCAGAAACCGTATTAGGAAAACTTGCTGACTTCACACGATTTAATATAACAGCTGCTACGGCTACTTGACCAATATAAGGTTCTCCCCGAGCCTCGCCATGCACGGCATTCGCCATCAGATTAATATCCTGCTCAGATAAGCCTAGGTTATTAGATGGCAGCAAATTGGCTGGCTTTTGATTTGAAGTTGCAGTTTCATTGCCTGCGCTTCCCTGTCCTGCTGTTGTTGGTGCTGTAGGCTTCCAATTCTTCGTGGCTTCCCACAGTTTAAGCTTGGTCTTGGGACCTACAACGCCATCTACTTTCATCCCAAACTCACCTTGGAATCGCTTCACTGCCAATAAAGTTTTATACCCATAATCTCCGTCTATGCTGCCGCTATAGAAACCAATGAACTTCAATCTACCTTGCAATTCGTTGACGTCAGCTCCAGTTGCTCCATAACGCACTTCATTTTTACTAAACGTTTCTTCTGCAGGTGGATTGAACTTTCCTTTCAACTGAAAAGCGACAACTAGTACGAAAACAATACAGAATGTAAGTACAATTAATCGTTTATTCATTCCCCTTCTCAACCTCACTTTTCAAATTACAGCCTTTTCTTGCTTATTATGAGAAAGGAGCTCACTGTTTATACAAAAAAAACACTCTCCTGAGGAGAGTGCTCGTCTAATCGTATATTTAAATCTAGGAGCTGATCCGATTATGATGGTACTGTTCAATCGACATCAGCACTTCTCGAGGCTTACTGCCTTCGTACGGGCCGACGACCCCTTTGGCTTCCATCGAGTCAACCAGCCTTGCCGCACGTGTATAACCGACTCTCATACGTCGCTGCAGCAGGGAAACGGAGGCTTGCTTGGCTTCCAATACAATTTGAACAGCCTGGTCGTACAGCTCATCTTCAAATTCATTTTGCTGCTCCGGCATTTCTTCAACATGCGGGACCATTTCTTCTTGGTAATTCGCCTGCTCCTGCGTGCGTACAAAGCCAACCACATGTTCAACCTCTTGGTCAGATAAAAAAGCACCCTGAATACGAACAGGTTTGGACGCGCCTACTGGCAAATAAAGCATGTCTCCTCGGCCTAATAGCTTCTCTGCGCCGACCATATCTAAAATGGTCCGTGAGTCTACTTGAGACGAAACACCAAACGCAATACGCGATGGAATATTCGCTTTAATCACGCCCGTAATAACATCAACGGATGGTCGTTGTGTAGCAATAATCAAATGAATACCCGCTGCGCGTGCCATTTGAGCAAGTCGGGTGATAGAATCTTCCACATCATTAGCAGCAACCATCATTAAATCGGCTAACTCGTCCACGATGACCACGTAATATGGCAGAGGAACAGCTGTTCCGCTTTCTGTCAACATCGCGTTGTAGCCCTCAATATTTCGCGTTCCGCTTTTCGAGAATAGTTCATAACGCTTTTCCATCTCAACGACGACTTTCTTAAGCGCTAACGAAGCTCGTCGAGGATCAGTTACAACTGGTGCCAGCAGATGTGGAATCCCATTGTAGACATTCAATTCAACCATCTTCGGATCGATCATAAGAAACTTCACTTCATTAGGTTTTGCTTTATACAAAATGCTCGTAATAATTCCATTAATACAGACGGATTTGCCTGAACCGGTGGCTCCAGCTACAAGTAAGTGAGGCATTCTTGCCAAATTTCCGACGATTGGTTGTCCAGAAATATCACGCCCAAGTACAACTGATAGCCGCGAGCTGGATTCTTGAAAAGCGGATGTTTCCATGACTTCACGCATGGTTACGATCGAAACCTCCAGATTCGGCACCTCGATGCCGATCGCAGCTTTACCAGGAATCGGCGCTTCCATCCGAATATCCTTAGCAGCAAGCGCCAATGCGATATCATCGGTCAAGGAGACGATTCGGCTGACCTTCACACCCACGTCAGGCTGTATCTCATAGCGTGTCACGGCAGGGCCTCTGACGACCTCCAGCACCTTGGCACGAACGCCAAAGCTCTCCAAGGTGGCTTCGAGCTTCCTTGCATTTGCTTTATAGTCTGCCATCTCACTGCCTTTGCCAACAGCAGGCTTTGCTAATAAATCAAGTGAAGGCATCTCATATGGCCGTGTTTGTACAATCGGCACATTCTCCTGAAATTCTAACGTAACTGGCTCTTCATCCGTTTCAACAGCCCCTGCTCCCTGTACTTTAGAGACCGGCGCTGTAGAGGAAGACGCAGGATGTTTGACTGCCTGCTGAGCTTCTTGAAAAACCTGCTCTTGAAAATCACGAATAATAGGTGTGATTGGTTGATCTGTGGGTGGTGAATCTGATTCAGCAGCTTGCTTGGCGCTTGACTTATAAAGAACCTGCTCGGTTTCATCAGCTGCATCTAAATCATTTAATTCATCTGCTTCTGAATCATTCTCGACTGCAGCCTTTTTCCTACTTTCCTTATTAGGACGAAGCAGTTCCATAAAAAGTGGTGTTTTCTTCGCCCGTTTAACAGGCTGGAAAACCTCTTCATCGAATTCATCATCAACAGGAACATAAGAGAATTTCTTCGCTTTAGTTGCACTAGCACCCGCGGAGACTGTTTGGGGCTGACGTGTTTCGCGATCCTGCAGCCACTCTTTCATTCTATCTTTAAAATTTTGGCCAACATTACTGAATCGACCCTTCACGATATTGCCAACGTCCACGTAAGAAATCCCAGTTGCCAGGATAAAGCCCATGACAAATAGCGCATATTGGATTAATCGAGCGCCCAAATAATCGAACAGAAAGTAAAGGACACTGTATAGCATAGCGCCTATCATCCCGCCGCCAATACCATGCTCCAGTGCCGATTTGCCTGCTTCTGTTGGATGCAGACCATCTAACATGGCATTCCATGTCGACGCAATGACTTTGCCCGACGTGAAACCGCCATCAGGATACAATTGAGCGAACAAATCAATATGATTTTTGATTAGTAGTCCAAGAATGAACAGCAGTATGCCAGCTTTCTTGGGCGTAACCATCTGTGGCCATGCTCTCTTGATCATCGCATATAAGGCCACATATATGAAAATCAGCGGTATAAGTGAATACCACGTTCCCACAAAAAATCGAAAAAGGTAAATCAACGAATTCCCGACATGCCCTTGATGAGCAAGTGCAATGACCGAGAAGATTAGAATGAGAATACCATATAACTCGAATAACAAGCTTGTTTTTAGAGCCTTACCTTTTTTCTTGCGTTTCGCCACGCTTGCCACCCCCAAGTCCACATTATACCATATTTGACTTGGGGGATGATACAGGAAGGTCAAGCTAGAAAGTTAAAGTCGCCTCTGCTACAGGACTATATGAAATAATAGTTCCAGGGGCATATTGATTATTCAAATAATCCTGAGGATTACAGCTAAAGAGCCTGACAATTCGTGCCTGAAAGCCACTAATCGGTTCAATTTGCATTTTGACTCCACCCTGATCGATTTCGATAAATTTGGGTTCATAAGTCTCCATTCCTTCAAAAATAACATCCATCGGTATAACGGAGTAATGTATCATTGTACGATGCCTCCGTTCGCTGCTGATTTCTTAATTTCTATACGCTGATTAAGCTCTCGGATTGCATCACCAATACCGCCAACTTGATCTATTAAGCCATATTTAACGGCATCTATACCAATAACCGTCGTCCCAATATCTCTTGTTAACTCTCCGGTTTTAAACATTAACTCTTTAAACTTTTCTTCTGTTACATTAGAGTGCTTCGTAACAAACCGCACAACACGTTCCTGCATTTTATCCAAATATTCAAATGTTTGTGGGACTCCAATAATTAAACCATTTAATCGAATGGGGTGAATCGTCATCGTTGCCGTTTCGGCAATAATCGAGTAGTCCGCTGATACTGCAATGGGAACACCAATGCTGTGCCCTCCACCTAGTACCAAAGCAATGGAAGGCTTCGATAGTGTAGCTACCATCTCTGCTATGGCAAGTCCTGCTTCTACATCTCCCCCTACCGTATTTAAAATAATCATAACGCCTTCAATCTTCGGATTCTGTTCTGCGGCGACTAATTGCGGAATTAGATGTTCATATTTGGTCGTTTTATTCTGGGGAGGGAGAACAATATGTCCTTCCACTTGTCCAATAATGGTAAGGCAGAAAATATTAGATTCGCCAGAAAGCGTATTTGTTTGACCTAACTGTTGAATGTTTTCGAGGACTGCGTTTTTCTTACCTTCTTCCGTTTCCGGTTCTTGTTGTTTCGGTCCTGTGGGTGCTGCCACTGAAAATCCCCCTTCGAGTTTTGCTTTTGCAAAAACAGCTTTGTAAGCTTGAACTGCATTGTGCTAGCAAACTTTGCATGTACTGTTCATAATCTCCCATAGTATGAATAAATTTGCGTACTTTCATGCATTCGCACCCTACGAACACATGAAAAAAAGCTCCCTCCAGTTATGGAGAGAGCTTTACTATTGCATAGGTTCAAGTGACTTGTTCGAGCCTAGACTTCCATGATAATAGGAAGGATCATCGGTCTTCTTCTGGTTTGTTCATATAAAAAGCGTCCGAGAACATCTTTCACGTTTGTTTTTAAAGATGCCCACTCATTGACATTTTCATTCATTAATTTCGTTAACGTATTCGTTACGATACGATTGGCTTCTTCCAAGAGACCCTCAGATTCACGTACATACACGAATCCGCGAGAAATAATATCTGGTCCAGATAAAATTTTGCCATCTTGTTTGCTGAGAGTAACTACGACCACAAGGATTCCGTCCTGAGACAGTAATTTACGGTCACGCAACACAATGTTGCCTACATCCCCAACACCCAGTCCATCAATCAGAATGTTGCCGCTTTGAACTTTAGATCCTTTGCGAGCAACACCATTTTGAATTTCTACCGTGTCACCGATATCGCACATGAATATATCTTCTTTAGGAATGCCGACAGACTCGGCTAGGATGCCATGTTGACGCAGCATGCGATATTCGCCATGAATCGGAATAAAGTACTTAGGCTTCATAAGATTGAGCATTAACTTCAATTCTTCTTGACTACCATGACCTGATACGTGTACGCCAGTAACAGAACCTGGACCGTAAATCACATTAGCGCCAATACGGAATAACTCATCTACGGTACGGCCTACATAACGCTCATTCCCCGGAATTGGAGTTGCCGCAATAATGACCGTATCACCAGGTAAAATATCAATTTTACGATGGGTTGAACGTGCCATTCTTGTAAGAGCAGACATTGGCTCTCCTTGGCTACCTGTGGAAAGAATGACAACGCGATCAGCAGCAAGCTTGTTAACTTCTTCTGGCTCAATTAACATGCCATCCGGAATGTGCAAGTACCCTAACTCGCTAGCAATCGAAACCACGTTAACCATACTGCGACCGATTACCGTTACTTTGCGATTTGTTGCTGCGGCTGCATCAAACACCTGTTGAACACGGTGAATATTGGATGCAAATGTCGCAATAACAACTCTTTGCTTAGCTTTACGGAACACTTCTTCAATTTCAACCCCAACACTGCGCTCAGACCCTGTGTAACCAGGACGTTCTGCATTTGTGCTGTCGGAAAGCAAGGCAAGTACGCCTTTCTTCCCAATCTCTGCCATACGATGCAAGTCCGCATATTGATCATTTACAGGAGTTTGATCGAATTTAAAGTCTCCTGTATGAACAACAACACCTTCTGGTGTATCTAAAGCGACACCCACAGAATCAGGAATACTATGATTGGTTTTGAAGAAAGATGCAGTAAGAACACCTAAGGAAAGAACGGATTCCGAATTAATGAGAATCCTGTTCGTAGTACCGAGTAAATTTGCTTCCTTCAGCTTTGCTTCGATAAGTCCCATTGTAAGCTTAGTTGCATAAAGTGGAACGTTAAGATGCTTAAGCACATAAGGTAAGCCGCCAATATGATCTTCGTGGCCGTGAGTGATGATAATGCCGCGTACTTTATCCCGATTCTCCGTTAGGTATCCAATGTCTGGAATGACGATGTCGATTCCAAGCATGTCCTCCTCTGGAAATTTCAAACCACTATCAATGACGATGATATCGTTCGCATACTGAACGCAATACATATTCTTTCCGATTTCGCCCACGCCGCCAAGAGCGAAGATCAAAAGTTTATCAATATTTTTTTTGGACAAGAATATACCTCCTTCTTAGATTGGACGACGAATTTTAAATGAAAAAACCGAACTAGTCACTTGCAACCATTATACATGAAAAAAAACAACAAATACAAGTTAATACCGATTACTTTAGATTCCCCAAAAAAAGAAAACCGATGCCGGAAGCACCGATTCATTAGGCGTTATCATACAAAAAGTGATTGAATGAATTGTCCTTCTTGCTCGGATACACGAACTAACGGAAGTCTAACGCCTCCAGTTTGAATGCCTTTCAGTGCGAGAGCATGCTTAATTGGTGCAGGACTCGGTACACGGAAAATGCCAGTAAAAACAGGATGTAGCTTACGATGTAGTTCTGCCGCTTGCTGAATGTTACCTTCTAAATAATACTTTATCATAGATTGCATTTCTTTTCCAATCACATGACTAGCAACACTAATAATTCCCTGACATCCTACCGCTAGAGCAGGCAGTGCACTGCTGTCATCCCCGCTGTACACAAGGAAATTAGGAGCTGCATCATTAAGTATACGTGTTAATTGATCCGTGTTAGCGCAATCTTTGGTAGCCACGATATTCGGAATTTGGGATAGACGAATTGTTGTCTCTGCATCCAAATTCACTCCTGTGCGTCCAGGTACATTATAAAGCATAATCGAGACCTGAACAGACTCAGCTACTGCTTTAAAATGCTGGTACAACCCTTCCTGGGAAGGGCGGTTATAATAAGGAGCTACGATCAGTAAGGCATCGACTCCAAGTTTCTCCACTTTTCGAGAAAATTCAACAGTGTCCAGAGTGTCATAACTTCCTGTCCCTGCAATAATTTTGCAGCGCCCTCTGGCATAACGAACCGATAGCTCAATAAGCTTCAACTTCTCATCGTCTGTCAATGTTGGTGCCTCACCAGTCGTGCCACAAATAACAAGGCTATCCGACTGCTGCTCTTCGATCAAATAGTTAATTAATGGTTCCACTTGCTCCCAGTTCACTTGTAAGTTCTCATCAAACGGAGTCACCATAGCTGTAATTACTCTTCCGAAATCCAAAAGTTATACCTCCTCAATCTTACATAATCACTTATACAAATTGAACTTATGATGTAGTGCCCTAACAGATTTAATCATATCGACACCATGGACAAGTACCCAAATCGTTGTATTTGAATCAGCTGATTGAAGGATACGTATGTCCTCTACCGTTAATGCCTCAACAATTTGCGCCATAATACCTGGCACTCCGTTCATACCGCCGCCGATCACAGAAACTTTCGCACATCCACTCACGGCCTTAGGATCATAGCCTTGACTTCTGAGCAGTTTGAGAGCGCGTTCCGCTTCATGATCGAACACCGTATAAACGACTCCCGATGGATTGACGTTAATAAAGTCAACACTAATCTGATGCAGCGCCATCGTTTTAAATACACGAAGCTGAAGATCGAATTGACCTTCAACTGCAGCAACATGAATTTGAGTAATGTTCGTAAAATGAGCAATTCCCGTAACGAATCGATCCTTCACTTGACTCATATCTGTGGGGATACTGTCTGAAGCTGTAACCAACGTTCCTTCTTCTTTGGAAAACGTAGATCGCACGCGAATCGGAATATTGGCCTGCATGGCTACTTCTACCGCGCGTGGATGTATAACCTTTGCACCATTATGTGCCATATTGCAGATTTCAGCGAAGCTTACGCGAACCAGCGGTTTAGCATCCTCAACAATCCGTGGATCCGCAGTCAATATCCCGTTGACATCCGTGAAAATATCTACAATTTCAGCTTTTAGGGCAGCCCCAAGAGCAGTCGCCGAAGTATCACTACCTCCGCGCCCTAATGTTGTTAATTCGTCTTGACTTGTTTTACCTTGAAATCCGGTAACAATGACAACCATATCTTGCTCCAACAATTCCAGGATCCGGTTTGGCTGCATAGCTACTATCTGGGCATTACCGTGAACATCATTCGTAAGAATACCAGCTTGCCCACCTGTCAAAACCGTAGATCGAATACCTGTTGCTTGTAACAAGCTGCACAAATGTACCGCAGAAATTAACTCTCCGCAGCCCATTAACATATCGAGTTCCCGCGCTGGCACCCCCTCCCCGTTCTTTCGAACGAGGTCTAAGAGCGTATCAGTCGCATAGGGTTCTCCTTTTCTTCCCATCGCGGATACAACAACAACCAATTTATAATGATTGATAAGTGCGTCTTGAATGTGTCCAATAACGTGTTCTCTGGCATCAGCGGTGGAAAGCGAAGTGCCCCCAAATTTTTGTACAAGGATTCGCATGAGTTTCCCCCATATTCACTGCATGATGATTAGCGCAGTCATACTTGCTGATTATTGTTCTATAGCAATATATTCAGCAATTTGTACAGCATTCCATGCAGCGCCTTTTAGCAGGTTGTCAGAAACAATCCACATATTTAGCGCTTTCGGATTGCTCAAATCACGGCGTACACGACCAACGAAAGTTTCCAGTTTACCTGCTGCATCTGTAGCAAGCGGATATTGCTGCTCAGCCGGATTGTCAACAAGAACAATACCAGGAGCATTTGCAAGTAACGTCTTCACTTCTTCTACGTCGAAATCTTCTTTTAATTCAACATAGACAGACTCAGAATGTCCATAAACAACCGGAATACGAACGCATGTAGCTGTAACTTCAATGGACTCATCGCCCATAATCTTTTTCGTTTCAAGAATCATTTTCATTTCTTCATTCGTAAAACCATTATCGAGGAATTTATCAATTTGCGGAATCGCATTAAAGGCGATCTGATGTTTCACTGGCAAAGAACCGACTGGTAAAATATCCGGATTCGCATCATTTCCTTCAAGCACTTCTTTCGATTGTCTCAGCATTTCGTTAATTGCTTTAGCACCAGCTCCAGAAACAGCTTGGTACGTTGACACGATAATACGGGAAATCCCATAACGATCATATAGTGGCTTGAGTGCAGCTACCATTTGAATTGTAGAACAATTCGGATTTGCAATAATACCTTTGTGTTCGTTAATTTTCTCAACGTTTACCTCAGGCACCACAAGTGGTGTTTCAGGATCCATGCGGTATGCACTTGTATTGTCGATACAGATCGTACCTGCCTTAACCGCGTGAGGAGCTAATGCCTTCGTAACATCGCCACCAGCGCTAAATAAAGCAATTTCAACGCCTTGAAAACTTTCCGGTGTCGCTTCTTGAACGGTTATTTCTTGACCTTTGAAAGAAAGCTTTACGCCCGCTGAACGAGCGGAAGAAAGTAGTTTCAATTCCTTGATGGGGAAATTCCGTTCTTCTAGTAGACGTATAATTTGTTCTCCTACTGCACCTGTAGCGCCTACGACTGCAACGTTAAAAAGCTTCTGGTTCGACATGAGCTGGACTCTCCCCTTCAAGATGTTGTATATGAATTAGTATTGAAATCTCTCAATAATCATGGGCTGCAATTGCTTACCTTCAAGAGCAGCTTCACAGGCTTCCATAATCAAGTCCATCCGAGCTACCAACGAATTTGGCTTAGCTCCAGGTGCATCTTGACCATAGGGCACAAAATAGATGTTTTTGGTAATGAGAAGCTTAGCGATATTCATCGCGTTCAAACCCAGCCCATCATTGGTCGAAATCGCTAAAACTAGCGGCCGCAAATTTCTCATTTGTGCTTTTGCAGCCATAAGTACTGGACTCTCTGTCATCGCGTTTGCTAGCTTACTAGTCGTGTTCCCTGTGCATGGTGCAATAACCATCACATCAAGCAGCTTGGATGGACCTAGAGGCTCAGCGGCTACAATAGTAGATATAATCTCGTTTCCGGTTATATCCTTTATTTGTTGCTGCCAATCTGCTGAATTGCCGAAACGTGTGTCGGTGGTCATGACTGTATTCGATACAATCGGAATAACCCGAGCACCTGCATCTACAAATCTCTTAATCTGAGGCATGACTTCTTCCAACGTACAGTGAGAACCAGTTAAAGCATATCCGACTGTTTTCCCTTGCCAATTCATTCCACATCGCTCCTGTCTTTGAAGTCTTCCACGATCAGCTGACTGAGTGTGTTTGCCATGATGCGGCCAGCTGTTTTGGGGGCGACGATGCCAGGTAAACCGGGCGCTAGCATCGCTTTGATGCCTCTTTTCTCGGCAAATCGGAAGTCCGTTCCACCGGGTTTAGAAGCCAAATCGATGATGAGCGCGCGATGTGGGATATTAGTAATAACTTGCGCTGTGACTATCATAGTCGGAATTGTGTTAAAAAGCAAGTCAATATTCCCCACTTCCGGGTACAGATCCTTTGTATAAAAAGGCTGAAAACCCATCTCCCACGCCCTTGCAAAATGCTCCGGTTTCCTCACGCCAACCTTCACGGTTGCCCCTAATCCCTGCAAAGTTTTGGCCATTGTAAAACCTGTACGACCAAAACCTAAAACCATGCTAACTGAACCGTGGATCGTAATATCAGTGTTCTGGATCGCCATCATTAGCGCTCCCTCGGCTGTCGGAATGGAGTTATAAATCGCTATATCATCACGCTCGAATAACTCCACTACCTCAATCCCATGTGCAGCACAAAGCTTTTTCAGAAAGCTTTTGGCCATTCCTGTATACACTTTGGCATGCTTTGGCAGTGAAGAAATAAGATCATCCGTAAGTCTCATCTCTTCACTCGAAAATATAGATTCCACTTGTCCCGAATCATCCGTACCTACAGCTGGTAAAATAAGTACATCAACGGTCTGAAACAGCAGGGGATCGAGTCTAGCATTTGATACACCGCTAAATTGCCTCCCTAGATTGTCAAAGCCGATTAATGTCACCGTAGCATCAAGTTCAGTAAATTTCTGAATTACTTCAAGCTGCCGAGCGTCTCCACCCATAATAGCAACCGAAATCCCAGTGAGCATTCTCGCTTACACCCCTTCCTCGGTCCGTTTCGATACGTTATAGTATGCGTTCGCCTAAGGATGGGTGACTTTCCGTGCTCAGTTCCTTGGAAAACAAAAAGCCCCCCCTTCAATTAGAAGAGAGGCTGATGTTTTATGCTTACATATGTAGCAGATCTATTACCGTCCTGTATGGCCGAAACCACCTGATCCTCGCTCTGTCTCCGTTAATTCCGAAACCTCATTGAGCTGAATCTGCGGCACAAGTTGGAAAACCATCTGCGCAATTCGCTCATTCCGCTGAATGGTGAACGGCTCCTGCCCATGGTTAATCAGCAGCACTTTCACTTCTCCGCGGTAGTCGGCATCAATCGTTCCAGGTGAATTCAGCGTTGTGATGCCATGCTTGTAGGCAAGCCCGCTCCGCGGTCGGATCTGAGCTTCAAGCTCTGGCGGCATGCTGAGTGCAAAGCCTGTCGGGATGAGTTGACGTTCACCTGGACCTAGCACTACCGGCTCGCTCACTGCGGCATGAAGATCGAAGCCGCTGGCAGCTGCGGACATTTTCTGAGGCAGAAGGATATCCTCCTGTCCGGATACCCGTTTAATTTGGACATCAAAGTTATAGAGAGACAAGCTGATCCCTCCTGAAGCCCTTAATGACATCATCCGAATTCCCCACCATTGACAGAGCAAAAGGTGACCGGAATAGTGTTTTCGTCAATTGACGAATGTCATCCATCTGAACGCTTTCAATTCGTTCGATCATTTCGTCGAGACTGTAATGCTTACCAGTCATAAGCTCATTTTTCCCGAATCGGTTCATACGGCTGCTGGTACTCTCCAAACTAAGAATCAAGCTGCCTTTTAGCTGCTCCTTGCCTTTCTTGAGTTCAGAATCCGTCATTCCTTTCACAGCAATATCATGCAGCAGCTCCATTGTCACTTTAAGTACTTCTTCCGTCTGCTTCGGTGCTGTGCCTGTATAAATCGTGAACATGCCGCTGTCGATATGCGAGGAGTGGTATGAATAGACGGAATAAGCAAGCCCGCGATTCTCCCGAATCTCCTGGAACAATCTTGAACTCATTCCACCGCCAATGGCATTATTGAGCAGTACCATCGGATATAAATTCTCTTCTTGAAGCGACAGACCTGGTAGCGATAAACAGATGTGATTTTGTTCCGTTTTTTTCGAATGGAAAATCAATTCTCCAAGGAAATCCGGTGCATCATAACTTGTTTCCACGCCTGTTTGAGCGAATTCTCCGAAATGCTTCTCAATAAGTTCGCGCACACTATCATCAATATTGCCAGCTATACTAAGAACCGTATTTTCCGTATTATAATATTGCTTCATATAGTTACGCAGATCTTCGGATTTCATTTTCGATAAATTGTCCTGGGTTCCAAGGATCGTATACCCCAGTGAATGTGAGCCATATGAAGCTTTGGCCAATAAATCATGAACCAAATCGTCCGGTGTATCTTCATACATAGAGATCTCTTCATATATGACGTTCTTCTCTTTTTCTAACTCACTCTCATCAAATGCAGAATGGAAAAACATGTCCGAAAGCATATCCATAGCAAGTGGCAAATGATCATCGAGAACCTTTGCATAATAGCATGTATACTCTTTGGAGGTGAATGCATTCACATTTCCGCCGATTCCATCAAATATCTCCGCGATATCTTTGGCTGAATGGCGCTCTGTACCCTTGAACAACATGTGTTCAATAAAATGCGAAATGCCGTTATTATCTTGAGACTCATTACGCGAGCCTGTCTTCACCCAAATCCCGAACGTTACCGATCGAAACGTAGGAATTTGTTCCATGACGACTCTCAAGCCATTATGTAAGCGATATTTGATCACCAAGGTTCCTCCTCGAATTGTAGCACCTAAAGTCCTTTTCCCCAATTATACTTACTCAGTCTAACAAAAATGTGCCAACGACTCAACTTTCCAGCTGATTGATCAATTATTTCACGATTTGACCCGCTTCAGCAACACGTTTAGAGGATAAAAGCTCAGATACAGTGCCAATCGTCAATCCTTTATTTTTAATGATACGGATCATTCCTTGTAATGCTTCCTTGGATGAGGTCGTTGGATGCATCAAAATAAGTGAACCAGGCTCGACGCTTGATGATAACCGTTGAAGGATTCGCTCAGACCCTGGATTTTTCCAATCTATCGTATCGAATGTCCACAGTACAGTTTGCAAATTGAACTCCGAAGCTACTTGAACCGTTTCTTGATTAAAATAACCCGAGGGAGGTGCAAATAGCATGTTCTTCACACCAAGCTGCTGCTTCAACAGATCCTCTGTTTTAGAAATTTCCTCAACAGCTTTGCTGCGCGTTATACTTCTCATATCCTTGTGCGAATAAGCGTGATTAGATATTTCATGCCCTTCGCTTTGGATCTTTTTGGCCATTTCCACGTTCTTCTTCAACCACGAGCCATCTAGAAAGAAAGTCGCATGTACATTTTCATTGCGCAGAGTCTCAAGCATACTAGGTAAGTTCTCATTTCCCCAAGCAACATTGATCATGAAAGAAACCATTGGCTTCTTGGGGTTCCCTTTATATATCGGATTCGGACCGAGATCGTTTAATTGAATACTAGGCTGCACTTCTTTCATTACATAATTGATTTTATTCGGCGTTAAATGATGCTCTGCTAGCTTGAGCGTCTCCTCAATATCGACTTCCAATCCGTTGTAACCGGGAACTGCTTTCCAAACAGGATCAAGTTTGGCATTAATAGCGGGAATTTTTCGTTTTTCTGATTCTTTCATAACCGTTTCTAGTAAATTGCTTTGCTTTGACTTCTTTTGTTCGGTTGAATTCAAAGTCGCAGAGGCAAAGACCGGAAGTGCTTCTTCGTCCAACCAATTGGAGTCTGCTAGATACGAAATTTGGTTATTCTTCACTGCATTAATGTAAGTTCCTACGCTAGGGATTGCATCCAATGTAAGCAGAACCATAGCAAAAAAACTTCCAAGCAGAAGCCATTTTTTGTGGAGCATACACAGATCCCCCTTCCTTATGTCCTGATTTTATGCAGGAAGGGACAAGAGTAGAACGAGGCATGTCCGGTATATCTAAACAGCAAAAAAGAGACAGATTGATCTGACTCTTTATCCAAAACTATTTAAAAGGGACTTCACAAGTCACGCGGCTTAGGTTTGAGCCTGGACTTGCGAAGTTAATGTCGCTTTACGAGAAAGATTAACTCTTCCTTGTTGGTCAATCTCAGTTACTTTAACGGTGATTTGATCGCCAATGTTCACTACGTCTTCCACTTTCGCTACTCGCTCTGTGGAGATCTGTGAAATATGAACCAAACCTTCTTTACCAGGCAAAATTTCTACGAATGCTCCGAATTTCTCAACGCGTTTTACGGTTCCCAGGTAAGTTTCACCCACTATAACCTCACGAACGATGCCTTCGATAATAGAACGTGCTTTTTCGTTCATCTCTTGATTGGATGAAGCGATGAATACACGGCCATCTTGTTCGATATCAATTTTTACGCCGGTTTCCTCAATAATTTTATTGATGATTTTACCGCCTGCACCAATAACATCACGGATTTTGTCCGGGTTGATGTTCATCGTAAGAATTTTAGGCGCGTATTTGGAAAGAGTCTTCTTAGGCTCTGAAATACGAGAAACCATTTTACCTAAAATGTGCAAACGGCCTTCTTTGGCTTGCTGCAAAGATTGCTGCAGGATGCTGCGATCGATCCCATCGATTTTGATATCCATTTGCAGGGCTGTAATTCCTTCAGCGGTTCCCGCAACTTTAAAGTCCATATCGCCAAGATGATCTTCCATACCCTGAATATCGGATAAAATGGAGAAGTGATCTCCGTCTTTGATCAGACCCATCGCAATACCAGCAACCGGAGCTTTAATCGGAACACCAGCATCCATAAGAGCAAGTGTACTTGCACAAATACTAGCTTGGGATGTTGAACCGTTCGATTCCAATACTTCAGATACGAGACGAATGGTGTAAGGGAATTCAACTTCATTAGGGATGATTGGCTCAAGGGCTCTCTCACCTAATGCACCATGTCCAATTTCACGACGACCTGGTGGACGAAGCGGTCTTGCTTCCCCAACGGAAAACGGAGGGAAATTGTAGTGATGCATGAAACGTTTGGTTTCAGTAAGATCCAAGCCATCCAATATTTGAACATCGCCTAAAGCGCCTAATGTACAGATACTTAGTGCTTGTGTTTGTCCACGTGTGAATAAGCCTGAACCGTGAGTACGCGGTAACAAATCAATATCACAATCAATTGGACGAATCTCTTCTGGTTTACGTCCATCTGGTCTCACTTTATCATGTGTGATCAAACGGCGTACTTCTTCTTTAACGATATCATAAAGTGTTTCTTTCACATCACCTAGTAAACCAGGAGTTTCTGCATACAAGGCTGTAAAACGTTCCACAGCTTCAGCATTCACAATATCGATTGCTTCTTGTCTAGCATGCTTCTCAGGAATTTTAATCGCATCAACTAATCTAGCTTGAGCAAATTCGCGAACAGCACGATTTACCTCGGTATCAACCGTATGAAGTTTAACCTCCATTTTCGGTTTACCTGCTTGTTCAACCAATTCTTCAATCACCGCAACAATCTTACGGATCTCATCGTGTCCGAACATGATAGCTTCGAGCACAACTTCCTCTGAAACTTCATTTGCGCCTGCTTCTACCATCATAATCGCATCTTTGGTGCCGGCAACCGTTAAGTGAAGATCACTTTTCTCTGCTGTCTCACCCGTCGGATTAATAACGAATTGCCCATCTACTCGTCCAACAATCACGCCACCAACAGGCCCATTGAAAGGAACGTCAGAGATTGCAAGTGCAGCAGAAGTACCAATCATTGCTGCCATTTCTGGCGGACACTCTTGGTCTACGCTCATTACGATAGAAACGATTTGCACGTCATTACGGAAGCCTTCAGGGAAAAGAGGGCGAATCGGACGATCCGTTAAACGGCTCGCAAGAATCGCTTTCTCACTTGGACGTCCTTCACGTTTAATAAAACCACCTGGAATTTTACCAACGGAATATAATCTTTCTTCATAATTAACCGTTAACGGAAAGAAATCCAGATCTTTCGGTCCGCTTGAAGCTGTTACTGTACTCAATACAACCGTATCGCCATAACGGACAGTTACAGCTGCATTGGCTTGTTTGGCCAATCTACCCGTTTCAAGAATGAACGGTTTGCCGCCAAGTTCCATTTGTACCCTTTTCTCCATAACATCCTCCTAAGGAATTGTTCTATTCAATTCATATGTGTTTGATAAACATGCACAGAAAGGAAGGTTCAGAAACCTTTTATATTATGCTCCATATGTACTCAAAAATTGCCTAACGTTGGAGTCATCCACTATTTCTGCGTAATGTCTAGTATTTCCTTCTTTTCCCGTTTTAAAAATACAAGAAAAAGCAACCTCGTTGCCTTTCTTCGCCAAAGCTTTATCAAGCCCAGCAAAGGAGCAACAGGTTGCTTCTCATTGTCGGTTTTATCGACGCAAACCAAGCTTTTCGATCAAAGCACTGTAACGGCTCACATCTTTGTTCTTCACGTATGCTAGCAGCTTACGGCGTTGACCAACCATTTTGAGCAAACCGCGGCGGGAATGATGATCTTTCTTGTGAGTCCGCAGATGATTTGTCAGGTTGACAATGTTTTCTGTAAGGATTGCTACTTGTACCTCAGGTGAACCCGTATCGGTATCATGTACCTTGTGAGTTTGAATCAGTTGTGTTTTACGCTCTTGAGTTAATGCCATGATTGTTCATCTCCTAAATTCTATTGTATCCCCGATAGCCCAGAAATCGCCGATGATAGCGTATGTCCAAGCTAAGGTTCATGCCAGAAGGTATACATCCTTTTGGCAACGTTATTCAGTATATCATAATCGCACAGTAGAAGTAAATGCTTGTTTCAACTGTAACGTTATAATTTGCTCTTAGCTGATTCAACATCAAGTTTAATTTGAGTTACCAAATCGTCTAGGGATGAGAATTTCCGCTCTGGTCGTAGGAAAGCTATTAGCTCAACATTCATATGCTCTCCGTAAATTTGTTCGGAAAAATCAAATAAATGAGCTTCGAATGAGGGCTTCAATTCTCCAGTTGTAAAGGTAGGCTTTACACCAATATTCATAACCCCATTATAGGTTTCCCCTTTAACAGAAGCTTTAATCGCATAAACACCATTGGTAGGGATGACGTAAGACTCATCCAGTTGGATATTAGCTGTAGGAAAGCCAAGTGTTCTCCCTCGCTTCTCTCCATCCACAACGATGCCGCTTATACTATAGGGACGCCCAAGAAGTCTGGTAACTGTGTCTATGTCCCCTTGCTGTAATGATTCACGAATGAGTGTACTGCTAACTTTTTCGCCATCCATATGAAAGGGTCTCACCACTTCTACAGAAAATTTCCCATGACTCAACTCACAGAGCGAATCCGGGGTACCTTTACCTTGAAAACCAAACGTAAAATCAAAACCACATATGACACTTTCAACACCAAGTCGATCCAATACTTGATCCACGAAATGTTCCGGGGATAACCGCATTAAAGAGGCATCAAAGGTAACAATGTAGGCATGATTAACACCCAGCGATTCAAACATCTTCATTTTCTTACTCATCGGAGTTATTAGATCCAAATATTTATCTTGACCCATTACTGCTCTAGGATGTGGATGAAAGGTCATGATTGACGCCTTCAGCCCAAGTTTCTTTGCCGTGCGAAGGGCTCGACCAATGACTTCCTGATGTCCCATATGTACACCATCGAAATCACCAATTGCCACTACTTGCTCTCCCACTATTAGGTCCAAATCATCCATATTAATGGGGTATGATATTGGTATTATGCGCATAAATTCATTTCACCTACCCATTTCAACCTGTCCCGTGACGTTATAATTAGAGGAAAACTTTGGCAGGGATCAGGACTTGACTAGCACTGTTCCATTCATACAAACCAAGAAAACGTTCATCAGTCGAATAAGCCCTGAAAATGGTTTGTGATGCATCAGCATGAGCCGTCCGATTCGCTGTCATAGCTATTTTCTTCCCCTGTAATGCATGTACAGCTTCCCCGGCAGATAGTTCAATGAATGGGATATGTGAAATCGCCTGATCCATAGGAATCATATGCGCCTGCAGTAATCCTTGAACCTTCATTTGTTCAATCTGTTCAAATGTTAAGCACTGCTCTTGGCGAATACTGCCAGTCGATGTACGAATTAAACTTTTCATCACCGCCGGATATCCGAGAGCCTTGCCAATATCCACACACAAGGTTCTTATATAGGTTCCTTTGGAGCAAGAAGCACGAAATTGAATCTCTGGATGTTTTTGCTGTAGGTCCATATGGAGGATATCTAGCTTATGAATCGTCACTTTACGTGACTTCCGCTCTACTTCTTTGCCTTCGCGGGCTAATTCATAGAGTCGTTTCCCATCAATCTTCACTGCAGAGAACATCGGTGGAACCTGTTCGATTTCTCCGACAAAAGAATGAAGAACCTCATGGACTCTCATTTCATCCAAAGTCACTTGTGAAACTTCTTCCAACACAGTACCCGTCATATCCTCCGTATCGGTTGAAAGACCGATTCGAAGAACAGCTTCATACTCCTTAGGCAGATCCTGAATGTACTCAACCATTCGAGTTGCTCTACCTATACATAATGGCAAAACCCCGGTTACTTGCGGGTCGAGCGTTCCTGTGTGGCCGATGCGTTTGATCCCAAGGATACCTCTAACCTTGGCAACAACATCATGAGAAGTGAAGCCCGCTGGTTTCCATACAGGCAAAATGCCTTCTAACGTCATATGAGTTTGTTCCCTACTTCCTGAACCATTTTAGCTACTGCTTCCTCAAGCGTACCTTGGATTGTACAGCCTGAAGCACGAACATGGCCGCCACCGCCAAGTGATTGCGCAATCGCAGCAACGTCAACAAGTCCTGATGAGCGGAGACTTACTTTAATGACACCAACTGCTTTCTCTTTAAATAGCATGCCCACTTCCACGCCTTCCACATTACGCGGATAGTTGACAAGCCCATCCAGATCGTCGCTTGAAGCACCAGTTAACTCCAAATCTGCCAGAGAAACAGCAAGCCAGGCTAATTTACGATCATTTGCAAATGAGAGAGTAGATAAAGCTCTCTGGAGAAGTACTATTTGCGAGTAGGTGACTCTTTCCAGCACTTGCTCAGCTATGACAGAGCCCTGAACACCCAGTGATAACAAGGTTGCTCCAATTTGCATAACCTCAGGCGAGGTATTCGAATACCGAAAACCACCTGTGTCTGTCAACAAGCCCGTGTAAATGCAATCACCAAACTCCAAACTCGGTACAAGTTTCATATGTATGGCTAAATCATACAAAATTTGAACGGTTGCAGCGGCATCATGTTTAATCAAATGGCACGAACCAAATCTATCGTTCGTTGGATGGTGATCAACATTGAGCAGCCGTGCTTGGTCATCAAAAAGAGTGCTGATCCTACCCATTCTGGAGAAATCAGCACAATCTACACTTATGATGGTTTGATAACGTCTATCAGGAACTTCTTTGCCATA
This sequence comes from Paenibacillus sp. Root444D2, assembly GCF_001426375.1. Lineage (GTDB taxonomy): Bacteria > Bacillota > Bacilli > Paenibacillales > NBRC-103111 > Paenibacillus_E. The sequence goes on from NZ_LMEO01000001.1 coordinate 259,365, forward strand.
ATCAAGTACTTGATCACTTCCCCATAAATAGGAAAATTTAGAGGGCATAGCGCCCTCATTGATCATTGTAAAGGATTTTCCCAGTTGTTTAAGAATCCAACCGGTTGCATACGTAGAACTGGCGGCATCCCCATCCGGTTGGATGTGAGATACCACCAGGAAATCATCATGCTGCTCGATAAACGTAGCTGCTGCTGCCAGCTGCTGGCTGTATTCGGTGGCATGGTTCATTCCACTGCTCATACGCTTGAATTTCCTTCCTGATTAAGCTTGTGCAATAAGTTATCGATATGACTTCCATAATCAATAGAAGCATCGAACTTAAATTGCAGCTCTGGAATTTTACGTAAACGAATTCGTTTGCCTAATTCCGAACGAATATATCCAGAACCTACAGAAAGCGCCTTAAGTGTTGCAGCTTTCTCTTCTTCTGTGCCCATTACGCTAAGAAAAACGCGAGCTAAGGATAAATCGTTCGTAACTTCTACACCAGTTACGGTCAAGAAACCAATGCGTGGATCTTTCAATTCGGACTGAACGATCTGGCTTAATTCTTTCTTTATTTGTTCGCCAACTCGACCTACACGAACTCTAGCCATTTGTCATCACCTCTCAACGGACTCCATGATGAAGGCTTCAATAATGTCGCCTTCTTTAATATCATGATAACGCTCAAGAGATATACCACATTCATAACCTTGTGCCACTTCTTTTTGGTCATCCTTGAATCGTTTCAGGGAGTCAATTTTACCTTCGTGCACGACAATACCGCTGCGGATCAAGCGTGTTTGTGCATTACGAGCAATTTTGCCTGAAATAATCATACATCCAGCAATTGTACCTGAGCCCGTAATTTTGAACACATTACGTACTTCTGCTTGACCAAGTACAACTTCTTTAAAGATAGGATCCAACATGCCCTTCATAGCTTGCTCGATTTCTTCAATTACGTTGTAGATAATGTTATGCAGACGGATATCAACTTTCTCTTGATCTGCTGTTGCTTTCGCTGCAGGTTCAGGACGAACGTTGAAACCGATAATAATCGCGTTAGATGCAGAAGCCAGAATAATATCAGACTCCGTAACAGCACCAACACCGTTGTGAAGAATTTTGACGCGAACGCCTTCTACTTCGATCTTCTCAAGGGAGCTTTTCAGGGCTTCAACAGAACCTTGAACGTCACCTTTGATGATTACATTGAGCTCTTTGATTTCGCCGTCTTTAATGTGTTTAAAGAGGTCATCCAATGTAACGCGTGAATTCGCCGTCATCTCGGATTGTCGAAGTGCAATGGAACGACGATCTGCAATGTCTCTTGCCTTACGCTCATCTTCATAAGCAAGGAATGGATCTCCAGCTTGTGGTACTTCTGTAAGACCCGTGATTTCAACTGGTGTTGAAGGACCCGCTTCTTTCAAACGTTTACCTTTATCATTCACCATCGCTCTTACGCGGCCGAAGCACACGCCAGCTACGAAGCTATCTCCGACTTTCAATGTACCATGTTGAATCAGGATTCTGGCAACTGGACCACGACCTTTATCCAACTCGGCTTCGATTACAGTCGCTCTAGCACGTTTGTTCGGGTTAGCCTTATACTCTTGAACTTCCGCAACAAGCAGAATCATTTCAAGCAGATTTTCAAGCCCAATCCTTTGTTTTGCGGAAATTTCGCAGAAAATCGTATCTCCGCCCCACTCTTCCGGAACCAACTCATAAGCCGTAAGTGCTTGTTTGATTTGATCTGGATTTGCGCCTTCTTTATCAATCTTGTTAACTGCTACAATGATCGGAACACCTGCCGCTTTAGCATGGTTAATAGCTTCAACGGTTTGTGGCATTACGCCGTCATCAGCAGCAACAACGATAATTGTAATATCGGTTACTTGTGCACCGCGGGCACGCATGGTTGTAAAAGCTTCGTGACCAGGCGTATCCAAGAAAGTGATTTTCTTTTGGTTAACTTCAACTTGGTAAGCACCGATGTGCTGTGTAATACCGCCTGCTTCACCCTCGGTTACACTTGTTTTACGAATAGCATCAAGTAACGTTGTTTTACCATGATCAACGTGACCCATGATCGTAACAACTGGCGGACGCTCAATCAGATCAGCCTCATCGTCAATTTCTTCGAAAGTCTCGAAATTGTCTTCTTCGACTTTAATCTTAATTTCTACTTCAACGCCAAACTCGGATGCAATCAATTGAATGGCTTCCAAATCAAGCTCTTGGTTGATTGTTGCCATTGTACCCAAGAATAAAAGCTTCTTAATAACTTCAGAAGCATCTTTGTGAAGTAATTTCGCTGTTTCACCAACGGTCATGCTGCCACGAACGATGATTTTCTTAGGTGTGTTGTCAATTTTCTCTTTTTTAACAGTTTCCTGTTGGTATCTGCCTCTATTGTTACCGCGTTGGTTGCCTCTGTTTTGTCCACCAGGCCCGCGATTTCCGCCGGAACGGTTATCATCAAAACGTTTAGGTGTTGGTTTGGATTTCTTAGTTGTAATTACACCCGCTTTTGCTGCTGCATCATCCAATTCAGCTGCTGTTGCTCCTACGTGGAACTGCGGCTTTGCTTCTTGAATGACAGGTCTTCCGCTTTGATTATTGTTGCGGTTATCAAACGGTTTAGACTGACGGTTAGGACCAGCACTGCGGTTCGGGCCTGCATTTTGCGGACGGCCGCTATTCGCGCTTTGTCCACCACCAGCTCCCGGTCCACTAGTCCCCTGACTTGGACGGGATCCTGCATAGTTACTATTGCTGCGTGGAGCTCCGCCTTGGCCTTGGCCTTGACCTTGGCTGTAGCCTTGACCGCCGCTTGGACGTTGGCTATTGTAGCCGCCAGTGGAACCACTTGGACGCTGTCCACCTGGATTGGAACCTTGATAACCTGTACGTTGCCCACCTTGGCTGGAGCCTTGACCACTTGGACGCTGTCCACCTGGATTGGAACCTTGATAGCCCGTACGTTGCCCACCTTGGCTAGAGCCTTGGCCGCTAGGACGCTGCCCGCCTGGATTGGAACCTTGATAACCTGTACGTTGTCCACCTTGGCCTTGACTGTGCGGACGTTGCCCGCCTTGCGATGATCCTTGACCGCTTGGTCGTTGATCGCGCCCAGGCTGAGCAGGACGACTAGCCGTATTAGGCGTAGATTGTCCTTGAGGCGCTGTTACTGCACCATTGGTAGTCGTGCTGTTCGTTGGTTCTGAAGCAACTGGCTTCGAAGCCGGTGTTGCTGCACCTTTATTCTCTTGTGCTGGAGCCTGCGTTGCAGGATTCTGATTCGTCGTAGATGAACTCACATTTCCTCCGTCCGTAGCTGCTCGTTTGGCAGCCGCATTGGCTTTAATATCACGAAAAAACTTTTCTACACTGCTCACTGCGTCATTTTCCATTACACTCATATGATTGTTAACAGGAATATTCAGACGTTTGAGGATGGTTATAATTTCTTTGCTGCTCATATTGAGTTGCTTTGCGTATTCGTAAACGCGAGTCTTATCTTTATTGTCTTGTTTATTGGTCAATATGTTTCACCTCCGCAGGATTTTCTTGACTCTTCTGCAGCATCTGCGCGAAGCCTCCGTCCAATACACCTATGGTGACACGCATTTCTTTCCCAATGCTGCGGCCCAATTCATACTTCGTACCTATTTCCATGAGTTTAATCCCATAGAATTGGCATTTGTCTTGAAATTTCTTACGTGTATTAGCGGATGCATCCTCCGCCATAATGACAAGTTTGGCTTCTCCCGAGCGAATCGCTTTAAACACACCTTCATCACCGGTAACCAGCTTCCCTGCCCGCATCGCCAAACCCAATTGGGATAGAAATTTAGGATTCATCTTCGGACTCCTCCTCTTTAGAAGAGAGGAACTCATCTTCAACACGAATGAAATCTTGCTCCAATTGGTCATAAATATCGGCACCAACGGCATGCTTAAGGGCTCTATCCAGGGCTTTACTTTTCTTCGCTAATTTAAAACAAGAAACTTTACCGCACAGGTAGGCACCGCGCCCAGATTTTTTCCCTTTAAGATCTATGAGAATTTCATCTTCAGGCGTTTTGACGATGCGGATCAAGTCCCTCTTCGGCATCATTTCCTGGCAGGCCACGCATTTTCTCAGAGGGATTTTTCTCTGCTTCATTCCGATCACCCCTTGCTCCAAACAAAAACTTAATCGACACTCACAGAATCTTGATGCATTTCTTCGGAATAAGTTTTTACTCTGCCATATTCTTGTTCGGCTTGTGTTTCACTTTTGATGTCTATTTTCCAACCTGTCAATTTGGCAGCAAGACGAGCATTTTGCCCTTTGATTCCAATAGCCAGAGAAAGCTGATAGTCAGGTACAATGACACGCGCCATTTTTTCATTTTCATGAATTTGCACTTCAAGCACTTTGGAAGGGCTAAGCGCATTGGCTACGTATTCTTCCACGCTTTCCATCCAACGTACGATGTCTATTTTCTCGCCGCGCAGTTCGCTTACAATCGTTTGAACACGTAATCCTTTAGGCCCTACACAGGATCCTACTGGATCAACTTCAGCGTTGCGGGAATGAACAGCAATTTTGGATCGGAAACCGGCTTCACGCGCAACCGAACGAATCTCGACCACACCATCAAAGATCTCAGGAACTTCCAGTTCAAAAAGACGCTTCAACAGCCCTGGATGTGTTCTTGATAAAATGATTTGCGGTCCTTTCGTCGTATTTTCCACTTTCGTGATATACGCTTTAATCCGATCGCCTTGTTTGAACTTATCAGTAGGCATTAATTCAGTCAAAGGCAACACAGCCTCAACTTTACCCAAGTCCACATAAATGTTACGTTGATCTTGGCGTTGAAGGATACCTGTAACGATATCTTCTTCTTTGTCGATAAAAGCATTATAAATCAAGCCACGCTCGGCTTCACGAATGCGCTGAGTCACTACTTGTTTGGCAGTTTGAGCAGCAATACGTCCGAAATCACGAGGAGTCACTTCAATTTCAACGATATCTTCCAATTGGTAATTCGGATTAATTTCACGAGAAGCGTGGAGTGAAATTTCCAATCTTGGATCTAATACTTCCTCAGTTACGGTCTTACGGGCATATACCTTAATGAGGCCAGTATGGCGATTGATATCAACTCGCACGTTCTGTGCGGTGTTGAAATTACGTTTATAACTTGAAATCATCGCTGCTTCAATTGCATCGATAAGTAACTCCTTTGAGATACCTTTCTCACGTTCAATTTCCGACAGCGCTTCGATAAAATCCGTGTTCATTTGAACTGAGTCCCCCCTTTCAATAAGTAACGGTCACTAAAAAACGATAGCTAGACGAGCGCTTGCTACTTTAGCGAACGGGATAATAATTTTCTTTTTGCCAATTTCAATAACGAGGTCTTCCTCGTCAAAGGAAAGCAGCAAACCTTCAAATTCCTTGGAACCGTCTATCGGTTCATAGGTGGTAACAAATACATGACTATTCACAGCCTTGTGATAATCTTGTGTCTTCTTAAGCGGACGTTCCGCGCCTGGTGAAGAAACTTCCAAGAAATAGGCATCAGCAATGGGATCTTTCTCATCCAATTGAACACTTAAGTATTCACTGATGCGGCCGCAATCATCTATATCAATTCCGCCTTCCTTGTCTGCATAGACACGAAGGAACCAATTGCTGCCTTCTTTGACATATTCAATATCCACGAGTTCAAATCCATTTTGTTCAATGAAATCCTTCAGCATGTCCTCAATGACGGATTTGATTTGCGCTTGTGTAGCCACAGATAAATGTACCTCCTAAATTGACTTTCCTTTATCGTATTCCGAAAAGTCCTATATCAAAATGTAAAGAGTGGGTTTCCCCACTCTTTAATCACAAGATGATATCCTCATTATTGCCAATAAAAATTATACCATAACCATTCTTTGCATTACAATAGCAAACTTGTTAATCATTTTCACTTGACAGCCTAAAGTTTTTCTTTAGAAAACTCACTTCGAAAGCTTAGAATAAGGACAATTGATTCGATTCCGGCAATCCGCGGAAGCATCCCATCGCGCTGAGCATCTCAATAACCGTCTTTGAGGCTTTGGATCGTTTCTGGAAATCTTCGATGGAAAGGAAGTCTCCCTCCTCTTTGGCAGCAGCAATATTTTGGGCTGCGTTATCTCCGATACCTGACATTGCCGCAAATGGCGGGATAAGTGACGTACCATCGATAATAAACCGCGTTGCATCCGAACGATAGATATCAATCGGTTTGAAACTGAAGCCACGGGACGTCATTTCGAGTGACATTTCCAAAATGGAAACCATCGCTTTTTCTTTCGGCAGCGCCTGGAAGCCTTTCTCTTCAATCTCAATCAACTTTTTAAGAATGGCATCATATCCTTGGCACAGAAGCTCTAGATCAAAGTCAGCCGCACGAACACTAAAATAAGTCGCATAGTAGGCTATCGGATGATAAACCTTAAAGTAAGCTGTACGAACAGCAGAGATAACGTAAGCAGCAGCATGCGCCTTTGGAAACATATATTCAATCCGTTCACAAGATTCAATATACCAAGCTGGCACATTACAGCGTTTCATCTCATCTTTCCATTCATCTGTAAGCCCCTTACCTTTACGAACACTCTCGGTAATTTTGAAAGCAAGACCTGCATCCATTCCTGCCTTATAAATCAAGAAGAGCATGATATCATCCCGACAACCAATAACCGTCTTAATGTTGCATATCCCTTTTTTAATTAACTCCTGTGCATTACCAAGCCAAACTCCCGTTCCATGTGATAAACCGGAAATTTGCAATAAATCGGCAAAGGAGCTTGGCTGCGTTTCCTGAAGCATTTGACGAACGAACTTGGTTCCCATTTCCGGAACACCATAAGTAGCTACTGGAGAACGAATTTGATCCGGTCTGACCCCAATCGCCTCAGTCGAGTTGAAAATGCTCATCGCTTTCGGATCATTCATAGGTATGGTCGTTGGATCAACTCCCGTTAAATCTTGCAGCATCCGCATCATCGTCGGGTCGTCGTGTCCGAGAATATCAAGTTTCAGCAAATTGGCGTCAAAGGCATGATAATCAAAATGGGTTGTTTTCCATTCTGAATTCTTATCATCTGCTGGATATTGTACGGGTGTGATATCATCAACTTCCATATAATCGGGTACAACGACAATACCGCCGGGATGTTGACCTGTACTTCTCTTCACACCTGTACAGCCCGCAGCAAGTCGGCTTATCTCAGCACCGCGCCATTTCTGGCCTTGCTCTTCTTCATACTTCTTAACGAATCCGAATGCTGTCTTCTCGGCGACAGTACCGATGGTACCCGCACGGAATACATTCTTCTCACCAAAAATTTCTTTCGTAAAATTATGCGCAATTGGTTGATAAACGCCAGAGAAGTTCAAATCGATATCGGGAACCTTGTCCCCTTTAAAGCCTAGAAACGTCTCGAACGGAATGTCGTGACCGTCACCTTTTAAATTCCCCCCGCAATTCGGGCAAACTTTGTTCGGAAGATCGAATCCACTCGGAACACTCCCGTCCAGGAACCACTCACTATGCTGACAAGATAGACATATATAATGAGGAGGAAGCGGATTAACCTCGGAAATGCCTAACATCATCGCAACGACGGAAGAACCAACGGAACCCCTTGAACCTACGAGATAGCCATCCGCATTCGACTTTTTCACAAGACGTTCGGAAATCAAATAGTTGGCAGAGAAACCGAACTTAATAATCGGAACAAGCTCTTTCTCAAGCCGGGCTATAATGACTTCCGGAAGTTCGTCTCCATACATAGCCTTCGCAGTATTATAACAAGTCGTCCGAATTTCTTCGTCGGCTCCTTCGATGATGGGTGTGAACAGCTTATCCGGGAATAGTTCAATGACTTCGAACCGATCTGCCAGATCATTCGTACTGCGCACGACAACTTCAAGTGCTTTCTCTTCACCAAGAAACTTGAATTCTTCCAGCATCTCTTTGGTCGTACGGAAGTGAGCATCCGGTTTTTTCATGGTTTTCAGTGGACTAAATCCGGTAATTCCATTAATGGCAATATCTCTGCATACTTTCTCACGAGGATTCAGATAATGCGCATTCCCTGTAGCAATAACCGGTTTACCGGTCTTATAACCAATTTCACAAACACGTCGTACCGCATTCTCTAAATCTTCGACACTCCCCACGAGACCCTTCTCTACCAGATGCATGTTATAGCTCACTGGTTGAATCTCGAGAATGTCATAGAACTCGGCCACTTGCTCGGCTTCTTCGATTGATTTATTTAGAACGGCTTCAAAGAATTCCCCTTTTTCACAGCCGGAGGTAATAAGAAGACCTTCTCTATGCTCTACTAGAACACTTTTTGGAATCGTTGCGGAGCGTTGTAAATACGTAGTATGGGATAAGGATATAAGTTTGAATAAGTTCTTTTTCCCAACGGCATTTAGTGCGTAAACACAACAATGGAAAGGGCGCTGATTAGACAAATCTTTGCCTACATAATCATTCAATTTAGCAAGATTCGTTATTTGTCGATCATTAGCCTCGTTAATTAAATGATACAAAACAAAACCTAAGGCAATAGAGTCATCAATCGCTCGGTGATGGTTGTCCAAGCCTACTTTAAATTTATCCGACAAGGTATTCAAACGATGGTTCTTCATTGATGGGAATAAAAATCTAGCAAGCTCAAGGGTATCCAGTACGGAGTTCGTAACCTCTGGCAATCCCATACGCTTCAAATTCGCTTGAAGGAAACCCATATCAAATCGTGCATTATGGGCTACGAGAACGCAATCACCGACAAACTCAATGAACTTAGGAAGCTCGTCCTCGATATCAGGCGCATCTTTTACCATATCATCGTTAATGTTCGTTAGTTGTTGAATGTTATAAGGAATTTTCTCGTGAGGATTAATGAACGTTGCAAACCGCTCAATTTCTTTACCGTCCTGCATTTTAACACCAGCAAGCTCGATAATTCGGTTATTGGTAACAGAAAGCCCCGTTGTTTCTACGTCGAATATCACATATGTGGCTTGCTTCAGATCCATATCTCTACCATTCATCACAATAGGAACAGAGTCATTCACAACGTTAGCTTCCACACCATAAATCACTTTAATCCCATGCTTTTTGGCTGCTTTTCCTGCATCAGGGAAACATTGAATGTTACTATGATCAGTAACCGCTATGGCTTTATGTCCCCATTTAGCGGCCATTTTCACATATTGATCAATAGGAGTTAAAGCATCCATAGTACTCATGGTCGTGTGCAAATGAAACTCAACGCGCTTCTCAGCTGCATCGTCCATCCGATCTCTAGGTGCCATAACTTCATACAAGTCATTTGGAATCATGACAAGTTCAGGAATTTGCATGAAACGATCATACTCGACCTTGCCTCGCGCTCTAATCCATGTTCCATTTGCAAGCAAGCTCATAATTTTCACATCATCTTTGGTTTTCGCAAATACCTTCATCGCCAAAGAATCGGTAAAATCAGTCAGGTTAAATGTATATAACGTGTTCCCGTTTCTCAATTCCTTGACATCTAGCCCAAATACGGTACCCTGAACTGCCACTTTCTTCTCTTCTTCTTGAATGTCCTTGATTGGCGTCGGTACCTCTTTGATATCAATGCCCATGACAAGCTTGAGATCCGTATCTGGTAATGAAGATACTTCTTCTTCCATGTCGATGGACATCATGATCTCTTGGGTAATGGTCTTCTCGCCTTGCTCGCGCTGCTTCGCAAATTTCTCGTACTCAGCTTCGATCTCGGTAGAATCACTAACCGCATACTTTACGTTAAATTCTGTTTGAAAAAAGTTATGAAAAAAGTTCCGTATGAACATATCTACATTTTTCTTTTTAGCAAGTTCAAGTCCAATCTGATCTAGCATGATGAGAGTTAGCGTGTGACCTTGTACCTCAACCCTTGCTTTTGACATCCAACCATTAATCGATGCAACTTCACGCTGCAGCCATTCCATAAACAGGCTCCAGTATTCATCTACCAAAGCCGCGGGTTCTGCTTGCTCAAATTTCCAAATAAAACGAATCTTCGCAATTTGAGCAAACTTCTCTTGGATCATTTTACAAAATGAACGGTAAGTGTTTTGAGGCACTATTTCATTTTTCACCAAATAAAAGGTCCAGTCGCGATTTTTACGACTAATTTCTACTTGCTCGATGTAGCCTTCCGCAAAAAATGACCGCACGATATCGGCTGGAATCTCGGCTTGCTGCATCAAAAGCTCAAAGCGATTCCGTTTATCAGCCAAATTACTCATGAACAGCCTCCCCATAAAAATACGAAGGGCAATGGAATTGTTGCTTCCATTTGCCCTTGATTGTAATTAATAACTTCGGCCAAAAACGACCGTATGTTTAGCAGCATCGCCGCAAACCAGACATGTTGATTTCGTTTCTGAAGGATTGAAGGGAATATTTCGGCTTGTTGCCCCCGTCTCTTCCTTCACTTGATCTTCACAAACATTAGACCCGCACCAGCCGGCCAAAGCAAATCCGCGTTTGGTCTCTAGGAATGATTTGAACTCATCAATAGAATCCACCGCTATGTAATGCTCGTCACGGAACTGCTTCGCTTTATCATACATCTGCTGATGAATCTCAGCAAGTAAATTTTGAACTTCCTGAACAAAGTCAGCTTGCTGAACGGTTTTCTTCTCCCCGCTTACGCGAGAAACGAGAACGACTTGTCCATTTTCCATGTCACGAGGACCTAATTCAACACGGATCGGTACACCACGCATTTCATATTCATTAAATTTCCAACCTGGGCTTTGGTCAGCTCGGTCATCCACTTTAACACGAACGCCTGTTTTCTTTAGCTCTGCAAACAATTCGTCTACACGCCCAATAACTTGTTCCCGTGTTTTTGGAGGACCAATTGGAATCATGATGACTTGTGTAGGGGCTACTTTAGGAGGCAATACCAACCCACGATCATCGCCATGAGCCATGATAAGCGCACCGATGAGTCGAGTACTAACTCCCCATGAAGTCGTATGGGCAAATTGATGCTGATTCTCACGGTCCAAGAACTTGATATCGAAAGCGACTGCAAAATTCGTACCCAGATAGTGAGAAGTGCCAGCTTGCACCGCTTTCCCATCTTTCATCATTGCCTCGATAGAGAATGTATCGACAGCACCCGCGAATTTCTCAGAAGGAGTCTTCTGCCCAACAATGACAGGGATTGCTAAGAAATCTTCCGCAAATTCGCGGTATACTTCCAGCATCTGCATCGTTTCACGGCGAGCATCCTGCTCGTCTTCATGAGCCGTATGACCTTCCTGCCACAGGAACTCCGTAGTACGAAGGAAAGGCAATGTCCGCTTCTCCCATCGAACTACGTTAGCCCATTGATTAATCAAAAGCGGAAGATCGCGATAGGAGTTGATCCATTCTGAATACATGTGACCAATCATCGTTTCCGAAGTTGGACGAATAGCTAGTCGCTCTTCGAGCTTCTCTCCACCTGCTTCAGTGACCCAAGGCAGCTCTGGATTAAAGCCTTCCACGTGTTCTTTTTCCTTCTGGAAAAAACTTTCTGGAATAAATAAAGGGAAATAGGCGTTCCGGTGACCCGTTTCTTTGAATTTGCTATCGAGTTCACGTTGAATGTTTTCCCAGATTTCATAGCCATCCGGTTTAAATACGATACATCCGCGAACTGGCGAATAGCTCATCAAATCAGCTTTCTTGATTACGTCTATGTACCAACGGGAGAAATCCTCTCCCTGTGGTGTAATCTCTTTAACAAACTGTTTATCGTTTGACATAAACCCTCCTACAATATTAGGACTATCCCTTAATTAATCTTAAAATATCATTGTAAGTAACTGCCACCATGAGAAGCATTAGCAATGCAAAACCAACAAAATGAACCATACTTTCTCGATTCGGATCAATTGGCTTCCCGCGTAATGCCTCTAGACCCATAAATAGAAGTCGACTTCCATCTAAAGCTGGAATAGGCAGGAGATTAAATATACCTAGATACAAGCTCAATGTTGCTGCCCATGAGATTAAGTAAGTAATTCCCATTTTGGCAAACTCAGCTGATACTTGAGCTGTACGGACAGGTCCGCCTAGATCATCAAGTTTAAACTGCAGCATTACAAGTTTCTGTAAACCAGTCACAATGCCAATCGTTGTTCCAACAACTTGTTCATAAGTGCCAGTTAACACTTCGCTAAAGGTTGCACTTCTACGATCCCCTGAAATGACTACACCTAGCTTACCAGCCCCTGCTTCCATTTCAGGTGTAACTTGAAGTGTAATTGGATTACCTGAACGATCCACAACCCAGGTCATAGGCTTTCCTGCAGATGATTGAATCGAGGTGACAAGCTTCTCGCGGTCATCACCAATCGGCTGATTATCAATTGATATAATGATATCCCCTTTGTGGAGACCCGATTTCTCGCCTGCCTTACCTGCAAGCACAGAATCTAGCTTGACGTTCGTAAATACGCCCGACATAATAACAACCATAAAGAACAACACAATGGCGAGTATGAAGTTCATCACAGGCCCCATCACAATAGCAATTGCTCTCTGACCAACTGTTTTCGAACCAAACTGACGATCATATGGAGCAATCTGTGTTTCTGTCCCTTTGGTCACCATCATCGCTTGTGGATCAATGGGATAAGTAACTCTTTCTCCGTCAACATCAAGTGATACTTGAAGCGCTCTCTCTAGATCAATTTGTTCCACGACACCAATGATAACATTTGAGCGTCGATCTAGTTGATCAAGATAAAGAGATGACACTTGATCTTGTTTATTTAATTTAACGGCAACCGTTTGTCCAGGGTTCACTTGGACAATTTCCGGGTCTTCCCCTGCCATGCGAACAAATCCACCAATTGGCAGAATACGCAAGGTATATCGAGTTTCCCCTTTTTTATATGAGAAAATTTTGGGTCCAAAACCGATTGCAAATTCCCGAACTAAGATGCCTGCACGTTTCGCAAAATAAAAATGACCCCATTCATGAATCGTAACAAGAACGAAAAACAACAAAATAACCTTCAATCCAACTTCTATGGCTGACAAGTCGTATTTCCTCCTTCGAGTTTTCTTCAGAAAACTTACCTATGTTTGCAAAAACCATATCGTTTTCGTTTGAAAACCTGCCTTTTAAGCATCCACTTATGGACAGCATGTTCTTAGATTACCATTATTGAACTGCTGAATACAAGCTATGCTCTTTTAGCACAGTATACGAGCTGGGAGATTGAATTAGACTTTACTTTATAAAGCGCCTAGGTGATAGATTGAAAAAAGAGCCGAGCCAACCTCGCTGACCAAGCTCTCATGAAATTAAAAAGCGATGGATGATGCAAAGGCTCTTGCCCAAATATCCTGCTCATGAATGAGTTCTAAATGAGGGTTTGAATGGGATTCGTGTTTCTGCAAAACAACTTCAATGATCTGTTCAATTTGCAAGAACTTAATCTCACCTTTGAGGAACCGTGCAACAGCTATTTCGTTCGCTGCATTATAAACAGTAGGTGTAGTACCTCCCTGTTTACCGCTCTCAAAGGCCATTCGTAAACACGGATACCGATTGTAATCCATTTCACGGAAATGAAGCTTTCCGATGGCAGCCAAATCTAGTCGATTGGTCGGCGTCGGATATCTGTCTGGATAAGTTAATGCGTATTGAATAGGAACTCGCATATCCGGATTACCAAGTTGAGCAATAACACTATTATCAACAAACTCTACAAAGGAATGAATGACACTTTCAGGATGAATGAGGACATCTATTTGGTCATAGGAGAGATCAAATAACCAATGAGCCTCAATGACCTCAAGACCTTTATTAACCATCGTCGCGGAATCGATCGTAATCTTGGCTCCCATCGACCAATTCGGATGTTGGAGGGCTTGTTCGACCGTTACTCCCTCTAACTCTTCACGCGATCGATCGCGAAAGGAACCACCAGAAGCAGTAAGCGTTATTTTCGAAATTTGTGAGCGATTCTCACCATTCAAACATTGAAATATAGCCGAATGCTCACTATCAATAGGCAGCAAAGACACACCTTTTCGACGAATAGCATCCTTTACAATATGGCCTGCACTCACTAACGTCTCTTTATTTGCAAGACCAATGTGTTTGCCGGCTTCAATCGCAGCCATTGTAGGCTTAAGTCCCTGACTCCCTACCAAAGCTGTTACAACCAGTTCTGCATCTGTCGATGCGGCAACTTCCAATAATCCCTCTTCACCATATAACACCTTGGTCGATGATGAAACATTCTTGGAAACTTCGTCGGCCAGCTCCTTGGTCGCTATGGATACTACTTTTGGGTGAAACTTTTTCACCTGTTCAATCAATAATTGACTATTATAACCGCCAGATAATGCTTCGATTTGAAATTTATCAGGGGCATGCTGGACAATATCTAAGGTTTGTGTACCAATAGATCCTGTTGAACCCAGAATGGCAATCCGTTTCATCATATTCCACCTCGCCTATGACTATTAGTGAGTAAGAATTCCCAGCCAATGAATAAATGGAAATACGATAAGCCAACTATCCATACGATCGAGTACACCACCGTGCCCGGGAAGTAAGGCTCCCGTATCTTTAATACCCTTTACTCGTTTATAAGCAGACTGTATTAAGTCTCCGACTTGTCCAACAACAGCAATCACGAAGCCAAGCACCAATGCCTTGCCAAGTCCCAGTAAATCCGGTGCATACCAGGCGAAAGCAAGTGCGGCAATCATCGAAATAACGACGCCACCAACGGCTCCCTCAATTGACTTCTTAGGACTGATTTGAGGCCATAGAAGATGTTTTCCTAGCTTCGAACCGACAAAATAAGCTCCTGAATCCGAAGCCCAAATACATACAAACACAACGATTGACCAAAATAAGCCATGCTCCATTAAGCGTGCAGCAATCATATAATTGAATCCAAAACCTATGTAAATGACACCAAGTAAAACAACAGAAACCTGATCGATTGTAATCGTATTTTTTGAAGCAACTGTAATGAAAAGCAAGACAAACATAGTCAGCCAAATCATGGCAGTCGAAGAAACGGGAAGTGAACCACCAAATGCCTCCCACGGCACCGTTAAGTATAACAAAGAGATTAAACCAACAACCGCTGTTAATCTATACTTCGTGTAGCCATTCATTTGCATATACTCACGATAGCCGATAATTGACAATAACACGATTAACCCAGCGTACCAATAACCACCCAATACTAATAACGTAATGAAAACGAGCCCGGCAATGACTCCCGTGATGATCCTTTGCTTCAAGTTGAATCCTCCTAGATGAACACGCGCCGGAAGCATACGAAGTGATTAGATACCTCCGTATCTTCTCCCGCGGCGCTGATATTCTGCAATTGCTTGCATAAATAATGATTCCGTGAATTCCGGCCAGTATGCCTCCGTAAACCAAAGCTCCGAATATGCTAATTGCCAAAGAAGAAAGTTGCTAAGTCTAAGCTCACCACTTGTTCGAATTAACAAATCTGGATCTGGTAAATCCGAGGTTAACATATAGGAAGAAAAACTTGCCTCATCCAAATCTTCTATTTGTAGTTTGCCATTTTGAACATCACGAATCATATCCTGAACACCAGCAATCATTTCTTTACGTCCACCATAATTTAAGGCAAAGTTAAGAATGAGTCCTGTATTATCTTTCGTCCGTTCGATAGCTCCCTCAATCGCTTTGAGTGTGTAATCAGGTAAGCCTTCTTTCCAACCCGTCATTCGGATACGAACATTGTTTTCGATCAACTCTTCAATTTCTAAAGGAAAAAATTCTTGAGGAAGTTTCATTAGAAATTCGACTTCTTCCTTCGGTCTTTTCCAATTTTCCGTTGAAAAAGCATACATTGTTAGCACTTTAACACCGATCTCATTTGCAGCCATCGTAATTTTCTTAACATTTTTCATCCCGGAATGATGCCCTGCTACACGAGGCAAGCCTCTTTGCTTAGCCCAACGACCGTTCCCGTCCATAATGATAGCGACATGTGCTGGCACTTTATCTAATTCGATAGCTGGTATAGCTGAAGAAACAGACTTACCATTAATTCCTAACCATTTCTTAAATAGCTTGAGCACAGTTGTTCCTCCCAACTAGGGAAAGATGAAAAACCCCCAGCGAATACCCGGGGGCATATCTATCTTATACTTCCATGATTTCTTTTTCTTTAGCAGCCAAAACTTTCTCAACTTCAGCTACGAATTTATCCGTAAACTTTTGGATATCCTCTTGATGTTTGCGGGACTCGTCTTCAGAGATCCCTGCTTTTTCTAACTTTTTGATCTCATCGTTGGCATCGCGACGGATGTTACGAATAGCGATCTTGGCTTCCTCGCCAAATTTCTTCGTCATTTTCACTAGATCACTACGACGCTCTTCTGTTAAAGCAGGAATAACAATTCGAATAACCAATCCGTCATTAGATGGCGTTAATCCTAAGTCAGACTTCATAATCGCTTTCTCAATCGATGTCATCGAACTTTTGTCCCATGGTTGAATGAGTAAAGTACGTGAATCAGGTGTTGTTAAATTCGCAAGTTGATTCACAGGTGTCATCGCTCCGTAATATTCCACTTGGATGCGATCTAATAAAGATGGCGTAGCACGGCCTGCACGAAGAGAAGTTAAATCTCTTCTTAATGCGCCAATTGCTTTATCCATCCGATCTTCTGCATTCTTTTTTACTGATTGTGGCATGGTTTAGACACTCCCTTTAACTGTAGTCCCAATTTTCTCGCCAAGGACCACTCGTTTGATATTCCCTTTTTCTGTGATATTGAACACCACTAACGGGATGTTGTTATCCATACAAAGGGAAGATGCGGTGGAATCCATGACACCAAGATTGTTACTGATAACTTCCATATAAGTTAACGTCTCGAACTTCTTCGCTGTTGGATCTTTGAATGGATCTGCTGAATATACGCCATCCACTTTATTTTTGGCCATAAGAATAACTTCTGCTTCAATTTCAGCTGCTCTTAAAGCCGCTGTAGTATCTGTTGAGAAGTATGGATTCCCTGTACCTGCCGCGAAGATAACAACTCTCCCTTTTTCAAGGTGACGCATTGCTCTTCTACGGATGTATGGTTCAGCCACTTGCTGCATAGTAATAGAAGATTGAACTCTTGTAGGTACATCCAGATTCTCCAATGCATCCTGCAGAGCCAATGAATTCATGACAGTTGCAAGCATACCCATGTAATCTGCTGTCGCACGATCCATCCCCTTCTCACTGCCTGCAATACCGCGCCAAATGTTTCCACCGCCAACAACGATAGCGACTTCTACACTTAATTCCACAACATCCTTTACCTGTTGGGCAATGGAAGTAATCACTTCCGAATCAATGCCATAACCCTGCTGTCCTGCCAAAGCTTCGCCGCTCAATTTTAGCACTATTCTTTTATAAAAAGGTTGACCCAACTTGTATAACCTCCGTTTCAATGCTTGAAAAGATCTCTCTTATTGGCTAAAAAAGAAGGAACACCAAGTGTTCCATCTTTTTTAAACGCCTATTATAGTTTAACTTGGGACATAACTTCTTCTGCAAAGTTCTCTTGTTTTTTCTCAAGACCTTCACCAAGGCCGAAACGTACGAAACGACGAATGGTGATGTTCTCGCCGATTGCTGCGACTTTTTCATTCAACAATTGGTCGATTGTTTTGTCTGGATCTTTAACGAATTGTTGCTCCATCAAGCAGAACTCTTCGTAGTATTTACCAATACGGCCTTCAACCATTTTGTCAATGATTTTCTCTGGTTTACCTTCATTCAAAGCTTGGTTACGAAGAATTTCTTTTTCTTTCTCCAAAGCTTCTGTTGGCACTTCTTCACGACGTACATACGTCGGGTTAGCCGCTGCGATATGCATTGCGATGTCTCTGCAGAAAGTACGGAATTGCTCTGTTTTACCAACGAAGTCAGTTTCACAGTTGATCTCAACAAGTACGCCTACTTTACCGCCAGCGTGAATGTAAGATTCTACTGCGCCTTCTGTAGCAATACGGCCTGCTTTGTTAGCTGCAGCAGAAAGACCTTTCTCGCGAAGCAGTTCGCCCGCTTTGACGATATCACCATTTGCTTCTTCAAGTGCTTTCTTACAATCCAACATCCCTGCGCCTGTTTTTTCACGTAATTCTTTCACTTGTCCTGCTGTAACTGCCATTGAAAGAAACCTCCCGATAGTTGTTATTGGTATGTAATACCTATTGATTCTTTAAAAAAAGGGTGGTGACAGGCTGTTACACCTTCCAACCACCCTTTTCACATTCCTATAGATTAAGCTGTTGTTTGCTCGCCTTGGTGTGCCTCGATAACTGCATCAGCAATTTTAGCTGTTAATAATTTAACGGCACGAATAGCATCATCGTTACCTGGAATCACGTAATCAATTTCGTCCGGATCGCAGTTTGTATCAACGATACCAACGATTGGGATACCCAATTTGCGAGCTTCCGCAACAGCAATACGCTCTTTGCGTGGGTCGATAATGAAAAGTGCGCTAGGCAGCCCCTTCATGTTCTTGATTCCGCCCAAGAATTTCTCAAGACGATCTTTCTCTTTACGGAGAATGATAACTTCTTTCTTAGGAAGAACTTCGAAAGTACCGTCCTCTTCCCATCTTTCAAGAGTTTTCAAACGGTCAATACGTTTTTGAATCGTTTGGAAGTTTGTTAGTGTACCACCCAACCAACGTTGGTTGATGAAGTACATTCCGCAACGTTCTGCTTCTTCAGCAACGGAATCTTGTGCTTGTTTTTTCGTTCCTACGAAAAGAATCGTTCCATTATCTTCTGAAACGGATTTAACAAAGTTGTAAGCTTCTTCAACTTTTTTAACCGTTTTTTGTAGATCGATAATGTAAATACCGTTTCTTTCTGTAAAGATGTATTTGTCCATTTTCGGGTTCCAACGACGTGTTTGGTGACCGAAATGTACGCCAGCTTCTAAAAGCTGTTTCATGGAGATAACTGCCATCCCCAATCCCTCCTCTAAAATGGTTTATTTGGTATCCGCCGCCTGTCGCATCTTTGCATAAAACTTACCGAAGTAAGCACCATTATGCAAATTGACGGGCGTGAGTTTTTAACACCGTGAATAAATATACCACAACTGAAATGCCTATGCAACCTTTTGTCATGATAGTCATTTTGTCCTACAAAAGGCATGTATATGTATAGAAACAACAAAAACAGACCTCCATAATAAAGATCCATTTGTCGGACTATCTATTGAACTGTAATTAAATTGGCCACGACTTTGGGGATATCCGTAACACCTTCAAAAACATGGTAACCGATCTGAATTTTGGTGCTGCCACCTTGCTTATCGAGCTCCGTAATGAAAGTTTTACGATCCGAAATAATGCCGGATTTCACGAGAAGTTCACTGACAGCTGTTGCATCAAGATTTGGTTGTACATAAATAATTATTTTCGGAGCAACTTCAGGTGTATTTGCTTTGGGCTGTTCCTGAGGTTTAGCTGCCGTCAACTTGTCTGTTTCCTCTTTTACCTTTTTCAATACTGCTGCATCGAACTCCGATTGCGTAAAAACTTTTGTGTTCTTATCGAATACTTGGTAGTACTTCGCAGCTTCGACTTTTAACTTCTGAGGATCCATTTCATCCAATGTAAGGCCAGTTTGACTAGGTGCACTAGCCCGCACAGACATAATTTGCAGAAGTAAAGCTCCTACAATAATTCCAGTCCCTATTCCAAAAACATACGACCTATTTTTAAACACGTGCCCTCTCCTCCTGTCTGGATAATTGAAGGATTAGACTGACCTCGCCTTTATTCATGCCTAGCTTCTTAGAAATCGCTTCGACGCCTTTTCCTTGATCATGTAATGAAAATAGTTCACTGTATCTGCTCTTCATGCTCAATCCAGTGTAGGTAGATTCGTCTACTAAGGATTGTTCTTTAGAAGATGCAATAAGTTCAGAAGACGTGACTTGAACAGAATGAGCTGGATTAGTAATAGGTACTCCCGAAATCACAGCATGCTGATCATCAGATAACACGTCAGTTGCCGCATTTATTCCTTGATTCATTTGATGATTGACATGCACTTTCGTTAATTCCTGCGACAGTTCATGCTTTTGCTTTTCCAATGATTCCAGTCTGCCAGCAAGCTTAGCAAGCTCTTTCTCGTAATCTTGTTTCGTTTTGGAGAACAGATTGAGCAGCGTTTGATTTTGTTCATCCATCTCAGCAGCGAAATGCTCGATGGTTTCCTCGATCTCTTGGACTACGTTGTTCTTTGTGGACGCAGACGCTTGCTCCTTAGGCAAGAAACGTGCATAAACAATCAAAACAAGTCCTAAAAGTACGACATACATCCACGGCTGCATAGCCATTGGGTTCACCTTTTTCTATATGAGAGATAACTAGTTATAAGGATAAATCAATATGATGCCCTTTATACGGATGATCTGGCTGATAGCTGCCTTCAGGAGAAGCGGAAACTGCTTTACCTTTGTTCTTCGTCTTACCCTTGTTAAACTGCTGACGCTGGTCACCATGATCCTTGATATCTGTACGAACACTCTCTTCAAGCTTGCTGCTGCGATGGCGATCCTTCTCCGTTGTTTGAGCAGCTTGATTCTCCAAGACCGTTTCGTCCTGCCGCGGTTTCTGCATAAGCTGATTTTGACGGATGCCCGCTTCATCGTTTTTGTGTACAGCGAACTGTAAATCGATGGCTTTAAAACTCATCGCTTACCCTCTCCTTCACTTACACATAGGCACTCATAGAAATATCGCCTTCACTTAAACGGAAAGTCATACGGTTTGTTGGATCCTTGATAAATTTCGTATACCGGCCGATGACAATCTTCGTTCCCCCGTAAATAGTAGACAATACTTCTACTTTCGCTTTGTCGGAGTCTTCTAACGATTTCTCAATCTCAAGTATACGTTCTTTAATGGTATTTTGCTCTTCTAACGCTTGCTTTTTCGTATGAGTCAACTTGATTCGCATGGCCACTTTATCCGGGCCTAGTTGACCTGCTGCAGCTAATTGATTTAATAGCGTAAGCGCTTTATCCGTTTTATCCATATTTTCCATGTATACTTTCAGTTGATTGCGTAGATCAATCATTTCATTACGAAGCTCTGGTAGAACGCCAACTTCAACAACTGTAGCCGTTGACATCGAATTCCCTATCGTCCTCGCAGTAACACGCTCCCCGGCTTGTATGGTGCCTCCAACAATGAGTCCTTTGGAACCGCTACAATTAACAGCCTTGCCTGCTCTAATCGTTGAATGCATAATACTCTGAGAAACCGTTAATTCTCCAGTAACTTCAACAACAGCATCTTGAATGAAAGAACTTTTTACATTCTTTCCAGCTTTGACATGTGCTTTATTCTGCCCAACAATGCCTGCACTAATATCAATTGAACCTTCAGCTTCAAGTTCTGCAGCTTCCACGCCACCAGTAACACGAATATCTCCTGCTGCACGGATTTTAAAACCAGGAAGAACATTTCCACGAATAACCACTGTACCAATAAAATCAATATTCCCAATATTATAATCAACATTTCCATTTACTTCATAGACAGGAAACACATTAATTTTGTCACGATCTGTTCTTACCACCATGCCGTCAATTGTAGAATAAAGGCCCATTTGTTCAGCGTCTGTTACCACATTCTTACCTAATTTAAATCTAGCTTCTTTCCCTGCTTTAGTAAAAAGGGTCTCGCCTGTAACCGCTCTTCCCGGTGTGCCTTCCGTTGCCAGAAAACGCTGTCCGATAAGCTGTCCTTTTCTAACATTATGAAGGGATACAACTTCTTTATAATTTACCCTGCCGTCATCCAGCTCCAGCGGTTTTTTTTCATCCTCATCAAAATCAAAAATAAATTTAATATAGCCGCTTTGGCCTTCTATTGCTTTGGTCCCCGTTGCAATTGCAACTTTTTGATGATAAAAAGGTTTCGGATTTGCAGCTATTTGAGCAAGTAAAGGTCGATTTAAACCGTGAACGATGTGATTCGTTTGAACTAACTCTTCCAATTGTCCTGCTGTTACTCGAAAATCGTCATCAACATTGTTAATTAACAAATAAGCTGTTAATTTGTCATCCGAGATGGAAATACTAATGTAAAAATCCAAAGGCATGTTCCTCTCAAGCATAGACAAACCACCTTTCATTACCTTCTGATTGTATGTTTATGTATCTTGAAATAATTGCGTCTTAAATCGACCTAGTACGCCTTTAAGTCGAAGAATTGCTTTCGAATGTAATTGGGAAATACGAGAAGGAGACAAGCACATAACCTCAGCAATTTCACTTAAGGAGAGCTCTTCGAAATAGAATAACGAGACAACCGTTCTCTCTTTCTCTGTTAGTCGTTCAATAGCCTTGGCCAATGACTCCTTCAAATAAAACTCATTAACTTGAAACTCCGGGTTCTTGGCTTTTTCGTCAACAAGTAATGAAAGACGCGTTTCCGAATCTTCCTCACGGATGGGATCATCAATCGAACAAACGGTTGTAATCGAAATATCCTGAAGCATCTGCTGAAAATCTTGCTCACTAATTTGTAAATAGTCGCTGATCTCAGCATCCGTAACGGAACGTAGATACTGCTGCTCTAGCTTCTGGTAAGCATCTTCGACCTTCTTGGCCTTTTCTCTCACAGATCGAGGAACCCAATCCCCTTGCCGAAGTCCATCAATAATTGAACCACGAATTCTCCAAGAAGCATAGGTCTCGAATTGTAGTCCCCGTGAATAGTCAAATTTCTCCACAGCATCGATAAGGCCCATCACACCAAAGCTCGAAAGATCCTCTCTCGAAACACTTTTGGGAAGTCCTATTGCCATACGTCCGGAAACATAGTCGACTAAGGGCAAGTAACTCTCGATAAGCGACTGCTTAGCGGGAACCCAGCCCTGCTCCTTCCATTGCTTCCATAACTCGATATTAACTAGTTGTGATTGCTTTTGCTCGATCATGATCTATGTTTCACCATCCTTAGTCTTCAGACATTCGCCTTAAGGCACCCGCCAGTTGTTCAGGGTCCAAATTATTCTTGGTGACTAGCTTAGGTGGATTCAGTGGTGAAAATTGCATTTCGTTAGATAGTACAGAGTTATTACTGCCCAGGTTAGCCTTCATCATCTCACGTGTTTCCTCATCCTCATCCGGTGTAGTCAAATCCAATGATTGACCAACGGATGATTCTGTTGCGGAATTCGCATAAGATGCTCCGCCTGCAGCATGTTCAGCTCCTATCATTACACCCAACACCCATCTAAAACCAAATGTCAGAACGAATAAAATAAGAAAGCTGTATGCACTTTTTAGACAAGTAGAAAAAAATAAATTATTGCCGATCGATAAGGCAAATGTAAATAAGCCCGCCAATGATGCTACGATGACATTAATTCGAATGGTTCCAATCATCATCAAATTTCCTTTACTCCTAATTGGACACTTCGAATAACCAGGATGCCGGTTTCGCTATGAAATTCTATCGTTCGACCGTAATTAGCCCCGGTATCCTCAGCACGAATCTGAATTTTGTATTTATTCAACATTTCTTTACAAGATTCTACATTTCTTGGACCAATTCTCATCGTATCATTATTTCCTGCAAATGCAAACATTTGAGCACCGCCAGCAAGCTTAGCTTCCAGCCTATTCACAGTAGCTCCTAGCTTTTCCATTCTGGAGATTAACTCAGGAATAGCCGTATCCGCGTATTTAGCAATATTCAGCGAACCTTCACGAGCTATCTCGGAGGAAGGCAGCATCACATGAGCCATACCTGCCACTTTTACGCGGCTATCATATAAGGTGACACCCACACACGAACCCAGCCCCGTTGTCTTCAATACACCTGTCTGGTGAGCAACATTCAGGTCAGCCATTCCTACTTTAATTAAATTATCTAACGTCATGGAGACTCTACCCCTAATGCCGAAAATATTTTGCCAAACGATTCCGGATCAGGAATTAAGAAGAAATGCCCTTGTACTTCATTTTCCCCTTCCATAAATTTGGTATCAATGAGAAGGGCTTGATCTCCCATTTGGCCAAATTGCAATAATCCATAGCTTAAGATGGCACCAGCCATGTCAATGGCTAATGCAGGGACAGTAGGTTGCATATTCAAATTCGTAAAATCAGCAAGAGAAGATAAATAAGAACCGGCTAGAATATTCCCTATTTCATTCAGAGCAGATAATTCCAGTTCTGAATACTCTTCCTGATTTTCGATACTTAGCCCAATCAAATCCCTTAGCATATTTTTGGCAGCATCTAAATCAAGGATAAAAAACATATTTCCAGGTGCGTCACCATCCACTCGCAAGAAGATAGCAAGAACCACCGTCTCTGCACCGCCAACACTTTCGCAGATTTCTTCGAAAGGAAGCATTCTAACCTTTGGAACAAGCATATCAATCGGCTTATCCAGCAAAGTAGATAGGGCAGTAGCTGCATGCCCTGCACCTATGTTACCTACTTCCTTGAGAACGTCCATTTGAAAATCCTCTAAACGACTAAACACATCCACAAGCTATTCCTCTACTCTTTCTAACTGTTGAAGTTCATCACGATCCAAGACTTGCTCTAAATTCAGCAAAACAAGTAATCTTTGTTCGCCGACACGCGCGATACCATCCAGATACTTGGCTTTGATACCACCCACAATTTCTGGTGGATTATCAATATTGTCTGTGTCCAGATCAATAACATCATTCGCAGAATCTACGATAAGACCAACTTCAAAGTCACCTGCAGATACGATGATAATACGAGTAGCATCTGAATTAGCTTGTTCTTCAAGTCCAAACCTTGAGCGAAGATCGATAATAGGAATAACAACACCGCGAAGATTAATAACGCCTTTAATAAATGCAGGTGCTTTAGGTACGCGAGTCATTGGCTGCATTCTTTCGATCGTTCTAACTTTCTCAACTTCCACGCCGTACTCTTCCGTTCCAAGTGCGAAGACGATTACCTTTTTCTCTTCTCCCATTGTGAAAACCTCCCTAAAAGTATGTAATTATTTAATCAATGCATTCGGATCAATGATCAATGCAACTTGTCCATCTCCTAGAATCGTTGCACCGGATATTGCAAATAGACCGGATAAATATTTACCTAACGTTTTGAGAACAATTTCTTGCTGACCAATAAATTCGTCTACCATCAAGGCAACTTGTTTGTCCCCTTTGCGTACAACAACAATCTCAGTCTCTTCCTCAAGATCCTCATCGAAATCAGGTACATTAAACAATGTACTGAGCGATACAAGAGGAATAACCGTATTACGATAATCCACCATTTTGTTCCCGTGAATGTTACGAATCTGTTGCTTCTGAATAGCTGAAGTTTCAACAATGGATGACAACGGTATCGCATATTTTTCGCTGCCAAGACGCACAAGCATGGCGGAAATAATAGACAGTGTCAGTGGTAATTGGACAGAGAACTTACTTCCAAAACCTGGTTTGGAATCAACTTGAACATGTCCACCCAACATTTGAATCTTCGTTTTCACAACGTCTAGACCTACGCCTCGTCCTGAAATATCAGAAATTTTCTCAGCCGTACTAAAACCAGATGCGAACAACAAGTTGTATACTTCCAAATCACTTAACTTCGCTGCTTGTTCAGCTGTTACAAGGCCATTCTTGAGTGCAGTCTTCAATACTTTTTCTCTATAAATCCCTCTACCATCTTCTTCAATTTCTATAAAGACATGATTGCCGCTATGGAAAGCACGCAACTGAATGGTACCTTGCTCACTTTTGCCAGCAGCCAGTCGATCGCTGATTGACTCAATACCATGATCCACAGCATTACGAAGTAAATGTACAAGCGGATCACCAATTTCATCAATGACGGTCCGATCTAATTCCGTTTCTGCACCAGTAATGACCAGATCTACTTTCTTATCTAGCGATTTAGCCAAATCCCTTATCATCCGTGGGAAACGATTAAATACCGAATCTACTGGTACCATGCGGAGCTTCAATACAATATTTTGCAAATCACTGCTAACCCTTGACATATGCTCAACTGTTTCAGTTAGATCATTACGTTTAACCTCGCTAGCAAGTTGTTCTAAACGTACTCGATCAATTAAAAGTTCGCTGAACAGATTCATGAGCGCATCTAAGCGTTCAATATCAACACGAATGGTACGACTTGCAACAGGAGCCCCACCTGCTGCTGGTTTAGCTGCAGCTGTAGCTGGCTCAACATTATGTATGGCTTCAACAGATACAGCTGGTGCAATCCCTTCTGCAACCGCTGCAGCTATTTCTTGTCTTGCCGCCTCAACTTCAGTTCTTGGACGGGATAATTCGGCTAGTGATTCTGAATCAACTGTGATAATGACGGCTGATTGGATTTCGGAAACGTTCAAAATTTCTTTCTCTAACGTTACTTGATCAACCTTAGAAATAAAATAAAGCGAGAAGGAACGATCAAATTTCTCTTGTTCGATTTCTTGTACGGATGGCGTCGCTTTTACGATTTCGCCCATTTGCTCCAGTGCATCGAACACCATGTATGCCCTTGCTGCCTTAAGTACACAATTCTCATTAACACTTACTTCGATATAAAATACAAGGAATCCCGAGTCAATCGATTGTTGAAGAATAGAAAATTGAAACTCATCAACTTCGATACCTTTTGCTGGTTCCTTCGCAGCTGTCACAGCTGGAGCTTGTGCGGTTTTATAGTCACCTGTCACGATGGAACGAAGAGCAACGACGATTGGTGAAACATCCGCTTTTCCTGTACCACCTTGAATAATATCTTCGACCATAGATTCCAATGAATCAAGACTTTTGAAAATGCAGTCAAAAATGAATGGGTTCATTTCAATTTTACTGTTACGTACCAAGTCCAACACATTTTCCATCTCGTGCGTTAGGGCAGCGATATCTTCAAAGCCCATTGTTGCGGACATCCCTTTCAACGTATGAGCAGAGCGGAAAATGTTATGAACAATACTAATATCCTGAGGATTGCTTTCTAAACTAAGTAAGTTCTCATTCAAAGATTGCAAATGCTCTTTCGATTCATCGATAAACATGGATAAATATTGACTAAGTTCCAAAACCACACACCTCCAATAGAATCATTATGTAACCTGTTTACTAAATTTCATTTAATTAAGTACGCATTGAGCTAACCGACTTGCAATATCCTGCTGTGGCAAAACATGCATCGCAGCTTGGATCTCTACAGCAGCTCTTGGCATCCCGTATACGACACAAGTTTCTTCGCACTCGGCAATGGTTGTTGATACACCGGATTGCTTTAATGAGAGCATACCTTTAGCTCCATCGCTCCCCATGCCGGTCATCAGGACGATGTGCCGCTTCAACTCATTCATTCCAAGCAAGGACTCAAACATGACATCCACCGAAGGGCGGTGGCCAGAACGAGGTTCTTCTTTGGTCAAGCGAATTTTGTACGTTTTGTCCGTATCTTTGTAGATGACCATATGCCATCCTCCCGGTGCTACATAAGCTGTTGCCGTTTGGAGCACATCCCCTTCCGCAGCCTCGACTACTTGTATCTGAGAAATGTCATTCAGACGTTGGGCTAATGATTTGGTGAAATTAGGCGGCATATGTTGAACAATTAAGATCGGCGCAGGAAAACCTGCTGGAATATGAGAGATCACCTGATGTAAAGCGCGAGGTCCTCCAGTTGAAGTACCTATGGCTACTAGATGATCGAAATGCGTTGAACCAGGCTTTGCAGCAAGTTTAGTATCGGGTGCTTTTATCGAACTTGCAATACTCTTGGCTATTAGCGGTTGAATAACCCGCGGAGGCACAGGCTGTTGCTGTACCGGCCGCAACTTTGTTCGAACTGCCATATGCAGCTTCTCGTGTAGAAGTTGTTTTACTTTATACAGGTCAAGGGATATGGAGCCTGACGGCTTTCGAATAAAGTCGACGGCTCCCCACTCGAGTGCTTTAATCGTTTCAGATGCACCCTCTTGGGTTAAGGAACTTAACATAATGACGGGTGTTGGTTGTTCGGTCATGATTCGCTGTAAAGCATCCAAACCGTTCATTATTGGCATTTCCACATCCATCGTAACGGCATCGGGGCGCAATAGCTTCACTTGTTCAATAGCTTCTTGACCATTTTTTGCTGTTCCTATGACTTTGTACTGAGGATTATCAGAGATCAAATCGCTTATAATTTTTCGCATAAAGACGGAGTCGTCTACGACAAGAATGTTATATGGTGCCAAGCTGCTTCCCTCCCTCTTATGTGCATATTCGACCACGATTTGCGAAAATCCTATTTTAAAAGTTTCATCATTTTATTTAAAAAGCCCTTGACACCGGAAGTAGGTGTGTCGATTACTCGATAACCATTAAGATAATTATCGACTAATAATTGAAGACTTCGTGATGCGGCCGAATTCGGAAAAGCAACAGTAAAAGGTATTTGCTTTTTAACCGCCTTAGATACAGCTGCGTCATCGTCAACGAATCCTAATGTAGGGATCTGGATATCCAGAAATTGTTTAGCGACTAAAGAAATTTTATCAGCCGTGTGCTTGCCTTCCTTTGCATCGGTTACTCGGTTAATTACTAGTTTAAAAGAAACGTCATGTCCCATTGAGTTAACCATTTTTATAATGGCATAAGCATCCGTTATGGAAGTAGGCTCAGGCGTTGTGACAACAAAAGCTTCTTCGGCAGCGAGAATAAACTTCAACGTTTCTTTGGACAATCCGGCCCCTGTGTCAAAAATAATAAAATCAACATATCCGTTGAGCTGCATGACTTGCTCGGCAAAGTAGTTCAATTCATCATCGGTTAAGCGAAGTAAATCGTTAAATCCAGATCCACCTGCTATAAAATCTAAATCATTGTAGCCTTTCTGGATAATTTCCCAGATCGTTTTTTCCTTTTTCAATAAGTGATACAAATTGTATTTGGAGGAAATCCCCATCAGCACATCAATGTTGGCAAGCCCAATGTCTGCATCAAAGACAAGTACCTTATAACCTTGGGACTGAAGCGTTAAAGCAAAGTTTAGCGTAAAATTTGATTTACCTACGCCTCCCTTTCCGCTAGTCACGGTAATAATCCTGGTTGCTTTTGTGCCTTTTTCATTCTGTATTTGTACCAGGTTCCGCAACCCTTCTGCTTGATCCTTCATGCTCTAGGTTCCTCCAATAACAAATCAATGATTTGCCACTCATTCATTTCCGTAATATCATCGGGTACGCTTTGACCGTTTGTAACATACGAAAGCTGCAGTGAGAACTCGTGAACAACATTTACAATCGCACCGTAGGAGTCTGTTTCATCCATTTTGGTGAATAATACTTTGTCTAGCTTAAACTTATTAAAATTGTTCGTAATCGCTCTCATGTCCCGATACTTCGTTGTTAAGCTCAGAACTAGAATAGTCTCACTATTTCCTTGTGTCTTTAGCAAAGAGTTAAGCTCCGAAACATACATTTCATTTCGAAAATTGCGTCCAGCCGTATCCATGAAAATGACATCACATTCTTCAAGATTATGAAATGCCTTCGCTAAATCCTGCGGTGAGAAAACAACTTCAAGCGGTACATTCAAGATTGTTCCATATGTTTTCAACTGTTCAATTGCCGCAATTCGATACGTGTCTGAAGTAATAAATCCAACCTTATGTTGATACTTCAACACTTGCTCTGCTGCTAGCTTGGCAATGGTTGTCGTTTTGCCAACTCCTGTTGGACCTACGAAATGTACAACGCGTGTTTGTGGTGAAATTTGTTTGCTTCGATTGGACTGAAGCACCTGCCCTAGCTTGGATCGCACCACTTGAAGAGCTGACTTATCTGTCACAGGCTCATCTGCAAGCTGAAAATCGGCCACAGCTTCATCCATAATTTGACGAACTAATGTAGGATCTACTTCTTGGTCAAATAATCGTTGTTCGATCTTCTGTAAAGGTTCTGGGAGATTTGACACCTCGGATGCATGAGTAAGCTTTCTCATCATTTCCTTCATTTGTTTGAGCTCCTCCATGAGGTGCTCATCTTTGAGATTGACTCTATTAGGTGCATTTACCGAAACGGGAGAGTAAGACTGTTGCGAAGCAAAACTCTGTTGCGTCTCAACACCTGCACTAACGGTAACTGGTTCTTTTGGGGCTGAAACAGGAGCAATCACATCTGGGACTTCAGGAAAATCAGATAGATGCGATTGAGCTCTCGAAGGTTGAGCTTGACTCATGACTTTCTGCTGTTGAGGCTGAGGTGTAAACCGCTGAGTGGCCCCTCCTGAATTCGTGTTTGCTCCATCAATTGCAGCGATAACTTCAATCTTTTTCTTACCGAATAGACCAAGAAAACCACCTGTGCGAATTTCCTTGGTATTGAGGATTACTGCATCCTTGCCTAAATCCGTGCGAATTTTTTGCAAGGCGTCCGGCATGGAATCGACAACGTATCTTTTTACTCTCATAAATTGACTACCCCCATACTCTGAATTTCAACGCTAGGCTCTAATTCGCTGTAGGATAATACAGGTATATCTTGCAAAGTTCTCTCAAGCAATTGTCTTAAATACATCCGAATCGTTGGTGAAGTTAAAATTACAGGTTGTTCTCCGGATTGAATCAATTTAGTAACTTGCTCACTGACGCGATGATAAATTATTTGTGAAGAGGATGGGTCAAGGGCTAAGTAACTTCCTTGATCTGATTGCTGAACAGAATCGGCAATTTTCTTTTCCACAGATGGACCAACTGTAATGACTTTTAGGGAATCACCTAAAGAAGTAAACTGCTGCGTGATTTGTCTCGATAATGATTGTCTAACATATTCAGTCAATATCTCAGGATCTTTTGTATAAGAACCATAATCAGCAAGAGTTTCCAAAATCGTTACCAAGTCACGTACAGAAATTTTCTCACGCAGTAACTTAGCCAATACCTTCTGAACGTCCCCAACTGATAACACAGAAGGAATAAGATCATCAACAAGTGCTGGATAAGACTCGCGAACATTATCGATAAGTGCTTTAGTTTCTTGACGACCCAGAAGTTCATGTGTATGTTTCTTAATAATTTCGGTTAAATGTGTAGCCACTACGGAAGGAGGATCAACGACTGTATAGCCAGATAACTCCGCTCTTTCTTTGGTCACTTCATCTATCCATATAGCAGGCAATCCAAAGGCAGGCTCAGTCGTTTCTATACCTGCTATTGAATCATCATCAATACCAGGACTCATGGCTAGGTAATGATTAAGAAGTAGTTCGCCGCGTGCAACCGTATTGCCTTTTATTTTGATGATATACTCATTCGGCCGTAGTTGAATATTGTCACGGATGCGAATAACGGGTACGACAACCCCAAGCTCAAGCGCACATTGTCGGCGAATCAAGATAATCCGATCTAGTAAATCTCCGCCTTGTTGAGTATCAGCAAGAGGAATTAAACCATAACCGAATTCAAACTCAATCGGATCGACTTGTAACAAGGAAATAACACTTTCAGGACTCCGCACTTCCTCAATTTGCTGCTCCTCCACCAATTGTTCTTCTTTGATCGCTTCGCGCTCCAAATTCTTTTGCATTTTAAAAGCTGCGAAAATTAGCAATCCGGCAATCGGAAACGTAGTGAACCAGTGAATTGGTGTGAATAAACCAAGCACCATGAGGGTACCAGCAACAATATAAAGAAGCTTCGGTTGTGCAGTTAATTGTTTCGTTATATCGTGACCTAAATTACCTTCAGATGATGCGCGTGTCACGATAATACCAGCTGCAGTTGAAATTAAAAGGGCTGGAATTTGACTGACGAGTCCATCACCAATAGTTAATATCGAGAAGGTTTCAAGTGCCTCAGAAAAAGACATCCCTTTCATCGTCATCCCAATAATAAAGCCACCAATCAAATTAATGACGAGGATGATAATGCCGGCAATGGCATCCCCTTTCACAAACTTACTTGCACCATCCATAGCTCCGTAGAAATCAGCTTCACGTTCAATCTTTTGTCTACGTTCACGAGCTTGGACCTCATTGATTAAGCCTGCATTCAAATCTGCGTCAATACTCATTTGTTTTCCCGGCATCGCATCGAGAGTAAATCTCGCTGCAACCTCGGCAACGCGCTCAGAACCTTTGGTAATTACGATGAATTGTACCAAGACAAGGATGAGAAACACGACGAATCCCACGACGATATTGCCTTGAGCAACGAAAGAACCAAAAGTTCTGACCACGTCGCCTGCTTCTGCATGCGACAAAATGTTCCGCGTAGTTGAGACGTTTAGCGCCAACCGAAACAATGTCGTAATTAGTAGTAAAGAAGGGAAGATGGAGAACTGAAGAGCTTCTTTTGTATTCATAGCAACCAAAATAATCATTAAGGCAATCGATATATTAATAATTAAAAGAAAGTCCAGCAAAGGGATTGGAACCGGTACAATCATCATTAATACAATACCGATAATGCCTATAAGAACCAATAAATCCTTGATCTTCATCTGATTGTACCCCCCTCCTCATTAGTTCGTTTTGCCCTTCACTTTATATACATAAGCCAATACTTCTGCGACAGCCTGGAACAGCTCAGCGGGAATAGAGTCACCAATTTCCACCTGTGCAAAGATCGCTCGAGCAAGCGGTTTATTTTCCATCGTCATAATACCGTTTTTCTTCGCAACTTCTTTAATCTTTAAAGCAACATAATCCGCGCCCTTAGCAATAACTGTAGGGGCTTGCATATTGTTCGAATCATATTTCAAAGCAACCGCAAAGTGGGTTGGATTGGTAATAATAACATCAGCTTTGGGGACTTCCTGCATCATGCGCTGCATGGCCATCTGGCGCTGCTTTGCGCGAATTTTTCCTTTGATAAGTGGGTCCCCTTCACTCTTCTTATACTCATCCTTAATATCCTGTTTGGACATTTTGAGACTTTTCTCATACTCATACTTTTGATATATGAAATCAAAAATGGCAAGGACAATTAAAATTGCTCCAATTTTGATCCCTAGTTTTAGGGTGACCGAGGCAATAAATGAAAATGTACTCTCCAATGGAGCATGGCCAAGTCCTAGCAGTTTAGCTTTTTCCCCTATTAATGTCGTGTACACGACATAACCGATAATTAACATTTTCATTGTTGACTTAAGAAAATCCATCACGGTCCGCAGCGAAAAAATTCGCTTGAAGCCCTCGATCGGATTGATCTTGCTAAACTTCATCATCAGGGGATCGCCAATAAACATAAAGCCAATTTGCGCATAATTTCCAATAAAAGCAACTAAAACAACAAGGATGAAAATTGGAGCTAAAATGATTAACCCTTGTTGGACTAAATCTACGAATAATACCTGAACGTTTGCGGCTGTGATATCCATCGTCAGTTGATTCTCATACACGTTGCGAAAGATGTTTACAATTTTCTCTTTCATATAACCACCGAACATGAGGAAAGATAGAAATGAAAAGAGTAAAATAAATGCCGCCGGTAGGTCCATACTCTTCGCAACTTGACCCTTTTTACGAGCGTCCTGCCTCTTCTTTGCTGTAGCAGATTCCGTCTTTTCCCCAGCAAACCATTGTAAATCGAGCTTCAAGCGTAATGTTTGGGACACGGCTTACCTCCTACTTAGGTGATGGTTGCTGTGTGCCGCTAATCAGTTGAAGCAACTTCTCCATGTAATCAAAAATGGTTGCAAATAAATTTTGAAATTGAGATATTAATTCCGGGAAAATAATGACCAGCAGAAAAAAGCCA
Organism: Paenibacillus sp. Root444D2; assembly: GCF_001426375.1. Classification (GTDB taxonomy): domain Bacteria; phylum Bacillota; class Bacilli; order Paenibacillales; family NBRC-103111; genus Paenibacillus_E. Next base: position 293,218 of record NZ_LMEO01000001.1, read on the forward strand.
AGGATCATTTTCAAAGGTGCGCCTATAACGAAAATATTGAATTGCGGAGCAACCCTTGTTAAGAGTCCTAACCCTAAATCTGTCAAAAAAAGGGCTGCTATGATAGGAGCAGCGAGTTGAAACGAGAGATAAAACATTTTTGAAAGCGATTGAAACAAGAAATTCGAAATTTGTCCATCATAGATGCGGGTGAACAGCTGATTGTCTAGCGGTATCCAACGGTAGCTGTCAATAATCGCTCTGATCAAATAATGGTGCCCATCAAAAGAAAGAAAAAGCAGCACGGCGATCATATATTTAAGGTTACCTAACATTGGACTTGAAGCCCCCGTTAGAGGATCAATCACACTCGCCATACTGAAGCCGATTTGCATATCCATAAAAGAGCCGGCTGTCTGGACAACTGTAAAAAAGATATAGGCCAGAAAACCAAGTAAAACGCCAACAAGCATTTCACGAATGATCAATAGAATGTATTCACCATCCATGGGAATGGGCTTATCCAACCCCATAGTCGCAAAAATGATTAACGAGATGAATACGGAAAGTCCGATTTTGAACATCATTGGAACATTTCTTGAAGAAAGAATTGGGACTACGACAAAGAACGATGTAATTCGACAAAAAATAAGCAGAAAGATAGGGATAACTTGGAAAAAGTATGTCATATCGCTCACAACCTATCCAACGAATTTGTAAAGGTTGTTGAGTAAATTAAAAGTAAAGTCAACCAATGTATTCATGATCCAAGGTCCAAATATTAAGATAGACAGCAGAACCGCCACAATTTTGGGAACAAACGCCAAGGTTTGTTCTTGAATCTGCGTCGTTGCTTGAAAAATACTAATGATCAGACCAACGACAAGCCCAATAATAAGCATGGGTGCACTTGCTTTAAGCACGGTATAAACAGCCTCACCAGCAATCCGTATTACAAATTCCGAGCCCATCTAGAAACCTCCGATATCTTGATCCTCAACCATAGCTTAGGAGTAAAGATCTCACCACAAGATACCAACCATCTACAAGTATGAAAAGTAGAATTTTAAAAGGGAGAGAAATCATAACAGGCGGTAACATCATCATTCCCATTGCCATTAAGGTACTGGATACAACCATATCTATGACCAGAAACGGGATGAAAATCATGAATCCCATCTGGAAAGCTGATTTCAGTTCACTTATTGCGTATGCCGGAACTAATGAAGTAATCGGTATATCTTCTACGCCTGTAGGTGCCTTAGCTTTGGTATAGTCTAAGAACAACTTTAGATCCTTCTGACGTGTATGTTTGAACATAAACTTCTTCATTGGTAAGGACGCTTTCTCAAAAGCCTGGGTCTGATTAATTTCACCCTTCAGATAAGGCTGCAAAGCTGTCTGGTTAACCTCTCCCAAAGTAGGAGACATAATAAAAAAGGTTAAAAACAGAGCTAGTCCGATTAAAACCTGATTAGGCGGCATCTGCTGGGTTCCAAGGGATGTTCGAACGAATCCAAGCACGATGACAATTCTTGTGAAACTAGTCATTAAAATAAGAAAAGATGGTGCAAGACTTAATACGGTTAATAAGAGCAATAAGGTAACTGTGTTAGAAGAACCACCGGCAGCGCCACTAGTCCCAATATTCACATTTAACCCAGGGATCGGATTGTTTGGATCTGTTTCAGCAGCAGAAGCTGTCAGTGATAAGAGGAACACTGAAATCATAACAATCAGAAGCGTAAGAACTAATTTATTTCTTTTCATTCATCATTCAACCGATCTGTTTGTTTTTGATCAGAAAGCCATTCGTGAGCATCTTTATTACGGTTAGATACTCGCTGCAGCCTATCGTGAAATACTTGTTGAAAGGATGAAGTAATTTCTACTTCTTCCTCAATCTCTTTCTTTCTAACAGGAAGTTTGCTTATCCACTTACTTATTGCACCAAAGCCCACGCGATCATCCTCAGAAGAAGTAAGCAATTCCGAGATATACGCAACTTCATCGGCGTCATTGATCTTATCCAACAACTGAATGTTCTCACCGACGCCAACCACGAAGAGCGAATGACCAATTTCAACTATTTGAATAGATTTATTTTGTCCGAGGGGAACTCCACCTAAAGAACGAATTGAGTTCCCGAACATAGTACCTTTATTTTTCTTAGCTATGTACTTCATAAGCACAAAGAATAAGAGAATAATTAATACGAGAAAGAAAATGACCTTAACAATCATGCCAAACGAATTAAATGGGTCAGTAGTCGGAAAATCTGATGTTGGAAGACCTTGTCCTGGCTCTGTTTCAGCAAAGCTAATGGATTTGGTATATAACATTGCGACTACACTTAATATGGCAGTAATCAGTCGTTTCGATTGGAGTCTTCTCATAGTCACAACCCTTTCGGTTTATGTAAGACTCAACCGAACGTTGACGGTTTAACCTAGAGTCTTTTTAATCGCTTCGATAACACGGTCTGCCTGAAATGGTTTAACAATAAAGTCTTTTGCCCCTGCTTGAATGGCATCAATAACCATAGCTTGCTGCCCCATCGCGGAACACATAATGACCTTTGCAGTAGGTTCAATTTTTTTGATTTCTTTCAATGCTTGAATGCCGTCCATCTCAGGCATCGTAATATCCATCGTAATTAAATCTGGTTTCAATTCTTTGTACTTTTCGATGGCTTGAGCACCATCATTCGCTTCGCCACAAACCTCGTAACCATTTTTAGATAAAATATCACGAATCATCATTCTCATAAATGCAGCATCATCAACAATTAGAATACGGTTAGCCATGAGTAAAATCCCCCTAAATTTAAATTATTGTAACTTTTGAATTCGTTCCCACTGGTTAACGATGTCTGTTACACGAACCCCAAAGTTTTCATCGATGACGACAACTTCGCCTTTGGCAATCAACTTGTTATTTACTAAGATATCAACAGGCTCACCTGCCAGCTTATCCAATTCAATAATCGATCCCTGGGAAAGTTCTAAGATGTCTTTAATCACCTTGTGCGTTCTGCCTAATTCTACTGTTACCTTAAGAGGTATATCTAGTAATAAATTAAGGTTTGTATCATCAGCCTGTCCCAACGAACCCGATTGTAAATTTCCAAATTGCACGGGTTGAACATTTACATTCCGATTCGGCATCCCACCATAAGCTGCCGGAGGCTGCTGATACATGGGTTGCTGTGGCGGGTACATGGGCTGTTGAGGTGGATACATCGGCTGCCCCATTCTTGGCTGTTGATACATCGGTTGTTCATACATTGGCTGCTGTTGTTGGTACATAGGCTGCTCGTAAATGGGACTTGGAGTTGCTGTAGGCGGCGTATGAGCTTCCTGTGTAGGTAATTGTGATGGTGCTGCAGGGGCAGGTGCTTGAGCCGCAGGCGCAGCCTCCATTGAAGAGTCAGAATCACCACCCATGAGAGTCGATACCATTTCTTTGGCGAATGGAACAGGTAATAATTGCATGATGTTAGAATCAATAAGATCGCCAATGGTAAGTCGGAACGATATCTTTATAAATACGTCCTCGTCCGGTAGTTTTCCTTCTCCTTTCGACAAATTTAATATGTCGATTCCTGGAGGAGAGATATTGACAAATCGATTAAAGATGGTAGACATGGACGTAGCAGAAGATCCCATCATCTGATTCATGGCTTCTTGTACAGCACTGATGTGAATCTCACTAAGATTTTCATCACCGCCAGTACCATCACCTCCCATCATTAAATCAGCAATGACTTGAGCATCACGTGTTTTAATAACAAGTAGATTAATACCGTCAAAACCATCAACATAATTCACATGAACGGCTACATGAGGTTTTGGAAACTGCTCTCCCAATTCTTCTTTACCAATAATAGAAACCTTTGGTGTTGTTATGTCTACTTTCTTTCCAAGCAATGTCGAAAGTGCTGTGGCTGCACTACCGAAAGTGATATTACCAATTTCACCAAGTGCATCCTGTTCTAGGGGAGATAAATAGTCTTCAACTATAGGAGGCCCGTTAAAAGAAGTGGCTGAACTATCGTCTGAAGACTGTCTCAACAAAGCATCGATCTCTTCCTGGGACAAATAATCTCTGTTATTCGTCATAATCTTCTTCTCCTTCGTTTACGATTTCTGTAATTTGTACAGCCATCTTCCCTTTTAAGGTACCGGGGCTTCCGAGATATTTCAGCTTCTCGCCCACTTTGACTTGAAGCGAATCTTCGACGGATTTATGCAGCGGGATTACATCGCCAGCCGTTAAGCCAAGGAAATCACGTATGGAAATTTCAGACGATCCCAATTCTGCAATGAGTGGCAGCTTGGTTTTTTCCAAGCGCGATTGAAGTGCTTCCACTTCTTCAGGTGCTCTCGTCTTCTTCTGGGAGACAAACCAATGATGCACAGAAAGTCGAGGCATAATGGGTTCGATGACAACATGAGGGATACACAAGTTGATCATCCCTGTTGTATCACCGATTTTGGTGCTAAGTGATATTAATGCAATGGTTTCATTGGGTGAAACAATCTGCATGAACTGCGGATTTGTTTCAAGGGCCTCTAAACGAGGTTGAATATCAATGACAGTCTTCCATGCCTCTTGTAAACTATCGAATGCTCTGCTAAAAATACGTTCCATCACAATCGTTTCAATCTCAGTTAAGGCATTAATTTTGGTTGGGGTCGTACCTGCACCGCCCAACAAACGGTCCAACATAGCAAATGCGACATTGGGATGAACCTCAAGCACCATTCGACCCTCTAAAGGCTCCGCTTCAAAGATGTTCAAAATGGTCATTTTCGGGATCGAACGAATAAATTCGTCATAGGGCAGTTGTTCAACCTGGACAACACTGATCTGTACGAACGTACGGAGCTGGGCAGAAAAATACGTTGTTAAAAATCGTGCATAGTTTTCGTGAATCCGGGTTAAGCTACGAATATGATCCTTTGAGAAACGTACGGCTCTCTTAAAATCATAGGCCCTTACCTTCTTCTGCGTTTCCTCTTTTTTAAGTTCATCCGCATCCATTTCGCCTGAGGACAGAGCAGCTAGCAAGGCATCGATCTCATTTTGCGATAGAACATCAACCATTCGAGTCACCTCCTTTAAGCAAAATCAACAGCGAGTTATTGAAGTACTTTATCGGTTATCCATATTTGCTTGATTTTACCCTCATGTAACAGCGGGTTTAATTTGTTCATTAACGTAGAGATTAAACTGTCGGAACCCTTACTTCCTTCAATTTGATCTTTTGTCAAATCTCCAAGCGCTTGTACGATTGTTCCTTTAACCGCTGAGTCCAGCAAACTATCAAACTCTGCCTTACCCTTTGAATTTTCTAATTCAAAAGCGAAGCTGATTTTAATGAAGTTTTGACTGCCAGACAAATTCGTCAAGATATCTTTAATAATTGCAGTGTTTGCCTTTTTAGCTTCCGCAGATGGCGCTTTCGTTGGCTTCACGCTTGCAACAGCATCCTGAGCTTGTACTGCAGGGTCTTTGGATTGATTATTTTTCTCCATAAAATTCCACAAAACAAAGGCAGCTGTCAAAATCAGAGTAATTGCGATTAGAATAGAGACAATGAGTATGAAAATTTTGTTCTTAAACACTTACGAACCCTCCGCATCCCTGGACTTTATTGTCGCTCGTACTGAGCCAATCTCCTGCATGTAGGTCCGCACTAAGCTTACCACAACCTCTGCCTTTTCGAGTACTGTGATTTTCTTTCCTGTCGTTAATGTAATCATTGTGTCTGGAGTCTCTTCAATAATTTCGATAAGCAAGGCATTCAGGATAATCGCTTTCCCGTTTAAACGAGTGAGAGAAATCATGCTTCTCCTCCTGTATCAGGATAAGGGGAGGCTAGCTCCCCTATTTCACATCAATTTAAGATTAATGTTTAAGATTTACGACTTCTTGAAGTACTTCATCCGAAGTCGTAATAATTCGAGAATTGGCTTGGAAACCACGTTGAGCAATAATCATTTCGGTGAATTCACCTGTTAAGTCAACATTCGACATTTCCAGTTGACCTGAAATCAGTGTCCCAGTACCCGTTTCTGGATTACCCGCTGCCCCAACTACAATTTCACCCTCTGGGTTTGCATTCGCTGTCATACGATACAAATTCCCGCCAATTTTCTCAAGCCCCGAAGGGTTAATGACTTTAACGACGCCAACTTTCTGACCTGTAGTAACCGTTGCTCCTGTATTGTTGACACCGATGATATCGCCGTTTTGTGCAATCGAGAATGAAACTATGTCATCAGGAAGCACTATCGGACCGGCATTATCAGCCCCCATAACATGTAGCCCTTCTGCATTTACAAGGTTTCTAGAAGCATCTAAAGTAAAGTTACCTGCTCTTGTCAAGTAAGGTGCATCCACCTGCTCGGTAGTACCTACTGCAAAGAATCCATCCCCGTTAACACGCAAATCAGTAGTGACATTCGTTGTCATTGCACTTCCAGCCGTATGTACTGTATCAATGGCAGCCAAACTAACGCCTAATCCTACTTGCTGAGCATTCACACCACCACGGTTCTCATCGGCAGCACTAACACCAGCAACGGTTTGACTGAGAATATCTTTAAACATAACACGACTGCCTTTGAAACCGATGGTATTTACGTTTGCGATATTATTACCAATGACATCCAATTTCGTTTGAAAACCACGCATACCTGAAACGCCTGAGTACAAGGATCTTAACATCTATAATAGGCCTCCTAATCGGATATAAATATAATGAACTGCTTCAATCGCTCCACAGCTCCAGGCTTCCTGCACGGTCGAGCCTGATGGTTAAGAAATAATAATGGCACTATCAATTTGCGTGAAAACATGTTCATTCATCGCATTTCCATCAAGCGCCGTCACAACAGTTCGGTTAGGAACATTAACAATTAAAGCATTTCCACCTAAAATCATAAGCGCATCCTTAGCGCCTTTAGCGGCTACCTTATCAATAGCTGTACTAAGCTTATCCAATTGCTCAGGCTTTAGTTGAATGCCTCTCTCTTTAAGTCTAACCTCTGCATGATGACTGAAACGAACAAGTTGCTCCTGAAGAAGTTTTTGAAAAGTAGGGCTACCGGATTGGGTTACCGGTTGCTGTACAGGTGTTCGTCTCGTAGACGCTGGAGAAACCGCATTAGGATAAAGCTGCCCTATGGATATTCTCTCTGTCATTTGGTTTCTCCAACATTCTCAATTTTCTTGAGCTTGTCAAGAGAAATTTCCTCTCCCTTCACATTGGCATATTGATTTCCGTCTTTGAATGTAATGGAATCAATAACACCAGACTTTTCAACAGATGCTCCAGATGAGTCGATATCCGTCCATGTGATCGATTTCCCAATCAAGCCTGAAACAAAACCAAGAGATTGACGCATTAGCTTCATTTCACCGGCCATATTGGTCAGTTGCTCTACGGATGTAAACTGCGCCATTTGTGCAATAAACTCTTTATCTTGTAAAGGTTGCGTCGGATCTTGATTTTGAAGTTGTGTAATCAAGATTTTAAGGAAATCATCTTTGCCTAACGTATTGTTGTCTTTCTCTTTCGATTTTGCTTTATTTCCAGTATTGATCAAATCCGTAACATTACCTGAAATAGGGGTTGTAGCCACACTTTCACCTCCAGCTGAATCACATAGATTGCTTTTTTAGGCAATAACATCGAAGGAGTTACCATTTACTGCAGTTCGTACTTGAGCTACATTCTCAATTTCTATATTAAAATCAATTGAATCTTCCTCATAGTTACCAGAAGCATTTTTACTTTGACGCTGAGATTGACTAAATGTTTGCTGTTGACGTTGATCTTGAAACATACTAGATTGCATGTTTTGATTTTGAGTGACCTCAAGCTTCTCAACTTGCAAACCTTGTGTTTGAAGAGCTTGTCGTAACTGCGGAAGTTGACTTTCCAGCATCTGCTTACCTGCTAAGGAATCAGCTGCAAATTGAGCTATCAGTTGTCCATCCTGCATCGATATTCTTACATCAATATGACCGAGATTTTTAGGGAATAAAGATAGTTTAGCTTCAGAAAAACCGCCAGCCATCGTTATCTTCAAGTTCTTCAACACATGCTCTGTCATTTCTTCTGTAAAATTCGCCGCATTGATTGTTGCTGTTGGCGTTTTATCAACTGGAACAGCAGCCTGTTGCGCTTTCTGCAAATCACCGATCGTAACGATGTTATTCGTTGCTGGAGCTTCTTCAGTCGGCAAATCAACTAGGGCAGCAAAAGATTCTTCGGACGCTGTAGTAGACTCGACAACTGGTGCGTGAAGTACATTCTTGATTGCTAAAAGCTCAAGCTTTGACTTTGATGGTTGCACTAGGGTAAATGAATCTCCATCAATTTTCTGCTCAACACCTAACTTGTTTGCCTTTTTAACATGACTTGCTCTGTTAACAGATGTGATATCACTCTTAGTTTCTTCTACTAAACCTTCAGTAGCCTTGAGTGATTTCGTTGCTGCATCAGTTATTGATGTTGGTCCCTTCAATGTCGCCATTAAATCTGGAAGCAAAGGCTCAATCGTGCTAAGTAAGTCCTGGTTCAAAAACTTCAAAATAGGATTGTCAGGCTGCTGTTTAGTCAAAGTAGTCAGTGTAAGCAAAGTATTCTGGGCTTGTAAGTTTAATGTATCAGCTGGCTGAAGATTCAACCCATTCGGTAGTGTGAAAGCCGTGTTAGATTGTGTATCACCAAGTGTGCTTAACAATTGCTGAGCATCTTCGAACCACTTCTTCACGTTCTGATCTTGTAATAATTGTTCAGCTAGCTTAGGGTTACTGTTCATTGCCTCCAAAAGCATTTCTGGTAGAGGTTGATCTCCCTTTCCTTGTTCGACCTGCTGTACAGCAGCGCCTTGAAGAGGCATAACCAAGCTTTGAAGCATTTGAAGCAGCATGTTCAGAGAAAGAGCTGGATCAGAAGCATTTGCATCACCAGAAGCATTCTCTTGAACAATTTGACCATCTAATACTTGATTAAAAGAAGTATCCTTGGCAGCCGTTTCAGTCGTACTTGCTTTACCTGTTGCTGTTGAAGCAGCATTGTTTCCAGTAGGTACTGTTGGCATTTGTACGTCCATTTTTTTCACCTCCCTTCGTGAAATCAATGACATTACTGAACAAGTTTAGCTGAAATGGAAGCTGTGATTTCTTTATTTGCGTCTGATAATGAAGACATTACTTTTGAACGAGAAGCATTATCCATCCCACTGAGAATAGCTAACACTTTATCAGGGTTAGATTTATTCATTTCCAGAAGGACATTGGAAGCACTTTTCGGTGTCATGTTGGCAAAAGTTTGCCCTAAATCTGTTTTACTTACGGATGTTGTGGTCTTCGTCGCTCCATTCGTTGCCAATCTTTCTTGCAAGGCAGCAATTTGTTTATCGCGCACAGGAACAACATCCTTAACCCCAATGGAAGCCTCAGCCGCTTTAGTAGGGGTCATCTTTTCTAGAATCGCACCACGACTATCTGCTTTCATCATTGAAAACACAAGAACCATTTCTTTAGGTGTCAAAGCTTCAATGATTGGCGCAGCTTTACTTGGATTTATTTTTGCATACATATTCGCAAGTTGAGTAATTTGATTATTGTATTCTTCTTCGGTTTGCGTTTTATTCTTCAGCTTCTCTTCCAAGTCAGTTAACTTCGCCTGAGCATCTTTCAGTGAAAGATCCTTCTGCTCGGTTGTCGAATCGGCTTTTTGCAAAGCTGTTTGAAGTTCAGCAATTCTTGCATTTAGCTTTGTAATCTCTTCATCTTTAATCTTGTTGCTTTGCTCAGAAGTCGGTGCTTTACCATCACTCGTCACTACTGCTTTTTCTTTGGGAGCAGGGACGATTGTCCCAATGACTGGTGTATTGTGCAGCGCCTTCTGAATACTGCTCTTGATATCATAATCAAAAATTGACAACAGCACGAAGAGCAAAACTGCCGTAAACACAAAGGGGATGACAAACCATATCAGAAATCGTTCCAGTGCACTATAAGATGCACCCTCTATGCTTGTATCGGCCATCTCCTTTTCCCTCCTTTGCCTTCCTCAATACGTTAATCGTTTGAAACGGTTAGTAGCCATCTCATCTAGAGTTTCTTGCTCTTTTTTGGCGACAAAAGATTGAAATTGGTTGTATGCCTTCTCTCTTGCCTTCGACCAAACTTTCTCATCAATCATTCTTTCCGAAAGATGTTCCTGCTTTTTGAGCACGACATGCTGTGCTTGCTGCACATCCAAATGCTTGCGTGCGATCTGCTGATCAACATGATTCATGTAATTTTGCATCAACAGCATCTTGGAGATGGATACCGAACTGCTAGATACACTAGCCATTTCATTATGGAGGCTATCTTTCTGCTCAAACAATCCATGCAAGCTCGTCTCTTCATTCCTTAGTTGCCCCATTGCCTCAGAAAGTATCCATTCTGCCTGTGTTCGTTCATTGTTTTTCAAATCGACAATTTGCTGGAAAGAATAACGAAAATTCATTCAGGAGCCTCATCCCTTATAAAATTCATGAATCAAACGTTCTTGAGCTTCTTCAAATGTTAACTTTTCAGAGGTTTTTTGCTTCGTGAAATCCCATATTGCCTCGATATTATCCATAGCGATATCAATATTTGGGTTAGAACCTTTTTGGTATGCCCCTATATTGATAAGATCTTCCGAATCTTTATATATAGAAAGAAGTCGCTTCAATTGATCAGCTGCTTCCATGTGTTCAGTAGGAACAATTTCTTTCATGACTCGGCTTACACTGGATAAAACATCGATGGCTGGGTAATGACCCTTATTAGCAATGCTGCGATTAAGTACAATATGACCATCCAAAATACCTCGCACAGCATCAGCGATAGGCTCATTCATGTCGTCCCCATCTACAAGTACAGTATAAAAAGCGGTAATGGAGCCCTTTGGTCCCGTACCTGAACGCTCTAGAAGCCGCGGAAGCATTGCAAAAACCGAAGGAGTATAACCACGTGTGGCTGGAGGTTCTCCAACAGCAAGCCCGACTTCACGCTGCGCCATAGCAAAACGAGTGACTGAATCCATCATCATCATGACATTTAAGCCGCGATCCCGAAAATATTCGGCAATGCTAGTTGCAATCATCGCACCTTTGATTCTGATTAAAGCGGGTTGATCAGAAGTTGCTACAATCACAACGGATCTAGCAAGTCCTTCAGGACCTAAATCTCTTTCAATAAAGTCTAGAACCTCTCTACCACGCTCGCCAATAAGAGCAATTACGTTGACATCAGCGGATGTATTACGTGCAATCATGCCCATCAACGTACTTTTACCTACACCAGAACCTGCGAAAATACCGACACGCTGTCCCTTGCCAATTGTTAATAATCCATCTATACAGCGAACACCAACCGAAATTGGATTCAGAACACGTGGACGTGTAAGCGGGTTCCCAGGCACATTATTCGTTGAATATTGCGCCATTCTAGACGGGAGGAATGAACCATCTAAGGGTTGTCCCAAACCGTCTAAAACTTTACCAAGCAGCTCATGGCCAACATGAACAGTAAGCGGCTTTCCGGTACCTACGACATCGCATCCAGGACCTATTGCATCCAAATCACCGAGTGGCATCAGAACTACTTTGTTGCTGCGAAATCCAACGACTTCAGCTTTTAGCGGCTTGTTTGACTTGTGCGGATATATGTAGCAAAGATCGCCAATGCTCACATCAGGACCTTCTGACTCAACTGTCAGCCCAATTACCTGCGTCACTTTACCGTTCACTCGAATCGGATCAATCGTATGTAGATGCTCCTTGTATTTATCAGCATTTGGCAGCTTGCTGCTCATAACTCGGATACCTCACTTTGAGTTGCCAATTGTCTTAACGCCGACTTAATCTCTTTTAACTGAGTGTCAATTCTGGCATCAATGCTTCCAAATGAGGAACGTATCACACAACCACGGTCTTGTACCGTAGAGTCCGGGATAATTTGTAATTCAGCTTGTGAATCAATGGAAGTTAGTAACTCTTCGCGTGCTTCTTGGATATATGCAAACTGTGAAGGTGCTACACAAAGCGCGATAATCCCTTTTTCTCTTCTACGTGAAAGTACCATCTGAATTAAATCAATAACCCATTCTGGATTTAAAGTTAATTGACGTCCAATGACTTTCTCAGCGATGGAAGTACTAAGTTCAATTAAAAAAGGTTCTGATTCTTGAATGATTTGCTGCTTAAGCTTGTAAGATTGTTCCAAAATGGCTCGAGCCTCTGATAACATCTCACCGTATTCTTGGCGGAGGTTTTCTTCGGCTTGAACAATCCCTTGTTCGTAACCTTCTTCAAATCCTGATTGTCTGGAAATCGTGATGTGCTCTTCATCTTCTGCACGGCGGCTCTCCCACCAACTCGTTATTTCTGCGTGAGTTTGTTCTCGAAGCGCTGCGCACTCCTGCATAGCCTGGTCGATTTGTTCGTGGGCAAAAGCCTCAGCGTCTTGAAGGATCTGCTCCTTCATACTTGTAGCTTCTGTCAGTTCCTGCTGCTGTTCAGGAGTCAATTGATTTGTATCATCTGTTAACATACCAGCACGTAATAATTCAAGTGGTGAAATCGTTTCTACTATTTTCTTATCATCTAACGGAAAATAAGCAAATGATTTAATGACGTTAGACAATAATATCATCTCCTCCACCACGTGCGATGATGATTTCACCAGATTCTTCTAAGCGGCGAATCGTTGCAACAATCCGGGTTTGAGCTTCTTCAACATCACGTAAACGTACGGGTCCCATAAATTCCATTTCTTCCTTAAAGGTATCCGCCATACGTTTGGACATATTTTTGAACAAGGCATCTCGAACTTCTTCGCTTGCAACTTTAAGGGCAAGCTGTAAATCCGCATTCTCAATGTCGCGGATAATTCGTTGAATGGAGCGATTGTCGATATTGACGATATCTTCGAAGACAAACATCCGTTTCTTAATTTCTTCCGCAAGTTCCGGATCCTGAATTTCGAGAGAATCGAGAATAGTGCGCTCTGTACCCCGATCGACACCATTCAGAATTTGAACGATGGAAGCAATACCACCTGCATTTGTGTAATCCTGAGTCACAGTTGACGATAGTTTTTGTTCAAGAACGCGTTCAACCTGGCTTATGACTTCAGGAGAGGTACTATCCATGAGTGCAATACGCTTAGCAACATCAGCTTGCTTTTCCTGTGGTAGTGATGACAAGATGATCGAAGCTTGATCTGCTTGCAAATATGACAATACCAAAGCGATTGTCTGAGAATTCTCATTTTGAATGAAGTTAAGGATTTGAGCAGGATCTGCTTTTCTTGCAAAATCGAAAGGTCTCACCTGCAGAGTTGCTGTCAATCTATTGATGATATCAAGCGCTTTTTGTGATCCTAATGCCTTTTCCAAAATATCCTTGGCGTAAGCAATACCACCTTGAGAAATAAACTCTTGGGCTAAACAGATCTGATGAAATTCAGATAAAATAGTTTCTTTTTCATAAGAATCTACTTTTCTAACATTCGCAATTTCTAGCGTTAACTGCTCGATTTCTTCTTCTCGCAAATGCTTAAATATTTGAGCAGACACCTCAGGGCCTAAACTGATCAAAAGAATGGCTGCCTTTTGTCGTCCGGTTAACCCTTGCAGAGCAGCTTTGGCCATACAAGTGCACCTCTATTCGTCTACTAACCAAGTACGAAGCAAATTAACAAAGTCTTCTGGTCGCTTTTTGGCAAGAGTCTCTAGCTGCTTGCGTACTTGATTGTCATTAGTAACATTTTCGATATCAATCGTTGGAAGTTCTGCTTTACCTGCCGCTATATTCATTTCTTGTTCCAATTGTTGCTGCGCAGCTTTTCTTCGTTTTCTAATTGCGAACCCTGCAATTAATCCAATTGCAAGCGCCGCTAGAGCTAAACCTGCATACGTTAAGTACGTTGTTGTTTTCGATGCGAGTGTGTCCGCTGGTCTTGCAAAAGAATGTGCGAATACCGTAACTTTTTTCTGTAAATCTGCGTCAGTATATGTAACCTTATTATCCGCTAATGCAGTTCTTACGATGTTTACTAGCGCACTTTGCACTGCAGCCTTGGTCTCAGCTGTCAAAGAGTTGGGATCATCTATAACCGGAGGCTCAATCCCCACATTAATACTTAAGTCTTTTACAACATAAGGCGTAGAAATAATATCGTTCGTAATTCGGTTGACTTCATAATTGACAGTTTTATTATTTTTCTCTGAATTAGACTTGCCTGAGCTGGCAGCCCCAGGATAGCCTGGAACATCTGTAGTACCTGTACCAGGTACACCGCCTGTATCCGCACCATTGTTCTGATACGATTCACTTGCTTCCTGCAGGGAAATTTCCAATCCTTTTTGATCCACTTGATTTGGAGCGCTGACAAGCTGCTCTTTACTTTTCTTTTGATCAAAATTCATTGTTGAGAATACACTTACATTCACTTTGTCACGGCCAAACATCGTGCCCAGCATCGTATTGATATTCTTCTGTAAATCATTACGGAACTGGTTATTAATATCCACTTGACTAGTGACTAAACTCGTGGATGATGTTCCGCCCACCTTCGAAGATACAAGACTCTGTCCATACTGGTCTGAGATCGTAATATTCTCTAGAGGGAGATTTTTAACACTATGCGATACTAAATTATAAATCGTATCAACCTTTGCTTGATCTAAGGTATATCCCTGCTTCGTTTGCACAACAACAGATGCCGTTGCTTTTTCTTGCTGTTGCTGTAAGAAAGGTCCTTCTTCTGGAAGTGAGATGAGAACTTTGGAACTGGCGATTGCTTGATTAGCGTTAATCAACTGTTGAAGCTCGCCTTGTATCGCGTTCAAGTATTTCACTTTGAATTCGTTGTCTGTTATGCCAAATGAACTGCTGTTGCTAAACGCACCAAAGCCTAAAGAGCCGTTTTTATTTAAACCTTGGGACTCAACACCAAGCTTTACATTTGCTACTTCGCTTGTTGGTACTTCGATACTTTTTCCATCATCACTAAGATGATACGGTATTTTTGCGGTATCTAGATACGACTTGATGGCTGAAGCATCACTTGGCTGCAATTCCGTAAATGCGAGTGAATACTCCGTTTTTGATAAATTAATACTTATAATTGCAGCAGTAAGAATCAGTAGGACAACCGTTGCTATAAAAGTGATTTTGGTAGTTCTACTATAACGATTCCAATATTGCTTCACCTTTTCCCAGTACTGGAGCAGGTTCTCGTTCACTCTGTCACCTCATCGAACCAAAATTTAGCAGCATCTAACTCAATCACAGCTGCATTCTCATCATTTCTTGGTAAGCTTCAAGGACTTTGTTTCTGACTTGTACAGTCAACTCAAGTCCTAGCGATGCTTTCTCAGAGGCTATTGTCAGTTGATGAACATCGGAAAGCTCACCTTTGATGAAACTCTGATTCAAGTTGTCCACTTGCTGTTGTTGCGTGTTTAAGTTTGATATGGCGTCATTCAGGAACGAACCGAATCTTTTACCAAGATCAGCAGCCCCTTCACCGGAGTTATCCTTTGGTTGAATGGAACTCATGATGTTTAGTGGACTGTAACTTATTTTGTCAATCATGATGCAACCTCCTGTACTGGTTATCTACCAATCTCCAAAGCTTTGGTTATCATTGATTTACTTGCATTAAGGGCGGTTACGTTCGCTTCATAAGATCTAGTCGCAGAGATCATATCGACCATTTCTTTAAGCACATCGACATTGGGCATATAAACGAATCCATTCGCATCCGCATCTGGATGAGTTGGGTTATATACCTGCTTCAAAGGCGACTTATCATCAAAAATTTTATTCACCCGCACACCTTCACCAGTACCATCGGCCATTGCTGATTTAAGCGATTGCGCAAAGCTGGGCTGTGACTTCGTTTCAAAAGCAACTAACTTCCTTGTATAGGGAACCCATTTCCCATCTACGAACTTAGCACGTGTTGTATCCGCATTCGCTATATTAGAAGAGACAACATCCATTCTTAATCGTTGAGCAGTCAGTGCCGAAGAGCTGATGTCAAATCCATTGGTTAACCTCATTGGTTATTACTTCCCTCCTAAGACTGTGCGCATTTTTTTGAATTCGCTATTCATTTGTTGAATCATTGCATTGTATTTAAGTTGGTTTTTGGCCATTAACGACATTTCATAATCCATATCGACATTGTTCATATTGTTATTAATCGCTGTCGATTCATCTGTTTTTATTTCTGAATTTGGCAGATTTGTGGATTTTCCTATTAAGAAATGCCTTGGGTCTGTCCGATAACCTTCTATAGTGGGTGTTGATGAATTCATCTGACCTTGTAAAAGTTCTTCGAACACGACATCCGAACGCTTAAAGAAGGGTGTATCCGCATTGGCTACGTTGTTTGCTACAACCTTTTGTCTTAGAGTCGATGCATCCAGCGATCGCTCCATCAAGTTCCAACTTGGTTTGTCTATCAGAGACATTATGTTACCCCCCGTCTATAGAATATTCGACTTATACTTCAACATTGTATTTATCGATTCCTTCTTATTTCGACATTATTTTCATAAAATAATTCGAAATGGTCCTTATTGTAGAAATTTGTAAAAGATTCGGTAACCTTTCTTATCATCTAAGAAATTACGATAACTTACAATAAGAAAAAAGCCCTATCTTTTACAAGACAGGGCTTTTCTATGTGTTTATCTAGAGTTTCGTTTTTAATTGCTCGATACTTTGTATTAATTGCTCATTTAAAATACGGATATAAGTGCCCTTCATACCAAGCGAACGAGTTTCAATAACTCCGGCACTTTCCAGTTTGCGAAGTGCGTTAACAATAACAGAACGAGTAATGCCTACCCGATCGGCAATTTTGCTCGCTACCAATAGACCTTCCTTACCATCTAATTCTTCAAAAATGTGTTCCACAGCTTCCATTTCACTGAAAGATAAGGAACCTATCGCAACTTGGACGACAGCTTTACTTCTAGCTTCTTCCTCAATTTCTTCCGCACGTTCTCTTAATATTTCCATTGCAATAACGGTAGATCCATATTCAGCCAGCACTAAATCATCATCAATGAAAGTTCCTTCACTGCGACTTAATATGAGCGTTCCCAAACGAGAGCCCCCGCCAATAATTGGTACTAAAGTCGTATGCGTGTATGGAAACATATCTTTCATTTGCTCCGTGTAATAGAAATATGGACTGTCTGGTTCTGCTGTTGATGATGTTTCCTCAATCTTCAGAAGCAAATTGTTCGACTCCAACGGAAATCTGCGTTCAATTAATATGGTCTGATTCATTTCCGGTGAAACAGGATCATTCGTTACTGCATAACCTAAAATTTTGCCTTTGCGGCTAACGACGTAGATATTCGCAATAACAATATCACGCAGCACTTCGGCCATATCCATAAAGCTAACTGCGTTGCCAGCTTCTTTTTGCAGCAAGCGATTTAGCCTTCTTGTTTTATTTAATAAACTCATTTAACTGCCTCCTACTTACTTAACCATGCGATAGTTCTTTACTATAAGATATATTGACTTAAATCTCGATTTTGTACAATATCACTGAGTTTCTCACGAACATATTCCGGGTTAATAACAATGGACTCCAATGTAATCTCAGGCGCTTCGAAGGATAGATCCTCCAGCAATTTTTCTAAAATGGTGTGTAATCGCCGAGCACCAATATTCTCCGTATTCTGATTAACTTCAACCGCGATACGAGCAATTTCATAAATAGCTTCGTCCGCAAACTCAACCGTTATACCTTCCGTTTGCAACAATGCTGTATATTGTTTTGTTAATGCATTTTTGGGTTCTTTTAAAATAGAAACAAAGTCTTCCAAGGTCAAGTTACTTAATTCCACTCGAATTGGGAACCTTCCCTGAAGCTCTGGAATTAAATCAGAAGGCTTAGCAATATGGAAAGCACCTGCACCAATAAATAAGACATAGTCCGTCTTCACGGGCCCATATTTAGTTACAACCGTAGATCCCTCTACAATCGGTAAAATGTCTCGCTGAACACCTTCCCGAGAAATGTCCGGTCCGCTGCCGCCGCGGCTATTACTAGCGATCTTATCGATTTCATCAATAAAAATAATACCGGATTGTTCCGCGCGAGTAATAGATTCCTGGATCACTTCATCCATGTCAATCAATCTTTGCGCTTCTTCTTGAGCTAACACTTTCCTGGCTTCCTTAACAAGCAGCTTACGTTTCTTCATTTTCTTCGGGAGAAGATTGCCGAACATCTCCTGCATGTTCATGCCAGCTTGTTCATTGCCTTGACCAGCCAGCATATCCATCATTGATGGTGAAGAGTCTTCCACTTCGATTTCTACAACTTCATTCTCTAATTTACCATTAGTCAATTGCTCAGCGATTTGAACCCTTTTTGCGGCAAGTGAAGGGTCTGGAGCACTTTCTTCTTGATCCGGTTGGTTCTGCCCACCAAATAGCATCTCAAGAGGATTACGCTGTGTTTTGGAACGCGCAGGACTTGGCGCCAGCAAGTTAACTAGTCGCTCGTTAGCGAGCTTCTCAGCTCGGTCTTTCACCTTTTCCATCCGCTCAGCCTTTACCATACGAACGGAAGTTTCGATCAGATCACGTACCATTGACTCCACATCGCGACCAACATAGCCGACTTCTGTGAATTTGGTGGCCTCTATCTTAATGAATGGTGCGCCAACCAACTTAGCTAGTCTGCGCGCAATTTCAGTCTTTCCAACGCCGGTAGGCCCTATCATGAGTATATTCTTCGGAACAATTTCATCCCGCATAGCCTCATCTACGAGATTTCTCCGATAACGGTTTCGCAGAGCAATAGCAACTGATTTCTTTGCTTTTTTCTGACCTACTATGTATCGATCCAATTCTTGGACAATTTGTTTAGGTGTAAGGGAGCTGTTTGCCATTTTGTACCCTCCTAAAAGTTTTGCTTTAGCAAAACTAACATCGTAAGCATTAACTTTTCAATAGTTAACTATTCAATTTCTTCCACAATAATATTATGATTCGTAAACACACATATTTCAGCTGCAGTTGTTAGGGCAGCATGGGCTATTTCCTTAGCGCTTAGCGACGACGCATGGCGATGCAACGCTCTTCCAGCAGCTAATGCAAAGCTGCCACCAGACCCAATAGCCAAAATACCGTCATCAGGCTCAATAACCTCACCATTTCCCGAGAGCAACAGCAAACCTGTTGAATCCATAACGATCATCATGGCTTCAAGACGTCGCAGGACGCGATCCTGACGCCAGTCCTTCGTAAGTTCTACCGCAGCACGCTGCAAATTACCGTGGTGCTCTTCTAGCTTGCCTTCGAATTTCTCAAAAAGTGTAATCGCATCGGCAACAGAACCAGCAAAACCAGCGATGACTTTTCCTCTATGTAAACGCCGAACTTTTTTGGCCGTGCTTTTCATAATCATGCTGTTGCCAAATGTCACTTGCCCATCTCCAGCAATAGCTCCCTTACCTTGATGACGAATAGCAAAGATTGTTGTCGCATGAAACGTAGCTTGATTAGGATCCATCTCTTCTCACCTCTCAAATGGAATCATACACCATGAAAGTTACTCTATACGTTGGTTTCGGTCTCATAAATGAGATAAACCTCTAGCGAGGTCAATTCGAGAAATGACCGCATCTAGAGGTAAATGTATGAGGAAACGAATGAAAAATGCTACAAAACATAATTATAGTAACATAGCAAAGAGTCCAATTACAACCTACTCCGCAAATGTTTTCTTAAAATTCTGAATACTCTCCAAAGCTCGATTAGCCAGCTTCTCGTACTTCTCTTTTTTGTTACGAATTCGTTCGGGCAATTGTGGAAGCAAACCAAAATTAGCATTCATCGGCTGAAAATGTTTAAAGTCAGCTGTCGTGATATAATGTGCCATACTACCCAGAGTCGTTTCCTCCGGAACAACCAAACAAGGTTGCCCTTTAGCTAAACGCCCCGCATTCATTCCTGCTATCAGTCCGGAAGCCGCAGATTCCACATATCCTTCTACACCCGTCATTTGACCTGCAAAAAACAAATTTTCACGACGTTTAAATTGATAAGTAGGTTCAAGAAGCTTCGGAGAGTTAATAAACGTGTTACGATGCATAACACCATAGCGTACGAACTCCGCTTGCTCTAACCCTGGAATCAAGGATAATACCCGTTTCTGCTCTCCCCATTTCAAATGGGTTTGGAAGCCGACTAAGTTATATAAAGTTCCCGCTGCATTATCTTGACGGAGTTGAACGACAGCATGCGGCATCTTACCTGTATGCGGGTTTATTAAACCAACTGGTTTCATTGGCCCGAACAGTACCGTTTGTCTACCTCGTTTCGCCATGACTTCTAAGGGCATACAGCCTTCGAAATAAATTTCTTTCTCGAATTCCTTCAGCTCAGCAACCTCTGCAGTTATTAAAGCTTCATAGAAAACATTAAACTCTTCTTCTGTCATAGGACAGTTAAGGTAAGCTGCTTCTCCTTTGTCATAACGGGAAGCCAAGTACACCTTATTCATATCAATGGAGTCCTTCTCCACGATCGGAGCTGCTGCATCATAAAAGTACAAGTACTCCTCGCCCATAAGCTCTTTGAGGCCTGCAGAAAGGGCTGGTGATGTTAATGGACCTGAGGCAACTACCGTTATGCCTTCAGGCAAGGTTTGAACTTCCTCATTGCGAACTTCTATGAGCGGATGGTTACGTAGCGTCGTTGTAACTGCTTGAGAGAACCCGTCGCGGTCAACAGCTAACGCGCCTCCTGCCGGTACAGCATGCTCATCTGCACAAGATAGAATGAGCGAATCCATTCTTCTCATTTCTTCCTTCAGTACTCCGACAGCGTTGGTTAGACCATTCGAACGTAGTGAGTTACTACAGACTAGTTCAGCAAATTGATCTGTTATATGTGCTGGAGTTTTACGGACATTACGCATTTCGTATAAAGTAACAGGCACACCCTGACGGGCAATTTGCCAGGCGGCTTCACTTCCAGCCAATCCTGCACCGATGACTGTTACTCTTTGATATTCTGGCAAAATCAGACACCTCTAATCTTTCATATCATCTGAATTATCGTCATTAACTTCTTCTTTATGATCACACACGGTACATTGAATATTCACGCCATTCTTGCTTCTTTTCTCGATCATCATCGAGCTGCATACAGGACATGGCTTATTGACCGGTTTATCCCATGAGACAAAGTCACAGGTTGGATACTGATCGCAACCATAGAAAACTCGCCCCTTTTTGCTTCTGCGTTCGACAATTTTCCCAGTATGACAAGTTGGACAAGTAACACCAATATCTTTAATGATCGGTTTCGTATTGCGACAATCAGGGAATCCTGAACATGCCAGAAACTTACCGAAACGCCCCATTTTATAAACAAGATGTTTACCGCATTTCTCACAAATCTCATCCGAAATTTCATCCTGGATTTCGATTTCCTTCATTTCCTCTTCAGCGAAAATTAGCCGCTTTTCAAAGGATGTGTAGAATGTATCCAGAACTCGAACCCAGTCCTCTTTTCCCTCTTCGACAAAGTCTAGCTCCTCTTCCATATGAGCCGTGAACTCGATATCGAGAATTTCAGGAAAAAACTCCTGCATCAATTGAATAACTAATTCACCAAGCTCCGTAGGCACGAATTTCTTCTCTTCGATCGCAACATACCCACGCTTCTGAATCGTCTCCAGTGTCGGTGCATACGTACTCGGACGACCGATGCCCATTTCCTCTAAAGCCCTAACTAAACGCGCTTCTGTATACCTTGGAGGCGGTTGAGTAAAGTGCTGCTTCGGATCCACGCTTTGCTTTTGCAAAGAATCACCCTTAGTCAGAGGTGGCAGCAATTTGTCCTCTTCTGTCGTCCCGTCATCATTGCTCTCGACATAAACTTTCATAAATCCTGCAAACTTCATCTTAGAACCATTCGCTCTAAAAACAGTTTCTCCAGCAGTTAAATCAATGGTCATTGTATCCAAGACGGCTGAAGCCATTTGACTAGCTACGAAACGATCCCATACCAGCTTGTACAGACGATATTGATCTTTACTTAGAAATGCCTTCATTTGATCAGGTTCTCGAAGCACAGATGTAGGCCGAATACCTTCATGCGCGTCTTGGGCATTAGCATTTTTCTTCGTGTACTGGCGCGGTGTCTCTGGGTAGAAAGCTGGGCCATATTTATTAAAGATAAAATCTTTGGCTTCCTCTTGGGCAACCGGCGAAATACGGGTTGAATCGGTACGCATATAGGTAATCAAACCAACCGTACCTTCTTTGCCTAAATCTATTCCTTCATATAATTGCTGTGCGACAGACATTGTCTTCGATGCACGGAAATTAAGTTTCCTTGCCGCTTCCTGTTGCATTGAGCTTGTAATGAAAGGAGGAGAAGGATTACGCTGCCGTTCTTTCTCTTTCACTTCTTTCACTGTAAAAGCATCACTGCCCATCGCGGTTAAAATCAGATCGACATCTTCTTGCGAATGCAGTTCCTTTTTCTCACCGTTAATGCTGTGATACTTTGCTTCGAACACCGTTTTACCAGCGTCCAAGACAACGGTTATCGACCAATATTCTTCTGGTTCGAAGGCTTTGATCTCATTCTCTCTGTCTTGTATCAATTTAACTGCTACCGACTGTACACGACCTGCAGATAATCCCTTTTTTACTTTTTTCCAAAGTAAAGGACTGATTTTATAACCAACAAGTCGATCCAAAATGCGCCGAGCTTGCTGAGCGTTAACGAGATCTTGATTAATTCGACGCGGTGTTTTGAAGGCATCCTTGACCGCATCCTTCGTTATTTCATTAAATACAACACGGCAGAGCTCTTCGGGACCTACATCCAAATAATGAGCTAAGTGCCAGGCAATCGCTTCACCTTCACGATCCGGATCCGCCGCCAGATATATTTTTTTTACTTTTTTACTCGCATCTTTTAATTCTTTTAGTATAGAACCTTTACCGCGGATTGTTATGTATTTAGGCTCAAAGTTACGATCCACTTCTACGCCAATTTGGCTTTTCGGAAGGTCGCGAATATGACCCATCGAGGCTTTTACGATAAATTTACTTCCCAAATATTTGCCAATGGTTTTGGCTTTTGCTGGTGACTCAACTATGACTAAAGAATCCGCCATGGATCGTCCTTCCTCCCCTCTTGGTTTCAAGGTAAAGTCTATTGGCGAGAAGAAAAGCTTCGTATTAGCCTATGCTAGTATGTAAGTAGAACCCGGAAGCTGTTTAATCGCCTTTTTCATTACCAAAGATAACAGAACTGCATGCAAATGTCCAAACGTAAATTGACTGTCCTCCAACAAAGCATCAATGGATACAGGCTCATTCGACAACTTTCGAACGATTTCGCCCTCCTCATCTGTAAGCGAAAATGTCGGCAAAGGCTTCTTCATGGCCCCCTGGTCTTCCGCGCTTAACATATGTTTATAATCTTCTACAATCTCCTCAACACGGGTAACCAGTTTAGCACCATCCTTTAGAAGCTTGTGGACGCCACTACTTTGATTTGAGTCAATAGGACCAGGAACGGCGAATACATCTCTTGATTCATCCACCGCAAACTCAACTGTAATCAGTGATCCGCTATCTTCTGCTGCTTCCACAACCATAACTCCTAATGTCAACCCTGCTATGATACGATTCCTCTGCGGAAACATACCTGGCCTCATGCCCGTGCCAATGGGATATTCAGAAATGATGACACCCTCTTGTTCTATATTTCGATATAATAATGCATTCTCACGCGGATAAATTTGATTAATCGCACATCCAAGAACTGCTACCGTTTTGGATTTACCTTGCAATGCGCCAATATGAGCCTTGCTGTCAATCCCTCTAGCCAATCCGCTTACGATACCGAATCCTGCTCTTGAAAGGGCAGCTGCCCATTCCTCAGCAATCTTCTTTCCATAAAGAGTAGGGGTACGTGTTCCTACTATACCAAGGAGACGCCCATTCAATAATGAAACATTTCCTTTCACATATAAAACCCAGGGAGGCTGCGCAATTTCTTTTAGAACCGAAGGGTAGTCCTCATCCAAAAGCGTGAGAATTTGAATGGATTGCTTCTTATATAATTGTAGCTTTTGCTCAATAAAAGTCGGTGTAAAACGCGTGGCAATTTGTTCAGCAATGGAAGTCCGGATACCTTTAGAGGCAATTGCTGCAGCTGAAAGCTCAAACAACACATGCAGATCAGGAAAGCGACTTAGAAGCTGAAGAATGGTTTTCCAACCAACGCCCTCGAGCTCGTGAAGGCCAAACAAAATGAAACGATTATCCATAAGTATATACACTCCCTTCTCGAATAACAAATAATTGCAAAGCCAAGAAAAACAAAAAACCTCCCAAATCCCTGATTCAGGGAGATGGAAGGTTGCTTACCTTCGTTAGAAGAAAACTATTTTTTTGTAATAACTTTGTCCAGCATGCCTTTTTCTTCAAGCACACTAACAAGTGTAGAGCCCATCTCGGATGGTGTAGCCGCTACGCGGATACCACATCTTTCCATCGTTGCAACTTTCTCAGCAGCTGTACCTTTACCACCGGAAATGATTGCGCCAGCATGGCCCATACGTTTTCCTGGAGGGGCTGTTTTACCACCGATAAAGCCTACAACTGGCTTCGTCATATTCGCAGCAACCCACTCAGCCGCTTCTTCTTCTGCCGTACCGCCGATTTCACCAATCATGATGACAGCATACGTATCTGGATCATCGTTAAAACGTTTAAGGATGTCGATGAACTCGGAGCCTTTAACAGGGTCTCCACCGATACCTACAGCAGAGGATTGTCCAATGCCGCGAGTTGTCAATTGGTGAACTGCCTCATAAGTTAATGTCCCGGAACGGGAAACTACACCTACGTGACCTGGCGTATGAATGTAACCCGGCATAATACCGATTTTGCACTCGCCTGGTGTAATTACTCCCGGACAGTTAGGTCCGATTAGAACGGTTTTCTTGCCTTCTAGGTAACGTTTCACGTTAACCATATCAAGAACAGGAATACCTTCTGTGATACAGATAACCAGATCAAGTTCAGCTTCGATAGCTTCAATGATTGACTCTGCAGCAAAAGCTGGTGGTACATAGATAACGGATGCCGTAGCACCAGTTGCATTTTTAGCTTCGATAACGGTGTTGAAAACTGGAAGCTGAACTAGCTCACCGTTTTCCAATGTGATATCTACTTTTGTTCCGCCTTTACCTGGGGTTACGCCACCAACCATTTGTGTGCCGTATTCCAGACCGCCTTTGGTATGAAACAAACCCGTAGCGCCGGTAATCCCTTGAGTAATGACTTTTGTATGTTTATTAACCAAAATACTCATGATCTTTTGTTCACATCCCCTATATTATTTGAAACCGCTCGGGTTTAATTATTTAACTAAAGCAACGATTTTTTGTGCGCCATCTGCCATGGAGTCAGCAGCAACAATGTTCAAGCCGGATTCGTTAAGAATCTTTTTACCAAGTTCAACGTTAGTTCCTTCAAGACGAACAACAAGCGGACGGGAAAGTCCAAGCTCTCTGGCAGCAGCTACAACACCCTCAGCAATAACATCACAACGCATGATGCCACCGAAGATATTAACGAAGATTCCTTTAACTTGCTCATCGGACAAGATGATTTTAAAAGCTTCTGTTACTTTCTCTTTCGTAGCACCGCCCCCTACGTCTAGGAAGTTAGCCGGGTCTCCGCCGTAGTGCTTGATAATGTCCATAGTGGCCATAGCAAGTCCTGCACCGTTAACCATACAACCGATGTTACCATCAAGAGCAATGTAGCTCAGGTCAAATTTAGAAGCTTGGATTTCTTTCGCATCTTCTTCTTCAAGGTCACGAAGTTCAACGATATCTTTGTGACGGAAAAGAGCGTTGGAATCAAAGTTCAATTTGGCATCAAGAGCCATAACGTCGCCAGAACCAGTAACAACTAGTGGGTTGATTTCGGCAATGGACGCGTCTTTCTCTACGAATGCTTTATAAAGAGCTAGCATGAATTTAACCGCTTTGTTAACAAGCTCGTTAGGAATATTGATGGAGTAAGCAAGTCTGCGGGCTTGGAAAGCTTGAAGACCAATCGCAGGATCCACAACTTCTTTAAAGATTTTCTCAGGAGAATGCTCAGCAACCTCTTCAATCTCCGTACCGCCCTCTTCAGATGCCATCAAAACGACGCTGCCTGTAGCACGGTCAACAACAACACCAACATAATATTCTTTCCTAATGTCACAGCCTTCTTCGATCAAAAGACGTTTAACTTCTTTGCCTTCAGGACCTGTTTGGTGAGTGACAAGAACTTTACCCAGAATTTCGCTAGCATATGTACGAACTTCATCGAGGCTTTTGGCTACCTTAACGCCGCCAGCTTTCCCGCGACCTCCGGCATGAATTTGCGCCTTAACTACAACGACGGATGTTCCGAGTTCTTTCGCTGCTTCAACAGCTTCGTCAACGGTAAAAGCAACTTTTCCGTTAGGAACGTTGACTCCGTACTGTCTCAGGACTTCTTTGCCTTGATACTCATGGATATTCATTTCCTAAAATCCTCCTATCAGTATGGACTTTCTAAACGTGCTATACATGGAAAAAGTGTAATTTCCTATTTGTGTAGTGCACGAAATAAATCTTGCTGCCGGAATTAGTATCACACTTCTTCACAAGCCCTAACCATTGTATCACTAATTTTCGACA
Source organism: Paenibacillus sp. Root444D2 (assembly GCF_001426375.1). Lineage (GTDB taxonomy): Bacteria > Bacillota > Bacilli > Paenibacillales > NBRC-103111 > Paenibacillus_E. Next base: position 320,017 of record NZ_LMEO01000001.1, read on the forward strand.
GTTTCCTTATTTTTTTCGTTAATGCGTTCAAACTTTCCTTTCAGCCTGAAAAACTTTAGCTATCACTTTCAACATAAAAAAAGACGCATTTTCAATAAGCTGAAAAATACGTCTAGTTTCGACTTTTTTAATAATGCGGCGTTGTTGGTGTATTCATCCGCGGTTCACGCTCCGCCTGTTTAATGAAGCGAAGCTCATTACCCGTGAAACTGCACACCAAGCATTGAATCGTAGGTTCTGGCTCTGGTATTGCGTCAGGATCCTTGAATTCTGTAATATTTCCTGATAAAGCGTCCTTCAAAAAGGACTGAGAGTAACTAGTGATTACACTGAACTTGATTCGATTAGAACGACAATTGGGACAAAAATACGGTTTCTCCTGCATATCATCACCTCTAGTTCCAGTATGTGCAAGCCGTGCATTTTTAAAACGTACGCGGTGATCATTTCCGGATTGCGTAATTTTACCATTATCGTATACAATTAGGACAAAGTATAAAACGGATCAATAAGGAAGCACCTTTTATCCCACTTTATGACAGCTCGAAACGGCTGCGTAACTATGGAGAGGAAGGTGTTTTTTTCATGTATGGCAAAGTCATGAGCGCTTGCTTGCAGGGAATAGAAGGACAAACGATCGAAGTAGAGGTTGATATCTCAAGTGGCTTACCCCAAATTAACTTGGTTGGTCTCCCCGATTCGGCTATTCGGGAATCCGTTGAAAGAGTGCGCTCCTCCATCAAAAATTGTGGGTACACATTTCCCATGGATCGGATTACGGTCAATCTCGCACCAGCAGATTTACGCAAAGAGGGCTCATCCTTTGATTTAGCCATTGCGATAGGAATTTTGATTACAACCGGTCAAGTGCCAATGGACAGCTTTCTGCACACTTTGTTTCTAGGTGAACTTGCTTTGGATGGTTCTCTTCGCCCCATTCCGGGTGTTCTTTCTATGGCGCATGCCGCGAAAAAGCTAGGAATTAAACGCGTCTGCCTTCCCCTCGCGAATGCTCCTGAAGCTGCTTTAATAGAAGGTATTGAGGTGTGCGCGATAACTAACCTCTCTGATTTCAAGTCATGGAACAACCAATCCCAACATGAATATATATTTAATGGCATTAATTATGAACGTGGTGAACTTTCGACAATTTCTGCCGATGAACACAACTTTGTCGAAGATTATGCCGATGTCAACGGACAGCACCAAGTGAAGCGTGCCATGATGATCGCTGCGGCCGGGATGCATAATATTCTACTTTTATGTTACAATTGCAAGTAGACAAACACACCCTTAATCCACTAGTATATGGAGCTGAAACATTGAAAACAAAAGTCGCTGCTTATTGTCGTGTGTCAACATCCAGTCAAGACCAAGATTTAAGTTTTGATTCACAACAACGTTTTTTTCGCGAAGAAATTGGTAATAAGGATTCATTTAAAGATTACGAGCTGATACATATTTACGCTGATCGCGGATTGACAGCCACAAAGTTCAAGCGCGAACAATTTCTACAAATGCTTTATGATGGAGGGGTTGATGTCTCCTACCCTTCAAAGAGCAAGAAAAAAATTCACTTCGAAGCCTCGATGAAACGCGAACCTAAATTCAACAGGATACTAGTGACGAATCTAAGTCGTTTTGCTCGTGACATCCTAGCTATAGATCCTCTTCGGGAATTGAAATCAAAAGGTGTATTCATTGATTTCCTCGACTGCAATAAGAGCACTGAAAATGATGGAGATATGTTTTACATTGAATTAATGATGACCTTTGCGGCGAATGATTCACGCGACAAGTCTCAGAAATTAAAAGCTGGATTGAGTAAAACAGCAAAATGGGGTTCCTTATTTGCTGCACATAGACTATATGGTTATGACTATTTTGAAGGTGAAAAAAGATTGGAGATAAATGAAGGAGAAGCAGAAGTCGTACGTTTAATATATCATCTTTATGTTAATGAGGGCTATGGGTTTCGACGCATTATTAATCATCTTGAAAGTAAATTAATCTTTACAAGGAACGGAAAACCATTCAGCATTAACGCAATCAAACATATTGTATCTAATGAGAAGTATTGTGGAACACTTGTACGTAATAAATGGGACAGTGGAGCAGTTTTTAACAAGCATTACGCTAAAGTTAAGCCTGAGACAGAATGGGAAGTTCATGAGGATGTTGTACCTACTATTATTAGTAAAGAATTATTCGAGTCGGCCAAGCAGTTGCGTTTCGATAAAGGAACTGAACAAAGAGGAGTTTATAAAGGCATTGGTGAGTTTTCTGGATTAATAATCTGTAATAAATGTGGTGCCGCTTATGTAAGAAACTCTGATCGAGGAAAAATCTTGTTTAATTGTGGCACAAAAAAAAGCAAAGGTGTACAAGCATGTGACGCACCAAATCTCTACGAGGATGTATTAGAGTGGGCCATTGAGCATTTTATTGGTAATGGAATTGAGGAAACAATACGAAATTTTAAGGAATCCTATTTTACTGATTTGAATATAATCAAGGGTAAGTTACTTGAGAAAATAGACAATCAAAAAGAACAAGATGCCTCAACCTTACGTTCACAAATTGATGAACTTGATGCACAAAGAAAACGCGTACTAAAACTATACTCTTTGGGAAAATTCAAAGATGATGAACTTGATGATTTAACGAATGAAATCAACTCCGAGTACGAAACATTAAACAGCCAATTGCAAGAAGTTATCATGAGTAATGAGGATATTTATAAGAACCTGAGCGATATTGACGAAATAATTAATAACATCAGTAACTTTAAAGTTCGTGATGAACACAGTACACGTGAAGAAATCATTGATTTTTTGAGCAAGATTAAAGTTATCGGAGCTGTTCACGCTGAAAGCAATGAAAACTTATTAATATTGCAATTTGAATTTAAGGCGTTTGAAAAATTGTATGATTTCACTGATAAATACTTTGATTCCAATGTTAAAGAAACGTATTCCTCATCAAGTATTGTTTGGAATAGAACAACACAGTCGCCTTATTATAGGGACTAATAATAATGCTGGGGATATTGTGTCCACGTTAGTACTAGATCTAAAACACTTTACTCCTTACATGGACACATTATCTCCCCTAGCAATCAAGACAACACAAAAAAGCCCATGCGATAAAATTCGCACAGGTCTTTTTTATTTTACTATGTTAGTTAGAGTTGGCTAATCCACTTGTTTCAGCAACTATAAAAGAAAAATCACTGTCTGCATCATTGAATGAATTGTCTACATACTGTCTGAGGGTTACTCTAAATGTGGCATAATCACCAAATGTCGTTAAAGTTGTCATCGCAATTGTGGGAACAAAGCCTGAGGGAGTTACTGTTATGACTGGCCCCTTATTAAATGTACCCTTTGGAAAAGTTATTTCATATTGACCTACGTTAAGCTTTTTAACAGAATACTCAGTTCCTTCAAATGGCTTTCCATTCCATCCTACAAGACCTGATATTACTTTTGCACCAGACCCGCCGGGCAATCCTTGAGGGCCAACGTCACCCTTGTCTCCTTTTATGCCCTGAGGTCCAGCAACACCTTGAGGCCCAGTTGGACCAGTATCGCCCTTAGGACCTTGTGCTCCCTGTTCACCTTTTAAGGAAACTGCAATTTCACCTTTTTTACATGTACCATTCAAATCAGATAATGAAATTTGTCCATTCTGTTTTACGCACACTGTTAATGAGCTTATTTGTGAGGGTAATAAATCTTTTCCATAAGCGACACCAGAAAGCAGAAAAACTAGTGAACACCCCAGCATTAGGAAATACTTCTTTTTCTTAATCATGCCCCAAAACCTCCATCAAATTTACGTTTGTAATACTTCAGTGAAATATTAACAAACTACATTTGATAAATGTGTCGGATTATAATGTCGATAGTCTCTATTTCTATTAAATATTGCTTAATTTCTCTATTTCATAAAAAAATAGCTCCGTTTACCCTTTAATCAAGCAATTTTCCGTCTACGCTCATCAATCAAAACCTTAAGAAGCAATAAATCCTTATAAGTCAAAGTCTTATCTCTTACAGATTGAACCCATTTCCAATCCTCTAATGTGCCATCGTTATAAGCATCGCCTAGATAACAATCTAATTCTGTCCATGCCCAATCTTCGTATTCAAGTACTTTATTCATATCGTCATCCTCTTCTAATTCTGGTAACTTCGCACCTTTAACTAAGTCATTAATGCTCAAACCAAAGCACATTTCAAAGTGTGGAAAATCAACAATACCTTCCTTTTGAACTGTCCAATCTCCACCCCAAACGAAACCCAATGACTTACCTATTGCTCCGACTCTACGCCACTTGTCATTAACTGTCCACAAGACGTTATAACCGTCATCAGCAAGCAAAGCGAAGTCTAATGCTAGGCCGTAATTATGATAGCTGTAGCCAGCCCTAGCATTCGTCACAATTGATCCTGCTGTTGTTCTACCTTGAGCATATAAGGCTGCTTGTTCATCCATTGTTCGCAATCCTTGAACAATCACAATATAGATTCCTTCATTAAAAGCCGCGATAACGAGTTGTCTAGCTTTCTGAGCTACAATTGAATTTAGTTTGGATATGCGCGATTCACTCTTTGCTAGGTTTTCATTAAGCTGCATCAAACTCCACCCCTACCCTTAAAAAGAGCAGAAATGGCCTTGCTTTCGATTGTAATCCCAAAGATAACCGTAGATGCGTAACTGATTAAATTAGCGTAGAATTCAATCTCTGCGTCTGGAATGCCATACCCGTATCGAGATGCTACCATATTGGTGATTCCTAAAATAGCCAGCATAAGTGATACGATGCGTAGCACCTTAACTTTATCAATATTCATTTTTCATTTCCCACCTTTTCACAAATTTGTATAACAAAAAAGCCCTATCGATTAGATAGGACAGTAAGTGAATTTCTACTCAATATGGAAAATAAGTTTTATTGCATCAACAACCTTAATAATAAGTGTAATTAAAATAATAAAAGCAACAACGTATCCAATATTATTCCAAGCTTCACTCATTTTTTCCTTTGTGCTTTTATTAGCGACAATTGGCCGTTGCTGCTTTCGTCCCCTCTGTTTCTTTTTGTCACGTACTATTTCGTTTGCGAAGGCTTTAGCCAATCTTCTAGTTAAACCACTTCTGTTTGGATGTATTTTCATAAATTCACCCTTTGCGGTTTCATTTTATACATCAGCTCGATACTCTAATAAACCACTATCTATTGCTTTTTTATAAGCACGTTTATTAGTGCCATTTTTGTGGTAAACTTTGATACCTAAATCAAACAGAGCTTTATTATAATGTGAAGTGTTCCAATCAAGCCCATAATCATCTTCACCTGTATCGAACAAAGACAAATCAACCAAAGTCCTACTCATAACTAACTTACCGTTAGAACGAATTAAGTAATAATTATGGCTTCCATTGTTCGAATCGAATTCAGTGTATTGGTTACTTTCTTCAACAGTAAATTTATAAACTGTCAGCTCAAAATACTCAATATCATTGAGCAATCTAAGTACACTTTCCTTATGTAATACTCTATCCTTTATCGGCGTATTATCTGGATAATCTGCCATAGTATATCTCCCCTAAATATTATTAGGGATATTATACCACAACAGACACAACAAAAAAGCCACTCCGCGATGGAGTGACTTGTGTTAATTTTCTATCTCTTCGTCTTTTGCCATTTCTGCTAGATTGAGAAAATTGTATCTAGCTTTATTTTTAATTGGATAAGTACTATATACATAATCAATAAATTCCGACCAATTAAGTGTTTTTGTTTCTTCAATGACTTTATCTAAGATTTTAGTTTCTTTTTTATCCAGTTCCTCTAAACCCAGTGAATCCTTACTTTTTAAAGCGATAAGCAATTTAGGAGAGCCATAAGCAGAAAACTCTTCCACAATTTTCAACTTATTGTCTTTCTTCGCTGCATCGTACACATCACTCACATATGGCCCATAATGGTCGAAATACCACTTAATCTTGGTCATTTGTTTGTGATGTCTTTGAGAAGAGAACCAATCTGCCAAGTAAACCATTTTAGTTATTCTGGTTTTTGACAATTCATTCTTATATGGATAATGAATTGCAAAATATCTTAGGATATGGCGTATATCAGTCATGGTAAGAACTCCTTTCCTAGTGAAGATTTACTCTGATCGTATTTGTAAGTAATTGACCAATTGAACCATTAAGAATTTTTTTGATTTCTTCAACGTCAGTTGGCAATTGTGGATTAATCGATTCAAAAACAATAACTGCAACTGGTTCACCATCTGAATTATCCAAATTTTTGCAATAATAAGATCTACTCTTCATTTGCATATTTGAAATTGTCATATCGTCAATGGAACATTGGTTTTTAACCATATTAACATAACCTTGTTTCGCCCGATTAGGATCTGGTAGTTCGCTAGATATAGAGTCTCCGTTAATCCATGCTAAACCAATAAATCCCTCATGTTTTGGATAACTTTGCCGACCGTTCTTTTTAAATTCTGCATTTCTAGCGTAACGACCAACAGGAACAAATTCTGATTCATTGAATCTGTAGATAGTAATACGTTCAGAGTAAGTAAAATTAAATAAATAAAACAAACTTTTTATTATTCTCTCTGGAATAGCCTCAAGCTCATTCCTTAAACTGTCTCTTTGTTCAATAGCATCTTCATGTTCTTCCGTCAAATCACTAATAGTGGCTTGCTTACTAACTGAATGTATGTACCCAATAAGAAATACAGCTATTGCTGGCACCAAATAATACAATTTGCTAACTATGATTCCTTGGAAGTATGGTATTGATAGAGCCAGTGGGATAAGTAAAGTGAGTAATTGACCCCACGTATCTCTTATATTTTTTTTGAAATTTAATAAATAACCTAAAGCGCCAGTTATCCTTCTAAACAATAACATTCATCCTCCTTTATACCTATGTCATTCGACATATTAGGAGGAAATCCTTTATCCCATTTGGAAAAATTATACTAAATACAGAAACGTCTGTTCTATTATCTCACAAGTCTCTAACCCTGTATACGAAATCTTTACCCACAAATCACTTCCACAAAGCTAAAACAGCAACACCAACTGCCACAACCGCAAGAATAACCTGTCCCCAAGCTGGAGCAAGTTGTTTATTTGATTTACTATTGTCGCGGATCTCATTTAATCCGCGGTGTAAGCCTTCAATCTTTTCGTCTCTTAACTTTAACTCACTTTGCAGAAGATCTTTGGTTACATGAATATCATCACGTACCAACATCATTTTCTTAAGATCGTATAGCGCCTCTTTAATAGCCGCTAACTCTGTGTCTAATTTAGTTTCTAGTCTTACTATCCTTTCAACATCCGTCAATTCATTTCCCACTTATGTCCCCTTCATTCAACCTCATAAAATTCTGTTTTCAACGTAAATCTTTGTAAAACAAAAAGCCCCGAATATTACTCGGAGCTATAAACTGAAAAGCTTCCTTTATGGAGCTAGCAATTTATGCTTAATGAATTTAGCGTAGTCTTTTGTTATTACCAATAAATCAATCGCTCCACCACAAGTGGCAATTGTATGTTGAAATCTTTGATATTTAATAGTAACCTCTGCTGAAAACTCAGCCAAATCAGCTGCATCTTTAAGAGGCATGAGACTGAAATTTGTGGCAATTCCATTAAATAGCTTATTTATTGTTTCCATTTCACCATTAAAGGTCATTGTATATACCAATTGACCGTTTTCAAAGTTAGTTCTTCGAAGTTCATTCTTAGTAACACTATAAACAAACGGTTCATCAGAATCGTAACCAGCGACGATAAAAGCAATATTATAAGTTCCATAACTACTTTGTAAAAATACTTGTAATTTTTCAGAAACCTGCGAAACTGTATCTTCAACACTGATTTTTTCAATATCAAATATCCTCAATATATCAGCAACAGTCTTACCTTCGATAATAGCGTCTCCACAAAATGAAATACCGATTGTGGATTTGCGAACTAATACTAGTTTTTGAGCATTATCTGTCAGAGTAAATCTGTCTGTAGCGCCATTTCCATATGAAAAGTTGCTTGTTAGTCTACTATCAGCTGCCATGGCAATACCTTCTGGCACAATTACGGTTGAGATAATCGTCAATCTTGTCACCCCTGTTTGAATTTTTATATCATTCTACCAGAAAATGACGTAATTTTCCATTAATAGATACGCATATCAACAACATTTGAGTCAGTCACTTTGGTGCCCGTTATTACACCAGCATGTAATATACTACTGGTCATTTTCTTTGATTCAATAAATGCCATAATTTCCTCTGGGCTACCCTCTAGAATGAGTCCATCTTCAGTTGTTACTTTCACTACTAATCACCTCGGCCAATTTACTTTTAACTTTTCTATAGAACTCATTTACAGTACAATCACCAAGATAGATATCATCATCCAACCAACCTATTCCGTATAAAAACAAGTCAGTCAGTTCAGAACAAATCAATTTATTAGGACTATTCATAAAGTAAGGCTTCCTAAATTTAAGAATATCCTGAATAGCTATACCTACGATTTGTAGATAGTCGTAACCAAAATTGGTTAGTTGAATAGCAACTTTCAATACTAAATCTTTTTGTTCTTGGGTTAGATTTAATTCAACAACCTCATAATCATCAAAATAAAAAGGAACGATTCGCGAACGAGTCATTCCTTGTGCTTCGAGTATTTTATTGTTTGAATCTGATAGACTCACGCACACATGTGAAAATTCACCATCGAAAAATTCAATTGCTTTATTTATTAAATAATGACCGCGAACAAATATCAGATCACCAATAGCCAAGAGTAATCACCTACCAAACTATAGCATTAACTTGTTCCGTAGTTGTTGCCGCCTCTACTTGCGCCTTTAAAGTCCAATACTTGCCAATGTTTATATTTTTGTGAGCAAGCCCTGCACCAAATACTGTTTTAAATTGAACAAAAGTGTGTGCTTGTGGCTGACCAGAAGCTTTCCAAATAACTGGTTCTGAAACTAGCCCTGCTGTAATTGCGTTGAGCATACCTCCCAAATTGATTTGTGCGTCAATGTCGAAGTCATATGTATTTGACGATCCCAATGCATCAGACGTGAATCCTGCTAGTATGGCTATGTTGCAAAAAATGTTTAGTTGCTTAATTTTTTGTATTTTAACGTCCTCTAATGATCCGTCACTACGAGGTGTCCATATTAGATTTTCTGTCACAGGATCAATACTAAGTTGGTATTGCATGAATTCATCCAAGTATTCGCTATACTACATTACCAGTGGATTTTTCATAATATATTTTTCTTCCAATATTCATTTTTTCCCTCCTTATTTTTAACCATACGCCTTCCAATCAACGGTATTACTTTGACCATAATACGGTAATTGAAAACCACTACCATTTACATAATGATTAGCGCTTAGTCTAAACCACATTGAAGCACCACCCGATGCTATAAAAATTGGTGAGGATTGGCCAGCAATTACACTATAACCACTTATAAAAACAGACATATATCCGGGTTGTGCTCCATTGACTGTTATTAACAATGGTGTAAACGATAAACCACTTACAGTTACATAATAGTCTTGTCTCCCTGTAGTACCATCGTAAACAACACCACCTAACAGACCAGAACTAGATGAAATTGTACCACTCGCAAACAACTTTGGAGCAACGCTTCCCTGTACCCCAAATATATTTGCGGTATTCACTATATTACTGGCTATTAAATCAGCATCTCCAGATACAATACCGCTACCGTTATGATAACCAGCAGGTATAGTCTGATTCCCCGTACTAGGAGTAAAGTTTGTTGCCCCTCTATTCGGCATAGTCCCAGCAGTTCCAGCGATTGTTGTACCAGTCAAAACATTAGCCGCTGGAACCACAACAGCGTCCACTGTACCACCAGTAGTAAACCCTGATGGAATACTTTGAGCCACATTGCTAGGCGTACGATTTACTGTTCCATTATTGACCATTGTCCCATCTGCATTCATAAGCACCCCTGCCGAGAACTTATTCCCTGTTAAAACTTTATCTGGTGTTGCATTACCTGCAACTATTAATTGTGCCATATATTACACCCCCACTACAGAAGCTGACATGTAAACTTGATTTGCTACACTTGCCTGTGCTTTTACGTTGATTACGGCAGTGGTTGCGTTAATAAACAAAGGGATAAGACTATAGCTACCAACTGTGCTTGCTTGAGCGTTGAGAAGTGTGTTTGTTTGAGCACCCGTTCCGTCCGTATATGTGATTTGTACCGTAACATTTGTTGTGCCAGTGATTACTCTGAAATACGTATATATTACATAGTTACTTTTGTTTACAGTTGGTGTAAATGTGGCGATTGTAGTTAAACTTGTTGTAGCTAATAAAGAGTCACTCACACTACCCACTCTGCTTGTTGCAATTGGATTACCACTTACAGGGATAGTTGTTACCTGAACAGTACCCAATGTTGACCCTGTTGCAGAATTTACAGGTGGAATTGCGCTTATTGCAGTATCAACATAAGTTGTCGATGCTTTCGATGAAATGGATGTTTTATTCTCATTAATAGCTGCTGTTAGGGATGTTTTATCTGTTGTGGTGAGGGTTGATAAAATACCTAACTGTGTCTGAATGGCACTTGTCACACCATCCAAATATCCCAATTCTGTTGATGATACATTGCCAATAGAGGTGCTGCTTGGCAATCCTACTGTTCCTGTAAATGTAGGGGAATTTACAGAAGCTTTTGTTGCGACTGCCGCATCAATCTTATCCCAGTTATCATTGAAATCCGTATCAATATTGACCACTAAACTGCCATCAGTATTGGGATTAATTTTTCTTAAATTAATATTTGGTGTTGAACTTGGCAAAATTACTACCTCCTTGCAAAATTATTGTATGTAATTGTATGTAACTGGTCATATGTCAACAAAGTGAATTCAAAATAAGTCATATACTTAAACTCATAGTCAATTCTTAAGTGTGCTGGCTTAATCTGCTCCAAATCCGATTTAAGACTCTCCAAGAAATCAGGAATACCAATTAATGAGGAGAACTTTATTACTATATGACCATTAAACGAAACTTCACAATCTCCATTTGGATATGCTAATGCAGCCAATTTAATTGTGTTCGCGTTAATGTTTCCTGTGCCTATTTGCTTAAACTTTATCCTTGCTCTTCTCTCATCCAATGACTTGCTAATATCCGTTTTAATTCCTAATTCTTTCTCATAAAAAACTAAAGCCCACGTAGCTGTATCAATGCTAAGTTGGGCTTCAAATTCATTTATAAGATTCTCTGCGTCATCCAATTGAACGCCAGATGAATTAGCAAGTTCTTGTACAAGTGTGTCATATCTCATAATTCGATTGAGATTATTGATAATCTGATCTTTATACAATAGTCACACCACCCAAGATAGCTACTTCTTTATCTGCAATATTTACATTGTCTGTCTGACTATTGACTGTCAATCCCGAATAATCTTCAACACCTACACTATTTAAAATTGCTTCTCCTAATTTTGCATAGCTGACGTATGTGCTTTTGAACGCAACTTCCTTTAGATAGGCGGTAATTGATGCTTGAACATTGGTCAAAACATCTGCATCCGTATAGCCTGCAGACTTAGTTACACTGACCTGTACATTGATAGACAGCGCTATGGCAGCCGTCACATAGCAAAAACAACCTATAGGAGCCACTTCACTTCCTAGTCCGGCTGAATTTGGGTCGATATATTCTTGAACACTAGCTACTAATGATGTGCTTGCTGGTTGCTTATTTTGATCTATAATAACGACTTCAACCGTGTTATCTCCTTGTTCCAAAGGGAATACCTTAGCATCGCCTACCCCTGCAATTGACTTCGCCCATTGCAAATAGTGGTATTGATTTCCCGATGTTGCAGGGGTTTTAAGAGCAAGATAATAGCGGTCGCGCAAGCTATCATCAGTCTCAGCATCAAATCCATCATGTGTGGCTGCTGGATTTTTTATGCTTGTAATACCACTTATGGTTACTGGTATTTGAACAATTTGATTCGCTGGAACATTGCCGACACTACCCGATTGAGAAGCCTCAATATTCACTGTACCTGTAGTGGTTATTAGCTTTGTTTCTATTGCTTGGAATTGAATACCACCTTTTGTCTCGAACAAATCCCCAATATTAATTTGACCATTACCATTAACCGTGATCACTCCAACAGAATTCGTTGCCTTAGTCTTTGTGATACCTGTTCGTTGCTCTATAAATTGTTCAAGCTTTTCACCTGTTAAATTATCAACGTCGATTAGTTGCTCAACACTGTCCAATTTCGCATATAATCCAGCCAAGACAATCGATATTGACTTAAGCAAGTCTGAAGGTAGGTACCCAGTTGTCTTATCATAGTCATCGCTTAAATTGCTTAATAATTGATTATGTAGTTCACTCTCATCCACTTAAATTCACCTCGCTATTCATTACACCGTTCTTTGTAACAACGTTACAGCTAATGGTTATCATGCCATTGTTCCTTGTTGTGCTAAAGTTTTGAATCGAACTAATCTCTGGATGCTTCAATACCTGTTCTTCAATCTGTCTCTTCACTTCAGAATTAATAACGCCAATTGGTATATCTCTCCTACTAATGAACTGATACAAACTTAGCCCAAAGCCTGAATCATCATAAACTCGATACTTACCTGCTTCTGTGAGTATGAGTGTTTTAATCCACTGTTGAATTGCTTGCTCATATGTCGCTTCAACTGGTTTTCCATCTATAAGCACATGTTGTTTAGTATCAAAATCAAATAAAAATACTCTGCCTAGTGAACGTTCACCAGTGAGAGTATTAGTTGATGTTGCTGTCGTATTAAATTGTGGAAACATTATTCACCAACCTTATCTATCAAATAATACGTTTGTCCGTTAGAAGATGGAATAAGGATAACCATATCACCTGTAATTAGAGTAATTGGAATCGGCGTATGATACTCGTCATCATCATGAGTATGCATATAATACAATCGATTTGCTATGATTAAGTCAGAGGAGTCCAAAAGTATTTCATCTCCAACTTGAACAACAATGTCAGGCAAAGCACTAATTATCTTACCTGTTGTTACACCAAACGAACCATTACTCTTCTTATCCTTAAGCATCTTTGCAAATCCTACATCCCATTTCTCCATCACACACCACCTAATTGAACACTTACTTTATGAATTCCATTACTTTCTGAATGGTTTGCGCTTTTTATTACATATTGTCCAACAATACCTGTAATCGGTTCGTTGAGTTCTAATATTCTTCCTGCTCGAATATCATCATGTCCTAGTAAACCAAGGGATATGTCTTCCTTGATGCGATTCAAGTCAGCCAATGTATTCTTAGCTATATTCCTTGCTTGTGATTCATTCTTTTCATCTACTGTGACAACTTCAGTAAGCAATCCATATTTGGCTATATTCTCATCATCGCTTCTCTCAATAAGGATATTGACATTATCATCACCGCTACTCACGACAATAACCCTGTTCTTCATGCCATCTATTGACGTTTTTCTGCTTGGATTGCTTATTGCTGCTGTAACAGGAAAAGGAGCGGAGTTTTCACTCAGCCTAACCATAGGGTTTATGATAAGATCTGTTTGTTTTTGGACGCTAAGTGTATCAATGTTCATTTCCATCCTATATTTATTGCCTGTTTCCTTCTCTGCTTGCTCTAGAACATCCTTGATAATATCGCTGATTGCTTCATCTTTATATATCTTATTAATGAGTGTCGATATATCAGTGACTACATGCTTGATATTGAACTTATCAAGAAGCTTTCTGATGGCATTACTCGCGTTAATATTCTTAAATTGTATAACGGTCTCATTCTCATTTAGATACCAAGCATAATCAAAGCAATTAAATCCTTTACTGAATCTTCCGTTAACATCTGGTGAAATGACAACGAACCGATGCAGGATATCACCATTGTTATTGGCTAATAAGATATGATCACCAATCTCTACAATATCCCATTCGGCAAAGTAAAAGGTATCATTATAGGCATAATCAAAACTCAACTCTACACCTAAAGCATCAATATTGCTTGACCACGAAAGATTGCCGACTAGTTGAGTAATATTCTTGCGCTCACCGTTTTTAACCAGTATTAATTGATGTGCCATTAAGTCACCTCGACGAAACGAAACTCTTTAATGTCTAGAGTGTACGGAATATCTCCTGCTCGATCTAAGCCATAAGTGAAATTCTCCACAAGACAGGGCATATTAAGCATTTCAATACCCGAATCAGTAGTTACAATGACTCTGATTGGAAGTCTTTTATTTGCCCAATTATTAAAGAAATTGACGCATTCCCAGCCGCTTATTTTAGATTTTGCAAAACTATATTCCTTTGTAGGGAAAAAGGATTGAATAGTCCAATGCTTTAGTCCTCTTAAGCCTGCTAAATTAAGTGCTCCCATTTGAATTGTTTCGAATTCTTCATTTTTCCGTTGGTTAAATGGAAGAGAAAAATCAGGAGGAATAATAGGCAGTTGTACCATTTCCTCAAAGTTATTTGCGCTGAATACAATATCCATATTATCCCCTCCTATACGTTTCCTTGTTGCAATGTTATTTTATTAAACAGGTAATCACCAATCCAATTTGCAAACTCTTTATTGCCAACCATATTACCTTGAATGGTTAAATTAACAGTGATACCACCACTTGAATTACTAACCATTTGCTTGGATAAATCATGTGGAATGACTCTTGTACCGTTTGGATACTCTTTGATCTCTCCACCGTGTTCATCAGTTCTAGCCATACCACCCTGAAAGTAACTAGTTCCTGTAGCAAATTTAGGAATCTTAGGCTTGGTAAAGTCACTAAAAGTCTTAGGAGTAGCAAAAGAAGCTGAGCCGCTTTTATATGCATCCTCTGATTCAACCTTCATTTTAGCTATGACTGGTATATTGACTCCTGGTATCTTATTCAGTTTCTCTATAAGCCAATTGACCTTATCGACAACAAAATTTACACCCTCAGCAAACTTCACCTTTACAACCTTCCATAATTCGGAAGCCTT
Organism: Paenibacillus sp. Root444D2; assembly: GCF_001426375.1. Classification (GTDB taxonomy): domain Bacteria; phylum Bacillota; class Bacilli; order Paenibacillales; family NBRC-103111; genus Paenibacillus_E. The sequence goes on from NZ_LMEO01000001.1 coordinate 335,139, forward strand.
CTCTCTAACAGTGTCCCAATTTCTCCATAAAAGTACACCGACCCCAATTGCTACTCCAATTCCTATTGCTAGTAACCCAAATGGATTTGCTGCCATTACTATATTGAGTAGCGTTTGTGCAACTGTTAGACCAGTAGACGCAGCTTGCCATGCCTTGTATAGTTTCGTTATACCTTCAATTGCTTGCTGTGCTACTATTACACCAGTTAATCCAGCAATAACAGGAATTAGCCAATTTGCATTATCCCGTGTCCATCGAATTGCTGCGGTAAACCCATCGAAAACATCCTTAGCAATACTCAGAGATGTGTTAACACTGTTTTTAATTTCAGGCATATTTGTCTTAATCCAGTTTGAGTAGTCATTGAGTTTAGGTAAAACTCTGTCAGCAATTGGAATAGCAATGTTCACTTCTAGCTCACGCTTAATACCTGCAAAAGCAGAAGTAACACTGTTGTATTTAACATTGTTGATCTCTTCCATTGATTTCTTTGTCATATCAAATTGACTCTTGATGTTTCCATATGAGTTTATAACACGTTGTTCGAGGTCTTCAGCTTGAGTACCGAACAATTGTACTGAAACAGTATTTGCTAGAACTGGATCTTTAATCTCGCTTATGGCTTTAGCTGTAGTCATAAAAGCTTTTTGAGCTTCCACTCCACCTTTGGCAAACTGAGCTGTCATTTGCGCACCATTAAGCTTTATTGCTTTGTATGCATCCAATGAAGACTGCGATCCATCTTTAGCTCTAATTCCAAACTCCTTGATGCCATCCCCAACTTTATCAAGGTTGAAAGCTCCCGCTTCTAATCCATTAGCAAAAACGTCGAACATTTGATTAGCCGAGAAGCCCAATTTAGCGAAATAGACACTGTATTCATTAGCAGTGTCCAGTAATTCCCCAGACTTATCAAGTCCCTTTTGATTACCCTGCGCCAATAAATTAAATGCCTCAGTACTCGTAATTCCAAACTGCTTCATAATGGTATCTGCTGTTTTAATTGACTCTGGAATGTCAGCTTTGAACACATCACGATAAATGAGAGCATTGGCAGTTGTCTCTTTAAGTGCAGCTCCTGACTGTTTAGTTACTTGTTTTGCAACAGCCATTGAGTCTGCTAAATCAGCCCAATTCTCCCCAAAATTTTGCTTATAAAGATCTACCATTTCAACCTTCATATTCGCCATTTCTTGAGCTGTTGCTCCAGTAGAAGACTGTAATTGATTTAAAGCAGCCTGATAATCCTTTACAGTTCCAATTGTAGTAAACACAGTTGCTGTTGCTGCACCAATTCCAAGAAACGATGTCGCTAATCCACCTGCGCTTTTAGCTACAGATGAAAAACTGGATACGGCTGAATTACGGAAAGAGTTTACATTATTATGTAATAGTCTAACTTGTCGCTGATTTTCTTGTGTTTGTCCCGCAACCCTTCTTAAACCTTGGGTCATATTTTCCCTAAAGTTTAATATTGCTTGTATTGATCTTGATGCCATACATTACCTCCTTCCCTCAGAAAATTAACCACCATTTTTGGCTGCTTCCTCTTCATAATGCCGTTTCATTATTTCAGAGTAGTATACCTGCTCATAAAATGTTAGATTAGCCAACTTATCAGGATCATGACCCTTTAGCATCCAGAATCCTATCATCTGCAACTCATGATCCTGCTTGATTAGTTTTTTACGTTTTCCTCGATGTTATTTGCACCTGAGAATTCAAAAATATAATTACCTAATCTCAGTCGTTCAGAAAGCTCTAACAATTTATAAACGATGTCCGTAGGTACTTGCACTTCATATTCTTTATGCAGCTCTGTATTCTGGAACAAATCAATGGAATTGTAAATTAGGTAAACATAAGCCTCCATAACTCCTGTGATACTTTCGTCCTTTAGCATATCAATTGCTTTCAAGAGAACTCCTTCTTCAGGAACCTTAATGATTACTGCGCCACCAAGACTTTCAATATTATATTCTTCGGTTTTATTCCGTTTGTTTTCTTTGTCAAGTTTCTTAGCAATTAAATCTGCCAATACAAGTTTCGTATTACGTTTATTAGCCATTTATTATTACCTCCAATAATTATAAAGGGATGGACAATTTGCCCACCCCATTGTTGTTTAGATCATTTCGATGAAGTCATAATCACTGAATGAGAAAGGAAGTTCTTCCGTCAAGTTTGCTCTATTCTCAAATTTAGCTAAATGGAATTCGCTAAACACAACGTCTTTAACTACAGCACGTTCAGCTTTACCATTCTGTTTGTTTTCGATTTTTGTAATAATTTTAATATCAGGCATAACTCCAGTTTTAAATGCATCTGCCATGATTTTAGCACCACGGCTTTGTGTCTTATTAAGTGTTACTGTTCCTTCGCCTGTTCGACCTTGGTACACTTTATATGTTGCATAGTCATCACAAAATTCCACATCCTCAAATTTTGCTGTTAACTTAGCTTCAAATGCTGTAACGTCAGCCCATTGCTGTCCATTAACCCAGATAACACCATTTGTTCCGCTAATTACTTCATTGCCTCTATTTGCCATTATTTATTCACTCCTATTCCATAGCGATGCTGAAGGAGAAATCCTCCATGCTGTCGAGAATCTTAATTTGTCCACCTAAATAAACGTTGCTTCGGAATGACTTGTTACGAACGGTAACATCATCCCAATCTGCTGCTTCTGTTGTACCAATAGACAGCCATGCGTTTCTCTGTGCTTCAATATCAACATAACATGTGTTTGCGTATGCACTATCGAGAATACCCTCATTAGCTAAATCGGAAAGATAGCTGTTGATTGCGCTAATCAGAAGTACTTGATTGTCATATTTGTTCTTATACTTAGACAGATATTCATTCTTGAATGTGTTGTACACGTCCGAGCGAATCAAGTCCATCGATTCAACGATGATAATCTTGCTCATTGATTCTGTTACATTTGCTGTATAAGTTGTCAATGAATTCACAGCACGAGCAATACGTACGGTTTCCTCGTCATTAAATAGGACTAACTCACCACTATTTACAGCTACTTCAACATCTGCTGGCTCAACTACGCTAAGTAAATCAGCAAAAGCTAAATACGTAGCCGATTGAGTAAGTGATGTAGAGAGACCTGCAAATACGCCTAATAAACGAGCAATGAACTTCTCGCCCGTAACCGTTGTACCGCTTGTATAAGTGACAGATGCATTCGTGAAATTAACCACATGCATACTATTTGGTGCGGTAACATCATAAACGATAGCCTTAATTGATTTATTAAGTGCCTCTTGCTCTTTCACATATACTGATAGATCGTCCTGCTCATCTGCTGTACCTGCTGCCAAACCAATCCAATTATATTTCTTACTCCCTAGTGCCGTAATTGCATCTACAACTGCTGTTACACTTGCAGTACCAACACGAACAACTAACACTTTACTAGGCGAACCAGCAAATACATCCTTAATATAGTTGACGTTAGCCGCAGTAAACTTAGCTGTTTCGATGTCGAGAACAGATGTATATTCCTTCAATGTAAATGTGATATCTGTATTGTCCTTAACAATAAGTGCAACGATTCCTCGCTGGCTTCTTACAATTGCGCTAGAAGCTAATTGTTTAAAAATAATTTCAATTTGTGGCAATCCAATGCTCATATCTTCAACCCTTTCAAATGTTCAAATTTAAGTTTTCTATATCTTCTAATACTTCGCCATCTTCACCAACATCATCGGTATAATCAATTTCTATATAGTGAATGTCAAAAGCAAACTGGAGAACACCGTCCACCTTATCGCTTGACAATTCATCGAGATAGACAACAAATCCATCCAAAATCGTTAGCGTATAGGTGAATGCATTCTCTAATTTGTCCTGTACATCCAGCATCTCAATCTTATATTGACTCCTGTCAGATGGGAAAAAGTAGATGATCACATGTACAGTACGTTCAACACCATGAGAACCAAATGGAGATTTGGTTGAGTTATCGAAATCTACAGTAAATGATGGACGTGCAAAGCCTTCGCTAATATCCTTTGTGTTAATCTGGATATCAGGAAACGACTCCTTTAATTTGGCATTAATCGCCTTTGCTATGTCTTTCAATGTTACCAATTCTATCACCGCAATCCTTGCTCAAGCATTTCGTCTACAAAGTCTTCTACATCAGAAATAAACTTGTCATGAAACTCTCTAACTGAATCTTCAAATACATGTTCACCCTGTTTGAATCCGTGCTCAGAACCATCTTTCCCAATGATTCTGTGACCATGTTCAATCAAATGAGCGTGCGGAGCATTGCTATACGTCCGAATACTCAATTGATTTCCGTTAAATTTATATACTTTACCTCGCTTGATGCTCTTCTGGTATATGCCTTTATCTTTTTTAACCTTCTGTTTGGCTTTTGCCTTCGTGTCTTTTTTTAACTTATTTCCCTCGTCACGCAAGAATTTCTTTGACTCTCTAGGCATCCTTTGTACAGCAAGATCCATTAATTGTCTAGTGAACTCTTCCATTTCACTAAAATCAAATCCGTCAGCCATTACCCAACCACCTCTTCACAAAAAATCTCCAACTTTTCATTAGAGAAATATGGATTCAGAATAAATCTAATATCAAATTTATGACCTCGATATAGGAACCACATATCAGACGTGATGTCTTTGCCTGAGTTATAGCGGACTACAAATTTATGTGTAACATTGGTCATAATCGTTTCTACGCCTTGTCGTTTGGACATATTCCCAGTTTGTGGAATGACCTCAGCCCAAATTGATTTAATTGCTTCAGGTCTAGTATCTGTCTCTAGTAGTTCATTCGTAAATTCAACGTTTCCCCACAATTCAATTTTGTATCTTAGATTGCCTACATTCATACAGTGTCGCTCCATTCAATCTGAAACATGATGGATTGCAGACTGTATTCAAGCGTTTTCGATGGTTGGCCTATAATGACTGTGTTTCTATTCTCATACCAATGAGTACATAGCATGAATAATGCTAACTTATGTAGTGAATTTAACTCATCTACTTCCTTGCCCGTTGCAGTTTTAATATAGGATTTAGCCGCGATAATAAGAGAACTGAGGAAGGTATCTTCCCCAGTTTCATCCATGTCTAATCGTAAGTATTCTTTTAATTCGTCAAGCATTATTAGTCCTCCATTCTAAGAGAGAAGACTTAGACAGTAAATTCTCCAGCGATATAAATTTTGTCAGATGCATCAACTTTTGTAACATCTACATATTCGATAACACGGGCAATCGTAGTATTAGACGTGAATCCAGCGTGCTCAGAACTAGCGAATGCATATACACCGTTATCTACAAAGGAGACAGCTTCTGTTAGGTTACCGTAGAAGAGAGGGGCTTTCTTAGTTGTTGTACCTGTAGTTGGCAATAGAGCATTAGAGAATACATGAACAGGATAGCCCATGAACAATTTTTGTGTAGGATTAGCAGGGTTAGGTTGAAGCACAGGCCGACCAGTAGTATCTAGTGCAGAGTCAAGGACATCAAATCCGTCTTGGTTTACTACTACGACTGTACCGTATTTTACACCTTCATCTAAATCGACGTTGATCGATTTCTTGAGTGCTTTCCAGTCAGCGACTTGCTTCAAGGTTTTACCTGTTTGCAGAGCTGTGATAGCCATTTTGTTTTCAGTGATTACAGCTTTCTTAGCAAATACATTAGCGATATAAGCAATTAGGTTGTTATCAGTCATTTGCAACAGAGTGTTGGAAAGTTTGATAATTGCACCTTTTTCTTTAAGTGCATATGTAACATTTTTGAACTTGATATCTGTTGGCTCAGTACCGTCAGTTCCGTCAGTGAAGTCAACCAATTCAGACAGTGTTTCAAAATCTTCAACGGGGAACGACCCTGTGAGAGTAGTTGTAGGGATATAACCCAACACATCGCGGAAAGATTTATATTGTCTAATTTTCTCAACAATCATAGTACGAACGTCCGATGGTAAGAGATAGCCCACGCCATCTGTACCCGCTCCAGACGCAGGAATTAGTAATGCATTTTCTGCTTGTGTCAAGCTTTTACCCATACCTGCTTTAATCATTGCGCGTACTGTGTTTGCTGATTGTTTTACATTTTCCATTTCAGTAACGTCCACCTTTTTATTGTCAATTTTGTTTTGTACTTCTTCCATTGCTTCAGCATCAAGTACTTCTTGAATCTCAATACTTGCCTTCAGTTCCTTAACTTCTTCCATCTTCGCTTTAGCATCAGCCACTTTATTTTCATTCAGGAAAGTTTGTGCTTCTGTTTTAGCTGTCTCTAGTGCTGCTTTCAATTCATCAATTTTCTTCATTTTATAAACTCCTCGTATTTGTATTTTGGGTAAATAAAAAACTGCTACAACGTTGGCGTTATAACAGTTCTAATTGGATTTGTAGTTTAATAAGTTCATGTTCATCAATCTCGTCTTTTGGAGTATCTTTTGTCAACAATGCTTCAGGCATATTTAGATAATTCTTAAAATTATCACTAACACAAGCTGCCATCTTATTGCTTTCAGTAACTTCAATGTTGAAGTATTTACTTGCCTCTGTTCCATTTAACCATGTCTCAGCATTAACCATATCCTTGATTGTTGCAATGTCCACACCTTCAGCCAAATTATCGGCGTATACATTTAAGATACCTTCTTCAATCCTGTCTAAATCTTCGGCCATCTTACGGAAGTCGTTAGCATTGCCATACATTCCATTCCATGGCTTGTGAATCATCAGGAAAGCATTGCTGGGGATTACGATTTTATCACCAGCCATAGCAATAATTGAAGCAATGGATGCTGCTAGCCCATCGACGTATACAGTCTTATTAGCACTGTGGCGCTTTAGCATATTATAAATTGCTAGTCCTGCAAAAACAGACCCACCACCACTATTGATGTAGATATTCAATTGATTTACATTGCTTATTTGATCCAATATACTCCTTACATCTTCAGGAGCTGTATCTGTATCAGTCCACTTATCCCATGACGAAGAAACTATGTCTCCGTAGAAATAGATATCAGCCTGATCTTCAGTCTTATTCTTAATCTTCATGTAGTTAACTGTCAACTTTTTACACACCCCCATTCGTATATTGTTGACCTGCTTGCTCTAGAGGTATAACATTTCCGTTAAAAATCAACCTATCTCCTCCAGCTAGAGCCTTCTTGCCTTCTAAGGCACGAACTTCATTAGGAGTATCAAATCCCTTCTCAATGCCGATGCCGTAAGCTTCATATCTAGTTTTCAAATCTGCTCTTAGTAAACTATCTAAATTGAAATTGAGAAAATAACCTTGTTTCAGTTCGTTAACGGTTAACAATTTCCAATCCATTTCAAGTTCATATTGAACGATTTCATGTTGTAATGTATCCGAAAGAAAAGCTCTATTTTGCGTTTCAATATTAGAATATGTACTTGAATTCAAGTCATTTAGTTGATGCATCTTTACCCCGAATGCATTGGCAATGTTCTTAATAGTTAGACCTTGCAACTCAAAGAACTGTGAATCAACTAACTTTGGATTGAATTCTTTGATCTCATATCCGAGTGCAACAGGTATGATGCGTCCTGCATTCTTCACGCCACTTGTTAACTGTTCCCACTTAGTCCTCATCTTTTCAACAGAGGATGTATCCATATTGTTTGTATATTGCAATACTGCACGACCCTGAACACCATTAGCCCAATAATTATTGATAAATTTAGTAGCATATTGTTCATTCTGAATAGTTTCGGCTAAGTATTTTTTTGCTGGTGTGCCAACTAATCCATCCTTCGTGAAATTCTTAAGATGAATAATCTCATTGTAATTAAATATATACTCTTTACCGTTACGATCTATATATTGATACCAAATCGCATTTGTTTTACCAATAATTCCTGCATCGTCAATAATGATCTGCATACGTTCGCTATTTAGTAAATACAACCCAGCAACTTTACCTCTGACTACTGGAGCATAAATATACGCATTACCATATTCCAACTTTTGAAACTCTGTAGAGTAAAGAAAATCGACTGTACTTACATAGGGATTAGGTCTTCGCTTAAGTAATTGATATAGATAATGATCATCTGCTTTTTCGACACCTTGATTTGAGCTTTTCATTACTTTCAGAGGAAGTGTAGAAATTGCTTTGCATCTTATATCCATACATGCGTAGTAAGTAGCAGAGTATAGTTTGTCTGCGCTTATGTCCCCTCCGCTAAAACCAATTGACGTTAGGAAAGTATTGATATCAGCAATACTAAAACCTTCATTCATCAACTCTTTTTTGATGTCTTTCTTTCTATTGAACCAACCCACTTTTACACCCCCTTTCTCTACAGATAATCTGCATACAACTCATCCAGATATTCGTCTGTTAATACAAACTGTTCCTTCTGAAGCATAGCGAATACATATGCATCAATAATTGCATCCACAGGGTCAATACGTTTCGTACTCTTACCATTCTTCATAATCTTGCATTCTCCAAATGAGTTATATTCTAGCTTGGCATTAATCACTGACCAAGTAAGCAACTCATTATTTTTGTTATAGAGAATGTTCCCTTCGTCAACGGTCAATCGGAAATCTAACGTTGCTTCATTCAATGACTTAGCGCTTTGTTTGATTTCAACGACATCACACCCGAAACTGTCCAGATCGTCAAGTAGCATGTTTATATTGTGCGCATCATAGCAAATCATTCTATACTTAATTCCATTGCTCTCCCGTAAATCCTTAAGATACTTAATGATGCGCTTGAAATCGGTCTTATACCCCGATGTTAGTTTCAATAAACCATCATTAACCCATTTGTTATAGGGTACGTTATCAGATTGAATATGGCTTTCTAGGTGTTCTTTAGCCATAAATGACATAGTGTGAATGAAGAATTTGTTATTTTCAAGAGGAAATACGAAGCCTAAACTGGATAAATCTCCAGTTCCTCCACCCGATAAATCGATTCCAACGTAGCAATCACGGTTCTTCATATCCTCTAAAGTTAAATCACAACTGGCTTTTTTCCATTTAGCTACGTCTACAAATTGAGTATCGCCAGCCGTACACCAGATATTGAAAACCTTAGTCATAAATGTAGAGAGATCCTTGCCACCAATACTTCTAGCCTTGTGTGCATCAACAATAATACTTTCTTTCATCGTTGGGACTTCGTTTATAAGCGGCATACACTTTTCCCAATTGTCTGGATTCCAGATATCATCATCAGCATCCATCTGAGCAATGTATATAAATAATTGCTCATTCATTGATGTATCTTCAAGAAGCTTTAGGCAGTATTCATACATGCTATAACAAGGTGAAGAGAAGTCTTCTCCTGCTGTTGTAATGATTGAGGTTAAGCACTGTGCTAAGGTACGTTGTCCATACAATAAGGCAGAGTAAATATCGTTTGTAGCATGTTGGTGATACTCATCTAGAATTGCTAAGTAACTTCGGAAGCCATCTAACTTATCGTCTCTTGATAATGCACTAACGACACTCTTTGTATTGAGTGCTTGAATGGTAGATTTGTAGTCCTGAATCTTAAACATCTCTGACAGATCGTTATCAGCTTCAATCATTTTTACCATTTCATTGAAAACAATCTTAGACTGTTTTAATTTTGTAGCAGCAACGTTAATTTGAGCATGTTTATATCCATCGAAATTAGAACAGTAAATTCCAAGTACACCATTCAAAAGTGATTTACCTTGTTGTCTGGAAACTTGGACATAGCTTTGACGATAACGACGATATCCAGTTATGGACGAGCACCAACCAAACAGTGAACCCAAAATAAACTTCTGAAATGGTGCCAATACTAGCGTTTGATTGCCCTTATCACCTTCGGCAAGCTTCAATGTTTGGGCAAGGTTTATGATTCTGTCCGCTTTTTTCTCATCAAATAAAAAAGGAAACCCTTCGGCTCCCTGTTTTCCTAAGTCATTTAGATGTCTCTGACAAGCCAATCTTACTGATTTCCCTGCAATTATATCTCCATTTAACACATCATTCGCGTATTTAGTAACGCTATTCATTCACGAAATCCCCAAATTTATTCTTCGGTTTGTCATCAGATGGCTTAGGAACAACTAATTTCAAACGTGAACTTATGGTTAAACCCATTTGAATGGCGTATTTTTTACATTCATCAGAGTATAAAAGCTGGATTCTGATGAGTGGATTTGCTGATTCATTGATAAGTAATGACTGGCCTTCTAATTCTTGTGTGGCTTTCTGATATAGAGAAAAGGCAACAGCATAGGAGGCTAAAGTGTTTACATCAAGATTAGTAAGCAGATTTAACTCCTGCAATTCTTCACTTAAACGCTTATACTCGCTTCTTGCCACTTTATCTTTAACCCATGATGGACATTTTATTTTATCGCTGTTAGGTCTAATTGCATTTTCTTTTTCGCGTCTTTCTTCTATTTCTGATTTAGTTAAATGTGTCTTACCTTCAGCCAATAATACATCAATTGGCTTCCTGTTTTTGTTACTCATCTCGACACCTCCTATGCGTTTATTTCAAAATAGATTCAGAAAAGGAGATTTTACTGCAAAAAAGGGACGATGCGGTCATCAATGTTCTTCAAAAAACATTTTGACCTCCCCCCACCCCTCTTACTATTCTGACAGATGATAAACTAATGGAATACTTGCACGTCTAATGTTCCACAACCACTTATCAACTTGTTTCATGTCTGGATTAGACATCTTTAGTTCTAACTGAATCGGTTCAGCAACTAAACTTACACGTTCTGCTATCTCTTTTGGTGTTACTGTCTTTGGTCTAACAACATCAGCACTTATCTTTAGATTAACCAATACATCTTTGATGTTCATATTCCATATCTCCTCTTATCTTCAGCAGTCTTAGTGTTATGACACTCGATACATAAATATTGTAAGTTGGATTCCTCAAGCCTTAGTTCCCACCTAACCTTAATGGGTATGATATGGTCACATATATAACCGGCTCTAATCCTCTTCACCTTCAAGCAGGCGCTGCATAGACCTCTAAATCTAGCCCTAACTATGGTTCTAAGCGCCTTCCATTCCTTACTTATGTAGAATGCTTTTGACTTCTCGTCACGTCTGTACATGTCATAATGCTTGTTACGCTCTTTCTTATTAACCTGTTCTTGTTCAATATGTTTATCACAGAATCTAACTCCAGCATCAACCAATGCATTGCAACCACTCTTATTACATATTTTCTTGATTGCCATATTAACTCCAACCCAAAAATAAAAAGACCACTCAAATTGTTGAGTGGTCTTAGTCTTAGTCTTTTTTTAATTATAGAACAACTGTCCCATTAACATTATTCAATTGAATAATTTGTTTATTTACAGTGTTAGCAAACTTCTGCAATGCAAAGTAATTCATATTATTCTTAAAGGAAATTACTGATGGAACACTATCTTTATTATGATAATTGATAACTAAATAGTTATTGGTTTTGCCCTTTTTCTTCTTCGTTCCAACACCACTAATTCCACCAACAATTGCACCAAGGCCTCCTAGTAGAATCCCACCAACTACAGCTCTGCCAATTGTACTCTTACTAACTTCTAGAATCTCTGTCTCAGTTAAAGCCTTAACTGTTATTATCTTATCGGAGTACAGTTCAAATTTATTGCCTGAAAATTCAATGTGTAATCGATCATTAAGGGAGAATAAGCTTACTAGAGCATTTTCGGTTACTGGTAATCCTTCTACGTGATGACAAAACATCTGTGCATCGGCACCTAATTCTTTTGCTCTTTGTTTCAATTTCTTATACATTTTTCGTTGAGCAATTAATGCCAACACACAGAAAACAAATATAATTAAGAATACTGTAAATAAAACCATCATAGACACCCCATATTGTAGTAATATTCCTAATTTTAACATACAATACGTGACTGTAAAGTATCGGTTTCACTCTGCATTTCTCAAAAACTACAACAACCCATCTTTACTTAATCTATGCTTAATTACCATATTATTTCCATTATGCGAACAGTTTGATGCGAACCCAATATATTGTACACGATAACATATAACTCACACAATATATTGTGATTTCACTAAAATATTAGTTGAAATCATTTCCAATTAGTAGTATTATAGATCTTGTAGCACTCGACACATTAAAGTGCTAATAATAATGAAGAAAGGAGGAAACCTACAATGAGACTCTTACAAATTTGCTATGATTTAAACGGTTTTGAAAGTGGATATGATTATAAACGCTTAATCAGTGCCATTTATAGTCTTGGTACTGTCGAGAAAGCTCAATACTCAGTTTGGTTTCTAAGAACCAATAAAACTCATGCACAAGTCAGAGACTATCTGAATCAGTTTATCGATTCCAATGACAGTTTACTGATTACTGAAGTTACTGCAATTGCCACTAATTTAAATGTTCCTAGTAGTGTAGTGAGTTTGGCTAACCAAACTTGGAACCCAAAACCAGTATTGCCATCGTTCCCTAGAGCTCTTCCTAAAATGAATCAACCCTACGGCAATCTGTCTTCTTTATATCGTAATACTTAGAACTGGAGTTGTTAAAATAACATGTACATAGTGATGTCGGCACTATTTGTACCTCTGAACAATACTTATACTTAGACCACCAACCGTGTGATATTGACGGACTGGTGGTTATTTATTTTCACTATTCCTAATGTTAGAAATCATTCCTCAACTCTGCACCTCTCTGTGTAACCGAAACTTCACCAGATGGTGTAATACTGATAAAGTACTCTAGTCCTTTACTCTTGTATGAGTAAATAGCATACATTGGAGCTGGTGTTTCCCATCCGTAAAATTTAAGTTCCCCGAATCGCCTAAAGTAGTCTACAGCTTCCTCCAATGATGTAAATGAAGGGAGTCTAGATATATCTACATTACTTTTTCTCATCAAACCACCACCAATAAGAACATTTGTTCTCATTATATGCAGAAAGGTTATTTTGATCAACAAAAAGCACCAAAACGAGTATGTAAGCTAAACCTTTAAAGAAAAAGCCCCTACTCTTTAGGGGCAAGGCTGTCTCGTAGTTCATAAATCTTAATCAGTATTCGCTTTGTTTCCGCTCCGTGTCCATGTATGACCGCTTTTTTGTACTCTTCCCATAATTCTTTAATAACCTGATTCATGATAAGTGTGCTCTTCTACTTGCTTAAGTATTTCATCTCTTGGCATTGGTTCAACAAGAACAATCTCACTTTTCTTTTTCGCTTTTCTTCTCAAAAACATTGCCTCCTAATGGTAGTTTACTCCATTTTTTATAGACAATATTTTTGGAAAGTATACACTAATTTTGTTTTCATCAAATTTTCATTAAATGACTGTAAATAGTTCCATATTTATGCAATAATGACATATCAATATCATTTAAAGGAGATCCCGATGCCAAAACAACTCAAACTTGAATCAGATTTCAATCGATATATTACCTTCAGCCAGCCAATAAACATATTCTTACAAGGTGAAAAAATAGGATCAAACGTCCTGATTGAATCACACAACGATGAAACACTGACTGACGAATCTGGAACGCATTATGTTAAATCTGCTTGTGTCTTCATGAGTGTTCGTTAAATTATATGACTCCAGGAATAATTGTAAATCACACTATTGATGCAACTTTCACTCACTCCATATTCGTCTGCTAATTGTTCAACAAACTCACACTTCAATCCTGATTCAAATTCACTGTACCGCTGTCTAATCTCAATTACATCGTCTTCATTTAACCTACTCAATGGATGGGCAGATCCTTGTTTCTTTTTAGCCATTTTGAGTCTAACTGATTTCGTATACTGGGCACTATGTATAATTAATTCTAAATTTTCAGCTCTATTATCATTCTTACGGGTATCGTCAATATGATTAACCTCTAACCCATCTTCTTTCCACTTCCACGTTGATTCTTTTGCTGCCATGCAAATTTCATGGACTCCAAGACATTGTGGAATTCCATTTTCATCAATAATTGTCGTTGTTACATAGTTATGAGGAAGCGGCCTTTCATGTGATTTAAGAATTTTGATTTTATTCCCTGTTCGTGCGCTATATACTTTGCCGTTTTCGATATCACAATAATAATCCGGATATTTTGGCACTTGTGTTAATACTGTCCCATCATTTAAATAAAGTTCCTCTTCAAATTGCTTTTCCATTCTTTTCATATCCCCTTTTATTTTGTCTATGGACAACACAAATAAGACCCAGCAAAAATTGCTGAGTCTTACTGTATTGGTTCCGTCGATTGGGGAGTAACTATCTCCAACCTATACACTCAAAATGGCATATAGGGCATTGTCGCTTGATACATCACAAGCTAATGGTGTTACACATCAGGCCATAAATATAAAAAACTCACTCCTGAACTTGTCAGGAATGAGTCTGATTATTAAATACTCTAAGATCAATTTATCTAGATTTATCTACTTAATTATCTTGTTGATAGCCTCTACTTCGGTAATGTACTTCTGACGTATCTCAGATCGTTTCGACTCTTCCTTCTCCACTGAGTAAAGTGTGGCATATCCCGACATCTGAGAGATATGCTTAAGGACTTCTGTCTCCTGTTTGTTTGGTTTCTTACCCCATTTGTCAAAGAAGAATTGAGCCTCAGAGAGAATGGCTTCGGAATCGAAATCCGGTCTCTTCATACTTGAGTCAAACGAGCTAACGATCTGCTTGGCATCCTTTGCAAAGTCTGCATCGACGGATGCTCCGCAAGCAGTCAGAGCTAAAACGCTTGACAGGGCTAGTGCCTGAGTAATCTGTTTCCACTTCTTGGAGAATTGAAATTGAATATTAACTACATCGAAATTCATTGTATTACCCCTTACTATAGGAAGATTCGGGATCATTCTACTATTTATATACAATGAAATCAATCGTTTTGAATATTATTATCCCAAAGCCCAATATCTCAAATGGATATGGCTAAAATACTGAATTTGCAAACTCATCATATTTATGTTACATTAAATCCAAATAACTATTTTTAAGATTGAAAAATAAAAAGTAGTACGAATAAAAGCCCTAAGTTAAGCTTAGGGCTAAAACTCATACCATATAGGAGGATGCCAACTTGATCCCCATCAATTGCTGAGTTGGCTTGCTTATTCTTTTGTTTATTGTCGGAGAATAAACATGGTTCCCTTGCGGTGACACCGACGAAATAACTAACTATATATCATATATAAAATTCACTTGAAAGTCAAACAAAAAATAAAAGGAGAAATGACCGCCACTACTGAGCTTACCTTTTGGTGGGGCAACTATTGGTATACCTTTGCACTCAACCATCTCTCCATATAGGAATTTTCACTAGTACTAGAAAACCCTTATTCTATAAGGCTTTTTGAAGACTCTCGCTAGAAAAAAACTCGTTTTTCTTAAAAGTTCTAATAAATACAGTCTTCTGTGCTTGATATAAAACGTTAAGCGATCTAATCGTGCTATTATCTGACTCACTTTTTATGATATTCATGATAGCTGCATACATCGTGTCTGGCTTAATTTTTAGTTTAGTTACACAGTCTACGGCTTCAGACGTAAGTTCATTTCGTTCATACTCCAACATCTCTTCCTCATCTTTATCTACCTCTTGTTTATGTGTGCTCTTAATGTTATTAGCCAACTCATCTAAAATATCTAAAAGTTTATTTTTCTGAGGGTTGTTAGCATCTCCAGCATCACCCTTAACAATTAGATCAATAATATTTAAATCTTCGATTCTTTGTGCATTTTTTATGTCTGTGAATTTATTATATAGGTAGTCCATCGGACAATTATAAGACTTAATTTTGTTTTCTTTCATCGCCTTAAGTTTCTTATTACCCTTCTTAGCTACTTTGCTATTACGGACTAACCACCAATGTGGCTTGTATTTAAGCATATCTTCTGTTTTCTTCACATCTATAATTTGCTCTTTAATATCTACTTCTGGCATACGTTTGGCAAGGTCAATACACAAACCTGATAACACAGTCAAACAACTCAACTTTTCCCACATATTCTTACAATCCTTATTTCTACTCTCGGCCTCCCAAATATTACTCACAATGAGCTGCGCTACATTTGTTACCTGTCCAATAAACTTTTGGGAGTCCATTAGAGTGTTATCAATTTTCGCCATATTTCCAGTGTTTACGGTGTACGTAGAAGGATCTGTTCCAACATCACTAATACAAACTCTATACTCCTCTTTACATTTCTTAGCTAAATCTGATAGCTCGCTGCTATTTGTCAACAAAACTGTGTCAGAATCGTAATCTGAACCACTGAGAATGGCCTGTAACGGATGTTTTACACAATTTACTACAACAATATTCTTAGTTAAATGAGGTAAGTATTCATTTATCAGTTCATTATCTACATTCTCTACAGATAAAACATTACTTGGTGAGGTGTGAGGGCTTCTGAAGCCTGCCAAGGAATCACCAAAAGGAAACATCTTAGTGTATACCTGATTGTCGTTTAACGCTAATTTAGACTCTCTGTAGTCTTCTACAGTAACTGCAAGCATTTCAATTGGATTCCCTAATAACACGGCATAATCCGCATTAAGAATCTTCACTTTTCCGCTTTTAACACGATCAACATATTTATTAATTGTCTTAGACTTCCATTGTCTGAACATCTTTGTATGGGCAATCTTAGGATTATTTTTATACAGATCAATCATCATTTGATTTCCATTGGTGATTTCTGCTGTATCAGCCACATATCCCAAGAAAGTATCCATATTATTCTTCAAGTTAATTACAAACTCTGATTCATATGAAGCAATCTTGATTAATTGATCATTGTCACACGGCAATGAATTTAACATTTGATAACTCATTTGCTGGATAGTTCTGCCTTCTTCATCTGTTCCAAGTTTACTTTGCTTTTCTTCTTTTACAATTCCAAATAGTGAACCTTCAGCATCAACAACTTCACACCAGTGATTCCACATATCTTTTTTAGTGCCCACCATATTAGAAAACTTAAGGGCTTTAATGGATGAAGGGGTAGTAATCATATGTACGTCTTTAGCATAAACGGTGCCTAATCCAAAATAATCATCTTTTAATTGCCATGTATCAAAGTCAATTCCATTCTTTTCAGCAAAATCTTGCAGATACTTTTGAACTGAGCAACGAAAAGCAGCACTTTTAAAAAAGTGATTCCTAAGTAAAAACATACTTTTTTTACTACCCTCGAAGTATTGCTCATCAAGTAAACTTTGCCCATCAAACAAACTCTGTGTAACTGGTGCTTCTCCAGACTTACTTTTTAGAATTCCGTCAACACCAACGCTAACAACATTAACATCCTGATCAAAAACACTTTCAACATCATCAATAACCAGAATGTTTTTTGTTGGTATTTTAACCATGCTATTAATACAGCTTCCAACTAGTGACTCATAGGCCAGCAATGAAACATAATCAACCTTTTCTTTTCTGTTAAAGTCAATGCCCATCCGAGACCAATTAATCATATTTTCATGAAAATTTATATCATCGCTTAGTTTTTCACGGATAAATAAAACCTTACCTGTTCGTGATTTTGCAGTACTTCGCTTATAAACAACATACTTAATCTCATCTAAAATCTCACCAGTATTGTAATCAGTGATTTTCAATGTGAATCCTTCTTCGTATAGCAGATTTCTAAGTGATTTGTTGTCAACCTCTTCCCAATCAAAATCAATCTCTTTAAGATTTTTTTCTAGGGATGTTATGTAGTCTTTTTTCTTTTGAATTTTCTCCTTAATCCGTTGTATGTCTTTTTTCTTGGTTAGATCCATTTCTTCCAGTTTTATAATTTGTTGTTTAGTTGTCTCAATCTTCTGGTTTAAGTTTGCATTATTTTCAGCCGCGTCACGAACTTTGGTTTTGAATTGTACACTGATTAAATCATTAGATTTACGTTTCTTTCTTTTGTTCGTAATGACATTTAACCCGTTTCTAACAAGCGCTTCTAACTCAAGTGACTTAGGAATCATTCCAACATACTTTAAATAAATCGGCTTATTACGTTCAACATGATTATAAATATTGCTTGCCTCTAAAGATGGAATATACACTGGTTTTTCTAAACTCAAATTATTAATCAAATATAAATCCTCCTAAAATTTAAATTCAATTCTGTTCAAAGGCGATCTTGACCTTGATCTTCGCCCTTCCATCTCTTCCGCTCTTCAGAATATCCTTACGGATATTCTTGTAATTGTTATTGTGATTCTTCTTGGATATATTCTGAAATTTATTATAAATAGTATTCTTATAGTTCTTATAGTGAGAAAATAGGTGCCTCAAACCCTTGATACGATTGACTATTTTCACTGGTCAAAATGAAGCCACGTACAGTTATTAGAAATCCATGTACCGATTTTTCAAATTCATGTGTATATTTGAAAAATTCATGTGAATATATTACAAATCCAAGTACACGAAAATGAAAATTCATGTAACATTTTGAAAAATTCATGTGCAGATTATGAAAATTCATGTACAGCTAACTCATCAATTTGCTCTTCGACTCTGTATTGTTCCATGTAAGCCAGATTAGCTATAGGTATAAACTCTCTAGATGGTTCTTGCCTAAACATCAACTTGTCATCATAATTCTTTGGATAATTAATTTGGATCAATCCAAGTGATTCAAGTTTATCTATGTATTTATTCAAGGTCGTATCTGCACCTTTAATTTGTAATCTTTCAGCAATAGTGGAATTTCTCAAGTTAAATGGCTTCTGCTGCTCAGACTTCTCTTTGTGTATGCGAATAAAGAATAGATACAGGATAAATTCTGGTCGTGTTAAATAGCCCTTTGTGAGAAGGTCTAGATCATCGATTGTTACAGCAAAGAAATTGATTGGTGTCGTTCCTTCTTTAGTCTTCTTATGATCTGGTATAAAGTCTACATACCACTCAGGAACGGGAGATTTGCTTCTCCTTCCTTTTCTGTCCATTTTATAATTGATCAAGGAAACTTCTTTGGGTTCGCTTAAAATATCAATAATGTCTCGATGCGGATTGTATTGTGCTTTAACATTTCCTCTGATCAAGTTGATTTTTTTGATTGATTCCTTTAAATATCTTTCATGACATCCAAGATATGCAGCCATTTCCTTCTCATATAATGTAATTTTGTTTAGTTGTAGGAGATGGATAAAAATGAAAATGACCATATCTAAATCAGAGAAATTCGTTTCAATTTTTGTATTACGATCAATGTACATTTCATCTTTTAATGGGTGGTAGTACAACTCTCTGTTTTCGTAGAAGTCGTCAAATATTCTGTTGTTGATCATGACAAATTTCATGTGTTCTTTGATGTAGCCTCTTACTTGTTCAGGATCTAATACCTGACGTTTAATTCTTGCCATTCAGTTCCTCCAATTTTTCTAATGTTTTTTCACTTTTATAAGACTTTTTACTTGCAGATACCATCAAACCGTGTTATTCTTATCAAAGAAATATTTCATAAGTACTTCATTCCTCACCGCAAATGAGGATGTAAAGCAAGTTTTCAGTTTTCAAAGAACAGGAAGCACAACCTCCATTTCTACATAATTAAATATGAGTCTCAAAAATTGGGTGCAGTCAATCGACTGGGTCTATTTTTCGTTAGACCAGTTTTCGAGTCCTCATTAATATCTTCACATGGAAGTGAAAATCCGTCAAGCAGATATTTCCCCTCTATTTCCCTCCCCCTAATAAACCTTCTTATTTAGTAATATTTTACTTTTAATCTTCCATATTCGACATTATAATATAAATGTCATATATATTTTACTTGGAGGTTTGAAGGAAATGTTGAAAACGGCTTTTTTTTTCAGTATTATTCTTGAGGGATTATTAATTGGCGGCGTTTCATGGTTTAAGGGTGAATTCACTTTTAACATTTACTGGGTTGGTGGATCATTTGTAGTAATTTTTCTTATATTACTTGGATTAGCTGCAAACGAAGAAGAAAAAGAAACAGCTCAAAAGAACTATAGAAACGCCCTAGACATCCTTTCAAGAGACCCTAAAAACCCACAACTTAGGCAAAACGCATTAGATTGTGGTCGTAGGTATTATTCTTCCCTTCGAGATAATGGCAGGCTGACAATATACGATGAGCAAGCAATAACAAACGATATTCTGGCTGCTGGTTAATAATAAAATTTTGACTCCCATAACTTTGGGGGTCATTTTTATTTCCCTCCCCTTTTCCTCAGGATCACAACTATTACCAACAAAACGAGTCTCAGTTAATCTTCAGTAATGTAACACTTTACGTATGAGATTGCTCATATACTCAACAGCACGCTCTAATTCGACCAGATGCAGCTCTCTCTGCTCGTCATCTGTAAAGGCGACTATTTGGTCACCTAACTTGATAGAGTCGCTTAAAACCACCTTATATCCGCCATCACGCTCTAGTGAGATTACGCGCTGTAGATCCATTTGTGTTTGGATTGTGTACTGGTAAACGTTGATTATGGAAAGTTTGATTGGTCTACGTTGCAACTTGGTGTGCTCATAGGCTTCGCGCTCTTCATCATTGGAAAATGGTGTACCATCGTAGGCTTCAAACAAATGGGAACTCCTCCTTTAAGTTTGGTACGACATCGTATCATTTACCTTACCAACATAAATCTGTAGCGACCATGCTCTAATCTGCCAGTACGCTCCACTTGGCTAATGATTGAATCATGTTCTTTCAACCCAATATTGATTAAGAATTGAATGAATGCATCTTTGGTAAACATACCTTTGCCGATTACCGCGTACATGTCATCACGTCCCTTCTGTAAATGAATTTCTCATACAGGCCGTTGCTGATAAGTAGTGCAATATCAATCTTCTCCATAGTTTCCTTGTCTAATGTTGCTACTTTGCGCTGGAGCCTAAATTTATCTGCTACCCTTTGCTGCTCACAGGATACGAAACAATCTTTATTTAATCCATGAAACTCAGCCGATAAATTTACATGGGTTGGGAGGCGTTTCTTAGTTTTGGATGAAGTAATTGGGCAAATTTGAACGGTGGGTGAATGACGATTTCCCGCCTCACATTGCACGATGACCACAGGTCTCTGGAGGCCTGAATATTCAGAGCCAAGCGATCCTGTTAAGTCACATATGAAAACGTCCCCTCTTCGATACATTTGTTCCATTTTCATCACCTTTTAATTAGAATTTTTTTACCACCTCACTCCCCAATTCTGGGGAATGAACGCTTCAGACTTAAGGCGGTTTAAAGTCGCCTGAACGACTGTTTACACTAAACCCAAACGAATGTTGTCATAACGGAAGATGCTAGTATGTATGAAATCGAATCCAAAATCCCAATTGAATGTACGCCAGAAACCTTGAACATCTTCTTCCGAATATTCTTGCTCAACTACCTCAATAGCTGCTGCACATTCCTCTTCAACTTCTCCATATGGATCAAGTGTTACTGTTTCCTTGAGAAGATTGATAAGACCTTGCTTTGTGCCTTCCATTGCTTCTTGGATTACTTCAATCAGGGATAATCTGATTTCCATTTTCATCGCTCCTTTAGTTTGTTCCTTCTTTAATTACAATATACAATACTCAATATTGAATGTCAAATTAAATTATTTGATTCTCATTATTGAATTTTGTATAGTAATATTAAGGAATAGGGAAAGGAGGTAGATGTGTGCTAGAAGTAAAACCTTGTTTACTCGACATATTAAAGAAGCGTGATATCAAACAAACAGAACTATCTTCTATGGCAGGTATACCACAAGCCGCAATATCTAGATTTGACAACCAGAAACAACATACAGATTTGCACTTATTTTCAATAGCTAAAGCTTTAAATTTGAACGTTGAGGACTTATTTACAGTGAAGGAAGTACAATTAAACGACGAAGAAAAGACACCCGAGTGATCAGGTGTCTTCTTTCCTACTATCTATCATCTCATACTTCGATAAACACGACCCATATCTTCACGATATCGATCTTCTACAGACAAATTACGTCTTCGTTCTTGTTCTATACGCTCTTTATGATTGTATTCCATTGGTGATAAAATTTTATCAGTTACTTCTTTGGATGCTCGTAAAATCTGTGTCCATTCAATGATATTAACCACCTATGATTCCCTCCATTGGGTCGTCTATTTTTGACCTATCATAAAATCAAGTCCTAGCTTAGCTACTGCCCCAGTTATCCAACTATGCTTCTGCATCACTTCAGAAAATTTTGAAAGTGAACCTTTCTTAACCTTTTCACTGTCTTCAAACAATTCTTTAATTTCAGCAATCATTTGCCTAAGTTCCTCTTTATCTTCTTTGCCCTTTTCCTCAATCTCCTGATCAAGAGCTTCAAAGTTAAAAGTGTTATTTAATGTAACAGTCCCACTTGAACCAAATGAAGAACCATATGCATTTTGAATGTTAAATTGATGGGAAATTTTCCCGCTCTCAATTTGTTGCTTTTCATACTGGGCTCTTGTTAAGGAATAGCCTTTCTTTTGAAATGCTTTGCCCTGAACAACATCTGTCTTCATGTCCTCAATAAAAAATTCATTCTTCGAAACTTCACCTGTGATCCAATCGCCAACTTGAATATCTGCATCAGGATAGAATCCAACGTACTTCCTCCGTGTATTGTCTTCGGTATTTTGCATACCTTCCACAGTAGATACTTGTTCACCATTTCTAAACACTTTATACTTTTCACCAGCCATACTCATAAAAGTACTTAAACTAGGCAAAATACACATCCCCTTATTCTTTGAATTGACTAAAATATTGGTACTTATAGAACTTCCGAGAAATAATCATCCAATTCTTCTCTCATTAACTCCATACCCTCTTTAACTGCCTTCTGGATCAATAAATTAGATTTATGTGCATCAT
This sequence comes from Paenibacillus sp. Root444D2, assembly GCF_001426375.1. GTDB lineage: Bacteria > Bacillota > Bacilli > Paenibacillales > NBRC-103111 > Paenibacillus_E. The sequence continues at coordinate 358,037 of NZ_LMEO01000001.1, forward strand.
AATCATCTTCTTCATACTGCACCCTTATCTCACCTTTGTCTTCCTTTACAATAGCAAAAACAACTGCCACAACTTCCCATTTTTCATTATATTTCTTCCAGTTCTCATGATCGATATCACATTCTTCATCGTAATATTCCCATGCTTCAATATTTATTGAACATTTAAAATCTTCTTCCGCGGTAACATAATAGTCAATTCCTTCTGCAACTTCTACTTTAGTCCAAACTTTCAAATGTGTTCACTCCAACTATTTATTAAATTGCTTTCATTTTAACTTTGAAATTTCTGATATCTGTAATAGCCTTTGTTTTAATTCTCTAATTTCATTTTCTAAAGCTTCTATTTCTCCAAGCAATATTGGGGCAGCAGTTGTACTTACCTGAGCGCGAGTATTGTGTCCTTTTATCACAAATTCTAGATCTTCTTTGAATGATTGTAATTGTGATTTAAACATAAGGCGGTCTCCTCAATTTTAATCTCCTTCACTTTACCATTATCATAACTCTTGTTCCATCAGGATAATTCTCTAACTGATTACCCACCCATGATCCAGAACCACGATTGTCTGAAGATGTCACATAGGCTATATCTGCACCAGTCCCACCTTCAATACAGAGAGCCATCGGAAATTCATCGCGATCATAGCCTTTTTTTGTAGGGATACCCTTTAACGATTCTTTGCGGTTCTCCTCTGCACCTTTACGATCAATTGTACATACTGGAGTTTCACCATGCTCAATGGCTGCTTTGACATGTGCCGCGGTTTCTGGGAAACGATCTGAAGGTATTGTGATAGTGTATTGAGTTGAAGTGTTTTGGTTTTTAGGTGGAATGGTGAAAACTTCGTATTTATAATAATAGGATAAACCAGCAATCAAAATAATAAAGACTGTTAAAAATAATAATTTCTTTTTCATTGTACCTACCCTTGAATTCCGTGTTTTATAGTATCTTTTTATCTTGTTCTTCTTTTAAATCCTTGTACTTATTTACAAGTTCTTGATACATTTCTGCCGCCTTTTCCAGCGAAGCTGCCATACTTTCGATAGTTTCTGTGTTGGATTCAACTATTGAATGTATCTCTTTGAGACCTTTTTGACTTAGTAGAACTATTGTCAACCCCATTATAATTAATGACAGTCCATCATTAATATTAGTTATTATTGCAATGTCAATTTTTTTCATGAAATTCAAATTAGGCAAACAAATAATTGAAAACAGACCAGATAGCTGCATTATAAGAATCAATTTCCCCTGAATATTAAAAAATTCAATTAATATTAAACCAAGAGCTGAAATTGAAATTCCTAATAAGAATAAAAGTGGTACCTCTAACCCGAACCATCTCAGAATACCTAGAATTATAAAAGATGCTCCAAGCGCGAATACCAATCCATATGAACCAAAAATATTATTTGTCTCATGCTCTTTCTTTTTTTTCATAGAATAATCACTCACTCCATACAATTTATTTATTCCGATAAACCAAATAAGAGAGTAATTCATTGTGCATCGTATTTCCAAAGAAATCAGACTTTCAATCTAAAAGATATCCCAGCTCTCAGGGCTCTTTAATCTAAAATCCACACCACAGAAATTAAATATCCCGATCGTTTTATATCCTTTGCAACAAAGTGTTATTTTGTTTCTAAAAAAATCAACTGCTTCGTCATCATACTTGTACTTTGTATGTTGGCTATAACCTGTACCTCCATTTGAATTAGGGTAGGCAGTTGAGTGTCTTCCACCTGAACTTTCTAGTCGATAAAATTTTGCAATAGCGTCAATCAATCGTTTGTTAGGATTGCTATTTGTTTTATTTAGTACACCTAACATATCAGCAATATCCTCAGTATAATATCCACTACCTGTTTCGTAAGTTGGATCAATATTAACAGTTAAATCATAAGTACCTCGGTTATAATTTTTCTCTCTCTCTTTATCAGCCATTTTTATTCTCCTCTATAAAATCTGAATTATATTCAAAACACGTAGTTCATAAAGACTATATTACATGTGTCGAACGATGGAAGGCAATACAAATATTACCTAAATAGATTTAGTGAATGCTAATTACTAGAGGCTTGAGATTGGGTTATAAGGGCTTAAGCAATCCATTGATACATGTGTGGATTCATGGCTTAGTATGTATTGTAGGGCGATGTAGAGCGTGGTATTGGGGATTTTCTTGTGGTATGTATTAACAAACAGGCTAAGAGGTGTGGGAAATGCTATCTGTTCAAATTGATGAGAACGACATTGAAGGGATTAATGGCTCAAAAAATTGATGAGAAACTTAAGGAGATTGATTCGGAATTAGTATTCTGGGACACCAAGGAGTTGATGAGAAGAACATGCATGTGTTGGAATACTATTCAAAAAGAGTTCTTCTTTGATAAGCATTTTCCAAAAAGAAAAATAGGATCTAAATGGTACTTTCCTGCAAGCGAAACAAAACAATTTTTATTATTGTAGTTGTCTGAGCAAAAGGATAGGTAAAGAAAGGAACTCCCTCCTCATATGCTTTTATTGAGGTGAGATATATGAAAAAATACGGTATTTGGGGGTCAGGTACTGGTAAGCAATACACTAAATTTGGAGAATGGCTATATAAAGAAGGAATTAACCAGCAATGGGTTGTTGATAACACGAGCATAAACAGGGATTACTTATCGAAACTTTCTTCAGATTTCGAATTTGAACCGAATTATAAATTAATGACTAAACTCATTTCAGAACTGAAATCCCTTAATTTTAACGTGAATGCAAAAATGTTTTGGAATTGCCAAGATACAACCCCCTTTAGTTTATGGCTCATTAATAATGGAATTTCACAAGAAAAATTATCTGAAATATCTGGAGTCAATGAATCGACAATTAAGAGAATAAGGGAAACCCTAGATTTGAATGATCTTGGATGCATGACTTTAAAATCTGTTCAACAAATAATAAAATCATTGGAGCATCAAGGCTATGAGTTAAACCCAAATGAATTTTGGGGGGACTACGGTAGCATTACTATTATTGAGAAAGAGATTTTTTTCACTCCTCTTGGCAATTGGCTATATGATAAAGACATTGATTACTCAGAATTCGCGAAAATATGTGATGCAAGTACTACGACAATCAAATACTTGAGTGAAGATGTTGAACAAACACCCAGTGGCGCAATGATGCTTAGAATAATGAAAGCTGTAAAAAATTACGATCCAGAAAAAAGAATAAATGATTTTTGGGATATATAATATAATGCAACATGAAAAAAGACTACCGTTTGTCAGGTAGTCTGCTTTATTTGAGGCACTATTTTATTACATGGTTCTGTTGCATAATATACTTTTAATCGGTCCTCCCGGAACGGGGAAAACGATGCTTGTGAAGCGCATGCCCTCGATTTTGCCGCCTATGTCTGACAAAGAAGCTTTAGAAGTCACGAAGATATACAGTGCCTCAGGAAAGCTTATTGATCGCTCGTCTCTCATGCGAACAAGATCTTTTAGAGCCCCGCATCATACGATTTCAGCTGCCGGACTTGTCGGTGGCGGAACAATTCCCAAACCTGGAGAAGTTAGCTTATCCCATCGCGGCATTCTTTTTCTAGATGAACTGCCTGAATTCACGCGAACTGCCCTCGAAGTACTTAGACAGCCCCTTGAGGACCGTCATGTTACAATTGCAAGAGCAAGAGCGGTTTACACATTCCCCTCTCACTTTATATTGGCTGCCGCTATGAATCCATGTCCTTGCGGGTATTATGGAGCCGAAACTGAAGCTAATGCTTGCATTTGCAGTCCAGCAAAAATTGTTCATTATCGCTCTAAAATATCAGGCCCTCTGCTTGATCGCATCGATCTTCATGTCGAAGTACCTAAACCAAGTTACACACAACTCAAGGAACGAACGAATCACTTGTCTTCAAAAGAAATGCTAATACAAGTTATGCGCGCACATCAAAGACAACAACAACGCTATGCAGGATCTGGCATCCAATACAATAATGAATTGAGCGGTAAGCGAATGAGACAAATTTGTCATCTAACACCAGAAGGTGATCAACTGCTTAGTGCCTCTTTTGAAGCTTTGGGACTTAGTGCAAGAGCCCATGATCGCATCCTGAGGTTAGCCCTGACCATCGCTGATCTTGAGGAATGTGACAGCATCCAGCCACAGCATCTGGCAGAGGCGATCCAATATCGTAATCTGGATAAAAAACAGCGGATTGAAGAGATTGAAATCTGAAGTATGGCGCTCCCACAATAATCAATCCAATTATGTTATTACTCAAAAAAGAGCGTTTTGACTCGTTGTCTTCTCGACAAACGATAGTCAAAACGCTCCTTGTATGTGTTCAATTTGAGGTGCTGCTCCAGTCATGGATAGTTCTACAGTGATCACATCAAATTGAATGAACTGTTCATATTTTTGAAATCGATGCAAGTAAAATTGTGCTGTCTCTTTGACTTTCAACTGCTTGCGATAATCGACGGATTCTTTGGCTGAGCCAAAACGCCCTGAAGGGCGCCTTGTTCTGACCTCAACAAAAATTAACTTATTGGCTTTCTCTGCAATAATATCAAGCTCGCCAGTACGACAGCGCCAATTACGTTCCACAATTCGGTAACCACGCTCACAAAGAAACGCTTCAGCCAACTCTTCGCCAAGCTTCCCCAACTGCTTCCGGTCATCTTTACGAAGTTCCGTCATCCATTATTCCTCGACGATCTCATTCGGTTATCTGAACGATAGATAAAACTTAATACCTCAGCGACCAATTGATAAAGTTCCGGGGGGATTTCTTGATCCAACTCCAGCTTAGACAGCACTTCAACCAATGAGGAATCCTCTTGAATGGGGATCCCATTCTCCTTGGCTTTCTGAAGAATGGCTTCGGCCATATGCCCTTTCCCTTTCGCAATGAGGGTTGGGGCTTTCTGCGCTTCAGGTGAGTAACGAAGCGCTACAGCCTTCTTAAGAGGAGTCGGTTGCGACTCTTCGGATGCATTCCTTTGCTTAGTCATGCTCGGAAATCAACCCCTTTGTAGGCTTTTGGCTGATAGAGCGCTCGAAGATCTACTCTACCGTCAGATGCCCCTTGCTTGGGAGCTTCGTTCTCCGCTACAGGCGGCTGCGGATATGGCGAGCATTTTAATGAAATAAATTGATAACCCGCTTTATGCATGGCTGCTGTTATTTCTTCTTTGGACTCCTCCATTAAGGGAGCTAACGCAGGATGATCATTATGGATGTTCAAAGATACGATTTTATTGACGACATGCACATCGAGTAAAGTATTGCCCATCACTTTCATTTGCAGGTCGAACAGCAAACGACAATTGCTCGCGTCTACTTCCCCGCGCTTTCCTTTGCGGGATTGGATGTGAATGGCGGCAGATTGCTGGCCAGTGCCATCCATGAAGGGGACAAACAATGTCATATGTGCAAACATAGAACTTTTGTCGCCAGTCAACATGAGCTGTTGCCCTGTAATTTGCCCAATGGCTTGCTGCGCCGCCTCTTTGAGCGGCGCTGGCGTGTCATCAGAGGCTGTAAGCTGCAGCAGCAGACTCTTCAATGTGTCAGCAGCAGGCTTGACGGAGTCGTCCTGCTGAGATGCTGTGGCGATCAGATTAGGCAGCAGATCGTCTGAGTTGTTGTGGCCCCGTAGGATAGCGTCTGCGCGCTCATCTAGCTTCGCCGCTAGATGAGATTCGTGCTCTACGCCTACGGCTTTGAGCATGCGGCTGATCCAGTTTGGCTCTGGATCAGCCTCGACCTCTTGAGGCGCGCTATTAAGCGCCTCTGACGTTATTGCCGCCTTCTGCTTCGCAGGCGGCTCTGGTTGTACCTGCGAACCCGCCGCGGGCGGTTCGCCTTTTGCAGGCTCAGCGCTTCGCGCCTGAGCCTCTGGCGAGGCCGCCCCCGCTGCGCGGGCGGCCTGAGGCCCCGCCGCCGGCTGCGCCGAGGCGGCGGAAGCGGTCTCCGCGCGCGGCGCAGCTGGCGCGGGAAGTTCCGCGCCTGCAGCAGCTGCAGCGGGCGGAGCCGTAACGGCAGCGGCCGCAGGCGCGCTGCCAGAAGCCACAGGTGGCGACCCTGCGGGAGCCGCCATAGCACTACCGCCAGCCTGCGGAGCAGCTGGCGCAGCACCAACAGTTGCGGCCGACGCCTCCGGCGGCCGTGCAGGCCACGCAGCTGCGGCGGAAGCCCGCAGCTCCTTGAGCAGCGTTACCACCTGCTTCACGGTATCAGCCGACGGGTGTGCCGGATCTTGCTCAAGCAAAGCAGCGGCCTGCTGCTCTAGCTGCTCCAGCACCTTACCGACAGGTGGCCCTGTGGTAACCTGTCTCAAAGCCCCCACAGTCGCCTCTGTGAGCGGCAATCCCTTTTTATAGGCAAGTACAGCTGCCTGTGCCCATTCATCCTTACTAACTCCCTCAGGCACGCTGCGCATTACAGCCTCAAAAGCTTTCACATTCTCCTTTGATACTGGCACACCTTCCTGCTGCATCTGCTGTACCATTTGACGATTTCCAGCCGTATCTTTAATCGTGAATGCCTTTAACAGCTCACTGAGCGAATCATCCGCAATTTGTACATCTGACGCCGTTAGTGGCTTGAGCAGGATTTGACCCCCACTAGATTCCGGCTGCACTTGCAGCATCGTAACATCCCCTTGCTTAAGGGGTGTTTCCAACTTGGCCTGCACCTGCACACCGCCAATATTAATCAATGCTTCTTGGTCACTGAGCAACTGAAGCACGACACCTTTAACAATTTGACCCACTTTTAATTCAAGCACCTTACTTTCAGATGCTGTTAAATCACCGACTAAACTGCGAATTAAACCACTAATATTCATGGCGCTCACCTCAAATCTTCCTAAACACTTATGTATATTATCGGCGGCTAGTTGCCTTTTCGTTACAATAAGAAGTTAAATGAGATCTAATTCCAACTGTTCAGACTCGAGCACAATCTCTTTCTCTTCCAATTGCGCCATCACTTTACGTATAAATAATTTCCGATGCAGCGGTGTAGGACCATAGCGCAAAAGCATTTCTCTATGGTGCTTTGTTGCATATCCTTTATGTATAGCAAGTCCATATTCGGGAAACTTCTCATCCCAATCCAAACACATACGATCTCGAGTAACCTTCGCAATAATCGATGCGGCCGCAATAGATTGACTAAGTGCATCTCCATGAATGATTGCGGATTGTTGTATGTCCATATCAATGTTCTCCGCATCCACAAGAAGAAAATCAGGTGCTATGTTTAACTGTTCCACTGCTTGCTTCATAGCAAGCCTGGCCGCCTGTTTTATATTAATCGCTTCAATTCTATCCACGTCCACAATACCTACACCAACAGCTATAGCCTCAGTCATGATCTGATCATAGAAGATATCTCGCTTCTTTTCAGAAAGCTTCTTGGAGTCGTCCACACCCTCCAGCACATATCCCATCGGAAGTATAACCGCGGCCGCGACTACATCCCCAAATAAACAGCCTCTGCCTACCTCATCAATACCCGCGATTAGAGTAAAACCTTGCTCCCAAAGTTGTTTTTCATGCTCTAGCAATGGCTTTCGCCCCTTTCCATCTCCTCATTATAAAGGATTGGTGTTTAATCAAGCCACACCCATTTTTTTCACATTCTATTAGTAAAAAAGAAAAGGCCACCCCCCGACCCGCTTGATCAGCTGAGTCCAAAAGTGACCGTTTCCTTCATTAATAACTAACCTATCTACCTTTTATCTAAAGGCTTCTCCAAAGAAATGCGTCCCATCTTGCCTGCCCTAAGCTCACGAATAATGATTAAAGAGGCTTTGTCCAAATCCACTTTTCCCCCGCTCACAATCGCTCCACGCTTACGACCGATAGCTTCCATGACTTTGACCATTTCTTGTATGTCGTCCAAATCCTCAGGAAGATCTTGAACCCCAAATCGTTCTTGAATACCAGCCCCATAATTCTGAACCATGTATTTAACGACAAAGAGTGCAATCTCGTCTAAATGCAGCAGCTCTTCTTTAATGGCGCCCGTTGCTGCCAATCTCATCCCTACCATTTGGTCTTCGAATTTTGGCCACAAAATACCTGGCGTATCAAGCAAGTCCATTTCGGTTCCAACTTTAATCCATTGCTGCCCCTTCGTAACACCAGGCTTATCTCCGGTTGCTGCAATCTTCTTACCTGCCAGCTGATTAATCAGCGTTGATTTCCCAACGTTCGGGATACCTACAATGAGCGCCCTTACGGCACGGGGATTAATCCCTTTGCTAATCTGCCGTTCAATCTTATGTGCCCAAAGCTGCTTAACACGCGGCAAAATTTCTTTGACGTGCGTTCCGGTTGCTGCATCAATCGGCAATGATGGTAGGCCCTGATCAGCAAAATACTTAACCCAATCTGCTGTCACCTGAGGATCTGCCAGGTCATTCTTATTGAGTAGCACCAATCGCGGTTTGCCTTTCAAAATCTCATCAACCATCGGGTTCCGACTGGAGAGCGGTATGCGGGCATCCAAGAGCTCGATCACAACATCAATCAGCTTAAGCTTTTCTTCAATCTGTCTTCGAGCCTTGGTCATGTGACCGGGAAACCATTGAATGGTCATTCTTCTTCACCTCAAAAATGTATGAAACTAATTTTGCTCACTGGCCAAAAAATGACTTCCGCACGGCCTACAATTTTGTTGTAAGGTATGAAGCCAATCGCTCGGCTGTCTTTGGAGTTACCGCGGTTATCTCCCATTGCGAATATTTCACCATCTGGCACTTTTTTCTCTTGAAAATCGGATAACGTATTATAGGCATGTCCTTCATTTTTCGCCTGCTCAATCGCATCCTTGATGTAAGGCTGATCAATCTCTTGACCATTAATGAACACTTTGTCACCTGTAACCTTTACGGTCTCACCTGGAAGAGCAATTACCCGTTTAATGTAATCCTTACCTTCCGGTGCATGGAAAACAATAACTTCTCCGCGTTTGGGTGAGCGAATATCATAAACAATTTTATTGACGATGAGTCGTTCACCTGTGAAAAAATTCGGACGCATGGAATCTCCATCTACAATAAAAGGAGAGAATAGGAACCAACGAATGATAATCACGAGCACACCCGCGATCACTAACGCTTTAATCCATTCCCAAGTTTCGCTTTTCGCTGTTTTAACGGGAGTCGTTTCTGTAGTTTTATCCGGCTCTATGTAAGGCTGTTCTTGATTATTGTGTTCCATCACTGATTGCCTCTTTTCCAGTTTTGGTTTATATCTATTATGTACCATGAAAATGAAAAGGAGACTTGCCTGAACAAGCCCCCCGTTTTCTTATCGAATTTCTTTAATTCTTGCTGCTTTACCACGAAGACCACGCAGATAATAAAGTTTCGCACGACGAACTTTACCACGGCGAGCCACTTCAATCTTGTCAATCTTCGGAGAATGGAATGGGAAAGTTCTTTCCACACCCACACCGTAAGAAATTTTACGAACTGTAAACGTTTCGCTGATTCCACCGCCGTGGCGTTTAATAACAACACCTTCGAACAGCTGAATACGCTCACGTGTACCCTCGATAACTTTTACGTGTACTTTAAGTGTGTCTCCTGGACGGAAATTAGGAATATCCGTACGGAGTTGCTCTTTCGTAATCTCTTGAATAAGATTCATAGTTGACTCCCTCCTTCCACACAGGTGTTCATTCCGCTTATTGGCATAGTCGTTCTTAGTTGTTATGCGTAGAGGACCACCAGACTCGAACTGTTGAAAAATTCACAACAGAATATATAATATCATAGACAGGAAAGAAATTCAATAGAGAAGTTTTTGGGGGCTTACTCCTCTTGCTTCCGCCCTTTCCATTCAACCACCCAAGCTTTTTCTTCTTTGGATAGTTCTCTTCCTTCAAGCAAATCAGGACGGCGTTCTAGTGTTCGGAACAGAGACTCCTTGCGGCGCCAACGTTTCACATTTTCATGATGCCCTGATAACAGCATCTCCGGAACGTCCCAGTCTCTAAACTTAGCAGGCCTCGTATAGTGGGGATACTCTAGCAAGCCTGTGGAAAACGAATCTGTCACCGCTGACATCTCATTGCCGAGCACACCAGGCAGCAGCCTCACTACGGTGTCTATAACGACCATAGCGGGTAACTCGCCGCCAGTTAATACATAATCACCGATGGACAGCTCATCCGTCACTAGATACTGCCTAATGCGCTCATCATAGCCTTCATAATGACCACAAATAAACACGAGATGCTGTTCATTAGACAGCTCCTCCGCTTTCTTTTGCGTGAACGTCTCCCCTTGTGGGCACATGAGAATCACTCGCGGCTTCACCGGGTCTTGTCCATCTTCTTGATGTATGGGCAGATTCTCAACAGCAGCAAATATCGGCTCTGGCTTTAAAACCATCCCTCCACCGCCACCGTATGGATAATCATCTACTGTGTTATGCTTATTATTGGAATAATCTCGAAAATTAACCGTGTTGAGAGCAACAATTCCTTTGTCACGCGCTTTCCCTAAAATGCTGGACGAAAACACGCCATCGAACATTTCCGGAAATAGGGTCAATACATCGATTCTCATTCCATTAATCCTTCCATCAGATGAATACGAATCGTTTTGTTGGCAATATCCACATCGAGTATCACATCATCGATGACTGGAAGCAGCAACTGTTTGCCTTTCGGCAAAGAAACAACCCATACGTCATTAGCTCCCGGTGTCAACACCTCAGAAACAAGCCCTAACTCCTGGCCTTCTTCCGTAACGACCTTACAGCCAATGATCTCGTGGTAATAATATTCTCCCTCTTCAAGAGGCTGTTGATCCTTAGCTTCAATCTTGAGAAGCGAGCCTTTGAATTTCTCAACTTCATTAATATTAGAAAATTGGTCAAACTGCAAGATAAACATATTTTTATGTAAGCGGGAGGTTTGCACCGTCACCGGCGTTTGCTTATTTTGAGAATCTACAATAATCAATGCGTTTCCTTTATCAAAACGTTCGGGAAAATCAGTTTCCGGAACCACTTTTAGTTCTCCACGAATACCATGGCTATTCACAATTCGACCAACTGTCACAAGTTTTTCGCTCATATGCGCTTGCCCAACCTCCACATTAATTTACCTTCAAAACCATACAAGAAAAAGGTTAGGAACTAAATCCTAACCTAGTTTCTTATGAAACGATTTCAACGGCTACCCGTTTCGTCTCTTTCACTGCTGCCGACGTGACAACTGTGCGGAGCGACTTTGCAATCTTGCCTTGCTTACCAATCACTTTACCGACATCGTCGGGGTGGACAGAAAGCCTGTACTCGATCTTGTCATCTTTCTCCACCACAGCGACACGTACTTCTTCCGGATGATCGACAAGAGCCTTAGCAATTACGGTGATAAGATCCTTCATGAACCCACCCTCCGAAAGAAAGATAACAGATTACTTCTGTAATTTCAGCTCGTGAAACTTAGTCATCAGACCTGCTTTTGAGAACAGGCTGCGAACTGTATCGGACGGTTGAGCGCCAGTTTGAAGCCATTTCAGCGCTTTCTCCTCATCAAGAGTTACAGCTGCTGGTTCAGCAATTGGGTTATAAGTACCGATTTCTTCGATAAAACGACCATCACGCGGGGAACGGGAATCCGAAACCACCACACGGTAAAAAGGAGCTTTATGAGCGCCTACACGTTTAAGACGAATACGTACTGCCATGAAAAATCACCTCCTACTTAGAATAAAATGCTTATTTAAAAGGGGAATTTAAATCCCTTGCCTAGCTTCTTCATTCCTTTGGCACCTTTAGGTCCCATCATGCCGGAAAATTGCTTCATCATTTTGCGCATATCATCAAACTGCTTGATGAAACGGTTGACCTCTTGTACCGAGTTGCCGCTGCCTTGAGCAATCCGTTTGCGACGGTTCGCATTGAGAAGTTCAGGCTTGCGTTTTTCTTCGGTGGTCATCGACTTCACGATAGCTTCAACACGTGCCATTTGTTTGTCGTCAACCTTCATATCTTTCATGCCCTTAATCTTATTAGCTCCTGGCAGCATTTCAAGAATTTGATCCAGTGGTCCCATCTTCTTCACTTGCTCCATTTGATCAAGGAAATCCTCGAAGGTGAATTCGGCGTTGCGCATTTTGCGCTCCATCTCTTTCGCCTTGTCCATGTCGATACCGGCTTGCGCCTTCTCAATCAAGGAAAGCATATCGCCCATACCAAGAATTCTTGAGGCCATACGATCAGGGAAGAATGGTTCTAGAGCATCCATTTTCTCGCCGCTAGCCACGAACTTAATTGGGCAACCTGTAACAGCTTTAACCGATAAAGCCGCACCACCGCGGGTATCGCCATCCAGCTTGGTCAGTACAACACCCGTAAGTTCAAGCTGTTGATGGAAGCTTTCTGCAACATTGACTGCATCCTGCCCGGTCATCGCATCGACAACGAGCAAAATTTCATCCGGTTCAACAGCAGTTCGAACATTTTTCAGCTCGTCCATCAGATTTTCATCAATGTGCAAACGACCTGCGGTATCGATAATGACATAATCATTACCGTTATCTTTGGCATGCTGAAGTCCTGCTTTAGCAATATCAACAGGATTCACTTGATCCCCAAGTGAAAATACCGGAACATTGAGCTGTTCTCCAAGAACCTGCAGCTGTTTGATCGCAGCTGGACGATAAATGTCACAGGCTACAAGAAGCGGTCTATGGTTTTGTTTAAGGAGCATTTTCGCTAGCTTTCCAGAGGTTGTTGTCTTACCTGCCCCTTGCAAGCCTGCCATCATGATGATCGTTGGCGGTCGATTCGAACGAACTAACTTACTTTGTGTACCGCCCATAAGTGCGGTTAGCTCTTTGTTCACGATATCGATTACGACCATGCCTGGTGTGAAGGATTTCAATACTTCTTGTCCGATGGATTGTTCCTTCACTTTAGCAATAAAGTCTTTGACTACTTTAAAGTTAACGTCCGCTTCAAGCAGCGCCAATCGTACTTCGCGAAGCGCTTCGCCTACATCTTCTTCCGTCAGCTTACCTTTGCTTCTCAGCTTACCGAAAACGTTCTGTAACCGGCTTGCCAATCCTTCAAATGCCATGCGCTTCACCTCCTGCTTCTGGACTTTCTATGTTTTAATCGATCCCTACTATTGTATCAAAAAGCTCTGTCGTTTTCCTCTTTAGCTCTGGTTCGCAAACTTCAAGCACCTGAACCAATTCCGCACGCAGCTTCATGCGTTGTTCGTGCTTATGTACCAGTTGCAGTTTGCTTTCATAATCCTGAAGAGTTGACTCTGCACGTTTAATATGTTCATAAACCGCCTGGCGGCTTATTTCAAAATTCTCAGCGATTTCTCCGAGTGAGTAATCATCATGAAAATACAGTTGGAGGAACGTTCTCTGTTTATCGGTCAACAGCGGTTCATAGAAATCAAATAGCAAGTTAACGCGATTCGTTTTCTCAAGCATTTGATCGATAGACATGATCCACCTCCGTAAAGGTTGCACACTTGACAGCAGCACAACAGAACCTATCATACTGAATTCCAAGATGAATGTCAAGCATTTGACCTTGTCAGTTAAAGAACAAAAAAATCCTCCTCTAACCGACTAAAGGCTGAGGAGAATTTTTCACGCAACTAGAACCATTTATTAAGCATTCTCTTCTTTTTGCTCGCTAATCCATTTGCCAAAGAGGGCATGCACGAATTGCTCGGAATCAAAAGGCTGAAGATCATCCATTTTCTCACCAAGGCCAACGAACTTCACAGGAAGTGATAACTCCTGACGGATCGCAACAACGATACCGCCTTTGGCCGTACCGTCAAGCTTGGAAAGCACCAATCCCGTAAGACCTGTTTTGTCACCGAAAAGCTTGGCTTGGCTGAGTGCATTTTGTCCCGTCGTAGCATCTAAAACGAGAATAACCTCATGAGGAGCATCTGGAACTTCACGCTGGATAACGCGATAGATCTTATTCAGTTCCTCCATCAGATTCACTTTATTTTGCAAACGACCTGCTGTATCGCACAATAAGATGTCTACACCACGCGTTTTCGCTGCCTGCACCGCATCAAACATGACGGCGGCAGGATCGGAGCCTGAATGCTGTTTAATCACATCCACACCCACACGCTCGCCCCAAGTTTCCAACTGCTCAATTGCACCGGCACGAAATGTATCTCCTGCAGCCATTAACACTTTTTTTCCTTGAGATTTAAACATGTGTGCCATTTTACCGATTGTCGTTGTCTTCCCAACGCCATTCACACCAACAAACAAAATGACGGATAATCCATTTGGATTTAACTTCAGTCCTGCATCAGCGTCACCTTTTAATAGCTCAATCAACTTTTCGGAAAGGATCGGTTGTAGCTCCGCGGGATCTTCAATTTTGCGTTTTTTTACTTCAGCACGAAGCTGATCGATTAGCTTAAGCACTGTATTCACACCTACATCAGCGCCAATTAGAATTTCTTCAAGCTCCTCATAAAAATCTTCATCTATCTTCTTGCGGCGGCTAAATAAATCATCCACACGATCGACGAAGGCGTCTCTTGTTTTCGTAAGTCCTTCTTTGAACTTATTTGTGACCGCTTCGGCCTTGTTGGAAATACTTTCCTTTAATCGTTTGAAAAAGCTCATGGTTCCTCCTAATAAAATAACATTCAACCTAATTATGATGCGGACATTGCGGCTTCTTCATCCTCTAAACGAACGGAAACGAGCTTGGAAACGCCGCCCTCTTGCATCGTTACCCCATACAGCACATCGGCTTCCTCCATCGTCCCCTTACGGTGCGTAACCACGATAAATTGCGTCATTTCAGAGAACTCACGCAAGTATTCGGCAAAACGAGATACGTTAGCTTCGTCCAAAGCAGCTTCTACCTCATCTAGTACGCAGAATGGAACCGGTTTAACGCGGATGATCGAGAACAGCAGCGCAATCGCTGTGAGAGCGCGCTCCCCACCGGAAAGAAGCTGAAGATTTTGGAGCTTTTTGCCAGGCGGTTGTGCAACGATCTCAATACCTGTATCCAGCATATTCTCCGGCTCAGATAGAATCAAATCCGCACGGCCACCGCCAAACAATTTAGCAAATACGACGCCAAAGTGCGAGCGAATCGCATCAAAGGTGGTCTTAAATCGTTTGGACATTTCTTGATCCATTTCACGGATGACCTGATAAAGCGTCGTTTTCGCTTCGATCAAGTCATTTTTCTGGGAGTCTAAAAATTCATAGCGCTCAGAAACCCGCGCATATTCTTCAATAGCACCGAGGTTCACATCACCAAGCGAAGCGATTTCGCGTTTAAGTTCACGCACTTTGCCCTGTGTACCTTGGATATCCTCAGGAATTGGATAGCGCTCTTTGGCTAACTCATAGCTAAGCTCATATTCTTCCCCTAGCTTCTTCAGCAGGTTTTCTAGCTCAACATCCAATCGAGTCACACGAACTTCAGTTTGATGCAAACTCTCTTCAACCTGTTTCAGCTGGATACGTTGCGTCCGGGTCTCATTCTCTTCTTGCTCGAGCTTATGTAACCAATCCGTTCGCTCAGCACGTTTGAAATCAATGTTTTCTGAGCATTGCTGCTTCTTGATTTTGAGATCATTAAGTAATTCAACTTGTAGTACAGTCTCTTGATCAAGCGCTGCCATATCTTGCTCCAACTGCTTAAGGAGACCGCGGTTCATTTCCATTTCCCGCTCAGCTTCGCCGAGATCCTGCTGCAGTCGTCGTTGTTGATCTTGGAGTGACTGTTTCTCTTGCGAAATGGAGGCAACCTTGACTTTCAAATCCGTCAACTGGCTTTGCAGTTCTTCCTTCTCCGACTCACTCGCTTTACGGGAGTGCTCGGCATCGCGAATCGCTTGCTGTAAGGAAGCTTCTTCTTCCTGCAGTTCGGCCAGCGCTGCTTCGGACTCGACTTTCTTCCGTCCAAGATCGGCCTGCTCTTCAAGCAGCGAACCTCGATCTTGACTATCCAGCGCTAGTTGTTCTTCAACCGTGCGGCTTTCAGACTCAAGCGGATTCAATTCTGCTCGAATTTGCTGCTCGGTGATACGTTTTTGCTCACCCTGCTGACGGAGCTGTTCGATCGTCATCATATCATCTGTAATCTCGCGCTTCATCACGCTAGATTGGCTGCGTAAACCGCTGAGCTGCTGCTCAGAAGTTTTAATCTCCTGATCCAACTCTTCAATTTGACGTTGACGTCCAAGCAGATTCGTTGATTTCTTCTGCAAGCTTCCGCCTGTCATCGAACCACCAGGGTTCACGACGTCACCTTCCAGCGTCACAACCCGATAGCGATACTGCGCTTTAGCAGCAATATGATTCGCATCTTCTAGACTCTGTGCCACAACAACGTTCCCAAGCAGGCTTGAGAAGATGTTCTGGTAGGTGGACTCAAATGAGACAAGATCAACCGCAAGGCCGACAAAACCTTTAGAAGATTTCAAAGAACTAAGCTCATTGTCAGAAATTGAGCGTCCGCGTATAACATTCATTGGCAGGAACGTAGCTCGTCCCATTTGACGGCGCTTCAAGAAGGCAATAGCTTCACGCCCATCCGCTTCGGTCTCGACAACGATATTTTGCAAGGCGCCGCCGAGCGCTGTCTCAATCGCAATCTCAACGTCTGCAGGCACCTTAACAAGTTCGGCTACGGCCCCGCGAATACCACGCAAATCCTTACGGCTCTTCGCTTTAAGAACTTCTTTAACACCCTGCATGAAGCCATCATAATCGTTGGCCATCTCTTTCATCGTGTCGCGGCGGGAGGTCAACGCATCAAGCTTCTGCTCCCATTTGCGGACCATGCCTTGTGCTTCATCGAGCAACCCTTGCTTACTTTTCAAGCTTTGGGTTAACTGCACATACCTTTGTCGTTCATTCTCAATTTCACTAACCGTTTGTTCCAATTTAGCCGTCAACTCTTGCTTACGGATCGAAATCTTATCTCGTTGTTCCGCCCACTTCTGACGTTCTTCATCAAGCCTTTCCAAACGGCGACCGATACTTTCCGTTTGCTGCTCAGCGTAACGAATCTCGTTCCTCGCCTGAGCCATTCGGTTCAGTGTTTCCAGCAATTCGCCCTTCAACTGATCTTCAGGAGAGGAGCTGATACCGCCGTTAACCCCAAGTAACCGTTGTTCTTCCGCGGTCAGTTTCGCTTGAAACTCAAATAGCTGGGCGCCAATTTGAATGATTTTCTCACGCTGCTGGCTCAGCTCATGTTCTTTATCTATTTTACGCTGCTCTTGCAGAGCGATAGTAGTGCTTAGCTGCTGATGATTAGCCACGTAATTCTTATTACGCTCTTTGAGCACTTCGCCATGCCCTTCGCACTTCTCGAAATCTTCGCTCAGTTGGAGTAAACTTTCTTGAAGTTTTTCCAGCTCCTCCTCTAACCTGCGAGTTTCCCATCGATGCTTCTCCAAGTGCGCATCATGTTGATTTACGATTGTCGAAAGCTCTGTTTGTTCCTTGACTAGCTTCTCTAGCAGCTGCTTCGAATCATTCCATGAAATGTAAATCTGATCAATCTGATGTACATACATAGCAATCTCACTGCTTTTGAGCGTCTCCCGAAGCTCTTTGTAACGAATCGCCTTCTCAGACTGCTCGCGAAGCGGTTCGATTTGATCCTCAAGCTCAGAAACCAAGTCGTGAATCCGCAGCAAATTTTGCTCGGTGTCACTCAATTTCTTTTCAGCTTCACGTTTACGCGATTTATATTTAACAATCCCCGAAGCTTCTTCAAAGATCCCTCGACGATCTTCGGATTTCGTACTTAGAATTTCTTCAATACGACCTTGTCCAATAATGGAATAAGCTTCTTTCCCTATCCCTGTGTCCATGAACAATTCCGTTATATCTTTCAGGCGGCAGGGCTGCTTATTAATTAAATACTCACTTTCCCCACTGCGATGCACTCTGCGAGTAACCGTCACTTCATTGAAGTCAAGTGGAAGCGATTGCGATGTATTATCAAGCGTCAGCGAGACTTCCCCATAATTGACTGCACGGCGCGCATCACTGCCTGCAAAAATAACATCTTCCATTTTACCGCCACGCAAGGACTTAGCACTTTGCTCACCTAACACCCAGCGGATACCGTCCGAAATATTACTTTTTCCACTGCCATTAGGACCTACAACTGCGGTAATACCGCGTACAAATTCCAGTTCCGTACGGTCTGCGAAAGACTTAAACCCGGATAATTCAATCCGTTTCAAAAACATGGTCTCACCTCAGAAATTATTGTAACATATCCCTTATAAAAATAAGAGAAAAAAACAAAAAGGCGGCCGCAGCCGCCCCTTTAAGCCATATGCATTACCGCTGAACGGTCACATTCAATTTCGACAAGGCCCCAGCAGCAGCCTGCTGTTCCGCTTCTTTCTTGGAACGTCCCGCTCCGGTTCCCAGAAGGTCGGCATCCATGTGCACTTCAGCTACAAACTCACGTTCATGAGCTGGCCCTCTTTCATTCACAATGCGGTATTCCAATGAACCCATATTGTGATGTTGGGTATGCTCCTGCAATAGAGTCTTGTAATCAATAATTAACAGCTTACCTTCACTGGAGATTTTTGCGAAAACGTGCTTTTTGAGAAAAGCTTTTACGATATCCAAGCCTTGATCAAGGTATAAAGCTCCAACAAAGGACTCGAAAACGTCGGCAAGGAGCGCCGGGCGTGAACGCCCTCCGGTTAACTCCTCTCCTTTACCGAGTAATACAAAAGCACCGAAATCCAAATCTTCAGCGAACGTAACGAGTGACGGCTCACAAACGATAGACGCCCTGAGCTTCGTCAATTCACCTTCTGAACGCCCTGGATAAGAATCATATAAGAATTCCGAAACCGTTAGTTCAAGGACAGCATCCCCAAGAAACTCCAGACGCTCGTTATCTTTATGCCCAGCAATACGGTGCTCATTGACATAAGAAGAATGGGTAAAAGCTTGCTGAAGCAGCTCTTTTTTCCGAAATGTAATCCCTATTCGTTGCTGCAGTTCTTTAATATCACGGTTCATTGCCTTTATTCACCACCCAGAGAGAATGATATTCCGTTATCTTTCTTCGTAGGAAGGCAAATTATGCTTCAAACCTTTTCAAGATAATCGTTGCATTATGTCCACCGAAGCCAAATGAGTTCGACATCGCAATGTCTACCTTTGCTTCACGAGCTGTGTTTGGCACATAATCCAAATCACACTCAGGGTCTTGGTTGACCAAATTGATTGTTGGTGCAATCAAGCTATTAGAAATAGTTAAACCACAGATAACAGCTTCTACACCGCCTGCAGCGCCAAGCAAATGGCCCGTCATTGATTTCGTCGAGCTGACAGCTACTTTGTAGGCGTGTTCGCCTAAAGCTTTCTTAATAGCCGTAGTTTCTGACCTATCTCCTACTGACGTAGAAGTTCCATGAGCATTGATGTATGAAATTGACTCTGGGCTAATGCCTGCGTCTTTAATCGCTTTGACCATACAACGTGCTGCCCCGTCCGGATCTGGATCTGTCATGTGGTAAGCATCACCGCTCATCCCATAACCAATCACTTCGGCATAAATGCGTGCCCCACGCTTCTGCGCATGTTCGAGCGATTCCAAAATCATCACGCCAGCTCCTTCGCCCATGACAAAACCATCGCGGTCTGTATCAAACGGGCGGCTAGCCAAGTGAGGCTCTTCATTACGAGTTGACATGGCACGCAAAGCACAAAAGCCTGCTACACCAATCGGTGTAATCGTTGCCTCAGCACCGCCGCAAATCATTACGTCGGCATCACCACGTTGAATCATTTTGAACGAATCACCGATGGAGTGTGTACCTGTTGCACAGGCAGTTACAGCCGTGGAGTTCGGTCCTTTTGCCCCTGTAATCATTGAAACTTGTCCAGACGCCATATTCGCAATCATCATCGGAATAAAGAAGGGAGATACGCGTTTCGGCCCCTTCTCCAAAAGAATTCTATGCTGTTCTTCCCACGTATTCAAACCGCCAATTCCTGATCCGACCGATACGCCCACACGTTCAGGATCCGTATCTTCCTTCACATTCAAGTTCGCGTCTTTTAGCGCATTGATCGCACCAGCTACAGCGAATTGAACGAAACGGTCCATCCGACGTGAATCCTTACGATCGACATAATTCTCAATATTAAAATCTTTAACCTCAGCAGCAATACGAGTCGGATACTCGCTTACATCAAAATTCTCGATCAAACTGATTCCGGATTTACCAGAAGTCAGATTGCCCCAAAACGTTTCTAAATCTTGACCAAGGGCAGTAACTACGCCCATACCTGTAATTACAACTCTGTTCATTTGTACCACCTTCTATGTAGTAGAGCATCATTTTTTATTGTTTGAAAATGGAGAGAAAGTCCCGTCTTGATTAGAAACGGGACTCGGTAGACTATTACGTATGAGATTTTATGTAATTCGTAACTTCTCCTACAGTCGTAATCTTCTCAGCATCTTCATCGGAAATTTCTAAATCGAACTCATCTTCTAATTCCATTACTAATTCAACTACATCGAGAGAATCAGCACCTAGATCTTCTTTGAAAGATGCTTCGAGGGTGACTTCAGCTTCATCAACCCCTAGACGATCGACAACAATTCGTTTAACACGATCCAATACGTCGGACATCCGGTTCACCTCCTCTTTGGTATTATACGAGAATCTCTGACAGATTGCCAGTAGTCAATTTTGAGATTCTCTTTCTGGTAAAACTTACATGTACATGCCGCCATCCACATGAAGTGTTTGGCCTGTCATGTAGGACGCATCGTCCGATGCTAGGAAGCGAACAACCTTTGCAATTTCCTCAGGTTGGCCAAGGCGCTCCAGTGGAATTTGCTTCAACATTTGCTCTCGCATCTCGGATGACAACTTGTCCGTCATATCGGTTTCAATGAAACCTGGCGCTACAGCATTCACCGTAATGCCTCGAGAAGATAGTTCTCTCGCAGTCGCTTTGGTTAAGCCAATAACGCCTGCTTTTGCTGCTACATAGTTGGCCTGACCCGGGTTACCGAGCACACCCACTACAGAAGATATATTAATAATTCGACCGAAACGCTGTTTCATCATCGGGCGGGTAACGGCTTTTACACAGTTAAACACACCTTTGAGATTCGTAGCGATGA
Organism: Paenibacillus sp. Root444D2; assembly: GCF_001426375.1. Lineage (GTDB taxonomy): Bacteria > Bacillota > Bacilli > Paenibacillales > NBRC-103111 > Paenibacillus_E. The sequence goes on from NZ_LMEO01000001.1 coordinate 379,231, forward strand.
CTTGATCGAACTCTTCTTCCTTCATCCGCATGATTAAATTGTCTCTTGTTATGCCAGCATTATTCACAAGAATATCAATTTTACCAAAAGTTTCTAGCGTTTGCTTCACTAAATCATCAGCCTCTTGAAAACTGCTTACGTCGGCACGCAGCTTAATCGCTTTACGTCCCATCGCTTCAATCTGCTCAACAACTTCTCCAGCAGCGGCTTCACTTCCTGCATAGTTCACAACAACATCAGCCCCATGTTCAGCCAAATGCAAAGCAATCGCTCGGCCAATACCTCGAGACGCCCCTGTTACCAGTGCTACCTTACCCGTTAACATGATTGTGTACCTCCTGCATATACTTCTCCAAAGCTTCTAGGCTGCCGATTGACACGGTCTTCACCGTTTTGTCTACCTTTTTGATCAGACCGGCGAGAACCGTTCCCGAGCCAAGCTCAATAAACGTATCGACGCCTTGGCCGATCAGATAAACAATGGTGTCCTCCCACAATACTGGAGAGTACACTTGCTCTACGAGCAGCCCGCGTATATCGCCAGGCTGCGTGACAGGACGAGCCGTTACGTTAGCCACAACGGGCACGGCTGCATCCCTCATCTCGATCGACGCGAGCACCTCTGCGAGGCGCTGCGAGGCTGGTTTCATGAGTGAAGAATGAAAAGGCCCGCTCACTTCGAGCGGTATGGCACGCTTCGCTCCGGCTTCTTTGCAGCGTTCTACAACCGCTGCAACACCTTCTTTACTGCCCGAGACGACGATCTGTCCCGGGCAGTTCACATTGGCGAGCTCCACGACTGAGCCGCCGCTTGTGATAGCCGCGCATAGCTCGGCAAGCGCTTCGCGCTCGGCTCCCAGCACGGCTGCCATCGCACCCAGGCCTCCAGGGACGGCCTGTTCCATGTACTCGCCGCGGGCCCGCACCGTGCGGACCGCGTCTTCGAACGCGAGCACGCCCGCCGCGACCAGCGCGCTGTATTCACCGAGACTATGTCCGGCAACATAGTCTGGCTTAATGCCCGCAGCCTTGAACGCTTCCAAACAAGCGATGCTTGTTGTCAGCAGTGCAGGCTGCGTGTGATAGGTGATCTTCAATTGGTCCTCTGGACCTTGGAAGATCAGATCAGATAAAGAAAAGCCTAGCGTTTCGTTAGCGCGCTCAAAATATGCTCTAGCAGCAGGATGATTCGTGTATAAATCTTGTCCCATACCCACGGACTGCGAGCCTTGACCAGGAAATACAAATGCTATTTTACCCATACGAGAAAAGGATCCCCTTCCACGATAATTTTCAGTAATTAAATATAAATTTTTACTTAAAATTCCATTTTTTTGACGGGCGACTTTTTTTCTATCCCCCTTATTGACACTATCCCCTTAGCTCAGTTCCTCAGTTCCTCAGTTCCATAGTTCTTCAGTTCTTCAGTTCTTCAGTTCTTCAGTTCTTCAGTTCCTCAGTAACTCTAACAGTCCCCACTCAAATTGTTTACTGAGGCTGCCGCATCACCAGATGGCTTTTGCTTTACTGAGCCTCATGGTTAGTGTCAATAGCATCACTTGGAAAACTTATATCAATTGCAAAACTTACAGTCAATCTTCCTGCGTAACCAACGGTTTCAGTGGAAAAGAAGAAAAGAATAGTCCTTTTCTAGACACCTGAGCCTTAGGGATAGCGCCAATAGCTTTACACGGAAAACTCTTATCAGCTGAAAGTTTTGCAGTCAAACGACAATCTTCCTGCGTAACCATCGGGTTCAGTGCAAAAGAAGAAAAGAATAGTCCTTTTCTAGATACCTGAGCCTTAGGGATAGCGCCAATAGCTTTACACGGAAAACTCTTATCTGCTGAAAGTTTTGCAGTCAAACGGCAATCTTCCTGCGTAACCACCGGGTTCAGTGCAAAAGAAGAAAAGTATGGTCCTATTCTAGACACCTGAGCCTTAGGGATAGCGCCAATAGCTTTACACAGAAAACTTTTATCAGCTGAAAGTTTTTCGTCAATCGTGCAATTTTCCTGCATAACCATCGGGTTCAGTGGAAAAGAAGAAAAGAATGGTCCTATTCTAGACGCCTGAGCCTTAGGGATAGCACCAATAGCCTCACTCGGAAAACTCTTATCAGCTGTAAGACATACAATCGATCGCGTACTTTATCCAGCATAACCCGGGGCTCAGTGGAAAAGAAAAAAGAATGGTCTCTTTCTAAACACCTGAGCCTTGGGGATAGTGCAGGCAGTAACGAACTACCAAACCAAAGCAGCTGCGCCCCAAGTAAGACCGCCGCCGAAGCCGACTAGTACAAGACGGTCGCCTTCGTTCAATCTTCCCTGCTCAACTGCCTCTGCAAGAGCTACTGGGATAGAGGCCGCGGACATGTTACCGTATTTGTCTAGGTTGATCATACATTTGTCGTCAGTCAGTTCTAGACGATTTAATGAAGCTTGAATAATTCTCATATTGGCTTGGTGCGGTACGAGCAGATCGATGTCTGTTTTTTCCCAGCCTGCTTTGCGCAGCACTTCATCAGCGGCATTGCCCATGATTCGGACGGCAAATTTGAAGACTTCAGCTCCGGCCATATAGATGTAGTGCAAACGTTGGTCAATGGAGGTTTGTGAGGAAGGATTACGCGACCCGCCACCTTCAATTTTCAGGAGCGGACCTCCTGTACCGTCAGCACCCAACTCAAAAGATTTGAAACCTCTATGTTCAGGCACTTCTCCAATAACAACGGCTCCAGCGCCATCGCCAAAAAGAATGCATGTGTTTCGGTCTGTATAGTCAGTAATTTTGGATAAGCAATCAGCGCCAATGATAAGTGCATGTTTATATGTACCTGTGGCAATGAAGTTAGAGGCATTAGCTAGTCCATATACAAAGCCTGAACAAGCTGCTGACAAGTCAAAAGCTGCTGCTTTTTTGGCTCCCAGCTTCTCTTGGAGAATACATGCCGTTGAAGGGAATGCCATATCAGGTGTAATCGTTGCTACTATAATCAAATCAAGTTGGTCTGCCGTAATCCCTGCATTAGTCAGAGCAATCAGTGCGGCTTCATAACAAAGATCAGACGTAGCTTGTACTTCGGAGGCTATTCTTCTTTCACGTATACCCGTTCTGGTCACGATCCACTCATCATTCGTTTCGACCATGGTTTCCAATTCTTGATTTGTTAAAATTCGTTCTGGTACATATTTACCCGTTCCGAGTACCCCAACTGGTATTAAATTCATGTTGTTATATCTCTCTTCCCGTGGCTAATTTCGGCAGATATCGTGCCAACCAAATCATTTTGCAAGGCAATTCTCGCTTGACGAACTGCATTCTTAATAGCATTCGCATCGGAGGAGCCATGGCTTTTTAGGACTAATCCATCAATACCCAAAAACGGGGCCGCCCCATGTTCGTTATAATCCAACTTTTTGCGGAATTGTGTAAGTCCTGGTTTCAAGACAGCCGCTGCAAGTTTAGTAAAAATGGTTTTGGTGAACTCTTGTTTTAGTGCTGAGAAAATCGTAGACGCAGCGCCTTCCAATGATTTCAGCATAATATTCCCAGCGAATCCATCGCACACGATGACATCGCATTTGGCACGAAGCACTTGAGAAGATTCGACATTCCCCACAAAATGAATAGGGGCTTGTTCCATTAAAGGATATGCCGTTTTCGTTAATTCATTCCCTTTGGTCGCTTCTGTACCGACATTCAGCAGGCCTACACGAGGCTTGGCAATACCGTGAACTTTGGAGCGATAAATACTGCCCATAATGGCGTATTGAATCAGCTGTTCGGCTGTTGCATCCATATTTGCTCCCAGATCGAGCGCAAGAACACCGTTTCCATCCATAGTTGGAATCATAGGCGCTAGTGCCGGACGCTCGATCCCTGGAATTCTTCCTACGACTAGCAATCCAGTCGTCATCAGAGCACCTGTATTTCCTGCAGAAATCATAGCTTCTGCTTCCTTCTCACGTACCAGCCTTCCTGCTACCACCATGGAAGCGTCTTTTTTGCGACGAACAGCCTTAACGGGCTCATCCTCTGCTTCAATGACTTCTTCCGTGTGATGGATAGTTAAGTTCGCTGGCCTTTCTGTGAGATGCGCTTCAATCGCGGCGCTGTTACCGACCAGAATGATATGAACATCCTTCCATTCTTTGGCCGCTGCGAGTGCACCTTCGACTACGATTTTAGGAGCATTGTCGCCGCCCATTGCATCAATCGCGATTCGCATGCAGCTTGTCCTCCCTATCTAGATGTTGCTCTTTCTTCGAATGAAAGATCACAAAGTTGCCTCGAAAAACCGTTTCATCGCCAACATATGAAAACACCTCGACTCTTGCTTTCCCTTTGGAAACGGAACGCACATAGGCTTTGGCGATACATTTCTCTCCGAGCTTTACAGAACGAATAAAACGTATGTCTGCAGATGCTGTTAAAGCTATGGGATCGTCGATGACGGCAACCGCCAGGGAGTTCGCTTGCGAGAAAATATGATGTCCTCTTGCAATTTTGGTTCTTGAGAAAACATGATCTTCTTTAATTTCAAAAATCGAGATACCGCTTTGATCCAGCTGTAAATCAATCACTTCTCCAATAATTTCATCAATTGGCAGTGAGCGTACATGATCGTACGTTTTGACCGCCATATGCTTCATTCGTTCCCGCAGCTCAGGAATGCCGAGTTCCAACCGATCCAAGCGGACGGTTTGGATACTGACCTGAAACGTTCGCATCAGTTCCTCGTCTGTCATAAAAGGATTAGCTTCAATGGCTTGAAGCAATTGCTGCTGCCTTTGTCGTTTAGGAAGGCGTTCGATGGCGAGCACCACCTTATCTCGTGAGATCTCATCTTATTACCAGATACTAAACTGTAGTATATTAAATTTATAGCCAAAAAGAAAGCAAAAAAAATAGCACCTCACACTAGGATGAAGTACTATGTCCAATCTTATGCTTTTACGATCTCTCTACCTTTGTAAGTTCCGCAAGACTTGCACACACGGTGTGCTAGCTTCAGTTCTCCACATTGTTCACATTTCACCATGCCTGGAACTTCCAATTTAAAGTGAGTACGGCGCTTGTCGCGACGAGTTTTGGACGTTCTTCTTTGAGGTACTGCCATATTCAAAACACCTCCTTATACGAATTTCAATGATGCCTTATTCTTTGTTAAAAAAGTCCGCGAGACCTGCAAGCCGAGGATCAATCTTCTCCTGCTTACAGCCGCAATCGCGTTGATTGCGATTCTCTCCGCACACGGGACAGAGACCTTTGCACGCTTCGTCACAAAGTGGTATGTACGGTAAACCGACCACTACATTTTCTACAACGTAAGGCTCCAAATCGACTTTATCTCCAACCACCAAATGAATATCCTCGTCTAGATCCGGATCCTCTTCTTCTGGTTTTTGCATGAAGACTTCCTCAAAAGGAAGTTCGATTGTTTGGTTAGTGTGCGATAAGCATCGTGAACAGCTTAACTCCAAGTCTAGCGTTAACGTACCGTTAACTTTTGCTGCTCCATCTTCGTACACAGCTTGAAGATCGACGTGTACAGGACCATGACCAAGGATATCTTGACGTCCTTCAAAAGGATCGGTCAAGGTCAATTCTTCGGTCATATGAGCCTGCCCTTTAAGAGATAGCTCTCTAAAACGAATTTGCATGTGTTTTTCACCCCAAACAAACAAAGATTATTATATCCAGTTTGAATGCCTTTTGTCAATTTAAATTATATTGTTTTTACTAAATCTAGCTTATTTCGGAGGCAATGCTGCTAGAAATTTGAGTGCATCTTCCATTGTGCCAATTTCGACAATTTTCATTTTGGTCTTAATTTGATTGGCTCTCTCGACAGCTGCTGTGTAATTCTCGATTTTGGCACCATCTTTATAAGTAACATCTTTGGGTGCAAAGAAATAATCGGCCTTTTCCCGATCCGCGGCAATGATTTTATGCTGAATACCGCCAATTGGACCTACAGTGCCGTCGCTTTCAATCGTTCCTGTCCCCGCAATGCGATAACCCTTGGTAATATCATCTGGCACTAGTTGATTGTAAATCTCTAAGGAGAACATTAATCCCGCCGAAGGACCGCCAATCTCACCAGCCTTAATGGATACTTGTTGATCCTCCTGGTCCGCTTTTACAGCCTGCATATCCGCCGGTACAACGCCAATACCTGCCCGCGCTTCGCCCTGCTCGCCTTCCTGCTTAGGAAGCGCACCAAGCGTCAGCGTAGCTTGCTGTTCAACTTTTTTCCTCGAATACGTGATAGAAATTGTATCCCCCGCTTTTTTCCCTTTAAGTGAGTCCAGTAAATCTTGCGCGACCTTCACTTCTTTATCTCCAGCTTTTAAAAGCACATCTCCTGGTTTGAGAACCTTTTCTCCCGATAGGCCAGGCAGCGTCTGGAGTACCATAACTCCTTCATGATTGATATGAAAGGGGATTTTGGCTTGCTTATAGGCCGCTTGAATAGCACTTGCTTGGGATGTCAACATAACATACTCTTGGCGCTGTGAATACTCTTGTTCCGACTCACCTTTACGTAAAACACTCGTTTTGGGCTGAATCTCTTCATACGGATGTACGAGTCCGATTAAATAATTGACCATATTGGCATCGGCAACTCGTACTGTGGTTAACATCAGCGTCCCTTTTTCGTCATCAGAGCCTTTGGGGATTGTCACCATCGGTTTAATTTCTTCCGCAGTCCCTGGCATGAATATAAAAAATGGAAGTCTTACAAAAAACAACAAATAAACAATGACAACTCCGACAATTGCGGATATTAAATAGCGCCTAGTCGCCGATCTTCTCGGATATCGATACGAATCATTCGACCATGTACGAATCGTACTCTCTTCTTCGTTCTCCATGCAGGTTCCCCTTCCTGATGCCTTATACAAGTAGATGTCTCTTGCCTTACCTCCAAGCGAAAGCTTGGTCTAAACCCGCATGCTCTAGCGTACAATTGAAGCATGTTTAAAGGACGAGGTGATATGATGCAGCCCAAGAATGTAAGATCCAACTCCAAACTCACAACGCTGGTACTGGGGTCTTTGGCTGCCCTTGTAGTCGTGTCTGTCATTTTATTCCCGGACAAAGCATTTCAGTCTTCGCTCGAGGGACTTACAATTTGGTGGAAGCTTGTATTTCCGGCACTCATGCCTTTTCTCATTATGACCGAGCTGTTAATCGGTTTTGGTGTTATTCAAGGGATAGGCATTCTTTTAGAGCCGCTGATGAGGATTGTATTCCGCCTTCCCGGTGTAAGTGGGTGGGCGCTAGCTTCAGGTCTTATAGTAGGATTTCCTACCGGAGCCAAAATTACAGCTACCCTGAGGGAAAAAAACCTCATCTCCCAAACAGAAACAGAACGATTAACGGCACTGTCCCATTTGTGCAGCCCCTTATTCCTGATTATGGTCGTAGGTGTCGGCTTCCTGCACAGCACAAAGCTGGGCTTCATACTTGCGGTCGTCCATTATACCTCCGCTATTTTAACAGGATTCCTGATGAGAAATTCCAGAAAAGTACAGCAGCCTTTAGCTGATTCCCAAGAACTCCAAATAGCCACCTTGCGGCCTAATAATCAATCATCCGCTTCCGTCTTGAAACTCTCCTTATCAACGATGCGCCAAGCTTATTTACACGATGGACGTCCGTTCGGTAAGCTGCTTGGGGATTCGGTAACCTCTTCTGTGCAAACTTTAATGCTAATTGGCGGATATATGATGATCTTTTCCGTACTGATTAATGTCGTCAACATAACTCATCTTACGGATGTATTCCAACCCGTCACACACTATTTACTTGCTTTTATGAATGTCCACACCGATATCACTCCTCAGTGGCTCAAGGGGATTCTGGAAATTCATCTGGGCGCTTATGCTTTTAGCCAAGCACAAGGCCTCTCCTTACTTCCGCAAATGGCGCTCCTAAGCGCTTTTCTTGGCTGGGGAGGCTTGTCTGCCCACGCGCAAGTAGCAGGCTTTCATCAAAAAACAGATGCTCGTTATCTGTTCTTCTTTCAGTCCCGTGCTCTTCATGCTGTACTTGCGTTGGTAGTAACTGTTCTGCTTTGGAAGCCACTGCAGCTGCTTTTGCTGGATTCTGAGCCTAGTTTTCTATGGTTAGACAAAGCCAAAAGCGAATATCCTACTGTTGCCTTTCCACTGAACGGCGAATCGGCATGGGGCCTGTGGGGACCTATGCTGACGCAGTTCCTTCTATTATTCACTTTGATGATGATGATTTCAACGGTCCTGAGAACTTTCAAAAAGAAAGAAAACTATTAATTCGTAATTCCATTAGATTCGAGGGAATTTCTTCTTCAACGCTTCTTCCACCTCAGCCGGAACTAGATCTTCCACTGGCCCGTGAAACTTAGCAATCTCCTTCACAATACTTGAGCTCAAGTACGAAAACTGAGGTTTCGAAGTCATAAAGAAAGTTTCTACATCTGGATTCAGCTTGTGATTCGTAGAAGCCATCTGCAATTCATACTCAAAGTCCGAGACCGCCCGAAGTCCACGAACAATTAGTCGCACATTCCGAGCTTTCATATAATTAACCATTAAATCTCTAAAACCATCCACCTCCACATTCGGCAGATCCTTGGTCACCTTCCTAATGAGCTCCATCCGTTCTTCCAATGTGAATAGAGGATTCTTGGAAGTGTTATTCAGTACAGCTACAATCAACTTATCAAACACTTTTGCCGCTCTATGTATAATGTCAAGATGGCCGTGTGTAACAGGATCAAAACTGCCTGGATAAACGGCAACTGTAATACCGTGTTCTTGCCTCATCATGCTGTTCATCTCCTTAAAAAACTTGCTCATATTTATTCTGCTGATCCTTTGTAAATCGTGACAGCGGTATCTCCGTAATCGGATCTTCGCTGCTGCTTAAATCCTCCGATGGTATCTTCGAGAACATCCTTAGCATCATGCTCCACAACTATCGTGGCATTCAATGGAACGATCGACTGCTCTTCCATCGTACTTATCAGCTCCGCGATAAATTTCATTTTGTACGGAGGATCGAGGAAAACGAGTTCAAATTGCTGCTCCCGCTTCGCTAATGCTTTCAAAGCACGAGCAGCATCCGTTCGGTAGATCTCAGCTTGGTCCTTGAGACCTGCGGTTACTAAATTATGCCCAATCGTGTCAATACTTTTCTTCTCGATATCAATGAAGACAGCCTTAGTCATCCCGCGGCTGAGCGCTTCAATCCCGAGTCCGCCTGTACCTGCGAATAGATCAAGTACCTGTCCTCCATCAAAATAAGGACCAATCATACTGAAGATCGCTTCTTTCACTTTATCCGTTGTTGGCCGCGTGCTGGTACCGGGTACAGCTTTTAACGGCCTGCCTTTGGCGGTGCCTGAAATCACTCTCATCTTACGTATTCCCCTTCTAGCTGGCTCATTCTTTTGCTATCGTACCACAAGCTCTAATCGGACACAAAAATTTTATCCCTGTGATGTATAAATTTCCCGTAAAACGGTCATCCTTGAACTATCGACATCAGAGAATGTCGTAGACAACCGCGGAGAAGACTTACGTTTCCCCATAAGTTCTTCGTCCGGTTTCTCCTCTCCCATGAGGCGGTCATGCAAATGACCGCCGTTATTATTTTATGGTACAGTTTTCTATAACCCTTATTATATAAGGGTTTATTTGTGTGTAACAGTTGTTTGTTTTTTGTTGTAACAGCAACTCAATCGCTTTCAAGGGGACCAAAAGGGGACCAAACTGCGTAATGTTACTAAGTACACCCTCCTGTTCAACTTGATTAAAGAAAAAAAGCCCCATAAATTACAGGGCCCATTAATATATTTGATTAATTGTAAAAAGACCTATATTGCTTAAGTTGATTCATGCTTTCCTCGAAAGTCTTTTGCTCAATCTCTTCTACAGGCCTAGTCGATCTAAACGTCATTAGCTCAGCCCAGTGAACAATGTGCTTCCCATTCCCAGAGTGTTTGATAATATAATCACGCAGATTTTTATCATGAACGTAAGTAACCTCATCGTCTAGTTCCTTTTTCATTTCAACCAGTTTGTTCTTAATATATTCAAAAGTTAAATTGGCGTACTTAGTAGCTTCGTTTAGAGTAGGAAATTTCCCTTTATGTATGACATCGTTTCTAAATTCAATTTTTTTCTGCGGAATAAGTTCAGGATTCTTTTTGAATGTTGTAAGATACATCATGATATATGCACCAAGTTGTCTTTCAGACTGCTTAGAAAGTTCTTTCCAGGATTTCGGGAAGTCTTCCATATACGAAGTAGATTTTAACGATTTGGCTGCAAAAACATTTATTGAAAATTCATGGAACCTTTCTATTGCTGCTGCAAAGTTTGCTACAGCCTCACGTGCGTAACCGTCAGTCAGGGCATATATCCCCATTTCAAAGAGCAATTCATAAACATGATGCTCAACGATGATAACAGTTTCATGCCCTGCATCACAAGTCAAATGATAAACCCTTTCGTCGGTTAGTTCTTGGACTTTGTTTTCATCTTTTATTCCTTCTGTCAAACACTTCATACACTGAATGTTAAATTTCATTTTACACCTCCAACAAATCGACCTAATTCCACGACCACTAAAGCCGAACCACGGCAAGAAGCCAACTGATCGCACCATAAACCATTGGCACGAAATTAGATAACTGCCCCAGGTGGCGCGCTATCGACTTCGGGTACCTCCCCGGTAAATACCGCTGCGGTTAGTACCCGGTCTATTATCATAAGCGCCGAAAGCGGGCTGGAAAGGTGTCTGGTGTCCGTCTGCTGGTTAACCGGGCCTACCAGTTCGCCTTCCAAGTTGGCAGCTTCCAGCAGTACAAGCTGTACCGCGAAGGGGCTGCCGCTTACCATTCCATCTTTCCACACAATCGTAGCATCCTGGCCGCCTACTTGTCCCCCAGCTGTAAACATCATTTCGAAGCACCTACTTCCCCTTTTTCTATTGGCTTTTATGATAACGGACTGTATAAGTAAAGATATCTTTACTATTATATACGCTATTTTTTATTCCGTCATTTTAATATCTCTAGGCAACAGTCGTTATCTAGAGATAAATCTAGCGGTATGCTTTGTCTTGTTGTACTCTTACTGAAAAAGGCAGGAACAAAATTCATAGCGGCGCTGCCGCTATGACCTAGCCTTATCATAGGGGCTGCAAGGGTAATGGATAACTACGAATTATTTAAAAAGAATTCCGGGATTGAGATTAGCAGAGAAGATTTCGAAGCCGGGGTATCTTTCATGAACGGTAAGATGGAAGGACATCCCGCATTAATTACTGCTTTACAGGAACACGCATGGGCTGTTGCTGCGCCATATATCAAGCGAGTCATCGAAAGGCAGCTTATCCAAAGCCATAATGCAGACGCCAAAAATAACGAAGAACTGGACAAATAAACAAAAGCCGCGTAGCGGGGCTGTATCCCGTCCTACGTGGCTTTCTCGTTTACAGCTGTTTAGCGTTCTGATAATTCTCGCTTTTCGGCGTCGTTACATTCTGCATTCGAACCGGGGGAAGCTTTGCTTCGGGGTTTGTTTCCTCCAGGGCTGCCTTACGAATTGACGCCAGGTCGTTACTATACTGGTAGTGGTCAACCCATGCCCATTCCTTAAAGTCCGATTCTGTTACCTGTTCCGGGCCTAAAAGGCCGTAACGTTCTTCCTTACCTGTGTAACGCAGTACCGCGCTTGATGTACTGTGCTGGATATGAACTAGCCTTTTATTTACCTGGTGCATTTTATCGAATACAGTAGCCAGATTCGCCATGTATGCCTGCATATGCTCTTTCATTCCGTCCAGCAGGGGCTGAAATTCTTCATGCAGCAAGCTACCATCTGCGATTCTGCGGCGAATTTCCCCCTGGACGTTCATAAAGGCTACCGCCATGCCGTCCGGGTATGGCTTCTTTTCCGCGTTCAGCTTATCCTGTAGACGTTGCAGCTTCGTTTCCATGATAGTTACCATTCCCTGGGCATTGGCAACGTCTGCTGCCAGTTCCGGGTTCTCCAGGGCTTCTCCCAGCAGGCTATTATACCGCTGGCGGACTTGCTCAACTTCCGCAACTGCTACGGCCAGCTGTCCGTTGTCCTTCCCCTGTGCGGCGTCAAACGCCTTGATACTCTCTACCATTTCTTCATACGCTCTAATCATGGTTACATTCCCCCTGTTTCGGATTTATTGTAATTGCTGCCGCCGTCGTCCAGTTCTTTTGCCTTATCAGGCGAGTAGAATAAATTCGGTTCAGTTGCGGCCAGGTGCTTTAACGCCCTGTTCACGCTGGCCGGGTTTAATTCGTCCCTGTCGGTGTACTCAAGTAAGCCTTCGTATTCTTTATCTTCCAGCGCCAGGACTATTTGCCTTATCTTGATCGGGTTAAGTGCAGCAGCATGCTTTAGTACTGCATTTTCCAATAAAATTCTATTTTCCTTCATTTTCAGATACCCTTCCTGTCTTTCTGATTAAATTAATGCTGCCTTATTACTGCTACTCAAAAGGGCCGTTGCATTTTTAGTCTGGTTATAAAGTTCGTCTATAAATTCTTGGTACAATTGTTTTCCGTCCATGCCTTCCGCCGCATGAATGTTTATGTCCCCGATATTGTACACTGGTGCTAATGCTCCTGCTTTCGCTGGCGGGGCCACCACGGCGTTTACCTGGCTAGGGGCGATATTTGTACCAGCAGCAGAGAACGCGCCGCCTACGGCATCCTGGAGCATCCCAGCTTTCATGTTGACACCAGCTGATAGGGTCGTCATGATAGCGCCCCCGCTGTACGTTAGCTGAGAAAGCGGCCCCTTCTTCGCATCGGAAAACGGCAGGAATTCGCGTACCTTCTCCATTACGCCCTTAATCGCGTTTACCGGGGCCATAGCCATACTTTTTATACCGTCTACCAGCGTCGTAATGATAGCTTTACCCGAATCATAGAATAGGCTACCCAGGCCGCCCAGGAAGTCTATAATACCGTTCCAGATTCCTTCGAAAATGGTTTTTATACCATCCCAGGCCATTTGCCAATCGCCAGTAAGCAGCCCTAAAGCCGTTTGTATCAGCCCGGAAATTACAGCCCAGGCTATGCTTATAATGCTGGCTATCGTCGTCCATATGAATTTAACGAAGGCCATTATTACCTGGAAACCGCCGACTATGATACTGCCGATTATGCTTAATGCTGCCATGAAAAACGGCCCTAGTATCGTCCATAGCGCCATGATTACGACGAAGGCCGCCGTAATGATTTTACTTATCGCGGGCCATATTGCCGTTACCCAGTTAAGTACCTTCGTAAAGGCCCCGACTATCGAAGTAGCAATACTTACTACTACCGGGATTACCGCAGCAGCTACCTGGGCCAATACTTTCCATATCAGCATAGCAGCAGGCCATAAGATATTAGTTACGGCCCAGGCTATCATACCGACTAGCATTAATACCGTAGGCGCTATGGCCTTAAAGAAATTGTAAATGGCTGCACCCAGCGGTACGGCTACGGCCCATATTTTTTTAAAGGCGTCTACGGCTATCATAAGCAGTTGCTTTATTGTTGGGAGCACGTAAGCTTGTACTGCGGCCCACATATTTAAAATCGTGTCTTTAATCTTCGGCCAGTAACGAATAGCCGTACTTACTAATCCGCGAAAGCCGCTTACCAGGTCGTTAATTACTACCATCGCGACGGCCTGTATAGTCGGCCAGTATTTCGTAGCTTGCTGCTGTATCCATTGGAAAGCAGCGCCCAAGGCGTTTATTACTGTTATGGCTACGGCCTTTATGGTCGGCCAGTACTGTACCGCCTGCTGCTGTACCCATTTGAAGGCAGCACCCAGGGCGTTTATCGTGGTCATGGCTGCCGCCTTGATTGTCGGCCAGTATTTTACTGCTGTCGCGCATATCCAGGCCCAGCCTTTTACCAGCTGATCGAACATAAATCGGGCAGCCGTTACGATTTTCCAGGTAGCTTGTACGAATTTCAGCGAAAAGCCCATATCCATAAGCTTCGTAGGATCGGATTTCGTAAATATGTCGGCGATTGCCTGGCTGAATTTTTTAACCGTATCCCACATTCCTAGCAGCGCCTTCTTACTGCCTTCTATACCGCCATTCATTCAGATAAACCAGCCTACTAGCAGGCCGACGGCTAAAATAATCCAACCTATCGGATTCGTAAGCATTGTTACATTCAGTAGTTTCATAGCTATACTAGCAGCCGTTAGCGCCGTCTTTACGCCGCTTAGACCGACGGCAAATACTGCCATTGAGTAGCCCAACGTTTTTATAACGGGCTGCCACTTCTCCCAATTGGTACGTATTTCGTTGATAATGGGGCTGGCTACTTTCCAAATACCCTGGATGGCTGCGCGAACTACCTTCCCTGCGTATGCCATTTCATTCCCTACGACGGCCCCCATTTTATGTGCTTGGCTTATAAAGTGGTCTATGCTGCCGTCTTTTTTTAATTGATCAAGCGTACCTAGGAAGCCTTGAAGGCGTTTCTCGGCACGTTCGAATAGCGGTAGGCCCATAAGGCGGCCCGTAGTACCCACGAAGTCTTTTACGTTGCTTATCATGCCTTTCCAGGTCTTGCTTTGTGCTTCCATACCGCCCTTAAATCGCTTTTCCATGATAGCAAATAACGCCGCATTCATGCCCTTCATATCGGTTATGCTGCCACTATTATCAAAAACGTTAGCACCCATGGCCTTCGCCATAGCGCTAATATCATCTTTTGTAATACTAAATGCTTCTTTAAGCCTTTCCAGGCTACCCGTTTGTGCATCGGCTACGGCTTCAACGCCTTGCATAATGTCCTTACCCATAACGGAAGCCGCATCACCTACGATTCCCAGTGTTTTCTGCGCGTTCATTCCATACGCGGTAAGCTTCGTTGTAGCTTCTACAATTTGCGGAATTTCGAAAGGCGTCTGTGCAGCAAATTCATTAGCCCAGGCTAACGTTTTTGTGGCTTCTGCTGCACTTCCCATTACCACGGTAAGAGTATTTTGATAAGTTTCCATATCAGCATTTGCACCAATCAACCAATCGAAGCCTTTTTTAGCTGCTGCCATTCCCCCCAGGGCAACGGCTGCCGCCCCTACAGCAGACGTTAAACCTGTAGCGCTTCGTGTTGCCTGCGCCATGCCATCCCGAAAGGAATTCGTATTCCGCGTCGCTTCCCGGATTCCCCGCGTAAAGTCGTTATCGAAGTAATTAAGCCGTATACCCATTGTAAATTCACGTGACATTTACCATCACCACCAGCTATGAGAAATCGTTTTACCGCCTACCGTCGAAGGTTGCCGATTTTCCATAATCGTGAAGGACGCCGATTTATCCAATAATCGTGAAGGTGAATGAAGTAAAGACTTCTTTATTTCTTGATAACTTTACATACTATTAAAGTATCAATTCTGCGAGTCGTTTGTAGCCTGGTGCAGCTTTGTGGCCTTCCAGACTTTCCTTTTCTTCTGCTGCGCCGCCGTTTATCTCCCGGTAAATAAATTCTACTCCTTCGCCCAGGCCCCTAATAAAGACGCTACGACTTACCCGAAGCAACCGCAGGGCTTCCTTCTGTAAGATAGGCCTTATGTAGGCGAACATGATGCAGTTCCAGGAAAACGGCATATCTTGGTGCAGCTGCACCAACGCCTTGTCTAACATAATCTTATTCACACGCCCGCCGCTTACGCCGTCATAAGCCTTTGGGCCGCTACTGCCTGGTATAGCATCGTAAGGCCTGTCCCCAGCAGCCAGGGCTTCGTAATTCTCCAGCCAGCGTTTTATGTTCTTCTTGGAAATGTAGCCTTCAACACGTAGCAAACGTAATAACCTCCCCGGTTGAACCACCGTTTTTCGTGGGTACACTATACTTCATTTTAATGAACCTTAGTTAAGATTATTTCCCAGCTGTAGTACCGCTGTTTTTTGGCGTATCTACAGGATTTTGTCGTGCTTGTGCTTCGCCGCCCCAGGAAATACTTACCTTACCTTTAGAAGCTGCGCGAAGTTCTGCGTTAACTTGTCCTAGCAGATCGTCGCCACCGTCAGGGGTTAACCTGGCGTGCTTCTCTACCAAACGGCCCAGGGCTTCCAGCGCACGTACGTATGCCCTGTCGTCGATAGTTCCAGGCTGGTACCATTCGTAACTGTTGAGCGAACCTTCTACGGCCACCCTGCGCCGATCCTTCTTACCCTTCCAGTTCCTTAAATGTTGGATAATTTGCGCCTTTAGCATATAAATTTCGTTTTCCAGGCCTAGTAACTTCTGTTCAGCCAGTTCGTCGTAAATTTCCTGGCCTTCTTCGTTAAGCGTCGAAGCGTACAGCCCATGTATGCGGCTGTTCTGACTTACCCGGCGCTTCCCTTCCTCAGTCTTCGGACCAGTCGAAGCCCCGCCACACCTATTACAGCGACCGCTTCCCAGGTGATCCGTACCAGCCCCGGCCACCTGTAGACATTTAGCATTTTTATTTTTCCGCTTTGCTCCACATACTAGAATCGTTCGGCCATAGCGTTCTGCTATCTGATTTTTATCGTCGGCCTTCGGGTTAATTTCCCGTTTTTCCTTCAGCTGCTGCTGTTCGTCCTCCAATGGTCAACACTCCCCACCCGGCAGTAACTTGCCGCGCTCCCGCCACATATGGACCATCACCCTGCATGAAGTGAAAAAGCATTTAACATGGTGGGCCAGCAGTTCAATGATTCCCCGCTCGTCGAAGACTTCAAAAGCCCGATCTATCGAAACTTCCTGGTACCGCAGCAGATTCCGTACTCGCTTATCGTTTGCAGCTTGTCCCTCGGCCCAGCGTTTGGCCCGGATATAATCCCAGCTAAACTGTTTCTCCCACATAATTAGGTTTATGAAGGCTTCGGCCTGCATGTCGTCCCATTCCCGCAGCTTCTCGTCTTCAACCATTACGCCGCATTTCTCCAATTCGTCTACCATGGTTTCGCGTAAGTTCATGTAGTGGCGTTGTAAAGCCCTAAACCCCAGCCCTAGATTCCCACTGACCAAAAAGTAATCATTCATTTTGTAATATCCCCCTCCCTAGTCTTCGTTTCGTAAAATGGCCAACTGCCGTTGTAATCGACGCGCCCAATATCGTTCCTGGTTTGCCCTTTCTTTTTCAGGGTTTTCTTTGCGCCATTTTCGCGCCCAGTCCCGCTTATAGGTTTTCCTGTCCGTTTTCTTAGCTTCGTTGTTAAGCATGTCCAGCACCCTTTCTTCAAAAAATAAAAAGCGGGCTTCCTAAAGCGCGTATGAAGTACGCACAATAGGAAGCCCGCCTGACACCCTTTGAAAAGGGTACCGACTATGACCAGGCAGCAATATAAAGCCGCTACCTGTTACTCCTGGGGGTTTTATACGGTACGAAGCCCCCGAAACGCCTTTGAAATTTATGTCTATGTTATAGATATAGCATGAGCCAATACAGGTGTCAATGAAGCAGTTCAAATTGTTGCCTATAGGAAACACTATCGGCATGACTGCCTAAAAACCCCTCCAGTAAGAGAAGAGACAATGAACAGTAAGTAACTCTATATATATAATATAAATATATAATATATAAATAATAAATATATATATATTATATATAGTATTAGTATCTATTAAGTATAGTAGTATACTATACTGTTTGTTCTTTCTTCTTTTTTAAAAAATAATATATTAGCTGCTGTAATTTTGTAGGGGGGGTCTTATTGTTTTTGACTTTTCCTTTTTTGTTTTTTATTTATAGGAACCCCCCTTTGTAATAGGGCTAATTATATATATTATTCCGAATTGCTGTATTTCGCCGTATTCACCCGTTTAGAGTAGGTGAGCGCGGATACGCGGGGGGTACTTTCTCCCGATAGCTTCCGTTTCCTTCGTTTTTCGTTTTTCGTTTTTCGTTTTTCGTTTTTCTCCCTCCAACCGCTTCAATTTCGCAGCCTTACAGCCTGGAAGTAGTCATGCCACATCCGAACCGCGCGGCCCACACGTCGCCAGGCGTTCATATTTGCCCACTCTAGCGTGGATGGCCCCAGGCAGTCGTACTTACTCCTGGTCCGTCATAAACGCCTACAAGCCGCCCAGCGTGTACCAGCCTTCTATCCCTGAATGACGGCCAGCAGCTGCGCCTGGTAAGCATCCAAAACAAAAGCCCCCCATTACCTGGAAGGCTTGTATCAGTTCGTATTCAGTTACCAGGCGCCGGGGCCTTCACTCGTAACTATGCAGCTGCGTTAATCTTCTGTTCGATTTCAGCTTCTAGCCGTTCGATCTCACCGCCGACCGTTTCCGGGATTACACCAAGTTCGGCCATTCTTCGAATGATTTCCATTTGCAGCTTGTAGGCTTCGATAACGTCCTTTACAGCCAGTTCTAAGCGGTTAAGATGGTCTAATGTAGTATCCATATTTTCATGCAAAAACACTCCCCATAGGTTGAATTTTCCAAGCCGGGGCGGTTATAATTGAACCAACGAGTATACCGCCCGTACCTGGGTACTACGAAAGCTTCGGCAGCTGGCAGGCTGTCCGGGCTTTTTTGTTGTCTTTTTTTAGCTTACACTGATTATTTATCCTGCTCCACCTCAAATTGTTGGATAATCGCGCCATTCCTTCGCAGTTTCAGCTTACGCTTTGTTTCTCTTGCTGCTCTAACCAGGCAGTTAACGTATCCCGGCGAAAAAGAATTGTTGCCCCCAGCCGCGTATGCGGAATTTTTCCGCAACGTACCTCTTTGTAAAGTAGGTCCTTCGAAACCCCCAAGAAAACCGCGGCTTCTTTCACCGTCATAGTTACTTTTTCCATTTGCACATTCTCCTTTTCCTTTTGTCATAAACATCCAATGTGTCTTATCCCCTTTTGGGGATTTGTTTACAAATTAGCATACGATACCGACAAAAAGCAACAAAAATTTTTCCTTTTGGGGTTTTACAAAAAATATAATTCCCCTTTTGGTGATTTTGGGTTATATTATGATTTAGTAAGTAATTTTTGATTTGGGGTGAAGGTATTTTGGTAAACGAAATTATTTTTGGCGACTATCTAAAGCAACTGCGTAAGAAGCGGGGCTACACCTTGAAGCAGCTGGCCGAACTATCGGGGGTAAGTGACTCCCAGATTTCCCGAATTGAACTAGGTACTAGGGGCGTTCCGAAACCCGAAAACTTGAAGAAGTTGGCCGAAGCGCTAGACGTTCCACCTGAAAGTCTGCTGGAAAAAGCCGGGGTTATTGATAGAGCAGATTCGGCTTTCGAAGATGCGGCTATGGTAGCCGGGGCACTTAATCCCGCTTTCTATGAGAACGACCAAGAACTGCGGGATTATTTAGAAGCTGTGGAATTAAAAAAATTCGCCGATATGGAAAATGACGAATTTAAGGGGCGCTACCTACAGCGGTTATGGTTAACGGCCCAAACTTACGGAATCGAAATTAGCGCCGATAACTTCACTCCCAGCGAATTTATTGACGGCCTTCTAACCCTGGACGGCAGAACGCGAATGCTACTAATGCTGGAACTGGGCCGCATCGAAGACGCCTGGGAACAAGAAGCGACGGTCCTTCACTTGGAAGATTTGCTAAAGCTGCCGAATATCGCATATGGGAACAGGCTACTTACCCAAAACGACCGCCAGCGCATCGAATCTATGCTACATCTGTTATTAAAGGGGGAAGCGTGAATGGCAACTATTGAACCAAAGGAACTTAAAGACGGAACTACGTCGTATAGGCTCACAGTGGAATTGGGGTATGCCCCGGATGGAAGCAGAATTAGAAAGAGAAAGACGGTAAACGCGAAGGATTTTGGTAAAAAGGAATTGGGGAAGCGTGAACTAAACGCCGAACTAGATAGATTCAAAAACGAAGTGAACAACGGAGAATACCGGGATATAGAAAAAATGTCATTCGCCGCGTTCGTTGAACAATGGAAGAAGCGCTATTTAGTGGATAAGGAAGAGAAAACACAGCAGAATTATAGTCATATCGTTAACAAGCGAATAACCCCCTTTTTCGGCAAAGCGGATATGGAAAAGATAAAGTCATTTCACATCATGGATTTTATAGCCAAGTTGAAGGGCGACGGTTTAAGCGCGAATTCCATTGTTAAATATTATCGGGTCCTAAAAAGCATATTTCACTGGGCGAAGGAATGGAAAGTAGTAAAGGAAAACCCTATGGAGGGCGTCCCGAAGCCGAAGGAAACGGATTACGACGCCGACGTTTATAGCGAAGAAGAAGTAGCGTATCTGTTCGATGCTTTGCAGAATGAAAAGCCAATGTTTCGTGTACTCATTCTTCTAGCAGTTACAACAGGGCTGCGGCGCGGCGAACTGCTGGGCCTGGAATGGAAGCATATTCACCTGGACAAAAGCTTTATCGACGTGCGGCAGTCAATCCCCATGTTTAAAGACCATCAACCCGTTATCAAGGAACCAAAGACGAAAAATTCCATTAGAAAAGTATCTATCAATGCCTTTGTTGTTCCCGAACTGGACAAATACTTTTTACAGGCACGAAAAGACAAATTACAGGTCGGGGATAAATGGCAAGGCGGGGACCGTTTCTTTTTATTCGCAAATAAGTACGGTATGCCATATTATCCTAAGACGCTTTCGGATATGTGGCGGGACTTTATAAAAAAGAATCCTGGCATTAAGTACATTCGATTCCATGATCTACGTCATACTTCCGCTACGCTGCTTATAAATAAGGGCGTACACGCAAAAACGATTTCCAGCCGTTTAGGTCATTCAAATATTAAGACCACAATGAACATATACGGCCATGCTATGCAGTCAGCAGACGTGGCAGCCGCTGAAGCATTTGATACGCTCTTTGAAGTCAAACAAGACCAGCAGCAGAAGGCATAACGCGGGGGACTATAGGGGACCGAAAGGGGACCAACAAAATACCCGCCTTTACCAAAATACCATTCATTCGCTTTAATCGCCTATAACCCCTACAAAAATAACGCACAAAAAAGCACTTTTACAACTATAACAGTTATTATATTTTCGCTTTGTTTCCTCTCCCATGAGGCGATCGCGCAAGCGGTCGCCGTTATTATTTTATAATACAGATTGCTAAAAACCCTTATTTTTCTATAAGGGTTTATTTCTGTAGCTTCTTATTAGATAGTGTTATTCAGTTATACTAAAAAGAAAGATAAATCGAATGTTTATTCGGAATCCTTCGTTTCGTTGGCGTCCTCCTCCAGCCGGTGTTCCTGAGCAACTTGTGCCAGGGAATCAATAACCGCCTGGGTTTTTACCTCAATTGCCTCTGGCCGACTACGGCCATACAGCCGTACATAGATCTGCTCAATCTCCTCGCCGGTTAGATCGCCTTGCTTTAGCAGCTCCGATGCAATGGCGTGGACGAAGTCGACGTGTTCCCTTACTAAATTCTTTACTTGGAGCATCTGATCCTTCAGAAGCTCGTTAATCTTTGGCCGGAGTGCCTTGAGTGCATCGGCACGAGAGCCCGTCGCAAGCCAACTGAATAGCTCATCGCCCATACCTACCATACCGAGGTAGGCACCGGCCATCTCTGTAGCTTGCTGCAGGTCGGAGGTGACACCGTTTAATTTTTTCCCCAAATACACCTCTTCCACCGCCCGAGCTGCCAGACAGACTTGAATCTCCGCTAATATCTCACTATCGCTTCGGTTATACCGTTCATGCGTCGGCTTGGTGGCAGCGAGACCGAGCGCGCCGCCCCGGCGGATGATCGTCACTTTCCAGACCCGGTCGTGAGGCTTCAATAGGTACTGGGCCACCGCATGACCGGCCTCATGGTAGGCGACATTCCGCTTCTCGTCGTCTCTCATGGAGCGGAGCGGCTGTTTGAGTCCCCACTCATAGGTTTCCATGGCAGCACGGAAGTCCTCGTAACTGGCTTCCTGGGCCCCCCGTTGGTGGGCGATAACAAGCGATTCGTTGACAATATGTTTGATCTGCGCAGGGCTGTAACCGACCGTATCGAGCGCTGCTGCTTCCGGAGTTAGCGTAGAGTCCCTCTTCACCTTCCGGAGATAGTATTGGAAGACGTCCACCCGACCATCATAGTCAGGGGTATCGACCCAAAGCTGCCTGTCGAAGCGGCCAGGCCGGAGCAGTGCAGGGTCGAGTACATCGGGCAGGTTGGTCGCAGCGACTGTCAGCACCGCCGGCCGCTCTGCTTTCTTGCGACGCAGCCCCAGCGACCGAAGCATCTTGGAAATCTTGGAGTTGTCGATGTTCGGCGGGTCCATCTGTAAGAGCAGCTCATTAAGCAGGCCAGAGCCGCCGCCCATGCCGAACATTCCTCCTGCTGCTCCTGCTCCCGCCTGGCGACTCATCCCGATCGCGTCAATCTCGTCGATGAAGATGATGCAGGCGCCATACACAGTCGCCAGCTTCCGGGTCTTCTTGTAGAGGCCCATTACCTTCAGGTTGCCGACGCCGAAGAACATGTTCTGAAAGCTGGGAGCCGAGGCATAAGCAAAAGGCACCTGCGCTTCGTTAGCGATCACCTGAGCCAGGTAGGACTTACCGGTGCCAGGAGGACCGCAGAGCAGCAAGCCTCTGATCGCCTCACCACCCATTTCCTTGAACTCCTTTACGCCTTTGAGCAGGGTGACGATCCGTTTGGCATTCTCAACGATTTCGGGGTTTCCCCGGTAGTCATCCCAAGTGGCCCCAGTCTCTCCAGGCAGAATCCAATACGTGCGTCCACGAGCTAGGAACCAAAAAAGGGCTACGAACTGGACAATCATGAACATGATGGCAAAGAGCAGCTGCATCACAATACCGATAATAGTCAATGCGATATTCCAAGATGTCGGTCCTCCTGCCCATAACAGTATGCCGGTTAAGACGAGCGCTGCGACCCATAGGATGAATGTTCGCCACTTGATCCACTGATATCTCTTCATGGACTCACTTCCTTTAAGACGGTTTGTATTATTCTATGAAAACCATAGGCCTCCCATGAAGGAAGGCCACAGTCTTATTATTGAAATTTTCTTTTAATGTCCAATACATACTTGAGAATTACTGCGATACCTCCAACGAAATAAAAAATCACAAGAGTCCACCCCGTAGGATCAGCTGGAATCAAGGATAAAACAATCTCTAATGGCAGGACATAATATAGAACATCTTTCAAATAACCTAATACAAAAGTTGGGTCAAAAGAGCCTTTCCAAAAGGATTGGAAAAAGGCGATTAGAAAATCAATGATCATTAATCCAAATATGGCCCACATGGTGTACATCATCCAGTCTGCAAGTGTAAATGTCATTTATCATCACCACCTTCCTACATACTATGCTAGGAATGTTGACATGATACAGCTTTTCCTTAATCTGCAGATTTGTTTTAAATGGAGTTCGGCGCCACATTAATGTTATTCTTTAAATACAAAAAAATGGAGACTAACCCTTAGCAAAAGCACTTTCTCTCCTCTCCCTTGAGGTGATCGCGAAAGCTGGGCCTTGTTATCTTTTTAGTGTTTGTGGGACTCATTCATTTCATCTCAACTCAAAACGATTAAATGAAAAAAAGCCGCTAAGTGAGAGCACTGCAAAAGCCTTACTTTTGAACGAAGTGGATCTGCCAAATGGAAAAAGCATGAGATAAAGAAAAAAAGCAGTTCGTTCCTCATCAGAGGGNGAGAGCACTGCAAAAGCCTTACTTTTGAACGAAGTGGATCTGCCAAATGGAAAAAGCATGAGATAAAGAAAAAAAGCAGTTCGTTCCTCATCAGAGGGCGGGCTGCTTTTGCGTTTTCAACTTCACCATCCGCTTCACATTTACAACGAATGCAGTGAGATAAGCCTGTATTCGCATGCGAAATAGGCCCCGGTATTTGGCTGCATTCATACCGTGGAATCTTTTCATTTCAGCATTCTTGTGTTCAATGATTGGCCTTCGTTTTATCCGCTTCTTAAACGTGTCACTAAGTTCGAACTCAATCTGCTCCTTGAAGTGTTCCGCTACTATTCGGATTGAATATGTTTTGCTTTTGGATTCTGGYTTGTAGCAACCTTCGCGTAGTGGACATGCTTTACACTTTTCGACATTGAAATAAAAGACTAATGAACGGCTTTCTCCGCTCTGTTTACTGCCTTGTACAGCTTTTCGAATGCTATAGATAACAAAATTAGCGTCTTTGTTGTATTCGAAGCCTTCTTGTTTTAACCCTCCACTATGGACAATGGGGTTAAGAGGGACAACAGGTTGAATTTGTTTTTCCTTCATTTCGGCCAGATTATCTTTTCCGGAGTAGGCTGTATCTGCAATTACTTCTGTAATCTCCATACCATTTTCTTTCGATTGTGCTAACAGTTTTGGGAATTGTTTACCGTCATCTRCACTTCCAGTTGTTACGACTACGGCAGTAATTATCTCTTCTTCCGTCATGGCCAAGTGCTCTTTGTAACCAAAGAATGATTTTGTATGGCTCTTCCATCCAAACCTTGCATCTGGATCTATAGCCGAAAGAATCCCTTTCTTAGAAAGTAAGCGCTCATCCTCGACAATTTGCTTCGCGATTCGTAGTTTCTCGGATAAGGCACCTTCATGGTCAGGAACCATTGCTTCAACCTTTTCTCCCAATTCAGCTAAGTAATGTAACATAACCTGCTCAGCATTTTCTTGATCACTTTTCACAACAGGTACCGCAGGTAGTTTCTTCTGCAGCTTCGGATGTCGTTTGATTACCGTTCGAAACAGTCGTTTGGCAGCATCTCGAAGTACATCTAGTGGGCGTTGTTTTTGGCTCGCGGCTAGCGTATGAGTTGCATCCATAATGATAGTTTTGGTTTTGATAAGACCTTGATCGATACACTGCTGAACCACTCGCTTTAATACATCATCCACTTGACTTGCACCTAAGCGGTGATTACGAAAACGAGATAATTGTGATGAATCTGGAAGTGTGTCTTCTGGGTTTAGCCCCACAAACCACTTGTATGCGAGGTTAACCTGCGKTTCCTGAATAATCCGCTCGTCAGAGAGATTGTAAAGGATCTGAAGAAATACCAACCGAAAAAGCAGCTCCGGCTCATTAGCTGGTCTGCCATAGTATACACAATATGAGTCTTTAACTAATTCGTGAATAAAGCCGAGATTGACTGCCTCATTAATTTTGCAAAGCAAGTGATCTTTAGGAATGAGTTTATATAGTTCCGCATGAAATGATGCGGTTAATTGTTTGCCAGAGGATAACATGAAATTTCAGCTCCACTTTTCCTTTTCTTCCAGTATACAACAAACCCAGTGCCTATGCGCCACTGGGTCTATTTTTACAGATTCTGTATTCGTTTTGCAGTGCTCTC
>NZ_LMEO01000002.1 GCF_001426375.1 Paenibacillus sp. Root444D2
TCCACGAAAATACATCATATTATTCCTAATATAGGAAATTATTCTAACAATATTTTCATGTTAGGTTTGATGCATTTGTAGTGTGTAAAACATCGTTACAGCGCAGGAACACAGGACTGTGTTCCCTCGCAGCGACTTCAGTCCGAACGTGGCTTGAATCTAAAGTCCAAAGAGCAGCCAAGGATGTCCAAAAAATCGATAGAATGAAACAAAACCACCGATAACGGTGGCCTTGTGTATGATCCTATTTCCAACGTTATATGTTGGTTACCATCTTCGCTTCTTTAAACTGTGTTTGCTTCCCCGCTACGAGCACATACGTTTTACCCTCAACAGCCTCAAACTTAGTCAAAAACTCTGAGGTAATGGTTTCAACCGGCATCCCATCCATTTCCACGATAAGAGACGACTGCGGGCGTCTGCACGTTATGGTGCATAATTGGCTTTTCGTCGCTTTAATGACACAGCGCGTAAGCTCGCCTTCCTCCCATTCCATCTCGATCTCGAAACCGCCACGGGCGCGAAAACCGCTGATTTTACCACGCATCCATGCCTTCGGTAAAGCCGGAAGCAGTGCAATCTCCCCACGGTGCGATTGCAGAAGCATTTCGGCAATTCCCGCCGTTCCGCCGAAATTACCGTCAATCTGAAAAGGTGGATGATTGTCAAACAAATTCGGAAGTGTCGAGAGGGAAAGCAGCAAGCGAACATGCTCATAGGCTTGTTCACCGTCTTCCAAGCGAGCAAAAAAATTAATGATCCAAGCACGGCTCCATCCCGTTTGGCCGCCCCCGTTCTCCAACCTGCGTTCCAGCGTCCTTTTCGCCGCTTGCGCCCATTCCGGCGTATGCCTTGCATGAATGATTTCTCCGGGATGTAGCGCGAACAAATGAGAGATGTGACGGTGGCCCGGATGCACTTCATTCCAGTCCTCCACCCATTCCTGCAGCTGTCCGTGCTTGCCGATTTGCGGCTGCGGCAGCTTGTGAAGTGTAGTTTCCCATTTCGGCCGTATCGTCTCATTCGTTTGAAGAATGTCGGCAGCCTCAATACATGCACTGATTAATGTATAAATGATTTGGGTATCCATGGAAGGCCCTATAGTCAGACAACCTACGCTTCCGTCAGGACCGATGAATTTATTTTCGGGAGAAGTGGAAGGACCCGTAACAAGACGTCCCTTTTCATCTTCAAACAAATAGTCCAGGAAGAATTCAACCGCTTCCTTCATAACCGGATACGCCCGTTCTCGGAGAAATGATTCATCCAAGCCGAACCGGTAATGCTCCCAGAGGTGCAGGGACAACCAAGCGGCACCCATCGGCCAAATCGAACCTGGAATATGATTCCCTTCAATTTGCGTGGATCCCCACATATCGGTATTATGGTGAGCGACGAATCCATTGCAACCATACACCTTCTGCGCCGTTTTCCTGCCATGAGGCCGCATACGATCGATCAAATCAAACAATGGCTCATGGCATTCAGACAAATTACAAACTTCCGCAGGCCAGTAATTCATCTCTGTGTTAATATTGATTGTGTATTTTGATTCCCATGGCGGTGTAAAACTTTCATTCCAAATGCCCTGCAAATTCGCAGGATTCGAACCAGGACGGGAACTAGCCATAAGCAAATAACGGCCATATTGGAAAAACAGAGAAATGAGCCCTGGATCTTCACCACCGTCTTTGTACCGTTGAAGTCTGACATCAGTAGGCAGTAATTCGATTTCACTGGCATCTTTAGGACGTCCCAACTCCAGCTTTACACGTCCAAATTTAGAAGTATGATCCGAAACGTGATCCTGCTTGACCCTTTCGTATCCCTTACTTGCCGCATGAACCAACTGTTGCATACACTCGGCTTGAGGGTCCTCATGTCGAAATGTTGTTGCAGCCGAAAGATAGATGGTAACAGCTTCCGCCTGATGAACAGTGAGGAAATCACCGATTGCATCCACCGTTCCGCCTTCTGGAACAGCTTTTACAGCCGTGCAGTACGTCACTCCGTTTTTTCCGCTTTCTCCGCTCATTACCAATGTATCGTTGGCTATCCTTTGTGTACCTTCATCAAACGGTCTTCGGCTCAAATGCATCCTGAGATTCAATGTTGCAGGCCGATTGCACGTGATCCTGATAACCATCACCTGATCGACCGCGCTGCTGAACAATTCCCTCTCATGCTGGACATCATTTAGGCAATAGCTAACATGGGCGATACCCTGCTCAATGTCCAAGTCCCTGTAATAATTGGAAATCATCTTTTTTTCCCCGTCGTGGTAGAAATGCAAATCACCCAACGGTTGATAGGGACGCATGGATTTGGGATTGGACATTAACCCCATTTGCGCCAGCTCTTCTGCCTCAATTTGTTTCCCTTTACTTAATAAACGCCTTACTTCCGGAAAATATCGCCGACCATCTGGATTGTCTCCGTTCACCGGTCCGCCGTACCAAACCGAGTCTTCGTTTAATTGCAGCCGTTCTTGATTTACTTTTCCAAATATCATCGCACCCAGACGTCCGTTGCCGATCGGTAATGCCTCATTCCACGTTTTTGCCGGCTTTTCATACCACAGCTTTGTAACACCAGTTGATTTCCGTATATGTTCCAATGACATCTCTCCTTGATCAAGCTATTTATTAGACGAATCGGTCATTTTTCGTATTCGCAATGCGTAATAAAGCTTTGCAGGCAAATCAATTCGGAATCGACCTTCATATATCCCGCTAAGCGGCGTGATCGTCATATTCCATGTATCGATCAGATCAACCTCATATTTCCCATCTGGCAGTGCAAATTCGCGGAATGCAAAACGATGCGGGCCAAAGTACTGTAAATAAAATTCGCCTCTTACCTCCAACGTTGCGGCATCAAGCCGATCACTGCTGTAAGTCATATGAGCCGGCGCATCCTCAAGAATGCCGCGCATAAATTCGATTCTCCGAACGCTTCGTCCATGAAGTTCCCCCCCATGCGACCACCAAAGAACTTGCTCCGCATTCAAATACGTTTCTCCGTGAGTAACATAGCCTCCACGGCAATTTCCTTCCCAAATCCGGCAAACTAACTCTTCAGGGGTCGAACTGCCCCACATGGTATCCAGATTTCCCTCGTAACCGCATTCATCGATAATGACCGGTTTACCATAATGCTTGGTACATTCCGATGCAATTCTCACGTCGGTATGTTTGATGCTCGCATGCGTCACCCATGGAACTCCGAAGTCATACCATGTTTGACAATTATGGATCGAGCGCAAATGTCCGCCATAATCGTATTCCTGAACAATTCGAAATAAGCGCTTCCAATCCTCAAGACTTTTACACTTCATTAAATCGTATTCATTGGCGAGCGACCACCATACGTTGTGGTATGCACCCAGTCGTGCGATGACATAGCGTAGATATCGATCGTCCTCATCCGAAGACATCTCATCGAAGCCCCAACGTCCCTCGTCGTACGGATGAAACAAAATGAGGTCCGCCTGTATGCCCAAATCTGCCAAATCCTTTACCCTTTTCTCCAAATGGGCAAAATAATCCGGGCGAAGACGGCTATAATCAAATCCTTGTTCTGACGAGCCTTCAAAAGGATAGGCACTTGGCTCAGCGTAATTAAACCCATCGTTTTTCGGGAACACACACATGCGGATTTTGTTAAATGGCGAATTCTGCAGCGTAAGCAGCGTTTGCGCCTGAAGTTCATCACTTTGCAAATGCCATACATAAGACGTCGTGCCAAACGGGGTGAACCGAGTTCCATCCGCATACTGAAAATGAACAGCATTCTTTACCCGAATAGGTCCGTGATTGCCGGCTTCTGGGTTAGTGCAGGTAAATTCTCCCGATATCCTGTCCAAATCCGAACAATTACTTGACGTTGCATACGACCATACGCCTTCTTCCTCCGGCATGAACCGGATACGGTATTTTCCGTTGCCATCGTAAAATCCTTCCGCTTCAGCAACATGCCGTTCCTTCTTGAATATGGCGCAGAGACGTATGTCAGTGAACGGGTTTCCATCTGAGGGACCTTCCAGTATCAACTCAAATACACCCCAACGTTTCACTTCCTTGGTTACTCTCAGTCTGACCTCCTCCTTCCAGGTTTTCTACTCAAACCTTCAAAATACGCAATGCGAGATTAGGTTTTCCGGGGAGGTCCACCTTGCTTCGTCCGCGAAACGTGCCTTTAACCGGCGTAATAGTCATGTTCCAAGTATCGATGATCTCTAAGCGATAGGAAGCATTTTCAGGGAGATTAACAAACGTATAGGCATGCTGATGATAACCGAAATACTGAAGCCCATACTCTCTTTGCTGCCAAGCTTTCATCCAATCTGCAGGACCTTCCTCCATAATTTTTCGCAAAAAAGCGATTCTCTCCGTACTCTCTCCATACAGTTTACCCCCGGAGGATATCCAGGCCCTTGTCTCCTTGTCAATGAATGATTCACCATGCCCGACAAACCCGCCTCGGGACATGGCTTCCCAAAATCGGTGGGTCATTTCCTCTCCAGAAATATTGCCCCAACGTCTAGAGCTGTTGCCTTCATAGGATATTTCGTCAATGACGATCGGTTTCGGATTCGCCTCCCGCCAGCTTGTCGTAAGCTCCGCATCCCAGTGCTGTATGCTTTGATGAGTAATCCAAGGCTTGGAGAAATCGTACAACCAGGAAGATTTGTACATCTTCGTCCCGTTATGGATCGAACGAAGATGTTGGTACGGGTCCTTATGCTGTACGAATTGGATCAGACGATCCCAATCTTCAACTGTTTTGAATGAATTAAAGTCGTACTCATTACAAAGCGACCACCATACGTTCCGGAAAGCGGAAAGACGTGCGATCACGTAGCGTAAGTAAAAGGTATCGGATTCCGCGTCCATGTTATCGACGCCCCAAAACCCTTTATCGTAGGGATGAAATAAGACGAGATCGGCCTCTATGCCAAGCTGCATCAAATCATCGATCCGCTTTTCTAAGTGGGCAAAAAATTCGGTATTGAACCGCGTTTTATCCACATCCTCCGGACACGTTCCAGCGAAAGCCAACCGAAGTGGAGGCTTCATATCGCGTGTAGGTAAAAGACACATCCTCACTTTATTGAACGGAGAATCTTTCAATGATTGAAGAGTAAGCTCCTCAAGCCGCTCGTCTCCGTGATGGGTCCAATGATAGCAGGTAGTGCCGAACGGCATACACGGCGTACCGTCCTCATACGCGAATAAATAATGATCCTTCACTCGCACTGGACCATGGTTCTCGGGGGGCGGCTCGACACATAAGAATTCACCGTAATGACCATCAAGATCACTATGATTGCTTTGGGTAACATAGCGCCAGACGCCAGCTCGATCAGGCATGAAGCGGATCCGGTACGTTCCGTTTCCATCGTAAAAGCCATCAGGCTCTATAACGAGGTTCTTGTATTGAAATCGGGCGGATAGCAGAACCTCCTGAAACGGGTTTCCTTCGGACGGTCCTTTTAACGCCAGTTCAAACCGTCCCCATTTATCCACTTCTCGCCCGTTTTGTTGAATACCCATCGGTACATTATCCCCCCTCAATCTGCTATGAACATTACTTGATACCGGAATGTGCCATTGTCGCAATGACCTTACTTTGGAACGTCAAAAACATGATGAAATTAGGTAAGAATAGGATCATCGCAGCCGCAGCCGCAGCACCTTGCCTTGACACACTGTTCGCCAAACCGGAGGTCAAAGTTTGCACATAGAACTGAAACGTTTTTAATTCCTCATCCTGAATAAAGTTTTCCGATGCTTCCGTGCTGAGCCATGCCGAGTTAAATGCAATGATGCTGACTGTCATAATCGCAGGCATAACGACGGGAATAACGATTCTTAAAAAAAGCGTAAACTCTTTGGCCCCGTCCATCCGAGCAGAATCGAGCAATTCATCCGGGAGTTGATCGATAAACTGCTTCATCAGAAAAACACCTGTCGGCACAGCTACGAGCGGAAGGACATGTGCCCAGTACGTGTTAAAAATGCCCAATTGGCTGATGATCAAATATCTGGGAATCGAAACCGTTTCAGGAACGAACAACAGTGTCAAAAGTATCGTCGCGAATATCATCTTATGACCAGGAAATTTATGCTTGGAAATCGGATAAGCGCACATGGCACTTGCAATAACGATTGCAGTAACACCAAGTGCAGTGGCAATCACACTGTTAAATAAATATCGCGTGATCGGAACTGCCGTCCCCTTCGTTATGGACGCTAATTCCATAAAGCTTTGAAGAGTAGGATGCCTCACGAATATGTTCGGCGGATAAATGAACAATTCCTCATATGGCTTAAATGCGTGATTAAATATGTAGACCAGCGGCAGCAGCAAAAAAATACTCATCAAAACGAGAATGACAATTGAGATCTTTTCCATATGACTAAATCTGCGCGGCCTTTTCCGTTTTCGCCACGAATTGAAATTTCGAAGAGTTCCCGCGACGCTCATTTATTCGCCCTCCTTCGTGCCGAACAGCTTCTCGCACAGCTTGTTAGCAAAGTAAATAAATATAAGCAGAAGGACGGATAACGCCGTCGAATAACCGAGCTCAAAACGGGTGTATCCATAGTCGTGCATGTGAGTCAGGAGAACATGGCCCGAATATTGCGGCGTCGGATTCATACCCGAAAGCGTCTGGCCTATTTCTCCGGATTGAATCGCACCGACGATAGCCATGACAGCTCCGAACAACATTTGCGGCTTTGTGGAGGGAATTGTTATGTACCAAATTTCTTCCAGCCTGCTGCGAATGCCGTCCAGTTTGCCTGCTTCGTACAGCTCCGGATTCACATTCAAAATACCGGCCAGCATGGCTAGGAACCCGATCCCCATACTTTTCCAAAGTGTGACAAAAACCATGGAACTCATCAAATACTCTTTGCTGGTAGCCCACAATTTGGGTTCGGCAATGAATCCGAATTTCAGAAGAACACTATTCAAATAACCAATTCGATCGCTTGATAACATAGGAACCCATATAATGCCAATCGCTATCGTGCCTGCCAAAGAAGGCGTGTACATAGCGAGTGTAAACCATTTGCGATAGATACCTGGCAGGATCGAGATCAGCCACGCTAGTAAAAAAGCTGCTATATATCCGCCTGGTCCGACGAGTAACGCAAATGTAATGGTGTTCGGCAGCGCGTATTTGAGCAAAGTCAAATCCTGGGATATCATGTAACGGAAATTGTCCCAGCCAACGAATCGAGGAGGTTCAATGGAATTATAATACGTAAAACTAAGTACGATCGCAGAAAGAACAGGAAGGAAGATAAATAGAATGAAACAGATCATAAATGGCGCTATGAATAAATAAGACACCCGATATGACCAAATCGTTTGCAGCAGCGTACGATCCTTTTTCTTCACTCGTTTTGTGGAAGTATGAACACTAGGCAGCACTAGCGGCTCACTTTTTAACATACTTATCCACCCCTTCCCACGGCTTTGTAATAACCGGCAAGTCCAATGACCTTACCATTTTTCCGTTTCCGTCGACAAATTTAAATTCCTGCAGTTTTCTTTGGACTTCGCGGTCCAATTCTTTCGCGGACAGTTCGAGCGAAGTCCGGTAGTTCATCCCGTCAATGACGGTTCGGTTCCATGCATTTTTCAATTCGCGCTCCATTAGATAGCTGCCGCCTGGTACATTCGGAACTTCCCTGTACCATCTCCATTGCTCCAAAATCGCTTGCAGATCATCTTCCTTCCAGGGAAGCTGAGTGAATGCATCCATATTCGATGTAAACCAGCGGAACGTCACGCCGTTGAGCGTTTCCAAATCTGTGCCGAACCTTTCCTGTACTTCCGCCGAAGTCCACCATTTCAGAAACTCCCAACCTTCCTTCGGATGCTTGGCGTTTTTCATAATCATCGAAGAATACATGTTTCCACCCATCCACCTGGCAACCGTTCCATCATCCTGCCGTTCACCGGGCACAGGAGCTACCCCCCACAAACCATTCAGTTCGGGAGCCGCTACATTCAATTGCAGATACGTATTCAAATCGGCAATACCAAGAGGATACGACCCGTCTCTGAAATGCTGGTAGAAGCTATCCATTTGTTGATCGATCGCATATTTGTTTTGCAGCTCGGTCCATTGTTTAAACGCATTGAAGCTTTTCTCTGTAGTCAGCCCCGTTTTCGAGCCGTCTTGCAAATAGTATTCCGCCCCATGCATCTGCAGGAATATACCGTGGTCGTTAACCGGCGTGAAGTTCATACCGTTCTGCTGAAGCACAGGCAGCATTTTGTAAAGATCATCCCATGTATCCGGTACTTTCAGATCTAATTTTTGTAAAATATCTTTCCGATAGTACATCACTCGAAACTCCTGTGTTTCCGGTACGGCGTAGTAACCGCCATTATAATAGAAAGCCGGCCACGTACCCGGGGAAAACTGCTTATAGTACTCGTCGAAGTCCGGAAATTGCTTCAGATTATAGATGCCACCGCGAATCGCATAGTCGAACGGAATTTGCTGCTGCAAGCCTAACGCAACGTCAGGCGCAATTCCTGCCGCATTCATCATAACAAGCAGTTTCTCATCTTTGAGCAGATTCACTCTAACTTTGATTCCGGTTTGCGGTGTAAACATCTCATCCGCCAGACCTTGCAGCATATTAACGTAATCCCGTCCTCGGAGCATCCAGACATCAAGCACCATCTCATCCTTGTTTGTCGTTCTTTTTGATTTGAAGGAATCGATAAAATTGATGATTGCCCCTTCCCATTTTTCGTAGAAGGTCGGTAACATATTCGGAAACGGCTGCTCAGCAGGCACGACATAAATACGATCCAATTGGAGAGGTTGATAGGTGAGCTGCTTGATTTGTTCGGCCACCCTGCCTTGCAGCCTGTTCAGGATGCTTGCATTATACGGAATTTCATCTGGGTTTTTCAGCAAGTCTTCCATATCTTTCTGAACAGTCACAAGCGCTTGCGCAACAGCATCTGGACGGCCATTGATGGTTGCCATACGTGCCCGAACCCCATCCAAATCATCATGTACGCCTTGTAATTGTTCGACAAAGGTGGGAAGGTCTTTTTTGAAATCCCATGTTCGGTTTTTATCGTCCACCCCGCCGGTCAGCGTTCTTAAATCAGCGGATAGCTTCGACAATTCACTTATCGTATGATCCAAATCAGAAGAAATTGAACCGAGAGGAGCCCATGTGACGCGCATCGAGATCGTATTGGTCCCTTTTTTCAAGTAAAATTCGTAAGGATTATCTCGATCGTCGGACAATGTAATACCTTTCCAGCCTGATGAGTACATAAACCGATAGGCCTTTAGTTCCGAAAACGGCACTTTGCCGTTGATCATAATCTGACGGAACGAGGAGCGGTTAGATACGTAAGATTGATCCGCGCGCATCGCAATTTTGTAGTAACCGGTTTCCGGTACGTCGAAGTTCCAGCTGATCTCTTGATTATTCGATGACCACCGGGAACCGTCTATCACATTGTAAGTAATGTGCCCACGTACACTGGGTGTAGTAGCGATATCGTTATCGTAGGCCAGGGATATGGATGAATCGTTCTTCCATTGCATCTGTTCGGCTTCGATCACAATCGGGTCCGCTTGTACTGTAGGAGCACCTGTTGGCCACTTGCTTTTCACGGTTTTATAGTCGGTTGTTTGGTCTGGCGCTTTTAACGTTATCGATTCAAGTGCAAAAGGATCACTGCCCGCCAACCGGATTCTGTGCTTCCCTGGTTTCAAATACCAGGTTAGCGGCTCTTCGTATACGCCAGACAAATCGCGCAGCTCCCAAGATAACCATCCGGATTTGTCATCAGCTGTTGGGCGAATCTCATCGCCTTTGTCGTCTTTGCGAATCGGAAACTTATCCTTCCATTGCCGGTATAACTCGACCGATTTTGATTCCAAATAAGGGCTTGAGCCATCAACGGTCAGATTTAACGCAATCGGCTTGCGGTATTTCGTACCGACGAAAGGATTGTATGACATTTCGATCGTATACAACCCGCCTTGCGCCACATCCACTTCGTATTCGATCCATTCATCCCTTGCGGCACTCCAGATCAAAACGCCGTTTTTCTCGTTATAGGATCCTATAGAAACAGCCGCGTTCTCCGACTGACCAACCAGCTTCGAGCCAGGTATGGTCATTTTCCCCATGTGATCGGTCGAAGCGCCTTCCTTTTTCCACTGATCAAGCTTTTCAAAATAATAAGGATCCAGTTGCTTGGATGAATTCGTCTGATTTTCCATGCTCGTTGTCTTCGAATCTGCCCCCGATGAAAGGCTGGTATCCGCTAAACCGGGAAGCGTTTGACTGAGCATACATACGAGCGCCAGCATCGTTGAAATCCATACCCGGGTTCGAAAAAACACCTTCAACTTCATCCCTCCGCTGTCTATTTAGTACAATAGATTGTCCTTTGAATCCTTATCAAAAAATAGTGCTTTCTGCATATCGAGAGACAGAATAAGCTTCTCGTTTTCCTCAAAGTCGTGATCGGCTCGGGTTCGAACAATCAGTAGATTGGGCATTCCGATATCCATGTATAAATACATATCCGCCCCCATCAATTCGTTGATCTTTTGAATCCCGTTAATTTGAGCATAGGAGGTAGCTTCACTCACAGCCGGATTTACATGGATATTCTCACAGCGAATTCCTAAAACGACGGTTCTGTTTACTTTGTTTTTCATCTTTAAAATGTTCGATTGACTCGCAGGGATTTCCAAATAATACCGGTTTGTATGAAACTCTAGCTTGCCGTCCGTGCTTTCCATAATTTTGCCCTCAATTAAATTGATCGGCGGCGTCCCGATAAATCCGGCAACGAACATATTTCTTGGATGATTGTAAATCTTCTGCGGAGTATCTACCTGCTGGATAATGCCGTCTTTCATGACGACGATGCGATGTCCCATTGTCATCGCTTCCACCTGATCATGCGTCACGTACACCATCGTCACGCCAAGCTGCTTGTGAAGCTTAATGATCTCCGTTCTCATTTGGACTCTAAGTTTAGCATCCAAATTGGATAGTGGCTCATCCATTAAGAAAACTTGGGGATCACGGACAATGGCTCGGCCGAGGGCTACACGTTGACGCTGACCGCCGGATAGCTGCTTAGGCTTCCTGTCCAGAAAAGGTTCGATTTCCAGTATCCTCGACGATTTTTTAACTGCTTGATCGATCTCGTGTTTGGGCATCTTACGCAAGCGCAAACCGAACGCGATATTTTCGTACACGCTCATATTCGGGTATAAGGCGTAGTTTTGAAATACCATCGCAATATCCCTATCCTTCGGCGGCAAATGGTTGACCAATTGATCTCCGATATAAAGTTCTCCCGATGTTATATCCTCCAAGCCGGCGATCATTCGGAGTGTCGTTGATTTACCGCAGCCTGACGGACCTACCATGACAAGAAATTCTCCGTCGTGTATTTCCAAATGGAAATCTTTGACAGCATATCCACCATCTTTACCATAACGTTTTTCCACGTGATTCAAAAGAATGCGCCCCATTGCGGCACCTCCGATAGTCTGTTTCAAACTTCCCGATGATAACGGTTTCAGTTCATTATACATCCATCGACTTTTTAACTTATAGGTGATGATTGCTTACTCTATAGGTGAATCATGCTTTCAACTGACGTGCTAGCCAATCGTATGATTGTCTTCCGGACACTTCATGTTTTCCTGGAAAAAGATCAACTTCAAACTTTCCTTCGGTTCCCTCGGTATAATAAATCTCCTTAAGTTTGACAATAGCTTCCTGTACGGAAGCAACTGGAAATAGCGGGTCTTCGATTCCCGATTCGACAAACAGCGCTCTCGGTGCAATCAGTCCGATCAACTCTGGAAGATCCGCGTAAGGAAGAATCGAAGGTAAATAATTGTCAATGCAATGATTCATTGCTAATAAGCTTCCTCTAAAAGTGCTTGTAAACGCACAAATAACGGTAGCCTTAATACGTTCGTCCAGAGCGGAACTGAGCGAAGCAATTAAACCGCCACCGGAAAATCCCATGCATCCGATCCGATTCGGATCTACATCCTCTCGCATTAACAAATAATCAAGTGATCTGATTGCCTCATAAATCCGCAGGCCGGCTAACGTTTTTCCATAAAGCAGCAGACGGGAAGCAAGCGAAAAGCAGGAACTGCTTTTTTTCGGATCCTTATCCTTGTCCGCCGACAGCCTACGATCACCGAACCCGATAATCTCGGGCGCAACGACGATCATGCCCCTTTGTACAAGTTTCAAAGCAAAATGCTGATGGATGCCCGGAGGTGCATCATCCGTGGTTCCGTCTGGCTTTAAACCAACGATCTCCCTGCTTCCGTATCCGTGTCCGTGCCATGCAAGCACGGTTGGCGCTTTACCCATGAGCCGTTTCGGACTCAATACGAATGCAGCAACCTGAAGGTTTATATCTGTCGTATAAATGACACGCTCTAGATAGTGATCTCCTTTATCCATCCTCTCAAGTACAACAGGATTCAATTCACCTGTTGTATTGGGGATTTCCCCCAAACTTTCAAGCAGTTTTGACCGTACATCGGCTTTTCTTTCATTCCATGGCTTTTTGATTGCTAGCCTAGATTCATCATTCAAGTTGTTATATACAAGTTCCAAGTAATCATCCGGATTCCACATCGATTTTTCCTCCACTTTAATAAATTAAAAAAAGAGCTGTTCCATAGCTATGGTCAGCCCCCGCCCAAATTAATACGTTATAGCTTTATCTTCGAACTCTTGGAAATTTTGTCGATATTGTCGAGGCGTTACCCCTGTTTTTTTACGGAATAGAGCATGGAAAAACTTCATATCCTGATAACCGACTTGATTGGCGATTTGATAAATCGGAATATCGGAAGATTTCAACAGTTCGCAGCATTTTTGAATGCGTACGTTTTGCAAGTATTGCGTGAACGACAGACCCGTTGATTTTTTAAATAAGCGTTGAAAATGACTGGCACTTAAAAAAAAGTAATCTGCCACATGCTGAACGGTAAGGTTTTGTGTGTAATGGGATTTGATGAAATGTACGACTTCCTCCAACATCCGAAAAGGAACAGCCTCCGATTCATTCTTCAATTCAAAGCGCTGCAGCATCACCAGCATTTGGATCAGCAAAGCGGTCAGAATAGTCTCAAAACCGGTGCTCCGCTTCAAATATTCACGGTACATATTGTCAACGATCGTTGAGAAGGTATCATGCTTATCTTGAAAATGCAGCCACCGCTCCGGACACTTACATGGAAACGTGATGGAATTGTAGGTGTGAGATTCTTCCTGCAGAAGATGCATCCAGTTCTCCATTAGCCCCACTCGGAAAATGCAGTTATATATCACGAGCATTTTATCCTGCGTCGGAGATGACGGCCTAAATACATGTGATGTTCCAATTGGAATCACAAACAGATCTCCCTGTTTAATGGGAATCACTTGATCTTCAATGTAGTGATAACCGCTTCCTTCCCCCACATAACTGATTTCAACGAAATCATGTGTGTGCTGGGTGGTTGTAAACGATTCCAGTTCACGATTTATGAAAATATCCATCTTTCCGTCAAAAAACAAGTCTCCACTTAAATGACCAATTCTACCATTCATGACCATCACCTCCAGCACATGATTTCAACCCTCTTTTACCCATTCTTCCGCTAGACAAACATGTTTGATTCCTTTGCGTAAATATGAAAAAGCAATATGAATCTTACCATCACGCGTAGAGATAATCGAAGGGTAGGAATACCCGATTTCGCTATCCTTGTACTCCAAATCCGCCATCTGTACGTTTCTGAAATAAGGCCAGGTTTTCCCCTCATCTTCTGAGATGGCTAACGTAAGCGGTGTACGCAGAGGTTTCTTGCGAAACTCGCCCTTCCTTTGGACCCACCTGAATTGGTCACGCTCCATGGTCGAGTTGTTATAGATCAAAGCCAGATGGCCGTTCTGCAGCTTGATGAACTGCATCGAGGAATTGTTGTTCGGCAGTTCACTCTTGACGGGAACCGTCCAGCTTTTTCCGTTATCGCGAGAAACACTT
This sequence comes from Paenibacillus sp. Root444D2, assembly GCF_001426375.1. Lineage (GTDB taxonomy): Bacteria > Bacillota > Bacilli > Paenibacillales > NBRC-103111 > Paenibacillus_E. The sequence goes on from NZ_LMEO01000002.1 coordinate 14,086, forward strand.
GTATAGATACGGTCCGCCTGGCGGCTCCGGAACATCGCGTAGAGCGTACCATCGTTTAATTCAACAACGTTCATTTGCACCCGGTGAGTACTTCCCTGCACTTCGAATTCCTTCCATGTTTTCCCTTGATCCGAGCTGATTTGAACAACGCTGTAGTGCCCGTCAAGCTTACAGTAATACGTCGGGAGCAGCCAATCGCCATTTTTGAGCACGAGCAGAGGATGCCTCAGAAATATGCCCAAACCGTCAAACAAAACTTCAGTCGGACTCCAAGTAAAGCCTAAGTCTTCCGATACGCGATAAACAATCCTCGATGTTTTTTGATTATGGGGCTCGTTGGACGTATGGAACAGCCATAGTTTGCCATCTGGCGCTTGATGCAGGATCGGATTTTGCTCGGATCGTTCGGGGTCACCCGAAAGCTGCACGGGAGAAGTCCATTGTTTTGATCCAGCAGGTAATCTCGCCATCAAAACATTGGTATCAGGATTGCCCTCCCCACTTCCCGAAAACCACACGCAGAGCAGGTCGCGGTTGTCCAGTTCCAGCAAATTGGCTGCATGGTTGTCATTTGGATACGGAATGGGAAGGTATGCTTCTTGTAGTTGCGGATCCGTCTCCGACTGTACAACAACTCCATTGAAACGTTTCATTAGAATACACTCCTTGTCCGCATGGTAAACCATTTCATTATAAGTTCATTTCATTCCATGTTAGCTCTGTTCGGCAAAGCGTTTGATTTGAGAAAATAAGTTTGCCTTTTACATACAAACAATAGCCTTCCTCGATATTCGGAATATCCGATAACACATCCGGTTTCCGGTAAGTGATCCGAATTTCCGTGCCTGCTACCTTCACACGGTCCAAGCAAAAATAATCCAATCCTGTATTCAGTGGATCTAGGACAATCCCATCTTTTTCAATGGTCAATCCCGCCACATGTGAAATTATCAGATCGATATAATACGAGTGATTGTATTCCTGTTCGTCACTTAACGGTTCGCCCGTTGCACTGTTGTAATGCTCAACAAGACCAGGCTGGTTTAAATCTCTTTGCATAAAATGTAGAAACGAATATTCGCGCAGATAATAGGCAAACTGACGATCGAATTGATGATTTCTCCGCTTACTTTCCTTTGCAAGCGCATCAAGCGCGATGGAATTGGTATAAGGCCAGGTTGGGCCGTCCCAGACGCAGCCGTTCCGTCCTTTGACAAAATGGCCCATCCAGCCCCCTTCTTGCGAATAGGCAGGACAATCCGCGGAAACAGACGGGAACGGACACTTCGTATGAAATTCCTGTTCATTGAACAGATGCTCGATCATCCCATTGAAACGATCATCCAGGATTTCTGCCCAACCGGGATAAATCCCGACAATATTTTTGACAAACGCTTTCTCATCGGTTTGATAATGTAGATCGTAAAAGAACTTTGTATCTTCATTCCACATTTTGTCAAGAATGTCCTGCTTGATATTGTCGGCTTGTAGATAAAATTCTTCTGCTTCCGCGTCACCCGCTGCCTCGCACAATTTAGCAACGCCGAGCGTGTTCAAGTAGTGGTAAACCGCTCGGTCCACCCTTTTGAGATGGGTGTAGGTTGCCTTGTCCTTGGGATTTTTCGGAAATTGGTGGAAATACCAATAGCTTGGCTGATATTCTTTTCCCGTCCGCGTATGTTTGTGTTCGATCATCAAATGATCTTGGTCATTTCCGTTCACAAGCTTCCATGCCGAAATATTCGATTTCATGGCAGGCAGTATCTCCGCTATCATCTCGGTGTTTCGATGCACGAGATAAAGCTGATATGCGGCCCAGCAAGAGAAGTTGGCAAACGAATGCATGATGGTATCTACCGTTAAGCAGCTAAACATGCCGTCTTCGCCGGGTGCATTCTTCATGTTTCGCAACGGACCTTCACTATATATCGGATCGTGATACCATCTGGCATCCATCAGATGCAGTGGAACGGACAGATTGATCAGCTTGCTGAACTCCCACCCTCCTTTGCTGAAGGGTTTTTTACTTTTTTTATGAGATCTTCCCTCGTAAAACAATGGATAGGACAAGTGACCGTACTGTGGATCTGCCAAATTATGCCGAAGCAGAAACCAACGATAGGTCCAAGTCTTATTTAACACAGGGTCGCTGCTGGTAAATGTCGGTGTTTTTTCAAACCAGATTTGATACTCATTACGCTGATTTTCTATGACCTGATCGGTTGTGTAAACGCTTTCCGCATACGCCGAAGCCCGTTCCCTCAGCAAGTCGGTATGATCCTGACCGGAAATTCCAAATGCCGCTGAGACGATAATATCTTTGGATTCTCCTGGTTTCAAACGCACTTCTTCGAACAATGCGGGATCGCTGACGGCAATTACACCTGCGATGTCAAAGCTGTAATGCTCGATGTTAAACATGCCATATAGATAATTCCCTTTGCATTCCGAGAACGCATCTCCATACGTCTCCAATCGTAATACGAGCTCCTCGCTGCTTCGATTTGTCCAAGTCTGACAGGAAACTGCACAGTCGTTCCAAGAGATGAACTTGCGCTCAACCAATGAAAGACGATTACCTGTATATGCCATGAGCAAGTGACTCGGAAACCATTCGGTCTGGCACGGCTCAAAGCTTTCTTCCAAATTGTTCGTTATCTTAAACAACAAAGGAATATTGACTTTGTGAATAAAATCGAACCGTCCGGAAAAACCAGGTACGGGATCCAAATAATCGGCCCACAACCGCGCTCCGGTCGAACCGAGCAAGAGTGCACCGGGGAGCGTACGAAGCGCTTTTTTTCCCGCGCGCAATTTTTCGTCCAATCGGCTGCCAGCTGGCATGGATGACCTCCCATCCCATAACTGCTTATGGGTGTATTCTATTACGATGTCTATTATATCGAATTCATCTGAGAGATGGATGGTGGTTATCCGCTCAAACTATAGGTCAATCATGCCAAATCTGCAAGTGTGATTTTCCAGAAGGCAATGCGTTCACGCTTCCAAGTATAGGTCACATATAGGTCAAGACCGCTTGCAACTATAGCCGGATAGGAATACTGTTTCTCACCTTCATCCAGCACAATTTCATTTTCCCATGTATGGCCATTATCTTGTGAAAGCCGAATGACGAGCGGCGTTCTCGGTCCCTTATTCTTCCCGTGCTCCGGTCGAGTAGGATTGTAGATCAGCGCGATTGTACCATTGTTAAGCTTCACAAGATCAATTCCGCTGTTATTGTTGGGTAATTCGGTAGGATACGCAGCACACCACGTTCTTCCCCCGTCCATCGAATCGCTGCGATATATAGACCCTTCGGTGCTTCGGGTGAGCATATGCACGATTCCAGGGACAGATTCCCATAAGGTCGGCTGAATAATGCCCTTTCCTTTCATACGGCTGTGTTCCAACGGGACGATTTCACTTCGAGTCCAGGTCTCGCCTCCATCGAACGATAGGTCTACAAATGCATCCCAGGCTGGTTCCAGTGAAGCAGGGGCCGCAATCGTACCGTCGTGCAGCACAATCGGCTTATTTTTGACAGGTCCCCTTCCTCCCTTATCCCCCTCAACCAAAGGAAGCGGAGACGTCCATGTATGTCCGTTATCTGTTGAACGAATAACCATGGTTTCCCATTCGGCAATATTAGTTCCGACTTTATAATATAGAAAAAGAATGCCTTTATTCGTTCGGAAAATGACGGGATTCCAATGAGGAACATCCTCTTGATCCGCCACTTTCACGGGTGGTGTCCATCCCTTGTCTCCCCTGCGCGATATCCAAATCGCAACATCCCCGGCTTTCTCTCTTGTTCCTCCGAACCATGCGGCAATCACATCGCCCCCTGGCAGCAGTTCCAAAGTGGATGCGTGACAGCTGAGGAAGGGTCTCTCCTCCTCAAAAATGAATTCCTTCACGGTATTGACATATCTCATTCTTTAACCTCCGATACAGGAACGATTTCGTAATAGAATCCTTCGCCTGTTTCAAACACCGACTTGTCATTAGACGAACGGTAGATTTGTCCATTTAGGAGGATTTGAACCGGCTGAGCGGTCCATAGCCGACACTTCTTACCTGCAATCGACTTAATGAAAGCACGTGATAGTTTTCCATCCTCCCATTCCATGTCGATTTCAAACCCACCGCGGGCTCTCAATCCCTTCACGCTACCACGCCTCCACTGGAGCGGTAAGGCCGGCAGGAGCTGGATCACTCCTGCATGGCTTTGCAGCAGCATTTCCGCAATGCCTGACATGCCGGCAAAATTACCGTCAATTTGGAAAATATTCATCTTCACCTTCGGATGCCGGTGAGCATTCATCATATTGGGGTGCAGACCAGCCAGCAAGTCGTTTAAGAATCGACGCGCCTCTTTCGGCTCACCCAACCGCGCCCAAAAGTTGACTGTCCAAGCGCAGCTCCAGCCCGTGTGCGCTCCGCCATGGGCAAGACGGCGTTCGAGTGTTTTCTTGCAGGCTTCGAACAGCTCAGGCTGTCCATGTCGTGTAACTTGATCCAGTGGATGAAGAGCGACCAAATGTCCGATGTGTCGATGTCCCGGTTCCATCTCCTCGAAGTCTTCGTCCCATTCCTGCAGCTGTCCGAATTTTCCGATTCGGAACGGGGGGATTCGGCTTAATGCCGTTTCAAGTTGTCCCCTAAACGTGTCATCTAGATTTAGAATGCGGCTGGCCTCCATGCAGTGGGCAAACAATCCCTTGATTAGCGCCAAATCCATCGTTGTTCCTTTCGTTACACTGCTACGCTGGCCGTCCGGGGTAATGAAGAAATTTTCCGGGGAAGTGGACGGGCAGGTGACCAAATAGCCATTCGGGTCCTCGATAAGAAAGTCCAGACAAAACAGCGCGGCTTCTTTCATTGCCGGATACACTTGTTTGAGAAATTGTTCATCCTGGCTGAAAGCGTAATGCTCCCACAAGTGTTGGCATAACCAAGCGCCGGCCATCGGCCAAAATGCCCAACTGGGCGATCCGCCTACCGGCGTCGCCGTACGCCACAAATCAATGTTGTGATGCGCAGTCCATCCCCTGCTGCGGTAATGGATACTGGCCACTTTCCGGCCTGTGATCCTTAAATCTTCGATCAGATCAAACAGCGGTCGATGGCATTCCGCAAGATTGCCAACCTCCGCCGGCCAATAGTTCATTTCAACATTAATATTCGTTGTCCAGCTGCTGCACCACGGTGGTTGGATCTTATCGTTCCAAATGCCTTGCAGATTCGCCGGCTGCGTACCAGAACGGGAGCTGGATATGAGTAAATATCTCCCGAACTGAAAGAACAGTGCAGCGAGACCAGCATCGTCATTCCCGTTTTTAACCGCTTGGATGCGGACATCCGTAGGTAGAATATTTTTGTTTTCCCCTCCATCGCTAATGTCGATAGAAACTCTGTCAAATAGTGCGGCGTATTCGCTCCTATGCTGCTCTTTCAGACGATCGTACCCCAGTCGTACAGCATTCGTAACCCATGCAGTACACAAGTCTGAAGGATCTTTACCCAGTACGACCGGATCCTTCTCGAAGCCGTTGTAACTGGTAGCAGAAGCCAGCAGCAGAGTAACTGATCCTTTTCCGCTGAAGCGAATCCGCCCGCCGCTGACTTCCACCCTTCCGCTCTCCGCTGCTGCTTGAAGCTGGATTTCGAAGCCGATTCCTTTCCCCTCGGCATAGAGAATGGGATCGGATGATTTGACCGTGTTAGGCAAAACATGATAGGGGCAGCGGCCGGAGAGCGTCACCCGGTCTACAGAAGTTTTGCGTACGGAAAACTGCAGCGGGCTGTGAAGGACGGCAGTAAAACTGGTTTTTTTCTCGCTGTGCAGACGTATCGCCATCACTTGATCAACGGCAGATACGAACACTTCACGTGTGAAAACAGAGCCATTTTGACAGTAACGCACCCGTACAATTCCAGCTTCCAGATCTAATTCCCTGTGATAATTCGATATTTCGCCCTCTTCGTCATAGATAAGCTCCAAATCCCCGAGAGGCATGTAGGACTCGATATCAGGCCCTTCCATGTACTGTTCAATAATCTGCTCCGCTTCTGCGTACTTTTTCGAAAATATCATTTCACGCACAGGGTCCAAATGCCGCTCCGCATCATAGCGGACCGTCTCCCGGGGTTCCCCCGACCAAAGCGTATCCTCATTCAATTGAATGCGTTCCCGGTTCGTGCCGCCATACACCATACCGCCAAACCGACCGTTGCCGATAGGAAGCGCTTCGAACCAATCTTTGGCCGGCTGGGTATACCAGAGTGTGGATCTCTTATTGGACATAGACTCTCTCCCCATCTGTCGCTTGCTTACTCGTACAGCCAATCCAATGTGTTGATGCCGTCGTTTTTGTGCTCGACATTCCTTGGCCGAATTTCTAGATCAGCAGGTACGACGCCCAAGATCAAGTAAGCTCCCTTGCCGAAATCAAGCGAATGCCGCCCTGCTTCGTAACGAAACGTATGGACATTGACAGATGGATACGCGTACAAACGCAATCCTTTTTGCAATACCGGAGCATACCCGCCCAAGTCATCCGCGTGTGTGTTTTCCTCCAAGCTTGGAACTTGAAGCCACTGCTCATCTTTCGAATTGAAATAGCCGATCAACACCTTGGATGGCTGCTGCAATTCGATATCGATCGTCACTCCGCTCAGACCCGCTTCCATTTGGCTGAACCGGATTCCCGTTAAACCATCCAGCTCCTCTGCACAACCGACGATGTGAATATCCCCATCCACAAACACTTGTGCTTCCTTCTCAATCAGGAATGTTTCCGCGTTTCCGGACAGCAAGGTGAACGGAACCTCCCGATATGGAACAATCGGTTCTTTCATATTCTTCAACGCCTCAGGCAGGGTGCCAGACTTTAATTCACCCAGATGGAACTGAAAGCGTTCTAGCTCTAACTCATAGACTGGCAAACACCCCGTCCAGTGCTTGAATTCAAGACCATTACGAATCGGCACTTTCCGCTGCGGCGTCTGCATACTATTGGCGAATAAATAAGTCTTTTCCGTCAAAGCCGTCAGCGCTCGGTAGCTATTCAGGCTGCTCTCAAGCTGCTCAGCGGCCTCTTCCAACCATTCCAACTGCGTGAAATACTCCCCCTGAACCCTAAACTTGTAAGTCAAAATTAGCAATGCCGCCCGAACTTTATGCACATATACATGTACCATATGACGAATCGCATGCATGTCATCGAACAAGCGATCAAATTCATCCCAGTTTCGTTTCACCAACTTGCGCGCCCTTTGGATCGCTTGCACGGCATCTTCCGCATGCCGACTGACATCAGCGATAATTTCAGGCGGGGTCTCCCCGACGTGCGGTTCGCCTTTCAACTCCCGGATCACATATTCCTCCAGCCGTTCACCTTGAGGCGACTGGGACTCCCATAAATCTGGCCACGGCATGTGCCGTTCCGGATTCGTCAATTGACTCATAGTCATCCCTAGGCTCATCGTTTGACGGTTGCCTTCGGTAATGCCGAATCGTCGCAGCAACTTGGGCGCACATTCTCCGGACGCTTCGTATGCGTCCAGTATCGCTTCGCCTGCTTCCGGGCTGCCGTATCTTCGGCCAAGCACTTCGATCCAGTAATGCCGTTCGGCTGCTTGATCACGATCCGGGTTCCAAGCGTAACGGAACCAGGCTGCGAACCATATCCAATCGCGGTCCAGTTGTTTCAGCCTTGGCTCCGCCAAATCCGGCGAAAACGGCCAATCCCAGAAAAACAACGGATACAGATGCAGTCCGTTCGCTTTCAGCCGATATTTAGCCGCCTGCATACATTTTTGGATAAACGAAGGCGCCCCGAATCGGAAAGGCTCCAGGTTAGCAAGTATATGTACATTGACGATATGAATTGTCTTCAACGATCCTAGACGGTTATGAATGTCCTGCCATTTGCCTCGAGGTGTATAAGTGGTCAACGATTCGCCGTTATATTTGGCCTCCGTATACAGATTCGGATACAGAGGCAGTGCCGCCTCAATGACCTTTTGCGGCTCGATCGCGTGTGAACGTAGAATGATCGGCGGCTTTTCCTTCACATTTGAATCCTTAAGCCCTTCCAACAAGCCTGCTAGAATCGTTTCGTTAAACCATTCCACTCCGTAGATTTGCCCCTGCAGTGCTTCTCCGAGGCAGACCATCATCCCCACGTTAGGGAATGATCGAACGAAAGAGGCGATCGATTTCTTATAGTAATCGCTAGTTAACGGCAGCGGCTTCGGTTGATGCAGCTTCAACCCGTGCTTTTCCGCAAAAGGCAGCGGAATATGAATGTTGTAAAACTTCAATACGAGCCATATGCCTCGTTTGTCCGCTTCTTGCGCCACCCAACGGAACGTTTCAACGTTCAGCGCGAACTCTTCTTCCGTAACTTCAAGCGCCTCTGGGTAATCCTCCAATCTCACTAGTGAGGAGAAGGGATGGCCAGCCCACAAATAGACAATGTTGCACCGCTGCTCCAGTAACATGTCGAGAAAATCTTGCCACAATGACCGGTCGTAAAACCAGGGAAAGCGTGTGGGGGTAATCGGATATTCATACGTTTGACGGGGCGGTTCGACGGTTGTTTTCTGCAGTCCGATCGCCGGCCCCCTAAGTGCGAATCGCGGAGCGTCCCCGTAGGCGATATCTTCGGGCAGAAGCCTTGCAGCGCGAACACGCTGCGCAAGCTCCATACAGCCGTATAATATTCCGGAATCGTTGCCCCCGGAAACCGTGATTAGATTGCCCGGGCAATCGGCGATATAAAACCCTTCTCCCTCTGGAGCTTCCGTGTGATATAGGAGTACGTCACGTTCTTCCAACTGCCGAAGCAAGTCAGATTCATTGCGGTTTCCCACATAGATTTTTCTTCCCGTTACTGACCGATAGCTGTCCCACGTCCAGGATACTTCTTCAACTTTCACATCATATCCGCAGTCCAGCAGCGCTTGTTTCAGCAGCCGGATGCCATTTTCCACCCGTGGGGCAGGATTGGGTGCGTATCCAAGAGTGATGACTTTCATCGTTTTTACCCAACCTCCATTCTTTCTCACTTTATTTTAAAAACAGTTCGATGACCGGCACCGTAACATTCGGTTTCTTGACAGGAAGCGATAAGGTCACTGTATGCTCATCTCGCCCTTCTTTGTAGGCTCCGTTATCCATACCGCTTGGCACAAAGCCTTCTTTAAATCTGATTTCCGATGCGTCGTTTAGGAATTGGGCATACTCCACTTTGCCGGCGAATCCGTGAAGATGGATATTTTTGAAAGGCCAGCTGTACACATGCACGTACATGCGATTCAACTGCGGATTGTAAGTTAACCGACAATCATCGGGGCAAACGAATGTATCCGGAGCTTGTGTGCATCCGTAGATGGAACGGTTGTGTCGCTTCATCCATTCCCCCATTCCCTTCAACCGGTCTACGGCACGCTCATCGAATTCACCGCGTCCGGTTGGGCCGACATTCAGTAATAGATTGCCACCCTTACTCACGGTATCAATCATCATTTTGATCAGCAATTCGACGCTTTTCCATGACTCTTCTTCCCGGTGATAGCCCCATGAACCACTAAAGGTATGGCAAGTTTCCCATACGACGCGCTTTCCGTTTACCTGGACCCACTTGGTCGGCATATACTGTTCAGGGGTTGTGATATCGCCGCCAACCTGTAAGCGGTCGTTCAATAATATGTGCGGCTGTAAGTTGCGGATCATTTTGACTAGCTCTTCACTGCCCCAATCTTCCTTGCCTTTGCCCGCCAAACCGTTTTCTTCCGGGAACGAAAAATCATAAAATAACAGATCTACTTGACCGAAATCAGTCAGCAATTCCTTCGTTTGTCCATACAAATAGTTCCGGTAATTGGCGAAGTCCAGCGTTGTGTTCCCAGCGATATTATTAGCATCGAAACGAAGCGGATGCTTCGGATCAACCGTATAATGGGGATGATGCCAGTCTAACAGGGAATAATATAAACCAACCTTCATATCGCGTTTACGAAACGCATCTACCATAGGTCTTAGCACATCTCGCCCAGCCGGCGAATTCGTCGCTTTATAATCGGTGAGCTTGCTGTCCCATAAACAAAAGCCCTCATGGTGCTTTGTCGTCACCACGAAGTACTTCATGCCTGCGTCAGAAGCGAGCTGTGCCCAAAGATCGGGATCGTACAAATCGGGATCAAATCTTTTGAAATACTTTTGGCTGTACTGTTCCCCGCTCAATTTTTCCCGGGATTGCAGCCATTCATGCCTCGCTGCAAGTGAATATAGTCCCCAATGGATAAACATGCCGAATCGGTCATGTGTAAACCATTCACTGTCGCCTGCGGTTTTCTCAACTTCGAATGTCATAGTCTCGCTCCCTTGTTATGATTAACCGTTCGATCTTTAATCGAAGACCTGCAATACAGACCTACCTCCGTCCACAACGAGATTCGCTCCCGCAATGAATCCCGCTTCATCAGATGCAAGAAAAACGGCCGCATTCGCCACGTCCTCCGGCTTACCGAATCGCCCGACAGGGTGTGTTGCCAGCATGGCACTGCGTTTCTGTTCCCGGTTTGGATAGGACTGCATGTAGGTCTCGGCAAGCGGGGTTTCAATAAACCCCGGGCTAATGGTATTCGCACGGATTCCCTGACCACCGAAATCGACACAAATCCCTTGTGCCATCGCAAGCATGCCTGCCTTGGAAGAGTGATAAGGGAAATGATTTCGCTGTGTACGGATAACATGAGTCGAGCCGATGTTGACTATGCTGCCAACACCCTGTTCCATCATGAACGGAATGGCGTGCTTGCAGCAGTACCAAGCGCTTTTCAAATTCAAATTCATCACGTGATCCCAAGCTGCTTCGTCAGCTGTCACCACGTTCGCACTGCAAGTAACCCCGGCGTTGTTAACGAGAATATGCAGGGCGCCGAAATATGTTTTGGCAGCTTCCATCAAGGCAATTACGCTGTTTTCGGCGCGAATATCGGCATGGACAAACAAGGCATTCCCACCTGCCTCTACGATCTCTTCGACGACCCGAACTCCCGCTTCGGATATGTCATTGACGATCACGCAGGCACCCTCTTCGGCGAATCGCCGTGCAACAGCCTCTCCAATACCGGAAGCTGCACCGGTAACAACAGCTACTTTATGCTCCAATCTCATGCGCGACATTTGTCTCCGCTCCCAGACTCAATCCGACATCTGTCCATCGAGAAACGAATGTGTAACTTCCTGAACCAGCGCTGTAAATGGATTTATTGTTTTCCATTCCTACATAATGCAATCCCTCGGTTACGTGCCCATCCTCATTCAGGACGGCACCTGGCACATAGATTGTGGCGGTTGTGTTCACAGGAATTTGGACTTTCAAAACGAAGCACGACCGCTCCAATTTCCACTCTACTCGGATCCTGCCGTATACAGAATGAAATTCACCCTTGGCGAAATATAGCCCGCCCCCTGGACGCGGATGAATCACAATATGTTTATATCCCGGTCTGTCCTCGTCTGTGTTGATCCCCATAATATTTTGATACATCCACTCGCCGACTGAACCCAATGAGTAATGATTAAACGAATTCATACCCGGATTCTGGAATCCGTTTGTTTCTGTCCAGGCGTCCCACCGTTCCCAAATAGTCGTAGCTCCATGCTTGATGGAATAAAGCCAAGAAGGGAAAGTACCTTGATTGAGCAAAGTGTAAGCAAGATCTTCTCTCCCCCCTTCGGTTAAAGCAGGAAGTAAATACCCGACGCCGAGAAAACCTGTCGTCAAATGATTACCGTGCAGCTGGATATTCCCCGCCAAATGCCGAACCGCAAGTTTACGCTGCTCTTCTGTCAGCAGGTTCATCTTCAGTGCAAGCACGTATACGGTCTGCGTATCTCCTTTGATCCGTCCGGCCTCATCCACAAACGCATTCTCGAAAGCTTGTTTGATCTTTTCAAACAAATCCGCGTATTTACGTGCATCTTCTTCCTTGCCGAGTGCCTTCGCAGATTTGGACAACAGTAAGGTGCTGTAAGCGAAATAAGCAGTATCGAGCACGTCCTTTGGCGTGTCCGCATGGATGGAGAGCCAATCACCATAATTCGAGTAACCCGGTCGGATCAAGTTCACCGTGTTCGCTTGCAAATACTCCACCCATCTGACCATCGCCGGATAGCATTCCTCCAAATTCCTGTGGTCGCCATACACCTGGTAAACGGTCCAAGGAATAATAACCCCTGCATCCCCCCATCCGCCATTGTCGGGAGCATGCCAGTTAAGTTCCGCATGATTATGCTTAAACGCTTCCCAGCCGGAATCCGGCGCCACATCTGGAAAAGCTCCGGAGGGCCGTTGGGCATCGATAACATCGATCATATACTTATTGAAAAAGCGTCCGACATCCATATTAAAACTGGCTGTACGAGCAAAAATTTGAGCGTCCCCCGTCCAACCTAGCCTTTCGTCACGCTGCGGACAGTCCGTCGGCACACTGAGAAAATTGCCGCGTTGTCCCCACTCAATATTGCTTAGAAGCTTATTCAGCATGACGTTGGAAGTTTCTAACCAACCCGTTTGCGGCGTCGCCGAATGAACCACTCTACCGATGACCGTTTGCAGCGTGGGTGAATTCATCAATCCCGTAACTTCTACATACCGGAACCCGTGAAAAGTAAAGTGAGGTTCCAGACACTCCTCCCTGTCGCCTCTCAAGATGTATGTCTCCTGCTGAACGGCTTCGCGCAGATTTATGGTGTATAACGTATTGTCTTCATTCAACATTTCCGCGCAGCTAACAGTAACCTCCTGACCTTCTTGCCCGTCTTCCATTTGAAGACGAACCCATCCGACCATATTTTGCCCCATGTCAAATAGGTAAGAGCCACGGGGTGTTTTCTTCATGCTGATCGGCAGCAGTTCCTTCATAACTTGAACAGGAGGATCTACTTGTGCGGTCAAAATCCCTTCGTAACGTTCCAAAACAACAGGCGTCTCCCAAGAGTCATCATCAAAACCAGGCAGGTTCCATCCCTTCGGTTCCAGACGGGCGTCAAAGCTTTCGCCTTTTAGTAAATCCGAGTACAGGATAGGACCTGCAAACACTTTCCATGATTCATCTGTCACAATAATGTCAGAGGAACCGTCCTCATATTCGATATGCAGTTCAAGCAGTAAGTAAGGGTTATCTCCGTACCTGTTCGGACCGAACATACCCACGTGACCGGCATACCATCCGGTGCCTAGGATCGCACCTAGAGCCATACTTCCCGTACTCAGATACGCCGCTACGTCGTAGGTCTGGACCTGTACCCTAATGTTGTAATCTGTCCATCCGGGGGCAAAATAATCTCGTCCTACCCTTTCACCGTTAATATGTAGTTCGTACAAGCCCAATGCAGTTGCATAAATGAAAGCTTGGCGGACCGGCTTTTCGATTCGAAATGTTTTTCTCATATAGGGAGAAGGCAAAAGCTCCGTATTCTGAGGATTGGTTCTGCCAATCCAACGTGCTTGCCATTCGTTTTCGTTTAGAAATCCCATCGACCAGTGAGCTGACCTGCTCCACTCAGACACCATATCGCGTTTATCCCAAACCCTGACCTTCCAATAATAAACTCGCTTTGATTCTAAAGGTGCTCCTCCGTAAGAGATATGGATAGATTGGTCGGACTGAACCTTTCCACTGTCCCATAAATCACCTTTATTCTCATTCAACATCTCCGGATGAGATGCTACCAATACGTGATAGGCCGACTGGACCTGACCGTATTCTTCCGATTCCATGATCCAGCTTAAGCGGGGAACGGTTGTAACGATACCTAACGGATTTTCGATGTATTCCGTTTTTAGATCAGAAACTTTCATAGTCCTCTCCTCCTATAGACAGACTCCCTTCACCGGGATGCTTGAGTCAAGTGTATCTAAAATTCAACTTTCGTTTATAGGGCGAATTCACCTATTTTATAGGCGACGCCTTCCACCTCTCCATGAATCTCTCAAAAAAGTCATGAAAAAGACTGCATCCATGGTGAATGGCATGCAGTCTAACTAATAGATCAGGACTAATTCCTATTGGGGGTGCCCGTAACTGCCTTCAGCCAAGAAGTGGCCATCAGCATATCTCCGAGCGTGTTCATGTGTACGCCGTCAGTCGTTAAGTCCTGACCTGTTTCACAGTGTAAGAAATCGATGAATGCTTCATGCGTCGGCACAAGGATGCCACTATATTCTTCCGTCAGACGGTTAACAATGTCCACGTAAGGCTTCAGTAACTGGGTCCCTGTAGAATCAGGATACTCCTTGATTACCGTAGGTTGCATGAGAATCGCACGACAATTGGGTAATTGTTTCGTTTGATCCAGCAGGCTGCGATACACCGTTTCGAACTTGTCTGGGTACACCTGATCCGCATCCGGCGAATCCAATTGCCGCCATACATCATTGATGCCGATAGAAATCGAAACCCATTGCGGTTGGTGATCAAGTACATCTATTCTCCATCTTTTTTCCAAATCAATCACGCGGTTTCCGGATACACCTTCATTGATTATTTTCAACGACAGTTTCGGATATACCGCAGTGAGATAATCATGCAGCAGCCTTACATAACCCAAGCCCAGTTTTAAGGGGTCCTTTTTTCTTCCTTTGTCCGTTATACTGTCACCGATAAATACGATTTTGTCCTTTGCTTTAAATGGCACTGTAACGCCCCCTCGTATTTTCATTCCCTGATCGGCGGCCTTGAGGCCGTATGCTGCAGCTTCAAATTCCCCAAAGGGTCAGCTGTTCTTGTCAAGCGTTTACGTTTTGTTTTTTCATAAGCTGCTGCTTGAACAGATGATACAGTGAATCGAGCTGCTCCACCTCAAACTTTTGGTTTTCTCTGAAATTACTAGAATCTCTGGTACGGCAGTGTATCGCTAGGGGTAGGCCTATTTTTTGCAGATGATATTTCGCATTGACGGGATACATCTGCAGTTCAATCAAGGACGCCGGTCCTACAAACGCTTGTATCATTTCGGCCGTATTGCTCTCTAAATCCCAACGCTCCATCAGTTGTACATACAGCTCGGGATGAAAATTGGCCATTACGCCGCTGAAGCCGGCTGCGCCCAAACGTAACGATTCAAGCAGTGTTGCGGAATTAGCATTGAAAATTTTCAATGGACTTCCTTTTACCGCATCGAGCTTCTCGGCAATATGCTTAAGATCGCAGCTCGTGTCCTTGAGAAACCCAAACCTGCCCGTATCCGCGCACCATTTGAGCAGTTTTGGGGTCATCAGCCTTTTGTAAGGATATGGGCATTCGTAAATGCCAAAGAGCACATCCGGCACTCGATCCAGCAGCTCCATTGCACGGTTCAACCATACCTCGTCCGATTCTTCCGGCCCGGCTAGCCGGTTGCTGACCAACACGACCGCATCAACTCCCGTGTCAGCCATCCGCTGAAGCTCTTCCACCTGTTCATCGAATCCGTCTGAGATATGGCCGGAAGCGATCACCGGCACACGGCCTGAAGCTTTTTCCTTAACGAACCGCGCGATCGCTACTCTTTCCTCCAAGGATAAGTAAAACATTTCACTCGATTGGCAGACAGCGAAAAGACCGTGAACGCCTTGGGCAATATACCATTCGACTAGTTGCCCTAATGCGCCATAGTCCACTTCGTTGGAATTTGTGAACGGGGTCAGCATCGTTGGCCAAACTCCATTTGGAATGTTTACATCCTTCATCTTCAGCACCTCTTCCTGATCATTTTATGACCCCTTCGCCTATATATCGATCCATCACAATTCTCAGCTCTCCTTTAACTGATGGAGTGAGAGATTGAACCGGCAGTCGCGGTTCTCCCGCAGGCAAACCGATCATGTTCATCACTTCCTTCAGAACAGAAGGCAGGGTACCAAGCGAGAACGCACTTCGCAAAGCGCGCAGCTTTCGCTGCGACAATTCGGCTTCTTCCGGTTTACCCTGCATCCATAAATCGTAAATAGAGCTGACGACCTCTGGGAATACATTGGCTGTAGCTGCGATGGCTCCGTGTCCGCCAGCCATCAGTGTCGGCAATATGAGCGAGTCCGTCCCTGCCAATACCGCAAAATCCGGTTCGCACAGCTCTAGAACTTGCAAAATATTATCGAAGCTTCCGCTGCTGTCTTTGATTCCAACAATGTTAGGCACTTTACTTAACTCCATGACAGTCCGAGGTAAAATCACGTTTCCGGTCCTCGCCGGAATGTTATACAAAATAATAGGCAGTGCCGTCGCTTCCGCAACCGTACGGAAATGCCCGATCAGCTCCTGCTGCGTAAACGTCAAAAAATAGGGAGTGATTATCGATAACGCATCGGCTCCCATCTGTTCCAAGCGTGCAGCCAACTTGGCCGTTTCCTTTGTTCCGACGCACCCAGCGCCTACATAAACCGGAAGCCGTCCTTGCGCTTCTTCTATGACGATCTCGGCAACTCGCAGCTTTTCTTCTAATGTCAAAGAAAAGAACTCCCCATTGGTACCTAGGCAAAATAGACCGTGAACATTTGCATCGATGAACCTACGGACTAATTGTCGCAATGCGGACTCGTTGAGATTTTGAGATTCGTCAAAAGGGGTAATCATAGCGGGAATAATGCCAGCGGGCTTTAACATCGTATCTCTCCTTGTATGGATCGGGTGGTAGAATGAATCGTTTATATGTTTTGTGAAAGGTTGTCAATCCATTTGGGCGCAAGCTCAACCGCAGAGCGGATCGCTGCCAACATACTTCGTTCATCCGCTTTACCTGTACCGGCAATGTCATAGGCCGTTCCATGATCGACTGAAGTGCGGATGATACCTCCGTTCAACCCGATCGTGATATTGACACCGGCTTCAATGCCGAGCACTTTGATCGGAACATGTCCTTGATCATGATAACAAGCAACTACAATGTCAAAGTCTCCGCGAACAGCCCGATAAAATAGTGTATCCGCAGGATAAGGACCGGTAACGTCCACACCTTCTTCCGCTGCCTGCATGATGCCGGGAATCAGTTTCTGTTCTTCCTCCCCGTTCCCAAACAAGCCATTCTCCCCTGCATGCGGATTAATCCCGCAAACGGCGATACGCGGTCTAACATTTCCAGCCCTACGTAACGTTTCATGCGCCAGCTTAATCACCTTGTATGTCCGCTCTGGATCGATCATCTCGATCGCCTGAATCAATCCGACATGTGTGGTCAAATGTATGACCTTCAGCTTCGGTGCAGTGAGCATCATGGAATAGTCTTCGGTACGCGTCAATCCGGCCAATATTTCCGTATGACCCGGATAGAGGTGACCGCCTTTGTGCAAAGCCTCCTTGTTTAACGGGGCGGTACATATGGCGTCGATTTGCCGGGCCAACGCCAGCTCCACCGCTTTCTCAACGAACTTGTAAGCGGCGTGTCCCGCCTCGGCAGATACTTTACCGAACGGAAGATTCGGTGGGAGTAGATGTACATCCATGCAATCGATGCTGCCGTATTCGTAACGCCCCTCTTGCGGTCCTGACACTGTATGTATAGAAGCCGAAACTCCAACGATCTGAAGAGCCCGTTTCAACATAACGGGGTCGCCGATCACGAACGGACGACAGGTTTCGTATACCGGAGCATGATGCAGCGCTTTCACGATTATTTCTGGCCCGATGCCTGATGCATCACCCATTGTGATTCCAATTATTGGTTTCATATCCTCCCGATTCCTCCATTCAATGATTCCAACGCTCGCAGCAGCACTTGATCCGATCCAAATCCCCCCGCTTTGGTGATCGCTGGAAGCGGTTCGTCCATCATGAGCAGTCCAATCGGCACGCCACTTTCCACCTCGTCAAGCACAGTGAATTCGATCGCATGGAGAGCTGAGCAAACATGTTTTGCAGTATCGCCTCCCGTCATGACGATCCCTCCAACCCTAACTCGTCTCAGTACACGGGACACCGATTCCCCCAAAGCTTGCGATATTGCGTTGCTGACCTCTTGCGCATCCATGCCACTTCGTGTGCCAGTATCCTGAGCAAATCGTATAGCTTCCCGGTCACCTGACGAATATAACACCGTATGAAGGTTTGCGCTTAAGGTCAGCGCTGCTTCTTCCTCAGCTTTCGCCAATTCCTGCTCTCTTTCGGTTTTGCCCGATACGAGCCGGTAAGCCTCCATCTGGATGCCCCGTACTTCCGGATTACTGAGAAGGACATCCAATTGGCGACGAGACCGAGGACTGACGCTGCCGATCACGATAAGTATGGGTCCGTCCGTTTTACGACATTCCTGTGACGAGGGCTGTGTTAAAGACGAATGTTGAATAGCCAATTGTCGCGCCAAGCCGGCTGAACCGACCCAAACAGTCGAGTAAGTCGTCTCCCCGACTAAGGAAACGATACGACGCAGGTCGTCATCATCGGCCGAATCGACGAGTAAGTAGCTGATTCCCCGAGACATGCAGCTTTGCATAACCAGCTCAAACGCGCTACTTCCTCCCGCTAATATCGCGGATGGGATGACTTCAATAGGCTGCTTCGTCTGCCGATGCAATAAGTCGGGAATGTACGATTCGGTGACCGGCGTTTTCGGATCGTTTGCGAATTCGGTTTCATGCAGCGGTTTACCATGAACATACAATCTGCCTTCCCGAACCAGACGCCCTGTTTCGGGATAGGCAGGGGCGATGATGACGAAATCGGGACGAAATGTGTCGTAAACGGCGTCAATTTCGGAACCGAGATTACCTCGCATGGTGGAATCGATTTTTTTAAACACAACATCCGCGCCATAAGTTTGAGCGCACCTCGATGCCTCCGCAGCTCTTTGATATGCCGATTCAGCATCTAGGGAACGGCTGTCGGTGTCCAGTACGAGTACATCCCTCTCAGACATCGCTCCCGTCTCGGACATAAATTGCAGAAGCACTGATACTTGCAGCCCGCGTTTGGCAAACTGTACGCCTGTATCCCCCGATCCCGTAATGTCATCGGCTATGACAGCAATTTTCAATTGCGGTTTCCTCCTTAGAGTTTTGCTTTTGCTTATCTGGTGAGGGGCATTCATGCGAATATGAGTCTCTAGAGGCTGTTAATTTGCCATTTTTATCGCATTTAGTGGAAATAGGAGCCTGTAGAGGCTCTTATTCTTAAGGCTTTTCTTCATTTCGGTGAAAATCAAACAGATAAAGGTCTTTGGAGACCGCTATTTTAAGAATACGATCTAATTTCGAAGAAAATAGCAGTCCTTGGAAGCTCTTATTTACAGAATGATGGCTCATCCGCTTATCCGTTTTTCTCATTTACAAAATGCTTAACTTCCCCATATGTCATGGAAACAGTTTCCGGTAAACAGACTTCATCGATTCCAAGTCCATCGGCTTTGGATTATTATTTAAAAGCCTGGTGACCTTTGATGCAGCGATCGCCAGATCTTCCACATCCCGTTCCGTAATGCCGAATTCACGCAAATTTTGCGGGATATGCATCTCTGATGTCCACTCAAAAATCTGCTCGATCACCCGTTCAGATGAGTCCCTCCCTCCCCCTTTTTCCACCTGCAGTCCCATGGCATGGGCTACATTTCCAAGCCGCCCAGATATGGCATCCATATTATAGGCCATGACATGCGGCAGCAGCATTGAATTGGCGACTCCGTGCGAAATGTTGAACTTGCCCCCGAGCGGATAAGCGAGCGCATGTACGGCTGCTGTGCCTGCCGCACTCAGTGCCATGCCTCCGTACATCGATCCGAGCAGCATTTTCTCCCTCGCTCCGAGATCCGAGCCATTATGATAGGCATGAACCAGACTGTCTGCAATCAAGCGTATGGATTCCAAAGCAAACGTGTCGCTTATCGGGTTGGCTTTATTCGATATATACGATTCCAAGGCATGTGTAAAAGCATCCATTCCTGTTGCTGCCGTAATCGGTTGCGGCAGGCTTACCGTCAAAACAGGATCGATAATGACCAGTTTGGGCAGCAAGTGTCTGCTAATCACACCGACCTTCAACTGTTCCTCGGGAACGGTTACAATCGCATTGGGCGTCACTTCGGAACCGGTTCCCGAAGTCGTCGGCACTAGAACTGTCGGGATGCCCGGTTGCGAAACGAGATCGGTGCCGATTAAGCTCTGCACGTCCGTTGGATTAGTCAGCAAAATGGAAAATATTTTCGTAGCATCGAGAACGCTTCCTCCACCAATGCCTATTAACAAATCCATAGGTTCTGCGGATATATTAGCGAATACTGCGCGTATATTTTCAACCGTCGGTTCCGGCTTCACCTCCGTTATACAACGGCTGGATATACCCGCTTGCTTGAGCTCGACGCCGATTTGCTCGATAACCCCCAGCGCTACTATAGAAGGCTGTGTAACGATCACCGCATGCCGAAATTCGCCGAGCAACTTGATTCGCGGAATCAGTTGGGCGATGGTATTACATCCAGCGACAATGCTGCCAGCTGTCTGAAACATGTACGGATTGGATACATAATCGGCTTTCACTTTAGTCCCCCTTCCGAACGAAACTTCCATAATTCCCCCCCATCCTACGCCCGCTTACAGGCGATGTCAATGCAGCTGTAAGTTGAAGATGCAATCGCCCTATATATCGGATTCAATCCCCCCCTCAGTAGGAAGAAGTATGATAGTAATCTTAAAATAAGTTACATCTGTCACAAGTTCTAACTACAGTTGAGGAGTGTGAAAATGATGAATATTGGGCCCTATGTAACACCATATAAATTGGGTAGACCGGTGCTTGTCGGATCCGGTATCCCTGGTCATTTTGATGAACGTGCTGTTGATTGCCCCTTTGTCTTTCAACATAACGATAAGTTTTACATGATGTATGTAGGGTTTGACGGTACGGGTTATCAAACAGCCTTGGCCACAAGCAAAGACCTTTTACACTGGGATCACCTAAGTGTGATTTTACGACGAGATGAAGGTTCAGGCTGGGATTCGAAAAATATAGCAGGAACATGGATCTTGAAGGAAAATCAGATCGATGCTCCTCCAATGCTTAAGAAATGGAACAACAAATACTGGCTGCTCTATCACGCCTATCCGGAGTTCGGGTACGAAGAAGGTTCGGCAAAAATCGGAATCGCATGGACGGAAGATGAACAATTGCTGGAATGGCATAGATGCCCTGATCCGATTCTAACCCCGGAGGCAGGCGCAGATTGGGAAAAAGGCGGTTTATACAAAGAATGCCTAATTGAGCATGAAGGCACTTTCTATTTGTTTTATAATGCCAAAAACACGAATAAGGGGAAATGGATCGAACAAACGGGCGTTGCTCTCTCCACAGACCTGATTGAGTGGCAGAGATACGAGCAAAACCCCATATTACGTGTCTCTCCGGAAAGATGGGACTCTGGTTTTGTCAGCGACCCTTGTGTTTTACAGGATAAAGACCAATGGGTTATGTATTTCTTTGGCTATAATTACAAGCAAGCACAAGAAGGGATTGCGCTTTCGCAGGATCTTTTACATTGGGACAAATATCCCGATCCGATCATTCGGGTTGGAGAAGAGGGAACCATCGATTCCATTTTTGCCCATAAGCCTTCCGTCATTACGCATAATGGCGTGCTATATCACTTCTATTGCTCCTGCAGACTCTATAAGGAAGGCGATCCGACAAAAAATTACGGTAAAGAGTTCCGAACGATCAGCGTGGCCGCCTCGCAAGATATCTTTCGACAATGAATTCCAATTAGAGGATGGTTAAAAGGAGACTCAAACGATGCAACTGGACGAAATGTTTGTTGAAAGCAAAATATGCCCTATTGGGGTCGATGTCACACGTCCTGCTTTCGGCTGGAGCTTCAAATCTGGTCTTGTTCGCTCGCAAATGCAAACAGCCTACCGGATCGTGGTGTCAACCGAGGAGGACTGTGTGCAGCGCTTCATATGGGATAGCGGGAAAATGGCAAGCAGGAAAAACGTACATATTCTATATGAAGGCCCTCTGCTACAATCCCGTACTCGCTATTATTGGAGGCTTCAGTTTTGGGATCAAACCGATCAGATGACAGAAAGTCCGGTATCATGGTGGGAAATGGGACTTTTAAAAGAAAGCGATTGGGCAGCCCGCTGGATTGGTGAACCTGACGGAGAGCCGCAGGAACATGCTTCGCTTCCTTTGTTCCGATATGAATTCAACCTAGATAAATCTGTGGAAAGAGCAAGAGCTTACATATGCGGTTTGGGACAATACGAGCTTCGGTTAAACGGAAACAAGGTCAGCGATCATGTGCTTACGCCCGGATGGACTAACTTTGACAAAACTTGTCTCTACTGTGTTTACGACGTGACGGACGAAGTGAAAAAAGGAGCTAACGCGGTGGGCGTTATGCTCGGGAACGGGTTTTTCAACGTGACAGGCGGCCGTTACAGCAAATTCAAACATTCCTTTGGTACCCCGAGATGTATGATTCAGCTCGAAATCACGCATACCGATGGAACGATCGTCACGATTGCCAGTAATCAGGACTGGGAAACCTCAGCGGGACCGATCACCTTTTCATGCATATATGGAGGTGAGGACTTTGACGCGCGCCGTGTGCAAGCGGGTTGGGATTTGCCCGGTTTCACGGAACGCGAAGCCTGGGGATACGTTGCCGAAGTTGCCCCGCCTGTTGGAAAACTGAAATCACAAGCGCTTTCTCCTTTGAAAGTCATGCAGACCTTCAAACCAGTGAGCATATCGCAACCTACGCCAGGCGTGTACGTCGCCGATTTCGGGCAAAACTTTTCAGGATGGGTTGAAATATCCGTTGTTGGTCAGGAAGGTTCCAAAATCACCTTATCCCCAGCAGAACTATTGAAGGATGATGGTACGGCCAATCAAAAATGGACCGGTTCCCCCTACAGATTTTCCTACATCCTGAAAGGAAACGGAGAAGAAATCTGGTCGCCTCGGTTCAGCTATTACGGTTTTCGTTATGTACAAATCGAAGGCGCTATTCCCGCAGATTCGTTAGGGCGGCTCCCAACGGACTGTCCCGTTCTTGTCAGCATTGAGGGACAGATGATCTATCCAGATACGAGGGTTTCAGGAAGATTCGAAAGCTCAAATGTTATGCTGAACCGGACGCAGAAGATCATTAATCAAGCGATTCTTAGCAACATGAAAAGCCTATTTACGGATTGTCCCCATCGAGAAAAGCTCGGATGGTTGGAACAAGTCCATCTGATGGGTCCCGCCGTAGCATTCAATTATCAGATTGAACCCTTGTTAACGAAAACGATGGAAGACATCAGGGATGCCCAACTCCCCAGCGGGATGGTGCCGACGACGGCACCCGAATACGTCGTGTTTTCCGATAAGTGGCGCTGTTTCCGCGACTCCGTCTCGTGGGGCGGCGCGTATGTGCTGACAGGTTGGAACCTATTTCGTATGTACGGCAACACTCGGATCTTGGCCGAGCATTATGAGGGTATGAAAGCGTATATCGATTACGTGACTGAAAGCTCCGATCATTTAATCGTTAGTCAAGGGCTTGGTGATTGGTATGATGTCGGGGAAAACGGACCCGGATTTGCGCAAAACACGCCTGTCTCTCATACTGAAACAGCGATGTTTTACCATATCGTAGATATTTTCACACAAATCGCATGCTTGTTAAACAACAACCAGGACGCCGTCAACTACGCAGCTCTGCGGGAGAAGATCAAATCGGCGTTTAATGACGCATTTTTTGAACGGGAAACATCCAGTTATGCGACAGGCAGTCAAACCTCGAACGCCATGCCGCTTGTATTGGGGCTTGTCGATGAGCCGTATAAGGAAAGCGTACTATCCCAAGTGATCGAAGACATTCGTCTGCATGGTTATCATACGACAGCTGGCGATGTCGGGCATCGTTATGTGCTGCTTGCACTCGCGCTGAATGGCCGTTCGGACATCATCTACGAAATGACTCGACAAACCGATCATCCGAGCTACGGATATCAAATCGCGCACGGTGCGACGACGTTGACGGAAGCGTGGGACGGTCCGACCGTTGGCAAATCGCAAAACCATTTTATGCTCGGTCACTTGGAGGAATGGTTATACGTCGGCTTGGCTGGAATCGATTATCGATATGACCCTGCCTTTGAAAGTTATAAGGTGACAATTAAACCGGCAATACCCCCAGGATTGGAAGAAGTCAAGGCTGAGCACTGGCTGCCCGTCGGATGTTTGCGTGTAGTTTGGAAGCGAACTTCCCATCATCAGTTGATGTTAAACGTGGTCATGCCAGCGAATTGTTCGGGTATTGTCTATGTCCCGGCGATATCCATGGATACGATTACAGAAAACGGATCTATGATTGAGAAAGCAAACTGCGTCGAGATCATCGGTTATGAAGCTGGTTATGCCGTCCTTCGCGTTTCTTCGGGACAGTACTGTTTTAATAGTGAAATATAACATTTCACAGGTCCGTTCTTTTCTCGTTTGTAAGATTGAAAAACATCGTTACATAAGCGCTTCCGCTTTCCCTAGCGTCTGTAACGATGAAAAACAACCTTACAGCCTCTGTAACGATGAAAAACAACCTTACAGCCTTGCTCACTTTACAAATCTGCCTTCTTCTTCGTCTGTAAGATTGAAAAACATCGTTACATACGCTCTTCCGGTTCCCCTAGCGTCTGTAACGATGAAAAACAACCTTACAGACGCGCTCACTTCACAAATCCGCCCTTTTCTCGTCTGCAAGATTGGAAAACATCGTTACAGACGCGCTTCCGCTTTCACTAGCGTCTGTAACGATGAAAAACAACCTTACAGCCTCGCTCACTTCACAAATCTGCTCTCTTCTCGTCTGCAAGACTGAAAAACATCGTTACAGACGCGCTTCCGCTTCCCCTAGCGTCTGTAACGATGAAAAACAACCTTACAGCCTCGCTCACTTTACAAATCTGCCTTCTTCTTCGTCTNGTCCGTTCTTTTCTCGTTTGTAAGATTGAAAAACATCGTTACATAAGCGCTTCCGCTTYCCCTAGCGTCTGTAACGATGAAAAACAACCTTACAGCCTYGCTCACTTTACAAATCTGCCTTCTTCTTCGTCTGTAAGATTGAAATTCTAAGTCCAAAAACATCGTTACAGACGCGCTTCCGCTTTCACTAGCGTCTGTAACGATGAAAAACAACAACCTTACAGCCTCGCTCACTTCACAAATCTGCTCTCTTCTCGTCTGCAAGACTGAAAAACTTCGTTACAGACGCGCTTCCGCTTCCCCTAGCGTCTGTAACGATGAAAAACAACCTTACAGCCTCGCTCACTTTACAAATCTGCCTTCTTCTTCGTCTGCTAGCGTCTGTAACGATGAAAAACAACCTTACAGCCTCGCTCACTTTACAAATCTGCCTTCTTCTTCGTCTGTAAGATTGAAATTCTAAGTCCAAAAACATCGTTACATACGCGCTTCCGCTTCCCCTAACGTCTGTAACGATGAAAAACAACCTTACAACGGGACTCATATTCTTTAAATCTCACTGAAAATCAATTCATTGACATATTTAAAAAGCTTTTTGAGTCTTATATTGATCGACAGTCTCGAATGTACAATGGTTCGTGTCGATTTCGCTTCAGATGGGCAATTTCAACTGTTATATTACTTTGGGGAACCTTCAACAACAAAAAAAAGAGCTTCCGACCGTTGTATGGACTACACAGTGGACAACTCTTTAACATAGGATAACGATTTAGATTTAGAGCGACTCGATGACATAAGCCACTCCGGGGACCGTCTTAAACCCTACCACTTGATCCAATAGCGAATAATCTTTCAAGAGTTCAGCTCCAACTATACGAACTCCGACACTCGTTCGAACACGGCAAATACCACCGAGCTGCGATCGCACCTCAGCCGTTTCGAGTTTTCCGCTCCTCCATTTGATATCCACCTCAAAGCCCCCGCGTGCCCTCAGTCCTTTCATTTCTCCGTCCGACCATGCTATTGGCAGCGCCGGCAGCAAGTGAAGTTCTCCGGTATGGCTTTGCAGCAGCATTTCGGCGATGCCTGCAGTTCCCCCGAAGTTACCATCGATTTGAAACGGAGGGTGGTTATCAAGCAGGTTCGGCAGCGTCGATTTGCTTAGCAGAGCCATAACGTTCTCATAAGCGGCCTCCCCGTCTTCTAGACGAGCCCAGAAATTGATGATCCACGCCCGGCTCCAACCGGTATGCCCGCCTCCGTGTGCAAGTCTGCGCTCCAACGTTTTGCGCGCTGCCTCGGCCAATGCCGGTGTTTTCCGAACGTTAATTTGACTGCCGGGATGAAGTCCGAACAGATGGGAAATATGCCGGTGTCCGGCCTTCTTCTCTTCATAATCCTCGAGCCATTCCTGAAGTTGGCCGTAACGGCCGATCTGCGGTTCCGGAAGCCGACCACGGACATGAATCCACTCTTCCCGCAGTGCTTCGTCCGCTTCCAACAATTCGCTTGCCCGTATACATCCTGAGAACAAAGCATGTAAGATTTGATTATCCATCGCCGGTCCCATGGTAAGGCAGCCTCTTTCCCCATTTGGCAGAACGTACGTATTTTCCGGCGATACGGATGGGCAGGTCACCAGCCTGCCGTCCGGAGTTTCTATTAAATAGTCAAGAAAGAACAATGCCGATTCTTTCATCGTTTCATATGCTCGCAGCAAAAATTCGCGGTCGCCGCCAAATTCGAAATGCTCCCACAGGTGCAAACAAAGCCATGCAGCACCCATCGGCCAGTACGTTGCTGGAATGTATATGTCCTGCGGAGAAGTGTCGCCCCAAATATCCGTATTGTGATGCGCAACGAATCCCCGGCAGCCGTACATGATTTGTGCGGTCTTCCGTCCGCGCTCGCGCATTCGCTCGATCAGGTCGAACAGCGGCTCGTGGCACTCCGACAAATTACATGTTTCGGCGGGCCAATAATTCATCTGAGCATTAATATTGATCGTATATTTGCTGTCCCACGGCGGCTCAATTTTATCATTCCAAATACCCTGCAAGTTGGCAGGCAAGGAGCCTGGACGGCTGCTGGATATGAGCAAATACCGGCCATATTGAAAATAGAGCGAAATGATACCTGAATCTTCGCCGCCCTCGCGAACCCGCTCCAGCCTCTTATCTGTCGGTAAATCCTTAACTTCTTCCGAAGGGGGTTTCAGCTTAAAGGAAACTCGGTCAAACAGACGTCCGAAGTCTTCCTGATGATCGTCCTTCAACCGCGAGTACGTTTTCGATACCGCTTCCTCTACCCGTCTGACGCATTCTGCCTCCGGATCTTCGCAACGGAATGAGGTGGCTGCCGCTACGTAGAGTGTCAAACTGTCAGCTCGTTCCACGATCAAATGTTCACCGATAACGTTGACTACGCCTCCTTGAGTCTCCGCAAATAATACGGCACAAAATTCGGAACCACCGCCGCCGCAATTGCCTCGGATCGCAATACTGTGATCGGACAGCCTGCCTATTTGTTCTGCATACTTATTTTTCTCGCCCCGCATCAGACGCGCGGTCAACGATAAGGCGCCAGGCCTGTCAGCCTCTAGCCGAACCGCCAACACCTGATCGACGTGACTTGAAAGAATCTCGCGGGTATAACGAACGCCGCCCGTCCGGTAAGATAAGGATGCAGTGCCAGTACTTAAGTCAAGCTCCCGCACATAATCTTCGACCTCATTTTCGTGATCAGCAAACGCCAGCGTCAAATCAGCGAGCGGCATATAGTGGCGCTGCCCCTCCGGGACGCCAGAAAGTGCCATTACCGCAAGCTGCTCCGCTTTGCGGATTTGCCCTTCCGCGATCCATTGACGGATTTGCGGAAGATGCTGCAGGGCATCCGGATTGTCGCGTTCCTTTGGTCCTCCATACCAAACCGAATCCTCGTTCAGCTGAATTTTTTCCTTGGCAACCTTGCCAAAAATCATGCCCCCCAGCCTGCCATTCCCAATCGGCAGCGCTTCGTTCCATTCGGCAGCTGGTTGCTGAAACCAGATTTTATCCATGAATACCTCCTAAGTATTTATGTAATGCCCACTACCATCGATACCCAAACGTCATACCGCATTGCCATGTACAATTCTACAATTCCGTGCCAACTCTTACCTTTTCAAAAAAATTCTCACCGCCGACTTGTCCACCTTTCAGAACAAGCTCCAGACCGTCAAACTGCGGCTCTTTCGAATATGCACGGCATAAAGGTCCACCAGGCTCAAGCGCCGCTTTACAGGCTATTGCATAGATACCCAACTCACGTGTTATATAACCTGATGTATCCCCGCCTGCGATAAGAATGCGTGACACACCTGTCTCTGCCACTAATTCTCTGGTCAGCTTACCGAGCGCTTTACCCAGCAGATGCCCACTGTCTTCGGCCTTAAGCCCTTGTGCAGCAAGCGTTTCACGAATGAGAGCAATCGTCTGGTCCTGTGGTCCCGAGGCTGTATACAGTACCACACTTCGACCGCTCTCCAGCACCGATCGCGCCTCTTGCTGCAATCGCAACTGCGCTTCCTGAGCCAGCTCCGGTTGGATTAATTCATTCATCGGAACCCGAATTCCGGTGAATCCTGCCTCCAAAGCACGCTGAATTTGTTTCTCTGTAACTGGTGAGCAGCTGCCCGACACCACTAAAAGACGATCGACAGATTCAACCGTAACTACATCCTGCTCTGCGGGTGGTAAGATACCATCTGCTTTCCAGCAAGCATTGAGCGCGTATTCAACACCTGATGATCCGACTACAAACAATCCCTCGCCATCATTCGCTTCCTGCCAGATCAAACGGCCTGATTTTTCTAATCGAGGCTCATCCAGAACATCGAATAACACGACATCAGGCTGTTCGTTTTCAATTAATTGCTCTAATTTCCCATGCACCTCTCCATCGGGTCCTTCAAGCGCTAAAATATCAAACAATGAAGTTTGCATTTTCGTTTGCCTTTGCAAATGCTTCCGTATATCCGCTTCTACCATCGGAGTCACGGGATGCTGCGACATCGTAGGATGGCGGTCGAGCCTATGTATGCGCTCTCCTGCTGCCGCAAAATGATTGCCAAAGAGTGTATACCTTCGTAAATAGGGCACGCCCACTAGTAAAGGCACATAACGGCCACCGAATACATCCCTGCCGATCTCCATCGCTTTTCCGATACTTCCGATATCAGGTGAAGAATCAAACGTTGAGCATATCTTATAATGCACAATAACCGCTCCGGTCATCTTCATCGTTATAAATATCGGGCGTAATTCCCTCTCCATCTCCTCAGGTGATAGAGACCGTCCCACACCCGCCACCCCAAAACAATCCACGTCTTGAAACTGCTCCTGCAGCACTTCCGGCGAAGGTGGCTCCAGAAACAAGATCGTTTTCAACCCTGCCTGAAACAAAGCTTCGAGTACATCCGTTGATCCGGTAAAATCATCACCATAGTAACATAACAATCGCTTGATCAGATCTTGTTCTTGTTCTTGTTCTTGTTCTTGTTCTTGTTCTTGTTCTTGTTCTTGTTCCTGTTCTTGTTCTTGTTCTTGTTCTTGTTCTTGTTCTTGTTCTTGATCTTGTTCTTGATCTTGATCTTGTTCTTGATCTTGATCTTGATTATCCATTAGCCTCATCCCGTCCATATTCGCTTCAACCTCTCCCGTATTTTTCTATCGCACGTTGAAGCGGTGGATGCTGCTTAGCATACGTGTCAAGAGAAATCCCTTGTACAGCGGCCTCCCAGCCGAGCTGCATGCTCTCAAAGCCTGCTGATGGACCATCTGGATGCGCCAACATGCCGCCACCGGCCAAGTGCATCACATCAACGGAACGTGTAGCTTCATAGGTGACAGGAGCTGTACCCGCCCACTGCATAGACGAAATGACAGGCATCGAATGATACCCGCCTAATAACGGCGATGTGCAAGCTTGAATAGAACGCAATACAGATTCGTTGCTTTCATAGAATTTACTGTTAAAGCCATTGACATGAAGATGATCGGCACCTGCTAGACGGCATAACTTCTGATAGGCAGTAAATTCTATACCGAGCAAGGGACTCCTTGTCAGCATCCCCCATTGATTGCGATGACCATGAATCGGAACTTCACTGTACTGGTTCAAGTAAGCAAGGCCGCTCAATCCTACACTCAATACGCTGACCATAACGCATGTGCCGCCTGATTTCACGACGAGATCATGATTGCGGCGAAGCTCGTCAATGTCACCTGTAATGTTAAAAGCATACATCAGCTTCTTTCCGGTTGCGTCGGCAGCTCGTTCGACAGCTTCCATAACTGCCTTTACTTTTTGCTCCAAGGGAGCACACGGAGGATTCGCATTCAACTCATCATCTTTGATAAAATCCATCCCAGCTAGAGCAAGCTTCTTTACGAGCTCTGACAATTGTTCCGTAGATAATCCAATACTAGGCTTAATAATTGTGCCTAGAATGGGTCGATCATACACCCCTGTCAGCTTTCTTGTGCCTGTAATGCCAAACTTCGGTCCAGGATAACGGGTCGTAAATGATTCAGGCAGATCCAGATCCAAAAGACGCAGTCCCGAGAGTTCCTGGAGTTCGTACAGATTTCCAGCTACAGCAGATAGCAAGTTAGGAATCGAAGGACCAAAATTATGCAGCGGAAATGAGACTGTTACGCGTCCTTGACGGTACTTGCCATCATGTCCAACAGGCGCCTTCGCTCCCGGTAAGGAAGGTGTATCTACTTCTGCAAGCTGTTCAATATGTTCGACGATTGCTCCGAACTTCGCTTTTAATTCGTCCGTTTCCCCTGGGACGGATGTAAAGGTGCCCGTTGATTGCTCCCCAGCAATCGTAGCCGCTGCACGCTCTAAAGAATATGGCGTTTCTACCAGATAGGTAGCTCTAACACGCTCTTGATTCATCCTGCCTCTCCCCCTATACTTGCTACTGTTACGCTTTTTCCAACAAAGCTTTAACCGCTTCTATGCCCATTCGAGGAGAAGAAAGCACCGGTTTACCGGTTATTTCTTTGAGTTTCTGTTCCATGCGTGCCATCGAACCCTGTGCTAGTACAAGCACGTCAGCTGCATCTGCAATCCGCTTTGCCGTCTCCAACAAAATGCGGTCGTGTTCCTCAGGTTTACCCCCAACAAGCGCATCAAATGCGCCTTCAGCAAGTCCATTAACGAGCGTTACCTGTCGGCCTGCTGCCTCTGCTTGCTTCTGTACGAGCCGCATCGTAGGTGCAAGTGTCGATGGCAGGGTCGCTAGCACCGCAATGCGTTCATAGCTAACAGCCGCTGCTGCCATGGATTCATCAATTTTCACAATGGGCACACCGATGAGTCGGCGCGCATCATCAACCACTTCGCCTACGGAGGAGCAAGTATTCAAGATCACATCAGCTCCTATTTCTTCTCCATGATGAAAATACTGGATTAACCTTCGTGCCACTCCAGGTGGAACATGCCCTGATTGCACCACATCGCCAATCAAGCTATCATCGATAATATTCACAAGCCTGCAATCTGGGAGCAATTCCTTAAACACCGCTTTTAGCGGGTCGGCCAAACCCTGGCCGGTATAGACAGCTACAACCGTCTTCATCATTCTTCCTCCTCTTCAAAAAAACCTCTACCACACAAACTCTTTATCCAGCCTGCGGTAATCGCCTTCACGCATCGGTGCTTCATTATATACTTTACGCCCGCTGTAGAGCGGCTTCTTCTCGCCTTTTGGCGTAATATTCACGACATCATCACCGCGCCATTCCGCTTCGAAAGTCTGACCAACAGCGTTTTCCAATGTTTTGCGGAAGCTGAGCGGGAAAGTTACCGTAATTTTTTCCCCGGCGGTTGCTGGACCAAGCAGTAGGAAATGCTTATTAACCCATCTGCTCTCCTCGCTGCCTTTACCTTCCGTAACCTGACCATGAAGCTCGCGAGTGAAGCGAATTTTCGTAAAACCAGCCCATTCCGGAATTCGAATCTGAAGTCGTTGAACATCCATATGAACATCAATAACGACTTTGCCTTCATGCGGTAAATAACTGCTGACATCAAGCCATTTGGAACCTCGGTTCAGCAGGAAGTTGATGCTGATTGACCCATTTTTCTCCGTGATGCTGTTGCTCCAGCCCATGAACAATCCGCGTGTACCAGAACCGAGACAACATAATTGCAAATCGCTCGTATGTCCTCGGCCTTCATTCACATCGCTTATGAAATCGTTAGGAGCTGAATAGCCGGCAAAAGATCCCCGTGTACGCTCAGCCACTTTGTAAAATGATTTGTTAGCTGGAATGTCATTCGATTTATCATTTGTTTGTTCAACCCAATCCAGATCCAGAAGCTGTGATTCCGTCAGGTGGTTTCGTAGGAAGCGCTCTACCATTCCCCAATATTCCACATAACCACTCTTAGCAAGGGTGATTCCTGTCGCAATCAGATCCACAAGTGAACAGGTTTCATGTTCATATGCTTGTTCATGCAAATCGCCTGGCGTCCAGCCAAATGACGTACACTTAGTTAGCGCCCAATCGTAGCACTTCTTCACCCAACTGATCATCGCTGCATCGCCCGTGAAGGCGCCGAATCGGGCGATCGCATCGAGTGTGCCCAGGCGCGTATGGAAATGACCGCTGCGGTAAGCCAATGAATCGTTAAAGCTGCCATCGGGATGAAAGACGCCGCTGCGCTCTATGATCAGAGCCGTGAAAAACTGACACAAATCAAAAGCATCCTGATTCCCTGTCAATTCGTGATATTTCAAGAGCGGCATGACTAATCGGCCGCAGAATGCAGCCGGATCTGGAGTGAGCCTCAGCTGCACGCCATTGGCGGAAGGCCAACCCGTTTCTTTGTATTCGGAGGCCGGATAGTACCACACATCGCGCTCTTTGATAGCAATTCTTTTCAGCGCTGCCACATGACGGTCTGCTGCTTCCTTTACTTTCGTGTCACCCGTTTCCATAAACCATGTCGTCAAAGATAAAATAACGGCACGTTGATCGATCAGATTAGCGTTTGGCTCCCAATTACGGGTGGGATTGATTTGTCGGTAGCTCATGCCATCCTCTTTAAAGAAGGAAAGCAAGTTAGCACGGTAATGTTCCTCTACATCTTTTCCGAATGTTTCCCCCGACATATGCCTGGCAAGAATCAAGCCATCGATCATCCTGCCATGCGAAGAGCCATAATCCCAATCACCATGTGTCATAAAAGCAGGCTTGTGTAACAGATCCGCATTAAAGAATGGAATATAATTGTGATCCTTGTCAGCCATCCCCACCATTGCATTAATCGCATGTCCTGCTCGTTCTTCCAGCATCAGTGTATCGGGAATTAGTCGTCTTTCCATCTGTATTCACTCCTTAGTCATCATTGATGTAGTTTCGGCGGCAATCCGGTATTTACCAATGGTCATTCCTGTTTTTTTCTTAAAGATTTGACTAAAATATCGATAGTCCTCGTAGCCAACCATTTGCGCAATCTCATAATTTTTATAGCTAGACAACCTCATTAGTTCTTTCGATTTATTAATTCGGAATTCAGTCATATAATCAACAAAATTGTGGCCTGTCGTTTTTTTAAATAAACGGCTTACATAATCCGTGTTCATGTAATGACTTTCAGCAATCTGATGTAGGGAAAGCGGCTGATCATAGTTGTTTTCTATCAAATTCTGAATGATACGCACAATCTTCTTGCCTTGTTTTTCATGTGAACGTTTGTAGTACTCGAGTACAGAGGGAATGATCTCTTCATCGAAAATCCGTTTCACAGCTGCCGCATCGTTCCGTTGCTGGATCATCTCTGTATACATTTGTGGATTTTTACCGCTTACTTCCTCTAGCCGATTTCCCGTTCCTCTAAGCTGTTTTTCAATAGAGTGGACAAGCAAAAAGGCGCTCCTCTGCAAATGATCTACAGTCATTGAATCCTCACTAATTGCAGCAAACAGCATGTCGCATTCTTGCTGAGCCTCTTCCTTGTTGCCCATTTGAAGGGAAAGGAGAAAAGCATTTTCCTTCTCCTGAGGGTAATTAAATCGCTCATTACTCAGGTCATTCTCAGCCCAAAGGACGGTACAAGACACACCCAGCCTTTTCTTTTTCAGTGCTTGCCCGGCCTCCAGATAAGCACGCCGTAAATAGTGGGCATCCTCTTTTTTCAATCCGATACCCAAGCTGTAGCTGCCCATTTCCTTTTGTTTGAGCAACCTTTGGATGGTATGGCATAATTTATTCATTTCCTCTAGCTGCAGCTGCTCACCTACGATAGCGATAACGAATTCCCCGTTTGCTTCCGGGGCGGTTGTTACGGCGAAGTTCCATTCTCCCCCAAACAAAAATGGTTTGTTCCGGATTAACTGTTCCCTCAGTTGCCCAACAAGTTTGTTTGTCTCGCATCCATCTCGAAATGTATCCCGCTGCCCGACCATCACATAGGTTTCGCCGCAAGTCCATCCTTCAGGAAGAGGAATTTCTTCCTCATTCTCACGAGCTTCTACATCTGTGACCGCATGATACAAAACTCTTTGAAGCCAGTCTCCTCTACTGTCAAACTGCCCTGTTCTCTTCTTTGTTTCCTGCTGTATCATCTTTGCTACTGCTCTCTCCAGCACAGAAACTAGCTCATCTTTTTTAACTGGTTTCAATAAATAATCAAATGCTTTCTGTCGGATAGCTTCTTTCATATATTCATAGTCGGAATACCCGCTTACGACGATCGTCAATAAATCCGGTAAATCACGATTCAGCATTCCGAGCAGTTGTTTGCCATCCAGCCCAGGCATCCGCATATCCAGAAAAAGTAGATCCGGTTTCTCGGCAAGCGCGATCCTATGCGCTTCTTCCCCGTCTCCAGCCTCTCCAACAAGTCTGAAACCGAAACGATCCCAAGGTATAGATTGAATAAGCCCCCTCCGGATCCATATTTCATCGTCGACAATGACTACCTTTCGCATGAACCAAACCCTCCCGATGCTTGATTGCACCACTGTTATCCCTTCAGAGAGCCAGCGGTCAAACCGTCAATAATATACCTTTGAAGAAATAAATAAATAAGTAATATCGGAGCAATGACGACCACCATAAATGCGAACACAACGCCCCAATTCGTGCTGTACATTGTAACAAAATTAAAAATTTGGAGCACAATCGTCCACTTCGTGCTATCTGTCATCAAATAGAAAGGACCGAAAAAATCGTTCCAAACGGATACCATGACAACGATCGCAACCGTTACAAGCACAGTTATTATGAGCGGAAGAATGATCTGAACATACAATCGGAAATAACCGCAGCCTTCCAAAAGCGCCGCTTCGTCCAGCTCTCGTGGAATGGATTTCATGAATCCTACCAGCAGGAATACGGCAAATGGGAGCAATACGGCCGTATAGTACATGATAAGGCTGAAGTACGTTCCTCGAATGTGCAAATCACCCATTAGCTTAATGGTGGGTACGATAGAAACAGGCACGATTAGGCCCATGATGAATAAATAGTACGCCGTACGCAAAAAGCGGTCGTCTCTTCGTTGAATAATGAAAGCAGCCATAGATGCAAACACATTGACGCAAAGCACCACGCAGCCCGAAATCAGGAAACTGTTCATGAACCCGCGTACAATATGCGCCTGAGCAAAGATGTCCTTATAATTGCTGAACTGCCACTCTGTGGGGAGGGACAAGCCGAACAGCGCTGATTCACGGATATCTTTGAACGAGTTTATGAGAATCATCAGAAAGGGGATGAGGATCATCAGTGCCAAACAGATAGTCGCCAATTCGAGCACAATAAGCATGTTGCGCCGTTGTCTCACATCTCCACCTCCCGTTTCTTCATCCTCATCAGCACCGGCACACCAATGCAAGTAACTAAGATGAACAACACGACGTTAACCGTTGTCGCATAACCGAACTCTCCTGAACTGAACATGCTGCGAATATAGGTGTAAAACACTTCTGTCGTATATCCTGGTCCGCCTTCAGTCAGAACCATAACCATTTCAAACACTTTCATAGAACCAATCATGGAAAGTAACACATTTACGGTAAAAGCCGGTGCTAGCAGCGGAAAAATAATATGTCGAAACCGGCTCCAGTATTGCGCACCATCGATTGAAGCGCTTTCCGTCAAGTCTTTTGGAATGAACTGAAGTCCCGCTAAATAAACGACCATAGAAAATCCAGCTACGCGCCATATATCCGTCACAATAATGGAAAACAGCGCATATTTCGGATCGTTCAGCCAATCATGCGCAAGTGCGGCAAGCCCCACCTGCTCCAGAATTTGATTCACAATCCCATGCTCAGGATGATAAATAGCACGGAAGATATAACCAATGACGATCGGAGCGATCACATAAGGAAGGAAAAATATCATCCGCAGCACATTGCGCAGCACAAGAGCTTCATTGAGAATGAGCGCCAAGCCAAGCCCGCATACATTTTGCAGTACCGTTACAGCAGCAGCAAAGATTAACGTATTGAACAAGGCAGTTAGTAGTCTCGGCTCTTGAAAGATCGCCGCATAGTTTTGAAAACCTACGAATCGAATATCCTTGGCATTGATGTTCCAATCGGTGAAGCTGTAATAAAATCCGATAAGGGTTGGAGTTATAAAAAACACCAGAAAAACAGCCAGAGCTGGAAATGAAAAATAGAGCGGATACTTGCTTTTTCCCAACGCCTCCCCCTCCTTTTCTTTCAAGCTGCCTATTCGAATCCTGCTAACCGTTTGGATTTGCCGTCTTTTTTATAGTTGGCATCGAATTCCTTCACTGCCGCATCTACATTCCCATTGATGAAGAAGTTTTGCAGCGTTTTTTGAAAATCAGCAAATGTCGGTGTTAGACGGTTTTGGACGTTGATTTTTGCTTTGCCTGTATCGATTAAGCCTTTTACCGTTTGCTGCACAGGATACAATTCACTTTTAGCATCTTTAAAGATAGGAATGCCAGGCGCTGTTTGATAGTACAGATTGACCATATCAGGAGTAATCATGAACTTAATCAAATCGGCAGCTTCTTTCGAATGCTTCGCTTTTTCAGGCACCATTAATTGGTTAGGAGGCGTAATCAACGCCGTACCCGCATCATTCGCCGCAGGGAATGGGAAGAACCCAATGTGATCTTTCACAAAGTCTTTGCTGAATTTTTTCTCCAGTTGTGGAATAATGCCATCGAGCATAAACACCATGGCTACTTTACCATCACCTATCTTGCTCTGCATTTCGTCATACGTTCCCGCCATCAAATTATCTTGATATAAGCCGAGATCTTTCAATTCTTTCTGCTTCGTAAATAAATCTTTCACCTGTGGTATATCAGCAAGCCCGAGTTGGTTTTTCTCCAATTTCTGAACGCCTTCATCGCCGATTGCCGGATCTACACCCGAAACCCATCCTGTCAAATAAAAGATTTGCGCCGGCCATCCATCCTTCACTCCTTCATAGAAAGGTGTCACGCCTGAAGCTTTTATCTTCTTGGCTGTCTCAATTAAATCTGCATAGTTTTTAGGTGGCTGAACGCCAACCTTGCCAAATACATCTTTGTTATAATAAACGCCCATCATACCCGTAGCCCCGAATGGAATACCATAGATCTTTTTGTCCGGCGTTGTTTGGAATTCTTTCATCGATGGAATGATTCGATCCCATACGGCTGTATCTGTACTCCATTCATGAAGCGTTTCCTCAGCCCTTAATTTGACGTTTTGCTTCGTACCTGGCTGCATCAAAAATAAATCAGGAAAATCGCCTGTTGAAAACCGAGTTTTCATCATATTATCGAAGTCACCGCCGGGTAACGCTTGTAATTCGACCTTATTGCCGGTTTGCTTTTGATAAGCTTCGAATATTTTGTTAAATGGAACAGCGTCCACTGTATTGGGAATTACAAACGTGAGGGTGACAGGATCTTTCGTCGGAGCTATTGTGCTGGTTGGCGTGTTCGTCGCTGTAGCTGATTTGCTTACTTCTGGCGTTCCTATAGTGCCATTGTTACTACTGCATCCCGTAAATGAACTAGCTGCCATACAAACCGTTAACATCGACAAAACCGTTTTCATTTTTCTCATTTTTGTAGTACCCTCCTTTAGGAATCGCTTACAAGTTAATTATATGAAAACGTTTTCCGTGACTCTATTCACGATTTCGACTAAAAATGTTTAATTTTCTTACCCTGAGAGTATTACTTATACGTCCTCTACAAAGTTCCATGATGAAATGATGAGGGTTACACGGGTCCCTTCCCCCACTTCACTCTCTATTTTACATTCAAATTGCTTGCCCAAGCGGATTGCATACCTGGCATAGACATTGCGAATACCAATGCCCCCGCCCGCAGCAGAAGAAACAGGCATATCTTCTGACAACTGTTTTCTGAGCTCATTTCTTAACGCCTTCAGTCTCTCTGCCGAAATGCCGACCCCATCATCACTTACTGTGATGTGCAAAGATTCACCTTCTTTGTGAGCAATTATTCGGATCGTGCTTTTCCCAATCTTTGGCTCCACCCCATGGAACACCGCATTCTCCACAAGTGGCTGCAGTGTCATTTTCAGCAGCGGGTAATCGAGTAAATTGTCCTCGATTTCCTGAATATACGTAATTTTGTCTTCGAAACGGATTCGCTGAATGTTCATATAAGAATCAATTTGTTCCAACTCTTCACGAAGGGTAACCATTTCATCCTTATTTTTGATATTGTAGCGGAACATATCTGCAAGTGACTGAGCCATATCACCGATTTTCTCAACATCATAATAATCGGCCATTGCCTTAATGCTATCTAGCGTGTTGTATAGAAAATGCGGATTAATTTGTGAATAGAGCATAGCAAGCTCGACTTGCTGAAGCTTAATTTGGTATATATATTTGGATTCGATTAAGTTTTGAAGTTCAACCTGCATGTCGTTAAAGTTCTTCGCGATTCTTCCGATTTCATCGCTTCTTTTAACTTGGACTCGAACCGAGAAGTCGCCTCTTTTCACTCGATTAATCGTTCTATATAAGTCCAGAATTGGGTTGGTAATTCTTTGCCCGAACAAAAAGGAAATAAATATAGTAACCAAAAAGGCTATCAGCGTTGTAAGTAGTGTTGCCGTTTTGATTCGATCCAGAGAACCGAACATTTCATTCTTAGGCATCGCAAGTACGACTTTCCAATTGGAATAATCCGACTGTGTATAGGTAACAAGCAGATTGTCCTGCTCGCCGCCATACCAGAACTTTCCGCTGCCGTTTGTGATACGTGATAGCATATCTTTACGGAGAACAGCATCAGACTGCTTAAAAGAGGCGTATACTTGTTGATTATTTTGATCCAAAATGAGCAATTTGCTGTTCGCGGAAAGGCTATCGTTCTGACCAATATGGAGAAACAATTCAACATTGTATTCTGCGCGTACAACAATAAAATTGTCGGGATTAGCAAAATCTCGAATTAAAATGGACGATGAATATGCGGTCTCATCACTTCCAGAAACCGCTCCTTTAGGCGGACCGGTAAAATGCACACGACCGTCATTGATTACCGTCTGCTGGAACCAATCGGATTGCTGTACTTCATCGGCTGTCCAAGGCTTCTGATTATCCGAAGCATTCAGCATTTCTCCGTTATTGTAATAAATTTGAACCCGGATAAAATCTCTGATTGGTGTAATGTTAAAGCTTTTCAGAAATAAGTTTCCTATCTTTTGCCTGAACAGAAATTGATCCTGCTTATCCATCGTCGCATACGCATTAATTCCATCTATGTACTCCTGACTGAAATAAGGCGCCAGCAGAAGATTTCGCTTGTTTTGAAAGTCATTATCCATATTTTTCTCAATTTGTCGAACGATTTGAAAACTTGACGATTCTACCTGCTCCGATACAGAGCGATATGAAATATAGAAGGAAATAGCTCCTACCGATGCTATGCAAATAAAAATAATAATGAAATAACTGAAGAGAAGAACGATACGGATTTTGGAAAATAAGGATCGAATTTTCCCGAAAATTCCCCAAAGCTTGCTTCTACGCATGATACCAACCACCCCTCATTAAAACGTTTCAACTAGGAATGGGATTATTTTACCATACACCTTCTCGATCGGAGTAGGTTTATTTCAGAGCATTTTATATTCATTCTTACTTTTATCCATAAACAACAAATTGTTAAGAAATTTAGCTTTAAGAAAAAGAATATCAAAACCCGCTTCGCAAGGCCTAGCCTAGCTAAGTGGGTAATAAAATAAAGATCCCTTGCTTTCGCAAGGGATCTTTATGCAGGGTAACCTCCGCCGGGCGGCGGCCAAGCTCCGTTCATTCGGCGGAGCAAAACGATTTCTCCCAAGTGATAAGAATTGTGTGAGGCAATGTTGCGCAAAATACTCGCTTTCGTCTCCGTCGGGAACTTTTCAAGAATTTCATCCAGCTGTGACGTTCGAGCAATCTCACAAGCTCTCTCAACTCCTTGCAGAAAGCTTTGAACAATCGTCTCCCATTCCTCTTCACTCTCTGGACGATCCGCGGTAGGCCAACTGTCCATGACGTGCGAAGGCAATTCAGGCTTGCCTCCTTCAAGGTAAGTCAACAAAAATTCCTGCCAGTAGCCCATATGCTTCAACAACTGATAAATGGTGTAAGGCGCACCCGTGGTACGAGTGCTTGCAAGTTCAGCATTAATATCTGACAATGCTCTAGTTATCGGAATATGTCCGCGCTCTCCGACTAATGATTTCACAAGTGCTTCACCAAATGCTCGATTGGATTCATTCATAGACATAGCTGTCATCTCCAACCCCCTTCATTCATTTATTTTGTATGCTATTAATTCGATACCCTCAAATTAAATTGCATAAAATACAATTTTAAGAAACTATAATACCCTAAATTTATGCAAAGTGTCAAGTCAGTTCAATCTCCGCAGAAATGCTTCATATCACCGATATTCATATAATTTTTATATTTCTTCATGAGCAGGTATACTGGTTTCAGAACAGTTAAATGATACAATATGGAAATGATAGACAATCAAACCTAAGGAGTGAAATTAATGGCTATTGATGTATATCTTAATTTTAATGGAAACACTCGTGAAGTCATTGAGTATTACGCTGAAGTTTTTGGACTAGACAAGCCACAAATCATGACCTTTGGAGATACGCCACCCGACCCATCCTTTCCTCTTCCTGAGGAAGCCAAAAATTTAGTTATGCATGCACGCCTTAGCATTTCTGGAAGTACAGTTATGTTCTCCGATGTTTTCCCAGGAATGCCTTTCGTTGCCGGTAACAACATTAGCCTTTCCTTAGTCAGTAAGGATATCGATGAAGTGAAGTCAGCCTTTCATAAGTTGAAAGAAGGCGGCAAAGTAGGCATGGAGCTTCAAGAAACATTCTGGAGCAAATGCTACGGCAACTTAGAAGATAAATTCGGTATTCAATGGCAGTTTAACTATGACAATGGTGAATCGGTTTATTAATTAATCTTTCACCATACAAAAAGGGATATTTAATCTTTCTTTCTCAAGAAAGGATTGGATATCCTTTTTTACATAGTGTACCCTTCGTTTACAATATAGGAGAAACCAATTTCGATATGGACTCCAGGAACCGAATCCGTAAAGAACGCTTATCATACTCCTCCAACGTCAGCTCCATACAGCCCTCCATATCCTTCCAGAACGTGTTTTCCAGCTTCTTCGCCGTCTCTGCATGATACATCAAGGCGTTAGTTTCGAAATTCAGCCGAAGGCTGCGAATATCGAAGTTGGCCGTCCCTACAGAGGCTACCCGCCCATCGACGATGATCGTTTTCGCATGAAGAAAGCCTTGATCATATAAGTAGCATTTCACTCCAGCTCGAAGCAATTCACCTACATAATACAAGGAAGCCCAATGAACAAACATATGATCTGCTTTCTCAGGGATCATGATTCTAACATCTATGCCCGATAAAGCAGCAATGCGCAGCGCATTCAACATGCTTTCTTCAGGGATAAAATAAGGAGTCTGCAGGAGGATTCTGCTCTTGGCCATGTGAATCATTTTTAGGAATGTAAACACGAAATGCGGCCATGCTTCATTAGGTCCACTTGCCACAATTTGCATAGGCACGTGTTCCAAGCTATTGACTTCCACCATAGTATCGGGAAAATACTGCGGCTCAACTTCCATTTGCTGCACCGATGCTAAGTTCCAATCCAGTATAAATCTCGATTGCAAAGCGCGAACAACGCTTCCGGTCAAACGAAGATGCGTATCTCGCCAGTAACCAAATCGTGGATCCAAACCCAGATACTCGTTACCAACATTGAATCCGCCCATGTACCCAATCTGACCATCAATGATAACCAATTTACGATGATTGCGATAATTTACTCGATAGTTCAGAAATGGAATTCGCGATGGGAAAAATGCGGCTTTTTGCCCGCCAGCTTTTAGGAAATCTCGGAAAAAGGACTCATTCAAGGACCTTGAGCCAATATCGTCATATAAAAATTTAACGTGGACACCCTGTTCCGCTTTCCTCGTGAGGGCTTCCATGATCTTCTGACCCAGCGAATCATTCTTAACGATATAATACTGCATATGTATATGGGACTCAGCAGCTTCAATTTTCATCAGTAAATCACTGAATTTAGCCACACCGTCTGTGAAAATATGTACACCATTATCTTGTGTGAGGAACGCATCATTCGTTGCGACATTCAGATAAATC
The DNA here is from genome assembly GCF_001426375.1 of Paenibacillus sp. Root444D2. Classification (GTDB taxonomy): domain Bacteria; phylum Bacillota; class Bacilli; order Paenibacillales; family NBRC-103111; genus Paenibacillus_E. Next base: position 56,772 of record NZ_LMEO01000002.1, read on the forward strand.
AAATCTCGATACTGACTTACCATCGGATCAATATAGGGCAGCGTCCCGTCGATCAGCTGTGTCCGCTGCTCTGAAATGACGGTTTGCACTCTTTCAAGCATACGGCGATTCCATTTATACAGCTTTCTGCGGCTCAAATTTTGTCCAAGCATCACATAGAGCAAGAAACCGAGAATCGGAATGAATAAGAGCACCATGAGCCATGACCACGTTGCCGCCACGTTTCGACGTTCTAAAAACACAACTGTTATGGCGAGTAAAATATTGATCACAAAGACGACAGTTAGTATATGCGATATCCAGTCCATAACATCACTCCAAACCATTTATATCAACTCATCGCTATTATACCTGAATTTCGACAAATTAGGAAAAGACCCCCTATTCACGAGGTGAATAAGAGGTCATTGACAAGCTACCGTTTATGCTATTTTCTTAATTAGGCACAGTTTTCTCAAATAATAAACGCCGCCTACTTTAATGACATCATCCGAATAAGCTTCGATCAATGAACCCGCGTCTTCCAATTCACCATCAAACCACACCTCTACAGGTGTTTGAAACAACATGCAATGGTACATATCTGCATCCGTTAAACATGCCTCAGTCCGGCTCATTATGAACAACTGCCTCTCCTAAAAAATTTCATCCGGTTAATGTCTTTATCGACACGATTAGGGAGAAAATGAAGAGGAAATAGAAAGAAGAAACTGGAAGCAATGTGCCTCCAGTCTCCTTTTAAACGTAGTTAGTAACCATTATTTTATAAAGTGCGATATACTGCTGGGCTGACTTTTTCCAACTGAAATCGCCTTTTTTCATATTTTGCTGAATTTTCAGCCATGCATCTCTATCATTCTTGTAGAAAAATACAGCGCGGCGAATGATATGCAGCATGTCATGCGCGTTATAATTGCTGAATGTGAATCCAGTTCCTTCACCCGTGAACTCATTATAAGGCTGTACGGTATCTTTCAGTCCGCCAGTTTCTCTTACAATGGGCACAGATCGATAACGAAGTGCTATCAATTGCCCAATCCCGCAAGGCTCGAACTGAGACGGCATCAAGAACAGGTCAGAAGCCGCATAGACTTGATGTGCTAATGATTCATCGAAGTAAATTTGAGCAGACACCTTATCTGGATGTGTTTGAGCCGCATATCGGAACATTTGCTCATATCCATAGTCGCCTGTACCGAGAACGACAAGTTGAATGTCCAAAGCGAGAATCTCCGAAATGACATGCTGGATGAGATCAAGCCCTTTTTGCTGAACCAAGCGAGTGACCAATGCAATCATCGGTACATCACCATTCACAGGCAGACCCAAGCGCTCCTGCAGAGCTAGCTTATTCTGCTGCTTCTTCGGTAAGGAATCTCGATAATTCACAACCAGATGCGAATCGGTCATTGGATCGAATACGTCATAATCAATGCCATTCACGATACCCGTTAACTGATCTTTGCGATGACGCAGCAGGCTGTCCAAAAATTCACCATAAAAAGGAGTTTGAATTTCCTCCGCATAAGTCTGACTTACCGTTGTTATCCAATCCGAATAGAGTAGCCCGCCTTTGAGGAAGCTTGCGCCACCATGTAATTCAAGCGCAGTTCCTGTGAAATGATCGTCTGATAAACCGAACAAATCTTTTAATAGGGGTTGATCAAACACACCTTGATATTTCAAGTTATGAACGGTAGACATCGTCTTCATCTCGCTATAGAAAGGGAGGTGTTGATAATGTGCCTTCAGCAGCACAGGAATCATACCCGTTTGCCAGTCATGGCAATGAATCACATCCGGCTGGAAATCAAGTAACGGGAGCGCCTCAATAACCCCTCTGCAGAAGAACCCAAAACGCTCCGCCTCGTCACCATAACCATAAATGCCTGGACGCTTGAAATAAAACTCATTATCCACGAAGTAAAAGGTGACTCCCTCATGCTGAAGCATCTCAATCCCAATGTATTGCTTTCTCCAACCGATGTACACATCAAAGGCGACTACCTTCGTCATCGCTTCCCGATAAACAGCAGGGATATCGCCATACTTAGGTAAAATAACCCGCACATCCAGCCCTTGACGAATAAGCTCCTTTGGTAACGAGCCAATTACGTCAGCTAGACCGCCTGTTTTAATAAATGGCACAGCCTCAGATGCAGCAAATAGTACTTTCATCTTCCTACTCCTCCAATGGATGTTTGAAAAGCCACCTTTTGCAAAACGAAGCTTATTCAGAATGATTGGTCGGTGTCGAAGCTTGAACAACTGCCAAGAACTTAGGTAGTCGTTCTAGCTTCTAGGCTTCTGAAAGCTGACTTTTCAAATTTATTTGATCTAGATCACTTTCGTTTTCGCAGCAATGAATGGTGCTTTGTTATCTCCCGTTAAGACACGTCCACGACTAATGAAGACATCCTTATCCAGGATTGCATTCTCAATGATAACATTCTCCTCAATCTCACAGTTTTGGAGAATGATGCTGTTCTTCACGTACGCGCCTTTACGGATCTTCACACCACGGAACAGGATACTGTTTTCCACTTTACCTTCGATGACGCAGCCATTTGCGATCAGCGCGTTTTTAGCTGCTGCTGTATCCAAGTACTTCGCAGGCGGTTCATCTTTAACCTTCGTGTAAATCAGGTTTTTCTGGAAGAAGAGCTCTCTCCAAATCGCCGGATTAAGCAGCTGCATACTGTGCTTGTAGTAGCCTTGTATCGAGTTCACAATCCCTACATGACCTTCGAATTTGTAGCCATACACACTGAGCTTATCAATGTTTTTCATAATGCCGTCGCGAACCAAATGATCGTAACCTTGCGCTAAGCAAGATTCAACCATATCCAGCAGCAGCGCTTTGCTCATGATGTACATTTCCATTGAAATGTTGTTTGTACGCAATCTACCTGTGTGATCCTCCATGAGAGTCACTTGCCCGCTATCCTTGACCGCTAACCGACGGAATTTCCCTTGAATATCCTCATCTGTTTGCTTATAGATAACCGTAATGTCTGCTTGTGTATCCTCATGATAACGTACAGCGTCACGCAGATCGAGGTTGCATACCATGTGGCTTCGTGAAATAATAACAAGCTCTTCTTTACCACGATAGAAATAATCTCTATGGCTATAGAATTGGTATAAATCACCACGTGAAATGCCTGTTGGTTCATTGAGCACAGATGGGAGTACAAACAAGCCGCCCCGCTTCCGGTCCAAATCCCATTCTTTCCCAGAACCCAAATGATCCATGAGTGAACGATATTTATGTTGCGTGAATACTGCAACATTATCAATGTCGGAATTCACCATATTGGACAATGTAAAATCAATTAATCGATACCGGCCGCCGAACGGCACGGATGCTGGGCAACGAAAGTAGGTCAGTTCTTCCAAATCATCCGGTTCATTCACTAAATTAATGACACCCATTACATGTTTCACTCGACATCATCCCTTCTGATTGGCATTCGCTGATATCCGTTCATTACCACCAATAAGTACGATTTCCCCTTTGCCATCTACCACAGCACCGTCTTCAACGACCGTGTTTTCGCCGATAATCGCTTTGTTAATCGTTACGTTATTACCAATTTTGGCATTAGGCATAATGACGGAGTCGCGAATCTGGCTTCCTTCGCCAACTTGTACACCGAAGAACAAAACGGAATGATCGACATCCCCGAATATCGCGCAGCCTTCATTAACGAGTGAACGTTTAATATTCGCAGTTGGCGCCACATACTGAGCAGGCTGGTAAGGGTTCTGGGAGTATACACGCCAGTCCTTATCATTTAAATTAAGCTCATTATTGTCGTCCAACAGATCCATGTTCGCTTCCCATAGACTATCGATCGTACCTACATCTTTCCAGTAGCCTTCAAAAGGATAAGCGAACATTCTCGCCTCATCTTTCAGCATCATGGGAATGATATCTTTCCCAAAATCTTTGCTGGAATTAGGATTTTCCTCATCCTCGAGCAGATAAGATTTCAGTACGCTCCAATTAAAAATATAAATACCCATCGAAGCCAAGTTACTGTTCGCTTCTTTCGGTTTTTCTGCAAATTCAGTTATTTCTTGTTTGTCATTAACGCTCATGATGCCGAACCTGTTCGTTTCCTCCCATTTAACTTCAATGACAGCAATCGTTGCGTCGGCTTTCTTCTCCTTGTGGTAAGACAGCATCAGATCATAGTCCATTTTATAGATGTGATCACCCGAGATGACCAAAACATATTCAGGATCATATTGCTCAATAAAGCCGATATTGCGATAGATGGCATTCGCTGTTCCTTTATACCAATCCCCGCCTTTTTGCTCCATGAACGGTGGTAAGACCGTCACACCGCCATATTTGCGATCAAGGTCCCATGAACTTCCAATCCCAATGTACGTATTGAGTACGAGAGGTTGATACTGGGTTAGGACACCAACGGTGTCGATCCCTGAATTCGTACAATTGCTGAGGGTAAAATCAATGATACGATACTTCCCGCCAAAATGAACGGCTGGCTTGGCTAAATTGTTCGTCAGAACGCCTAATCTTCGTCCTTCTCCTCCAGCGAGGAGCATGGCAACACATTCTTTACTGCGCATATCTGATTTCCCCCTTCAACTTCGTCAATCACAGTTTGGAATTCACTCACACATTTTATATAAACAGCCGCAAGCGGCGGAATACACAACGCTAAACTATTAGGCAGCCCGTGCCATGAACGCTTTTCACTGGATATAGGCTCTGAGTTACCTTGACCAGAACCGCCAAACTCGGGTGCATCGCTGTTAAATACGACTTCGTACACACCAGACCGAGGAACGCCGATTCGGTAATCCGGGTGAACTACAGGGGTGAAATTACATACGAGAATCAAGTCATCCTCCGGCAATTTCCCTTTGCGCATAAAGGTTACAACGCTCTGGCTCTCATCATGCGGGTTGATCCACTGGAACCCGTCCGGATGATGATCCAACTGCCACAACGCTGGTTGGTCCAAATAAAATTGATTAAGTGCTTTGACGTAATGATGCATTTGACTATGTTTTTCGTACCCTTCGAGTAAAAACCAATCGAGTTCTTCAAGATCCTTCCATTCGTCGAATTGACCGAATTCACTGCCCATAAACAGCAGCTTTTTACCAGGGTGACCCGTCATATACCCGTATAGAACGCGCAGATTAGCAAATTTCTGCCAATAATCGCCTGGCATCTTATGTAAGAGCGAACGTTTGCCATGAACCACTTCGTCGTGTGAAAGCGGCAATACGTAATTTTCGCTAAAGGCATACATGAATGAGAACGTGATCAGCTTGTGATGATACTTGCGATTAATAGGATCTAATTTCATATAACGCAGCATATCGTTCATCCAACCCATGTTCCACTTATAATTAAATCCGAGCCCTCCATCGTGGATAGGCGCAGTAACGAGCGGCCAATCGGTAGAATCCTCAGCCATCATCAACGCATCCGGATAGAAGGAGAAAACGACCTGATTCAGCTTGCGCAGGAAGGCTATCGCTTCGGGATTATCATCCCCACCCCATTGATTCTTGATCGGTTCCTCATTCCATCTGCCGAAATTCAAATGCAGCATGGAAGCTACAGCATCCACTCTTATCCCATCAATATGATACATGTCCATCCAAAATACAGCATTGGAGATTAAGAAGGTTTGAACCTCGGGACGACCAAAATCGAAAGTAAGTGTACCCCATTCCAGCTTCTCTGCTTTGCGAGGGTCTTCATATTCATAAAGCGGCTTCCCGTCAAACAGCCTGAGTCCATGACTGTCCTTACAGAAATGGCCAGGGACCCAATCCATAATGACCCCAATCCCCTTTTGATGACACCGGTCAACGAAATGCATGAATTCCTTGGGAGAACCGTGGCGGCTAGTTACGGAGAAATAACCTGTTGCTTGATAGCCCCAAGAACGGTCAAACGGATGTTCTGCGAGCGGCATTAATTCAATGTGCGTATAACCCATATCAACTGCGTAATCGACTAGCTCTTCAGCAAGCTGAACATAGGTATATAAGTCTTCACTATGTCGGTCCTTTTTGCGCCACGTACCCAGATGAACCTCATAAATGGATAATGGCTTATTGTAAGCGGGGCTTTCCTTTTTCTGCTGCTGCCATGCCTGATCCTTCCATTCGTAACCTTCGAGATCAACGACACGCGATGCGGTACCCGGACGTAATTCCGAATAAAAGGCATACGGGTCTGCTTTTAACAAAATCTGGCCCGTCTCGCTATGAATTTCATACTTGTAATAATCGCCTTCTCTTGCTTCTGGAACGAATAAAAGCCATAAGCCAAGAGTACTTAACTTCTCCATACGATGAGTCCCAGATTGCCAACTGTTGAAATCACCAAGCAAGTTAACCTGTTTGGCATGAGGTGCCCATACGGCAAAACGAACTCCCTCTTGGCCTATTGTTTTGCTTACATGCGCCCCTAAGATGCGATAACTGTGGTAAAGGGATCCTTCATGAAGCAGAAACAAATCTTCTGGGCTAGGTATACCAACATTTGCCCCCACGTTATCCCTCCTTAAAATCAACCTGATTTCGTCAAAACTGGATTTTACTTATATTCGCCTTACGTTACAAATACAACAACCAGGCAAAGAATCCTTCATTTTTACATTAAAAAAAAAAAGGAAATTACTCAACCCTTGGTGAATTAATTGAGGGACATTATATCGAGAGGTGGAACACAAATAATGAAAGATAAAGTAAAGGGACTTATCGTTGGTTTAACGATCGGTTCCGTATTAAGCGGTACCGTTGCATTTGCAGCAAACAGTCAAATTGAAGTCGCATTCCGAAGTCTTAAGTATATGTTTGACGGTGTTGAGAAAGCACCTTCCGAAGCTAAAGGATTTATTTATGAAGGCTCTACCTATGTACCCCTTAGATTTGTAAGTGAAGCACTTGGGAAAAAAGTCGAGTGGGACGAAGAAAATGAAACGATTTGGATCGGTAACAATCCTAAGCATGTGGTAGCTACTTACAAGGGTGGAACTGTTACAAAGGGTGAATTTGATACCTTCTTTGCTTTGCAAGGGCTCTTCAACGCAGACCATGCGGCCTCTAAAGATGACCTGGATTATCAAAAAAAGGTGATCACACAACTCATTCAGAACCGTATTCTTTTCAGTAAAGCATCTGAGACAGACCAAAACGCTGCGAAAGACAGTGCTGTTAAGCAAATCGCTGCTTGGAAAAGCCAATTTGGCGAAGCGAAGTTCCAGGACGATTTGAAAAAAGTGAACACGACCGTAACGGATCTTCAGTACTTTCTGGTAGGCAGCATCGGTGCACAAAATTACATAAAGTCCAGTATTTCCGATGCCCAGTTAAAAGCCAAATATGATGAAACACTTAAAGCAGACAAAGATGCTTTTACCATCGCCTCTGTGCGCCACATTTTGATTGGATTGAATGACCCAACAAGCTCAGAGACCAAAGCTCTTCGTACGAAAGAGGAAGCACTTAAACGAGCAAAAGAAGTACAACAGAAGCTTAAGAACGGTGAAGATTTCGCCAAGCTGGCCAAAGAATTCTCAGATGACCCGGGTTCCAAAGATGCTGGTGGTCTTTATGCGGATGCAGATGTAAGTCAGTGGGTACCAGAATTTAAGAAAGCAGCTATCGAGCAGACGATCGGAACGATCGGTGATCCTATCGCGACAGATTTCGGTTATCATGTTATCAAAGTAGAAGCCAGATCCGTTAAATCCTTTGATTCTGTAAAAGAGCCGCTAAAAGCTGCGCTTGAACAACAGCAATTTCAACAATTTGTAGAAAAAGAACTGCCTGGTTTGATTGAAAAGATCGATTTAGGTCAATAAATGGTGTACAATGAATGTTTGTTAAAGTATACAAGTTGAAGGATGGAATGCAGCATGTTTTATGCAAAAGACTGGGTTGATTATGAGCTCCTCGATACCGGCGGCGGCGAAAAGCTCGAGCGTTGGGGCACGATCGTCCTGAGAAGACCAGACCCACAAATCATTTGGCCGTTACAAAAAGAAACACCGGCATGGCGTCAAGCTGACGCTCATTATCATCGCAGCTCAAGCGGCGGCGGACAATGGGAGCAGCACGCGGAGCTTCCTGAGCGCTGGACGATTAACTATGACCAGAAGTTGTCCTTCTATATTAAGCCAACCAGCTTCAAGCATACGGGCTTATTCCCTGAGCAAGCAGTCAACTGGAAATGGATGATGGACAAAATCCAAGGAGCCGGACGTCCTATCAAAGTACTAAACCTGTTTGCCTATACAGGCGGGGCCTCACTGGCTTGCGCTTACGCAGGCGCCGAAGTTTGCCATGTGGATGCCTCCAAAGGAGTCGTTCAATGGGCTAAGGAAAATCTGCATCTAAGCGGCCTAGGCAGTCGTCCTGTTCGTTTTATCACGGATGACGTATTCAAATTCGTACAAAGAGAACAGCGCCGCGGAAGCAAGTACGATGCGATTATCATGGATCCTCCTTCCTACGGACGCGGACCCAATGGCGAGACTTGGAAATTGGAAGATGACCTCTTCCCTTTCATCCAGACCTGCCAATCGATTCTGACGGACAATCCGTTGTTCCTGTTGATCAACTCTTATACAACGGGTATCTCGGCTACTGTGCTCCAGAATATCTTAAGCATGGCGATGAAAGCCAAGCATGGCGGCACGATCTCCAGTGGCGAAATCGGCCTGCCGATCACCCACTCCGGCTTGATGCTCCCTTGCGGTATTCTGGGACGCTGGGAGGCGTAACGGTGGCAGCATCTAGAGATAGCTCGGGGGCATCACAAATTCCGATACTGTTCGAAGACAACCACATTCTTGTGGTTGAGAAGCCCGTCAACATGCCTACGCAGGAAGACGATTCACGTGATCCTGATCTGCTGAATGTGCTGAAGGCTGATCTGAAGCACCGTCATAACAAGCCCGGCAATGTGTACCTCGGGCTTGTACACCGGCTGGATCGTCCCGTTGGCGGCGTGATGGTATTCGCCAAAACGTCAAAAGCCGCGTCCAGACTATCTGACGCGGTAAGAACGAGGCAGCTCGACAAGACGTACGTCGCTGTCGTGCATGGAAAGCCGCCACAGTCGTCCGCTACGCTGCGTCACTGGCTTTGGAAGGACACGCGGACGAATACCGTCAGCGTGGTCAGAGAAGGCCAGCAGGACGCCAAGGAGGCTGTGCTGGACTATAAGCTGCTCGGCAGCCAAGATGGGCTCAGCTTGATCCAGATCAAGCTGCACACCGGGCGGCCGCATCAAATCCGCGTGCAGCTGGCAGCCATCGGCTGCACGCTCTACGGCGACCAGCGCTACGGCAGCGCGGTCAACAAGCCCGGCCAGCAGCTTGCGCTGTGGGCCACGGCTCTTGCCTTTGAGCATCCAACGCTCAAAGAGACGCTGCGCTTTCGGTCGCTGCCGCCGATGCAGCGGCCTTGGAGCGAATTTACACTCCCAGAGTTGTAAATTCGCCTCAAACCTTTGAGTCGCTATTAATTGGCGACCTTCCCAAGCAAATAAATAAGCAATTTCTGATTATGGGCGGAAACGCGGCTCAGGTACGAATCCAACAGTTGTTCCCGGATTCTCATACCTCTCTCGCATTCCGCCTTTCCTTTTTCCGTGACGTTGACCCAAACGATACGGCGGTCCTTCTCATCCCGCTCCCTTGCGATCAATTCACTTTTCTCCATCCGATCTAACAATGTTGTCACAGCTGCAGGCGTTGTGGATAAATATTCGATTAAATCAGAAGGCTTCATCCGTTCATTCGTCATAAGCAGCTCCAACACGTTAAGCTGTCCTTCTGTAATAGTAGGAGCTAATCCTACCTCCATCTGGTTTTTCAATTCCTTAGACAATTTCAACCATAGCTTCCCAAATTCATCGGAATACAACCTCATCAACTCGCTTCCAACATCTCCTAAGGCAAGTATAGCACGCCTTTTCTTTGGTTTAAAGGTTAATGCCATTAATATTTTCAGACAAAAGCTGCACCGTTTGAGACATGCTGTGGCTTGCTGTCGATCCCTCCATTACTTTGTCCGTTTAACAAGAAATTGGCCATGCTTCTCGACTTCTTTTAACACCTCGCCCACTACTTACATATACTGTGATCGCAGGTATGTACAGATTTTACGAATGAAAACAGTTTCTATGCTTAGTAATTATCACTAAAAGGGGACTATCGATTCCTTCGCACAACTGGTAGGCATAACTCAAAAATCAATTTTATAGTCTTTCAGCATCCTCGTGAAGATCGATGGGCTATTTTTGTTGCGAAATGGCTTGTATAGGACCAAATTATTGTACATCACAGACTGTCGATTGATTCATTATGCCTCCACACAACCAGACTGGCATTCATAACTCTAAAATGCGATGGTCATTCAGCTAGATAGGCTATAGTAATTACCAATGTTGTATGTTCTACAACAATTCAAACGCCAAAAGGCCATTTTTCAACTTGAAGTTGCATTTCGTACAACATTTTGAGCACATTTGTTGCAAAATCGCCTATATCGAGCTCAATTGTTGTACATTGTGCAACACCGATGGGTAAGAGGCCGGATCTAGGCAGTAATTGTTGCACTTTCTGCAACTTCGACGATCTCAAAGGTCTTATTTTTACGATGATAATTTCTGAAGAAAACTCAAAGGAGTGGTTTAAGGTGGAAGCTTGGAAAATAGAGCTTGGTAAAAAGGCACTAGAGGCTGGCATAATGAAAGACCCACAGTGGCTGGATCGATTAGACGAACCGATGCCCCTGTGGGTCCTATTGGAGTTAGCTTTTATGCTCATTGAGAAGCTGGATCCACCTACAGTCAGCTATGATTGAGGGAATCTCAAGATCTCAACGATCGCATCTGTTTTGGAAACAGGTATAAGTTGTTTACCTTGTGCTTTTCGATCCTCCAGAGGTGCTGTCTCTGTTGAGAAACGCAGCTTCTCCCCATTACTCATGACAGCCGTAATGAGATAATCCATTTTCACGATAAATGTGCGTATTAACGCTGAACCATTAGGTCTCACACGCTTGCCTTCTTTAAATTCAAAGGTAAGTATGCCCTTTCCGCCGCGTCCTTGGATGGGATAGTCCACAACTAGGGAACGCTTCGCATACCCGAGGTCCGAGATGACCAACACTTCTCCCTCATCCCCATAAATCCACTCGGCCGAGACGACCTCATCGTCTTCCTTGAGCTGGATGCCGCGCACACCCGCGGCCGCACGGCCCATCGGGTTCACTTCCTCCTCACGGAAACGGATACTCATGCCCTGCTTCGTGACAAGCAATATTTCTTTCGTATTGTCACTTAGGTGTACGCGAAGGACTTCATCACTGTCACCTAGCTTACAAGCAACGATTCCGTTTGAGCGGTTCGTCATATATTCTTTCAGCTCTGTACGCTTCACTTGTCCTTTGCGTGTGACGAACACAAGCGACTTGGTCGGATCCTCAAAGCCCTTCACTGGAATAACGTTTACTATACGATCTTCCTTGGCAATAGGAATGACATTTACAATCGCAGTGCCGTTCTCTTTCCACTTATACTCAGGAACTTGATGGACAGGCAGTAAGTAATATTGACCTTTCTTCGTGAAGATCAACAAGCTTTCGATCGTGTTCACGTCGAGCAGGAAGCGCAAGTAATCGCCTTCCTTGAGTCCTGTGTTCTCGAGTTCTCCGCCTGAACGTGTGAACGAAAGCTTGCTCGTCCGTTTCAGGTAACCTTCATTCGACAACGTAACAAGGACGTCTTCCGCGTTGACGAGTACCTCGAGATTAACCTTCAACTCTTCCACTTCGCCTTGAATATCCGAGCGGCGGTCGATGCCATACTTCTTTCGGATTTCGCCCATTTCATCTTTAATTACGCCTAACAGCTTCTTCAAGCTGCCAAGAATACCACGTAAGTAGGCAATTGTTTTCTCTACATCTTTCAACTCTTTTTCAAGCGTTGTGATTTCTAAATTCGTTAATCGGTATAATTGCAAAACAAGAATAGCATCTGCTTGTCGCTCCGAGAATCCAAACTTCTCAACAAGGTTGTTTTGCGCATCTTGCCGATTCTTGGAAGCTTTAATCGTTGCGATAACTTCATCCAAGATGTTAAGAGCTTTAACAAGTCCCTCTAATACATGTGCACGGTCTTCGGCTTTCTCAAGCTCGTATTGGGAGCGGAATGTAACAACTTCCTTCTGATGCCCAATATAAGCTTCAAGAATTTCACGAATACCCAATTGACGAGGCGCTTTATTCACAATCGCAACCATATTGAAATTATAGGTCACTTGCAAGTCAGTCTTCTTCAGTAAGTAAGCTAAAATACCCTGGGCATCAGCTTCCTTCTTAAGCTCCACAACAATCCGCAACCCATTACGACCGCTTTCATCGCGTACTTCGGCAATTCCTTCTATTTTCTTTTCAAGCCGAATGTTCTCCATGGCCGTAACCAGACGAGATTTGACTACTTGATAAGGGATTTCCGTGATGACAATTTGTTGTCTGCCGCCGCGCATATCTTCTATCGCTGTTTTGGAACGTATGTAAATACGGCCTTTTCCCGTGCGATAAGCTTCGCGAATGCCTTCCTCACCCATGATAATGCCTGAAGTAGGAAAATCGGGTCCTTTAACGATCGTCATCAATTCTTCGACGCTGATCTCAGGCTTGTCGATCATGGCTGTGCAAGCATCAATAATTTCACGTAAATTATGCGGTGGAATTTCCGTTGCGAATCCAGCCGAAATTCCAGTAACACCATTTACCAGTAAGTTCGGATACCGCGCTGGAAGCACGACGGGCTCCTTCGTGGAATTATCGAAATTATCCTTGAACATGACCGTACGTTTCTCGATATCACGCAGAAGTTCCATTGCGATCTCAGAAAGTCTCGCCTCTGTGTAACGCATAGCTGCCGGTGGATCATCATCCATGGATCCCCAGTTTCCATGGCCATCCACGAGCGTGTGGCCCATCTTCCACGGCTGCGCCATACGAACCATACCATCATAGATGGAAGCATCTCCATGCGGATGGTAATTCCCCATGACATCACCGACGGTTTTGGCCGATTTACGATAAGGTTTATCAGGGGTATTGCCAGAGTCGTACATCGCGTACAATACACGTCGTTGTACAGGTTTCAAACCATCCCTTACATCTGGAATCGCGCGATCCTGAATAATATATTTAGAATAACGCCCGAAACGATCGCCAACGATCTCCTCCAGATAGGCAGGTAAAAACTCTTCTAATATGCTCATCTTTCATTCACCACTCTTTTTGGTCTACTCTACATATTCGGTAAAATCGACGTTCTCGATAATCCACCGCTTGCGTGGATCTACCTTATCGCCCATTAATGTTGTTACTCGTCTTTCTGCTTTAGCGGGATCTTCAATTTGTACTTGCAGCAAAGTACGGCTTTCCGGATTCATCGTCGTTTCCCACAACTGCTCTGGATTCATCTCACCAAGACCCTTATAACGCTGAAGCTCGGTATTCTTACCAAGTTCTTTGACAACAACCTGAAGTTGATCGTCCGTCCAAGCGTACTTGTGTCCACCATTCTTGCCTTTTCTTGTCACTTTATAAAGCGGAGGCTGTGCGATGTACACCTTGCCCTGATCGATTAATGGCTTCATATAGCGGTAAAAGAAGGTCAAAAGCAGGACTTGAATGTGCGCACCGTCTGTGTCTGCATCTGTCATAATAATAATTTTGCCGTAATTCATTTCTTCTGCTTCGAATTCAGAGCCAACTCCAGCCCCAATAGCTGCGATGATCGCTTTGTACTCGTCATTTTTCATAATATCGAGAAGCTTGGATTTCTCGGGATTCATCGGTTTTCCTTTGAGCGGTAAAATCGCCTGGTGCTTGGAATCACGCCCTTGCTTCGCTGAACCGCCAGCGGAATCTCCTTCGACAATGAACAACTCATTGCGCTGCAAATCCTTCGATTGTGCAGGGGTCAGCTTACCATTCAGGTTCGAGCTCTCACTCTTTCCTTTTTTACCGCTGCGAATTTCTTCCCGCGCTTTACGAGCCGCTTCCCGTGCTTTGGAAGCTTGTACAGCCTTCTTCAGCATCATTTGCGCGATTTGCGGATTTTCCTCCAAGAAAACTGTCATTTTATCGGAAACGACCGCATCTACAGCACTTCTTGCATTCGCGCTTCCAAGCTGATCTTTCGTTTGACCAACGAATTCAACATCGCCCATCTTGATATTGATAACAACCATCATACCTTCCCGAAGGTCGGTACCATCGAGATTTTTTTCTTTTTCTTTGATAATGCCCCCTTTACGGGCATATTCATTCATGACGCGTGTATAAGCTGTCTTAAAACCGGTCTCATGGGTACCGCCGCCGCGGGTAGGGATTGAGTTTACGAAGGAAGCGATCGTTTCCGTATAACCATCATTGTACTGCAAGGCCACTTCTACTTCGATTTCATCCTTTTCTGAAGCAAAGTGAATCACAGGATGAAGAACGGTTTTCTCTTCGTTCAGGAATTCAACAAATTGACTTGCTCCACCCTCATATTGAAAAGTGTCCAACTTATCCGAACGTTCATCTTTCAAGTTAACGAGCAATCCTGAGTTAAGAAAAGCAATTTCTTGCAAACGTTCTGCTAAAGTATCGTAGTTTATCGTTGTGCCGCCTTGAAATACACGTTTGTCAGGCTTGAAAGTAACTTTCGTACCTGTGCGATTCGTATTCCCTACGACCTCGAGTCCGGTAACCGGTTCACCAACATGCTCGATTCCTGCATCGTCGACCCAATATTCAAAGCGCATTTTATGCACTTTGCCATCCCGGTAAATTTCGACTTCCAGCCATTCGGATAAAGCATTCGTGACCGATGCGCCAACACCATGGAGTCCGCCAGACTTCTTATAGCCTGATCCGCCAAATTTGCCGCCGGCATGCAAAATTGTAAATACAACTTGTGGAGTTGGTACACCGGTCTTATGCATACCGGTTGGAATCCCCCTGCCATTATCCTGAACCGTAATGGACTGATCTTTATGTATCGTCACATTAATCTTGGAACAATGTTTGGCAAGATGCTCGTCAACTGCGTTGTCCACGATCTCCCAGATCAGGTGATGTAGTCCTGATGCACTTGTACTACCAATATACATCCCTGGTCTTTTACGAACCGCTACAAGACCTTCCAGGACTTGTATATCGTCAGCCTCATAATTCGATGTTGGGGCTATTCCTTTCGCAAATTCTAGCTGCTCGGACATTGAAGCCCTCCTTTATCTAATATAACCGTTAATTCAAAACATCTTTTCGTGAAAATACCGTAAAGGAAACAATGAGTGAAGCGATCGCCCACACACTTAAAACACTTAGAGAGAAGGTCAAGTCCATCCCTTTTATTGGCGGAAGGCCACCTGTTAAATACTTAGTTAAGTCTAAATTGACCATAAACAAATATTTCGCAGTTTCCCATGAAGATACCATGTTCGAAAGAATGGTCCCTGATATTAATACGGCAAGCATGACCCCCATACCTGCTGCAGTGGAACGGATGAGAACGGATAGCATTAGTGACATGAGTGCAACAACTAATGCTGAGAACCAAACCAATCCAAACTCCATGATAAGAAAGAACCATTGATCAACTGCACGTACAAGACTGAAATCCACTTCCGTACCTGTCAGCTGAATACCTGTAAATACAGGCATCGTCCATCCGTTATAGCCGAAAACAACACCAGAAATCAAATAACATAAGACACCAGTGGACAATACGGTTAGCGAAGTAAAGAAGACAACCGTAATTAATTTACTCAATAGGATTTTCCATCGCCGGACCGGTCTTGTCAACAATAATTTAATAGTCCCCGTAGAATGCTCAGATGATACGATGTCAGCGGAAATGACCATGATAATGAGCGGTATGAATAAACCGACCGCATTTTTCACAAACTCGCGTGTAAAAGTAACCGCATTCGGTGTACTCGGATCTACATCCTTTTCAAGATAATAGTTAGCGATTTGAATTTGCACTCTAAGCTGTTGTTTCCACTCATCCGGCGTTCGAGCCGAGCTTAAACGCTTTTCCCAGTCGGCAATTTTCTGCCGTTGGTCCGCCTTCCAATCCGTCGTACCAAACTGCTTTTGTGTATTTTGGGCAACTCGCATTTGAGCATAAGTGAACATAGGGATTAATGCAAGAAGTATAAGTAGGATAACATAAAAGCGCTTTTTCTTAATCATTTTAATACATTCATTCTTGACAAGGGCATATAAACTAAGCAATTCTTTCACCTTCCCCTACTCAATTCTTTCACCTTCGGTTAGGCTCAAGAACAAATCTTCCAGTGTTGGATTTTTGATTTCTACAGCAAACAGGCTAATTCCTGCTTCCATCAAATGCTGACTTACCTGCGGGACGTTTTCCTTGTCCATTTGAGTAACGATTTGTTTCACCGCCAAGGGCAAGCCGATTGGACTTTCTTGAGAAATTTCCTCAATGGCGTGCACAAGCGGCGACGCCTCTAAAAGCCCCTCGGCCTTGTCGGCCGGAGACACGGACCACACCACTTTGCCGCCTTGAGCGACCAAATCATCGACAGCACCCACTTGAATGACTTCACCATGACTAATGATGGCAACACGATGGCACATCTGTTGAATCTCGCTGAGCAAGTGACTGGACACAAACAAGCTTAGTCCACCCGCGGCCAAACGCTGAATGAACTCCCTCATTTCCTTAATTCCCTGTGGATCAAGACCATTCGTAGGCTCGTCCAATATCAACAAACTAGGCCGTCCAAGCAGTGCCTGAGCAATACCGAGTCGTTGCCGCATACCAAGGGAATAAGTACGAACCTTATCATGAATACGTTGATCCATGGAGACGATCTCAACGACCTCTTGGATTCGTTTATCGTCGACATTCGGCAGCATTCTTGCAAAATGCTCAAGATTTTCCCAACCTGTCAAATAAGAATATAGCTCGGGATTCTCGACGATACAACCGACATGGCGCATCGCTTGATTATGCTCCTTGTGAACATCGTGCCCACAAATCTGAATAGACCCTTCAGTCGGACGTATTAAATCAACGAGCATACGAATCGTCGTTGTTTTGCCTGACCCATTGGGTCCTAAGAAACCGAAGATTTCACCTGCGTATACATCAAAAGAAATCCCTTTGATAATCTCTTTATTTTTAATTCGTTTTTTTAAATTTTTCACAGATAAAACCGTCGTCGGTACTGCTGCTACTGCCATCTGCTTGGCCTCCCCTACTTTAGAATTTGAACAATCCGATCGGCAATGCGTTCATAGCCGTCCCCGTTTGGATGAAAATGATCGGCTGAGGACAAATATTTGATCAAATTTTGTTCAAACAAATCATAGGTTGGGACAATGGCCATATGAGGATAACGATTCATCATTTCAAAGACACGGTTATTCCAACGCTGTACAATAAGCGAACCTTCTTTTTTGGGATCTAAATCAAGAAAAGGATGATATAAGCCAACATACAACACAGTTGCATTCGGATTGGCCTTATTAATTGCTTGAATGACCTTATCCATTTTGGCCAGCGCAGGTTCTACGCGTTTCAGCGCACCCTCTGGGTTAAACTCCGTCTGATTTTCTCCTTTAAAAAGCCCTTCCCCACCAGCAAAAATGTCATTGCCACCAATCGTGAGTAAAATGATATCCGCCTGAGCGAGTGCATCCTGCGTCTTTTTCAGTGCTAGATCTGAGAGAAGTTGGTCACTCTTATAGCCTGGAATCGCCAGATTATTAAGCACGAATACTGGCTTACCGCTTTCCTTCTCCAGCTTTTCCCGGACACGTCCAACGTATCCTTTGCCAGTGTTATCACCTGTTCCTGCAGTTAATGAATCTCCAAGTGCAACAATCTGAAGCTTACTTTTACTCTCAATCATTGTTTCTTTCTTAGGCGAAGTCGTTACAAGATTGAGGTCTCCGGTTGCTTTGGGAAACCATATTTGATTCGCCGCGTAAGCAAAGCCTACTGCGAAAACTATCGTAGATATCGAAGCTGTAAGGCCAATTGCGCCCCACATAAAACGAGATGATCTCAAGGAAGTCCCCTCCTGCGAATAAATGGCATAATTCACTCTAAGAGTATAGCTTCTTGAATAAATTTGCAAACATTACAATACGGATCGGGCCCGCAAGGGATCGTGAGTTACCCGTTTCATTTATTTTGAAAAAGCATGCTGCTTTCAAAGAAGCTGGCTCTATTTTATCAAAAATGCGTCTTTGGAGGGCGGCAGCAGCCTGAGACGATTGTTTAGGATGTCTCTTGGTAGTTCAACAGCGTATAGGCTGCTGTGATGGCCTATTTTACTCTGAAATCGTGGAGTAGGATGGTAGACAGAGAGCCGTTTTCCGAGATTTCGCTTGGTGATGATATTAAGAAAACCCTGGCCATTAGCCAGGTCCTTCGATTAACAGCACCTCCTAGCTACTTGAACATCTGCAACGATGTAAATCATCGTTACAGAGCAAGACACTCACGGCTGAGACATCTGCAACAATGTAAAACATCGTTGCAAGTTGCACGCAGCGCGGATGTCAGCGTTTTTTTCATCTGCAACGTTGAAAATCATCGTTACAGCGTGAGACTGCCACGGCTGAGACATCTGCAACGATGTAAAACATCGTTACAAGTTCCACGCAGCGCGGGAGCCAGCACTGTTTTCACCTGTAACGCTGGAAATTATCGTTACAGCGCAAGACAGCCACGGCTGAGACATCTGCAACGATGTAAAACATCGTTACAAGTTCCACGCAGCGCGGGTGTCAGCGCTTTTTTCATCTGCAACGCTGAAAATCATCGTTACAGCGCGAGACTGCCACGGCTGAGACATCTGCAACGATGTAAAACATCGTTACAAGTTCCACGCAGCGCGGGAGCCAGCACTGTTTTCACCTGCAACGCTGAAAATCATCGTTACAGCGCGAGACTGCCACGGCTGAGACATCTGCAACGATGTAAAACATCGTTACAAGCTGCACGCAACGCGGATGTCAGCGCTTTTTTCATCTGAACGCTGAAAATCATCGTTACCGCGCGAGACAGCCACGGCTGAGGCATTTGCAACGATGTAAAACATCGTTGCAAGTTCCACGCAACGCGGGAGCCAGCACTGTTTTCATATGCAACAATGTAAAACATCGTTGCAAGTTGCACGCAGCACGGATGTCAGCGCTTTTTTCATCTGCAACGATGTAAATCATCGTTACAAGCCACACGCAGCACGGATATCAGGCCTTATCCCACCTGTATTAAAGGGTTGCCTTCTGTCACCCAAAACATATAAATTCTTATCTTATGAGATAAGCTCGTAAACCGAGCTCTCACTTGTCGATGCTTACAATAGGCTCGGTTTCCGATCCTATTGCAAGGAAAATCATTGCGGAAAATGTAGGCTGAGAAGCTATTTCCCATCAACCCAATCAACTCACTTCCGTGCTCTAAACTTCCTCTATTCACCGAAAAAAGCCATTTAACCGCCGCAGCAGTTAAACAGCTTTATCTCAGAACCTTAAACCGCATCCTGCAAAAATTTGTATTGGGCTTGAATTAGTCCAAAGTAAATCTTTTGTTCTTTCATGAGTTCCTCATGATTACCGATCTCCATCATTCGCCCATGATCGAGCACTACGATTTTATCAGCATTCCGAATCGTAGAAAGTCTGTGTGCGACGATGAAGGAGGTTCGACCGGCAAGCAGCGTTTTGAGAGCTTCCTGAATTTTGAGCTCAGTATCCGTATCAATACTAGCCGTTGCTTCATCCAAGATAAGAACACGCGGGTTCGCAAGCAGTGCCCTGGCAAAGGATAACAACTGACGCTGCCCCATCGAGAGTACGTTACCGCGCTCTTGAACCTCTGTATCATATCCAGCCGGCAAACTCATGATAAAATCGTGCGCATGAACAGCCTTGGCTACAATCTCAATCTCTTCATTTGTAGCATCTAGCCGACCGAATCGGATATTATCCCGAATCGTACCAGAGAAAATAAACGTATCTTGAAGCACGACTCCGATCTGAGAACGCAAGCTTCGTATGGTTACATGACGAATATCCTGGCCATCGATTAGTATTTTGCCTTCATTTGGGTCATAGAAGCGGCATAATAAATTCATAATCGTACTTTTACCCGAACCTGTATGGCCAACTAACGCTATGGATTGCCCAGCCTGTACATCTAAATTAATGCCCTTGAGTGCAGGTCTGCCAGGCTCATACTCAAATACGAGATTCTCAAACTTCACATTCCCTTGGATACTTGATAAATCTTTAGCGCCTTCGATTTCAGCCACAGTTGGTTCCTCATCAATAAACTCGAAGATCCGCTCCGCTGAAGCCATTGCAATGAGCAGTTGGGAATACATTTGTCCTAAACGCGTAATAGGTTCCCAGAAATAGCCTATGTAAGTAGCGAATGCAACTAATAAACCGACCGATATTTCTTCCGTTTGAATTAAATGAGCACCTAGCCAGAACAGAATGCAATAGCCAACGGCTCCCGTAATTTCAATGAGTGGACCAAACGATTGATTGAGCATTGAAGCTCGGTTCCAAGACAACCGATTGACCATATTCATTTTGGTGAAGAATTGAATATTTTCTTTTTCTTGCGTATAGGCTTGTGTAACTTTGATGCCTTGTATGCATTCATTTAAATGAGCATTCAGACGGGATTGCTTCATCGTCACGTCCTGCCAAGCACGACGAATCTTTTTCCGAAGCTGAGTCGATATGAGGAACATAATCGGAACCGTCACGATAATCGACGCGCCTAATTTGAAATTAAACGTCAACAAAATAATAATAATGCCGCAGAGCTGCACAACATCAATTAATAAGTTAACAACACCGTTCGTAAACAAATCTTGCAAAGAATTCACATAGTTTGTAACTCGAACGAGCACAGAGCCTGCCGGACGTGTATCGAAGAAACGAAATGACAGCTTTTGAATATGACTGAATAAATCATGACGCAGATCGTAGATGACCCGCTGACCAATCATATTCGTATATTTAATACGGAATGTATTGGCTAGCCATTGAATGACATATACCGTAAGCATGATCCCAACGATTAGGAAAAGCAGATTCTTATCCTTAGGAATGATGGAATTATCAATAGCTTCACGAATGAGCAGTGGAATGGTAAGCTTGGTGATTGCTCCTACCAACATCATGATAATGATGATAGGCAGCATTTGTTTCTTATAAGGCTTCATATAACTAAATAAACGTTTCAACTGACCCCAATCAAAGGGCTTTTCAATCAGTTCATCATCTTGATATACGAATCGTTGCCCCGCTTGGGAATCTTCTCTTTTGGCAGATGCCTCGGCTTGCGTCGAATTAGTACTCAATGTGCTAACCTTCTTTCTTGCGATGGAGAATGGTTTAATGCTTCTAAATCCAAATCCAAACCCGAATCCTTTGTTGCCGCAGCCTGGCTGCTTGCAGCCGTTCTCTGAGGCCCATCCGCATACTGAATGTCATAGGTTTGACGGTAAAGTCCGTCCTGCTGCAGCAGATCCTGATGTGTGCCTCTTTGCACAATCCGTCCTTTATCCAGAACAATAATTTCATCAGCATGCTTCAAGGAAGATATCCGGTGAGCAATGATGAATGTTGTACGCCCTTTCATAACCTCGCCGAAGCCTGCTTGAATCTCATGTTCCGTTTCCATATCAACCGCACTAGTTGCGTCGTCCAGAACGAGAATTTTAGGATCTTTGATCAGCGCCCGAGCGATGGCAATCCGCTGCTTTTGACCTCCGGACAAGCCTAATCCGCGTTCACCAACAACCGTGTCGTAACCTTCCGGAAGCTCCATAATGAAATCATGCGCTTTGGACAACTTAGCTGCCCGAATAATGTCATCCATCGTCATATCTTTACGTCCATAAGAGATATTGTTTCGGATTGAAGAGGAAAACAAGAATGTTTCTTGGAAAACTGTAGCGATCTGATTGCGATAGCTTTCTACTTGCAAAGATCGAATATCTTGACCATCTAACATAACCTTGCCTTCTTTAACGTTATAAGCCCTCATTAGCAAGGAAATGACTGTTGTTTTACCCGAGCCTGTGCTGCCTAAAAGACCTATAACAGAACCAGGTGGAGCATCAACTGAGAAATCATAGAGTGCAGGTTGTTTTTCCGGATATGAAAATGTGACATGATCAAAACGTACATGACCTTTTACATGTTCACTCTTCAAAGCAATCGCACCTTCTTGATCTTTCACATGCATGTAATGATTCAAAACTTCCAAAATTTTCTCACCCGAAGCTTTGGTTTGTGTGAAGTTATTAATATGAAAGCCCAAACCCCACATCGGTCCAATGATGTACCAGATAAGACTGAAGCAAGCGACGAGTTCACCTAATGTAATGGTATTCTCGATCACCATGTATCCGCCAACTCCGAGCAAAGTGACGACACTTAAATTCGCCAATATCTCCATGATTGGAAAATACTTCGCCCAGATCCCTGAGGTCTCGATATTCATGGCTTTATAATCCTCATTGCGTGCTGAAAACTTCGTTACCTCATGAGGTTCACGCGCAAACGATTTCACCGTTCGAACCCCAGTAATATTTTCTTGTACCGCAGTAGTCATCGTACTGAGGGATTGACGTACCATTCGAAAAGCCGGATGAATTTTGCCTTCAAAACGAATGGCAGTAAACGCCAGAAAAGGCATTGTAATCATCGTAAGTAAAGCCAATTTCCAGTTAATCGAAAACATCATTCCCATACCGAAAACCAGCATCAACATCACGTTTAGGAGCTGAGCGAAGCCAAAGCCGATAAACTGTCGAATGGCCTCCAAATCAGCAGTCAATCTTGACATTAAGTCCCCTGTTCTTGCCTGATCATAATATTGAAAGGATAAGTACTGGAGCTTGTTGTACAGCGCATTACGCAAATGATACGCGACGCGGTTACCTAAACGGCCTCCGCATAAGCCATGAAGAAATTGAAACATCCCCTTCATTGAAACGACTAGTACGACTACAAGCGCAAGTCTGGGAACGAGCTCAAATTGTTTCTTCGTGATCACCTCGTCGATTAAATACCGTAGTAAATTCGGATAAACGAGACCGAGCGCGGTTGCCACCGCTAAACATGCAATTGCTCCAAAAAATAATTTTTTCTCTGGCCAAAAATACGGCTTCAGTTGCCTGAACACTTCCACTTTGGGGCCCCCTCCTCAAGAAGGATAAATTGGAAAAGCTTAGAAAGCGTTTTATTACCTAATGAATCTTAACACCATCCCTATTAGCGAGCAATCAGAGGATACGAGGATTTAAACGCTTAAATGCCCATAACTTCACAAAATCTTGCAGGAATCCCCCCTATTCTTTAAAATCATCCAGATAACCATCGATGTAAGCCCTTACATGGCAATACGTAATAAAGGGTTGGCCAAGTTCAATAGAACCCGACCAACCCTTTTGTTTAATCATTAAACAAAAGCCTTTAATTGATGCTGTTTGGATATAAGTTCGTTCAAATCAATCTTCATTTCGAGCGCATCGCGAAGCCCTTCTGCATGCTCATTCAGTTGTTGCAGCATCAGATTTTTCTGAGTTGCAAGCCAATTTTCCAACTGATTCGCATAAGCTTGTTCAAGCTCCATGGTTTGCTGCTCGATAAATTCGGCAACTGGTGTGTTCATCCGATTTTCCAAATCTGCTCTGAGCTTGCTTTTGCCATCGCCTTCGAAAAATTGCTTCGCATTTTTGAAATGACTTTGGAGCAGCTTCAAGGTTACATCTGGAACATCTAGTTTAGACGTAATTTCAGGTGTCACGAACTTATTTGATTCATACGTTCCACTTTCGAATCCTTCCATCAACTCACCAAGCTGCTCTTCCCAGCGCTTTACACGGCTCTTGCTAATCAGATTCATGCGATTTTCAACCCGAAGCGTTGTGGCTAATACCTCTTGGGATAAATCGTAGCCAATCATTCGCAGCAGCTCACTCCATGCAGATTGTAGAGCTTGCTTCGGATCTCTGGCATCATCCCTGAAGGTCGAAGGATTAAACGCATAATTGTATAATTCACCGAAGCGGTACATCGTGCGCTGTTTGACGTAATACAGAAGCTCCTGAATTTCTTTCTTTAATTCTTTGAGCTCCGCTTCATAAAGAGTACTTTCAAGAAGCTCTGTTCCGGCATTCTCCGCTTGTCCTAGCTTGGTTAACTGAAGCTTCCGTTCTTCCTCCCCGGACTGCGCACGCTCCAGCCATTGCTGCATAGTAGCAATCGCGCGATTAAGCTCTAAATTAGCTGCATGGATAGCGACATCACTAAGCTCATTGAACGTAAACTTCACGAACTCTTGCTCAAATGGCTGAATGCCAGATTGGGTAACCAACGCTTCGTTTCCTGTTATTTTACCTTCTGCGGCCAAATAACTGGATATTGGATAAATACGCGGATTCCGGATGCCATGCTGCAGCAAATTCGTTTCCACATGTTTAATTACGCCATTTAATTCTTCCGAGCTAGCGGCAAGGTCAGCCGCATTGACGATGAAAAACATTTTATCCATCTCAAAGCTGTCCTTCACACGTCCGAGCTGCAAAAGAAATTCGCGATCTGCTTGCGAGAAGGCGTGATTGTAATAAGTAACGAAAAGAATAGCATCCGCATTTTTAATATAGTTAAAAGCTACCCCGGTATGACGAGCATTTATGGAATCTGCCCCTGGCGTATCAACGAATATAATACCTTGTTCAGTCAATGGATTGGAATAATATAATTCGATAAATTCAACAAAACAGGACTTAGATTCGTCTGCAACATAGCTTGGGAACTCATCTTTTGTTATTTTCAGTTCTGTCCCTAAATGACCATGGGCTAGTGCCCAACCCTTCTCCACTGCCTTCAGGAAAGAATAGTGCGGCTTCCCTTTGGCCGTAACGTCCGCTGGAGAAAGGGCGCTTATGCGTTTGAGTGCTGATGTCATGTCTGTCGCCTGCACGCCGAGTATGTCCAAAGAATAGAGAACGTCCTGCATAATCGCTTCCGTCTTCTTCATTTTGACCTTGGCTGTGCCATGCGGCCAACCTTCCTGCGGCGGCATGATCTTGTTGATCGCCGCCGTCGTTGGATTCGGCGAAACCGGCAGCACTCTTTCCCCAATCAACGCATTGGCGAAAGAGGATTTGCCGGCGCTGAAGGCGCCGAACAGGGCAATTGTGAACGTCCGCTGCCGCAGACGTTCCGATTTCTCGCGCATGGAGCGCGCGATCGACCTCATCGACGGCAGGCCCTCGATGAGGCTTGAGGCCGCCTGCAAATCGGCGGCCTTGCGCTCCATGCGCCTACCGTGTTCACCCGAGGTGAACGCGGTAGGCGCTGATGACGCTGCCTCCACAGGGGCAGCGGTAGTGCCTGCGGCCGCCGATGCCGTGGCAGCGGCCTGCAGGATCGTGCCCATGGAGGTCACGTGCAGTCCCCCGCTTAGCGGGGCGGCTGCCGTCTCCTCCATGGCCGTGTACTGCTGCGCAGCCGGCAGCGCCGGCGCAGGCGGTCTAGGCCAGCTGGCCATGCGCAGCAGCTGGGCCTCTGCCTCCGCCTCGGCTTCCTCGAGGCGCTGCAGTTCCCGGCAAGCGCTGAGGCGCACGCCCAGCGCTTCGAGTTCTGCCGCAAGCGCGTCAGCCGCTTGCGCCCCCCCCTCGCGGACTGCAGCCGCGAGCAGATCAATCACCGCAAACGCCTGTTTGCGGTACTGCTGTTTAATATCAGATGACACCTGCTTCATGTAGTTGAGCGTATATTCGCCGCCGAAGGTTGCGCCAGCATTCACTTGCGCTCCAAGCCACTGTGTCGTTACGTCAACCTTCAGTGCTTCGATTTGCGCGGTAAGGGCAGGATCATGCTGCCCTTGCTCCTGAGCAGCCTTTTTCAAAGCATCCCTCAGATGCCAATCCAGCTGTGCTTCTACTTGCTCAGCCAAATCCGCCTGAAACGTTCCCAGGCGTTTCTCCGTCTCCAGAGCCGTTTGTGCAGCTCTAGAGAAAAAGCCTACCTTGAACCCAGGCTTACGGCTCTCCAAATACGCATGAGCCTGATCCCTGGTCAAGGCTGGTGTGATATTGGCATTCTCGATAATCATGCCAACTTCCTTACGGAGCGCCGCCGTTAACGCTTCCGGCCGTCCCTTCACCGCTGCAAACTCTTCCTGCTTCGCAGCAGCTTGCGCCTGAACCTCTTGCACGTCACCTACCTGGCTGATTTGCTCCATAAGCTCCGCCTTCTGCGGCTCATGCTGATCAGCCAACCACTTGCCGTGCTCTGCTGCAAGATAACGCGCGGATGCGTCGATGCTGAAGCTTCGCAGTTCATCACCGCGCTCAATCAAACGGCTTAGGAGCCATTGCAGCTTCGCATACTCATTATGCGGATGGTTTGGCTCCTTCATGGTTACGAACAGCAAATCGTCAGGCTCGATGCCCCAGCTTAGAAACGCTTGCTTCGTCCCCTCTTGATACTGTGCAAAAGGAAGCTCCCATTCTTTATGCTTATCAATCATATTTACAACCAAGTAGAGCGGCTTTCCCCACTCCTTCATCTTCTTCGTAAATGCAAGATTGACTTCGGATTGAACATGGTTGTAATCCATAACATAGAAAACTACATCGGCTAGATGTAAAGCCGACTCCGTAGATTGATGATGAGCATCATCCGTAGAATCGATCCCTGGAGTATCAAGCAGTGCCGTTTGACTGCCTAGAAATGGAATCGGATACGTAATCTCAACCGTTTCAATATCGGTACCATTGACGCAATACGCTTCTAATTCTTCCAGCGCAATCGTCTTCGGTTTTCCCAGATTATTTACTGTGCCATCCTTCATACGATGCGAAACATGTGCACCCGGTGACCCATTACGAATACTCACGATATTTGCACTTGTTGGAATCGGGCTGGACGGCAGCAAGGCGTGCCCACAAAGCTGATTAATCAGGGTCGATTTCCCTGCTGAGAAATGACCGCAGAACGCTATATTCATCCGTCCAGCGTCTATTTTATCTATCAGCTGACCAAGCTTGCTTGCGTTGTCGTAATCCCCTTTTGCTTGCAGATTAATCTGCATGTTTCTGATCGCATCCGGCATGACCGAGATGCTTATATCCACCATTTGCGTCATTCGTCCATTCCGCTCCTTATGATCCGTTCTTCTATCCAAACCTAACAGAAAAAAAATCTCCCAAAGGGAGATTTAGGTTTTTAGGACATTACTGCTTTTTCTTTTTCCGGCAAGAAAATTTCAAAGACATCGCGATGCTGCAAAATCGTAATGTCGGAGTCTTTTACTTTCATAACCACGACCTCGGATTTCGTTTTCATCTTGTCTATGTAATTCTGAGGAACTTCACCGGATTCACTGACTGTTACACCTTCAATGACTTTTTCCTCATTATCGGCTAGAGGCGTGTTAATCACTTGCTCATAAATATCGGAGAACAGTTCAAAGCTATTCGTGTATACGGCGATGCATTTCATTTCAAATCCCATCCTTTGTCTGCATATCATTTGTTTGTAATAGTTTTCCTAGTTGCACTTGGTTTCATACGTTTCTTACCCTCACGACAATTGTCCAACAATGGACATATCGTGCACTGCGGGTTCTGAGCCTTGCAGTGATATCTACCGAAGAATATAAGGCGATGATGCGTTTGTGTCCACTCTTCACGCGGAACCTTCTTCATCAGCTTCTTTTCTACTTCAAGTACTGAATCGTCCCAGCCAACTAATCCTAGTCTTTTGGAGACTCGCTCAACATGAGTGTCTACCGCAATAGCAGGTACCCCAAAAGCGTTCGATACGACGACATTTGCCGTTTTACGGCCTACGCCTGGTAGTTCGACCAAGTGTTCGTGCTTCTCTGGAATTTCGCCTTCAAACTTGTCCAGCAACAATTGACACAGCTTTTGAATATTGCTTGCCTTATTTCGAAATAAACCAATCCGTCGAATGTCTTGCTCCAGTTCCGTAAGCGGAACGGCCAAGTAATCTTCAGGACGCTTATATTTCTGAAATAAATCCAATGTCACCTTATTCACGGTTTCATCGGTGCATTGAGCTGATAATAATACAGCAATCGTTAATTCAAACGGATTACTGTGGCGCAGCTCGCAATGTGCATCCGGAAAGAGCTCACCGATTGTATCCAAAATATGTCTTACTAACTTCTGTGTCATGTCTTTACTTCCTTAGGGTCGTAATAATCTCCAGTGTAGCGAATTGTGGCGTTAGAATCAATGCTTGAAAGCGTCAAAATGCGAACATTTTCTAAAAAATTGCCATATTTATTTTTAAAATTAGAAAAAAAACCGCCTGCCTTAGAAGTCAAGCTCCTAATATACAGACGGATGAACTTCATTTTCGTTCAAATTTATTTCTCAATCTCAACAATTTTATCGTCTAACACATAAAGTGTTACTTGATCTCCTGCTGCAAAAGATGATGCCGACACAACGTCTGTTCCTTTATGGAAATAGGCTCTTGGGAAAATACTATACGCCGTTTTTTCTCCGGAGCTTGTAGCTTTGAAGTAAAATTGGTTCACGACATTATTGTAGTTATCCACTTCCCGCTTAGATCCTACAGCTACTTGAATAAGAAGTTTGTCACTCGCGTCTTTCATCACTTGCACACGATCGCCCACTTTGATGGAAGTGAAACTCCATGCTACGCCGCCGTTAAGTTTAACGTCATAATTGCTGCCTGCGTTAATCACTTGACTTTTACCTGAGAAATCTTGAACGGTTAGGCTCGAGCTAGCCGCATTCACAGCTGTAACCTTACCGCGCACAGGACTAATCAGCTCTGCTTTTACAACAGCCAGACCCTTGAACGTCAGCTTCACATAGTCATCGATAGCAAAGTCTGTAATTGAACCTACACTTTGATCCGCTTTGACGATTGGAACACCTTCTAGGGAAATGGCATACGAAGTGTTCGACTGATCCGTCACGGTAATTTGCTTGCTGTTCACATTTGATAAAATTGTTTTATAAAGTGCCGTTTTACTCGTTACAATTTTCGTGACAATTCCCTGATCGAAGCTTAGTAAAAGACTAATATTATCCCCAACTTTAAGATCGGAAAGTGTACTGTTAGGCTTATTCGCAAGCTCTACCTGAGGAGCGTAGTTAAGCTTGAACGTCAAGCTTTGACCGCTGTCCGTTTTCAATGTTATATCATTCGTTTGTAAATTTAATTGTGTTAATGCGCCATCCAATTGGGAGGACATTTGAATTTGAGTGACGTTATCTTTTGAAACAAGTAGATCTACATATTTACCAGCCGTAAATGTACTGCTAAAGTTTGCAAAAGGAAGCTTCACTCCAGCATATGAAATAGAAACTGTATCTTTTAAAATATAAGCATGCGGTTTACCTGTATTATCTATAACGGTTAATAATTTCGAAGCTTGATCGTATGAAATAATTTTGGCAAAGTATAAGTTCTCAATTGAACGGTTGGTTACAGTAATTAAAGTTACTTTGTTATTCAAAACATCCAGCTTAAGCTGATCTCCTGGAGCGATATCATAAATACTAGCCGTGGCTAAACCATTGATTCTGACTTGCACGTTATCGCTAAGAACATAGGATGCTAATGCCCCGCCGGCTGCCTTAGTTATCGTTAAAAATGTTTTGTCATCTCCAAGTGCTTTCAAAGTCCCCTCAACACTCACACCAACATCTGCTTGCTTTTTAATAACAATCTTCACAATTTCACTGTTCTTGATCGTATACTCGACCGAATCTCCAACGTGAATTGAATTGATATCTACGAGGCTGTTATCTGGTAAAGTCGCAATCAAATTACTTGAGAAACCGTACGTTTCAGGCTGCCCTGACACGGTGTCTAGCAGCGTAATTTGCATCGCATCTTTGTTAAGTGTTTGAATCGCGCCTTCTGCTGTTTTATTAA
Organism: Paenibacillus sp. Root444D2; assembly: GCF_001426375.1. Classification (GTDB taxonomy): domain Bacteria; phylum Bacillota; class Bacilli; order Paenibacillales; family NBRC-103111; genus Paenibacillus_E. The sequence continues at coordinate 86,820 of NZ_LMEO01000002.1, forward strand.
CGGGCACCTGTTTAACTATGATCGACGTATATTTATCGGTTTTGACAATCTTGCTTTTACGCAATTCAATCGTGCTTCCATTCACAATTGAACCTAGGCTAAGACCGCGTCCTTCCGTATCAGTCACAGCGACATCCGCTGCTAAATCATAGCTCTCAAAGTCATCCAATGTCGCCTTGAGGCTGCTCATATTCAATTTCAATAATTTACCTTCATGAATATCTAGCTGCAGCTCATCGCTAATGATTTCAACATAGTAAGCTGTTCCATTCACTTGAACGAGCGAAACTTCAAACGTTTCTTGCAGCGTTTTCGCGCCTATTGCCGTATCATTTTTATTCCCATAGAACACTGTGTTCGGCAAAAGCTTATATGTACTCGTATTCCCGTCTTTGTCCATAAGGCCAATCGTGCCGCTCGTTAAGCTTGTCATGTACCCTTTCACAGCACGTGAAGGCAATGTTGCAAGCTCTTTTTGCGAACGACTTAAAAAAGCTGCCATTTGAGCACGCGTAACTGCCCCTTTAGGTTGGAACGTGCCATCTTCGAAGCCGTCAACAACCTTTAAAGCAACAGCTGCATTAACAAATCCCAATGTCGTGGTGCTGATGTCATTATTATCTTTGAAAGCCGTTGGTGTTGACGATAAGCTTTGAGCAGTTGTCGCCTTCCCGATAGCGCGAATCACCACTTCAGCTACCCATTCTCTCGTTGCCTTACGCTGGCCCCATTTATCTTTGGACTTATCGCTTTGGCTTCTCACTTTCTCTTCCTCGTTGGAAATCAAGCCTTTCTGGAGAGCAATGGCTACATAATTTCGCGCATAGTTATCAACCAGCATGAAATCGGGAAACACCGTTGCTGTCGTCATTGCGTCTACATCGCCTTGCAAGCCCATCATACGAGTAGCCATAATAAGGACATCTTGCTGTGAAACCGAGTTCTCTGCCCGATAAGCGCCATCCTCATAGCCTTCAATAATGCCTTCCAAAGCAAGTTTGGATATATGTCGAATACCCCAATAGTCCGATTTCACGTCAGGGAAAGAAAGCTTTACATTACTTGTTGATGTCGTATTTACTGACTCTGCCGCCAAAACTGGGGTCCCCGCCAGGCTTGTAATAATTAAAGAGCTAACAATTGCACTTGCTAATTTCTTGTTATTCATCGTTGATTTAGACTCCTCTGCTACTACATTTAATTAGGTCGTTTAATTGGATACGGAAGCTCTAGATGCCCCATTAAGCTATCCACTTGTTTGCCGTTTTTCAGCACATATAAAGCCTTCACTTCTGGAAATTGAAACACGGTTTTCTTCAAAGCTTGTAAAAACAACTCCTCACCCGGAGCGCCTAATTGCGTTTTGGGACCAAATTTGAGGTCGATCTTCAATTCACCCTTAGCTTTATCAAACGAAGTGCTTGTGAAAGTAAGATCATCAAATAAAGGAATTGCTTTAGGATCATCACTCTTTCTGAGTGCGTTAAGTGCGGCTTCATACACGTCAGCGTCCTGTTTGTAGCTGATCGTGACTTCTTTTTCTATAAGTTTCATTTCGTCCTGATCACTGTAAAAAGCTTTGACCTTTTTTTGTTTTAAAGGTTCTGGTGTTGCTGTTGGGGTTGGTGCAGGACTTTGTACCACCGTTGTAGGGGTCGGCACCTCGGTTGTAGCTTGCGGTGTTGCTCCGCCGACGAGTTGACCTTTCTGACCGCAGGCGGTTACAGACAACGTGATGGCACTTACAAGAAGCACCCCATGGATTAGGCGACTTGTTTTGGTCATCTCACTCACTCCTTAGCGTTTTGCCTAGCAAAACGAACTTCGAAAGCATACATTTAAAGCTTTCGTCTCTTATTTGAGGTTCAGGTATTCTTTGATGGCAGCAACGATAGAAGCCGCTATTTTGTCTTGGAAAGCTTCCTTGAACATGGCAGATTCATCGTTCTTATTGGACAAATATCCCACTTCGACTAGAACAGCCGGCATTGTCGTTTTCGTGATGACCCTGAAATCAGCTTGACGTACATTGCGATCAGGAAATCCAGCAGCGGCAACTACATTTTTGTGGATTGTATTAGCAAAAGCTATGCTTTCCGGCCTGTTATAATACGTTTCCGTTCCCGATACCGTAGCTTTGGCGCTATTCCCGTGAATCGATAGGAAAAGATCTGTTTGAATGTCGTTCGCAAAAGAAACCCGGCCATCCAGTGGAATGAACGTATCGTCAGAGCGAGTCATAAGGACGTTAACTCGCTTGTCCTGAACAAGAAGCTTCTCTACCTTCTTCGCTGTAGCGAGTGTAAAATCCTTCTCATGCTTGCCAGTTATGGACAATGCACCGGGATCATTATCCCCGTGTCCTGCATCAATCACCACGGTTAACTGATGTTCCACAATCGCGGCTGTCCATTGATTCGTAAGCTTAGAAGGCTGTACGCGATAGTCAGCTGAACCTTTCAAATCCAAAATAATTCTCACTGTAGCCGGATTATCTGCAAAGTTAGAAAAGCGCACTTTCTCAACCAAAGGATGCTTAGAGGGCAGTTCCCCCGCATTATTTACAAGCAATTTTTGGAGAGAAGGATCTAAAGATGTGTTCGGGAAATCAAATACGATGCGATTCGGGTTCGATAATTTCATCATAGTCGGAACTAAAGAGCCGTCTTTCGCGGCTACCGCTAACTCCTTCTCAGAGAGCACAATCGAAGTCAACAAGTGGGCATTAGGATCGGGTGTTTTCGTTCCTGGATCTGTGCCTGTATCCGGTACTGGCGGTTTTGGAGGTGTTACTTCGCCAGGATTGCTGCCATCTACAACATCGATGGGTCCTGTAACAGGTTTGGAATCCGAATCATCTTTTTTGAACATATGAACGGAAGAGGTTAAAGAGTCCCATTTAAATTCAATACCCATAAGTTGACCAATGAAACGAAGTGGGAGCATCGTGTTGCCTTTTTCGATGATTGGCGCTACTTCCAAACTTTCCTTCTTGCCTTTAATCAGGGCCGTTTTACTGTCGATGACCAATTGAATGTTCATATCGCCTTTGACGATGGTTACCTTGCGTGTGGGTTCATCCCAACTCACCTTGGCACCAATTTCTTCAACGATAATCCTTACAGGTACAATCGTATTGCCACTAACTATACGGGGCTGAACTTCGTTAGCTTCCAGTTTTTTTTCATTCATATAGAGCTTAATTACACTTGGGGATTCGGCTCCCATTGCATAAGTAGGGAGAAGCAGCATGCTAACTAGCAGCATTAAACAAAATGCAGGAAATTTCATCATTCACCTCTATGTAATGTCGGAATTGGGGTTGTAATTTCAAACTCTTAAAATCTATCTTTTAAAAACTAGCAGCAACGTGTCCATTGTATCAAAATAATCATATGCCCGACAGCAAAACCTCCGTTCAATCGACAATCTAGTAATCTATTAGACGCGGAAAACTACCAAAAGTTGCAAAAAAAGAAGAATAAAAAAACCTAGCCATTGGCTAGGTCAGAGCTCTTGCAACTAGAACAAAAAAAGACGCAATCCATGTAAGAACTCATTGGATTGCGTTTTCTATGATCACATTTTTATTTATAAGCCAAACGTTTTTGGTGAGCTTGCTCATAGGCTGTGATTTTCTCTTCATGTTGAAGTGTCAGGCCGATGTCATCCAAGCCTTGCAGCAGGAACTGACGACGGTGCTCATCCAAATCAAACTGAATTTTTAAGCCGTATTCATCTGTGAGTGTCTTGTTCTCAAGATCGACATTCAGCTTGTAGCCTTCATGCTTCGCTGTACGGGCGAACAAATCATCCACTTGCTCTTCCGATAGCTTTATTGGCAGAATGCTGTTTTTGAAGCAGTTGTTGTAGAAAATGTCAGCATAAGACGGTGCGATAATAACGCGGAAGCCGAAATCTTGAATCGCCCAAGGTGCATGCTCACGGGAAGATCCGCAGCCGAAGTTCGCTCTGGAAAGCAGAACGGAAGCTCCTTGATAACGTTCTTGGTTTAATGGGAAGTTCTCGATAACGTTGCCCGCCTCATCCCATCTCCATTCGAAGAAGAGGAATTGACCGAAACCGGAACGCTCAATTCTTTTTAGAAATTGCTTAGGAATAATGGCATCTGTATCTACATTCACGCGATCCACAGGACCGACTAGGCCTGTATGTTGTTTAAAAGCTTCCATGTTTTCATTCTCCTTAAAGTTTTGCTTAAGCAAAACTAGCATCGTAAGCATTGCCTTAATCAGCTCAAATTAAGCTTGTTGGTATTCTTTGATTTCCCAATCACGAACATCGTAGAAATGACCTTTGATTGCTGCTGCAACAGCCATTGCTGGAGACACGAGATGCGTACGTCCACCGCGGCCTTGACGACCTTCGAAGTTACGGTTGGATGTCGATGCACAACGTTGACCTGGTTGCAGCACGTCTGGGTTCATAGCCAAACACATACTGCAGCCCGCATCACGCCATTCGAAGCCAGCACCCTCAAAAATTTTGTCCAATCCTTCTTTTTCAGCTTGAATTTTAACGCGTCCGGAACCTGGGACTACGATAGCTGTAACGCTTGGATCTACTGTGTAACCTTGTGCAATTTTAGCTGCAGCACGAAGATCTTCAATTCGTCCGTTTGTGCAAGAACCGATGAAAACATAATCAACTTTCAGTTCAGTCATTGGCGTACCTGGTGTTAAATCCATATATTCAAGCGCTTTTTCAGCAGCTTTACGTTCATTTTCTGTTTCGAAGCTTTGCGGATCCGGAACTAATGCTGTAATACTTGTCCCCATCCCCGGGCTAGTTCCCCAGGTTACTTGCGGAATCAAGGAATCAGCGTCAAACTCCAGCACCCAGTCATACACTGCGCCTTCATCCGTAACAAGGCTAGACCATTCTGCGACTGCAGCGTCAAAGTCAGCACCTTGTGGAACGTATTCACGACCACGCAGGTAGTTAAATGTTGTTTCGTCAGGTGCAATAAGACCTGCTCTAGCTCCACCTTCAATGGACATGTTACAAACCGTCATGCGCTCTTCCATGGAAAGACCACGAATCGCTTCACCGGTATATTCAATAACATAACCCGTTGCAAAATCTGTACCATATTTAGCAATAACGCCAAGAATCAAATCTTTTGCAGTTACGCCTGGTTTCAGATTTCCTGTAATGCGTACTTCCAATGATTTTGCTCTGGATTGTTGCAGTGTTTGTGTAGCAAGAACGTGCTCTACTTCACTTGTTCCAATACCGAAAGCAAGTGCGCCGAATGCGCCGTGTGTCGATGTGTGGCTATCGCCGCAAACGATGGTTTTACCTGGATGTGTAAGTCCTAGCTCAGGTCCCATAACGTGTACAACACCTTGGTCAAGGCTGTCTAGGTCGAACAACGTAACGCCGAAATCGCGACAGTTTTGTGAAAGTGTATCAATTTGTTGTTTGGAAATAGGATCTGTGATGTTGAAACGATCCTTAGTTGGCACGTTATGATCCATCGTTGCAAATGTTAGATCTGGTCTGCGAACCTTGCGACCCGATAAACGAAGGCCTTCAAAAGCTTGCGGTGAAGTTACTTCATGCACAAGATGCAAATCAATATAGATTACGCTGGGCTTGCCTTCTTCCTGGTTAATAACGTGATTATCCCAAATCTTCTGAAACATTGTCTTTTTACTCATATCCAGTCACCTCTTGTCATTATCCGCTCTAATTGTTAATGTCTTACCCTCATAACGTAGTTTAGCACGGATAACGTCATAGCTCCAAGATATAATAACTATAAGCTTCATAGATTATTCCTATAGGATGATTCGAATATAAAAAAGGTGGTTAGTATCTTGCATAAGCAATTATGACATTTTGAAAAGGATGTGTTACTTATGCTTTGGACCATTTTTGTAGTGATTCTTGTCTTGTGGGCTTTAGGAATCGGTTTTGATATCGGAGGAAATTTAATCCATCTACTGCTCGTTTTGGCCGTCATCTCTTTGGTATTCAATTTGGTTACAGGCAGAAGAGGTAGTTAACATTACTTAACTCATGATCATATACTTTATTTCAAAAAAGCAGTCAGTGGATTTTGTCCGCAGGCTGCTTTTACTTGTACCTCTAAACACGGATGCTCTTCTGTTGAGAATACGGAACGAGCTTTTCTCATATCAAAGCTTAAAATCTGGTATATTATCTTTATACTTTATAGGCTGTATCAATAAAACAAGCTATGATTATTACTTTCAGGAGATGAGCCTCACTATGGAACTACGTCAACTTCAATATGCGATTCAAATTGCGATCGAACGAAATTTCTCGCGCGCCGCGGAGAAGCTTCATATTGCACAGCCTTCACTTAGCCAGCAGCTATCCAAGCTAGAGAAAGAGATCGGCGTCCTTCTTTTCCAGCGCAGCACCAATTCAGTTGAGCTTACTCACGCTGGGTCCCTTTTTGTTGAAAAATCACAAAAAATCCTCGACATGGTCGAACAGCTGAAGAAAGAAATGGAAGACATTTCACAGATGAAAAAGGGTCGACTTGTGGTAGGCAGTATGCCAATTACAGGTTCAACGATCCTGCCTTTCGTGGTTCCTGTCTTTCAAGCGGCATATCCGGATATTGAAATTACACTCGTTGAAGAGACATCCTCTAACTTAGAAACACTTACGATGAATGGACAAACCGATATCTCGCTGCTCTCATTACCATTACGAGAGGACTCTCTCGTTTATGAGACTTTGCTGGAGGAAGAAATCGTCCTCGCGGTACCTCCACTGCATCGATTAGCAGCAAGTAAAGAACCAATTCGAATCGAACAATTAGAGAAGGAAGCTTTCATCGCTTTGAAAAAAGGACAAGGATTTCGCAAGCTAACGCTTGATCTATGCCAAAAAGCTGGCATTACCCCCAATATTGTCTTCGAGTCCAGCAATATGGAGACGGTTCAGTCCCTCGTCGCTGCAGGCATGGGAATCGGTTTCGTCCCATATTTAATTTCAAAAAGAAGCTTCAGTGAGTTATCTCCGATTCACCTTCCCCTTGAAGGCAGACCTACTCGTACACTCGTTATTGCCTATCGTAAAGGCAGATACATCTCCAAAGCTGCTGAAGCTTTCGTTTCCACTATGAAAGAGGTTATGCGAACAATCGGTTAGCATAGGAGGTAAACCCAGCAATGAATAAAACTCAACGGTTAATTCAGTTGATGATGGCAGTAAACGAACGTATGCAGTTCACTACAAAAGAGATGGCCGATGAATTCGGCGTCTCGGAACGCACGATGCACCGCGATTTACAAGAGTTGAGTGAGCTTGGTATGCCGCTTTATACCGAATTTGGCCCACACGGGGGATATCGCTTATTAAAGAAGCGGATGCTCCCTCCGATTCTATTCTCCGAACAAGAGGCTGTTGCGATGTTCTTCGCCTTTCAATCGCTCCAATATTATGGAGCGCTCCCTTTTGCAGCGGAATCGACATCTGCTCTTAATAAATTCTATCACTATCTCCCTACGGATACGAAGGTGAGAATCGATGCACTTAAAGATCGGGTATCCTTCTGGACGCCTACGCGAACTCAAGGTTCCCCCTTCTTGGAGCAGTTGTTGGAAGCGTCAATTGATGAAATACCTTTACGCTTAACCTACGCGTCTAAAGATGGAACCACAGAGAGAGTCGTGCAGCCAATTGGTATTTACGCGTCTAATGGTTTCTGGTATTTCCCCTCCTATTGCTTTCAAAAAGAAGGATTCCTCTTATTTCGCGCTGATCGCATACACCGCTTGGAACGAGCCGAATCCTCTCATCCGAGTAAAAACATCAAACATTACACAATTGGTGATTGGCTGTTAGCAGGGCAAGAGCGTGAGGCAGGCCCTATGACCATGAAGCTCCGGGTGAAGCTGACTCCAGCTGGAGTTAGGACATATGAGCGTAGTAATGGACTGGACGCAAATGTGAAACTCAATGACGATGGCAGTGGACTATTAGTGGCTGACATGCATCGAAGTAATTTATCGTACTTTTCAAAGTATTTTCTCAGTTTGGGTGCGGACGCCCTAGTCGAAGAGCCCTTGGAGATGGTGATTTGGATTCGTGAGCAAATTCGTGCTATGCAGCATGCATATGGGAATGATTTAACTTGAAATGAAATCGGTCGTATTCCAAAGGGATAACTGCAAAAAGTGCATATAAATGAACGAGTATAAAGCATTTTCTATTAGATAGAGTCGAGCGATACATCTCTCCAGGCTTTAAATACTATGACAAGAATTGTCATGGATTCGATGTAACATTAAAACTGAGCTCACGAAGCGAATAATGATGTTTCTTCTGGTGATAAACTCTAAGGAGGTACAACGATGCATACAAAAAACCTGCAAGGTCGAGTTGCCTTGGTTACCGGTTCCAGTCGAGGCGGCGGCCGCGGCATTGCCTTAGCACTTGGGGAGGCTGGGGCCACTGTCTATGTGACTGGACGCAGTACGAGAACGAAGTCCACGAGAACAGATCTCACGGGTACAATTGAAGATACCGCTGAAGCTGTTACACAGCGCGGTGGATTAGGAATCGCCGTTCGTTGTGACCATACCATCGATGCAGATGTCAAAACTTTGTACGAACGTATTCAACAAGAACAAGGAACGCTCGATGTTGTGGTCAATAATGCCTGGGGTGGTTACGAGAATTATTATGATGTCGATTTTTCTGTTCCCTTTTGGGAGCAGCCGATGACGCGCTGGGACAAAATGTTCGAGGCAGGACTGCGTGCTCAGATGGTTTCAAGCCGGTATGCAATGTCTACCTTTTTTCTCGAACAAAATCGCGGTCTTTTGATTAACACAGGCGTCTACTCTGACATTGGCGGCGACTACCCTATCAACGTTTTTTATGACACAAGTGAAACGAGCGGTTGCGAATATGACGCGCGCCATGTCTCAAAATCTGAAAGCAAACCATATCGATGTAACCGCGCTTACTTTAGCACCAGGCTGGATGCGAACGGAAGCCGTTTATAAGCATTATGGTTTAGAACCAGGTGATCCTGATTTCATGAAAGTCGAAGCACTTCATACGACGGAATCTGTGGAATATATCGGTCGCGCAGTTGTCGCTTTAGCATCCGATCCTCTTGTAAGTATAAAGGCAGGTCAGCTTCTCGAGGTAGGTACCCTAGCGGAGCAGTATGGCTTCACGGATATCGATGGCAGACGGTTGCCTCCGTTCCGGGTTTAAGCTATGCAAATGTGATTATTTCATAAACCATTTTTGAATAAAATTCGGCGGTTGGATGCGGCAGTTGTGAAAAGCTGCAATTTTCCAATCGCCTTTTTCTTTGACAATCACATTCGTATTGATAGAATCCCTGTTCTTTGGCGCTTTTTTCTGCCATCTGAGTTTAACAGCACCAACACAATGAGCAATAGCCAGCTCGGGAGATAGGAATCGAACCTGTATGGAACCGCCATTCATCATCGACGAGCCTCTCAACACACCTTCAAACAGCTTCTGATGAATATCCGCAATATCTTGTCGCCCCTTGATATGTTGTCCGTTGAAGGTCACATAGTCCGCATCTTCAGTAAAACATAAGCCAAACGCCTGCCCATTATGCTCATTCCAAGCTTTGCCAAGCGACTCGAAAATGGCGAGTATCGCTTTCGTGTCTTCTTCTTTTATATCCACCATCATTAGTCTCATCCTCTCTTTTCACGTTTTACCAAACGCTTGCACTTCGAAGGAACCTCCACTCTTTCAATTTTGACATAACCATCTCTTAAAGGAATCGCTCTAGAGTATGAAAAAATCCCCGTCCACAGACCGATTACTTACCAAATTGATTAAAATTCCACAGATCATTCTAACCTTTTGACCTCTGAATGCATACGATATATAAATAAAACTTATCCATTCCCCAATAATAAATGATAAAAAGATAGCATTAGCCTAGGAGGCGGAAACCATGACATTATTAAGAGCAATTGAGCAGACATTCTGTAAATTGCAAGAACCCACCTTAGAACAACTGAAAGTAGCCCTACAATCCTTAGACAACTTACTTCATGAGGTGCCTGTATATAAAACAGAGCCCAAACAACTACCTTATGGTCGGAATGTCGTTTATAGCACGAAAGATCTCGAAGTTATTGTGATTCACATACCTGCTTCGGAGGCAACCGCGATTCATAACCATGGCTCGTCCATCGGCTCCGCTTGTTTAGTTGAGGGAACGTTAGTCAATACCAAGTATCGATTGGATTCAGAAGGTTATCCCGTCGCCCAAACAGATGACTATATTGGGTCAGGTGAATATTTTGAAGCACCTTGCCAGCAAATTCATCAGTTAAGCAATCCTTTCCACGAGCCTGCTGTTTCCATTCATGTATATAGCCCGCCTCTCCGGGGTGTAACACGCTACTTACCTTACAGCGAAATTTTGGATTATGTCATCTAAAAAAAGCCCCCTGTAACACGTCAATCGACGTTCTCACAGGGGGCTTGGTTTAAATTGGTATTAGAATTGAAGTGAATTCTCAATGAATGCTTTCAATTCAGAAATTGGTATTCGTTTTTGTTCCATGGTATCACGGTCACGCACCGTTACTTGACCATCTGTTTCGGACTCAAAGTCGTATGTGATACAGAACGGTGTACCGATTTCATCATGACGGCGGTATCTCTTACCAATAGAACCCGTATCATCATAATCCACCATGAAATGCTTCGCTAGATCGGCGAATACAGCCTGCGCGCCTTCATTCAACTTTTTGGAAAGCGGGAAAATAGCTGCTTTAATCGGTGCCAGTGCAGGATGGAAATGCAGAACTGTACGACTGTCGTCACCTTCCAGCTTTTGCTCTTCGAAAGCATCGATCAGAAGCGCTAACGTAACGCGGTCTGCTCCTAGGGAAGGCTCGATGCAGTATGGAATGTAACGCTCGTTTGTTTCTGGATCAATATAGTTGAAGTCCGCACCAGAGTGCTCCATATGCTGCTTCAAGTCAAAATCTGTACGATCCGCGATACCCCATAACTCGCCCCAGCCGAACGGGAATTTGTACTCGATATCCGTCGTCGCATTGCTGTAGTGGGACAACTCATCGTCGTTGTGATCGCGAAGGCGAAGGTTATCCGCTTTGGCACCTAGGGACAACAGCCAATTATGGCAGAAGCTTCTCCAGTATTCGAACCATTTCATGTCCTCGCCGGGCTTACAGAAAAACTCAAGCTCCATTTGTTCAAATTCACGAGTACGGAATGTAAAGTTACCAGGTGTGATTTCATTACGGAAGCTTTTACCGATTTGGCCGATTCCGAATGGCATCTTTTTGCGCATCGTGCGTTGAACGTTCTTGAAATTGACGAAAATCCCTTGTGCAGTTTCCGGACGCAAGTAAACGACGTTAGAGCTAGCTTCCGTTACGCCTTGGAAGGTTTTGAACATCAGATTGAACTGACGAATTTCCGTGAAATCCTTGCTGCCGCAATCCGGACATACGATGTTGTGCTCTACGATAAGCTTCATCATATCGTCAAACGTCATGCCATCAACGATGATTTCGATATCTTTCTCCGCCAGTTTATTTTCAATCAATTTATCCGCACGGTGACGAGCTTTACAGCTTTTGCAATCGATCATTGGATCGTTGAAATTACCTACGTGACCGGATGCTACCCAAGCTTGCGGGTTCATCAGAATTGCTGCGTCAAGACCCACGTTATAGGGGGATTCTTGAATAAATTTTTTCCACCAAGCACGCTTGATGTTGTTTTTCAGCTCGACACCAAGCGGACCGTAATCCCATGTGTTAGCCAAACCGCCATACACCTCTGAACCTGGGAATACAAAACCTCTGTGCTTCGCTAATGCTACAACTTGATCCATAGTAACGCTCATTGTTCGTTCGCTCCTTCAGCTTCTCGTTTATAGGTCAATGACCTTTGACGACCATTTGGATATGAGCAGACGCCAAAAAAGCTCAACATCCAAAGGCATCAAATAATGCCTAGGGACGAGAGCCTTACGCACCCGCGGTTCCACCCTAGTTGATACACTCGTAAAGCAGCGTATCCCCTTTATCGTATTGGCTCCGGATAGCCTTTTCCTTGAGCTTCAATCTGGGCTTTCACCGTCCCCAGCTCGCTGAACTTGAAGTTGTTCAAGTACTATTCATCCTTCACAGCCACAATTGATCATTCAATTGGCTTTAGTTTACAGAAAAACCGACAAAAAATCAAATAGGTGCAGGTATATTTTATTTTAGACTAATACAAATGTGGACGGCGGTCTTCAAAGACCGGAATTTTAGCGCGAACACGTACAACCTCTGTCAGGTCGATGGTTGCATGCAAAATCGCTTCGCTCTCATCGCCTTCCACCAACACTTCGCCCCAAGGATCAATAACCATCGAGTGCCCAAAGAAATCCGTCGTTCCACTAGTCCCAACACGATTACAGGAAACGACATACATCTGATTCTCAATGGCTCTGGCCATGAGCAGCGTACGCCAGTGGTGCAAACGCGGGTGCGGCCATTCCGCAGGTACGAACAAAATCCTTGCTCCATCCAGCGCTAATTTGCGCGCAAGCTCAGGGAAACGAATGTCATAGCATATCATCGCGCCAGCCGGAACGCCTTCAAGCTCAAATCGGCCAAGCTGATCACCGCTATGTAGAAACTTTTCCTCGTCCATAAGCCGGAATAAGTGGATTTTGGAATACTCGGCTGTTTCCGCGCCTTCGCGATCAAACGCATAAATCGTGTTCAGAACACGATCGTCTCTTTTATCAGCAATGGATCCGCCGATGATATTGACACGATGAGCCCGGGCAAAATCACTCAAAAAGGCTTTCGTCCTAACACCGTTAGAATCAGCCAACTGCTGAATCTCAGTTAAGGCGTAACCTGTATTCCACATCTCTGGAAATACGATCACATCAGGCTTTTGATCTCCACTCACCGCTTGATGCAGAAGCTTCTCCAATTGAGCAAAGTTCGTATCGGGTTCACCGATCTGAATATCCATTTGAATTAGTGCAATGTGAAGTAATTGTGATTCGGACATACTAAGATGACTCCTTTCGGGCGGCAGATTACCAATATCTCTCTATAGTAGTCTAATTTAAGTTTGAACTCAATGGAACTCCTGAAGGTTTGAACGCTTTGGACTGTCCTCTTGCTATACTTAAAGTCTCCCAATGATGATTGGCCCAATGCTCACTGAGCAGAACGATTTGCCCCACATGGTAGCCATAATGAGACACTTGTCGCTGAATAGCTTGAAGCACAGAATGCCCTTCTCCTCTAATTTGGACGGTCCTAAGAACATCATCCGGAGTGAGTGCATGCAGTGTATCAAACAGAACCTTCCAGCCTTCCTCCCATAAGGAAATAAGCTCTTCCCGTGTGTATTGGCTGCTTTCAAATTCACCGTCACGCTGGCGCGTTTCCTTTTCCCCATCCGTTGTTAAAAAATCTGTCCACCGTGACAACATGTTCCCATGCATGTGCTTAATCAACAATTCTAACGAATTCGACTCTTCATCTAACGTTAGATAAAAATGAGCATCTTCCGTTTGCGCGAAAGCTTTATCCGCCAACTTCTTCATATTTTCAAATGCACGTATGGATTCCTGCAAAAAAACTTGTGCCACTAATGTGTTGTCCGACATGGTCTTCAGCACCTTTCCGTCACTAATGAACTAACTTTATGATATTGACCGTTCGATGTAAAATCGATTATTTTCATCACTATGAAAAAAAGATTAATCATGTTACATTAAGGTTATTAATTAAAATCCCGACCTCCGGAGTGTGAATTAAATCGTGACAAAAACATCCCAAACTACAAGCCCATTTACGATACAGCCTGCTGAACGTATGAATGGACTTCCAACCCAATTTTTTGCAACACTCGTACGCAAAGCAAATGAGCAAATTGCTGCGGGTCATGACGTCATTAATCTCGGCCAAGGGAATCCTGACCGCCCTACGCCTCCGCATATCGTGTCATCCATACAAGAAGCGGCTGCTAATCCGTTGTATCATAAATATCCGCCCTTCAGCGGATTTCCATTTTTGAAACAAGCCATTGCTCAAAGGTATAAGGAGGATCACAACGTAGATCTGGATCCCGAAACGGAAGTAGCGATTCTTTTTGGGGGTAAAACAGGACTGATTGAGATAGCTCAATGTTTACTAAATCCCGGCGATGTTTGTCTGGTTCCTGATCCTGGCTACCCGGATTATTGGTCCGGGGTTGCTCTTGCCGGCGCCGAAATGGCTTTCATGCCTCTGCGTGAAGAAAACAACTTTCTGCCTGACTACTCACAGCTCAAAGAATCCGATTTGAACCGCGCGAAGCTGATGTTCATTAATTATCCGAACAACCCGACAGGCGCTACGGCTCCTGCTTCCTTTTATGAAGAAACGGTCGAATTCGCGCACCGGCATGGTGTTGTCGTCGCAAGTGATTTCGCCTATGGTGCGATAGGCTTTGACGGTCAGAAGCCGGTTAGCTTTCTGCAGACACCAGGCGCCAAAGAAGTGGGTATCGAGTTCTATACCCTCTCCAAAACGTACAACATGGCTGGATGGCGTGTTGGTTTTGCCCTAGGGAACCGAGAAGTTATCCGCCTTATTAACTTGATGCAGGATCATTACTACTGCTCGCTGTTCGGCGGTATCCAAGCGGCAGCCGCAACAGCTCTCACAGCCTCGCAAGATTGTGTAACTGAGCTGCGTGATGTTTACGAGAGCCGCCGCAATGCCCTTTATGCAGCTCTTTCCAATATCGGTTGGCATGCACGCCCTTCACAGGGTTCTTTCTTCTCTTGGCTGCCCGTTCCAAAAGGACACACCTCACAGAGTCTTGCCGATTTGCTTCTGCAAGAAGCGAAGGTTGTCGTCGCACCAGGCGTTGGCTTTGGAACGCACGGAGAAGGCTATGTAAGGCTTGGCCTCTTATCCTCTGAAGAACGATTAGCAGAAGCCGTGCAACGAATCGGTAAGCTGAATCTATTTGGATAAGCAGAAAATATAGAGGCTTCTGCTACTTTACAAACGCTTGTGCAGCGTGCTATTCTAGATAGAATCAAAAAAGGAAGTCCTCAAAAACTTCTATATCGCAACGTTATGATGGGAATAGTAGGAACCGTTAAGCACGTAACCAGAGAGTAAGCTCCATAGTCTGAGAGAGCTTGCCGTGAACCGACTCCGAACCCGCCCCTGAACAGTCAACGATGAGTTGAACAGTGCCCTGCTGTTATTTAGGGAATCTAGAGTTGGGTGCAGCCGCTATCGGTGTGCGCCAATCTAAGGTGGTACCGCGGAAGCTACAGACTTTCGTCCTTATGTGTTGAGGACGGGAGTCTTTTTTGTATCTACATACATGTAAATCAAAGGATGGGATCGATATGACTCAGCGAATCGTCGTCAAAATCGGCAGCAGCTCTTTAACTTCAGATACCGGGGGCCTCAACCCGGATAAAATACGCTTTTTCGCATCGGAGCTGGCGCAATTGAAGCAGGACGGCCATCAAGTCCTGCTGGTTACCTCCGGCGCAGTTGCCGCAGGCTTCACCTCCCTTGGCTACCGTACGCGGCCCAAGGTACTGCACGAGAAACAGGCCGCAGCCGCTGTCGGCCAAGCGCTTCTCATGCAGGCGTACCACGAAGCATTTGCGTCCCACGGCATCAGCGTGGCGCAAATTTTGCTCACTAGGTACGACTTCTCTAACCGCAAGCGCGTGCAGAACGCGCTAATGACGGTCGACGAGCTGCTGCAGCGCGGCGTCGTGCCGATCATTAACGAGAACGACACCGTCGCGGTGGATGAACTGAAATTCGGCGACAATGATACGTTGTCAGCCTTGGTTGGCAATTTGGTCAAAGCAAACAAATTGATCATCATTACAGACATGGACGGCTTGTACACGGACGATCCCCGCAAAAACGCGAACGCACAGCGTATCGATCGCGTAGACGCCATCAGCGATGAGCTGTTCAGCTTCGCTGGAGGCTCTGGGAGCGCGGTCGGCACCGGCGGCATGCGCTCGAAGGTTGAGGCCGCCCGCATCGCAATGCGCGGGGGCGTGCCGGTATTCATCGGGCGCGTACTCGAGCCCGGTGATTTGCCGCATGCCGTGGATGGAAGCGGCAAGGGCACGTACTTCGACACGGCGCTGAACAACCTGCCGGTGAAGAAACAATGGGTCGGCTTTCACTCGCTGCCCCAAGGGCAAATCATCGTTGACCAAGGCGCGAAGGCGGCCCTGCTCAGCGGAGGCAAGAGCTTGCTTCCTGCCGGCATCACAGGCGCTGCAGGAGATTTCCACCCCGGCGACGTTGTCGAGGTGATCAGCATCGAAGGCACGCTGCTAGGACGCGGCGTCGTCAATTACGCGGCATGGCAAGTGCAAGCCGCCGCAGGCCTATCGACCGATGAGGTCCAGAAGCGTGTGGAAGTTGCTCGAATCGAAGTCATTCACCGTGATGAATGGGTTCCTTTAACCTAATGAAGAAAGCGAGGCTATCTGGGCTATGAGACAACAACGATTGCTTAACCCAACCCTGCGTGACGTTCCGGGAGATGCAGAAGCCGCTAGCCATCGACTGATGCTGCGTGCAGGATTAATACGACAGCTCTCCAGTGGCATCTACTCCTACTTACCCTTAGGTCTTAAAGCCCTGCAAAACATACAACAAATTGTCCGAGAGGAAATGGATGCAGCCGGTGCGCAGGAAATGCTAATGCCAGCTCTTCACCCTTCCGAACTGTGGAAGACCTCAGGTAGATGGGATGTCTATGGTCCAGAGCTGATGCGTCTGGAAGATCGGAACGGCCGAGAGTTTGCACTGGGAGCAACCCATGAAGAAGTCATCACGACGATCGTGAAGGACGAGATTCATTCCTACAAGAAGCTGCCTGTCACGTTATATCAGATTCAAACGAAGTATCGCGATGAACGCAGACCGCGATTCGGTCTGCTCCGCGGACGAGAGTTCCTTATGAAGGATGCCTATTCCTTCGACCGTTCGGAAAGCGGACTTGATGCTAGCTATCAAAGTATGTTTAACGCTTATGTTAACATTTTCACACGCTGCGGATTGCAGTTCCGAGCGGTTGAAGCCGATTCCGGCGCAATCGGCGGGACAGATACCCATGAATTCATGGCCCTGGCTGATGTTGGTGAGGATACAATCGTCCACTGCACCTCCTGCCAATATGCAGCGAATATTGAAAAAGCAATCGGGACGGTACCGGAACAAGCGATATCCGAGCGAGTGGATAACATTTTACTGACTTCGCAACCATTGAAAGTTCACACACCGCAAGTGACAAGCATCAAACAGCTTAGTCAATTTCTACGAATAGACGCCAATCAGATCATTAAATCGGTTGCCTTACAAGCAGATGGAGAGCCAGTTATCGTCCTCCTGCGAGGTGATTATGAAATAAATGAGATCAAGCTGAAGCATGCTATTGGCACCAATAACGAGGTTTCCATGCTTTCCGAAGATGACATAGTGAAGCTGGGATCCATTGCCGGATTTATCGGCCCAATTGGACTTGAGCATGTAAGAATCATTGCTGATTCCTCTATCAGGGGCATGAAGGATGCTGTCGTTGGAGCCAATGAGTCTGATTTCCATTTGATGCATGTGGAGGTTGAACGCGATTTAGGAACGATATCTTATCATGATGTGCGCAATGTCGCCCAAGGTGAGCTATGTTCCCATTGTGGGCACGAGCTCTCTTTTGCGAAAGGGATAGAACTTGGCCACGTATTTAAACTCGGTACCAAATACAGCCGTTCTCTTGGCGCAACGTTCAGCGACGAGAACGGGGTTTCCGAGCCCATTATTATGGGCTGCTATGGCATCGGTGTCTCACGTGTGCTGGCTGCCATTATCGAACAAAACTATGATGAACGAGGCATTATATGGCCTGAGTCCATTACACCTTTTACCATTCATCTTCTGACCGTTCATGTTCAGGATGAAGTTCAAATGAAATTATCCGAAGAGATTTATACAACGTTAGTTAGGGCGGGCTACTCCGTCCTATGGGATGATCGGGATGAACGTCCTGGTGTTAAATTCAATGATTCGGACTTGCTCGGCTTCCCTTTGCGGATAACTGTCGGCAAGAAAGCAAGTGAGCGTGTAGTCGAATGTAAGGAACGCCGAGACGGCAGTCAATATGAACGATCTGTCGAGCATATACTTACGCATTGCCATTCCTTATTCCAAACAGGAGGTCGATCTTCCCATGAGTGAAGTTATCCAAAAATCCAAATTAGCCAAACAAGCTGCCCAGACCATGGGTAATCTTACAACTGAACAAAAGAATGCAGCACTGCTCCTTATGGCGGATAGCCTTGTAACGGAGCAGCAGGCGATTATCGAAGCGAACGCCAAAGATTTGCAGCGAGGCAAAGAATTAGGCACAAGCGCTTCCCTGCTCGACCGTCTAGCCCTAAATGAATCCCGCATTGCAGCGATCGCTGAAGGTCTGCGCCAAATCGCCGAGCTCCCCGATCCTGTTGGAGATACTTTAGAAGCTTTTGAACGTCCAAACGGACTCCGCATTCGCAAAATCCGTGTGCCCCTTGGTGTGGTTGGCATTATATATGAAGCAAGACCTAACGTCACCGTTGATGCCGCTGGTTTGTGTCTTAAGACAGGCAACGCAGTCGTTCTGCGTGGCGGTTCTTCCGCTCTATTTTCCAATGAGAAAATCGTTGAAGTTCTGCACGGTGCATTAAGCCGTTCTGCCATTCCCGCTGATGCACTTCAATTGATTCTAAGCGCAGACCGCAGTTCCGTTGATGAAATGCTGAAATTGAATGGACTCATCGATGTACTCATTCCAAGAGGCGGGCATTCGCTTATTCAAAATGTTGTCAATAACGCCTCAGTTCCTGTCATTGAAACAGGTGCGGGTGTATGTCATACTTTTATAGATGAAAGTGCACAGCTCGATATGGCCGTTCGCATCGGTATCAATGCCAAAGCTCAGCGTCCTTCAGTTTGCAATAGCATGGAAACATTACTTGTGCATGAGTCTATTGCAGAAAAGCATTTGAGTGCCATAGCAGAGGCTTTCAAAGGTGCTCATGTAGCGCTCAAAGGTAACGAACGAGCTCGTGAGTTAGTGCCTAGTATGCAAGTTGCCGAAATCGAAGACTGGAAAACCGAATACGGGGACTACATTCTTAATATCAAAGTTGTGAAGGATCTCGATGAAGCCCTTGCTCACATTCGTGAATACGGCACGATGCACTCCGAATGTATCGTGACGGAAGACGCGGCCAATGCTGAAAGATTTTTACAGGAAGTGGATGCAGCGGCTGTTTATCACAATGCTTCAACCCGCTTCACCGATGGTTTTGAATTCGGCTTCGGCGCGGAAATCGGCATCTCCACCCAAAAGCTTCACGCTCGCGGACCGATGGGTCTGCCAGCATTAACTTCAACCAAATACCGCGTTTATGGAAGCGGACAAATACGCGAATAACGATTCAAAATTCAAGGAGGAATGTACGATGTCCACTACTTTATCCCAAACCAAAATTGCCTTTGTCGGCGCTGGTTCGATGGCGGAAGCGATCATCCGCGGACTCATTGAAACAAAAGTCGCTGATCCGCAAAATATATATGTGATGAATCGCTCGGATCAAGACAGGTTAGCTTTTCTGCGATCGGAATACGGACTGCATGCAACGTCAGACCCGTTAACGAAGGAAACCTATCTGCGTGAAGCCGATGTCGTCGTTCTCTGCATGAAGCCTAAGGATGTGGAGAATGCCTTCGCCGAGCTGCAGCCGCTTCTGAACGAACAGCAGCTTCTTGTTTCGGTAATCGCAGGGCTCTCTATCGCGAAAACAGAAGCTCTGCTGCAAACCAATATGCCGATTGTTCGTACGATGCCGAACACGTCCAGCACAATTGGTCTAGGCGCTACAGGGATGAGCTTCTCCGCCAAGGTCAATGCTACATTCAAGCAAGTTGCTACCCAAATGTTTGAGGCCGTTGGTATCGTAACGATCGTGGAAGAAGAGAAATTAGAAATTCTGACAGGCGTGTCTGGGAGCGGTCCTGCTTATGTCTACTATTTCATGGAAGCCATGATCAAAGCTGGTATTGAGGGTGGTCTTTCCGCAGAAGATGCCCATCAATTAACACTTCAAACGGTGCTCGGAGCCGCGCATATGGTTCAGCTCACACAAGAAAATCCTGCTGAGCTTCGCCGTAAGGTTACATCGCCCAATGGGGCTACGCAAGCTTCTATAGAAGCGTTGGATCGTTTTCAGTTTAGCGAGGCTATCTCACAAGCCGTATTCCGTTCTGCAGAGCGAGCTAAAGAAATGGGCGAACAAATAGCTGCGCCAAGCCCCGCAGTGAAATCCTCCTAGTTTCATAAGGTCTAATTCTATCTAAAGCAGGTGAATGTTTACGATGAACGCATATTGTCTAGCCACCTATCGGAGTTTCGACGAGAAAGCCGATTTTCATAAAAAAGCAACAAGCATCGCTGTCGGCCTTACGGTTGGCAGCTGGACCGAGCTGCCGGAAGCGCAAAAAGCCCAAATGGAGAAGCATTTAGGAAAAGTGATTTCGGTTGAAGTCCATGAACCCGCTCAGGGAGAGCCTATTTCAAACCGCTATGCCAACATCACAATCGCATATCCAGATGTGAACTTCAGCAGGGACATCCCTGCCTTGTTAGTCACCGTATTCGGTAAACTGTCGATGGACGGGAAAATAAAGCTAATTGACTTATCTTTCTCATCTGACTTCTTATCTGCCTTCACCGGTCCCAAATTTGGTATGCAAGGTGTGCGAGATCTCCTTGGTGTGCATGATCGCCCTTTATTAATGAGCATCTTTAAATCGGTAGTTGGGTATGAGCTTCCAGCACTACGCGAACAATTTTATTTGCAAGCAGCTGGCGGTGTGGATCTCATTAAAGACGATGAGATTCTTTTTGAAAATCCGTTAACACCATTGGAAAAACGGATCGAGATTTGCCTGGAAGCAGCTGCACAAGCTACCAAAGAAACAGGTCAAAAGCTGCTCTATGCTGTCAATTTAACAGGACCAACATCCAAGCTTGCAGCTCAAGCCAAGAAAGCAATCGGTGCAGGAGCAAACGCTTTACTATTTAATGTATTAGCTTACGGTTTCGATACGCTGTATGAATTAAGCTCCGACCCGGAGATAACGATTCCGATCATGGCTCATCCAGCCATGGCAGGCGCTACTTATCCGTCACCGCACTATGGGATTTCCGCTTCTGTGCTGCTTGGCAAGCTTATGCGTTTGGCTGGAGCAGATTTAGTGCTGTTCCCTTCTCCTTATGGCTCTGTCGTTATGCCTAGGGAAGAGAATATGGCGATTAAGCATGCGCTTCTAACAGAAGATTTACGAAAAGATTACACCTATAACGCTCCTGCCCATGTACAATTGAAATTAGCTTCAAGCTTTCCTGTCCCTTCAGCAGGCATTCACCCTGGTCTTGTCCCGCTTATTCTGCGTGATTTTGGCAAGGATGTCATCGTTAATGCAGGTGGCGGCATCCATGGACATCCACTTGGAACGATTGCGGGTGGGCAAGCCTTCCGTCAGGCGATTGATGCAACTATGCAAGGAATTACACTTCAAGACTACGCCCAAACACATCCAGAGTTACAAACAGCTATTGACACTTGGGGGATCAGAGAATGAGTAAGGAACGCATTATTTTTTGCGACTTTGACGGTACTATTACGGTGAACGATAACATCGTTGCCATCATGAAGCATTTCAACCCAGCTGGTTGGGAAGCCATCGTGGAACGAATTTTAGATAAAAGCATCTCGATACGTCAAGGTGTTGGTGAAATGTTCGCCCTCCTCCCTACTTCCCGTAAGGATGAGATTGTCGAATATGCGATCAATAACGCTGTGATTCGTGATGGATTCAAAGAATTCGTAGATTATTGCAAAGAACAGAATATCAAGCTTTTGATTACGAGCGGCGGCATTGATTTTTTTATCTATCCACTGCTGAAGCCTTTTGCAATCCCAAGTGAGCATATCTACTGCAATGCCAGCACATTTGAAGGAAACACGATTGAGATTTTGTGGCCAAACCGATGTGACGAGCATTGTACAACAGACTGTGGGATGTGCAAAACAAGCATTATTCGCTCTTATGACGCTAATCGATATGAGCGAATTATCATCGGTGATAGTATAACGGATTTCGAGGGCGCTAAACTGGTCGATACGATCTTTGCTCGTTCTCATCTCATCGATATGTGTAAGCAGCTTGACTATCCGTATCACCCATTCGATACTTTCTTTGATATTATGAAGCAATTGGAGGCTGAACCTGTAGTATGAGTATTTTACTGGAAGACAAACAGCGTGCATTCGCTGATTTGCGCGATATTAAAGCAAACTTGGCGGCCAGAGGATGGTTTCCTGCAACAAGCGGCAATCTGTCTGTTCGTGTGGGCGGTTTCGAGCCCGACGCATTCACATTTGCTATCACATCAAGCGGTAGAGATAAATCCGTGCAAACACCTGAGGATTTTCTACTCGTGAATGAGAAAGGCCAACCGACGGAGGCTACTAGCCTGAAGCCATCGGCAGAAACCTTGATTCATAGTGAAATCTACCGCTTAACAGGTGCAGGCGCCATTTTTCATGTACATACGATATTCAATAATTTGATCTCTGAGCTGTATTGGGAACGTAAAAGCATACCTGTAGACGGTGTTGAGCTTATTAAGGCGTTCAATATTTGGGATGAAGAAGCTCAAATCGAAATTCCCATTTTACCCAATTATGCTGAAATCCCTCGCATCCCTGAGCTGGTAGAAGGAGCGATTATTCCGCGAATTCCTGGTATCGTGCTGCGTAAGCATGGCATTTATGCCTGGGGAGCGAATGCTTTTGAAGCTAAGCGCCATCTCGAAGCGTTCGAGTTCCTTTTCGAATATGTTTACCGCTCGCACTTGCTGCATAAAGGCAATGAATAGCTGTATATGAATAAAAAGTCAGGTCCTTGCCCAAATGGGCGAGGCTCTGACTTTTTTTTGTCTCATAGAAACACTCAAGATGGGTAAAACTACGTTTACATGTTAAATCCGTTTGCAAAGGAATACAAATACGCCTATGTTCTCAGTCATTAATACAAGTTTATTTCTACTTCTATTCATCTCTTATGTATATGTTAAAAAAAACATGAATCTCTTCGAAGTCCTAGTCTATTGGTTTTGGGTCTCATTGTTCGGTGAAGATTTTTCTGAAATTGTAGTAACGAATTTACAACTGATTGTGCCTTATCGCACCTACCAAATATTTTGGGATACCATGTTCTATTATCTATTACTATTTCCTATGTCCATGATTTGGTTTCTGCATTTTTATTTAAAATTGCATCATAAGGGGCTGCGCACGATTCTGACTATTATTTATACCCTTATTTTAGCAAGTATGCCTATTGTTATGGAGCTTGCCGGTTATGTATATATCGTACACTGGAAATTTTGGTGGTCGTTTGTTGTGTGGCTTACTTTTATCGTTTCTACTATGGGACTCATGTACGTACTTCGATGGTTGAAAGGTAGGGACAAACAACCTGTATGATCTTAATTCCACCGATTACTTTTGACGCAAACGAAGGCTTTGCTACGATCATTATGATTGCATTGATCCTTCTATATTGCATGCTGCCTAAGCGAATTCCGCTTCCCGTCGCACTGCTCATGATGATTTTCAACTCCTATTTGGGACGAGCTGTCGATAATATCTTGTCTTCCTCTTACCCTTATAATGTGTATGATATTATGGATACCGCGAGCTATGATTTGTACGATTTTCTGCTTTACACGATTCCTTTTCCTCTAGTTGGTTATTTTTATGCGTATTTTTATGACAAGTATCCAATTCGTGCTCCTTTTCAGTTTATACATATCCTGGTTTGGTCGGTTGCGTCAGTTGGCTTTGAAGCTCTTGCTGTCACCTTTTCGGTGTTTCAATATTATGGGTGGCAGCTTATCTACTCATTTCCTGTCTATCTCTTAACCTTTGGTTTGAACACACTCTTATATAGTCTGGCTAATAAGCATTACAAAAACTGGCAGCCCCAATGAAAAAACGTCCCATTTTCTCCAGTTGAGAACTGTGAGAAGATTAGGACGTTTTCCTTACTATCTAGATTGTCGAAACCGTTGTGAATATTCCTTGGCTTGGTCCACAGTCGCAACTCGATTGCGGCTCCATTCCAGTAATATCCGATCAATATAACGGAAATGCACTTTACCTGCAAATACAGCTTCTTTGAGAGCCGTCATAATAAGCTCTTCTTTGTACATATCCTTATCCAACCAACCGCTGATTGTTTCCAGTTCCATAGGCGTTAACGGACGTGCAAATTCTTTTTCAAATGTTGAATAAATATTTTTAGCACTCTCGTCAGACGGGATGGATGCGCGGATCGTGCTTAACTCTGCCATCTGCTGCTCAGCCACACGTTTGGCTAATTTTTGGTATAACGGCGTAAGATTGTATCGCTCACTGCGTATCCCCGTTATTTCTGCTGTATCCTCATCAATTGCGATGAACTGCTCATGTATCAATTTCTGCAGACTGGCAATGACCAGATCTGGTGAAGCTGACATGCGGAATTGAATCTCATCCGTGGTTGGAAAGTCGTTCTTTTCTTTTTCCAGAAATGATATCAAATGAATCAGTGTCATGACTTCAATTTCAGTCAACTGAAGGGCGCGGTAATTTTTGAGAAGAAGGCTTGGGACTCCGACATTCCCTTCCAGAAAGCCGGCCACAAGGACGGCTTCTATCTGCTGTTGTGTACTAGGTTGCATTACTCATCCGATCCCCTTTCTACCCATGGTCGATAAACCCGTTTACGGGTACAGACGGTATAAGAGACGAGGAAATGGAATCGTTTCGCGCACATGATCCAAACCACAAATCCAAGCAACCGTACGTTCCAACCCAAGTCCGAAACCAGAATGCGGCACGGTGCCATATTTCCGAAGATCAAGGTACCATTGATAGGCTTCTTTCGATAACTCATGCTCCTGGAAGCGTTGCTCCATTAGCTCAGGATCATCAATCCTTTGGCTGCCTCCAATGATTTCCCCATACCCCTCAGGCGCAATCATATCAGCACAAAGCACGACTTCCGGACGGCTAGGATCAGGCTTCATATAGAACGCCTTAATTTCAGTCGGCCAATGCGTAATGAAAACTGGTGTTTCATATTGAGCAGCAATCGCTGTTTCATGCGGAGCGCCGAAATCCTCGCCCCATTCGAATTCATGACCGTTTTTTTGTAAATAGTCTACGGCCTCATCATACGTAATTCGCGGGAAGCTGCCTTGAATTTTCTCCAACTTCGTTGTGTCTCTTTCTAAGGTTTCCAGCTCTGTTCCGCAATTTTTGAGCACGGTTTGAACGATATAAGAAACGAATTGCTCCTGTACTTCCAGGTTCTCGATATGATCGACAAAAGCCATTTCCGGTTCAATCATCCAAAACTCGATAAGATGTCTGCGTGTTTTGGACTTCTCTGCACGGAATGTAGGACCGAAAGAGTACACACGGCCAAGTGCCATCGCAGCTGCTTCCATATAGAGCTGTCCGCTTTGTGTAAGGAAGGCATCCTCATCAAAGTATTTGGTATGAAACAAATTCGTTGTTCCTTCACATGAGGAAGGGGTTAGAATCGGAGGATCGACCAAATGGAAGCCACGCTCATTGAAAAATTGCTGAACGGCCTGAATAATCTGAGCGCGAATCACGAGCACCGCACGCTGACGTGGACTCCGAATCCACAAGTGGCGGTTATCCATCAAGAAATCAACGCCATGTTCTTTCGGAGTTATCGGATATTCTTCCGTCACTTGGATGATTTCAATGCCTAGGACATCAAGCTCATAGCCGCCTTTACTCCTCGTATCCTCTTTCACTTTACCAGTTATGTAAAGAGAGCTTTCTTGCGTTAGCTTAGACGCAGCCTCCCAGACGTCTTCTCCTACGTCACTTTTGACTACGACACCTTGTATATATCCGGAACCGTCTCTTAGTTGTAAAAACTGAATTTTACCACTTGAGCGTTTCTTGTTTAGCCAACAGCCAATGGTAACCGACTCGCCGACATGATGTTTAACTTCGCTTATCGTACTTTTCATTCTGCTTTAGAACCTCCTTAAAGTTTTCGTGAAAATCTAGACTTCATCATTTTATTCAATAAATGCCGATACCTCGAGCCTATTGAACACTTCTTTATTGTACACTATTTCCATTAGAAAACCTCTATCATGGCCATTCAAAAAATCAGATGGTTTGTGACTGAACGAGTCCAAATGTATCTCGAGCGATCACCCACTCCTCATTGGTTGGAATCACAAGTACTTCCACTTTGGATCCTTGCTTCGTAATCCGCCTCTCCAGACCTCTCCCCTTGCGGTTCGCTTCTTCATCGAATTCCACACCGAGGAATGTCAGCCGTTCGCACACCTTTTGACGGAGCAGCTCGGAATTTTCTCCGACACCAGCTGTAAAAACAATCGCATCGATGCCATTCATCGCCGCGGCGTAGGAACCAATGTATTTGCGGAGCCGATACTCATACATCTCAAAAGCAAGCGCGGCGTTCTTATCACCCGCCTCAAGTGCTTCGACAATCTCCCGCATATCGCTGGAGATTCCCGAGATCGCCTGCAGCCCGCTGTGCTTATTCAGCATGGAGCTGATCTCGCCCAGCGTCAAATCCTCCTTGCTCATCGCATAGGGCACGATGGCCGGATCGAGATCGCCGCTGCGCGTGCCCATCATCAGCCCTTCGAGCGGGGTCATTCCCATGCTCGTATCCACGGACTTGCCGCCCATCACGGCGGCGCAGGAAGCTCCGTTACCGATGTGACAGGTAACGAGCTTCAGCTGCTCCAGCGGGCGGCCTAGGAAGGCTGCGGCACGCTCGCTCACGTAGTTGTGCGAGGTGCCGTGGAAGCCATAGCGGCGCACCTTGTGCTTCCGGTACAGCGCCATCGGCACCGGGTATAGGTAGGCGTGCGCCGGCATCGACTGATGGTAGGCGGTGTCGAAGACGACGGCCTGCGGCACGCCGGGCATGTTCGCCTCCACCGCTGAGATGCCGAGCATATGCGCCGGATTGTGGAGCGGCGCCAAATCGAAGAGCCGCTTGATCTCCTTCTTCACCTCATCAGTAACGAGGACGGAGCTCTTGAAGGATTCGCCACCGTGAACGACTCGGTGGCCTACGGCGTCGATTTCCGACGTTGACGCCAGCACGCCGTGTTCAGGGTGTACCAACAGCTCCAGCACTTTGCGAATAGCTGTCGTATGCTCGAGAATTTCCCTAACCTCATGAACTTCCGCTTTCCCCGTCGGCTCGTGTGTCAATATCGCGGTTTCCATCCCGATTCGCTCTACCTTGCCTTTGGCGAGAACGGATTCATTTTCCATTTGGAAGAGTTGGTATTTAAGCGATGAGCTCCCTGCATTTATAACGAGAATATTCACAAACGGTCACCGTCCTTATCATAACGGAAAAAGCCTTCTCCTGTTTTGACTCCTAGGTGCCCCGCTCGTACCATTTGTTTCAATAGGAAGGACGGACGGTACTTCATGTCCCCATAATCGCGGAACATACCTTCTAGGGCTGCATGTACCGAATCTAATCCAAATCGGTCACACATCTCCAGAGGACCATATTTGAAATCATAGCCGATCCGCATAGCGTTATCGATATCCTCAGCGGAAGCCACACCTTCGGACAGCGTGTGCAGCGCCTCATTAATCAATGTGCAAATAAGCCTCGTTGTAATGAAGCCAGGCGATTCCATGACTTTAATACTTTTCTTTAAAAGGAGTTCGTCCACGAAAAGGCGTGTTCGATTGAAGGTTTCGTCTGACGTTTTCATCGCTCGAATAATTTCGACGAGGTTAATTTTCGCCACGGGATGTAAAAAATGAAGTCCAATCACACGTTCGGGATTCGTGGTGACCGCGGCGATCTCAGTCACGCTAAGGGTGGATGTATTCGTTGCTAAAATTATGGCTGGCGAACAAATTTGATTCAGTTGAAAAAATACATGCTTTTTAGCATTCAAGTCTTCCGAAATTGTCTCTATGACCATATCACAAGCAGCCATGTCTTCCAGCGAATCGGCTTTTCTGATTTTAGCTAAAATCAGCTTCTTCTCCGTATCTGTCAATGACCAACGTTCTATTTGCTTATCTAAGCTGACCGTAATCTGTTCCATGGCTCGATCGAGCTTATCTGTTGTTTTTTCAACGAGTAATACCTCCAAACCACGGGCAGCGAGCATTTCTGCAATCCCCTGTCCCATCGTTCCCCCACCGATTACACCTATTGTTTTGAATACCATAACAAGTTTCTCCTTCTCCCACGCTGCGTTCATTACCAACTACTTATTATTCGCATTCTCAATGAATTCTCAATTCAACCTCATCTTGAAAACTCAATCATATCATACAATTTTTGTTCTCCAATTTCATTAGTATACACAAAACATTCGCGAGATTATCTCAGCTTTGACACAATTCAGGCATGTAGGGTTGGGATGTGATCAAATTATGTATAGAACCCTGATGATCGTAAGTATTCTACCTTCTTTAACTTCCTTTGAGCAGCTTCTATTATAGCCGACCTCAACTTATCCACAACTAGTTTGTGGGCATAAGAAAAACCGCTGGCCACAAGGCCAACGGTCAACTTATGCACTCTTCGAAACAGAAGCATCGAACAGATTGCGGAACGTGTCACCTGAAAGAACTTCTTCTTTCATCAAAATCGCAAAGGAATGTTCGAATACACTACGCTGCTGCTCTAAAAGCTCCTTTGTGCGAATCATCAGCGCATCAAGGATGATCGTATTCTCTTTCATGAGCTGATCCTTCGTCACCATATCACGGTCAATGATACCGAGGGAAGTAAGTCCGGAATCCATCATATTACGAACCATGGAAAGTGACTGCTCGAAATCGTTACGCGAACCTGTACTGCGTCCACCATAGAAGATTTCTTCAGCCGCGGCGCCGCCGAGAGCAATCATGATTTGCTGTTCAATATAATCCTTGGTGTACAAATAATGATCTTTCGGCGGATTATGACGCACATATCCCAACGCTTTCCCCCGAGGACTAACGGTAACCTGAGAAACAGAGCCAGGGCGAACAATTTCAGCAATTATCGCGTGACCTAATTCGTGATACGCAACCCGTTCTTTTTCCTCTTGCGCCGTTTCTTTATCCGTTCTTTCCCCCATCATTACTTTATCAATCGCAGAAGCAAGATGGTGCTGTTCGATAGCCAATTTATCTTCACGCATCGCATAAATGGCTGCCTCATTCAGAACGCCTTCTAGCTGTGCCCCAGAGAAACCAAAGGTTTGATCAGCGATCATATCCAATGAAACGCCTTGAGCTAGCGGTTTGTTTTTCACATGAATATCAAGAATGGATAGACGGCCTTTTTTATCCGGTAAGTCCACTTCAATATGTCGGTCAAAACGTCCAGGACGCAATAAAGCACTGTCGAGAATTTCTTTGCGGTTTGTTGCTGCAATGATCAAAATACGGGGAGCATCATTCGTATGAATACCATCCATTTCAGTTAATAGCTGGTTCAGCGTCTGATCGTACTCTCGATGTTGACCTCCATCACGTTTACCACCGATAACATCAATCTCATCAATAAAAATAATCGCATTGTCTTTGCCTTCTTTAACAGCACGTGTTCGAGCTTCTTTAAAAAGGTCACGCACACGGCTTGCACCGACACCGACGTACATTTCAACAAATTCACTTCCTGAAGCAGCCATATAAACAGAATTCGTATAATGCGCGGCCGCTTTTGCCATTAACGTTTTCCCTGTTCCTGGAGGACCAGTAAGCAGAATCCCTTTGAGTGGACGAATCCCTAATTTCTTAATTTCTTCATGCTTGATCAGAAAATCAAGAGCTTCCATCAATTCTTTCTTAGCACGATCTTGTCCACCGATCTCATCGAACGTCAAATACGAGGGCGTGCGATTTTTACTTTTACGATCACCGCCGCCAGCAGATATCCCGGCACCGCCGCGGCCTTTAATCATATAAAACAAGGAAACACCCAATACACTAACAAACAAGATAGGTATTACATTCACACCTAGAAAAACTAAAAAAATCAAGAGAACCGGTATAAATCCAATCCCAATTTCTTTATATATTTTACTCATTCGGCCACACTCCTATCTGGGAAGTTCTAGGTAGCATGATGAATTTGGTGGCATCACCATCTGTCAAACGAATATATACATAATTTTGATCCATTTCGCTGTCTACTTTCATAGTTGGAACTCCCTCAGCATATTTCTGCAGGGTTGTTGGAATATCTGCATAATGCTTCGTCTCCATCGCTTGTGCTACATCAAATAATGCTTTAGACCACCACTGATCCAGTTTCTCGGAAGGGGTGCTCTTCACATCTATATTTACAGTACGTTTACCGATAATGGATGCACCGTCTGTATGAATACGTTCGACAACATTTCTTAAATTGGCGTCTGGGTTTAGACTTACTTGTATGTCAACTTGGTTGTTATCTAATTTCATCGTTGAGCTTGTCACACCGGGAACTTTGCTAATGATATCAGATAATGGATTCTCCATAGCTAAACTTGTGTAAGCGAACCAACCACCGAATAACACTCCAGCAGAGATAATAACACTCATGACGACAGGTAAGAGACGTAGCTTCATCAGTCAACGTCCCCCTTTCTATTTCGTATTTTGTTGCCTCGATTGCTATACGATGAGTATATCACGCTATATATACAATAGCCTTATGAAATGAGTGGAAACAACAAAACTCAGCCTAATGCAGGCTGAGCCGATACGTGTCCATATAGAGTCCATCTTTGAATTTGTAATAATCATAGAAATAACGTGTAGCGCTGTTTTCTTTCTTTTTATAAAAGACTTCCCAGACATAATCGTTACCAAGCTTACCTGGCAGAACACGTTCTATTTCAATCTCTGGAGCTTTTTTAAACATAGTTTCTCGAACTTGCGTCTCGGTGAACGCTTCAGCTGTCATCTCAGCATGTATACCTTTGTCAGAAACCCAAACAATGACGCCTTGACCCAACTTATCTTCACCATAAACGATTTGAAGTGGCTCATCTCCATAGAAGAAATCCACCTTGGTAGCTTTCGTCATAATACTTTTCTCATATGCTATTTCTACCGCTTTGCGCTTATTGTCCCAGTGCTCATTTTGAACATTTAAATAAAAGCGGCTAAGCACTACACCTAGTGTCAAAATAATAAATACACCGAACGTTATGATCCTTGTTCGCTTTGCATTCATGAACGCAAGCTCACCTCCCCAGACGAACTTACAAGGAAATCACTTAGCCAATGAGCTTATCAAAGCATTGTTCAAACTCACGCTTAATTTTTTCTTCATCAAGTGTTAAACATTCACCCTTGCGAACAATCCAATTTCCGTCTACACACACATCAACTACATCTTTTGCACATGCGGAGTAAATAATATGGGACACGAAGTCCGTTTTCGGAAGGAAATGAGGTTGGTCAATATCCAGTGCGATAAAGTCTGCCTTCATGCCCGCTTGAAGGAGGCCTACATTGTCTAACCATACTGATTCTGCACCCATTTTTGTTCCCATTAGAAGCGCTTCTGCAGCAGGCACAGCTAGAGGATCGCCAGAAACACCTTTGTGAATCAGCGCGGCAAGTCTCATTTCTTCGAACATATCCAAGTTATTATTGGAGGCCGCTCCGTCCGTTCCAAGCGAAACCTTCACACCTGCACGAAGAAGTTCAGGAACTCGGGCAACACCGCTCGCAAGCTTCAGATTGCTTCCTGGGTTATGGGAAATACGAACATCATATTGCTTAATGATACTGATTTCTTCATCAGTAAGGTGAACACCATGCGCGATGAGCGTCGGTCTGCTGAATACGCCATGCTTTTCTAAATGTGCAACGGGTCTCAAACCGTATTGATCAACATTTCCTTGGACTTCACGGCTTGTCTCCGACATATGGGTATGAATGGGCAGGTTTAAATCATGAGCCACTTGAACAATCCGCTCTATAAAGTCAGGTGGACATGTATAGGGTGCATGTGGAGACATCATGGTTGTGATTCTTCCATTCGCACCGCCATGCCAGTTTTTTGCGAACTCGGTGGCTTCTTTCAATTTAGCATCTTGTACTTCCGGTGGACAAAGACCAATAATTCCTCGGGTCAGAACACCGCGCATACCTGACTCTTCAACGGACTTAGCAACTTCGTTCATATGGTCATACATATCTACAAAAGTCGTCGTACCGCCTTTAATCATTTCTAGAATAGATAACTGCGTCCCCCATTTCACATCTTGGGCGCTGAATTTGGCTTCCATCGGCCACATTTTCTCTTCTAACCAAATTTGGAGAGCAAGATCGTCTCCGTATCCGCGTAAAAGCGACATCGCTGCGTGACCATGCGTATTCACAAGACCAGGCATATAAAGCTTGTTCGTGCCGTCAATCACTTCGTCATAATTTTCCCGAGGTTCAGGTATTTCCTCACCGATGTATGTAATTTGGCTGCCCTGTATAACCATACAGCCTTTGATGGACGATTTCGCTTCATTATTTGAGATAAAAATACCGTTCATAATTAATGTTTTTTTCATACTAAAAAACCCTCTCTATGCTCATTCTATTAATGACATTGCTTTTTAAACTTTACATCTTCGGGCTTGTAAAATCAAGGAAGCTAAGAGATGTTAAGAAATTGTTAAATGTCACGGAATTTTCGTTGCTTTCGAAGCAATTGTTATGATACTTTTAACTTTGTGAGTTTTTTCAACCATTTGGTCTGTTTATCTTATATATTCGATCAAAACTTAGTACATATAGTAAAATATAGGAGGATTATATGACAACGTTATTCACGAAAAAGAATGAAGTTGATTTCTTACAACTTCTCATCCGTGCTGCAGAGAACGCATTGCAAACTGCTCAACTATTTCGCACAGCTATGATGGGTGATAAACCGCCGATTGAGTATGTAAAAGCCATCAACGATTTAGAGCATGCAGGCGATTCCATTACTCACGAAATTTTCAAAGGTTTAAACAAAGTATTTATTACTCCGATTGATCGTGAAGATATTATGGTTCTAGCCTCCAAAGTGGATGACGTAACAGATGGTATTGAAGCTACAATTGCTCGTTTCGACTATCTTTCTGTATCCCATACAGATTCTTATATGAAAGAGTTTTCGGCTGTCATTGTAGACTCTTGCCAGCATATGCTAGATGCGTTCAAGCTTCTAGCGAAGAAAAAATATATGCAAATTCCTGAGCATACGGTTGCTATTAATTCCCTCGAGAATGACGGAGACCGTTTGATGCGCGAAGGAATTCGCCAAATTTTCATCACACGTAAAGACCTCTACGAAGATTTTAAGTTAAAAGAAATTTATGAGCGTTTGGAAGAAACAACAGATGCTTGTGAAGATGTAGCCAATATCCTTGATAGCGTTGTACTTCGCTATTCATAAGGCACAATCGTGTCTTATGTGTACGAAGATAGTTTTCCAAATGGAAAACTCTTAGGAGGAAATCATGTTAACTTATTTAATCGTCATCGTTGTGCTTGCCTTACTTTTTGATTTCATTAATGGATTTCACGATACGGCTAATGCTATTGCAACTTCCATTTCCACGCGTGCCTTGAGCCCGCGTGTTGCCATCATTATGGCTGCCACACTCAACTTTGTCGGAGCCATGGTTTCCTCTAAGGTTGCCAAAACCGTTGGAGGAAGCATAGCCAATCCTGCCAAAATTGAAAACGGGGTTGAAATCGTCATAGCTGCCTTACTTGCAGCTATTATCTGGAACTTGTTGACATGGTATCTGTCCATTCCCTCATCTTCTTCTCATACACTCCTTGGTTCTCTAGCTGGAGCTGTCATTGCTGGCGCTGGGGTTCATGCGGTGAATTGGGGTGGTTTTACTCAAATTATTATCATTTTGCTTTTATCGCCTATTATCGCTTTCGCCCTTGGTTACCTAATTATGATCTTAATCAAGTACATTGTAATATGGTCGGGGAATACATCAAGATCAAAGCTAAATCGCGTGTTCCGTACCTTGCAAATTTTATCTGCGGGATTACTCTCATACTCCCACGGTGGAAACGACGCACAAAAAGCAATGGGCATTATCGTGTTTGGTTTAGTCGCAGCTGGTGTTCAAACAGATTTGGAAGTGCCGCTGTGGGTGAAAATTGCTGCCGCTTTAGCAATGGGACTTGGAACATCCATCGGTGGATGGCGAATTATTAAAACCGTTTCTGGTAAGATTGTTAAAATCGAGCCGATTAATGGCTTTGCATCGGACTTAACGTCATCACTCGTTATTCAATTCTCTACACACTTGGGTAAACCATTATCAACGACGCATGTTATTTCCTCCGCGATTATCGGGACAGGCAGTGTCATGCGCTTCCATGAAGTTCAATGGGGCACGGTTGGCCGCATGTTAATCACTTGGATTATTACGATTCCAATCAGCATCGCGCTCGCATTCTCGATTTACTTCGTGCTGTTCAGACTCATATTCTAAAAATAAATAGGCTGTCTCAAGAGTAACATTATAGATGTGTGGGACAGATCCAATTGTTTAAAAATTCGAATGAAAAAGGAGCTAAGCGGCTTGTATGTGCTTAGCTCCTTTTTTTATATGAATCCACAATTGTTCTTTA
This sequence comes from Paenibacillus sp. Root444D2, assembly GCF_001426375.1. Lineage (GTDB taxonomy): Bacteria > Bacillota > Bacilli > Paenibacillales > NBRC-103111 > Paenibacillus_E. The sequence continues at coordinate 121,654 of NZ_LMEO01000002.1, forward strand.
ATCCCTATTCGCAATTGAACATCTTAAACCTATAGCCCATCTACTGTCACGAAAGCTTGAAAGCTGGATGTGGCTTTCTAATCCAAATAATAAGCTAAACTTTGCAATTCTGTTGTAAAATCCGCATGATGTACACGCACCTCAGGAGGAACTTTAATAATGACCGGAGCAAAATTCAATATCGCTTCGATCCCGCAGTCTACGAATTGATTGGCTACATTTTGAGCTTCGTTCGCAGGAACGGTAATGATGCCGATACGAACGCCTAATTCAGATAGAACCTTCTTCATCTCATGCATCGGTTGAACAACTAAATTGTTAATCGACTCCCCTGCCTTGCTTGGCATTGCATCAAAAACGGCGACAATTTTCATATCATTCCGTAAGTAAGTATTATAATTGCATAAAGCGCGGCCTAGGTTACCCGCTCCAACAAGAGCAACTTGAATATGTCGATCCAGCTTCAGGATCTGTCTAATCTTCTCAATCAAGTAAGCAATGTCGTAGCCGATTCCCTTTTTGCCAAATTCCCCGAAATAAGCCAAATCCTTGCGAATCTGTGCCGGATTCAGATCGAGCTTTTGACCCAAATCCTGCGAAGATACCGTCGAGACATTTTTCATTGCAAGTTCATTCAGAAAGCGTAAATAAATGGGCAGCCTCCGAACGACGGCTTCCGATATTTTTTGTGTTTTCAACGCTATGCCTCCCCCATCCACTCTTCAATCCTAGGTAACATTTGCTCGGTCGTCATATGCTCAATCTTCGGACCAGGCAATGAATAAAGGAAGTGCTTGCCATAATACGTATCAATGACACGAGTATCATAGATGATAACGATGCCTTTATCGGATGCACGTCTAACAAGTCGGCCAAAGCCCTGCTTAAATCGAATGACAGCCTGCGGCACAGAAAATTTCATAAATGGATTCTCGTTGCGCTTCTTAATATTTTCACACTTAGCCTCAACAAGAGGGTGATTTGGCGGTTGAAACGGCAATCTTATAATAGCAAGACAACTTAACGCATCTCCTGGAATATCGACACCCTCCCAGAACGAGCTGGTGCCCAGAAGGACACACATTTTGTTATCTTGGAACATCCGGGTCAGTTTACTCCGATTACCGCTGTCGACCCCCTGCCCGAGCACGGTAATTCCATGTGGCTTCAAGAGATCCTTCATGCCGGCATAAATTTGCTTAAGCATACGATTCGAAGTGCACAAAATCAACATTCGTCCTTTGGTAATTCGCGCAACATCACTGAGCGACTCAATAAGTGCGTTGATAAAAATAGGATCACCGGCACCTTTGATTGTTGGGAAGTTCCGCGGAATGACGACGAGAGCTTGTTCTCTATAATTAAAAGGAGATGGCAATTGAACAGTTTTCAGCTTGCCCGATTCTTCATCCTCAGGGATAACTAACCCTAATTGATCCGCTGAATATTGAAAAGATTTATTAACAGACAACGTCGCGGAGGTCAGGATAATACTGTCTTTGGTCTCAAAGAAATGCTGCTGCAGCAAACCACTTACATCCGTAGGCACCGATACGAGCTGCAGTGACTTCGATTTGGCATAGGTGCCCGCTTCCATCCAATACACATAACCCTCATCAGCCATTTTCATAAAAAAGTGCAGGGCATCTCGATGGTTGTATAGCTCCTTTACCGTGCCATTCAAATCAGTGACTAAACCTTGGACTCCAAAAACTTCCTGCATGTCCTTCACTTCATTTAACAATTTATCAAGCGTGCGCAGTAAATCATTCGCATTCAAATAAATATTGTCTTCCATGATCAAAAGCTCTCGCCATTCGGGTGGAAGCGTTTCGGGCTTCATCCGCAGTACGTATTGTGAGTTTTCCGATTGCGAAGGATCGCTCCTAGAAGATAACAGCTCATAGAGCGCTTCACTAAGCCGATCCCAATCCTCTTTGATTTGCACGATTTTGGGAAAGAGCCCATCGATAGTTTGACTCCAAGCGGCCGCGCGTTCCTGCTGCTCATCCGATTTCTGCAATCGAAACCGCAACATCGGTAATTGGCCGCTTCGATTATCTTTATATAGCCATAGCAACGAATGATAAAATGCGGAAGAATGCAGCTCAATTCCAAGATGCTTACTGGCCACTTCTTCAAAGTGATGCGCCTCATCAATGACAAGGTGCTTGTAAGCCGGTAGAAGGCGGTTCTCAGCCTTCATATCCGTGAAAAGGAGGGAATGGTTCGTAATAATTACATCGGCCGTATTGGCATCATTACGAGCGCGATGATAGAAGCATTTCTTGTACCAAGGGCACATGCGATTCAAACAAGAATCAGTGTCACTTGCAACCGAATACCAGAACTGCGCACCCTTATTGCCAAAATGCAGCTCCTCTTCATCTCCATGCTCCGTCTCACTAAGCCATACAACCATCTGCGCTGCCGTGATCGGATCTTCCTTGCCATTCTCGTAATCACGTGTTGTTAGCTTTGTCTCGAATTTACGCAGGCATAAGTAATGACTTCTGCCTTTAAGTACAGCAGCTTTGAAAGGGATAGGGAAAATCTCCTTCAAGAGAGGAATGTCCCGCTCACGGAGCTGTTCTTGTAAGTTAATCGTGTGCGTAGAGACAATCACTTTCTTCTCATACTTGATGCCATAATAAATGGATGGTATTAAATACCCTAGCGATTTCCCTGTCCCTGTTCCCGCTTCAATCATCAAATGCTGATCAGCCCTTAGTGACTTTTCAACTTCCCGGATCATCTGCTCTTGGGATTCACGGTCTTCAAAGATCTCGAATTTTTCACGTAAGGCTGTTTTCAAACCTTGATGAAACTCCGTAAAGGAAGAACCTAAACCATCCGCATCGGCGTCGCTGCGCGTATCTTCCTCATCGCCCCAATCGGTGACATTAAGTGTAAATTGACGGAAATATCGATTCGTATCCATATCCACACTGGTTATAGACTCTTTGTATACACATATTTCATCGAGGAACCAACCCAAATCGCTGTTGCCGTTTTCGAAAATATGCTGCAAGCGTTGAACTGTAAGAAGCGGCAGCCCTAGCAAGCGTTCCATACAAATAATCCATATGGCTGCCGTTACTTCTGCATCGCTATCCGCTTGGTGTGGCCTTTCATGATCAATACCGAACAATCCAGCCACCATGCTAAGCTGAAGACTCGAAATTGATGGAAATAAGATACGCAGCAAATCCATCGTATCCAGCACACGTCCTGAGAAAGGCGGGTATCCTGTTTTCGTTAGTCCTTTTTGCAAAAAGGATAAATCAAAAGCCGCATGGTGCGCCACAAGCACACAATCAAACAATAGCGGAAACATATCCGCCATGACTTGGTCAAGTGGGGGAGCATCCGCAACCATGTCTTCCGTTATCCCTGTAAGTGTTGTAATCGAAGAAGGTATACTTATCCCTGGTTTGACCAGAGAAGTATACCTGTGAGTAATTTGAAATTGATCTATAATGACGAGTCCAACCTGAATAATTTCATCCGCAGGCTGACTTCCTGTCGTTTCAAAATCCAAAACTGCAAATTTCATGACGTGTATCTTCAATCCTTTCGTCCTGCACTTCTCCTAGCATACCAAATCTTATTAGGAAAAGGGAATACCCAGTTAGCCGCTTCCGTTTTAGGATTCGTCCAAATTGATCAGCGGCTCCATGCAAGAAGGATCGGTGTGATAAGCTTTTTGAAAATATTCAAAGGCTTTTTCCATATTCTGATTTTGCACTTGAATGCAGCCCATTGCGTTGTAGGAAATGGCCTTCATCTTGGTATTGTCGGTCAAGGGCAGAAGGAACTTGAAGTGTTGGTACGCTTCTCCAAACTCCCCTTTGCGCAAATGACCCATCGCTAAATACACCCGGGCTAGCAAGAAATCTGGCTGTCTTTGAATCAGAACTTCGAATTCTTTGATCGCTTGATCGTACATATAAAGCTTGTAAAATCCCTGGCCCCGCATGAATTCATCCGTCTGCTTCCCAGTCACATCTAGATCCATCAGCTCATCATGAAGGGTTTGGGTACTCATCGGTACGGCCCCATAAAACTTTCCCAACTTCTCCTCAAAAAGCAGCCACGCCTCGATGAACTCATCGCTCATCGTTTTCAACACCTGCAATTGTTCGTCGAGCTCAGCCTTTTTTTCCACGTCACTATTCGGATATTCTTTTTGGATTTCTTCCAAAACCTCGTTCATTGTGGAAAATAAATGCTTAAACATTTGGCATCCCACCTTTGCTTCGAAAGCTTATCCTCATTCTTTGTAAACAGCGCCGATTTCATGCATGGAAGTGATCCCTCTTAAAGGATGGTGGAATGCTCTTCTTCTTTGAGAAGCTGCTCAACTTTATTATTTTCACCCATAATGGCAATCGTCGGTTGATGTTTCTTCGCTTCTTCATCAGTCATCATCGCATAAGAAATAATAATAACCGTATCACCAGTTTGAACTAACCTAGCTGCCGCCCCATTTAAACAAATCACACCTGTGCCGCGCGGCCCAGGAATAATATAAGTTTCAAGACGTGCACCATTATTGTTGTTCACAATTTGCACTTTCTCATTCGGCAGCATACCAACTAAATCGATCAAATCCTCATCAATCGTAATGCTTCCGATATAATTCAAATTGGCTTCCGTAACAGTTGCCCGGTGGATTTTAGCTTTCATCATGGTTCGAAACATGGAAGTCACTTCCCTACTTGTAAAATTAAATTATCGATCAAACGCGTTTTGCCGAATTTGACAGCCAAAGCAATTATCATAGAATCGGTATGATGGCTATTTTCAAAGGGTTCTAATGTCGGATAAGCTAGTACCTCTACATAGTCAATGACGGCTAAAGGTGAAGTAGTGATATGTTGGCTGACCAAGGCTTCAAGCTCCTGGGGTGTGAAAGTTGAATGTGATTCCACAAATGACTTTGCTTTTTGTAAGGATTGAGACAGAACTAAAGCCTGCTTATGCTCTTCTTCAGAAAGATACACATTGCGCGAGCTCATGGCCAGCCCGTCTGCTTCACGCAAGATAGGACAGGGAACAATCTCGATGCCCAGATTGAGATCTTGCACCATTTGCTCAATGACAGCAACCTGCTGGGCATCCTTAAGGCCAAAAAAGGCTTGATCAGGCTGCACTATATGAAACAACTTGCTAACGACAGTTGCGACCCCGTCAAAATGTCCAGGCCGTGATGCTCCGCAAAGTCTAGAGGTAAGACCAGTCACACTGACCGTAGTGCGCGTCGGTGATGGATACATTTCGCTTACAGATGGCATGAACACAAGGTCAACGCCCGCGGCTTCGGCTAATTGCAAGTCCCGCTCCGTATTGCGCGGGTATCGCTCGAAATCCTCACCTGGACCGAACTGGAGCGGATTAACAAAAATACTTAACACGACAAGTCCACTTTGAGTACGTGCTTTGCGTAGCAAACTAGCATGACCTTCGTGTAAATAGCCCATTGTGGGTACAAACCCAACAGATTGGTCGTTCTTGCGTCGATAGTCCCTTATGCGAGAACGCAAATCAGCAATTGAATGAATCACTTCCATTGTCTGGATCGCTTCCATGCCTCTCACTTCTCCTTATCGCCATACAAGTATTCAACAACATCGTTGTCCATATGAAACGTATGCTCTGGCGCAGGGAATGTCCTTGCTTTCACTTCTTTCACATACTCCCCAATACCTGCACGAATAGTTTCCCCTATATTCGCGTATGCTTTTACGAACTTTCTGGCAGCACTGTCAGAACCATACTGGAGAAGATCATGATAAACAAGCACCTGGCCATCGCAATGAACCCCAGAACCAATTCCAATCGTAGGAATCGATAGCTGCTTCGTTATCCATTCGGCCAGTTCATCAGTTACCAGTTCTAAGACCACCGCGAAAGCTCCCGCTTCCTCAAGTGCTTTAGCATCACTGAGCAATTTCTCCGCTTGTTCGGAACTTCGCCCTTGTACGCGGAATCCACCAAGTTGATGAACAGATTGCGGAGTTAAACCCAGATGTCCGACGACCGGCACACCAGCCTCCGTGATCGCTTTGACGGTTGCCGCAATCTCAACTCCGCCTTCCAGCTTAACCGCCTTTGCTCCACCCTCTTGCATTAATCGGGCAACACCACGAAATGTAGAGTCCAAGCTTCCATGGTAAGTCAAGAAAGGCATATCCGCTACAATGAACGTATTCGAAGCTCCACGCACCGCGGCTCGCGTCTGGTAAACCATATCATCCAATGTGACCGGCAGGGTTGAATCGTAGCCTAGTACGACATTCCCTAGAGAATCTCCTACAAGGATAACATCAATGCCTGCCTCTTCCGCCAAGCGGGCTGAGGGATAATCATAAGCAGTTACCATCGTAATGGGAACGCCATCTTGCTTCATTTTTCTCATCTTAGCTGTCGTAAGCGGCTTACGGTGTTCCATTGTTATCCCAGCTTCCTCATATAAAATAAAAAACCTTTTAGCTAAGAGCTAAAAGGATCGCATGCAGAAAGAATCCAATGATCCCTCTGTCTCGGTCCCATAAGGCTCAGAGCAGAATCCAACATCTTGTTTCAAGTCCTATTCCTTTGTAAATAAACTACTACCATCAAGCTGCAAGTGCAGTTCCTTTAAGGATACCGCCTTGTCTTGCTATTATACCAAATGTTGCTTCCATTTGATACCTTTACTTCAGCTCAATATCACCGGAATAGATCTTTATTTTCTCTCCAGCTTGCGTTATTACCGTTAAAGCACCGGAATCATCCAACGAATCAGCGATACCTTCAATGACACCAGAAGGTGTATGCGTGCGGATTGGACGCTTCAAAGTTACACTAAGAGCCTCCCACAGCAAGCGGATTGGAGCGAAGCCTTTCTCCATATAAAGCGCATAGAGATCTTCAAACTCTAAAAGAAAAGCTTGTACCAAACTTTCTCTTGGGATGTCAGCCCCCGATTCAATCGCGAGAGAGGTCGCAATATCCCGCAATTCCTCGGGATAATCCTCCCTCTTCAAATTCACACTAATACCAATCCCTGCAATCACATACTTGAGCCGTTCATCTTCCCCACTGCTTTCAAGTAAGATGCCGCTTACCTTCTTGCCTTTAATTAGAAGATCATTAGGCCACTTAATGCCGATGTCTACCTGACAAACTTTCTGGATGGAGCGACATAGCGCCACGGCGCTAAGCAGCGTTAATTGAGGCATAAAATAGACAGGAATGCGCGGCTTTAACACGAGACTCATCCATATCCCTTTACCGGCCGGAGAATGCCATGTGCGCCCCATTCGGCCTCTTCCCGCTGTCTGTGCCTCTGCCAGCACAATCGTTCCTTCAGGAGCACCAGATGCAATGAGAGCGTGTGCAATGGTTTGTGTAGATTCGACTTCCCCGTAAACATGAATTTTCTGACCAAGAACCTTGGTTTTCAATCCGCTCAACAGTTCATTCACTTGCCATGAATTAGGCTTGCTCAACAATCGATACCCTTTACGAGGCGCAGCTTCAAATTCATAACCTGCCGATCGAAGCTCTTCGATATGCTTCCAGATCGCGGTACGGCTAACGTTAAGACGTCGGCTGATTTCCTCGCCGGAAACGTAAGCTTCCGGGAATTCTTGGAACAGCTCTAATATACGTTTGTTCATACGATTTCACTCACGATCTATCGGGAATTTAATTTTGACGTCGATTCATCTGATAATGCTGCGGTTGTTGTAGTTCGTGCAACTTTTCGGAGAAAATGCCTCCTCACAACCGGTAAGATTAACTCCAAAATTCGATCTTAGAGTTATTCAGCAACATTCTGAAGGTAGATAGGCTATTGTGGATACAGAATGTTGTAATTGCTACAACAATTCATCCTCCCTTTGGCTACTTTGCAAATTGAAGTTGCAAATCGTACAACATTTTTAACCCTTTTGTTGAGAAATGGCCTTTTTAGGGCCCAATTGTTGTACATAATGCAACATCGAAAATACAAAAGCGAGATCTAGGCAGTAATTGTTGTACATTCTACAACAACAACACGCTTATTTGCCCCCTATTATCTCAGAGACTACCAGAAGTAACCTGACTTGTTGTACAGCTTACAGCATTAAGAATTATTCCCATAATATCATCATTCAAAATATAAAAAAACCGCGCTGCGCTGCTACTTAGCAGCACGCGCGGCAAGTAAAAGTAATTCTCGCTCGTTCAAGATTTCACCGAGCGCGGTTCGTTCAAGCAGCTGCTGCAGCAGTTTGCCCATCCATGGGCCCGGCTGCCGGCCAAGCTCTTCCGCCAAATCCGTGCCGGATATGGCGAGTTCCTTCAGGCTGAAGCAGGGAACCTCCTTCAGCCAAACATCCCCGCGGCGCAGCAGCTCCGGCGCGGTAGTTTGCAGGAAGCGCGCGAGCTCGCCGCACTGTTCAGAGCATTGCTGCAGCGCGCTCAGCAGCCGCAGCAGAGCGCGGGCAGCGGCTTCACTGCTGCGCACCGCGCCAAGCTTCCAGACCCGCTCCAGCGGAGCCGGGTCCTGTACCATTGCGGCGTCCTGCGAAGCGCCGCTCGTTAGCTCCGCGGCCACAGCCTCGCGCAGGGCCAGCACTGCCACGACCGCTTCGCAATCGGCGCGGGAGAAGGTCAGCTCCTGGAGCGCTGTGCGGACCGTGTCCGCCGGCATCTCCAGAAGCATCAGCAGCATGGCCCAGCGGTCATGCTGCCCTTCCAGCGCGCTGACAGCGTCCAGCGCGTCATCCCATGCGAGCCAGCGCTCAAAAGGCAGCGGCAGCTGCTTTTTGAGGTGCGCCGTGAGTCGGCTCGCCAGCAACAACCGTACAGCCCGCGCTGGGGCTGGGCCTTCAATCATGCGCTGCAGCTCGCTTCGCACGCGCTCCATTGCGATGTGGCGCAGCAGCGGGGCTTGCGCAAGCAGCGCTTGCCATGTACTCGACTCGACTTCCAGACCGTAGGTCGAGGCAAAACGAACACAGCGGAGCATGCGCAGCGCATCTTCGCCGAATCGCTCCTCTGCAGCCCCTACGCAACGCAGCACCCCGTCCGCAAGATCCTTTTGCCCTGCAAAAGGATCCAATACAACGCCCGCCGCGTCCATCGCCATAGCGTTCATTGTAAAATCGCGCCGCTTCAAATCTTCTGTCAAATCCGAAATGTATTCGACGGATGTCGGGCGGCGGAAGCCCTCATACTCCGTTTCCTTTCGGAACGTCGTCACCTCGTAGGTCCCTTGTGACAGGATCACGGTTACGGTGCCGTGCTGCAGCCCTGTCGGCGCCGTCCGCGGGAAGCAGGACATCACCTGCTCCGGCAATGCAGACGTCGCAATGTCGATGTCCTTAATCGGTCGACCAAGTACAGCGTCACGAACACAGCCACCTACAAGATACGCCTCATACCCTGCTTCTGTAAGCTTAGAAAGAACTAAGGAAGCTCCACGATCGATTACTTTTAAATTAACAACATCCGACATGTTACTCCTAACCTGCTAACATCCTCTTATTGACAGGACGAAGCTATAATGCGATGAGATTCTGGAAGCTCTCTTCCCAGCACACGATAATAAATTTCCTCATATTGAACCGTCGTTATGTCATTACAAAATGTATGCCGAGCACGAGTTAAGCAATTTTGTGCCACTTGTTCGTACAATACTTGATTACTAAGCAAGTTTACGACATGTTCGGCCATTTTATCAGTATCCCCAACATCTGCTAAATAGCCAGTTTCACCGTGCGTAATGAGCTCGGGAATCCCGCCGGCATTAGAGCCGACCGTTGGCACCCCACAGGCCATCGCTTCTAGGGCGACTAGACCGAAGCTCTCTTTTTCCGAAGGAAGCAGCATCACGTCGGCAAGGGAAATCACCTGCGCTACATCATCTTGTTTACCACAGAACGTTACCTTATCTGAAAGGCCAAGTTCCTTTACCTTAGAAATCATTTTGGATAAATCGGGACCTTCTCCCACGAACAAGAGACGCGACGGAATTTCCTGGCTGACTTTTGCAAAAATATCAATAACATCCTGCACACGTTTAACAGGTCTGAAATTAGAAATATGAATAAGAATCTTCTCTTCCGGCCGGGCAAACTCGCCTCTAAGCTTCGTAATATCACGCGGGTAATACACCCGTTTATCGACGAAATTATAAGTTAGATCTATATCACGGTCGATGTCCAATAATTCTCTTGTTTCTTTAATTAAATCTTTCGAGACCGCTGTAACCGCATCGCTTTCATTAATAGCATAGCGAATTAAGTCGGAAATCGATTGATCCTGTCCAAGTACGGTTATATCCGTTCCATGGAGTGTCGTGACAACCTTAAGCTTACTACCAACCATCTGTTTCGCCAGAAGTGCACATACGGCATGAGGAATGGCATAATGAACATGTAGTAAATCTAGCTCCTCCATCTTAGCGACCTGCGCTAATTTACTGGCGAGAGAAAGGTCATAAGGCGGATACCGAAAGACATAATATTGACTGACTTCCACTTCATGATAAAAAATATTTTTATGAAATTTACCTAAACGAAAAGGCATACTGTGTGTAATAAAATGAACCTCGTGTCCTTTTTCAGCAAGCAGCTTGCCAAGTTCAGTAGCAACAACACCTGAACCACCTAAAGTTGGATAACAGGTAATTCCAATCTTGAGTTTATCTTTCATCACGCACCTCTTTTCCGATCAAACGAATCGATCTACCACCAAGGGCAGCTTAGAAACGAAACCTTCTGCATAAGTTAACAAGCGTTTTTGACCAAATAAACGGTCTCGAGCTTCAACTCGTTCGATGTAGCCCTGATTTAAGGGCGTGGCTACCGAACCTTGACCCGATATAAATTGTGAGCGATACGCGCTCAGTGCTGCAATTTTTTCATCATAACAATCGGTTACATCCACCATAAGATCAGCTTCGTAAACGTCATTTATAAAATAAAAATACATCTGCTCCACGTTCACAGGCTCAGAATCAGGTAAATACTTGCGAAGCTTAGCGTTAAAAACAGCTTCCTGAACCAACCCCGAACAGGCCACATGGTCTGGATGCCGGTCCTGCCAGTAAGGTGCAAACACGATTCTCGGCTTAAATTTACGAATTTCTTGCGTAATTCGCTCAATATTCGCCTGTGTGGCAAATAATCCTCGATCCGGTAGTCCCAGATTCGTACGAACCTTCACGCCCAGAATACTAGCTGCCTGTTCAGCTTCCTCGATCCTAGTCTCTACTGTGCCATTTGAAGACATTTCGGCATAGGTTAAATCACAAAGTCCAACCTTTAGCCCAGACTTGGTATGTTTGGCAATGGTGGCCCCCATTCCAATCTCAGCATCATCTGCATGTGCGCCAAATATAAGAATATCGAGAGATTCGCTCATCTTATTCAATACCTGGCTTATATTTATGTACTAACTCTCTCCAACCGAAATCACCGCGATCAAGCGCTCTGACAAGAAGTTCTGCTGTTGCTACATTCGTTGCGCAAGGAATTCCCTGAACATCACACAGGCGCAGCAGAGCAATAATGTCCGGTTCATGTGGTTGAGCCATTAATGGATCTCGAAGGAAAATAATAAAATCCATCTCATTTTCAGCTACTAGTGCGCCAATTTGCTGGTCTCCCCCAAGAGGACCTGACATAAATCGATGTACGTCTAATTTGGTGCCATCCATAATCCGCTGTGCTGTCGTACCTGTTCCATATAACTTATGACCCTCGAATACATGTTCATACGCTGTAACGAAGTTCACCATTTCATCTTTCTTACGATCATGGGCAATTAACGCTATCTTTAACATCTTGTCTTCCACTCCCCTAGGGCTCTTTAATCTATAAAATGCTCGAATCCATAAATCATTCCGCTATATGTCATCACTTTACGTACAGCAATGGCAACGCCCGGCATATAGGCTGCACGATCATAGGAGTCATGTCTAATTTTGAGCGCTTGACCTTGCTCCGCCATAATCACTTCCTGCTGAGCAAAGATTCCAGGCAGTCGAACGCTATGTATTCTAAATCCATTGTAATACCCACCGCGCGAACCTTCAATTGTTTCCTCTTCTTTCGGATTACCTTGACGCAGTTCTCCTCTAACTTCGGAGATAAGTTCCGCGGTTTTCACTGCCGTTCCTGAAGGCGCGTCCAGCTTCTGGTCCCCATGATACTCAATGATTTCTAGATTAGGGAAGTATTTAGACGCTTGAGCAGCAAATTTCATCATAAGTATTGCCCCTATTGAGAAATTCGGAGCTATTATTCCGCCAATTCCACTTTCTTGGCACTGCTTGTCCAATTCAGCAATAGCTTGCGGCGTAAATCCCGTCGTTCCCATTACTGGGCGAATTCCTAGGCGAATAGCCAGGTTTGTATGTGAAACCGCTGTTTGCGGACCTGTAAAGTCTACTAAGACATCTGGTCTGGATTCTGTGAGAGCCTGTTCCAAATCATTGCTCATTTTAACCCCACATTCTTCAAATCCTACCATTCTTCCCAAATCAATTGGGCCAGAGGACCGGTTAACCCCCGCCACCAGTTCCATATCGGATTCTGTGAGAACGGTCTTCACGACCTCTCGCCCCATTCTTCCACTTGCACCAATAACGGCTACTCGAATTTTACGATCCATGTTGAGTATATCTCCTTTTTGTATGTTTCAAGCCTATAATTTCATCTTTTGTTGATAGAGCGCCGCATGCTGTTTCGCAATTTCATGATGAGGCTCCAAACGAACCGCTTCCATCACGGTTTGATAGGCTCTCCCATAATCTTTTCGAAAAGCAAATGCTTCTCCTAGAATAAGATACGCTTCAATAGCCAAAGGATCAAGAGCTATCGCTTCTTTTAGTAAGAAAATCGCTCTTTCCGAATGCACTGACTGGGTACTCAGCTGTTTTTGTGCTTTTTCAACTAATTCTCTTGCATGCAGCACTTGCAAATGATAACGATAAACTTCATTATCTTTAACCAACTCAAGTGCCCTAGAAGCATGCTCTATGGCTTTTAACAATTTGTTACTTCTTGCGAAAGTAATCGATAGCTTGTAGTGATAGGCAGCATTGTTTGGTTCTTCAGCTATCGCTTTTTCAAACCATTCAATGGCTTTTTCAAAATCATGACCAAGTATGGATTCGTACGCTTTCTGTATTTGAGTTTCTCCATTCATCTGCCCATCCTCCTCCACCCGAAATCGAGTCTCCCGTTATTGGGGATGGTATAGTTTATGAAGCTTATGTAGTTTCGGTGTTAATTTTGGTCCATCGACCCGCATCCCGCGTGTTGAATTTATGCATGATTTTATCGTGTGCTTCCGTCAAATCAATGCCCAAAGAGTTCGCGAAACAGATGGTTATAAAAAGAATATCGCCTAATTCGAGCTCAATAGAATTGTCTTCTTCCGTGCTTTTTTTGGGCTTTTCACCGTATGTATGATTCACTTCTCGGGCTAATTCACCAACTTCCTCTGACATTCTGGCCAGCATAGATAAAGGACTGAAATAACCTTCCTTAAACTGGGAAATATAAGTGTCAACCTCTAATTGTATATCTTTAAGAGTACGTTCGGACATGTTCACCCTTCTTTCCATCATCTTCACCGAGCTATCATTACTATGTTAAACTATAGAAGAAAAGTTGACAAATTTTTTTGGCGATACCATCAAGTATTTGGAGGAACAGGAATGAGATTTAAGGAACGATTTGCTGATCGATTTACGAATGTTGTTGCAATTATGATCGGCACAGCTATTTATGCGTTTGGTTTGCACTATTTTGTTATTTCCAATGAGTTAATGGAGGGCGGTGTTACTGGGGTCTCCTTGCTGCTCAAATACGTACTAAACGTCCCGCCTTCCATATCTACCCTGTTGATTAATATTCCCTTGTTTTATATCGGTTGGAAAAATTTCGGCAAAGGACGGATGCTATACACCATCTTCGGTGTCGTCGCGTTATCTTTCTTTCTATGGATCATGGAGTTACTCATTCAAAAAGAATGGCTGATCCCTTTTCACACCTCTCAGGATTACTTTCTAGCAACTCTATATGCGGGTATTACACTTGGGACTGGACTGGGTCTTGTCTTCCGTTTCGGAGGTACTACGGGCGGCTCTGATATCTTGGCTCATATCGGCAATAAGAAGAGAGGTTGGAGTGTCGGCCAAGTTATCCTCATTATTGACGTCATCGTCATTGGCTCTTCATTAATCTATTTACCAAAAGAGAAGGTCTTATATTCACTTGTTGCCGTCTTCGTAAGCTCTCGTCTCATCGATTATATTTCCGAGGGCGCATACGCGGCCAAAGCTTTTACCATTATTAGTGATCAAGCTAGTCAATTAGCACAAGCCATTACGACGGAACTAGACAGAGGAGTGACTTTATTCCCAGCTAGGGGGGCCTACTCCGGTAATAATAAGGAAGTTGTTTATTGTGTCGTCTATCGTCACGAAACCAGAAGACTTCGAGAGCTCATTCATGCAATGGATCCTAGGGCATTCATCATCATTGGTGATGTACATGATGTTATTGGTGAAGGATTCAAAACACAGTAATGCAAAAAGTGGGTTAAGCAGCTATATAAGCTTGCTTAACCCACTTTTATGTTTTACCTATTTTCGCTTTCTCTTGATTGCTTCACCTGCACAATGTGTCGTCCTGATTGGTACATTCTCCATCCAACGAAGGATAGTACACTGACAATAATGAGACCAATACCTATCGACCAGATAATTGGCTGTTTAGGATCCGTAATCGGTACGAAAGCGATCGCATCCTTGTTCTTTAGAAACAAATCATCCAAAACTTGGTTCAGATGGTCAAGCCCCGACTCCAATTGTCGAGTCGACATAGGCTGACTATTCACATTCGTTCGGATAAAAGTGAGCAGTGAATCAAGCTTTTCGACGGAAGCGGCATCTCGGCTAATTAGCAAGGAAGGATGAATAATGGCAATATGCTGCGACAGCTTACCGAAATTCGCCAACGCCTCCTTCTGTTTATTCGCTTTTACGTCCTCGTTCAAGTTATTCGTATCATTTTGCAGTACTTTATAGTATTGCAGCCACATAGGCTGGTTCTTATGTGTTAGTGCATCCGTGGCTAAACGAATTTTGGCGACAGCGATCTCCCCTTCTTCCGGTGAATAGGCTGCGGCATTATAGACCCTTTTCGCTTGTGTAATCGTCTCCGTTAAAGCATTTAAACCCTCAACAGATGTAATCCCCTCAAAATGAATCTTAGGAATTTGATCAGACATTTGCAGCAGTTTATTTCTCGCCTCTGTGACTTGACCATCCATGGTTTGTTTGTACATATCATCGGCAATTTGGTTCAAAAACGCTATCCGCTCTTGTTGTTCAGGATCTATTGGCTTAGCGGCTTGTCCGTTTGTACTCGTGCTAACTCCACAAGCTGAGCTTATAACTATAACGGCTGCCAGCAGAAGTGTGGTCGTTAACCATTTCATACCGGAATAATTAAACATGGGACATCCCCTCCTTCACCATCATCATATGGAGGTTTGTCCCAATTTAGACCAGCAGCTATGCGGTTATGTACTTCTTTTCTTACGGGTAAGCAGGCATATGACTGCAATCAATATACCAGTCATACTTAACCCTACTGTGAACCATTCTATCGTATGTAGATTGTCTTCAAGTTCTCGAGGTAATCGCGGGAAAATTCCTCTTTCATAATCCATGAAATCGTTCCAAAATGTCCAGATGGCGACAATGATAATAGCCGTTAGCCGGTATCTATACCATCGAACAAATAGCAGCGCTTCCACAGCCATTGCCAAATGGGAACCTGTCAGCATCCAACCATCCCAACCGACGGGAACTCCCTGCCACGCACCCGTCCAAATCATGGCAACCGCCCAGATGCCATATTTAAACGAAGTAATCAATGCGAATGCTTCAACAAACCCGCGAATAGCTCGATAAAGCTTATTAGGTTGTTGATCCAAAGAACGGTCCATAAGCAGGAAGCCGATTGATAAAGTAAAAAACAAGCTGGCTGTTGGGCTATCTGGAACAAAATATACGTACCAAACAGGATAATTAGCAATCGTATCGACCATTTGTGCCCAGTACCACTCATAGCCATAAACGGTTCCTAAAAGGTTTGAAATGAAAAACGCCCACAACATCTTTTTGCTGAGCAGAAAATCCTTGCTCCAAAAATAGGAAACGGACAACCCTTGCTGCAAGTAAGCTCCTCCTCTTGTGCCAACTTATCTAAAAAAACCTGACCGCTCTCGCGATCAGGTTTCCTTGTTTATTGAGCTTTTTGTTTGGATAACCATTCAGCAAGTTTATTAATATCAGCATCGCTTAAGCCTTTATCAATGTTAGCTTGGTATTGCTTACCCATGTTGCCTTTACCGTTCTTGATAATACCTAGAATCTCATCTTGGGGGTGCTTATCACCAACACCAAGTAATGGAGGTACACCAGAAGCAGGCATCCCTTTAAGTCCAGCGCCATGACAAGATAAGCAAGTTGCTTTCTTGTAAATCTCTGCACCAGGATCATCTGCTGCAACGATAGCTGCAGATTTCTTCGTTTCCTTTGTAGCACCGCCGCCGCCAGCTGCGCCTTTTTTCGCGTGCATCTCTTCCTCACGCTTAATGTGCTCTGGAACGATGTTTTTCTCTTTCAATTCTACTTGGTAATGAGACCAAGATGTATACGTCAAATACGTACAAGCGATAAGAGATAAAATCATCAAGCTTGAGGCGATAGGTCTTCTGTAGAAACGACGCTCTTTACCTGTGTCCAAGAAAGGAGCAAGCAATAAGCCGCCGAACAGTAAACCAGGTACTACAACCGCACCAAGAACAACGTAATCTCCTGATGTATATGGGTATTTCAACAATTGATACATGAATAAGAAATACCAATCCGGCATCGGAATGAACGCTGTGTTCTTAGGATCCGCAGGATATCCTAGCGGAGCTGGATCCGACATGACCAGTACTAACATACCGACCAATACGACTACACCAACCATCCATTCTTTCAACAAGAAGTTTGGTATGAACGCTTCTGATTTCCCCGGATATGCAGAATAATCTTTAGGAATCAGTCGTTGCTCTTGTGATTTCTTTATTACGCGGGAATCTCCCACATAAACGATTTTTTCGTCAGACTTATGACCATGCGCCACGCATTGACCCTCCTTTCAATTATAGCGGTCCGGAAATACCTTGTTTGCGAATCATGAAGAAATGTCCAGCAAGCAAAGCTAGCAGAACGCCCGGTAGGAAGAATACGTGGATGGCAAAGAAACGAGTCAATGTTTGAGCGCCAACAATGCTTCCACCTTGCAGCAATGTTTCAATATATGGTCCCGCGAACGGTACCGATGCTGCGATCTTCATACCTACTTGTGTTGCGAAATACGCTTTGTTATCCCATGGGAGCAGGTACCCGGTAAAACCAAGACCTAACATAACGAAGAAGATGAGCATGCCTACAACCCAGTTCATTTCACGGGGTGCTTTATAAGAACCTGTGAAGAACACGCGCAGGGTATGTAAGAACATCATGACGATTACTAAGCTGGCTCCCCAGTGGTGCATACCTCTGACAATAACACCGAAGGCCACTTTATGTTGTAAATAGTCAACGCTGGCATACGCGTTGATAATATCAGGTGTGTAGTACATGGTTAAGAACATACCTGACAAAATTTGAATGACTGTAATGAAAAACGTCAATCCGCCGAAGCAATATACGAAAGCGGAAAAATGATGAGCAGGGTTTACGTGCTCTGGAACCTCGTGGTCTGCTACATCCCTCCACATTGGCGTAATATCAAGACGTTCGTCAATCCAGTTGTATACGTTTTTAAACATCTGATGCTGACGCCTCCTTATACTCTTGTGTTAGCATGTAGTTGTCCCACATAAACGAAACCATTCTCTACTTTGGTCGTGTATTCATCCAAAGGCTTTGGCGCTACAGCAAGGTTCTTACCATCTTGCGTATAATGAGCACCGTGACAAGGACAGAAATACTGATCTTTGTAAGCAGGATTATCGTTCCAGTTGACTGTACATCCAAGATGCTTACAAGTTGGATTCAACGCAAAGAGCTTGCCGCCGCTGTCTTTGGAAATCCATGCAACCAGTTCAGCATCGCTTTCGTACCAGCCGTCAACCTGATGGACTTGGAACGTAAACGCTTGTGGAACATTTGTAATTTTACTTTCTTCGACAACTTTAACCCAATCCGAAGCACTCTTCTTTTGAAGGACAGGATCAATTGCAAACCGTATCATCGGTATAATAATACCGGCTCCCATAAATCCTCCAGCGCCACCAAGGGTGTAAGAAAGAAATTGTCGACGAGACATTTCGCGTTTGGTCCCGGGTTTCTTCCCATGCTGTTCTTCTTTGTGATTGTTATGATCACTCATTCTCAGGTCTACCCTCCTACATTGGCCGATGTCCGAACCCTCTCGGACGTCAGTTACCTCTATCACGTGTCGTTCGACATTACACTACATAACTAGGACATTACTAATAATAGCCTACGTCTACTAGGTCGTCAAGAATCCATAACTCCTTTTCGTCGGTTGAAATCTCGGCCATTGGACAAATTTTAACGAAATTGTCACAACTTTTTGGCAGCTAAAGAAATTAATTTCTCCCCTTATCCTGCACAACTTTTTTTCCATTAATACGCTGTCCGTTTAAAGTTAATCGTTCTGCTGCCATAGTTCTTGTACTTGTTTGGAAATACTTGATTTGATTAATTCTGATTGGCTTGTCCACTGCTCCATATCGACAACAATCAGCAAGTCGGTTTGCTCTGCTTTCCAAAGTGCTGCTTCTGTATGTATGGTAAGACCGATTACATAACGGAACCCCATTCTTTTCAAATGAAGTGAGATGGTATTCAACTGTTCTCTCATATCCGTACCCGTTATGTAGTGAAGAGCTGGATAGGTTACTACTCTGCCTTTGTAAGGAATTTCAATCGTTTCCAGAGCATCTCGAAGCTGTTCTAACGCTAATGTCACTTGTGCAGGATCTTCAAACCCAGTCAACCCCGTCAATGGAAGTAAACAGGTGTCCAAATACGGTTTCAATTCAAACCAATCTTGTGCTGATATATCATTAAACTTCAACGAATTGTCCTCCCCTATTGTTTGCCAAATGTACGCTTGCTATGTAATGTTACGAATCTCATCTTGTACTTTAATCCGTCCTTATCTGACTGTCAATCCGCTCACCCGATTGTTGACCGCGCAACGCCCCAAGCGCTTCCTCCAGATCCTGCTGCTTCACAACCAGATAGGGGCTCTCCCATTCTCCTTTTAATTGAATATAGCGAACGGTCGCCGGCTTCAAGTCACGATAGGATTTCGTCAATGTACGAAGCTCATCGGCTGGAATATCCGTTTTAATTGATCCTCCAATGATATCAAGCACACCCGACCAAGCGGTCAAACCATTCAATGTGGTTAATTGATCTAACAACTGATTAAGTACTAGCTGTTCTCTTTGATTCCGTTCCATATCAGAGGATTCTGCCGTGCCTAAATTGGATTTTCGGTAACGGATAAAATCTAACACCTGTTTGCCATTCAACTGCTGTTTTCCTTTGTTCAGATGAATATCCGTTCCATCACTTTCATCCTGATAGCGCATATCCATATCAACTTCGACGGTCATTCCCCCTAACTGATCGATGAGCTTCCGAAAGCCATCAAAATTAATAACAGCCATATAATCAATTGGAACTTGATATACATCACTGAACAGCTTTTTGGTTTCATTTAGGGCTGTGTCTCTATTTTTATTGTAATAATAAGCATAAAAATAATTAGCTTTATGAGAACCGTCTAATCCCGACTTATCAGCTTCAATCTCCAGATCCCTTGGAATGGATACCACAGTTCCTTGATGGGTTTTCGGATTAATACGGAAAAGCATCATGACATCCGTATTCAGTGATCCCTCATTACCTTCTCGTTCATCTATTGCTGTTAGGAGGAACGTTAGCGGCCTTTCAATGGGATTGGTTGCTTGCGTAACAGGTGCAAAGCTTTCGCCATTTAGATTTGATGCTGCAGTGGCTCCAGGCGCAGCAATATGATCCAGCGTCTGATTCACTTTGTTATATAGAAAAGCCGCATACACAGACGCAGCTCCTGCAATTAGACCTGTGATTAAAAGAACAGACGTCATTACTTTTCGAATACGGTGGTTTTTTATCATTTTTTTCATTCGTAGTCTCCTTATGTTTGGATTATAATGCTCATTTAAAGAGACGCATGGGGCGACGAATGAGTTCTTTTTTCACCCGATATGCAGCAAAAAAGGACACGTGAATAGGATTCACATGCCCTCTTTTAGGTGTTTATGCCCGCCACCAAATAAGTAATTAACCCAAGGATTGTAACGTTTTAAGCTCTGATGTAAGAGCCAGAAACGTAGTTTGATCTCCTTTGGCTAAAGCGCGGTCAATCTCTTTATAAAGATTTTCTTCTTTATATTTGCGTATGGCATTATCCCAAACCATTTCCGCGAAAAGTGCCAGCAGCGCATCGTTAGATACATTCATTTTTCCCATGAGACCTACCTCCAAATGTTGTCCGCGGTTTGTCAGGAGCTTCTTTTTCGCAAAAACATGTAAGTCTGTTTCTTGGTGTATGCCAATCCCTTGTGTATGCCCCTACTCCATCATATTCACTCAGCACACCAGCGCTTCATTCAATCGCCCGATTCAATAGGAATGTGTCTTTACCTATCTACTTGATGTCTTCTTTGAAACGTATACTTTCTTTATCCAGAAAGAGGACGACCTTATCTTCTTCAGCAACAAATGTTCCTTGAATCACTTTCGTTCCCAGCTTGGTGACTTGAATGACAACTCCATTCTCCTGATCTTCCCCGATCCGAATCAGGCCCAAATGCATCATCATTTGTAGAATTCGTTGTTCTACGATCGATTCAGAACTATCATAATAGAAGGGTTTAACAAGCTTACAAAGCACATCTCCTAGCGATGCCATGGTTACCCATTGCCCACCTAGGCGATCAATCCAGGCTACAATGCTTTGGACATTCGGAATCGGATTTTTATACAGCCTCAACCAAAACTTATAAACTTCTGCTAGGTTTTCTTTCTTGCCTTCTACCAGCCTTGCTTTTCCATCTTCAGTTAAGCGAAGAGTTTGTGAATGCTCACTAATCAGTTGCCTGTAATAGCAATAATCATAGATGAAAGAAAACCGGTTCGGATACTCTTTAAACATGCGGCCATAGCCGAATCGCCATGTCCCTTTGGATACCATCTCTTCTTGAACCGATAATCGATTGAGAATTTGTTGAAGCTGTCGTTTGTACATAGAACCTTCCGCTGTGAGCGGTATCTCCTGCTCTTGTGAGATGAACGTCAAGAAATGAAAGATGTCATCGACGATAAGTAATTGCTCATCCCGGTATACATTAGGTTCACTTGTTGTTTTCAGGCTTTGTTTGAACTGTCCGGTTAGAACATCACTAAATCTACGCTTCAAATCTTGCGGAACATGAAATAAAAACTTAGTCTGCTGTGAATAGCCGTTAAACAGCCATCCAAGTTTCTTGAATTTAATGATCATATCCCGAGGATTCCATTCCTCTGAATCCTCCTTCTGAAATCGTGATTGTTGAACTCTAGCGACAAGTTCTTCAATACTGAAAGCGTTGCGAGGATCGAAAAGCAGCGAATTCAAAAATCGAATATCCTCCAAGGCTAAGCCTTGAATGTGCTTCTCGAAAATCTCTCTGCGCAGAGCTGTGCTCAAAATCGATTGAATCAATTCATTCTTCGAATTACCATTACACTCACACTCGTAGGTATGAGCAATTCGGCCTAATTCATGGATATCGGCATAACTGAGCATATCCGCTAGGTTCATTTCCATCCTACATCCCCCATTTAGCGAAGCTTTCAGCTCCGAGGTTTCTAGTAACCATTATGGGATTTTTCACCAAAAATATTCCAATCGAATAAAAAAACATGACTCTTTCAAAAAAGTCATGTTTTACTTTATTGCTATTATTCAGTTATAGATTGTAAGTGAGTTAAACAGTTATACAATTGAAGCTCCCAGCCCTCTTTTTGACGAAGTAGAATGGTCAGCGATGTATTCTGCAGAAAATCTTCACGATCCATGCGAAGAACCCTAAGAATCTGTACGATAAAACCTCCATGAGAAATCAATAATATTTTCCCACTCGGATAAGTCTGAAGTAATTCTGCTTCTAGCTCTGTCCATCGTTTCCATAGATCTTCATCTGACTCTTGACCTAGTTCCTGAAGCTTCCAATTGGGTCCCCAGCGCTCTTCTCTTTCTGCAACGGTAGTTCCTTCTACCTGCCCATATTTACGCTCCCTTAGCCTCTTGTCTGTGCCTATAAAGGGGATCCCCGACAGATCCGAAACGATTTGTGCAGTTTCTCTTGCTCTCGTTAGATCACTGCTTATAATACCATCCCAGGTTTCTTTTGCTAATCTTAGTCCAAGTAACCGAGCTTGCTCTCTGCCTTCCCCGGTTAATTCTGTATCAAGCTGCCCCTGCAGCTTTCCAAGACGATTCCATTCTGTACTCCCATGACGTATGAATCCGATTGTTGTCATTCGCTTGCCCTCCACCATCTCTATAAAATAAAAAATGCTCCTACAGGAGCATTATGCTTTTGTTCGTGACAACCAATTCATAATAATGATTGTAGCAATTAGACCTAGTATCGAAACGACCAGTAAGTAATGCGGATAGGAGTGAATAGGTCCTACGTGGAAGCGTAAAGGTTCCATGAAGCTAGGATTCAGACTCGCTACCGCGTCCCCCATCTTATGGCCATTCATCGATTCAGCACCGCTGGTCTTCAGGGCTTGCGGCGCTTGAAGATCAAACAAAGAATTATCCGCAGTTGCTATTGAAGATTGTGGCGTTCCATCGTACACGATTGCAAATAAGAAGCTGAATACGAATAAGGCTAAACAAAAAGCAATAACAGCGGTAAGATTCCGTCTAAGTGTGTAAGAGATGGCATACATACGTTCAGAAACTGGAATTCGCCATGACTCATTTTCGTAAATTCGATTCATAACCTTGCCCGAAACCATTGGCTCATAATCAGGCAGCTCACTCTCAATCGCCGCAGTACGAATGAGTATCGTACTTTCTTCCCATATTTGAAATTCTTCTGCACATTCGGCACAAGTTGTTATATGCTCATCTACCGCGGCACGACGCAGGTCATCATTCGGCAAATCCCAATATACCCCAAATAACTCCTGGATCTCACTACACTTCATGATCTTTCATCCCTTCGATTCTTCGAATATCGGTTCACTGAAATAAGGATCCAGTTGTAATTTAACGGATGCCCTTGCTCTAAACAAGAGTGACTTCACCGAGCTTACCGTTTGGCCTAAAATGTTCGCGATTTCCTGATAATCCATCTGATCGTACTCTCTAAGTATCAAAGCCGATCGTTGTTTCTCTGGTAAACTGTTAATTGCTTCGCGAACCATAGACACTTTCTCATTACGCAGCATAGCTTGCTCTGGCATGGCATCAAAGGATGCATGTGGCGTAAGTCCACTTTGTTCCAACGAGACTTGAACGCTTTTATTTTTGCGCAGCTCACTCAGAACCGTATTCCGGGCAATGGTGTATAACCAGGTTGAAAAGGATGCCTCGATTTCACGGAAAGAATGCAAACTGCGATACGCTTTATAAAAAGTTTCGTTACACAGATCTTCTGCGATGGCTTCCATCTGCGTATTCTTTAACATATGAAATATAAATGCAAGGATTTTACGCTCGTAACGACGCATAAGTTCATTGTAAAGTTGAACATTTCCATCCTTGATTTCTCTGATCAATTGGGAATCGGTCATTACGTGGCGGCCCTCCTAACGATCCCGGGTACCACTCCAACTGCTCATACATGTTGTACTGCTGCAGGAGTGAAAAGTTGCGGTTATTTGTGAAAAAATTATGAATTTATGTATGAATAAAATACGAGCCTATAAAACCTTCTTGATCCATCACGAAATTCCTGCTAGATTCGACAAATTGTTGGATAAAGTTCAATTCGCAGCGTGTCTGATGCAAACAACAGACTGTCCTTCCCATTATATAATAAAATCAGAAAAATATGGTATATATGCACAAAAAAAAACCGCCGAATCGGCGGTTGCACTTATGGTGCGATTATCGGATAGGAGTGGAGAGAAACCATACTGTACTTTTATTATATGTATACGGTTTCATTCTGTCAATACTTATTTTGAAAACGTTTACTAACTCATTTTTTTAAGATTGAAGGGGTTGTAATTGATGCCTCTTCGCTTGCTTAATCAAATTATTTATGGAATGTGGTCGAATGAATGGACTGCCTGCATTGATCCGTGGGATTTGCATAGGATCCGTTTCCTTCATGGTTATACCTGGCTTTGTTGTAAAGGCAAACTTAACTCCAGCTTCCTGAAGATATGAAATCGTAACATCATCATAGCTTCCGAAAGGGTACGCATAGGAATCGACGGACTTTGAGCCATTCACTTCAATGAGTTTAGAAAGACCTGTCCGGGTATCGTTCAGAATTCTTTGTTTGAATTCATCGTTTGTTTCTATTATACCGTTTAGTGTTATTTTGTTGGTTAACAGCGGCTTGCCATTGCTCATCGCATGCAGCGCATCCGAATGACATTGAAAATCAATGCCAGCAAACTCATTTCGCATTTTCATAATCTCTTCTCTAGACAAGGAAGGTAAAGGTGTTCCTCCCGGGTTGTCCAAATCTTTGGTAATAACGAAGTTCACAGCAGGTACTCGCATTTTTTTGAGTATCGGAAAAGCATTGGTGTAGAAGCTTTTGTAGCCATCATCAAACGTAACAAGCACCGCATTGTCAGGAATTGCCGTCCCTTCTGACTTGAAGCTTTTAAACTCATCCATGCTAATGAAATGATAACCTTTCCGCTGCATAGCCTCCAACTGCTTTTCGAACAGCTTAGTCGAAATCGTCACGGAGCCCTGTACCTGATCATCGATATGGTGATACACAAGTACAACAACTTCATTTGAATAAACAACATCATTTGCTCGCACTAAGGATGGCAAAAAATTCATGAAAGCGATTAACAAAATAAGCATACTTTTCCATACTAATTGGATCTTCATCACGTTCGCCCCACAATAAAATATGTAATATATATATGAATAGATGTCATTATATCACGAAGCTTTTTCTTTGAGAATCTGTTAACAAAAATAAAATAAGCTGATCCCTTCCTCTTTTCGAATTGTCCAAAAAAGGAAAGAAACCAGCTTATTTATCTACAATTATGAGCATTAAACATGCACTGCGTATGGCCCACTGAGCAGCTCAGATGCCCGATCGGCGTCTTCCTGATTTCGAAAGGAAAGACGCAGTATACCAGGAACATCTTCACGGCTTTCAATAATTTGAATGTTGCTTAAATTAATTCTAGCGTTACCTAGTAAGGTTGTAATTTGGCCAATGATACCAGGGTGATCAGGAATATCAACATAAATATCGAATAAGGACGTAATCATTCCTTTTCTGCGTTCAGGCAATTGACTGCGAAACTCACCTGCAACACGGAATTGTTCAGCGATCCCTTCACCGTCACCTTGTTCCAGCAACTTAATAAAGCGCGACATTTCTAGCTTCCAATCCGTAAGCAGTTTAAGCAGCACATCCTTATTGTTAACAAGAATATCGCGCCAAATCATCGGTTCACTGGATGCAATACGTGTGATATCCCTGAAGCCGCCAGCAGCCAGATTTTGATACAACGGATTTGTTTCGTTATAGCCTCTTACTTGGTTAACCAATGCAACCGCGATAATATGCGGTAAATGGCTGATCGCTCCTACGATGTCATCGTGTTCACGTGCGCCTACTTGGACAATTTGAGCCTTCGTCTTCCTGAGCAGCTCCGTTAGACGATCAACCTCAGCTTGTGGTGTACCCTCTGCCGGTGTCAGGACATAGAACGCATTTTCGAAAAGGTGCGAGGAAGCTGCCTCCACCCCATGACGTTCAGAGCCTGCCATTGGATGACCGCCGATAAAAAAGACGTTCTCCTTGACAAAGGATGCTGCGCTCTCCGTGATTGAAGCTTTGGTACTACCAACATCTGTGATGATGCAACCATCTTTCAGAGGGAGCTGCATGAGCTGCTGCACATATTCCTCTAACATACCAACTGGCACGCATAGAAAAATGTAGTCCGCTCCTTCTACCGCTTCAGCCATGCTAGTTGTAGCCAAATCAACAACATTCCGTTTTAGTAGCTTTTCAACTGACTTCGGATTCGGTGAGTGACCAACGACTGTAAAACCAGGTTTTCCTTTATAGCATAAGGCAAGTGATCCACCGATCAGCCCTACACCGAATATCGCAATTTTCGTCATGAAATCAACCTTTATGATTTAAATTAGGCCTGAACAGCAACCTCAGCAAGCACTTGTGTTAGAGCGGCGATGAATTTCTCATTCTGTTCACGCGAGCCAATTGTAACCCGAAGCGACGTTGGGAAGCCCAACATATGACCTCCTCGAATGATGATACCTCGACGCAGCAAACCATTAAATACATCCGCTGCTGGCCGACCGACATTCACCATGATGAAGTTACCATGTGCCGGAAATGCCTGCAGACCCATCTTATCAAACTGTTCTGTTAAGTAGTGTAAGCCAGCCGTGTTCGCTTCTCGGCAGCTTTGGATAAAATCTTGATCTTTGATTGCGGCAAGCGCAGCAGCTTGAGCAAATCTGGTCGTGTTAAAAGGTTCCCGCACTTGATTAATCGATCGAATAACATCAGGATGTCCGATCCCGTAGCCAATTCGCAGGGAAGCCAACCCATAAATTTTTGAAAAAGTACGCAACGCAATGACATTGCGGTATTGACCAATTAGCTCTATGCTATCCGGGAATTCCCCCGTCGTGTTGTACTCGCAGTAAGCTTCATCAAGAACGACTAAAACATGATCTGGAACTTTGGCCAAAAACGCCTTAATCTCCGCATCGGTATTCATCGTTCCTGTCGGATTGTTCGGGTTACAAATCCAAACGATCTTCGTACGTTCCGTAATCGCTGCTAGCATGCCATCCAAATCGTGCGTTCCTTCTTTCAAAGGAACTTCAATGGACACTGCGCCTTCGATCTCACAGTTATGCTTGTACTGAGGAAACGTATGTGTAGCCATAACGGATTCGTCACCTTGCACAAGGAAAGCCCGCGCGAGCATCAGAATGACTTCATCGGAACCTGCTCCAAAAATAAGCTGATTCTTTGCCACTCCAAGTGATTCAGCAACTGCTTCTGTCAATTGCACAGCTCCCCCATCAGGATACAAGCTGATGTTGGATATTTCCGCTTCAATTGCTGCTTTTACTTTAGGCGAGGAGCCGAAAGGGTTTTCGTTTGACGCCAGCTTTATTACTTCTGTCAAACCTAGCTCACGTTTCACTTCTTCAATAGGTTTACCTGGTTGATAGACAGGTAAATGTACAATCGTTTCTTTCGGTTTCATGATAGTCACCTCGTCAATTATATGTCCGAACGTTTTAATTGTCCCACAAAGTTACGAATTTGCAAGAGTCCTTCCGGATGTGCAGCATTGGCTTCTAGTTGAGGCAGTACGTTCTCAATCGTTCGTACAATGGCACTTCCTACTACGACTCCATCACAAAGCTTCTCAAAGCGCTTAACTTGCTCGCGATTCGAAATACCGAAGCCGACGACAATCGGAACACTAGCAGCTTCCCGTACCGTTGCAAGGAATTCCTCGATGCCTCCGAAGAATTCGGCGCGCTCGCCTGTTACTCCTAATGATGATACACAATAGACGAATCCGCGAGCTCCAGCAGCAATTCGCTTCACGCGCTCATTGGATGTTGGTGCAACCAACGGGATTAGATGAATCCCATTAGCTTCAGCAATCGCTCTTGTCTCACTGTCTTCTTCCAACGGAAGATCAGGAATAATAATGCCGCTGATTTCATTGTCCTGCATCACTTTGAAAATGCGATCCAGTCCAATTTGTAAAACTGGATTATAATACGTAAAAAGAATGAAAGGCAGCTTAGAACCTCTGTTTCTCGCCTGACGAGCGACATCCATGACATCAAAGATTGAAATTTTGCGCTGTAAAGCACGTTCAGAGGAACGTTGAATCACAGGACCGTCAGCTAACGGATCGGAATAAGGAACACCTAGCTCGATCAAGTCGGCACCTGCGCGCTCCATTTCCAGAATAAGCTCAAGAGATGCTTCAAGGGAAGGATCTCCGATGGTCAAGAAAGGAATCATCGCTGTTTCCCCGCGCTCTTTGAGCTCGGCAAATCGACTATCAATACGGTTCATCGCTTATTCCCTCCCCATGCCGAGATAGCTCATAATGGATTCAACATCTTTATCGCCACGTCCAGAAAGATTTACGATAATAATTTCATCCTTGGACATGGTAGGAGCTATTTTAACCGTTTGAGCAATGGCATGTGCACTCTCTAAGGCTGGAATTATTCCTTCTGTACGGCTAAGCAGTTGAAGTGCATCTAGTGCTTCCTGATCCGAAATCGGATAATAAGTAGCTCGCTCAATATCTTTGAGGTAGGAATGCTCCGGTCCAATCCCAGGGTAATCTAAGCCTGCTGAAATTGAGTGAGCCGGCAGTACTTGACCATACTCATCCTGCAGTAAATAGCTAAGTGAGCCTTGGAAAACGCCAGGAGTTCCCTTGGTCATTGTAGCTGCATGTTCCTCGGTGTGAATACCGCGGCCAGCCGCTTCCACGCCAATGAGTTTCACGGATTCATCTTGGACGAACGGGTAGAAAATACCCATCGCGTTACTGCCTCCGCCTACACAAGCAATTACAGCATCCGGCAATCTGCCTTCGGTTTCAAGGATTTGCTCACGTGACTCATCGCCAATGACACGTTGGAAATCACGTACCATCATAGGGTAAGGATGCGGTCCTGTAACGGACCCTAGGATATAATAAGTATCCTGAACATTGCTAACCCAGTAACGTAGCGTTTCATTACAAGCATCTTTCAACGTACGTGTACCAGACGTAACAGGAATGACATCGGATCCGAGCAATTTCATGCGGAATACATTTAACTGCTGACGCTTCGTGTCTTCCTCACCCATGAATACTTTACACTCAAATCCCATTAAAGCAGCTACAGTTGCTGATGCAACACCATGCTGACCAGCGCCAGTTTCCGCTATAATCTTCTTCTTCCCCATTCGTTTAGCGAGAACCGCTTGCCCAATGGTGTTATTAATTTTGTGAGCACCTGTATGGTTCAAATCCTCACGCTTCAAATAAATTTTGGCTCCGCCCAAAAGCTCAGAAAGTCGCTCTGCATAGTAAAGCGGTGTTGGCCGGCCCGAATATTGCTTTTGTAGGTAGCGCACCTCGGCAATAAATTCAGGATCATCTTTATATTGTTCATAAGCTTCTTCAAGCTCAATCAAAGCGTTCATCAACGTCTCAGGTACATAACGGCCGCCGAACTTGCCGAATCTGCCATGCTGGTCAGGTACTTGCGTCACTTTCGAGTCACCCTTTCCACAAATGCTGTAATTTTGGCTATATCTTTTACGCCATCGGTCTCAACGCCGCTGGAAACATCTACGCCATCGGGGTAATAGGCTGTTACTAGTTGATCAACATTATCAGGTTGAAGCCCGCCTGCTACTAGCAGCGCCACTCCTGCTGAGCGCGCCCACTCCTGATAAACAGGAATGCAGTTCCAAGCAAAAGTTTTGCCTGATCCTCCACCATAAACAGGGTCGAATGTATCCAGCAAAACAGCATCGACTGTCCCTATATAAGGGTCAAGCTGCGCGGCTACATCCTCCAAATTGGGGATTTTATTTTCTGTCTTGGAAATCGAAACGGACTTGAACACTTTCACCTGAAAATGTTCACGAACCCATCGGCAAAAATCAGGTGTTTCCTGATTATGTAACTGTACGACATCAAGAGGCGCCACCGCTAGAATGTCGGTTAACTGCTCCTTGCTCGGATTAACGAATACCCCTACGGTTAATGGGATAGCTACCCCTTTAGCCTCTTCTGATTTCAAATAGGAAATCAGTTCTCCAGCCTTCTCTGCCGTAACTTGCCGCTTGCTCGGTGCAAAAACAAAACCGATATGTGCTATCGGCAAATGCACGATTGATTTTAACACTTCAACGCTTTGAAGTCCACAAATTTTTACCGTTGGAACTGTCCCCACAGCCATCAAATTCGCCTCTTTCTCCTTCAACTACTTCGCCCTTTGAACCCTCGTCCCCATAAGATCATGAACAGCCTGCTCAACAATAGGTTGACGCATGAAATGCTCGCCGATTAAAACGGCTTGAGCACCAACTTGCTGTAAATAAGCCATATCTTTAACGGTAGAAATGCCACTTTCACTGACAATGGTTTTCCCTGCGGGAATGAATTGAATCAGTTCCTCAGTTGTACCTAAGTCGGTAACAAATGTTTTCAAATTCCGATTGTTGACGCCAATCAATTGAGTATCCAATTCCAGCGCACGTTCCAGTTCTTCGCGATCATGGACCTCCACGAGTGCATCTAGACCTAGATCACTAGCAAGCCTCAGATACTGCTTCATTTGATCTGTCGTTAAAATGGCAGCAATCAGTAAGATTGCATCAGCTCCAATCAAGCGCGCTTCATAAATTTGCTTCGGATCAATGGTGAAATCCTTACGAAGCAATGGTACATTCACTGCCTTACGAACAGCTTTCAAGTACTCGTTACTGCCTTGGAAGTAGTCCACATCCGTCAGAACGGAGATACAATCTGCCCCAGCTCTTTCATAGGCTTCCGCCAATAGAACCGGTTCAAAATCATCACGAATCAACCCTTTGGACGGGGAAGCCTTCTTCACCTCGGCAATTAGACCCATCGCACGGTTTTTGCGTGTAGTTAACGCTTGTTCAAAGCCTAAACAAGGAGGCAGGTCCGAGATTAACCTCTCAGCATCATTGATCGAAAAGCTGCTCATCGCTTCAACCTCTGCCCGCTTAGTGGCAACAATTTTATCAAGAAACATGGCATAATTCTCCTGTATATTGGATTAAATCGTTCAATTTTTGTTCCGCACGGCCTGAATCAATGACATCAGCCGCTAATTTCACACCCTGTTGAAGAGTTCCGACTTGCCCAGTCACATAGAAGCAGGCTGCTGCGTTTGCAAGTACGATATCGCGATAAGGGCCCTTCTCACCAGCAAAAATATGACGAATGATTTCAGCATTTAGTATCGCATCTCCACCCGCTACATCTTTGATGCTATGTGCGCGTAAACCAAGATCATCCGGAGTAATGATATAAGTACTAATGGTGTCAGCTTTCAGTTCCGTTACTTTCGTAGGTGCCGAAATGCTGAATTCATCCAATCCATCCTCGCTTGCAATGACCAATGCTCGTTTCAGTCCAAGAGCTTGCAGCGCTTGCGCAATCAGCTCTGTCTTCGTACTGTCGAAAACACCAAGCACTTGACGGTCAGCGCCTGCAGGATTGGTTAATGGTCCCAGCAAGTTGAATACCGTTCTGAAGCCCAGCTCACGCCGAGGTGCCGCCACATGCTTCATGGATTGATGGTACGCTTGAGCAAACATAAAGCAAATGCCTGTTTTATCTAAGCATTTAGCCGCTTGTTCACCGCTTAACGTAATCTTCACGCCAAGAGCTTCAAGGACATCTGCGCTTCCGCTTTTGCTCGACATCGCCCGATTGCCATGTTTCGCTACGCGAATCCCGCCAGCTGATGCGACGATCGCTGCTGTTGTGGAGATATTGAACGTCTCTGCCCCATCTCCGCCAGTTCCGCATGTATCCAGCAGATCATTCTGAAGTACGTTAACCTGAACGGCTTTGCTCCGCATCGCTTCTGCGAAGCCTGTAATCTCCTCCAGCGTCTCTCCTTTGATCCGGAGTGCTGTAAGCAGGCTGCCGATTTGAGCCGAAGTTGCTGCACCGTCCATAATTTCAGACATGACGCCGCGCGCTTCCTCACGTGACAAATGACTACCGCCAATGACTTTCCCGAGCGCTTGCTGTATATGAATAAGTCTACTCATGACTAGAGTCTCCTTTCCTTCTCTCCCTTAAGAGTTAACAAAGTAATCTTTGTTAATATCGCTAACAGGTCTAGGCTCAGGGCTGAACATGGCCTCTGCCATCCGAATTGATTTAAGCAAAGCTGTCGCTTTATTAACCGTCTCCTGGTATTCACTTTCAGGAACAGAATCCCATACAATACCGGCTCCGGCTTGCACATAGGCTTTGCCATTTTTGAAAATAATCGTACGGATCGTAATACAAGTATCCAAATTCCCCGAAAAACCTAGGTAACCAATCGCTCCGGCATAAGCACCGCGAGATTCTGGTTCCAGCTCAGCAATAATCTC
Organism: Paenibacillus sp. Root444D2; assembly: GCF_001426375.1. Lineage (GTDB taxonomy): Bacteria > Bacillota > Bacilli > Paenibacillales > NBRC-103111 > Paenibacillus_E. The sequence continues at coordinate 154,171 of NZ_LMEO01000002.1, forward strand.
CATAGCTCTCAGCTTTGGCGCTCCAGACACCGTCCCTGCAGGCATACAGGAAAGAAAAGCATCGAAGAAATCTTTGTCTTTTGCAATTTTACCAGAAACATTTGAAACGATATGCATGACATGTGAATACCGTTCAATGTCCATGAACGTATCACACTTCACAGTTCCGAATTCCGATACACGCCCGATGTCATTGCGACCTAAGTCAACTAGCATCAAGTGCTCAGCGCGTTCTTTCTCATCTGCGAGCAATTCTTTTTCCAGAGCAAGATCTTCTTCTGGCGTCTTTCCTCTCGGTCTTGTACCAGCAATTGGGCGCGTCTCTACCTTCTCTTCTTCAACGCGAACCAACAGCTCCGGCGATGTGCCAACGACGACTTCATCATCCATTTTGAGTACATACATGTAGGGAGAAGGATTCATCGTACGCAGTACGCGATACACTTGCAAAGGCGAAACGGTCGTTTCCATTTCAAAACGCTGCGACAACACGACTTGAAAAATATCACCGGCTCGAATGTACTCCTTTGCTTTATTCACGTTGGACATATACTTTTCTTTTGTGATGTTGGATCGAATATCACCGAGATCTGGTTCCGATACAATCGGGTTGTGAGTCATCGTCTCGGAGCCAAGCGGGCGCTTGATCTTCTCGATTGTGGCATCAATTTTCTCACAAGTCGCATGATACGCTTTTACAATGTCAGCATCCGTTGCAAAAGGTTGTACGTGAACATTAGCAATCACTTTGATCTGCTGTTTAAAATGATCGAAAACAATGACTTGATCGCAGAACATGAATTGAATGTCATTCATTTGTAAATCATCAATTTGATGAGCTGGGAGTTTCTCATAGTACTGAAGCAGATCGTATCCGAAGAATCCGACAGCACCACCTGTAAAACGCGGCAAGTCCGCAAGCTGAGGACTGGAGTAGGATCTCAGATAGGCTTTCAACACATCGATTGGCTTCTCGTCCAAAACCTTATTCTCGGATTGTGTTTCTACCATGGTTTTCCCATGCTTCGCTTTAATCATCAAGAAGGGATCGCTGCCGATAAAGGAATAACGGGCCCATTTCACGCCGCCCTCAACACTTTCTAAGAGGAACGCACGCGGTTCTTGGTAAAGATGTTGAAATACACGTATTGGGGTTTCAGTATCTGCTAATAAATGGCGCACAACAGGAATGAGATTATAATCTTTAGCCAAACGAATAACTTCTTGAATTTCAGGTGTATACATGGAAACATCCCCTCTCAGCTTGTGCGACTCGTCGATCTCAGTGGTGCACAAAACTCTATTCGAATACAAAAAAACCTCTACCGAAGTAGAGGTTGACTTTAGTTAAAGTAGAAGTTCAATAGAATATGAAAAAAGAAGCCATGGCTACGTATGAACAAACAGACGCCCTCGAATAGAGTCGCTCTTATCTTCACACAAACCTATGTTACCTTTTCTCATCTCAACTGGGCTAAGCTCTACTCGACTAAATGCTTCTCTACTTACCTAAACTCATCTAATCACACTATACTACCGTGTTGCTTCATTTGTCAATTTAACAATATCAGGGCGCAGCGCTTTAGCTTCCTTCAAGTAAATATGGTTGATCTCAGCTTGGCTTTTGGTTGTGTTGACCTGCACCATTAAACGGATACACTTAGGCAATGAGTTCTCAACTGGAACTTCCAGTGAACACATTAGCGGGACTAGTTCCCAACCGATCATCGTACGGATCGCCCGAGCCGGGAATGTAGCTGTAATATCCTCTGTTACTGTAATGAAAACGGAACAAATATCTTCAGGACGAAAATCATTGGCATCTACAATTGCTGCAAGCAGTTCACCGGTAGCGGTTAAAATCTCCTGAGCCTCATTGTGTTCAACCGTCGTCGCTCCACGAATTCCCCTTAAGAACATCGGCTAACTCTCCCCTTTTAAAAGCTCAACAATTTGTCGGACTTGCTCTACCGTAACATCCTTACGGATTTCTACTTTGCCGATTTCCATCGGAATGATGTAGACCATTGTGCCTTCTTTGAATTTCTTATCGTGCATCATGGCGCTCATGATGCTATCCGTGTCCAAATGAGGCGGAATGCAGACAGGTAATCCATATTTCTCGAAGAGACCCTTCGTAACCGTATGGATATCCTCGGCATATCCGAACTGCTGAGCTAACTTAGCAGCACCCACCATGCCGATTGCAATTGCTTCACCATGCAGCAGTTCGCCATAACCAGCTACTGCTTCCAAGGCGTGACCAATCGTATGGCCGAGATTCAAGATGGCACGTAAATCATTCTCGCGCTCATCTTGGGATACAACGATAGATTTGACTTTACAACCTATGTAAAGCGCGTAACTCAGCGCTTCCGGATCTAAGGCAAGCAGCTTCTCCGCATTGTCGTCGCACCACTTTGTGAAAACAGCATCCCAGATCAAGCCATGCTTGATCACTTCCGAGAGGCCCGCCTTCACCTGGCGGGGCGGCAATGTTAGAAGCAAGTCGATGTCGAAGAGAACGAGCTCGGGCTGGTGGAACGCCCCGATGATGTTCTTCGCCATCGGATGGTTGACCGCGACCTTGCCGCCGACAGAACTGTCGTGGGCAAGGATCGTTGTCGGGATCTGCACGAAGCGGATCCCGCGCATGAAGCTCGCCGCAGCGAAGCCGGCGAGATCACCGACCACGCCTCCTCCAAGGGCGACGATCGCAGAACTGCGATCGAGGCCCGCCTGGAGGGCGGCGGTGACTATTCCCTCAAGCTGCGCGAGGGATTTGGACGTTTCGCCTGCGGGCACGACGCAGGCCGTGGCGGCGAAGCCGCCCTCACGGAGCAGCGTCAAGACGCGCTCCAGGTGAAGCGCAGCCACCGATTCATCGGTGACTACGAGTAATGGCGATTTGCGGCTAAGCTTCGCCCGGTCAAACAGAGCCGTGATATCGTTAAGAATGCCTTGGCCGATATAAATAGGATAAGACCGTTCTCCAAGATCTACGGTGAGCTCTCTCATATTAATAGCTCTCCACTTGGGCTAAGAAGTTGGTTAAGTTCGCACGAATTTCCTCGATCGAATCGCCGCCGAATTTATCCAAGAAAGCATTCGCTACTTCCCAAGCAATCACATTCTCCATAATTACGCCTGCAGCCGGAACCGCGCAAGTATCCGAACGCTCTACTTGAGCTGAGATTACTTCCTTCGTATCAATATCAACGCTCTGCAGCGGCTTGTAGAGTGTCGAGATTGGTTTCATGACACCGCGCACGATAATTTGCTCACCAGTTGTCATTCCGCCTTCGAATCCGCCTGCGCGGTTCGTTCTGCGACTAAAGCCATCTTCTTGCGAGTATAGAATCTCGTCATGAACATTTGAACCTCTGCGCTCAGCAGCTTCAAAGCCGATTCCAAATTCAACACCTTTGAAGGCTTGAATGGAAAGAACCGCTTGCGCAATTTTACCATCCAACTTACGATCCCATTGCACATGGCTGCCAAGTCCTACAGGAACGCCTTCAATAATAACTTCAACGATTCCACCAAGTGTATCGCCATCTTCCTTGGCTGCATCGATTGCCGCGATCATTTTGGCTTCAGCCTCTTTATCAACCACACGTACCGGAGATTCCTCCGTGATGCGAATAAGTTCATCGACTGGAAGCTCTTGACGCTGCACTTCAACATCACCGATACGAATGACTTGTCCTGCCACTTTAATGCCGAATTCAGCCAACAATTGGCGTGCTACAGCGCCTGTAGCTACACGCATTGTTGTTTCACGTGCGCTTGAGCGCTCCAAAATGTTGCGCATATCTCTTTGATTATATTTAAGGCCGCCATTTAAATCCGCATGTCCAGGACGCGGACGGTTTAAACGACGTTTGCCTTCATTATCCTCTTCAACCGGCTCAATCCCCATTACCGTTGTCCAATGCTTCCAGTCGTTATTAACAACAACAAGCGCTATTGGAGCTCCTGTGGTTTTGCCATGGCGTACACCGCCTGCAATGGTTGCAGTATCTTTCTCAATCTGCATCCGACGACCGCGGCCGTAGCCTTTTTGACGTCTATGTAATTGGAAGTTCAAATCTTCAAAGTTTAGAGTTACATTACTTGGAAACCCTTCAATAATCGCAGTGAGCTGCGGGCCGTGCGTTTCACCTGCTGTTAAATATCTCACAATCTGTTACCCCCTATGAGTTTTGCGAAGCTTCACTAGCTTCGTAAGCATACACTTTTGAGTTATTGCTCTCGTTAAACACTTTAGCGCTTTGACGCGCGATTATCTTTTGTCATTATAGTATAGGTACTCGGGTTTGGCAACAGCACAAACGCAAAAACACGCTTCGCACGTAAGGGAGAATCCCCTTAGCGAGAGCGTGTCTACATCTAGTCATGAGCAAAGATTACCCGTGCATAGGCTGCTTTTGGACGACTCTTGGGAGTTCGGAGAGCTGTGGATCATTCATAAGACCCACGATTTGAGACGTATCGACTCCCAATATCTGCGCACATTCCTGAATGGAGATCATTCCCCTGCGATAAGCGGTAATCACTTTGCGTTTGTCCATAATTGCCTCCTAAGAGTTATTGCCTTAGCAATAACTTGCATCGTAAGCGTTACTAAGATTCGTAGCGTGAAATCTTGCATAATAAGCATAAGTTTCTGCTACATCTTAGTATTGGAATATATGGAAGATCTTATACACCCTTTTTGCGATAAAAGAAAGTATCCGCCGGTTCTAGATCATACTGCCCTGGGGAGAAAATTTGCTCTGTAGAACCAACGAACAACAACCCACCTGGTTTCAGTGCTTTAGAAAACTTCTGGTACAGGACATGTTTTGCTTCTTCCGTAAAATAAATGATCACATTGCGGCAAACGATCAGATCATATCCCGTATCAAATGTATCGACAAGCAGGTTTTGCTTTTGAAATTTAATGGATTTTTTCAGATCGTCCGTAATATGATACATCATTTGCTCTTGTCGGAAATATTTCTTCGCGTACTTTTCAGGCACATCCCGTAATGAACGATCGAGGTAGATCGCTTTACGCGCTTTTTCCAGGGCGCCATCATCAATATCCGTCGCATGTAAATGAGCTTCATTCAGCGCTCCCTGTTCTGCCAAAATCATCGCTAGCGTATAAGGCTCTTCGCCTGTTGAACAAGCCGCACTCCATACTTTTAAGCGTCTGTTCTTCTTCAACATCTCGGGTACAAATTTCTGCTCAACGAGCTCCCAACGATTCGGATTCCTCCAAAATTCAGAGACATTAATCGTCATACGATCCAAAAATTCATAGAACAGCTCTTTATCCTTCATCATCGCATCAAAAAAAGCGACAAACGTATTATAACCACGCTTCATCCGTAGAGTTGTTAGACGTCTTTTCATTTGCGCTTCTTTATAAAGAGCAAGATCAATGGACGTGTGGTCTTTTACTTTTTTTATGAATAACAAAAAATCTTGGTCTTCCATGCTGTCCACCCACCTTGGTCAATTTCTGTTGATAAGAAAGTATACGTTTTATACTTTTGCTTCGCATCAACCTCGACAAACGAGCTTGTCCCTAGTGACGACGCAGTCGTTTATCCTGGAGTAACATACATTCTGTAAGCAAATAACAAAATCCTTTATAATACGACAAAAAAAAGAACCCGCATCCGTTATAGATGTCAGGTTCTTTGATTTTTGTGAACTAGATCCATTGTTGAATGACTTTATTGTATTCAAAAAGCTCGTCCGATTTAAAGAAATTGCTAATTTCGCGCTCAGCGCTTTCAGGTGAATCCGAACCATGAATGAGATTTAAATGCGTATGTACCGCAAAGTCACCTCGTATTGTTCCCGGAGCGGCTTCAAGAGAATTCGTTTTCCCAATCATTGTTCGGGATAGGGCAATGACTTGTTCCCCTTGCCACACCATCGCGAATACGGGTCCGGACGTAATAAACGTCACAAGTCTCTCGAAAAAATCTTTGCCTTTATGCTCCGCATAGTGAAGTTCGGCTTGCTCCCTCGAGATAACAGTTAGCTTGCTGCCGATTAATTGAAAGCCCTTCTGTTCAAAGCGTTTTACAATTTCACCTACAAGGCCGCGTTGTACGCCATCCGGTTTAACCATCAAGAATGTTTTTTCCATGTAAGGACTTCCTCCTTATAGTTTTCGCAAGAAAACTTGTGCATAAACTTATTCAACTTCAATCTATGTATTCTCCACTAGTTTACACTTTTTGGCAGCTTTTCTCAAATCAAAGAAACAATACATTAATAAGAACGATTTCCAATAAAATGTGCAATTTCAATAAGATCTTTCTTGGCTTGTACATTCGGCAGCTTGTCCAGAGAGGCTATGGCCTTATCGAGATACTTCTGAGAAAGTATTTCTGCTTTATCTATGCCTTCACTGCCACGGATCATATCCAAGAATCGACTGACATCGGTTTGTCCATCCAGCTTATGTATACGGTCTAATTCAGACAAAATGAGCGGCTTCAAGGATGGATCCTGCATCGCGAGCAGGACAGGCAGTGTTATGTTTCCTTGTTTGACGTCGCTACCTGGCGGTTTACCGATTTGCTTTTCCGTACCGATTAAATCCAGAATATCATCTCGTATTTGAAACACCATACCTACGTTATAGCCAAAAGCATACAGCTTGCTGCTTATCCAGTCAGGTGCATCCGCCGCCATAGCCCCTAATTGGCATGAAATAGCAATTAACAGTGCCGTTTTACGTCTAATCCGTAATAAGTAATCTCGAATTGTTTGCTCTGATTGGAAAAAGAAACGAATTTGTTCCATTTCCCCAATTGACATCTCTACGATGGCTTTAGACATAATTTGATGGACTGCCGGCTTATGAATTTGAGTAATGACACCTAAAGCTTTGGCAAAAATATAATCCCCCGTGAACATAGCAATCCGATTATCCCATTTGGATCGGACCGTCAATTGTCCTCGTCTTGTGTTTGCATCGTCAATCACATCATCATGAACAAGCGATGCCATATGAATGAGCTCGAGAGGTACCGCGACATGCTTCATCGTTTGGAGCTGGTAGCTCCCAAACTCGCCTGAAAGCAGAACAAAGACGGGGCGAATCCGCTTCCCTCCCGCTTTCAGTAAGTGCATAGAAGTTTCTCGAAGCATCGCATGATCTGTATACACGCTTTCTTCGAGCTCTTTTTCGATTGCCGCTATATCCTTTTTCTTTCTTGTATAGATTTCCATTAGATTTTTCATTCTGTCACCCGTGCGTTCTTTTTCTCTGTCCATAACCCAATGCTTACCGGCTTCGGCAGGAAACCAAGCTCATAACAGTACTTGTAATACGTAGCTAGTCCTTCCCATTGTTCCGATGCAAAATCATAACATAGTGTATGAAAATAATGATGCCAATATTGAGATGTCCCACCTACTGTACTTTGTGCTTCGAGTATCATCTCTTCCGGATTTTGGTGTGCCTGGGCTTTACTCGCCATGAAGGCTTCAAAAGCTGCAGCAACTAGTTCCGGATACTTCTCAGTTGTCTCTTTACGAATCGCCCATACAGCAAATGACATCCATTGTCCTGTCCATTTGGCCCATTCTTGCCCAAGATCCGTAATCATATACGTTTTATTGCGCCAACTCTCTTTAATCGCATCGTCTCCGATCAATAAAGCCCCGTCTGCTTTTTCCATCATCTCTTCTAAATTGGGTTTCGCGTATTCATAAGTCGGATTCCCATTATAGAATTTTTGGAGAATGATTTTAAGTAAATTCACCGACGTAGCTGAGGTTGTTGGCAACACAATATGACCATTCGCAATTTCGCGTAACGGCTTTTCATGGAACAATAGAATGGAATTCACTTCTCCATAGGCGCTAACGGAAAGATCCGGGTAAAGCACGTAATTTTCAAAGGATTCTCCATAAGCAAAGGAAGAAATGGGCCCCATATCGATGTTCCCAGCAGCCATTTCTTGATTAAGCGAAGTTGGTACTTGTTCAATAATGTCGACCTCTGAGCTATTCATAAGTTCAGGAAAGTAATAGTAGATCGGCCAAACGTTTGTATAATTAATCCGGCCAATTCGTATTTTAGGGTCTAGGTTGCTCATTGTTATCTCCCCATCTTCGGTACAAGGAATGTTCAATGTCCATGCTATCCAGTACTTTACCCACCAAAAAATCGACCATCTCATCGATTGAGCGCGGACGATTATAAAAGGCCGGCATAGCCGGAAGCATGCGTACGCCTATTCTCGACAAGGTTAACATGTTCTCCAAATGTATGGCGTGTAATGGCGTTTCCCTTGGAACCAGGATTAATTTTCTTCCTTCTTTGAGCATCACATCCGCTGTTCGCTCCAATAAATTATCTGATGAACCGTGAGCGATCCCTGATAAAGTTCCCATTGAGCAAGGAATAACAACCATGCCCTTGGTCCGAAAAGATCCACTGGCCACGGTTGCTCCAATATCAGCTATTGGATGATAGTCAAAGGAACCTGCGCGTCCGCCGAAATGTTCCTGCAGCATTTCTTGGCGTTTGCCTGCGTTCCAATCCAATTCATCATGCAGTACTCTCCAACCTGCATCCGTAACGATGAGATGCACGTTTAACCCTTGATCCAGCAGCACTTGGCTAAGCCTCACGCCATAGATAGCACCACTAGCACCAGTGATTCCTACTACCCAGTTGCCGCTCATGAATGCTGACTCACTAACACATCAAGTAACGTAAAGGCAAACATCACTAAGCTCAATACACCGTTCATTGTGAAAAACGCTGTGTTTAATTTGGACAAGTCCTGCGGTGAAACAAGCCGATGTTCTTTATACAAAATAAAATAAGCGATAATGAGCCCAATTAAATAGAACCAACTCAAATGTGTAATGAAAAACAAAGTGACTAAACCAACAGCTGTGAGTACATGCAGGACACGAGCCGTATTCAAGGCTGCCTTGATCCCAAATCGGCTTGGCAAGGAATGCAGACCTTCATTCCGATCAAACTCGGCATCTTGGCAAGCATAAATCAGATCGAAACCAGCGCTCCAACATACTACCGTCAAGTAAAAAATAATAGAAGACCATGTAAATTGACCGGTTACGGCAACCCAGCCCCCAAGCGGAGCTAACCCTAATGTCAAACCTAAGACAAAGTGGCAAGTCCATGTAAATCTTTTGGTGTACGAGTAAAAGACAAGAAAAAACACTGCAATAGGCAGCAGTTTCATGGATAAAGAGCTTAAATTAGAGGTTGCCCAGAAAAGCATTGCAAACGAAATAATAATATAAATAATAACCTGCTGAATGGAGATAAGCCCCGCGGGAATGGCTCGATTCTCCGTCCTTGGATTTCTTTTGTCAATGGCTTTATCAATCACACGATTCAAGGCCATCGCTGCCGTTCTCGCTCCAACCATAGCTAGTGTTATCCAACCGATCTGGGCCCAACTAGGCAGATGTCCATTTAATACGACTGACCCTAGAATTGCTCCCATGAAAGCAAATGGCAATGCAAACACACTGTGCTCAAATTTAATCATTTCCAAAAAAATTTTTAATTTAGTAAACATATGCTGACTACACTCCTGATTTCGTTTTCCCCTTGGTACCTATATGCAAGGCAGCAACCCCGCCTGTTAATGGGTAAGCCTGTACATGTTCCAATCCTTGGTTCGTAAAAATAGCGGCTAACTGTTTATGGTCCGGAAAATGGATTAATGACTCCGGCAACCACTTGTACTGCTCGTACTTCTTTACAATTAGCTTGCCCAAAAAAGGCAGAACACGTTGAAAATAAAAATAATAAATGGACTTGAATGGCTGCCAAGTTGGCTTAGAGAGCTCTAAAGACACAACTAGCCCTCCTGGCTTAACGACACGCTGCATTTCACGGATGACCTGCTCCAAATCGGGAACATTACGAAGAGCAAATCCGATGGTTGCGTAATCAAACGTATTGTCGTCAAACGGAAGACTCATCGCATTACCTTGAATTAGCTCAATCTGCTGATCCAAGTGAAGCTGCTTGATTTTCTCAGCACCGTAATCCAGCATGTTTTGGCTAAAATCCAGACCAACCATCTTACCGCTTCCACTCGCCTGTGCAAGACTGATCGTCCAGTCGCATGTACCACAGCATAGGTCAATAGCAGTCTCTCCAGGCTTCACGTTCATCTTCTTCATTGTGAATTTACGCCATGCTTTATGCCTACGAAAGCTTAGGATACTGTTCATAAGATCATATTTGGGTGCAATACTTTCAAAGACAGAGTGCACGAACTCTTCTTTGGTTTTGGTTGTATTCGTTTTGCTGTTTGTTTTTGTCATATTCATCTTGGCTGTCACCTCAAATTTCTTCTAGCACTTTGGGCTGCTTCGCTGAGAATCGAAGAAACGGCTCCCCAATGTGAAACAGTTCACTTATTAGTTTATCTGATTCAAGTTGCTGTACTTTAGACTGTAATTGCTTGGTATGGGATTCCAGCATCTGATAAAGCTGTGAAGTAATATTATATTTATGAATGAGTGTACGAAGTCTGGCTTGATCGGATTCTTCCGCATGCAGCTGCTTCCGTTCTTCTTTCGTACCATGCTGCAGAATGTGCCAGAATCCCCAGCTGTCTTTGAAATTCGCCGCAGATTCAACGCGGAAAATTTCTTCAAATATAACCTCACACTTTGCATAGCTTCTCAGGATATCAGGCCATGCTTGATCATACACCTCAGTCATAAATTCAGAGAAAGACAAAAACAGCTGAGATTTAATTTCCACGGTTAGGTGGATGTAATCTTCTGCCGTCAATTTCAATTGCTTCATTTTCATGTAGATATTCATCTTAAGACGGTTGACTTCACAGATTGCATTCGATAACTGTTTAATCATATCGATCTGGCCTGCCTGAGCAAGGAGATTGTAAAAGCGGGAACTGAAATAATCTCCTGCAAGAACTTTTAGCTGCCTTGATCTTGCTGCTTTTTTCTCTTTGATATCGTTGGAAGCCGTAACCAAATCGTGGGTATCGAGCGCTAGTTGAACAAGCGACGTAGCTAGCGTATACAACTCGCTTGAAGAACTAAACTTACTGTTTCCGTTCAAGAATGCAAACAACAGACGTGTGCGAAGCTCCGGAAAATCGGGCAAGTCTGTGTGATTTTGAATCATATCATACTCTGTGTATTGCTTAGCGATCTCTGGGATCCGATAAGAATTCATGCAAAAGCCTCCGTAACCGTGTGCCAAATCATTTATGTTCAAAACATGCTCAATTCAAGTCATTATATCATAACACGTACATAGAAGCACATTTAATTATAAGGGATATCTTTGCTGCCATTTAGAGGTGTATGTGATACGAAAACGGTTTTGTAATTGCTGCTCAAGTTGAATAAGGCTGAGTTCATTCGCATTCTTCTCCATATCCTTCCCATATTCGCGCTCTGCAACCATTGCTAGTACAAGCTGTGTAGAGGTTGAATCTGTAACACCTGAATAATCGATGACGCGAACCCATATTTGATTGACATTTTTCGTTTTGGTGATCATGGTTTGTGCGATTGTGTATAAATCTCGATAGACAGCTGCTGAATCCGCGTTTTTCGGTAAGCTCAAATCAAGGGACATGCGGGAGCTGCTCAGCTCGACTTTGCGTATTCGCAATTGAAGTGGGACTTGCACCAGTAAATCTACCATATTATTATTTGTGAGCTCCCCTGCACGATTGCTTGACCAATTATAAGGCGAGCCTAACCCTGTGGAACGATCCATCTTTGGAAGTACAGATAGACAGACGACCATAATAATGGATAGACCTAACGTCATCACAATACGCATCGACCATTTCATGAACAAGCACCTCCTACACTTTGCAAGCACAAAACGAAACAACTAAGGATTCTAAAGTTCCAAGCCCTATACACCATTGTACAAAGAAAAAAAGCAGGCTATGCCTGCTTTAACAATTATAAATTATTCTTCTGTGTCAATCGTACCGTACTTGGTCATAATAATTGCCTTGCCTCTAACCTTTACTGCGGATGTATGATCCGTGAACTGAGCTATCATGACTTCGCCCTTGTCCAGCTTTTCTGTATGATGAAACCGAGTATCTTGACCACGAGTTAAACCAATGACATGTACACCATTATCCTTAGCTTTAATAACGAAATATTCATTGCCATTCGTATTGGGATTATTCGATTTATTCGATTGTTCCATTTCCATCCTCCGTTCTTGCCCTTAACTTCAACCCTATACATCATGATGCCAAAAAAAGTATCGGGAAGTCAACCAACCTTAAACAGTAAGTTCATTTGAAGCTGATTTCGTTCCTTTTTGGTAAAATTTCTTAAATGCGGTTGATAACACATTTTTGGATCCTAAGCGAATGAGAAAATCAGATAGCTTGACCGTGCCGTAAGCAAATAGCATACCAGCGAATACATCAATCAGCCAATGAATTTGTAGGTACAAGGTTGAGAAAATGATTGCCGCGCAGTATGTGACCATCATCGTTTTGAATATACGGTCCTTTTCTCGTAGGGCGAGAAGAAGCATAGCAAAAGAAATAGATGTGTGCATACTAGGGAAACAGTTCATCGTAGCCACTAGTAATGAGTTTTCATCTGCAAAAACTCGGTGTAATAAATCAGGCTGCTTATTAACATACCAGACTTCATGCAATAAAATTAAATTGTAAAAGGGCAAAATAAGCGGGAATTGCAGCATGTGGCCGGATAATGCGTAAGAAAGCATTTTTTTAATACTGCGTGTCCAGAAGCTCCGCACAATGCAGATCCACAAAGATAAGACAAAGCCGTAATTATAAATCCAAACCATCGCTTTATCTAGAAAAGGGGATGCAATCCATCTCGCCCATCCTCCCGTATTCAACGGAATAGCGTTCATATACGCATCCCAATGCCACGGATGGCGGTTATTCTCAAACATCCAATTGGCGATTCTCCACCAGAAACCATTTCCTGTTCCGTAGAAGTAATAAAATACGCCAAGTAATGGAATACCAAAAAGGAAGAATCGTGTCCAATCCACGTCAACTTGGTCTTTACGGACACCAAGTAAACAAATTAACAGGAGGATCCAACATTCCTTACTCCAGTTCCCGACCGTACCGATGCGCCAAACCAAGTAAATAGAAGCGATAATGCCAAACATCGTCCAATCTTGCGATTTCACGAGCGTGTTCAATTTCAACTTATTCAAGACCGTTCCCCCTAAATCTTCTAAGAAGTTCTATCTGTTATGGAACAAGCCTCTTCATGAGAAAAAGACATCGGACATTCGATGTCTTTTTCATAATCGGAGTAACACGATTCGAACGTGCGACCTCACCCACCCCAAGGGTGCGCGCTACCAGGCTGCGCCATACCCCGTTTGTAGCTTAGGTTTACTTATTCACTTTTGTAATTATAGTAGGAGATTTTGGAATTGTAAAGGCATTTTCTATTAGCAATAAAGAAAGCCGCGACAGCTATTAGCGGTCACGGCTTTGTTGATATATAACGTTCAATAGTTATGTAAAACGCGATTATTGAATGCCATCTTTAAGTGCTTTACCAGGTTTGAAAGCTGGAATTTTGCTTGCTGGAATTTCGATTTCATCACCAGTCTGTGGATTACGTCCTTTACGAGCAGAACGTTCACGAACTTCAAAGTTACCGAATCCAACTAGTTGTACTTTATCTCCGCCTTGCAGCGCTTCGGAAATTGCATCAAAAACAGCATCAACTGCTTTAGTTGCATCTTTCTTGGAAAGCTCAGAGGTTTCAGCAACCTTGTTAATCAATTCAGATTTATTCATGCCATTCACCTCCCCCCAAGATTTCTCACTTCCGTTACTTCCTGTTTTCACCGTTTCTTCGGAAAATATACATTATCCAATGAAAAATCGTTGATTTTCTTAGTAAAAATGAACTTCGAAAGCAGACGAATAAATTTATAGTAATACACTCCGACAGCAATTTCAAGTATCGCTTTCCAATTTATGTGCATATTTCGGCTATTAAACGACAAAAAACACTCTTTTGAGTGTTTTTTTGTCTACATATTTACAAAATTATAGCAATCAAACCGCCAGATCCTTCGTTAATAATTCGGCCAAGCGTCTCTTGCAGTTTATAACGTGCATTGTCCGGCATCTGGGCAAGTTTCCCCTGAATCCCCTCACGAACAATCGAATGAAGCGATCTTCCGAATATATCGGACTCCCATATTTTAAGCGGATTATCTTCGAAATCCTGCATGAGATAGCGGACAAGCTCTTCACTTTGCTTCTCCGTACCGATAATTGGTGAAAACTCCGACTCAACATCCACACGAATCATATGAATAGACGGCGCTGTTGCCCGTAAACGGACTCCGAACCTAGATCCTTGACGGATTAGCTCCGGCTCATCCAAAGCCATCTCAGCGAGCGTCGGAGGCGCTATACCATAGCCTGTTGTTTTCACCATTTCGAGCGCTTCGGCGAATTGATCATATTCTCGTTTCGCATGCGTGAAATCCTGCATCAACTGAAGCAGATGATCTTTGCCGCGAATTTCAACCCCGACAACTTCGACCAGTATGCGGTCGTATAACTCATCAGGCGCAAACAGGTCAATCTCCGCTACACCTTGCCCCATATTAAGTCCAGCCAAAGCGGCTTTATCAATGAACTCATATTCGGCGAATTGGCTGACAACACGATCAACGTCGCGCAAGCGTCTAATATCTTGAACCGTATCTCGTACGGAAGCTTCGAATTGAGTCCGCAGCCAATGATTCTCGTCCAGAACCATCACCCAGCTTGGTAAGTTCACGTTCACTTCATGAACAGGGAACTCGTAGAGCACTTCGCGCAGCACAGAGACCATTTCCTCTTCGCCTGCACTTGCTACACTCATTGTCACAACAGGGACGTCGTAGCGGCTTTGCAGCTCGCTGCGCAGTTCAAGCGCAGGCTCACTATTCGGTTTCTGTGAATTAATGATGACAATGAACGGTTTGCCTACTTCTTTCAGCTCATTAATGACTCTTTCCTCTGCCAACACGTACGAAGACCTCGGAATATCAGAAATCGTACCATCGGTAGTTACAACAACTCCGAGTGTCGAATGCTCCTGAATGACCTTGCGTGTTCCAATTTCAGCTGCTTCCTGGAATGGAATCGGTTCATCGAACCAAGGTGTATTAATCATCCGCGGTCCATTCTCGTCTTCATAGCCTTTGGCGCCATCGACTGCGTAACCTACACAATCAACAAGGCGAACATTCACATTCAGCCCCTCGGCCACCGAAATTTGGACCGCCGTATTCGGTACGAATTTCGGCTCCGTTGTCATAATCGTGCGGCCAGCAGCGCTCTGCGGGAGTTCATCGGTAGCCCGGATCCTATCCGCTTCACTTTGAATGTTAGGAAGCACTACAGATTCCACAAAACGCTTAATAAAGGTTGATTTTCCTGTCCGGACCGCTCCGACAACCCCCAGGTAAATGTCCCCTCCCGTTCGTTCTGCAATGTCCTTAAAGATATCCACTTTCTCCAAGAGAATCCCTCCTACAGTTTGGTCGTCAACTGACTCTTGTGACGGTAACAATTGACTACTCGTACATTCATTTGGACTAGTAAGAAATATATGTACTTTCGATAGAAATATGATAGATGCGTATAATCTTTTTTTTGCCGCTCATATTTTATGAAGCACATACGGCTTTCCTTATAGAACCATATTTAGCGGACCTTTGAACCAAGATCAAAGTCTCACCACATTGAAAAAATATATGATTGACTTGTATTGGTTATTCTGAAAATCTAAAAAAACCTCTTACAGATTTCTGTAAGAGGTCGCGTCTATTCTTTAGTCTGAGGCATTGGCTGATTCTTTTGCCATAAATACGGGTTGCTGCGAATAGGCACGAAATAAGATTTACTCACGAGAATCTCTCGTAAATCACGATCTGACTTCAAGGAGCTTTCTAACGAATTGCTTTGGATAAGCTGCATAATATCCATCGCATAATCAATCGTTACATCTCCTGTTTGCTTGTTCACCAAATAGGTTATGAAATTTTTACGATTATAAACGGACTTGATCTCGGGAGATTTCATGCCAAGCTTATCAAAATCAACATAATCAAATTCTTCATTAATAGCAATGCCCTGAGGCAGGTTACCATCATGTTTCACCTTATAATCATTAATCTTCTTTTGGACATCCTCCACACTTTGATAAGCAGATAAATCCATCAGCTTAACCAATGGCTTTGTTTCCACATCAACCAGCACGTAAATAAAAATGCCGCCGCTTTCGAACGCGTTTGCTGGAACCGTACTTAACAGATTCGTTTTTTTCAATTTGCCAAAATCGATCACATATTTCTCATAGAGGGGTGTTGTCATATCACTATTCTTGATCGGAAGAACGCCGTTCTTTTCGTGGTAAAGATCAATGGCCTGCTGAACAACGGTTATGAACTCAGCTGGATTAATTTGATTCTCTTTACGCATTTCCTTAGGGTAAGCACAACCACTGAGAAGAAGGACTAAACAAAGAGTGATACCTACCCATCTACCATGTAAAAGGCTTCGAGCTATTTTCACGACATAATCATCCTATCTTTTTTTCTAAAATAAGTCGTCTTCCTCCGCCTGCCTCGCAAGTTGGGCACGTATGGCAGCCTTAAGAGGGTCTTCTGGCACCGTTACCTGCACCGAGCCAATCACACGGGCTTGACAAGCAAGTCGATAGCCCTCCTCAGCTTGAGTGCCTAGTTTTAACCGTTCATTCACATTCATAGGTGCGAGGCCCCTTAAATCACTAACCTTGACCTTACACATCAGGCAAGCCGCCTTGCCATCACAACGGGTACGTATGTGAACTTTAGCTTTGCGCCCTGCATCCAGCAAGGTCGTTCCCGCTCGAACACTTATTTTTTTGTCATCGGGCCAAAAATGCACTTCTGATCCATTCATCGCGTCCACCTTCTGTTAGGCTATCCTCCTGCTATTTGCTTGAATCTATCAACCGTTCCAGCTTCCGCTCAAACTCACTTCCCCAGCGATTTCTTTGTATTAAATCACTTAACGCCTGCATATGCAGCTCTGGAAAAGCTTTCATGGTTTTCGCAATAGCTTCATAGCGATCAGGCCGATTACGAAGTAAATTAAAGAGGAGTTCATGGGCTAACGGCATCATTTTAACTTCCTGTTCGTTGATTCTGACCGAATGGCTATGGTTTTCCCAAAGATATGTAGCTTCCACCTGGTAAGAAGAATGCAGGGCATTGACCTTAAAATCACCAACGACTTCCACAGCATTTCCATCGATCAGATAATGACTTAGGATTGAAGCATAAATAGGAGTTTTACTATAAATCGGTGTATCCACCGAATAATCTAATAAGGAAGAATGTATAGCAGTTACATCGTTGTCATCTACATAGATGTCCAGATCTCTTGGACTTCTCCCAATATCTACTTTTTGTAAAAGCAGTCCGCAGCTTCCACCGATGAGCCATCGTACGTCTGGAACTTGCAATAATTGTGTATGGATGGTTGTAATCGTTGGTAGTAACGGCTCCAGCAGGACCAAAATGCCCACACCCTTCAGGCAGAAATTTTAGAAATAAGGCTTATGTGTTACGGAAATATGACCAGATTGCTTCACTACACACTGGCAAGCTAACCGAAAGCCCTGCTTGATCTCCTCAGGCTCCAAACGGCTCTCTTCTTCATCCGAAGGTAATGATAACAGTTCCCGGCCTGAAGCTACATAACAACGGCATCTGGCGCAAGTACCCCGTGTACATGAAAATCCCCAGTCCAAATCTTCTTTGAGCGCGTGGTCCAGAATCGTTAATCCGGTAACCGGCTCTATCGTTTTCTGCGTTTTGCGTGTTTTCAATTCTAACATTGATATCTCGCCTCCAGGTTGCTAAAACAAAGATAGCAGCATGTAAAGTAAAATTGGAATAAATAGAAAAAAAGCAATCACGGATAATACAACACGAAGAGCTCCTGTGGTTCGAGTTCTTGCGTAAGAGATTAATAATGACGCGACTACCATGAGTCCGATCGCCACGAATGATGCCCACATTTTGTCTAAACTTGACATAATCTTAACTCCTTATGTATAAATCATTCAAATTGATCACCAGTAAGTATAGCATAGGATGAGAAAAAAAGCATAAAGGGGAACTTTTCTCCCCTTCATGCTTTTATTTTTTACCCATCATCATGTTCATTAATTGCTGCATATTATTGGAATCCAGTTTACTGCTTTTGACTGCCTGAATGATATCATTGATGGTTTCTTCAGATACCTTCACGTTCACTAAACCAGAAACTTGTTTGATGAGTTGGCGAAGTTGAGTTTCGCTTTGCAGGGTAGAAGGTTTCACACCGTTGGCAATCTTCTCGATATCTTTCGCTGTAACGGATTTACCCGTCTTCTTTTTCACCACATTTAATACGTCTTTCGAGATATCCTTATTCGACAAATGTGCCGCCTCCCTATACCTTTGGATGACTGGATCTTCTAAGGTATAGTATGAATGCGGAGAGAATGTGGTGTAGGCTACTTCAACACATTTGTTGCTGAGCCGGTGGCAACTTCTTCAATCTCATGGGTTCTGACGCGCCCCATCAGATCTTGTGCAGCTAGCTGAGGCGACTTCCCATCGAAAAGAACGTTGTATAACTCATCTGTAATCGGCATAGTTACGTCAAATCTACGGGACAACTCATAGGCAGCTTTCGTTGTCTTCACGCCTTCTACGACCATTCCCATCTCTTTGAGAACCTCGCTCAGGGGGATACCATTTGCTAACTTGTTGCCGGCACGCCAATTCCTGCTATGTTGGCTCGTACAAGTCACGATCAAATCGCCAATCCCTGCTAAGCCGGAAAATGTAAGTGGATTGGCTCCCATAGCCGTACCTAGACGTGCAATCTCAGCCAAGCCCCTCGTCATTAGAGCAGCCTTTGCATTATCACCAAAGCCTAGGCCATCGGTCAGACCTGCGCCTAGCGCAATAATGTTCTTAAGCGCCCCTCCAACCTCCACTCCGGCAACATCCGGATTCGTGTAGACGCGGAAGTAGGAATTAATCAGCAAATCCTGTGCCGCTTCTGCCGCTTTAAGGTCCTGGGCAGCAACCACGACAGTCGTCGGACATTTACGAATAACTTCCTCGGCATGACTTGGACCGGAAAGTACGACAAGCCGCTTGGGATCTATCTCTGGAAGCTCATCGGCAAGAACCTCGGTCATACGCTTTAACGTTCCCGTTTCAAAGCCTTTGGTTGCATGAACCACTAAAGTATCCTTCTTCAAAAAAGGGCGCATCCGTGACGCTACTTCGCGCATGCCTGCTGAAGGTACGACCATAATGATCGCATCAGCATCCTCTACCGCTTCCTGCAGCGAGTTGGTCGCTACGATTAGCGGCGATAGCTCCACATCTTGAAGAAAGCGGCTGTTGCGATGTTTCTCATTTATTTCTTTAACCTGATCCTCATTACGAGACCATAAAAGCACTTGTTTCCCATTATCCGCCAGTACCGAGGCAAGTGCCGTCCCCCAACTTCCAGCTACTAGGACCGATACTTTGTTTGACAAGGTTACTCCTCCTAAAAGTTTTGCTTTAGCAAAACTGGCATCGTAAGCATTAACTGAGTTTTCGTAGAAAACTTGCTTTCGTAAGCATTGCTGAGTTTTCGTAGAAAACTGGCATCTTTCGCATAGCTAAGCCCTTTTCTGACCCAGCTTGTTCTCTTTACCTTGAATGAGCTTCACAATATTCGTACGATGGCGCATAAAGGCAAATGCACATAGCAAGATACTAATCCACAAAATTGGTAAAGGTCGGTCCATTCCCCAAATAAGAAAAGGTAAAAGTGCAGTAAGAATAAGGGAACCGAGCGATACGAATCTAGTGACCGCAATAATGACGATAGCAGTTAAACCAGCAATTAATGTCGGAATGAAGCAAAGGGTCGCCATAACACCGATGGTCGTTGCGATACCTTTTCCGCCTCGGAAGCCGAAGTATATGGGCCAATTATGTCCGACGATGGCTGCTAGCCCACATAATACACGAATCCAGATGTCATCGGGTCCGGGAGCTGCCCATGTTCCAATCCACACGGCAGCAACTCCCTTTAAAGCATCAAGCAAGAGAACTACGATGGCAGGTCCCTTACCCAGAACACGAAGCGTATTTGTCGCCCCCGCATTGCCACTCCCATGTTTGCGGATATCAATGCCTTTGAACCATTTTCCGAATAAATAACTAAAGCTTATGGAGCCTAACAAATAACCCACTACAATTGTTATTATCGAAAGCAATGCACAACATCTCCTATTCTTTGTCCGATGATTTCCTACGGCTTAAGATACGAATCGGGGTTCCTTCAAATCCGAAGGCAGCACGAATCTTGTTATCCAAGTACCGTTCATATGAAAAGTGCATGAGCTCAGGCTCATTCACGAAGAGCACAAAGACAGGAGGCTTAACAGCAACTTGTGTCACATAGTTAATACGCAGTCTTTTACCTTTATCCGTAGGAGGCGGATTGTAGGCTACTGCATCCGAAACAACATCATTGAGAAGATGTGTTTGTACACGAAGAGAATGATTCTCAGCAACTTGAATAATGACAGGCAACAGCTTGTGCAAGCGTTGAGTTGTTTTGGCCGAGACAAATACAATTGGCGCGTAACTTAAAAACAAGAAGTGATCGCGAATGGTTTGTGTAAAATGCTGCATCGTTTTATCGTCTTTATCGACGATATCCCATTTATTTACGACAATCACGATCGCTTTTCCTGCTTCATGCGCATAACCGGCAATATGCTTGTCCTGATCGATAATGCCCTCTTGACCGTCGATAACGACGAGCACAACATCAGCACGTTCAATCGCTTTCATGGCACGCATGACGCTATATTTCTCCGTGTTCTCGTAGACTTTACCTCTTTTACGCATTCCCGCCGTATCAATAATGACAAACTTTTGTCCATCCCGTTCAAATGGCGTATCGATCGCATCACGCGTCGTTCCTGCCACTTCACTAACGATTACCCGTTCTTCGCCAAGAATGGCATTCGTCATCGAAGATTTCCCAACATTCGGGCGACCGATCAGGGCAAATTTAATAACCTCTTCGCCGTATTCATCGTCTTTTTTATCGGGAAACAAGTTGCAAACAACTTCAAGTAAATCACCGATTCCGATTCCGTGAGAACCTGAAATCCCTACTGGATCACCGAAGCCTAATGAGTAAAATTCATAAATATCATCTTGACGCGCAAGATTATCTACTTTGTTAACAGCAAGTACGATCGGTTTTTTAGAGCGGAATAACAATTGGGCAACTTCTTCATCTGATGGTGTTACGCCCGCTTTGGCATCGACCATAAAAACAATGACATCCGCCTCTTCAATAGCAAGCTCAGCTTGAATACGAACTGATTTGAGGATCGCATCCTCCCCATCAATTTCAATACCACCTGTGTCAATGACACTGAATGATGTATTGAGCCATTCTCCTACGCCATATAATCGATCACGTGTAACCCCCGGTTTATCTTCCACAATCGCAAGACGATCGCCTACGATCCGATTGAAAATGGTGGACTTACCGACATTCGGTCGGCCTACAATTGCAAGTACAGGTCTAGCCACTACTCATTCACTCCTTCGAATTCCATGATCAGCCATGGAAAAATACGCAACTTACATCATAACAAAAAAGACACGACTTGGCTAATCTCATTTGAGACTCCGCATGATAACAAGCGGGCACACCAGCTATTTCAGGTATGCTTGACCAAAATCATTGTGCCATTTTTCAAATCGTGGGCATTAGCATCCAAAATCTTTTCAAGAGTAAAAGAGACTCTTTCGAGCTCATCTTCCTTATCCACAACGAAGATTGGAGCACCGCCACCTATTCGTTCCTTCGTCAAGGTTACAACAGCAAGGATTTGCGACATCCCGATTTAGGCCTCCTTCTTTTTGTTTACACCCGCTTCAGACGGCATTCGAACAGCACTTTCCAACACGGGTACCCGATGAAGAGCAGTATACGTTTTCTCTACATCTTTCTCCTGTAGGAGGAGCAGTATGGCTATCGTGCCTGTATTCATATCCAGTTTTGCCATCGGACGCAAGGAAGGCTCTCCTTCATCTCGGTAAGCACCAAACAGGGTTGAAATATCATGAAGAATAGCTTGTCTTTGGCCTAAATGAGCTAGCGTTACGCGGGCATTGCGATTTTTGGGTTTAATTAAGAAACCAAGCCCGTGTTCAAGTATTTTTTCGCGGCTGTCTGCGAGTCCAACATTCATGATATAAACCGATCCGACGAACAAATCCGGTCCATCCATCCGAATATCGACGTGTTCAATGTCTGCAATTTTCGCTAGTTTGTTACCTGCTTTGAAATAGTTAGCAATCCAAATGGACACAACCCCGGCAACGATCCCCCAATACCAAGCAAATAGAATACTGAATAACGAAGCAAGAAATGCTGAGAAAATAACGAGGTAATTTCTTCCTTCAAATACCATCGCTATTCCTTCAATATATGCCGCTCCCCGTGGAACTAACTCTAACTCATCAACTTTGGATAGACTTTGTCTTTCCATATTTCGCACATCTCGAAACTGTTGAGCGGCTAGCGATAAGAAAGTAACAGCCGTATAATTTTTGTCCAGTAAAGCAGGAACAGCTACTGCTCCTAGTCCTGCTGCGATGACACCAAGGGAAATATGTATAATCTTACCATGAGGATAGGTCGGATATTGCCTGTAGTCCGTTCTTAGCATATTCAAACGCGCCAGAATGCCAAAAATAACCCCTACGACGATACCTATCGTATAACGATGCGAATAGAACCAATCCATTACTTCTTCCAGCCTCCTCTTCGGTCCATCCAACTGCGAATGATACTCCGACAGCCGTTATAAGCAGATTGAAGGATGATGGTCATCGTTCTTGCCGCAAAAACAGATAGCCACCATTGGTCTTGAAAAGTCGCCTTACCGACACGATAGTAGCCATCTACCGGATGAATTCCCGCCTGATACATATCTCCAAGTAAGTAGCCAATCGAGAGTGCCGCGATCTGCTCCCATGCACTACGTTGTAACACAAGAGCTACAACAGCAAGCAATAAAGCCGTATCCCACTCCGAGTTACGAACGATAAGGATGGGGTCCATCTCAAGAAGCTGCTGCAGCAAGAAATGAAGGGAACCTAATAAAAGGCCGATCGACAGTAAATGAAGCTTATGTATGAATCCTTTTGTCTTATAGAGAATAGCCAGGCTGATGAGCAGAACCCAGACATAAACGAGTCCCACTTGAACATGTTGAATCGTTAAGGTAAACCTGGAAAAGACAATCCATGAGACAAAAAAAAGAAGCATGCCCTTGTGCGATATACTTCTGATGTACAGTTCCTTCCATCCGCTGGCGAATAAGATCAACGTGATACTAAGGAGAATTAGAGACAAATAGCCGGAGTTCATAATCGTACCACCCTACCATGCATAGGCGATCAGGTGGCAATTGCCACCGACCTGCCTGCGGATCTTCAGGCTACCACTCCAACTTAACGAGGGAAGCACCGCCTGATCTATAGTATGGCAATATTTCGATTATTTACTCTGGCTGGCTCTTTCTGCATATGAAGTTAAATTAATACCTCTAGCCCTGCACCATTCTGCCGTTTCGCCTATAATGACAACTGGACAATTTCCCAATGCCTGAATCGTATTAGCGCCTAGCGCTGTCATAATTAGAATAAGTCCTTGATGAAGCTCATCAGCAAAATGGTGGAGCGCATCGACTCCCTCACTGCGTAAAACCCTCAAGAATGCGCCAGCCATGCCAACCCCTGAAGCACCAAGGGATAACGCTTTGGCCGCTTCCAAAGCGTTCGTTATACCGCCAGAGGCAATAACTCCGCCTCGCGGATAAACCGAGAGTGCCTCTAACAGGGCAATGCTGGTTGGTGTGCCCCAATCGTTCAGCCACTCCAAAGCCGCTGGACGTCTGGCATTCTCAATGGCGGCGAAATTCGTGCCGCCCGAGCCGCCAACATCCAAAAAGCGGACACCGATGTCCTGCAATTGTTTGGCGTTATCCTTCAAGATACCAAAGCCAACTTCTTTTACGATGACGGGTACCTGTACATGCCGAACAATAGCTTCAATGCGGCTGAGCATGCCCACAAAGCTGCGATCCCCTTCTGGCATAATGAGCTCCTGCATGACATTCAAATGAATTTGAAGCGCATTCGCTTCAATCATATCGACGGCGCGGACTGCTTGCTCCGTAGTTGCCTCGCTGCCCAAATTCGCGAACACGATCCCTTTGGGATTTTCGCGGCGAACAACTTGATAGCTCGATGCAACCTCACTGTTTTTAATTGCTGACATCTGGGAACCAACGGCCATAGCCATGCCCTTTTCCCTTGCCAAGATGGCCAAATCGCGATTAATGCTTTCCGTCTCCTGAGCGCCGCCCGTCATTGCATTAATTAAAATCGGCGAACTCATAATGAGATCGCCGATTTCAGTAGTTAATGCTATTTGATCCGTCGAAGTCTCAGGTAGACAGTTATGCACAAGCTTGATATCCGACAGCCCTTGCTGCCGTGATTGGCCAAGCTCCAGCGCGTAATGGACATGCTCCATTTTGCGTGAGATGCGCATTCTTATGGTCCTCCTAAGCGTCGTATCATTTACTTTTTGAATTTGGAAAGTTTATCGCCAAAACGCTCGCCAAGTGTCATGGACAGACCTTGATTGCTCAAGGATACATTCTCATTACCAGCAATCTCTTTTTGGTGACTTGCGCTGTTCCCGCGGTCACGATCGCCTCTTGGTTGTCTTTCTCTGTCTGGTTTAGAAGCAGACGGAGACGCTGCACCAGCCGGAGCTTCTGGAGCTTCCTCTGTATCTTTAATGCTTAAGCTAACGCGTTTCTCAGCTGTATTGATTTCCAAGATTTTCACTTGAACTTCTTGGCCTTCTTTCAATACTTCATGCGGAGTACCAATGTGACGGTGTGCAATTTGGGAAATATGCACAAGACCTTCAACACCAGGAGCCACTTCAACGAATGCGCCGAAAGCTGCAAGACGTTTCACTGTACCTGTTACGATATCGCCTGCTTTGAATTCACGATCAACATTGGACCAAGGACCTTCTTGAGTTGCTTTGATGCTCAAGCTGATTTTATCATTGGAAGGATCAAGCTTAAGGATTTGCACTTTCACTTTATCGCCTTCTTTGACTACGTCAGAAGCTTGTTCTACATGGTGCCAAGCAAGCTCGGAGATGTGTACAAGTCCGTCGATACCACCGATATCAATAAACGCACCGAATTGTGTCAAGCGTTGAACAGTACCATCTAGTACTTGACCAACTTGAAGACCTTCGATGATTTTCTTTTTGTTAGCTTCGAATTCTTCATCTAGAACATCTTTTTGAGACAAGATCACTTTGTTTTTCTCGCGATCGATTTCTTTCACACGAAGACGCAATGTGCGGCCTTTGTAAGAGGAGAAATCTTCAACGAATTGACGCTCAACCATTGAAGCAGGTACGAAACCACGTACGCCAATATCCACAACTAGTCCGCCTTTTACAACTTCAGATACAGCAGCTTCAATGATTTCTTTGCTATCCAGCTGACCTTGCAGTGACTCCCATACTTTGCTGTTGTCAACAACACGTTTGGAAAGAACCAATGTTTCTTTCGCATCATTGATTGAAACAACTTTCAATTCAACTTCTTGTCCAAGCAATGTTGCTTCTGCGTCGGAAGAAAGCTCACGAACTGGGATAACACCATCGTATTTGTAACCGATATCCACGAAGGCTTGATCTGCGTCTACCTTAACAATTTTACCTTTAACGGTAGCGCCTTTCTTCAGCACAGCAACGTTGTTAAGAGCGTGCTCAGCTTCTGCTTGCGATACGGCTGTTTCTTGTGTTTCTTGTACTTCTTGCGTTTGATCTTCAACTTTTACTTCATCTGACATGGGATTACCCTCCTCTAATTACAACCAACAATAAATAATTTATAAGTCACAAAGCAGTATTGTAAGCTTCTACTCTGTTTCAAACAAAACAATAACTTCCATTCGCTTTAAAGATAGTATAATTCCAAGCTTTCGATTCCATACATTCTTGTTAACCTTTGCTATAAGCAGTATGTAATCGGCGAATTTCTTTCATAATAGCTTCCGTTGCCTGCTCCAAATCTTCGGAGCTTGCAGCTGCATATGCACTTAGGTCAAGCGGTTTTCCATATACAATCGTCATGCTGCGGAATAAGGAATAATTGCCTATAATAGCCACCGGAACTACGGTAGCTCCAGATTTGAGTGCAAGACTGGCTGCGCCCTTCTTGCCCATACCTCCGGCGTTGTTCCGCGATCCTTCTGGGAAAACGCCCAACATGTTACCATCGCGAAGCAATTGCACCGCAAGTCGGATCGATTCTCTGCTAACGCCACCGCGTTTCACAGGGAAAGCACCGACTCTAGAAATAATGGAACCCAACACAGGGATATCAAACAGCTCGGCCTTCGCCATGAAATGAACCATACGCTTAAGCGGAGTTCCTAACAATGGCGGATCCAACAAACTTGTATGATTTCCGCAAAGCACGACTGCTCCATGTGTAGGGACATTCTCCATCCCTAATGCCCGCATACGGAAAAACAAGGTAAAAATAAAACGAAATAAGGCCCTCCCGATGCGATAAAGCATCTTATTTGCCACCTCCGACTTTGTCTTTGCAAAGCCCAAGTATTTCGTCCACAACTTCCTCAATGGTC
This sequence comes from Paenibacillus sp. Root444D2, assembly GCF_001426375.1. Taxonomy (GTDB): domain Bacteria; phylum Bacillota; class Bacilli; order Paenibacillales; family NBRC-103111; genus Paenibacillus_E. Next base: position 181,037 of record NZ_LMEO01000002.1, read on the forward strand.
ATTGAAGTACTGTCCATTAAAACAGCATCATGAGCTCGTCTAAGCGGTGAAATCTCTCTATCTTGGTCCAGTTGATCGCGACGAGCAATGTCCTGTTCCAGTTCGGAGAGCGTTAGGGTACAAGTTCCGCTGTTTTGCATCTCTTTGAATCGACGCTCTGCTCTTTCCTTTACGCTAGCTGTCAGAAAAACTTTAATTTCAGCGTCAGGCATAACATGAGTACCGATGTCGCGGCCATCCATGACTACGCCTTTGGATATAGCCATTTGCTTCTGAAGTGTGACCAGGAGCTGGCGTATAGCTCCATAGCTAGCGATTTGGGAGACATGATCCGTTATGGCTGTCGTACGAATTTCTTTGGTCACATCGACGCCATCTACGAAAACTTGTTGTCCTTCTTCGCGAGGAATGAGCTCAATCTGCATGCGATTCGCCAAAGCAGCCACTTCTTGTTCTTGATCAGGTAGCAGCCCTTCTTGCTGTACTTTCCACGTTACTGCCCGATACATGGCGCCTGTATCCACGTAAACGAAACCAAGTGCCCCAGCAACTAGCCGCGCAATGGTACTTTTACCGGCTCCAGCAGGACCATCTATGGCAATATTGAACTTTTCCAAGCTGCTGTTCCTCCTAACAATACCTCACAGTACCTTACGAACAAAAAAGCAGGCACTGCCTGCTAATTAATTGAAATTATAGCACATTAAATAGGCATATGCAAAACTTGGACGTATATTAGATTACAATTAGATGTGCCTAAGAGCGCTCTTCCTTCTCTTTTTGAGGCCATACGTAGGGCTTTCCCTCTAGTGGTTCAACACGGGTAAAATGCTTACGTATGTAAGGAATTTGCAGCATCGCTTGAACACATATAAGTAAAACGAAAAATACGAGCGTTGTCCGAATGATCACCTTCTCTACCTTCGCAGAAAAGAGGATAAACAGCTGCTCGTATGACTTATGCTCCTCATCCCTTGACATGAGATGCCCCACCTGCTCACATTGACATATTGTTTGGTAGTATGCCCATGCAGGTGAAATCTCATGCGTTTAGCGCTTACGGAAATCCATCTGTCTCTCGAAGCAAAAACGAATTAGTTTCTGACGTTCACGATCGGCTATATCCGTAAATCTAATCATAGCCAATTGCTTGCCAGACTCGAGCTGTTTAACGCGGACAACCTCGCCAGTAAACGGAATATGCTCAATATTACCATTCTTAAATGGTGCAAGAACCCAACATGAAATAATTGCATTCATTCCGATAGGGATATGCGCCTCACAGATAAACGAGATCCCGCCACCACCAACATCATCTGTCACGCCAATGAATTGAATTTGGTCTGACAATTTAACGGCAATTTCAAGTTCCGCCAGAACCCTAAGGAAGCTTCTGCGTTGAACTTGCGTTATGGCTTCAGGCTCGGGTTTACGCAGTTCCACTAAGCGAATCACATCTTCTCTGAAACCTGTAACCGAAGTTGTGAAATAGTGCTTTACTCCGCCCTGACCTAAAAAGAATGTGCTTAATTCATCACCTTGATACAGCTTCTTGAGTCGGCCTGTTTTCTCATTCAGCGGGATCTCTATGGCGATCACACTATCCGTCACGTCAGCAATTCTTGACTTGTACTCAATTTTGGACTCTTCATCGTCGATGCTATTCACATGCATATGTAATATCTGGTTGACTTTAGGAAGCAATCTCTGCACCTCCGAGACGTAATATGTCTTAATTATACCAATGACCTATTAATTATGATAGCAAAAAAAAGAAGCTAGGATTGAACCTGCTTCTTCTCAATGATTATTTCTTTGCGTCAGCTGCTGCTTCAGCCTGTTCAGGGCGAATGGTCTCAATTTTCTCTTCCATCCCATTATCACTATTCATATAAACACGATAAATATTGTTGTTCATCTTCCCGATAAATTCATGGCAAAGCACTTCTTCATCTAATTCATTTTTGATAATCGCCAAAGACTCGCCAGTCACTTCCATTTTCGGGCTAAGCTGCTTACGTGCTTCGGCTGCAGTTATTTTTGGCTGACCAACCGTTCGCTGTTTTTGACCAAATATATAGTCTGTTGCCTGCACACCTATAACTTCAAGAGTATCTAAAGCTACTTTAACACTAATTTGCTGAGGATAAATCGTGACATCCTTTTCTCGCTTAGCGAAAATAATGTTAGCGATATTCTGATACTGATCATAGCTAACTGCGCTCATATCTTTGTATTCATGTTGATCCAAGAACTCATTCGCAATATCTCGCGCATGTCTAAGATCAAATTTAGATTCTTTTACGGTTCGCGGCTTCATAAAATAAATGAGCTGACCGCCTTTTTTGGTGAAATCCATCTGAATATCATTTTCACTGCCGTTTCCGCCTGGAACTACAACGCTAAAACTTTGGTATTCTGGCGCATTACTACCATTCTCAACGACTTTCATAGCGGTTGTATCACTCTGTCCCAGAAATTGCGCCGCTTTTTGTTTAATTTGATCAGCCGTCATGTCATTCCCGGACAAAGTGCTAACATCATTTTTGGAAAAAATGGTTAAATTCCCAGGTCCCCAGTTTAATTCCTCATAGGCTCCGACTTTTTTGTCAACGGTAGAAAAGCCATCAATGATCGCATTATCATGTGTTTCATTTTCAGAAGCTAAAGCGACCTCAACGTCCATCCAACGCAAGTTTTTGGACAAAACCTTCTCCTGAACACCGCGTATTTCCTTCGTTATCTCAGAGGAATGATCGTAGAGCGCGTTCAATGTTTTTATTTCTTGCTCATTTAGAGGCTGCTTCGTCATATCACGTACGGACATTCGGTATGAGAAATTAGCCATATTAGCTAAGAAATCTTCCGTTTTGTTGAATGGCAGCAGTGTTAGCGGTAGCTGCGTAATATCACTTTGCGCTTGGCTAGTCAGCCGCCATACATTCACCAGTCCCTTTCGGTAAGAAGGCTCCGAGGTTGCGTTAACAGCCAACGTATTACCAAGCTCTGTATGGAGCTTATCCACATGGAAGGAAAGATCATGGAACGCACGTTGATATTGATTCTCTGCTTTGATCAAAATCGTATTCTTCTCCTGGTGTTCCAAATATCCCCACACTGAAGCACCAATCAATGCAATCAAGAGGAATGGAAACATGACAATACTTAATCTTTTATACACGCGACTGCTCCTTTCGTACCCAAACTTGCGCTTAGTTTTTACGTGGGGAGACAGGTTTATACAGGAATGACAACAAAAAGAGGCCAATTCTTAAAAGAATGGCCTCACGCTAATCATCCGTCTCTACTTCAAAGTCTTGCTCATTGCTGCAAATGCACTGACGGAATCCCGTTTCAATTTTCCCTTTTTCTTTCTTGCCTTTCAGCACAAACTTCTCGCCGCATAACCGGCAGCGGATCTTTACTTTGACTCTTGTCGTGGACATGTACACCCTCCCGGTAGTTCCGGGCTTACAGCCAGGAATTGCCATCTATACTGTCCATTATGACCTATTTTAGCTCACTTTAATCTTCTCATCTGCTGTCACAATGCGCAGCGGGGAATGAGCATTGGCACGGTCAACCCGCCAAATCGTGCGAATCCATAGAAAAGACATGACTGGAATCATGATCCAAACCCAGTTCGTTTTGAAAATAAGCAAAATATAATCAAACAATCCATGCCACAAAATAGGCAGCAACAAGGAAATCCATAAATACCTTTGCGCTTTGTGCGGAATGAATTTAGCCTTACCCAAATAGTACCCCATCATGACACCGAACAATGCATGCGCAGAAACTGGCAGCAGAGCGCGAATCATCAGAGCAGAGAAAGACGAGGCATTAAGGAAAGCATAAATGATATTTTCCAAAGTCGCATAACCTAAGCTTACGGCCACCGCATACACAATTCCGTCATAGGGTTCATCGAAGGCTTCATGCCTAAAGATCAAATGATAGAGGATGAACCATTTCAAAAACTCTTCAATGCCACCAGATAGGAAAAAGGCCGAGATAAACGTCCCCTTTCCAAACTCTTCAATCAACGCATTCTGCAGTACCATCGTAGGGTATACAAGCAGAACACCAAACAAGAACATTCGAATAACTAAATGAATCGGTTCCGTTTCGTATCGGTCCTTCAAATAAAAGTACGTTAGCAATGAGAGACCTGGTGCTATGGCTGCCATAATAACCGGCAGAATTTGCAAATGCAGCTCCCCCTTTTCGTTCAATACCATGTAGAACCATTAAGCGATTCCTTGCGTAATATGAACATTATAGCATTTTTAAATGACTTTTCTATGTCTTATTCAGTGAACAACGCACGATCATTATGGAAAATGAGTGGGATATTCCCTGTTGTCCCATTTCGATTCTTCTTCAAAACAAGCGATATGGACTGCTGTTGATCCTCTTCTGTTTCATTAGGCTGCATAATCATGACCACATCCGCTGAAGCTTGCACATTATCAGGCACGTTATCTTGGCCAAGCTCTAAAGCGGTAGCAGCGATAATAGGACAATTCCATTCTCTGGACCATTGTTTAAGCGTATAAGCGATAGCTGCTTGCTGCTGCTCCCAAGTTAGAGGAGTTACCCCTTTAGCTGCTGGAATACGCTGCAAATGGTCAATGAAAATCACAGGCTCTTTGCCAACAACAACCGCAATCCGTTCAATGGAAGCAGCTACTTGATCAAGCGTTGTATCCATCGTACACTCAAGCATCCAGAGCATTTTACTTATTTTCACATACTGCTTGTTAGCTTCCGCTACCTGTTCGGGGTCAACTTTGCCCCCGAGCACTTTCTGTGGTGCTATCCCAATAATCCTTGCAATGCTGCGTGCCCATAATTCGAAGTTCGTCATATCCCATGATACAAAAATGACCGGATTCTGCTGAAAAGCAAGTTCATCGGCTATTTGTTTAAGCAGCATGCTCTTGCCAATGGAGCCTGAACCTGCGAGTAAATACAAGCCATTCCCAAAGCCGCCGAAAAGTAAATGGTCCAGCTTAGCAAAGCCAGTGCGGATACTAGCCACTTGACCGCGGAACCGCTTCATATATTCTTCTAAATAAACGGTGCTATTTTTGATATCTGGGGCTACAGGGACGAGCCTTGTTTCATCAACGGTTTGATTCACTAGTGCAAGAAAAGTTTCAATCGGATTCTGAGCTCTAATGAACAAATCGTTAATATCTCGAATGGTTTCAGGTAAATTTATAATGTACGTCTCATTGCCCTGTTCCCTTAATAAGGCCTCTATACGAGTAGAATCCCTTCTTCCGGTCTCATCATTCCCCATGCAAATATAAACCCGTTTACCAGCAAATAATGACATATGTTGTTCTTTAAACATACCGTTATCAGGTACGCAAACAGCTGGCATTTTGGCTTGAGATAACGTTAGGACATCGAAAATCCCATTGCAAAGAACAACCTCATCCGAATCTTCAAGCGCTGAGTAATTAAATAGATACTGATCTAAACCATACAAGGGTTTATATTTCGGTTCCCTATTATCTATCGAGCGTCCGATTAAGTCGACAATTTCGCCGTCGTAGTTCCGAATAGGAACAATAACTCTATGCTCGAAGTAATCACCTAGCTGGTTCTGATTAACATAGAATCCTATCTTGCCAATTTCAAAACCGATACGGTACTGTATAACCGTTTCTTCTGTTATCCCTCTTTTTTGTAAATAGAAATAAGCCTCCTCGCGGAGCTGTTTTTGGTAGTAGGCCAATAACCCGTCCAAATCAACAGCAGCAAGAGTAGGCGCCAGTCGTTTGCGATCTATGCTAGTCATCCAGGTCTCCCCCATTATCTCTTCTCTACGTTGATAAATGATCACGATTAACTAACAAAACAAGCATCCACAAAAACGATCGTTTTTGAAAATGCTTGTTTCATTCTTCATCAAAAAGTAAGGAATGGCCTTATTTGAAATGGCGGCAGAGAACTTTAACTGCATCATCTGCAATGATTGTCTTTCCATACTCTTCAAGCACAGCTTGTGTAACGGAAGCGGCTTCACCGAATTCGGATAAGACAGCAATTAAAGCCTGGTATTTCGTCTCTTCGAGGTCAACAGGCTCGAGTTGTAAAATATATTTCCCTTTGTATGAATAAAGGGTACCGCCTTCCATGAGAAGGGGATTAATTACTTTGGATACACGCACTAGGTCTTCAAAATCACGGAAAGCATAGGAGACTAAATCGCTTTGTTCAAGCGTTACTTCCATTTCATACACTTCTTCAGCTTCGTGATCGTCATATGCATCTGAGTTTGCATACAAATCAAGCTTACCTCTGGTCACAATAACAACCATTCCTTGTGCCGGAAGTGCAAACACCTCAACAGCAAGCGGGCCGGACGGGTCAAATCCGAGCTCTGAATAGGCTTGATCCATCATTTCACTAAATAATTCGTGTACTTTGGGAATTTCTCTCCACATGTCGTCCTTTTGAATACCGCGTTCAGTTAAGTCATCGAATGTTAGGAAAATCCGTATCTTATCCTGACTTAAGCGTTCTATTTTCATGATAGGATCCTCCTTTGAGCTTTCCGACAGGAAAGCTTGCATCGAAAGCATGGTCATCTTATTAAAACAGAATATGATAAAAAAACAAAAAGGTGAACCTTTGAGAACGAAAATGGACATGCATCTTGCTTTCGTTTTCACCTATCATGTTAACATTAATTGCGTGCAATTGCACGCGCAAGTTATGTATAAAAAGAAAAGCACAGCCGGCGCCTTGGGTAGGCCAGACTGCGCTTAACACTTACGTTCATTGGATAGTCGAAGAGCTTTCTTTATTTTCACGCATGATTTCATTGACAGTTGCTTTCAAATGAGGATCTTCTTTCACAATTTTTTCAACTTGATTCAGGCCATTTGAGTTTGAAGTCGAGAAGTTTTTGGCTGCCGAATTTCCAAATGATTTGTTCACAAACGAGTCCTTTGCTTTATCAACAACTTTACCCATCGATTCACTGGACGAGCTGAATGCTGAGAACAACATTGACTTACTCTTACGATTGAGATATATGACCGCCGCCGCACCGGCAATACCGCCGAGCAAAAATGTACCTATTTTCATTGGGTCTCCCTCCATGTCAAGTAGTATGAATCCTTCATAGGTTGTGCGAGTTTCTAAGAGGGCATACGTTAAGACGAGAGGAAAACAAAGGAGATATGTTATCTGTGAAATGTGGTACTATAGGAAATGACCTACAAGTATAAAGACCTGAGGAGAACGAAGGATAATGAACAAAAAAGCCTGTGTAATAATGATGAGTGTCATGATCTTATTAGCTGCCTGCAGTGCGAACCAAACAAAAATAAGTCCAATCGAAACAACGAGCTCTACACCGGCGGCTGTCGCCACAATTATACCGAGTCCTGTACCTTCGGCAACACCGGTTCCAACTCCTGTCCCAGCAGTGACAACGCCTGCTCCAGAAGTTGTCAAAAAAGAATATCATATGAACAAAAATTATGATATTGTCCCAAACGATCCCAATGGAAATAAAAAGATCGTCCTTTTAACCTTTGATGACGGTCCTAAAGAACAAGCCATGAATCAGGCGTTAATCGACATTCTAAAAAAACATAATGCCAAGGCCATTTTCTTCTTGAATGGATACCGAATCAAACAAAAGCCCGAACTTGTCAAACTCATTCATGACAGTGGTAATCCCATTGGTAATCACGCTTGGGACCACGATAACATGAAAAGCATGACAAATGAAAAGATTGACCAGCAAGTGGATGATGTCCAAAAAATAGTAAAAGAATTAACAGGCAAACCGCCTGAATTTTTCCGACCTCCATTTGGTTCGGGCAATGATTATTTGAAAGCTAAAGTGAAAGACAATAAGATGCTGTATATGACATGGTCTAACGGTTCGTTAGACTGGGATATGACCAATAAAAATAACGATTCCGGTAAAGTGATCGAAAATGTGATGAAACAATTGCGTGGCGGTAGTAATATTTTGATGCACGAGCTGCCTTGGACAATTAAAGCCTTAGACACACTTCTTACCCAACTTGAGGAAAAAGGATATTCTTTCGTAGATCCGAATGCCATTGAGCTGGAAATGAAATGATTAAAGAGCCTTGCAGTTCTACACATCAGGTGTCGATTCTGCAAGGCTCTATTTTATTAATAATTAATATTCACTGTTCTTGTACTTTCCTCATAGGTCACTTTCGCTCCAAGAGTTTCAGCTAGCAGCCGGACAGGAATCATCGTTGTTTCATGAATGAGTTTAGCAGCTGATTCTGTCATATGCTCTACACCATTCAAACTATACGCATTTCGGTTCGTATAAAAAATAATCGTCTTGTCTTTCTTTTTGTAAACAGCAGCTTTCTGGTTATCGTCCCATTCAACTGTTGCACCTAATGCCGCGGCTAGGTCTCTAATGTAAAGGTATGAAGTCCCAGCTTGAATATATGGTTTTTGCTTCATTGGATAAGGAATTAAATCAAGCAGATACTTGTCCTCGTTTAATCCAAATGAAACTAAATGATTACGGTTTAGCCCGAAATTAGCCATTTGCAGCGAGTAAGCAACAGCATCCTTATGAAGTTTAATCACACCAACACCAACCCGAGGTTCTGTGCGGAATGTCCATTCTTTCGAATAAGGTCTTGTACTTCCATCTTCCATGATTGCTGTCAATTTGATTTTGGCTTTATAGGTTGTATCTAATTCCAACGGTTTCGAAGGCATCACGATTACTTCCGTATCCAGATGATCATCTTTACCTGGCTCGTTCTTCAGTAGTGACACGGAGATTCCGCTCTCGTCTTTTAACTCTGCTTCATCCAAACTTACCTTCTTTACTCCGGGACCGTTTAAGGAAGCCATGATCGGATAGCCAACCGGATATTCAGCTCCTGCATGCAGGCGTATTGGATCAGGAGTCTCATGGCCATCAAAAAGGGTTGGCACATACACATCACTATTTCCTGGAGAAACGACTAATTCTGGTGCAATCCCGTCTGAGAAACCAAATTCAATAACATGATAATCGCCATCTCGAAACACACCGATTTCCACGAGTCCTGGCACCATGAATGGCGAACGATGATAGGGAGCATCAAAAAGACTATCTATAGCTTCAACTAAGGAAACCCGATTATAAGCTACATCCTCACTGCTTGAACGCGAGTAACCGATAAATTGTACCCGTTCTCTTAATGACTTGCCGATATATCCAGGTAATGCTGGGTCCTCATCATGCAAAGAAACAGATGTCCGAATAGGATCGATTTTATTGCTGGATAAATACTGCGCATGCTTCTGGGCCGCTGTATTCAAAGCATTACTGAATTTGACCTTTGACAGCCCCAATTTCGTCCGATAATCATTGATCGCCCGAAGACCGTCCTCCTGCTCTTTGCTCGTTTCAGACGTTAACGAAACCGCACCTTTAATAACTGTAAATTTCCAATTAATTGAAATAGGTTGATAGCCATTAAAAGACAGCACTAAACGAGCATTATAGTTCCCAGGCAGTAAATCAGCCGTAGGACGATATACAAATTTTACGGAAACGGGATCGTAGCTAACATTTAATTCCTTATCGTTTAAATAAAAATGATAGCTTTCCGGCGTTTTTCCTTCACTAAGCTCAAGCGTTACTCCAATGTCTGGACGCAAGAGTCCAACATCGCCTTGCGGATAAGACAAACTTCCATAAGATAGAGCATAGGTTGGTTTCGCTGACCAAAAGATACTTGAAAATAATACAAATATAATAGCAATTAATTTCACATGAAACATCCATCTAGATTCGTGGTTCGTCAACATAATCGCTGCATCCTCCTGTTAAAAAAAATGTGGTAAAAAATGAAAGAAACTATGAATCTATCATAGCTTCTTCACTTCTTTCACACAACTTAGGTATATTGGTATATTTTATTCGTCTACGAATAATATTTAATTCCCCAAACCGTTAAACTACCCACAAGAATAATGAATAGCCACAGTAAAGTTAGATAGAATATACGCGTCCACTTTCCTCGTTCAGAGGGATGCACAGCATTACGCGGCGGTAAATACGTATCGTCTTCCTTTACCTCTATTGGCCTCCGATCAGACCTTAAAGGTGATCTTCCCCCTACACTCATGTGCCCTGTTCTTCCTCCTTGCTGTATCGAAGTATGCAGCCCATTACAAAATCAATGATAAAATGAGCGATTATCGGAGTCCATAGACTCCCAGTTTGAAGGTAAATCCATCCCAGACCATAGCTTATACTGAAAACCATTCCTGTCATTAACCAATGCTGCAAATACCGAATATGGATCGCTGCAAACAAGATACTAGTCCAATAAGGCCCCCATGCATACTGAATCGCTCCTCGAAACAGCACTTCTTCACAGATTGCAACGATGAGAGAAATCAAAGCGATATGCCATACAGGGCGATTCCCGAATAACATTTGATTAATTCCGCCGTCGTCTGACACTTCCTTGGGCACCCACCTTGAAATCAAAACATCGACCCCGAGAACAAGTAGAGCAAACAAACTTCCCCAAATGAGAATCTTCCAGCCCCCATGAATGGTAAACATCGAAAGAATCTTGTGATTGCTCTGAAAAAACAAGATGATAATACCGATAATAAGCGTAAGCAGTTGGGTTATGTAAAGATTGAGCAATAGTGTCCGGTCATTCAATTCATTCAAATCAACTTTCCCGAAGCGAATGTTCTTAAAATCAAATTTTTTCAAGGAAGCAGCCTCATTTCCTCACATATTCCCTTTTATAGCTATTTCCCCTATACTAAGTTAAAAGAAAAAGAGAGAATAAGGAGCTTTAATTATGGATAAACGTCTTACCCGCACTGATTATTTATTCGCCCTCATGTTTATCTTTATGCTTGTTTGTATACTTGGCGCCTTTTTCTATGGATTAAGAGTCGGCCAAGAGAAATCAGATCAAAAATACGATAAAATCTTACACGCCGATAAGGCTGTCGTTCCGGAAATTGGAGCCTACGACCAACAAGTACTCGTTTCATATTACCATACCATCTTTTTGCCCTTTAGGGAATTTCAGAATAAATGGTTCGAATTGATGAGTCAAATCGAACTAGGCAACTCTACCGTCGATGCTTCTGCCGTACTTAAGGAGTTGTACAAGCTAGCGGATGAGAAGTATAATGAGCTGCAAAGAAAGAGCATGCCAGCTTCATCACCTCTGCTTGTGCAGTCTCATCAAGGTTATCTCAAAAGCCTGAAGCTTTTTGCTGATACGTTAAAAAGTTATCAGAACAAGGCCAACGGACTTACTAGCTCACAACTGCTCGATGGCATTCAGAAGGATGCCTACTTCCTAGAAGCGAAAACACAGGCATTGACGGCTCAGAAAAATTATTTCGATTCCATCGTTGCTTGGAACGGAACGATCGATCACGATATTGAAAATTTCGACCCAAACAATGATGCCAATTTGGATCAATGGCGTGCAATGAACATTAATGTCAAAAATCATTACATAACAGCCAAATTACTTAAAAATAAAGCTTTTGCTCCTTTTTACCCACAGGATTTGACGATACGTATTGATGAATTCATTGCCTCAGGTCAAGCTAAGAAAATGAACGTGAACGATGTCAATCAAACGATGGATCTGCTGTTAAGTACAAATGCCGTTCGGCCTGGAGACTTTGTCAAAGGGAAATCAAAGTGGTATGCCAACGAGCTGCTTCCACAGCTTCCCTTTTTCTCAGATGTGAATTGAATCAAAAGCCGGGCGCAGATGCGCTCGGCTTTTCTCATTTAATCATATTGGAAACCGCGAAGCATGGCGACCGCTGCCATCCCTCCATCTACATTAATAACCCGGTCAAATCCGTTCGCAAGCAAATACTCAGCAACGCGATAGCTGCGTACACCATGTGCGCAAACGAGATAAATATCACGATCCTCTGGCAGTTCACCTAGCCGATGAGGGAATTGCTGCATCGGAATAAGCTGTGCTTCTTCCATATGATAATACTCCCACTCCTGAAGTTCCCTTACGTCGATAATGAGGCTATCTTTCAGTTCCTGTTGATCCAATGCTTCTAGAAATTTATTGGGATGAATACTCGTTATGTCGATGTTGGCACTTCCTTCCTTACTTGCTGCAAGAGCAATATCTATTTAACGAGTACAATAGCGAAAATCAGGCTAAAATACAAGTGAAATGGCATTGCTTTCTAAGCGTGCTTGCTTTAAAATAAACGAAAAGCTTTGGAAAATCAGTCGTTCAAATAACAATTATGACTTTCATGTGAAATTGATTCGACATGTATTGACACGATTTCAAACGCATGTTAATCTAATGAAAATTCTATATCACAGTACAGCGTTGACGGAGCCAAGCAAGTAAAGTAGCTTTCAGAGAACCGATGGTAGGTGCGAATCGGTAGCGAACATTTTGCGGAGCACTCCAGAGTTATTGCATTGAATGAAGTAGATGCAATCGGGATAGGAACACGTTATAGTTCCAGGTCGCAAGACCAATTGAGGCTTCCCGTGCGAATGGGCAGCGAACTAGGGTGGTACCACGAAAGCAATCTCTCGTCCCTTTGGCTACAGACATACGTGTCTGTACCTGAGGGTTGGGAGTTTTTTTTATGTTCATATTCTAAGGAGGGTTCGAATTATGTACAAAGTTCTAGTATCCGATCCAATTAGTGACATGGGAATTCAAATGCTTTACGATGCAGCCGATGTTGAAGTGGTTAAGCAATCTGGTTTATCCGAAGATGAGCTCATTGCCATCATCGGTGAGTATGATGCGCTTCTAGTTCGCAGCCAAACGAAAGTTACAGAGAAAATCATGAATGCCGCAACGAAGCTAAAGGTTATCGGCCGCGCTGGTGTTGGTGTAGATAATATTGATTTGGAAGCAGCAACAAAACGCGGTATTATCGTCATCAACGCACCGGACGGAAATACGATTGCAACTTGTGAGCTTACATTTGCCATGATGATGTCAACAGCACGTATGATCCCGCAAGCCTACAAGAAAACAGTCGGCGGCGAATGGGATCGGAAATTTATCGGTGTTGAGCTTCGCAACAAAACGCTCGGTATTCTCGGTATGGGACGTATCGGCAGCGAAGTAGCCAAACGGGCTAAAGTATTCGGCATGGAAGTCATCGGGTATGACCCTTTCTTGACAGAAGAACGCGCTGAGAAAATTGGCGTTAAGCTTGGTACCGTCAATGAAATTGTTGCAAAAGCAGATTTTATCACGGTTCATACACCTCTCACGCCAGAAACGCGTCACCTTATCTCCAAACCGCAATTCGATATTATGAAAAAAGGTATGCGCCTTATCAACTGTGCACGCGGCGGTATTATTGATGAAATGGCGATGGTTGAAGCGATTGATCAAGGAATTGTAGCCGGAGCTGCTTTTGACGTATTCGAAGTAGAGCCACCACAAAAGGATCACCCATTCTTGAACAACCCTAAAATCATAGTAACCCCTCATCTTGGTGCGTCTACAATTGAAGCTCAAGAAAACGTAGCGATTGACGTTTCTGAAGAAGTCCTTCATATCCTGCGTAATGAACCATTCAAAAATGCTGTTAACTTACCGCCTGTGCCAGCTAATGTATTGAATAAACTTCAACCATATTTTGGGCTCGGCGAAAAAATCGGTTCCATTCTTGGTCAAATCGCACAAGGCGCTGTTTATGAAATCGTTGTAAACTATGCAGGTGATTTGATTGATGTGGATACAAGTCAATTAACACGCTATATCGTAAAAGGTGTGTTCGAGAACCAACTAGAATCTATTAATATCGTGAACGCCATGCACTTAGCTAAATCACGTGATGTGAATATCGTTGTTCAAACGTCAAACACATCCAACAGTTTTACAAATCTTGTTACAGTTACAGTAAAAACGAAGCAAGAAGAGAAAACACTTGCCGGTACTTTACTAGCTGGCTACGGAGAACGAATTGTTCGTATCGATCAATATCCAGTTGATTTCGCTGCAGAAGGTAACCTGTTGTTGATTTCCCACAACGACAAACCAGGTATTATTGGCCGTGTTGGTACGCTTCTAGGAAGCAATAATGTGAACATTGCAACGATGCAAGTAGGGCGTAAAGTTATTGGCGGCTCGGCAATCATGGTTCTAACCATTGATAAATCTGCTCCTGTAGAAGTACTGGCAGACCTTGCAACACAAGCCGAAATCGTGAATGTTCGTGCACTTACGGTATAACCTAATAGCGATTAGGTAACAAAGTGTTTCACGAACAACAAGATTTTGTCTGAATATTCTACAAATTTAAAGGCGTTTGCTGTGAGTTTTCTCAGCAAACGCCTCTTTTTATGTCGAAATTCGTTATTTTAAACCTTATTTAGGGCTCACAAGGTAAAAGCAAAGTAAAGGTAGTTCCCTGTCCCAAAGCACTCTGTACATTCACACTACCGTGATGTGAATCTATGATGTTTTTCACGATGGCGAGTCCAAGCCCTGTACCACCTGAAGAACCGCGCGTTCGAGCCTTATCCGCCTTGTAGAACCGTTCAAATATGAACGGCAGGTCGTCGGAAGGAATCCCCTGCCCCTCGTCGGAGATCTCAATGCGGATCGCCGGCCGATCCTTGTAGACGGCGGTTTCTGCCTTAATGGCAATACGTGCCCCAGAGGCCGTATGCCGAAATGCATTGTCGAGCAGATTCGTCAACACCTGCTCAAGCCGATCCTCATCCCCCCGTCCAAGGATGAGGGGCTCCTCAGGCAGCGCAGCGCTTAGCGTGATGCCGCGCTCTTTGGCCAGCACCGCGAATTTGCGGTGCATGCGTCTTACCAGGGAGTCGAATTCGACCTCCCTGAAGACCAGCTCGAGATGGCCGGCTTCCATCCGCGCCAGATCTAGCAGGTCACGGACGAGGCGCCCCATGCGGAGCGACTCGTCGTGAATGACCTGCACCAGCTCCACGCGCTCCTCCGGCGTGGAGGGGATGTCATCCAGCAGGGCTTCGCTATAGCCCTGCAGCATCGAGAGCGGCGTGCGCAGCTCGTGCGACACGTTCGCTACGAAGTCCTTGCGCAGCTTATCGAGACGTTCCTCCTCCGTGACATCACGGAGGACGGCCACAGCGCCGCGCACTTGATCGCTCGTGTATAACGGTGTCATCGCGACGGACCACACACCGTTTTGCACATGAAGCTTCGTAGCAGCTTCCGACGATTCGTCCACGACCGCTTCAAACAGCGGAATCAGCGGCACAGGAATCGGACTCGAGTAAGGATTGCTGTAGCTCATTAATCCCCAATCTCCGAGCGCTGTATCCGGTTTGCGGAAGCGTCTCGTCTCCTCATCATCCTCTGACCATTCAATCGTGCTCCACTCCTGCACAATCTTCTCACCTTGCGGATTGGTCAGCATGACAGATCCATTCGCATCGAGCGTGATGACCGCATCGGTCATGCTTCGCAAAATACTGGATAAATGCTCTTTTTCCTGGCTAAGGGCTCTGATGCTTTCCTGCATCTTCTCGCCCATGTGGTTAAACGTTTTGGCGAGCTCGCCTATTTCATCCTTGGACTGAATAGGAACACGGGTACCATATTCCCCCATGGTGATTAAATCTGCTGCTTTCTTCAACTGCTGAAGCGGTCTAGTAATTCGGGAGAACAAGAAGAACGCGAAGAAAGTCGTCATAAGGAAGCCCACTATGGACACATAGATAAACAATCTCAACATGTAAGACTGAGTTGCTTCTAACGATTGTAGAGATTGATACAGCAGCGTAGCACCAACAGTGGTACCTTGAAGATTTCTTAGCGGTACGACAACAACGAGGTACTCAGCCCCTGCTTTAAACCGACCTGTAGCCGACTGATTGACTTGTTTCCATATTGTCTGACCTGCGAATACTTGTCGAAGCTCCGCTTCCTTATAAAAGTCAGTCACATGGAAACTGGCTAATTCGCTCCCTTGTGTTGATGGAATAACCATTTCCTTCATATCGGTGGAGATTACCAGCATTCTTGCATCTTGGAAGCTTAGCAGTTCATTACTCAATTGATAAAACTGCTCATCAAACATGTGATGCGAAGCTTCTTCCGAGAATTTAACAGCGATATTCTTCAGGGTTTTCGTTTGATCATTCGCTTGAGCGAAATAATTTTCCATGTAATTGACAAGAAAAAGACCTAGTATGAGCAGTACAACCCCAACTAGGCCGATAATTGTTAACCAGAGCTTACCTACGACACTTCTGAAAATAAACACGTTATTTGGGCACCTCTAGCTTATAGCCTACTCCCCATACGGTCGTGATCATTGCCGCTGCATCCGGGGATACTTTGTTTAATTTTTCACGGAGTCTTTTTACATGGGTATCTACGGTTCGTAGGTCTCCAAAAAATTCATAATTCCAAACATCCTTAAGTAATTCTTCACGAGAGAACACTTTATCCGGAGATACTGCCAAATAGTGCAGCAGCTCATATTCTTTCGGAGTCAAAGCTACTTCCTGTCCACCAGCGGTTACCCGATGTGCATCATGTTCGATGATAAGGTTAGGAAATACAATATTGTTGCTCGAACTCGCATCCTTGGACAAGTAAGCTGTCGCCGAAGAACGACGAAGAATCGCTTTAACCCGGTAGATGACCTCGCGAGGTGAGAAAGGTTTGACGACGTAGTCATCTGCTCCAACTTCAAATCCGCTAACTCGGTTCGTCTCTTCGCCTTTGGCTGTCAGCATAATGACAGGCGTGGACTTCACTTGACGAAGTCTTGCGCAAACTTCTATCCCATCAATACCTGGCAGCATCACATCGAGCAGCACTAAGTCATAGTCCGTTTCTGTGGCCATCCGCAGCGCTGTTTCACCGTCTTCTGCTTCTTCAATGATATAGCCCTCTTTTTCCAAATACATTCTGAGAAGTCGACGAATGCGTTCTTCATCATCAACTACGAGTATGCTAGCTTTCATTTCCATGGAGCTTCACATCCTTATCTAATTAAGTTCGAATGATTTATACACCTGCATAGGAGTGAAGACCTGCAATGACAAGGTTCACACCCACTAATGTAAACATAACAACAATAAATCCAATAACAGTCAACCAAGCTGATTTCTTACCTTGCCAGCCCTTAGAGAGACGAAGATGTAAAAACACCGCATAGAACAACCAAGTAATTAAGGCCCAAACTTCTTTGGGATCCCAACCCCAGAAACGGCCCCATGCTTCTTGAGCCCAAATCATCGCAAAAATCAATGCGCCTAATGTGAAAATCGGATAGCCGATCGCAATGGCACGATAGCTGATTTCATCCAAATCTTCCGGGTCCATTCCTTTGACGATGGGTCCAATAGCTGCTCCAATTGGCTTACGCGCAACAACACGTGCGAGTCCATAGAGCAGAAGACCTCCAAGTATCGACCAAATGACCGTATTCAACTTACGCCCTGCACTTGCGCCTTCCATCCAAGATGGAGCTGTGAATAAAGGTTCCGACATGCCCAAGAACGACTTCATTTCTACAAGCTTCGTATCATATGGCTTCACAATTGGAGGCAATACATAAGTTTCGTTTTGAATGTTCGTTTCTTGTTGGCCTTGTGCATTGGTCGTGATGACTTCTTTGGAGAATACGGCTTTATAGCCCGAACCATTAAATGTAAAGATGGAAGCAATGAAGGCGATTAACATCAGAATGAAAAAGATCGTAAGTTCCACACCTCTTTGTTCACGCTTATCCACTTTGGATGTGCCTTTGTAGTCGACTGCTCGAAGCAAATACATCAGTCCACCGGCAAAGCCGACTCCGAAGAAAGCTTCTCCCGTAGCAGCGGTTGTTACGTGGATCTTGAGCCAGTAACTTTGCAACGCTGGAATTAAGGGTTGTACTTCACTTGGGAAAACAGAAGCATAAGCAATGATGATAAAGCCAATGGGTAATGCGAATACGCCAAGGACAGGTGTGCGATAAATGAGATACACGATCAAGAAAGCAAACATGATCATCATACCTAGAAAGGTCATGAATTCGTACATATTCGATGTCGGGATATGATTACCTTCCGCCCATCTGGTAAAAAAGAAAGTTACGTGACACGCAAATCCAACTAATGAAGCAACGAAAGCAACAAAACCCCAACGCTTCGTATGTTGTTCGGGGTCACGGTTACTCCATTTCCTACCGGTTATCGAGAGGACAAACAATAGAAATGCAACGAGGTAAACGAAAAAAGCTATAAGTAAAAAGGTGCTGCTCAGTGAGTTAACATTCACCCCTGGTCTCCTCCAATATCTAATGATTTCGGTAAAACTTCTATACCGTTCTTCTTGAGTGCTGCTGCTACTTCATTCCGAAGTCCAAACCAATTCTTGTTCGTATGACCGCCTAACGTTAGCTTACCGTTATCAATTCGAATCCAGATACGGCGATGCTGCCAATAGAAGCCCATAATCACACCAATCATGAATATAGCAGATCCTACCCAAATATACGGCATAGCCTTGTCTACGCGAATATTCAGATAGGTTGTATAATTGGCAAATTGAACACCTTCCATAGAGCCGACTGCAAGTTTCAGCTTCTGGCTAATCGGGCCGTTAATTGTATCTTGTGAGAACGTTTCTTTATCTATTTGTCTTGGAAAGTACAAGTAAGGTACACCGTTAGCTGCTAGATCTGGACCTGTGATGCTAAATATAAATGCAGGTGCCTTGGGCTCATTCGACTTGCTAATGGGTTGTCCCTTTTCCAGACCAAACTCGGGGAAATACCCTTTCAGCGTCAGCTTATAGGGACCTACTTGATATTCATCCTTAGGATTATTCATCGGCAAATCAAAGCTTCCATAAGACTCACCTGTAGCAGGATTGCTAAGTGTGGGCTTCACGGAGATGAGCATTGGTGTTGATTTATAATCGAATTGATAAGCTTGTAGGCCTTTGTAATCAAGTGGATGATTCACAATAATGTTTTGTTTGTGTACTTCGGTAAGTACCGGTTCTTTGGATGAATCGTCACAATTCGCTGAACAATGATACAAAACTGCCTGGGTTTCATAGGTTTTCGGGACAATTTGTCCTTTAGCCTTAATACTTTCTGGCAAATCTTTCTCGTCATACAGCTCCAACGTGAACTTTTCATTTTTGATGAAATAGGAAGTGTGAGGGATTGCCTTGGTTTCCCCTTCCAGAATACCCATGTACTCATCCATATGCCAGCCTGGAATGCTTCTCATTAACACACCGATCAGAAAAATAATAAGACCAATATGATTGATATAGGGGCCCCAGCGGCTAAAACGGTATTTCTCAGCTAATAGCGCTGTTCCATCTGTATGTACACGATAATTTTTTTTACGCAAAAGCGCACCAAGCTTATTTGTCCATGCTTCCTCATCCGTTCCCGGCGGCAGTTCGGTGACAAGTGTCACTTTCTGTCTCGTGAGAAAATTCAAGTGTTTGCGAATCTGCTGCTTAGATAGCGCGCGATATAATGGTAACACCCGATCTAAACTACAAATGACTAGGGATGTTCCTATCATAAATAGCAGCGTAATGAACCACCACGAACTAAACGTGTGGGAGAAGCCAAGAAAGTGATAAATGGTCCCGAGTGTACCATAGTTTTGCGAATAATACTGAGCAGGATCCATATCTAAGAACGTATTTTCTTGTGGAAAAATAGTGCCGACGGCAGATGCGACGACCGTCCAAATAATGATCCATACAGCTATTTTAACCGAGGAAAAGAAATTCCAGACTTTATCCAGCAAAGAAGGGTTAGATTTCTGAGAGCGACGGGCCATACCGTCGTATCGCATTTCCAGTATATCTCTGCCCTCCGTGTCAATCAGCGGATTACCACAAGATTCACAAAGCGTAGTGCCTGTGGGATTCTGATGCCCGCAATCGCATTTGGTGTTGTAGAACATGATGACCTCCTGAAAACTTTAAGCGTTCATTCATTTTAAGACTTGTCAACCAACTTAGCGATCGATTCATCGATAAAAGACTCCGTCATCTGACCAATTTTTTTCACGGCCACTTTACCGTCAGCACCAATAAAGAAGGTTGTCGGATAATCCATGACGCCATATTGCTTACGTACGACTTCTTTGGCATCCAGGAGTACAGGCATATTCAACTTATACTGATCCATAAAGCTTTGCACCGTTACTTTATTCTTATCAACATTGACCTCTAAGAAAACCACGCCTTCTTTGCTCCATTTATCATATTGCTTTTGGAGTGCAGGCATTTCTTCTTTGCACGGCGGGCAAAAGGTTCCCCAGAAATTAACCAAAACCGGTTTGCCTTTATACTCCGATAATTCATGTGTTTTACCATCTAATCCGACTAAGGAGAAATTCGTCGCTTTGTCGCCTGTTTGGGGATACTTCTTGCTGTCAGAAGCCGACAAATTGGTAATAATGGTAAACACGCCAATAATAAGCACGACCGCAAAAATCCCAATCTGTACCCATTTCTTATTTGGACCCACGTATAATCACCTTCGCTTTTTTTAACAATGTTAGTTTTTTCACATAGGTTTATTCTTTTATTATAACGAAAAGAAGGCCAATTCTTATTGGCCTTTTTGAACGTTATGTGTCTTGAGAGCTTCGTTCCTAAGCTCCTCAACCTCTTTAGGCGTCAAGTGACGATACTTAGCTCTTGGCAGGCCAGTTAAAAAGATTGGACCGAATTTAATTCGTTTTAATTTGATCACAGGGAAAGAAATTGCCTCGAACATACGTCTGACTTGTCGATTCCTGCCCTCGTAGATCGTAATTTGAATAATGGACTCATTCTTCTCCATATTCACATCCGCATATTCAACCTCAGCCGGAGCCGTCATGCCATCCTCTAACTGTATACCCGTTTTTAGCTTGTCTAATAACGTTCCGTGCGGTACCCCTTTTACAGTAGCTTGATAGGTTTTGGGAACATGATGTTTAGGATGCGTGAGTAAATGGGCAAATTCACCGTCATTTGTCAAAAGGAGTAACCCTTCTGTATCATAATCCAATCGTCCGACCGGATAAACGCGTTCTCTAATCCCAGGCAAGAAGTCCGTTACTACTTTACGTCCCTCTGGGTCCGTAGCACTTGTAATAACACCTTTGGGCTTATTCAAAATCACATAGATCTTCTTTTGTTGACCAATAGCACGTCCATCAACTCTAATTTCATCTTCTTCCGTGTTTACTTTAACGCCAAGCGTGGTGACGACTTCACCGTTCACTTGAACACGTCCTGCTGTGATAATTTCCTCACATTTCCGGCGGGATGCGATCCCCGCTTCGGCTAATACTTTTTGCAGTCTTTCCATGATCCGCTTTCACCTCAAGCTAATGATAACGGAGTTCCATGTAAATCTCAAGAGCAAGACATATTGAGTCTGTTATTCAGTTGCAAGGCACGATGGAATAATCATTTTAAGTGAATACCAAAAAGCAGATGATGATGGAAGCAATGAAGCCGACTAAGTCAGAAATAAGCCCTACTTTTAGCGCATAACCAGCCTTCCGAATGCCGATAGCGCCAAAATATACCGTAATCACATATAAAGTCGTATCTGTGCTCCCTTGAACCGTCGAAGCAATGCGGCCAATCATGGAATCTGGGCCAAACTGCTCGATAAGATCCGTTGTAAAAGCTAGCGAACCCGCTCCAGTAATCGGACGCAGGATGGCCAAAGGCAGCACTTCGGTTGGAACTCCGATGCTTTCAAAGAATGGACGCATCCAGCCGATTAATAAATCCATCGCACCTGAGGCACGGAAGACAGATATCGCTACCATCATACCTACTAGATGAGGGATGATTTTGATAGCTGTATCAAAGCCCTCTTTAGCTCCGTCAACAAACGATTCGTAAACAGGCACCTTTCGATACGCCGCGTATAAAGGAATGAAGACGATCATGATAGGGATTGCCCATGCTGAGATGAGCGAAACGAAGGCATACATTCGTAATCATCCTTTCAAAGGAGGGATGGGTGAGCGTGACCTTCGATACCATCGATCCACAAAAATAGCCGCGGCCGTCGAAATGACAGTGGCAATTAGCGTTGTGCCAACGATTTCCGCAGGATTCAAAGAATTGTAATTCATTCGAATGGCAATTAACGTCGTAGGAATAAGTGTAATGCTTGAAGTGTTAAGTGCTAAAAGTGTACACATAGCTGTGCTAGCCGTGTCTTTATCGGGATTCAGCTTCTGCAGCTCCTGCATCGCCTTAATTCCCATAGGTGTAGCCGCGTTCCCAAGACCAAGAATATTGGCACTCATGTTGGACATGATGTAGCCGATGGCTGGGTGATTCTTAGGAACACTAGGGAATAAGAAACGAACCGCCGGCTGCAATAATCTCGCAAGTTTGCTAAGAAGACCAGCATCTTCGGCTATCCGCATCATTCCCATCCAAAAGACTAGCACGCTAATGAGTCCAAAGCAGACCGTAACTCCGCTCTTAGCACCATCAAAAGCTGCTTGTGTGACTGTTTCCACATTCCCATTCAATGCCGCCACGCCGAACCCAACGACAATAAAAAACAACCAGATCCAATTCACCATATCGAATGGCCTCCTTAGAGTTTTGCTTTAGCAAAACTGGCATCGTGAGATTAACCTTGAGTTTTGCTTCAGCAGAACTAGCATCGTAAGCATAAGCTTAATCTAATCAGCCCATTGTGGTTCCGAGACTGTAAACAGGCTCTGTATTAATAATCTACAAATATATCCGTAGTGTGAAAGCCATGTATCTTGATACGCATTACTTTCTTTAAAGGAGAAAGTGGACTGACTGGTCGCTTGCAGTAATGGACTTGTTGAATCATAGATGGGTACGGTTTGAATTAATTTCTGGTTGAGTGAAAATTGCAGCGTCCCTCGTTCTGCTAACCGGTATTCCATAGAAGCTGGATCGACTAGTGCCACTTTGCGAGTCAATTGTGCAGCTTCACCTTCAGCTAATGGATAAAAGAACGTCCTCCCCGCAACCCAAGGAGTGCCCTCAACGGCATCGCCCTTCTTGACAATCGTTTGTAACGGATAATATTTAAAACCATATTGAAGTAACCGAGCATGATCCCCCCAATCATCCGGATCATTAAGCGTAACAACGGCAAGATGCTGGCCGTCTCTTGTGGCTGATGAGACCAAGCAGCGCTTGGCAAGCTTCGTATAACCTGTTTTCACACCGTCAGCGCCTTCAAAGAGAGACAGCATCTTATTCTTATTAAGCCATGAGTAGTCCCAGGCTTCATTTGGGTTCGGTACTTTCTTGATTTTCGTGGAAACAATGTCTTGAAATACGGGATTTTTTAGCGCATAAGCCGTCAGCTTAGCCATATCGTTCGGACTGGAGCGATGACCTTCTCCCTCATCGAGGCCCGAGGGATTGGTGAAATGCGAGTGTTCCATACCGAGCATCTTGGCCTTCTCATTCATCAAATAGACGAAGCCTTCCACACTTCCTCCAATATGCTCGGCGATTGCGGTTGCTGCATCATTTCCGGAGCGCATCATAAGACCATACAGCATGTCGTGCAGACGCATTTCTTCGCCAAGCTTTAGATAAATGGAAGAACCTTCTTTGCCGAACGCATTTTTACTAACCTTGACTTTATCCGTCAATTTGCCTTGTTCAATCGCAATGATTGCTGTCATAATTTTGGTCAAGCTGGCTATTCGCATAGGCGTGTCCCCTTTTTCACTATAGAGGATACGGCCTGACTCCACATCAATAAGGGAAGCACCCACTGCATTCGTATGGATGCCAGGCGGTGCTGCCTCCACTTGTCCAAATGGCGCCAAAAGTAAACTAATGATCGCGCCCCATAATAGGATAAACCTGACTCTTATCTTCATCGTTTTCCCCCTACACAAAAGAACTTGTACCTTATTTGACTAGACAAAACTTTGTACAAGTATATGCTTATGGAATGGGGATATGTCCAAGTCTTCTTATTTACAAAACAGAAATCAGTCCGTATAATGAGAAATAATTCAATACGGAGATCACCGGAGGAGCCTGTCACAGCAGGCTTCTTTTTGCGTTTTTTGGGGTTCTCCTGGAATATGGACATACTTAAACTTACAAAGTCAGTCAAGCTAAAGCTTACTGCGAGGAGGAAAATATGCTAACTTGGATTGCCTTGATTATTTTTATTGTGACTTATGCGCTCATTATTTCTGAGAAAGTGAATCGCGCGGTCATTGCCTTACTTGGCGCTGTGATCATGGTATTTGCTGGTATCCTAGATGTGCACAAAGTGTTTCAACAGTATATTGAATGGGAGACCATCACTCTTCTTATTGGCATGATGATTCTCGTAGGAATTACGAATCAAACGGGTGTATTTCAATTCATCGCCATCCGCGCCGCGAAAGCTGTGAAGGGGGATCCCTTGCGAATTTTACTTGTGCTTTCTGTATTAACAGCAGTTGGCTCAGCCCTCTTAGATAACGTAACAACGGTTTTATTGGTCGTGCCTATCACAATTGCGATTACTCGGATACTAGAAATTAACCCCACCCCTTTCTTAATGTCTGAAATCATAGCTTCCAATATAGGAGGTACAGCTACACTCATTGGTGATCCTCCCAACATAATGATTGGATCTGCTAACCCGCATTTAACCTTTAATGCCTTTCTGCTCAATTTAGCGCCTATTACGATCCTTATTTTCGTTGTTTCCCTATTCATGCTGTATATGATGTATAGAAAGCAATTGAGGCCAAATCCTGCACTGCAAACTAAACTCTTAGAGCTGAATGAGCGCGAATATATCAAGGATAAGCTGCTCATGAAAAAATCTTTACTTATTTTATCACTGACTATTATCGGATTTATGCTTCATGCGATTATTCATGTTGATGCTGCAGTTATCGCTATAACGGGTGCTATTTTGCTCATGCTTTTCGGTCTCAAGGAACACGATGTGGAACAAGCTTTTGATTCTATTGAATGGGTAACGATTTTCTTTTTTGCAGGTCTTTTTAGCTTAGTGGGAGGTTTACAAGAGGTTGGATTAATTAAAGCTCTAGCCATGAAAGCTCTAGCTGTGACGGAAGGAGACATCACTACCGCTTCCTTATTAATTCTCTGGGGTTCTGGTATTGCATCCGCAACAATTGATAATATTCCATTCGTTGCTACGATGATCCCCTTAATTAAAGATATGGCTGAGGGGCTTGGACTTGCCGTTGATTCGGAGCCTATCAATATCCTATGGTGGTCGCTTGCTTTAGGGGCTTGTTTAGGAGGAAATGGCACAATTATCGGCGCTTCGGCCAATGTTATTGTTGCCGGACTCGCTGCCAAAGAAGGCAAGGGTTTCAGTTATATAGAATTTCTGAAGGTGGGTGCCCCTATAACCCTTGTGTCTCTGGCGTTGGCGCATGTTTATGTATATCTTCGTTATCTACTTTAGGGAATATGCATTTGTCAAGAAAGTCGACATAAAAGTCGGTTTCCGAGCAGCGACTATTACATGTAAATGAGCAGCTGTCGTTACCAATGTAGTATTTTCTGCAACAATCACACTCCCAAATGCTACCCAATTTCCTTCTATATTAAGTTGTCTTAAATCGGAGTCTTTTCTATGCTCACTTGATGTTGCCAGATGTATGGAACCATATTCGCGGTTGAATGATGTTGTAAAAAGTGCAACAATTTCTCCCTAAATCTCGCCTTTCCCCCTTCGTTGTTGCATAATGTACAACAATTTGGTCCTATATAGGCCATTTCGTAACAAATGGGTTCAAAATGTTGTACAAACTGCAACTTTAAGTTGCGAAATAGCCCTTTGGCTTGTGGATTCTATAAAGCCCCCTAATTAAGTTGGACACTTTTAGGCTAAGAAAATACAATGAAATTAGCCGGAGGTTGTTCGTATGAGGGTAAAGCATAGCAAGTTTGACG
>NZ_LMEO01000003.1 GCF_001426375.1 Paenibacillus sp. Root444D2
CGCTAACTTATCCCGAARGATAAATCCGCTCGACTTGCATGTATTAGGCACGCCGCCAGCGTTCGTCCTGAGCCAGGATCAAACTCTCCATAATAGTGGATGATTGCTCATCCGTATATCTGAAAGCTTAATTGCTCATTTGCGTTGCTAGCGAGATTTTGCAATCTCTTTTTTGAACGATTTCTCGTTCGTGCTTACTCACTCGTTGTTCAGTTTTCAAAGAATTTGCGTTGCTAGCGAGATTTTGCAATCTCTTTTTTGAACGATTTCTCGTTCGTGCTTACTCACTCGTTGTTCAGTTTTCAAAGATCAATTTCTTTCGYTCACTGCCGTGTTACCGAAGCAGCGAGAAGTAATATACCATACTGATTTTTATTTTGCAACTAGTTTTTTTCTAGTTACTTTCACCAGCCTGTCTTGCGGCCGGAGTGATAATATAACATGGAWTCCAAACACATAGCAATGTTTTATTTTTCCAATTACAAAAAAGTTTCTAGGGTTGATTCTTACCTACTCTTATAACATCTCCTAACTAATAAATCTTTATAACAAAAAAACACATGCTGCTTAAGCACGTGTTCATTAATGTTTAGTAAACCGAAAACAAAGGCATTATAATTTTGTTCACTCAGCAGCTTTAATTTCCATTGTACGTTCATGAACCACATAACTATTGATAATGGCGGCCGCAAACGTTGCCCGGTTGTTTCGAAAGAAGTGAAATAAAACACGAGCTTCAGGAGACTCTTCATCATATTGCGAAAAGTTAAAGAAATCGTCATCTCCCCATCCCTCAATACGGAGGCTTTCAATCGATTCTGCAATTAGACTAGGGATGACCGGCTTTGTTATCGTTGTCATATTCCCACTCCTTGGAGTATATTCAGATACCGTTTATTACCCGTTTTGGCCCACATCAGGAAACAATAGCGGTTATTTATAATAACGGGATTATTGGATGGTAGGATCGGCTTCTTTTGATTGGCTTTCTTCAGCATGTTAAGATCACCTCCTTGCTTATTTTCTTATGTATTTGTTATTCAAATTGCAAATTGTACTTGTTACTCATTCTACCCAATCTATTAATCTATTAAACCTGAGACAAACTATTAATTTTGATCCCACCCAAAAATAGAAGCAAACAAAAAAGGTGCAGCATTAAACTGCACCTCAAGACTCTATTTTTAGTATTCCATTGTTATGATCGGAGTACCTACGGTTAGTCGCAGCTTACCAGTCGTAGACTCTTGATGCAAAGCAATCTGAAGATTTACCGTTTGATCACCACTCTTAATAGAAGAATGGAACTCTTTCGAAGATAGAGACGCACTTACCGTATTCTGATCATTATAGCTTTCTACGATTTTACCTTTAAAAGCTAGAGCTATAGAATCTACCAGCTCTGCAGAACTCTTTTGACCAGACTGTTCTTGCTCATTTACATAACCTTGCACCATAACATTCCATTGGCCATTTATACCGAGTTTCTTCAATTGTTCGCCCGCTTGATCCTGCCACTTAACCAACTCCGACTGTTCAGCTTCATGAGAAGCGTCTAATCGCAAGACGACATAGCAGGCAGTTTGTCCTTGTGGACTTGCTACTGTCACGGTGACGACCGCTCCGGGTACAACCTCAGATTTCGCTGTATAGGTCGGATGTGAATTGGATTCACTCAACACTTCAGCTTGAGGAATTTCAAAAGCTTGAGATAGTTTCTTCCCAATTTGCAGCATATTCTGATCAATACCATCGCACGTTCCGTAATAGCCTGTATATTTGAAGGTTATTTTATTATCACTCGTCATGTACGGTTTAACTGTGTTCAATAACTGAAGTGCTTCCTGCTCACCTTGCGCATCGGCATGGCGAACCCACCCAAAGATAAAACTTATAATGGTCATACAAATGATCGATAATAACCAAGATTTCTGCATATAAAAAGGCACCTCTTTACTAGAATCTTTAACTCTAGTAAAAGGATGCCCAAATCTAGCAAATGTTAAACAGAGGAGGTTTTCTCAAGCTCTTTTTCTCGGCGTACGATTTCTTCCATGGAAGTGTTGAGTGCGGCCTGCGGCCCAGGGAAGTGATTTTTATAATAAGCTAAATCCATAATGACAAGTAGAATCAGCATACCAGCTACGGCATAGCCGGCCATTTGATTCGGAGGAATCACCATGACGATACAGATGAAGATGATCCACAGAAGCGCGACGACAGAAATGAACGTGCTGTATTTTCCAAGATTCCATGGTCCGAGATGCTTATCTTGAAATCTACCTTCTGCTTTGGCTCTCAGCTTGAGATAGATCGGAATGCCGTAAGCCACATATAAGCCCACAACACTGACTGCAGTTAGGAACGCTATCGTCGTGTAAGTTGCATCCGGATTCACCATTTTGATGATATAGTCGATGAAAGCGAGCAGGAACGAAAGAATAATGGCCAGCCAAATGGCTTTAGCAGGTGTACGGTATTTCTTCGAAATTTGCGCCCATTGGTTGCTGAGCGGCATCCCTTTATCACGAGAGAAGGCATACATCATACGTGAGAAGGAAGTGATAGAAGCTAGACCGCAGAACCACATCGCGGCAGTGACCAACCATAGAATGACGGAGCCGAATGTACCTCCAAGCGCTTGGCTGATGACATAGATGAACGCATTGCTTGAACCGGCAGCAGCACCGGCATCCTTAATGGACAAGGTAACAAAAGCAAGCATAACGAATCCAATAACAAACGAGTAGGCAACAGATGTGAAAATACCCCAAGGCGCGCGCACACGAGGGTTGATGGTCTCTTCGATGGTATGAGCGGAGGCGTCGTAGCCCGTAAATGTCCACTGCGCTTGCAAAAGTCCGATTAGAAAAGCAAACATATATGGTTTATCCGAAAATGTTTCGCCCACTTTGAACAAATAATCGACAGGATTCAAGTTGCCTTTGGTGAAAAAGGCAAGAGACAAAACCAGCACCGCCACCACAGCGATATGGTACCATGCCGAGAAGTCGTTAAGCTTTGAAACGATACGAATCCCAATATGATTCAGAATGCCATGCGTAAGTAAAATGATCGTGAAACAAATCAACACGGTTGTATTGTTGGATTCATAACCGAACACACTCGCGATGAGCGGATCGGCGAATAGGGCTACCGAATAATCGATACCGGCCACAATCCCGATTTGCCCGATTAGATTGATCCAGGCGGTGTACCAGCCCCAGCGTTTGTTTTTCAAAATAGCCGCCCAGTGGTACAAAGCGCCGGCCGTCGGAATGGCCGAAGCAAGCTCAGCCATGACTGCTGCTACGAACATGACAAAAAGGGCGACAATCGGCCAGCCAAAGCCCATCATCCCCGCTCCGCCATAGGTTAATCCGTGGCCGTATAAAGATACAGCGCCAGTAAGAATGGAAATGATAGAGAATGAAATCGCGAAATTGGAAAATCCGCCCATGCTGCGCAGCAGTTCCTGGGCATAACCGAACTTGTTTAAATCACTTTTGTCTTTTTCATGATGATTGGATGGGTTGCTCATCTTTTATCCTCCTCATCAGATAGATACGATTTGTACAACAAGTCACAAGTCTCATTTCCCTAGGAAACTTTCATGCTTGCTTTCATCGAATTCGCGAATGCTTTTGTTGGCGATTCTGACAATCCATAAAGCAAACAAACATGTTACCGCAATAATTACGATTCCAATCGTCAGTTCCATTCGGCCTCCACCTCCTTCTCCGGACCATCATATAGAAAAGCTTCTGAACGAAGCGCATTCTCAGGAAAAACGGTTAGATTTCCAAGTTGACGCCGCTTGTCTTTTGCTCAAGCATTTTATTCACGATGGTGCCGATATGCGCACCGCCTTCAAGTGGAGGGGTACCTCCGCGATGAATATTGGAAATCACCGTGCGGTCGCTCTCTACCGTGCCTTTACGCGGTTTGTAGCAGATGTAAGCACTTAGCGATTTCGACGAAACAAGTCCAGGCCTTTCCCCGATCAAAAGCACAAGCACTTCCGGCTGCACAATTTCGCCGATGTGATCCATGACAGCGACCCTGCCGCCACGGACGAAAAATGGAGTACCTGTGGATAACCCATAAGCACTAAGCGAATCAAGCAGCGAAGGATACACATCGCCCAAATTGGCATCTACCGCATTGGCGCTAAGTCCATCCGAAACGACAATCTGTACCTGCGGCTTCATCTTGCACCTTTTCTGAATGACCGCGATTCCTTGTTCGGTGATAATACGTCCCATATCGGGGCGTTTTAAATAGTTTTCCGTGTTCTCGTACCGAGTTTCTACCGTAAACAAACCGAATTCGTCCAAAAGCTTCTGACTTGCTTCCCCATAGATGGAATCAACAGCAGCGGCATGGTCACGGCGAAATTTAAGCACCTCTTTGGTGAGCGCCCTCGTTCCCGTACGCCATACGCCTATTCGTGCCGGTGTGCTGGCAAGCAGCTCATTCATCCCTTCCTCCCATTTGGGGGATGGTACTTTAGAGGTGAATGTGTCCAATTCGGGGGACGGGACCATTTCCGACATCACTTCTACTCGGGGAGATCGCTGCGTTTCCTCGTTAACCAGGGCAGGGTCCTTATAGCGAATAGCCGCCGGATTATCAGCAGCTGTTGATGTAGACAGCTTCTTCTCAAGCTCTGCCATCACCATATCAACAAGCTGATCCATGGGGACAGCTTTGTTCATGTCGTTTCCTCCTTAGCGTTTTGCTTTAGCAAAACTGGCTTCGTAAGCAGCATCTAAGTTACATAAAAAGGGTCGGATCTCCCGCCAACGGTGTTAATCGGCCGTTCTCCATGATCCCCATTTTCACTAGCCATTGTTCAAAAGCAGGGGCCGGACGCAATCTCATCAATTCCCTCAAAGTGGCGATATCGTGGTAGCTGGTAGATTGGTAATTGAGCATGCAGTCATCTGCCATGGCTACACCGATCAGATAATTGACGCCTGCAGCGGAAAGAAGCACGGCCAAATTGTCCATATCGTTCTGATCTGCCTTCATATGGTTGGTGTAGCAAACATCTACACCCATCGGCAGCTGCTGAAGCTTCCCCATGAAATGGTCTTCCAAACCGGCCCGAATGACCTGCTTGCTATCATACAAATACTCAGGTCCGATGAAGCCCACAACCGTGTTGACGATAAACGGCTTATATTTTCGAGCAAGGCCATAACAGCGGGACTCGAGCGTGACCTGGTCGATACCGTGATGCGCTTCGGCAGACAACTCGGAGCCTTGGCCCGTTTCAAAATACCACAGATTCGGCCCCGTCCCTGTGCCTTCCCTGGCAATGAGCTCATCAGCTTCATTAAGCAGCGCAACATCGATGCCGAACGCTTTATTGCCGTTTTCCGTTCCGGCCAAGCTTTGAAACACCATGTCCGCAGGAGCGCCTTGGCGAATAGCGCGCATCTGGGTTTTGATATGTGCTAGGACACAATTCTGCGTCGGAATCTGCCACTTCTCCATCACTTCTTTGGTGACCAGCAAAATATTCTTGACGCTATCCGCTGAATCGATAACCGGATTGATACCGATAACCGCATCCCCGATCCCATAGCTTAAAGCTTCAAATAAAGCGGCCTTAATCCCCTGAATATTGTCCGTAGGATGATTGGGTTGGGCCCGGCCGGACAGCACTCCCTTTTGGCCAATCGTAATGTTGCAATATGTAGTGACTTCCATTTTGGATGCGGCTTGCACCAGATCAAGGTTGCTCATTAATTTGGCGGCAGCAGCCACCATCTCACTCGTTAAGCCGCGGGAAAGTCTGCGAATTTCATCATTTCCCGTTTCTTGCCGCAGCAAATACTCCCGCAGCTCAGCGACCGTCCAATTGCGAACCTCGGTGTAGATTTTCTCGTTTATAGCGTCTTCGATTACCCGCGACACTTCATCGATTTCTGGCGGCAGAAGCGGATGATTACGGATATCTGCCAGCGTCAAATCGGACAGAACCAGCTTGGCGGCGATCCTCTCCTTCGCATCCTGTGCGGAGATGCCAGCCAACTGATCGCCTGATTTCTCCTCGTTAGCCTTCGCCATGACTTCCTTTAAATCTTTAAACTGAAAAGTTGTACCAAGCAACGTAGTCTTCAGGTTCACTGACTTATCCCCTCCGCTCTGTTGTGAAAGGCCAACGTTTTAACCACTACTGGAATCATGATCCCAGAAATCGGCTCGCCCAAATCGATATAATCCCCATGCACCACACGAATTTGATCGATGCAAATAACTTTCGGAAGTTGCCCGCAGCGCTTAGCCAAGGATTGGCCGAGCGCCTTCGCGATATCCGTTTCACAGATGACTACCATAGCTTCACTAGCAGGAAAATGTTGAACAAAACTTGCATGCAGCCGATCCGCTAAGTGCTGAAGCGATGTATACGTAAGGTCATTCATTCCTGACAAGGCCAGTCCGAACGGAGGTGACTGATCCCGATCAAAAAGGCTTGCGCCGCTTTTCATGATCGCTTCTAGCACATCTGCAAGCAGCCCAGTTTGTTCAAGCATCTGCGAGGATACATCAAGCCCCAGTACAGGCAGATTGCGAATCGGCAGCAGCGATGCATCCAAATGCACCGTAGCGCCGCTGATTTCCGTACTCTGCATCCCGGCACCGATGACGGTTGCTCTGACCGTTTGATCCGCTTGAATGAGTCGGATCGGATATTGGGCCGATAATTCCTTCCAAGTATGCGCTAGCAAAGGGCCGATATCATGATGGGCCGTTGTGTCAGCCAAGCTTTCCGGTTTCTTCGCCTCCATCAACAGGCCGATTCCCCCGGATACCATCCATTCTCCAATGGGAGGCATTGACACAAGCGGCTCGCCGTTCAGCAAGGAACGAAGTGACTCATCATGCTCAGGAATGATCTGCCCAGCTAAATAATCCATCATGCAGTGGCACATTCCCATGCAGATTTCTTTTATGAGAGTAAAGCTAACCGTGTCGCCAGCCTTAATGTTGTATCCGCTCGTCCTCAGCCATGGTCGAATCGACGGCGATACGTCTATAACCACTCCATTTGAGTCTAGTTGGATGAGCCTGCCACCAACGTGAAAGGTGACCGTTCCAACCATCTTGCCTCTTTGAAAAATAGCCGCATTCGCTGTACCCCCGCCGATATCGATATTGGCGACTGCGCCTCGAATCTGCATCGATCGGCGCTCCGCACCGGCGCCTTTGCCGGCAAGCAGCCCTTCTAGATCAGCACCTGCGGTTGCCACCACGAAATCGCCCGAGCGCTCGGCGAGCAGATGCAGAATTTGTCTCGCGTTCGTTTTATTCGCCGTTTCTCCGGTAATGATAACGGCACCGGATTTCAAATCCGCTGGACGAATTCCTGCCTGCTCGTACTCTTTGTTCACGATTTCCCATATGAGCTCCGCATTGATTTCATCGCCGTTCTTAAGAGGAGTGCTGTAAATTGGACTTGCATATAGCAATTCCCGCTCCGCAATCTCAAATCGAGGCAAGCTGAGAGCACCCGACGAGCGTACTAATTTCAAACGGCTAATCACCATCTTGGTCGTGCTCGTTCCGATATCTAGGCCGACACTTGTGATCCACTGGTTTTGCATGCCCCAATCACCCGTCCTGTGCCGCACTAGTTAATGATTCCAAACCCTCCGTGAGCATGCACGCCGCCAGCTTCGCAAGAGGAATACGAGTAGTCATGCTTGCTTCACGCATTTTCTTGTAAGCTTCTTCCTCATTTAAGAAGTATGCCTGCATCACGATGCCTTTCGCTTTTTCGATCACTTTGCGCTCTTCGATGGATTGCTTTAGCTGCTTGATGTCTTGTTTCAGTGAATCCATCTTTTCTTTTTGACTTAAGGCAATCTCCACAGCGGGCAGCAAGTCTTCCTCCGACACCGGTTTGACTAAGAAAGCAGCGACACCAGCCTCGCGAGCATCCTTCACCAATTCCTTCTGGCTGTATGCCGTAAGGAGTAAAACCGATGTATCCTGCTGCAGCTTGCGTATAATTTGAGACGCCTTGATGCCGTTCATGACCGGCATTTTAATATCCATGATGGCTAGGTCCGGTTTTAATCTGGCAACGAGCTCTACCGCTTCCTCGCCATTTTTGGCTTCTCCCGCGACCCAATATCCGCCCTCTTCCAGCATCTCGCGAATATCCATGCGAATGATTGGATCATCATCCACAACAACGATGGCATTTTTCATGGCTATTCGTCCTCCTTGTACTGCGCTTTGGAAAGCGGAAAAGTGATTTGAACGTCCGTACCCCGTTCATCCGAAGTTATATGAATGACACCACTGAGATTTTCCTCCACAAGTGTCTCTGTTATTTTCAAGCCAAGATGACCCTTCCTGTCTGAATGGTTTGCCGCTTGGAATCCGACGCCATTGTCAGATACACAGACACAGACGATAGTGCCATTACATTGCAGGGAAACCTCGATTTCCCCTGTACGTCTCTCCCCAAAAGCATGCAGCACGCAATTCTGCACAAGCTCATTGACAACAAGTGCAAGCGTCGTGGCAACGTCAGACTGTAAAATAAGCTCATCCCCATCGATTTTAGGGTTAATATTCTGATCCGGTTTGGAAGAGGATGAAATAATGTTCTTCGTAATACGGTCCACCACATCGTTGAAGAGGATCGTTTCTAGTCCTTCAAAGGCAAGCATTTCATGAATAACGGCAATGCTGTTAATGCGGTTGATACTATCGCGATAGACTCTCTCCACCTCTTCGAGCTTGGTTCTTCGCATCTGTAAGCGGAGTAGACTGGATACGGTCTGCAAATTATTTTTCACTCGATGATGAATTTCTTTAATAACTGCGGATTTGATCACTAGCTGCTTTTCTTTTTCTTTAATATCCGAGATGTCGCGAATGAGAATAATGCCGCCTACCTCCCGCTGATCCCGGTAGATAGACATGGCTTTCAGATCAAAAGAAACATGCCCGATTTGAAGCTCCTGATGGATGAGTCCTTTGTGGCCAATGAGAGGGCTCCCTTCCAATCTGCCATAAAACAACTGGGCAATCGGGTACCCGTTAATCACGCCGACATGACCGATTTCCTTCAACATTTCAGCTGCTCGGGGATTGGTATAGGTCACATACTCTTTGTCATCAAATAAAAGGATGCCTTCGTGCATAAGCGACTGCATACTGCCTTGAGACATCGCCACAGTAAGCAGCGTTTCGCTCAGCTGTTCAGTCGTCTCCATTAATCTCGTCACATTTTTCTCCTGCTCGAGCTTTTCGGAGATGTCCTTTTCCATGATCAATGCGCCAATGACATTGCCGCTTGTTGAGCGAATCGGTACAACATTTTGCTGAATGGCAATCTGCTCCTGCGAGATGCCTCTCGACCCGATCACGGACTGCCCGGAAAGCAAACAAAACATCACGGCAGGCTCATTTTGCGCAAAAGCATATTGTCCGACGACAGATGTCTTATAGAGGGATGGGGCTGATGATGGGTGTGCCTCGGCAACCACAAGCGCTGAACCCTTGTCTGCGAGGGGGCAATCAATAAATACATCCGATTCCGATACATCGGCGATCATTTGCAGTTGAGCGGCCATTTCCATGATCGTCCGGGCTTCTTCCTCGCTTAAAATCGTATAATTCCTGCACAATTCCATAATCGGCACCACATGAATCCCTCATCACGTTGTAGATTTACTCCTGCACAATCTCCATAAGTCTTTCCTTCAGCCGTTGAATTCCTACTGCGGATGCAGCCGATGTCAAAAAGATTTCGCCTTCTGGCAATGACTGTCTTAGAAGGGTTATAGCTCGATCAATGTCGGCCTTCGGGTGATCAATCTTCGTTACTACCCCAATCGTTAATACAGGAAACCCCTGTTCAAATCCGGGAGGAAAATAGTTTCTGTACCGGGCAGCATCCTGCACAAGCACAACGACTGCAGTCTCTTGAGAGGTCGCTATTAGCGAGCGATAATACAGTGGATTTTCGCTGTATTCACCCGGTGTATCAATGATCCAGTCCCGATAGATGAGACTTTGGGTTTTGGTCGCAGGCTCCGATTCCCCGAACAAGGCTTTAATTAACGTTGATTTCCCAGCACCGACAGCGCCGATCAGCATCACTTTTTTCATAAATTCAAGACCTCGTTATCGGTGCAGTCGCAAATTTCAGCTTATCCTGCAAAAAAGCATTCACAGCTTCAATCGCCATCTCCACAGCAGCCACTTCCCCTGTGAGCACGAGCGAGCCAGTGAACCGATCCAGATAACCAATGCCTACATTGGCCGCTTTGGTCGCAATGTCAGCGGCAATGATCGCCGTTTCCGTGGGGGTAAGCGTTAAAATCCCGATCGCATTCCTCTCCTCAATGCCAAGCTTCGTATACAAAACCGGGTCAGGATTGGCAATCACATGAGCCAGTGTCAGTTGTTTGCCGGGCACATATTCCTGAATCACTCTCATTTTCTGCTCTTCCATACGTCCTCCTCGGTTTCATGGGCGACCTCATAGCTATCTACAATGCCTACGATCATGGCATCGATAGGAACCATTTTATCCGTGAACAAGGTTCGGGCAGGACTCCCTCTGGAGACGATCACATTCTCGCCAACACCAGCTCCAATACGGTCTGCGGCAATGACCGGAGTGCCCGCTTCGCTGTCTTTGAAATCCATCGGCTGGATCACTAACAATTTCAAATTGTCCATGCCCACTTCTTTTTGCGTAGCCCATACACTGCCGATTACTTTTCCTAAAAACATAGGACCTCACCCTTCAGCCGCATATTCGATCGTGATGCCCTTCTCTTTCAGCATGTCCTGGGCCAGTGAAGATATGATCGTTCTCTTGCCAACTCGAAGTAGGCGAAGAGGTTTACTCTTGGATTCCCGCGCCACCCAATCCGCTGAGATGAGCCTTCCTTCATAAACGATGTGCCCGTTATCCTCGGTTCGCTCGTCTTTTTTTATGGAGCTGTTGGGTTCAGTGATTTCTGTCTCTGAGTTTGGACGGATTTTATTCACAACCATTTCAGCCAGCTGCTTCAATGGACCAAATTCAACACCATACATTTGCAGTTCCATTTTGTAATAATCAAAAAGGTTTACATAAGGCTTAGGCATTGTTATTGTCTTGAGCGTCCGTCGGTCAGCCCGCTTCAACCCAGAGATATCATCGCCGATGAGTACAAATTTATTCTGAACCAACGTGGAAAAGATGATCTCCGATATGATGGTCCCTTTCATGCCAAGAGCGGCCCTTGCCGCATTATCTAGATCAATTTCCGGGATCACGATTCCCTCATATTCGAGAGGCACCTCTAGAGGAGACGGGGCGAATTCGTCAGATGCAATCGTTTTTCCGCGACCACCGCATTCAATTTGGTGCTTCCCCAGCCAAGAAGAAGCCTCGCCATCCAGGAACAAAATATCATGATTAACCTGGTGATTATTTAACCATATAAAATGATCGGTAAAAGCCTCATGAGCCGTACTGTCGTAAAAAATATAAAGCACCTTAGGCCGCTTGACTGCTTGCTTCTCCAAAGAGTCAATGAGCTCACGAACAATAGATTCGACCATTTGCTTGATCTCCACCTAGAGCTGCCTCCTTTCGGCACGCGTGATTTCACCGTTTTTGCCGATCATCTGAACCTTATCCCCTATATTCAAATGGGCAGCATTCGCTTCATCCAAGTCGATATGAAAATCCAGTGAAAAATGCGCGCTAACCCTCACGATCGTATCAGCAAAAATAATCGGCCGCTCCCCCATGGCTTGGACAATGAGGCGATCTCCTTCGTTGACCTGAAAGATATGGGCATCTTCTGGAGACATGTGCACATGATTTTTGGCAATGATCAGTCCCTGCTGCAAAACGACCGTTCCGCTCGCACCGACGAGTGTAATACTTGGTGTACCTTGGATATCACCAGATAATCGGACCGGAGGATGAACGCCTAGCACATATCCGTCTGTACGCGAGATCTCCACTTGGGTCGCTCCACGTGAAGGACCAAGAATGCGGACATGTTGGATGATCCCTTTAGGACCAACTAATGTCACGGTTTCACGTGCAGCGAACTGACCTTTTTGAGACAGCTCACGGAGTGGAGTTAACGAGTAATTAGCGCCGAACAACGCTTTAACATGCTCGGGAGAAAGGTGAACATGGCGGTTCGAAACGCCGACTGGAATGAGCTTGAGCCCAATATCCTCGCTTCCGGGAAGGATTGTTGACTCCGAAGGGGCCATGCGCTGCAATGAGATTCCCCTATCTTTTAAAAAGTCAGCAGCTGCCGGTGTCAGCTTATCTCCGTCCGTTATCGGAAACGGGTTTGGCAGGCCTTTTATCAGTTGCGTACGCAGATGCGTTTCCGTAATAAGCGTCATAGACGTATTTAACCTTCGAGTTTAGGAAGAATGAACTCAATGTCGGAATGCGGACGAGGAATGACGTGAACAGAAACAAGCTCTCCCACTTTTTCCGCAGCTGCAGCCCCTGCATCCGTGGCCGCCTTTACAGCCCCAACATCTCCTCTGACCATGACCGTGACCAGTCCTCCGCCAACATGAACTTTACCAACCAATCTCACATTCGCTGCCTTGACCATGGCGTCTGCCGCTTCAATTGAACCTACCAAGCCTTTCGTTTCCACTAAACCTAAAGCTGCCATTTCTCCGGCCATTTGAATTTCCTCCTCTGTTATGTATGCAATTGCATTTCGGAAAGTACGCTTTTAATGATCTGCGCAACTTCATCGCGCGTAATACTAAGTTTATTAGAGCTTTCCAAACTCTCCGCTACTAGCGCTACAACACGGTTCGTATCGGGCTCCGCCCTCATCTCTTTAATGCCAAAAGCAACACGTTTAATATTCAGCAAATGCTGCGGACTAATATTATCGGATGTGATGTTATTGCCATAGGAACCACAACCCAGCGTCATCGATGGCATAATCCCTGTCGTTGCACCAATCCCCCCAAACGTCGTGCCTGTATTCACCACAATGCGTGATGCTGGTTTCTCCAGCCCGAACGCCTCAATGATCGACAAGTCCTCGCCATGAATGCCGAGTGTATGTCCAAGACCTCCGAGCTCCAACAAATCGATGCATCTATGACAGCCTTCTTGCCAGTCACTAACGGTATATAAAGCAAGCACAGGACTGAGTTTTTCCATGGAAAATGGATACGCGTGTCCTACCTCCGACTCTTCAGCGACCAGTACCCTTGCATTCTCCGGAACGATTATGCCAGCCTTGCCCGCAATCACTTGCGGAGAACGGCCAACCACATTCGGGTTCATCCCTTTTCCAATGGTGAGGATCGAGCCAACCTTTTCTTTTTCCTCCGTATTTAAAAAGTAAGCCCCTTGCCGCTTCAATTCCGCGACCAGCTCCGCTTTTACTGCTTGATCGACGACAAGCGCTTGTTCCGAAGCGCAGATCGTTCCGTAGTCGAACGTTTTGCTTTGCAAAATCAGGTGCACAGCTCGGGGGATATTCGCACTCTGATGTATATAAACCGGAACGTTGCCGGGACCGACACCGTAGGCGGGCTTGCCGGAGCTGTAAGCGGCCTTGACCATTGCGGTTCCACCCGTTGCCAAGATGAGATCGGTCAGTTTATGCTTCATCAGTTCGCCGCTCGCCTCAAGGGACGGAAACGATAGACAATGAATCAGCCCGGGAGGGGCTCCTGCCTTCTCAGCCGCAGCACGCATGACGGCTGCCGACTCCTGTGAGCAGCGCAGAGCCGATGGATGCGGACTGATCACGATGGCGTTTCTTGATTTAAGTGCGATCATGCATTTGAACAAAACGGTCGATGTCGGGTTCGTTGAAGGTATAATCGCAGCAACGATACCGACCGGTTGAGCGATTTCCCAGACTTGCTTCACATCATCTTTACGGATGATACCGACCGTTTGCATATCCTTGATCGCCGAGTAGACTTCTCTCGCAACGAAGAGATTTTTCTCTTTTTTATCGGCAACTTTTCCGAAGCCTGTCTCTTCTACGGCCATTGCACCCAGCCGCTCCGCTTCCGACTCCGCCGCTTGAGCCATGGCGGCTACGATGGCGTCAATTTGCGATTGCGTCATTTTCTCCAGTTGTTTTTGTGCCGCCTTCGCCTCTTGAAGGAAATGGCGGACCTCCTGGATCGCTTGTAAATCGCTATCGAGCTTCATGTCACGGGATCTCCCCCTTCAGCATCCATCCTCGTGAAAAGCTTGACCAATTCGGCCTTGCTAACCAATTGGATATCCCGACCGGTTATGGGGAATCGAGGCGTATTATGCGCAAGCTCTCTGAGCTGTGCTACGGTCATTTTGCTCCAATTCGGTTCGCTCTTTTCGTGCATTGCTGACGCCTTAATGAGCTCCACCTTCGGCGAATCTTTCGGCTGGTTTTTGGACCAAGCCTCCTGAATCATCGCGTGTACGGAAGGATCAGGTCGCGGTATAACGTGTGTGGATAACAGCTTGCCTACTCTCTTCGCTTCTGCCGCACCTGCATCCACGGCAGCTTTGACCGCTGCAACATCGCCCAGAATATAGATCGTTACGATACCGGCATCCACTTTTTCATAGGTCGTTACCTTCACATCTGCGGTTTTGGCTGCAGCATCTGCGGCTGCAATTAATGCGGGCAGACCGTAAGTTTCGATCATGCCCAAAGACATCAATCTTTCATCCATTTGTAAACACCTGCTTCTTTTACCCTATTTTCTTAGGTTCTCGAGCAATGCTTCGAACGGCTTCCGCGAACGCTTCTGCTGCTGCCGTACAAGCAGATTGACTGCCTGTCAATAATCCTCCCGCAAAGTTCGTCTCCGTCGGCGGACCATAAAACTTGCACATGCGTACATCGGCCGCCTTCAGTGCGGCATCGAGTGCGAAAACGGCTTCGAGTGGCGGAGCAATCAAATAGGCAAGAGGCTCTCCTTCTTGAATTTCCGCCAATGTAGACAGATAAGAACCGGTTCTGGAGACTACATGAGCATAGTAAGCATGCGTTCCCTCGTCGTTGAGGGAGTAAAAACAAGCCCCAGTCTCCATCACCTGGATAGCCGCATCAAGCCCGCTTCTCACTTCGGCGGGCGATGCACCGCCTATGATCCCTATAAATTCTCCTGATAGCGGTCCAGAAGCATGACCTGATCCCGCATAAAATGAACGAGCATATACCACTTCGACTGCTGCATTCTTCGTTGCTTCATCAATAGCGGTGTAACCCACATCATCGATGCTGGACGTTAACAGACCGAGGCTGCGAATGCCTGGCTTCAATTCCAATTGAAGTGCCAAGCCGGCATCCACATTAGGGATGATCCTAACTGCGAGCGGAATGGCTCGAATTGGTTGTTGTTTCACTCCTTTCACCTCTTCACCTAAATGAATGAAAACAAAAAGGTGCCCAGGTGCAGAGAACGACTTGTCGTTCTTGGACCTAAGGCACCTTTGCCTGCTATTTATGCTTTTGATTATGGATATGCGGGTTGTACAAGGAATATTCCAGGTTGTTGTCCATCTTGCCTTGTTGGAGTAATTTCTTTCAGCGCGAGCTCCAGCTTTCTTGCTAGATCGTTCATAATTCCTCCGGAAGGTAACTTTGTAAGGCTAGTTTATCATATTAATAATAGAGATTAGAACAAGAAAAACCGTCCATTCACATTGAATTGTGATACAGACGGTGGTTTAAATCTTATATAAAATCTAGATATTTATTAAAGGAATTCCTAGTTCGTTATGGACAAAATTCATGATTTTACAGGGCTTAATCAAATCAATATTCACTTTTCAGAGACCATACCCGCTCAGTAAACTCATCGGCCGGTATCGGTCTGCTGATCAAATACCCCTGAACGCCATCACAACCTTGCTCACGCAAGTAAGAAAGCTGTTCACTCGATTCGACGCCTTCGGCGATTACTTTCATGTTTAGGCTATGCGCCAATTTGATAATACCACTTATGATCAATTCGTCTTTTGGAGACATGTTTAGGTTATCGATAAAAGACTTGTCCATTTTCAAATAATCGAATGAAAAATGCTTCAAATAACTAAGCGAAGAATAACCCACTCCAAAATCATCGATGGAAATAGATATACCTAGCTCTTTAATTTCTTCAAGCACCTTCATCGTATGTTGGGTATTCTGCAGCAGCATACTTTCCGTTATCTCAATTTCAAGCCACTGAGGATCTAGCTCCGTTTCCCGCAAAATTTGCCCAATCGTTCGGACTAAATGCTCATTTTGCAATTGAATGGAGGAAAGATTAACCGACATAACAATAGGTGGAAACCCTGCATCTTGCCACGCTTTATTCTGCCTACATGCCGTACTTAACACCCATTCCCCGATGGGCAGGATCAATCCACTCTCCTCGGCAATCGGAATAAACTGAACAGGTGACATTTGTCCCAATTCTTGATTTTTCCATCGAATGAGGGCCTCTACACCGTTAATTTTATCATTAGTCAAATCGATCTTCGGTTGAAAATGCAAATAAAACTCTTCGCGCTCGATCGCTTTGTGCAAATTAGAATGTATCTTGTGCTTGGCTTCATTAAGCTCTTGAATACTTTTCGAATATACGCTGTATGTGTTTCCACCGGATTCTTTGGCCCGATACATAGAGGCATCTGCATTTCTGATCAGCGTTTCCACATCGGTCCCATGTTCAGGATATATACAAATCCCTATACTGGTCGTTATATATAATTCTCTTTTATTCAAATAAAAAGGTTCAGCTAATGCTTGTAAGATTACATCGGCAACTGGTATGACCTCATCTATATGGCTTAGATTTGGAAAAATAATCGTAAATTCATCGCCCCCCAGCCTTGATACGATAGATCCTTCCGGAACAGATTGGATAATGCGCTTAGACACATCTATTAATAGAAGATCACCTGTATGATGCCCCAGCGTATCATTTACTTGTTTGAATTTATCTAAATCAAGAAACATTAATCCGACTAAGGCGTTGTCGTTGTTACGAGCTTTTT
This sequence comes from Paenibacillus sp. Root444D2, assembly GCF_001426375.1. Classification (GTDB taxonomy): domain Bacteria; phylum Bacillota; class Bacilli; order Paenibacillales; family NBRC-103111; genus Paenibacillus_E. The sequence continues at coordinate 17,024 of NZ_LMEO01000003.1, forward strand.
CCAATGTTTCAGCCATACATTCTTGAAAATTGCTTCGGTTCGGCAGCCCGGTTATTTCATCAAAGTAAGCCATTCTATGAATAATCTGTTCGGCTTGCTTCTGCTCGGTAATATCCTTAGCAATTCCATAGACCCCAACAATTTGATCGTTCACTACCGTCGGACCACAAGTTATGAACAGATCACGGGTTGTACCCTCTTTTGTTAAAAAGCCCATTGTAAATTGTTGCGGATTTCCCAGCAGCGCCTGTTCTATATGACGTATCACTTCTTGTTTCTCTGTAGAAATCGCATACTCGAATAAATTAACGTCCATTATATTCTCTGGGGAATAGCCAAGTATTTTTTCTAACATCGGGTTAATACTCGTAATTTTACCTGATAGATCCAGTGTGAATACAATATCTGGATTACGGTCAAATAAAGACTGGTAGCGTTGTTTGCTTTCTTCTATTTTATAAATATGCTTATTATACGCTGAGATAAAGAAGTTAATAACTAGCATAAGGAAGACCGCAAAAATGATCTCGATAAGTAGACCACTTGAATTAGTTTGTTTCAGAAAATGATACAATATAATGGCTACTACTAATAAAGAAACTTGCATTTTAACAATCTTAATCATTGAAATTTCATTAAAAAAAGGAATTTTACTTACAAATTTCATGATTCCTGCACGTATTAATAAGTTAACATTCTCGAAAACAAAGGTAATGCAAATAACTTGAATGATCACTGGTAGTTGGGTTGTAAACTGCAGAATTGCTGCTGCACATACCATACTAATAAAATACATGCCTAACGTTGAAAATAACCGATACCAGTTAATTCTATAAAATGGTTTGGTGGCTAGCAAAAAAAACATTATGGCGCTTACAAGGATAGGAACCGTACTTGCTGAAATTCCCATAGAATACATCAAGTAAAGAATTCCTAACGTTGATCCATTATACAAAAGTCCATTAGCCATTTTAATTGGAAATATGTCAACTATTAAAGTTAAGACGCATATAAGAATTATAGGTTCCCAAACTCTATTAGATTGAAGAAATTCCAGACAGATAAATGTTGTGTAAATTCCAGTTAAGAATAATATCAGAGTGTATAGATTTTTATCCTTCATGCTGCTCCCTCTTTGAAGTGGTTCCTAATAGATATCGAATAAATCCGAAGCCTACACTAATATCTCCAATACTTATCACATGTTTGAAAAAAGGAATCCAATCTCCCAACCACCAATAATTGGAAGTATTCATTAGTTGATGTCGAGGGTCGTCTGTAACAAAAGCAGAACCATTATACCCAGACATCATCAGAGCCTTTTCTGATACTGGCATTAATCCACCGTGTATACTAATGGCAAATAAATTAAACAAGGCACCAAAACATATGAAAATAATTCCTGGTAAATGCCTGTTCATCCATAAGCCTAAGATCATTGTAGCAAATGAAAGTTCAAGTAGAATAGGATAATCGCGCCCCGTTCTATTACTCAACCAATAAATAAAAATTTGGAAAGCAAAGGTACCGATCAATAAATAAGGCATTCTGAAAGCTGCAAAGGAATCAACAATTGTCAATAAATTGCGTTTTAGAATGATACAAAGTAGAAGGCCTGCAAGTATGAAGTAAATCATATATGTTCATTCCTTTATATAAAAAATGAAAGGAACTAGGTTTTGCCTAGCTCCTTTTTGGGATTATGGCCCCCAAGGCTGTGATACAACGGATGAATAAACCATAGCTGTCAAAACAAGAGTCATAAGTACCCAATTCTTCCAATTTTTCATTTTCATTTCCTCCCCTTTGTTTGAAAAGAATGTCTAGTCAAATGGAAAAATCCATTAAAGAAATTATACTTTTAATGGATTTTTTATACAATGAAAATATTCAAAATATACGATAATTCGATATAAAATGACATAAAGGGAGAAGGATCTTTTTCATATGTTCGGATGTCCCTTGGTACATCTTACCTCCCAATCTTCCAAAGAGGTGCCTCTTCTTCGTTTTTATTATACAATGGTTGATAATGAATGAATGAAAACTCCATAGGCACTTAGGGGGATTTTGTATGTATGAAGGTAAAATCATCAAATTTTATCGAGAAAAAGCCCAATTAACACAAGAGCAATTGGGTCGAGGTATTTGTTCCGATACACATATTAGTAAAATAGAACGAGGCTCGACCGAATATGCGCCTGAGATCATTACTCTCCTATCTAAACGCCTAGATATTAATATAGAACAAGAGGCCATTCGCCTCAAAAATATCCGAACCCGCCTCCTTCATTGGCATGATGTAATTATTGAGCAGCTATTTGAAGATATGGATAAGTTGAACAACGAACTTGAACGTGAACACCTGGTCCAACTCTCTGATTACAAAGCACTCTACTCCTTATTAAAAGCTAGATATTACCTCATGCATAGTCAACCGGCAAATGCTTATAAGATTATTAAGCAAATCAATAAGGTTGCACATCAGCTCCCCCTTTATGAAACCAATTTATTCAAGCATGTATTAGGGATGTACTATATGACTAAACAGGATTACTTTAAGGCCATAGATACGTTAAATGCCATCGTCTATGAGGATTACAATAACCACGAGTATTACTATCATTTAGCAGTTGCCTATCACACCGTCCAATCACCGATAATGGCGTACTATTATGCAGAGAAATCCTTGGTTTTTTTCAAAAGTATTAATAGCTTTTTAAGAGTTATTGATGCTGAAATGCTCATGCTGATCCAGGTCAAAGATGATAAAAACCGAGATTTTAAGGAAACCATAAGACGCTTTGAGAAACTGCTTCTAAGTTGTGATATCTGTAATGCGCCTACTCGAAAGGCAAGAGTCCTGCATAATTTGGCCTTTGAATACCTAAGAAGGCAAGACTATGAGTCTGCCAGCAGGTATTATCAGCAATCCATGAGTCTTAAAGAAATAAAGTCAGCCCCTTACCTACTTTCTTTAGAGGGATATATTAGAAGCTGCCTGGATGGAGCATTATTTTCCCGAGATGAATTAATAAAAATGACTCAAGATGGATTAGCTATCGCTAAAGGAATCAAGGAATCCTTATATATACTCCTCTTTAACCTCATTCTATTCTTGATCAAAAAACAAGATGCAGAGTATCATCATTATTTAAGTGATCAAGCATTACCTAAATTTAGAGAATACGGGTATACGTATCTGATCCAACGGTCCGAGAAAGAGTTATTCAATTACTATTCGAAGACAAATCAGCATGATAAAGCTATGGAAATAGCCCTTGTTTTGATTAACCATGAGAATTAGCTTTATGCAAAAAAGGAACTTTGCCACAGATTCAGTGGAAAAGTTCCTTTTTTTGTCTATTCTGTTAATTCTTTGGCTCAAAACCTAGTTCATGCAAGTAATAAGCCAATCCTTTTTTCCCGTCTTTCTCTTTCGGTTTACCTTTGGCATCCGGATCTATTCGTAGGAAGTTCTTTTCGATGAAACGAATATCCTTCTCATCCACGATTCCATCTTGGTTCAAATCCTCTATCTTGGAGGATTTCCCGTAAGCGTGGACCGCTTTCTTGAGATCTTCAATGTCGATCATATTATCGCCATTCACATCTCCGGCGTAACTGAGCGGCTGATCAGGCGAAAGCCATGGATCTGTTCCTATAAGCTCTCCATCTTCCGTTTTACTCAATTGTACCGTTAATTTGCTTTTTAAATGCCCCGGAACCTCTACAATGATATCGTAAGCCTGTTCTGAAACAGGGAGATCATAAATGTAGAAAACGCCGCTGTTATCGATGGTTCCCGCATACGTTTTTCCATCCGCTGCTCTCGCGTATGCTTTGGATCCGATCTTAGATAAATCCTTATTCCAATCCAAATAGCCATTTTCATCCATAAATGCTTCAGCCCACGTAACTGATGCGATAGTCGAATGTTTCGGAATTATATCAAATCCGTTGATTTGGTTAAAAACAGGCGCTTTCGTTGGTATCGTTTCCCCATTTTTCATGTAGAAAAACTCTTCGATATTTTGTTCGATATTCATCGTATCTTTTTCCAAATACCACTTATCATCAGTCAATCTAAAAGTAACATCAAGGAAGGCACTGTCTCCATCAAACCCGTGAAAATTGTTTCCTGTTATTGAGGCCCCAACTTTCACCATCTTTTTGGATTCGGTGTACACATCGTGATCACTTACGACCGCGTCATCCACTTTCACCTTAAGGCCTTTTTGGGCAGCCATCGCTTTAAAAGCGGGGTTTACCTTTACATCTACAAACTCAAAATGCTTATAATAATCCACCGTATAAGTGCCAGAGATAAGCTTCTCGACGTTGTTTAAATTTAAGGTCATAGTAATCTCGTCACCCAAATATACTTTTTTCTTATTATATTGTGGTACGACATAAGCTGAGCCTGCTTTGATAAACCCATAGTGGTGGAAATCTCTAACAAGGCGTGCGTTTGTAGCCATGTCAACTGGGAACAAGTTTAACGTTAAAGGGTAATCCTTAATATCATCCGGCGTTACGCCGAACTTTACGTCTCCGCTGGGCTGAATAGGGAATTCACCGTCAGGATAGACGTTTTGATTTTCATAATAATAGAGATGATTAGCAGATTGCGTGATGTTCGACGATGATAGAGAATCAAGGGCTGCGTCATGTACGTTGGCATGTACCCACAGAGCACTCTGATCTTTACCGTTTATTTTTTCAACTGTATACATATCATCGCTAACCTCGTAGACACCTGGCGCTTTGTCTAGGAAATTGAGTTCCGGCAGCGTATTATCCACAACAAATGCTTGTTCTTTGGTGTAAGTAAGACCATTCTCATCCGTTGCGATCATCCTAACCTTATACGCGCCTTCCGGCAAATCTACTGGAGTTGGACTAACACTCGGATGAGAAGGATCTCCAGTAAAGGGAAACACCCACCCGCCAACGGGATAGATATAAATTTCTTGATCTAAAGGGGCATCTACTGCATTAACAGAATGTCCATTAGCACTCCCCATTACATGTCCATCCTTATCCGTTATGAGCACATCGATCTTTTGTATAGGGCTATTCAATTTGAAAAACAATATTTTAGCTGGGTCTTCTAGAAAAGGGTGGCTCACTTCAGGCGGTTTCGTCATAATTGCCTGGTTACTCAATTGCATATATTCGATTCCTGGTTCAACCACACGAACAGCAAAAGGAATCCGATATTTCGCTTCAGCTTGCGTTGGATCCGCATTTTCAATGTGAATATAACCTTCATATCTGCCTAATGCCGCATTGGTTGGAACCTGAATGCCCGCTATCAGATCGGTCATCTGATAAGTGGCTACACTGACGGTGCTGGGTACATTCACTGTAACACCATTTACCACAGCATTTGGCAAACCTGGCTTCGCCGGCAAATATTCAACCGTGATATGATATTGTTTATCGTTAGCGCTTCTATTTTGGATAACTAAGTTACGACTCTCCTCAACTGCTGTGTTCTTACTTTTAGCGTGGTTTCCAAAAAATAGAGAGCCTGTTAGATCTTCAATTTCAGATAATACGCCATCTTTTTCGTTAATAGTCTTAGCTTTCACTTTAATTGAAGTAGTAGCAAAAACCGCTTCGGTAACATCAACTTCACCTGCACCCACTTCATAGACCGAGTAATTTCCATTAAGGGCATCTGCTGTATTCATCAATGCAGCTTTCACATCAAAAGGCGTATAAGTATTATTTTGCTGCAAAACAAGTGCGGCTATACCTGCCATATGCGGAGTGGCCATGGAGGTTCCAGAAATGCGGGCATAGGCTGATGAATAATCTATCCCATCTTCGGGACTATTGATATACTCCGGATAGCTGGAGTAAACGGCTACACCCGGTCCGATAACGTCCGGCTTAATGTCATAATTCGTATTAACCGGACCTCTTCCGCTGAAATCTGCCAAGTGGTTGCCTTCAGTCACAATCGAGTTTACGGCTCCAAAGGTTATCGTAGGCTGATCAAGCGATAATAAGAATTCCCCATCTGCTTTAGTCAACCGGAATGACGGGATAAATTTGGGACCTTGCCCCGTATAGTGCGGGATTTCTCCAACCACATTGTTGTACATTAGAACTGCCTTTGCTCCGGCTGCTCTAGCATTTACGACCTTCTCGTCCAAGGCATTCTCTCCCCGCGCAATCAGGGCAACTTTACCTGTAAAGTCCTTACCTTCAAAGTCAGCACTCATACCCAGTCCCGCATATACGATTGGGAATGTCTTTCCTGTTAAATCTCCTAGGTTATCGTTGAAATTTTTGGCTAATAGCTTCATATCAGGAAGCTGCGTAACCACACTAGAGTAGACGCTCGCCGAAACCGTAGGAATGGCCATGGAGAAATCGCTTGCTCCAACCGTAATACCAAGTGCTGTCGTGCCCGGAACGGTAACTGTTCTTTCATTTGGCCCTGAATTCCCTGCTGCTACAAGACATACCACTCCTGAGAGTGTCGCGTTGTTAATAGCGATTGCTTCTGGGGCAAGTGGGTCATTATACGTAGCTCCCAAGGATAAATTAATGACTTGCATTCCGTCTTGCACGGATTTATCGATTGCAGCGATAATTCCGCTTTCAGGTCCGGTTCCATAAGGTCCTAACACTCTATACACATAGAGATCAACATCAGGTGCTACCCCTAAAACGGGGGAAGCAACGTTGTTGGTGCCTTGACCTGCGATCGTTCCCGATACATGAGTGCCGTGCGAAGTAAAGTAAGTGGCTCCACTCGGTTTTCCAACAGCTACCCAGTCATTGTACGTTGTTTCCATAGGATCGGCATCGTTATCGATGAAGTCCCAACCTTTCACCGTTACCGGATCGATAGACTTCGGGTCCACGTTCGGTTGGGCCGTATACCCTTTATAAACAGCCTTTAAATCGGGATGATTGTAGTCGATTCCCGTATCGAGAACGCCAACCTTAACCCCTTTTCCTTTAATTCCTTTGCTATGCAGAACGTCAATTCCTTCAAGCGGGATACGATTGTCATCCGTTATCTGTTGGAGTTGCGGTCCATTAGGAACCGAGGCAATTTCCATTTCTTTTGGATCAAGCCTTACGATATTATCTTTCCAAATTCGGTTAACCACGCCAGATTTCAATAGAGTTTCAACATCCGTACCTGGCAAAGTCATCGCAACACCATTGAATGCATGGTGATACTCTCTTGTAATTTTCAACGCTTCTTCTCCAATCATGAATGGCGTTATTCCAGGTTTAGATTTAGTACTTGGTTTCATCTTTTGTAAAAACTGTTTAAAGACATCGTGATTATCTTCCGCATCTTTCTGCGCAACAGCAGGTGAGATGCTCACTCCCCCTACCGCCTGTTTAATAACTTCTACCTTAGCAGGAGCTTGCTTAAATTCAATAATAACATGGGTTAATGCCGAACTTTTGAGGTTAATCTCCGGAGAAATCACCGGTCGTCCTACTTTCATTTCCGTTAGAGCTTTTCTTTGATCAGCCGAGAGATTCTTTAACAAATTCTCTACATTCTTCGAAGGCACCTCAGCAAATACCTGAAAGGGAAATAATGAAGATACAAGTAATAAACCGGCTAAAGCTTTTGTAGCAATTTTGTTCAATCTACCTTTTCCCATGTCCTCACTCCCGGTGTTTGATCTATAGAATCTGAGTTTAAGAACTCTATTAACTACCAGTCTACATGCACTTTAATAGGAGGTAAATGGGGGGAATTTTGGGGGTTTTTGAGATGGTTGGTGCCTGAAATGCTAGTCTTTTAATTGAAATGGGACCATGAAATCCCCCTTGGAACAACGGTCTCCTGGATGTTACTACTTGTCCATACATGGCAAATCGAAAAAATAAATACATCTTGACTTTTCACTTCATGAAGCATATTATTATCTCATAACTAAGAATCTTAATTTAAAGATATTATATATTGCATTTACACATTCGAAGGAGTTGTTGATATGTACGATATCGCAGTGATTGGCGCAGGTCCAGCCGGAGCAAGTGCAGCATTGTTTGCAGCAAAAGCAGGAAAGAATACTTTACTCATCCATAATGATAAGAGCATGACAAAAAGAGCGTGGCTTGAGAATTATTATGGTATTGAAGCAATTTCCGGCCCTGATCTTATTGATATTGGAATGAAACAGGCAGTTAAATTTGGCGCTGCATTACAGGAAGAGAAGGTTCAAAATATCGTTAAACTAGATGAAGGTTTTCGCATTGAAACCAATATCGGACAATATGAAGCTAAATATATCATTATTGCAACAGGAGCTTTAACAGAGCTTGCGGAACATTTGGGCTTGAAAACCAAACCAGCAACCGAACCGCGAATTAAGACGGTCATTGATGTTGATACAAATGGCCAAACAAGTTTGGATGGTATTTGGGCGGCAGGTACAGCAGCTGGCGTTAGCGTCCATGCCATCATCACTGCTGGTGACGGAGCTAGAGTGGCGATAAATGTCATTAGCCAAATAAATGGGGAAAGATACGTTGATCATGATATTTTAAAAACTTCTGAATAAAAATTGACCAACTTTACACAAATCATATAAAAGGAGTGGTTCACTATGCTTACCATTTTAAATAAAATTAATGTACTTTCAAGAAAAGAAAAAGAAATCGGATTAACTGAGATTGAAAAAACAGAACAAGCCAATCTGCGTAAAGAATATCTTCAAATATTTCGTGGTTCAATAGATAGCTTGCTCTTGAATTCTACAATTATTGACCCGAATGGAGATAATGTTACCCCCGAAAAATTAAAAGAAGAACAGGCCAAAATTGCTGCAAAATAATTGCTTCCTGAGTGATAGGAACCAAAATGTGCTAAAATTGAGGCGTACTCGTAAGGAATTCATATTTATCATTCAATGGAGGTTATACCATGGGCAAAATAGGAATATTTGGATTTGGGCGTATTGGCAGACAATTATTAAGAGTAGCTTTACAGGATCAACTATTTGTTCCCACGTCCATCTCTGATATTAAAGACGCAGCAACACTTGCCGCTCTGTTTGAAGTTGATACCAACTATAAGCGCTGGCACGAAGCCGTATCGGCCCAAGAAGGTAGTATGGTAATCGGTGGACGCGAAATTCAGTTTATCGATTCTTCAAAAGAAGTCCCTAATTGGAAAGAATTAGATGTAGATCTGGTAATTGACTGTACTGGCCGAGCTGTCACCCGAGCTGTTGCTCAGGTCCATTTGGATCGCGGGGCAAATAGAGTATTAGTTAGTGGGCCTAGCAAGAGCCTTGAAGATTGTGATGCTGTATTGCTAAAAGGGATAAATTTGGATAGCTTTGATCCAGATAAGCATAAAATTATTAGTATGGCGAGTTGTACGACCAACGCATTAGCTCCAGTGGTCAAAATAGTAAAAGAAAACTTCGGGATTAAGTACGGTCTCTTCTCCACCGTCCATTCTTACACGAACACCCAGTCGCTAACGGATCAGCCTATGAAGGATCGCCGGGATTCGTGGGCTGCAGCTGAGAATATCATTCCTTCTTCATCAGGAGCTGCAAGAGCCCTTAAATTTATCTGGAATGATTTACAGATTACCGGAAAGGCCTACCGGATTCCAACGCGCACCGGAAGTATTGCTGAATTAAACCTTGTAACGGAAAAACCATGTACAGTACAGCAGGTAAATGATATTTTCCGCAGTGCTGCCAAAGATGGTCAACTAAAGGGAGTTCTTGATGTTCTGGAAGGTGAATGGGCATCATCTCGTATCGTAGGCGACCCCCATTCCTCCATCATTGACCTTCCTTTAACCCAACTGCAGGGTGAGATCCTATCCGTTGCAACTTGGTACGACAATGAATGGGGTTACGCTTCGCGATTAGCAGAAGTTGCTGCTTTTCTAGTTAATAAGTAAAATCGCTACCGTTAAATAAGTAGGATCACCTCTCCGTTTAAGAGAGGTGATCCTTTATTACCTCAATGATCCCCCCTCTTCAATCCTTGAACAAAAGCAATTAATTATACGACATCCATACTGTATGACCCACAACCTCAAAGCCCTGCTTATACCAAAAATTACGTGACTTTTCTAATGAATAAACATACATTTTCTTATTAGGGTATTTCAGTTTAAGCCAATCCATGAAGAAAGCTGCATAGCCCTTCCGTTCAAACTCTTTCAGTACATCCAAAGCTTCTATAAATACATAATCTGTTTTGTTCTTGATATCAATATAGAAGTCTTGTTCTAAGTATTTTTCATCATCGTTAAAATAATCTTTCTCCGCTTTCTGAATTAGCTGTTTCGCACTCGTGTATTCCCAAACCACGGCATACCCCACCATCGTATTTTCAACTTCAATGAGATATACATCATTAGGCAATTCCGAGCTTTCCTTCTTACTCAATTCCCCTGCATGATAGCTGTATTGCAATTCACTTAATATCGTTTGGAACTCTTGGTCGAATGGTCTTTTCGTAATCGTAGGCATTATAAATCTCCTTTTCACAATGTTGCTAACGGAAGTATAACATACTTCTACATCACATCCTTTATGTTGGTTAATAGTGTTAACTATAGCTAATCATGTATATGTTCGAGTGAACGCAAGAAAACCTAGAAGCAACAGCTTTTAGGTTTTTGTTTTAATATTTATTTATATGCACCTCGTATGCGGGTCAATGAACAAGTTAGTAGGCTGCTTATAGTGGGTGGTCGGTGACCGCATTAGTGTGATTGTGAAGGCATATGATGCGGTTGGTGTTGATGATGATGATGGGTTTGCCCGGTATGGTGGTGATGTTGTGTATGATGAGGATGCTGAGTATGGTGTTGAAGATGATGCATAGGATGATGATGCATGTAATGATGATGTGGGTAGTAGGCAACGTGGTGATGCATCGGATGGTAAGCAAGATGATGCATGGGATGGTAAGCAAGATGATGCATGGGATGATAGGCAAGATGGTGGTGTGGGTGATAGGCGGAATGATGATGCGGATGGTAAGTATGGTGAGGCTGTGTATAATGAGCATGTTCGTGATGTGGATGCATTGGATAATGCGCTCCCGGTGCTGCTGAAGGCTGCTGATAGATAGGGAGGTTATCTCCCGTAAATGTCGGCGCTTGTTGAACTGGATGGTAGGTCTCCGTCAATATCGGAGCTTGTGGAGCAGGTTGGTAGGTCTCCATCCTTGTTGCACCTTGATACATAGGGAGGTTATCCTCGGTTGATAAATTCCGATTTGTCATTTTCTTTCCCCTTTCTGAAGTAGGCATACGTCATCATATGCAAGGTTTCGTAAATTGGGTATATGTCTATATAAATCGGGCTTATTTAACATATTTTATTAAAAATACAGCTTTTTCGAACATAAATCCAATCTCCTACTTTTGCAATAATGGGTTTCTCCCGTAAACGATGTTGAAATTCTGCGAAGTAGGAGAAATCCGGATGAACATAACGATCTGCCAAAAATGCTGATTTTGTACTGCCAATCATTCTGTTTTCATTCAGGATTTTAATGACTTGTTCCCCAGAAGTAATTCCGAGGCCATGTCCATGTCCATAAAAAATGTCATTTTCCAGCAGGACGACGTTTTCTCCTTTCCACCAGGGTACCGAAGGTACAAAGTCGGGGTTCTCAAAATAGAGCACATCACCAATCACAGCTTCCTCATTAGATGTCCGGTCGATTAGGTGCAATTTGCTGTTGGAATGCCAATCAAATAATAAAAGGTCCGCAAACAATATATCGAATTGTCTAGGATCTATGGATTCTAATAGGGCTTTGTACAAGACGACGACGACAGCCATTGAGCATTCGAATGCGTAGGAGCTCCCATTTGTAAATATATCCCGTATCGCATCTTGTGGAACACAACCGCTATTCAGCTGGAACCTCCCTTGATTAGTTAAGTGCCAATACATCGGGTTACATAGCGTTTTTTTGAAATCTGCAAAATAGACACCAGCTTTACTCAGCTCCTTCGCGGACTCCATAATCTGCGTTCGCATGTGCAGTTCAAACAACAGGGTATAGACGGAATCATACCGATACTCAATAGGGCTGTTCTGCTTCTTTTGATAAATGGTTAGTTCTAACTCAGACAGCATACCTTCTTCAAAGGCTATTTTGCTGGTACCTTCGATTAAAATCATGGACTTCTCCCCATTATGAAAGATCTATAAGCGTGATTCACCTATTTTTATATGTGGAATTTCGAAGTTATGTGAATACGTAACTTTTCCCGCTTGGGATAAACACCTTTCATAAGACTTTCTATATATCCAAATAATTGACTGCCTTCGGGCATTTTTTTTGTAAGCTAAAAGGAACCCCATCTGCCTTAAGATGGGGTTCCTTTACTATGTATTACTATCTTTTTGAATCAGCTGACAATCAGCTTCTAAACCTTTAATCTTATTTTCCAAAAAGCTCTTCTTGATAAGCCAGTATACCATCTAGTTCATTAAGAGCTGTTTGCCTGTAGGATTCTATGGCGTAGTAAAGGTATTAGTATGTCACCTCACCCTGGTGCTAATCAAGCATTTACGAAGTCAGACTGTTCTTTCAAAGATGCCATCGTCCCTTTGCGCTTGCCTTTGGCAACGTGCCGCTGAAGAAACAAAACACCTCCGAGCGATACGAGAAGAACCGGAATAAATCCAACATACCAGATAGCTTCATACACTCCGTGATGGACCCATATGTAGATAAACACCGCCAAATATAGCAGCAGATAGCTCAAGCTGACCGCATGAGACAACGTTAGGTTCGGCACCGAGAAACGCTTCTTCGATTTCTGACCCATCAACACCAAATACTCCGGCGTCGGCTTCTGCACATAAGAACGTATGGACATGAAGGGCCAGTCCTCCCCGACCTTCTTCGCCGATGCCCTTTCACCAGTGCTTTCTCCCTGCAGCTTGTCCATTTGTTGTCCGCTAGCGCAGTAACCGACGTACATCAGCGAGTACGCCTCCACCTCGGAGAACGCGTTCAGATCGGTCCTCATCGTCACCGCCAGCGTACGCACCGTCGGATCAATGCCGGGGATCTCTTTTCGCATATCCACAATGGTATCATCCGTCCCCTCGATCCGAAGGTCACGAATGGCACTCATGAAAAGGTCCTGAATGCGAAAGAACGACTCAACCGAATCGACTTCCACATAATTCTCAATACGAAGCGGCTTGGACGCATCGCTGAGCAGAACTGACATCCCCTCTTGCCAAAGCAGCTGAATGGCATGGCCGCCAAGATTGTCCAATACCCCTCCATCCACCCCATGCACCATACGATCCCCGAACGGAATAGTAATGGGGTTGAAGAGACCGGGGACGCAAGCGGAGGCCGCCACCGCCTTGGATACGGGTAGATTTAACATCTCATCAGCGCGAATCGCATGATTGCGCTCATTCTGCCGCCATAGTAAGCTGGTCGGGTTCGTAGAGATAAATAGAGGCTGTCCATTCTCCAGAATGGAGGTATTCAGGATCAGCTCTGGCTTCCTGTTCTCGGGATGGACAGGGGAGTCCATCAGGTCACGCAGAACGGTCGTCTGAAACATAAGGGCTCTCATTCCCTGCTCCAGCTTGGAGTCGAGGATGACCGCCGGGTTCAGAGCAGGCACTACCTTATGAACCAGCCATAGCAGTCGCTTCAGGATCGGCTCCGGAACCAAGCGCGAGATGCCGCCGGTGATGACTACGCGATTACGCAGATCTTCCTGAACAACAGCAACAAACTCCCGGATAACCCGTTGCATCAGGTCCCGGTAGTCCTGGTCAGTCAACGGCCGATCGTTCCGAAGCTCCTCGCACAGCATCTTGTAATAAAAGGCACCCACAATCGAACCGCCGGAAACAGTAGATATAGCATGCACCTCCTTCAACAACCCTTCATCGGCCAGTCGGGCCATTACACCGAGATGAAACAAGGACGCCCGGTAACCGCCGCCGGATAAGGCCAACCCAATCATATTCGTTCACTCTCCCGCTCGTTAGTCTGCAACTACAAAAAAGGCACCACGGAGGTGCCTGCTGTTAATCGGTTATTTGATCATTCACCGACGTCGGAAATGCTTCTTCCAGGCTTGCTTGGTTATCCAGCTTGCTGTCCGCTATTTCCTTAGCCGTTTCGGTGATGTAGGGATACTAATTTTCAAAGACTATTTCGTTACGTCGATTCGTTTAAGCATTAGAAATTAAGGAATTGTCCACGACTACTCTCATTGATTAAATATTTGATAATTCGTTTCACTACATAATTTGCAGCTTCTTGGATCGAATACTTGCTTATATCGATTTCGATTACCGAGTTCTCAGGTGTTTCATTCGTGCTCGAGCTGCCTGAAAGCGGTCCGTTTACATAAACTTCAATATATTCTTGGCCAATGATGTCTCGCGCTGTTTCTCGGTCGTTAACGTTCGGGGAATCATTCGATACCAATGCAATAAGTCCAGCATCGTTCATCAATTTAGCAACTTCTGCTAATCGTTGCAACGATTCTCCGTGGCCATTCTTGAGTAACATAGTATGGTGGCCTGTCGATACCAAACGTTTTTCGACTTCTTTCGCAAGGACCAATTGATCTGAAAGCGAACCAGTGAACCAAAGGGTCAACGGATTCTGACCTTTTTGCTGAGCACGAACATCTCTGGTGATTTCCGTATCTAGCTGTACAGAATTGTCGGAGCCTTGACGGATTTGCTCAATCACTCCACAGGCAGATGTCATATTGGTGACACGATCGATCAGAATAAATCCGCCAATGCTTTTATTTTGTTCAAAAGAATCAATTACGATATTGTCAGATAAGGAAAACTCACATGTTGCCAATTCATTTTTGACGATATGATCCGTTGGAACTGTTTTTCCCGTATTAATTTCGATTTTATGCGTAATGGCCGTTACGGTACCTGGCAGAACCTTCGTTCCTACTTTGACCAGATAGTTTTTGCCTGGCGTCAGCACAGAATCATCCATCCAAAGAATCGTAGCTGAGAAGCTATTCGCCTCTTGGATTTGACTATCCTTTGTGAATACACAACCCCGCGAAACATCGACTTCCCGATCCAATTGAATGGTTACAGGCTGTCCAGCATAGGCATAATCGCGATCTTGGTCTCCCACGAGAATCCGTTTGACTTTCGCCTTCTCATGACTAGGCAACGTTGTCAGCTCATCGCCAACCGCGATACGCCCAGCCTCGATTTGGCCTTGGAAACCACGGAATGTATGATCCGGACGGCATACACGCTGAATCGGCATCATAAATGGTTTCGTGCTGTCGCTCTGATGAACGTCCACATTTTCCAAATATGGCAGCAAGGCAAGGCCTTCGTACCAGGGGGTATTTGGCGATTTCTTCGTAATGTTATCCCCTTCTGTGGCAGAAACAGGGATCACCTGAATGCTTTCAAAGTGAAACTCAGCAGTCAATTGCAAGAATTCTTGTTTGATCGCATTAAATATCTTAGGATCAAAACC
Source organism: Paenibacillus sp. Root444D2 (assembly GCF_001426375.1). Classification (GTDB taxonomy): domain Bacteria; phylum Bacillota; class Bacilli; order Paenibacillales; family NBRC-103111; genus Paenibacillus_E. Next base: position 32,522 of record NZ_LMEO01000003.1, read on the forward strand.
GACTAAATCCATTTTATTCACAGCTAAAACAAGATGTTTAATGCCCATAAGTGCGCAAATGCGAGTGTGGCGCTTCGTTTGGGTAATAACCCCTTTCTTTGCGTCCACAAGAATGATAGCCAGATCCGCAAAAGATGCGCCTACGGCCATGTTACGGGTATATTCTTCGTGTCCAGGTGTGTCTGCTACGATGAACGAACGGTGGTCCGTCGTAAAATACCGATAAGCCACATCAATCGTAATCCCTTGTTCACGCTCCGCCAGTAACCCATCTAGAAGCAAAGAATAGTCAATTTTGCCGCCGCGGCTGCCCAGTCTGCTATCCAGCTCTAACGCTCTTTCCTGGTCGGCGAATAAAAGCTTGGCCTCATAAAGCATATGTCCAATTAAGGTGGATTTTCCGTCGTCTACACTTCCGCAAGTAATAAATTTAAGCAGACTTTTCATTTTAGAAATAACCCTCCCGTTTACGTCTTTCCATGCTTCCCGCCGCTTCTTGGTCAATTACCCGCGTTGTCCGTTCGGATGAGACCGCACCAAGCGTTTCTTCAATAATGGCATCTATCGTATCCGCCTCCGACTCAGCTCCCCCTGTAAGCGGATAGCATCCTAATGTACGGAAACGCATCTTCTTCATTTCAATTTTCTCATGAGGCTCGAGCTTCAAGCGATCATCGTCCACCATGATGAGATGTCCATCGCGTTCGAGTACAGGTCTTTCTTTGGCAAAATAGAGAGGCACAATATCAATGTTTTCTCTGCGAATGTATTGCCAGATATCTTTTTCCGTCCAGTTGGATATTGGGAAAACGCGGATACTTTCGCCCTTATTGATTCTTGTGTTGAAAAGTTTCCACATTTCCGGACGTTGGTTTTTCGGATCCCAGGCATGATTCTTATTCCGGAAAGAGAAAATCCGCTCCTTCGCACGCGACTTCTCCTCGTCACGTCTTCCGCCGCCGAACGCAGCCGTAAATCCGTATTTGTCCAATCCTTCTTTCAGAGCTTGGGTTTTCATAATATCCGTATACGCGGAACCATGATCGAACGGGTTGATCCCTTGATCAATCCCTTCCTGATTGGAGTGAACAATCATGTTAATTCCGAATTCTTTGGCTTTACGATCACGGAATTCAATCATTTCTTTGAACTTCCACGTTGTATCAATATGCATAAAAGAAAATGGCGGCTTCTCCGGATAAAAAGCTTTCAGCGCCAGATGCAGCATCACAGAACTATCCTTACCGATCGAATACAGCATCACGGGATTCTCACATTCCGCCGCTACTTCTCGAATAATATAAATCGCTTCAGCCTCAAGTTGATCCAGATGCGTCATTTCATCTATAGAATCAAGCATCATTTTTTCCATGGAAAAGGTGCCTCCTTTTAATTCTTACTAAAACTATCGTCTTTCTTTATATCCTATCAGATTCTGGCTTTCATGCAAAGTGGAAGAAAGTGAAAAACTTAAGATTTCTGTTATTTCGGTCGAATTCTGTCGGACTTTTTCTGAGACTGTGACTTTTTTGTCGCAATAATCACTGTGTGACACTTTGTCTCGCCTGAACAGTGGGTTCTTCACGTTTGAAAAAGGGATTGGATCGATAAGGATTACTTTGAAGAGCTCGTAATGTAACAAAAGCATGGAGTCAAACCCCTGTTCATTTTTCCATGCGAACATTAAACATTCTACTCGAAATAAATTAAAGTCTCTTCACAATAAAAACCCCTCTGTTTGATAGAGACTGTTATAACTCGTTATACGACAGCTGATATAATAAGTAAGAAAAGGAGTGTGTAATAGATGAATCGAGTCATTGATCAATATATTCGCAACGAGGAAGAGCGGGCTTGGGTCAGAAAAGCAGAGGAGCTGGCTGCCCATTTTGCAGGGAGGGCCACGCGGCACGACCAAGAGGGATCGTTTCCATTTGAGAATTTCGCAGACCTGCGCGAGGCCGGGTACTTAAAGATAACCGTCCCTCAAGAATTCGGCGGGAATGGACTCTCGCTTTATGCCCTCGTCTTGCTGCAGGAGAGGCTAGCTTACGGAGACGGATCGACTGCATTGGCCGTTGGCTGGCATGTCGGTCAGATCCTTCATCTCGGGACAACCCGGAAATGGCCGGAGGCTATATTTGCCGATTTGTGCCGTTCCGTCGTGAGCGACGGGACGATGATCAACACCTTCGCTAGCGAAGCAGCATCCGGTAGTCCCAGCCGGGGCGGAAAGCCCGAAACGACAGCGGTCCCCACGGACGGCGGATGGCGGATTACGGGACGCAAAACGTTTAGTACGCTTTCACCGATCCTCGATCGTTTTGTGGTATCGGCGTATATCCCGGATGAAGACTGTACGGCCGACTTCCTGATTCACCGGACGGACCGGGTGACCTTGGTGGAAACCTGGGATACACTCGGGATGCGCGCGACCGGAAGCCACGATGTGGTGCTGGATGGCGTTTTTGTGGACAAAGATATGAGGCTCTCCGGTAATGGCATGGATGATGGGGGCGGCTGGCTTCTGCATATTCCGGCCTGTTACATGGGCATTGCCTTGGCGGCACGTGATTACGCCCTTGAATTTGCCCGCTCCTATCGACCCAACCATATGAACGAACCGATCGCCGCACTCCCTTCCGTCCAGCAGTCGATCGGAGAGATGGAAATCGAATTGCGTACCGCACGCTCGCTCCTTTATGCGGTGGCGGATCGCTGGGATCGGGAGAAGGAAAACCGACCCGCGTTGAAACCAGAGCTCGGCTTGGCCAAGTATGTTGCCACCAACAACGCCATCAAAATCGTGGACTTGGCGATGAGAATTGTCGGTGCCGCGAGTTTATCCCGCAATCGGCCTTTGGAACGGTATTACCGGGATGTTCGTGCAGGCTTGCATAATCCGCCAATGGATAATACAGTGCTTCATACCTTGGCTAAAGCCGCTTTAGCCGAGACACCCTTGTGATCCGAGAGAGACGCTAAAACAAATCATCGAGAACCCGCGTCGGAGCCTCCCTATCCGCCTTCAAAAAGTATTCATATCTGCCGAATCTCGTCAGCGCCTCTTGGTCGGGCAGCCATACCCATTCGTCGATTTCGGTCTGGCAGCGGTGGGCCCGAAACGCGGCGAGCTTTGCTTCCAGATGAATATGTACGTCGACTTTGATGACATCCTTACGTGAATACCCGTACCGCTCCGGACGCTCCATCGCGTCTCCGAACGTAATGAAATATAAAGCGCCCCGATGCCCTATTCGCCCAAAAGCGGCCGTCGTCGCTTTTCCAATTGCGCAATGATCTGGATGTCCACCCAGCGTTTCGTGAAACGTAAGCACGACATCGGGATCTACTTCGTTAATGAGAGCCGCAATCCGTGCTGTCAGGCTATCCTCATCGACAAACTCAACTGTTTTATCACGTATATCCAAAAATTGGAGCTGCTGGATGCCCAGGCTCTCGCAGGCCTGCCGCAGTTCCATTTCGCGCGCAGCCGCCATTGATTCCCGGTTGAGATAAGGTGGATTGCCCATGCGGCGTCCCATTTCACCCCGCGTGGCGCTCACCAGCGTAATGTCCACCCCCTCATTGGCATATTTGGCGAGAGTACCTCCACAAATAAACGACTCGTCGTCAGGATGGGCAAACACTGCGAGCAGCTTTTTGGCTTTATCGATTTTGTTCATTCTGGAAACGGCTCCTTTCCCAAGTGCAGAGCAACATTCATCCGACCTCTGTCATCATAGCCAGCCAGCAAAAGACGACCATTCCCATCTACCTCATAATGCGTGAGCGCCTCCATTCGCAGCCAGCCATGCCCATCGAATCGTAGAGCGGCACGAAAAGGGCCTTCCCCCGCTATAAAGACATGGGTAACCTTGACTTTGAAATTGCGAACGAAGACAAATGACGTCGCTTCGCTGTGGATATAAGCGTCAGTCCCGACGAAGGCCTGAAGCTCGGCTTCTACTTTCGACCTGATTATTTTGATCATCGTCCTTGGCTCTCTTTTCTGAATGGATTTAAATTGCTACATAATCGTAATCACAAAATAGCATCTTTTAGCCTATTATTCAAACGAAATAACCCTATCCTAAAGACAGGGTCTAATCATATTCAATATTCATTTTTTTGAAGTTGACCTTCGAACCCATTTCGGTCATAAAATCTATTCCTAATATTCCATCAAAGCCATATGGTTCCCTTGTAATACCCATTTTCGTATTCCTGTGAAATATTCCTCAATAACTTCAATTTCTTCTTTACTGGTATGAAAAACATAAAATTCACGCTCAGGATTTTCCTTATGGTGAAGCTTATAACCTTCCCAAGTTTTCATTGGATTATCATATTCTTCTACAACTGTCATTTCTTTTATCCCTACTCCAACCCAATCCCCAAAACCGCACAAAAAAGGCCATAGAATCAAGAAGTCCATGACCGAGTAATATGATACTGCCGATAACCAGCACGACAAAAACCAATGCCATATATTTATTTCTTTTTTATGACGTGTACCAAATACATTACTAATGGCGTTCCTATAACTCCAACAATTGGAACCAAAATTTGTGCCTTGATTCCATAATGGAGTTTTAAAGCTTCGGCTGCTAAACCTGTTGGCATATTTCCCACGGAAGGTTCTGTAAGCTTCAGTACTAGGAATAGTAATGCTTCTACAAATGCCAAGGAGCCAATCAGTAGAACTGACATCCAAATTATTTTTTTCAACTTATCTCCTCCTTCATAAGGGAGAGAGCATCATAAATGCAGTGCTCCGGGTTTAAGATGGGAAGCGCATCGCTCGTAAATGCAAGTCCGCCTAAATAAGCAAAATTGGCCCCATCAGCAATAAGGAGATAGAATTAAATTAAACTGACTTCGTTTGCCTACATCTAGGAAATGTGGAACAACCCAAGAATGCCTTCCCCTCTTTCCCTTTCCTTGCAACCATTGGAGCACCACATGAACATATTATTTCTTTAGCGGCAGCAACTTGCGCTTGCGGTTCTTGCACAACCGATCGAATAGCGTTCTTCTCGGGTTGTACCTTCGATTTCTTATTGGTTGGCTGCCATTTACCCCAAGCTTTTAATTTCTGCTCTACAACTGCCCCATGCCAGTAGTCAACTTTAAACTGCTCCGCTTCTTTTTTGGCCGGTTCCGTTAAATCCGATGTAGTGACAAGTAAGGATAGGATACAATCATGGTTTCTCTTGGCCCCGACTAATTCACTTACGATCTGCACGCCCACTGAGTTATGGTTAGAGTAGCATTTAGCTTGTACGGCTGTCTTCTCACCCCGTTTATCAATAATGACAAGATCCACTCCACCATCCTTGCCACCCACACCAACTTCTTTAACCTCATAGCCTTGATCACGAAAATACAGTGCAAGCAAACGTTCGAACTCCGCTCCAGATAAGCTTTCTAACGAACTACTTAAAATTTCTTGATCCGATCTATTTTGTAGCGTGCGTGGTCTTTGGGGTTTGCTGTTGCCTGAACTTTTTTTAGGTTTACTGACTCTTCCTTTTTTCTTACTAGAAAGCAAAGCTACGCAGACACTTATCATGACAAAAAAAAGAACCATACCTATAATCATGCCTGTGGTATTCCAGTTTTTAACCAAATTTTTTGTTTCATCAAAATGATCTACACAAGTAAATAAAATGTAGGCGGCTCCTATAAACCAAGCTATTGTCGCAAGCTTCTCGTGTACCCATTTACTTAGAAATCGGTAATAAAGAATAGCTCCTATTATGGAAAATAGAGCAATACACATTGCAATGAAAATTAGTGGAGCAAGCAAATTTTGATTCATGAATTGAGATAGTTCATTATTCATTGGGTATACTCCCCTTCTGTGCCTTTAGTAGGATGTCGTTAAGATCTGTTGGATAAATTCGACATAAAATTACACATTCCTTCCAACTTTGTAAGATTGAAAAAACAGCCGTTGATAGGGATTAAACGAAACGATACTATTAAAGTTTGAACAATCTTGAAATATCTGGTACTATCACGTAGGTAAATACTACTATATTTTAGGAGATGAAAAGGTAAATGAGGTTCAGACAAATCGGACTAATATTATTAACATTTATTGTAACATTGACTTTATCACAGTCTGCTTACGCTCATTCGGGTAGAACAGATTCCAGTGGAGGGCATAACTGTTCAGCAAAATCCATTGCCAAAGGGTTGTGTTCTGGTTATCACTATCACAATGGTGGGTCTTCATCCGGCAGCGATTCATCATCTGGTGGATCGACTTCCAACACTACGCCAGCAGCCCCGGTAGAAACTATTCCAAGTGGACATGTCAAAGTTATAAAACCGACATACAGTATTTACGTAAATGGTAATTCAGTACCAAATTCATCCCTAAAATACCCCGTCATTTCGTATAAAGATATTACTTATTTTCCAATGACATTTAAGTTCACCCAAGCACTTGCCTTGGAAACAGTATGGAATGCAGATGTTGGATTTGTAATTCGAAAAACTTCCAATAAAGCTGGTAAAGTTGAATTTGACTACGGCTCTACGAACACAAGCCTGTATGCTAAAGAACCAGATTTTAATATCTATGTAAACGACAGCTGGATTGATAATGGTTCTGAGGAATACCCTTTACTAGTATTAAACGACGTTACCTATTTCCCTATGACATGGCACTATGCAGTTGAAGAGTTAGGATTAACAATAAAGCTTGAAAATAATGCTTTCTATATCTCCAAATAGTTGACTGCCTTCGGGCAGTTTTTGTTTTGAAAGCTAAAATGAACCCCATCTCAAGGCAGATGGGGTTCATTTACTATGTATTAATTATCTTTTTGAATCAGCTGATCATCAGCTTCCAAACCTTTAATCTTATTTTCCAAAAAGCTCTTCTCTAGTCTGATATGAAGTAATTCAGTGTCTAAGTCCTGACCCATGGTATGAACCGCGGTAACAATGTCTTCAGCTGTTAGTATATGAATAGAATCTGCCTTGTCTGAGATATACTTTAAAATAACTTCTATAAACTCTTTGCATACTCCGATTCTTTGAATGAGTACATTTTCCTCTGCTACAAATTCATCGTATTTGATAACTATGTCTTGAATGCCATTCGCCCCCAAATTGGTACACTTAAACGTACCAGTTTTAAACCAATTATATGGTACGTTATTGCGTATAGTCAACATTTAAATATAGCATCTCAAAGGTGACTCTACATGGCAAAAAAAATCGTAGTTAAAATCTCGAATCTAACCAAACAGCATAAAATATCTTTACGCGAACTATCTAGATTATCCGATGTGAGACATGCAGCATTAAGTGAACTATCTAATGGAAAAAGGGAAAACGTGAATTTCAGTCATATCGTTCGAATTGCAGAGGCTCTGAGTATTGAAGATATTCGGGAGATTATTGATCTTGTTGATGTTGTTGAGAATGACGATAGTGAGTTAGGATTGAATGAACGCAAGAAAACCTAGAAGCTGACAGCTTCTAGGTTTTTTATTAATTCTTCGAATCTAAATAGAAATTTTCTGATGTTTACTAGACTTATCATACTAGAACCAAAAAACCATTAGAATAAGAATAAGGTCAGAAGTAATCATCAGTTGTTTGACACATCTCCATGTTGACCAGTATCTTTATTTAGTACGACAACTTGTCTAACATTAATTAACTACTACAGGTGGACTTAGAACCCTACAACCATTTTTGCTCATAAATTCAAATTCATTAGAATAAAAATTGAATAAATTTCCCCCATCAGTGCAAACTATCCCAGGTGTCTCCGGTCTTATATTTAGTCCACTATAGGTACCAAAAATCATCTTCTCATCAAACCTATATACTTGAAAACCCGGTACACCCTTTAATAAATAAATTTCAATATCAATATTACGATGTGTACTTAGATCTTCAAAAAAGTTAAGGGACTCCAACAATTTATTTTTAATTGATTCCGTTGTTTTACCGAAGTTTTTTGCTAGTTGATTAACTGCATTAATATCTTCTGGATCTACAAATATTACTCTTATTTTCAATTTTCTTTTATCAGCAATTTCTTTAATAAAATGTCGATTTGCATTTCTCCACAAGTTACCGTATGCAAACATTAAATCTATATTTTGAGCCTTTTCAGAATACTCTTTCCATTCATCGGAGCTAATATTATAAATATCACTATATACTTTAGCAATTCCTTCAGAATTCAAATTATTAGATATATGTACTTTTTGTAATATTTCTTTTAAAAATTCTCTCTTTCCTCTCAATTCCCATAATACTGCTAAACCAACTGAGGCAATTATAGAACCACCGATGTTCTGAATAACAGTTTGCCACTCTTTATGTTGCTCAAAATATGATATTGTCGAACAATAAATAATGCCTACTCCAAGCAGCACAAAAAACAATGCTATCCAATAAAACTTGTAACTTACATTTTCTTCCACGATTTTAGTAGTCAAAATTTTAATCCTCCAGTATTATCATTGTTACTTACTAACCAATTTGATATTCTATAAATATCTTATTTGTCCTGCAAATGAAGGGAGCCTTTTTGTTGTTAATTAAATATGTTGGTCTTTTTATTACAGATGAATTCAAAAGTATCTTGCATACTAAGAGTCCTATTCTGCATGAAAATATTATTAATAATCCTCATGTGACTATTGATTACAAACCGAAGCAAATTAGTTACTATAAATTAATTGGAGAAACACATGAAATAGAAATAACTGGAGTTGGAAACAATGCCGATAATCAAGGTTTTAAAGTAAATCTACCTCCTGAAATTATTAAAATCTATAATGGTTCTAGACTACCACATATTACTGTTTCACTTAATAATAATGCAGAAGCAGTTAACACATGGAAACTGAATTTCAAAGAAATTGATTCTTTTAAGGTGCTTGGTAGACTTGGGTTATCAACGGATAAAGGTATATTGTATAAACTTACATCATTATAAAACTTTTAGAGGTACTCAGAATTAATTCTTATAATAGCTTTGTCGTACTAACATACCAAAAACTCTGACTGAGATGAGCGAGAAATATCACCACTGTCTCAGTCATTTATAATGAGTACAGGTTAAATAGATTAATTTCCAAAGAAGTGATGAATATTTCACTATTTTGGGTTTAGTTAGTAATAATAAAACTCATAATTTCTTATTGAAAGTTCTCAAGCAATTCGCTAGCTTTCAATGTTACTGAGATAGCAAGATCCTTCGGGTTATGGAACTGCTTCCAATCACGCTCATCTCTAAACTCAATAATTTTCTTTATGATAGAATCCATTTGATAGCCCTCCATTCTACTCCAACCCAATCCCCAATACCGAACTACCCAAATCCAAATGCTCCCGATCCAACGTCACCTTCACCTTACCCACGCGCCGCTTCTCACGCCAATCCCGCAGCTCCTCTTCCGTCTCCAAACGCAGTTCAGAAACTTCCTTCGCCCTGCTAAGCATGTAATCTGTCGTATACAAAATCCGATAAATCCCATGCCCCGCAGGAACTATAGCTTTCTCCCTTTTCACCCACTCCTCCACCTCAAACACAACATAAAGCTCATCCGTCGCACCTCGACTAGAGGGAATGGCCGTTATCGCAGAGCGTGGAACAACCTTCCACTCTTTCACTCTTCCATACCACGAGATGCCCACATCATCCGCACCGAACAATCGAATCGACTGATACAACGCGACGTATTCCAATCTAGTCAGCACCTTATGATCCGTAATATTCCGAAGTGGCGTATGATAAAAGCCATGCGCAAGCGCAGCATCCAATTGCGGCTTCTTACTCAAAGCTCCCACCAGCACATTCTTCCCAGATAGCTTGTTCCCGTAATACTCCTTCGTCCCTCTCGGCCTCGTCGTCCGCTCATAGGCTTTCTCCGGACTATCCATGATAATCTCGTCCAGAAACTTCTCCATCAAGCTCGTCGAATTCGGCAAAAATGGAAAAGCCCCAATATTAATGAGCTCCACACTTTTATAAAACTTATGCTGCTGGAACCGCTCCTCATCATGATAGGGAAACAACACATACGCCCCAAACATGCTCCGCTCGTACTCTTTCCCCTGCCCCTCCGAATACACAATCGCATCCCGATAGCGATGCATCGTATTAATATCATCCTCTTCCGGCCCCGGCATCCGGTACCTCTCGAAGTAAGGCGTACCCTCATAAGCAGGATTAATGCGATATTTAGCATCGAAAATATATTTATACTCCGCCGCGGCGTCGTTCTTTTTCAAAGTCAGGACATTATCTGGCCGCTGAGACAGCGTTGGACTCCGATCCCCTTTGGGCAGCGCATTATAAAACAGCGTAAAAATCTCCCCGTTCAACGGGTTTTTATACACCATCTTCGCCTGCTGGGACTTATCTAGTGTGACGAACAGTCCACTCCGATTGATTTTGATAATATCTTGTTTGAGCAGCTCATACTTTTTGCTTAAAAGATGGTGAATCTTCAAGAAACACCAGTATTCATATAGCTGGGCCAAATCTTTCATCGATAATCGGAAAAGATCATTCTGAATCGACAAACCTTTTAACAGCATTAAATAATAACGGTATACCTCTCGGTAACCTGATGCCATTTGCAATACCAGAGAAATAGACAGCTGCCTCATTTCGCCTACATCCAAAAAATCATGCTGTAACAGCCGCTGCACCTGACTCTGCATGAGATTAAGCTTCTTCGTAAGATTAGGGTCTTCCACACGACTTTTTTGGGCTAAACGCGTTTTAACATCCTTAAGCTTCTGCCCAATACGTACAAGCACCCATTTTACGAAACGATTCTCAGCCGTATCATAATGAACATGACGTTTAGTCTCTAGTAAATGAGTCGGTGTATATCGCTGCCCCTCTACCTGAATAACCCCGTTCACCGGATCCTTGGCTAATAGATGTGGGCGCTTGTTTAGGAAGGCGATGTTCTCTTTTCCGGCTCTTTTCACACGTGCAGCATCTACCAGACGATTCTCGCTTCGAAGCTTAGAATGTGGTGATAATTTGATTCTCTCAACAGCCTGCACAAGCTGCGTAAATACATGCTGCAAAATCGTAAAATACTCCGTCAAACTTTGATAATTCGTATCCTTTAACCCTGTCAGGTTGTACGTTTTCCGCAGAAAATCGAACGAAAGATTATAAATCTGTTCATTAACATCCTTAAGGATCATTTGATAGTCGTTCTTATAATCTATTTTCGATGGAAAAATCTCTAACTGGAGCCGAAAAATAGCCTCACCATTCAATCGAAGCTCAAGTTCAGAGAGCCCGACTTCATTTTGAAAATTAAGAATCCCTGATAAAATCATCTTCCCCAGCGGCTTAATCGCCTGTCTCACATGGATATTTTCGTGATGAAAGGTTAAGGGAATTTCCGCCTTCTTTTCAATGACCAGTTCATAGGCCTGCGTTTCATAAAAAGTCGGCGTACACACATCGCCCGAACTCCAATTTGTCATCGCCCTGTGTTCATGAGAGAAAACAGAAATAGAATCTATGACCAACTTATCCACCAACGGCGCAGCGTGAAAATGGGCATCTACCCATTCCTCATCCACATTACGATGGAGATTCAAGGTTTCAACCGTGGGATGGAACGGCTTGCCCTGAATATAGAGATTGAACTGATTCGTCTCGATTCGGAGCAATTCCGTGCTTTGATTAAGAGAGCCAGTATGAGGTAAAGCCATCTTCTTCTAACCTCCGTAGCATGAAGGCGATTTTCCTTGCGCTTTGTGGATATTTGGACGCTACTAACGTCTCCGGAGAAAGATAAAGCTTAGAGGCATCCTCCATATACTCCGTAATAGGTAAGCTAAGATCCTGAGCCACCTGCATCAATTGAAGCAAAGCTTTTTTCACAGACGAATTACTACCTTGAATACGAGGCAAAATCTTCTGCAACAACTGCATATCGAATGCCGCTTCCTTACTAAGCAAAGCAAACCGATCATTATAAATCATGTAAAAACAGACCGCATCCCGGATCCGAAACCCTACGTGTGAATGAATCTGCTCCAAAATCCCATTGATTTTCACCAATAACTCAGTCGTCTCTTCCGTTAACTGCTTATAGTCACGATAAACATCAACCAATTGCAGATATTCGCTTCGCAATAAAGAATTAGGAGGAACAGCAGCACCTTCACTAGCCGGCATCCCTTCACCCGTTGGATATTGACCAAGATCAATGTAATTAAACTCGATCGTGTTGGCGCGGTCTAATACCTTTTTGCTAAAAGGATGCGTCGTCTCATCCATATTCACCGTTCCAACAATGTAAACATTATCTGGCAGATGTAGGTTGCCGTACACTTGCTTATCTGACTCATTTTGCAGGGAGTCTCTATGTATGAGCGGCGTTGTTAAAATCCGATGGTTATCCCACTCTTGCGTCTCAAGCACACTCAGTAAATCGCTGAAATAATGCTCAACCCTAGCCAAATTCATTTCATCCAAGCATATAAAATAGGGCTTATGCTGATTACTCGGCTTTGAAGCTTCAACCAATACCTCCGTTAACTTCCCTGGTCGAAAAACACCCGACAAATCCTTGTAACCCAACAGATCAGAAGGATCGCTCCAATCCGGTCTGACTGGGATTAATGAGAACTGGCCATTACTCGCAGTTGCTCCTACTGCCTCACCGAATAGCTTGACCAACTTCGTTTTCCCCGTGCCGGAAACCCCTGCCAAAATGACGAATGGCTTTGCTTTTAGGGATAGGAAAAAGTTCTCGATCCAATGGTCGGGGTACATGAACCCTTTGCTGGCGATGAAGTTTTTGATTGTAGCTACTCTCTCGATTACTGTTAGTGAATCCACAAGAGGTGTCTCCTCCCAATCTGTATACGTGTACTGCTGACCTGATTTAGAAACAAACTTCAATATCTCAAGCCAGTTGAGCATAAAAATAGATCTTTGTTTTTGGGTAACTTCTCCCCAAGTTTGAAGCATACCTAGAGCATCGATAAACTTAGGAGCGAATTGATCTAAGGTGAAGGATCCTAGCTCCTTACAGATCTCGATAGCTTTATTGATGCTTCTAGTAAGAGGGGTTTGCTCTTCGGTGTTATTTAACTGATTGCGAACTAATTTGATTTGCGTATCACTTAAAACCCATTTATTTTCATTAAAATGGTTCGCATACTCCTGACCTAGATCAGTTAATGAGAATTGGTTCTCATTAATAGATAATAAACCTAAATCTTGCAAGGCTCGTCCCAGATGCCTGACTCTCTCCTTTGGATGCTTCACATCATCTCCAGAGAGAAGAACACTGCCCTGGTTGGATATTAACTCATCTAATGAGATAGCATTGAGTCCATGATCATGCAAGTATTTTAAAATGCCTTGCCCAGCATATAAATGGCTGATCGTATAGTTGAAGCTGATCATTTGTTCGGGTTCCTCATTTTGATTGAGTACTTTGTTTACATATTCGTTATAGTTAGTAACGGCATTATTTAAATCTAAGATTAGCTGTTCGTCATCTGGAAGATGCTCCAAATCATAACGATAATAAGCAACCGTAGACACTTGATAATCTTGGCCTAGACCGCCAGATGTTAAGTAGATGGCATCATCTTTAACCATGCCCTCGAGAGGGAGCACGCTTCGTATCTCTTGCACTTTTTGTTTGAAATATTGGTAGGCCGCTGGCTTACCTTTCGTTTCTATTGGGATCGTGACCCCCTGTAAGAAAGTTAGGTAGACAGATCTCATATCTTCTGCAAAAAGGTAAACCAGATACTCGCCTATGCGTGTTGTCTCTGTGATGCGCTTATCCATGATAGCGATCCATGGAATCGTTGCCCAATTGCCTTGTCCCACTGACCCAATGATCTTTAATTCTGGGTGGATAAACGGCAATTTCCTTATCTCTGTCGGTATCTGTTGTCTTACGAGATTGCCGAGTCTGTGGCCTGCAAACGTTTCTCTTTTTGCGGTTAGGTATGTGAACAGAATTTCGGATAGTGCTTCTTTTATGGAGAAGCTTTCTAGTCTCTGCTGATTGTAATAGTTGTCTAACTCAGTTTGAGCGTGGCTATAAAGTTCACTTAGAACATCGTCAGACCAGTTCTCGTATAGCTCTTCCTTAAAGCCGATAGTTTCTTTATTTTGATCCAAAATAGAGGAGAGTGCTGAAATTGGTGTGGAAAAGACAGACTGCACGTTACTCACAGTCATGTTATTCCAACTCGTTCCCGCTTTCTCCGGTGGCTGATCAACAATTAGACCATTTGATTCTCTCTCTTGAAGTAGTGAGAGGAAGCGTTGCTTTAAATTTAGTAGAGAGACCACATTAAGTCCGGTTACTTGCATCTCAGTTAATAGTGCTAGGATGAGCACTATTTTGTAGGATTTTTGTTTGTTAGTAAATATACCTTGAAGCTCTAACGGTAAGGTCAAATTTATCACCAATTTCGTTAAATAGATTTTTAGAATAAAAGTCAATGTTTGTCTTACTCATTCGACAAAAGGGCAATATGCCCCTTTTTTCTAAGGTTTTAACAGGCGTTCACCAAAGGAGACTACCATTAAGGTAGCCTCCTTTGGTATACGCGTTTGTTTGATGACTTCAAATGAGTTACGTACTCCATATGTGTGGGGTAACGTAAAATAGACAAATTCTGATGTAGCAGTATTCGCTTAATTATCGCCTAGTCTTTAATTCAAGTAGATGTAATATAAAGCATCCTTTCAGAGTGCTTCAGTCATCTGTATTCTCTTTACATCAAAGGGAGTAGACCGAGATCTCCAATAAGTTACTGACTTGTAATTTTTAAAAACTGGCTTTGGACTCTCACCTTAACACCTGATGTTTACATTTTTGGTCTATAAATAGAAAAAAAAACCTAATTAAGCGGGTTTTCCTGATGGAGGTGAGCCGTGGCTGTATAAATCCTCAATTCGTCGCCGCGTGTTGCTCAGGATGTTTGGAGAGGTTGCATGATTCCCCTCACCCAGTACGAACGTGTAAAGACATATACCAAATAAAGTTTCACTTAAGATTAGTTCTACCGTTTATGTTAGTCGAGTTTCTTTGCAGTATAGCGTCTGCCAGTAATTCGAACTTATTATTTTGATCATGAGATATCATCAATTCTTGTTCAATTAGCTGTACTGCTTGTTCTGCACTCAAGGAAAAGAAAAACCTTAATTATTCAATTTAATATTTATTCACACTTTAGAATAGCAGTATAGGTCGTATGTCTCAAATAAATTACCCACTAACACTAACTTAGTTTTAATTTATTAACTTTTTAGTAAGTTCAAAAAAACTTATAACACCTGACTGATCGGTTCCATCAAAGCACCATTTCACTCTATCAAATCGTTCATCTTTCTGAACCTCAAATAAAATAAACAAAGCATCTTCATTATTCATACCTGGGTATCCTAACTCCTGTACCTGTAATCCTGTAATAATTCGAGTACCCTGCAACACACTCCATAATCCTGACCCTTCCAATGTAATAGAATCGAATATTAGAGCAAATTTAACTGTAAAAAGTTTTGAATCTACAAAATCATCAACTTTATATAAGACTTTATTATTAACTTCCATCCATGATCGTTGACTATATTCTGAGTTTGCCAATATCATGACGGTTGATTGGTTGAGTGGAAGTTCCCTAATATCCGAATCTGCAATATCTAAAAATATATTAGGTGTTTCTTCAGATGATTGATAGAGGCCGAAGACACTAAATGTAAGTTCTTCACGCCTCGTTACTCTATTACTCAAATGATCCAAAATTTCATTTAAAAATACTATTAACTCATCTGAACCATCCTGTGTTTCATCCGGCCTTAACGTAAAGGCTCCTAGCCCAGGCAGAATTTCATGGAAATACTCTCTCCATTTACGCGAACTATTTCCAGGATATAATACATATGCCCCTGCTGTCCTTCTAATTGCATCTCTATATGCATGCATTTTTAACAAGTCTGATCTCTTTGCGAAACTTCCGTTCTGGAATGATGCTTTTTCCTGTTCTAGTTCCCTTTCAATCTCAACAATATTACTATCATCCACTCCAAACACTTCTGTCAAATTATCCACACGATATTTTGCATCAAAATGAACGTGAACCATTGCCTCTTGTTCTTCAGCCTGTATATAAGTGAGATTAGCTGGCCAGAAACTTAAGGTATAGTCCGGCCTCATATGCCTAGTCCATGAACCACTTTTAGGATATTTCTTACTTCCAGGGAAGGTCCTATTGTATGAGAATTGAATTTTAAATACTCGTCCATTGCGCTTATAAGTAAATTCGGGGATAGTTAGTTCTTTTCCAGAACGCAGTGTGATCCCGAAACCATCCCTAGTTTCTTTTAGAACATGTTCAAATAAGTTTACATCCATACTGAAATGATTTTGTAGAATCTCGACCAGTTTAAAAAAGACCCAATATTCGTAAAGTAAAGCCACATCTTTCTTACCTGCACCATACACATCATCACCACCAGCCCACTCTAGGTTAGCACCCAAGTCAAATTTCAGCCACGCCTGAAAAATTTCCCTGTAACCCTCTTTACGATGTAAAACAGGACTATTGAGTGGTAAATAAGTTAATTTAGAGAGTTCTTTAAATATAGATCTACTCAAAACCTCATTTAGTTCTTCAATCATACGATTAATATCTTCTCTTAATCGAATATCTGCTAAAGTTTTTCTTCCCTCTAAGAGATACGCCACTTTATTCAAATAATCAATAAAATAATCTAATACGTATCTAATGAATTGATTCTCTGCTGTATTAACAGTTTCTCGTCTCGTGGAACTTATAACAGTATTAGGAACAGATGTTATTAGAGAGTACAATGAATGGTTTGATGGTAAAGTACTACGTTGTTTGCTAGAGACTAATTGACGCATGTTTTTAGCATTTGGTTTAAAACCTTTATTTAAGGAAACGTTCTCTTCATAGAGTTCCATTTTAGTTTGAGGCATTGATGTTACACGTTGAAGCGCGTCCCTAAACTCGCAAGAGTTTATCAAAGACTTTAGAAAAGCATATTTTTGCTCTACAGTATCTGGCTCTCTCGTCGGATCAGGTGATAACTTTAACTGTGAGGGAGATTTAACATGAAGTAACAAGTCCATACATTTCTCAGCGATGAAATCCAGCATATTACGATAATCATTACGATAATCCAACTTGGTAGAACGAACTTCAACACCTGCCGTAGCAATAATCTGCTTTTGACTGTTTACTAATTCAAGAATCATTAACCCTGTGTATAAACCCGTTGTTATTAACCCTCTATCGTTTAACCCACTATTAAGTGATAATCTTTTAATAGCATCATTCTCCCTTAGAAAGGTATTCGGCGGGGAATCCTGAAGGGAGTATTCATATGTGTAACCTTCAAGCAACTGAACTGTCTCTTCTCCATACATCGTTGCTTCATCTTCATTAACTATTTTTAATACGTTACTTTTAGCCATATTTGAATAATTACGAACTGGAGTAATGATTAATTTTGCAATAATGCTTCCATTAATATCTTTAAAATTGATCTCAGCTTGCATATCACGCCTCCGAGAAACTCACAAACCCGTTTTGTTCCAACAAAATAAGCATTCTCTGGATCTTCTCATAACTACGTTTATAATAAGCGTTCTCCCATTTGTTAATGAGCTCTCCATCTCTTTCAGAAAGTGGATTCGAACTTGAATGTAGTTGCATCGCTTTAGTGATTTTTTCGAAAATCTCGTCTCGGTTAATTAACTGTTCTTCAATCAAAGGGATAGCTATATCCCCTTCTGTACTCTCCCTAATGTTGCTAAGATCTTCAGATGAGGTAGTTCTCCCCCCCTCTTCAGGTGTTTCGACTATACTAGATTCTTCTGTGGCGGAGACTAAGGGCGCTGTTGCTTCTGGTTCTACCCCTCGGTCATTCGACATATTTCCCGCCGAAGAATCTCCCTCCCATTTATGCTCTATATTACAAATTGAAGCAAGTACCCATAATAGACGCTCCATCTTTTTTCTAGGCCCATGAAGTTTGGGTAACAATTTCTGAAGTATTTGCATATCAATTGCATCTCTCGTTATGTATCCATTACTAGAAACTTTTTTGTAAAAATACAAATATCTAGCAATTTCCTTCGCCGTTCTAAAACCAAATTCCACACCGAACTTTGATAGAACATCAAAAAGAATAAGTAACTCTTCTTTTATTACTTTCTTATCTTGAACTTCTAATGTAAATTGTTCTTGTTTAGCAGTAGCAACAAACGCTGGACCAAATCGTTGCCCTTTGGAACTGATTAGACTTAAATTAATGTTAGATGGGTTATCTAAATACTCACCAAGTTCCTGCCTCGTTACCCTAAATTCAATTACATTAGCACGATCCAGAACTTTTGGAGAAAACATATAGGTTGTTTCATCAACATTTACAGTGCCTATAATAAATAAATTTGATGGTATTTTTACAGACTTAGGCACACCAGACCTTGCACTAGCCCCACTGTCACTATGAAGGTGTACATCCTCATCTGATTCAAGTGCAGATAATATATCTGCAAAATATCTTTCTACGTGGGACAAATTCATCTCATCTAGAATAATAAAGAACGGCTTATTGGTGTTAGCAGGTTCATTAGCCTCAATAATTAATTGAAGTATTTTAGGCGTAACATATCTATTAATATCCAACGCATCTGCATATCCAAGAACATTTTCATTACTTGTCCAATCAGGTCCTACTGAAATTATTGCATACTGATTTTCATGGCTAGAAATCCATTTTGCAAATGATTGAGCTAGCTTAGTCTTCCCAGATCCGGCTAAACCAGTAAAAATTAAAAACCTTTTTGTTAATAAACTGGTAATAAACCTGTTAACTAGGTCATGTGAGACTCTTACTCCGCTATCATTAAGTTTTTCTAAAAATTCCATTACAAAAGTAGAATAATCAAAGTATGTTTGGCTTCTCGAAGTAATTAAAATCTCAATAAAAGCTTCATTAGATGGTCTATCATTCAGCAGATCGGTCGGCCATGGGACACCATTGTTAGCATTAAATCTGCTAGAAAACTCAGGTGCTATTCTACAACCACTGCCTAAATACGATTCTTGAAAGTAGATAAATAATTCATCCCAACTATTTATTGTTTCCGGGAATCCAATAAAAGCATAGAGCCAAACAAGCATTTCCTCAAAATAAAAAGAGGATGCTAAGTTTGTTTCAAATTCATTTCTAAATGTTGGCTGTAATCGTATACCGCCATTAGTTACAGATAGAACACCTTTATTTTTCAAGGCATTATAACCTGTTTGAGAGTAAAGATTTGCCCAAAGTTGTTGGCGACCTATACTAATAAAATCCCCTACCTCCAGAGATACATCATTAAAACTAGGTCGTATATTGTTTCTCTCACCGGCTTGCGATAATCCAATCAGATGACCATGAAAATGATTTTTCAGAAAACCTGAATCTGTTCCAGCATGATCTTTTAAAACAACATTAGAATGGTGGTTAACACCGTTTACTGCCAATACAAGAGGAACCAGCACTTTTCCACTGTGAAAGTTCCCCAGATGTTGACATGCTTCTTTAACGCGTTCAGGAGTAAAGTACTTACTCATTAGTATCCACCTTACGACTTTTGGATTTTTTGAAATTCATTTTATTTCCTGGCCATTCTGAAAAGAATGGCGAATCATTTTTGATTGTTTTTTCTAGAATGTTCCATTCAGAATTAGTTATTCCATTGTTAATTAGGTATTCTGAAACTCCAGCCGTGTAGTCTGGATTTAAGTCGATACCTACTGCATTTCTTCCAAGTTCTCTCGCTGTATCTAATGTGGTACCACTGCCTAAGAATGGGTCAAGTACATGTCCCCCTTCAGGAGATCCAGTAAGAATACATCTCCGTGCCAGTTCACTAGGAAATGGAGCGTTATGGTCTAATCTCTTTACACGTTCAATAGGAATATTCCACACATCTTCTTCGCCCTCGGGCAGGGCCTGTCTGTTATACGAATAAAATCTCGACTTTGAAAAAAGAAAGACATGCTCATACTGGCGGTACGGCCTGTCAAGAGCAGAGGGTTCTACAAAAGAGTTACCTCGATTCCAAATGATATTACTTCGTAAAGTCCAACCCCTGTTTTGAAGTTCAAAAGCAACTTTCCAGGGAACACCTATTAAGCTTTTTTTAGGAATATCCCATCCAGACTTGTCAACTGCTCTTAACTTCTTACGCATAAAATTTCTGGATCCACTTCTTGGATCTGATCCCTTAGGTTGTCCATTACCGGAGTAATACGTATCACCAATATTTAAGTAAAACACCCCTTCTGGATGTAAGACTCTTTTAACCTCATCAAATACATCTGCTAACTTATTCACAAAATCCTCGACAGTGTCTTCATGTCCTATTTGCCCTTCAACATCATAATCTCTAGCCCAATAATAAGGCGGACTTGTAATTGCAACATTAAAGATGTTTGATGGCAATAATTTAAGTTGTTCTAAAGCATCACCAGTTAGTATTCCGAAATGGTTTTCACCATTAGTAAAAGCGGTTTTCTTTACTATTTGTTTACTAGTTAATATTTTTTGATTTAATTGATTCATAGAAACCACCCATCCGTTATTTACATTACCATTTTAACATCTTTCTAATGCTAAGAGCTAAAAATACTTTTCCAATTAAACTTTTAATAATTACCATTGCCTTATAAAGATATATTTCGAGCTAATACAATGTAGAACATTAGTTCCCCTCTTTGATATTATATCATATATATTGGTTCTTAGAATTTATAGAAAAATACAAAGGAGATATCTTTAAGTTGGCTCCTTTTCTTTCTAGTAATTCAAATTCTGCTTGTATAAACTCTGTAACACTATTGCACTTCTACCATCAACTTAAAATTCGTTTTCATACTACTTACATACTTTCATTAGACCGTATATTATAAAGTGTATAGCCATTATTACTTTTAGGAGGAAGAGAACTAATGCTACCAAGTCAATTAAGACAAATTCTAGTCGTTGCTCAAACTCTAGAGCACGCCATTAAAAAAGGTGATTTGAATGTCTTTTTTTCCAATCACGAAGTTGAGGCATTTCGAAAAAAATTAGTACAGCTATGGCTTACCAATATATCAAATAATCAATCACTAGCAAACCAAAATATTCCAATAAACAACCACCATTTTTTGGAATTATTGTACAAACCCTTAAACGAATGGGGTATTGTAGACGAAGATAGTATTCAGTATCTCGATGAAATTGGGTTTAAAGATTTAGTTTTACTTGAAGAACATTTGGGTCTCAGCACTTTAGCACACGAATGGATATATGAGATGGGTGATATCGAGGAACAAGATACCAAAGTATTAGAACACGCTCTACGTCACTTCCGTCAAGCCGTTCGGTCCCGCTTCTTGAGTGAACAAATTGCTACAGATCTCTATTCTAAATTCAGACAATTTCTATCTAAGAATCCTATTGTTGATGAGTCGTTATTAAATGAAGAAGTAAAATCTATTTCAAGGATCATCCCTGCACTTGGTCCTCTTCTACGTCATGCTTATGAGGAATTTCCAATAGGCAACTTTGTTGTATGCCCAGGTAAGGGATGCGGATGGGGAGCTCGCCTTCTAAAGGGCAGAAAAGCTCAGTGTGTGAATCCCTATTGCAAGGAATATAATCAAGCTAAACTTGAATCTGTAGCAAAAGCAGGAAAACTAAGAACCAAGCCAGGTATCCAATACTATGTTTCATTAACTTCATACGACGAGCGAAATTTATTGGAGAAACTCGGAAAATACGGGTATAAAGTTCGATTATATCCCGGAGTAGAATCTAAGGGAGATATTGAAGTAATAAAGCATAATCAGATATTCTACATCGATGTTAAAAGTTATAGAACTCCAAAAAAATTAGCTGAGTGGTTAAATGATAATCAAGAAAATCTACTTGCAAGTAAACAAATCATAGTGGTACCTTCTCGTATTGCTAATAATAAATATTACATCGAAAAACTTCATCAGTTCTTTCCCTTTACCGGAGAAATCAGCATAGTTCTAGAAAAAAACCTAAACAGCTATTTAGCAGAGCGAATGTCATATCAAAATACGATCTCTTCGGAGGAACAAAATTATGCGTAAAAATTTTGCGGAGGTTAGCAGAACACAACGGAGCAAAGAGAATAAGGTATATGCTCAACTTCTCACCCAGTACCCTGAGAAGGAAAGGAACCTATTATTAGCTCCTGAACATGCTACACAAGTTGTACTTGAAACCGAGTGTATTTTGTATACTTTTGAAACACTTTTTCCTTTAATGCCAATGACATATGAGAACTTGTTCTCCACCATGTTAAATATGGATGAATTACTTGATCCGATCTCGTCACCTTCACTACTGCAGACACTACGCATCCTCTTTGAAAGCCGCAAAAAGAACTCCCATTTTCGCTCTAGAATTAGGTTTTATGATCAGGTTATTAATGAGTTTAAAATGTACGATAGAGCAACAGAAAATGATGAATTCACTCGTAAATTGCCAGAAAATCTATCACCGTCCATTACCCAACGCTTATCTCATATTACAGAGATTCTAAACCCTAAGAATGCACGAAGAAAAATGACGACCTCTAAGTATGCAGGAGAGAATTCATCATCTTTTTACTTTTACCATCAATTAAACGATAACAATAAAAAGGAAATGGCTAAGGTTACCCCCAATGGCCAGTTCCCACTTATCTTAACTGATAGGACTATAAAACAGCCAACCCCTAGTGATAGAAATCAAGACAACTTCTTTATTCCTTTTAATCATGCTCAGTATGCAACATTAGCAAAAGAAATCGATAAGAAACTTAACACAACATATTATTCCACTCAATGGAGTAAACTCACCTTCCAATCACATAATCATTCGATGAAATCATTGCAATTCGATGAACCAAATGTGATTTACGGGATGCTAGGAAAAGGAAAATCGACGTTTGTTATCTTGGAAACACTTCGTCTTGCAAGAGATCAAAAAAAGAGGGTTGCTATCATAACATCTAAGACTACAGAATCCCGTGATTTGGCAAATACTTTTAATTCCCTCGGTATAAAAGCGGTTGCTATTCGAGGTCGTGGAAACGAAGGAGAACATGAAGCACAGCATCTAAGTGATTTGTCGAATACAGCCGACTATACAGACCAAGATATGTTCGCCTTGGCCAAAGATGATCATGTATTACCTCAATACCGAGGTGATTGCATTATTGAAATAGTAAACGATCGGGATCATAAAGGCGATCATCCATGTACAAGTATCCGTTCTTTTGATGAACAAGGTTCATTACTTCTGTGCCCTCTTTCTTCTAGTTGCGGTCAGTTTACTGTTGAAAAAGAACTCCATGATGCTGAGGTCGTGCTCCTTACTATTCCCGCCTTTATGAGCGTAAAGTTAAGTATTCATACTGATCCAGAAAATAAAAGTTTTGCAGAATGGATTTATAGCTGGGCTGATGTCGTATTTTTTGATGAAGTTGACGCTTTGCAGAACCAGTTAGACAAGCAATTTTTACTTAACGAATCTATTTTATTCAATGAATTTGGGCGGTTTGAACAAATCACACAAGAATTTAATAGAAGTATACGCCAATCCGAAGGTCATTACCCCGTTGTAGTATATCAAATGAAAAAAGAACTTGATCAAGCAAGTGAGTATCAAATGTGGTTACGGGATCTATTAATATCAAGCGATATTTTGAGAAGTCACTATAAAAGGTATAGTACTTTTTCATTGTCTCAAGAACTCAAAAATCTTATGTATAGATTATGGCCTTCATTAGACCATCAAGAAGAGGAAAAATGGTTCCGAATTCTTTATTATATCTCTGAAGACGAAAATGATGATAATCTTGAGTCTGAAGTAATATTAAAGACCATAAGTTCTGTTCGTGAACTGAAGAGCCGTAGTACCTATTCTATTGAACCAGACAAATCATTCAGAGAAGAATCAAAAATTTTCAAACAATTAATTGATCAAATATCAGAATCTATGGGTACAAAACTTTGGACACCGAAGAATAAAAAAGAAGAGGAACGTTATTTAGGAGTTTTCCACCGATTTATGGCTTATATTTATTTAGCATTATTCCAAAAACACTTTTTAACAGCTGAAAATTTGGAACCAGCAATTGTAGATAGTTTACACGGTATTTACAATGACACCGCGGATAACCGCCAAGCATCTGGATCCAAATTATTATTACCATTTTTAGCACCTCCACTTACAGGTCGAGAGCGGTTTTATAAATACCAAATAGACGATAATGGCCACAAAATGGGAAAAGTGGGTTCTTTTTTCAGAATAATTCATCAAGCTTCTGGAAGAGATGTTCTTGTCAATTACAATAGATTGTTTCAACATGTTGGAGAATTAGGCCCTGCCGTTATAATGCTATCGGGCACAAGTTATGCACCAGGTTCTGCTTACTACCATCTGAATATGGAATACGCCAAATATTGGACAATGCATTTACATAATTCAGAGCATCAAACTATTCAACATTTCAGCCATTGTATTACTGATCAATATGGAAAATATATTTCAATTTCCGGTGCTCCTGAGGATTATAAAGAGGAACGTTTAGAACAACTCTCTCGTTCTATTGTGCCACTTATTCATCAAGAACTGTTCCATTGGGAGAATGACGCATCTTCAAATAATGAGTTCTACCCCCGCGGAGTGGTCATTTCAGTTAATAGTTATCTACAAGCTAAAACTGTATACAACATACTTCGTCCATATTTCCATGAAGAAATCAAATATTTAAGCAAGAAGGGGAATGAAGATGGGAGCGTTACAACTGCGACTATGACTAGACTAGCAGGGAATGCACGAATATTTATTGCTCCTTGGACAGTTATGAATCGTGGATATAATATAATAAGACCTCAAACAAACGATGCGTTGTTCGGGAGTATTATGCTAATGATTCGCCCATTCCAATCTGTAAATGACACTGAATATGCTCTAATTGCTGTAAATGCTTTACGTGCGCGTATTAAACGTGAAATTACTGATGGCAATATAAGTAAGTTTGGCGATGGGTATAAAGCGATCCGCAAAAAGGCAAACACCATATTCCGTGATATATTAATGGCCGAAAATGGTTGGGCTAATCTCGATCCGGATCTCAAAAAAGAGATAGCTTGGTATACATTTATTAATATATGGCAAATGATTGGACGCTTACTCCGCGGTGAAGCAAATGCTCGTATTCATTACATGGATGCTCGTTTTCTATTTAATACAGAAGAAGATGAAATTAATGGAAAAGTATCCTCCAGTTGTTTATTGGCTGAATGGTTAAAGCTTTTCCCAAATGATAGTATTTCTGATACTTTGTATGGCACATTCTTTAGTGATTTTCATAAGTCTTTAGTTCCACAACCAACAAATGCTTTAATTTTATAGGAGGCCGTTCATGATATCTGATGTAAAAACAAAAAGTTCGGATATACCAATATTAATGGAATATGCTTTAAATTCAGAAAAAATGGAAGAAATCATTCTTGAAGCAATCTATCTTCCTGAGTGGTTAACCGCTGTTTTAAGCCCTGTTGTTTCAGTTAATGGATCTTGGTTTAAAACGTTGGCTGATTTCAGACTTCTTACGGAAGCATGTTATTCAGATGTTATTTTTATTTCTTTCGCTCGGGACTCTCTACTTGGTACACGGCCATTCGCTTATTTTTTACCTGGATTACCAAATTATATAAAAGAAATCTTCATTCGCAAGTTTGCTTTTTTTGCTGGCGAAGGCTTGAATTTGATACTGCCTGATTTTGACTCGGAATCATTGAAGATTGAGCAAACCACTTTATGGGAGAGTCGGAAGCTCAGAGGGCTACTTTCAGCTTATTATGCCTACTCCTTCTCACAAAAGTTAAATGAGAAGTCCCAGGATGAGAATAAGAAGTCAATTTGGGTACGTGGATGTGGTACTGACTCTATGTACAAAACAATGCAAATCCCAATGGTACCGAGCACATTTGATGGTAAAGGAGACATCTACTCTAACCAGCATGGCTCGTTATACATTAATTTTTATGAAACTGATCGGGAGACCCTACTTGTATCCCCATCCTATTCTCGCTACATCCTTAGTCCATTACTAAATATTGGTAAAAATGAATTCGTTTATAACGCATTCCCACGTCAAAATAATAGAAGTCTGTGGATATATTCACCAATAACTGAGCGCTTTTTCGCTGTTACAATTGAGAAAATTAAAGGTTCAACTAATAAATCAAGAATTGTACAAAGTAACATTTTGAAGAACTTAGAGGAAATCGACATTTCTATTCCGGTAGACAAAATTTTAGAGGATCCTTCTTCATTTTATCCTAATTGTTCCAATCTAATGGCTGTAATACCTTATTTACCTGAAGATGCTACAAGGAGAGAACATGTACTAAAAAATGGCGTGTCCTATGAAGAACTAGATATTTATAAAACTTACATAGACGAATATGAGGAACTAGTTAGAGTAACTAATCTTAAAATAGTTGAACCTCAATCTTCCATTAAAAAGAAAGAGTCACTTGGAGGGGATGGGGTTCAGTATCCAGTATTCAATACCGTTACAATTCCAAAAATGATCATTGAAGTCTTTTCAAGAAATGAATCCATAGCTTCTTTTTTACGTGATGCAATCCACGATACCGTACCACCCGAGCAATATTCACAAAAAATGCCCCACAGCTATCCTAAATACACGATTTTTGAATCTTCTCCTAATACATATCAATATATTGATGAAGATGGAATACTTCATTTCTCGGTGGAATTTATAATTAAAGAGTGGAAAGAAAAATTGTTTGGAATCTTGCCTACATCTTCTAATACAATAGAAAAGAGCATATATGATAGGAAGCAACAGATACTCAATTCATTTCAAACAACCCGTGATGGGTTTGCACTTATTGAAATTGACCCTTGGCACGAATCAAAGAAAACTGATGAAAAGACACGAGATCCGAAATCCACTATTGTATCCTGTCTTCGTTCCATCGGATATCATACCCAATGTTTTCATAAAGAAGAGAGAGGATCTTTTCACAATCGAATATTAAAATCATTGTATGACTTATTCGTTAGAGTTGGTGTAACAGGCCATTTAGCAAATGAGTATAGTGAAATATGGCCCGATAATTCCATTTATTTACCGTTTTATTTATACTCCCAAAAATATAAAAGAGAATACATTCCTGCTCTTGTCGCTTTTAAGAATGGATTTATAAAGATTTCACTTCCTGGTGAGGGCTGGGTGAGTTTTCACGAAGCAATAATATTACTAGGAAAAGAGTCATTTGTTCGTAACGTATCCAAACCTACACGTGATGGCCTAGGTGGACTAATCCGCTCAAGTATGGAACCAAACGGACTAATACTTACACCTTCAGATTATCTAACGGAACTGCGTACTCTAGAAGATTTTCGCATCATGTCTTACACTGTAGGTTCAGATAAAGTCCCCATTGCTTTTAAAATAAGTAAACGTACCAAAGCGCCATCCGCGGGAAATTTACTCTTCGAGCATAATGGTACATATTATTCAATTGGGACTAGAATAGCAAAAACCCCTTCATTAGGAACAAGAGATGAAGATAATGAACAATATAGACGACGCGCAACATTTGAAATACAGTTCCACGGGATTGAAGACAATTACGAACGAGACTTATTGGCTTACGTTATACATTTAATGCGCCATATAACACTTACCTTTGATCCTGCGACAAATCACCCTTATCCTATTCATCTTTCTAGATATTTACAAGAAACGCTTGATGCTTACAATTAGTTCTTCATATAGTAAAACCCGTCTTATGCTAGATAAGCTTAGAGACGGGTTTTACTTTTATTTCAATTCCCCTAAAATATAACTTCAATAAATTATGAAATTAGTATAATATCTTCTGGGTTATCCTTAAATCTGAATGTCATAATGCTATTAACCCCGTTTTAAACCCATTTCCATGGTTTTAGATGAATAATCCAAGTCCTTACTTTTTAGTTTTTAGGATCTATTTTTATTTTCATTGCTGCTGTATAGCCGCTTGGAATATTGTCCCAACTATCCTCTATACTTATTCTAAACCCTTATAGATCAAGGGAAAAACGCTCTCAATTGTATGGTTTGCGTAAAATGGACAACTCCTGATGTGGCAGTACTCGCTTGCTTTATTAATCTCAAGAATCCTCCAAACTTGCTGTTTGACCTCACCCTGTAATTGGGGTGAGTTGGAAAAATATATTATTTTGATAACAAAATTCGCATGTGTCATATACATTCCAGAAATATATTCGTCAAAATTCGACACCTTTTTTGAAGTATATAGGTTATTATTACTAGATCTAAACACATGGAGGAAATATAAATGATGAACTGGGATAATCTGTTAAATGCTAATACCTATAGGACGAGATCACCTCTAGGACCAGTAGATAAAAGAAATGCTTTTGAGAATGATTATATGAGACTAATTTTTAGTGCACCAGTAAGAAGACTACAAGATAAAGCCCAAGTATTTCCACTTGATAATAGTGATTTTGTAAGAACTAGGCTGACACATTCTCTAGAAGTTTCATCTATTGGACGTTCGATTGGAATTAGTGTTGAAAGGATTCTTTCTGAAAAAAGACCGGATTTATTTAAAATTACAGAACATAGCGGAAAGATTAGTTCTATATTAGCTGCTGCGGGCCTTATACATGATTTAGGGAATCCTCCATACGGACATTATGGTGAATCAGCTATTCAAAATTTTTTTAAAGACTGGTTCAAGAACAATGAGAAAGGTAAGGCATTTAAAGCCATTACTGAAAATGCGGATAAAGTGGCAGATTTTGAAAATTTTGAAGGTAATGCACAAACTTTTAGACTGCTGAAAAAATTGCAATTTTTAAAAGACGAGAAAAGCTTTAACTTAACATACGCTACATTAGCTAGTGTAATTAAATATCCTAGATCATCTACTGAAGGAAATAAAGATATAGAAAAAGAACAATTGGGAATTAGTTTCAAAAAATTTGGTTACTTTCAAGCAGAAAAAACAGCGTTTCTAGAACTTATTGACAAAACAGGTATAGGTAATTGTAGACATCCACTTGCTTTCTTACTAGAGGCAGCAGATGATATTGCTTACTCTGCTGCTGATTTAGAAGATGGTTGTAAAAAGAAAGTTCTCGATTTTAATACAATTGAAGAGGTATTAAGAACTAGACTAAGTGAAAGCCCGAGACAAAAAGATAAAGAACTTTACAAAAAATTTATCGAATTCTATGAGAGTGCGCCTGCTTTATATGAAGATAAACTTGGGTTAGCAGTTCAACTGTTTAGAATTGAAGCTCAAGGTGATATGATTTCTTCTGTTGTAAACAAATTTGTTGAGAAACAAGATGAAATACTAAGTGGTAAGTTTGACGAAGATATTATACTTGCATCAGATTCCAAAAATGTAAGGAAAGCATTTAAGGATCTTGCTAAAATAATATTTAAAAATAGAGAAATTGTTATGCGGGAACTAGCAGGTCAACAAGTTATCTGTGGTTTACTTAACTTATTTGTTGAAGCTGTCACTTCTGATGAGTTATTCAATGCAGAAATGACTGTAGAGGATAGAAAAAAATCAGGTTCTAAAGCAGGCAAACTTTACTCTTTAATTTCCGATAACTATCGGTATATAATGGAGACATATCCTTTAGAGAAAACAGGAAATGAAATTAGTTTATTCGACCGCTTATTACTTGTAACAGATTTTATATGTGGGATGACCGATACATATGCTTTAGAATTTTACCGTCAATTGACAGGAATTAAACTTTAGGGGTGATACAAATGTATACTTCGATGTGCAATAGCCATAGCCATCGGAAGGTAACAAAAGTACATTCTGCTGAAGTAGTTATTAGTTATATGACTCAACTACGAAGATCTTCAAAGAAAATAAGCTCATTATTTAAAAATTTAGAGTACTACGGGGAGCTAATACTTATTGGTGGTGCTGTGCGGGATTTATGTAGTAATGTTCTTCCAAGGGATTTTGATTTTGTTATTAATAGTTCTGAAACTGACTTTGAAGAATTATTTGAAGGGTTTCAATTTAAGAAAAATCGGTTTGGCGGATATAAGGTTCTAATTGACGACTTTGAATTTGATATTTGGAGCATTAAAAATCATTGGGCTTTTCGAGAGAACATTTTAGAACCAATTGAGGAGAATATCGTTAAAGGTTCATTTTTTAATATTGATGCCCTACAGGTTAACATTAGCAGAGGCACAATTGATGCCTCCATTTATAACGAGGTAGCTGACAATGGAATATTGGATATAATACTTGATGATTATGCAGAAAGATTAAACCCTAATCCTGAAGTCAATATTGTTCGAGCAATTGTTCTCAAAAATAAGTGGGGTTTAGTTTTATCGGATCGTTTAACATTTTATATTGACAGATGGTTAGATCAAACACACAATCCTAAATTGAAATTGTTGCAGGCTGAGATGAAACATTATGGGGAGAATTTTATAACAGAAATCGATTATCAATCGATCATTAATTTGCCTCATACAAAGCGTTGGTAACAAAAAAAGAAACGATCATCGAAAAGGTGACGTTTCTTTTTTTGTAATTAACCTGATGGTTTTTTTTATCTTCTCTATCTGTTGATCGGCTAGTTGATGAAGTTGTTTTAACTTCGGAAAAGATTCTATTTAGGAAGGCAAATTAGCCTTATACCCACTGTAAACATACTTTCCAGTCTTACATATCCAAAAAATAAGCCTCCCCTAAATCGGTCGCTTTCGCATCAAAATAACACACCAGTTTATTACCGGCGATATATTCTAGCCACATCCCACACACTTAATCGAAACCCTTATAAATCAAGGAACAAACGGATTCAATATGTGTCGTATGCGGAAACATATCCACCGGCGTCACCTCCGCGACGCCGTACCCGCCATCGACGAGCACGCGCAAGTCGCGCGCAAGTGTCGATGCGCTGCACGACACGTAGACGACGCGCCGCGGCTGCAGCTCGAGGATCGTCTCGAGCAGCGCCGGGTCGCAGCCCTTGCGGGGCGGGTCCACCACGATCACGTCGGGCCGGACGCCCTGACGTGTCCACTCGGGGAGGAGCACTTCCGCTGGGCCTGCCTCGAAGTGAACGTTCGTCATGCCGTTTAATTCGGCATTCTTCCGTGCATCTGCGATCGCCTCCTCGACGATCTCGACCCCATACACCTGTCCCGCCTTCTGGGCGAGGAACAGGGAAATTGTCCCGATGCCGCAGTAGGCATCGACAACTGTCTCGCCGCCGGTTAACGCGGCGTACTCCAAAGCCTTCCCGTACAGCACTTCCGTTTGGACGGGGTTCACTTGATAAAACGATCGCGCGGAAATTGCAAATTTCACATCGCCGATATAGTCATAGATGACCTCGCTGCCCCACAGGACGCTAGTCTCATCCCCAAAAATAACATTCGTCTGTTTCACATTAATGTTATGGCAAATGCTCTTCACACCGGGCAGCGCAGCCCGAATGCCCGCAACCCACTCGGCGACGCGAGGAATCTCGGTGCCGTTCGTCACAAGTACGACCATGATCTCTCCCGTGCGGAAGCCGACTTTGACGACGACATGGCGAAGCAGTCCGTCATTACGCTCCTCATTATAAGCGCGAATACCAAGCCGCGCGCCGATCTCTTTCACCCGAGCAACGACTTCGTCGTTCGACTCATGTTGGATCAAACACTCATCCATATTGATGATGCGATGACTACCCTGCGCATAGAATCCGCCGATGAGTCCGCCCTGCTCTTCCCCAAAAGGAACCTGCGCCTTGTTCCGATACCGCCATGGATCGGTCATCCCCAGCGTAGGATGAACAATAATCCCTTCATCTGAAGCACCAGCACCAAGATGACCTAGTGTTGGCTCACCCGCAACCTGCAGCTTCCCAATCCGCTGCAAATTATCCACAACCTGCTGGCGCTTCACGCGAAGCTGCGCCTCATAACTGAGATGCTGCAGTTGACAGCCGCCACACTCCTCATAGATCCCACAATCCGGCTTAACCCGATCCGGACTCACTTCCAGCACTTCCACAAGCGCAGCATAACCATACTGTTTCTTCAAATGCTCCACCCGCACAAGCGCACGCTCTCCAGGCAGCGTACCAGCGACAAAAAGGGTAAAGCCGTTCACACGGCCCACCCCTTCGCCATCATGGCTGATCCCAATGATCTCAGCCTCATATTGCTGCCCAATCTGCACCGGCAGATCGGCCATCCAAGCTGGAGCCGCCTTCGCGACGGAATTCCCTGCTTTTCCAGAATTCCCAGTCCTACCGGAATTCCCTCTATTCCCTGCCGTCCCAAACTTCCCAGTTCCTCTATCTTTACCTGACACAGAGCCAGATTTACCATTTGCTCTCATAAGACCCTCACTTTAATAAAAACCTAAAATTAAACAATAGCTCAATCTCTCATTTAGTTAGCAGGACGAAAAGGTTGAATTACTCCTGCTCCTCATCCCCATGACTCTGCCCATTCCCTCTCAAATGAAACGGCGTGGTCAACGTCTCTAGGAACGTCTTCTTATAAATCGACTGCCCCGACTCATCCACAATAATCTGCAAATGACTCTTCAAATTCGTCATCACACAAGGCAGCGTGCCCCCGAACTCCCCATCCAGATTCAACTGAACGTAGTCCGGCGAATTAATCTCGATATGATTCGTTTGGAAATAAATCAGATTCGGATCGCTCAAATGCTCGCCGCGCAGTGCGAGCGTAACCACTCTTATAAACTCAGCAAGATTACACTTGCGTAGAATCAGCACATCAAACAATCCATCATTCATACTAGCTTCCGGAGCCAGCTTCTCGAAGCCTCCGACAGAGTTGGAGTTGCCGACGAGGAACATCATGACTTCCTCATGAAATTCCTTGTCGCCTGCCTTGACGTACAGCTCAATCGGCTTCAGCCTAGGCAGTTTCTCCAGTCCCTTCATATAATAGGCCAACTGGCCGATCATGGTCTTGAGCTTGCTTGGGACTTCGTACGTCAGCTCGGTCATCGAGCCGCCGCCGGCGATATTGATGAAGTAGCGGTTGTTGATTTTGCCTACATCAATGTCGGTTGTGTACTGCTGAACGATCAGGTCGCAGGCGTACTCCAAATTCTTAGGAATGCCTAGCGCTCGGGCAAAATCGTTGGTCGTTCCCAGCGGCAAAATGCCAAGCGGGGGCCTGCCCTCCCTCTCGGCCATGCCGTTGACGACTTCGCACAGGGTACCGTCTCCGCCTGCGGCGATGATCAGATCGAAGCCTCGGCTAACGGCCTGTGCCGCTGCGAGTGTTGCGTCGCCTTCACCGATGGTGGCATGAGTGGATGTTTCGAAGCCGCCCCGCTCCAGGCGCTGAAGAATTTCTGGCAAACGTTTTTTCATTTCTTCCCGGCCAGAAGTCGGATTATAGATCAGTCTTGCTCTTTTGACCACCATTGTCTCAATCACCTGTTTCGCCTTCTGCGATTTCTGAAGCAATCTGCTTCTCGATCCATTTGGAAATTAGCGGACTAGGCAGCAGCGCCCGTCCATTGTACCGATATTCGAACCCTTCCATGCGGGAAGGGATGACTTGCGTCGTGAAATAGCCTTCACTTAGAAAAAGCGGCGCAACGACGACGGTATGGTCAGGTTTCTTTTGCGCCCACCCTGTCATCTTCTGTTTCACTTGATCTGGCAAAAGCATAGCGACATCCGCCTCGTCGTAGCCGCCTAAAGCTTTCAACCGCTCCGCGAGCAGCTCTAAGCCTTGGCGCCACTTAAGATGGAAGCCCTTCTCTTTACTTCCGTGACCGATGAGCAGGACGATTTCCTGACTTGGCGATTCGGAAAGCTCTTTGATTTTCGCATAAATAATCTCAGCAATAACGGGGTCGTCATCAATTGGTGATGTGAAATGAATGCGCGCCTTGATATCAAAAGGTTCCATATCTGTCTCGAGCAGTGGCTGCTCAATCACACCTAGGGCGTAGCTGATTTCATCAATATGTGTACTCCCAGAGGACACGAACAGTGGAACGACGATCATATCCGTCACGCCTTGCGCCTCTAAACTATAAATACCATCCTGAATTAATCGGCCTTCCACCAACTCCAGATAAGAAGCGAAGATCGGAACATTCATCGGCATCCTGACCGCAGACACGGCATCATCGACCAGCTGAACCCAGCCCTCATCCCGAGATCCATGGCTTATGACTAGCACACCATACACTCTCATCTTGTTTTCCCCACCCGTTCTAACCATGCCTATAATTCCTATGCTAACGAATGTGTTCCCACATGTCAATTGACCTACAAATAAACAGGAAAAATCCCGCATTACGCAAGGTAACGCAGGATCTTACATTCTTTTTTCGAACAACTGACTTCATTAACGACCTAAACGATCCAGCGTCAGCACGTAGCCGTCGTTTCCGTAGTTCAGGCATCTTTTGACACGAGAAATGGTTGCTGTTGATGCGCCCGTCTCGGCTTCGATTTGGTTATACGTACAGCCCTTGCGCAGCATGCGAGCAACCTCAAGGCGTTGGGAAAGCGATTGAATCTCGTTCACGGTGCATAAGTCATCAAAAAAGACATAGCACTCTTCAATATCTTTGAGCGTCAGCACGGCTTCAAAAAGCTGGTCTATTGCTTTATCATTTAATTTTTTTAATTGCATAGGTTGTCAACTCCCGGTAGAAAAGCATGTTAGCTTATAAGATCAGTTAAGCTCCTGTGTAACATTCGACACGTCACGTATAAATCCTTCCTTTAGGATTGCGAAACGTTAAAATTTCTATGCGTTAATGAGGTGAATTGTGACATTTAACTAGACCCGTGACATTCGTCCATACCAACGGTAGGCAAGTGACATATCCTGTAGGAGACAAATCTGATAATAAAGGATCGTGAATCCTAGTGAGCAACCAAAGACAAATCATTGGCAATGGCGGTAATCGTCCTGAGGTGTATACAAGAAGCTTAACTTTACCTCCGCAAATTGGTGATGGCGGCTTCGGCCAATATCCAGGCTTAGGCGGTGGCGGTAATCTATTTTCACAAGGCGGAGGAGGATTTCCTACTCCTTTCGAAGGAGGCGGTAATCTCTTCGGTAGCCCAAGCGGCGGTAATGCTGGTGGCGGATTTTTTGGTGGTGGTGGTGGAAATCCTAGCGGCGCAGGTGGTGGCGGCGGAGGCAATTTCCTTAGCAACCTCTTAGGAGGTGGCGGTGGTGGAGCTGCAGCTGGCGGGGCTTCGTCTAACCCGCTGAGCGGCTTGAATTTGAAGCAAATCTCCGGCTTCGTTGAACGTATGGGTGGTATTGACGGCATCCTCGGCACAATGGGCAAGGTCCAGAAGTTCATGAGCACCTTCCAACAAATGGCACCTATGGTGAAAACCCTTTTTGGTGCGATTGGCAAAGGAAAAGTAAATTCATCGGACGATTTGGAAGAAATATTTAAACCCAAACGCAAACGCCGT
Organism: Paenibacillus sp. Root444D2; assembly: GCF_001426375.1. Lineage (GTDB taxonomy): Bacteria > Bacillota > Bacilli > Paenibacillales > NBRC-103111 > Paenibacillus_E. The sequence continues at coordinate 68,151 of NZ_LMEO01000003.1, forward strand.
AAGAAATCAAGCTCAGGCCCTAGAAGAAAAGGAGTCTCCAAAACCTCCTTAAACAAACGTAAACGCCGATAAGATGATAGAAAAAATGAGCAGACTGCAAACTGCTCATTTTTCTTTATATAACACGTCCAATTCTTTCTTAACTGCTAGACTCTCTACCTTTACGTTTACTTCCACAACTCGAAGCCCCGTCATGTTTTCCACTGATTCCCTTACGTTTTCTTGAAGATTCCGGCATACGTCCTGAATCATAGTGCCGTAATTGACGATGACACGCAGATCGATGGCGGCCTCCGACTCCATAATCTCGACAAACACGCCTTTTTTTGCATTTTTTCCGCTCATGCGCTTAGTAAAGCCTTCAGAGATGCCGCCTGACATAGAAGCAATCCCAGGTGTATCTAGGGCGGCGAGCCCAGCTATTATGGAAATAACATCGTCAGATATACGTATAATTCCGGATTGCGAATTCTCGGACAAATGAATCCCTCCCACTTCCTTGATATATATTCTTCGATCCCCTTATACTAGGCTTGTTTGTTCCAGCTGCTGACGATAAGTTTCAAGAGCTTTATGAAATCGGTGAAACTCGCTTGATAATGCTCCTAAATTACTTTTAATAATAGCCCTTTTATCTGGACATTCCCCGTCAAACAGAAGATCCAAGTTACTATCGATTCTTTCTCTTAAAACAAACATATAACCTTGTTCGGGATAATTTTTAGATAATATGTTTAAATCCTCTGCAAGTTCGTGGCTAAGAAAACGAAGGTCTCGTTTTGTTAACGTTTTTTGAAATTCAAAATAATCTGGCGTATAGTCTTCCCGATAATCTCGCCCAGGCACTTGTTCCCAAAATGAATGCCATTCTTCAAGAAGATCTACTTCATAAAGAAAGTACCTGAGAAATCCACATAACCATGCCGTACAACTCGTATTGCGAACTCTACAACCACTTTTAAAGGATAAGTTTCTGCAGCCTTTACAGCATGATCCTCCATTAGCTATACAAATGTTACATAGTTGGTCTGAGCCAACATCTCTTAAGTAATCAAGACCTTGCTCAATAACCATCTGTCTAGAAGTAATCATTAAATCAGAATCCCTCCTCTTTACACTGGAGTCGTTTTCTCTCCCCTATTGTGTAATTCAATGTTTTTTATGGCTTGCTGAAACTCATGAAAGTCTTTGATTAAGTAATTGAGCCTCTTTATTAATGGAGTGGAGATATCTGAATTTCCAGCAAATTCTATCTCATCAATAAGTTCATCCAAATCACTAGCCAATACAATAAAATCGATATTATCCTTATCTCTACTCAACTTAAGTTTAAGATCATTCGCTAGCGCTTCGCCCAGTTCTCTCATCATAGAAACTTCAAGATGTGTCGTCATTTTCACCAATGGAGGGGTAAAATCCTGTCTAAAATCAATACCAGGAACTTCATCCCAAAATGTATGCCAATCTTTAATCAAGCCTGCTTTGTAAAATAATAATTTTAAGTATCCGCATAACCAAGACGTGCAGCTTGTATTTCTATTCTGACAGCCCGCACCGTCTACTAAGTGACTGCAACTGCGACAACAAGAACCGCCATTTTGAATGCACACTTTACAAATATGGTCTGCCCCTAATCCATTTAAATGCCGCATGCCATAGTCGATAAGATACCTTCTTGTAGCTATATATAATTCGTCACCAACGAGCATTCAGACCCAACCCTTATCCTCATAGTCTCAAATAACAATATATTTGATTTTTTGAATATTTATAACTTATACTATAACTGAAAAGTATTTAAAAACGCAAAGGATTTTGAAACTTGGAATCCATGCTTTCCGGCTTGTGATATGATATTTTATATATTCAAATGTTCGAATATTTATAGTAGGGGAGAACGCTATGTATCAAGAAATACAGCATTTTAAAGCGGATTTTTTCAAGGCGTTAGCACACCCACTGCGGATAAGAATCCTTGAAGTTTTAGTCGAAGGCGACAAAAACGTTAATGAGATACAAACGATATTGGGCAGTGAAGGTTCTGCCGTTTCACAACAGTTAGCTGTATTAAGAAATAAAAACGTAGTCCGTGGGATTAAAGACGGAACCTCTGTGGTATACTCTCTAACAGACCCATTAATTAAAGACCTGCTAACGGTTACCAAGCAGATCTTTGACAATCATCTTGTGAGTGCTATTTCAATGTTAGAAAATATAAAAAATCAGTAATTCACAAAAAAGGAGTGAATCGGGTTGTTATTCTCGACGATTTGCTTCTTTTTTGTTTAATTCGCTTGTTTATCTAGAAATATCAAATTGACACCTGATTGATTTGGATATATGATTTTATATATATTCAAATAATCAAATATTTAGGTCGGTGAGATCAGCTATGAAACTCTCTTTTAGCGGCAGATTCCAAGGCTATAATCGAAAAAAATTTCAAAAAGACTTGATTTCAGGTCTTATCGTAGGTATCGTCGCCATTCCATTAGGAATGGCGTTTGCAATTGCTTCAGGCGTAAAGCCTGAATACGGATTATACACTACGTTTGTAGCCGGAATATTAATCTCATTATTTGGTGGTTCAAAATTTCAAATTGGCGGTCCGACCGGAGCATTTATTCCCATTCTATTTGCGATTGTGATGCAGTATGGGTACGAAAACTTGCTTATCGCAGGTTTTATGGCAGGAGTCATTCTGCTATTCATGGGGATTTTTAAATTAGGCGGTGTCATTAAATTTATTCCGCGGCCTGTCACAATAGGTTTTACCACAGGAATTGCCGTTACCATCTTCACAGGACAAATTGCCAATTTCCTTGGATTAAGTAATCTACAAAAACATCAAGATTTTCTTGCCAATATGAAGGAAATAGGCATTCACATTTCAACAATCAATATGTACAGTGTATTAACTGCTGTAATTTGTCTGGTGCTTATCATTCTGACACCTTGGCTTTTACCTAAAATTCCTGGCTCATTAGTGGGAATATTGATTTCTACGGTTGCAGCATCCCTATTCTATCCTGACAAAATTGCAACCATCGGTTCTACCTACGGTGCAATTCCAAATAGCTTGCCTAGCATACACTTTCCTGCACTCTCAATTGAAAACGTTCAATCTTTAATAAAACCCGCTTTTGTAATAGCCATGTTAGGTGGCATTGAATCCTTACTTTCAGCCGTAGTTGCTGACGGAATGTCAGGAAGCAGACATAACAGCAATCGTGAATTGATTGGTCAAGGTATCGCTAATATGATAACGCCATTGTTCGGGGGTATTCCCGCAACAGGGGCTATTGCACGAACCGCAACAAATATTAAAAATGGAGCGGAGTCTCCCTTCTCTGGGGTCATTCACGGTATTGTCGTCCTGTTGGTTTTGTTCTTCTTTGCTCCTTATGCTTCGAACATTCCTCTTGCGAGTATGGCACCCATTTTAATGGTTGTTGCTTGGAATATGAGCGAACGCAAGGAGTTCGCCCACGTTTTAAAAACCAAAACTGCGGAGTCATTCGTTCTGCTTATTACCTTCCTTCTTACTGTTTTTACGGATCTAACAACCGCTGTTGAGGTTGGATTAGTCTTGTCAGTTATCATTTTTGTGAAACATATGAGCGATCTGCTAATTACTGCAAAGGTCTTGCCCGACCCTTCCGATAAGAATGAAAAAGTAGCAGCACATATGGTTAATGAACAGCACTATTGCCCTCAAATCAGTATTTATACCGTCGAAGGAGCTTTGTTCTTTGGGGTTGCAACCATGTTTGAGAAGTCCATTATGGACGAAATCCATTACAAACCCAAAGTGTTAATATTGAAAATGGGCAACGTTCCCTATATGGATACGACCGGGGAATCTAATTTATCAAGTATCGTCAAGCACTTTAACAAGCACGGTGGCACCGTAATCATTTCCGAACTACAGAACCAACCACGCCAAATGCTGAAGAAAACAAGATTAGACGAACTCATTGGTCAGGAACACTTTTTCGAAAAAACAGGTGACGCGGTTAGCTTTGCCTTAACAAAACTTAACTACTCTCAATGTCTGGGGTGTAAGCATTTTGCGTTCCGTGAATGCCATCAACTATCGGTCAGGTCAAAATAATTCCAAAAAAACGCACGAGAAAAGCCGCCTCGTCTTGGTTCTAAACCCAAGCAGGGCGGCTTCTCTGCGCCTATCTAGTGCTATTCCATTTTCAACGCTGTGCCCTCCGGCACGATTTGAACCCAAGTGTTGCCCGGCAGCAGCGGCACTTCCTTGCCATCGTTCGCATAGGCGCGAAGCATGCCATTTTTGCGTTCCCACGTGATCTGCTGAGACTTGCCCTCTTGCAAAATCACACCCTTACCAGGTCCGAATACGTCGACTTCACGACGCCCCTCTTTGTCCACAATCTTGTGCTTGCTCTCGAGTACGAGCAGATTTTTGGTTTGCAGCTGCTTGCCCGTCTCCCTGTCGAGATGCGGCTTGCCCTCCATGCTGCGTTTGTATACACCTTCAGCGGCATTGTATTCATAGGAAACGAAATACCCTTGAATATAAGGAATTTGAATATAATTCACGGCTGCGCCGGTAAGCTTACTTTGACCCTCCTTGGCAAAAGTGAGCAGCGGCCCGTTCCATTCGGAACGGAATTTGCGCGCCTCGGCGCCCTGCTTCATTTTATCCACAGAGGTATAAAGGTTGTGCGGTGCCTTACGATCGGTTGCGCGCCAGTAGTAGGCGCCATCGCCATACACCTCATCGAGATGGGCCAGCTTGCGGCCTGCCATCATATCCATCGCTTCCTGACTCCAGCCGGCATGGACGATAACCGCATCGAGCGCGTCGCCGATCTCCACGAAATAAGGGCGTATGCTGCGCACGGGACCAATGGTCTTCGCTGCTTGGCTCTGGAATACGGAGACGAATCTCGTAATCTCGCCCTCTGCGAGAATCTCATAGACGATGTCCGCCTGATCTAGGCCGGTTTGGGGCCTGGCTTGCGGGGCATTTTCGACCATAACCATGAAGGGCCGGCTCTTCACTTCTTTATCGGTAGGCAAACCCGTCAGCGGGAATTTATATGGCAGCTCCGTCTCCACAGCTGTGGTCGCAGGTTTGGAAGGCGGCGATGCAGCAGCGGACGTGGCTTCAGCGGCATTCGGGCTATCGGATGGTAAGGAAGCAGGCGTATCGCTGCAACCGACAATGGCTATGACAGAGCATCCAAGGACGAGCCAGGCGCTAAGGTTTTTTCGGCGGAATAAAGGCAATGATTTCAACAGGGCTGCACCTCTTCTCTTAATCGTTCTAGTAAATGTATATGCTAGTGATGTGAAAGGTAGAAGACTTTTTGTGCTAGTGGTGCTGAGGTAGTTGGACCCGCGACTGTGATATAGTAGGGAGAGATGTATGATGTGTATATTGCTGGGTAAGTGTGGTGCTGAGTTGTCATATTTGTGTCATAGGCGTGCTTACCGGATTGCTTCCGGTTGGTTAATTCGCTTGTTTACGGGTTGCGTGATGGACTTGGTTGCTGGAATGCTTCTTTCTCAGAAGCCATTTTTGCTGCACTTTTTGCAGCTTCTACCTATATAGACGGTCTGACCACCCGAATTAGATGCACTTTTTGCATCAACCACTTAACTATTCCCTACTCGCCAAAAAGGAGGCTATTCCATGACCAAGCTTACCGATGACCATGCCATCGTCATGTTCGACGGGGTCTGCAATCTGTGCAGCGGAGCTGTTCAGTTCATCCTGCGGAACGATCCGAAGGGGATTTTCCGCTTCGCTTCCTTACAGTCAGATAGCGGCCAAAAGCTGCTCGAGCAGCACAACCTGCCTATGGATATCATCAGCACGATCGTCCTGATCGAGGGCGGCCGCTCCTATACCCGTTCGACCGCTGCTCTACGCATTGCCCGGCGGTTGCGTGGCGCTTGGCCCCTAGCGTATGCGGCCATCATCATTCCCGCTCCGCTGAGGAATCTGGGCTACTCGTTCGTAGCGCGCAACCGCTATCGCTGGTTCGGCAAAGCCGAGCACTGCATGCTGCCGAAGCCTGAGTTCAAGGCGCGGTTCTTGGATTAGCGACCGGGATGTTTTTCGCGTAGTTTTCGCTTGGGCTCCAACAACCGATACTCGCTAGTTTACCGCTGTTTCGCTCGGTTTCTATACGATTCTCGCTTAATTTCCCGCTGTTCCGCACCAGTATTGCTCGATACCATGCTTAGTTTCCTCGTGGTTCACACGCAGTTTCTGCATTCCCCCACTCGCTTTCCATATGTTAACGCACGATTCCAGCTCGGTTTCCAGCGCGATTTGCGCAGCCTCATTCCATCCTATTCAGTACGCCTACGACTTCCTTATCCCGCCGAACATCCAACAGCACAAGCTCAGCGTGCCCATCTGAAAGCTGTGATGCAGCAGCTTAGCCCTGCGTGCAGTGTCTGCCGCACCTAGTGCAAGCAGCAAAGGCGCAAAATGCTCCGGCGTCGGAACCGCCTCACGCGCGTTAGGCGCTCTTTCGTCATATCGAACGAGCGCATCCAAATTCCACGTCTCCAGCTGCTCCGCCAACCACTCATCGAATTCCACCGCCCACACCTGCGGCACAGGATTATTCTGATCCAACCTGCGTAAGTTGTGAACCGTCCCACCACTGCCAAGGATAAGAACATCTTCTTCCCGCAAGGGGCCTAATGCCGCGCCGATGCGATAATGCTCTTCCGCTGTCAAACGCGGATTCACAGAGAGCGCCACCACCGGTATCTGCGCATCTGGATACATAATGTGCAGCGGTGCCCACGCCCCGTGATCCAAGCCTCGCTCATCATCGAGCTCACAACGAATGCCCTCTTCCTCAAACAATCGCTGTATATGTAAACTTAGCGTCAAATCCCCTTTAGCTGGGTACTTAATGTCATAAAGCTTTTCTGAAAAGCCCGAGAAGTCATAGATCGTTTCCAGATGAATCGCTGAGCTGATCTTCTGCACGGGACTTTCCCAATGTGCGCTGAACAGCACGATGGCTTTGGGCGCGGGAATACTTTTGGCCAGCTTCTGCAAAAACTCGGTGTAAGCATGCTGCTCGATCGCCAAACTCGGTGCTCCATGGGCAATGAAAAAAGATGGCAGCATGGCAGATCCCCTTTCTTCCTAAATGGTAACTTTTTACCAATATACTATACATTATACGCCTTTGAGCACAAATAAAACCTGACCGATGGCCAGGTTCTTGTCTAAAGCCTATGTTTGAGCGTGGGGAACGAACTTCTCTTTGCTATCACTCGCTCGTTTAGATTATCTTCTCAGCTGTAAAGATGAAATATATCGTTACGGACACGATTTCACTTCCCCTCGCATCTGTAACGATGAAAAACATCTTTACAGCTTCGCTCAGCTGTATAAAACTGCTTTTTACTCGTTTGTAAGAATGTAAAACATCGTTAAAGACGCGATTTCACTTCCCCTCGCATCTGTAACGATGAAAAACATCTTTACAGCTTCGCTCAGCCGTATAAAACTGCCTTTTACTCGTTTGTAAGAATGTAAAACATCGTTACAGACACGATTTCACATCACCTCGCATCTGTAACGATGAAAAACATCTTTACAGCTTCGCTCAGCCGTATAAAACTGCTTTTTACTCGTTTGTAAGAATGTAAAACATCGTTAGAGACACGATTTCACTTCCCCTTCGCATCTGTAACGATGAAAAACATCTTTACAGCTCGTGCACTGGCTATAGGTTAGCTCACTTTGCAGGGTATAGTGGCGGCTCATCGGCTTTTCAAAAACTGCTCAATCCCGTCTGCGATACCTTGGGCCAGCTTCTTCTGATATTCCGCTTCGGACATTAGCTCATCTTCTTCCGGATTGGTCATGAAGCCTAGCTCGACCAGCACAACTGGAACTTTGGACCAATTGAAGCCTGATAAGTCGCTGCGTGCTGACAGTCCTCTTCCAGCCTTTTCGGTCGCAGCCTTCAGATGCTCTAGAATAAAGCCAGCTGCTTCATGGCTTTCTGATGCGATAGGCTTCACCGCTGCTGAGGAAGCCGACGGATACAACACCGAAAACCCTTTGGTCTTCGGTGAACTATCGCCATCCGCATGAATGCGTACAGCCAGCGCTGCTCCTGCTTCGTTCGCCATATCCGCACGCTGCTTGTTGCTGATATCAACCTCATGTGACTCGCGGGTCATCGCAACTTCTATACCGCGGCGGACCAGCTCGTCCTTGATCAGCAGTGAAACTTCCAGATTGAGCACATATTCCGGTTTTTTCGTTCGTACGCCGACCGTGCCGGAGCTGACCTTTGGCTTGGTTTCCCGCGTATCCGGGCCTACCGACTCAGGAGCATTATTACTTTGGCGCTGATGTCCGGGGTCCAGCATGACGAGCCTTCCTTGTTGAGGCTTGCCAGCAGTTTTAGAAGCCGCCGGCTCTGTTCTAGGCTCTTTCGCAGGCTCTGCTGTAAGATCTGCTGTAGGCTTTGTTTTAGGCGCTGGTGCTGCCCCTGTCCTAGCCTCTACTGCAGGCAACTGCAGTGATGACTCAGGGGCAGGACTTTCCGCCACCGGCTGCTTGGTCGCGCTACTCGTGATCGCAGGCGTTTCCTTGCTTACTATAGGCGATACCTGCCGTATAGCCGCTCTCTCCAGTACTTGCGGCGAACAACCAGCCGCAACCAGAACTAGGACCATCCCAATGGCAACACTCATGAAAGCCATCCACTGCTTTCGGGCTTTTGCTACCTTCACGGTTCTCCGCCTTTCATTTTGTTGCTTTTACACGTTCTCTGCCCTTCATGTTGCTACCTTCACGGTTCTCTGCCCTTCATTTTGTTGCTTTTACACGTTCTCTGGCCTTCAGGTTGCTGCTTTCACACGGTTCTCCGCCTTCATTTTACTGATTCTCCGCCCTGGGCGAATCACCCAATGCATGAAACCAACATCTCCTGCCAAAACTATCCTTCATATGAGATAAACTTCTACCGAGGTCTTTCGAAGATGAGCGACCACGCTTAGCGAGGAGAGACTTTGGTCTACGACCAAAGATTCCTATATTGGGTTTATTCGCCAAAAAGAATTTCGTCCTCCGATTAAATCGGAAACTTATAAATTCTTATGTGGTAAAAAAATTAGAGGAGGTACTCACATGAATACCCTCTGGAACTTCATTGCTCACCACTGGATATCGATTGCTTTAATCATCGGTGTACTCGTAGCTTTTTGGTACGAATACAAAAACAAAGACAAGTATATCAGAGGCACCGATGACAATTAATTTCTTTCTTGTTATTATACCTTAAATACTTTGACGACTTCTTGGAGCTCGTCAGCCATTTTGGACAACGATTGGGAAGCTGCGCTAACTTCTTCCATGGAAGCAAGCTGCTGCTCAGCTGCTGCGGCTATGCTGTGTGTGCTCTCTAGCGATTTACTGGAAATGGCGCAAATTTGCTCGACAACCTCAACCATATGTTTCGAGTCGGATTGAATGAAGACAGCCGATTGAGACACTTCTTTCACATGTCCAAAAACATCCTCCACTGCTTGTAGAATAGCCAGAAATGCCGCTTTCGCACTTTCACTCATGACAGTTCCATCATTGACTGCTTGGGTACCCTTATTCATTGAATCTACTGCGCTGTTGATCTCCGATTGGATGTCACCGATTAAGCTGCGAATACGGTCCGCTGCTGTCGCGGATTGTTCGGCCAGCTTGCGAACTTCGGTCGCAACGACGGCGAAGCCCTTACCGTGCTCGCCTGCCCGTGCTGCTTCAATTGAGGCATTGAGCGCTAACAAGTTCGTTTGGCTGGATAAAGAGGTAATCAACGTGATCATTTCCCCGATTTGCAGTGATTTCCCGCTGAGCGCATCTACAATCATGGAGGATTGTTCCATATTGCGATGAATGAGCTTCATTTGCTCCGTTACCTCGCCTACGGCTCTGTTCCCTTTTTCAGCTGTCTCGGCGGTTTTTTCTGTCGAAACATTTACCTTTTTAACGCCGTCCACAATCGATACAAGCCGCTTGGCGATATCGGTAACCGTCTTTTTCGACGTATCATTCATATGGCTTTGTTCATCTGCGCTTGCAGCGACTTGCTGGATGGAATCTGCAATCTGCTCCGTCGCTATCGAAGTTTCCTCTGCGCTTGCCGATAATTGCTCGGACATAGAAGCAACGGTGTGCGTGTGCATCGAAATAGATCCAAGCATCGTACGAAGCCTCTGAATCATTTCATTGAAGGAATGCCCCATTTGACCTAATTCGTCGCTCGTTTTCACTTCCATATGCTGCGTTAAATCACCTTCCGCGATGCGACCTGCCATCACTTTGGCTTTTCGTATTAGGTTAATTAGGTATCGGCTGAATAAAATAATCACAAGCACCATGATGACCAGCGCGATCAGTCCGCCTATACCCAAAGAAACGACAAGCTTCTTCACAGGCTCTAGCAGCTCTTTCTCTGGCATAACGAGTGCAATAGTCCATCCAGTTTCTGGTGTCTTTTGATAATAAACGCGATTAATTCCCTTGTCATCTGTGATAGTGGATTGGCCATTTGGCTGTGAAAGCAGCGTTGGCGCCAGCGCGCTTATCGACGGGTTCGGGTCTTTATCCATACTGACCTTCATCACCTTGGACTTATCCGGCAGAGCCAGATAGTTGCCTTTGGCATCCACCATGAACGCCCAGCCTGTGCGGCCTACCTTTGTTTCTTCAACAAGCTTTTGCAAGCGTGCCAGGTTAAAATCGCCGGTGATAACAGCGAGAAACTGCTTTTTTTGATCATAGACTGGCACGCTCGCCGTCACCATGGTGACTTTCGTCGGTTCGTCATAGTAAGGATCGGAGTACGCAAACGCTTGTTTCGTGTCCTGAGCCACTTTGTACCAATCCCAGTGCGGATAATCGTAATCTGCTGCATTATAGTCTTGCGTTAAGTTAATTTTATCCCCTTCTCGGAACGCGTAAGACGAAAAATATTTCGTTTTGGCATTGTACTTGAAGGGTTCAAAGAAGATTCCTAAACCAAATGTATCTTCACTCGTAGCCAAATCACTACTTAGTATTTTATTATAATTGTCCAAAGTCAACTGGTTAGGAGCAAACTCAACCGTCCTGGCAACCACTTCTCCCACCTTACGATGCGCAACAAGCTTCCCATTAATGCTGCTGGTCACACTTTCTAGCTGCTGCTGCATTTTGAGCCCAATTTCGTTATTAATTAGCCCTTTACTATTTACGTATGCGAACGCCACAATGCCAAACAGAGTAACAACAATAAGAGGAACAAGCAGCAACATAAATTTACTTTGAATACTTTTTAGCTTCATTATCTTCATCGCCCCCACTTATCTCTATGATTACTGATTATCACTATGAATTTCGTGTTATTTCGACAAACACCTCTTATTTTCGACATTGTTTGAGTGAATTTATTATTAAGGGCATTCACTAGTAATCGACCTCATTAGAAGTGGTTTATCGCAAGATAAACCTAGTCTGTGACTATTACGAATCAAAATAAGCTTACTCAGATGAAGCTATTACGACCTGCTTCTGGTACAACTCGCATCCGCTCTTACAAGCAGTCTTGCACAACCCGGGCCTTCTACGAATAGCGGTTTAGCTAGAAACGAATAAGCAAGCTTATCTTGCTTATTCGTTCTAATATCGGAGCATCTCGTCAGATATGACCACAGCGCATGCTTATCAGCTGATAAACGAGACTTCCATGGTGTATTAGCCAACAATAAGCAAGCCTAGCTTGCTTATGTAATCATAGCCGGAGTCATTAAGACAAATAAGCTACTTCAGTTGCCTTATCCGCACAATGAACTGCATAGATTACTCCAAAACCCAAAACATATAAATTCTTATCTATTGAAAAAACAAAAACACAGCCTTTTACCATGCAAAAGGTTGTGTTTCTGCTTTCAATCTATTTCAAGGTTTTCATCGCGTCGCGGATGCCGATATCCTTTTACTAGTCAAAATAAATCGGGTTCGTTAACGCAGCCATAAGCGTCATGTTGACCTCATCGAAATGCCGCCATACTTCAGCGCGTATAAACGTTGTTCCCTGTGCATCAAAATGGATGGTAAGCCCTCCGTCTGAGGACACTAGGACTTCCTTTTCCAATCTGATGTTGCTGAACAGTTTGATCATATCTCCTGCCTGCAAATCCTCGGCCTGCAAACACACTTCTCTGCTCCACTCTCCTGCAGGAACGATGTCTCCAACTCGATAAGAGCCGCAGCTTAGTTCAACAAAAGGCCCATTTGGCGCATAAGTAATCACCACGTGACCCAGCCCGATGGCGTTCAAAATGCCATCCACGGTTTTTTCAGAAGCATACACCCATGTACATGGCATCGCATGCTTGACGTACGGATCTGGACGATGGATATCGCTGCCGCCAACAGCAACAAGCCTTCTGCCAGAGACGAGTTGACTATGCCACCAATTCAGCGTTCTTACATTCCGCTCCGTAAAGGGGCCATTCCATACCTCGACCCAGTCATGATCGACAGCCAAATCCCATTCCCACGGGCAATACTCGCAGTGTGGATGATTAATCACGATTTTGGCTCCATTAGCACGGGCTTCGGCAATCTTGGCGTTGACGTCCTTCTGATCCTTTACTCGAAAATCTCGGATCGGATCGGCAACACCCAAGAAATTGCTGTGTCCAAAATTCGTTGTAAACTCCATTCCCGGAATCATGACAACGCTTGTATGGCGCGGATAGGTCATATTTTGGCTCACTGTATTGTGATCCGTCATGGCGATGAAATCACAGCCGAGTTCCTCCATCCTTGCCGCATTCTCTTCCAGCGTAAAAGTGCCGTCGCTATTCACGCTGTGCGTATGTAGATCGCCTTTCAGCCAGCGAGGTGTCTTATAAAGAAATTCGATGGTAACGGTAACGGAACAACCTTCGTTCGGTACCTTGTAGGCGTTATGCAGAACCGCCCAGCTTCCCGGCGTTAAATCACCTGATAAATAGCCGGGAGTGGATTGTTCCTTTCCAAGTCGAAAGGTTTTGCGCGCTCCTCCGCTCCAACCTCTCACTCTTACGGTGTCCCTCAGGCCCAAGTCGATCACGGCCTTCTGTTCACCGTGTGATTCGATCACATAAGTGACCACAATCTCCTCAACGTGCTCGGGCATTTCAAAAAGCACTTCAATATAGGTGTTTTGCTCCGTATGAGCAATTTTTTTCGTAATTGTTGTAATTGATCGTATTCTTTCCACAGGTTTCATCTGTCGCTCTCCTTGATCTGCTTTGTCTTAAGATAAGCGCAAAGAAGCAATAATCGGATAATGATCCGATGAGTAGCCCCCTTCGATCTGCCTTCTATCGACGATCGTTTCCAGCAGTTCCATCTCGGGAGATACGAAAATATAATCAATTGGTCCCTCGTCTGCTCCACCTTTGAAGTCGTGCGCAGTGCGGCCTACATTTCCTTCAATAGCGGTATAAGCGTCTTTCAGCCAGCCTTTCGGACCTTCGTCCCCAGATTGCCCCCTCAAATAACGGATAGGCGGATAGCTAGGATGGCTGTTCATGTCCCCCATTAAAATAACGGGTAAAGAATGCTCGGACTTATGCGAACGAATATAATCCCAAATCACTTTAACACCATTTTCTCTTGCTTCTTGACTGTGATGGTCCAAATGGGTGTTGTACACGATAAATGCCTTCTGACTGTGTTTGTCCAGGAATCGAACCCACGTGCACATTCTAGGGAACATGCTGTCCCAGCTTTTGGATGCCGTTACTTCTGGTGTTTCCGAAAGCCAGAAATGACCTTCCTCCAGCACCTCAAGCCCATCCTTCTTATAAAAAATAGCGCAATGCTCATTGTCGTGCTCGCCGAATCGGCCCATGCCGATCCAATTGTACGCTCCCAGCTCCTCATGAAGCTCGGTCAGCATGTCAAAGTAGCCTTCCTGCGTGCCAACAAGCATGGGGTCGTGCTCTTGGATTGTATGGGAAACGCGCCTCACACGATGAGGCCATGCGTTGTCCCCATCCTTCGGCTCATTGTATCGCAAATTGAAAGTCATGACCTTCCACTCCATCGCATTTGCACCTCTTCTTTGACTATTCTTTTACTGAACCGAGCATGATTCCATGTATAAAATACTTTTGCAGAAATGGATACACGATAAGAATCGGCACCATCGAAACCACGATTTTTGCAGCGTTGAGCGTCTTATCCGATACTTTCATCAGTAACTCAAGCTTGGTCGAATCAAGTTCCAACAATGCGTTCTGGTTGACGACAAGCTGTTGAATATACGTTTGCAGTGGATAATTCTCCGCACTGCGCATGAAGATCATGCCGTCAAAGAACGAATTCCAGTGACCGACAATACTGAATAAAGTGACCGTAGCCATCGCAGGCAGCGAAAGCGGTAGATAAACTTTGACCATCATATACCAAGGTCCCGCACCGTCCATGTAACCCGCGTCGCTCAGCTCCTTCGGCAGGTTCCGGAAGAAGTTCATTAACAAAATAACGTTAAACACCGGCACCGCACCTGGCAGCACAAGAGCCCATATCGAGTTAAACATCCCTAAAGATTTTACGGTCAAATACAACGGAATAATTCCGCCACTGAACAGCATCGTAAACAGCATGAACCACATATACACGTTCCGGTATGGGAATTCCTTGCTGCTTCTCGACAACGGGTACGCCATCATGACGGTCAATACGAAATTGATTCCCCCGCCCAGCAAAACCCGTTTGACGGAAACTAAGAATGCATTGAAAAAATGCGGTTCTTCCAAAATTTTACGATACGATTCCAAAGAAAAGCCAACGGGCCAAAACTTAACGAATCCCCCAGCCGCTGCCGCGTTGTCGCTAAACGAGACGGAAAATACGTGCACAACAGGCGCAAGCGACATGGCTGAGATGGCTAGCATCACCAAGATTAGTACTGCTTCGGTTATACGGGCCGAAATCGTTTTATTACGTACCACTAACATTCACCTGCTTCATTAGAAAATTCTGTAATTCGCATACGTATAGGCAACTCTATACGAAATAAAGATGAGAATGAAACCGATCACTGATTTCAACAAACCGACAGCCGTAGCTAAGCCGTATTGAGCCTGCACAAGTCCTACTCGGTACACATACGTATCGATAATATCACCTGATTCATAGACAAGCGGATTATACAAATTGAAAATTTGATCAAAACCTGCATTCAAAATATTACCTATGCTCAAAGTAGCCAGCAAAACAACAGTAGGAACCAAGCTCGGCAGCGTAACATAGTGCAATTGTTTCAATCTATTTGCTCCGTCCATTTCGGCTGCTTCATAGAGGGAAGGGTTAATGCCAGCTAGTGCAGCTAAATAAATAATGGCAGCAAATCCGAATTCTTTCCAAATGTCTGTGCTAACAACAATGCCAGGAAACAAGCTGTTTTTGGCCATAAACATAATCGGCTCGAAGCCTAACGCTTTCAACGCATGGTTGATAATGCCGTCGAGCGACAGCATATCCATCACAACACCCGCCAGGATAACCCAAGATATAAAATGAGGCAGGTACACAACCGTCTGCACCCATCTTTTGAATATCCGGAATCTAATCTCATTAAGCAAAATAGCGAATGTAAGCGGAATGATGAGGTGCGCAATAATTTTACACACGGCAATAAATACCGTATTAAAGAAAATAACTTTACTGTCTCTCAGTTGAAACATGTACGTGAAATTTTCAAAGCCGATCCAGGGGGATTCCCCTATTCCCAAACCGATCTTGAAGTCTTGGAACGCAATTGCGACTCCGAACATCGGCACGAGATGGAAAATAATAAGAAGCACGATACCCGGCAGGAGCATCAAATGGTAGTGCTTGTAAAACGATTTTATGTTCATGAACGATACACCTCTGTTCAAACTTATACATTTCTATGGTAGAAAGAGCGCACCACCATTCGGTTAGGTGATGCGCTCTTTACCTTACACGTTACTTTTTGGACTTGCTGATTTCATCCGTTACTTCTTTCGTGATTTCGTCGCCGCCTTGCGCCTTCCAATCCGTAACGAACTTATCAAACGAATCAAGCGGTTTCTCGCCCATTACGATGCCGAAGAAAGTTTCAGTTTCTAATTTCTGTAGATTCGCCCATTTTCTTTCCATCGTCTTCGTATTCGCCGTAAATTCGCTGTACACCTTATTCATGTTCATCTTCAGCAAATCTGCTGGAACGGTGTACCCGAAATATCCTGACCAATCTTTCAGATCTGCTTTCGGGTTGGCTTTGTCGCGAGTTGCCTTCGCAACCAATTCTTTCATTTCCGGATTCAGCTCTTCAGGCTTGATCTGCCCGCTCATCGCCTTTTTCAATGTATCGGACTTTCTTTCCACTGCATCCGCATAATCGTAAGTAGAATTCCCGATTGGCCAGTACTCTGCGCTTACTGTGAAGTCTAAGTTCAAAGCGTCTGGATCTACTTTACGCTGAGCATTGATAAATGTGTTTGCGTAAATCATAGCCGCTTCA
The DNA here is from genome assembly GCF_001426375.1 of Paenibacillus sp. Root444D2. GTDB lineage: Bacteria > Bacillota > Bacilli > Paenibacillales > NBRC-103111 > Paenibacillus_E. The sequence goes on from NZ_LMEO01000003.1 coordinate 84,704, forward strand.
GGATTCTTCATCCCTTTCTTCACAACAATAAACTGTGTACTTACCGGCACCATCATCGTGTTCACAGTCCCTTTGGCATCAGGGATCAAATAAGGCACGAAATCAACCTTCGGATTGAGCTTCATAGCATCAGCAGCCAACCCGCCGGACCACCAGGGTCCGAAGAACATACCCGCTTTGCCGGATACGATGTTCTCGTTTGGATCTTTGCGCAAAGCAAATTCCTTATCAACTGCACCTGCTGCATACATGTCACGCAGCTTGCCTAGTGCTTGCTTCGTTTCAGGAAGTATCGAAGCGTAAGCAATCTTACCAGAGCTATCCTTGATCCAGTTGGAAGGATAAGCGCCAAATGCTTGGAAAATACCTTTAAAATCGCCCCGTTGCGCTTTACCGCTTACCGTTAATGCTTTCTCGAAACCGGCGATACCAATAGTATCCGCTTTGCCATTACCGTCTGGATCTTTCTCTACGAAAGCTTTGGCGATCGCTGCGACATCGTCCATCGTCTTTGGCGGCTGGAGTCCCAACTTATCCATCCAGTCCTTGCGTACCCACGCCATACTTGCAGCATCCGCTTGTACGCTAATATTCGGAATACCCATCAATTTGCCTTTATAGGTTGCTTTCTCAATCGCTTTGTTGTTCGTTGATGCATACAATTCCTTTGCTAACGGGGAAGCATATTGCTCATACACTTTGCTTAAATCCTCAATTTGTCCGGCTTCGGCGAGGGAAAGAAAGATTTGCTCGTTTACAAGCATAACATCCGGCAGATCATTGCTCGCGATGGCCAGTTTCATCTTTTGCTCATAGTCCTGTGAAGCTGCATACCATAGGATTTTAAAGTTGATATTTGTTTTTTGTGAGATATATTTCATGTACTGGTTGCTTTCTACGGTATCGCCAGTAGGTAACTTTGCGCCTGGGCTTAAGCTTTTGAAGGTGGTCACTTCAATCGGATTCGGCATCTTAAACGGGTCCACCTTAACGTTCGGACTAGCTGCTTGCCCGCCATCCTTGCTGGTCCCTACGTTATTGCTTGAACATGCCGTCATCAGAACAACCAATGCAATCATAGAAATTAGCGTTGTTTTCTTTTTCATATTGCCCCTCCTCATTAATAACCCTGCACTTACATTTTAAAGAAAATGAAAGACATTCGGGTCAGTTAATGTCTTACGTTTAGGAGCAAATCGTCTCCTAATTGGTATATTGGGAATGTTATAGGAGACAAAAGTGCACTTCTTTGGAGACGATTTGTGCTAATTCTGGCTCTTGCGAAACTCACCGGGCAGCATCCCCGTCAGCTCACGGAATACTTTGCCAAAATACTTCTCATTCGGATAACCAGCCTGTGTGGCGATCCAACTAATCGTTTTCCCTTTTTGACTAAGGAGTACTTTCGCGTGATTCACCCGCACTTCCCGGATATAATCGTTAAACGTTTTCCCGGCAATATCTCGAAAACAGCGGCTGAAATAGCTGCGGCTCATGTTCACCCTTTTCGCGATGTCTGGCAAAAGCAGCTCATTTTGAAACTCTTGATGAATGATGTCTACTGCCTTCCAAATACTTGCTTTCACTTCCGGCGAATACGGTCCTTCATCCTCTTCGGCATACGTAGGAGTTCCCTGGATCTCTACTTTCGTTTCTCTTGTTCGTACATGCTGCTCCTGCATTTTACCTACAATTCTTCTTAAAATTTCGTCCATCTGCTCATGTTCAAGCTCGACCTTGGTCATATAATCCAGCGCCCCTAGGCGAAGCGCTTCCTGAATCAATTCAAAATCCTGATGGAACGTCAATACGACCATGCTAATATCCCGATAACGTTCTTTCACACACCTCATCAAATCTATACCAGACATGACAGGCATCGCTAAATCGGTAATGAGCAGGTCCACCTGATTATTCTCCAGAAATTCCAAAGCTTTTTTACCATTAGCGGCTTCACCTACGACCTCTAGGTTATGCTCACGCCAAGGCATCATCGCGATGAAGCCTTTACGCACCAAGTGATCATCGTCCACAACCATAACTTTTATCATCCGAGTAAACCTCCTATTGGAAGACGAAGTATGATCGTCGTCCCTGAGCCGATTGTGCTTTTAATATGAAAACTCGCGGCTGCCCCGAATTGAAATTTCACCATACGGTTTACATATTGCAGCCCGATCCCCATACCTACCTTCTTTTTCTCTAACGTGTTCTCGCTCAGTAATTGATCTATCTCTTCCACTGTCATCCCGTCTCCATTGTCTCTAACTTCAATAATGACATGCGAATCACCGTCTTCTATGACACTGACTTCGATAATGCCTTTATCCTCCAAGCCGTGATATAACGCATTTTCAACAAGCGGCTGTAGAATGAACCTTGGAACCGGCAGCTCAAGCGCCTCAGAATCGGCATGGATTTTCACATCAAATTGAAAGTTATAGCGGATGCCTTGCAGCTCAACATAGTTTTTCAAAGCCTCAATCTCATCTTTAATTCGGGCTGGTCCGCCTTTACCAAGATTATAATAAAGAACTTTGTTTAGCGTCGAAACCAAGCGATCAATATCCTTCTGTCCATTGGCACGAGCCAGCCAGCGAATGGTATCGAGCGTATTGTGAATGAAGTGAGGATTAATTTGCGTCATTAATTTCTCAACTTCGAGAAATGCTTTGCCTTGTTCCTTCAGCTCCACCTCGCCGATTAATTCGAAGATGCGGCTTCTCATTTCGGCAAACTCTTTATAAATAACGGCAAACTCCAAGATCTGAGATTGTCTTCTCGGGAAAACCTCGTTATTGCTTTTTACATTGCGAATATCCGTACTCAGCAGCTTAAGCGGGCGGTATACTGTTCGCCAAATCAACCAGGCAATGAAGAAACTTGCTATAAGCGTTAAGATGGCAAAAAAGGCGAACTGCTTTATCCACCTATTTACTTCGAGGTTATACACCGATTTGGGGACAGCGGCCAATACCTTCCACGATTGATTGCTGGTCTCCTCAAACATCATATATTTGTCCGAAATGTTTTTATTTGATTGGTTATTGGCATTATGCTGCATGCCTACTGGAAAATCAGTTGAATTCTCGCTATAAACAATTTTCCCCTGATTATCGACGATCAGATGTACCAAGTTGCCGCCGAATTGCTCGTTGTCTTTGAGTATGCTTTCAGCCAATTTAAAATTAGTTTCAATATAGACATACACATCGTCACGATCCGGCAGCTCGACTTTGCGCAGGATGGACAGCACTTCATTGCCGTCGATCGGGTTTAAAGAAAGATGCGGTCCCATATAAGTAAGCTTATCGAATTTGATAAGGACAGGCAGCTGCTTAAGGTCATAATCGTCACGAACGTTAAAATTCTCAAATAATAGCTGGTTATTTTTCTCAAAGTAATAAAACATTAATCCAAGGGTCGGATTCGTAAAATGAATCAAGCCTAACTCGCTTCTGATCTCGTCGTTCAATCGCTTCTTTTCAAATAGATCAGCTGCTAAATAGTTTTCCAGGCTTTTGCCAACCCTTCCATCAAAGGCGAGCTGCTGAGAAGCATGATTCAACTGACCGAGCGTATCTTCAAGCAATAGCCTTACTTGGTGCAAATTGCTTTGGACCCCGCCCTCTGCTTTATTTTGTAAAATCGCATACATGGAGAAATAGGAAATACTCCCGATGATAATTAAGGGTGCGAGTGCGCTGATAAACAGGATTAGGATTAGACGATATTTCAACGAATGCGGCTTCGGATGCAGCCCCGCAATTTTAAGTATGGTCATGATTCAGCCTCGCTTTACTTTGTTAATCAGGTTAACCTTCTACAAGATTCGCGAATGATCAGCATGGAATCAACAGTACGGATAATTGCCTAACATTGCCTAGTATACCTAACATATAAAACGCTTACAACGGTCAATTAATTGCATTTTTTTTACAAACGGACTGACAAAAATGAAAAAGCACAACCCTTTGATGAACAAAAGGCTGTGCTTTATTGGATTTAGAGCAATTCTTACTATTTCAAAGCTTTCATCGCAATATCCGTACGGTAATGCTTCCCGTCAAAATGGATCCGGTCCGCATCCGCGTAAGCTTTCTGACGAGCTTCAATGATATCTTTGCCAAGGCCTGTGATTCCAAGCACGCGTCCGCCGTTGGTAACAATTTGACCATCCTCGATAGCTGTCCCCGCATGGAACACAAGCGAGTCTTGCACTTGATCCAGTCCAGTAATCGGCAGCCCTTTCGGGTATGGACCTGGGTAGCCTGGTGAAGCTACGATCACACAAACTGCTGCTTCCTCGCTCCACTCGATAGGCTGCTCAGCCAACGTTCCGTTGTTGATAGCTAGGAAAATATCGAGAAGATCGGTTTTGAGGCGAGGCAAAATAACCTGCGTCTCTGGATCACCGAAACGCGCGTTAAACTCGATTGTTTTCACGCCATTCGGGGTCAAAATCAAACCCGCATAAAGGACGCCTTTGAAAGGACGGCCTTCTTTTACCATCGCATCAGCTGTAGGTTGAACGATGTTCGCAAGTGCTTCCTGCACGATTGACTCAGGGATATGCGGTAGCGGGGAGTACGTACCCATTCCGCCCGTGTTTGGTCCTTTATCGTTATCAAAAACAGGTTTATGATCCTGTGACGGCACCATGAGGCGAACCGTGGACCCATCAACAAAGGCTAACAGTGACATTTCTTGCCCTGTTAAGAATTCCTCAATGACCACGCTGGCTCCGGATTTGCCAAACACTTGATCCACCATAATGTCGCGAAGCGCGGCTTCTGCTTCCTCCATCGTTTGCGCAACGGTAACACCTTTACCAGCAGCTAATCCGTCCGCTTTAATAACAATCGGCGCCGACTGACTGCGCAAGTAAGCAAGTGCTGGCTCATAAGCGTCGAAAGACTCGTAAGCTGCCGTAGGGATGCTGTATTTCTTCAAAAGCTCCTTCATAAACACCTTGCTGCCCTCAATAATCGCCGCATTCGCGCGCGGTCCGAAAGCCTCGATACCTTTGGACTCCAAATGGTCAACCAAACCTGCTGCTAATGGATCATCAGGCGCTACCATCACAAGGTCAATCGCCTGCTCCTTCGCAAATGTGCTGATCTCTTCAAATTGCAGTTCCGTAATCGGCACACATTCCGCCAAGCCGGCAATCCCGCCGTTCCCCGGCGCGCAGAACAGTTTGCTGATCTTCGGGCTCTTGCTCAATGACCAAACAATCGCATGCTCGCGCCCGCCTCGTCCAATAACTAATACACGCATCGTTTTGGAAACCCCTCTCATGGGGAATGCCCACGGTCTGGAAATCGATCGTGAGCATTCTCAATTGTTTTAGTGTTTAAAGTGACGAACGCCTGTCATGACCATGGCAATGCCATTTTCGTTCGCTACGCGGATGGATTCTTCGTCTTTAATGGAGCCGCCCGGTTGAATCACCGCTGTGATTCCCGCTTTTGCAGCCATTTCAAGCGTGTCGCCCATTGGGAAGAAAGCATCGGAAGAAAGGACAGAGCCTTTCGCCTTGTCGCCAGCTTGCTCAATAGCGATTTTGGCTGCGCCAACGCGGTTCATTTGACCAGCGCCCACACCAACCGTCATGTCGTCTGCAACGAGTACGATTGCGTTAGATTTAACGTGCTTAACTACTTTCCATGCGAAAAGCAATTGCTTCATCTCTTCAGCTGTCGGTTGACGCTCAGAAACGACTTTCAAGTCAGCTTCTGTCAGCTGGTAAGCATCGCTAGCTTGTACGAGCATGCCGCCTTCAACCGTTGTAATCACTGGCTCCGCTTTGCGGCCAGCTACTGTATCTAAGCCGCTTACTTTGAGTAGGCGAATGTTTTTCTTTTTAGAAAGGATATCGAGTGCTTCCGGTGTAAAATCAGGCGCAATGACGATTTCCAGGAAAATCTCATGCAGTAACTGTGCTGTCGCTTCGTCAACCGCACGGTTCGCCGCCACGATACCACCGAAAATGGAAGTCGGGTCTGCATTGTACGCTTTTGTGTAAGCTTCAAGCACATTTGTACCAATACCTACGCCGCAAGGATTCATGTGCTTAACGGCTACAACTGCAGGTTCACTGAATTCTTTGACGATTTGCAGAGCTGTATTCGCATCATTAATATTGTTGTAGGATAATTCTTTACCATGTAATTGTTCAGCCGTTGTAATGTTGCCGGCAGCCGCATTCGGCTTACGATAGAAAGCCGCGCTTTGGTGCGGGTTCTCTCCGTAACGAAGCTCCTGCATTTTCTCATAAGTCACTGTATAACGCTCTGGGTAAGGCTCGCCTTGCAGGCCAGTCAAGTAGTCACCAATCAATGCATCGTAAGCTCCTGTGTGACGGAACACTTTGGCAGCTAAACGCTTGCGCGTTTCCAGCGTTGTGTCGCCAGTCTCTTGCACTTCTTCCAGCACCTTCGCATAGTCGGTTGTATCCACGATAACGGAGACGAACGCATGGTTCTTAGCTGCTGAACGAAGCATCGTCGGCCCACCAATATCGATGTTTTCAATCGCATCCTCGTAAGTCACATCAGGCTTCGCAATCGTTTCGGCAAAAGGATACAAATTCACGACAACCAGATCAATATACTCCAAACCGAGCTTCTTCATGCTCTCTTGGTGCTCCACGTTGTCACGAACAGCCAGTAGTCCGCCGTGAACATTCGGATGCAGCGTTTTGACGCGGCCATCCATGATCTCCGGAAACCCTGTAACCTCGGAAATACCGATAACCGGCACCCCTTTATCCTTCAACAAACTAAGCGTACCGCCCGTAGAAATGATCTCAACGCCCAGCTTCGACAGCTCGCTCGCGAATTCAACAATTCCCGTCTTATCGAAAACGCTGATTAGTGCTCTTTTGATTGCCACTATGCTTCCTCCCAGAAAATAATATTTGTAACTCTCCCGCTCAGCTCTAATTAACGATGAAAAACATCGTTAACTTCGACCAAGCTCACTCATGTAGGGTAAAACCGCCACGGTAACGATGTAAAACATCCTTACAGTAGCTAATTCTCCCACTCAGTCCTAATTAACGATGAAAAACATCGTTAACTTCGACCAAACTCACTCATGTAGGGTAAAACCGCCACGGTAACGATGTAAAACATCCTTACAGTAGCTGCTTCTCCCGCTCAGCCCTAATTAACGATGAAAAACATCGTTAACTTCGACCAAACTCACTCATGTAGGGTAAAACCGCCGCTGTAACGATGTAAAACATCCTTACAGTAGCTAATTCTCCCTCTCAGCCCTAATTAACGATGAAAAACATCCTTAACTTCGGCCAAACTCACTCATGTAGGGTAAAACCGCCGCGGTAACGATGTAAAACATTCTTACAGTAGCCATCTCTACCGCTCATCCCAACTTAGCGATGAAAAATATCTTTAACTTCGACCATGCTCACGCAATTGGCGTAAAACAGCTACTTTAAGTGATTTAAAACAGCAGCGCACACAGCCGAGTTATCCACAAGGAACCTTAATCTTAGGAGCTACGGCACCTACGCAACCAACCTACGACCGCACGCTAACCCTGCGGCCATCCAAGCTCACGCGGTCCTCGCGAACCCAGCGAATCACCTGCGGCAGTAGCACGTGCTCAGCCGCATGGATACGCTCGGCCAGCGAGTCCGCAGTCTCGTGCTCGTGGATCTCGACGGCGCGCTGCGCGATGATCGGCCCGGAGTCGAGTCCGCCGTCCACGAAGTGAACGGTCACGCCGGTCTGCTTCACGCCGTACTCGACGGCTTGCTCGATCGCACGCACGCCTGGAAACGAAGGCAGCAGCGAAGGATGAATGTTGATCATGCGCCCGAAAAACGGCTCAACAAGCACATTCGTAATAATCCGCATGTAGCCGGCCATCACGATCAGATCAACCTGACGATCTTGCAGCTCCTTAAGAATAAGAGCCTCGTAAGCCTCACGACTCCCATATTCCTTCGGAACAAACGTGAACACAGGCACCTTCGCTTCTACAGCACGCTCCACCACATACGCTTGCGGGCGGTCACAGACAAGAAGCTCGATGCTGACATCAAGCTTCCCCTTCTGTACCTGATCTACGATAGCCTGGAAATTCGAGCCGCTGCCCGAAGCAAAAATCGCAATTCGGTAAGGCTGCATTAAACCTCAGCTCCTTGGAACGTCACTACACGCTCGCCTTCAGTAACAACGCCTAAACGGTAGGCTTTTTCGCCTTGCGCTTCTGCTGCGGCAATAGCTTTCTCCGCATCGTCCGCGCCCACGATAACAACCATCCCGATGCCCATGTTGAAAGTGCGGAACATATCGTTGTTCGAAATGCCGCCCTCACGCTGCATCAACTCAAAAATCGGCAGAATCGGCCACGATCCATATTGGATCTCGACGTTCACGCCATCAGGCAGAACGCGTGGAATATTTTCGATAAAACCGCCGCCTGTAATGTGTGCCATCCCTTTGATCGCAACATCTTCAAGCATCGCAAGAACTGGCTTCACATAAAGCTTCGTTGGCTCAAGCAGCACATTACCAAGCTTATCGCCAAGCTCATCCACATGACCTTGAAGCGTATAACCGCCATCTTCCAGCAAAAGCTTGCGCACAAGAGAGAACCCGTTACTGTGCACTCCGCTCGATGCCAGACCTAGAACCACGTCTCCAGGACGGATCGTTGTACCATCGATGATCTTTTTCTTGTCGACGATTCCAACCGTAAACCCGGCAATGTCATACTCCCCTGTCGCATACATGCCCGGCATTTCCGCCGTTTCGCCACCGATGAGTGAGCAGCCAGACTGCGCACAACCGTCAGCGATCCCTTTAACGATAGCTTCAATTTTCTCTGGAATTACTTTGTCACAAGCAAGATAGTCGAGGAAAAAAAGCGGCTCCGCGCCCTGAACGATAATATCATTCACACACATCGCGACAGCATCAATCCCAATCGTATCATGCTTATCCATTGCAAAAGCGATCTTCAGCTTCGTGCCCACGCCGTCCGTACCAGATACGAGCACAGGCTCCTCGTACTTGTCTTTGTTCAAGCTGAACAGCCCGCCGAAGCCACCGAGGTCAGTTAACACTTCAGGACGGAAAGTCCGTTTGACGTGCTTTTTCATCCGTTCTACTGCTTCGTTCCCTGCCGCGATATCGACTCCAGCCTTTTTGTAAGCATCCGACACTTCGCTTCCACTCCTTAGTTTGTCTATGTATCGGGAGGTCGTTCGCCTAAGCGAGACCCACCCGTTGTGTCTATTCCATTTTTCCGCATTTATCTATCTATTAACCAATTAATCGCAAGCACAACCAACCTTCGTAACATCTACAATTTCCGTTGGATAGGTGTTATCGAAGCATGCCGTACAGTAGCCGCTCTCCGCCCCTGCGGAACCTTGGCCGATCGAATCTAACAATCCTTCTTTCGTCAGAAAATGCAAGGAATCCGCGTTGATCGCTTTACGAATCTCTTCGATAGAATTCATCGCCGCGATTAGCTCTTTCCGATCCGGAGTATCAATTCCGTAGTAGCATGGGTTCATAAAAGGCGGCGAAGAGATACGCACGTGCACTTCTGTTGCCCCAGCTTCTCTAAGTAAATTGACGATTCGAAGTGACGTTGTCCCTCGCACGATGGAGTCATCAATCATGACAACACGCTTGCCTTCGACGACTTTGCGAACGGCGCTCAGCTTCATTTTAACACCTTGCTCACGAAGCTCTTGGCTTGGAATGATGAACGTCCGGCCTGTGTAGCGGTTCTTGATCAGACCCAACTCATAAGGGATACCCGTTTGTTCAGCAAAACCAATCGCAGCGGAAATACTCGAATCCGGTACACCCGTTACCACATCAGCATCGACGAAAGCCTCCATCGCCAGTTTTTTACCCATCCGCTTACGTGCGGAGTGAATGTTCACCGTATCGATGTCGCTGTCCGGACGAGCAAAGTAGATATATTCCATCGCACAAATCGCGCGTCGGCCGCTTTCCGTGAACCGCTCCGAGCGGAAGCCGTCACGGTCAATCACAATGATTTCCCCCGGCTGTACATCACGGAAATAAGTTGCTCCCACCGCATCGAATGCACAGGACTCGGAGGCGAATAAGTACGCATCTCCCAGACGGCCGATCATGAAGGGACGAAGTCCATTCGGATCTAGCGCAGCAATCATTTTATCTTTGGTAGTGATCAGGAAGGCAAAGCCGCCGATGACTTGATTCATGGCATCTTTGACGGCTTCCACGATATCGTCATGCTCCGAACGGGCAATCAAATGCGCCATAACCTCGGTGTCACTCGTCGTTTGGAAGATCGAACCCTTCTTCTCAAGCTCGCGCTTGATAATGTTGGCATTATCGAGGTTACCATTCGTCGCAATCGCAAGATCGCCCTCGCGGTATTTGAAAACTAGAGGCTGCGCGTTCGCCAGCTTGCTCTCGCCTGCTGTGGAATAACGCACATGCGCAATCGCTGTGGAACCTGTCAGAGGCGACAAATTCTCGTTAGTGAACACCTCTTTGGCAAGTCCCATCCCGCGATAGTAGTTAAACTTTTCATCTTCTACTGTACAGATACCAGCGCTTTCCTGTCCGCGGTGCTGCAGGGCATGCAGCCCGTAATAGCACAGAGAGGAAGCGTCCGGATGACCATACACCCCGAACACACCGCACTCCTCATTCAGCTTATCAAACAATCCGCCTTGGCCGCCTACACCTTCGTTGAAATACTCTCCTGTCCAAAGCTCATGCTGCCCATCGCCCACTTGGACAATAGGAGCAGCAGGAAGCTTAAGGGCCTTGGATTGTTTTACGCCATTAGACATGGAATCGCATCCTTCCAGACTTTCGCCAGCTCGCTTACCGGAGACTGGAGACGCTGTTCGTTATTGATTTTAACGGTCAAATCTGAACCTGTTACTGTTCCAATTTCTTGATAAGGTACGCCTTGTGAAGCAATCCAGTGTTTCAAAGCGTCCGCTTTATCAGGGGAAGCACTCAGCAAAATACGGGATTGTGATTCACTGAATAGCGTGAAGTCAGGACGAAGGTCAGAAGCTACATTAACAGCTGCGCCTACTTTGCCACCGATACAGCTTTCAGCCAAAGCAACGGCCAAGCCGCCTTCGGATAAGTCATGCGCAGAAGCAACAAGACCTTCTTGAATTGCTTTTAGTACAGCATTTTGCAGGCGTTTCTCTGTAGCCAAATCCAATTCAGGAGGACGGCCTTCGGTTACACCGTGAATGACATATTGGAATTCACTGCCGCCAAGCTCCGCTTTCGTCTCGCCGAGCAGGATGATGATGTCGCCTTCTTTTTTGAAACTTTGAGTCGTGATGTGGTCGATGTCATGAACAAGACCAACCATCCCGATAACCGGAGTTGGGTAGATCGCACCTTTGGCGTTCTCGTTGTAAAGCGAGACGTTACCGCCGATAACCGGTGTATCCAAGAAGCGGCAAGCTTCTGCCATACCATCTGTGGATTTCTCCAGCTGCCAGAAAATCTCTGGCTTGTCTGGGCTGCCGAAGTTCAGGTTATCCGTAACCGCGAGCGGCTCAGCACCGGAGCAAACCACGTTACGTGCTGCTTCTGAAACTGCGATCCGTCCGCCTACTTCCGGATCCAAGTACACATAGCGTCCGTTGCAGTCGGTTGTCATCGCGAGGCCCTTACGGGTACCGCGGATGGTCACAACCGCTGCATCCGAACCCGGACGCACTGCCGTATCTGTACGAACCATGTGGTCATACTGGTTGTACACCCACTCTTTGCTCGCTACCGTCGGAGACGCGAGCACCGATTTCAGCGCTTCCGTCAATTTCGTTACCTCAGGGTAACGAGTCGTGTCGATCGATGCGCTAGCTTCGTAATAAGCCGGCACCTTGCTCGGCTTATTGTACACCGGGCACTCGTCGACGAGTGCGCCGACAGGCATGTTCCCCACGACTTCACCGTGGTGGATCAGCTTCAGGTAACCGTCATCGGTTACCTTGCCGACTTTGGCGCAGTGGAGACCCCAGCGCTCAAAAATGCCCTTAGCTTGCGCCTCATGCTTCGGCTCAACTACGAAAAGCATACGCTCCTGGGACTCAGACAGCATCATTTCATACGCTGTCATGCCTTCTTCGCGCTGTGGAACTTCATCAAGGTAAAGCTCCATACCGTTGCCCGCTTTACTAGCCATCTCTGCGCTGGAGCAAGTCAGCCCCGCAGCACCCATATCTTGAATTCCGAGCACGATGCCGGAATTGATTAACTCTAAGCACGCTTCCAGCACGAGCTTCTCCATGAACGGATCGCCCACTTGTACCGCTGGGCGCTTCGCTTCGGACTCCGCCGTAAGCTCCTCGGATGCGAAAGTCGCACCGTGGATACCGTCGCGGCCAGTTGCCGGTCCGACGTAGAATACTGGGTTGCCAACACCTTTGGCAACACCGCGTTGAATCATGTTGTGGTCGATAAGACCCACACACATCGCATTAACGAGCGGGTTCCCCTCGTAGCTCTCGTCGAACATCACTTCGCCGCCAACTGTCGGAATCCCGATACAGTTGCCGTATCCAGCGATTCCGGATACAACGTGCTCGAACAAGTACTTCACGCGATCGTTTTCCAGCTTACCAAAACGCAAGGAATTCAGAAGCGCTACCGGGCGCGCGCCCATAGAGAAAATATCACGAATAATACCGCCCACACCTGTCGCCGCGCCTTGATAAGGCTCGATCGCTGAAGGGTGGTTATGACTTTCAATTTTGAACACAACCGCCTGGTTGTCTCCGATATCTACAATCCCTGCGCCTTCACCAGGTCCCATTAGAACACGAGGTCCTGTCACTGGGAATTTACGAAGTACAGGTTTGGAATTTTTGTATGAACAGTGCTCGGACCACATAACGCTGAATACACCGATTTCTACATAGTTCGGATTACGTCCAAGGAAGCCGCAAATTTTGGCAAACTCTTCGTCCGTTACGCCCATTTGCTTGTAAATTTTCTGCTCCGCGATTTGCTCGGCTGTTGGTTCATTAACGGATAGCTGCTGCGTCATGTTTCTCCCTCCAAGCGCTTAGAATTGATGTGAACATTTTCTTACCATCTGCGGAGCCAAGAATCTCATGAACGGCACGCTCCGGATGAGGCATCATACCTACGACATTACCAGCTTTATTGCTAATTCCAGCGATATCATCAAGTGATCCGTTCGGGTTGTTGCCCGCTTCATAACGGAATACGATTTGATTGTTTTCTTGTAATTCTTTGAGCGTAGCATCGTCACAATAGTAGTTGCCTTCGCCGTGAGCGATTGGAATTTCAATCAGCTCACCCTCCGCGTAATCACGCGTGAAAGCCGTCGTGTTGTTCTCCACTTTGAGAATCGTTTGGTGGCAGCGGAATTTCATTCCGTTGTTGCGCAGCAAAGCGCCTGGCAGTAATCTTGCTTCCGTTAACACTTGGAATCCGTTACAAATACCTAGAATGTACTTGCCTTCTTCCGCAGCCTTAACCACAGCTTTCATCACGTTCGTAAATTGTGCAATCGCTCCGCAACGCAGGTAATCCCCATAAGAGAATCCACCCGGCACGAGGATGCAGTCGTATTTGGACAAGTCGCCATCTGTATGCCAAACATACTCAACCGGCTGACCAATGGTATCTTCGATTGCTTTGTACATATCGATGTCGCAGTTCGATCCCGGAAATACAAGAACCGCAAAATTCATGACGTTTTCCTCCTTCTTCTGGTTTATTACGCCAACTCGTAGCGGTAGTCTTCGATAACCGTGTTTGCAAGCAGCTTCTCGCACATTGCTTTTACACGCGCTTCTGCTTCTGCTTTATCCGTTGTATCCAGTTCTAACTCCAAGTATTTCCCAATGCGGACCTTACCAACTTCGTCAAAACCCATGGAATGAAGCGCTCCTTGCACCGCAGTTCCCTGAACATCCAATACGTTCTGCTTGATCGTTACGTAGACCGTTGCTTTCATCTCTAATCTCTCCTTAGCGTTATTCGCCAGAGCAGCTGGCATGGACTGGAGCCCATTTAGAAGTCCCTAAAGGCTCTTATTTCTCATTTTTCTTACGATATCCGGGGAATAGCAGCTTCTAAAGACTCTTATTTCCCAAAAAAGCAACTATTTCACTGATAATCATTGAAATAAGAGGCTTAAAAGACTCTTATTCTGTAATTCTTTGCTCTTTCCTTAGAATTAGAAGCCTCTAAAGACTCTTATTCTCAACCTGTGTGGGAATTCGGTCGTGAATTCAATCCTGAGTTCAGTGCTGAATTCCGTGGGAATTCGGTAGTGAACTCGGTGGTAAATTCCGTGGGAATTGGAGGAAAGTAATCGCCGCCATCCTCGCTCTTCATCACTACTGCTAATTTCTCAGCGAGTATTTCCCAATCATTTTTCTACTAATCCACCAAGCGGTGTAAAATTTCTTTATAACGGTTCGAAGTTTCTTCCACTACGGAAGCTGGCAGCTCATCCGGCTCACTATTTTTATCCCAGCCCGATCCGGCTAAATACGTACGAACGGGCTCTTTGTCCATCGAATCAATCTCGATATCCAGGGCGTATTTATCTTGTGACCAGTAACGCGAGGAATCCGGCGTGAAAATTTCATCAATAATAATAAGTTCTCCTGCGTAGAAGCCGAATTCAAACTTCGTATCTGCTAAAATAATGCCCTTTTGCTCACAAATCGAATGAGCCAACGTGTAAAGCATGATGCTTCGCTCTTGCAGCGCATAAGTCAGCTCTTCGCCGACTAAATCAATCATTTGTTCCACGGAAATGTCTTCGTCATGACCGACATCATTTTTAGCTGCAGGTGTGAAAATAGGATCTTGCAAGCGCTCGTTCTTACGCAGGCCTTCAGGCAGTTTGCGACCGTTAATTTCGCCGGTCTTCTCGTACTGTCTCCAGCCGTTGCCTGTGATGTAACCGCGAACCACGCATTCAATGGAGATGCGCTCCGCTTTTTTCGCTACAATAATACGTTCCTTTAGAAGCTCTCTATCTTCCGCACTCGGAATAATCGCATGGAGCTTTTCTACGTCCGTGTGCACAATGTGATTGCTCATGTAACCGCTCGTCACGCCGAACCAGTATTTACTTAGCGCATTCAGAACGTAGCCCTTATCAGGAATTCCAGGCTTCAACATGTAATCAAAAGCCGAAATTCGATCCGTCACCACGATAAGGAAATGTTCGCCCAGATCATACAGTTCACGTACTTTCCCCTTATGAACCAGGGGAGCGTTAATCATTTCAACAGCTGATTCCAAGATATTGTTAGCCACGAACCACACATCCTTTCCTGTTAAAATGCCCTGCTTTATTTCAAACCTAAACGGTTAAAGATCGTGTCTACGTGTTTCAAATGCCAGCTTGGATCAAAGCAATCTGCTATCTCTTCCGGGCTAAGCACTTCTGTAATCACAGAAGCATTCTCCACGATTTCGCGGAACGAACGCTGTTCTTTCCATGCTTGCATCGCTCTTGGCTGAACCGTATCGTATGCTTGTTCACGAGCAAAGCCTTTGTCGATCAGCTTCGTCATCACGCGGCCAGAGAAAGGAACGTCATAGGTGCTGCGCATATTGCGCTTCATATTTTCAGGGAACACAGTCAAGTTCTTGATGATGTTGCCTAGGCGGTTCAGCATATAGTTCAGCAGCTGCGTCGCATCCGGCAGGATAATGCGCTCAACGGAGGAGTGCGAAATGTCGCGCTCATGCCAAAGCGTCACATTCTCATAAGCGGAAACCATGTGCCCGCGAATCACACGGGACAGACCGGAAATGCTCTCGCAACCAATCGGGTTACGCTTATGCGGCATGGCGGAGGAACCTTTTTGACCTTTCGCAAACGGCTCTTCAACCTCGCGGAACTCACTCTTCTGAAGCGCGCGAATTTCAGTAGCGAATTTATCAAGGGACGTAGCAACTAGCGCCAGTGTCGCCATGTATTCAGCGTGACGGTCACGCTGCAAGGTTTGTGTAGAAATCGGAGCTGCTTTTGTGCCCAGCTTGCCGCATACATACTCTTCAACGAACGGATCGATGTTCGCGTAGGTGCCTACTGCACCTGAGATTTTACCGAATTGTACGCCATCAGCGGCAAAACGGAAACGCTCCAGGTTACGCTTCATTTCTTCGTACCAAAGGGCCATTTTCAGACCGAAAGTCGTCGGCTCTGCATGCACACCATGCGTTCTGCCCATCATGGCTGTATCTTTATGTTCGATCGCTTTATTGCGAAGGATTTCGATGAAATTCTGAATGTCTTTGTCCAAAATCTCGTTCGCTTGTCTCAGCAAGTAGCCAAGTGCCGTATCGACAACGTCTGTCGAAGTCAAACCGTAGTGAACCCATTTGCGCTCAGGTCCCAGCGTTTCGGAAACTGCTCTAGTGAAGGCGATCACGTCATGACGCGTCTCTTGCTCGATTTCATAAATGCGGTCAATGTTGAAGCTTGCGTTCTCGCGCAGTACTTTCACATCTTCCTTAGGAATAACTCCGAGCTCTGACCATGCTTCGCAAGAAAGAATCTCGACTTCAAGCCAAGCTTGGAATTTATTTTCCTCTGTCCAAATACGTGCCATTTCTGGGCGTGTATAACGTTCAATCATGTTAGCCGTTCCTCCAATGAGTTCTTTTACTTACTTTCCCAAATGCTTGTCTGTTCTATCCAAGTCAGTGCTTTCGCGACGTCGCTTGTAAGGAGATTGATGTGTCCCATCTTCCGTTTTTCTTTCGCTTCTTTCTTGCCATATAGATGAACCTTCGCGGAAACGCCTAATTCACTGTGTTCCAGGAAATCGGGTTGGTCGATCAATTCTTGCAGAGGTTCGATATGCTCGCCAAGCAAATTGACCATTACGACAGGTGACAGCAGCTCGGTAGAACCAAGCGGGAGGTTGCAAATCGCGCGAACGTGCTGCTCGAACTGTGAAGTTCGGCATGCTTCCATCGTGTAATGACCTGAATTGTGCGGACGTGGCGCAAGCTCATTAACGTAAAGCTGTCCATCCTTCGTCAGGAATAACTCCACTGCGATCAAACCAATCACACCAAGCGATTCTGCGATGCGTACGGCAAGCTCTTCAGCTTCCTTTTGCACCTGAGCAGGGATTCGCGCCGGAACGATCGATTGATGCAGGATGTTATGTACATGTATATTTTCAGCAGCAGGAAAAGCCTTTACCTCGCCGCGTGGACTTCTTGCCGCAATCACGGATAATTCTTTGTCAAAATGAATGAATTGTTCGAGAACCAGCTCTGTTTTGGCGCGGCTGAGCGTTTCGTAAGCTTCCTTTACTTCGTCCAGCGATCGAAGCACCCATTGTCCTTTGCCGTCATAGCCGCCGGTTGCGGTTTTGAGCACGCACGGTGTCCCGAAGCGTTCAGCCGCTTCACGCAAATCAGCTGCGCTGGTGATTTCAGCATATGGAGCCACAGGTACGCCTGCTGCTTCAATCGCTCTCTTTTCACGCAGACGATGCTGGGTCGTGTATAAAAGCTCACTTCCTTGTGGAACATAGGACTCATTCATTAAAATGTTGGTCACATGCGCATCAACGTTCTCGAATTCGTAGGTGATGACGTCCGACAGGGCTGCGAGTTTTCTCGCCGCTTCCACATCGTCAAAATCCGCCTGAATTTGCTCATCCGCAACTTGACCGCAAGGCGCGTCATCCGTAGGATCGAGCGTCACGAAGCGATACCCCATGTTGCGTCCAGCCAAGGCTAGCATTCGACCTAGCTGCCCACCGCCCAAGATGCCGATGGTACCGCCTGGCTTGATAACCTTGTCGCTTAAGTTTGAGGCTTCGCTCATAACAAGTCACTGCTTTCAATCACGGTCTGAGCAATTCGCTCGCGACGCGCTCTGACCTTCGCTTGCAGCTCTGGCTCGAATGCGCCCAGAATTTGCGCCGCCAAGAGGCCTGCATTCGTTGCACCGGCATGACCGATTGCTACCGTCGCAACTGGAATGCCTCCTGGCATTTGCACGATCGAAAGCAAGGAATCAAGTCCGTTCAGCGTGGACGTTTTGACTGGAACACCAATAACCGGAAGCTCCGTTTTGGCTGCTACCATCCCTGGTAGATGCGCCGCTCCTCCTGCTCCGGCAATAATCACTTGAATGCCGCGGCCTGCCGCTGAAGCTGCATATTCGAACATCAGGTCCGGCGTTCTATGCGCAGAGACCACCTTTTTCTCATAAGGCACTCCCAGCTCTTCCAGCATGTCGCATGCGTGCTTCATCGTTTCCCAATCCGACTGGCTTCCCATTATGACACCTACACGTACAGTCATCATAAACCTACTTTCATATTGTAATTTTAAAAATCAACTTTGATAACGAAGATTATGCGATGATGTATCTCGACATCGAATCTTGAACGAAATCTTGGGAAGTCCGGTACTCACGTAGCCAGTACCACAGCGAATGCTTCCGAAGCCAGTTTTCCTACGGAAAACTCTTAGCTCCGTTCCTCCTTCTCCACCTTTCGTCCAACCTTCTCGGTTCTGAAAGCTAACTTTTAAAACTTTCATTATAAATAATTACTATACTATCATGCCCTTAAACCCAAAAAACGCCCAGAGCTAGAATACATGATTCTATCCGCTGGACAGCAAAAGAACCGAATGCAAAAAGACCATCGTCTTCCTATGGTTTCCCTCATTCGCTTCCTCGTAGTCCAAAAATTCATGGTTTTTGGGTAGAAACTTTCAGGCCTTATCCCTGATTTTATACGAGTTGATTCGACATTTTCAATTAGTGCGGCTTCATTTCCCGCTTCCCTAGTTTACTACCAACTAACGTGCGATGTCAATTTCAAAAAACGAACAATTTTCGTCTAAATCTTTTGGATAGTTCGCTTTTTGGTGCGTTTTCTATCTTTTAAACGGTTTGCGACCTCAGATGAGATTCTCATCATCTCCTGAGACCCGATCTGTCTGTTGTACAGCTGTTCATAAGCGACTTGCCCAACCCTAATATTTTTCGACAAGACCTTTATTTAATGCTTAACGCACTAAATACCGGCTTACGCCTTCAATGGGTGAGGCTGTTTAAAGGCTAATTTGTTGTACAACAGCGACCGTCGATTCATTCATCCGTTTTTTTCACTTTTGAACGCGTCTTAATTCGGAGCAATCGTCATCTATACTGGGTTGAGGTTACTGGATGCATGAATCCCTATTTGCGGTTGAACGATGTTGTAAAAAGTGCAACAATTACGGCCGAAATCTCGCTTCATTCCATCGTTGTTGCATAACGTACAACAATTTGGTCCTATTCAGGCCATTTCGCACCAAATGGGCTCAAAATGTTGTACAAACTACAACTTCAAGTTACCAAATAGCCTTTTGGCATCTGAATTGTTGTATAAACTACAACACTGACAACCACTATAGCCCATTTGCCCTCACAAAAACTGAAAGAATCTAAAAATCGAATTTTGGCGTTTTGAATACCAGTTGGGAGGAGGCATTATAGGTGGTAAGCTCTGCCTTTCCCTCTAACCCCAAAAAAATAAAAAGAGGGCATTCCGTCAAATGGAATACCCTCTTTTAACCATTTTACACAGCAGAAACTTCTTTCACAGCCCCCGTTTGTAGCGACATATCTGGTTCTTCTGGATTTGCATTAAACTGATTTTCACTCTTCGCAATCACAATTGTCGCTACGCTATTACCAATAATGTTCGTAATTGCTCTCGCTTCGGACATGAACCGGTCCACCCCAATCAGAAGCGCCATGCCTTCAATGGGAATGACATTGTTCGGAATTGCGGCCAGTGTAGCCGCCAGTGTGACGAAGCCTGATCCGGTGATGCCAGCAGCACCTTTCGAAGTTAGCATGAGCACGCCCATGAAGGTCAGTACCTGAATCCAATTTAGTTCTACACCATAGGCTTGTGCAATGAATAACCCTGCCATAGATAAGTAGATCGATGTACCATCAAGGTTGAACGAATAACCAGTGGGAACAACGAGACCTACGACCGGCTTCGATGCGCCGAACTTCTCCAGCTTTTCCATTACGCGCGGCAATGCAGATTCGGAAGAAGATGTCCCTAATACAAGCAGTAGCTCTTCTTTAATGAATCGCAAAAGCTTAATTAAGCTAAACCCATACATTCTACAAATGGATCCGAGCACAATAAAGATGAACAGTGCCATGGTTATATAGACGGACCCCATCATTTTACCGAGAGAAAACAAGGAATGAACGCCGAATTTACCGATCGTATAAGACATTGCACCAAAAGCAGCAATTGGAGAGAACTTCATGATGATTCCTACAATGCGGAAGAATATTTCATTCATTTTCTCCAAGAAGTTCGTAACGGGTTTCACTCTGTCCCCAAGACCAGCCATCGCCAAACCAAACAAGATAGAGAAGAATAGAACCGGCAGCATGTCACCTTTGGAGAAGGCAGCCATCACGTTATCCGGAACGATACTTGTAAGGAAATCGACAAAGCCGTGACTAGTTGCTGCCGCGTCTTTCGTATACTTCGCAACATCTGCGGCCTTCACACCTGCCGTGCTCATTCCTGCGCCAGGGCGAATGATGTACATGACAGCTACGCCGATAACCATTGCAAACGTAGTAATAACTTCAAAGTACAGCAGCGCCTTTCCGCCGATTCGACCTACTTTTTTCATATCACCCATTCCAGAGATCCCGATAACAATGGTAAAGAACACAATTGGAGCTATGACCATCTTGATCATTTTGACGAACACATCAGAAAGTACTTTTAAGCTCTCTCCCTGATGAGGGAAAAACTGACCGACCGCAATCCCGAGCACAATCGCTAGCAGTACCTGCAGGGTTAAGTTTTTTCTAAGTTTCATCATCATCTTAATTCCTCCTAAAGTTATTTGGGGCCCCCGCAAAGTAGTCGGAATATACTTCAGAGCTTAGCGTCACTTTGTGGGGTTTATTAGGCTTGGACTTTCTCTTTACGTCTTCTGGCGACCCCGTCTTCATAAGCTGCTTCTATAACCGCATCTCTCACTCGTTCCGCGACTGATTGATTGAACACACTTGGAATAATGTAAGACTCATTCAGCTCATCCTCTTGAACAACCGATGCAATCGCCTTGGCTGCGGCAAGCTTCATATTCTCAGTCACTCTGGATGCCCTGCAATCCAGCAATCCTCGGAACAAGCCTGGGAAGCACAGCACATTGTTGATTTGGTTCGGGTAGTCCGAACGGCCAGTTGCCATAACCCGCACATAAGGCTCTGCCTCTTCGGGGAGTATTTCCGGCGTCGGGTTTGCCATTGCAAAGACGATCGGATTTTCCGCCATTTTGGCGACGTCTGCTCTTTTCAGTACACCAGGACCCGATACACCGATAAAAATATCTGCTCCTTCAATAACTTCCGACAGCGATCCTTGAATCTGCTTCGGATTCGTATGTTCCGCATACCATTGCCAAAACGGATTGTCGTAAACACCATCACGCGTGATAGCACCCTGTCGATCGACACCGATAATATTTCGAACACCTGCAGCCATCAGCATTTTGGTGCAAGCCGTTCCTGCCGCGCCAACGCCGCAAAGCACAATTTTGCAATCCTCAAGCTTCTTGCCCACGATCTTAACGGCATTAATCAATCCTGCCAAAAGCACCACAGCTGTGCCATGTTGATCATCATGAAAAACGGGAATATCCAATTCCTCGATGAGCCGCTGTTCAATCTCAAAGCATCTAGGTGCAGATATATCCTCTAGATTGATTCCGCCAAACGTCGGAGATAGCGCTTTCACGATATTCACAATTTCATCTGTGTCCTGTGTAGCCAGACATATTGGAAACGCATCAACACCAGCTAACTGCTTAAACAGCATCGCTTTTCCTTCCATGACGGGCATCGCAGCTTCAGGTCCAATATTACCTAGACCAAGTACGGCAGTTCCATCGGATATGACCGCGACTGTGTTGCGCTTGATTGTGAGTGTATGAGCAAGCGACGGCTTTTCGTGGATCGCCATACACACCTTGGCAACACCCGGCGTATACACCCTAGAGAGGTCATCCCGATTTTTAATAGGATATTTTGGACTCATTTCGATTTTCCCGCCCAAATGAAGGAGAAACGTTTGATCCGAAACATGAACGATTTTCACTCCCGCCAATGTGCGGATGGCTGCGGCAATCAATTCGGTATGCTTGTTATCGTATACATTGATCGTGATATCCCGAACCGTGATGTTTTTATCCGTTCTAACGACGTCAATGGCTATAATATCTCCACCTGCATCACTAATGGCCGTAGCCACACTGCCGAACGACGCGGTATCCTTATCCAATTCTAATCTCAAAATAATACTTGTATTAACTCCCGATGGGATTGACACGTTCTTCACCTCAAGCGATATTAGACTTTGTTATAACATCTATTTCTGTTTTCATGATATCGCTTTCAAAAGAAGGCGTGAAGAATTTGACCATATTGGTACTTATGGTCTTTTTGGTCTTCACTTTTAGTTATGATCTTTTATCGTCTGCCATCCATACATATCTATTAATCGGGCGCCCAATCCCGCCATATTCAAGGTCTAACTTCACCTGCTTATTCTTCTCCAGAAAATCCAGATACCTGCGCGCCGTAACTCTTGCTAATCCAACGCCCTCGGCTACTTCTTCCGCGGATAAAGATTTGTGCTGCTGCATCAGAAACAACATGACTTGTTTCATCGTCAGTGCTTGCAGACCTTTGGGCAAATCCCTTTGCACACTGAACGCAGGTGATTCAGGAAGCGGTTCTCCCCCGTTATTACCGTGTAATAGTTGATCCAATTCAACTTGTGATAATGTCGAT
The DNA here is from genome assembly GCF_001426375.1 of Paenibacillus sp. Root444D2. GTDB lineage: Bacteria > Bacillota > Bacilli > Paenibacillales > NBRC-103111 > Paenibacillus_E. The sequence continues at coordinate 107,582 of NZ_LMEO01000003.1, forward strand.
TCTGTACCTAATCGCCTCTTCATTATTTGGTAATTTTCCAGCGCTTCTCGGACTCTTTCAAACTTAAAAGGCTTCATGATATAGTCCACGGCCCCCTGATGAAGCATCCGCTGGATCGTTGGAATGTCATTAGCCGCCGTAATGACAATAGCGTCTGCATTCAGCTGTTCATTTCGAATTTGCTGCAGCAATTCGGTTCCATTTTGCCCCGGCATATAGATATCTAGAATTACAAGGTCAGGCTTCAATTCACGAACTTTCTCGATACCATCTAACCCGTTAGAGGATGTCCCTACAATTTCAAAGCCGGGAACTCTCTCAACAAACTGCCTGTTCACTTCAAGAACCATCGGATCGTCCTCAATCAGTACGACTCTGTACATGAGTTTCTTCCTCTCTTGTATGCATCGGGAATGTGAGAATAAAGCTCGTCCCCACGCCAAACGTGGACTCTACTTCCAGATGAGCACCGCATTTGTTCACAATATTATGGATTAAATACAAACCAATGCCCCTGCCTTCGCCTGCATTTGTGGAGAAGCCTCGCTCAAACATGCGTTGTTTGGTTTCCTCACTCATACCCTTCCCATTATCCTCGACCAAAATCGATAATACTTCATCATCCTGTTCGATACTGATAAAGACCTCTTTCTTACCTTCCTTCTGCTTCAGGGCATCAAAAGCATTCTCAATCAGGTTCCCCAAGATGACCACAACGTCGTGCTGATCCAAATGTTCCGGAAATCGCACCAGCCTGCTTGCCCGGTCCAAACGGACATCGACGCCCAACTCTCTGCCGCGGCTGATTTTCCCCAAGAGCAACCCTGCCGCACTCTCATTCGCGATCTTGCTCGAGACAAAGCTGCTAAGCTCGGATTGTGCTTCCATCGTTTCGAATAAATAATCAAGCGCCTTTTGCTTATGATCAAGTTGAATCAAGCCGCCGATGGTATGCAGCTTATTCATATATTCGTGATTCTGCACACGAAGTGCATCGACAAATGCCCTTACTCCGGTCAACTCTTCCGCTATTTTCGTCACCTCTGAGCGATCTTGAAAAATAGCTACGGCGCCAACCGTATGATGCCCTACTTTAATAGGAACCCGATTACTCAAAATATGAGCAGGACCAACATGCAGTTCTTGGTTATAAACAGCATGATTAAGCTGCAAAATTTCAGGAAGTCTCGTATCCGGCAGCACTTCCCGAATATGGCGTCCCAGTACTTCTCCTTCGATTTGCAGCATTTTTTTGGCTTTATCGTTAAAAACCGTGATGTATTCCTGGCTGTCTATGGCAATAACGCCTTCATGCATCGCATTGAAAGTGGCGGTTCGCTCTACGAGCAGCTGGGCGATTTCCTCAGGTTCCAAGCGAAACATCTGCTCCTTAATATGCCTTGAGAGCATCCACGAACCCAACACACCAAAAAGCAAAGATAAAAATACCGTCACATAAATTTGCCCCCGCATGTCGAGAATGATCCCGGTTAGTCCCGGCACCAGCTTCCCCACCAATACGACGCCTACTTGTTCGTGCTGCTCATTCATGACAGGTACGAAGACTCTAAGCGCTGTCCCTTGCTCTCCTTTTGCCCTGGAAAGATACGTATGCTCGGCAAAGGCAGCATGCTCGTCCTCCCCCTGCGAAAGCTCCCCGATCCGGGAGGATGACGGGTGAGACCAACGAATGCCGTTCATGTCCATAACAACAATATAGTCAACGTCATTAATGATTCGAAGACGTTCAGTGATCAGATTAATTTCCTGCCTATGGCTTTGTTCCGTAAGCCCGCTAATGATAGAAGGCAATTGGGTAACTGTGCGCGCAGTAACAAGCAGTCTCTGTCCAAGCTCTTGTTCCTGAAGGTGAATTACACGGCCTATTAAAATGATACCGCCGATACAAATCGCAAATAATACGATACCGAACGACAGGATCGTAATTTTCCAATTCATGCGAAGCCCCTTGATCTTCAAAGCCATCACCTACTTTCTAGCTTACCGTTTATTTCTACGATCATCATACATTATGTTACACTGAATTTATGATATACAACAGCTGGGGGGTCCATTATGAGAACATTTTTCGGTATTACGTTGTTTATTTTAATCGGCCTCCTGACAGCGGTGGGATTCGGTTTTTCCTGGCAATTTAATAACGGCCCGCTTGTGGGTGATGATGAGCAGATTGGACTCGGCCAACAAAAGGTCATCCGATTCAGCTTTAGTGTAGCGGAGAATACACCCAAAGGTTTAGCCGCTCAAGAGTTCGCCCGATTAGTTAAAGAAAAAACAAATGACACCATCAAAGTAGAGTTGTTTCCGAACAGTACTTTATACAATGAAACGGAAGAAGTTGCGGCTTTGCAGGGAGGCAGCATTCAAATGATTGCGCCAAGCTTCTCTAATATATCTGAGGTCGTACCTGAGTGGATGGCGATGGACCTCCCTTTTGCTTTCCAAAATGAAGAGGCTGTAGAAAAGGCGTTCCGGGGCAAGATCGGAGATATCCTAATGCGCAAACTTGAAGAAAAAGGCATTATCGGTCTAAGTTTTTGGGCAAATGGTTTTCAGCAGATGACCTCCAATCGCGGCATGCTCGTCCATCCGGAAGATTTTCGAGATTTGACATTTCGAATTCTTCCTAGCAAGGTTATTGAATCCCAATTTCGTCATCTGAATGCAAAGACAGTCCCCATTCCTTTTAACCAAGTTTACCGCAGTATGGAATCCGGTCTGGTAGACGGTGGAGAGAATACGATTTCGAACATCTACTCTAAAAAGATGTATCAAGTCCAAAAATATCTAACCATAAGCAATCATGCTTATCTAGGTTATGGCGTGCTAATGAATAAGGTATTTTGGGAGAAGCTATCCGCTGATCAGCAAAAAACGATTAATGAGGCCATGCAGGAAACGACGGTTTGGGCTAACCAAAATGCGATCGAGATCAACCGTAAACAATGGAACGAGCTGCAGAGGATTGGCCAGATGAACGTTCACCTCCTATCCAAAGAGGAACGGGATGAATGGCAGCAAGCACTTGAACCTGTCTATGAAGAAGCTGGGTCCTATCTTAGTAAAGATCTTATGGACGCCGTGAACGAACTCAGACGCGAGAGCACTAAAGAGCAATCGGGGTTATACTAAAAAAGGCGCTGCAGCGTGAGAAGAGGCCATATTATCCCTTCTTACACTGCAGCGCCTTACTTATTATCAACCATTTACGAACAAATTGCCGCTTCATATCGTAAGGAGGCACCGACTACAGGCAACTCATTAACTAAACCAAGCTGTTTAAACACATGCAAGCTGCTGTTAACCGTCATTGCATTCATATGGGGATATTTAACGATCAATGCCTCACATATGTCTTTGACCGTCGTGTAACTGCCCTGCGCATAAAGAAACGTAAGTATTGCACACCGCTGAGGTGTTAAAGGTATGTTTTTGGCGCGCATCCGCTGCAGCGCTTGATTCAGATCATGTTGTACCATGATGGGAACCTCCTCTTCGATTTATTAGCATTTATTCACCTATTTATTTTATTTTATGATGGCCATTAGCGGTTCAAATGTTGTAAGTATCCGGAAATATCCACGTTCAAGCCAGCTGCCAAGCTTTCTCCCAAGCTGCTATCCGCTCTGTAGAAATTACATATCGCCAGCAATTTCGATTTCTCGTGAACAGACGAGAGGTCGCCTACCAGATTCGAAATGAAATTCGCTTGCTCCTGCTCGCTGAAGCTGCGGAATGTGTCTCCGGCTTGTGCGAAATCATTCGTTTTCGCGATTTTTTGCCTACCAGCGGATCCGTTGAGCGGAGCGCTGCTGTCGCGGAATTCAGGCGCTTCTTTCGGTTCATCGGCATGACGAGTTGGCTCATAATTCACACTGCCAGGCTGCTGCTTCATTTGCATAGCGCCATCGCGCTGGTTATTTTGCACGGTTGCATAAGGGCAGTTCACCGGAATTTGCAGGTAGTTGGCACCTAGACGGTGTCTTTGTGTATCTGGGTAGGAGAAAAGTCGGCCTTGCAGCAGCTTATCTTCCGAAGGCTCTATTCCGGATACCAATACACTTGGCGCAAAAGCCGCTTGCTCCACATCAGCAAAAAAGTTCTGTGCGTTGCGGTTTAACGTCATTGTCCCTACCTTTTGCAATGGAATAAGATCTTCTGGCCACACTTTTGTTGGATCCAGCGGATCAAAATCGTAAGCGTCCAAATCCTCAGGCTGCAGCAGCTGCACATGCAAATCCCATTTTGGGAATTCGCCGCGATCGATGTGGTCGTACAAATCTCTTGTCGCATGGCTGAAATCCTCGCCCTGAATGGCTGAAGCTTCCGCTTTGCTCAAATTGCGAACGCCTTGGTGCGGTTTCCAGTGATATTTCACATACACATAATTCCCTACGGAATTAATCCATTTGAACGCATGAACACCGAAACCATTCATTTCACGGTAATTCGCTGGTGTGCCGTAGTCCGAGAATACCCAAGTCAGCATATGCGTCGATTCTGGTGTCAGGGACATGAAATCCCAGTAACGGTCGGGTGTCTGCACATTCGTGTCAGGCGCTGGCTTCAAGGAATGAACCATATCAGGGAATTTCATCGCGTCGCGAATAAAGAAAACAGGAAGATTATTGCCGACTAGATCGTAATTGCCTTCTTCTGTATAAAATTTAACGGCGAATCCGCGCGGATCGCGTGCTGTTTCAGGTGACCCTTGCCCGTGAATAACGGTGGAGAAGCGTACAAATACTGCCGTTTCTTTACCCGCTTCAGCTAGAAAGCCCGCTTTCGTATATCGTTTCATCGAATTCTCAACTGTAAAGGTTCCAAAAGCTCCCGCTCCACGCGCATGAACCACACGCTCCGGAATACGCTCCCGATCGAAATGAGCGATCTTTTCTAATAAGTGGTAATCCTCCAATAGCGTCGGGCCATTCTGGCCTGCTGTCCGTGAATTCTGGTTATCACCTACAGGCGCGCCCTGGTTCGTAGTTAAGTGGTTATGGGACATCTGCATTCTCCTTCGTCGGTAAGATTGTGATTACGTTTCTTTTATTTAGAGTAATTATTATTTAATATCTATTTTATTTTAATTGAGAACCATTGTCAATAACATATATCTTCTTCTTTCTTCGACTAATGGCTCCAATTGGACACTTCTCCAACCTCCTGCTCATCCCTTTCATTTCTACCTACGCCTGTTAACCTCAGATTGCCGCAATTTAGATATGTGAGTGTCTTTTAAAGGAACGTGAAGCCGCTATTTGTACGAAAACAACCGAATTTCAGGATTAGGAGGAACGTAGATCCTCTATTTCATAGTTTTTCCTCCAGATTGCCGTTATTTCAAGAAATAGAGTCCTTACGTTCCGCCTAATTCAATTTCTAGCTCATTTTCACAAAATAGAGGATCGTCGTTCCTCATGACTTCACTTACTTAAAAAAAGGCCATCAAGTCCCACCGCACATGCGGACGAACTTAACGGCCTTCAAAATCATTCAAGCCTAAGAAACAATAGTCCACTCTACTTCCCATCTGTAAAATATGAAAGCTCCATTGCCCACCTATTCCGCATCCAGAAAATCGCCGTACGTAGTTTCCTTAAACCTTTCTTTCCAAGGAGAGATGGCTTGCAAATTCTCATAAATCTCTTCCGCCTTTTGAATGCAAACCGATTGGACAATTCGGGCATATTCCATACATCCGGAATCTTGAATCATTTGCAAAAAATCCTCTTTCTTTTCCAAAAGGAACTCTGTAGTAATTTCACCCTCATAATAACCTTTCAATTGGCTGAATGCCGTATCTTCAATGGATAGTAGATACAACACAGGAAGCGTTCGTTTCTTTCCAATCAAATCGTTTTTCACATCAAACCGAACAAGATCTCTCATATCATTTTGAATTTGATGAATAAGGCCAATACAGTCAGCTAATTGATGAATCTGTTCAATGGTTTCCTCCGTGCATTCTAAAGCAGAATAGCCCATGAAACAGGCAAGCCGGAATAAGGAACCTGATTTCTCTTGCGTCATCATTAGATAATCATCTACAGTTGATATCGCATTGGTTATATCTTTTTGTTGGCCGTTAACCGATCTCGAAATGATTTTACTGACCTCGACAAGCAGCTTATCTTTGACCTGCAAGTGCCCCAATTCACCTAGAACTCCCATGAACAGCGCCATAACAGCATTCAAGGTAATGGCTTGCGGACATCGCATCCATGGCTTACTACCTTGATCTTGATCCTGCAAATCATCCATAATATCCAAAGTTAGAATGACCAGTTCCGTCACCGCAGCAAGTCGATGAATGTGAGGTGAGTCTCCTCCTAACATCCTGTGCGTGCAAATCGTGATCTTAGACCATGTACTGTTTTCCTTTTCTTTATCATCTATAAAAGATTTAAGCAGAGTATTTAAATCTTCTACATAAATATAGTCATCAATAACACGATGCATATGCTGCTGGATGTCCTGCATCATTTCCTCCCCTAAGCCTGCGTGTAATATTTGCTTTTAATAAACTTTTCTAGTGCTTCTGTTCTTGATTTGGCGCCCCATTTGTCGTAAATCTTACGTAAATAATTATCAACAGTTCGCTTGCTCATAAAGATGCGTTCTGCAATTTGATCGTGAGTCGCCCCCTTGACCAACATGTTCATCATGAGTACTTCTTCCTCTAGCAACACACAGTCATCCTTGGCAGATTCTCCACTTAATTGCATCTGGTGAAAGAATGATAACGGCAGCATCGTATGGCCATCCAACATACAATTCACCATATTTTTAATCGTTCGTTCGCTCGACTCCTTCGATAGAACGCCGCTTACTTTGATTTCGATTAATTTATTCAAGATGCCCTGTATATCAATTCCCGTAAAAATAACAATATGCATATTCGGATAAATGTCCTTTAACTGAGCAGCGACTTCTGTACCGGATACATCAGGAAGTTGATAATCTAGAAATACGAGGCCTGGCTGATGCAGCTCTACTTGTTCCAAGCATTGTTTGGCATTAGCGACAACACCGATAACTTCTATACCATCTATTTCTTCTAATAATGTCTTGGTCGCACGCGCAAATAAAGGATGATCATCAACAACCAATGTCTTGACGACTTCAATCATGCTGAAATCACTTCCTCCGTTGGTATTGTAATTATAAATTTCGTTCCGTTTCCGTTATGTGTGTTGAGCTCAAAGCGTCCACCCACATGCAAGACTCTGCTTCTCATTTGTTCAATCCCCATGCCTGATGCGCCAATCTCTAGATGAACTTCGTCTCTGTCACGAAATCCTACCCCGTCATCCTCATATATTAAGCAAAAGTAATTATCTTTTTCCATTATGCGGAAGTTAACTTTGGAAGCCTGAGAATGCTTTTTTGCATTATTAAGCAGCTCTTGGACGATTCGAAATATATGCCGCTTAGTAAGCAAATCTTTGGTTTCGATGACAGCAGAATGTCCTGCATCAAATTCAAGCTCAAATGGTGTTGTATATGACTCTTTCTCTAAATACATCTTTAACGTTTGAATCAGACCTACCTCTTTTAGCAAATGAGGATTTAACTCAAAGCAGCTTTGGCGCAGGCTGGCATTAATCATTTCCACAAAATTATTCATATTTTTCAACAGCACCTGATCTTCTTGATGCATCGTTGACTTATCTGCAAGAGAGGATATTCTTCTTTTGAGAAAGAAAAGATCCTGCATCGTCGTATCATGAAGATCGCTAGCAATTCGAATTCGTTCCTCTTCCTGAAGTTCAAACATCACCTTACGAAACCATAAAATATCATTCGCAGCCGTTTCTTGAGGAAGCTCGGAAGCTAATTGCTGCAATCTAGCTGTTAACTTGCGGATCAAGTGGACATTTTCCAAGCTAACTTCCAAATAGGATGTAATTAGCTGCAACCACTGCCTCTCTTCGTTCGAAAGCATCGTGTTTGTCTTTTTGCGTGTCACTATTAAATAACTCGTATATTCTTCGTGGCTATTCATCTCCAAGCACGTATATAGTGGATGATCGAGCAAGGATGATGAGTTGACAAGCTGCTTAACCTCTGAAGTATCTATTTCCCCTTCGTAAATGATCTCGGTTTCGTTCTTATACTGGAACACAATGGCTCCACCCATGACCTGAAGTGTACCAACAATATCCAAGAGTATAATTTCTTTCAACTCACGGAAACTGGAAATGGTTCCTAGGTTTTTGGAGATTTTCTTCAAAGCCAACTGCAGGGCGAATTTTCGCGGGAACAAAAACGGTTCAAGCCGCGTTGTCAAATATTCGGCTGCATACAGCACCGTAGAAATTAGTAGCATCGACCCGACGAAAACGAACAGAATTTGCTTTTCATCCACTACATGGCGAAATAAGAAAGCATATGCCCCTGTAAACAGGCTGGCTGGTAAAATAGCCAACAGACCCGCGAACAAAAATCGCCTGAACACAAGACCGATATCATATAACTGATTGGAAGCAATCAGGTATGCAAAAGAGATGGGAAACAATAAAATAAACCCATTTGTATATATGGCATCAATAATCCAATGTCCAACAATTACTTGTGGAAGAAAGGAGAAGCTGATGACCGGTAAAAAAGAAATAAACAGTGATAACCAAACGTTCTTTACAATGCTGGACACGTAGGACTTTTCTTTACGGACTTTGAAATACATAATCGTTAATACACACAAGTTGAATAAAGTGACGCTAATGAAAAAGCCTAAAGTTACTGAGCCATTATAACTATGAATCGTATATGCTATCGAAGGGTAAAGGAGCAAGCATCTTATACAAAATCCTACTATCGCTATCGCATACAAATATTTCAAAATCCTAGACGGCAAGTTCAGATTTCCTTTTTCCTTGAAAAAGACAATTAGAAAGTGAAAAAATACAATCGGCAATACCATCATCATGCTGGTGATTACAATTTTTCCAACAGTATCTCCCCTCACAGAAGCACCTAGACTCGTGTAAATGATTGTCATGGTTAGAAAAACAGCTGCGAGCAGCCTGGCTGATGGAGAACGGCGCATTTTTCCAAAAAGGAAAACAGCCATAAACAGACACACGAATTCCTCTACTAGCGGAACCACATCGTATATGGCCGTGCTATTGATGTTTACATCGATCTTGTGCTCATCCCCGCCTCTACTAATCAACAATGTATGGGCTTGCTCTACCGTTCTCCATTTTTGAACATTCGGGAATGCATCGGGAAGCCTACCGTCTACTTGCTTGACGATATCGCCTACTTTAACGTCCAGCTTCATACTGGCGCTTTCCTGATCCAATTCGTTAATCACCCATTGTTGCTGTGGAGTTAATTCAAGATAAATCCCTATATAAGGGGATTGAAAGGTAATATACGAGAACCACACTTGCAATATAACGAAAATCGATATACAAAACGCAACTCCATATTTATTTCTCATAATCTACCACCCTACCATTTATTTGCTATAATACAATTGTAGTCTAATCGTTCGAGAAAGGAGTGACTATATGCCTATCATCCAATTAACTCCGCAATTACATGATGCTGTTCACAAGTTGACACGCGTCAATTCACGCGAAGATGCAAGCCCTTTCTTAAATGAGCTATCTTTATCTAAAAAAGAGTCAGCAGCAGTGCTTAAAACCTTTTATTCTACAGTAGATACTAGAAAAAAAGGACCATCTGAACCAAGAAGTAAATGGGATTAATGCCTAGTATTATTTTACCAAATAAAAAAAGGATTGTATAATTAGCCCCGGCTAATCATGCAATCCTTTTTTTCGTTTTCATGTAATGGTTTTTGCATTTTTTGCACGAGTATGAAAAATACTCAGAAATCAGTGAAATGATTTATGTGATGCCCTTGATACAAGTTAACTTTATGATAATAAGTATATATATGGAAAACACACTTGGTTCTTTGCATGGATGAGAAGAAAGGAGTTCAAGGTATGAAAGATAAACTAATGAGCCGATGGAGTACCTATGAGCCCTTCTATATCGAACTAGCTGACAAAAAGATCGTCGATATTGTCATCACCCATCATGCCCATACTCGATGGATCACTCGTGTGGAAGAGGAAGAAACGAGTCTTGAGGATATATGTAAGTATTTGTGGGATAAGCTTAAAAGTGGCAAAATAGCGCCCTACTACCGCAACGAAGAAGAAGTATACGTTATCGATGATGATTTACTAATGGTCGTGCAATTTACTGAGGTAGAGAACGAAACCGATCTGGTCGGCAAACCCTTACATAGAATGATTGTCATCACCTTCCTTGGATTTATGTCTAAAACCATGGAATTACGTGACTTACGATCCTATTATTCTTGGCTGCGCCATTCCAGGAGAATGACGCTAATGAAGAATAGCAGGAAAAAAAGATAATGAGGAAAACATAATGAAATCACTTCGTAAAAAACACTGCGGCGCATAGAAGAACAACCATTTCGGTTATTCTCTCATGCGCCGCAGCGCTCAATTCAACCCTTAAGCCGTCCCGAAGGTGACGCCCAGTTCCCGAAGCCGCTTGCGGTACGCGATGCTCAAGCGATCTGTATTCAGGTGCAGCTCCGCTTGAAGATCGAGCGGCAGCAGCTCTGGCTTCTGGTTTTCGACCATTTCACGATCCTGCTCAATGAGCAGATCTTGAAACTGAACGAAAACTTCGTCAGGTTCCTCATAAGCATAGTTCCTCTGCTTCAACATGAACGCTTTGCTCGTCTGCTCCGTTTCCGGCAGCACCATCAAGAACAACCGGAAGATATGATCCGTATCACGGTCTCTTTTGGTGAAAGCGACACAGAGCGGACCGAACACTTCGTATACGTATCGGCTATGTACGCCGCGCCCCGTTCCATCCGGGTCGGGTTGATAGACGACGATTTCCTCTGAAGTAAGGACACCGTCCTCCTCGGAAACCTGATAATCCCCAATTTCGGCAAATTCACTATCACCCAGTAGACCCTCATGTACAAACATCAAGTGGGATACGTCGAGGAAGTTCTCTATAATACGAGGTCCTGCAGCTTGCAGAGTGTAAGGTCCCATGATGACTTCTTTGAAGCCGTCAGGGATATACGCACTCACTTTTGGAAGAGAATGAACTGGTGCACCTAAGCTCACCCAGATAAACCCATGTGCCTCTACACATGCGTAGACGAACGCTTTCGCCTTGGAGGGAATCGCTCGATCAGCAGGCAGAGACGGAATTCGCGTACAAGTACCGCAGCCGTTATAGGACCAACCGTGGTAAGCACAGACAAGTTCATCCCCCTTCACTTTGCCCAGCGATAGTGGTACTCCCCGATGAATACATAGGTCCTTGAAGGCGTGGACGCCTTGCGAAGTGCGGAATACAGCCACTTTTTCACCTAACACGATGACAGGTATAGGCTTCTCTAACAGTTCTGACGACAACAACACCGGATGCCACTCGTCAATCAAAGCAATATCTTGTATCGTCATCGTCCTTACGTCCTCTCATGCTTATTTAGGAATGACACCTTTAATGCCCTTAACAAACCAGGTTGTGCCCAAAATCTCTTCGTCTGTCATCTTTTTACCCTGTTCAAAACGCGTCTTGCCATCTTGATCCACGATAGGTCCTTGGAATACGTCGAAGGTACCATTCAAGATATCTTGCTTCTTCTTCTCGACAAGAACTTTAACGTCGACTGGCACATTTTTACCTAGAGGAGCTATATCTGTAATGCCTTCTTTCATGCTTCCGAAATATGCGCTGGATTTCCAAGTTCCGTCCATGACACTTTTAACCGTCTGCACATAGTAAGGTCCCCAGTTCCATTTCGGGTTCGAAATATACGTCTCAGGTGCAAATCGGCCCATATCCGAATCGTTTCCAATCCCCCACACTTTGCGTTCCGCTGCAGCTTGAATACTTGCCGGAGAATCTTGGTACGCAGCCAAAACGTCAACGCCTTTATCCAGCAAAGAAATCGCAGCTTGCTTCTCCGTCGCCGGATCGAACCAAGTATTACTCCAAACCACAGACACATCAATGTCCGGATTGACGCTTTGCGCACCGAGTGTAAAAGCATTAATGGTATAAATAACTTCTGGAATTGGGAATGCACCGACATAACCTAAGTGATTGTTCTTGGTCATTTTACCGGCCGCCATACCTACGAGATAAGCACTTTGGTATTCGCGCCCCATGTAAGTCCCTAGGTTAGGCAATGTTTTATAGCCAGTTGCGTGTAGGAATGTCACCTTCGGGTGCTTTTGAGCTACATTGTACATCGGGTCCATATAACCAAAGGACGTTCCGAAAATAATATCGTTTTTCTGGGCTAACTCTTCAAACACACGCTCCGCATCAGGACCTTCAGGAATATTTTCAACCGTGGTTGCTTTGATGCCGAGCTCTTTTTCCAACATTAAACGGCCTTGATCATGCTCATAGGTCCAGCCTCCATCACCGGGAACCCCGATATAGACAAAGGCGACTCTAGGCAGCTTTTTCTCCACTGATGACGGCGTTGCATTAGCAGCTTGGGTTGAAGCTGGGGATGCATTAGGTGCGGTCGTGGTGCTAGTCGTAGTTGATTGTCCAGAGCAAGCGGTTAGGAACATAAGTAAGATAGCTGTTAAGGAAAACATCCCTTTTTTTGTCATAATGGCTTCTACCCCTCTCTTTTTATCGACAAACCACATCTTTCTACCGCTCTAAAAATGCCTTCATAGCCCGTGCATCGGCATATATTGCCGCACAGTGCCTCTTCGGCCTCCGCCCTAGTCGGGGTAGGATTCTTTTCCCATAAAGCCGTAAGCGTAACGACCATACCAGCGGTACAATAACCGCACTGCAGCCCTCCTTCCTCTAACATAGCTTGCTGAACAGGATGCAGCTCTTCCCCTGCCGATATCCCCTCAATAGTCGTTACTTCCTTACCCGCCGCTTGATAAGCCATGAGCAGACAAGAATTAACGGGTTTACCATCAAGCAGTACCATGCAGGCTCCACATCGCCCTATCTCACAAGAAACTTTGGTTCCTGTTAAAAGTAAGTCATCGCGCAGGATATCCGACATCCGTTTGGAAGCAGGGACCGGTACCGCAACAGCCTTACCGTTAATGGAACATTCAAGCACATAAGTGGTATTAATCAATGGCCTCCACCCCTTCTAACCAGTCGATGGACTGCACGATGTTCTCCGGTGAAATCGGAAGTCGATTTACCCAAATCCCCGTTGCTTGCCGGACCGCTGCGGTAATGGCCGGGGCCAAACCGACGGAGCCGATTTCGCCAACCCCGCGCGGGCCAAATGTATCACCCTCGGGCAAATCTTCGATCGCTTCTACCCGAATGGTATGAGGGCTATCCTTGAAGGTTGGAACCAGGTACGTGTCCAAATTATGCCGGACGTAATTGCTGTCCTTCATGACAGCATCCTCGGTCAACGTAAATCCCAGTGCCATCACGCTGCCGCCTTCGATCTGCCCGAGGAACCCCATCGGATTAATAACAGGACCTGCTGCTATGACGTGATCGGTTTGCAGCACCTTCACTCGCCCCGTCAGCATGTTCACTTCCACTTCCACGATGACGGATGCGTAGGAATATAAATAATGAGCGCCGACCAGCCCTTCCGGCGTCGTCGGGTAATCGAACTCCGTATGCGCGATGATCGGCTGGGCTGCTGCCTCCGCAACCCCCGCCAACTCCGCATACGTCACAACCGGCTTACCCGATCCATCGCCCTTGCGATGAATCCCGCCTGCGCCGGTTGCCAGCTCTTCGGCTGTGAGGCCGGCGAGTGCAGACGCCTGCTGAAGCAGCGCCTGCACGAACGACGGCTTCAGCCGCTGCAGTGCGCGCCACATCATCGTGGTGGCGCGCGAAGCGGTGCTGGATCCGCTGCTCGGCACGCGATCCGTATCGCCGATGACGATGCGGATGTCTTCGGCGGCGCAGCCGAAAAAGTCTTGCAGCATCAACGTGAGCGCTGCATAAAGCCCTTGCCCGAACTCCTCGAAGCCGAAGGAGGCCTGGATCTTGCCCTCCGGCGTAAGCTCGATGCGTCCGCCGGAGTGATCCGGGATGCCCAGGCCGAGCCCGGCGCCGTGCATCACCATCGCTGCGCCGACGCCTCGGCGGATCCACGGGGCTTGATCTTCGCTCTTGTGATCTTCGCCCTTGTGACCTTCGCTCTCGTCATCCCGCTCTGCCCCCTGCAGCCTCTCCGCTGGATCCTGCTGCTTCTCGCCTTCGCCCTGCTTTACCGCTTCATCTTGCTTTCTCTCGCCCGCGTCCTCCTGTACCGCTTCATCGCCTTCCCGCTTCAGCTTCCCGCGCTTCGCCCAGAGCGGCGACTCCTTCACCTTGCTCCACACTTGGCTCGCGCCCTCGGTCTGCACAATCTTCTGTCCCATCGGCCCCGGGTCGCTTGGAGCGCGCAAGTTCAGCTTGCGCAGCTCCCAGGAGTCCATACCGAGCTTCTCGGCTAACCGCTCGATTTGGCTTTCAACGGCAAAAATCACCTGATTGCCGCCAAAGCCCCGAAACTCACCGGAAACACCGTTATTCGTATATACACTCGTCCCCTGAACATCTACATTCGGAATGTTATAAGGTCCTATCGCATGTTCCGTAGCAAAATTCAATACCTCACAACCCAAGGTTGCATAAGCGCCTGTATCCGCAAGAATACTGACTTGATGCGCGACGAGACGTCCCTCTTGATCCGCGCCGGTCTTCATCCTAATCCGCATCGGATGCCGTTTGATGCCTGATATGACCGATTCACGCCGCGAATTGTGCATCTTGATCGGTGATCCCGTCTTCAATGCCATCAGGGCACCGAAGGGCTGCACATTGAGCTCATCCTTACCGCCAAACGATCCGCCAATCGGACTGGATACGACCCGAATCTGCTCTTCAGTCATCCCTAGAATCCTTGACAGCTGCATCCGATCCTTGTAACCATGCTGCGTCGGCGAGTAAACCGTCAATCGCCCATCATCCTCTGGGATAAATAAGCCGCCCTCTGTTTCCATGTAAGTATGCATTTGACGAGGCGTAAAGTACGTCTCCTCAACAATATGTGCACACCTCTCGAACGCCGTCTCTGCCTCCCCATGCTTCAAGCTGGTTCGGTGAAGCAGATTGCCATCGGGATGCAGCCTAATTGCACTCGCGTCTAGCGCCGTTTCTGGATCATCTACAATGGGTAATGGCTCATAATCAACTTCAATCAAGCTAAGCGCATATTCAGCGATCTCTTCCGTATCCGCAGCTACTGCCGCCAAAGCGTCCCCCATGTAACGAACACGTTCATGACAGAACACAGGCTGATGCGGGAAGGCAATGCCGAATAAATTCATCCCAGGCACATCCTCTGCCGTTACCACGACGCGCACACCGGGAATCATTATCGCCTTGCTTGTATCGATGGAAAGAATCCATGCATGAGGATAACGACTGCGAAGTACCTTCCCATGCAGCATGCCGGGTGCTGTTAAATCCGTGAGATATCGGAGCTTACCGGTTACCTTTTCCTCACCGTCAGGTCGGATAATCCACTTTTTTGCATACGTATCACGACCTAGGAGCATCCGCTCCGCCCCCTTTTTGCCACGCTTTATAGCACTCAGAAACGATGAGATTGGCCGCTGTCTGCTTGCGATAGGTTACACCGGCATAATCATCAGCCACAGCATCAAATTCCGCGAACACACCCTTATGCAGATACTTTAGAAGCTCCTTGGATAAAGGCTGGCCAATGGCAGCGGCCTCCAGATCTTTAAACCTTGCTGGAACAGCGCTTCCTCCACCCGCAGCTAATGCAATGCTTGTGAGGGTTCCATCCGTTCCGAGCGCTAGCCTCCCAGCCACTGTTACAACCGATGGGGTGAATGCTTCCCTTCGTCCCACCTTTAGATAAAACTCATAGCGGCTTCCCTCTTCCGCATTCATCTGAGCTGCCGTTTGCACCACGATCCCTGTCATTACCTCGTTCTGGGTCGAAATCGAACTTTCCAGCCAATCCGTCAACGCCAGTGAACGTTCATTCTGCCCATCCGAGCAAATGATTTGGGCGTCCATCACAAGCAATACAGGTATCAGGTCCCCCGTTCGTGACATTACGTTGCCTCCGATAGAGGCTAAATTTCGAACAGAGGGCGCTGCAATCTCCGAGCAGGCTTGCACTAGGAGTCCGCATCTTTGCCTAACCAGCTCATTTTTCATCAAATCGGCTAAACAAAGGGCTGGCCCTATATGAATGTGTCCAAGAGAATCAACCGTTAATCCCGAGAGAGATGAAATACTTCCAAGGCTAATTAGATGCTGCGGGAGCGGTGAATGACCGTTTTCCCAGCGAGTACGCAGCCAGGTTCCCCCAGCAATGAGTACCGAGTCATCTCCCCATTTATGCTTCAAACGCATAGCTTCCTCTACACTCGTAGGCTGCCATACTGAAGGCTGCTGCTCTGGCAGCTGGTACAAAGGAACTGACATGAACAACCCTCCTTAAAGTTTTTCTTTAGAAAAACTTACTTCGTAAGAGATACTTGAGTTTTCCGTAGGAACACTTACTTTGTAACCATTACTGAGCTTTCATCTCAGCCGCCACTTGAGGGGCCTCGTGACGAGGTTTACTACTTTAAGCCACTTGAGGCGCTCTGACACGGGGTTTACCACTTTAAGCTTGTTTTTCATCGTTACATATACACTTTCACTCATTCCCCACACTTTAGCGATGAATTTCATCGTTATAGCCGCCACTCAAGGGCTCTGACATGGGGTTTACCACTTTAAGCTTGTTTTTCATCGTTACAGATACACTTTCACTCATTCCCCACACTTTAGCGATGAATTTCATCGTTACAGCCGACACTCGAGGGGCTCTGACATGGGGTTTACCACTTTAAGCTTGTTTTTCATCGTTACATATACACTTTCACTCATTCCCCACACTTTAGCGATGAATTTCATCGTTACAGCCGCCACTTGAGGGGATCTGACATGGGGTTTACCCCTATAAGCTTGTTTTTCATCGTTACATATACACTTTCACTCATTCCCCACACCTTAGCGATGAATTTCATCGTTACAACCGCCACTTGAGGCGCTCTGACACGGGGTTTACCACTTTAAGCTTGTTTTTCATCGTTACAGATACACTTTCACTCATTACCACACTTTAGCGATGAATTTCATCGTTACAGCCGCCACTTGAGGGGCTCTGACATGGGGTTTACCACTTTAAGCTTGTTTTTCATCGTTACAAATACACTTTCACTCATTCCCCACACTTTAGCGATGAATTTCATCGTTACAGCCACCACTTGAGAGGCTCTGACATGGGGTTTACCCATTTTAGGTTTGGTGCAAATCTTGTGAACTAAGTTCCCATTTATTCAAAAGCCATCCGCATATAAATTAGATATACTATAAACAATATGCAAAAACCGCGTCAACTAACTTAACAACACTTTGTGTTTTTGTATAAAAAAATAGCGCATTATTAGTAATAATGCACTCACACTCTCTTTTATGTTATTTAAGTTCACATATATTGGTGCGAAAATATTTTTTTCGCCTGTTCATAGCGATCTACTGTGTCAATGTCCATAAATTTCAACTGTTTTTTCTCTTCCACAATTTGACCGCGGTACACAGGTAAGCGTAATAAGGATCGAGCTCCAGCATCCCCTTCCAAAGCAGCAGCAGCCGGCCACATCCCTCGCCCCAAAATAACAGGAGGCTTCGGCATCCCCTTATCCCCGCTGGCGATGTAATCGCAGCCCGCTTCCTTATTAAACGCATTCGTTAGGCGAAATAGCATCTGACTATCTACGAAAGGCTGATCCGCCAACAGAACTAAGATGCCATCTGCACCCATCTCTTCCGCCACCTGGATCCCCGTGCGCAGCGAGTGCGCCATCCCGTTTTCAGCATCCGCACATATCTCAATCCGGCATCTGCCCAATAATATATGCATGTGAGCTTCTTCCGGTAACCAATCCAAGGAATCCCCAACACGCACGACAACAACCACACTATGCAGTTCAGAATGAAGAGCTTGCAGCAAAGCAAGCCCGCCAAGCCGTACGCCTTCAGCCATTTCTAGCGACTGCTTCGCTGTCCCCATCCGTTTGCTGCTGCCTGCAGCCAAGTACACACCAACGATTTTTTTCTTCACAATGCTCACCAAGGGCGGCAGCTTTGGATATCTCGCCCCATGGCTACAGAGGAGGTCCACTCTCCAGTCGTGCGAACACCACGCTTCATACGTATCAATTCAGCTACTATGCTGACTGCATTTTCGACAGGGCCTTCCGAGCCAATGTTTAAACCAACGGGATAATGCAGCCAATCCGGCCGCTCTAGTCCTTCAAGCATCCTCTCCGTTCGATCCCTCGAACCCATGATACCGAGGTAGCGCAGGGTTGACTCCATAGCTCCCCGCACAAATGCTGCATCCTTCTCAAACTGGTGACTCATCACGATAACATAATCCTGCGCATTCAGCTTTAGTTCTTCCACTAATTGCTCTGGAAAAGCTACGACCGTCTCCGATTCCGGAAAACGCTCCACATTGCAGAAAGCTTCCCGCCAGTCCGCTACCACCACGCGAAACCCAACACTTGCCGCCATTTGGGCAAGTGGAATCGCATCTGGATTCGCCCCAAACACAATTACCCTCGGCTTCGGCGTAAACAATGAGGCGTGCACAGCGTGTCGGTCTGTAGATACTCCCTCATCTGGATGACACAACGTATACGTTATATTCGAATACCCATCCGAGTATGTGCGAAGAAGCTTCACGGCCTCTCCGCGATCCAAGCTAGCTTTCACCACCAGCAGATTGACAAGCAGCTCCCCTGAAACAGGCTCCAGCAGGATACGAATCAACCCGCCGCAGCCAATCGTTTCACCCCAGCCGAAATCGTCTGCCGGTCTCATGTCGTATTCCACCATTTGCGGTTTTTGCGACTCCCATACAGCAGATACGTATGCGGACAGATCCGCTTCCAAACAGCCGGGAGAAATACTGCCTAGCGAGCTTTCATCCGCCATCAGCAGCATAACCGCCCCTTGCTTGCGATAAGCATGACCTTCCACATGAATGACCGTCGCTAATACACGCGCCTGAGCATTACTCTCCACCGCTTGCAAAATGTCATAAGCCTCCATCACTCATCGCACCTCGCCTTATGGATTTATCGTCCTACCAGCCGATCGCTAAACCGTCGCCCCGAGGATCCGCAGCACCGCTCATGAAACCTTTCTCATCAATCACAATGCCCTGCGCTTGCCCCATAATCCCATCCCAAGGGTTCACAGGTTCAACACGATGTCCCCACCTTTTCAAACGCGCATACACATCGCCATCCAGACGGTGCTCGAGCTTCAGCGCATCGCCATCTTCCCCCCATGTACGGCCGTATACCCAACGCGGTAGCGATATGGCTTCTTGAATGGACAAACCATAATCGAGCACGCCTGTCAGTATGGACAGCTGTGTTTGCGGCTGACCTTCTCCGCCCTGTGTACCGAAAAGCATGTAAGGTTTCCCCGCTTTGCTCACCATGGCAGGCATTAACGTATGAAATGACCTTTTGTTAGGCTCTAGAACGTTCGCGCATGCGGGATCCAGCGAGAAATAAGAACCTCGATTTTGCATAATAATGCCCGTATCGCCTGGCACATAAGCAGCACCAAAGTCGAAATACAAGCTTTGTATAAACGAGACCGAGTTCCCTTCATCATCAACAACAGCCGCATAAGCCGTATCCTGCCCGATCGCTGGTGATAGGTGTTCACTCACCTTGAGAGGTTCCGCTTGAATCTCATTCCAGAGCTCCGCCGCATAGGATTTAGAAAGCAAACGCTCCAGCGGAATTTCCCGAAAACGGGGATCCGTCAAGTAAAGGTCACGGTCTTTGAACGCCTTTTTGATCACTTCTGACATCATATGATAAAAATTCGCGGAGGCCCGCGGAACCGCACTAACCTCTATATTTTCCAGCATATTCATCATCATTAGCGCTGTGAATCCTTGTGAATTCGGCGGCATTTGATAAATCTCATATCCACGGTATGTTGTTGAAAGCAGTTCCACCCATTCTCCCGAATAAGTACGGAAATCATCTTCCTGCAGCAATCCACCATCCCGCTGAATGTTATCAACAACCTTTTGCATGAAGGAACCCTCATAAAAGGCCTCTCTACCTTCAAGTTGAACGATACGTAACGTTTGGGCCATGTCTTTCTGAACAAGACGATCTCCTTCCTTCAAAAGCTCGCCGTTCGCCATATACAAGGCACTCAGCTGCTCAGAAGCCCGAATGAAAGCCTCGTCCTTGCGCATCCAAAAAAGCAAATTGCGCGAGATAGGAAAACCGTTTTCCGCATAAGCAATAGCTGGATCGAGCAGCTTCTCCCACGGCAGCTTCCCGTACTTCTCCCATACTTGCCACCAGGCATCGACCATGCCCGGAACAGTTATCGCACTTAGAATTCCTCTTTGCGGAATCGTATCTAACCCTTTATCTTTGTAAAAATCAGGCGTCGCCAGCGCAGCTGACTTCCCGCTTCCATTAAAGCCCGTAAAAGTACCCGTCGCTGCATCATGCATGAGGAAAAAGGCATCCCCGCCAAGCCCCGTCATGTGCGGGTAGACGACTCCTAGTGTCGCACTTATCGCAATCGCGCTATCAAATGCATTGCCTCCCTGCTGCAAAATGGCACTCCCCACACTGCTAGCCAAATAATGAGGCGTAGCAATCATGGCACGCTCGGCTCGCGGCATGATGTTTAACATGGCAGCTCCTCCTCTTTACGAGCATATAACGTTAACGCGGCTTGCAAAGCCTTGCCGACTGTAATATCGGCGCCGTGCCATAGGAGAACTGCTTCCAGTGCACCAAGGACGTGGAGAACGTTTTTTTGATTACAGCTAAAGCCCATCGTGCCGATTCGCCAAATTTGACCCTTCAGCGGTCCGAAAGAACTGGCGATTTCAATGCCGAAACTATTTAACAGCATCGACCGCACAGATTCTCCAGCAATTCCATCTGGAATACGGATGCAGGTCACAACCGTCAGCTTACAGTCCGGATTCCCATATAGCGATAAGCCCATTGCCTGAAGGCCTGCAACTAATGCAGCCTCATGGCACTGATGACGACGATATCGATTTTCTAGGCCTTCCTGCAGGACAAGACGCAAGCCCTCGCGCAAAGCGTACAACATCGAGGTTGCCTCCGTATGATGATTGAGCCGTTTCGGGCTCCAATAGTCCTGAAGCTGGCCCAGGTCGAAATAGTTGCTCGCGACTGGCTTGCCAGCTGACACCGCCGAACCTTTCTCACGGAGTCCTCGTTCAATGGTTTTACGTCGCATAACCTTGGCTTCGACTCGCTCATTATACGTAATTGGCGACATGCCGGATGGGACGGATAGACACTTTTGCGTTCCGCCAATAACAGCATCCAGCTGCCATTCGTCTGTCTTAACCGGGACACCGCCAATCGTAGCGACGGCATCCACAACAAGCAGGGCATCCACTTCACGGCAGGCTGCTCCGATGCCATCAAACGGTTGGATACAACCCGTGGATGTTTCGCCGTGGACGATCGCAACGATACTCGGTTTTTCCCGGTGTATGGCAGCGATGATTTCCTCTGGATCGAACACCTTGCCCCATTCTCTCTCCAGCAGGACAACCTCTGCACCGCAGCGCTCCGAGATTTCCACAAGCAGATTGCCAAAGCGCCCATAAATAGGAACAAGTACCTTGTCCCTCGGTTCAATCACACTTACCAAAACTGCCTCAATCCCTGAACGTGAGGTGCCATCTATTGGATAAGCCCATTGATTTTTTGTTTGAAAGACATCACGAAGCATTTCCATCGTCTCATTCATCAGTTCAGTAAATTCAGGATCGAATTGTCCCAGAATCGGATAAGACATTGCCCGCAGTACCCGCGGGTCGACCTCAACGGGTCCTGGGGTCATTATCGTTCGCAGCGAGGGCGACAAGTCTTTATAAGATTTCATCTACTTTCCCCCCATAGCCATATTGGTATAACACATGCACCAGTGCTTGGAAACCAGCGACAAGTTCGGCCGGTTCCGTAAACTCATCAGGACTGTGGCTAATGCCAGCGCGACTTGGAACGAAGATCATCGCTGTCGGACATATCGGCCCGAACAACTGAGCATCATGTCCTGCCCCGCTAGGCAGCCGCATACTCTGGAGCCCATAGGCATCACAGGCAGCTTCAATTTCTGCCGAAATCCCTTCATGCATAGCCACAGGCGAAGCATGTAAATTTTCAAGCGTATCTATTTGAAGATCTCTTCGCTTCGCGATTACTTCAAACTCAGCTAATAATCTCGCACGAAAAGCATCCATCTTCCACTCGTCAGTATGCCGAATATCCAGCGTAAATTCAACTTCCCCCGGTACCACATTCGATGTTCCCCGCTTCACTTCCAAACGACCAACGGTAGCTACAAGCGGTTCCCCCTCTTCCAGCGCCATCCGCTCTGTCAGAGCCACCATTTCCGCAGCTCCTGCAAGAGCATCCTTTCGCATCGTCATCGGAGTCGTCCCGGCATGATTCGAGGTGCCCGTTACAACTACCGTTAACCTAACTTGACCTACGATAGCTGTAACAACGCCAATTTGCTTCTGCTTATACTCCAGGACAGAGCCTTGCTCGATATGAATCTCAATATACGCTCCTATATCTTCGCGCTTCGCAGGGTGTTCACTTACACTCACAGTGTCGAATCCAGCTTGCTGCATTGCCCCAAGCAGAGTCACACCTTCAAGATCAGCAATCCCTGAGACTCCAGTCAGCGACCTCACACCCGTCACATGCCCAGAGCCCCAATAAGTGAGCGGGAAGCGACTTCCCTCTTCCTCACAGAATGAAACCACTTCAAGAGTTCGTTCTGGAGTTCCATAAGCAGCCTTCAAATAACCAAGTGCCATCATGGAGGCTACTATGCCATATGCCCCATCGTATTTACCGCCGTTTTTTACCGTGTCTACATGAGAACCTGTAAGAACCGACTTCAAAGGAAGGTTATTCCCTTGAAGCTTTCCAAATACATTACCAACGGCATCGAAGCCTGCTTCCAGCCCCAGCTCGTGCATTTTTTGGTTTAAAGCCTGCTGCGCCTGCAGCCATGGCTGCGTATATAACAAACGGGTGACTCCCCCCTCTGGGTCAGCGCCATACGAGGAAAGCCATTCCAGTACTTCGAGCATCTGCTCTGCGTATTGTGTCAGCAAATCCAGCGAGTTCGGTGTCATTTTAGCCACCGTCTTCACCTCCGATCACTGCTGCGTGGCGCAACCAAATCCCATCTCGGTCTGCTTTCTCCGCTCCCCCTTCACCAAGCTCATACACCTTAGCACCTCGCACGAAAGTCGCCCTCACTCGACATCCGAACGCTTTCCCTACATAAGGACTATGTTTATGGCGGTAAAGCAGATCACTCTCCCGAAGTGAATAGCTCAGCTTCATATCTACTAAAGCAAAATCAGCATCCGCACCTAAAGCGATTTCACCTTTGCGGGGATGCAGCCCAAACCGCTTTGCTGGCTCAAGGGATAGCATCCGCGATAACATAGTTAGCGGCACCTTTCTGCGTAGGTAGCCTTCGTCCAGCATAATCTCCAGCGAGCTTTGCGCGCCGGATATCCCGCCCCACGCCTCGAAGAAATCCCCTTGCTTCATATGAGTAGGGCAAGGCGAGTGATCCGAGGCGAGGATGTCCAACTGCCCCTCTGCCAGCGCCGCCCACAGCTGAGCTTGATCTTCCGA
This sequence comes from Paenibacillus sp. Root444D2, assembly GCF_001426375.1. Classification (GTDB taxonomy): domain Bacteria; phylum Bacillota; class Bacilli; order Paenibacillales; family NBRC-103111; genus Paenibacillus_E. Next base: position 131,431 of record NZ_LMEO01000003.1, read on the forward strand.
TGTGCGCAGCGGAGGCGCACATTTGGCAACCGATCCCAGCCGCTCCAAGGCGGCGCTAGTAAGCACTAAGTAATGCGGACACGTTTCCACCGTGACGTCCAGCCCTTTGGCCTTCGCCTCCGTGATGGCCTGCACAGCTTCCGCGCTGCTAATATGCACGAAGTGCAGCTTGCAGCCCGTCTCCTCGGCGTAAAACAGCGCGCGATTCACCGCTTCCAGCTCCGCTGCAATTGGCCTCGTCGCGACGAAGTCCAGCGCCCCGCGTCTGCCTTCCGCGAGTGCCTGCGCAGCCAGCTTGGATACGATCTCCTCGCTTTCAGCGTGAAGTGCGAGCACTAGCCCCAAGCGGGCAATTTCTTTCATCCCTTCGTAAAGGGTCAGGTCGTCTACCTCAGCGAAAATATCTTCCCCTTCTCCGCCAGGACAGGACATGAACGCCTTAAATCCAATGACGCCAGCTTCCGCAAGCTCTTGTAGATTGCCCACATTGCCTGGAACAAGCCCACCCCAAAGCGCATAATCGACCAAGGATTGTCCTTCAGCCGCTTCCAGCTTCCGCTCAAGCGCACTTAGCCGAACCGTAGGAGGCACGCCATTCAGCGGCATGTCAATATAAGTCGTGCATCCGCCAGCCGCGAGCGCCGCTGATCCGGTAGCAAACCCTTCCCAGTGACCAAGTGCTGGTTCATTGAAATGAACATGCGCATCAACCATCCCCGGCATAATGTGCAAATGTTCCGCATCATAGACAGGTGTATCCTCCGAGTACGCGAGGTTTTCGCCTAGAGCAGCAATTTTGCCACCTTGAATACCGATGTCTAACTGGCGTACTTCCTCTCTCAGGACTACGGTACCTTTTCGAATTACGAGGTCAAATTGGTTAGTCATACGAACCCCTCCCTCGGAGTCTTTCATGCTGCAGCCATCCTGCCAGCGTTAACTTCCTCGATATGTGTTATAACCCCATGGCGCAATTAGAAGCGGCACATGATAATGAGCATCTCTGGTCGATATACCAAACCGAACCGGTACTTGATCCAGGAAAGCAGGCTCTGAGAGCTCAGTGCCAATTCCTCTGAAATAATCTCCTATATGAAAGACTAGCTCGTAAATTCCCGGTATAAAATCATCCCCGCTAAGCATCGGCCCCTGAAGGCGGCCATCCGCATTCGTCACTTCCGAGCGAAGCAGATTCGAGCGCCCATCTTGGAGACGAAACAAATCAATCCTCACTCCACTAGCCGGTCGTCCACTGCTAATATCCAATACGTGCGATGTTAAACCAACGCTCATAGACCCTCCAGGTCACTCTTTGTCATGGAAAAGCCTTGGAAACCATATGGCGGTCTAGGTTCAGTAAACACCTTACCTTCACCAATGGAAGCTTGCTCCAGAATCGTTTCCCACGTCCGATTGTTAGATTCGAAGCGAATTTCTTTTAATTGAGGAAAACGAGTGAGCGAGCGCTGCCCGATTCGATAAATAAGATTTTGAATCGACGGTGAATGCTGCTCATGGAATACGGTATGCGCAATATCACGAATTTGCTCAGCAGCTACATAGCGCCCGAGATCAGAGTCCAGTGCATCTGCCACTTCTTCATAGCTCCAAGCCATATCTAAGAAAATAAATAAAGGACGGTCAAACGATTCCGGAAGCGTCGTATACTCATCTCGAACGAAGCCCGCGAAAGAACTCCCTTTTACTTTTATGAGCTTCAAGTCAGCGACGCCGCCTGCATGTTCCTCTACAGCAATCCCTTCATCCGTGCGCACGACTTCAACCAGCGCGGTCGGATGTTCATTTTGCGAATAACGGTATACGAGATCACTACCTTCAAATCCTTTTGCGCCAGGAACCGGCAGCACTTCGAAAGATACTTGATCTGCCGTCATCTTCACACCTGTCATCTGTGGGTACGTCTCTAGGAAGTGGCGTCCGGCGAACTCTAGAAACCCTTCAGCAGTTGCGCCTTCATACTCGCCAGCTTTGCGCAGGATGAAATTCTTCATCGAGTCCGTGGCAACAACCATCGAGTTATCCCCTTCTGTGAAAGAGGTAAAAAACTTCTCTCCGCTAACCGCCACCTTGATATTCATCCCGAACAGCACATTATCTCGTCCCGTAAAGCCCGACTCCGGTATTAATGTCAGATTCGTCAGCGGCTTTGCATATGAACGATACACCCATACATCACCCTTGCCGTAATACATGATTCTCTCCGATCCGTTCGCTTGCTTCATCGCTTTCGCCTCCGCTTCATTGACTAACAGTGCCTCTAGGCGAAACCGCCCAATTTTACAAACCTCCTGCAAAGCTTTCGCAAGCTCCTCTTCCTTATTTCGATGTATCCGGGTGTGAATCGCTTCTCGAATGGTCTCTTTGGTCTGGCCCTTTACGGCCATAATAAAAGGAAACTGAAAGGTTTCCGTGTACCGCTTGTTATAAGCTAGCAATTGTTTATATTCTTCTGCAGTTAATTGGTTCAGACCGGCACCGGACTGCTCCTGCACAGAATGATCCGTCATCCGCACTCGCGTCCCTAAGTCTGGATGCGCTCTAAGCAGCGCAAGCTGCTCCGCCCGCTCAGCAAGCCAAACCTCACGTTCCAAAGCACTGATCAATTCCTTCTCCGTCGCAAAAGGCCGCGAGCTCCATGCCCGCTCTGCTACCCATGGCGAGTGCTCAAATAGAGGGCCGAACCTATCGATGAAATCTTCCTGATTCAATTCATTCACTTTATGCAGCGTCAGCTTCACTACCCGTCACCTCTATTTCTCTGAAAATTCCAACCATTCTTTATCAAGATTTGTTTCATTGTAAATGCGCTTTGTATCATGGTCAATTTATATGAAAGAAGTTTGTAAACTTTCATAACATCAGTAACTTTTTTTGTGAGCCTGCACCTTTTCGTGTCATCATTAAAATAAACCTAGCCTACGACTAGGTTCTCTACAATTTGTTCTCGGGGATAAATAAGCAAGCCAGATGATCTTATTCCGGCCAACTTCGCGATTTTTTGTGAGATAAGACCACACAGCGTGCTTATCTGCTGCAATTCCTTACCTTCTGGGCTCAAGAACGAACAATAAGCACCCGTAACTTACTTATGCCTGCAAACAGCAGCAATCCGAACAAATAAGTATTTTTAACTGCTTTATTCCGAGTACATTGAACCCCTCATAGGCTCTTGCAATTACACATCTCATGTTGTAAATAATGCAACAATTCACAAGCCAAATAGCAATTTTGCTATTTGAAGTTGCAGTTCGTACAACATTTCGACCCCATTTATTGCAAAATGGCCTTATAAGGTAATTATTGTTGTACTTGATGCAACAACCGGTGAGAAAAGCGGAATTCAGGTAGAAATTGTTGCACTTTATACAATATGTAGCTGAAAGGATAAACAAGGGAAAATCTTCGCTTAGCCTAGAGTCAAAAAAATACACCTCGGCTCTCTGGTTCATAGGGCAGCTTAACGCTTCCATTTGACCATTTCCAGCTAAGGTGTATGTTTCATATCTTTGCAAGACGTATGTTTGTTATCTTTACAGCTGTATGCTTGTTATCTTTGCAATAAGCAATTACGACTGCATGGTTCCTTCTTTGCGGTACTGATTTGGCGCTATGCCTACTACTTTTTTAAAGGCTGTACTGAAATAATGCTGGGAGTCATAGCCCACTTTTTCGGAAATTTCAATAATCGTCATATCCGTTGTACTCAGGTAATGAATCGCGTGTTTAATACGCGTATGAGTGAGCATATTCACAAAAGGTATACCTAGTTCTTGTTTGAATATTCTTCCCAAATACACAGGGGAAACCTTCATTTCATTGGCGATCATTTCCAACGTTATTTCCGGGTCGCTATATCTCTGTGCAATGTAATCCTTCGCCAGACGAACAAAAGGAGACAGATGTGCTTCTTTATATAAGGAAGTTCTCGCCTGCTGGTACACGTTAGAAACACCCGTAACGCCTTCTATGCCCTTCAGGAATTGAGAAGCTATGGATATTTTCAAATACGTTTGCACAGCCGCATCAATTTTCTCGATATCATCTGCGGGAACCGGTTCCCATACCAATACAACCAGCATCCCCAAATGGTCTCGAAATTTGACCAGCGTGTAGGGAGATAACAGCTCTTCAACGATATTCTCAATGGCAAACAAATAAAGCTGACGGTCTCTTTCAGATAAAAGTTCCTTACCTCTTGAATTCCCGGACCATTGAATAACACCTAGCGTACTCGGCGCTCGATCGGGCATCTTCAGAAACGCAAGCTGCTCTCTGATCTCAACCTCACTAAGTCCCCCATCCATCCATTCCAGGCAGAATCGTTCTCTTAATAGCGAGAAGTTCCTTTCGATCTGTTTGGAAGCCATTTGCAGATGCTCTTCTTTCTCCAAAGAAGAAGCCATTTGCTTTGTTATTTTCGTCAAAACATCTGCAAGCTGCGCAGGATTCACCGGTTTGAGGATATAATCATCCACATTCAGGCGGATGGCTGCTTGCGCATAGGTAAACTCATCGTGTCCGGTTATGATGATGATTTTGCAATCCGGCAGCTCCTCACGCATGTGTTTGATCAATGACATACCGTTCATTATGGGCATATTGAGATCAACAAGCAGGATATGAACACTATGCTTACGTGCCAGCTCTAAAGCCTCTTCACCGTCCTCTGCCTCTGCGACAACCTCCAAGCCAAGCTGATGCCAGTTCAAAGAACTTAGTATGCCTTCACGAATGATCGATTCATCATCTGCAATCAATACTTTCCAGGGCGGACTTACGATCATACGGACACCTCTCTTTTTAATACTGGATGTGTAATCGTTACGGTTGTTCCCACTCCCTTTTTGCTTTCAATGGATACCCCATAAGCTTCTCCGAAGCTAATCACAATTCGTTCGTGCACATTCGTTAATCCATACCCCTCACCCGATGGAGGATTTGTTAGTATAAATGACGATTCCTGCCCTGCAGGAGGCGCATCCTGCTTATATTCACTTGCTGCTGGGTTCGACTTAGAAGCAGCCGCTTCCAAGGTTCGCCTTAATCTCTCGAGCTTTTCCTCTGACATTCCTGCTCCGTTATCGCTAATGGTGATAACCACTTTTTCAATCTCATTCCTAGCGTTTATGTCGATATTACCAGGTCCACGGCGCTCTTTAATCCCATGATAGATGGCATTCTCGACAATTGGTTGAAGAATCAATTTGAGCACATACAGCTGATGGAGCGAAGGGTCAATGACAATGGAATAATTCAATTTTTCCTTGTACCTTGTTTTTTGAATGATGAGATAACTCTTCACGTGCTCGAATTCTTCCATCAGCGTAATGACTTCATTCCCCTTACTAAGGCCTATGCGAAAGAGCCTTGAAAGCGAATCGACCACTTCCGTCACTTCATGAGCCCCGCTTTTACGAGCTAACCATAGAATTGTATCGAGTGTATTGTATAAAAAATGCGGTTTTATTTGCGCTTGCAGACTTCGCAATTCCGCTTCCCTCTTTTGCCGCTGCTCCTTCTCGACCAAACCGATCAGCTTCGTAATTTGCATCAGCATTGTGTTGAAGCTTCGTCCCAACATGCCGACCTCATCTGTTCTTTCATCCTTGAAACGGATAGACAGATTACCATCCTCTGCTCTTCTCATGAATGACGTTAGCTGCCAAATAGGGAGAGAGATGGTATAGGATAAATAATAGGAGGCCGCAATCCCGAGCAAGCATACAACGAAAACAAACATGATCAAATAAAGGCGGATTTCACGGACCTCTCGGACCGTCTCTTGCGTTGAAAATACACCCACCGTTGTCCAATTCGTAAAGGCAGATTTCCGATAAATGAACTGCATGTAGGTGCCATCGATCGTTTTAGAAAAAGTACCCGCGGGATTCTCGTCAATCCAGTTTCGCTGAAACTTGCTCACAAGAGGATGCTCCGGTGTATAGATACTTTCGCCTTTATTATCGATAACCATCAAGTAGCCCGATTTCCCCAAGCTTACGTCCTGTACGGTTTCTGCGATGACTCTAAGTTTTAAATCAATAAGAATGACACCTTTGACCGCTTGGGTTTCGGGATCCAGAATCGCCCTGACCACGGAGACAATATCCTCATCCTTGTAGTCAACGTGCGTGGTAACATTTCTTCCCGAGGGATGGCCCACAATGCTGAATATCCCTTTTTGATCAACAGCTTCCTTATACCAACTTTCTTCGGTTAAGCTCCGGGTTGTTCGGGCGTACATTTCGTTACTGAGGTAATCCCCCTTTGCATTCACCACCAGGATACCCGCTACTTCGGAATAAAGGGTTGTAAATCCTTGAAGGAATATCCGCATATCGTAGGTCTCAGATGCCTGCATGGCTGGCTCACCGCTTAGAAACCGCCTGACTTGTGGGTTAAAGGAAGTGAAATAGGTAATATTCTGTAAATTCCCCGCATACGCTTCCAGCGATTTATTCACATTTCCGATTAATTGAGACGTATGCTCATTAACCTGTTTTTCGATAATGCGATCAGTCGCTAATGCAATCAGAATACCCAGACAAATAGCCGGCAAAATGCTAATTAGTAAGAAGTGCATGATTAACTTATAACGGATTGGCCAGTTATTCAGTGTAATCCATTTGAACATCTTCATGCGCTTCACCTCATCATTTGCCTCTAAGCTGTCATTTGGCATAATAGATATCGACATTTTCTTTTGTCACGATTGTAATTCCTGTATCCACGTAGGTAGGAACAAGCGGCTCCTTAGCATTTTGCAGCGGTAAATGCGATTTCTGAGCTTCCTTTTGTAGATGGAGTAAATGCATAAGCGACCAATACCCCATATTCCAGGTACCTTGTGCAAGCGTTGCTGAAATGGTCTCGTTCTTCACCATATCAAGTGTCCCTTTATCGGTATCAAATCCAATAATTTTCACTTGTGAAAGCCGATTCAAGCTTTTCACTGCATTACCTACACCCACACCGCCATTGGCCTCAGTAGCAAATATACCGTTCAAATCCGGATGATCCTTGAGTACTTTAGCGGCAATCCGTTCGGATGCCAATTGATCCCCTTTACCATCTTCTATCGCTATAATTTGGAGATTGGGATAGCTGCTTCGGATTGTATCCTGAAATCCAGCCATGCGATCCTGGTGATTTAGTTGATTAGGCAGCGTAATAATCGCAAGCTTCCCCTGGGTCCCGGTCAGCTCAGCCATTTTGTGAGCTGCGCTTACGCCAGCATTATAATTATTCGTTCCCAGAAAAGAGTAGGCTTCACTCTTAGGTGCGCCAGAATCGAATAATACGACAGGTATGCCCGCTTCGACAGCTTTATTAATGGTCACAACGAGTGCGTTCGGATTGATCGCCGAGACCGCTATTCCTGCCGGCTTCTTGGCAATTACTTGTTCCAAAACCGTTATCTCTTCGTACACATCGTACTGAGTAGCGCCTCGATACTCGACGGAAACATTCAATATCTTCGCAGCATCCTCGAAGCCTTTGAGACAACTTTTCCAATAATCAATGCCGGACTGGAAGTTGACCATTACATACTTCTCTTCGATGTTTCCTTGGAGACCGCGATTCATTTGCTTAAGCGATTGATCCGTAGACTCGCGGTATTGATAAAAATAAAGGAAAAGCAAAAAAGTTGCGATCAGTATCGCATACACCATCAACAGCTTTTTCATACTTGTTCCTCCTATAACCTTCTGCACGCAGATGAGCTCTATATGTCATTCGATCTTAATTGAAATTTACCGATTAATTCATCTAGTTCTTCCGCCATCCCGCTTAAAACGTTGGCAGAGGACACGATTTCTTCCATACTCGCAAACTGCTCTTCCATGTTTATGGACACTTCTTTCGTTCCCGAAGCCGTGTGCTTGGCCACATCTTCTATCGAACGAAGAACTTCTAGAGCTGTTTGCGATTTCTGAGAAATGTCTGAGGATTGCAGGGATACCTGGCTTATTTGCGCGCTAACCTCTTCGATTTCTTTTTTTATTCGTTCAAACGCCACGTTCGCTTCATTGACAACTGAAATCCCTGTGCTCACTTCTTGTGAACCTGCCTCACAGGAATGTGCGACTTCGCCCATTTCCTCTTGTATCGCATTCACCAATCTAGCTACTTCATCTGCAGCCTCAGTTGTTTGCTTAGATAAATGACGAACTTCTTGAGCAACAACCGCGAAGCCTTTGCCCGCTTCACCTGCTCTAGCCGCTTCAATCGAAGCGTTAAGCGCAAGTAAATTGGTTTGTCTGGAAATATTGGCAATCAGATCGTTCGCGGCAAGGACATGCATGACGTGAGTACCTAAGCGCCCAACGGAATCCGAAAGCACTTTCATTTTATTATAAATGGCGTTCATTTGGCTAATGGATAATTCGATAGAGGCCGTCCCCCTACTAACAGCTGCCAATGCGTGAGACGACGTTTCATTCGTTAATCCAGTAATCGAGGCAATTTGCTGTACGGAATGATCCATTTGAGCAAGGAAAGCAATTCCCGTCATCATATGCTGTACCTGGGATTCGGAGCCTGCGGAAATCTCTTGCACAACCGTCGTGATTTGCTCCGACGCTTGGCTCAAATGCTCGGTATTACCGCTGAGCTCTTCTGCTGCTGCAGATACATGCTTCGCATGATCGTCAACCTGGCTAATGATTTTAAACAAATTGCCTTTCATTTGATTGAAAGCCTCCGCCAAGTCATGAAGCTCATCACGGCTGCGGACTCTAATATCTCGGCCCGTTAAATCACAAGAAGCTATATCTCTCGCCGCTTTAACAATCGTCCTGAGAGGGGTGATAATCATTCTGGAGACCATCCATCCTATGGCTAACGCGATCACTAAAGCCGTGATGCTTACCCATATGAGCTTGTAAATGGTTTGATCCATCATATTGCCATTTTCCACTTTCTTCAATTCCATGATGTTCTTTTGCTTTTTCTGAATCTTCTCAGCAAGCTTGGTTAAATTTTGAGTGAGAGGTACGGTCCTTTGAAAACTGGATTTCGTCTTCTCAAGATCATGCACCAATCCGGCAATCGTCTCGATTGACTCACCCATGACCTTATAGTAAGTTTGATCTTCCGCATTCTCGTCGATACCCTTGATGTCTTGCACCAAAGCATTAAGCTTCTGATTGCTTTCGAGAATTGCTTGAACTTTCTCCGGAGAAGGTTCAATGACATAGTTGGACATAAGGCTATACTGCAATTGTGTTTGGTATTGGATATCTGAAGCAAGCTGCAGAATTATGGCATTATGATTTAATAAATTCACATAGGATAAGTTAATTTTTTTCAGAAAATAGTAAGATAATCCGCTCGTCACTGCGACTAATAAAGCGATAACCACAAAGGCTATCATCAGTTTTGAACGCAAAGAAAAAGAGAGCACCTTGAAGGGATTACCTCTTAGCCATGTCATACGTTTACTCATCATTTATCCCCCACTCCGTAGGTGTAAGCCGCAAATAAGACTCTCCTTTTCAGGAAAAGTCTTATTTGATCCTCTATTGCCTAGTTATCTTACTAAGCAGTTTTTGATTTATTGTAAATATCAAAACCTACCGCAAATAACAACACCAATCCCTTGATACCCTGCTGCCAGTCAATACCTAAGCCGACTAAGGACATCCCATTATTCATGACACCCATCACAAGTCCACCGATGATAGCCCCAATAACCGTACCAATGCCACCAGTCGCGGAAGCACCGCCAATGAAGCACGCAGCGATGGCATCTAGCTCAAAGTTTACCCCCGCTTTAGGCGTAGCCGCATTTAACCTTGCCGCAAATACGAGACCGGATAGCGCTGCCATGACCCCCATATTTACGAACACCCAGAAGGTCACATGCTTCGTTTTGATTCCTGATAATTTAGCCGCTTTTTCACTTCCGCCAAGCGCATAAATATGGCGACCCATGATCGTTTTATTCATAACGAAGGAGTAAATCACAACAAGCACAAACAAAAGAACCAGGATGTTAGGAATACCTTCATAAGTGGCCAGTACATACGTAAATACGTTAATGATCAGGACCATGACGGCAATTTTAGCAATCAACCATCCCATCGGCATAACATCAAAGTTATATTTGACTTGATTCTTTCTTTTTCTAAGCTCACTCCACACCAAAATAAGGGATAATACAACTCCGATGATCAGTGTAGTGTTATGCATTGTGCTTCCATTTAATACATCAGGTATAAAGCCTGAGCTGATTTTCTGAAAAGCCTTCGGAAACGGTGCGATAGACATCCCCTTCAAGACGATCATCGTCAACCCCCGGAAGAGGAGCATCCCCGCCAGCGTAACGATAAAAGATGGAATTCTCACATAGGCGACCCAAAAGCCCTGCCACGCCCCTACCAATGCTCCAATGACCAAAGAAATGATAACTGCTAAGACAAAAGGAACTTTCATATCGACCATCAGAACGGCTGACACAGCCCCTACAAAAGCGGCTACAGATCCTACAGATAAGTCGATATTCCCCGTGATAATGACCAATAACATGCCAATCGCGAGCACCAAAATGTAACTATTTTGCAAAATCAAGTTCGTCACATTCAGAGATTTTAACAGTACCCCATCCGTCATGATTTGAAAAAATACCGTAATTAAGACTAGTGCTATAATCATGCCGTATTGACGGATGTTGCTTTTAAACATTTTACTCAGTGTTTCCATGCATGTGTCCCCCTGCCCTCGTTATGCACTTCATGATTTCTTCCTGTGAAGCTTTCTCTTTACTTAATTCGCCAACCATTTTCCCCTCATTCATCACGTAGACACGGTCACACATACCCAGAATTTCGGGAAGCTCCGAGGAAATAAGCAGGATGCCTTTGCCCTCCATTGCTAATTGATTGATGATCGTATAAATCTCATATTTGGCCCCCACATCGATACCCCGTGTTGGTTCATCAAGAATGAGAATATCCGGCTCTGAAAAGATCCATTTGCTTAAAACGACCTTCTGTTGATTGCCACCGCTCAAATTCCCTGTTTTCTGTAAAATGCTCGGTGTCTTAATATTCATCTTTTGGCGAAAGCTCTCCGCGTGGACAACTTCTTCATTCTCATTGACGACCTTATTTTTCGAAATCTTATCCAGTCTGGCCAGCGTTATGTTTCTTTTAATATCGTCAATCAAGATTAATCCATAGTTCTTGCGGTCTTCCGTCACATAAGCAACACCATGATGAATGGCCTTATCAATCGTTGGCAGGTGAATTTCCTTGCCATCTTTATATAAATGACCGCTGATTTTCTTCCCATAGGATTTGCCGAAAATACTCATCGCCAGTTCCGTTCTACCTGCTCCCATTAATCCCGCAATGCCGACAATTTCACCTTTACGAATGTTCAAATTGACTTGATCGATGACTTTACGATTGTCTTGCAGAGGGTGATAAACATTCCAATCCTTTACTTCAAACAGCGTCTCACCGATTTGCGGCTCCCTCATGGGGTAACGATGTGTTAAATCCCGGCCTACCATGCCTTTAATAATGCGGTCTTCCGTAATTTGGTCTTTCCTCATATCCAACGTTTCTATGGTTTGACCATCCCTAAGAATGGTAATCGAATCCGCCACCTTAGAAATTTCATTTAATTTGTGGGAAATCAGAATAGAAGAGATTCCTTGTTTCTTAAATTCCAGCAATAAATTCAGCAGATTATCGCTATCCTCTTCGTTCAAAGCAGCTGTAGGTTCATCCAAGATCAGCAGCTTTACCTTCTTTGATAACGCTTTTGCGATTTCCACCAATTGCTGCTTGCCGACACCTATATTGATCGTCAATGTTGTGGGCTGCTCACTTAATCCAACCTTTTGCAGTAGTTCCCTTGTCTTCACAATGGTATCATTCCAATTGATGATCCCTCGTGAGGTTTGTTCATTCCCCAAAAAGATATTCTCTGCAATCGATAAATAGGGAATAAGCGCTAATTCTTGGTGAATAATAACGATCCCCAAATTCTCACTTTGTTTGATATCCTTGAACTCACAAACTTGACCCTTGAACAGAATATCGCCATCATAGGATCCGTGTGGATATACGCCGCTTAAAACTTTCATAAGCGTGGACTTGCCTGCGCCATTCTCACCAAGCAGGGCGTGAATCTCGCCTTCTTGAACACGTAAATTCACATTACTGAGCGCTTTCACACCCGGAAATGTTTTCGTAATATTTTTCATTTCCAATATGGCATCCGACATGCGATCACCAAGCCTTCCATGTAATAAATGATCTAGCGATAGTCACGCTCGGCTATCACTAGATCATTTAGGTAGTTCCTAGGTTGACAATTATTTACCTAATTTATCTTTTGTGTAGTAGCCGCTGCCTACTAAGATTGATTCATAGTTGGATACATCTACGGATACTGGCTCAAGCAGGTAAGAAGGAACAACTTTAACCCCATTGTTATACGTTTTTGTATCGTTTACTTCGGGTTTGGTTCCTTTTAGAATACTGTCTGCAATCGCAACCGCTTTTTTAGCTAACTCACGAGTATCCTTAAATACTGTTTGTGTTTGTTCCCCAGAAATGATCGATTTAACGGAAGCAAGTTCTGCGTCTTGCCCAGTAATTACCGGAAGCGCCTTGCCTGCTGTCCCATAGCCAACACCTTTAAGGGAAGATAGGATTCCGATACTGATGCCATCATAAGGAGACAACACAGCATCCACTTTATCAGAAGCATAGTTCTTACTTAGCAGATTATCCATTCTGGATTGGGCAACCGAACCATCCCATCTTAATGTAGCTACTTGCTCGAACGCCGTTTGCTTGCTCTTCACCACTAATTTACCGGAATCCAGGTAAGGCTTCAGTACGGAAATAGCTCCATCAAAGAAGAAATGTGCATTGTTATCATCAGGTGATCCAGCGAAAAGCTCAATATTGAATGGGCCTTTGCCATCTTTCAAACCTAGCTTTTTCTCGATATAGGAAGCTTGCAGTACGCCTACCTTGAAATTATCGAATGTCGCATAGTAGCTCACAAACTCACTCTTTTTAATTAAACGGTCGTACGCGATAACTTCGATCTTGGCATCATGCGCTTTCTTAAGAACGTCCGTCAAAGATTCTCCGTCAATCGGTGCGATAACGAGGATATTAACACCTTTGGTAATCATATTTTCAATTTGAGCGACTTGGTTCTCAATTACGTCTTCCGCATATTGCAGGTCAGTTTTATAACCTAACTTTTCGAATTCCTTCACCATGTTAGCTCCGTCGCTCACCCATCTTTCGGATGATTTCGTCGGCATCGAAATTCCTACTTTACCTCCGGCTTTTGCATCCGTTTTGGCTGCTGCTGTTGGCGCCGCTGTGCTTGCCGCATCTTTTTGTTCCGTCGTTGCGGTTTTAGCCCCGCAAGCGGAAATCACCAACATCAAAGATAATAAAACCAAAGATACCATTTTTTTCATTTGAACTACCCCTCTCTTTGCCTCAGCTTCGTGTTTCATAGACCTAAGTATAGGGCTGAAGGCAGTCAGCGTCTTTTCAAAAAAACAACTCGTTTTTATAAATATTAAACTTATTTAAACGCTTTCATCTTGTGCCATACATAGAAAAGCCGCCAGGATATCATCCTGACGGCTTTCCTTTACACGTTTTAAGACCAATAACCAGCATGCGCGGCTGCAGCTTCTATTTCTACCTCTGGGAAAGGACCGAGCACTTGAATCGGCTTATTCCCCCTTGCAAATACTTCACGACACGGTAGATCGAGTGTTGGATTTTGTTCATCATCACCTGTCAAGATAGCTAGCTGTTTTTCCGATATTCCGTAAACGACACACCCAACGTTTCCCCAATAAATCGATCCAGCACACATAGCACAAGGTTCTGCGGACGTATACAAGGTGCACTCCCACAACTCTTTCTTGCTATACCGTTTGGAAGCTGCCTCCATCAAAGTTGTCTCCGCATGACCGGTGCAGTTCGACTCCGTAATCTCGATATTCCCCTGCTCCAGCAAAATTTCTCCATGCGGTCCAACCAATAGCGCACCAAACGGTGTATTCCCCGATTCTCTGGCTAGCAGAGATAGCTCTACACATCTTTTCAAAAATGGAATATGCCTATCACGGTCCATTACCAAGTACCTCCACCCCTTACGCTCAACATTAAAATCTTTGCTCCCGAATGTAGGGAACGCCTAGTGCTTCCGGTGCACCCGAAGGCTTATTGCGATTACGCCAACCGAGGAACATCAGAACCAGTATGGTCACGATGTACGGAATCATTTTCAGAAAATAAGAAGGGATATGACTGCCAATAAGCTGCACGCGGAACCCCAGCGTATCCAGCACACCGAAGAAATAAGCACACACCAAAGCACGGATCGGATTCCATCTCGCGAAAATAATGAGCGCCACCGCAATCCAACCGCGTCCAGAGGTCATGCCTTCGTTCCAAGTCGGCGTGTAAACGAGCAGCAAATCAGCTCCGCCAATACCGATCAACATGGATCCAATAATGATACAGCCGTAGCGAATCGAAATAACGGGAATACCCATAACATCAGCTGTGGCCGGGTTATCCCCCACCGCTCTTAGATGCAGCCCCCACGAAGTACGATGGATGAAGAGATGCATGACAATAACCAGTACAAAGCTAAACCAAGTAAAAAGATCCAAGTGCGCAAAAACCTTCCCAATAAACGGCACATTCTCCAGCCATAGCAAATCTAGCTTTGGTACCGCTCCGGGTAATGGGATGCCGCTAACACGTTTTCCGAGATAAGCGCTAAGACCTGTACCGAAAATCGTCATGGCCAGACCGCTTACGACCTGATTAGCGTGCAGGGTTACACAAAGAAATCCATGAAGCATACCCAGAACACCGCCTACTGCAAGTACACAGAGAAGGGTCAGAGCCAAGCTTCCAGTATGAATGAAGACGAGACAAGAAGTCACTGCCCCCATCAACATAAGTCCTTCTGCACCCAGTTGCGTGATTCCTGATCTTTCGATAAGAATTCCACCCAATACAGCTAACAGCAGCGGCGTGCCAGAAGAGATAGCAGAAACAATTAATTGTGTGACGATATCTATGACATTCCCTCCCCTTTCAGCATGATTTCAAACCAAGCTCACCCATCAGCTCACCGATCACCGATTGCGGCGAATGCGGATTTTCCCAGCCATACCGCCCGCAATAAGGAAAAATAGGATAGCCCCTTGAATCATAGAAGAGGTCGATGAAGGAAGACCGATCGTCTGCACACTGTATCCTCCCACAATGAGCCCTCCGAATAACACCGACGAAATCACTAACCCTGCCGGATTCAGCTTCGCAAGCCACGCCACAATAATCGCTGTGTACCCGTACCCCGGCGAAATACCATACATAAGTCGGTGTGCCACACCGGAAACTTCGCTCATTCCCGCTAAGCCAGCCACCCCGCCGCTAATGATCATAACAACGAGAACATGTCTGGAAATTCGAATACCTGCATTCCGCGCAGCTTCCGCATTCGCACCAATGAGTCGCAGCTCATAACCCCAACGTGTATATCGGATCATAAAGGCATAGAGCAGCACGGCAAGAATAGCAAAAATGATCCCAAAATGGAGTCGGGTTGTTCCAAAAGTAGGAAAAGACTGTGCCGCAGTGAACATCGGGGATCCTGGGAAGTTAAAACCTTTCGGATCTTTCCATGGACCGAATACCGCATAATTTAAGGCAAGAAGAGCTACATAATTCAACATTAAGGATGTAATTAGTTCGTTAACTTGAAAATAGGTCCTCGGAATCGCCGTCAACAATCCCCAGACCCCACCGGCTACGATGCTCGCTACCACCATAGATGGAATCGAAATATACATTGGCAGCTGTGGAAAATAAACCGTAACCGCGGTAGCCGCCATCGCTCCGGCCAAGAACTGCCCCTCGGCACCGATATTCCATACCGAAATCCGGTACGCAATTGAAACGCCAAGACCGCAAAGAAGCAGTGGAATCGCCTTCACAAGGGTCTCCGTAATGCCAAAAGAGGAACCAAAGGCTCCTTTCAGCATTTTGGCATAAACCACAATCGGATTCATGCCATTCAAAGCTATAAAAATGCCGCAGGCTACAATCGCCAAGACGATAGATACAATCGTCACCCACCACGGACTGGCCGGCCCCACAGGATCAATCTCAAATCGGTAAGGCAAACGAAAACCAGCTTCTCGCCTAGGCACCTTTTTTTCTATCGGAATGGTTCCCGCCGTTTGTTGTTCGCTCACCCTGCATCCTCCTCAGACCCCGCCATCAACATACCGATATATTCCCGGCTCGCTTCCTCTCGCGGAATATTGCCCACGATGCGTCCATCGTACATGACAAGTATTCGATCAGCTAGCTGCAGCACCTCATCCAAATCTTCAGATATTAGGAGTACAGAACTCCCCTTGCAGCGCAATTCCTCAAGCAATTGGTGCACACCCTCAGTGGCACCTACATCTAGCCCTTGCGTTGGATGCACGGCAACCATCAGCTTCGGACCTTGATCAATTTCCCTGGCAAAAAGCAGCTTCTGCTGATTCCCCCCAGACATATACTGAACAGGTGCATCAATCCCCGATGTCCGCACATCGAACATCTCAACAAGCTTCTGTGTCCAGCTTCGATTGCTTCTTGTGCGCAGTAAACCGAATCGAGATCGTTCCGGAGAACGATACGTCTTGAAGAGCAGGTTATCTACGGCGCCCAAACTGCCCGCTAGACCGCTCTTCATGCGGTTTTCCGGCACATGGGCAATACCCAGCTCAATGGCTGCGCGCACCGAACCGTTACGCAATGCCTTGCCGTCAAAACGGATATCGCCTTGTTTCCAGACGCGAAGCCCTGTTAACACCTCCGCAAGCTCCTTCTGCCCGTTTCCAGACACCCCGGCAACACCTACAATCTCGCCTTCACTCACTTGAAAATGAAGCCCATCCAGCACCTTGCGTCCATGCTCCGCATACACATCCAAGCCACCCACCACAAGCATCGGCTTTCCTAGCGATTTCTCTCTAACAGTTGTCCGGCTTTCCAGGCCCTCCTTGCCGACCATCAACTGCGCCAGATCCCTCTCATTCGTTTCTGACTTCGTCATTGTTGCAATCATCTCGCCTTTACGCATGACCGATATGCGATCCGAAGCAAACATAACCTCCTTGAGTTTATGTGTCGTCATAATGACCGTCTTGCCTTCTTCTTTCATGCGATTCAGTGTCTCAAACAACTGATCCACCTCACCTGGCGTCAATACCGAGGTAGGCTCATCCAAAATAATTAAATCCGCTCCACGATAGAGCGTCTTCACAATTTCAACACGCTGCTGTTCCCCGACCGACAGCTGCCAAATAGGCCGGTCCACCGGAAACGGTAGCCCAAAATGCTTCGATATTCCCTCGATCTCTTCGGACTTTCTAGCGAGCCATCGTGGGCCGCGCCAGAACGAAGACGACTCCCCAAGAACAATATTCTCCGCGGCTGTTAACGTTTGAACAAGTCGAAAATTCTGAAAGACCATGCCAACCCCTAGGTTCATCGCATCCTTCGGCGAACGAATTCGCACCTTCTCGCCGTGGATGAGAATCTCTCCGCTTGTTGGACGATATATACCTGAGAGCATGCACATCATTGTACTTTTACCGGCGCCGTTCTCACCTAATAATGCATGAATCTCTCCAGCTTTTGCCCGGAAATCAACATAATTATTAGCTATAACAGAACCAAATTGCTTGACAATCTGATTCATCTCAACTGAATAACCCTCCGTTTTAAGCAATGAGCCCCCTCCTTCTCGTCCTTTACACACCCCTATATATTCAAAACAGCATCTCCCATTTTGGGATCTGCTGTTTATTAAAACCATAATTTGGGTATCAATTAGACCATACCTTATGCGAACCTAGTACATATCTATCTTCACCACTATACTGTTCAAGTGAATTACACGTCAATTAACATTACATCATATTTGGGCATCTAACAAAAAATGACGATTCATTTGTGCTTGATCCCAAAGTGTAAAGGCTCCCCCTCCCGAGAATGTTATGTTAAGTTACGCGGACAACAAAAAGGAGCACTCCTCCTTGAAGAATGCTCCTTTTACTATCCTATTCTTTTCATCAGGAAAGAAATTATGAAAGAAATATACCACCATAAACGAAACCAGCCACAATCACAAACGCAGGGTGAATCTTCCTCTTTTGAATGAGGTAGAAAGCTACTGCGGCAATACCAATAAACTGCAAGTATCCTATCGTTTTCGTAGATTCCACCATACTGCTCCACGTGACCAACACCATCATGATCGCGATAACAGGCTGGACAAGCAGCGTCATTCCTTTGATTACCGGAGATTGCTTATATTTCTGCAGGATATTCAGCAAAATGATGAGTGCAATAATAGATGGAACAACTGTTGCAGCCACTGCAATTAGAACGCCGACCCAACCACCGATTTGAAAGCCGACATATGCGGCAATTTTCGTAGCAATCGGTCCAGGCAGCGCATTCCCAAGCGCTAACATGTTCGAGAATCCACTGCTGGTCATCCAAGCATGATTCGGAACAATCTCTTGATACATCAGCGGGATCGACGAGGGTCCTCCTCCGTATCCGAACACATTGGCTAAAAAGAAACTAACAAGTAAATGCCACCACTCATTCATACACCCTCACCTTTGCCAAGCTGCTTCTTGTTCTTGCTCCACTTGTCTTTTAGCTTATGATGAAAAGCACCATATAGTAAAAACATAAAAATAACGATAGCCGGATGCACAGAGAAAGTCTGCAGCAGCAAGAATGAAATAACAAAAAATGTGAGCCCTGCCGCCCAACCCAAGCCTTTAACCGCCTTCTCGCCGAACTCATATGCCATCACGCCTAACATCACCGCAACAATAGGCACAACCGCCGCTATCATGCCTTTAATCACTTGAGAGGTGCTAAAGAAATTAATAAACGAATACAACCCCACCATGGCTACACAGGTAGGAACAATGTGAGCTAAAACACCAATCGCCGCCCCCCATCCGCCTTTGAGCCGATATCCCAAATAGCCCGCAAGCTTCGTTGCTATCGGTCCCGGAAGCGTATTAGCTATCGCCAGCACTTCCATGAATTCCTCATCCTTCATCCATTGAAACCGCGTAACCGCCTCGTACCGTATCAACGGCACAATCGACGGCCCGCCGCCATATCCCAATATCCCCGTCCGGAACATCGCCATACCTATCTGAACATAGGCATTTCCCACTATGTATCACTCCTGTCTCTGTAGCACCATTCTACACAAAGTAAACTAAGCTTTATTGTAATATAAGTTGAAAGTTTTCATTCGATTCTTTTTTCATCTTTGTAAAAATGACAAAGATTCTTCAGTTTCTTGGGTTTTGGCTTGAATTTGTGTAAAAGCTGTACGCGGGCGCTTTGTGTGGGTAAGCGTTGAGAAATATTAGAGCCTCTTGAGGCTTCTATTTTTGAATTTATGGGTACTTTCTGTGGAAATTGGAACCTTTAGAAACTCTTATTAGTAGGATGAAGCTTAATTTAGGTTGCTTTGGGCAAAATAAGAGCTTCTAGAGACAGCTATTTTTGAATTTCTGATGCTTTTTATGGAAATAGAAGTCTTTGGAGACTCTTATTTGTGGGATAGGGCTTGGAGTTGGGTTGCTTTTAGCAGAATAAGAGCTTTTAGAGACTGTTATTTTTGAATTTCTGGTGCTTTTGGTGGAAATAGGAGTCTTTGGAGACTCTTATTTTTAAAATAAGGCTTTATTTAAGTTGCTTTGAGCAGAATAAGAGCTTCTAGAGACTGTTATTTTTGAATTTCTGGTGCTTTTTGTGGTAATAGAAGTTTTTGGAGACTCTTATTTATAATATATGGCTTGATTTGGACAAGCTTTCTGATCAATCCGAACAAATGTAAACAAAAAACCTTACGAGGATTTCTCCTTGTAAGGTTTTTAATTGCTTGGCAACGTTCTACTCTCCCAGAACCCTGCGGTTCAAGTACCATCGACGCTGGAGGGCTTAACGGTCGTGTTCGAGATGGGAACGCGTGGGTCCCCT
>NZ_LMEO01000004.1 GCF_001426375.1 Paenibacillus sp. Root444D2
CAGATTTCGCCATACGCAAGCATCCTAGCTACAAGGGTGGCTTGGTCCCTCCCGTGGTTGGACTTGCACCAACTAGATAATGCGTGCCTCTGGGCACGCTAAACAAAAAAAAGCAGATTCCATTAGGAACTGCCCTTTTTTAGCGTTTTTCTAAATAGGGATTCATTCGAGGAATTACTTGACCCTAGGTTTAGTGGGATCACAAGTCTGCGGGGGAACAACTCCGCTTTGAGATAACTTCAATAAATAGTAACACTCTTCGCGATACATATGATCCGGCACGAGAGGGTTAATCCGCGATAACAGCTCTGCACTTAGCCCAAGCTCCTCGACTTCTTTCAAGAAAGCCATGAATATAGACATTTCCATATTAACATCAGAATGGAACTTCATAATTGAAGGGTAACTAGCTCGCAACGTTCGTAAATAACCTGTAAGTTCTATCGCTTTTAAATAGAACTCATTGAAATTCTTTTCAAATTGCTCGCTTTTCTTGATTAATCTCTTCTCTACCATATCTAAGTCCGTCGCAATAATTGCCGCATGACCTGCAGCATCAGTCAGCCAAAGCAAATCATGATGCAAAGGAGCATACTTCGGGACCGGCTTACCATCCAGGAGCACGATAAGTATTTTGAAGTACTCCTCAAGCTCATTCAACATATGATTGATAAAAGTAGGGGTTAGCCCAATCTTTATTTGGCCGAGTAAAAGACGATCTAAAAGATTCAGTTTATATTCGCGTAAATTTGCCGTTAAATCGTAAGCTTGTTTGTTTATTTGAGCCAAATTGTTAACTTCATTCATTCGCGCTTGACCAAGAAGTTGATCGTATTGGTTTATGTAAGAATGGGCGATAGCAATATCTTTAAGCTCCACAGGAGCTAGGGCATTATAAATAAACCTCGCATGATCCCCTAAAATTTGCAGCCAAAATCGATGCTCAAACAACGTTTGTTCCATCATCTCGTGCCCCTTTCCCGTTCATACTTTACCTAATTGTATGTAACGAGCTAATGATAAAAAACCGATCCCTGCTACTTTTTTAGAGAAAACGAAAAAAGACGCCTTGTGGCGTCATAGTGGCAGCAACTACCTAGCATATATAGAAGCTTCTCTAGAGTCTCTTCATAGTTAGGAAAGGATTCCTAGAACTCGAATGATTCTACTTCAGCGCGGGCATTAATAACATAACTTCGTTCTCACATATTCCATTCACTCCTTACCCTCTTACACGATCAGCTTTAACCTTTGGCAAAGCCACTTTATATCGACCCAAATATTGCGTCCCGATCACCCCTGTTAGAATCATCACAGAGCCGATCAAGTGATACATCGTCACTTTTTCCCCAAGAAAGAGGGCCCCCGCAGCTATGGAGACAATGGTTGATAAATTAGTGAACACGCTCATTTTGGAGGCTTCTATCTTGGACAGGACATAGTTACCTGTCAAAGCCGTCACCAGTGAGGAGAACAAGCCTAGGAAAAGTATCGCCACAATAAATGAAGGGTTAGACAGCGGTGAAAGAAAGATCTCAAGTGTCCCCGCGCTAGCATGACTCGAAAGCGAAACAACAAGAAAGGTAGCAAATCCTATACCGAGCATAAAATAACTGATCTCCGCTGGGCTAAACTGCTTCGAAAGCGAACGAGCCAGAACACTGTATCCAGCAAAAGCCACACAAGTAAGAACCAACAGGATGATCCCTGTCATGTTTGACAAATCTAGCGAGCTCCCTTTCATGATGAAAATAAACAGAACGCCGAATACAGAGAGGAAAATCGATAGTTTCTGGAAGACGTTTGTTCTTTCCTTCAGAAACAAGGAAGCAAACACCATCGTTACGATCGGCGTGAATGCGTAGAGGATGCCTCCCTCTGCCGAAGAGGTATGAAGCAGCCCATACGCTTGAAGCGTAAAGAAGCCTAGTGGATATGTCGTGGCCAGCAGAAGCGCTTTGATAATCGGTTTGCCACGGTAATTCAACTTAACCAAGCCAAATGCAACCGGGATGGAGAAGACTGCGAACGAAACGGTAAAACGAAAGGTTAGCGTATCGAGCGGGTTAGCATGATCAAGAGCTATTTTGGCAAACAAGAAAGAAAATCCAATGATCACCGCGTTGAGTACGGCAAAAAGATAGGCAAGTTTGATTCCTTTTCGGTTTTTCATATTCCCCCACACTTCCTAACGAATTTATGGTACTTTATTGGTAATGGTGCCGGCCGGCTGTTGGTAATAAGCATAGGACGAATACGGTCGTACTACAATCTATTTACGGACCAACTGTACCGGTACAGTTAAGGGGCGGGAGAACTATATATGCATAAATATTCGCTTATTTTCAATGACATCGAACGGCGAATTGAGGATGGACAAATACGATCCGGACAAAAACTGCCGTCAATAAGGGAGCTGTCCATCACCTATTCTTGCAATAAAAGTACAGTCATACGTGCCTATACCGAGCTTGAGAGCCGCCATCTCATTTACTCTATCCCCCAAAGCGGGTATTATGCGGTACAGAAGAGAACAGATGGCATCCATTCTACGGAACAAGCGGTCTATGATTTCTCTTCGGGGGCTCCAGACCCTGAGCTTTTTCCTTATCTCGATTTTAAGCATTGTATAAATAAAGCGATTGATACTTATAAGAACGAACTGTTCGTGTACGGAACTCCGCAAGGATTGCCTTCGTTATTGAAGGTGTTGACCAAGCATTTGGCCAACTATCAGGTGTTCGCGAATCCTAACAACATACATATAACATCAGGTGTGCAGCAAGCCTTATCCGTCTTGGCTTTGATGCCTTTTCCGAATGGAAAACGAGGGGTGTTGCTTGAACAACCGAGTTATTATTTGTTTATAAGACTTTTGGAACTTTATCAAATCCCTACTTTTGGCATCACAAGAACGGTTAGCGGCATTGATCTAGATGAATTAGAGCGCTTATTCCGTACGGAAGATATTAAGTTCTTCTATACAATGCCCCGCTTCCATAATCCTCTCGGTAGTTCTTATTCAGAACAAACGAAGAAAGCAATTGCTAAACTAGCCAAACGCTATAACGTGTACATCGTCGAAGATGATTATCTGGCTGACTTGGAAAACGATACGAAATCCGACCCCATCTTCGCTTATGCTTCAACCCATGTTGTTTATTTAAAAAGCTACTCTAAAATTTTGTTTCCAGGATTGCGCGTGGGCGCAGCCGTCCTTCCTACAGACCTCACGCCCACGTTCAGCAACTACAAGAAATTGTCAGACATCGATAGTTCCACACTCTCGCAAGCAGCATTAGAAATTTATATTCAAAGTGGTATGTTCGAAAGGCGCAAGCGTAAAATCAGAGATTCTTATTCGCGTAGATTGAGGCATCTGAATAAATCCTTGCTTGCAAACAGTGACAATGCATACCTATCTCCATCTCAGGCAATCTCGGGTGTGTACACTCATATCATCGTCCCAGCTCATCTGCACATCCCAACCCTGTTGGATAGATTACGAAAGAAGCGTGTTATTCTGCAGGACCTCGAACCTTATTACTTACCTGCATTTAATCCTGAGCATTTGTTAAGCCTTAGCGTAACGCAAGTATCAGAGGAGCGGATCGAAGCCGGCGTACGGCTTATTGTGGATGAGATCAAGCGGATGCTTGGATGAAACGGAGCTCCTTCGCTCCCAGAAGGCAATCAAATACCTATTTATTGCAAAAGCCCTTCTGATTAATATCATCAGAAGGGCTTTAATACGCATATATGCTAGGAGATTCCGAAAAGAAGCAGATCCCAAACCGATGCAAATTCCTGGTGAATCGTGTCTGATGACCACTCTTTCGCATGTGCAGGATGATGAAAACGCGAAGTAGCAATAAAAATAGCTTTTGCAGTTACGTTAGAATCAACGGATTTAAACTCCTCGGACTTCATTCCTTCATCGATAATTCGGGCAATCTGATCGATTAATTGATTGACATGCGTAGTGATCATTTCAACTGCTTCTAATGTAACAGCCGCGTACATGGTAAACATTTCGGAATCATTGATTGCATAGGTCCTCTTCGTATGGATCAGGGTTTCAAACCACGAGCGCAAACGTTCGGCAGCACTACCACCCGACTGGGAGGCAATAGTTTCTAAGGGATCTAAAATAATTTTGTGCAGCCATCTCTCTGTTACCGCCTCTCTTAATGAGGCTTTACTTGCAAAATGCCGATAAAGTGTACCATGGCTTACCTGAAGTGCCTTAGCCACATCGACAACGGAAGTTTTGTCAGGTCCATAACGCCGAAGCACCTGTTCCGCCGCGTCTAGTATGGCTTCCTTCGTTAGTGGAAGATCATTGGACATGTTGGCTCCCCCTCTCTATTAAGCTCCATAATAGCACAATAAGTATCAAAAACAAAATGACAATATTGTTATTTTGTATTATGTTTTACTCTTTGTATGGTTTTTTCATACAGGGGGGTTTTTAGTTTCTAGGTCATCATTCGTTTGACTAAATCTCGATTGCGCTTTTTAAAAACTTCATTATGCGAAGACACCATGGCAGCCTTATTAGCATCCGGTTGGATGTATTGCTTTGCTTTATTTACTGCGTTTGCAGCGTCTTGGAAAGCACCGGCTATTAAATGCAGCTTCCCATCGTGGTGTAAAATATCTCCGGCCGCATAAATTCCATCTACCGAAGATTCGCTAGCCGCATTACCAGCAATGTAATAGTTATCTGCGATCGCAAGCTTTACTTCACTATTATTAAGTAGTGTTGTATCACGTTCATAACCATGATTAATAATCACTTCATCAATGGGCAAATACGATACCTCACCTGTTTCATGGTTGGTAAGTTCGACACGTTCAATGACTTCATGATTACTGCTAGCAACCAGTTTGGTTATGGACGTATGGAAGAAACAAACAACGGAGCTCTCCATGAGCTGCTTTACTTGTGCTTCGTGGCCTGTTAAAGCCTCTTTTCGATAGGTTAAATAAACGTTCTTGGCGATAGGCTCCAATTCATTTGCCCAATCAATGGCAGAATTGCCTCCACCAGAAATGATCACCGTTTTGTTTCTAAAATGCTGCAAAGACTTCACGGTATAGTTCAAATTCGACACTTCATATCTCTCTGCGCCTTCGATCTCCAGCCTTTGCGGATTCAATATTCCCCCTCCAACAGCAACGATAACTGTTTTCGAGTAATGCTTTTGACCAGAAGCAGCTTGTAAGATAAAAATCCCCTCTTCATTACGTGTGATCGACTCTACCTTTTCATTCAACACAACTTCTGGATGAAACGTTAGTCCTTGCTCTACAAGATTTTCAATAAGCTTCGCTCCTGGAATTGGCGTGTGTCCTCCAACATCCCAAATCATTTTCTCCGGATAAATATGTATTTTTCCACCTAGTTGGGTTTGATACTCAATAAGCTTGGTCTTCATTTCTCTAAGTCCACTATAAAAAGCGGAGTAAAGCCCTGCTGGCCCTCCTCCAATGACAGTCACATCATACAATTCCTGTTCTTGCATTTCACGATCACTCCTTGGTTATGAAGCGTAAATGATTATCATTCTCAATTAAATATACGTCTATTCTTCTCATTTGACAACAAAAAAAGGTATTGACAAATAAAATTGTTCGCTTTATTGTGTGTATTGTAGTGAAATTGATAATCATTATCAGTGATTGGATGGTACGTATTTTAAAATAAATGGAGGTTATCTCATGGTTCGCCTGTATACAGATCAGCTAAACATTGGTTATGGTGAACGTTTAATTGTTAAAAATCTCAGTGTAGAGATTCCAGACAAGCAAATCACCACCATTATCGGAGCGAATGGCTGTGGAAAGTCTACCCTATTGAAAGCAGCCACGCGGATTATTTCCCATCAATCGGGTTCAATCGTTCTAGATGGCGAACATATTGCCAAAGAACATACAAAGATACTCGCTAGAAAAATGGCGATTCTTCCACAAGCGCCCGAAAGTGCAAGTGGTTTAACCGTCGGTGAGTTAGTCTCCTATGGTCGCTTTCCTTATCAAACGGGCTTTGGGCGCTTATCGAAAAGGGACTATGAAGTGATCGACTGGGCGCTTGAAGTTACAGGTACCCTCGACTTTAAGTTCCGTCCTGTAGATGCACTATCCGGAGGACAACGCCAACGCGTTTGGATTGCCATGGCGCTTGCGCAAGAAACGGAGATTATCTTCCTTGACGAACCTACCACCTATTTAGATTTGGCACATCAATTAGAGGTTCTAGAGCTTTTGCAAAAACTAAATAAGGAACAGGAACGTACGATTGTCATGGTCCTACATGATTTAAATCAAGCGGCTCGTTTTGCCGATTATATCATCGCTCTTAAAGATGGTGAAATCGTGAAAGCTGGCACTTGCGAAGAAGTGATGAATCATGAAGTGCTCAAGAAAGTTTTTCACATTGATGCTGAAATCGGGCGAGACCCTCGAACAAATAAACCCATGTGCGTCACCTACAATTTATTAAAGGGAGATAACCAAAATGAACAAACGACTCATTCCGTTCCTGCTCTTCATCTCATTAGCTCTTAGTGCTTGCAGCAGCCAAACAACCCAAACAGAGAAAAACGCAGCGAAAGCTGAAAACAAACCAACAACCATCACCTACCAATCTGAAAATGGACCTGTCGAAGTTCCGGCCAATCCTCAACGCGTCGTTGTCCTTTCATCTTTTGCTGGAAATGTAATGGCTCTAAAAGTCAATCTTGTTGGTGTCGATTCTTGGTCTAAAATGAACCCGCGCTTCGAAACAACACTAAAAACTGCGCAAGAAGTATCCGATGAAAGTCTAGAAAAACTGATTGAATTAAAACCGGATTTAATCATTGGTCTATCCAGTGTTAAAAACGTAGATAAATTAAAGCAAATTGCTCCTACAGTAACGTATACATACGGAAAGGTAGATTATTTAGCTCAGCACTTAGAAATTGGCAAACTTTTAAATAAAGAAAAAGAAGCGCAAGCTTGGATTACTGACTTTAAAAAACGGGCGCAGAAAGCCGGAGAAGACATTAAAGCGAAGATTGGAGCGGACAAAACGATTTCTGTTGTTGAAAATTTCGACAAACAGCTTTACGTCTTCGGAAATAACTGGGGTCGCGGCACCGAAATTCTTTACCAAGAAATGAAGCTAGAAATGCCTAAAAAAGTCAAAGAAATGGCTTTAAAAGCCGGTTATTATGCCTTGTCTTTGGAAGTTCTTCCGGAGTATGCAGGTGACTATGTTATCTTCAGCAAAAACCCAGACACTGATAATTCGTTCCAACAAACCGATACCTACAAAAACATTCCAGCCGTTAAAAACAAACAAGTATTTGAAGTCAATGCAAAAGAGTTCTACTTCAATGATCCACAGACATTAGAATACCAACTCGATTTCTTTGTTAAAAACTTAGGTAGTAAATGATTACGGAACATCAACGGTTCATCCCATTCGTTTATAAACTGATTGCTGGACTTGTAGTCTTTGTGGGTATGTTTATTATTTCTATGGTATTTGGGGCCGCAGATGTTACCGTCAAAGATGTCTGGCTGGCCCTCACTTCACATGCCGCAGGTGATAAAATATCGATCAACCGCGAAATTCGATTACCGCGGGAAATTGCGGGGGTTTTTGTTGGAGGCGCGCTAGCCGTTTCCGGAGCCATCATGCAAGGGATGAGCAGAAACCCGCTTGCTGATCCTGGTTTACTTGGCTTGACCGCTGGAGCAAACGCGGCTCTTGCGTTTACGATTGCTTTTATCCCTTCAGCCAATTACTTCGGGATTACGATTGCTTGTTTTATTGGAGCTGCTGTTGGTGCAAGCATCGTATTCGGTATTGGCGCAGTGAAAAAGGACGGCTTCTCTCCTTTTCGCATTGTATTAGCCGGAGCAGCTGTATCTGCGTTCCTATACGCGATCTCGGAAGGTATCGGTATTTATTTTAAAATTTCAAAAGATGTATCCATGTGGACAGCAGGAGGGTTGATCGGCACTTCATGGGGCCAACTCCAAGTCATTGCGCCGTTTATTACGATCGGTATACTGATTTCCTTGTTCCTCTCCAGGCAGCTTACCATTTTAAGCTTAAGTGAAGAGGTCGCTGTCGGATTAGGTCAGAAGACAACACAAATTAAAACCGTGCTTTTTATCATCATCATCTTACTCGCAGGTGCCTCTGTTGCGCTTGTTGGGAATATGGCGTTCATTGGTTTGATGATTCCTCATATTGTTCGCGCCATTGTTGGAACCGATTATCGTTTCATTGTGCCAATGTCGGCAATTATAGGAGCTGCATTTATGCTTTTTGCGGATACCCTTGGACGAACGATTAATTCTCCTTATGAAACACCAGTGGCGGCCATTGTGGCTATGATGGGTTTACCCTTCTTCTTGTTCATCGTTCGTAAAGGAGGAAAAGCATTCTCATGATTCATCCTCCCGCTTTAATAAAAAAACAACGGATGCTGTTAAATGGTTCCCTTATCCTTATTACGATGACGATCGTGCTCGGGATGGGACTGGGATACTCCTCCGTATCTTATGATAGGCTGATTCCCACCATTCTCGGTCAAGGTACCTTCAAAGAAGAGTTTGTTTTATTTTCGATCCGACTGCCACGCATGGTGATTACACTGCTAGCAGGCATGGCACTTGCCCTGTCGGGTGCTATTTTACAAGGAATTACGCGAAATGATTTAGCTGATCCTGGAATTATAGGCATTAACTCTGGGGCTGGTGTTGCTATTGCCGTATTCTTTTTGTTTTTTCCTATCAAGGCGGGATCGTTTATTTATCTGCTTCCACTTGTTGCTTTTATAGGTGCTTTAATTACGGCATGCTTTATCTATTTACTTTCGTATAACCGAACCGTTGGCCTTCAACCCGTCAGATTGGTGCTAATTGGAGTCGGGTTTTCAATGGCGCTTTCTGGGGTCATGATAGTCATTATTTCATCTGCTGAACGAGCCAAAGTCGATTTTATTGCAAAATGGTTAGCCGGAAGTATCTGGGGTTCAGACTGGCCCTTCATTTGGGCAATTGTTCCTTGGTTAGCCATACTCATTCCATTTACCTTATACAAAGCAAATCGTTTGAATCTCCTAGGGCTAGGCGAACCTGTAGCCATCGGCGTAGGTGTATCCGTTGAAAAGGAACGTATAGTCTTACTTTTAACCGCGGTTGCCCTGGCTGCTTCGGCCGTTTCGGTTGCTGGTGGAATTGCCTTCATTGGACTCATGGCTCCGCACATGGCCAAAGCTTTGGTAGGACCCAGAAATCAAATGTTTATTCCAGTCGCCATTCTGATTGGCGGATGGTTATTAGTAATGGCAGACACCATTGGACGTAATGTGATTGAGCCTGATGGAATTCCCGCCGGCATTATGGTCGCATTGATTGGGGCGCCGTATTTTATGTATTTATTATTGAAAAAATAACCTTGTATAAAACAAAAAACTGAGCTCCATGGTATTATGGGTTCAGTTTCTTTCTGTATATTTATTATCGGATTACGTTGCTCGATATTTCGCTGATTGTTTGGATTTCATTAGCAGTAAGCTTAAATTGCATGGCTTTTACATTTTCTTGAGCATGATGAACTTTGGAAGCACCGGGAATGGCAAATACTGTTTCTCCGTGAGCGTTATTCATCCAATTCAATGCGATTTGTGTTGGAGAAGCATCGTACTGAACAGCTAGCTCTTCCAAGTGATCGATGAGAGGCTTTGATTTCTGAAGTCCTGATTGTTTAAAAGAAGACGTCCATTTCCTAGGACCCGTTATACCTTTCACGAGATCAGGATTCTTATGGAATTTGCCGCTCAGAATTCCTTGCTCTAATGGAGAGTAAGCAATAATTGCAATCCCTAACTCTTTAGCTGTCTCCATAATTCCATTCTGTTCAATACGCCGATCTAGCAAGCTGTACTTCACTTGATTGGATGCTAAAGGAAGGCCATGCTCCTTCAGTACTCGGTGAGCCTCCCGCATTTGCTTTGCCGAATAATTACTCACGCCCACGTTTTGAATTTTACCGGCTTTGACCAATTGAGCCATGGCTTTCATTTCACTTGCTACAGAGGAGAAAGAGTAAGGCTGATGTACTTGATGCAGATGGATCGTGCGATTATCTAAGTATCGAATGCGCTCATCGATTGTACTTACAATGCTTCCAGCTGTGCGAAAAATCGGCCACCATTTCGTAGCAATTCGAGCGTCATCCGCCAAAGACCCTGAATCTCGGAGAGCTTTCGAAAGCATTTGCTCCGACTGTCCTTTACCATACACTTCCGCTGTATCAAACCAATTGATGCCGCCTTCAAGGCTAATCTTAACAATCTTCAACACATCATCGGCACCCAGCACAGGCCAAAACTTGCCTACTACCCCTTGCCCATTGCTAAATTGCCAGCAGCCAAGTCCAAGTGGTGATAGCTCTAAATTCGTGCTTCCCAGTTTACGGAGTAACCTTGTTTTCTCCATGACACTCACCTTTGTTTCAAATTGAATGAGGGATATCGTTTTTCGCAGAATTTAGTACAACTTAACACTACTTTGCTTACTACAAAATAGCAACCTGGACGTGAAATTTAAGTGTTGAGTCGATCCACCAACTGCTGCCTGTACAAGCTGATCGGTAAAACATGCTTGCCCAGTGCATTCAGATACCCATCTTTCCTCGGACGAGGATCATAGTCATTCGGTGCGCGTCCTTTTTTCATCTCACCAACGTGACCAATCGCGTAGTTTTGCGCGGTAGGCGGCTGCTGCAGCGTCAATTCTCCCTCCGTGTTCCAGGTGACATAATTCGCACCTGCCCAACCATGCCCGCTGCCTAGCCAAATGCGGTCTTGGATAGCGATTGGCGCCTTCACATTATCGTACAGACCGCCTACCGACCAGCGATGATGCGGTTCACTTGTGTTATAGTCGGTGGAGGATTTGCAGTCGAGAAATACATTCGGTCCCGTCACCCACTTATCGACAACGAATGCATGCCTCGCTGTTTCCGTATAAGCCCGCTGGACTAAAATCATCTGTCCGCAAACATGAAAGCTGTAGCGGCGACCGCCGGTTATGATACTAACCATATCCAAAACCGTACAATCTTGAATGGTCACCCACTTGCTCCCGTAGTCGGCAAGGACAAGGCTATGATCAAGATGGTAACCTGTAACGTCACGTACCCAAGCATTCTTCACATGATTCAGGACGGCAAAGTTGGTTGTGTGATTTTCGTCAGCACAATACGGATCAAGAGCACCCTTCCGATCATCAATTTGTGTATCCGTCACAGAAGGATCGAATTCGACGTCAATACACATATTTTCTACGCCAACATGCTCGATTCGGTCTGGATCCTTATATTTGAAAACCCGTGCCCCGCCCCAACGAAGCTCTATTGAATTAGTAAGCGGTGCATCTACGGTTATCTTGTTGCCTTCCATATGAACGATGATACGGTCAAAATCAAGTTCGAATGGGCTCCACATCTTGGTTCCGCCGGTAATCGGCCGTTGGACTATGGCATCCATTCCGATTTCATGAATCCAAGCGTCATTCCCATAGCGGCGTACAATGACCGAATCCCCGACCTGGAGATGGCGTGCATCCGCCACATGGAAAGAATTCGATCCTGAAGGAACATATAGATCGGTAACCGTCGTACATGTGTCTTCCAACAGCTCGACTCCTCTTGCCCCGCCAATTTCTAAAATATTTTTCTTGGTTGCACCTGTCGCATACAAGAGTGTGCCGTCTTCCCCCTGTCCTTCTCCGCGAAGGACAACCCCGCTAGCTGCTATTTTCAGCGTTTCGGCCAAATGGTACGTTCCACGTTTCAGCAATACAGCACCGCGTAATCCTTCTGGCGTAAGCGGAAGCTGGGACACAGCATCAATGGCTTCCTGAATGCGTGCTGTCGCATCCCCTTCTCCAGGCTCGATGGTCATTTGCGTTTGTACATCTGGAAGCTGTATGCCGCCGCCCATGTAACCTGCATGAGAAAAATCTGCGATTCGATTTCCTTTGTAGTCCGGTATGTAAACAAGCTTACCGCTCGCCCTCATATAAGCAATGTCCGATTGGTCGTTCTGAATGACCGACGGATCCTTTACATAAAAGTAGAAAGCATCGTGCAGATCCGAATAACCTGGACGCGAGAAGGTTAGCCGCAAGATGTGCATCCCCAACCGTTCAACCGTACCCGGGATCGCGATTTCTGCCTCATCCCCGAGTTGGAGGGATAGTGACGTCAGGCGAATGATATCGCCTTTCTCTAGCTCTATAATTGCGCTAATCGTCATTGCTGCGTACACATGAACGCGTAAGGTCGGGAAAAGGTCAGCTGGCTGCAGCTGAGCCGGTTGGCCGATTTCCCTAATGAGAGTTGGGTGTTCTAACCATGTTCTAACGACTTCCATCACGTTAGGATCTCCGTTATTGCCCCCTGAATGTGGTTCTATCCTATCAAGATGCAATGTCATCATCCCCCTTGATTCATATTTTTGTTGTTTCTCAACTCAAAGTTGTACTTTGTACAAACTTAATCTAAGCTAATAGTAATGAAAATCGCCCTATGAATCGCTGGGGCGAATGCGATTTCCGATTACGATTCATTTTGATCATACATTGGTGGAATCGTAGACTCCATGGTGAAAACTTAAATCGTTATGTGTTTTTTTATGATTCTGGATTCCCTTCTGCTGGCAGTGTGCCGTATGATATGCAAAAAACCAGCAAACTCAAAAGCAAAAGTTTGCTGGTTTTTTATAAAATTAGGTTGTAATTGGCCAGATCAATCAATCACGTCCCCGAACGGATAATACTCAGGCAAGTCCAATTTTATCATTGGCAAACGGTACTTGATATTTTCCTTATGCCGGTACATAAATAGTGGAGAACATGCAGCAAGTGTTGCAAGCAAGCTCCCCACGTATGTTCATCTTATTTCTTTGCAGTCGCATACCAATCGTTGACTTCTTTGACGCTCGCGTCTCCACCGGAAGTTTTGAATTTCTGTTGGAACGCTTCCAAACCACTAATGGCTTCTGCTCCAAAAATTAGCTTCGTCGTATAATCTCCCACCAACACGTTCAACTGCTGGAAGTTTTTCGAGAAATCAGGCAAGTAAGGAGCGAAGCCCAATGGGTCAAGTACTCTTACATTCGCTTCCGTCACATTCATAAACTTCCAAGCTTCAAACAAACGTAAATCTTTACGTACACGTGCTTGCCAGTAAATCGGATAATTTATGTCATCAGTGCCCATTAAGAAATTATTCGCTCTATTGCGCTCGTCTGTAAAGATAGGTTGAATCGGTGTATACGTGCCATCCTTAAACGTAAAGTGCTTATTCTCTTCACCAATGGCCATCCCTTTAAACGTATCTTTTTCAAGTTTAGCGTTCATCCATTTGATGGCATCCTCAGGATGCTTGGATGCTTTAGGAATGAAGGAGATACGGTCAAACCCTTGATTTGCAGATAATCCAACTTTGCCATCCTTACCTTTTAATGCTGGAAGATAGTTCGCCTTAGCTGTAGGTACGTTTTTCACTAATGCATCTATAATAACAGGCACATCAGACCAGTTCATCATAATGATTCCTGCTCTTCCGCTTGTGAATTTTTCTTTAGCGGTAGCATCTTTATTGGCGGCAAACTCTTTATCAATCAAGCCTTGTTTAAAGAGATCTTGGGCAAAATTTACGTAATCTTTGTAAGCAGGATCTAGAATCCGTGGCGTCAGCTTACCGTTCACATTATTCCAGAAGTTCGGCATACCGAAGGCTCCGACAATGTTATCAATGAAAGGCGCATCTCCTCTAACCGTTAATGGAATATTTTTATCTCCGTTTCCACCTGGATCCTTCTCTTTGAAAGCTTTGAGAACGGCAACAAGCTCATCCAACGTCGTGGGTGCTTTCATTCCTACTTTGTCAAGCCAATCCTGCCGAATGTATAAACTGCTAGAGGTGGTCGGAATACTTTTGGTAGGAATTGCATACAATTTCCCATCTACTTTAGCGGCTTCCAGAGCTTCAGGGTCTACAGACGATTTAATGTTGGGTCCAAATTTATCGATCAGCGGGCCTAAATCTACTAAAGCGCCTTTTTTCGCATAGTCTGCATACAAGGCTTTGAAATCTGTCCCACCAATTGTAGTGATCACGTCATAAGATTCTCCAGAGGCAATGAGAATGTTCAGCTTATCTTGGGGCTTATCTTGGGGAAGCATATCATATTTCACTTTGTAACCCGTTTTCTCTTCTAGGAACTTAGCTACCGGATACGTATTGTAGTCCTCTTGCTGCCAAATTTGCAGTGATCTTAACTCTGCCTTCGGTCCAGCAGCTATCGTTGTTGCTGCTGCAGTGCTGGCTGGGGATGCACTGCCGCCTGTGGTCGTGTTTTTGGAAGCGCAGGCGACAAGAGACGAAATGGACAAGCATGCTGCAACAGTTAAAAGCATAGCTTTGTTGTGCTTTTTGAGCATGGGTAGACCTCCCTAAATGTATGTGTTTACTATATCATTAAACCCTGGATGCTTAAATCCAGAGCGTTAATGCACAATTACCCTTTCACAGAGCCAATGAGTACGCCTTTGACAAAATGCTTTTGCAAATAGGGGTAGACGAGCAGCATCGGAATAATGGAGGCAATCACGGTTGCGGAACGAACCCCCTCCGGTGATGTATTCATCAAGTCGTCCGTACTTTTGTTCAACGCATTGGAACTGTCGGCATTCAAAACAATGTCGCGCAAGTACAACTGCAAAGGCTTAAGGCCTGCGTCATTAATGTAGAGCATGGGGTGAAAATAATCGTTCCAAAAGTAGACGGCATAGAAAAGAGCAATCGTTGCAATCACCGGTATGCTTAAAGGAAGTATGATGCGAAAAAGAATCGTAAAGTTACGAGCGCCATCCATTTTGGCGGATTCTTCAAGAGCCTCAGGCAAGGATTCATAATAACTTTTGATAACCAGCATATTGAACACACTAATGAGGGCTGGAAGCATTAGCGACCATAAGCTATTAATTAAATGCAGCTGTTTCATTAGCAGGTAATTTGGAATAATACCGCCATTAAACATCATCGTGAAAATAAACAGCAGCATAATCATCGAAATGCCTGGAAGATGCCTTTTGGACAATGGATAAGCGGTTATTGCAGTTACCAAAATCGCTAGCACTGTACCTACAACTGTAATGAGCAGCGAAATCCCTATCGAGTGAAGAAATTGACTGGAGGACACCACATATTTCATCGTATCTAGCTGGAAGCCTACTGGAAAAATGCCTACTTTACCAGAAACTACTGCTGACTCATCACTAATCGCTTTCGAAAAAATATTGGCCAAAGGCAGCAATGTAGCTAAACCGCAAAGCAGCAATACAAGATAAACACAGAAGTCTAATGACCAATCACGAAACGTTTTCTTTTGCATGTTTTCCACCCCCTACCATATGCTTCGCTTGATCAGCTTCTTGCTGAGCTCATTACCAGCTACGATCAGGATGAACCCAACAAGAGAATTGAACAATCCGACCGCTGTACTAAAGCTGTAATCCTGCTGACCGAGACCTTGACGATACACGAACGTACCGATGACATCACCGGACTGATATACAACAGAATTGTACATGGTCAATATTTGCTCCGTACCCGCTTCAAGCAAGTACCCCATGCGTAAAATTAAGATGAGAATGATCGTTGGCATAATACCTGGCAAAGTAATGTGGAACATTTGTTTCATGCGTCCTGCTCCGTCAATGGAAGCAGCTTCATATTGCTCCTGCTCGATACCTGCAATGGCTGCGATAAAGATAATCGCATTCCAGCCTGATTCCTTCCAACCTGCCGTAAATACCACTACACTTCGGAAGAATTGGTTGTCCAGAAAGAAGGAAATCGGCGTACCACCGAACCACTGAATCACATTGTTCACTAGACCTCCTGATGGGGACAGGATATTAATAAACAACCCAGAAATGATCACCCACGATAAGAAATGCGGTAGAAATATAATAGTTTGAATCGTCTTCTTGAAAAAAGCCTTCCGAACCTCATTCAAGAAAAGCGCGATGATGATCGGTACCGGAAAAAGAAGCACAATCTTGTAAACGCTGATTAACAAAGTATTCATGAAAACCTGATAAAACTCTTCGGAATGTATGAGCTTCTCGAATTGATCCAGCCCCACCCATTTACTTCCGGCAAATCCATCAAAAATGTTGAAGTCTTGAAAAGCGATAATAATCCCATACATAGGCGCATATTTGAATAAAAACAGAACGAGTAATCCAGGCACTAATAATAGATATAAATCATAATTGGTTAGAATCAGCTTCCAACGGCCACTACCTTTTGTTTTGGGCTTGGCGTGAGCTTTTTGTTGTTCAAGCTCTGTTAGTGTAACACTCATGTAAGGCTCACCTCCGTGTTCTTATAGGTTCATTATATAGGTGCCCTGAAACGACTTGTAGATGGTAATATTTCTGTTTCTGGTGCAATCTTATGGTATTTAAGCAAACAAAAAGCCGACCTCTTTCTTATAGAGGCGGCTTATCTGATGAACGTTTATATGTCATTCGAACCGTAACTATGGTCCCCTCTCCGAGCGTGGAGTGAAGCTCCAGTCCATAGTCATCTCCTGCGAACAGCTTGATTCTTTCATTCACATTGTACAACCCATACGAGCTTCCTGAACCATCTGATCTCATGGTGGGACGCGGCTCTGTCAGCAGACTTTGCACAAGCTCTGGCTCCATGCCGATGCCGTCATCCGTGACGGATATGATTAGAACCCCCTCTTCTTGTCTAGCCTTGATCACAATAGATCCTGTCTTACCCTTTGATTTTCTTATCCCATGCAAAAGGGCATTTTCCACAATGGGCTGCAGTGTCAGCTTCGGCATTTCAATATCATCCAAGCCTTCTTCAATATCAAAATGAATCTCAAAGCTCTTCGGAAAACGTGTTTGTTGAATTTCCAAGTAAACCTTGGCTAAATTAAGCTCATCGGTCACACTGACCAAATCTCTGCCCTTGTTTAAGCTTAGCCTGAAATATTTGGCCAAACCATCGATCATCTGACTAATATCGTGAGCATTATGTCCAATTGCAATCCAGTTGATCGTATCTAGGGTATTGTACAAGAAGTGAGGATTAATCTGAGCTTGCAAAGCCCGAAGCTGCGCTTCACGCTCCTGCACCTTCGATGTATAAGTCTCTTCCATTAAATCTCGGACCCTATGGATCAGATGGTCGACACTCTTTTCTAGCAGGTTAAAATCGCCTTCCGACGTCCCGCTGCGTTCATCCAGCCCTTCCATGCCTTCTCGTTTTATGGCTCTTATCACCGTCTGCACTTTACGATTCATTCCGCGCACGATAAAAGCAATCAGAATAAAAACAAGAATGAGGAACAGTATCGTTATACCTGACAAAGTAGCCACACTGGAGAATTGATTCAACGAGGCCGCACGGGAGCTAATGCCATTCTTCGGCACTTCCGCAACCAACT
Organism: Paenibacillus sp. Root444D2; assembly: GCF_001426375.1. Taxonomy (GTDB): domain Bacteria; phylum Bacillota; class Bacilli; order Paenibacillales; family NBRC-103111; genus Paenibacillus_E. The sequence continues at coordinate 17,550 of NZ_LMEO01000004.1, forward strand.
TCCAGCCCGTCGAGCCAATCGTCGTATAGACGACATATTGCTGGGTGTTGTCCTCCGTGATGGCAGATACGCCTTCATTCTTTTGCTCAATAGCGCTTAGCACGCTATTTGATTTCAGCTTCGTCCCAAGCAAGGATTTGTCGTTGTGCAGGACGACGGTGCCATCGGGTGCGACCATAAATACATTTTGCTCTTTGTTCAACTCGATATTGGATAGAATATTATCTATGGTTTTAGCAGCGACTTCAATAGATAGAACACCTGACAAATGATCGTAATTATCCGGATCCCGCAGCACTCTGATACCCGAGAAAATATAGCGGGAGCTCTGTACATCATCAAGAAAGTTTTCCAAGTAAGCTCCCGTCCAGACGAGATTGCCATTGGCATTCACTACATCTGTGTACCAAGGACGGTTTTTGATGCTTTCCCACGGAAAGAAATTCACTCTCTCATGGGAAAAAAGCTTGGTTTCGTCAACATACAATCGAACGCGGAACACAATCGGATTCGTTTTGGCATTATCAACCAAAATGCGAAGTTCCTTCATGGCATCGAGTTGATCACTATCTGATGTTGAGGTGCTTAAATACTGATGCAGCTTAGGATTCATGAGAATCGTATTCGAAATATCTCGGGCGGAATCGAATTGGTGATTTAAATTGATCTCTGCCTGCTTCAGCGTCTGAAGCATCGTTCGCGTTACCTCTTCTTCCAAAATGCGGGAATACCTTTGCGAGTAAGCATAAAGTAATACAGAAGCAGGAATCAGGATCAACACAATGTAAGCGACCAGCCATACCCTTGCTGCAACAACGCCCTTGAAGATCATCGATACGTAGTTCCAACCTTTACTCATGAGATGTTTCATTCCCCTCTACCGACTTTACATGAAATGATCACGAAATGAGCTCGGCGTATGACCCGTGTGTTTCTTAAATATTTTGCTGAAATAGCTAGGATCCGAGTAACCAACGGCATAGCAGACCTCATAAAATTTGTTGGCTGGATCTTTCAAGAGCTCCTTGGCTTTGTCCACCCGAACTTTCGTCATATATTCGTTGATGGTTTCGCCCGTCTCCTGCTTGAATAGCAGGCAAAGATAGGTTGTAGATAAGAATACTTCCTTCGCAATGTCCCCCACCTGCAGATTTTCAGCGAATCGTTTATCGATAAGTGAACGAATACGTTCAATGACATTTTTGGCTTTGCCATTGCGTTTCTCACCGATTCGCTCACACACCTCAATGAGATGGGACTCCACAAGCCGTCTTAAATCACCTAACGTTTCTTGCTGAAAAACCTCAGCCAGAAGCTCGTTCTCTTTCTCCTCCAGCCCCTGCCTGTGAACATTTAGCTCCAGCAAAATGCGGCTTGCAAGAAGCAGCAGCTGCAAGCTTAAGTTGCGCCCATATGGCATGCCTTCTGCCCGATTGCGGGAAAGAGCGCTATAAATCATGTGAAGCTCCTCCTGCACCTTGCCAGCTTCCGCAGCTTTCAGAGAAGAGATCAATCTCTCATTCTGCGCTGGATCGAAGCGGTACATGCTATCCTTACCTTGTTCCAAATTATCCATGGAGATAACCTGGTTCTTACCGAGATACCATCTTTGATCTGCGGCTTCTCTTGCTTGCGAATAAGACTGCGGTAAGCCGGCAAGCCTTGATATTCGTTCGCCCACTCCGATGGTCACACTAATTTTCAAATAGTTGTAGAGACTTTCGCGCACTTCATCGGCTAATGTAAACAGCAGACTTTCCTGATCTTCCTGCTCCACCAGACGAAGAATGCCTACGAACTCGCCTGTTTGATTTTCAAATACATATCCACCAATCTCTTTCTCAATAAGCTCTTGCACGATATTAAGTACAGAGTATGACAACAACTGCTGATCCCTCTCGGAACGGTTCTGCGCAACCTCAGACGCATTATCGATGCGAATCGCAATCACCCAGTATGTCGCCTCAAGCGGGAGATCAAGCCCGAGGAACGCTATGCGATCCTGTATCCGTGCGGGAAATGTGATCCCTTCCCTAATTAATGACATGAGGAATTTCTCCCGCAGCAAGGGCATGCTTTGAATGAGCTTGACCTGCATGTCCTCAATCAGTTTTCGTTCCTGCTTTTCCGTTTGCAAGGTCCGAACCAAGCGTTCAACTACCACGCTCAGCTCTCCCATATTCACGGGCTTAAAAATATAATCAACCGCTTTGACTTGAAGCGCAGATTTCAAATATTCGGCATCATCATGGCCGCTCACAAAAACAATTTTGATATGAGGAAATCGTTCACTGAGTCTATTCGACAACTGAATACCATCCATATTGGGCATGCGCACATCCGTTAACACTAAATCCGGCTTCACTCGCTCGATAACCTCTAACGCAACGTCACCGTCATCCGCATCACCCACCACTTCAATCCCATAAGCATTCCAGTCAAAATAGGTACTTAGTCCAAAACGAACTGTCGGCTCGTCGTCCACAATGACTAATTTATACATCTCGTGCCGGCCTCCCTTTAGCTGCAGATCATCTTATTATATCTTGCAAAAAAGCCGAGGACATATGAGAATCTTATGATTTCTGGTTCTATATTTACTTGAATTCAGAAAAAACACGGCCATTTGCAGGCGCTGATGTTGTACTCCCAACAAAAAAATCACCTTGAATACGAATGTGTTCAAAAGGCAGCGTCGGATTGGCAATACGCCACAGCATCCGGTCGGCAGCACGATAACCGGTCTCTCGGATCGAAAGGAGCGGTCGGGTGAACGATGGCAGAGATTCCGATTGTTCATTCAGAAATCCAACCAAGGACACGTCCTCAGGCACTCGCCACTGAAGCTCGTTACATAACTCATGTACAACCGGAACTTCATGATCAATTCCACAAATGATGGCGCTTGGCGTAAAGTGTTCCAGTTGTTGCTGCATCTCTTCACGCCACTGCGCTTGGTTGGTCCGTTCACCGATGGAATGCATAGAAGGGTCGATCTCGACACCGAGCATATTCATCGCGTGACAAAAGGCTTGCCAGCGTAAAATAAAGCCACGCTGCAAATGGATATCTCCCACGTACATTATTCGCTCATGCCCGAGGCTTCGCAGATAGGTTACCGCCTGAAACGTAGCTTCGTAAACATCCCAGATCACGCTGTCTATTTTCACTCCTGGAGGAGGAAAGCTTAGTAATATTCGTGGCAGCTGCAGCCCAAACAGAGCGGGCTCCCATGCCTTAGGCACAATGCTTGGAGCTATGAAAATGCCATCCGCATAGGCCATTCCGCTTTCTTCGATCCAATCGTTCATATGTTCCTTCTTGATCTTTTGCGGCAGCATGAGCAGCTCGATTCGGTGGCCGAAGGAAAAGAAACGATCTTGAAGTCCTTGAAGCAATAGCCGATTGTAGGCTACTGATTCTGCGGTTTGCACCAAAAGGAAGCGCTTCCGTTCATTCGGATAAGGAGCGATGCGATCGAGCCTCAGGCTGCGAATCTGATCCATTGTATAATACCCCAGCTTCTCGGCCGTGTGGACAATAAGCTGTCTGGTTGCTTCTGACATGCCGGATTTTCCTTTTAGCGCTTTGGACACGGTCTGTACAGTTAACCCAAGCTCCTTGGCAATCGTTTTTAAAGTAACCTGCTTGCGGGTAGGCATATAGGGCTGCACCTCGATATATAGTAGTCCGGATATGTTATTCGTTTAGTTATCATATCACGTCCTCTTTTTTGATTAAACTAAAATTAAACTAGTTCCTCCATGGCAGAAACCTATAATGAAAGCAATGACACTCAACACTGAGCTTTAGCAAATGATTACAAATGCAGATGAGTACAAATGCAAATGAATACAACTGCTGATAAGTACAAATGCAAATGAATACAAATCCAGTTTTGCTGAAGCAAAACTCTTAGGAGGAACATCCACATGACGAAGTTGAATATGCAAACCGTTACGATCCCATCGCAAAACCTACCTGTTAGCTATACCCCGGACGTGGTTATCGTTGGAGGCGGCGCATCGGGCATTGCAGCAGCTATTGCCGCAGCCAGCAATGGCGCTAATACGTTATTAATTGAGCAAAGAGGCTACTTGGGCGGGATGGGGACAGCAGCTCTAGTTCCTGCCTTCTGCCCTTATACCGATGGGGAGAAGCCGGTCATCCGCGGCATCGGACTTGATCTACTCGAGAAGATGAAGCATGCTGCCGGTGATGACTTTATGCGACGTTACAAGGAACAGTTGGACTGGGTTCCAATCGATGTAGAAACGCTTAAGCGCGTATATGACGCAGAAGTACAGTCCAGCGGAGCGAAGGTGCTGTTTCATACGGTAGCGGATCAGGTACTGCTGGATGGCGATCGGATATCCGGGCTAGTCATCAGCAATAAATCCGGACGGTCTGTCGTCCAAGCCAAACTATACATCGATGCTTCCGGAGATGCGGATCTTGCTGCGCTTGCAGGTGTTCCTTTTCAAGTTGGAGGAGAGCACGGAGAGCTTCAACCTGGTACTATGTGCTATGTCGTTACCGGTGCGGATAAAGCACGTTTCGAGCAGTTTCTTCAAGATACGGGCGAGCATAAGCAGCTGGAAAACCTCGTTATTGAAGCGCAGCGAAACGGCGACCTCCCGGAGGGACGCAAGCGGATATCAGGCATGGCCTGGATTTCCGATTCAATCGTCGGCTTTAATTTTGGTCATATCTTCGACATTGACGGCACGAAAGCGGAGGATTTGACACGTGCCGCGATCGAGGGCCGGAAGCTAATCGACACGCAGATCCGGTTTTTACGCAAATATGTGCCAGGTTTTGAGCATATCTTCCTCGTTCATTCCGGCGACCAGATCGGCATACGCGAAACTCGCCGAATACAGGGCGACTACACCCTTGTTGTCGAGGACTTCTTGTCGATGCGGACATTCGAAGATGATATCGCGCGCAATTCTTACTTTATCGATATCCATTTAGCGAACGCCAACAGCACGATGACAATTAAACATCTGCCAAAAGGCAAATCTCATGGCGTACCTTATCGCTGCATGCTTCCGCAAGGCAAATCGAATTTAATCGTAGCCGGACGCTCCGTCTCGTCCGATCGCCCTGTGCAAGGCTCGCTTCGCGTTATGCCTAACTGCTTTGCCATGGGAGAGGCCGCAGGTATCGCGGCAGCTATAGCAAGCTTCGCTGGCATTGGTTTCCGAGAGGTTCCGATTCTAGAACTGCAGAACAAGCTGATCGCGCAGGGTGCATGGCTTGGAGAACGGCCGGGTAAAGCTGATGCGGATCAAACCGTTGCCGTAGGTGCCGTTACGTTTGATGAAGAATGTTAATGTAGGGAGTGTTACTGAAATGCAAAATAAGTGGGTAGGAAAAACATGGGGAACACTCGGTGACAGCATTACAGAAGCAGGAGGATATCAGCCTCTCATTCAGTCTGCTCTAGGCTTTTCGAGCGTCATCAATTATGGGAAAAGCGGCTGTTCGATGACTGCGGGAGGCGACCGCGACTATGGGGCCACGACGCATGTAGGTAAAACGATTGATGCTTCCTTGGATTGCGTCACCGTCTTCGCGGGAGTGAATGATTTTCGCTTGGATAAACCTATTGGCGACATCGGTTCGAACGATATTTATACATTTTACGGAGCTTATACGACCCTTATCGAAGATATTTTGACGAAGAATCCACGCTGCCGCCTAAGCTTGTGGACACCGCTGCAGCGGGATAAAGATGGATATGACATCTTCTATATCAACGCTACCGGGCACCGTTTATCCGATTATGTCAAAGCCATTAAGCATATTGGTCGTCTGTATGGACTCCCTGTCCTTAATCTATATGAACAAAGCGGACTTAATAAGTTGACACTGCCCAGCTTTACCTCAGATGGCTTGCATCCGAATGAGTTAGGGCATCGACGCATTGCGGATATGGCGATCCCTTTTTTATTAAGTTTGTGAAAAAGCCGTTCTCAGGTCTATATTGTTAAAAGATGACTTCTGTATTCGGCATTCGCCGGGAGTCATCTTTTTTATGTCCATTGATAGTGATCGCTATTTGACATAGCTCCAAAATTCAATTTTAGTTTAATGTCGCTCAGCAGCTTCGATGGGCTTCCGTGTATACCAATGTTGTAGTTTGTACAACATTTCACACGCTTAAAGGCTATTTTGCAAGTAAGAGTTGTTGTTTGTACAACAATTCGAACCCATTTTTCGCGAAATGGCATGTATGGGGCTAAATTGTTGTACATTATGCAACATCGAGGGAAGAGAGGCGGGATCTAGGCAGAAATTGTTGCATTTTCTACAACATCATTAGACAGAGAATGTGGATTCATTCCTTACTCACACATTCAAACCTTACCCTCCCACCCTACTCCAACTATTTCCCACGTGTATTCCTCAAGCGGCAATCCCACAAGCTATGGAAATAATCCTTCCTCTTTATATTTAGACATCTTGTCCCGCAGCGTACGTTCGCCGATATCCAGCATATCGGCTGTTTTGCGGCGGTTTCCGCCAAGCTCACGAAGCGTTGCCAATATGAGCTTTCTCTCCGCCTCTAGGGCGGTATCGCCCACATAAACGGGAACGAGCCGACCGTCTGCCGTTTGCCCGCGCTGAGGCTGAAGGTCCATCGGCATATCTCGGATCGTCAAATGTTCGCCGTCCGCGAGTGCGATAGAACGCTCGATTATGTTTTGAAGCTCCCGCACGTTGCCGGGAAAAGGATAGTCGTTCAGCAGATTGAGCGCTTCCTGCGAGATACCTTTTATTTGCTTGGACATTTTTCCGCCGATTTTATCCATGAAATGACGGATTAGCAGCGGAATATCTTCCTTGCGCTCGCGGAGCGGCGGAACCTGGATCGGAATGACGTTCAACCGATAATACAAATCTTCTCTGAACTTGCCCTGCTGCACTTCTTTCTTCAAATCCCGGTTCGTCGCGGCAATGATCCGAACATCGATCCGCTTCTCCTTATGCCCTCCGATTGGCGTCACCGTCTTCTCCTGCAGCACCCGCAGCAGCTTGCTTTGCAACCCGATATCGAGCTCACCGATTTCGTCGAGAAACAAGGTGCCCCCATCTGCTGTCTCGAATATGCCAGCTTTGCGTACATTCGCGCCTGTAAATGCGCCTTTTTCATAGCCGAACAGCTCAGACTCCATCAAATTGGCAGGAATGGCGGCGCAATTTATCGTGGAAAACACCTGCTCCCGCCGCTCCCCAGCAAAATGGACGGCACGGGCGACCAGTTCTTTTCCCGTCCCGCTTTCCCCCAGGATCAGTATGCCAGAATCGATGTTCTTCACTTTATCGATAAGAGCAAACACATGCTTCATCCGATCGCTTTCGCCGATCAAACCGTGCACGTCGTAGACTTTGCGGATTTCTCCATCAAGCCATTCCACCCTCGATTGAAGGTGATATTGCTCCTGCGCTCTGCCGCACAACACCTTGAGCTCCTCCATATCGATCGGCTTCTGCACGTAATAAAACGCGCCGAGCTTCATCGCCTCGACAGCGGAAGCAATACTGCCGTACGCGGTCATCATGATGACGACCGTCTTAGGCGACAGTTGCTTGACCGTCCGCAGCACCTCGATGCCGTCCCTCATACCGATACGTAGATCCAAAAGCACGATCGCAAAAGAAAGATGCGCGAACAAAGCGACCGACTCGTCAGGATCAACGGACGTATACACTTGATAATCGTCTTCCAAAATAAACGACAACGATTTGCAGATCGAGATTTCATCATCAATAATAAGTAAATTTGGTTTATGCATGTCCGCTCTCCCCCTGCTCGCCCGGTAGTTTCAGCGTCACCTTGGTTCCGGTTCCCTTCTTGCTCTCCACTTCGATCCCCCCGTTGTTCTCAGCCATCAGTCGGTAGCATATCGACAGCCCAAGTCCGACCCCTCCGGCTTTTCGCGTAAAAAAAGGTTCATAAATCTTGGCCATATCCCGAGGATCTATGCCTTCACCGGTATCTTCAATCGTCATCATGACATGGGAACCATCGCCGTAAGCCGTTATCTTCAGCTTTCCGCCATTCTCCATCGCATCGTTCGCATTTTTGAACAAATTAATCAGCACCTGCTTGATTTGCTGGGCATCGGCCCAAACAGCGCAAGACTCCGGCACTTCAAGCTGGACGACGATCCGTTGTTTCTCCAACAGCTGATGGAACAGCAGTACGACGGCTTGAACGGTTTCACCGATAGGAAAAGTCGTTTTCTCAGGCGGCTTGTCACGCGCGAAGTCCAACAGTTCGCCGACGATCCGGTTCAACCGCATCACTTCCCCAGTTACGTGCTGCGCAAAAAACTCGCGGTATTCCTTGTTTTCGTATTTGGTTGGCAGGAGCTGGGCATAGGATAAAATGGACGTAATCGGGTTGCGGATTTCGTGGGCAATCCCTGCGACTAATTGGCCTAACGATTGCATCCTATCTTTACGCGCAAGCTCGTCCAGTGTTTTTTTATAAGTGTCGACACGCTTCTTCAATTCTTTCTTCAAAGTAAAATTCCACCATAAAAATATGAGCAGTACACAAGTTATGGCGACCAAGCCGATGATAACATAAGTAAGCATGCCGCGGATATTACGAGGCGACGGATAAATGTATTCACCGAACCATTTGCGTTCGATTTTTGGATACGTACCATTTGTTTTGATTTTCCGCAGCCCTACGTTGATCGGCTCAAGCAGCTGTTCGTTTCGCTTCAGAACGACCATGCCATAGTTGGTAGGCGAAATCGGATCTCCGACGAGCTTCACCTTGTCCTGCTGACCATCCGATTGCAGCAAATATTGACCGGTAATTTGATTGCCGATAAAAGCGTCCACTTTGTGATCCAGCAGCATCTGGATTGCTTCTTTCTGATTTTCCCCAGCAAGTACGACGGCATTAGGAAGCCGTGGCAACGCTTCCCCGCTAATATCGCCTTCCTGTACGGCTATTTTCCGGTGCTGCAAGTCATTAAGCGAGAACACGGAATAATTGTCCTTCAACACGAAGATCGCCTGCGTACTTGTAAAATACGGTTCGGAGTAAGCGTATAGCGACGCACGCTCCTTGCTGTATTTCATCCCTTGGATGGCATCCACCCGACCCGCTTCCAGCGCTTTTAATGCTTCGCTCCATGGCATCGGATAGAACTCGAATGTAATCCCGGTTTCGATGGAAAGCGCGTTCATCATATCGACGTTAAAACCTTGAAATGTACCGTTGACCTCAAATTCGAACGGCGGAAACCAATTATCGCCGGCAACGCGAATCACTTGCCGCAGCTCGGATGGCGTATCATCGGCGGCGCCCACGAAAAACGGGAAGCAAAAGGTCGCCGCAAACATGGCAAACGCTATACAGAGAAGTGGAATGCCAGTACCAAGACCATCTTTGCGCATTATCCTTTCATCCCCCTTCTATCAAAGATAGTCAGTATTATATCTCAATTCGCGAAATTTCACGATTAACCCCACTTCAAAGCAACCCCAATAATCTATGTTAAATACCTCCTCATCGTTTTATTAAAATAAGTTGTTAAATTTGTAACAAACCCAACTTCGCTAACAATATGGAAATAGTGAAATCTACCATGAGAAATAACGTTACTAGTATCATTCACTAGACATATCTTATATTAACGCCGTTTAAGGGAGGTGAAAAAAATGGCTTTTAATCCAGATGGAAATTCATTTATATCATATCCTATTAGCCAAGGACCTGGCGTAAGTAAAGGTTATTACTCATCGCAAATACCAGGTTTAACCGCATTGGTGCTGGTGGAGAATGACAGCGCCGACATTACCTTGACCGTACAAGTGCTAACTTACTTCGGGGATAACTTTAGTTTCGAAGTCCTCCCAGGAAGCACCTACTCCTTCAATATCAATAGCATTCAGCTTATTGGCATTCTCAGTAGTTCGGGAACGGGAATAGCTACAGGAACATTAGCTCTTTTTCCTTCTTTTGGATTCCCCTTATTCTCTAATTCACGTACTGTACAAGGGTAAGACTTTTGTCTGGGCTCGTTCGAAAATAGAGTCAGCCAGTTTATTCTGGTTGACTTTTTTTACATAAGGTGATTTTCATTAAACAATTAAGCATTGTGGTGGTTCAAATGGCGGCGAAATCCACCGCAGCGGCAAAAACTGCCGCTTTTGTCTCTCCTAACACGTCCTCTCGTTTTCGCCACTTATATTTAAAAACTCTTGCAAACACTCGTTTTTTCTCTCTATCAAATGGTTGGCATGATATTTGCTTATTAAAGAGATATGCAGTATCTATCAAATTATAATGGGGGAAAAAACAATGACTCACCAAACGAAAAAAGTAATGATTCTCGCGATTCTTTGCGTACTAACGATTCTTGCAACCGCTTGCGGTGGAGGGAAAGCGAATCCGGTACCAAGCGAACAGGCCAAAACGGCAAATGCACCCGCGAACGCCAGCACGGACGAAGTACTGCAAAAGATCGCAAAGAACAAAACCCTTACAGTCGGAACGGATGCGACTTTCAAGCCGTTCGAATACAAATCAGGCGACAAATATGATGGTTTCGACATCGAGCTCATTCAAGCGGTTGCCAAAGAACTTGGTGCGGATAAAGTGGATTTCGTCGATACGGAATTCAAGGGGCTGATTCCAGGCTTGCAAGCCAAGAAATTCGACTTGATCGTTTCCGCCATGTACATTACCGACGAACGCAAACAGACAATTGACTTCTCCGAAACATACTACCCGGGCGGTCTGACGATCATGCTCAAAAAGGACAATGACAAGATTAAAGGCATCGAAGATTTGAAAGGTAAGAAAGTAGCTGTGCAAATCGGCACCAAATCCGTCAAATTCTTAGAAGAGAACCACAAGGACATACCGCTGGTGAAGGTCGAGAAGAACACCGAAATGTTTCTGGAGCTCGAGACCGGCAAAGTTGAAGCAGTGGTAACAGGTGGACCTGCTGCCAAGACGTACGCTAAAGAAAAAGGCACAGTGAAGGTCCTGCCTAAAGAACTGACGCAAGAATATTACGGGTACGGTATCCGCAAAGATAATCCGGAATTCCAGAAAGCCGTTAACGAAGCACTCGTGAAAGTAAAAGCGAATGGCAAATACAACGAAATCGTCAAAAAATGGTTCGAATAACAGGAAATGAGGGTTGACCATGCAGCATCTTGATTTTAGCATCCTGGCGGAATGGCAAAACATTCGTCTCCTTCTGAAATCGTTATGGTATACGGTCGCTTACACGCTAGCAGGGTTTACGCTTAGCATCGTGGTCGGAACGATCGTTTCGTTTGGGCAGATGGCCAAAAACAGACCGATAAGATACTTGTCCCTCGCCTATCTTTCGTGGTTCCGGGGAACGCCGCTGCTCGTCCAGCTTTTCCTCTTATACTACGGCTTGCCGATTCTGTTCGGTATCGATACGGTCCCGTGGGTGTCCGGCATCATCGCCTTGGCGATGTACGGCGGCGCTTACTCGTCGCAAATCATCCGCAGCACGATCCAATCAATCGACCGGGGACAGATGGAGGCCGGACGATCCATCGGCTTCTCCTACGCGCAAACAATGCGGAAGATCATCATTCCGCAAGCAATTATCCGGATGCTGGCACCGATGACCAACGAGCTGATTTCACTGACCAAAAACTCGTCGCTGCTGTCCACGATCACGGTGGTGGAGCTGTTCCGGCAGGCGAACATCCTAATCGCCGATACGTACAAGACGCTGGAATTTCTGATTGCTGTCGCCATTCTTTATTACGTGGTCAACAACATTATCGGACTCATCGGGATGAAGCTGGAGAAACGTCTGAGCACAGGAGATGACATGCGATGATACGAATTAACGGCTTACACAAAATGTTCGGCAGCAACCATGTGCTGCGGGGTGTGGAGCTTCAGGTGAATCGCGGGGAAGTCGTGGTCATCCTCGGACCGTCCGGTTCGGGAAAAAGCACTCTGCTGCGCTGCGTCAACTATTTGGAGACGTTCGAAGAAGGAAATGTGTTCATCGAAGGAAAGGCGATCGGCCGCATAACGGCCGGCGGACATTCCCGGGAGATGCCGCAAAGCGAATTGAATGCGATGAGGCAGAAAGTTGGAATGGTTTTTCAATCGTTCAACCTTTACCCGCACATGACGGTGCTGCAGAACATCACGCTGGCTCCAATTTCATTACGCGGCATGCACAAAGAGGTAGCGGAACTTCTGGCACTCGAACTGCTCCGCAAAGTTGGTTTGGAGGAGAAGGCGAATGCCCGTCCATCGAGTCTCTCTGGCGGCCAAAAGCAACGCGTTGCGATTGCCCGCGCACTTGCCATGAAGCCGAAGGTGATGCTGTTCGACGAACCTACATCTGCTCTCGATCCGGAAACGGTGGGAGAAGTGCTTCAGGTCATGCGCAATCTGGCGCAGGAAGGCATGACGATGATCATCGTGACGCACGAGATGGGATTCGCCCGCGACGTGGCCGATCGGGTTGTCGTGATGGATGGCGGCGTTATTCTCGAAGAAGGAGCGCCTTCGACCATTTTTACGAATCCGTCTCATCCGCGTACGCAAACATTTTTGAGCCAAGTGCTGCAAAACAAATAATCCGAGGCCAGCGACGGCTTCGATTCCAGATAGGAGGCATTCATGATGTACGAAATTCCTTATTTACAGCGGCCAAGTCTCGTTTATACGCCCGGTCAAGGAGATCCTAACGTGACTCGGCTCAGCGATTGGATCACCGAATGGGACGGCGCCGAATTGTTTCACGCGGCAATTATTGGTGCGCCGCTTTCGAAGAGCTCGATCAGCTTCTCCGGCGCTCATATGCATCCGACCGTATTCCGCCAGTTATTCAGCGCGTTCACGACTTATAACTTCGAAGACGATTTGGATCTGCTGCCGTTACTCGTCCGCGACCTTGGCGACATCATCATGCATACGACCGATATTCCGCTATGCCATCAACATATTGAACGGGCCTTCGAAGAAGTGGCGAAAAGGCTCCCCACCGCCGTTCCGTGTTTGGTCGGCGGCGACCATTCGATCACGTATCCAGCGCTGACCGGTCTACAACGCGCCCTCGGAGAACGGATCGGGTTGATCCAATTCGATGCCCATCTCGATGTGCGGGACACAGCTTCCGGCGGGAGATCGAACGGGACTCCCGTTCGCAGCCTTATGGAAACCGGAGTCTTGCGGGGCGAGGACGTCGTAACAATCGGGCTCCGCAGCTTCGCCAACTCCAAGCAGTACCGCACCTACGCCGAACAACAGGGTGTTACCCTATATACGGCAAAGCAGGTCAGAGAACGCAGCATTCAGACTATTCTAGAAGAAGCGATCGCCAAGCTTAAGCAGAACGTCGATGTGGTATACGCCACGTTCGACATCGATGTACTCGATCAGTCGGATGTGCCTGGGGTGCCAGCGATCGGACCAGGCGGCCTTTCCCCGCTCGACTTGTTTTATTGTGCGGAGGTGCTCGGGGCGTGGGACCGCGTCATCGCTATGGACATGGTTTGCGTGGACCCGAACCGAGATACACGAGACCGGACGACGCGGATTAGCATGCACGTACTTTTATACTTTTTAACCGGATTGGCCAAGCGGCTCAAGCTTACACCGGGCCATGTCTGACGCAACTAAATGCTTCACCATCGCCTTGCTCACCTTCTACCGGAAGGAGCTGGCATGCAAAAAGACACCTGTACGGTGTCTTTTTGTCTTTAGAACTTAGGGGTTCATAAATTCGCAAAAGCTAATAAGCCCAGCAATGGCACGATCCAGAGCAGCGGGATACAGTTCCAGATTAGCGAAGCCTTATACCTTCGGCGGAAAAAAAGAATCCATCCCGCAATTAGCGCGCCAAGAAGTCCTAACGGGTAAATGACAATATAAGAAAAAATCAGCCAAGTCGTCACATCATTTACCGCATCAGGATGGTCGAACATCATGACCGACATTCCGACTACAAACAGCCATACAATTACAAACAAGACGTACACGATTTGTGACACGATCAGTGTCCAAAGCGTTTTTTTGCGATTCATCCGTTTTACCCCTTTTATACTGGTATTAGTTACCTTATCTATATTTCGACATCATTTTCAAAAACCCCTACTAGAATTACAGCAATCAGAACCATACACGACCTGGGTGAATATCATGCTGTTGTAAAAACGATTGGAGGATGGCTATGTACCCGAAATATCCATATTACGGCTATGAAACAAAGTGCGAAAATAAACCCGTTACCTTTCCGCCGCAGCATCAGGACAGACAACCGGGCTTGGAATACTTAATGGTTCCAACGCCTATATCAGACAATCCACAGTATGTTGGGAGTGGGAAATTACATGGCAAGGTTGCTATTATTACAGGGGGCGACAGCGGAATCGGGAGAGCTGTGGCTATCGGTTTTGCCAAAGAGGGCGCGGATGTGGTTATTCCTTACCTTTACGAGCATGAAGACGCCAATGCAACGTTGGAAATGGTATCGAGCTATGGCCGACGCTGCCTTCCGATTGCTGGGGACTTAAGAGACGAGGCGTTCTCCAATGAAATCGTGCAAAAAACGTTGGAACTCTTTGGGAGGATCGATGTTCTGGTGTTGAATCAGGGCGTTCAGTTTCCCCAAGAGAGCATCCTGAATATCAGTACCCAGCAGCTCGAGGATACGTTCCGTACGAATATTTTCCCGATGTTCTTTATGACCAAAGCCGCGCTTCCCTATTTGCAGCCAGGTAGCTCGATCATCAGCACGGCATCTGTGACCGCATACGCTGGGGCGCCTCTGCTTGTAGATTACTCATCGACCAAAGGCGCAGTTGTATCATTTACCCGCTCGCTTTCGCTTCAGCTAGTGAAACAAGGTATCCGGGTGAATGCGGTAGCTCCGGGTCCGATCTGGACTCCGCTAATTGTTTCAAGCTACTCCGCAGAATACGTAAAAACATTCGGCTTAGAGACACCAATGCGTCGTGCGGGTCAGCCGTTCGAGCTTGCTCCGACGTATATTTACTTGGCATCAGATGATTCCTCTTTTGTTACCGGACAGGTGCTGCATGTAAACGGAGGCGTTATGACTGAGACTTGAAAGAAAACCCCGGATATTTGACGACCGGCCACTCTTCCTTGCGCAGCGCATCCAATAATTCAGGCCCAACATGCAAATTGCCTCTAACCAGGTGGCGAGGGGTAAGCGCCATCCATTGATTTAGAGACACATCAACAAATCGGTCGCTCTTGAACATCTCCAAAAACCATAACGTTTGATTACCGGTATTCTGAATATAGTGCCCAGTAGCAAATGGTACATAACCGACATCACCAGCTCTATAATCAAATGTTCGGGCTGTACCATTACCAGCAAATACTGTCATTCGTCCCTGTCCGGTAAGGTAATACTGCCACTCGTCGTTATTCGGATGCCAATGTAGTTCTCTCATTGCACCAGGTTCAATCTCAACAAGCGCCGCCGCGATATTTTTAGAAATAGGAAAATTAGAAGAGTCCACGATTCGTACGCTGCCGCCAGGTGTTTTGATTGGTGCTTGCGCTAGCAGCTGATGCTTGAAGCTATGAAGGGTGGTTCCATAAGGGGACTGCACCCTCTCACTTTCAAGCGGACCAGGAACCTTGTCTTGATAAATATAGACCTGCCCGGAAGGAATGTTGTTAAAGGCACTCATAGGGACTCCAAAATTGGCCGACAGTACATCTTTGGGTGTATGTGCAAACCAATCGGAGATCGATAAGGTGTTAAGGTCGGAAAAATTACCGTCATCGAAGACGAGCAGGAATTCACAGTGTTCCAACCCCTGAATGGAATGTGGCAGTCCCGGAGGAAAGTACCACAGGTCGCCCGGGCCAACGTCGGCAATAAAATTTCGCCCCTCAGAATCGATTGACGTAATTCGTGCTCGACCTACTATCATATAGGCCCATTCTGCTTGTTGATGCCAATGTAATTCCCGGACACCACCGGGCGTCAAGCTCATATTTACACCTGCAAGCGTGGTCGCAATGGGGAGTTCCCTGACGGTGATTTCCCGTGACCACCCTCCGTGACTTAATGTCATAGAAGTATCTGAGAATGAAAATTTCATGTTAGGGAGCAAGCCAGAATCCGTTACAGGCGGAACCAGCATGTCAGGGTTTTCAATATCCCTCATAACATCCCGGGGACCGGTATCCATCCCTCCCGCGCCGTCACTTCGGATGGGCTGAGGCACATTTCCGTACATACCTTGATTCCGTCTCGGAATTTCCATTTCATTAACTCCTCTCATTGGATGGCATTCTTTGCATACTCATTCTAAAAGATATATGAAACACAATCTGTGTAAATGACTTTCGTACCTATAACAAGAAATCTGCTCTAATAGATGAACAAAATAGGGACATGCTGCAGCAGGCCCCTGTTTTTGTTTAGATAATTTTTCAACCGCAGTGTTAGCAGCTGTTTATACACTTTACTTGATTAGCATCCTATCATCGATATATTGCCCAACATTACTCGCGCAATGTCGAATGTACTTGCTATCATCAAATAATTTACTCAGCATAACGCCGCCTTCTACCACAGCAATAATATAGCTGCAAACCTCGTCAGTAACTATATCTTTTCTAAATTCTTGATGCTCAATGCCATTGTTAATGATCAAGGTTAGCTTCTCGATAAAAATTTTCATCGCATGTTGAGCCCGTTCTTTGAGATGAGGGTGTCCATCGTCGCTTTCAATCGCAGTATTTAATATTGGACATCCCCCTTCTAAGGAATTAGTTTCAATGATATCGATGTAAACCTTGCATATGGCTAACAGTCTCTCTTTAGAGTTTGGTGCATTCTCTAGTGCCTTGGAGAGAAACCCTAGAATTTGTGAGAATGAATAATCAAAGACCGCAAGAGCAATTTCATCTTTGTTTTCAAAATGATTATAAATTCCGCCTTTGCGTATACCGCAACGATCTATAATTTCAGATAGGGAAGCCCCCGTATATCCCTTTGTATTAAACAAACTAGCGGACTCACGAATGATATGTTCTTTCGTTAATTGCCCCTTACGCATGGTACAACCTCCTATCAAAAAAGTACCGTTTGGTCTTAAAATAGCATACTACTTTTTGAAAAACAATCAAAATTACACAAGAATCTCTCAACAAGGTGGAAAAAATTTCTTGCAGAATACCTAGCGCTGTGTTAATTTAAAACAGACCGGTCGGTATTATTTATTGCGATACTTAAATAATTAGGAGATGATAGCCATGTCTTTTTCTATTCAACATATCCGTAATGCAACGTCGATTGTTACAATGAATGGCAAAAGAATTCTTGTCGACCCTATGTTAAGTGATGTGGGACAGCTCCCTCCAGTTCCTTTTACAAGGACTTTACGTAGAAACCCATCCGTACCTCTCCCCGTAACGTTGGATACTTTTGAAAATATCGATGCTATACTATTAACTCATTTACACTTTGATCACTTCGATAAAACAGCACAGACCGTTCTAAACAAGAAGGTCCCCGTCTTTTGCCAACCTGCTGATCAAAAATATATTAAATCCTGTGGTTTCTATAACGTTTATCC
Organism: Paenibacillus sp. Root444D2; assembly: GCF_001426375.1. Taxonomy (GTDB): domain Bacteria; phylum Bacillota; class Bacilli; order Paenibacillales; family NBRC-103111; genus Paenibacillus_E. The sequence goes on from NZ_LMEO01000004.1 coordinate 35,163, forward strand.
AATAGGTGATACCCATCAATGGTGCGGAATTGATTTCAGGAGAATTAGTGGCCAGCACGCAAAGGGAATCGTATCTAAACTGCTTGGTCCAGTATCCGGATATATTCTGAATACTTCAGAAGAGGGCTCCTTATACATAGTAGGAGATTGCATTTTTACCGATCAAATCAACCAAGTTTTTAAGCATTATCAACCTCGAGTTTGTATCTTAAATACGCCAAGGGCTCAGCTGCTGTTGGGTTCTATTATCACTATGACCCCTCAAGATATCATTAAAGTCTTACAGGTATCTCCCTCGACTAAAATTGTAGCCGTGCATATGGATGCAATTAGTCACTGCACGTTAACAAGAAAAGATCTTTATTCGTATCTTGAGAAACATAGTGCGTTAGATTCGGTGTTTATCCCCCAAGATGGCGAGTTCATTTATTTTTGAAAATGCCCCTTTTCATAGATTTAAGATCCATGATAAGATTTGCGCACAAGATAAACTCCCCACGCGGAGGACAATTTTTTGCTATATACTGGTTGTAAAATGGTCGTGAAGCACACGCCGCTCTTAATCTCATGAAGCGCCAAGTAGATTTGTTACTTTGCATTCGTGGATTGGGGCGGCGTTTTTATTTAGAGCCGGTATGATCGAGGATGATATTGTTTGAAATTTGAACAAGCATTTGAGCAGTTTATGCAGCAGCAGGTGGAAGAAGAAGCGAAAGGGAGGTGCGCGACTTCTCCAATGGATATCGATATTTAGATCTTGCCTACATGCCCGGTGATGCTAAAGGTGTCATTGAAGTGCAAAGCTTCGGCTCTCATGCTCGCGATATCGAAGCATGGCGATTCAAGGACCTATGCTTGAGGCACAGTCACCTTGCATTAGATGGATGGGTAGTTATACCGATCGCCTATTCATCGATAACCGATACACCGAAACAATGCCAGCAGCTAGTGCTTTCCTTAATCGGAAAATTCGTATCAACGGGCGTGCCGAAGGACTTGTCGTGGCTGGAAAGCGAATCTTTGCTGTTTGCTCGAAGGCTGCTTCGCCCCCTTACCCCAGCTGAGTTGGCCGATCACCTTAAAGTCACCACGAGACATGCGAGAACGCTCTCCTTCGTAATCTAGTAGACAAGCAGATGCTGGTTGTCATAAGTGGTCAGGAGCGAATTCGGACATATATGCTGCTAATCTAGGCTGGAGGGGAACGAGGATTCGCTATTTCGGCGATTATGCCGATATAGGGCTGGTATGCGGAACGTAGGAACGCTATTTAGGTATATTTACAACTTTTCCCCTTGAAAACGGGAAATAGCGGATCCTTGTTCCGCGAAAACGTGAAATAAGCAGTTTCGAGCAAAATAAGGTATCTACGTTCCGCGATGGTAGGCCGGTTAGAGCAGATAACTCCAAATGTTCCTTAACATACTGAGAAGGCTATCTCTCTGTAGAATGTTCTACAGAGAGATAGCCTTCTTTGGCGACTCAGGTTTTTTCAGCAATGATAACCTGCAAAACTCCGTATCAGGGCTTTGTCTACACTAGCCGTAACTCGTAGCCGCAGCTGCTTGGTACGGACCGTTTCAAACCGGTCGATTTTTTTGTGACCGATCGCACTTCCTTTGACCAGCTCCACCCACTGCCCTTGCTGTTCTGCTTCAATCAAGTATGAGCGAATGCGTTCGCCGTGTGCAATATCTTCCATTAAAATTACGTGATTGACTTCGGTTTCCTCCTCAAGCGGCAACAGTACAGAATCTCCCACTCCATCCGTCACGGCAATGGGAGTAGAGAATCTTTGCTTGATTTCGTCAGTGAACTCAAGCAGTCGATTAACGTCCGCCTCTGGCAAGAGTCCCCGATCATCGGGGGCCAAATTAAGCAAAAGCGTGCAGCCATGTCCGACAGAGCGATAGTAAATATCGAGTAAATTATCCAGCGAGCGAAGCGTGTGTTCGTCATTCGGATGCCAGAACCAGCGGTCCTTGCGGATCGGCACATCGCACTCGGCGGGCACCCAAGCCGGGGTCTCCGGCAGCCATGCCGCCATATCTTGCGTATACATGCTCAGCTTGGCCGATTCAGCCGTGTTCCAGCACGGATACGGCGCAACGCCATCCTCATTGCCTACCCATCGGATCGTGGGAGCCCCCATGTTGAAAACCATCGCATCCGACTGATACTGTTTCACTAATCCCATGATGCGTCTCCAGTCGTATTCCCTGCCATGAGAGCCGGCTCCATCGAACCAAAGCTCGACAAGCAGTCCATATTGCGTAAGCAATTCCGTCAGCTGGGCAGCGTAAAAATCGTCATAAGCCTCCTTGTCCGGATAACTCGGTTCATGCCGATCCCACGGCGACAAATACAGACCAAAACGGATGCCCTCCTGCTTACACGCATCCGCAACCTCACGAACGACATCGCCTTGTCCATTTTTCCAAGGGCTCGATTTTACGGAATAATCGGTCGTTTCCGTCGGCCATAAACAGAAGCCATCATGGTGCTTGGCCGTTAAAACAAAGTACGCGGCTCCCGCTAGTTTGGCTGTACGAACCCACTGCAGAGCATCAAACTGCGTTAGGTTAAACAGCTCCGGCGAATCCGTACCTTCCCCCCACTCCTGATCGCAAAACGTATTGATACCGAAATGACAAAACATCCCAAATTCCATATCCTGCCACTGAAGCTGCTGATCCGATGGCTTGGCTAGTATAGTGTGATTCATTATATTAATCCCCTTTCAAACAATGTGATTGATATTCATTGTAAGATGCGGAAACGGGGAAATGAATATATAATAATAGGAGGTTTTTGCACAATAGTAAGCTATCTTCATGAAAAAGGTGAGTAACTGAATGGATTTGGCTCGTACCTATTTATCGAATACACAGATCCACATGACGACAGGTGCTCTTACGAAAGTGAGGCCTGACTGGGGCGGTACCAACATCATTCAAGGGGAAAACGTACTCTATTTTTTTCTCGAAGGAGAAGGTTGGCTGAAAATCAATAATATCGAATACTACCCTGTTCCAGGGGAGCTGTTTCTTGTGCCAGCCGGCACGCGTATATCTTGTTCAACCAGTGAGACCCATCCTTTTTTAACCTATTGGTGTCACTTTACCGCAACCGTTGGGGAAAATAATTTGTTTGATTTGTTGATCACACCTCACTCCATCGCCATGAGAAATGATGAAACGATAAAAAAACAGTTTCAAGAGCTGATTACCCAGCATGAAAGCGATGGACTAGCTGCGCCTTTTATTGTCAAATCGTTATTATTTCATATGATGTCACGGTTCATTGAACGATCCACGGTAGATCCGCTGCAAACGGCATCGATTCCATCCGTCCATAAACTGTATATCGTACTGCAATATATCGAAAAGCACCTGACTGAGCAAATGACAGTAGAAATGCTATCCCAACTCGTCCACTTTCACCCGAAGTATTTCTTACACTATTTCAAATCGATGCTCGGCGTCTCACCTATCGTCTACATCAACAAAAAGAGAATGCAAAAGGCTAACAAGCTGCTCCTTCATTCGGATATGACCATCGCCGAAATAGCCGAACAATTGGGCATGCAAACGCCTTATTTATCCCGAATGTTCAAAAAGTTTACGGGCTTTTCGCCGATTGAATTCAGGCAGCAGCATAGGATGAGTCAGCGTTTATAAGGCAAAAAACCAGCAAACTTAAGGGTCTGGTGGGTCTTCTGGTTCTTCTCTAAGCGTGTCTAGTTAGCGTCAACGAAATGAGTCGTTAAAAGAGTACCTGATGGCGTTTATTTCTCCCGCTATCGGCAATGTTCCAACCCTTATTTCATCAATGCTCTTACGATACCCTTGATATGATAGATGGATTGTTGCGTGTATCGATCATGAAGTGCCCCCGATTCGTTTTGTTGAGCCGTCATGTATGGATTAGATACCGACGGCATAAATTCCATGGTAATGCATCCTTGATATCCGAGCTCCTGCAAAGTTCTAAATACATCCTCGAAATTGGTTTGGCCTAAGCCGGCCGCTTCTCTTGTGTTATCAGCGATATGGACATGGGCCAGATAGGGGGCTATGTTCTGAAGCGCAGATCTGTGGCTTTTTTCCTCTATATTCATATGAAACAAATCTGCCATGATTCGTACGCTGCTTTGATCCACTTCTTGGGCCAGCTGTTTAGCCGCGCTTAACGTATTGACCAAATAGGTTTCAAATCGATTTAACGCCTCGATCGCCAGAACGATATTTTTCGACTCCGCATAGGCTCCTGCAGCTTGAAGACTGGAGACTGCTAGCTTCCACTCTTCCTGAAAGGTCGAATCTGGGGCGCTTTTTCCAACTGGCGACGGAACGACGATGACAACAGAAGCCCCCAATTGCGCAGCCATGTCGACGCATGACTTCACATAACGAACGGCATGACTCCGTATTTCCGCATTAGGACTAGAGAGATCTCGATCCAATGTATAGATTCCACATATGGAGGTGCATGACAGATCGTACTTGCTTAACAGCGATTGAACGGCACCCAGGTCCATCCTATCGGGTTCACCGGCAAGTTCCACACCGTCATAACCGTACTTTTTCAATCGAATTAGACTCGTTTCCAAATCTTCATTTCCGTAGATCCATTGCGTTACGCTATATGAATACATGTACGCTTCCTCCTCCTTAGTCCCCCTACTTCCATTAACCCAGAAGGAAGCCTTCCCCGAGCGGGTCAGACGGGTCAACGATAAACTGGTGTGTCCCGGTAATGAAAGCTCTACCTTGGATAAGAGGGATGATTGCTTCATATTCAGCCACTTTCACAGTTTCCATGACGCGTCCCGTAAACTGACTGTCTACAATACTTTCATGCACAAAGTTTTGACCGATCTCTAACTCGCCACGGGCATGCAATACTGCCATACGCGCGCAAGTTCCCGTTCCGCAAGGCGAACGGTCAATTTGCCTATCTGCAAATATCGTCACATTGCGCAAATGCGAGCCTTCCTTACGCGGAGTATCGGAAACGACCACGCCATAAATGCCCTGCAGCTGCGGCTCTAAGGGATGGCTAACCGTCATATGGCTCTCGACGTAGGCCTTAATCGCAGACCCCCATTCTTGGAGTTTAGACAACTCTGCAATGTCAACAGAGATGCCAAGCTCCTCTGATTTGACAATTGCATAGAAGGCGCCGCCAAAAGCGATGTCTATCGTGAAAGATTTGCCTAGAACCACTACTCGCACGTCTTGAGCGAAAACGAACGACGGAACGTTCACAAACGAAACCGATTTCACCTCTATGCCTTCACATGCAGCTTTCGCAAACACTTTGCCAGCCGGAGTATCGATAATAATCTGCGAGCGTTCCTCTGCTGCCGGAAGAAAGCCCATTTCGATGGCAGCCGTTACCACTGCAATGATACCGTGCCCACACATTGTGCTATATCCTTCGTTATGTATAAAAAGTACGCCGAAATCGGCATCTGGACTTACTGGCGATGTGATTACGCATCCGTACATCCCGTGGTGCCCGCGCGGTTCAAACATGAGCACCTTCCGAATGTAATCATAGTGTTCGCGAAAGTAAGCCCTTCTCGCAAGAATGGTATCGCCTTTTAACGGTGGAATCCCTCCTGTAATAATACGCAGAGGCTCTCCTCCCGTATGCGTGTCAATTGTCGTGTAATACTGCTTCAGTTCCATCGATTTCCCCTTCTTTCTCAGTGATCTTCTGCAGGCGGAATTAATAAAAACCCCTCATTAAGCTCATCGTCCTCGTGCATAAAAAACGTATGCATCCCCGTCATCCATGCCGAACCTTCGATTCTGGTCACCACGGCCGGGAAGCCACCTACCTGTGTCGTGCCGACGACTTGAGCTCTAAACAGCGAACCGACAATACTCTCGTGTACGAACTCCTCGTTCATGCGTATTTCCCCTTTGGCAAACATCACCGCAAGCTTAGCCGATGTTCCTGTCCCGCAAGGAGAGCGGTCAATTCCGCCAGGAGGGACGATCACGGTATTTTTCACATGGGCATCCGGATGTGTCGGGTCTGTATAAAATTCAACGTGAGTTAATCCTCTTATATACGAAGCCTCCGGATGCACCACGTTGACCGATTGGTTAACCGCTTTGCGCAAGTTTACGGCCACTTTTACAATGGTATCTGCATTGGATGGCGTAAGCTCAAGCCCCAACGCCCGGGCATCCGTAATCGCATAAAAGTTGCCGCCATATGCAATGTCGCAGTAGACGCTGCCCAATCCTTCCACTTCTACCTTTACATGCTTATACAAAAAGGCGGGAACATTTTGAAAAGCTACTTTCAGGACCTTCCCGTTCTGCACCGCAAGCTCTGCTTCAACCAGTCCCGCAGGCGTATCGAGCTTCAAATACGTCGTTGGCTCCGTGATGGGGATCATTCCGGTCTCGGCCAACGCCGTACAAACACCTATGGTGTCATGACCGCACATCGGTAAATAACCGCCGGTTTCGATATAGATCACACCGATATCCGCCTCCGGATGGCAAGGTTCCACGAGCAGGGCGCCTGACATGACGCCGTGCCCCCTTGGCTCGTACATCAATATTTTTCGAATCCAATCATACTCTGTTTTCATATGCAGCATTTTTTCCGACATTGTTGACCCTACAAGTTTGGGAAGTCCGCTGATCACTGTTCTCGTAGGATTTCCGCCGGTATGCGTATCTACGGTCGTAAACACTTTTTTGCTCTTCACGTAGGAACCACCCTTTCCTGAAATCTCTCAAACTTTAACGGTTCGGTTGAAATGATCGTCTCTAGCTGCTCCGTAATGATTTGACACATCAGTTTCCCTGTCACCGCAGCTAAGCTGATACCGTCTCCTTCATGGCCTGCTGCGATATAATAGCCTGGCACCTCATTGACTGCTGACACGATCGGCAAATGATCTTTCGTCCAAGGCCTTAACCCCGTATAAGTACGAATGATTTGAAAATCTCCGATTTTAGGATAAAAACGAAGTGTCCTTCTCGCCATGCAACGTACAACTTCCATATTCACTTGGGTATCAAAACCGACAAACTCCCGGCTGCTGCCAATCAAAAAGTTTTGGCTTTCCGTAGGTTCGAACACGAGTGCAACGCCATATTTCTCCGTTACCGGGTCGACTTTCCGCTGGCCGCCGAATTTGGAGATCAAATAGCCGAACTCCATCACTTTTCGCAGACCAACTGGAACTTGACGCGAGGCAACGATCAAGTGCCCTTTCCGGGGCACGATCGGAATGTCCAAGCCGACCATTCGGCCGATATGCGGAGCCCATACACCTGCAGCATTCACAATTTTTTTAGCGGTAAACTCACCCTGATTCGTGCTGATCTTGAAATTTCCTGTTACCGGATCTCTGTTGATGGAAGTAACTTCCGTTCTCAAACAGACACGGGCACCATGTTTTTTTTGGGCATCATCAAATAAGGAGTACGTAAGCAGATAAGGATTGACGGTCGAATCCGTGCCGCACTCGAGTCCACCCGGAAGATCGTCAGCAAGGAAAGGCGACTCTTGGCGAATGTCCTGCCGGTCCAGCATCCGAAACGGAAGTCCTAACGCCTTCTGCCGATTCACCCACTGCTGCGCCGCCTCCATTTCTTCATCCGTTTCACAGACGAGAATGCTGCCGGGCGCCCTATATTCGAACGGACATGCCAATTCCCGGCTCAGTTCATCGATGATCTTTTGACTGACCAGCGACATTTGACTGTCAAAGCCTGGATCTTTATCGATAGCCAAAATGTTGCCGTCGCAACGAGATGATGTACCGCTCGCCAATTCCCCTTTCTCGAGCACAGCTACGTCCAACCCTTGTTTACTCAAAAAATAAGCAATGGCTGAACCGACGATTCCACCTCCAATAATGACAACTTCCGCATGACTTACACCCATAGACATATTTCCTTTCCAACATGTAGATTCATCACTCACACATTTTAATAAGCAATTTTCATGCCAAATCACCCAGCCACAAGTGTCTAAAAAATTTTACACTTATTCACATGAGGCGTATAATTTTAAACAAAACGCTACCCATATAAGGCGAGGTCATGACAATGAAGCACAAGGCCCCTCTCATAGAGGATTTGATTCAGAACAATTATTATTTCATCGAAAAAGACGCCGACGCGGAAGCTCGGTTTGAGCAATGTACATCCTCCCTGCAGCCGAATCAAAAAAAGGTCCTTTTTTATAAAGACGGCTTTCAGCTTTTTTATTATGTTGGAGAGCACCCGGCTAACAGGCTTAGCTTGATGAATGCGCCTTGGCGAACCGCCGTATCCGTCCCCCAAAAGACGCCGCTGGACGCTGTCATCCCGCTTTTTCACGAAACCGATTACATCCTTGTAAAAGATGCTGCCGACCAGCCGATCGGTTATGTGACCGCTGCCGATATGCTTACTGCCTTGCATCAAGCACACCAAACCTTGGAAGCTTATTTCGAGTCGATGATCGACACGATGGATGCCTCCATTTCCATGATTGATGATCAAGAACGGACCGTCGTGTGGACCAAAGGAGCTGAGCGAATCTTTTCTATAAAAGCCGACGACATTCTTAGCAAACCAATGGCCGATTTCTTCCCTGCTGATAGGCTGCAAATCTTACAAACCCATAAAACCGGTGATTCTGTGTTTCGTAAGCTGCATCAACCACGGCCCGATTTATATGTCCTGATTAACTCAAACCCTATTCGCCTTAATGGGCAAATCATTGGTTCCGTCGTTGCAGAAACGGACATCACCAGTGAGGTCCGGTTGAATCAGGAGCTATTCAACGCCACTTCCAAGGTCCATCAACTGCAGCAGCAAATGGCCCAGCTTCAACCATCGACTGATCCATTTAGCCCAATCAAAGGAACGAGCAGCGCTATTAAGCGAACGATAGACATGTGCAAAAAAATTGGTACGACCAAAGCAACGGTGCTCATTCTCGGTGAAACCGGTGTCGGCAAGGAGCTTTTCGCCAAAGCCATCCATGACGTTCGAGAAAAACCGGACGCTCCTTTTATCGCGATTAACTGCGGTGCCATTTCTCCTTCTCTATTCGAAAGCGAATTGTTCGGTTATGAAAAAGGCGCCTTTTCTGGAGCTGACAACAACGGCAAAAAGGGGAAAATACAACTGGCAGCGGGCGGCACCTTATTTTTGGATGAAATTGGTGAAATGCCGCTCGATATGCAGGTCAAGCTTTTGCGTGTACTGCAGGAAAGAACCTACTTCCCCGTAGGCGGAACCAAGCAATTGAAAGCCGATATTCGGATCATTGCCGCCACGAATCGCGATTTGAACGCCCAAGTCAAACAGGGGTTATTCCGAGAAGACCTTTACTACCGCTTGAATGTGGTTACAATTGAAATCCCCCCACTTCGCGAGAGAAAAGAAGATATCATCGAACTAACGCACTGTTTCTTGAACGAATTTTCAATTAGCTATAGCCGATTCATTCAACATGTCCCGCAAGATGTGTTATTGGATCTGCTTCACTACAGTTGGCCCGGCAATATACGAGAGCTACGGAATGCGATTGAACGATTGGTCGTTTTTGCTGCAGACGGATCGGTGAAAAGAGATGATCTGCCGATGTCGATCCATGTCAGTAAACATAGGGATGATTCTCCCCTACAAGAGGAAACTCCGAATGTGATCCAAACCTTGCAGAAGGAGTTGGAAGTTCACGAGAAACAGATCATTATCAAAGCTTTGGAACTGGAGAAAGGCAACAAACTTGCGGCTGCCAAACGGCTCGGCCTGTCACGAGCAACACTGTACAACAAGATGAACAAGCTGGGTTTTGACGAATAAATCATTCTAATCGATAGAGATGGCTCCTGAATTCGGTATTCGCAGGGAGTCATCTTTTTTTATCGTCCATTGATGACGATCGCTAATTCGATAAATGAGGTCAATGCGCTCAGAGTAAGCTTAACCACTGTTAGCTTGGCTGGTTGATGGAAACTGTCTATCCATTAATTGTGCTTCTTCAAAACTGGTTGGCATAGCTCAAAAATTTGATTTTATTTCGGTTCAGCAGCTTCGATGGGCTATCGTGATTGCCAATGTTGTAGTTTCTACAACAATTCGCATGCCAAAAGGCTATTTCGCAAGTAAAAGTTGTAGTCTGTACAACAATTCGAACCTATTTATCGTGAAATGGCCTGTATGGGGCTAAATTGTTGTACACGATACAACATTGAAGGGATAAAGGTGGGATCTAGGCAGAATTGTTGCACTTTCTGCAACATCATTCGACCGAGAGTGTGGATTCATTCATTTACTCATTTGCTCATTTGCTCACTCACTCACTCACTCACTCATCACTCATCACTCGCTCATCACCCACCACTCATCACTCACTCACTCATCACTCATTCAAACCTTATTTTCCCCTAGTCCAACTATTTCACACAAGTAACCCCCAACCTTTCTTATTCATTAATTGTTAACGTAAAAAGACCCGAGAGAGGTCACTTTACTCAAAGTCTCCATCTTTCGGATTACCGTTCAACCATGGGCTCAGGCCGTTTTTTTGTTTACGCTTCGGCGGGATAGAAACGTTTCGATACAAGTTGTAGATTTGATGAATTCGCGATAAAACACAGTTTTCATGTGAATAAACGTGGTTGTATAGGTAATTTCACAGTTATTAAATTGATTATTGACTCCAAAACCATTGCTATTTATAATGATTTAATATCAATAGAAACGTTTCGATTAGCAAGTTGCCACATACATTATTCGAATAAGAAAGTGAGTGAAGAATATGACAAGACCTAATACAACCGACATCTGCATCCGAAATGGCGCAATGGCGTTCACTTTTATGAACAGTGGAGATATTAGAAAGATCACATACAATCAGACGATGATCAATCAATTGATAGCTAACCCAATTGACGGTTCGATGAACAATATTTATCTGCGTATCCACCAGGAATCATCGCTATCCTTCGTACCATTGCTTGGCATCCGTTCTTCAAGCCGGATCAGTCGCAGTGACTGTCAGATTTCTTGGAAGGGGCATGCCGAGGAACTCGAATATGAGGTCATATTTACGCTCACTCCTCAATTGATCTGGTTCTGGGACGTACGGGTCCATGGTCATGGAGCGGACATCGATCTTGTCTATGGGCAGGATGTGGGCATTGCCGATCAAGGTGCTGTCAGATCAAATGAAGCTTATCTGTCTCAATATATGGATCATTCTGTCTTTAAGGCCCCTGTCAAAGGCTGGGTCGTCTGTTCTCGTCAAAATATGCCGCAGCAGGGACAATTCCCGTACTTACAGCAGGGCTCTTTAACAAATGCCGCAGAATATTCAACGGACGGCTTCCAATTCTTCGGTTTATCCTATAAGGCAACGAATAAGCCAGAGGCACTGACTCAGGTCAAGCTGGCCAGCGAGATCTATCAATACGAATTTGCCTATACAGCTCTGCAATCGCAGCGCGTGATCGTCGATGGCATGGCGCGATTTGTTTTTTACGGTCTGTTCAAGCCGCACCATCCGGAGGCAGTTGTAACCTTGGCATACGAACAGGAAGTTCAGGAAGCATGGGCATATGCGGAGGAACTAGATGCAAAGTGGGAGGAAGGTCTGGATTCTGTCAGCCTTCAGCCCAGAATCGGCGACCCTCTTCAGGTTGAATCTATGACAATCGAGGAGATCGGGCGCGACTTTCCTAGCCGCCATCAGGAGGAATGGGATAACGGGGTTCTGTTGTCTTTCTTCACAGAGGGGCACGAACATGTTGTATTAAAGGAGAAAGAGCTGCTCGTGGAACGTCCGCATGGACATATCCTCATGACGGGGGATAATGCTCGTATGAACGAACAAGTGCTTACTACCACATCCTATATGTACGGTATATTCAACTCGCAGCTTGTGGTGGGAAATACGTCCTCCAACAAGATGCTAACAAATGCCCGCAATGCGTTGAATGTGCTGAAGACTTCAGGCCAAAGGATATTTATTGAGATGCACGGTGAATTCCGGATGCTCACAATGCCATCGATGTACGAGATTGGCTTTAACTACGTGCGGTGGACCTATAAGACGGCTGAAGACACAATTGTCGTCACGAACCTCACGGCAATGGACACACCGGAGGTTCATCTGGCCTTACAATCCGTAAGCGGAAAGCCCTACCGTTATCTGATTACGAATCAGGTGTCCATGAATAACAATGAATACGGAGCACCTTTCCTCATAGAACGTGAAGGCGATGTTCTGGTGTTCCGTTCGTGTGAAGGTTCGGATAACTCAGGAACCCTGCCAGACCTGTGTTACCGTATGAAGCTTACGGGAGCGGATGTGACCGTGACCGACGAGACAGCCCTAGCCAATCATGCTGATCCGGGATCCTCTTCGCTCGTTGTGCTCGAATTAAGCGCTAGCTCGGAATGGAGTTTGACGGTTCAAGGACTTATTCATGGCGGTGAGCTGCCGTTCGAGAAGCCGAATACGGCTGCAGAAATAGAACGATACCGCGACTATTTTAGAAAAGTAATGAATGGCTTCAAATTATCGCACAGTGGCGAAGCAACGGAATCGCTAAATAAGGTTAATGCTCTTGCATGGTGGTACACCCATAATATGCTGGTCCATTATTCCGTGCCGCACGGGCTGGAACAATACGGCGGAGCGGCTTGGGGCACACGAGACGTATGCCAAGGGCCTACGGAATACTTCATGGCTACACAGAAATACGATCAAGTGCGCGAAATTATAAAGACCGTATATGCCCACCAATATGAGGATGACGGGAATTGGCCGCAATGGTTTATGTTCGATCAGTATTACCGCATCCAACAAGAAGAAAGCCATGGCGACATCATTGTATGGCCACTTAAGGTCATTGCCGATTACATCTCGTCTACGCACGATTTCAGCATTCTTCAGGAGCGAATTCCTTATACGAATCGGGAAGACTTCGAGTTCACCGAGGAATGCCCGACCCTGTTTGAGCATGTGCAGAAGCAGTTGACATACATGAAGAATCACTTTCTTCACGATACTCACTTGTCTGCTTATGGCGACGGTGACTGGGACGATACGCTCCAGCCAGCCAATGCGCAGCTCAAGCAATATATGATCAGCAGTTGGACGGTTGCCTTGACCTATCAGGTGCTGAATCAATTATCCGCCGCTTTAACGGACGAACACCAAGAGCTGTCAGCAGAGCTGCATAAGCTCGCATCTGGCATTCACACCGACTTCAATCGCTATATGCTGCAGAAGGATGTCATTCCCGGCTTCGTCTACATGGAGAAACCGGGGGAAGCGGAGCTTATGCTTCATCCGACCGATACGAAGACGGGCATTCAATATCGCCTGCTGCCGATGACGCGCAGTATGATCGCCGAGCTGCTGACCGAAGAGCAGGCTGAATCACATTACCGGCTTATTAAGCAGGAGCTGTACTGCCCTGATGGCGTCCGCTTGATGAACCGCCCGGCACGATATGCTGGCGGTGTAAGCAAGCACTTTAAACGTGCGGAGCAAGCGGCGAACTTTGGCCGTGAAATCGGGCTGCAGTATGTGCACGCTCATATCCGCTTCGTGGAGGCGATGGCGAAGCTCGGCAAGGTGGACGAGGCATGGCAGGGTCTTGCCATGATTAATCCGATCGGCATCAGGGAAGTGGTGCCGAACGCCGAATTGCGCCAAAGCAATGCCTACTTCAGCAGCTCAGACGGAAAATTTAATACACGTTATGATGCTGGGGAACGATTCCAAGAGCTGTTTGAAGGAACAGTTCCCGTCAAAGGCGGCTGGAGAATCTACTCCAGCGGACCAGGAATCTACATGAACCAACTCATCTCCAACTGTCTCGGCATTCGCCAAGACGGAGGAGACCTGATCATTGATCCCGTACTTCCGCATGACATGGATGGGCTTCGATTCGAATTTACCTGGAATAACCGCGGCGTCAGATTCGAATATCATATCAACGGGTCATTGGAATGCCGTATCGAGATTAATGGCCATGAAGCAGAGACCGAAAACATGCCAAACCGTTATCGCCATGGCGGAACAAGAGTGCGGCGCGAGCAATTGGAGATTTTGTTAAGCGGTGAAGATAATGTTATTGCGATTTACATCTAATGGAACCAGTGATCTTTCGGCGGCACCGATATATTGGTATAGTAAAGGGAAATGATGCATTGATCGTGAGGGGCGAGTTATTGTGGTTAGTATTAAAGATATCGCTAAAAAAGCGGGGGTCTCGATCTCCACGGTATCCTATGCGTTAAACGGGAACCCCAAAGTGACGAAAGAAACGAGCAGCCGAATATTGGCCGTGGCTAAGGAATTAAATTACATGCCCAATGCGGCGGCCAGATCACTGAAGAAGCGGGAAACTAAGATTATTGGGGCTTTTCTTACAGATTTTAACGGAGCGTTCTACGGGGAACTGCTGCAGGGGATCAAAGAAGTGCTGAATAAAAAGGGTTACGACTTAATCGTATGCAGCGGCTCGCAATCCCACCGTCTGCTGCCAGAACGGAATATTGACGGCGCCATCGTGCTCGACTCTTCATTCTCAAGCGAAGAGATACTTCAATATGCGGAGCTCGGACATAAGCTAGTTGTGCTCGACCGTGAGCTGAAACATTCGAATGTGAATCAAGTACTGCTCGATAATAAGGCGGGGGCCGCATTAGCTATGGAGTATTTGATTGAAAAAGGGCATCGTAAGATCTATGTCATAACGGGGCCTGAAGCCTCGTTTGACTCGATGCAGCGTCTTCAGGCTGTCCGTCAGGTCGTTGAACGTCATCAGCCGCTTGCCTGTACGCAGATTCAAGGCGACTTTAACAAGTCGGCCGGGGAAAAAGCTGCCGAGCAAATCATTCGGGAATATACGGAGCCTGTCGCCGTCTTCTGTTTGAACGATGAGATGGCTATCGGCTTATATAATGCCGTCAAGGAATCCGAGTATAGGATTGGCACGCACATTCATATCATCGGTTTCGATAATATTGAATTGACACAGTATACGGAGCCTCGTCTTGCGACGATTGATTACTCGAAGCGAAAATGGGGTGCTCTAGCCTCCGAACAGTTGTTAAAGCTGATTGCGGATGAAGAGATCGATCACGAGCGCATCTACGTGACTTTGGTCAAAGGCGATTCTGTACATGCGGTATGAGGGAATTTGAGGAGCAACAAAAAAACAACAGCTATTCCTAAACGTTAATTTGTTAAGGAAATGGCTGTTGTTTTATTTAATTAATTACAATCTGCGCAATTGCTTTGGATAGTGTGTCAACACTTCGACCTTGCCGCTTGGCTGCACATACACATCGTCCTCGATTCGAACGCCGCCAAGCGAAGGCATATAGATGCCCGGTTCAATCGTGAATACATGTCCCGGCTCAATGAGCATCTCGTTTTCACCGTTAATCGATGGATCTTCATGCACATCCAGACCTATGCCGTGACCGATCCGATTATTAAAATAAGCGCCATATCCCTTTGCTGCTATGATACCTCTCCCCGTTTGATCGATGACTCCGTATGGTGTACCCACTGCGACCGCCTGAATAGCTGCCAGATTCGCGGTTAACACGGTTTCATAAATCGTTTCCTGCTCTTTGGTTCCTTCCCCAATTAAAAACGTACGGGTAATATCTGAGCAAAAGCCGCCCGCATAAACGCCAAAATCGATGAGCAAAAAATCATTCTCCTGGATCGAATAAGCACCTGGTTTGCCATGAGGCAAGGATGACCTTTTTCCAGTCAAAATGATCGATTCGAATGCCGGCTTATCGCCTCCGAACATCCTCATCTTATATTCTAATTCCGCCGCAAGCTCTTGCTCCATCATGCCGACTCTAACTTTTTGCACGGTACTTTCAAGCACCTTTTCGGCAATATCAACCGCTCGGCGGATGCTGACAAGATCTTCTTCTGACTTAATCAGCCGCTCTTGTATGATAAATGGTTCGATATCCGTACAATGCAAATCGGGAAACAACGCCTGCAGCTGCTCCACCCTGTGAAGGCTGATTGCTTTTTTTTCCAATCCCAACGTACCGATGCGTGTTCTACCTACTTTGTCTTTCAACAGAGCGTAAGGATTCTCGCTGTCTGAACAGGGGATCAAATCGCGAACGAATGATTGCTGCTGCGCTGCTTCCAAATCTAAGCCGGGAACAATCATGCTTTCACGAGCGCTGCCCATGTCGACGATAAGTGCCATGAATCGCTCATGCGGATTCGAATGGAACCCGGTAAAGAAATAAATATTCGTTGGATTCGTAATCAAGGCGATATCAATTTGCTTTTTCTCCAAGTAATCACGTAGTTTGTGCAATCTCAATTCATAAATGGAACTCATACATACACCCTCCCGTTTTCGTATCAGTCGTCCTTAGATTAGCAAAAACCATGCCAATATTTCCAGTTTCACATTTTTTCGAACAGATTGGCGCGATTATTGCTAGAAACGTGTAAGAAGGAATCGCACCAACTCGAAAAGGAAGGAACCATATGAACATGACATCCGTTATTATTTGCCGATGCGAGGAAGTAAGTCTTGCTCATTTGCTTGAAACCGCCAAACAGTATCCATGTTCTTCACGTGAATTGAAACTGCGCACCCGAGCAGGCATGGGTTATTGCGGTGGACGCACCTGCCGTTTATTGGTCGATAAGATCGTACAGGAACTATCGGATGCACTAAATTCAAATGAAATACCGCTAAAACATCAGCCTCCTGTCCGACCTGTTTCTTTTTGCAGCTTAGGAGGAGAACAACCATGAATTACGGACGAATTATGAACCACCCCATTTTAGGTGAATGGAGTAGCGAACGAATAGGCATTTCTTTTCGTTTGGATGATCAGGAATACGAAGCTTTTGACGGTGAGACGATCGCCGCAGCGCTGCTCGCACATGGTATCCGTACGCTTCGTTACCACGAAGATACCGGTACACCGCGCGGCTTTTATTGCAACATCGGACACTGCTTCGAATGCCGTGTTACGGTCGACGGGATAGACGGACAAAGGGCATGCCTCACACCACTAAAGAACGGAATGGACATCCGCACAGGCAGGACACTTCCCTCCCCGTTGAAGAAAGGAGCTCATCTTCCATGACAGACGTTCTCATAGTCGGAGCCGGTCCAGCCGGTTTGTCAGCCGCAATCTCCTGTTCAGAGCGCGGGTTAAAAGTAACGGTTGTCGACGAATTCATGAAACCAGGTGGCAGACTGCTGGGACAGTTGCATCAAGAACCTAACGGGACATGGTGGAATGGAATTGAAGAGTCAGCCAAACTTCAGAATAAAGCTGTGTCTCTTGGCGTGGTTATCCAACTCGGCGTTTCTGTTTACGATATTAAACAATCGGCAGACGGTTGGATCGTTTATACGTCAAGTGGCGTGCAGGAAGTGCCTGCTCTTCTGCTCGCTACAGGTGCGGCGGAGACCGCTGCCCCTATTCCAGGGTGGACACTTCCGGGTGTTATGTCCATTGGAGCGGCTCAGGTAATGACGAATGTGCATAGGGTCCGTGTGGGCATGCGCGGGATCATTGTGGGAATCAACGTGCTGTCCATTGCCATTGCACGCGAACTGCAACTAGCTGGCATCGATATTACCGCTATGATGCTTCCCGCCAAAAACATCATAAATACAGATGCGGGAGATCCCCAAAAAGTGATGCAGTCGATGCTGCGCCTAGGGCACCTTGCACCGTCTCCTATTCTTCGACTTGGCAGCGGCTTGATGCGTTATTCCCCGCTGCAAGCATGGGGACTTCGACTTTACCCAAAGAACGGTTTCAAAATTTGGGGGATCCCCATCCAACTGCGCAAAGCAGCCCTCGCTATTGAAGGGGAAGAAAAAGTCGAGAGCGTGCAGTTGGCTGATCTAACACCAGACGGAGAAATCGCGGCCCATTCCACGCGAAGCGTCCCCATCGATTTCGTCTGCATGGCAGGCAGCCTTTATCCGCTAGCTGAACTGGCAGCTGTAGCCGGATGTCCCTTCCGCTTCGTACCCGAATTAGGCGGGCATGTCCCGCTCCACAACGCCCAGATGCAAACACCGCTTACTGGCTTGTTTGTAGCGGGGAATATTACTGGCATTGAGAGCGCCAAGGTAGCAGCCGCCCAAGGTACGGTTGCAGGTATTTCGATCGCGGCTTTTCATGGGGTTAGCGGAACCGATGAAGAGCTGCAGCGTGCAATACGGAATGTTTGGGAAGTACGTGAACAAGCGCTGATTCAATTTCACCCCCAGGTCGCGGAAGGACGACGACATATTGAAACGATGTATGACGAGGTTTAAAACGGAATTTGCACGCATCCTTACTCATCAGCATCAATCCAATGTTGTAATTCCTACAACAATTCGCACGCCCAAAGGCTATTTTGCAACTTGAAGTTGCAGTTCGTACAACACTTCTAGCCCATTTGTTGCAAAATCGCCCTTATCGAGCCCAATTGTTGTACATTATGCAACAACAAAGGAAGAAAGACGGGATCTAGGCAGCGATTGTTGCACATTCTACAACATCAATCAACAGAGAATAGGGATTCATTCATCCTGTAACTTCAAGTGAGCATAGGTAACGATTATTCCGATTTAAGACACTTCCAAGTAGATGTAGATTGGATGAATGAATGATGTATTCCAATATTTTAGACACTTGGCTGGCATCTATGTCTAATGTTTTCGACACTTTATCATGCCTCACTTTGCCCAGCAGGCGGATTTATTTCACCCTCTGACAATTAGAAAATGTGAATGGACTGACTTAGCTCGGGTGTCATGAATAGTTTCATGGACTGTTCTTGGTTCAAACGATATGCCAGCTGTATCTTGTTCATCCTCCCTATTCACGTACACCAAAAAGCTGCTGATAAACTAAATATCAGCAGCTTTCTATGCTCAAAATTTGCCGTTTACACACTCACCGCGAGTTTACTGATCATTTTGATCGTCATTTTCATGGTGTCCGCCCTTTTTATTTGAAGGTACTGCAGTTACACTATGCCCTACTGGTACTTTGACTTCTGTGTAGCTAATAGTAACACCGTTAACTGTTTTGGTTTCTGCCTTTATAGCTGACCCATTCACTTGAATATAACGGTATGAACCCGCAAACTGTGCTTCCCAGTTGATCCCTTTTGTACCGGAATTATTTCTTAAAGTACTCTTCGTCGCACCGTCGTGTCTCAAGTAGACATCGTGATCTCCCAAAGCAATATGGTTGAGTTCCAACCACTGAATGTCTTGCGGCAGACGGGATAAGGTAGACAACTTATTTTGCGGCGCATTCGGAGCCATTCCCATCAATCCTTCAACGGTTTGGCTAATTAACGTAAATGAGACTTCCGGATAATCACCATTTGTTCCTTGGCTGCTTACCTCATGCGGTTCGTTCAACCTGTCAATGATATACTTCATCCACTTCCAACCGAGTTCATTTTTTCCATAAGGGAAAAAGGTATCCGGCAAGTACGTGAATGCTTCGATATTTACCGGCGCCTGTCCAGGCGTCTCACTCATGCTGTCGATCAGACCAAGGAATTGATCTGTCCGCTCGCCGGCTTCGGTAATTTGCTTCATCGGCATGAACCAGCTCGCTTCTTTTCCAAAGCTGCTGTAAGCTTTGCCCCCTGCTTCATAGCCTCGCACATAACCGGACTTAATTCCTTTGACTCCCCAGTCCGAGTTAAAGTATTTTTTAAACGCTCTTGCCTTTTCTTTAAACTCCTGGTACTTTTTCATGTCGCCTTTTTCTTTGGACAAGTTGGCATAAGCAAGCAGCGCTTGATACTGGGATGCGATGCCATCCCCCGCTTCCACAACAGCCTCGCCGCCACGTTCATCATAAGAAGCTGCGCCATCGAAAATGCCTTTTCCAGTTCCTTCAGCGACTCCGTTCTTTATTTGCCCGTCGTGCAGCGCAATAAAATCCGTCATTGCTTTATCGTAGTAGGTCCAAAGTGTTTCATCGGTCAAATAGCTCTTGTCGCTGGTCCATAAATACATGCTGTAGGCTTTCTCAACAAGCTCGAACACAGCGGGAACTTCTCTGACAAAACTATTCGCGTTGCGATAGTCCAATTTGAAAATCGAGCCATCGAAATTGAGCGCCCATGCAGGGTACCATTTATGCGTTTCGTTCGCCGTTCCGGCAAATGCCTTCAACATGGAGAAATTTTCTCGATCCAGTCCTAGTAGATGGGCGCCCGCCATTTGATGAGCCATATCTCTGGAATAGAAGGCGTATCGGTGTGCATACCCCGCCCAGTAGGATGGCATGTAATTCTTGATTTCAGGTGAGTTTCTAAAGGTTTCATCCCTATTAATTAGGCCTTGTTTACCCGTTCTTACATAAGACTTTGCTTTGGGCTTCGCCCAATTGAAAGCATCTTTTATTTTCGCATTGGAGGAATCGATCGTGATTTCTTTGTCAGCTACTGCACACTCCACTGTCCACAGCTGTGTCTTGCCGTTCTTCCCTATGACCGAATAGGTAACTGGATTGGTAAAATCCTGCATTCTGCCTATTGCTGGCGTAACGGAAGCACCTTCTGAAACGGCGATTTGCTGGGCAATCGTTTTCACATTTGTTCCATAAGGTACTGTAAACGAAACCTTCTTAGCTCCTGCATCTACCCTCGAAACGCCGATCTGATTCGGTACCGTGAAGGAGACGATATTGGCAAGTTCAGGCAGAGGATTCGTATTCCCGGAGTCATACAACAAATAAGAGTCGTCAATTTCAACCCATTTATCGTTAGCGTTAATGCCTGTGAAATACACTTCAACAAGAGCCCCTTTTTCCAGTAATATGCCATTAAGCGTCTGTGTCACAGGTACGCTGCTCTTAGGTACGTCGCCGCTTTTGATATCACTGCCCTCAGGGAACCTGATGCCGAACTTAGCACCGTTTTCATCAGCCATGTTGAATAAGGCCTGTAATTTATAATACCCTGTGGCAGGCACTGTTACTGTTTGGGACAAGTACGTAGCCGCCCCAGGATCCAAGTAGGCAATAACATTATCGCCAGTCTTGTATGTAAATGCACCGTCATAAAGCCAATGTTGTTTCGCAGCATCAAAATTCGAGTTTCTGATCAAATTCTCAGCTAGTGGTCCTATCGGATTGCCCATGGCTGCTTGCCCCTCCTTACCAAACAAATCTACGGGAGTTACTTCAAATCTCACATATTTCCCCTTAAGCCCAACAACTGAAACAAACGTTTTGCTTCCTTGTCCACAGTAAAGACCAGTGGTGCGTGATTGCGAAAAAATAGGGGGCACGCGTACCTCCCCCTGTTCATAGCGATTATTTATGCAGTTGTTCTACTATTTGTACAGCTTCTGCTGATTTTTACCAGCAATGCTCACATTAACTAAAAAAGAGGGGGAATCCCCCCTTTCTTTTTACTTGAACGAGGGAAGCCAACTTCCATGTGCTTCGATGAGTTCGTCGCATAGCGCAACGGTATCGTCGATAGACAGTTCAGCAGCTGTGTGCGGATCCAGTAATGCAGCATGGTAGATATGTTCTTTCTTCCCAGTCATAGCAGCCTCAATTGTAAGCAATTGCGTATTGATATTCGTTCTATTAAGTGCAGCGCATTGAGGAGGCAAATCCCCCACATAGGTCGGAGTCACGCCACTTGAGTCAACTAGGCACGGCACCTCTACGCAAGCTTCCTTCGGCAGGTTCGTAATCAAACCTGTGTTCATGACGTTTCCGCCAATTTTAAACGGAATGTTCGTTTCCATTGCTTCAAAGATATAAGACGCATATTCAAGCGTTCTCTTATGAGTCAAGTTTTTATTGCTGACAAGCTCTTCCCGCATTGTTTTCCAACGCTCGATTTGGTTTACACAGCGGCGAGGATACTCGTCAAGAGGAATATTAAATCTGTCTACAAGTTCAGGATATTGCCGCTTAATGAAATATGGATGGTATTCAGCATTGTGCTCGGATGATTCCGTAATGTAATATCCGAAACGAAGCATCATTTCAAAACGAACCATATCATCATGCTTCTCTTTTTGTTTCTCACGCGCACGTTGTTTGATTTCAGGATATAAATCGACGCCATCCTTCTTCACTTCAAGAAGCCATGCCATATGATTGATGCCCGCAATTTTCCACTGCACCCCAGTGTGATCCATGCCTAAATGCTCAAATATATGCGGCACACATACTTGAACGCTGTGACACAAGCCAACCGTCTTGACTCCGCCATAGGTGTTCATAACATTGGTCAACACAGCCATTGGATTCGTGTAATTCAGGAACAAGGCATCCGGACACACTTCCTGTATGTCTTTAGCAAAATCCAGCATGACCGGAATCGTACGCAAGTTGCGGAAAATCCCTCCAATTCCGATCGTATCCGCGATCGTTTGCCGTAAACCGTATTTCTTTGGGATTTCAAAATCGGTAATGGTACACGGATCGTATCCACCCACCTGAATGGCATTGACAACATATGCGGCTCCGCGTAAGGCTTCCTTACGATCGGAATATGCTTTAACGACACACGTGCTCTCCATTGTCTGTTTCAAGTTATTAAGCATATTTTCGGAATCCTTCAATCGCTCCGCATCGATGTCAAACAGCGCCAGTTCAAATCCTTGAAGCGCTGGTGTAAGCATGCAGTCCCCTAAAACATTTTTTGCGAAAATGGTGCTTCCCGCACCTAAGAAAGTAATTTTTGACATGTATGGTTCCTCCAATATATAGGGATCTTTTATATAGGGACCTTTATTCGGAGAATAAAGTCTCTCATTTTTTTAACAAACACAACTAGCCTTTGACTGCGCCAAGCGTAAGCCCGCCGACAAAATATTTTTGCATGATCGGGTAGACAAAAAAGATCGGTAATGTAACAATCATCGTTAATGCGGCACGCAGTGTCGTTGGCGATAAATTTCTCAACTTTTCGCTAAGTGCTAGCGGATTTCTTAACTCTTCGAACGCTTCTACTTCTAGAAGCAGTCTTTTCAAGTAAATAGGCAGCGTATCCCAATTCCCGTTTGAATTGTAGATTACCGTATCCAGCCAATAATTCCAGTGGCTTACCGAACTGAAAATGGCAATTGATGCAAATACAGGTATCGAAACCGGGACCGCAATACGGACAAATATGCCAAGCTCGCTTGCACCATCAATTCTAGCCGATTCAAATAAGGAGTCAGGTATACTTTCCATATAAGAAGCCATATACAGCATCCAAGTCGCATTAAACATGGCCGGAATCCAGTAAACATTGAACGAATCCGTCAATCCGAGGCCAAGAAAAACCAGATAAGTTGGAATTAAGCCGCCGCTGAAATAGATCGTTATTATGAAGATGACTTTCATCATCTTTCTTCCGGAGAAATGCTTGATCGTAACGATATAAGCCAAGAGTCCAGTTGACAGCACACAGGTAAGCGTACCGATAACTACCCGCATAATGGAAATCGATAAACTGGAAAGTAGTCTCTGATCCTGAAACAGAAACTGATAGGCGCTGAATGATAATTTGCGTGGCCATAAATAGATGCCGCCTTTCAATGCATCGGTTCCATCATTGAAAGAGAGTGCAAGCAAGTTTAAAAAGGGATACACCACAAGCAAGCCAAAGATGAGCAGAACGATTACATTTAAGACATCGAATATTTTGCCGCCTAGCGATTGTTTTGAGAATGTAGTGACCATGTAGGCTTCCTCCTAGTAGAGTGACGTATCCATCACTTTTTTCGTAAAGCGATTGGCCCCGAATACTAAACTAATCGCAATGATTGATTTGATTAATTCAATGGCGGTTGCAAATGAATAGTTCCCGAGTTGAAGTCCATATGTGAACACATACGTATCTATGACTTCCGAATAGTCTCTAGTTTGAGAATTTCCGATCAAGAGAGGGGCTTCCAGACCTGCCGTAAAAATACTACCCAAGCTCAGAATCCACAATACGACAATCGTGGGGCGAATAGCAGGCAGCGTAATGTGCCACATGCTTTTGAATCTGCCGAGGCCATCCACTTTTCCCGCATCGTACTGCTCAGGGTCAACACTAGTAATTGCCGACAAGTAAATGATGGAGTTCCATCCAACATTTTTCCACACGCCGAGTCCCGTGATAATCCCCCAGTAATATTTCCCACCGTCACCCAGGAAGGATATAGGTTGATCACTGAATCCGAAACGCAGCAAAAATTCGTTGAAAATCCCTTCATTACCAAATAGGGTAAAAGTAATACTGGCAATGACTACCCATGAAAGAAAATAGGGCAAGTAAGAAGTAGATTGGATAAATTTACGAAAAGGCTTACTGCGAACTTCATTTAGCAGTAATGCCAAAATAATCGGCGCCGGGAATCCAAACAAAATATTCAGCCCACCGATAGCCAGCGTATTCCGCATAAGCATGGGGAAATCCGGCGAAGCAAAGAACGTTTTGAAATGCAGTAAGCCAACCCACTCACTCTTGAAAACAGAAGTTCCGGGAATGTAATTCATGAAGGCTGTAATTACGCCTAACATAGGTAAATACTGCATGATAGCAATAAAGATGAGAATGGGGATGCAAAGCAACCATATTTGACGCTCTCTAACAAATCTTCTCTTAAACAATTGAAACTTTGTTTTCTTTTTCGCCATAGAACTTGTTCCATAGTCATTAAGCTCATGCACAGTGCTCTCCATAAGTACCTCCATATCCGACTGTTTTGATTCACTGAGACAATTCGGACAAAGGAAAGGAAGGAGTGACCCTTCCTTTCGTTATTGTTATTTCCACTCTTTTAATCTTCTTTGGTATTCATCGGTTTTATATTTCTCGATCTTATCCAAGCCTGCTGCATTCAGCTTTTCTTTCAGGGCTGCGTAATTACTACGGCTCTCTTCTTCCGTCTTGCTCATAACCGCTTTAGCCCACTGCGACTCAAGCAAATCTTTCACTTGCTTATCGGTTATTGCCAGCGGGTCATTGGCAGGAATTTTGATATCCCCAACGGTATTGTCATAAATCGTATCTTTCAAATTGTCGTTCATCATCTTTTTCCATTTCGCATTATCGTTGAAGTTTTGATCAAACCAATATGCGCTTTTACCGTCATCCTTTGTAATGCCTTGGCTAGTAACCAGATTATACATATCCATGCCGAGTAGATCACCAGCATCGTAATCAAATTTGGAATCGATAATCGCTTGTTTCTGTGATTCAACAAAACTGGCTTTCCCGTCTTTGAAGTTCCATACGGATTTGTCAGTATTCGGAACTCCCCAACCGATTAATCTTGTACCGGTATCTGTCACAGAGTAGTTTAACCATTTCACAATTTCTTCCGGGTTTTTGGCTTTATTCGTTATCACCGTCATACCTGTACTTCGCGAATTCTTCCCTGACAAGTAGGCTTTATCAGCAGTCGCAGCTTTTGCGCTCACTTGCATAAAACGCTTCTCTTCATTCCAGTTAGGATCGCTCTTCTGCCACACTTCGTGTCCTGCGTTCCAACCAATCCACCATGCGCCAATGAAGCCCATAACACGATCCGTTGACATTTTAGCTTTCATATTCTCGTACTTGTTAATAAATGTATCTGGATCGAGCAAGCCATCGCGATAAATCTTGTTCATGAAAAGCGTAAGCTCAAGACCTTCAGGCGTGTTAATCCAATGCGTAATCTTTCCGTCAGCGCTGATTTTATTCCCGTCTTTCAGTCCCCACATGCCAGCCAGTGTCGGAACGATCTTCTCCGTAACCGGTGCAAAACCAGAGAGCGCGTACGTCTTTTCACCTTTATCATTCTTCGGATGCTTCTCCTGAATTTTCTTCAGTACATCATAGTATTGATCTGGCGTTTCAAACTTCGGAGTTCCAAGTTCTTTCCAATAGTCATAACGAATATGTGCTGAGAAATCCGGGATTGGCAGTGATCCCCAATAACCTGGAAGGGCATACAATTTGCCGTTCGTTAAGTATGTTTTATACAGATCACCCAATTGCGTCTTGACGTTCGGCGCTAACTTGTCGATAGTTAGACCAAGTTCAAGCACTTTACCTTGTGCGACCCACTTGGCTACCGTCGCCTCGTCCATATTGGCAATCACTTCTGGATAATCGCCTGAAGCAAGCATCAAATTCAACTTATCTTCTTTCTTAGCATCAAAAGTAATTTTATTCATGTTGACGTTAAATTTCTCCAATAAGAATTTATGCATCAAATCGCTATTCTTTTTGGTCTTGTCAGGGTTGATCGCATCTGCATAGTAGTAACTAAACTCAATTGGCTTACTAGGCACTTCCCAGCCAAACTCGTTCGTTGCGGCTTTTGCTGTTTCCGCTTTTGTTTCAGTCGTAGCTTTTGGTGTTTCTGTTGCTTTGTTGTCAACCTTCTGTGTGGAGCATCCAGCAACAACACTCATCGTTAGTGCCGCAGACAACATAACTCGCAATGTCTTTTTCAAATCCGACCCCTTCTTTCATTTAAATTAGTTTAAATGATTGCGCTTTCAAAACCGTCCTTTAAGATTTCCTCCTGCATCTCAGCATTCCAATTCTGTGACCATTGACCATACATTCTGTTATAAGCAAGTTGTCTTTGCAAATTTGATTAGTGAATCACTCCACTTTTTTATTTTACTAATTATTTTCTAAAAACACAATAGTTTTTACTAAAATATTTTAATTAAAACCCTAATTAATGATTATATTTACTAAATATATGTGTTGATCAAAAATTAATGTAATGAAAAATGGTAAAGCGACAGATTCACCTATTCGCTTTACCACACCTTATTCGTTCTATTTTGCGTCCGCGGTATGCGCACCACAGCTCTTTCTCACCATAAGCTTCGTTGGAATGGTTACATGCAGCGGCAGTTCTCGACCTCTCAGGCGGTCGACCATCAACTTAACCGCTGTTTCGCCCATTTCTTCCATAAACACTTTGATACTCGTTATCGGAGGAGTTACAAACGAAGCTAGATGAATGTCGTCAATACTAACAATTGCTATATCGTCAGGCACTTTATAATCAGATTCGCTCACTGCCTTAAGCGCAGCAATCGCCATAGGATCGCTGCCAATCACGAAGGCGGTAGGCACATCTTCCGCTTCCAGCGCTTGTTTCATTAGCTCATACCCAACTTCGGCGCGCCAATCACCGACAAACACATAATTAGGATTGAATAAGTCCATTTCTTTCAAAATGACTTCAAACTCTTTTTGCCGAGCATCCTTATTGAACATTTTCCCTTCTGATGTTCGGATATAGCTGATTCCGCCAATATAACCAATCTTTCGATGACCTAGTTGAAGCAAATGATCCAAAGCTTGCCTGGTCGCTTTGGGCAAATCGAACATCACGGAATCAAATTCATCACTAAGCACATAATCGATAGAAACGATGTTTGGCGTACGTGTCGATTGGTTGATGATATCGATATGCACCTTTCCAATAAGGAATAATCCATCCAACTGATCGACATCGATGTTCGTGCTAGATTCATCCATAAATCGGAACACTCTGCTAATGTTAATCCCGTACTTTACGCACTCCTTCTCGATGCCCTGCCGGATAGACAAGTAGAAGGGATCCGAATATTCCATCTGCTCGGAACACCAGATCAGTAAACCAAACTTTAGTTGCTGCATGTCACTTGGTTCCGTTTTCTGCTTTCGCTCATTTCTGCGATAGTTCAACTTACCTGCCGTCTCCATAATTCGATGCTTTGTCTCGTCGGGCACATTGAACGTCGTATCGTTGTTTAACACCCTCGAAACCGTAGCCGAAGAAACTTGAGCGATTTTGGCAATATCTTTAATCGTGGCTATCATCATCACATACTCTCCATACATTTTCGAAGCTATTCGTATACCGATGCCACGCCGCAAGGGGGAATATCCAATCGATGAATGCCAGCTTTCAGTTCCAAACGTTCCTTAGTAATCAATTGCCCCTTACAATCTCGAACCTCCACCCATTTGGCGCCCCAATCCTCTTCCATCTCCACATAAATCCGCGAATTCAACGTTCCGTTCACGAATAGAACATGCTCGGGATGATTGCGTCCTGGTTTGACAGTTACATCGCCATAGGCGCAAACAATCCTTTTATGCCCGTTATCCGCGATGACTAATGGATAGAGAAAGTCTGGATGCTGCGGTTTCAAATGGCCGTCTAACAATACATCGCGATGCTCCCTCCAAAAAGATAACCAATAACGCACCATTTGAAGATGCTCTTCCGGTAGGCGGTCCAGCAGAACTGAAATTTGCGGAACGGAAAATAGCGTGTTTACGATCTGCAGCGCAGAGCTTTCAACCGGTTCTTGCGGATGCCACATTACCATATCGGAATGAACAACCGTATCTCCGCTAATTAACCGGACATCTAGCGTTCTGATTCTATTTTCGATCGCATCATTCGGACAATCCGTTGCCCTAAACATGTTTCCGTATTTTCTCATTAAAGGGCCGATGTAATTTTGACGGAATTCGATCATGACATCAGGCTTTATGAGTCTTAATCTATCGATGATATTGCTCATTAAGCAGTCTACAGCCTCAGGAATTGAGATGTAATCCATCGAGCTATCTTCCTTATAAATCGTCTCTTCAGTTCCAACGAAGCTATCTACAAAATCAAGCTTAAATCCATCAAGATCCCACTCCACCAACGCTGTTTCATACAAGTTAATAATGAATTCCCGTACATCAGGATACCGCGGATCCAGCACGCCTGTTTGCAAGCTGTCAATCGTCTTTAGCAATTTGTCTTTAAAACGATCCCAATTCTTACTCCTGAATCCAACAAAAGGAACCGAATACCATAACAAATATTTCAAACCCATTTGATGTACACCTTCAACATGAGCTTTCATATCGGGAATTTTCTCTTCACATACTTCCCAGTCTCCGCAATAAGCGTAGCCGCGCGTGTTATCAGACGTTTGCCAGCCATCGTCGACAATGACGGCTTCACAGCCTAATTGTTTGGCTAGCTTACATTCTTGCTCGATCCCTTTCGAAGTAAGTTGCTGATGGAAGCTGTACCACGTTGAATACATGGGAAGTTTAGCTGATTCAGGTACAAGTGCAGGCGTATATCCGGGAAGGGAAACCCACCACTTTTGAACATCATCCAGGCATTCATAATACGCTATCTCTCTCGTGTCCAAGCGCAAAGTCGCTTCGTAAACAGACATGGGTGCACTAGGTTCAAAAAACAACTTGACCCCGCAGCGGAAAGTTGCCGTCTCCTCATTGACACCTGCTGACAAGGCTACGGAATTGAGCGCATCAGAAAAAGCGAACGTGAGTCGGTTGCTTCCCTGTATGTTATATAAACTAAAGACTGGCGCAGAATACGTTGATTTGGAAACGACTCCTTCTTCCCAATCCACACGAAGTCTCTTGGAACGATAGGCGCTAGGGTACCAACTGCCCTGAATATCTAGGCCCGGATGATGCCAAATTAACTCGATCGTAGGCGGTTGTTGCGGGTTCTCACCTTCCAACCTGATGTGAATAAGTTCTACACCCTCCTGAACGTTCGCCCGAGTCATCGAGCCGCGAAACTGCTCGTTGCAGCCCGATAATTGAAAATGGTAAGGACCTACCTGTAACGTGCAATTGTTCAAAGCTTCCTCTTTCATGTTGGTTCCTCCATCACAAAATATATATATTTACTAAATGTTTACTTGATTTTAGCATTTAAATGATACTTTCTCAATCGTTTTTATTCATCATTCAGTAAATTTCACTAAATTAAAAAAAGCCATCCCTCAAATCTATACAGATCTGAGTAGATGGCTTCTTCCTATTTTTACGATTCTATTTTTGTCCCACAACTCTCACGAATGATAAGTTTTGTTGGTATGGTCACATGGAGAGGAACATCACGGCCGTTGAAACGGTCAACCAACAGCTTCACAGCCGTAACCCCCATATCTTCCGTAAGCACTCTTACGGTTGTAAGAGGAGGGGAAACGAACGAAGCTAAGGGAATGTCATCGAAGCTTACGATGGCAATCTCGTCCGGTACTTTAATGTCAGATTCCTGCAATGCTTTGAGCGCGGCTATAGCCATTGGGTCACTGCCGATCAAAAAAGCAGTTGGCCGATCATCCAATTCTAAGGCTTGCTTCATCAAAAGGTAGCCCTGCTCTGTGCGCCAGTCGTCCACAAACAGGTGGGCGGGTTCGAACCATCCTTTTTCCCGCATGATCGCTTCGTATTCTTTTTGACGTACATCAATGTTATACACTTTGCCTTCTAGCGTGCGAATATAACTGATTCCGCCAATGTAGCCGATTCTTTCGTGACCAAGCTGAAAAAGGTGATCCATAGCATGTCTAGTCGCTTTGCGCAGGTCGAACATAACGGAGTCGTATTCGTCATCTAACACATAATCGATCGAAACAATATGCGGTATCTGAGTCGATCGTCTCAGCAAATCGATATGCACTTTGCCGATGACGATTAAGCCATCCAGTTCCTCTGCGATATTCATATCGAAGTCATCCATGAACATCACCTTGTCAACGGTAATACCTTGCTTTGCACACTCTTTTCCGATTCCTTGACGAATAAACATGAAATACGGATCTGAGGACTCCAACTGTTCCGAGCCCCAGATAACTAATCCGATGTTTTGCTTTTTTTCAGCTTCTGCCTCAAGGTTCTTATTTGCACGTGATTTCGTTTTTTTATAGTCCAGTTGCTTAGCAACTTCAATAATTCGCTGCCTAGTTTCCTCTGCAACTTGCAAAGTCATGTCGTTATTTAGAACGCGTGAAACAGTAGCACTTGAAACTTGCGCTTTATTGGCTATATCCTTGATCGTTACCATGCTATCACATTCTTTCGCCATTTAAATAAACAGATATTTACTAAACATTCTACAGACTAATGGCAGCATTGGCAATAATTTGACATTCCAAAAAAAACTGTGGGTTTCAGCATGAAAAGTTATAAGAAAACCTTTCCCCTTTTGAACATTCAAGCATCTTCCCCTTGTTGCGTTCTAATTTCGTTAAGTCTAATTTTATAAATCTCCCCCCATTCTTTCATAGATATTATGATCGGTACTAACGTCTTTCCAAAATCAGTAAGTGAGTATTCCACTTTAGGCGGTACTTCTTTATAAACTTCTCTATGAATGATGCCATCACGTTCAAGCTCCCGTAACTGCAATGTAAGCATAAACTGCGTAATACCCGGATTGAGACGTCGAAATTCATTAAATCTTTTCGTTCCGTCAATGAGATGATAGAGTATGATCCCTTTCCATTTACCCCCAATGACATCCAGAGTTGTCTCCACAGGACATCCTGCCATGTTTGGATTAGAGCCGTATTTGTTTCTTCGATCTCCCATTACGCTGTCTCCCTCCGATGGTATGATTTTTAGTACTATATAATAAAATTATGCCTACTTCCTAAAAGTAAGTATACACCATATAATTCAAACGTACGATATACCAACTTGAAAGGAAGAAGAAAAATATGACTAATCACCAAAAAATGAAAGCAGTCGGCGCTTACCGATATCTCCCTATATCCGCTCCGGAGAGCCTTGTTGATCTGTATATTGAAAAACCGGTTCCTACAGGACGCGATCTACTGGTTGAAGTAAAAGCCATCTCTGTCAACCCTGCCGACTTGGGCGTGCGTGAGAAAAATAACTATGAAGAAGAATCACCTAAAATTCTTGGTTGGGATGTAGCTGGGATTGTGGAACAGGTTGGACCTGAATGTCAGTTATTTAAACCTGGAGATGAGATCTATTATGCGGGGAGCGTGGCTCGCCCAGGGGGTAATAGTGAATTTCACTTGGTAAATGAACAAATTGTGGGAAACAAACCTAAGAGTTTGGATTTTGCACAAGCAGCCGCTTTACCCCTTACCTCGATAACTGCCTGGGAGGGTTTATTTGATCGTTTAGGAATCCATCATAGCGTAGACGAAAACAAAGATAAAAGCATACTCATTATCGGTGCAGCAGGAGGAGTAGGGTCGATTGCTACTCAACTTGCCAAATTAGCAGGTCTAACGGTAATAGGTACTGCATCACGCCCAGAGTCAATCCAGTGGACCAAAAATCAAGGGGCAGATTTTACTATCAACCACAATAGCCATTTTGCACCGCAACTCAAGAATATTGGATTAGAGACTGTCGATTATATACTTTGTTTAAATGACACGGTGCAACATTTTGCGAATATGGCAGAGGTCATAACCCCCCAAGGTAAGATATGTTCAATCGTACCTGCAGATAAGACTACTTGGACGGGAAGCTTGGATATGGACCTGCTTTTTTCTAAAAGTGTCACATTTGTATGGGAGCTTATGTTTACCCGATCCATGTTCCATACCAAAGATATCATCAAACAACACGAGCTGCTGAATGAACTGGCTGACTTAATCGATAAAGGTAAGTTAACAACCACCTTAACTGAGCGCCTAGAACCAATTAATGCAAAAAACCTGCGTGCCGTACATGAAAAAATGGAAACAGGTAGATCGATAGGAAAGATTGTGTTAGAAAACTTCTAACACAGCTTCAACGATAAACGTACATTATTGGAAATTTCAAATATCAAAGCAGGCTATTCCTGTAACTACCCATTAGCTCAACAGGCTGCCGATGATTCCGGCAGCCTGTTGTTTTAGTGCTCTCGTTGTTCGTTTTAGCGTAACCTCTTTACAAATTACAGGTTAAATTATGAAGGCATCTTACTGTTCGCATATGCAGCCGCCCCGATCATACCAGCCTGTCCGCCTAATTTCGCTTGTTCTATCTTACAAGCATGGGAAGAAAGCTTTAAAGCATGATTTCGGGCGGTATCGCGTACTGAATTCAGCAAGCGATCACCAGCTGCCGACATTCCGCCACCAACTATAATTACTTCTGGATTTAATAAGTTGATTACATTCGAAAGACCAAAACCAAGAATCTTTCCTGTTTCATGCATCACCTCAATTGCAAGTGAATCTCCCAAATCGTATGCAACTGAAATCATCTGGGCAGTAATTGCCGTCCGATCGTCTCCCACCCATTGCAATACGGTACTTGACCGACCTTCTTCAAGCTTGTCTGTAAAGGTTTTAACCATTCCTATCGCCGACGCGTATCTCCCAAGACAACCTGAGCTTCCACAACGACAAGGGCGACCTTCTCGGTACATATTCATATGCCCAATTTCGCCCGCGCTAGATGTTGTACCGTAGAAAACCTTTCCATCATTTACAATACCAGATCCTAGACCCGTACCTAACGTGATCAATACTAAGTTTTTGTAACCGATGCCTGCACCAAACAGCCATTCACCATACATATTTACCCGCACATCATTGTCGATAAAAACAGGAAAGTCAAAATTGTTTTTCATTTGATTCACAACATGAATGTTTTCCCAATCTGGAAAGTTTGGTGAAAATATGGATAGACCTTCATCTGGATCAAGTAAACCAGGGATTCCCATACCCATACACTTAATAGAAGTTTGATTGATTCCTACGAACGACATCATCTCTTGAACAATTTCTTTAATCTTGTTTAACACATGGCTAGGTCCTTTTGCGGCTTCCGTGGGGTCACTTCTTTCGTGAATGCTTTGAAACTCCATGTTGAAAATTGCGGACTTAATATTGGTTCCGCCAAGATCAATTCCAATAACATATTTACTCATAACTATCTCCGCTCCCATATATTATCCGATCTTATTAATCAGTCATTCTTAAGTTACTTTGATTTTCAATAGTCTGGTTTTCGTGACCATACCCGCACTCTCCAGAGTCCTCTTAGAAGCTTCGTTATAGTACCAACATCCACTTACAGGCTTAATACCCTGTTTATCACACCATTTCCTTAATTGTAAAATGATGACTTTCCCGATTCCTTGCTTTCTATATGCCTCATTAGTAAACATACCTATGCTTGCTAATCCTTTGAACATCTTAGACTTCTCAACTACTCCGATTCCCAGCAACACAGCACCTCTATAGTAGGTGAAGAGTTCTCCACTTGCAATCCGCCGTTCGTATTGGTCAAGAAAATCTCCACAGATTTGTTGTATCTGCTGCAGATCTTCTAAATTAGCAGGACGAAATGATTCATCACCTGATACATTACTCTCTATTATGTCTGCATGATTGTCTTGGAAAAAGTAAGCTTGTTTGTTGATCGTGAAGTCCTTATCTATCGCTAGGCTTACAAATAGTTCATCGCAGGTCGGAACGAAAAGAGAGTTCACTGTATTACTTTCAAGCACTTGGCTAAACATCTTCTGTGCGTACATTTGGTAGGGGCGACTGATGTAGAATTGGGTAAGAAGTTCGTTATTGTGAATAGCATAGTAACCCACTACGTTTGATCCCTCTTGGATCATGTAAAAAGTCGATGCTAGAATATGCTCCTCCAAGAAGGAATCAAAAGGTGAAGATAGAGAGTGGATGTATTCTTCAATAAGAAATTGAATTTCATTGATAAGGCATTCTTTTGTAATCATCCCAAGCCATCCTTTCATGAGAGACTATTATTAATTCCATAGTAAATGATGCATTTCATAAATTAAAGGGAAAGTATTCGTTAAACGAACCTCCCGTTAGCTCTGCCCGACGAACACACTGCGTCCTCCATAACGCCAAAAATAATAAACGTTCACCCAATAGAGTGAACGCCTAATTACTATCTGCCAACGTTAACGCTTCGCCCCAAATGACCGCAAAACGTAGATACCTCCTACCTCCGTATCGAATTCAATCCGATCAGCATCAATCCTACGACAATCAATGATAACGCCCTCCGACACAACGGTATCAACGGGCTGCTTGCTTCTCACTCTGCATAAACCTCCGTGTTGGGATCGCAGGCTCACTTCTGTCCATTCCCCCTGCTCCCACCGGATCTCCACCTCGAATCCACCTCTGGCCAGCAAGCCTTTCACGAACCCGTCAGCCCACGGTGCGGGTAATGCGGGAAGTAGGCTAAGTTCATCGGCATGACTTTGAAGCAGCATCTCGGCAATTCCTGCCGTACCGCCAAAGTTACCGTCAATTTGAAATGGAGGATGCGCGTCGAATAAATTCGGGTAAACGGATGTCTCCAGCAGCTGTCGTACATAGCGATAAGAAGATTCGCCTTCTTCCAGCCTCGCGAACAAATTAATGATCCAGGCACAACTCCAGCCTGTGTGTCCGCCACCCTGCTCCAGTCTTCTCCGAAGCGAGGTCCGCACTGCTTCCACCAACTGAGGATGCTCATGAAACAAAATTTGATTCCCCGGGTAAAATCCATACAAATGAGACATATGCCGATGCCCCGGTTCATTTTCCATGAAATCTTCTATCCACTCCTGGAGTTGTCCGTACTGCCCAACCTGCAGCGGATAAAGTCGCTCCCTTGCCTGGCTCAGCGCAGATTGGAAGTCCTGATCAACCTCCAAAACTTCGCAGGCCTGCATACAATTATTGAATAAATCCCAGATGAGCATGAGATCCATCGTTGCCGCTTTGCTGACAGACGATACATAGCCATTGGGCGAAATAAATTGATTTTCCGGCGAGGTGGACGGATTCGTAACCAGAAATCCTGATGCGTCCTCCACCAGCCAATCAAGCGCAAACATGGCTGCCCCCTTCATCAGCGGATAGGCCTCATTGCGTAAATAGGAAGTATCTTGGCTAAAAACATAATGCTCCCATAGATGCCTGCAAAGCCAAGCTCCCGACATCGGCCAAAAAGCCCAATGGATGCCTCCATCCTGCTCGCCAACCGGGTTGGATAGCTTCCAAATATCCGTATTATGATTAGCAGCCCAACCGCGGCAGCCAAATGTTTCCGATGCAGTAGCTGCTCCTGTAAGGGCTAATTCTCCGATCATCTTCAGCAGAGGCTCATGGCACTCGCTCAAATTACAAATTTCAGCAAGCCAGTAATTCATTTGAACGTTAATATTGGTCGTAAAATTGGAGGACCATGGCGGTCGGAGCTCCCGATTCCAGATGCCTTGCAGATTCGCCGGCTGGGAGCCCGTTCTTGAGGAAGCGATCAATAAATATCTGCCGAATTGAAAGAATAACTCTACCAAACCACGATCATCTGCGCCTGTGCGAAATCTTTTCAATCGCTTGTCTGTCGGTAATTCAGACTGCTCTGGGTCGCCAAGCTTTAGTTCCACTCTATGAAACAAGCGTTGGTAATCTTCTATATGCCGCTCTAGCAGCTGGGCATATCCTCTAGAGCCTGCCGCTTCAATTCTGCTGAGGCAGGTGCCTCTTAGCTTATGCTGCCGGTTCGGGTCCTCAACTGACGGATACGTTGTCGCAGCAGTGATCAGCAGAACTGCCTTCTGCGCCCCCTGCACCGTGAGCTCCCCTTGATGGGTAACCGAAACCTCACCTTCATCGGCAAACACTGCCAGATGCAGCTCGAACTCAATACTTGGCCGTTCGTCGTAGAGAATAGGAGTCTCCACTCCCACACTCCTATAGTTCGGCTCTACGTGACTGGGACATCGTCCCTTGTAAACCAGATGTCTGTCCGTCAGCCTGATCACTTCTCCCTGCAGCATGCCCTGCAGCGAGGCTGTAAAGATCAGCTCCTGCTGCTCCGCTTCGAGACGTACAACCATCACTTGATCTGGGTTACTGCAAAATGCCGTCTGCAACAAGCTCTGCTCACCGCTAGATGTCATAAGTACTTGTGTAACGGCGTTATCCAGTGACAGCTCCCGCTTATACGCCGAAATCTCTCCTGGAAACTCGCGCTGGATGATCAGGTTGCCCAAGGGCAAGTACGACTGTGCATAAGAGCTCAACGCTTCTTGGTGGATCAACTGCTCTGCTTCTTCATAACTGCCTTGTTCAATGAGATTTCTGACTTTAGACAGGCTCGGAAATGGCCGCGGCCGCTGAGCATTATGCGGAGTCCCTGACCATAGCGTATCTTCGTTTAATTCAATCCGCTCCACAGTCTCTCCGCCGAACACCATGCCGCCCAATCGCCCGTTACCGATCGGAAGCGCCTCTTCCCACTGTACCGCCGGTTGCTCATACCAGAGCTTCAATTCTTTTTCACTCATACGCTTGCCCTCCTACTGATATCCCACTATCAGACATGAATCGTTTGCTATAGAAGTCCATCCAACGATTTTTTATTAAGGCATGGCCAGCCGGTGTCGGGTGAATACCGTCCCAAAGCCAATAAGCCGCGGGCGCCAGCTCGCAGGCATCAATAAAGCTTTGCTGCAAATCGATATAGTCCAGGTCGTATTCATCCGCAATCTTACGAATTTGCTCCTGTTTCCGGCTCATTTCGGAATGCCATGCTTGCCAAGCTTGCCCCACCTGACCTGCTGGAAGCAGAAACGGCTCGCAGATCACAATCGCTGTTGAGGGCAGCAGCTCCTGCGTATCCTCAATCAATCTGCGATACGTTCGCACAAACCTGTCCTGAACCAAATCCTGCTTCCCGTTCACGAATGCATGAACATCGTTGACCCCGATTAAAAGACTGATCAGATCAGGATGCAGCGAAAGCGCATCCTCCTCCCAGCGTCCGTACAAATCGGCGATGCGGTTCCCGCTGCAGCCGCGGTTAACCATATGCGGCGCTTGTCCGGCTGCCTGCAAGCCCAGCTCTGCAGCAAGCAGAAACACATACCCGTGACCCAAGATATGATTCAAGTCATCGTTTCTTCCGCGATTACCGTCGGTAATCGAATCACCCTGAAACAATATGGATGAAACCCCAAATTTATTCATAGCTAACCTCCTTTAGATCAGCAATGTTCCCATACCATGACAGGAAAGCATCGGCTATAGCTAAGCCCGCCTCCCCATTAGGATGCGGGTCCGAGCTTGAGGCCATATAGGCTGGATTAAGCAGATTGTCGTTTGGTGCTGCTTGGGAAAGCACCTCTGCCATATCAAACACGTGATCGGCACCAAGGATGGCATGTTGGCGTATTGAGTCATTGACTTGTCTCCAGGCTAACTCCTGCGAATCGGTGAAATTAAATGTAGGAACTGTGCACAGGGTAACCATCTTTGCAGCATTATCCTGCTTAAGCTTGGCGACGATGGTCTGCAGGTCGTCCAGCACTTGAGCCGCAGTTCGGCCGGCAGTACCGATATCGTTAACCCCCAATGCAATGACGACTTCATCGCTTTGCTTGGCCTTGTACAGCCAGGCTCCATCGCTTGCTGCATCATAGGCTCTTGCCCATCCTGAACCGATATTCCAGACGCTTGTTGAATGCCCGAGCCCCTCCGCAATGTGTGCAGCCCAGTATTCATAAGCATCCAAACGGGTCCGCACGCCTTGGGTAATCGAATCCCCCAGAAAAGTAATGTGTTTCGCACACACACGCTCGTAGCCTATGAAATCCGGCAGCACCAGGCAGTTGGCAGATCTGCGGTATAAATCGGATGACGCTTGATCAGCAGCATGTCCCGGCGCATCATAGGCAGACACCAGCAAGCCTTCCGTATTGAAGGGAATGCTGTTCCCCGCATCCATAGTCGTAATCGTCCATGTAAACGCCAAATAGTTTCCTTCCGGGATAGTTAAAGTTATGGCATCACTCCAGAACGTTTCACCCGGTATGACAAGTTTGGAGAACGAAGAATCGTAAGTTAACGGTACTTGAGTGCCCGAAACGACACTTCCATCGGGAAGTCTCCCACCGTCAGCTATGTAAGCCGCCTCAATTCTCCATGAACCCCCTTGCAGATTTGCCCTGGAAACAGACCCGTCCGCCCATGTGGAGTCCACGTTATTGCTGCACCAGAATTTCATCTTCAGCTTTCCGTATTCCCTCGGCTTGATGTAAGTTCTGTAAGAGTGCGTAAAGGTTGAATTGCTAGTCATGATATAATTTTTAGCCGTTGAAAGAACGGTGACTGACCTATAGGAAGCCCACATCGCTGAAATGACATCCTTTCCTTAGCCTTTGACGGCTCCGGCTGTTAAGCCGCTGACGATATATTTCTGCGCCATTAGATATAAGACAAGTACAGGTAATGAGGTCAGCGTCAAGTCAGCGAATACGAGATTCCAATCCCTGCTGAATTTACCGTAAAAGTTATATACGGATAAAGGCATCGTCCAATTGGAGCTATCCGTCAAGAAATAAATCGGGATTGTAATGTCGTTCCAGACGGACATAAATACCATAATTGCCACAGTGGCATTTACCGGAATAATTAACGGGAAAATCACTTTTATAAATACGTCGAACATATTGGCGCCTTCCAGAAAAGCTACCTCATCCAGCGCCCTTGGTATCGACCTCATGAAACCTGTGTATAGAAAAACGCTAAAAGCGCTGTTCATCGCCGCATAAATAAAAATTGCGCTCGTAATGGTGCCGTAAAGGCCCAACCATTGGACAACACGAATCGTCGTAATAATCGAGACTGGAGCAATTAGCCCCATAAAGAAAAACAGGTAGATCAGATTGGAAAGCTTTGTATCCCGGCGCACAATAATAAAAGCAGCCGCAGAAGTCGTGATAATGTTCAACACGGAAGATACACCTGAAATCAGGATGCCATTCCAGAAAGCACGAAGCAGCCCTCCCTGTTCAATCACTTCCTTGTAATTGGAAAACATC
The DNA here is from genome assembly GCF_001426375.1 of Paenibacillus sp. Root444D2. Taxonomy (GTDB): domain Bacteria; phylum Bacillota; class Bacilli; order Paenibacillales; family NBRC-103111; genus Paenibacillus_E. Next base: position 74,800 of record NZ_LMEO01000004.1, read on the forward strand.
CATTTGCGAGGCAGCTTTAAAGAGAAATCCAATACCTCTGAGCTTGTTTTAAAGGAACCTAACAGCATAATGAGCAACGGAGCTATTATGGCGAGCGCAAGGATCAGCATGAGAGCTTCCACAACGAACGCCTTCCAGTCAGTTTTACGCAATGAAATCATTATTCCTGTACCTCCTTGCGGCGCATATACATGAGCAGCGGAATGGAAATGAGCGTTACAGCTATAAACAGTACGGTATTCACGGCCGTTCCAAGCCCCCAGTTGCCTTCTCCGAATGCTTTTAAAATCATGGTCCCAATGACCTGAGAAGAATTCCCGGGACCTCCTCCTGTCAGAACGAACACCTCGGAGAACACCTTCAAGCCTCCGATCAAGGTCAGCATGACATTGATATTAATAGCGGGCCACAGCAGTGGGAGCGTAATGTGAAGGAAGCTCTTCCAGCCTCCCGCTCCATCGATTCGGGCCGCTTCGTAATAATCTTTCGAGATGGATTGCAGCCCAGCCAAATAAATAGCCATTTGAAATCCAGTAAATTGCCAGATCGCTAGTCCGCTAATCGTCAGCATAATAACGGAGGGATCCGTCAGCCAAGCTTGCTTCAGAACACCCAACCCTACGGTATCAAGGATTTGATTAATTAAGCCCTCCGAACGAAGCATAGGAATGAACAAGAGACTGATGACCAGTACGCTTATAATGGAAGGTGTGTAAAATATGGCTCTTAGCCAATTTCTGGTTTTTAAATTCATATTCAGTGCAACTGCAAGAAGGATTGCCAGCACATTTTTGCCAATGACGGTTATAATAGCGAAGATAATCGTATTCTTGATGGCCAGAAGCAGCGTCTCGTCCGTGAAAATACGTTCAAAGTTATACAGCCCGTTGAAGTGGATCTCTTCCGTGTCCAACCGCCAATCCGTAAAGGAATAAAACAAACCAATCACCGTAGGCAGCACATAAAAAACCAAATAGAGAAGCAGAGCCGGCAAAATTAAATAGTAAGAATAAAGACGTTTCGTAATTCTCATGTTATCACGCTCCATAAAAAACTTCGGCAGAATAAAGCCCTGAAGCTTCATTCTGCCTTTTGGCGAAACCTTTTGAAACCTTATACTTAGAAGCCCGGCATCTTCTTGTCTTTCATCAGCTGAGCGAATTTTTTATCCCAGGAAACATAAACATCTTTCGGAGTCTTACCGCCCGCATACATGTCTTGGTAGCCTTTCCATAGCTCTGAGATATCGACTGATAGGTACGCGTCCATTGTCATCGTCGTTTTATTCGTTTTCATATAAGTATCAACGATCGCCTGCTTATATGGAGGCAGTTCCGGCGTTTGGATATCTTTGAAATTGGAAATATATTTGTTCGCTGTTACAATTTTTTGCCCTACGCTTTGGGAGGCAAGGTAATCCAGGAATTTCTTGGTTTCCGCCAGATGCTTAGCTTTTTTAGGGACGAACAATTGGCCGCCTAGCGGGCTTATTCCCAAATCCGCTCCGTCTGCATACGGGATAGCAAAGAGTCCAAGATGAATGTTTGGATCTTTTTGATAGGCGTCATTAATGAGCCAATCCCCCATAGCCATCATAGCGACTTCCTTCTTCAGGAATTTATTGACCGCCATGTCATAGCTATCGCTTAATACGTCTTTGTTCGTATATCCTTTCTTAAATAGGTCCAGCTGCTGCTGCGTAACGGTTTCAAAAGCGGGAACTTCGGTCCATTTGCGCTTATTCGCGTTCAAATCTTCCCACAATTTAGGATCGTTTTTCTTCGCATAATCGGCCAGTGCGGCTGCTGTCCAAATATTAGTCGCCCAGGAATCTTTAAAAGGCATGAAGATCGGAGTGATACCGCTTGCTTTAATTTTGTCGCTAACCGCCAGCAGTTCAGTATAATTCTTTGGAATAGACAATCCCAGTTCCTTGAATATATCCTGGTTGTAAACCATTCCCTGCTGCCCTGCGTCCTGATTCAGGTGAAACGCGTAAATATGCCCGTTAGAAGAAAGCACATCCTTGTTAAGCAATCTGGAAGCCCACGGCTCATTATCCAGCTGTTCAAAATTTTTATCCAAATTTAGTTCTCTTTCAGCACTGACGAGGTTATATAGAATCAGGTCAGGCACTTCTCCCACAGCCAGCTTCGTCTGCATGATCGTGGAGATTTGCTCGGAAGGAAGCATCTGGATGTTGACGTGAATATTCGTCTGCTTTTCAAACTCCGCTAGCATTTCTTTATTCGCATAAGCTGCGTTCTCAGAGCTTTTCCCCAATGCAAATTCAATCGTTACTTTGGCAGACTGCGAGGGAGACGCTTTATCCGTGCTGCTTGGCGTGCTGCTTCCGCCCGAATCTGGATTGCTTTTGGATCCACAGCCTGTCAGGGAGAGCGCTATCATAAGCGTAAGGGAACTAAATAATATTTTTTTATTTATTTGTTTCAAACTGAACCCCTCCATCATGTTGGTTTGATGAAACCCGTTGCAACTGGTTACAACTACGATTATAGGTATCTATTCCTGCAAAGTACATGTTCGTGGTTGACTCTTCCTGTGTAATATTATGAACCAATTTGGGGGTATTAACGATTTCATTCCGGTGTTATAGTAGGGTTATTCATGACACTACAGGAAGGAAGGTGCGCAGAAGTGAATAACTTGATCGGCAAAAAGCCGCTGCAGATCAACCTCCAGACTAAGCTGTTTGCAACCTTTTTCATTCTGCTTATCTTCATTCTCGGCTGCTTTCTGATCTATGTAAATGTGCTAGTCGTCAAGCCGCTCAAAGAAAGAACCATCCAGGACACTCTCTTGACAGCCACCAAAGTTGCTAGTCAACTGGACAGCTACATCGCTATGCAAAACCAGCTTTCGCAGCGCGTATTATCCAATCGGGATATTTTCTCTTTTTTGTATGAGTCCTTGAGCAAAAAGTCAACTTCTTCGATTGATGATTTGAATCAAAAACGTGTGCTTAGCGATATTATGTTTCGTGCCGTCGGCCCAAGCCTAAATATCCATGATATGATCATTTACAGCCTTCAAGGCGATGAGTTGGCTTCCTATATCGGATATACGGACTTGCCTTCGCTTGAGCCCGTATTAAGTGACGAGACGGCAAGAAGGAAATTGGAAAGCAGCAGCTACATTCTCTATGCGCCCAAGGGCCAGCCAATTTCCTTTATACGTTCCATCGTGGATGTGAATGGCACCGTCTTCGGCTATCTGTCCATTCAGATGGATAATCGTGATTTACAATCCTTGGCTGACGCTGGCAACACCGGAAACGTATTCGTAACAGACGGCAACGGTGAGGCGGTTATTAAGTCCTCAGACACGGAGTACAAGACACCTGACGGAAGCAATGACTACCTTTCAAACACGAACGGCATTTATAAAGATACTTCTGAGAACTATGTCGCCTTCCAGAAATCTTCGTTTACAGGATGGACGGTATATGTGATCACACCAAGCAAATCCGTTCTTGGTTCTGTCAATTCCGTTAAAAATATTGCGATAATCATCATTGTCTCACTAACGTTATTCTCGTTCCTGTACATCTATTTCACGTCCAAAAGTCTAGTACTGCCGATCAGGAAGCTTCGCAGTCAAATTCTTCGCATCAACTATAGCAACCTGAGCATGAACATGGATAGCCGGCTGTATAACAATGAACTGCTGCTGCTGAACGAAGCGTTTCGCGAGCTTTTTGATCGGCTGCAAGAATCGATCGAAAGAGAGAAGATGGCGGTTCACAAAGAGGCAATGGCGCGGAATTCGGCGCTGCAAGCACAGATCGCTCCGCATTTTATTCACAATGTGCTTTATTTGATCAGCATTGCAGCTCAAGAGAACAAGGTACAAGTCGTTAGTGAAATGTGCAAGCATTTATCCGAAAATCTGAGATATGTCGTTTCTTCTCCGTATGAGCATGTCACTTTATTGGATGAAATCGAGCATACCAAGCATTACTTATCGTTGATTGGGCAGCAATACGAAGATGATCTCATGTGGGAAATAGACATCGACCATTCCTCTGAATCCATACTGCTGCCACGCCTAGTCATTCAACCATTTGTGGAAAACTGCATCGAACACGCCTTCGATCGATCTGATCCTCCGTGGAAAATCCAGATTAAGGCCAAGCTGTACAACGGGCTGTGGGCTATTGAAATCACGGATAACGGCGGGGGGTTTGCGGAATCCAAGATCAAAGAAATTCTCAGCCATATCGACGACATGAACCCCGACTCCCAGGAGCAGGAGAGTCTTGCGGCGGGAATCGGCAATATGGGGATTGTGAACACCGTAAATCGCCTCAAGCTTATGTACAGGAACCGGTTATTTTTTAATTTGTACAACAATTCCGGCAGCCAGGGCGCTACCATCCAAATTATAGCTTCGTTAACCAAAGACTTTTACTAGATTCATGCGGGAGGGACAACGATGTTTCAAGCTCTCATTGCAGAGGACAGCAAACCGATTCTGCGGAACCTCAAAGCGCTCATTCAAACTTCCGGTCTTCCTATTCAAGTCGCAGCCGCCGCAACGAACGGCGAGGAAGCGCTGGAGTTTTGTCAACATAACGCAATCGACATTCTCATTACGGATATCAGAATGCCTAAGATGGACGGTCTTACACTGATCGATCAAGCCAAAAAAATAAACACCAAGCTGAAGGTCGTTCTCATCAGCGGGTATAATGATTTCGAATATACACGAAAAGCCATTAATTTGCAGGTATGCGACTACTTGTTAAAGCCTGTAGAACGCAGTCAGATGATGGAGGTTATGGAACGAGTCGTCGCCCAGCTCGAAGAGGAACACCATACAGAAAGCTCCGTATTCGATGGAATTCTGGATCCGTCTTCCAGCCGTCTTATGAAACTGGAACCGGCTTTCTTTGAGCACTCCAAGCTGTTATGGGTGGTTCGCAAGCAAATCTTTACGCCACTTTCGGATCACTGGAATTCGGAGATTATTAAGTTGAGACTCACGGAGGCTTTGGAGGGGCATCCCTTCTGGCTTTTTCCAACTCAAGATCCCCTGCAGCTTCTTATCCTGACGAATGCTTCTTTCATTGAGGGCCACAATTACAACATGAATATTATGGAAATAATACACAATTGCTTTGTTACACTGGGCCTCGATGTCTCTATAGCTTGCAGTTCCAGATCGGTAGTGCCTAAGAAGATCCCCGAGTCTTACAGGGAAATTTCACAGACACTCAAGGAACAATTAAACTTCTCCAAGCCGATCCTGCTGGATGTCAGCCTTCCTCTGCACATACAGCAAGCTTCACAAGAGGAAATAGACCGATTAGGCGACAACTATACAGGCATGATACAGAGACTTCAGAAGGACCGCTTTCTCCTGCAGCTCTCCGAGCAGTTGAGTAAATGGCAGCAGGCTGACCTCCCCGTCGCCCAGTTGGAACGCTTTGTATCCCGGCTTGTAGGAGCATTCGAATCCTCTGCAAACCCGCATACCGAATGGAAAAACTGGGCGGTGCTTGAACAAGCCAGGAAACTATTTGAACAATCAAGCTATGCCGATTTTTGCTCTGAACTTCTTGCATTTTCGGGCGAATGCTTCGACTCTTTGCTGACCTCTAACAAAAAAAGCGGCAATGAGTTGTTTATGAAAATCGATGAGCATCTCAGAACGAACCTGTATGCCCAGGTGTCTATGAGCGATCTTTCCACGAAATTTCATGTAAGCTCTTCCTATATAAGCCGGATTGTAAAAAAATACTCTCAAAACACGTTCGTACATCACTATCTGGATTTGAAAATTCGTGAAGCAAGAAGACTAATGGAAACAAATCCCGATATGAAAATCAAAGAATTATCGGATGCGCTCTGCTTTCACGACCAGCATTACTTTTCAAAAGTGTTCAAGGAATATGTCGGGTGCAGTCCATCGGAATACAAAGCAGCAATTCCCTTTAAGCCTCAAGATGTATAAAGAAGCCAAGGCAAGAATTGGACATTTGAAACGAAAAATCCGACTTGCCTTTTGAAAGGAAAAGTCGGATTTCTCAGTCTCAATCTATCTTTGCACCGTATGAACGCAAAAAACTAACAGCTTGTTCTCTGTCCATCCGTGCACCTTTGACAACAAGCGTTTTAAAATCGATTCCATCCATATTAGCGCCACGCAAGTCCGCACCCTGCAGCTTTGCTTTTCCAAAAATTGCACTTGTCAGGTCGCAATCTCTTAGATCAGCCTTCTCCAGATTAGCATCAGAAAGATCTGCTCCATGAAAACGAACTCCTCGCATAACCTGTTTTGCTAATCTAGCTTGTCTCAAATTTGTATAGGACCAATCCCCTCGAACCAAGGTAACACCATCCATTTGAGCGCCTGCAAAGTCTGAGCCTGTCATTTTACAATGGTTAAATTCAGAAACGAAGAGATTAGCTTCAGCAAAATTGCAGTTTTCATAAGCAGATTCTGTGTGAATCGAACCATTCAACAAAGCTCCGCGAAAATTGCATTCTATGAACCGGCATTGATTGATCGTGATTTCCTCCATCGAACTGCTGGTAAATGTACAACGTTTAAAGGTGCAGCGAATGAGTTCACCGTATCTTAAATCCCGCCCGCTAAAATCAACTGCCTCGTAGTGTTGATCTATATACTGAAACATATTGGCCTCCCTCAAACAAACGACAGTATTAACCCTATAGACCCTACTAGTTATTTTTTAATATATCATATGCGTGTCAAGTACCTGTCTAATCTCAACCAAAAGTCAAGAATTATATTTTTGCATTATTTTAAAAATTAGATAGGAATGAAAAATTGGTTGAGAGGGATATTAGTCCCCACTCAACCAATTTTCTTTGTTTTCACCGATCAAAGTACGTCGTATAGAGCCATCATAGCCGGTGAATATTGAATTCAAACGCTAGGTCTTGGTCAGCTTTGATCAGATACTCATCATGTACCGGCGCCCCCCAGCTGTCATCACCGCCAACGCCCATCTGTCTGCCCGCTACCGTGACGACCGTGTAATGAACGTTCGGCAGCTCATAATGATGGTAGGCATTTTCCAGCTCGAATGCCGTAAACGGCGAAATGTTACATTCCACTGGCTGAACAGCTGGTGCGGTTATCCGAATACCGTGGCCATCGTTATTCGTAATGTTCACACGGCGGACGCCTGTGCGGTTCCCCGACTCTTGCGGCACGACATAGCCAGAAACATTATCAGCAGCGTCATTCTTGAACACTCCGAGCCTTGCTCCGAAGGCGCGATCGATATAGTTCTCCTCAGGTCCCATCGCGTACCAATCCAAATGGAAATAATCAGCTGGAACCTTGAACGACAACGCGAATATCGGCAGTTTCGGAAGACCGGTTGCTCCCTCGTAGCGAGATTTGACGTTCAAACTGCCATCGGCATACACCGTGTATGCAACCGTCACTAAAACGTCCGCGCTGATACTAAGCTTGTACTGAAACGTTACTGTTACGCTTCCCGCTTGCTCCGTCAATTCGACACCGATGCATTTGCGCGTTAAGCTCGCCGCGTACCAAGCACCCGAGTCAAAGCCGAGCGAGAATCCTTTATCGTTATCCGTTGTCGCACGCCAGAATAACGGCGCTGGCGGAATAGCGATCATCTCTCGGCCGGCATAGTTCAGTGAAATCAGGCTTCCCGCCTGCTTCGAGAACATGATACTAAAATCTCGTCCATGAACCCCTATGTTTACATCGCCATCCACGACTCTGAATGATCCTTCAGGTTGTGCAGACGAAGCCGGATCATCAACCAGAAATACGTACTGCCCGAACGAAACCTCATGTCCAGCTTCAGCCCATAGAGTACTCTCCTTCAAATTGAGCGACGCATGTACGACATACTCACCTGGCTCATCCACAGACGGCAGCTCAAGCGTCACATAAGCCTCGCTTTGCGCCGGAACGTCGATATTCCTCTTGCCTCGGAATATCTCCTTACCTTCTTTATGCAGGACAACTAGCAGATCATAAGCCTCAGTACCTTCGAACAGGTTCTCGTTCGTCACCTTCACACCTTGGCGATCCGGCACGAGTTTGATGTTCTGGTAGAGGAACTTCACTTCCTGCATCTTTGGCGACACCTTGCGGTCCGCGTAAACAATACCGTTCGTGCAGAAATTATAGTCAGTGGCGCGGTCGCCGAAATCGCCGCCGAATGCGAGAAACTCTTTACCGTAACGGTCTTTCTTGACGATCACCTGATCGATATAATCCCAGATAAAGCCACCTTGATACATAGCATATTTCTGTTCAAGCTCGGTATATTTATGCATGCCGCCTACCGAATTGCCCATCGCGTGCATATATTCGCAGCTTATATACGGCTTCTGCGGGTTATCGTTTAAATAGGCCTCGATGTCCAACGGCTTCGCATACATACGGCTCTCCATATCGCTCGTATCGTTATACTTACGGTTATGAAAAACCCCTTCATAGTGAACAAGTCGACTAGGATCCTTCTCCCGGAAATAGTTCGACACGTTTAGCAGGACTTCGCCCGCATAGGCTTCGTTACCGACCGACCAGATCAGAATAGAAGGATGGTTCTTGTCGCGCTCGACCATCGAAATTGCCCGGTCCATCACGATATCCTGCCATTCTGGCTTATTCGCCGGAATATTCCAAGATGGCTCTACTGCGCCCATCTTCTGCCATGAACCATGTGTTTCCAAATTCATCTCATCAATGACGTAGATGCCATAGATGTCACACAATTCGTACCATAAAGACTGATTCGGATAATGTGATGTCCGGACGGCATTTAAGTTATTGCGTTTTAGCGTAGCAATATCCCACAACATATCTTCCTTCGTAATGGCCCGTCCCCTGCGGCTGTTGAATTCATGACGGTTGACACCCTTGAAGACGATTCGTTTGCCGTTAAGGTGCATGATTTTATTTATCATTTCAAACTTACGGAAGCCGACCCTCTGCGAAATAACCTCAACAAGCTTGCCTGCTTGATCATAAACGCTGACATATAGAACATACAAATATGGCTTCTCTGCACTCCACGGTGTAACTTGTCCAGCATCCATAGACAACGATATAGCTTCGATGGTTGACACTTCGGAGCGAGCCGTCCCAACAGTATGCCCCGCCGCATCCTTTAATTCCAGGTAAACAGCAGCTTCTTGCCGATCAGCCAGCTTAATATCCGCACGAAGGCTGCCATTCTCATATGCAGCATCAAGATCAGCATGTACAAAAAGATCGCGAACGTGAATGCTCGGAACGGTGTATAAATAAACGTCACGGAAAATGCCTGAGAAACGCCAGAAATCTTGATCTTCCAGCCAGCTGCCTGTACTTCTTTGATACACTTCTACAGCAAGCTTATTCTCACCCTCCTGCAGGAACGGCGTCAGGTCGAATTCCGCCGGAGTAAAGCTGTCTTCGCTATATCCGATAAATTCTCCGTTTAACCACAAGTAAAAGGCTGACTCCACACCTTGAAACGATATGTAGACGGGCCTGCCCTTCATATGATCAGGCAGTGTGAAGTACTTCACATAACTGCCGACCGGATTATCATGTTCCGGAATAGCTGGCGGACGAATATCGTGATGCCCATCCCATGGATACATCGTATTTACATATTGAGGTTTTCCATAACCCTGCAATTGAATGTGTCCTGGCACTTCAATATTGCTCCAACTGCCGCACTCGTAATCGAGCTGATGGAACAGCTCAGGACGATCAGCAGGCTTCCCGGAATAGTTGAATTTCCAACTGCCGTTAAGGTCGTGCCTTAGCGCCATAGGTGCTATTGCTTCTGCTTCCTCTAATGTTTCGTAATAACGGTGATCTGAGTGCGCCGGCAGACGGTTCTCCGCAAATACGCCTACATCTGTAAGCCAGCTTAGGTTAGGCTTCGTCAATTTCATTACATTTTCCCCCATAAAGTTATTTAAAAGCCAGGTGATATGCGCTGTGTGCGTAATCACCTGACTTTCTTTTTTTCTATTTCACCGAGCCTGTCATACCTGCTACAAAATGCTTCTGCATGAGGAAGAAGACAAGTGCAGTCGGAATCGTCGAAATCACGATTGCCATCATAATAATGCCATAATCAGGTGAATAGCTTGATCCCAAATTCGATATCAGCATGGGTATTGTTTTTTTCTCCGGTGATTGCAGAACGATGAGCGGCCATAAATAATTGTTCCAGCTCGACATGAACGTAATAATACCCGCTGCGGCGTATGTCGTCTTCATCGTTGGCATGAAAATACGGAAGAATAGACTTAATTCGTTCAGCCCGTCAATTCGGCCAGCCTCCAAGAGCTCTCTTGGAAACATCTTCGTATTTTGACGGAAGAAGAAAATAAGAAATGCCGTGGTGAATGTCGGCAGCACAACGCCGGATACGGTATCCAGCCCGATAAATGGAATAACGCGTGAGATACCACCGAACATTTGAAACAGCGGTACCATGATAGCCGCGAACGGAATCATCATCGACAGTAACAGAATGTTAAATACGACGTCCTTCGCCTTACTTCTATAAATTTCAAAGCCGTACCCGGCTAAAGAGCCGATTAACATGGCCAATACGGTCGTTGTAATCGATATTTTAGCGGAACTCAGTAAAGCAGGTACAAAGTCTACCTTACTAAATAAATTTGTAATATTATCCACAAGGTGGCTTCCGGGAAGTAATCTTCCCTTCGTCACATCGGCCGACTTATTGGTGGCGCTGATAATCATCCATAGAAACGGAAATATGGAAATAAACGCAGCGACACTCAGAAATATATAAATAAAGATACGTTTCCATTTATCCATTTTTATCACCTGCTGCTTTAAACTGAACAAACGCCAATATAATGATCATGATCACGATGGAATACGACACCGTTGCGGCATATCCGAAATCCGCTGAATATTTAAAGGACAAATTGTAAATATACTGGGAAATAGACATCGATGCGTTCCCCGGTCCGCCCTTCGTAATGTTAACAACTTCATCAAATAACTGCAGCGTACCAATTGTCGATGTAATGGAAGTAAATAAAATAATGGGCTTGAGCAGAGGCATCGTGATTCCAAAAAACTGTCTCGTTGATGAAGCTCCATCAATTTTTGCAGCCTCGTAAATCGATTGATCGATATTTTGAAGCGCGGACAAGTAGAAGATCATATTATAGCCTGTCCAGCGCCATGTGATTGCAATAATAACCGTCACTTTCGCCCAGAACGGATCCGTGATCCATTGAATCGGGCCTGCAATAAGATGAATCTTGATCAGAAGTTTATTAACCAAGCCCTCCGTGGCAAACAAATATTTAAAAATAACGGAATACGCTACAAGCGAGGTAACAGCCGGCAAGAAAATCGCCGTACGGAAAAAGCCTTTCAATTTCAACTTACTGTCGTTCAATAACACAGAGATAAACATAGCTAGAACAATCATTACTGGAACTTGGATAATCAAATAAATAAACGTGTTCTTAACCGCGGTTATAAACGTTTTATCGCTAAACAGACGAGCGTAGTTATCTAAGCCGACGAAGGATAAATTCATTCCCTTACCCGATTTAAATGATAAAATAAGCGCTTGAATCATGGGATAGAAATAGAACACTGCAATCATGATGACCGCCAGGATAATAAACATCCAACCAGTCAAGTTAGCTCTTGTGCGAATATTTACGCCAGGCCTCGCTGCTTTCACGTTAGCCTAACCCCTTTCTTTACGGAAATAAAACCATGGAACTTCCTCCAACACCTGCAGCCGGAAAGTTGACTTAGGAATCAGGAGAAGGCGAAGCCCCAGGTTTTATTAATTACCGTATGATCTAAATTATTTGACTTGTGTTTCTGCTTGAGCTTGAGCGTCGCTTAACACTTTGTCGATATCCGCACCCTTTAAATAATTTTGCATTTGGACGACAAGAATATCTTCAATCGCATACGTATGCATACCATAGTTCACTTTTGGAATTTGCTCTGTCCATTTGGCGAAATCGGCAATTACTTTTTGACCGCCGAAGAATTCGTCAGCTTGTGTGTACGCAGGTCCGGATGCCGCGGCTTTTAACGTACCGATTGCACCAATCTCCGTAACAAGCTTCTGATACAAATCAACGTCAGATCCAAATGTCTGTTTCAAGAACTCAGCCGCAGCTTCTTTTCCATCGACGTTCATGACGTACCACGAGCTTCCGCCAAGGTTCGATGCATGAACAGATTTTGGGTTGTTTGTCAGTTTAGGAAACGGTACAACAGCCCATTTGCCGGACTGCGATGCTTCTTTTTTAACCGAAGCCGTAATCCAGTTACCGGTTGGAATCGTAGCTACATCGCCACTGTTGAATGCGCCAACGAATTGGCTCCAATCCGATGTGGCTTTCACAATGTCCGCTTTCATTATTTCTTTATAGGTTTCAGCCGCTTCCTTCAAGGCCGCGTTGCCTGCCAAGTTAGGCGTCGTTCCATCTTCTTTTAAATACCACGAGCCTGCGGACTGAATCATCATGCGAATAAGCCCAAGATCGTTCGGATCTTGTGTTAGCAGTTGTTTGCCTGTTTTGGCTTTCACTGCTTTACCGATCTCAATCAGCTTCTTCCAGTCGATATCCTGCAGATCCTCAACCTTATAACCCGCTTGCTCTAAGTAATCTCTTCTTACAAACAATCCAGCAACGCCGGAATCGAATGGAACCCCGTATTGTTTGCCATTTACACTTGTAGGTCCGATTTTGTAATCGGCGAAATCAGTCGGTTTAATCACATTTGTTAATTCAAAGAACGAATCTGGATAAGCTTGCAGGAAGCTTTGTGCACGATAATCTTCAATCAATACGATTGTCGGCAAGCTTTTTGTCGTGCCAGCATTCAAGCCTGCGTTCAATTTCTGAATGATATCGGCTTGCGCGTTTTCCACAATGTTGATCTTCAAACCGGAATTGGGATTTTTCGCCTCGTAAGCTGCTTTTGCACGTTCCATAGCACCAATATTAAATACTTTATCCCACGCCCATACTGTAATTTCCTTCGCAGCTGCAGGCGTAGCTTCAGCGGTTTTTCCACCCGTATTCGGCACATTATTCCCTTTGCTTGAGCATGCCGTCAGTAGTACTAAGCTGGCCAATAAGATGGCGAGTACCTTTTTCACAAAAATTCAGCCCCTTTTAAATTACTATAAGTTAGTTTTGAAAGCGTTTGCTCCGCTAACAATTGTCATTATAACAATTCGTTAAAATGACCCGTTAGTAATATATTTGTGTGGATTTGTCATTCTATTGTTAGCTTTCCATTGGATCTTTATGTAAATAGCAATTAATTTGTTTTTTGGTATTTTTTTTAGGTATGAAGGAGTGGAAGCTTTATTTTCACTCTCGTTCCTTCACCGATGTTACTCACAATAGTAACGCCGTATTCCTCTCCGTAAAGCAGTGCTACACGGTCATGCACATTTCGAATTCCAATACCGGAGAAAAATCGACTGCTGCTAAAGGAGCTCTGCGAATTATTCCCATTATCAAAGCCTTTCATTCCAATACCATTATCGATGACCTCGCAGACCAGTGCATTTGCCTCGCGCGACACCAGTACATAAATGTACCCTTCGTTCCTTTCATGAAAGGCATGAAAAAAAGCATTTTCGATAAAAGGCTGGATGATGAGCTTGGGAACATGATAGGACATACAATCTTCGGCTACAAAATAATCGACTTTGATCAGCTCACCGTAACGCACATGATTAATAAATACATAATTTTTCAAATTATCAAGTTCTTGCTCCACGGTTATCGTTTCACTAATGTTGCTGACGGTATTCTGGAGAAGGGAGATAAGGGAGTTGATGGTAGCGGCGGCTTTCTCCTTATTCCCCTGCTGAACCAAAATTTTCACGGATGCCAGCGTATTGTATAGAAAATGCGGGTTAATCTGCATTTGTAGAGCGGATAGCTCCGCGTTGCGCTGGTCCTTCTGTGTCTGAATCAGCTTCTTTATATAATCGTTAAGCTCGTCCAGCATGTAATTGTACGCATGTCCGAGCTCCTTGATTTCGTAGCTGCCAGTAACTGTTATATAATTATCGAAATTATTTTCCGTAATGCCCGACATTTGTCTGGCTAGCAGGGTCAATGACTTTGTCAAGCGTCTTGAAATAAGAAATACTATAAGCAGAGCTGCGAACACGATAGCCATACAAATAAGCGCAACCCTTTTGACATCGACCACCTGGCTAAGCACCATTTGTTTATCAATGAGATTGACTAGATAAAAATCATACGTAGGAAGGTACTCCGAAAGCACTAGACTGTTTTTACCCATTACATTTACATCTTTAACATTTATTTTTTTTTGTTCCATTTCTTTGGCATAGCCAAGTAAATCATGCGCCTCTTCGCCAATTAACTCATGACGGTTACTTGATACGACGTTGCCCGAACGATCCAATATGATAACGTCGTTGCCATCACTTGTGAAATTCGTGAAGAATCGCTTAAAGTCACTTTCTCGTATGGCAAAATAAAGAACACCATATGGATTGCCGCTCGTTCTCTCCATAAGTGCCCTAGAAGCGACAATCACCGGGTCAGCTTCAGACGTATTGGTTATGCTTTCTTTATCCAATTGATAGATAAGCCTCTTTGGCGTGGCTAGGGTATTGACGGTTAACCTGCTGTTTCTCAGCTTTTCCAATGAGCTCGGCCAATAATAGCTATCCGTCGAGTGGCTTTTCTTATTCATTCCACTGATCGTAATTGTAACTGGGTAGGCGGCTACATTAGACTGAATCCGTTTCATCTGTTGGCTAGCCTCATACTGACTTCGCACCGTAGAAAGTGTGTCCATATCCGGACTCGTCAGAAACTCTTTTATCGTGCCGTTCTGCAGCACATTATTTGATGCCGTAACGATAGAATAATTGAACGATTCGAAATTCGCTTGAATCTGGCTAATGATTTTGGAGTTCGTAATACTGAACGTATTCATGAAGAGTCGTTCCGACATTTGAATCGTGACAACTGAAGTGAATAGCGACACGGAAATAATACTAACCACCGTGACGATAAACATTTTAATAAAAAGACCGTGATATTTAAATTTGTCCAGAAGTCTCCTCATAACCTAGTTCCTTTTCTTGTTGAGATGAATTTTTTTGTATTGGCTCGGTGATATGCCCGTTAATTTCTTGAATACTTTTGTAAAATAACTATGGTCTGAATAGCCTACTTTTCCGCTAATTTCGGATATAGATGCGAAATCCTGCTTCAGAAGATCCGCTGCCTTCTCGACTCTGATCTTGTTCAAATATTCGCTGAAGCCTTCTTTATTATGCGATGTGAAATAACTCGACAAATAAGAAGGATTAAAATGAAAATGCTTAGCTATTTCCGTTAGGCTGAGCGGCTCAGCGTAATGCTCGTGGATATAATCAAGAAGCATCGTCATATTCGGATTTCCGCCCGTTGACCGCTTCGTTTTTATAACAGCGTTTGTTTCCTGTATAAATGTCTCAAGAAGCCTGATCGCTTCGCTGACATGTGACGCTTCGCCTATCGATTTGAAATAAGCATATTTCGCTTCTTCCAAATTCTTCATATCCAATTCCAAACGGCCAAGCACAATGGTTATATTAAAAATGATGTTTCCCAAAAAGGACTTGAACTCAAACACATCCGTTTGATAATGGTTTGACGCGGCCTGCACGTACCCCAATAACTCTTGGAATGCCTCTTCGAACTGTTGCCGATTCATTTGTTCGGTAAAGCGCGTCATATTAAATTTCGCAACCTCTTCAGAACGCTTCGGCAGTTCCCCATAGACAATTAAATTGTTGGAGGTAGGTAAATAAAAGCGATAAGCGTTTATTTTCAGGAACCCATCCCTAAAGTTCGTGCCGAGCTGTCTCAAATCGCTAAATGCCTCACCGACCGTCCAACCAATCTCCGGCTGCTGATTCCTTGTCCAAGCGGCAAGCTTCCGAACGATAAATGTGAAACGATCCCACTCGCTCTTGTCCATGTTTACCAGCACAAGAACCATGTTAGGATCAGTGGGAACGGGATAATAAACCGCATGATCTAAGCCGCTATCCAACTCAGCAGCAATTTTCGCCATCCATTGTGAAGCGGTATGTTGATCCTTGCTCTTGCTCGGCAATTGCTTGAGATCAGCCCCCAGCAGGATGTAACTAGGATATGGAAAAGCAGCGGTGGTATCTTTAAAATCGTCATCGACCTCATAACCGGAAATAAGCTTATCGATGACAAGCTTAATGGACAAGCTGCCATCGTCATTGGACTCTTCCAGCTTTAAAGAGGGAATCTTACGCGCGGTGCGCTTTAATATGTCGAGCAGCTGCTCAGCTTCAAGCTTTGGCTTTAATATATAATCAGCAACCCCGCTTTGAAAGGTGGACCTCACATAATCAAACTCACCAAAACTGCTTAAAATGATCACTTCAATTTCCGGGAACTTCGACTTTATCACACGAGTAAGCTCCGCTCCTCCCATAACAGGCATCACGATATCGGTAATAACGATATGCGGCTGTGTGCGCTCTATTTGTTCAAGAGCATCTTTGCCGTTGGAAGCCTCTCCTACGATCTCAAACCCCTCTTGTTCCCAGTGCAACAAGTGCTTGATACCCTGTCTGACTAAAATTTCATCATCTACAATAAGTACACGACAAGAACGAGCCATCCCTTTACCTCCGCAATGAATTTCTATGGCCTTCTTTTAAATCATTCGTAATAACTTCGAATCACGATGTCTTGATCGTAGTTGCCGAATCCCCTTCCGAATAAGGTTAATCCACCTCGACCTCGAGCGGTATCTTCAGCACTTATTCGCAATGTCCACTGTGTGTTATCCCATTGTACATCCTTGATCGTGACATCAGAAATTTGCTGACCATCTATGAATGTACCGTTTGCATTTATTCGAAGTACTTTCATTAATCCGTATTGATTGACGTCAGAATGCCACCAATCCGGTGAGAATCTGCCTCTCATTCGACCGAAATCTCCGGGACTCGTCCACATTCCCAGTAATTTATCATTGATTGTAAATTGGATGTCCGAAGGCCAGTTTTCATTAATATGGGGAGCTTCGGAACCGATTTCCATGGAGATTTCAATTTCTTGTACGATTTGATCTTTGAAGAGATAGTTTGGTAATTTATATTCGACAAACCCTCTAGCAAACCACAAAATGCCTGCATGAACGCGTTCAGGATCCAAAAAATAGGTCGGATTATCGTAATAACCGATCATCTTTTCTGTTGTTGCAATTCCACACGTAGGGGAAACCGCGAAATCCGTGTATTGGCCAACAGGCACAGCAACCTCAACGAATTTTCTTTTCAACTTAGAAGAACGGGATAATTTTATTTGCAGGTACTCCGTTGACAACGAACAATACTTATAGGTCCCGCCGTTAACCCTTTTCATTTTATAGCTTACAAGCCCTGCTCTCTGCAGTTTGGTAACATGCGTACTGACAATAGCACTGCTTAGGTAAAGTTCAGAAGCCAATTCTTTAATATGCATCTCTTTTGTATATAATAAATCAATAATCTGCAGCCGTACCTCGCTCGCCAATGCCTCGTAGACCCGAAGCGATTCCGAATCCGTTGATAAATACATGATTACACACCCACTCTTGAATTAGTAATTTAGTTAATTCTATGTTTTTTCACATCCAACGTATTGAAAGTATTTATCTATTATGATAAATATTATATACAATATCAACATTTATGACTTAATCATTTCATTAATTCATCTAGGGGGATTATCTGCTATGTCCATGAAATCGACTATGCTTATTGATAAGAATTTCACCATTTCTGAAGTAGATCCGCGTCTCTATGGGTCATTTATCGAACACCTAGGACGTGCCGTATATGGCGGAATTTATGAGCCAAACCATCCAACTGCAGATGAGAACGGCTTCCGACGCGACGCTCTGGAGGCAATTCGTTCACTGAATGTTCCTATCATTCGCTATCCAGGGGGAAATTTTGTATCCGGCTATAACTGGGAGGACGGTGTTGGTCCAAAGGCCGAGCGTAAGCGTCTATTGGATCTAGCGTGGTGGACAACAGAAACCAATGAGATGGGAACAAATGAATTCGCAGATTGGGCTAAATTAGTCGGTTCAGAAGTCATGATGGCCGTTAATCTGGGTACCCGCGGCGTTGACGCGGCTAGAAATCTCGTCGAATATTGTAATCATCCTTCAGGTTCTTACTGGAGTGATCTGCGAATATCACATGGTTATAAAGATCCGCATAATTTCAAAACGTGGTGCCTTGGGAATGAAATGGATGGCCCTTGGCAAATCGGAGCAAAAACGGCTGTCGAATATGGCAGATTAGCGAATGAAACGGCCAAAGCTATGCGGTGGGTCGACCCATCCCTAGAGCTTGTGGCATGCGGCAGCTCGTCAAGTGGAATGAGTACATTCGCTGATTGGGAGGCTACCGTGCTCGATCTTACCTACGATCAAGTGGATTATTTATCCTTGCACACCTATTACAATAATAACGAGAATGATTCTTCTAATTTCTTGGCAAAATCGCTTGATATGGATCAATTCATTTACAGTGTAACAGCGATTTGCGATTACATGAAAGCGAAGAAACGGAGCAAGAAAAAGCTCATGCTTTCATTAGATGAATGGAATGTTTGGAATTCCATCGGAACAAGCCGTGCAACTGAACGCTGGCAGGTGGCACCGCCGGAATTCGAAGATGTTTATACGTTGGAAGACGCTCTTGCAGTAGGCTGCTTCCTGATTACACTGCTGAAACATGCGGATCGTGTTAAAATGGCGTGCATAGCCCAATTGATTAATGTGATTGCGCCGATTATGACTGAAAATGGGGGCCCTCTTTGGCTGCAAACCACATATTATCCATACCTTCATGCTTCCATGTACGGTAGAGGAACGGTGCTTCACCCGATTACTTCATCACCTAAATACGATTCAAAGGATTTCACCGATGTCCCTTATCTAGAAGCAATCAGTGTTTTCAATGAAGAGCAAGGTGAAGTTACGATCTTCGCTGTAAATCGTCATTTATCAGAGGGACTCGAACTTAACGTTGACGTCCGCAGCTTCGGCGAAGTCAGCATTATCGAGCATCTAGTGTTGGAGAATGAAGATTTAAAAGCGGCCAATACAAAAACGAAGCCCGACAATGTCGTCCCACATAAAGGCGGTAACGCCAAGGCCGACGGCGGATATGTAAAGGCTGATCTTAGCAAAGCTTCATGGAACGTGCTTCGACTGCAAATAAAAAACACCTAGAATAAATAATAGTAACTGATCCAAGATAATCCGCGTGGGCATACCCAGATTCAATCAAAAAGAGTCTGTCACCATATAAAAAAACGCAGCCGAGTTGACTGCGTTTCTTTGTATAGTGGAGCCTAGGGATTTTCTGCAAGTGATTTAAGCAGTATGACGACCTCAGCTCGCGTCATGGATCTGTCCGGCTGAAACGTGCCCTGACGGAATAATTTCTAACCATTCAAGCCGAACTAGAGCATCTTTAGCTTGAACTACAATACGATGTGTCCCAGGCTCTAGTGTGAACGGATCTCTGATATCTTTGCTTTCGCCATCTATCGAGATTGCCAGACTTCCGTTTTCATCAAGCTCGTTAAGATGTACATTGATCTCATAAAGCGTAAAATCCGTAAACTTAGGCACATAAATTTCATAGGCTAGCCAATCGCCTTCGGCTAAGAGTACTTCTAGGCGCTCGTCCTCCTGCCATGCCTCTCCTTTGCCATGTTCGAAGTTTGCTGTCTCCCTTGCACTTGCGACAAACCGAATGTCCGTGCGGTCATGAATGCGAAAGCCAACATTCTGATTCGACGGCTGCTGGATGCCATAACTGATACCTTTTCCCCGATACCCGTAGAAAATAGCAGGTATGCGAACGGGAGGCCTGCTTAACAAGGCGTTAACAACATCGCTGTAATACACACATTGGTCGAAAGCTAAATTAGTTAGATATTCCCATAAAATCCGTTGTGCTGTTATCTCGTCCGGCTTCATACCGCCCTCTAAGTAATCAACCAGTATCTGCCAATCGTAGGGCACCTTAACGCTGCAAGGTGAATTATCCTTGCCCATCTTCTTCCAAGTCCAGAAATTCCATGAGATATTGTGATCTTCAAAAAGGCGGAAAGCACCCGCGTACCATGCTTTGTTATTCTCGCCACCTTCCCCCATGTAAATGGGCACGTTCCACTCTTCACGCTTATCTAAGTAGACTCTGATGCTCTCCGTATCTGGATTATTCCAATATTTATGAAACTGCAGCATCAGATTATCATCGATTTTCTCCGTAAAAATCGACCAATCGGTTGCCCAATGGGCACCTTCTAGAATAATCAGGTGGCGATCGTCCACTTCCCGGATCGCCTTGACAATGTCCCGGTAAAGAGGCATGACCGCACCGTTATAAGCAGAGAACCAGTTGGGCAGCGGCTCATTAAGCAGATCATAACCAGCAACAATCCACTCATCCTTGTAGTGCTCAGCGAGAAATCGCCATAACTGAACCGTAAGACGCCTATTATGCTCTTCTGTAAACAACTCCGGCAAATCGCGTTCAGAGTCGTCTATATTCGTACCCGTCTGCCCCCCAGGCGCCCCGTGCAGATCTAGAATCACATAAAGGCTGATCTTACGACACCATCCAATCAGGCGATCAATGAGTTCCAGTCGATGTTCTTTTACCCTAAGGGGCTCGCCATCCTCAATTAAAAATCTTGCGTTTATTGGCACCCTAACGGAATTAAATCCTTCAGCGGCAATCTGCTGAATATCAGCTTCCGACGTGTGAACATCATAGTAAATGTCCCAAAATCTTTCGGCCTCCCTTTCTCCGATTAGCTCTTGAATCATCTTTTCAATACGCCGCGGACGATCTCCTTGCTCTGGAAACATCCACATGTAGCCCTCTGGGAGCAGCCAACTTCCAAAGCCGACGCCTCTCAGCAGCACCTCGCGACCTTCTCCGTTAACGAGTCTCTTTCCGTCAGCTCTAAGAAAACCAACAACTTCGTTCTCACGCTCTGAATTCATTCTTATTCGTCACTCCTATCCCTTTATCGCACCGTCTGCAATACCCTTCATAATGTATTTTTGCAGTAATAAGTAGAAGAGAACGACCGGCAGCATGGCCAAAATTAATGAAGACAAGATGGCAGACCAGTCATTATTCCCGTATTGACCGAACAGCATGTTGGTGGATAATAGCAAGGTATACGTCTTATAGTTTGTTAACATTAGTAACGGCAGAAGAAAATCGTTCCATATCCATAGCAGGTTTAAAATCGCAATCGTAGCCGTAATCGGCAGTAATAACGGAAATATGACGACAAAAAATAATCGAAACTCACCACATCCATCGATGACAGCCGCTTCATCCAGATCGCGGGGGATCGATTTCACAAAACCATGGTACAAAAAGATCGCAAAGGCGACACCCGTGCCTATATATATCAACCCTAAACCCGTCGTTGAGCCTTGCACCGATAGCGCTTTAGAAATTTTAGTCAGCGTTATCATAATAGAGTGAAATGGAATCAACGTGGACATGACGAACAGCAGAAATATAAATGCGCTTAACTTCCCGGGTGTCCTAGATAGTTTATACCCAGCCATCGACGCGCAAATGATAATGCCTAACAAGCCAACCGATGCGATATATATCGTATTTCCTAAGCTTCTAACAAAATTAGTCTTATGGAATGCGCCAAGATAATTTCCAACTTCCAAATGGGTAGGCAGCGACAACATATTATTCATCATGGCGCCTTCCGTCTTAAAGGAGTTCAACAGCCCCATGTAAATCGGAAATAACGTAAATATGGCAGCAGCAATAAGGATGAGCAGAATCATAAAGGAACCGATTCGCTTCATGATTCCACCTCTCTTCTCTTCATCAACCACAGCTGAATCAAGGTGATCAAGAATACGACTAGAAACAAGATCATCGCCTTAGCATTGGCGTATCCGTATCGATTGCTTGATTTAAATGCTTCTTCGAAAATGTTCAGCGCGATGACCTGCGTTGATCTGCCTGGACCGCCGCCGGTTAAGGAGTAGACGGCATCGAATGCTTTAAACGAGCCATTAAGCGTAAGAAAGATACCAATCGTCAGGGCCGGATAAATCATCGGAAGCGTCACATAACGAAACGTTTTAAAAGCATTCGCTCCATCCATAGCAGCCGCTTCTTTTAGATGCTGGGGCACACCCTGCAAGGAGGCAATATAGATCACCATCAGGTAACCGACACCTCCCCAAAGGGACACGATGACGATGGCGAAGAACGAATAAGCTGGATCACCGATCCAGGATTTATCCAAAAAGGCGAATACCGAATGTTCGGCTATATACGGGAGTACTTTGGTGAAAATAAATAACCACATAAAGCCGCCTATGATTAAACTGATCATATTGGGCATGAAAAAAATCGTTCGGAACCATACCTTGCTGCGCCGTCTGGATTCCACGAGAACCGCCAAAAGCAGAGCGATCGCGTTCTGAAGCACAACCATGAACACGACATATTTAAGGGTGAAGCCTACCGACTTTAGGAAGAACGGGTCCGCCGTCAAGGCCTCGATGTAATTCGCCAATCCCACCATCCGATACGTGCGATTCAGTCCGTTCCAATTCGTAAGGCTGTACCATGCGCCCCCGAAAGCGGGGGCGAGTACGAATACAGCGTAGAATAATAGAGCGGGAAACACGAAGGCTAATAGGATGACCGTCTTTTTTCGTTTCGTTGTCATTAGCCTATTCTCACTCCCGGTCACCATATATCGCCATGCTATTGCTGAGCCTTAATCGCGTCTGCCCATTTCTTATCCAGCGATTTGATAATCTCGTCTTTCGTTACTTGCTTCGCGTAGTAGCTTTGCAGCAGCTTCGCTTGTTCATCCGTGACGCCATTAGGAAGAGACAGATCCTGATAAGCCTTCCCTTGAGAAACGTAGCTCATCGCTTCATCGATCCAAGGGAACGATTTATACGTGTGTACCTTAGATACGGGATTGAACTTCAATTCTTGGAACAAGGCTGACGAATCCTTCGGATCAAGGATATAGTTTAGAAGATCCATAGCAACCTCTTTGTTCTTGCTTGTTGGAGATACCGCTAGAGACGTGGACGTTGATAGGTTGATCATCGTACCTTTCGGGTTATTGCTCACCGGAAGCGGTGCTACGCCGAATTCAATTTTCGGGTTAACCTTTTGAATCGCTTCTGCTTGCCACGGACCTTGAACCCACATTGCCGCTTTTCCGTTAGCGAAATCGGTAGAGCCCTGGGCGCTGCCTACTTCGAATGGCTTATCTGTCCCATTTTGCATAACAATATCAATAATATTGAATACGTCCTGTATGTCTTTATAGGAGGCTTCACTCTTGTTCATCTTTTGGATCCAATCCGGATGCTCCGAATTCACAATCCCTCCGAGCGACAGCGCCATAATCAGCTGCGGAATCCATGCCTCTTGGAAAGACAACTCGAAGGGTGCCACTTTGTTTGCTTTCAGCTTCTCTACAACCGCTTTCATTTCATCTATTGTTTGAGGAGCTTTCAGACCTAAATCATTGAACACTTTCTTATTGTACAAATAACCCCATTCCAAGCTTTCAAGCGGTAATGCGACTATTTTTCCGTCAAAGGTTACCGTCTTTTTAACGTTATCGAACAAGCCTGCCGTAAATGGCTGATTGGATAGGTCACTCAAGTAACCGGCTTTGTAATAACTGGGTACGTCTGCTACAGCGTGCAGGGTGAATAAATCCGGCGCATCATTGGAAGAAAGGCGAGTCTGCAGGATCTGCTTGGCTTGATCAGGATTCGGCATTTCAAGATTGATGGTGACATCAATATTTTTTTCCGCTTTTTCCTTTGCCTTAAATTGCTCAAAGTATTTATCAAATTGATCCTTAAACCGCGGAAAGCCCATAAAAACTTTCAATTCCACTTTCTTAGCTGGAGCAGGAGCAGACGCAGCCGGTTTCGAATCTGCTGGAGCTGGCGTTGTCTCTTTTCCGCCATTACTAGAGTTGGTGTTCGTGCCACAACCGACCATTGCGCCCAATATGGTAACACTTAGCATGAAGTGAAGCGCTTTCTTCATTTTTCATTTCCCCCTAAAGAAGATTAGTAACTACACTTTCAGTATAGAGGAGAAGGCTTTTATGAATCATTTGATGTTATTAGCATTCGTTATTGTACTTTATTGATCTCCGAGCTAATCCTTACGCATTTCTCCTGGTGTGAGCCCAAAATGTTTCTTAAACACCCGATAAAAGTAAGCAATATCGATATAGCCAGTTAGCTCTGCTACTCGTTTGATGGCAAGTCGTTGATCCATGATTAATTCCTTAGCTTTCTCCATCCTCTTACGAACGATATAGTCGGATATATTTTCCCCGATGGAAGCCTTAAATGATCGACTTAGATGCTCCTTGCTCACAAAAAAGTGATGAGCGACCGTCTCAAGGGAAATCGTTTCTTGGTAGTGGCGGTCAATGTAAGCCTGTACGCCCTCGGGGGCCAATCGATTTTTATTTTTGCGGTACGCCTCTATAGCATCTATGGCATCAATTAACCACTCACGCAGGATGGTATGAATTTCCTCTAAAGAGTACCGACTTAACAAGGCAGCACGTTCACGTCGCTCTTCGATCCAAGCTGGATCCAAACCATAATCCGTACCAGCCGTAAATTCTTCCAGCAAGTGCAGAAAATCATGCGCAATTCTAGCCGGTAATCTCCCGTCCTGTGTCCCTGTATATCCTTCGGATAAGAGGTTCTCTATCTTTTCCAGTGTGTGGAGCACTGCGGGGCGATTAAGTTCCAAGAGATATTCATAAACCTGCTGCCGGTAATTCAAGTAGGTGTCCAGCATCTTTTTATCCGTAAAAACGTGCGTATCCCATGATGCTGGTATTTGTAGGGAAGCTTGCAGCTCCTCCACGCACCGAGAAAGGGCAGCGTTCAATTCAACTGGATTAATTGGCTTCAAAAGGTATTCAATGGCACGGGAACGTATCGCCTGCTTCAAATACACGAAATCGTCAAAGCCGCTCATCACGATAATTTTAACTTCGGGGTATCGTTCATTTAATAACTTCAGGAGCTCCACACCGTCCTGTCCCGGCATTCGCATATCGGTGATCACAATGCTCGGATGCAGCGTCTCAATCAGAAAGATTCCTTCCCGCCCGCCATCTGCTTCCCCAATGATATTCAGTCCAAGTTTGTTCCAAGCTCCCAATGATCTAACGACTTGTCTGGCCCATAACTCATCATCGATGATCAATACGTTCAGCATCCGTTTTGCCCCCTTCCTCTTGCGTAACAGCAGCCATTACTAATACAACCAAAGTCCCTACCCCTGTCTTGCTAAATATTCGAACACCGCAGCCCATGCCGAATTGTAGCTTGAGCCGTGCATGCACATTCCTTAATCCGATTCCCCTTTTCTTCCGTACATCGTTGTTCCTTGCTCGAGGCGCCAGTCGTCCATCTCTCAAATCCGATTGCAAATCGCTTAGACGCTGGTCGTCAACGCCTATCCCATCATCCTTAATGAAGATATAGACTCGTTTACCAATCAGCCTTATCCGAATCTCGATATTCCACTTGCCTTCCTTACGTTGTAGTCCATGTTCAAACGCATTCTCGAGAATCGGTTGGAGTGTAAATTTAGGAAGCCTTGCAGTAAGTGCCCTCTCATCTGTAGATACATGCATAAAGCAACGATCTGCGAAGCGTTGTTCCTGAATATATAGGTAGTTCCGCATATGCTTGATTTCGTCTTCGAGAGGTACCAAATCACCGTCTGCACTGATGGAATAACGTAAAAGCTCTCCCATTACCCGGGTAATTTCATAAATTTCAGGCGCATCCTTCACCAATGCCATCCCCCCCATCAAATTCAGGGTATTATTGAGAAAATGCGGGTTGATTTGGGCCTGCAGAGCCATTAATTGCGCATTCTTCAGATCGATTTCCTGTTGATATTCAACCTCGATCAATTCCTTAATACGCTTCATCATGGAATTATAGCCGTTTTCCAGCAATCCGATTTCGTCCCTGCTTTGGACCGGAGACATTTTAAAATTATGAATATGGGTCATCTTCATCGTTTTGGCAAGCTTGACAATCGGCCTGCTAATCCGAAGCGATACGAAAATGGAAAGCAAAATAGAGGCAATAGCAAATAGAGTTCCTGTTAAAATCCCTGCTTGGATCGTCGGCTGTGCGCTTTGGTTGACCGTACGAAGCGGAATGACCTTCACGACTGTTAATTGACCGTCTCCGACTCGTTTCAAGAAATAGAAATCCGTCTTGGTTCTACGAAACGCCAATTCAAAATCATTCTGGTCGAGGCTTTGAATTTGGGAGTGAAGCTCTGCGGCATCCATTGTCTCCGTTGAACCCGACAAAAGCTCCCCTTGATCATTAATCAGGTACACTGAGCTTTCTGATTCTGATTTTAAAATATCGCTGACTTCCCTCCACACTTGCTTGTTTATACGGACGGAAATACCGCCTAACAACATACGATCCTCAAATCGGTTCATACTGTGATATGCATAGATGGCACTGCCGGATTGTTTAAAATACATATTGATGGGTGTTTGAAGCATACGTCCCCAGTTGCCTTCCTGAATGTTTAAGGAATAAATAGTTCCGCTGTTTGCATAACTGACTGAAAATGCCTTCTGGATCGGATGAATATATAAGTTCAACTCGTCTATCTTTCTGGAGTTTGCATGGAAGGCAGACGTTAGTGTGTTTTTGATATAGTTTTGCGTGTTGAATTGGACTCCGATATCAGGATTATTCATATCATTTAGTCCTGCCATGAGCGTCTGGTTAATTTGTAAGGAATAAAACAGAATATCTATTTGCTGATGGAGCTCCTCCAAATATTGATCGGCCCATAACATCCTCGAGTTGTTCGCATTAATGATTTCCTTCTCTACGGAACTCCGTGTATTATTCGTGGCAATCCATGTGACGGTTACAACCGGCAGCGTGGTTAAGCAAATCATGAGTACCATCAATCGAAGACGTAGGCTTGTTCGCATCGTAGTAGAGTTCCTTTCTGAACGAAGATAGCGCTTACCTTCATGTTACTTTATCTTTTGAGGAATAGCATTCCTAATTTACAACATAAGAAAGTATAAGTTTTCGGTTCCCGAAAACCGCTTTCTTATTGGCGATAAAACCGTAGACCAAAGTCTCTCCTCGCTAAACGCGGTCGCTCAACCTTGAATGGCCTCGATAGAGGTTTTCTCATAATCTTCAGGCAAAATGGAATAAGCGCAAGTATCTCTTGCGCTTAGAATTGAAAGCTCTGAATTAAAGGCCTTTCACAAAAAAAGCTTTCACAATTTAATTTTAGAGTTGCTGCAGGCAGTTGTCATTGTAATTTATTGATTAACACGATTAGAATATATTGATTTCGTGAAAATAATAAGAGCTGTCCCAAAGTAGTTAATCTACTTGAGGACAGCCCTTTTAGGTATTTTGACCATATAGAACATTCGAATCGGTATTCAACTCGAAATTATAATTCCATTGGATTTTTCCAATGGAATCGACTCTTAGACCTCGAAATTCGTGTTTCTATTGGAAATAATCCAATGGAATTGACTTTTATGCCGCCAAATCCCTACTTCCATTGGATTAATCCAATGGAAGTAGCATTCTGGCTTTGAAATTCACAAAGCAGGAGCTCAATATACCAAATATGACTTTTGGGACAGCCCTTAGCCTATAACGAAACGAGACGTTTCGAAGATCATTCAAACACGAATCCAGACCGTCATTTCGCCCGGCTGCCGGTTACCCCACAAATAATACGGTACGGCTTTAAGCTTTACCGGCTCAGACACTTGAAGCTGCGCAAGCGGACGGTACGCCGTATTTTCTGGCCAAGAAGCTCGTTCATCAGCGTGGCCCTTCGCTTCAACAACGACCGCTCCACCGAGCAGTTCGGAATCGTAATACGATTGCAGCTCCGTTTCACGATCTAGAGACAAATTCGGAAGCATGCTGCCATTGTCAGCTTCCTCCAGACAATAAACTAGCGGACCGCGTTCAATAGCAGCTTTGCCTGCATTGGCCCTGATCTCCGGATGCGAGGAAATCAACTGAGCCTTAAGCACGGGCTCCCATTCCACGATGTCTCCCTTTGCCCATTGCCTATTTACGGCTGCATATCCATTCTCAACTTCGTATTCCGAAATCATGCCGTTAATTCTCATAACAGCTTGCCCATAGCACCAAGACGGAATGCGCAGCGCAAGCGTGAACCCGGCATCCGGAACAGCAGTTAATTCAAATCGTACATAACCTTCCCATGGAAGACGCGATTGCTGCTTTAGCGCCACTTGACCGACAGCTAGTTCGAACTGCGCTTCACTGCCTATGAACAGATGTGTATAAACTTTGTTATCCTCTACAGAAGTTGTATAAATATAGTCGTTCAAAGAGGTGAGAAGCCTTGCCACATTCGGTGGGCAGCAGGAGCAACCGAACCATTTCTGCCGCACCGACTTCACGTGCCTACGTTCCGGATTATTTAAAGAAGCCTTCGGCCACACTTCCAGCGGATTAACATAAAAATAATGCTTACCATCCCTCGACATACTGCCTAAAACATTGTTATACAACGCTCGCTCAAGGACATCAGCGTACTCGCTTTTCGCCTCCAATAACAGCATGCGGCGGGCGAAAAAGATTAGACCGATGGAAGCACACGTCTCTGCATATACGGTATCGTTGGGCAAGTCGTGGTCGAAGGTAAACGCCTCACCGTGATGCGTCGAGCCGATGCCTCCTGTAATGTACATCTGTCGCTTCGTCGTATTATCCCACAAACGACGGCACGCCTCGAGCAGCTCCCGGTCATCTGTCAGGCTTGCAAGGTCGGCCATCGCCGAATACATATAGACCGCCCGTACAGAATGGCCTATTGCTACGTCCTGTTCACGAACTGGCACATGCGCCTGATTATAGGCTATTTGTTCAATGGTCGGAATCGGCAGCTCCTTCTTTGCCCAATGACTGTACCCGCCTCTTTGCTTGCATTCCTCAATCAGAAAGTTGGGTGATTGACCGCGCTCATCGATAAAAAATTGCGCCAGCTTCAAATATCGCTCCTCTCCCGTCGCATGGTACAGCTTCACTAGCGCCAGCTCTATCTCCTGGTGGCCGTCATAGCCTCTCATTTTGCCCGGCTCACGACCAAATATGTTGTCGATATAGTCGGCAAATTTGCACACGACATCAAGCAGCCTCCGTTTTCCCGTGGCCTCGTAATACGCAACCGCTGCCTCTATCATATGGCCCGCGCAGTAGAGCTCGTGCGCTTCATGAAGATTCGTCCACTCATTGCCCGGTTCTTTGATCGAGTAATACGTGTTCAGATAACCGTTGCCGTGTTGGGCCTTGGCAATTAGCTCGATCAACTCGTCCGCAGTTCGCTCCAGCTCGGGGTCGGGTTGGCTCGCAAGCGAGTATCCTACTGCTTCAATCCACTTCGCCACATCGCTGTCCTGGAAAACCATCCCTCCGAATTCGCCTTCTTCCATCCCGGCCGCAATCCGGAAATTACGAATCGCATAACTCGGCTCAGCTTCTGGAATACGGTCGTTAAGCGCCTCCCATTGATAAGGAATAACCGTTCCCCGCACCAGCTCTGTAAATTGATTCCAAAACCCGTCCTGTATGCGTACATGCCTGCTGCTCTGCCGCTCGCTCATTGATATCCCCATCTGCATATCCTCCTAGAACTGTACATGATTTATATGACATTTGATTATCACTCTCATCCAGTTTATCCTTGTAAATATGGATGAACTACGAATAAATCAAACCTATTTCTTATAAAATTTCACACAACACTTCGGAGGGTATCGGGAATGAGCAAATCGGGAATCATTTGGATGGAGCTGCCGCCAGTGCCCTATTACATTACGACCGGCTTATCGACCTTAAGTCCGGGAGAGCAGCACCCGAGCCGGCGGAATATCGGCATCTTCGATCTGCTTTGGGTTGTCAAAGGGACGTTATTCATCGGAGAAGAGGATAGTCAGTGGGAGATAACGGAAGGACAGACACTGCTGCTACTGCCCAACCGTTATCACTATGCGGTGAAGCCCTGCGAGACGGAGACCGTTTTCTATTGGAATCACTTCGACTTTAAAGGGAGTTGGCTCCGGGCGGCGGACAATGCTGTAAACCCAGCCTACCCAGTCCAGCATGTATGGGCAAACCCCTATACAATTCGGATTCGGCAATATGCCTCACCGCCGGAGTTTAGCCTTGCCGAGTGCCACCTTCGCAAAATGCTCGCATCGTCAGACCAACATCGCTCGGCGACCTTTTGGAACGAGCAGCAGCTGTTCATGGAGCTGCTGCGTCTACTAGAGGAAGGATATAGTGGAAGCGACTCTTCCCCAGCCTTAAAGCTCGCAGAGAAAGCAGAAGCTTACCTTCGGCAGCACTATCAGGCTGATGTGACGAATGAATCACTTGCGGAGGCTCTTCATTATCACCCGAACTACGTTGTTAGGTGCATGAAAGAGATCTACCACTGTACTCCGATGGAATATCTGTATGAGTATCGGCTGGAACAAGCAAAACTGCTGCTGATCAAAACAGATTGGCCGGTCGGGCAAATCGCCGAACGCGTCGGTTTTGGGTACGCCCCATACTTCTCCAACTGCTTCAAACAGTATGCCGGCATCTCACCTCTGCGTTTTCGCAAGCAGTTTTCACATTAATTTTACTAATTGTGGACCTCATCGCAGTTTAATTCAAAAACGAGCTGTTTTCATTTCTGCTAGAACTGTATCTTCATAGCCATGCTTTTCACCTCGAATGATGTCTTGGACACTTACTGGCTGACCCGTATGTCCGGACTCCAAGGCAGCGAACACGACTCCCAATGCTTCGAGACCACGTTCAGCGCTGGAAATAGGCTGCTTTTGCTCAGCTATCGCTTCCCACAATTCAATGTAAGAGTGGGCAAAAGGGTTTTCTACAACATCAGGCGCGTAACGTTGGATGATTTCGGAATGGGTAACAATTGATTTGTCTTCAAGTGTTACGTGTTGACCAGGACGCAAACATCCTTTGCCCCCATAGATCCATACCCCATCAGTCTTCTCGCCGTGGGCTGCTGTGCTGCACATCCAATGACCCAGACCCCCATTCTCGAAACGGAATACAGTGACAGATGTATCTTCTCCGGTAGGGTGAATGGTTGTTTCACCGTCATTTAATTCCTTTTCAAAAATTCGCGTATAGGAGAACACTTCTTGGATAGGCCCATTCACTTCCGTGAAGAAATGAGTGCGGTGAACCCCGTGATCGATAATCCAGCCTGCGCCCGCGCGGCCTTTCATATGACGCCAAGCAGTTCCAGCAAAAAACGAGCGTCCCAGTGTGACCGTTGCGTAATCCATGATCATATATACATCGCCGATTAAGCCAGCTTTTACTGCGCGCGCCATCGCAACATTACCAGCGCCCAGCACACTCGGCTCGGAAAGCGTCTCTATGCGATAGGCGGCAATGTGACAGTAGTTTCTATGAGTGTGTATCCGTTAGCTAATACATGGCGCGACGAATCGACTAGCGGAACCATTCCGCAAAAAGTTGTAATGGATAAACCCAAGCTGGAGATCTATTTTTATTTCACAAAACATGTAAGCGCTTACTATTCAGGAATGAGAAAAGCGCTTTTCGCGCTAATCTAACAATCGATGACCTACTTACCCTTCCGTTGTTAACTTCCATGTGTCCAAGGTTTCCAGAAATGCTTCTCCATTCCTGGCGAACAACTTGATTCCCAGGCTGTCAGGTTTAGGGTAAATGCGGTTCGTTACGGTTTTCAGCCCGTTATTAGCAAACAGCTCAACAGAAGAGCGATCAATGAATATCTGCAGCTTAATGCGGCCATCCTCCAGTGGATTCAGATCCACTTCACATACACCGGCTTCGCCCGCACCAGAGTGATTACGATCCACTCTAAGCTTCCGGTCAGCAGCCGAATAGCTCACTTCCGTGTACTCGGAACCATCCTCTGAACAGCGAAGAAGCAGACCGAACTCAGCATCGCCAGCTAATTGATTCATGTTAAAAACGGCGATAAGTTCAAGCGCATCCCCATGAATTTCTAGCAAAGGTACTTCCGTACCCGCATAAATGGACAGATTGTTCACACGTTGATGAGTCCCGCGCATGGCTTTCAATTCCTCCACAGGCTCTATCCGCAGCGTTCCGTCCTCTGATAGTGTCAGTTCGCGAGGCAGGGTAAAAGCCCCCATCCAGCCATGATCCTGCTCCGGCATTTGAGCGCCCCAAATATTCATCCAGCCTATGAGAATACGCCTTCCTTGTCCGTCCGTGAACGTTTGCGGAGCATAGAAATCAAAGCCATAGTCCAGCCGTTCCGCGTAACGGTAGTCGAAAATCCCGGTTTCATAGCTAAACTTACCGGTTAGATACATCGTCTTGGTCGTTCCCATATTCATAGGGGAAATCACCAGCACGTGGTCATCTCCGTTCCCTAGCGGAAACAAATCTGGGCACTCCCACATATCCCCCATCGTGCCATCGCTTTCAGCTACGACTTCGATATAGCTCCAATCCCGCAGATCAGAAGACTTATACAGCAGCGCCTTGCCCAAGCCGTCTTTCCCGTATCCAATAACCATGTACCATACACCATCATGCTGCCAAACCTTCGGATCCCGAAATCCGAAGCCACCTTCCTCTGGCGCGCCAGCAATAACTGGGTTATACGCTGCTTTGTTGAAAGTAACCCCATCTGTGCTTGTCGCAATGCACTGAACCTCAGTGGGAGTGCGCCCATCAACATGCCCCGTGTAGATCAAAGTCAGCACACCGTTATCGTCTACAGCGCTGCCCGACCAGCAGCCGTATCCACCGCTTTCTCCCATATCGTAAATTTCTGATGGAGCCAACGCTACGGGCAGATGCACCCAGTTCACCAAGTCTTTACTTTTGGCATGCCCCCAGTGCATCGGTCCATTCTTCGGCTCATAAGGATTGTGCTGATAAAATGCATGATATTCATGATTAAAATAAATCAGGCCATTCGGATCATTCATCCAGCCCGCTGGAGGCATCAAATGATAGTAAAGCCTGTAGTTCCCCTCTGTCGCTGCTGCAGAAACTTGCTCCAATGCCTTATTGGCTAAATCGACTCTTTCCTTATGAACTCTGTTCCGTTCCATATCTACTTGATGACTCATCCTATCTCACCCTCGTTCCTAATCTCTTATTACACATTTCCTACTTTGATTAACGTATCAATTTCTTCTATTGTACCAAGGGAAGGAATGGCACCTTTCCGAGTCGTCGCTAAAGCACCCGCTGCATTCGCAAATCTCAAAGCGTTACATAATTCTGTTTCGCTCCAAGCCTGCAAAGGTTTTCCCAGCTTTAACACTTCATGTAGAAAAGCTCCGAGAAAGCCATCCCCTGCACCCGTTGTATCAACGGTATGAACAGAATAACTGTCCACCTTCCCCCACCAATCGTTCATTCGATAAAATGAGCCTTTGGGTCCCGCTGTTACTAATAGCAGCCCTATGGAATACCGCTCCATTAACTGTTTGGACGCAATTTCTATCTCCTGCTGCCCTGTCAAGAAAATGATCTCTTCTTCGGATACTTTCACGAGGTCAGCCAGTCTCAAGCCCGCATGAATAGCCTCCCTAGCATGATGTTCGTCCTCCCACAAAGAAGGACGCCAATTGGGATCATAAGAAATAAGCGCACCTTTCTCCTTGGCCCTCTGAGCGGACTTAATCGTAGCTGAATAGGAAGGCTCCGCCGTCATCGAGATGGATCCAAAGTGAAAAATCCGCGTTCCCTCCAGCATGGCCAGATTCACTTCATCCTCTCTCAATAGCTGGTCAGCACCAGGCTTTCGTGAGAAATGAAAGGATCTCTCGCCTTGCGAATCCAAATGTATGAAGGCCATTGTCGTATGGGCTTCGTCAGATGCGATAAGCCCGCTATCTGACACACCCTGCTGCAGCAAGGCTTGCCGCAAATACCTACCAAAGGGATCATTGCCCACCTTCCCAATGAACCCGGTCTTCAGGCCGAGCTTAGCCATAGCGGCCACAACGTTCACAGGAGCTCCTCCCGGATTGCGCTCAAACATAGGCTGTCCGGCGTCTGATAGACCTTGAGGTGTAAAATCAATTAAGTACTCCCCTAGTGCAACTGCATCATAATTCATCTTAAGTTTCCCTTCTCCTCATTATGCATGATCCTTGGATCAACCCTTAATACCTGACATCGTGATCCCCTGAATATAGTAGCGCTGCAAGAATAAAAACAGCAGCAGAATCGGCACTGTCGATAACGTGTTCGCCGCTAGTACCTTGGACCAATCCGTCCCTTCGTTAGAGGAAAACGTGGAAATGCCTACTTGGATCATTTGCATCTTCTGATCATTGATCACAATAAGCGGCCAAAGATAGGAATCCCAATTGCCTAGGAATGTCATTAGGCCGAGTGTAATTAATGCGGGAACCGCCGCCGGAAGCACAATAGATACGAATGTGCGCGGTAAGCTAGCTCCATCTATGCGTGCCGCTTCCATCATTTCATCCGGGACCTCTGCGAAAAATTGCCGCAGCATAAAAATGCCAAACACGGACAACATCGAAGGTACGATCAGCGCTTTATAAGAATTAAGCCAGCCCAGATCATGCATGAGCAAGTAGTTCGGTACGAGAGTAACTTCACCTGGTATAATCATCGCGGACATAAATAAGGCAAACGCCACTGTTTTAAAGCGAAACCTGAGTTTCGCAAAAGCAAAAGCTGCCATCGAATTAATGATTAGCACTAGCGCAGTTACGATCGAAGCCACGAACAGAGTATTCCAGATATAACGAAGAAACGGATTTCGCGCATTAAAAATGACATTATGAAAATTACGTCCCGTCCATTCCACGGGGATCAGCAGATGAATATTCAGAGACGTATATTTAAAAAGCTCCTGGTACGGACGAAATGAGCCGGCGACCATCCATAGGATCGGAGCGACAGATATCAGAGCGATCACAATCATGATGATCATTCTTACGATGTTGGTTATCCTCTTCATAGCGATTCACTCCTAATATAGGGATCTTTGAGCGTAGCTCAAAGTCTCTCCGCTTTGGGATCTTTGAGCGTAGCTCAAAGTCTCTCCGCTTTGGGATCTTTGAGCGTAAGTCTCTCCGCTTTAATCAGTATCTTTGTTAAAAAGCTTCATTTGGATAAGTGAAATGGTCAACACAATCGCAAAGAGCACAAAAGCCGCCGCTGTTGCATACCCCATCCTCATTTGCGTAAAAGCTTGCTTATAAATATAGAAAACAACCGTCTCCGTCGAGCTGTTAGGTCCTCCATTCGTCAACACGAATACGAGCCCTGATAGCTTGATTGCATCTATCGTGGTCATAATGACAACGAAGGCCATGGTCCGATTCAACAACGGAAGCGTAATCTTGAAAAATTGTTGAATCCTAGATGCGCCATCCACCCTAGCAGCTTCGTATAGATCAGGGGAAATATTGTTCAGACCTGCCAGGAAGATGATCATAAAAAATCCGGCGCCTTTCCAGATCCCGAGCACAATAATGCCATTCATCGCCGTGTCTGGATCGGATAGAAAGCTCGTAACCGGCAGGTGCAGAGCCTTGAGAATACTGTTCAAGAGCCCAAACTCTTTGTTGTAAATCAGCTTAAATACCGTTGCAGCCACCCCTGTCGAAATAATAACCGGGATAAAATAAAGCGTCCGGAACAGTCCTGCCGCCGCTGTTTTCTTCTGGATCAATAATGCTAACCCCAGAGCGATGCTCGTTTGAATCGGAATCACGATAATTGCAAAATAAAACGAATGCTTCAGACTGTTAAAGAAGGCGCGGTCCTTCATCAGATGAGCATAATTATCCATTCCGACAAATACATCGCCTGCGCCTACTAACGAATAGTTTTTAAAGCTGATGATGAAGGCTTGCAGCATTGGGTAGAACACGAAGACAAGCAATAAGGCTATCGCAGGTAAAATAAACCAGAATGCAGTAGCTTGCTCATGTCTTCGGAAGCTTTGCGATTTTTTTGTGGTTTCTACCACTGTTTGTATCGCAGTATCCATGGTACATCCCTCCATTCCACTTCTATCAATTTGTATCGTAAACAAAAACCTTGAAGCTCGAAACCACACCGCCATCTGGACTTATCGCTTTGATCTCCGCCTGTCCGGCCTGAACGCCCTTTACCATAACTCCTCCGTCAACAGCTGAAACTGTAGCTATCGCATCGCTGCTAGACTGCCATTTCAACAGCTGCGGAGCGCTTAAAGGAATGACCGAGGCTTCGACCAGCTGACTGCCATTCACTGGCATATCGAGTGTACTCTTACTTAGTACAATCCGCTGCGGCTTCACGGCATTCACATCTTCATTGCGCCATACCGTTTGTATCGGATAATACTGCGCACTCTCCAGCGTGACGCTGCCTTCCAAAGCTGTTAGTTCCAGTCGATTACTCGTCGGATCCGGGAATATCAGGCTGGAGACGACAGCCTCGCCATCGTTCGCAAATACCTCAAGACTAGATTCATCTACGAAAAATCGAAGCATGAGCTTGCCGTCCTTCAGCTTCAGCGGTGCCGAAACTTTCTCAGCGAAACCCTTCTCGAACGAGGAGATGCCGGAGTGTGTTCGATCTACCGTCAACTGCTCCGTCTTGGCATCATAGCTGACGCCCGTTTCTTGGTCGCTTCCTTTTCTTAGCTTGAATGCCAATTTCGCATTCGGCTGAACGGATAGCTCCGTAACCAGCTCATAGGACGTTCCTTTGATGGCTTCGAAAGGATTACGTCCTGCAGTCAGTTCCTGCTTGGACAGGACAGCTTCTTTACCACGCAAAGTCTGGAGCTCTTTCACAGGCTCCTGAATTAGCCGCAAACCTTGATCAGGGATATTCCTCAGCCTGAGCTCGCGGGGGATGGACATGTTCCCCTTCCAGCTGCCTGTCGGCATCGCGAACGGATAACGCCAATTGGACATCCAGCCTAGCCAGATGCGGCGTCCATCTTTGGCCGGGATATCTGAGTAGGACACAGCCGCATAGAAATCTTTACCGTAATCTGTCCAAAGCACATCCGATGGCTTATTATCATTCTTGAACGTTAGCCCATCGAACGTACCGACGAAATATTGCGCAGTGGAACCCTTCGTCGTATTGTTACTGCCGATACTTACAGCGAGTACCCACTTCTTTGCTTTGGAGTTCTCCACCGGCAGTTCGAACAAGTCCGGGCATTCCCATACGGCCGCGTGCGAGCCCTGATCGCTTCCGAACTCGCTTGTCATTTTCCACGATTTCAGGTCCTTCGATGCATAGAAACGAACACGGTTATCGACAGACACAACCATCACCCAAGAATGGGTAGGCGCATGCCAGATGACCTTCGGATCTCGAAAATCCTTCAAGCCCAGATTCGGAATCACTGGGTTTCCTTCATATTTGGTCCATGTCCGGCCTTTATCTGCGCTATAGGCAATGCTTTGCGACTGAACGCCGCCTTTGAAATGGGTAAAAATCGCGACCAATCCCGCCTTGCCTCCAAAAAATCCGCTCGTATCCTTGCTATCTACCACAGCGCTCCCAGACCAAATCTCTCCCAAGGCATCCCGAGCCAGAGCTACCGGGAGATGCTCCCAGTGGGTCAGATCCTTACTTACCGCATGTCCCCATTGGCCATTGTTTTGATAAAACTGGTGATACTCACCTTCGAAATAGACCATCCCATTCGGATCACTCATATTCCCGGATTCCGGCGATAAGTGATACTGCGGACGGAACTTTTCTGTATAATAATTCGGATCACTCGCAAACGTAAAAGCTGAGCTTTCTACAGCATCCGACGACCTACCATCCCCTTTAACCAGAACAGCCACCCCCAATCCTAGAAGTACGACCGCGGCAGCACCAACTGCCCATAATCCTAATTTCTTCCGCATACTTCCTCCTTGTGCATGTCGCCATCATTTTCTGTATGGCTATTGTACCGAGTCCGAACGAAGAAAGATTTCAAAATCATCGGGAGTTTCCTTTCAATTTTATTTGCAGTTGTTAAACTCTTTCAAATAGCTAGCTTTTCACCATTTCAACGACAAATAAGAGCCTCTAAAGGCTCTTATTCCGCTCTTTTTGCCACTTTCTTCGCAGATAGAAGCTCCTAATGACTCTTATTTCTCCAAGTAGCTAGCTTTCCCACCATTTCAACGACAAATAAGAGCCTCTAAAGCCTTTTATACCGCTCCTTTTGCCAGTTTCCGCGCAAGTAGAAGCTCCCAAAGACTCTTATTTCTCCAAGTAGCTTGCTTTTCACCCTATTAGCGACAAATAAGAGCCTGTAGAGGCTCTTATTTCGCACCTTTAGCCACTTTCCGCGCAAGTAGAAGCTCCCAAAGACTCTTATTTCTCCAAGTAGCTTGCTTTTCACCCTATCAGCGACAAATAAGAGCCTGTAGAGGCTCTTATTTCGCACCTTAGGCCACTTTCCGCGCAAATAGAAGCTCCCAAAGGCTCTTATTTCTGTAAGTAGCTAGCTTTCCCAGACAAATGGGCTGCCCTCAAGGTCTAATTTTGTCCTTTTGGAACAGTCCTATTTCAAATCTGCATCTGTTGCTACTACACTTTCTTACTTAGTAGCTCTTCCCGATACTCCTTTGGTCCTTTGCCATAATACTTCTTAAAAGCGGTGCTAAAGTAACTCGAGCTAGAATAGCCAACCAGCGTAGCAATATCCGTAAGCTTCAGTTCATTTTCTTCCAGCAGCACCGTGGCCTTACTTAGACGCAATTTCGTGACATAATCACTAAAAGTAATGCCCACGCTCGTCTTAAACAAGCCGGACAAGTAGGTCTCGTTAAGATGAAACATGTCCGCAAGAGAAGCCAACGTGAGCTCATAGGAAAAGTTCTCATCCACATAATTACGAATCGCTTCGATCATCTGCTGACCACTGGAGAACCTCGTTTTCCTCACTTCGTTCATCACCAATTGCGCCATTTCATGAAGCTGCTCCAACACTTGCTCCCTTGATGAATAGTCTCTTACCGTCATCTGACAGTTCCATAGATAGCTTTGCAGCGATGCGTCACCGAGTTCGAACTTCTTCGCTATCGCATTAAACAGCAAAATAATCCGAAGCGTCAAAAAGGTAAATACAAACATCGGCGTGTCTCGTTCAGCGGAGAAAATGGTATGCAGCTGCTTAGTAAATGCAGGCATATCCAGACTTTCAATGGTTTGCATCAGCTTTCTCTCTACTTCCGGTGAAAACGCATGTGTCATGGCCAGCATATTTCGGTTCGGCTCAGCCTTGTCTGATTGGATCGTGCCTTGGCTCCATGCCAGCATGCTCGATGCATAACCATCCTTTAACTGCCTCAGCCCAGTGATGGACTCGCCTATGCCGACTACACTCTCGACTCTCAGGTAGCTTTTGATGTTCCGCTTGAGCATGCGCACGAAGTCATCCATAAAACGACTATGCTGCACAGGATCTTGAATAAGAATCAGAAAATGCATCATGGCTGGATGACTAATGGGATAAAAGGGATGCACCTGCTCCCAATTTTCAGCAGACTCCCGGCAAAGCATCTGGAATGCCAGATAGAGTAAATCTTTCCGCTCACTCCAATCGTCCAAACGTCCGTGTGGAATTCTCATTTCCACTGTCACAAACTGCGCATGTACATCATCTATGGTCAAAGAAGACAGCTGTAACTGCTGCATCCGTTCTTTCACGGTTGATACACTAAACCATTCATCCTTCACCAGCTGCCAAATTAATTGCTCCTGCATCAGCTGAAGCTGTTGATGATTCTTCATTTCCTCTTGGTCCTGTTCGCGTATTCGATTGCGGTCATCTTCCAATTCACCGGACAGCTTGGCAAGGAGTGCCGTTAATTCGCTGCGCACCACAGGCTTTAGCAAATAATCTTTCACACCCAACTGGATGGCCGCCTTCATATATTCAAAATCCGAGTAGCCCGAAAGCACAATGATACGAAGTTGGGGGAACTTCTCCTTACTAGCTTTGATGAACGCTATACCGTCCATTTGCGGCATTCGGACATCCGTAATCACAACATCGGGCAGCGGCTGCTCACTAAGAATCTGCATGGCCTCCAGACCATTAGCTGCTTCGAATTCAATTTGGAATCCGGCGGATTTCCAATCGATTTTGGCTTTAATACTGTTTCGTACGCCGACTTCGTCATCAATCAGCAAGATTCTATACATCTATGTTGTCAGCTCCTTAACAGAGGAAGGTACAAGGTCATTTCCGTCCCCTCGCCCAACCTGGAATGTAAGCCTAAGTGAAATTGCTCCCCATAATTCAATCGACATCGTGATAAAACATTGCGGAGTCCGATACTTTGCCCCTCGCTGTTAAGAATGGCAACGGAATCACCCATCTTAATCTCTGTCAGTAAATCTTGTACCAACTCGGGGGACATGCCAATTCCGTTATCTTTGACGCAGATTAGCAATCTTTCGTCTTGTACCAGAGTCCGCAATGTAACCTGTGCGACGCCGGCCTTCTCCAGACTATACTTCACTGCATTTTCCACCAGGGGCTGAATAATGAACTTGGCAATCATGCCATCATCTGCCGCGGGATCATCCTCGATTACGACTTGCAATCGCTCTTCATGTCTCAAATGGAGAATGAACAGATAATCACGAATATAGTTCATTTCCTCGGCTACTCGGACCAGATCGCTGTTCAGGTTCAGCGAATACCTCATCATTTTGCCTAATGCCTCGGTAGCGTCCATCACTAGATCTTCCCGCTTCATGGCAGCGAGACCGCTAATAATTTCAAGCGTATTATTATAGAAATGCGGATTAATTTGCAGAAGCAGCGCCTTATATTCGGCATTCTTTCTACGTAAATTTGTTTCGAATTCAGTTTCAATCAAAAATTTCAGCCTGTGCGTCATTTGCTCGAAAACGCCCGTCACATAGCCTACTTCACTATGTCCTTCCCTCACTTTCGGCATCACATGCAGAGCCTGATTAAATTCGCCGCGCTGCACATGCTTCATCGCTTTGCCCATCACACTTAGCGGTTTGGTAATACCTGCGGACAACCAGAAGGCTGTCAGCATAGCAAGAATAAGCAAAAGGGCGGTAACCAAAAGCATCGTTTGCCTGATATGAGTGATCTTCTCATACAATTCTCCTTCGGGAACGGTGCCTACAATAGTCCAATTTTGAGCAGGCAATTTGCGGAAAAAGAGTAAATTCGTACTCCCTTTATTCTCTATTGGGAAAATCCCGCTAGTCTCCTCCTCGAATCGTTTATCGATTTGCTCAAGACCGCTCCTTAGAATGTCCCGATGCTCTGAAATATTTTGATCCAACACACTATTGCCTTCACTCGTTAGCAAAATCACTTTCCCAGTCTTTCCAACCCGAATCTTCTCAATCGCATTTCGAAGCAAAGTTGTGGGGTAATTGACTTTAATGAACCCGACATTCTTTAACGATTGCAGCTGCACCAGTGGAAAAAGAAAGCTGTTAATCGATCTTGCTCTCATGAATTCGTCCGATTGATCGATATCTTTATGCGCTGTCGTCCAGCGCTTGCCCTCTGTCATAAATGCCTTAAACCACTCGCTATTTTTATAGGTTGTATCCTGCGTCCACAATCCCCCGGCATCCTCGGCAAAAGCGCTAATCGATATGCCGTTAGAATTGTTAACTGCATATGAAGAGAAATACTCCCGCATTCTCTGCTTCGTAAGAACTCGCTCCTGAATCGTATTATCCGGATTCAAATGAACAGTAAGCCATTCCTGCGTCGTTCGGCTGCTTACAACCTGATTGCCCGTATCTTCAACCTGAGTAAGCAAAGTCACAACATGCGATGCAAATTGTTCGATGGTTTGAGCGGTGGAAGATTCAATCGATGCTTTAATCGTTTTCGTCGCTTCCTCACTAAGAATATAAGCGAGTGCGGCAAAAGGGAGGATTAGCAGAATAGAGAAAACAGCCATCAGACGGCTCCTCAATGAAAAAAACATGAAATCCCCCGTTTCTTATCCTGTCATCACACTCTATTTATCATACACGTCAACCTTCATAGGAAACAACGACAAAGAGACGATCATCGAAATGATTCGTCTCTTTGATCTTCACAACCCTACTTTTTCTGCTGCGCCTGCACATCCGCATAAGCCTTATCGATCGTCGTGATGGCTTCTGCAATGGATGCATCAATATTCCGTTTGCCGATGGTGACATCTTCAAACATTTTATTCACAGCATCAGACATTTGCGGGAAGATCGGCGTAATCGGACGCGGTCTGCCGTACTTTTGATTTTGGATGACGAAGATGTTCTTCGGATACTCATTCAATTCCGGGAAAGTCTTCGCTGAAGAGTAACGGGATGGAATATCTTTGGTCATGCCGGCATACGACTTTTGTCCTTCCTCACCAGTTACCCAGTTGACGAACTTCCAAGCTTCATCCGGATGCTTGCTCTTTGATGATATACCCAGCGCCCAGCTGCCGTTTGCTACCGCTTGTGCAGTCCCCTTAGGCAGAGGAGCAATGTCATAGTCCTCGCCCAGCTTGAAATTCGGGAATTTCTCTTTCAGATTAGCCAGAGACCAGGAGCCATCAATCGTAATGCCCAATTTACCGTTCGGGAATGGATCCGGCGGATACTCCAGAGCAGATACTTTATCTTTGTTATACAGATCCGAGAAGAATTGAACGGCTTTCTTCGTTTGCGGTGAATCCAAGTAACCTTTCGACGTTTTACCGTCAGGACTCATAATTTCCCCGCCAAGCTGCCAGATGATCGGATACTTGAAGTAGGCTGTACCTCCCGCGTTCCCGAAGCCCTGTGCAGGATCTATACCAAAGATGCCACTCGCTGGATCATTGATTTTCTTCGCAGCATCGAGCACCTGATCCCATGTCCACGGCTCATCCGGATTTTTGGAAGGAAGTGGGATACCCTTCGCTTGAAACATCTTTTTGTTATAAAACATGGCAATCGAAGATTCCGTTAATGGCGCCATGTAGATTTCATTTTGATACGTGTAAGTCGCAAGCGTTGACTTAGGAACATCATCAATATTCCCGTCCGTCTTGAAGTATGTGGTCAACGGCTTCAGAGCACCGGCATTTGCATAGGAACCAACGGTAGGCGCATCTAATGCCATAATATCCGGCGGGCTGCCCGAAGCGATGGATACTCGTAATTTCGTGTCATAATCCGAATATGGAATCGGTGTCATTTCGACAGAAATGTTCGGATACTTTTGCATGAAGGAAGCAACAAGCTTGTCATAGGCTGCGTTCTCCGTATCGTTCCCCGAGTTTCTCCAGAACGTAAGCTTTACTTTCTCTTCTTTTTTAACAGCATTATCCGTTTGTTTGGGTACGGCTGACGACGTATTTCCACCATCACTTTGCGTTGAACATCCCGCCAATAAACCACCGACTACGAGAGCGCTTACTACTGTTTGGCTTAGCTTTTTCAAAATGTGAATGCCCCTTTCATTTATCTGTTGTTGTTGTTCTTGTCATCATCATATCAAAGGGGCTGGGATATTAAATTCAATATTCTCTGCTTAGAACTTATAAAATTATCATGATCCTGGTTATTGTACAAGAGCGTAACAAGCCTCATCGCAACATATTATCAACGTCAAAGCTATATTGTACACCAACAAAAAGTGTTCATTGAGCTTCAAAGAAAAACGTTGATCCCACGTTCGTAATCCTACCTGCCCCCAGAAAATACGTTTGGGTCTCGTATAACTTAGTATCAGCTGCAGCTAGAACATTTCAAAGGTGGTCATAACCATGATAGCAAAGTTAACAAAAGAACCCAAACGCTCCTACCTTCTTGCCAAAAGCTTCATGATCAGCATACTCGTTTTTAGCGTGGGTACCGGTAGCGTATTAGCTTCGGAGATTACAACAACAACACCGTCGTCCAGTCCCGCATCCGTGAGCGTCACCCAGAATACGACTTCCTCCTCACAAGTAGCCGCGACTTTGAACGAATCCAAAACGGAGACTCCAGATCTTTTGCCAGGAGACTTCTTCTACTTTGTAAAAACAATGTACGAAAACATTCGATTGGCCCTAACTGTCAATGACGTGAAAGAGGCGCGACTACTTACCGCATTTGCCCAAGATCGACTTCAGGAAGCGAATGCCTTATTGGCTCAAGGAAAAACGAAAGAGGCAAATCTATCTCTCCAGAAGTCGCTGGAAACTCAGCAAAGTGCTGTTCAAAAAACAGATCAAGCTTCTGGAATATCGACAACTGTTAAGACTACACAAGTAGAGACTATTGCACAAGCGGCTGCTAAAGATGAGGATTCAACACAAAAAGAAACTGCAACAACAGCCGCAGAGCAAACGGAAGCCGAAGATGTGATCAATCCTGTAAAAGAAGTGAAAAATCCGGAGCAGGTATTGAAGGTA
This sequence comes from Paenibacillus sp. Root444D2, assembly GCF_001426375.1. Classification (GTDB taxonomy): domain Bacteria; phylum Bacillota; class Bacilli; order Paenibacillales; family NBRC-103111; genus Paenibacillus_E. Next base: position 119,448 of record NZ_LMEO01000004.1, read on the forward strand.
AAGGCCGATTTACAACATAATATTGTAGCCTTGTCCTCCGCATTGGAAAAGGTGGGAAATCCGAACGCCCAACTGGCTTTAATGAAAAATATAGAAAAGGCGTTTGCTCATCTGGATAAAAAACTGTCCAAAATCGAGAAAAAAGAGAAGCTGGGGCAGATGAATGAGAACGTAACAGCTAAGGAAGAGCAGCCCCCAGTTGCCTCACCGGTTCCATCTCAAGTTCCCACACCAGCTTCAACACCAGCTTCAAACGAGTCTGTCTCGGACCAAGAGAAACAGGAAAGCATAGTAACAAAATCAGATCAAACGAAGAAGGACGAAGACAACCAGCATATGAATAAATCTGATAAAGCAAAAGAGAAAAAAAACGATAGCCCACACAAAGGTGGCGAAAAAGGGAACGGCAACGGACACGATAAAAATAAAGGTAGTAAACAAGAATAAAACCGCTACTCGCTCCCTTTTCGATATATAAATACTTAAGACTCGCAACCTATGTTGTGGGTCTCTTTAATTATTCCGCTGTTGGCTTACATGAATGATTCGAGGCAGTAAAGCATTCGAGCACGATCACAGTTTATTCGTTCATTTATAGGTATCTCTAGGAAATAGTCCAACTGCCATTTCTGTGTTTTTTGAGCCTGTCGGCTTATAGTCTTGTCCCACGGTGGGTACACTCGTATTGCCCGTTTACCGCCTTCACCTTGATTTGATACTATATTTTGATTGAATAGAACCTGCTTTGGAAATACAAATTGGCCAAAGTTATTCCCATTGCGGGTACTAATTACGAAGAAATCGACTGGATCTGATAGGTCATACGGTTGGATCGTTCCATCTCCAATTCTATGCCATAGTGTCACAAACTGCCCCACCTTTGTAGGCGTGATTTTAGCGACACGAAATCTAATGGAGAGAGAATCTAAATGAAATAAATAGGCTCCATATTCAGCATTTTGAGCTTCTAAAAGCGGTTGAGAGCAATCAAACCCGCACACGTTATAGACGAGATTCTTGGTAGCTAGCAGGTCACTATGAATTGTGTCTGAGGAAGAAATCCAGGAATTTTGATCATTAGGGCATGCTTCTGTTAAATTATTATTTTTCTTATCCATCTGTTCTAATCTCCTATGCCCATTATTAGGCTTATTTCATAATCCTTCAACGTAAGCATACCGCTTTGAACACCTTGGGAAATAATCGCTTTGATGTTGTGCAGCGTGCCCTTTCGGCTTCAACATCGAAAGCCTCTGCCTAAAGTAATAGGACAGAGGCTTTTGCCTTGAATTTAGAGCTCATCAACGGGCGGTTAAATCATCTCCTATTAGTTTTTCAATAAGCTTTGATTATAGACATTTGACGTAAACCGAAAGCCACAATTATCTTTTACGATAAAGTGGATAAGGCACCGTTGTAGGAACCTTGATGAGAATCAACCGCATGATCTCTTCATCCAAGTTCGTAATTGTTACCTCTGTCTCTGACTCAGCAGCTGCAAGGACGAAATCTTTATGATGAAACTGTACAGGTTGCTTCGACGCACCTGACTCGCCCCATGTTCCCTGCCCGCGTATGGCTAAAGCCGTTAATGTATAACCAGCATCAATCTTATGTTGATAATGGGCGCCGCTATTTACTTCAACATCCCACATTTCAATATCAGCAACCAACTGTACGGGAGCATCTGTACCAATTACCGTTTTCACTTTATACCCTGCTGCATGGCTTACTTGTGGAAATTCTTCGTGCTCATACTGGCGATAGGTTGGCTTTCTCCGAACCGCTTCCGTCAATTCAGGTTCAAACCAAATTTGAAAAAGCTCCGCATCGGCACTTAGCTTTTCTTGATGACTAACGCCAGAACCTGTTTGCATGACCTGCGCCCCGCCTGCTCCCACTGTGCTGTCATTACCCAAGGTATCCCCGTGAAAGGCACTGCCTTTTACCACATAAGTCATAATCTCAAATCCTTCATGTGGATGCAGACCGATCATGGCTTCGGTACTTGAAGTGGCCCATGCCCAATAAAATAAAGGACCCACTCGCTTAATAACCGATCCTTCACCTGGAAAGCCGATCGGCTTTTGTTCTTTGATTTTCCCACCGTCAAATTCACCAATTCCCTGCATGGCAGGCGTGTACACTCGTGCTTGCATTCTTGAACAACCTCCTAAATTTTGATTATTCTATCTCATTCGGCCAGCCTATCCCTCCAGCACTCCATGAGCATCATCTAGTTGAATGGGAATTAAAATCAAACTTCATATATATCTTTGATTTAAGTATCTTTAATTTAAGATAAATGTACACCTTAAACCAATTCATGTCAACATATTTGTGAAAAAAGAACAGGAACTGTTCTTTTTTCGTCGAACCCCTATTAAAGAATATCCTCTATAGGGAGCAAATGAGATGAATGATGAGAAGCACCTGATGATACTAAAAAAATATAAAAAGCAAATTATTGCGAAGTGGATTCGTGAGTTCATTCATAGTTATCCTGAGTATGACAGAAACGTTCTGGAAAAAGATGCAGATGTCTTCTATACATTTATGTTAGACCTTCATATTCCCGCGGCAGAGCATTCTCTCTTCATAACGATCCCTGAGTCCCAAAAGCTGTTTTTGATGAGAAATGTTTCTATTAGCCATGTTGTGCATAGCAGTCAACTGTGGATTGACGCGATTTTATGGTTCATTCAAGAAAGCCCTAAAGGAAAGGCGATTCCTATGAGTCTGACTAGGGAAATAATTGCTCGGGTCAGCTTATATGAAAGGTATTTTCTCCATCAATATAACACCATTACGAATGAACTGCTGTCTGGTCAAGAAAAGACGATTACGGAGCTGCATGATGCCCGCCTGACGATTATTGGCAAGATGGCGGCCAGCATGGCGCATGAAATCAGAAATCCACTGACAGCCATACTTGGTTTTTTAAAAATCTTACGTAACCAACTATCGATTCAAAATTACCAAAAAATTAACTCCTATCTGGATACGATTGAAAGTGAACTTCTGAGCATTCAAATGCAGATCGCAGGATTCCTCAGTTTTTCAAAAAAGGATACCATCGAGGAAAGTTTTGAAGAGGTATCTTCTAAATCTATCATCGACAACGTCCTAGCCTTGATTACACCTAGATTGGTAAACGATAATATTGAGTTAATTTTTCAAGAAGGGGAAGACATTAAGCTCAAGGTTCAAAAAATAGCCATTCAACAGGTTCTTTCAAATATTCTGAACAACAGCTTGGACGCTTTGTCTGAAAAGGAAGGCGAGAAAAGTTTAATGATCGCATCCAGGCTGGAAGAAGATGAATTCTTAATTATCATTTCCAACAACGGACCTGAAATCCTCCCAGAGATAAAGGACTCACTGTTCATTCCCTTTGTAACAAACAAAAAAGATGGTACTGGTCTTGGACTAGCCATTTGCAAGCAAATTATGACTAAAAATAATGGAGACGTCACGTTTGATTCCAATCCGAATGAAACGTCATTTCGCTTAAGTTTCAAACAAAGGTGGGCTCAAACAAATTAAATTGACCATTCGTCAAAAAAAGAATGGAATCGACATCACATTTGGTTCGTCCAACCCATGTTATTAATGTATTCTGTCCCTTACAATTTATTAGAACAGCAATTTTTCTTATTTTGAAGGAGGAGGGCTACTATGAAGCGTAAGTGGACAACCCTGGTGGTATCCAGTATTTTGGCTGTCTCCACAGTAATGGGCGGCGGTATATCTGCAATGGCAGCATCGAAGAGCAGCTCAGGTGGAACAACAGTTCCAGGCAAAACCTATGTAATTGCATTCTCGAACCAGCTTCCGACGGGTTATGCAGCAATGATTCAAGCGGCAGGCGGGCAAGTTGTTCGGGCTATTCCTGAGATTGGCGGATTGGAGGTACGTTCGTCCAGCACCGAATTTATGACAAAACTGCAGTCATTCAAGGATATTGCAGCTGCCAACGTTCAGATGGTACATAAACTAAGCGATGGTACAGTAGATCCTTCCGCAGCTGACGGTCAGCCAGTTACAGATATTCCCCAACCGGAAGCAACGAGCAGCTACTGGGATTATCAATGGGACATTAAGAAAGTGACGAATAATGGAGCTTCGTTTGCGCTTGAAACCGGCGGCAAAGGCGGCACGCATAAAGCCGTTGTAGGTATTATCGACAGCGGTATTGATGCCAATCATCCCGACTTAAAAGCTAACTTCCTCGGTGGAATGAACTTTGTACCCGCAGGAATAGATACCAGTGAGACCGGTGATCCTAACGATCTACTGGACCGCGAAGGACATGGAACGCATGTGGCAGGATCGATTGCCGGGAACGGCAAAGTCAGAGGGGTCGGCCCGAATCTTGGCATCCGCTCCTACCGCGTATTTCCCGGCGGACAAGGTGCGCCTACGGCCTGGATTGTAGCTGCAATCATTCAGGCGGCGAACGATAAGGTTGATGTCATTAACATGTCGATCGGCGGCTTTGACTCCCAGAAGTATTATGTCGATGGAACCAAATATTCAGATGTTGCTGATATTTTGCTTTGGAAACGTGCCATTCAATACGCTGTGAACCATAATGTAACGGTGGTAACTGCAGCTGGTAATGAAGGTCTCAACCTACGTGATAACAAGGCAATGACCGATTATCTAAACGCTACATACGGTTCCCCAGGCGTTGTATTTAAAGGGAAAACAACAGAAACACCTGGACAAATCAATGGTGTCATCAATGTTTCATCTTCGAACAAGTGGTCGACGAACAGTATCGCATTTTACTCCAATTATGGGTTAAATCAAATCGACGTAGCAGCACCAGGCGGCGATAATGGGCCTGTATATGCTTCAACTCTGGATTTGAACCAGCGAGATTTCCACTATCGCGCGTTAAGCACATGGCCTACTTATTTGCCATCGTATTTCACTTCTAACCTGCATAGCTACGCGCTGCTCCACGGTACATCCATGGCGGCTCCGAAAGTGGCTGGTATTGCAGGTGTCATTAAAGCGGCTCATCCGGAGTTGAACCCTGCACAAGTAGCCGCGTTAATCGAAAAAACGGCGATCGATTACGGCCCAACCGGTAATGATGCTTTATACGGCGCTGGTGAAGCGAATGTGTACAATGCTCTAGTCAAATAAGTTCATGATGAGAAAACCTCTATCGAGGCCATTCAAGGATGAGCGACCGCGTTTAGAGGTAGGTTTTATCGCCAATAAAAAAGCGGTTTTCGGGAACCGAAAACTTATACTTTCTTATGTGGTCAAACAAGCCCAGTGCCGTTTTGGCACTGGGCTTGTTTGATTTCTTACGTACCTTAAAGTAAAATTCGCCTGCTCAATACCAACTTGTAAAAACAGAGGAAGTCCCATAGGCTAACGGAATTGCAGCTCCGATCATCAGTACTGGCCCCCACCAGGTGAAGAAGGAGATCCCCACACATAGACTGATTAAGATCAGCGCCGGCAGTACAAGGATTGGAATTGCAGATTGGAGAGCCTGATGTTTAGTTGTGTCTTGTATAGGAAAAAGAGTCAGAAACGGAGCTGTTAATTCATCTTTACAGAATGATTTCCTCCAAAATGCCAATAGGCATGCAGCAAGGATCCAGATCGTAATTTTAAGGGCACCCGGCAAAATAAACATAGCTCCACTGATCACAACGACGAACTGTATCGTTTGCTTCCACTGTGTGCCATTTCTAAAAAAGGATTTCGTCAATAAATCAGCGATTCCGTTGCTGGCACCTTTCCCTTTGAACAAGCGCTGCGATTTCCCGAATAAAAGGGGATACTTCCGTGTCGGTTTTCTTTTCCGCTCGACAACACGAATTAACATCAGAGAGACAATTCGCATCCGTGCATCTCTTTCTCTGGCGATATCAGCGAAGAAAGCCCCTTTCTCCTGCAGCCGTATTCTGCTTAAGAAAACAACCAGCACTAGAAAAAGAAGAATAGCCGTCCAACTATAATAAGTGTTATGACTAAGCTCCGTAACTAACACTTGATACAAGAAGAACAGACCTACAAAAACCACAATCCGCAACAACCAAAGCACAATTCCATTGAAACGAAGTGTAAGCAGTTGACGAAGCAAGCCTATGTTAATTTTCAACAAATAAGTAAGCAACCATAAGCAAATAACTTGCAACAAGCCATAGGAATACGTTTGAACTAATAAAGGAAGAAATACGAGTATCAATACTAACGTCGTGACTCCCTGCAGCACAAGAGAGTATCTATAGCCGAGTTGCATGAGATGCCGAAACCATTTCTGGTTCTGTCGGAGGAAAAGCTGGTCCCCCTCCTCAACAAAGAATCGAATGGTTCCGAGCCAAATGAATACATAGAAGGCCGCTGTAATCATAAACATCGATATCCAATTAAACCAAGAAGGCTGAGTCGCCCACCAAGAGTAATATTGATATCCTGCTACAATCATCAGTGGAATGACAAAATAAATTGCAATAACCCAATCCACAGCCATTCGCAAAGCCCGATACTGGAAATGCCAATCCGAACGCACTCTTCGAGTGAAAACCTGAAAGCTGCTCTTCAATCCATTGTCCCCCTTCATAGTAACGAATGGAAGCAATCGAACAATGGCGCGTCAGGCATGCCGCATTGCTGCTGAATGTCCTGCAGTGTTCCATTTGCTACCAATCTGCCACCTGAAAGAAGTACAAACGAACTGCAAATCCGTTCCGCTGTATCTAACACATGGGTACTCATCAAAATACCTGCACCGCGCTTGCGTTCCTCATCCAACATCCCTAAGAAATCTTTAATCGCTTTCGGATCCAAGCCAATGAAAGGCTCGTCTACAATATACACATCTGGTTTATTCAAAAAGCCGAGGATGAGCATAATTTTCTGCTGCATACCTTTGGAAAATTTCCCGGGCAGTTGATGTTTTTCATCCATCAATCGGAACCGATGCAAAAGATCATCTGCACGCTCTAGGAATACCGTTCGATCTAAATCGTAGACGGAAGCAGCAAATTCCATATGCTCCCATAACGTCAACTCATCATACAGAATCGGATGCTCCGGAATGTAAGCATAGCTTTTTCGCTCACCCATAAAAGAGATTTTACCCTTGAAATCCTTCAATAAACCAAGGATGCTCTTAATTGTCGTGCTCTTGCCAGCTCCATTTGGACCTAACAGGCCTACCAGTTCACCTTGCCGAACATCAAAATGAATATTTTTGACAATATTTGGAACTTCATCATATCCAGCTTGTTCGATATGTACTTCTAAAACAGCTAATCGTTCTTCTGACATTCTCGGTCACGATCCCTTCTACCCTCATCATATATCAGGCATCTGCAGATTTCCAACATCGCATCATGAAATGATGGCAGATCCCCTAATTGCTTCTAGAAGGTTCCGGTTCCCGATAAGCATCGACAAGAAACGCTGCGTGAACTTTGATGCTCTCGCGCAACGATTGTGGTTGTAACACCCGTGCGTACCGCCCCCAACTGAGTACCCATTGCAGAATATCTTGTTCATTTCGACAATGCAGCGTCGCAAGGACATCGTCCTCTCGTTCTTCCAAATTTGTTAAATAAAAAGAGGGGTTTTCTCGAATCCAAGGAAGTGCCTCCTTCGCAAACGATACGGTCACTTCTTGTTGAAAGTTTTGTTCTGGCTCATATTCGCGCATCCGAAATTCAGAGGGACGCTCAAAAGTGTCTGACAACAGATTAACAGACTCCATACGCTCCAAACGAAATTGACGCAGTTCATTGCGCTTGGTGCAATGACCCACGAAGTACCAAATTCCTCTGAGATGAATGAGTCCGTAGGGATGAACGCTACGAATGCCCGAGGGTTCTTCGGATGCATAAGGGGAAGATTTACGGCTTCTATACGTAAAGGAAAGCACACGTTGTTCCAAAACGGCTCTTCGCACAAGCCCCAATATTTCTTGGGCGGATTCTGTTGCGTTTGGGGCATGAAAAGCATCGTCCAAGTTCAGGAGATGAATACTGTCACGAAGCTGTTGAACCTGTTTCCGCTGCTGCTCAGGCATAATTGCCTCTATTTTCTCCTGTGCGGCATGCGCTGCTTCACAATATGTGCTATCAAAAGTATTAGCTACATAGTCGCTCCCGAGTAACAACATGGACGCCTCTAGAGCTGTAAATTGAATCGGCGGTAGAAAGAACCCTTCCATGAGCTCATACCCAATACCTGGTGTAGATCGCAGTGGTATGCCTGATATTGAGAGGGCCTCCATATCCCGGTACACTGTACGGACGCTCATTTCGAAGCGGCTTGCCAAATCTTCGGCACGCACTACCCCTTTTCTCTGTAGTTCCAGAAGAATTGCAAGCATACGATCAGAACGTTTCATGAAAAAGCCTCCGTCTTACTCCTGACAATACGTTGTCAACAGCAGGTTGTTATAGTGAATATATTCTCACTTCAAGTAGTAGAATCCTACATCAGAATAGGAGAAATTTCTTATAACAATCAAAATGGGTGCCGCCAGCCGAGAATTTACAGCTGACTAACCATAAAAAGAGGAGCAATAAAAATGTGGAAATTTGAACACAGCGTTATAACCGATGCGAAGGCGGAAACCAATTGGGGTCTTTACAGCGACATCGACACATGGAAAGAATGGGATGAATTTGTTCATGTTGAGTATTTGGCTAGAAAAATTGAACTCGAGGCTGTGTGATGGATATGGAAAATAATCATCGTTATTGGATCGGAGTCGTCTCTAAATCGCATGTCATGAGAGGAGTAGAAGGCGGGTTTGCCCAATTATGTCACGGAAAGGCCGCTCCCTTAAAGCGAATGAGACAGGGAGACTGGCTAATCTATTATTCCCCAAAAACGGATTTAAACGGCGGTGATCCTTTACAAGCATTTACAGCAATTGGACAAGTGAGAGATGACGAAGTGTACGAGTATCCTATGAGTGAATCCTTCATTCCCTATCGACGCAACATAGATTATTATAAGTGTACGGAGGCTCCCGTACATTCCCTCTTGGACAGAATGAGTTTCACCAAGGGAAACCGAAATTGGGGTTATCGCTTTCGCATGGGACACTTTGAGATTGATCTATCGGATTTCACAGTTATTTCAGAAGCTATGAGAAAGCAATGAGTTTTCTACAATTGAATTCGCAAATGAATAAAGTGGGATCCCTTATTAAATAAAGGATTCCACTTTTGTGTTTTTTTACGAAATCCTCTGTTACCCATAACAAAAATGACTTGAAAACAGAAAAGACCCCTAGCGGGGCCTTTCTGAAAACAACAATTATTAGATGATAGCAACATAAAAACGATAGATTGATTTATACCGGTTGAGTCTTTTTCAAATACGCCCGCCAAGTAATGCACCACTGCTTCGGATCATCTAAAGACGATTCATCGTTTCGATGAACAGTACTGTTATGCGGAGCTGACTTCACTATATCCGGCTGTGTGTAGGCTTCATTCGAGATATGCTCAAGCGCATGGATGTATTCGTCCAGATCCTCTTTGGAATACGACTCTGTCGGCTCCAAGGTAAACGGCTGCTTCACGATATACGGATGATGGGACGTCCAGTAATGCAGGCCGAAATCACACATGCGGCGAGTAATGTCCTCTGTCTTGACACCTGTCTCATCTGTAAGCTCCTTCCAGCTGTAGCGAACCTGCTCGAGGCGGCGTCCTTTGATATAAGGTGCACTCGCTCCGCGGATTTGCAAGATTTTGTGATAAAGATAATTGTTGTTCAGAACCGCAATTTGGGCGACATCCTTCAGCCCATCTGGACCGAGGCTCATAATCCAAGCGTAGGAACGCAGTACAGTCTGTGCAACCCCGTGGAAACTGCGGACTTTGCCGATGCTGTCTGCTGTCTGATTCTTCAAGACATAACAGCTTCCGTCATAATCCACAAGCGGTCCAGGTAAGAAACGTTTCAGTTCCTCGCTTACACCAAGTGCACCCGTAGCCGGACCGCCGCACATATGAGGAGCCGCAAACGTCTTGTGCAGATTGAAGAAGCACATGTCGAAGCCCGCTTCCTTCGCTCTAGTGATGCCAAGCAAGCCGTTTGCGTTGGCCTGATCGTAGAAGCAGACTCCGCCCGCCTCATGAACAATGTCGGTAAACTCGCGGATTCGATGGTTATAGATGCCAGTGTCCTCCGGATTCGCAACGACAAAACCAGCTGTTCGCTCGGAGATGACACTCTTCAGCTTCTCTATGTCTGGGAAGCCGTCTTCGTCTGGGTGCAGCGTAATAATTTTGTAGCCCTTGACCGCAGCTGTCGCAGCTTGGGAGGGGTGGGAGAAAATCGTCGTAATGATCTCATCCCGCTGATCTCCCTCCCCCCGCGAATCATGATAAGCACGAACGATCGATGCCATCGCAAGCAAGGCCTGCGTACCGCTGCTCGGTTGGAACGAGAAGGCATCCATCCCGCTGATCTCACGCATCGCAAGGTCCAGCTTATAGAAAATCTCCAGCATACCCTGAACGGAATCGGCATCCTGTAAGGGATGCAGCTCCATCATATGGGGCGTACGGATAAGCATTTCGTTGATGCGCGGAATATACTTCATCGTACAGGTGCCTTGTCCGATCTCAACATTCATATCGGAGCCAAGAGTCTCCTGGGACAGGCGCAAATAATGCCGAAGTACTTTGGCTTGACCGATCTCGGGTAAAGCCGGCGCTGACTTTCGTTTCATAGAAGAAGGTATACGCCCAATGCCGTCTCCCACCTCAGCTGCAATGGCAGCCTCCGTTCTTGGCGGAATTACCCCTCGCTCTCCCTGACGGTGAAGCTCAAATATGACCGGCTCATCCCATTTGGCTTGATGAAAATTACGGACTTTATGATCTCTGCGAATTCGTTTCATGGCGTTCCGTCCTTTCTTTATATAAATCGATCACGGTTTGCGAACGATGGTTTGAATGGTGTCTGCTAGACGATCTAGATCAGCCTGCGAATGAATTTCAGTAACGCAGTAGAGGGCACATTGTCCCCATGCCGGGAAAGAAGCGGACAAATCTTTGCCTCCGAATATTCCCGCTTCGGATAGTTGCGCATTTATTTCAGCGACGGTCAAGCCTGTATCGTTGAAATCAACAACAAACTCCTTGAAGAAAGCTGTTTCTGCGAACCGAAGGGAAATGCTTGGAATGGCGGAGATTTTCTTGGCCGCGTATTGCGACTTCTGCATGATGGTCTCGCCGACCTCCTGCATACCGGTTGGCCCAAGCAAGGATAGGTAGACACCTGCGGTTATGCCCCATAATGCGGTCTGGGTACCAACGGACTCCTTCCCTTTCTCACGAAGCGCGAAGGATGTGCGCTCATAGGCTACATCGCCAAAGCCATATTCGCCTTCAACCTCCGTTGGCACGATGCCGAACAACCGGGAAGGATATTCCATGACGTAGGTCTCTTCATCGCGCGTCGCGATAAACCCGGCTTGCCCGCCGCCGTAATTCATATGCATCCCCAGTGGCTGCAAATCTCCACAGACGATATCTGCGCCATATTGGCTCGGAGGCTGAAGAACGCCAAGTGAGATAGGGTCCACGCCAACGATGGAGATGGCATTCACAGAATGGGCAAGCTCCGAAATTTCTTGTCCTTGGTCTTCGATGATACCGAGGTAGCCCGGATTCTCGAAGTATACCGCAGCTATTTCACTGGATAGCTTGCTGCGCAAATCATTCAAGTCCATTTTGCCGGTTGCCTCATTGATTTCAACAAAACGCAGTTCCATCACGGGTGTGCAGTAGTTGTTGATAATCATGACTTTGTCGGGATCGACTGACTTTGGAAGCAGTGCAACACTGCGGCCTGTGATGCGGCCCGCCATCCGAATCGCTGTTGAAGCCGCTTGTGCCCAGTCGAAGGTAGGGACATTAACGACGTCCATATCAACCAACTCAGCCATTAGACTTTGATACTCGAACAAGGTTTGGAATCGTCCGTGATCTTCATAGGGTTCACCGGCATAAGCGGTAACGAACTCGGAACGCTGATTGATTTCGTCACAGACAGCCGGAATAAAATGCTGCCAGCAGCCCGCTCCAAGGAAATTCAAATAAGCGGCACCGTGCTTGTTCTTGGCAAGCAGACCGTCTATATGACGACGCAGCTCGTATTCCGTCATAGCTGGCGGGAGTTTCATCTCCCGGTTCAGCTTCAAGCTGTCTGGAATGGCGTCATGAAGCTGATCCATCGAGGTCAGGCCGATTTCCTTCAGCATCGCATCACGAACCTCAGGCACGGTATTCGGTATATAAGGATGGGCATATGTTCTGTTATTAGGCAAAGGTAACGCCTCCATTCATCGTTGTATAACTCATAGATTCTTAACTACCAAGCGGAGATAGACACGAATTGCCCTTAGGCAATGCCCCCGCCATCTACAACAAGCACGCTTCCCGTTACCCAAGAAGACATGTCACTCGCTAGAAACAGGACCGCATTCGCGATATCTCGCGGTGTTCCGAGCCTCTCTAGCGGGCGGCCACCGGCCGAGGCGACTAGGAATTCAGCCTCGTTTCGCTGAAGCTGCTTCGCTTCATCACGCAGCAGCGGCGTGTCCGTATCGCCTGGCGATACGCAGTTCACGCGAATGTTAGCGACACCATGATCGATAGCCATAGCCCGCGTTAAATTCACAACGCCTGCTTTGGCAGCGCAGTAGGCAGCAGCGCGGTCTCCGCCTTTTAGGCCCCAACCGGAGCCTGAGTTAATGATGCTGCCTCCACCCTCTCGCTCCATGATCGGAATGATAGATTTGGACAGGAGATAAACACCCTTTAAGGAAACATCTATAACCAAATCCCAATCACGTTCTTCCAGCTCAACGACCGTTTTACGACGAATAATCCCAGCATTGTTGAACAAAATATCAATTCGTCCGTGTGCAGCATCAATTTCTGCTGCAACACGCTGGCAATCGGCAGAGGAAGACACATCACAGCGGTAGAAACTCGCTTGGCCTCCCTGCTGTCTAATTCCAGCTACCGCCTGTTCTCCTTGATCTTCGTTAATATCTAGAAGGATGGAATAAGCTCCAAAGCTGGCAAGCAGTTCAGCCGTCGCAAGGCCGATCCCTGAGGCTCCGCCGGTTACAACTGCTATTTTTCCCGTTAAGTTCAATACGTCTTGTGCGTTAAGCATGGTTTGTAGCCTCCTGTAGATGTTTCTCTTTCGCTTCTAGTCTCATTTGATGGCTCAACCGCTCAGGCAGGGTATCTTCGGATAGATAGGGCTTAAGCAGCATCTGGAAATGGAATGCTTCTGATGTGACTGTGTTTTCCGGGGATTGAGCTGGTCCACAGCTGTTGCTGCCTAAACCATTCTGCCTGTAATCCAGGTTGAGTGTAATGAAATCCCGTGGAACAAGATCACTTGTATGTTTGGCTGCTTCTAAGTCAGCATCGGTATAGCGTCGTGCGCTGAATTCAAGTGTTGGTGCTCCTACCGCGAGTAGACCGATTCCGGCACCATCTGTAATGGATACCCACCTTACATCTGTGCGGTTGCCGTTTTCCTGCGGATAAATATATGGCGTGAATAGTTCATCTACAGACTTCCGATACACACCGAACCGTCCTGCTTCCTTACTGTCGGAGTAGTTCTCCCCCGGACCACGTCCGTACCATTTCACAGCGTCCATGTCTCCCGGTATCTCCAGTTGGAGTCCAATCTTAGGAAGCATAGCAGGCGGCTTGCCTTCTGGAACGCCTTGAACGTCAATGACGATAAGACCTGAGCCTGTTATGGTATAAGTCGTTTCACATCGGAAGCCCCAGTCGAATACCGGGGGTGCAATGCGAGACGACCAAGTTATACGAATCGTTCCCTCATCCAGCCGCTCCCAGCGACAACTATCTATTCGTTCGCTTAGCCTATTGAGATGAGCCTTGTACCAGTCAGGCAGGACATACATATCGTTATCAATCGGTGCACGCCAGAAGTTAAGACGCGGCCCCGTGTTCACTAGCTCTTGGCCGTTCATTCGCAGTGAGCTGATTCCTGCCCGCCGGGTGTCGAATGCGATTCGGAATGAATCGTTCGCGAGGATGAGCTGACGCCCTTCCTCTGTGCAGGATAAACTCCGCATTGGCAAACTAACTGCTTCATAAGCAGACGAATTGGCGCTATCCCCGGCATTTCTAGTTTGCTCGCTGTTCCCAACTGCTTCGAGAGCAAGCTGTGCCCAAGCTACCTCATGTCCTTGCTCACCCCAGATGCAATCTGCCGCAAGCGTGAAGCCTACATTCAACCAGCGCTCCGCATTCGGATCTAATAAGGCTAGCTGCAGATCTGCTCTAACGGGAACATAAACCTCTGCACTTTCGCCAGGACCAATTCGCGGCAGAACAAGCACACCGCTTTGGACAGTCCGCCCATCTACCGTCACACTCCAATCTGCATAGAGGTGATCAAGCGTTACAAAATCGTAGCGATTCATGATGCGTATGCGATCATCTTTTATATACTCGACCCTAACAGGTTCAATAATTTTCTTGTATTCAATCAGACCTGGGGAAGGTGTCCGATCCGGACGAACAAGACCATCAATGACGAAATTGCTGTTGTTCGGCACATCACCATAGTCTCCGCCATAAGTGTAGTCGTCTTTACCTTCCGCTGTCTTCCTGCGGATACCATGATCGATCCATTCCCAGACGAAGCCGCCCTGCAGCCTTCTATAAGCATCGAAGGTATCAAAATACGGCTTGAGTCCGCCTGGACCATTCCCCATGGCATGAGCGAATTCGCACAGGATATGCGGTTTAGGATGATCAACCAGCTGACCGAAGCCTGCCATCTTCTCTACGGAGGAGTACATGGTGCTTACAATATCGCACACTTCCGCCTCGCGATCTTCTTCATAGTGAATGAGCCGCGTTGGATCTGCTTGTTTGCACCATGCCGACATCGCTCGGAAGTTGCAGCCGAAGCCGGATTCATTACCAAGTGACCAGAACAAGACGGAAGGATGATTCTTATCACGCTCTACCATGCGGCGTACGCGGTCGACATATGCTTCCTGCCAAGCAGGATCATCGCTTAGCCGTGAAATATTGCCCAGAGGCTCAAAGCCGTGAGTTTCCAAATCCGTTTCTTCCATGACATATAAACCATATTCGTCGCAAATATCGTAGAACCGCGGATCATTCGGATAATGAGCGGTTCTGACCGCATTAATATTATGCTGTTTCATCATCTTCACATCTTGAATCATGGTCGACAGCGTCACTGTGCGTCCTGTATCCGGATGGTGATCGTGACGGTTTACGCCTTTCAGCATGATCGCCCTGCCGTTCACCAGAAACTGGCCGTCAATCACTTCGATCTTGCGGAAGCCAACTCGCTGAGCAACCGTCTCCACTACTTTATCGTTCAGATCCACTACGCCTATCGTCAAATGATATAGTGCTGGAGCTTCAGTGCTCCAAAGCGAAGGTTTTGTGACTGGCATTGAAAACGACAGAATCGTCTGATCAGCACCGCCGACAATGATTTTTTCTACAGCTGAAACAACATGTGCACCTTCATGATCCAGAAGCTGCAGTTGGAGTTTCCCTTGCAATACATTTCCATGCAGTTCAACTTGAACGGATAAAGTCGCATCGCTATAGTCAGCGTCCAGCTCGGTAACGATTCGATAATCCACGATCCGTATGGAGGACGGCTCCGAAACCAGATACACATCCCGGAAAATACCGCTCATATACCACATGTCTTGGTCTTCCAGATAGCTGCCGTCTGACCATTGATAGACGCGCACCGCCATACGATTGATTCCCTGCTTCACAAACGGTGTCAGATCAAATTCTGACGTCAATCGGCTTCCTTGGCTGTAACCAACGAATGTCCCATTGACCCATACATGGAATGCACTATCCACGCCATCGAATTTCACAGCCAGCTTTCTGCCGTCCCAATGCTGTGGAAGCTCAAACTCTCGCACATAGCTGCCTGTCGGATTATCATTAGGCACATGCGGAGGATCAACCGGGAACGGATAATATAAGTCCGTATAATGCGGATGGCCATAACCCTTCAGCTGCCAATGGCTCGGAACTTGGATCTCATCCCAGCCAGACAGGTCATAATTCTCTTTGTAAAAATCATCCGGCGCCCATTCTGGCCCCTTCGCATAATGAAACTTCCAACTGCCATTCAAAGATTTGAACCAAGGCGAACTCCCTCGGTCATAGCTCAATGCTCCGGCCTGATCGGAATGTGGGATGAAATATGCCCGGCCCTTCGCACGATTGCGCTCTAACACCGCTAGATTATCCCAATCACGTGCCACTTTCTCGTTACGCATAGCTGCCTCTCCTCTCGAATCTCTATCTATATGTCTCTATTAACCTTCTGCTCAAAAAAACCTAATCTGGTCCACACGACGCGTATCCATTGGAATAAAGAGACCGTCGATTCATTCATCTAATCTTGCTCTGCAATGGAGGTGTCTTAGATCGGGTTCAATATTCAACTATGCTCAATTGAGGTTGCTAAATGAATGAATCCGTGTGCGCGGTTGAATGATGTTGTAGAAAGTGCAACAATTGCTGCCGTTATCGCGCTTTTTCCGTACATTGTTGCATCATGTACAACAATTTGCTCCTATTGTAGAAAGTGCAACAATTGCTGCCGTTATCGCGCTTTTTCCGTACATTGTTGCATCATGTACAACAATTTGCTCCTATACAGGCCATTTCGCAACAAACGGGCTAAAAATGTTGTACAAACTGCAACTTCAAGTTGCAAAATAGCCTTTTGGCGTGTGAATTGTTGTATGAAATACAACATTAGTAATCACTAAGCCCATTTGCCTTCACGAAAGGTGAATGACTCTAAAATCGGATTTTGGAGTTTTGAATACCAGTTGTGAGAGACATAATGAATCAATCGACAGTCTCATAAGTACAATTGTTTTGCCCAATCTAGCTGAGAATCCATGTAACTCATTGGAAGATTGCAATAGAATGATAATATTCACTGCAGGAAATGGGATATGATTGTATAAATTCCAATGACTTTTATCCTAGAAAGGACCTATCTACCCCTTAATCCCCGTACCCGCAATTCCACCGACAATATAGCGCTGTGCGAAGAAGAACACAGCCAGCGGCGGAATGGAGATCAGACAGGTAATGGCCATAATGGACTGCATGTCGACGCCAAACATCCCTTTGAACTGCGACAATCCAAGCGTCAGTGTATATTTTGACTGATCATTAAGGAAAATTAGCGGTCCCAGATAATCGTTCCAACAACTCATAATCTGAAACACGCCGACTAAAATGAGCGATGGTCCCATGAGCGGGACAATGATCCGCACAAGAATGGCAAATTTGTTAGCCCCATCGATCGTTGCCGCCTCATCTAACTCGCGAGGAAGCGTCAGAATGAACTGTCTCAGCAAGAAGATATAATAAGCCGAACCGAACCACGACGGAACAATAAGCGGTTTGAGCGTATTAATCCAGCCGAGGTAGTTAAACTCCATATACTGCGGGATCATGGTGACTTCCCAAGGGATCATCATCGTAGCAAGCACAATCAGAAACAGCAGATCGCGCCCTTTGAATTGGAATCTCGCAAACCCGTAGGCTACAAGCGTACAGGATATTAATTGGCCGAGCGTTGACATCAACGTCACGATGACGGTATTTTTCAGGAATAAGTTAAAAGGCTGAATCGTCCATGCTTCGGCGAAATTACTGAATTTCCAAACCGAAGGAATCCATTTTGGCGGGAAAAGGTACAGCTCCGCTGGCGATTTCACCGCCGTCGTCACCGCCCAGAACAGCGGAGCGACGAACAGCAGCGAGCAGATAATCAGCATCGTATAGACGATTATCCGTTTCATGCTGACCTCCTCCTTCCGCCGGATTTCACTTTCTTCTGTGACTTTTGCTTCATTTCGCCTTCATAGAACACCCAAGCCTCTGACGACTTGAATACAAGGAATGTCAGACTGAGCACAATAAGGAACATGAACCATGCGTTTGCTGCGGAATAACCCATTTTAAAAAACTTAAAGGCATTCTCGTACATATACATCGCGTAAAAATACGTTGATTTCATCGGACCGCCTCCTGTGAGCAGGAGCGCAAGGGTTAACTGTTGGAACGCCGCGATAATGGACGTAATCAGATTGAATATAATTGTCGGGCTGAGCATCGGTATCGTAACGCTAAAGAATTGTCTGAGCTTACCCGCACCATCTATGGAAGCAGATTCGTATAGATCCTTTGGTATCCCCTTAAGCCCTGCAAGAAAAACGAGCATCATCGAGCCTTGTCCCCATAAGCTGGCAACGACCATCGCTACAAGAGACCATTGTTTACTATTCAACCAGTCAGGACCCTGAACACCGATAATCGACAGAAAATAATTCAGAATACCGTAATCTCCGCTGTACACCCAAGACCAAATCATAGCTAGCGCCACGCCCGAGATCACAGAGGGTAGGTAAAACGCGGTTCGAAAAATCGCGCTGCCGCGAATTTTCTGATTAAGCAGAATCGCTAGTCCAAGCGCAACCGCTATATTGAGTGGAACAAACAGCGCTGCGAACTTGATTGTCACGCCGAACGACTTCCAGAACAGCGGGTCTTTCGTAAACATATCCACATAATTGTCTAATCCGATAAAGCGCACTTTACCTACAATTGGCCAATCGAAAAATGAAATAATAAGCGAGAATAACAACGGCCCTAAAGTGAACACTAGGAATCCGAAGATCCATGGAAAAATGAAGAGGTAGGGAGTTACCCCACCCCAACTGAGTTTCCTTCTAGGCTTGAGGCTGGCCATTGGTTTCCCTGCGTTTGCTTGCTGCGGGTAGGTCTGAGCCATCTCCCTAACCTTCTTTCTGTAGAAATCTTATTTCAAATAACGCTCGCTGTCTTTGACGGCTTGATCCAGCGCATCCTGCGCATTACTGCCAAGCACGGTAGCTTCTACGGCCGAAGATAGCTGACGGTTCACTTCATTCCACTTGGCACTCAGCAGGAATGCCGGCGAATTGTCGGAGCGCTGCAGCATTGTGTAAAACGGCTTATACAGAGGATCCTGATCCTTCTTAAGCTCGTTGACGACACTTACTCTGACAGGCAAATCCGCTACGCGCATCTTGATCGCTTCGCTCCCAACATAATACTTGATAAACTCCCAAGCCAGATCCTTCTGTTTCGAATCCTTCGCAATAGATAGAGCAGATTCAGCAATCACACCTTTGACTGGTTTGCCTGGAAAAGCAGGCATCTCCACTGTCCCTACATCAATCCCTGCTTCCTTGAACGATTCCAGCGGCCAGATACCGCTTTCCCACATGGCGATTTTGCCGCCTTTGAAGATATCTTCACCGCTTTGCTGTCCTTTGCCTCCGGCCAGCATGGCCGAACCGTTCTTGACCATATCCCCGAACATTTGAATAGCTCCGGCTGTTGCTTTACTGTTCATGAAGCCGTTTATCGTTTTGCCGTCATTAGAGATATAAGAGCCGCCGTTACTCCATACAAATCCTTGCAAATCGTACGTATCGTTATCCGCTCGAACACCGAAACCATACTGTTTCTTAGCTTTATCCGTCAGCTTCTTGGAAATATCCTGGAAATCATCCCATGTCCAACCGTCCTTCGGATAAGGAATCTTAGCATCATCAAACATCTTCTTGTTGTAATACACAACACGAGTCGTGAAGCCTGCTGGAATGCCATAGAGCTTGTTCTCGATCGTCGCGTAATTGAACAACCCTTTGTAGAAATCATCCTTGTTCAAGTCCTTATCACCGTCAGCGTAGCTGCCCAGCGGCTCAAGCGATTGATGATACGTTGGAAAATCCCACATGTACATCACATCCGGAGGATTCGTAGCGCCGAAACCCGCAGCTAGCTTCTGGTCGAAACCGTCGGCGTACGCTTCTACCTGGATCTTCGTTCCTGGATGGTTCGCTTCGAACTTCTTCGCGATATCCTGCTCGATCTTCAGAGCATCTCCGGTATCCCATGTAGCGAATCGAAGCGTCTTCTCTTTGGCAGCATTGTTACCGTTCGCCGGTTGTGTCGCCTTGCTAGTCGTACCTTCGTTATTACTGGTGCATGCTGTAAGCGCAGTCATCGCCATTGCAGTCGTAAGAACAATGAGTGAAAGTTTCTTGATCATTCTGTCAGCTCCCCTATCCGTGAATGAGTATATAATAATTGAACCGCTTTCATCATAACTAAAATGAAAGCGGTTCAAAACCGATAACTATTCGAATGTTTGTGCGTTTTTGTTCGATTCACCGAGGCGGGTGTCCATATGTTCGGAGGGTACCGTCTTTATGTTCGGCTCGGTACTGACTTGGCGTTAGGCCAGTACAGCGCTTGAACCATTTGCTGAAATATTTGCTGTCTCCAAGCCCTGTACGCTCAGCAATATCCTGCATCGTGAGCTGCGTATCCTTTAATAAACCGTAGGCCAGCTTGAGCTTACGTTTGTATTGAAAAGCAACGAAGCTGTCTCCCAGCGTTTTCTTGAATATGATAGAGAAGTGGCTTCGGCTGAGCCCAACCTGTCCAGCTACATCGCTGACAGACCATTCAGCCGCCGGGTTGTCATGCAGAAGCTTAACCGCTTTCCAGATCGGCTCAGGCCAATCTGCGGCTGTTACGCCATAGGCTTTCTCCAATTCCGCTGCTTTATGCAGGGCTAACAACGCTTCAAGACGTTCCTCTGTGCTTGTGAGCGGCCCTCTTCTGGCCCACTGCAGCTTCGCATTCTCGCTCTTTCTCTCCACAAGCAAGCTCTCCGCAGCATTCAGAAGCGACTCGGGCACAATATAGTAGCAGCGCTCATCCCCATATGGAATGACTGCCCCTTTACACAGCTGGCGATCCTCCTCAAGCGCTTCCTTCAACAAATCGAGCCAAGACGCCTCACACCCGGAAGTCTTGATCAAAAAGACATAAACCGGTTCACCATGGAAAGACCACACCTCACGGGTACGTTTCTCCATCTCCCCAACAAGCTTGTCATTATGGCCATTCAGCCAAGCATAGAGCAGAGTACCCAGCCGCTCATCTTCGTCTTCGCTGCTAACTGTCGGGGCGACTGTTGGTGCCGAAGGAGTTATCGCAAGCTCATGTTGAAACTTCGCCAGCATGCCTTCAAGCTCCTCATCCTCAAAGGCGGTTTTGAGCAGATATCCAGCTGCTCCCAGCTTCATACCCTGCTGAGCGTACTCGAAATCCCTGTGGCAGCTGAGCAGAATGATTTTCGTATCGGGATCTGTTTCCTTGACTCGGCGTGACAATTCAATGCCATCCATTTCGGGCATAACAATGTCGGTAATGACGACTTGAGGCCGATGCTCAAGGAAAGCTTCCCAGGCTTTGCGGCCATTCGGGGCGTCCGCCACCACTTCCATCCCGTATTTATCCCAAGGAACCGTGGAACGAAGTCCTTTACGGACGATGCTCTCGTCATCTGCGATAATCACCTTAATGCTCTTGATAGTTTCCATGCGGACTCTCCTCCTTCTTAGGCCATTCTATGATGATCGTTGTCCCTTCACCCTGGTTGGATTCCACCGTTAACCCATACTGCAGGCCAAAATGCAATTTGAATTTCTGATCGGCATTTTGCACACCCAGACCTCCCCTGCCCTTACGACTCGTATCGCTTGGCCGAAGCAGCCGCTTCAGTTTATCCGCTGGAATACCCGCTCCATTATCGGAAAGTGTGAGCAGCAAATGATTGCCTTCATCCCGAATGGATAAGCGGATTACGCCCTTGCCGTCCTCGAAGGCGTGGAAGAAAATATTCTCGAACAAAGGCTGCAGTGTCATGCGGGGAATCAGATAACGCTTGAGCAGTTCATCGCATGCCAGTTCATACTTGAAAACGGGGCCATATCGGACCTCTTGGAT
The DNA here is from genome assembly GCF_001426375.1 of Paenibacillus sp. Root444D2. GTDB lineage: Bacteria > Bacillota > Bacilli > Paenibacillales > NBRC-103111 > Paenibacillus_E. The sequence continues at coordinate 141,395 of NZ_LMEO01000004.1, forward strand.
TTTCAGAAAATGCTCAATCATCCGCAGCTCTCGACCAAGAGGTATCAGCTCCTGCGAGATATCCAGATTGCCTTCGAGTACCATCGTGAGATGGTACAGCATTTGGCGGATATCCTCCGCTCCTTGAAGCCTAGCTTTCCATTGGATGGAGTTAAGTGTATTGAAGAGCAGATGCGGGTTGATCTGATAATGAAAGGCCTTCAGCTCCGCTTCCTTCTTGAGCCGCTCGCTCCGTTCAACCTCGCCAATCAAAGTCTGAATGCCGCCCACCATATTGTTAAAACTTGTATCCAAAATGCCCAGCTCATCCTTGGCTTCGACCTGAGTCCTCGTATGCAGCTTACCGAAGCTGACCTTCTGCATCGCGTCCTTAAGACGGCGAATCCGTGCGGTGAATCGGGAGGAGAAGAGGTACGCAAGCCCAAAAGCTAGGAGACATGAAGCTACAGCAACCATAATCGTATTCGATCTTATAATGCTGGAGGAGCGATAAAACGACTGGGAAGGCAGCCTCGCCTCAATCGTCCAATGATTAGCTGCAAGTGTTTTGTTCCAAACGATATCACTGGTTTGCGAAGTGAAGGCAGCTGCTGTCTCATATATAATTCGTCCCTGCGGATCTGCTATTCTGAGATGAGCCTTGGTATCGTTCTCGAACAACTTGAACATATGAAGCAGATCTTCCGCATTCTCCTCGATAAGAATCTTGCTGCCCCGCAGCGCACCGTATGGATTGTTAATCGGGACAGCTAAGCCCAGCACGGGCATCCCGGAATCTTCGGTTTCTTTCATCCCATGATTCTGAGTATAGAAACCCAGCCAGTACTTCCCTTCATTAGCATCCGACATGGATTGCCAAGCCGGAATACGGCTGAGCTTCGACACATCGAGATTATTTTCTCCATAATAGTAACCGGAACTGGTAATAATGTAGATGCCTGTCGTTCGGTCGGTTTTAAGCGCTTTCAGAAGAACTTCAAAATCATCCTTATCCATAATCTCTTTATAAGTCGTCGGAACCTGGTTCCCTAGATCAACCCTTGCAGGATCAAGTAAATAGGAATAAACCGTCTCCGTCGTCTGGTTCATCCGATTCAAATAAGAACTCATCTGCTGCTCCAACTGTGCCACAGCGTTCTCCCCATATTTGCCAAACTGAGAATTAATGACCTTCGCGGACTGGTAATAAGACAAGGCCCCAAGCGAGAGCAGCGGAATTATCGTTACAATGAGAAAACAGAAGAGCAGCTTCGTGCGAATGCTCCTATAAGAGCCAGACAAAAGGCGGATATTGAGTCGCTTAAGCAAATAATCTTTGATGATCGCACCCTCCCCTTGAGCTTTCTCTATAAAATCATACATTTGAAGTGTAGCATGGAACACTTTCAGCGAACAATGTATCTTCCATCCATGAGAGAGTCCCTGACGGCATTGGCTTCACCATTCCATTATGAGATCCGATCCCCGAAACGGGAAAAGCACCACCCCTCTGCTAATTTATAGCAGGGAGAAGTGCAGATTTTATTTAGGTTGTGTATTCATTACCTAGCATCAAGAACACACTCGATGTCCATGTAAAGGCACGATCACGCAAGCCTTGTCCCGTAATCGCGTCAAAATTCTCGGCCATTCCGCTGTGATCCAACATGGTGCAGAATCGGCGCGCTACCTCTTCTGCCAACTCACGGTCACCAGCCGCGGTTACTCCTTCCACGAGAAGCATGGTCGAAGGAGCCCAGATCGGACCTCGCCAATAGCCGTCCGGATTGTAGAAAGGACTTTTCACGCTCTCTGTCGCCCAACCATTAGTGGTTAAGAAACGCTCTTCATCCCTTAGCCCCTTCAGCAAAGCTGTGCGGATCGGCTCTGGAAGACGTTTGCCCAGAAGGATTGGAACGAACAAAAGGAGACTGTCCCCTTCGGATAACTCATGCGTGCCGGAGCGGCAGGCTGTGAAGCGGCCATCTTTCCAGAAATGACTGATCATCTTCTCAAGTGTGCCCTCAGCAAGCCGCCGCCATTCTTTGGCATCTGCCGAATGCCCGAGCAGTCCCGCAATCTCAGCGAGCAGTTCTGCTTGAAGAATGAGAAAGGCCGCTAAATCTGGGCTTTCTACTGGAATGCCATTATTGAAGGCTGTGCTGTTATCCCAGCCAGAGTCATTGCCGTGATTGTATTGCGGAATCCCGTCTCCATCGCCGTCGCGATATCGGAACCACCATTTCGTCCATTTGGAGAGTGGTCCGTAGACCTCCCGAAGCTGCGCATCCTTAATATAGTCCGTTCTGGCCATCATCCAAGAAAGCGTCCAACCATGTATCGGCGGCTTGTTGCAGTTCCAGAGCTCATACTTATTATTGATGAAATCAGGAATCAAACCGCTCTCATCCTGGCGGTCAAAGAAAATCATAAATTGATCCCACGCCAGTTTCGGATCATGGCGAATAAGCGCCATCGCATTGAAACAGTGATCCCAGCTCCAAATATTCGTCATCCAGTTCTTCGACATATACATCGCCGGTCTGGTCAGGCACCCCTCATCTGGAACGAGGCAGGACCACGTAATATAAGCCGCAAGTTCCCGACTTTCCTGCCAGCGTTCTGGCAGAGGCAGAGTGCGATCAAGCCATAGGTTAAACTCTTCCTTGACTTGTTTCACAGCATCATCGAAGGATTCCCAAGCAGCGCGCGGCTCCCACACAGTGTGGAATTCTTCTACAGCAAACTCGGATATACCCGATTTGCGATCAGGTAAGAAATCTGCGATTACATAGGAGCTTTTGATTTTGTCCCATGGCACTTCCATCTTCAAGTCGCCAACCAGCGCGGTCAGCATGAACCTGCATTCATGGGTAAAGCTGTTTACTTCCCAGCTGCTGGAGGCTGCTTGATAAGCGTAATCGTAAGCAGCCGTGCGGAAGGTTAAGCGGATTCCACAACCTTTCGTGCGAATTCGAAATGTTCGGCGATCGGAGATACAAATTTCAGCCGTTAAGCCTGCCGTCGATTCAAGCCGGATCAGCTCCGGGCAAGCTATTGCCTGGAATGACACGGATTGACCGTTTTCATCCAACATATCCATATGAAACGCCTCGCCAAATTTATCGTCGCCGCCACGAACGGTACGCAGATACAAGCCTTGTTGTCTATCTTGAGCTTCAGGCAGAATCGAGATCGCTAGAAAGGATTCTCTCCGGCTGAAAGGAACAACGTTCAGGTCAAAGTTCATGATTCATTCTCCTTTACGAAAACAGTATGCGCTTTCATTGTACCGAAAGGAGGTCTGGGGAAGAACCGACAGTTGTTTGTGATGGGTAGGTAATTTGTTGCGTGTTGATGGTTGCGATGGGGCGAGGGGGAATTTTGTTCGACGTGATTAGTCTTAATGTTCGACAATTAAAAAACCTCCCATCGTGGGAGGTTGATTTTGTGAATATCGCTTTAAGATTATGACCATAACCAATAGGTATCCTTCTTGTTTGGATGGCTATTACTTCTGTTGAACCTTTACACCTTTAATCAGAAGCCAGAAAGCTAATGACAGCTCTCCAATCACACCAGGTACGGCTACAATCAGTTGGAATATCGTTTTGTAGTCGGCGTAGTTGGGTAGAAGAAAATGTGCAATACTATCTATAACATATCCGGCAGATGCAAGGATCAAGAAGATCCCAATTATTCTTGGTATATAGCCTCCTGACTTGATGATTAAATAACCAATGACCAACAAATGAAATCCAAAGAATACCAATCCAATCAGCCATCCATTTTTAAATGCATCGATCAGCAGCATCACCTGAGCGTATAACTTTAACTGATCTGTTGTGAATACCGTGAAGTAATTAGCACCACTTAGAAGTGGTAAAACATTCAACAAATTAGACAAGGCGACTCCAAAAATGGCGGTATATACCAACCTAAACCATGCCGCGAGCATGGCAAGATTCTTATTAACGGGTTTGAGCAGAGCATACAATGCCCAAGCTACCAGCACATCAAGAATAAGCACGATGACAAAGCTGATAAATCCACTCCGAAATAACATCTCATTGGCTATGATATTATTAGCAGTAGCTGCTGCATCATCCGGTATAATAAGACCCTCAAGAACAGAAAAATTTGAAAACATAGCAAGTATAGCCATAAGTAGAAGCCCGAACCCAGCGACTCTAGCATAAAAAAGCGGTGAAGCTTCGGTGTTACGGTTTGTCATTTCTAACCCCTCCTAATTTTCCTCAAAAGAGAACACTTCTTCCAACGTTAAGCTGAAGACGCGGGCAATACGAAAAGCCAATTCTAGGGAAGGGGAGTAATTCCCTTTCTCAATTGCAACAATCGTCTGTCGTGTCACCCCTGCTTTATCCGCTAATTGTTGTTGGGTCATTTCATCATGATTAAAGCGTAAAGTTCGAATCTTGTTGCTAATATGTGCTTTGCCCATCTTAGACTCCTCTCCGATAGAGATACAACTGTGTGATGATTCCAATCACCTCTGACAATAACCCTGAACTAATCAGTATGATGAACATAAAATAAGGTGGTTGATCCATGACCAACGGTATCATGGATAGAAGAAAACCTATGATAAATACATAATGAGAATTTCTTGTGGATTTCAATTCAATTAATTTGTCCAACTCATCTGTAACTCGAGGTTCTTTCTCATTCGTTGCTATGGTATTGATCATACTGAAAACGATATGAATGATGATTTTTGCTATAATCGACACCGGGATTAAGATTAAGATGAAGGCTCCCCAGAAGCTAAATGCATTCGAGGTATGGAAGCTCCCTTCTTGGTACTTTTGATACACATACATGCTATAAATAGAAAAAATGAGTAAGGTGGTAAACAAAGATACGATGTTTTTCTTTTCTTGAAAGGACATATTCACCTCTCCTATTTTGTTAATATTTATAAAAAAGTAAAGTATTATTTACACATCATATTATCAACCATACATTATGTCAAGTATTCTTTACATTAATGGAAGAGAGGCTGTGCAAAAAGTAGTCGAAGATAACTGAGAGATATACTGTGCGACAATTTGGGACAGTCTCTACGCAAAAAGAGCAAAGGCAGTTTATAGCCCTTGCTCTTTTTGCAATTAATCTACTGTAGAATCCAAATTGCATTCTTCCAGTTTTAACACTTTTGTTTTGTATTTCCACTTGTAGCCCAACCACAACACCAAGAAAAATGGAATTCCAATATAGGAAGCGAGTAAGAACATCCAGTCCACCTGACCGTCTGAAAACGCGCTAATGCTTTGGCCAATGATGACAATCATACACATTACACCTGCCAAAATCGGCCCGAATGGGAACCACATGGAGCGGTATGGAAGATCAGCTACTTTGTGCCCTTGTGCAACGTAAGCTTTACGGAAACGATAATGGCTAATTGCAATACCAAGCCATGCGATGAATCCAGACATACCTGATGCATTCAATAGCCAAATGTACACTTTACCATCACCAAAGAAAGAGGCCAGGAACGCGAGCATTCCGATTGCAGCTGTCGCGAGCAGGGCGTAAACTGGAATCCCGCTTTTATTTAATTTCGTGAACAATTTAGGCGCTTTACCTTCTTTCGCCAATACCCACAGCATGCGTGTGGAAGCGTACATCCCTGAATTACCCGCGGATAAAACCGAGCTTAGAATAACGGCATTCATCACAGAAGCTGCTATGCTTAAGCCTGCTTTTTCGAAAATAATCGTAAACGGACTTGCGGCTACGCTGTCGCTAGAGAGTGTATCTGTGGAATACGGAATCAGCATGCCAACGACGAAAATCGCCAAGATGTAAAACAATAGAATTCTCCAGAACACACTGCGGATCGCGCGAGGTACGCTCTTCCGAGGATTCTCGGACTCTCCTGCTGCAACACCGACGAGTTCTGTTCCTTGAAAGGAGAAGCCGGCAGCCATACAAACCCCAAGTACGGCAAGCAAGCCGCCCGAAATCGGCGCGTCACCCGCTGTAAAATTACTGAATCCAATCGCTTCTCCGCCCCAGATGCCGACGATCATTAGCAAGCCGATACCGATAAACACAGTAATTGTTACAATTTTTATCATTGCGAACCAATATTCCGACTCGCCATAGCTTTTAACAGACAATAAATTAAGACCAACCATCAAGGCAAGGAATAAAGTACTCCATAAGAACGAGGGGCTGTCAGGCAGCCAGAACTTAATAATTAATGTCGCTGCGGACAATTCTGCCGCGATTGTAATTGCCCAGTTGTACCAATAATTCCACCCTAGCGCGAAGCCAAAGGATGGATCTACGAATTTCGTTGCGTAGGTACTGAAGGTTCCAGATACCGGCATATAGGTCGCCATTTCTCCCAAGCTTGTTACCAAAAAGTAAACCATTATTCCAATGATGAAGTATGCTAACAGCGCGCCGCCTGGTCCTGCCGTATGTATCGCCCCGCCGCTGGCTAGGAACAACCCTGTTCCAATCGATCCACCGAGTGAAATCATCGTCATGTGGCGCGACTTTAGACCTCTACGTAACTTGTTCTCTTTCAATTTCTGTACGCTCCCTTTTACATGTTTCCATTAGTTTTCATTAAATAGAAGGCTAACAACGCAAAAAAGCCGCCTCTCTTCATAAATAAAGTTAGGCCGCTTCTACTCCCTCGTTTATCCTGTTTCAAGATAGCACAACACACTGTTTTGGATTCAACAGTATGACAGTTCCGCTCCTTTCGGAAACGGCCCCAGCCGAGCGCGGTCAGTATACCGTGCGGCTTCGGCAATGTTGCCTTTTCATCGGAATCAACAGTCTTTACTGGACTTCCTCCGACGTACTCTTCAACATCGCGACCTCTACCTCATCTAGGTTGATGAGGGTTCATATTTAGTTTTCATAACTTTTACTATTTTAATTAGCTTCAGGTTATTAATCAATAGATATTTATTCCAATTTGAATGGGATAGCTCTTGACATTTATATTGTGTTTTACTGTCACGTGCTTCATATTTATATGGATAAGCCTTTATTTCAAATTAAATCGACTGGTTGAGGTGAACTGCTATGAAAGAGCAAAAAATACATACGTATGAAGAGGCCGTTCAACTAATTCATGAAGTCGGTATTCTACCTTTAGCTCCCTTAATTCCAGATCACCCGTCACTCTATCAGGTCACTCACGGTGAGCCGTGGTTAACTGGCACTGATTTAGTTCCTTGGGTGTGGCGGGCACGGTTTCCGAGCGACGGTACGGCTGCCTATGGCAAATTCCTAAAAAAAAAATCAGTTTTCATTTCACGTGAACTGTTTCCATGGATCAAAGCCATATTAGGAAGCCCTCAACCCATTGAAGATCGATATAAGCACGGCCTTGTCTCAAAAACTTCTGTAGAGCTTCTCCAGCAAATCAAAGAAGACGAAGGGATTGAAACAAGGTCGTTAAGATTTAAATCGGGCATGAACGCCAAAGAAATGAAAAAAACCTTTGGACAAGGTTTATTGGATTTACAAGGCACCTTGGATATCGTCATTTCCGGTGTCAAAGAAAGCAGAATTTCGTTAGATGAGAAAAGCGCATGGCAAAGCACTTCATTCGAAACAGCGGATCATTGGATGGAGAGCGTTGGATTGCACGAATTCGATGTTGACTTGAAAATTGCCAAAGAAGAATTGAACGCTCGGTTAAAAAGCAGTAGTAGTCCCGATGCAATGAAATTTTTCTCTAAACTGTTTCAGTTCGAAGCCTGACCTTACGTTAACCTGTTAAATGATAAATCAATTAAATAATATCGATGTATCCTGAGACTCATAAATTTGAGCCGCGCAATGATCCAATAAGTTATTAACCTTTCGATATAGCGCACCTCCAATACTTAACCGTTTGACTCCAAGCTCCTTGAGCTTATTGCAATTAGTAAGTCCCGGCAAAGACATAATATTTAGTGGGGCACTTATTTGTGATAGGATTGCTCTAATTTCATCATCTTCTTTCAATCCAGGAACAAAAATACCGCTTGCCCCGCTTTCGATATAGGCTTTTGCTCTGTAAATCGTTTCATTTAGAGGATCTTGATTTTGTAAATAAGTATCCGTCCTCGCGTTTATATAAAAACCTTGATACCCATTCTTCTCTAATGCGGTTCTAATTTTCGATAAAAGATTGCATTGTTGGTCCAATGGTTTGAGACCCGCTTGGTTCTTGAGCGAATCCTCTATATTGATTCCTGAAGCACCTAAATCTGCAAGTTTCATCACATTATCGACGATCGTTTGATCATCTTCTCCATAACCTGACTCAATATCTGCAGTAACAGGTATTTTCACATGATCTACGATCATTCTCACAACGTTAAGCTGAATGGCAAATTCAATCATTTCGCCGTCTGAATATCCTAAGCTTTGCGCTACTCCCCAACTCGTAGTACCGATGGCTTTAAATCCGGCTTTCTCAAGTGACAGAGCGGATACCAAGTCCCAGGCGTTCCCCAGCAATAAAACTTCATTGGATACATGCAGCGCGTTAAACTCCTGAATTTTATTCATGTTAGCTCATCCCCCTTACTTATGATTCTCTACTAATAGTGCAGTGAACATTTATAAAATGGAAGCTAGGAATTGATTTTAATTAAAATATCCCGTTCTATTATATGGGAGAGGAGAGGCACCCCAACTCATCTCGTAGATGAGTTGGGGTGCCCCTTCAAAACTTAACTATTTAGTTACTTTTACAATCATCTTATCGCTGGATGTGGCTCCAGCATAGTTAACGAGCTCAGCTCGATACTCATAGTTGCCTTTGGCTCTATTCGCTATAGTCGTTACGGATGATTGGGCATTCGGTGTATGATTGATCAGTGCTTCTGTATAGATTAGAATACCGTTCTCATATAAATTGTACGTCCCGCCATTCGTACCCCACCACATGTTCATGCTGACTTTAAAGTTGCCGTCGCCATCCCAGTTATCGCCCGACAGAGCCGGTTTTTCCGGTGCTGCTTTCGTTACGGTTACCACATGTGCAGCGCTCGTTGTTGTGCCGAACGCATTAATAAGCTCTGCATAGTAACGATAAATCCCATTCTGCTTGTAGGTAATGGATGTTACGGTGGATTGAGCTGTTGGTGAATTGTCAGTGAGAATTTGTGTATCCATTAATACATCATTCTCGTAAAGTTTATAAATTCTACCGTTTTCTCCATACCACATGTTCATCGTAACATTATATGTACCGTCCAGAAATCCGGTATCATACCCATTGTCATCGGATAGTACTACTGTACCCGGTTTAGCTTTACTTTTTGCTGCAATATTGTTCACAGTTGCCGTTGCCGTTCCGTAGTTTCCTGCCGCGTCGACGAATTCGAAGGTAAAGCTGCCGTTAAAGATGAATGTGTAGCTGTTTGAACCCCCATTATTCGTAATCGTTACCGATTCGCTCGGTATGATTGTGGCAATTACACTTTGTGCGTTTAGCACGCTATAGACCACTGTTGCAGTTGGCACCGTATTATCTACCGTTATCTCAATGCTGCCGACGAAGGGACCGTACGATGCTTGAATGATCGCTCTGCCTTCCCCAATTGCCTTCAATACGCCATAAGTATCCACAGTTACGGTTGATGGATCGGATGAATGCCACGCAGCTTTGCCAGATAAATCTACAAACCCGCTTGCCGTCAGTCCGTGGGCACCCAGAGTCTGTGTTTGTCCCTCCGTCATATTCGTTTGAGCCGCTTCAACAACTAGCCCATTCAACATCCACACTTTTCCATATTTCGCCGGATTTTTATCACTGCCAATCCCGCTGCTCCACTCAAGCCATCCAAGTCGACCGCTGCCGTTATTATCGTTGACCAGCACAGACAGTCGGAGCGGATTTTTCGGATCATGTACATAAGGATACAATTCAGAAGAATTCACATGAATATAATAAGTCGTTTCATTTGGGACCGTTTGATCTACCTTTAGGGACGCGTACTGTGCTACGCTGTTACCCGGTGTCCAATTGGTTGGCAAATTGCCGCCAACATAAGGCACCGATTGTTTATAAAGCACTGGGCCTTGCGGTGTCAGTGCCGCCTGGAACTCCACCTGATCTCCCGTAAATCCCTGTCCGAATGTGTCAATCGCGAACTGTACGCTGTCCCCTTTCCAGAAGCTTCCGAGTGGATTATCCTGAACAAATGTCCCATCCTTCACACGAACGATCAGGTCTAGCCCGCTATCCGAATACCCCGCCGCAAAGGAAGCTTCAAAATCCACCGGTTTCGTCGACTGGGCAGCTGCTTTATACGCCCAATTATCGGTAGTCCATACAGCATGGTCAGCGACTTCTAATGTGGCAGGATTGAACAGTTCTCCGCTGGTTCCCTTTGACTCAGGGACAATAATATTACTTGTATTACGGTCGAAATCCGAGATCAAAAACGGCTCTGAGATCGGTAGTAGCGCTATTGCTACGCTATCCGCATTACTTATCCAATATACCTTGCCAGGATGTATGCTAAGTAGGTTATTGGCACTTTGCGTTTTGCCCTCCCAGTCCGTAACGAGGGTCTCTCCCGTGAAAGCAGCCGCTAGACGCGCATCGATCGGAGCTTCGGAGGATGCGTCAGTCCACAAACCTATGAGCCGGGTTCCGTCGTTGTCAATTACAACTGCTTTTTGTCCGTCCTGGAGAACGTACTCCCCTTTATAAACGAGCGATTGGCCAGCAAGATCGAGAAAATGGTGAGCTACTGACGCTGCGAGTCGCGGCTCCACTCGCGGCTTAGAGCGGAATAAACCCGATGCGTGCGTTACAGTTCCTGTGCTCTTGGCATAAGATAAAGTTTCCATCTCCGATAAATTCAACATATGAAATAAGGCAATTTTTTGCGTTCCCCATTTGAGCTGCGACAGGAAGTCAACGATCATCCGCTTAGCGATCTCAGATTCCGTAGGTACTGTGCCTGTTACTGAATTCGAATTGACCAGAATCGCATGACTCTCCGAATCAGCCCACTGCTTGGATGCGATTCCAAAAGCCTGATCTATACGCTGGAATTCGCGCGGATCTGGCAGGTAACCATGCAGCGAGAGCTTATCAAAATAGGACGCTCCGCCCAAGCTGAGCAGTTCTTTATAAAATGATAAATAGTTGCGTCCTGCAAGTCCGCCAATCCATACATCTGAATCCGGCTGCTCCTCTTTAATTGTCTGATACGCCGTTTTCAACAGCTCCACGAAACGTTCCGTCGAATCCAACCAAAACACGCTCAACCCCGGCAAGTTTGGCTCATTCCATACTTCCCACGTCTTAATTCGAGTATTGTACCGGGTAACGACGGCACGAACAAAATCTTCCCAGTCCTTCATATCCACCGGAGCATAAGCGGAATAGGCCGGCACACTAATATTCGCCTGCGTTTGCTCCGGATGCGGTGATGCCCACTGCGGCGTGTATAACAGATTTCCAATCATATCAAAGCCGTAACTTGACAGCTTGTTGATTTGGTCATCGAATCTCGACCACTCATAAACACCGCGTGACGGTTCAATCGCCCAGCTCGTATCGCGGAACTGCGATCCCCATGGCACTGCATGAATCCGAGCAAAGCGAAATCCCACTAGATCAGCCAGTTTCATGGCATTCTCGCCTTCCGAAAGCTGGTAGCTGAAGCCCATGGTCGGCCATCTTTGCGATACTGGTTTAGTTGGACCCTGACTCACTACCAAAGAATACCGCTCACGAGTAAACGTAGTAAGATCCGTCTGTGAATACGTATATTTGACGGGCAGATCCGTTAAATCCGTCGAACCGTTCTGTTGATACACAAAAGCAATTTCGTAGTACCCCGGCTCTAGAGGCGTCCAGCTCCAGCCTTGATCGAGGAATGTCTGTCTCGATACAGGCACTTGTGCGATCAATTCATTATCAGAATTGTAAACGCTACCAATTATGGCATTAACTGAACTCGCTACTGCTCCGGCGTTCAATTGATACACGACAGGGTCTCCCAGATTCCACCAGCTAGCAAATTTACTTCCTTTCAACGTAAAAACAACTGGTCCCAGCGATTGATTCGACGCTTCCGCCTTCACATCATCAAAGTAAAGTTTGCCGCTGGCCGGTGTCGTAGCATTTATGCTGGTGGTCGTCAAATTCAGTACAAGCGTGTTGGTGCCGGCTGGAAATTGGCTTCGATCCACGGTAAACGACACCTCCGTCCAATCCGCAAGCGACAACCCCTCCGTCTTATCAGTCGTGTAGGACCCTAGGAACGTCCCGTTGTTCTGGAAGGAAACCCATAAACGCGGTTTATTGCCCGAATAGTCTGGAGACGCCTTGAGCTTGGCTGTCATTCGAAACGATGTCATATTCGAAGGGAGCGTTATGGGACTCGATACCCACCCCGCGTATCCGCTGCTGACACTGTTGATAAACACCGAGCGCAGACCGCCACTTTTTTCATCCTCTGTATAATTCGCCGCAGAAACAGGCGGATTGTTTGCGGTTCCGTTCCACCACCACGTTTTCCAATCTTTTGGACTGTTAACGCCATTCGTTACGGTCAATATCTCGAAGCCCGGATTCGAAACCGGCAGCTGCTGAACAACCGGAATCGGTTCATCCGACGCCTCCACCATCACATCATCGTAGTAAAGTTTGCCGCTTGCTGGTGTCGCCGTATTTATGCTGGTTGTCGACAGGTTCAGCACAAGTGTGTTGGTGCCAGCCGGAAATTGGCTTCGATCGACGGTAAACGACACTTCTGTCCAATCCGCAAATGACACTCCCTCCGTCTGATCCGTCGTGTAGGACCCTAAAAAAGTCCCGTTGTTCTGGAAGGAAACCCATAAACGCGGCTTGTTTCCCGCATAATCTTGCGATGTCTTCAGTTTGGCAGAAATTCGAAACGACATCATATCCGAAGGAAGCGTTATGGGATTTGATACCCACCCCGCGTATCCCGTGCTAACACTGCCAATAAATACGGAGCGCTGGCCGCCGCTTTTTTCATTCTCCGTATAATTCGCGGCCGAAATTGACGGATTGTTGACGGGTCCGCTCCACCACCACGTCTTCCAATCTTTCGGACTGTAAACACCGTTCGTTACAGTCAGTGTTTCAAATCCTGGGTTCGAGACCGGCAGCTGCTGTATAACCGCCGCAGTAGCAGCACGTGCTCCAATTACCATAAAAAATAATAGCCCCAAAACACAAATAAATTTCTTAAACTTCCTCATAATCCCCCTCCTCGTATTCATGCATGGATAAAATAAAGCTGAGGACCGCAGATTCGGATAACGGCCCCCATCGTGTATTACAAGCGCGTTGCTTATTTCTTCATTTGTGCTTGTTTGGCAACGGTCTCCCATAAATCTTTCATCATGAAACTGCTGTCCTTATTGGTTCTATACCACTCGATTATGAAGTCATCCATTTGTTTGCCGCCCGCTTTATCCCATGAAGTCTGAACGTCCTTGTAGGCTTGTTCCACAGAGTATTTATCCCCGCTCAAGACTGATTTCAACCACGTATCGGTAATTTGCTTTTTGACAGTGTTAAATGACGTTTGCATATCTTTGGGGAAAGACGGTATCAGCTCTTGCAAGGTGACGAAACGGTATTTTTTAGTCGAATCGAGATATAAGGACTCGGCTTTGTTGAACATATCCAGTCCTGCTTTTTGTTCTGGAATGTCAGGATTGAATTGATTTTGGAAGAACGAACACTTCCCTAGCAGCAAACGGGAATAGGATTGAGCGTAGTCGCCCGCCCAGCTAACTTCAGACTTGCTTTTATTGGGGTCGATGTTTTGCGGACATCCGTTTGCATCCTTCTTATAATGCGTACCTTCCACACCGAAAAGCAGGCTGGTACCCGTCGAGACACGATTGATGAAGTCGATGTATTTGATCGCTGCAACCGGGTCTTTCGTCTTTGCATTAATCGCAGTTGTCATTTGCACTGGACTTTGTACATCCGGAATAAATTCGCCTACTGGACTTTTTGGCAGTGCGATAGGGATCACATCGGCATCTGGAACAGCCTTTTTCAAGGTTTGTATATCGGTTACTGTCGAATCGAACCAACTTCCTACAAACGTCGGGAAAATGCCCAGCTTGCCATTCAAATAGTCTTGTTTGGCCTTTGCCCCATTTTTGTCATTCACGAAGTCTTTATCGATTATCCCCTCATCAAACAAGCGTTTTTTGAATTCCGTCGCCAATTTTGCATGTTCAAATGCCCGGCTCGGTTGATCGTTTACAAGACCATACAGCTCAACAGGGTTCCCGAACATCATATCGATCGCAAACTCCGAACGAAAACTCAAAGCCATTCCGTATGTGTCCTTCTTTCCGTTGCCGTCAGGATCTTGCTCCGCAAACGCTTTTGCTACTTTATACAGATCCTCGGTCGTTTTCGGTACGTCCAGATTCAATTTTTTCAACCAATCTGCACGGACAAAGACCGCATAACTTGGAAATGATTCTAGCACCCGTCCAATTTTGTACATCTTCCCGTCGGGATTGGTTGCTACTTTCTTCAATGCGGGATAATCCTGAAGCACCTTCTTATATTCAACACTGTTCTTGTCGATCAGGTCGTTTAGCGGCATAAGCTGCTTCTGATCAATGAGCGGGTTTAGTATATTCGGATCAAACTCGTTAATAATGTCAGGCGCCGATCCCGAAGCAAACAGTACATTGAATTTTTGTGCCGCATCGTTGCGTGGAATTGGCACATATTTGACATTCGCAGGGCCGTTTTCATTAATAAATTTTGTCCAACGATTATCTTCTAATGTTCCTTCTGCAGCAGGAATACTTCCACGGTCATAAACCGATACGGAGATATCCCCTTTCTTGGCTGGAGTTGTTGCTGCTGTTGGAGTTGTTGAATTAGCAGATGGACTCGGTTGTACGGTAGATTTCGTACTGCATGCCGTTAGAACCATTGAAGTCGATAATGCCATCGTTAGTGATGTCGCAAACCATTTTTTCATGTTTGATAAACCCCTTTTGAATTCGTTATTTGCTTGCTTAAGCTTACCTCATCGAATCTTTGGGAACCATATTTCTCTTTGTAACACCACCTCCTTATCGCCCTCATGCTTCCCTTAGCCTTTCACGGAACCAAGCATAACGCCTTTGACAAAGTATTTTTGCAAAAATGGATAAACCACCAACATCGGGGTAATCATGACGATCACGCCTGCAGCTTTAATTCCTTCCTCCACCACATGAACCTGATCGTCAGGCTGCACCGCCATGCTTTGCTGCAGCACGCTCTGGCTTTGAATCATTTGCTGTACGAGTACGGTTAAGTTGTGCTTATCGGTATCGTTGATGTAAATCAGCATACTCATAAAGATATTCCAGTACGCAACACCATAAAAAAGCGTTAATGTCGCGAGAACAGGCATAGAAATGGGCAATACAACTTGAAGTAGAAGACGTACTTCACTGCAGCCATCCATACGCGCCGCATCGTCAATTTCAGACGGGATGTTCTCGAAGTACGTGCGTAAAAGCAACATGTTATACGTACTTACTAAACCCGGTAACCATAGCGCCCAATAGGAGTTAACCAGTCCCAGACTTTGGATGACCAGGAAAGTAGGGATAATGCCACCCGTAAAGATCATCGTAAAGATCATCGAAAGCGTAAAGAAGCGTCGTGCATAAAAGTTGGGACGTGATAAGGGATATGCGGCCATAATCGTGGTGAGCATACATAACGTAACACCTACCAACGTGATCAAAGCACTGTTGCTGAATGATCGGATAAGCGGTGTTCCCTTGATCAAAACATTAAATGTTTCCCAGGTGAAGCCGATAGGCCAAAGATTTACTTTCCCGGTTTCAATGGCGGATGAACTACTAATGGAAAGCGCAATCAAATGAAGAAGTGGAAACAAGCTAGAGCAGGCAATTAAGGCTAATACGATATAGTTCATGATGTAAAAGATTTTATCTCCATTGGATGCACGCATCACGATTCCTCCTCTCTAAAATAGACCCTTCTGAAAACGACGTGCAATCCAGTTGACAGAAAGCAGCAAAATTAATGCAACGATAGATTCAAACATACCCATTGCTGTAGTTAAGCTGAATTGCGCGCCTTGCAGTCCAACGCGATAAATATACGTGCTAATGACATCCGAAACGTCGTTCACCGCAGCATTTTGCAAGACGTAAATGGGGTCGAATCCGACTTCCATCACACGCCCCATGGAAAGTATAAAGAGCAAAATCATGGTCGGTGCAATTCCGGGAATCGTAATATGAATAATCTGTTTCCATTTATTAGCGCCATCCATACTTGCTGACTCGTAAAGTGAGGGATCGATTGTCGTCATTGCCGCCAAATAGATAATGGCATTAAAACCCATATCCTTCCATATTCCTGCACCAACAAAGATGGTAATCCATGATTTGATATTGTATAAGAATGGAAATGGTTCAACATTAAAGAAGGTCATCCACTGACTTAACCAGCTTCCTTCGATTCCGAAAATACTAAAGACGATCCCACCGACAATAATCCATGAATAAAAGTAAGGTAAATAAACAAGTGTTTGAACGATCTTCTTGAACCACATTTTTCGCACTTCGTTCAAAAGAATAGCTAATAGAATCGGAAACGGAAACCCCACGAATATATTTAGACTGCTAAGTAGAAGCGTGTTTCGGATAATTTTTAACGAATTTGGGTTACTGAACAGCTTTTGAAAATGTTCAAATCCAACCCAAGGACTGCGAAACACCCCATCAAAAAAGTTATAATCTTTAAAAGCAATGATCAGCCCAGCCATCGGCGCGTATTTGAAAATTAAGTAAAATAAAATGACGGGTATGAACATAAGGAGAAGTGGCATATTCTCCCTTAATCTCTTCATGTCGATTCCCCTTCGGTCTATTGCTTTCATATCGTTCCCTCTTTCTTTGTTGTAGCCTGCGATCCAACTGTACAACTGAAAAGTGAGGTAGAACAATCGTTCATTTTCCCTCGATCAACAATATTCTCAAATAAAAAAAGAACCGTTCTCCCTGGCTTTTTCACCAGTGAATCCGATTCTATCGCAATCCAAATCCTATTAATCAACAAAAAAACACCAATCAACAAAGTTCATCTTTATGATTTCACTTGAGCAGTCTTCCGAAAGTCTCCTGGGGTTTGACCAACCAGCTTTTTAAATGATCGAATGAACGTGTTCGGATGCAGATATCCGATTCTGACCGTAATCTCTTGTATGGAATGTTCGGTTTGAACCAAAAGCTCTTTCGCGTGTTCCGTACGAATTCGCGTCAAATAATCAATAAAATTCTCGCCAATTTCTTCTTTAAACGTACGACTGATGCTTTTCATATGCACATGGAACACATCGCTTAAATGAAGCAATGATAGATCCGGATTCTGGTAATGCTCCTCCATATACAACTTAATTTTGCGGATAAGCATATAATTGCTGCTCATCTCACGCAGCGTCGCGATTGCTTCAGTTGTTTCCGTAAGAACACTTCTCAACATTTGCTGTAGTTCGTCCACGGTGTCCCAGTCGTCTACCGCTTTTTGCAGTTTATCCTGCACGCCGTTTGCCCATATTTTTTGCACATCCACTGGTAGGTCCGTAAACTCCTTATCAAGAAAAAATATCATGTAGCTCATTAAGTTGTCCAATTCCTTACGCGCATACAGACCGGCTCGAATGCCATCGAAAAGTTGTGCGAAGCTGCCCTGCCAATCGCCTTCCCCCGTTCGTAATGAAAAGGCAATCTCACGGATATATTCGAGCAGATCGAGCGACTGTTGCTTGCCCTCGAGCTTAATCTGCCAATAACAGATCACACTATCCTCACCTAGTGAAGGTTTGTATTGAAGTGCTTCCAAGGCTTCGACGTACGCGTAATGTACAAGCTCTATCCGATCGACGCCTGAACCTATGCCCATTGTAATATTGAAATCAAGGTTGGTCTTCACCCATTGCATCAGGTCATTCGCTATATCACTCGCTATCTGCTCGGGCTTACTTTCCGACGAAACGTTCTGGACCAAATGCAGCAAAGTCAATTGATCCTTGGACGTCCACTCGGTCCATATGGTTACATTTCGGCCAATTGCAATTTCCTTTACTACGCTACACAAAACGAATTTAAGTAAATTTTGATCATGATCGGAATAAAGACTAGCGAATTTACTGTATTTATTAATTTCGAGCACACTAACACATAGCGAGTCAAAAGCGCAAGGCATTCCGAGGCTCTCCATCTCCTGCTGCCACTCTTCATCCTTCAAGGGCCGATTCCCTTCCATCCATTCGAAAAAGAAATGCTTTCGCTTAAAAACCAAATCTTCCTCATGCTGCTTCTGATAGGCATTTGACTGCTCCATCAAATTCACCAAGGCGGTATCGATAAACTTAAATTCATCTTGATTGCCTTTACGGAACAGTTCGGCGCTTTTTTGCTGGGAGAATAATTGGATACGCTGTATGATCGTTTCTACAGGCTTATAGTTTCGTCGGGTAACCACAACAATCCATACAACGCCGATAAAAAAGAAAACTGCACAAACGAATATCCAATATTTAGATATCGCGGAGACAAGACGAAACAAATTACCATTCGCCACACTGCTGGAAATGGCCCATTCGGAATAATCGGAGCGCATCTCCGTCATTAGGGAATCGTTCCCATGACTATCACCATAAATAGGCGTACCCTTGCGGTCATAAAGGCTGAGATGATTGGAATTTTCTGTTGTCAGTGTTTGAACAAAATGGGCAATCGCTTGAAGCTGCACATTGACAACGATTAGACCGTCATTACCGGAATTCAATGGGACATATCGCACTAACGATACGAATTCGGAAGGTTCGCCTTGCTCCGTGTAACCTTTCCGCACATTTGTCCATTGATAATTTAGCCCGGATTGTTTTAATGCTTCCACAATCAATTGTTTATCGTTAAATGCAGCTAGCTTGGAAACGGAGTATGGTGTCTGCACCGTATCGTCCGATAGCCTGTATAAATAGATCGAATCGATGAGAGGCATCGTTGCCATGAGACTTTTCACTTTTACAGACGACATATAGCCCGAATAATATCGATCGCTGCGCAAGGCAGGATTAAAAAAACCCAATAGCGTATCATCGCTGGCAATCTCATTCGTGATCGTGTTATCGATCAACTTCATCTGATTGTCTACGGATTGGAGCACTTGCTTGGTGAAAATTTTATTCGATTCGACTGCGGTTTTTCGCGACAATTCACTGAATGCCATCAATAGGATAAACATGAGGAGAGGCACGATAAAAAGGAAAATCGTTACATAGGAAAATAGGAGACGACGAAACCATGTCTTATTCAGCGAGATATTCTTTATCATCGTTTATTCTCCTTTTCCACAAATATTTTTTATGGTCAGTCTCGGATCACCTGTACCTGTTGCGGAAAATCGTGGGCCCACTGTCCATGGTTGTATGCAAGACGAATCATTCCAGAAGGGACGCGGACTTCCAGCGTAAAATGCTCCCATTGTGCCGGAATTTTTGGTGAAAATGAAATTTCCTTCCACCCCGGTTTGGAAGGTTTCAGTCCGATGATTTCCTCGATCAGCAACGGTACCGGAGCACTTGCCCAAGGGTGACAGAGACTGGTATTCCATTTCTGTTCTTTCCCCCAGGCCTCAAAACAAGTCGTAGCGCCTTCTTTCAGCATATTTCCCCATGAATGTTCTTCTTCTGAGCTCATAAGCTCATATATCAACGAATGTTCTCCAACCCTCGCCAAAGCTTTTAAGACAAAATAGGAAAAGTACACGCCGCACGAAAATCTTTTCTCGCGAATTTGATCTACGATAGATGGAATGGATTCCTCCGGAGCCAGATTAAAGAGCAATGGCAGCACATTGGCATGCAGCGCATGATGACTGCTTCCCTCTGCATCTGTAAATAAACGGTGGGTCGGATCATAAAAAACTTCGATGAAGCGTTTTTTTAGCCGTGAAAGATCATCCTCGTAAGAAATCCCAAGCAAATCACGTATCTCATTCACTGCTTGGATGCAGCCAAGATAAAACGCATTAACCACGTTATGGCAACCGGGACCTATCGGCTTCGTTAGTTCAAAATCGTATTCATCGCGCAGTTCCTTCGGCCAATCAACCAAATTCCATTTATCAGTGATTTCATGTAACAATCCATCGCCACGATCGTAGGCTTGAAAATGACGGAGCAGTTCCTCGGCATAAGGATACATGTCCCGCAAAAAGGTGAGATCCCCGCTGTATCGATAATATTCCAGTAATTGCAGCGGCCACTGAAGTGAAAAGTCAGCAATCTCTTGCATAAAGTTTCCTGGAACTACTGACATGAGACCAGGGCACGTAGAGGAACTAAGAGCAAATTGCTCAATTGCCTTCTTATACAATCGTAGATCGCCGCTGAGGAGCATGTGAGCATGCCCAATTACCGTATTATCGCCCAAGTATTGTCCTTTCTCACGGGTCGGACAGTCAACAAAGTTTTCTTGGGAACCGTATTTGACTCCGTTTTTACATATTTGAAAAATTTGGTTCATCAAGTCATCCGAGCTTTCAAAACGACAGCTTTCTTCATTAAAAGGATAGTGTCTGACGATCGCTTGGAACGAATCCGGACGAATCGCTTGTTCAGGGCCGAACACTTCCACGTATCGAAAGCCTTTGTAATCGTAAAGGTCCAATTTATCTTTATCCCCGGATAGCGTCCAGCGATCTTGATAAGTACAGTTGCAGCGCATGTTAAATCTGACCGCTTGTCCATCTTCTTCCAGTTCTTCACCGCAGCGGATTTCGATTTCTGCGCCTGCTTCCCCTTCCGCCTCCATGGTAAACTGGCCAGTGATTTCCTCGCCAAAATCAATCCAGTAATGACCGGGAGCCCTTCTTACCACGCTATGCGGCTGCTTCTCATAAACCGATAATATCGGTGTCGGCTGCTCTACAAGCGTATAGTCCGCTTGATCGTTCGTCTGGACGGGAAGCCAAGCGGAGTCATCAAAGGAAAGATCCTTCCAGCCTTTTTCCGACTTTCTGGCATCGATATGCTCGGCAAATTGCGTCAAATAGCCAAAAGTCTCCCCTTTCAGGAATTCTTCTGCCCGTTTAGCTCGCCAAGTCTCATCGGTTTTAACGAGAACACGGTCACCCGTTGTCAGCTCTGCGATAAGCCCCTGCCTGTAATCGCCGCTGTTATATGCCCGATTAACTAGTCCTTGGTAATATACATGGACAGCGATGACATTGTTCCCCTCTTGAAGAAAGGGACTAACATCCATCCGATTATAATAATAATGGCCAGCATCGTTTTGAGCCGGGCCCTGAGCAACAAACCGGCCGTTCAGGTATAGCTTGTAGTAATCGTCCGCTGTAATGTCCATATATAAGGAAACAAGATCAATAGACTCCAGATTAAATGTGGTCCTTACAAGCCAATGATGATGCTGCAAATCCTCACGATGCGTCTCTGATTCAGCAGCATCCATTTCTTTATGAAATAGATCCAATGGTTCCATCGATCTAAACGGGGTATCCGTTATCCAACGTGCTTGCCAATGCTTAGACAATCTTATCTCTCCCCTAAAATTGAATTCGAATATTTGTAGTTGAACAGAAGAACTAAAATTCTCCTGCGATCCAACTGTACAACTGAAAAGTGAGGAGAACAATCGTTCATTTTCCCTCGATCAACAATATTCTCAAATAAAAAAGAACCGTCATGATGCTGCAAATCCTCGCGATGCGTCTCTGATTCAGCTACATCCATCTCTTTATGCTTCCGATTCCACAATATGGGTTTCAGAAGCCAAAGTCAACATTTCAGGAGCTCGATGGTACACCGGCATGAACTCCAATATTTCTTGACATGCAATCACAATTTGTCCGTTTAGCTGCCGTTCATAATTGGACTGTCTTCTACACCCTCATTCGTGAACTGCATAACGAAACTTATACTATTGAAACAATTAACATGATTAAAGGAGCATCGAAATGCTGACCAATATGGAGGAAAGAAAAATCACTAATGGAGATATTGACCTGATGATTGCCGAGATTGAGGAAGGCTGGAGAGAGTTGAATATGATCAGTAGGTCTTGTCGGGATATTAGGGAGGATCTGGTTAGGCTAACGCAGGTTTTGGATGAAATCTTTTATTAAATACTGGTGTTACTTGTTAAAATGGTAACATCTTTCAATGCCTTTGTAAGACATTTATGTTTTAATGAACATATAGTTAATTGAAATTTGAGAGAAAAGGAGTTAATAACTATGAAAATAGCCTCTTTTCTATTACCCAAAGAGAAGGTTGCCTTTATCACATCGTCTGCTTCCATGCAGGAAGCCTTAGAAGAATTAGAAAATCACTATTACACAGCACTTCCCCTAGTTGATAGTGACGGGAAATATGTAGGCACATTGTCGGAAGGTGACCTATTGTGGACGTTAAAGAATACACCTGGGATTCATTTTGATAATATCCATCAAGTGCCCGTGAGCGAAATCGAGAAGCATATTCATAATGAGTCCGTTTCAATTCATGCACACATGGAAGATATGCTGGCGTTAGCAGCAGATCAAAATTTTGTTCCGGTTGTTGATGATGACAATATTTTCATAGGCATTATTCGTCGAAAAGATATTATTGAATACTATATGAGAAATATTACCGATTGATGAACCCAGTGCCCCTGATTCAAGTTCCATGAGGATTGACTTGGCCAAGCAATAACCTTTCCCCTTTTATAGCCTCCATAAATTTCCTAATTAACAATCAATCCCAAATAAACGTTTATTGTGTTAAATTGTCTGTTAACAGAACAAGCTGCCCAATTAAATTGCGGCAGCCTAGATGTGTTATTGAGCATTGCTCTTCGTTAGTAAAGAACGCATAACATTTTTCTATCATGATTTAGTTAGTTGTTTTCTATCTTCTACTTGTGGTGGTTCCTCCATCCAACCGTGTTTGATCATTAGTTCTCCACCGTCTTTGACAAAGGGTACAATTTTCTGAGTAAGTCGAGCCATCGTTAACAGCAAATCACTTCGTAAGCTAAAAGCTCCACCAAGCGCATTGCTCCCAATACTAAATGATCCTAACAAGTTAGTGATATACATCATTAACTTATCCGAAAATGGAGCAACAGTAGAATTCGTCGCTTTCCCTCCGGGAGTAGCCGGCGGCTCTATGTAATCTTGACGTAAAAATTCACCTAGAGTGGTTTCAATGTCCTTTGACAATTTCATTCCTTCAACAAAATATTCTTTGACATGTTTATCATTTGCCACTTGAGCGAATCCAATCATTAATTGCATGCCTACAAGGTTTGTTTCAATAGCATGATGTATAAGGGATATTTCAATTGCATTTAATGATCTTGTTTCCCTTAACAAATTAAACCCTGATAAATAATTATTATCTTTAACAAAGGTAACTTCTTTGGGCATTGTCATAAAAGGCGGGCGGGCAAGAACCCCTTTATCTAAAAGAAACTCTGTACATTGGTCAAACATCTCTTGTGCGTTTGCTGTTAATTGCTTAAATAATTGTCTTATATCTTTACGATAGGACATCGTCGAGTGCATTGCAAAAAGGCTAGCCTCAATCTTACTTATCATATGTAAAAACATAGGTTCATATAGATAATCAAATAACTTAGGAACTCCTTTATTAACGTCGTTCGCTGTAAAGCCAAGTGGAATAACGGCTCCTTCTTGTTGGAAAATAGTTATTATGGATTCTACAATTTGTTCCGATGAATCGTAAGTTGACTTTAAGATTTGTTGAATTTCTTCATTCTCAACGTGTTCAAGGAAATACTCTAAGAATCTCAATAACATTGTTTTTTCTTGATAAGTCATCCACAAGTTCCCTATTTCTGATGACGTCAATGGTACATGGTTTGAATTCATTGGCTATACTCCCTTGTTTTAATGATTATTCTTTTCCATTAACTCAATTTAAATTCCCAAGTCCCCCACAATTTGTTGTGGCTATTATTCCCTCCAACTTCGTGATTTAGTATTAAAGTGCCGTTTCTTTAGCGAGAAAAAAAGAAGCCGCGTCATAGCAGCTTCTGTTAAAGTAAAGTTTTTCGTTAATTGTTATCATCGGAATCGGAAAATAGCTCCTGCAAGACCGTCTTTCTGTTTTCAAGAAACCGTCTTGTGATGATGTAATGTAACGTGTCCTCATATCTAATTTCCTCTATGGGATGAACATCAAAGTTAATAATCTGTGCATCTGGAAATCCGAGAAGTATCGGAGAATGCGTTGCAATGATGAACTGAGCTTCTTTCTCTAAATCCTTGATAACACGCATTAATGCCAATTGCCTTGCAGGGGATAAAGCCGCCTCAGGTTCGTCGAGAAGGTAAATCGCCTTTTTTCCAAAACGATGTTTAAAAAGAGAAAGAAACGCTTCACCATGCGATTGCTCATGTAAAGAACGACCACCGTAATACTGCAGGCTTTCGGGCAACGTATCCAAATGGGAAGCAAAGTGATAAAAAGTCTCTGCTCTTAGGAAAAAGCCATTCATGATTTTAGGCATCCATGAAAGACGAAGATGATCCCCCAGAATGGAATGCGAAGCCTCTACATCATAATAGTTGTTCTTCCCTCCACCAGCCGTATTAAACCCGCTTTGATAAGCAATTGCTTCAAGGAGCGTTGATTTACCCGAACCATTCTCCCCAACAAGAAAGGTGACATTCGTTCGAAAAGAAAGTGACTTTAAAGATTTCACAGCAGGTATAGAAAATGGATAAGTTTTCGGATCCGTATGATCATTCCTCAGAATCTCAAGGCTTCGTAAGTACATTAATTTCAACTCCAAACAAAACATTCATGAGCCTAGTCTATGTTGTTATTTTAACATAACCGCCGTTATTACATGATAAGCTATTACATATACTCTGGTCGCAATTGACCTTCCGAAGGTGAGGTCGAGCTAGTGCCTAAGATGCTGGAATCCGATGCAGATCTATTTACCGCAGCATTATCACAAACTCCGGTTTCCGTGTGGCAAACGGACGCTGACGGTGTTTACTGCGAAGTAGATCGCGGAATCATCGAAAAGTTCACTAATAAATCAGTGAGACTGAGCACGAGAACGGATGATATCGCCTATTACTTCCGTGATGATGGAACCCTATTTCGTGCTGAAACGTAAAAAAGAAAAGACCGGGATAAACAAGCCAATGATATTTCACGCAAGCTCCCAATACTTGAACTAGAGTAAAGGGCTGAATATTCAGCCCCTCCTCATCAAACCGTACATGAAGTTTTCCCTCATACGGCTTTCCGATGTTCTTCAATCATGAGCATGCGG
>NZ_LMEO01000005.1 GCF_001426375.1 Paenibacillus sp. Root444D2
CTCATTTGCGTTGCTAGCGAGATTTTGCAATCTCTTTTTTGAACGATTTCTCGTTCGTGCTTACTCACTCGTTGTTCAGTTTTCAAAGATCAATTTCTTTCGTTTTTCCGCATTCTCTCAAAGCCGGATGATCAATAAACATACTAATTTTTATTTCGCAACTTGTTTTTCTTAAGTTACTTTCCTGCCCGTCTTGCGGCCGGAAAAACAATATACCATGGACCGTTACTACAAGGCAATGTTTTATTTTCCCAATTGCAAAAAAGTTTTATAAGATTGATTCTTACTAACTTATATACTATCTCCCTTCAATAGATCCTTATAACCAAAACACCTGCTACTAAATAGACGTCTCTAATACTCGTTTTTCGAATGTAACGTATGTATCATAATTAGATTGGATTGGTTGTATCATACTTCAGCTTCGTTGCAGAGGAAATGTAAAAAAGGCTGAGAATCCGCCCTTTTTACTTCATTTATCCTTTCAATGATTGAAGCCACTCAGAATAACATAGACTGCAAAGTATTTCATAACTGTCTTCGACCCCATCCTCCAGGTAAACCGTGATACTATGCGCGGCTTTAGAGTCCGTGTCTTTTTCGCAATGTTGACAAGTATATATCATAAGTCACCCTCCTTCAGATGCTTTATGATTGCGGTTATTGAGTGGTGATCATGTAAGTGACGCGATCCGTTTGAATCTCCATTCCCTTTTCATTTTGAATACCATGGAAGTTTCCATCGAAAGAAATTTCGTAACTATCTTCAGGAAGCTTTTGCTTTTCACCATCATGTGTCTCGATGCTCCCACTTCCGCGTAGTACGATCACTTTGGGCGATAAATAGGCGTCTAAGGTGTCTGAAAAGCTCATAAGTCCAACGTCATTGACGTTAATTTCTATCTGATCTATATCTTCCTGATCTTCTTTTTTAATCATGATGCTCTTGTCTTTATTGGCTTCAAACCAGCTACAAACCTCTTGTATAGTTAATTCATCCATCATATTGTCCATCCCTTACTTTATTTGATTCGATTCAAATGTTCTACGTAAGCATAAGTATTCTTTACATTAATGTGGATCGGCTATTCTATACTTTGGGTAGTAATAATTGTTACCTTTATTGTTCGACGATAAATACAAAAAGACCCCATTCATAGGGGTCTACATCATTTACGCATATAAAATTTTCTTTGTTTTACGACCATACTTCATTTGCGCAAACTTCATAAAGAGATTTTGAACCATTCTAATTTCGTGATCAGCTAAGTTCATGATGGCGATATACTTCTGAGAATTCCGATCCTTTAAAAAATCGTCCCAACTTAACATCTGGTCATTTACAATAGCATTGTCAAGCGACATAAGGATCCATTTCTTGATGCCGCCCGTACATATTTTCACAGGATCTGGGGTGAAATAGTTGATATCACTTACGATTCCTGGTTTGAGCTTCAATAAAAGCGCAGCATTTAATGCATCATCCAGTGCAGAATGACTTTGTCCGATGAACTGAAGGCCATGATCCTCTAAAGCTTGCTGCAAGCCTCCATCAAAATGCCGCGTCAAGTCCAACAATTGAGTAGTAATCCATTCTGTATGAACATGATTTACTTTGCAATCAACCATTAAAGTGAAGAAATCGCTGGCGCCCCATGAGATCAGCTTATAATCTGTGTCGCAAAATTTTTTGAATTTTTTAATAACCGCTTCAAAAGGCATGCTTTTTAATAACGTTTCTTTTGTGATACCGCAAAACTGCAATGCAAATCTATTTAAAGGAAATTTAGGACGAATAAAGCTTTGGAATGTCTCGATAATTTCCATCTGCTCATTTAATTTTACAGCCCCAATTTCAATAATCTCCATAGGATAAATGTCATAATGCTGCCTACCGTTGAATTCGAGATCGATAACGATGTAATTCATGCTCTATTCACCTCATTACTTCTCATATACCTTGTACATATAAATGAGATTATAATGGATACGAATGTACCACATTCTCTTCATCCACTCAATCCTTCAATTCTTCCCAATAAGGTATCGACATCAACACACTAGCACCTCAGAAAGCTATTGTTTATAAGCTAGTCCCTCGTTAATTGAGCCGATATAACCCTGAAATCCGTACACCATAACCTTTATGTATTTATTGGATTAAGCCCCATGGAGAGATTGCCTAACTTCGTTATATTCGCACTAACGAAATAGAAAGCGCATGCTACCTCGGAGTTTTTCTACTATAACACATGCGCATTCTTTTCATTTTATGGAATACGATTGATTACCATAAATCGTTATAATTCACACTTGGATTTATTTTATAAACTCCACTTCATAATAAGATTTGATTAATGCCAAAGTGTTAAGTTATTTATAAATGCCTATATGTTACATTACGAATTATAAAGATTACATAGATAAAGCACGTTGAGCATTCTATACATCATTTGCTAATAATTGATGGAGGGGTAGGTTTGAACATAAAGAGTTTTTAAAGCTGGATTATTAACACTATTAAGCATACGTTTTAATTGATTAAACCATTTGTTTGGAACGCCTTGAGTTCATGCTTATCTATCGTTTCATCTCAAGCCAGATGCGTATATTTGCTCATTTTTTTTAAAATCCTCCTATAAATTTAAAGGTGAATACAACTGTAATAGTGTATTCGCCTACTCAACATTCGTTATAGATTATTCTTTTATATGCATTGTTCTTAAGAGTTGGTCCTTATCGAGGTGATAAATTCAGGCACTTTCGTAATACATTACATAATACATTTTAGATAGAAACTAGGGAAAATTACTTCAGAAGATACTGGAGGTGATAACGTATGCTTAAACCAAAAAATAAGAAACAAAACATCCAATCTAATTCAGAAATTTATGAAAAGTTATTGACTCAAAAAATTCCAAAAGACAAGCAGCAAGAAATGAACAATAATTAATCAATCAATTTGAAGAAGCAACTCTTCTTTTCTACTACTCCTAAAACTCTAAATTCGTATTTTGGATACAATGCATCTTTTGAAAGTGCTTTGGTATGCTTGATGTAACAATAGATTCATTCTAAATCAAAAGACTGGATTGTTAAAAATTAACTTTCCAGTCTTTTGATTTATGATAATTATGATTATCGCGGATAAAAAGAATCGTGTTTCATTGGTTTTTTTATTTTGAGGATTATCTCACCTTTTTCAATATCCAACATTTCTGCTCCATCTGATGCCCCGACTGTTTGAGCAAACCTCTGCGCTAATAATCGCGCTTCTTCTTCCTAATTCGGTTAACGATATAAGTTCTTGTTACAGGCTTTTGACAAGAATATCGTTAAAATGAAAAAGCCGCAAATAAGCGGCTTCTTCCCATATATGTTCTTTTCACCCGACACCGCTTCTACGTGCGGTAAACGGCTTTTGATTTTTTGGCTTCATGCCCCTAGTGAATTGAAAAATGCAGATTGAAATTTGCGATGAAATCGTCATAGCTTTATGCATGCTAAATCTAAGTTATGAGGGAAGCCACTCGAAAAAGGCTATGCGCTCTGACTTGGTTTCTTGCGTATGCTTGTGAGTTCAAAAGCCTCTTTGGGAATCCCCAGTTCTTGAGCCTTCTTTTTTATAATCACCATAGCTTGTTGTAAGCTAGTGGCTTGAAATTCAACTGTGGTGCTAAGCGGATCCTCAAATGCATAGTAGCTTTTTTTATTGGACATTAACTTAGCGCCTCCTCATCTTATTCTCGAATGATTTTGCCTTGGCCATTTCTCGGCCGCTTACCCAATTCTCGGGCCCTTCCGAGCTGTATCTGCTTGCATTGACGCTGGATGTCGCGAGTATGCCGGCATCGGGATCGTCGAAGTCACCGCCGAGCGTTAAGTAGCCAAGTCTAGGGAAGTCGCCAGAAATGGTGGCTCCCAGCTTGTCCAGCTCTTGAATGCCGGTGCCCGCATAGCCATCGATGTACTCAAACGCATGCTCGAATCCGTCGCCTCTTTTGCCTGGTCAGGCATATTAAAGTAGGCGAAAATTGTTCAATATTAGAAGCTCCTTTCAAAATAATTTCGGCACATATGGCAAATCACCCCAATAGTGTTCGTCTCATCTTAGAGAACTATGCGCGAAGGCTGACCTCATAACTCAACTACGAACACCAGTCACATCCTGCCAGTTGTCTCCACTTTCCATTTATCGAATCATTCTGGGGCACACTTTGCGTTCAAGTGGTATATAAATGAAAATTTATGGTCTGTTGTCAGTTAGACCGTCTTTTTCGCTAAGCTCGAGGCTTTCAGTGAATATGTTTGGGGTTTCAATCACAATATTTTCAACGTAAGTGTGGTCATTCACCGGGATCAAGCCCCATTTCTGCATACACTGCTCAAACATTTTCATGGTAAGGAATTGAGCTTGAGGCTTCAGTTCGTAGCCAAGTTCCCCATTGACCTCGATCGATGCTGTCTTTACATCGGATATTCGAGTTATACTATGTTGTCGCAATCTCATTTCTAACTGCCCATAGGTCATGCGCATTCGTTTCAACTGCTTTTCGTCGACCTTGCCGTCTCTGATGATGATTGCAGGTTTTCCGGTTATCCATCGTTCCATCCATTTGTTTTTGAGCACTAAAACTTCCATAAGAAATAGGATTGCGACAAATAATGCAACGGCTACAATCGATCGCAACACAGAATTCTCAATGATACCTTGCGCCATAAGTTCTCCAATGGAGATCATAACTACTGTAGTAGCAACAGTCATTTGAGCAATCGATTTCCTGCCAGACCACCGTAACAAAATTACGCCGAAGCCGACAATAAATGAACATTTCCAAATGATATGCCATGTAAGTCCTTCCAAACTGTAGCCCCCAATACTTCATTTATTCTTAGAATGTTCCTAAAGAAATGGATTTATTACCAGTATTAGAAAACTTATTAAAAAAAGATCCATAATAGGAATACTGCCCGTTAGAATAACACGGCTGCCGATCCATGCCGGCAGCCGTGTCTAAGTTGCTTATTAAGCTAAAGTTTTCCGAAACAGCTTTTTGTGTTTTATCTCTTGTTCTTCAACATAATTGCGATACTTATTACCGCTGTAGAAATCAACAAAGTCTTAGTTAATTTCTGGGTACAGTTGAATCGAATGCATCTAAAAATCGGTATCCGTTTAACATCTACTTGTTTAGTATCTGGATTTTGTGGAAGTTTGGGATATGAACCTGATATTATTTCACATTCAAATGTAATACCCACAGATGGGTGTCGCCATAAATATAATTGCTTTTAGTTGGTTGATATTCGTAAACAAAAGCAGCAGGTCCGACTTCCACCCGACACCCTTTTCACAGCTTCAACAAAGGTTTCGCCTGGCTCAACACCACCTGCGGGATGATTGTAATGGACACATTTCATTTCCTTTTAGGAGATTCATTACATTAAGCTGCTCTTTAATTGAACGCCCTAATTATCCAAACAAAAAAACAAAAACCCGCACTATGCGGGTCATTAGCGGAAACACGTGCTCTACTCCTCTTCATCTTTTTTCCTTTCCCAATAACTTCCCTCACCAAAGTAATCCTGACAAACGTTATCAAGGTTCTGCAACGTATCGATAAATCCTTTTAAATCACACGTATGAAAAGTATCATTAAGTTCACGATTTTCTTCAGTAACTGAATATACGTGAATTTCTGTACAACCATCCCATCTAACATTAACATCAAGACGCTTATCATCGGTTTCTAGTTCTAGAGCTACAGTTCCACCATCTTCATCTCTTTTATGTTCTGTTTTTATAATCCACAATATAAAACACCCCTTTTGGTATATGATTACCGAAAGGGGAACCTTTTAAAAGCATTTGTTCACTGTTCCTCGTTACTCAAGGATATTTACTTTTTGTCATCCTAGCAGCTTGCACTGTGGTATCCCTCCTTGACGAGGCGATGTTCCCCACATTTCTACCTGATCGGTGGAATTCACGTATGGAAAATGATCGTTCTTTTCATTCACTTTACGCTGCTCACTCTATCTTCTGATGGTACATACGTTTCTGTATGCTCTAACTTTAGACCTGTACATTCGGAAGTTCGTCAGTTCGCTTCTAATGCGAGCATTCTCACCATATCCAGTTTTTCAGCCGAGTGACATATCCGTTGGCATCCCTTTCTAAAAGATGGCTACAGCCTTTCACGATGTTAGTCACTTATTGCAGAACTTGTCATACTTATCCGTTAGTTAAATGGGTGAATCTGTTTCCATCAGTGTTTCTTTCCAATGTACATCAGATGTTCAGCTAAACTCAGTAAGTTCTCACGCTCACATACTTGCTCAGCTAAGTCCAGCCAGGCTTCTACCACTTCAGGTGATTGACTAAGAAGTTCTGGTTCGCGCAAATATAAAAAGCTTTCACAATTAAGTAAATGGAGTTTATACAATTCAAACTGCTGGAAAAAGGGAAGCACATCGCTAGGACGGATAAAGTAATTATCTGAAAACCCATGACCTGAAAAATTCTCATCGTTTACTATGGTATTTAGCTGTAATCTCCTCTCCTCATTTAAGATCATACCTGGATTACCAATCAGATAATCCCACACGAAAGAATAAGAAGAAACAAAAGCTACGAAAATCATTCCGTTAGGTTTTAATTTTTTTAAGCATTCATTAATTGTAATAACCCTATCGTGTTCCTCTTGCAGATGATACATCGGTCCCATGCAAAGAACATGATCAAACTGACCATCTTGGATCTCCGATAAATCACGACAATCAACCCGCAGACCGCTCAGCGGAAGGTTAAGCTCATTTGCCTTATTTAGTGCAAAATCCACGTTATTCTGGGAAAGATCCGCTAATGTAACATGACAGCCGCGCTGCGATAGGTATAATGAATACTTTCCAGGTCCACCACCTAAGTCTAACACACGGTCATTCGGCTTGATGTAACGGTTTATGTAGCGCTTGGTAAGCTCAAATTCCACTTTATGCCGATCAAGTCTCCGCCACTCATAGTTTACGGATTCATCATAAAACTTTCTAACATTTTCCAAACTGTCCATATAAACACCCTCCTAAAAATAAAGTAATTATTTGATCGTTGACATTCTTAATAAAAAAAATCCCGCCCCCAAGACAATTGTCTCAGGGACGAGATTGTGTATTTCTCGTGGTACCACCCAGGTTCGCAAATAGATTACCCTATAAGCCTCTTCAAGTACGGCATTACATAAGAATGCTTATACTCTAGCTCTGTAACAGGAGCTCCCGTCACACCATCCCCTAATTGGTTCCGATGTGCTGCTCAGAGGCTTTCTTCGATAAAGAACTCTTGCTCCATTTCAGCTATCGGAGCTCTCTGTGAAAGAATTCAATTATGTACTTCCCTCTTCTTCGCTTTTCAAATATTGGAATTATGATAACAAGTATTCACACTCCTGTAAACATATTTTCTGAAAAATCAAAAAAGTAAATCTATTACTACTGACTGTTACTTTTACATCCTGCACTATCCAATCCATTGAGCGCTGCCGTTTGAGTCTAATAGTTTATTTTCTCAGTCTACAACTCTATTTCCAGTCTATAACTCAATGAAATAAGATATTTCACATTTCCTTTGAAAATATCCTTTTTTGATTTCGCAAGAATGCCCATTTGCTGGGAAAGTGGATGTTCTATGAAAAAATTACTCCACTCAACAATATCTGCTTCTTTATCAAAAGCTACAGAGAGATATTTAAATAAAAACTTTTTTTCAATCAGCATGGGGGATTAAAAACCCGTACACGAAACACAACCATTTTTCTAATAAGGATTACGGTTTGGAGAAATACTTTTATGGATTAAGACAGGAGGTGAACAATAAACATGAGCAAAACTAAAGAAACTAACAACCCAAAGCATGCCACGTCATCAGGTAAAACTGGAGAACAAAAGAAATCGAAGTAAAGCTTTTACGTACCCGGTCAAATACGATCAAACCATCAACAAACCCGGTTTACTTGACCGGGTTCTTTTTTTGAAATATAGCAAAAAGTGACTCCTGACAATGGTGTTAGTAAGAGATGGTATTGCTTTATATGCACCTGAAACTATTTCTCTCACTGTCCAATATTGGCAAGTTTTTTTTTGGATTTATCCATTCTGTAATTCTATTTGCGATTTACTGTGAACTCCTTTGATCGCCCCAATAATCCCAACTGCTTTGTTAATGCCTGTCTACGGCAACGGCAGATTAAACTTACTATATTTACCAGAGACAGTATTACTAACCATAAAATAAGAGATGGCATCGTCATCCATATTCCGTTCCATGGCACAACCCTCCCACCTCCGATGAAGGACAAAATGGGCGATAGAAACAACAGAACAAGCACGGGGAATAAAGTCCTTACCGATGCGAAGATCAGTTTTCGGCGATATGCCGTGAGCCGATTCTTGTTCTTTTTCAGCCGGTAGAACGAATACCCACCCCAGAGGAGCGTTCCCGCCATCAGCAGAATCATCGCGATTTCCATGTTTCTGCTGTTGATGAGGGAAATTTCGGCCTTTCCTCCATCCACGATTTGGGCAATTCCTCTTACAAACGCGGAATAATCAACGAAAGCGTTCATGCCTGTGTCGAACATCATGGTGATACCAAGTCGCTTCTCCAAATATACGGTTTCTTCTGCCTTGTAAGTCCAGAAAATTCCTGAGTGGGAGATCGTCCGGCCCCAATCGTTATCATTGGAAGCAAGCCACCCCATACCATATGTGGCGTGTTGCCCGGCAGCATGGTACTGTTCCATGAGACTAGGGGAGAGAAGCCGAGGATCATATTGCGCACGCATCCATTTTGCCATATCCTCTGCAGTGGAAATCACGCCGGCCGGGCCATCTATAAACCATAACGGTTCAGCTGTACTTATCGGCTTGCCCAACAACAGATAGTGTCCCTGCGGAATTGTATGATTCTCATTGATTTGTTTCGTGGTACTGACGCTAAAAGTATCATTCATCCTCAATGGCGCAAAGATATGATCATTGAGATATTCGGAAAACCGCTGCCCGCTAATCTGTTCAACAAGTAATGCCAGAAATTGGTAGTTCGGGTTGTGGTAGCTGTATGTTTCACCTGGAACATTGGCAAGGGTTACTAGGTCCAAAGATTTTTTTATCTCTTGTAATGATTGAAATTGAGCGGATTTTGTCATGTCGGGATTCACATTATCGTTAAGGCCGCTTGTCTGATTTAGCAAGTGCCGGATCGTGATACGGTTGACACGATCGTCCGCGGGCGAGATGTCGGAAAAGTATGAGACATACGGAGCGTCAAGGCCGATCAGCCCCTTATCCGCGAGCTGCAATACGGCCAGCGCCGTCATGGATTTGCTCAAAGAGGCAATTGGGAAGGACGTCGTGGCGGTAATTTTTCTTCCATTGGAATATGCGCCATAGCCTTGCGTATAAAGCAAATCTTTCCCATATGCGATTGCAAGAGATGCACCGGAAATATGGTTGACTTCCATGTTTTTCTTAACATAGTCATCAATTTCGGCCACGATCTCTGTTGTACCTCGGGATTCAACAGCGGCAGAAGTCAATGCGGAAATAAACATCGCAAGAAGCAAACAGATTAAGCAAACAGGTATTATCTTACGCGTGACAGTCATCTTTAACACTCCTTAACTTGAGATAAGGAAATGCTAACCCATAAATATCAACTATTTATCAACATGGCATATAAAGCTGGCGGTTACTTTTCCACCGCCACTGGAGCTGTTTGCGACCTGTAAGCCACCTTGATGCTTTTCGCAGAGTACTTTGCAAATGTAAAGCCCTAACCCCTGATGCTCATTCGCTTCCGGCTCCACTCCGCGATAAAAAGGGAGAACAGACTTCCGCAAGTCAACATCGGAAAATCCGGATCCATCATCGATGACCGTTATGGAAAAAATGCCGTTGTAAACAAGGTAATCGACGTTCACTTGATTGGAAGCATAGCGCGCTCCGTTTGCCACCATATTTTCAAAAACCTGCATGACGAGATCCATGTCGACAAACAACAATGTGGAATCTGCAGATCTGCACGAGTCGGATGTTTTGCCGCTTTGGTCTGCGATCCGGCTCGCGCTGTTATCTAGTAAGGCGATTAATGTGTCGAATTCAATCTCCTGTTTGTTTATCGGCATATCATCCAGCTTTTGAATCGAGTTCATAGACTCTACATAACGCTCCATACGCAAAATATGGGTTTCCATCGTTTTGATCGTGTCCAGAAGTTTTTCCTCGGAAATTCTTTTTTGCGGCAGATAGGTGGTTATAAACTCGGAATATCCTTTCATGATAGAAAGCGGCGTTCTCAAGTCATGGGCAAAAATGGCATTGAGCTGATTACGTTCCTCGACCGAACGCCAAAGGGCTTTGAAATTGCTTTCCAGTTGACTGCGCATCTTTTCAAATGCACGGCAAAGCTCGCTCATTTCGTCCTTGCTATCATAGGAAACATGAAACCCCAAATCGTTCGACGATATTTTCTCCGATGCGCTCATCAAGATTTCCAAAGGTTTTTTCAATTTCAGTTTATAAAAAAGGCTGGCTATCAAGACTAATCCGATTCCTATCGTCAACAGCATCGCGATAATCTGAGCAGTTATAACCCAATCGTTTCCGGAAGGATGATCGGCAAAGCGTCGCCGAATCCGATCGGCCCAATCGAATTCGAACACAATGGCTGTTAAAACGGCAACTAAATACACGCAATTTAATGCGACGAAGGATTGCAGCATGGTCATATTCTTCAGTCGAAGATAGCTTATTATTTTCGCCATTTATATCCTACACCCCAGACGGTTTCTACCTTTTTTTCGCAGCCATGCTCTTTCATTTTAGATCGAATGCGCCTGATATGCTCAGCGATCACGGAGCTGTCACCTTCTTCCTCCGTTCCCCATACCCGTTCATAAATGCGTTCTTTATCAAAAACCATTCCAGGATGTGTGGACAGAAGCTCTATGATATCAAACTCCTTTTTAGCTAAAGAAATTTGTATGTCGTTACAGTAAAGCGCTCGCTCTGAATAATCTATGACCAGATCGTCGCTAAATTTTACCGAAGCTTTCTTTTGATTTCGCATTTCTCTTCGTAAATGGGCATCCACTCTGGCGCCCAGTTCATGAATGCTGAACGGCTTTTGAATGTAATCATCTCCTCCAGCCTGAAAACCGGATATTTTATCTGCATCTTCTACACGTGCGGTAAGAAATAAAATGGGGCAGGACACAAAACTCCGGATCTTCCTGCATACGTCAAGACCGTTAATCTCAGGCATATTGATATCCAGCAAAATAATATCCGGTTGCTTTTCTACTTGCCGCAATGCCTCATTGCCGTCCTTTGCCGTCAATACAAGATACCCGTTAACTTCAAAATAATCCGCCAGCAGTTTTCGAAGACCTGCTTCATCATCAATTATCAATATCTTTTTCATTTACATATCCTACTTCCCAAATATTTACTCCCATTATTATACTACCAAGTTCGAATTTTTCACCTGTTTCTGCCTTGCTGACAAGCTCATTCATGATGTCTCTCATTGACGGATATCATCAAAGGGAAACCAGTTTGTTGCTGTATACTTTGCATCTCTTCAGATAATAGAAATTTCATGAAGTCCCATGCGGTTGCTTTAATCGTTGAATTAGCGTTCATGGCAATGGTTTGGATACCACCAAATGCCACTCCTGATTGTTGATCAGCTGCATGCGGCTTCTGATAGACAGTTCCATTGTATAAAAAAGGAATTGCGAGCAATGAAATCTTCTGGGGAATAGATCTCCGACATACGGAAATTAGTATCCTTCTGTCATCGAAAACGGTTATGTTAAATAAGAAATAATGCCTTCGGTAATTGCAGCTGCTGTCTTGTTTTGAAAATCTTGCGTTTGAATTCGCTGTTCATCCGCTCGATTGGATATATAGCCTAGCTCGAGTAAAAGGGATGGGCTCTGATTTTCTCGAATTACGAAGAAGTCCCCCTGTGCAACACCACGATCTCTGGTATCGATGTTTTGTTCGAAAATCTCATCATGTATTGTCGTTGCTAATAGTCTATTTGCTGATTTATTGTAATAAGTCGTAATACCAGCTACGTCATGACTTGTAAATGCATCAAAATGGATACTTATAAATAGATCGGCAGCATTCTTCTCGGCGATCTCCACTCGCTCCGCAAGCGTCAAAAACTCATCCTGCTCACGAGTCAAAACAATCTTCGCACCCGTTTTTCGAGCTAATTCCTGCTTAATATTTAATGCTGTCTGCAGCGCTAGATCTTTCTCATGGACGCCTGATTGGCCTGTTGCACCTACATCTTTTCCACCATGTCCTGCATCAATGACGATCGTTTTCCCTTCTAAAATACGGCTTTCTTTATTCATAGATTTGCTAGTAGCAGAATGTACAACTGTCTGAGCAGTTCCATTCTTAAATAGGCTGCTAGCCTGTACGTTATATAAAATAAGGCCGGATATAAGTGTACTCATTGAAGTAAGGGCAATAGTTACATTCTTTTTCATAGATGGTGTTCCTCTCATTATACAAACTCTAGCTGGTTGAAACTTTTATTTCATAGAGTTAGCTTACAAGAGGCAGATGAAAATAAAGCGGAAATGAGATAAAGATGAGATCAAGACATGACAAAAACCACCTTCCAAGACGTAAAACCTCACGTCATGAAAAGTGGTTATTTCAAGCTTTGTTTAAATAAAAGTAGAACAAAACACCGTCTCCTGTATTCGCAGCACCAAACTCTACGCCATGTAACTCCAAGATATTCTTGGAAATGGCAAGCCCTAAACCTGTTCCACCTTGTGAACGATGGCGAGCCGAATCACCGCGGTAGAAACGATCCCAGACTTTCGCCAATTGATCCTCGAGGATATGTGCTCCTTTATTTTCGATACAAACCTTAACGTTCTTAAGCTCTTCATGTACAGTCACATAAATATGTTCATCTTCTGGCGAATAACGAATGGCATTAGTTAAAAAATTGGTGATAACCTGCTCTATTCGGAGCTGATTGGCTATGACTTCAACGGAGTCAAGCTCCCTATGAACATGAAGCCGTTTACTGTTGAATGCTAACGATAGCTTCTCACAGATCTCCTCGATAAGCTTATCGATGCAGAACGCATCCATCTCCATTTTATACGTACCGGACTCGAACTTAGCAAGCTCCAGCATGTCCACGATCAAGATATTCATCTTATCGACTTCTTTATTCATAGCTTCGAAATAATGATCTGTTTTCTGTACGGCAACGCCATCTTGAAGAATAGAAATACAGCTCTTCATCACACTAAGCGGCGTCTTTAACTCATGAGATACCCCCGAGATAAACTCTTTCCTTGTCCGTTCCAATTGTTTCTCTTTCTCAATGTCCTGCTGCAGCTTGCCAATATAGGAGTGAAGCGTTAGGGAAAGTGAGTTGATATTGCGCGATAATTCACCAATTTCATCATTGGATCGAATCGGTATCGTTTCCGAAAAATCTAACTTCGCAATTCGTTTCGTTGTTTCATTCATTTTCAATAAGGGTCTAGCAATCTTTCTCGAGTAGTACAAGGCAGCAAGAATTATCAGTATTACAACTAAAGCTATCATGTACACATAATAATCTTTAAGCATTTGAACAGCTTCATCGACAGGCTGTAAGGAGGTCATGGAAAAAATATAGCCGGTAATGCCAGTCTGATCATTAATCGGGTCAATAAAGAGCTTATACTTGACGTCATTCTGAGTGAAATCAAGAATTTGCGGGCTATCCAAATTAGTCTTTGACTCATTAAACAACAAGTTCGCTTGAAAGTCTTTTATTCGGTCCAGAAATAAACTATTTGTATAAATATAGCTGGAAGATTCATTCCCGTTAGGCAATTGGACTTTGGTAATCGCTCCATTAAGTGTAATCCCTGGAAAATCTACATTTACCTTCTTATAATTCTTAATATCTAGCGTGAGCTCATCTAGCTTTTTGGTCATTTTCTCATTTACCCAAAATACATTGCTCTTTTCCATTTGCAACCGATAGGGAATTAATTGCGAATCTCGTTTATACAACGAAATAAGGACACGAGCATTGGGAATCAACATAGCAATCATTTGACCGTTTGTTTTATTTAATACTTCATTAATGTTAATCATTTGATAAAGAGGTACCATGATCGTTTTTCCAGCATACGCATTGTTCGCTTTAGTCGAATCTATTTTTACCTCTACATAAAAATCATTTGCATTTCTCAAATTTCCTTGGCTATCTAAGGTTGTAATCCATGTATTATTTTGCCGATAAAAATCTTGCTCTAGCTTCTGAATAGCCAGTAAGTTTCCTGTATCTTTTACATACTCATTCTTAAATATTTGGATATTCGTCTGAATTTCATTGACCTTTCTGTTCTCGTAATATTGTTTAAAAAATATCGTTTGTCCTATATAAATAGTCGCTAGTATGAAAAGGCATAACATCGTTGTCAACGTAAATAGTTTGATGACAATACTGATTTTCATACTTTAGCCTCGAATTTATAACCAGTTCTAATAATGGTTGTGATCAGCTTCGATTTATCCCCGAGCTTACTTCTTAAATTTCGAATATGCGTATTCACGGTACGATCATCCCCCTCATACTCATATCCCCAAATTTTCAGAATGAGCTGCTCTCTGGTAATGACAATGCCGTTATTTTGCATGAGGTAAGCTAATATTTGGAATTCCGTATAAGTCAGGTATACAGGTTCGCCATCAACCGTTAATGCCCTTGAGGGGATATGAATCTGAAGTCCTTTTGCTGATATGGTATCGCTATTGGAAGAATCAGAAGTTGTCGTTTGTCGTTCTTCCCTCATCCTGCTCTCGATTAGTCGCTTGGCTCTAGCCAGTAAGACAGCTGGACTATACGGCTTGGTCACATAATCATCTGCACCTAGCTCAAATCCCAGTAACGTATCATCCTCATCTACTCTAGCTGTGAGCATGACGATTGGCACGTTGGATGATTTCCTAATTCGTCTACAAACCGACCA
Organism: Paenibacillus sp. Root444D2; assembly: GCF_001426375.1. Classification (GTDB taxonomy): domain Bacteria; phylum Bacillota; class Bacilli; order Paenibacillales; family NBRC-103111; genus Paenibacillus_E. Next base: position 15,072 of record NZ_LMEO01000005.1, read on the forward strand.
CCCGTCTAACTCCGGAAGCATGATATCCAGAATGATTAAATCAACGTCATGATCATGGAATAAAGTTAATGCTTGTTTCCCATCTGCTGCTTCTAGAACCTGATAACCTTCATTCAGTAGATAATCTTTACTAATTTCACGTAGAATGTCTTCATCTTCTACAACTAATATCGTTTTCTGCATGTATCGTCTCCCCCGCTGTGGTCAACATTCTCATCGAATATTTACAATAGTATTTACCTACTGGAAATTTTTATAAAGATTGCGCATCTAATATTTGTAACATAGTCAGATAAAGATTGTGTAAAGATATTCTACATATTTCGTTCATGAAAAAAGAAGTAAGTTTATTTCATTTCGCTTTTATGAGACATGGGGCGAACCAATGCAGTTTATATCTACAAAAATAAAATTAACCACCAGTCCCAACAGTCGTTCCACTGATCGTTCGAAATAAACCCGGCATGATCTATGCTCCTTCAGCCCTTTGAAGGAGAATACACCATGAAGATATTCGGCTAAGGAGTGTTCGGAGTGGACAAATAACTATGTCGCCCAAATTCCACATCCTGAATACAGCCAAGAAGGCCTAATTTACTGAAGCCCTCTAGTTAATCACACACTCCAAGTCTATCGGTTCCGAATATGTTGTGGGAGATCACACATTATTCGTATTGAGGGAGTGATAGCTATGCCCGGACTGTTACGCACAGTCAACGGAACGACCACCCTTTTCGCAACGGCAAGCTTGAGATCCAAGCAAGCAGGCATTTTAAGCGCTAACATCGAATTGGTCACGAATGCCAGCCGTGGCGTCTCGGACTTCTTCCTGAACATTACACAGAATGCATGCAACCTCGCAACGATCAAAATCCAATCACTGACGCGCACAAGCAGCAGACTCATCGCTTCCTTCGGTAAACCAGTGAAGGGCATCTCCAGCGCCAACATCCTTCTCCAAGATAAGAACGGTAAGCTCACCGCTAGAGGATTTATTAATAAAAAAGCCATCGTTCCCATTAAATTTCATTGCGGCTGTCAAAACGGGTGCTCTTGCACGGGTACGAAAAAAGTACGATTCAAAGACGGCACAACGTTGAATATCTCCATCGACAAATCGGTCGAGTTTGCCCTGAAGCGACTATTCACGAAGCTTGAGCGTGAACTAAAGAAGCTGATTCCGCGTAGACGGAGAGGCGCAGCTGCCGATCCCGATTGCAGAGCAAGATGTGTTCAGATTGGAAACAATTGCCGGGCCGCATGCGGCATCTTCGCTGCCTTATGCGCTCCGATCTGTTTCACCGCGCAGACGGTTTGTATCATACAGTGTGGTTTCTAAGTGGATTCGATGGCATAAAAAATACAGAGCAACGGTGGTTATCCCGCCATGCTCTGTATTCGCCATTTGAATCCTGCTATACGTCTTTCCGGTGTTAAGAAGCTAACGTTCCCGTTAGCTTCTTAACTTAACCTTAAAGTAAACTTTTTGTATTGGTTTAAGCATATATGAAGGAATAACGCTATTTAGAATATGCTGAATTATTTGTGTTTTATAAATTTGGCTCCCGTTTTGCAAACTCTTGTAACATCCCTCTTATTTGTTCTACCAATAAAGCAGGCGCTTTCTTTGGGGAACCCGTATCAAATGGAGGCTGAGGATCGTATTCCAAAATCAGCTGGACTCCTTTACTCATATCTTCTCCCAATTCCCATGCTATTAATTGAAGTGCCATATCGATACCAGAGGAGACACCGGCTGCTGTAACGATTTTGCCCTGACGAACCACTCTTTCATCGGTTGGAATTGTTCCAAGAGATTGAAGCAGGTCGAAGGATCCCCAATGACTGGTGGCTACGGTTCCATTTAACAAGCCTGCGGCGCTCAAAATCAGAGAGCCGTTACAAACCGACGTGGTCCATTTCGTAGTTTCATGTACTTGGCGAATCCAATTTAACGTTTCTTCGTCATTCATTGGAGTTTTATAATTTGGCGGACTGCAACCTGGAACAACGAGAATATCAGCTGAAGTAACTTCAGAAAAACTGTAATCGGCATGCAAATAACCCATAGTTGAGTCCAGTTTAATTAACCCTTTTTTCTTAGCGACAAACTTCACTTCACATTTCAGTGTAGCAGCAAATACATCGTATGGACCAATTGCATCTAATGCTGTGATTCCATCGAAAAGCATGATTGCGATTTTCAAGATGATCTCTCCTTTGGAGTGGGATTTATTTTTACAAGCAAACTATAACATACTCATACGGGGTATGGGTATGTCGATAATGTGAATACACTGCTCGGCGTTCTGGTCATGAGTAGATCTCGACACCGAAGGTTCTTATTTATGGCAACCATGCGTTTGTTGATGAAAAACAGTGAGTTTAAAACGATGCATAAACACAATGTCAGCATGAAGAAGATGAAAAGGATGAAGTCTGTCATGATTTATTACCTCCATTACGCGAAAAAGACAAGAACTTGTATCCTTATAATAAAAAAACCGCGTCCAAATCGCCCATATAGTAATTTGCATTTCCTGGACTATAGTATTCTTGTTTATAATTCTTAGATGCTCATCGTCTTTTTTAGTATATCTTTCAGGTATTACAGAGAGTTGTCGGCACTTTAAAAACAAAAAATGCCTGATTGCTCAGGCATTCTCTTACCGTTCATGATCAACCAATCTCCTCAAGCTCATACAGCGATGCTTCCCTGTTGCGAATAATTCGCCGCAGCAAAGATGCTATATCACGCGTGATGTCTCCCCGCTCGAAAAACACTTGCACCGCATCGCGCTCCGCCTGTATGGCAATCCAGTGGAGCTCGCGTCGGCAATCGTTGAATGACGCATCCTTGCGCCGCGAGCCGAATGTGAATCTGCGCAGCCTATCCAGCATTTGCTGGTAATAGTCCAGCACGCCTTCGGTTGCATCATCGCTTTGGAGGGCGCAGCGTTTGGAGAATTCATCGACGACAGCTTGGCTGCATTGCATTTTCAGCGTGCGAATCGCAGTGATATCAGGTTCGATGTAATTAGTCACCAGATGAGGCTGGGAGATGGACGTCATCAGCATTTTTAAGCGTCGCCAGATGTTCTTGACGATGACTTTGCCTAGATCCAGTTTATTGGCTAGAATGAGCTCTACTTGCTCCAGCATGTTCAAATAATAATTTGCCTGTTCACGGCTAACTTGCCCGTTCTCCAAACGTTCGTTCACATATTTGCGCTCTATATCCAGCGCCAGCAGGCGTATCCCTGCTTCTTCCTGCTGAAAGCGCGGGATTCGTTTCCATTTGCCATCCTTTTGTCCAAGCTGCTGCATCATGAGTTTATAGTCGCCAATCACTGTGTCTACAGCGACCTCGTTCTTCTCGGTGCTGGTCTTCTGGAGTGCCCGCACAGCGGCAGCCATGACCTCGATTTGCCACTCGCGCTCCATACGTTCTCTCTCGGCATCACCCGCTGTGCTTTTCTTCTTTGCAAGAAGCGGCAGAACGATACTCGCCGTCAACAGCGAGAATAGAATGACGGTCGCCGCAAGAAAAATAATGAGATCTCTCTGAGGAAAGAGAGCGCCATTTTGAAGGACTAGCGGAATGGAGAACGCACCGGCCAACGTCACCGCTCCACGCACACCGGAAATAGCTGTTAATGTTAGCATACGCAGGCTGGGTACCTCTTGATTCTTATTCCCAAACCAGCGCCCTCCTCTAGCGAACAGAAGCGTCCAAACAAAACGCAGCAGCAACAACAGTACAAAAATGAGAACTGCATAACCGATGACTTTGAAATTATCGAAATTCGGGTCGCTTAGAATCGTTCGGGATACGCCCGGGATTTGCAGACCCAAAAGGACAAAGACCAATCCATTTAGAACAAACAAAATGACAGACCAAGTTGCATTAGATACATTTTGGAGAGTCGGCATCGTAAACGCCATACGTTCGTTCTCGATCGCATGCACCAGACCTCCCGCTACAGCCGCCAAAATTCCTGATACTCCAAGTTCCTCGGCAATCAAATAGAGCAGAAAAGGCGTCAAAATTTGCAGCAGCATGTGCATCGTCTCATCCTCAAGTCCTGCTCGGCGCAGCAGCTGACGAATGCCGATGATAAGAAAAGCGACCAGAGCTCCGATCACTAAGCCCCCAATGGAGATGACGAGAAAGCTTAGACCTGCCTTCGGTAAAGAAAAAACACCGGTGACCGCCGCGGCTATGGCGAACTTGAAGGCAACGAGACCCGATGCATCGTTCATCAAGGCTTCTCCTTCTAACAGCCGCTTCAAGCTTTTAGGCAAATGAATCCGCCCGGCTAAAGAGCTGACTGCTACGGCATCTGTTGGAGACAGGATGGCTGCTAACCCGAAAGCGGCTGCAAGAGGGATCGAAGGAATCAACCAGTGAACGACATATCCGACGACGCACACCGTTATGAAAACTAGACCCACCGACAAAAGAAGAATCGGAGCGCGCAATTTCCAAAGCTCATCTCGCGGTGTATGCTTTCCATCGTTATACAACAACGGGGCAATAAATAAAAGGAAGAACAATTCCGGTTCCAGCTGCAAGTGAATGCCAAGAGGCACGACCACCAGTATGGCGCCTAATGTAATCTGGATAAGGGGGACGGGAATGAACGGAACGAAGCGGTTCACGACATTCGATACGCCGATCAGAACCAATAGTATGAGAATAATAATAAAAACGTTCAAGCGGTTATCTCCTTCCCCGAATAGTTCAATAGATTTCTAAGAAATCACTATGGACATGTTTGCTATCAGTATACGATGTACTTTTGTAATATTTCAATATTTCCCAAAAGAATCCTTCTCCATCCATGCAACAACGACAACCGATCCATAGACCGACTGCTGTTCGGGAAGGCGTTGGACAAGTATTTGAAATTCATCCCGCATTTTAGTGAAAGTGTAGCCCAACTGAGTTTACGATTATCTTTTGAGTGCCAACTACCACCATATTTATCACCATTTGGATAACTTTAGATGATAATATTATAGCGCTTTAAACTTATGGGAAAGAGATGTGTTCTTGTCAAAATCGGGAATGGATATGTCACCTGACAATAAAAAACAAACACTGCCATTTTTTTCGTTTGGCAGTGTTTGTTTACAGTAACATTACGCTCTGCTAACATTGACTTCATCGGAGATCAATGATTACATATGGATAACTTGACCTCCGTTAGCTGCGCTCTTCCAAGCCGCTTCCGTCAAACGCGCAATTCTTAAACCGCAGCTGGATGGCGCAGCGGCTTCGTTCACCCTGCCCAGGATGAGATCAACAAAATCGCGATTTGGATCACTGGAAACCGGAAGCTCTTCCGATACTTCGACAAGTTCTCTTTGCCCTTCCTTGGCGACGAATATTTTGTTATTACGGTACAATACGGTTCCCTGATCGCCGTGAATAGACACATCCTCATGCCAACCGATGCTGGCGCTGCCGACAATATTGAAAGTCGCAATTGCGCCTTCCCGAAAGCGAACGGTGACGGCCGAGTCGATATCGACTTGCGATCCACGGTTGTCGATGAAAGCAGACACGTTTGCCGGTTCGAGACCGGTAACCCAAAGCACAACGTCAAGAAGATGGCTTCCGGAATCATTTAGCTGCCCCCCACAGGATAATACAGGGTTTTGCCTCCAGGAACCTGTCGTACCTTTCAGCCAACTTTGTGCCTGATAAGCGCAAATGTAATTGATTTTTCCCAGTTCTCCACTTTGGATCAACTCGCGAATATAGATGTATGGGCCCATCAAGTGACGCTGATAGGCAACAGCGAGATGCTTGTTTACACTTGCCGCATGGGCAATGATGCGTTCCGCGTTCTCGGATCCGTCGACAAACGGCTTCTCCATCAGTACGTTTAAGCCGCCGTCCAAGCATGCCATTCCTTGCTCATAATGCATACTGTGCGGCGAGATAATAATGGCTGCATCTGCTTTTGCCTGTGAGATAGCCTCCCGGTAGTCCGTATAAACCGCTACAGTCTTCAACTCGGTAAAACGCTCAGTCACTTGTTCGATTGCTGCAGCGGAAGGATCCGCCAACGCTACAATTTCTGCTTCGGGAACTTGCAGCAATCTTCGAACGTGCTCTCTTCCCATTCCACCCACACCAATTATTAAGAAACGAACTTTTCCCATGTAATTTCCCTCCACAAAAGTATTGAAATGTCTATTCGAAATACTAAATTTCGATATGGCAAAAGCTAGGTTTGCATGGGCTCCTGCAATGGACAAGGTATGCACAAACTCCAAACCCCTGTCCTCGAGCGCCGCCTGTAATTAATGCTGCTTTCCCTTCTCTCCAGCCGTTATTTGAAATACAGAGCCAAATGCTCCGCTGCCTTGACGATTCCTTCCCGCTCCTTCTCCAGCGTCCCCCAGAACCTGTGATCCTCTAGCTCAATGCTGACTGCTCCTTGATAGCCCAGACGGTCAAGTCTCACGGCGACTTTACTCCATTCCACCGCGCCGTGTCCGGGAATCGTATACCGCCACGAGCCTTCGGAGAATCCATATTTTGCGCCGAAAGTCGTCGGTAAGACGCCGCATTCGTACAACTCGTCATGCAGAATCTCCGTATCTTTCCCGTGGCAATGGTTGATACGCTCACCGAATTCTGTCAAAGCTCTTAAATAATCGATACCGAGCCGCACCAAATGGGAAGGATCGTAATTGAGGCCGAAATGCTTGGAAGGTATCGCTTCAAACATAGACCGCCACATCTCCGGCGTACATCCGATTGTCGGATAGTGGGGAGCGGGTCCCGGCCAGCCCTCGATGGCGATGTAGACCCCCTGGCGTTCGGCGTGACGAACAAGCGCTGGGAAGGTGTCCTTCCAAATGGCGAAGCTCTCCGTGCGAGGAGTCGTATGATCCTCAGGTACAAGGCACATGAACATCACCCTTGCGCCGAGCGCAGCCATGTCAGTCATCTGCTGCTTGACTGCTTCCGCTGCTGTCTCCCGTCGGGCTTCATTTTTACTCAACAACGCGGCAGTATGTGCCGCATCGACGGAGCCAATGCCGATTCCCGCTATGTCGCACACTTGCTTGACTTCCGGATTCAGTTTCGGGACATCAAGCACACCCAGACCTGCACTAACGGCCCATGCGGCTACTTTTTCCATTCCTTCAGCGCCGATCTTCGGTGGAATACGCATTCCGATTTGTACGTTCATTTTGTTCTCTCCTTTTGTTGGTTCATCCTTCTATTCAAAAAGGTTTATATCCAGTCGCTCGATAGATCATTTCATTAAACTTCATCATGCTGCTGCCCCTCCTGATTTATTTAATTCCTGAGAAAGTAATTCCTCGGATAAACGCCTTTTGAACGAGGAAATAAAGAAGGATAATCGGCAGCGTTATCATGACCAGCGTAGCCATCATCATCTGCCATTCGGCACCGTGTTGGGACTTGAACGCCTGCATACCGAGCATCAGTGTATACTGGCTCTCATCCGACAAGTAAATCAGCGGTCCCTGATAGTCCGTCCAACTGCCCATGAATTGAAATAGTGCAATTGTCAATAAAGCGGGACGGCATAGCGGAAGCATGATTTGCCAATAAATCCGAAACTCAGAGGCACCATCAATCCGAGAGGCGTCTTCTAGCTCCCTCGGTAACCCCATGAAAAACTGCCGGAGCAGAAAGATAAAGAACGGAGCACCGAAAAATGCCGGCAGCCATAGCGGAATATTGGTCCCTACCCAACCAAAATTTTTGAATGCGATAAAAATAGGAATCATCGTCACCTGGTAAGGCAGCATCATGACAATGAGCGTAATCGCAAAAAGCGGCTTGGCACCTTTCCATGGAATTCTAGCTAAACTATAAGCGACAAGTGGGCAAGAAAATAAAACCGCCACAGTCGCCAGACCTGCAATCGTAACCGTATTCGATAAATATTTAAAAAAAGGAATATAGTCAATCGCTTTAGGATAATTGCTCCATTCCATAACGCTTGGAATCCACACAGGAGGCCAGAGAAACAATTCGCTGTTCGCCTTGAGTGAAGTGGAAACCATCCATAGAAACGGCGACAGAAAAAAGGTGCCAATCACAATTAACACGACATGAGCAAATACTTTTTGAACAGTTCCAAATCCAGTGCCTCCCATGACGATTTCCCTCCCTATTCTTTTCCTTGATAATGAACCCAGCGTTTCTGAGAGACAAAGATTAACGCCGTTAAAATGATCACGAGTAAGAAAAGAATCCAGGCCATGGCAGAAGCATATCCCATCTTTAGATAGCCGAAACCATTCGTGTATAAATACATCACGTAAAACATCATTGAATTGGCCGGTGTACCCTGACCGTTCGAGAGTGTGTAAGGCAGAACAAAATTTTGCAGAGCGCCGATAGTGCCCATAATCAAGTTGAAAAAGATGACAGGTGTTAACAGGGGCAACGTGATGGTCTTCGTCCGCTGCCATGCATTAGCTCCATCCACTTGGGCGGCATCATAATAATCTTGGGGGATATCCTGCAGACCTGCTAAATAAATAACGACCGCTTGCCCTGTCCCCCACAAACTCATAAGAATTAAGGATGGCTTAGACCAAGATTCACTTCCGATCCATGGCGGTCCAGAGATACCGATCTGATCCAACCAATAGTTCACAAGCCCGAATTGCGGGTTTAACAGCCAGAGCCAAATAATCGTCGTCGCTACGGGAGGCACCAAGCTGGGGATAAAAAATAACGTTCTATAAATGCCTTGACCGCGTATTTTCAAATTCAGAAGGAGGGCCAGTCCTACACCCATCACTATGCTCAGTGGGACAAAAATCACCGTATAGTACAAGGTATTATAAATACTGATCCAGAAGACCTTATCTTGAAAAAGTGTCGCGTAGTTATTGAACCCTACGAATTCCCCCGGCTCTAGGATGCTGTAGGAGGTTAAACTATAGTAAGCTGACATGAATAACGGAAAGGCGTGAAAAAGAAGCAAACCGACAATCCAGTGCATCGCGAAGATGAGACCGAACAGGCTGATCTTTTTCTCGAATCGGGTTTTCCTTTTCTTTACCACATCAACTACAACTGTCATTTTTTTTTCGGACGTTTCGATTGCAGGCAATTCTATTACCTCCTCTTTGCATGTCTATTCTATGAGATAAACCTCTATCGAGGTCTTTTGAAGATGTAGTAAAAGAGGGAGGGCAAAGCTATCCACCCTAACCCTCTTTATTTTTACTTTAATACTTGTTATAGGAATCAGTTCTGCTTAGCCAATTCCGCATCTACATTCTTTTTCACTTCATCGAGAAGCGCTTGTGCGTCCCCTTTACCATGAATCGCCAAATCTTGTACGCGCATCGTTTCGTTCCAAAGAAAGGCACCTGCCGGTGAAACCGGTCTGGTGAAAGCTGTCGGCATTAGATCCAAGAAAACTTTCAGATTTGCATTATCGGCAAGTTTCAATTGTTCGTTAACAGCCGGCAAAGCCGTTATATCATTACCGGCATTCGGTCGTTTCGCCCAGAGCAATGTACCTTCCTTATGAGCTACGAATTTAACAAATTCCCAAGCTTCTTTCTCATGCTTCGAGCCCTTCGGAACGACATACGACCAACCGCCCGCCCATGTCACCGATTTATTACCATCAGCCGCCGGCATCGGAGCTACGCCCCAATCGAAGTTAAGCTTGTACTTCGCCAAATCGTTCAGGATCCAGTTGCCGTCGAACTCGAAGCCAACTTTTCCCGTCCAGAATGGATTCATCCCCGTTTGTCCCATGGCGTCAGAGAAGCTAGTCAAGTTGCCAATATCATACTTCTTGGCGTAACCGGCCATCCAAGCAAGTGCCTTCACATTCTGCGGATCGTTGGGAGTCAAATTATGATTGCCATCCTCCCATTTGCCTCCCCAGTTCCAAGCCTGCGTATAGAGAAATCCCTGGTTCATCCATGGAATGAATCCTATTTGAGAATATTTGTTATTGCTTCCTTTTTTGAAAATTTTCTCGGCCATTTGATCCAATTCTTGAATGGTCTGTGGCGGCTTGTTCGGATCAAGTCCCGCTTCTTTCATCAACGTCTTGTTGTAAAACATACCACGATTGTCGGTACCCCATGGCAATGCGTATACCTTGTCTTTATAGACGGTTTCGGCCCAAAGCCCTTTATAATAATCATCCGTAGAAATGCCGCTGTTCTTCACATAGGCCGTCAAATCCGTCAGGGAGCCTTTCGCCGCCCAGGAACCGATCAAGAATCGGTCGAACAAAGCAACGTCAGGAGGATTGCCGCCTGCGATGGCTGTAAGCAATTTATCGGAGGCCTGTGTCTGACCAGTCGTTTCCACGAATGTCATTTTCACTTTTATGTCAGGATGCTGCTTCTCGAATACGTCGACAACATTAGCTTTGAAATCTTTTTGGTAGTCTCCGCCCCACGGAAACCAGAAATCGATCGTAACGGGCCCGCCCGAATTGGTAGAACCTTTAGAACTGTTGTTATCCGTACTTTTGGCATCAGTTCCTTTGCTGTTAGTGCTGCTGGTTGCGGTGTTAGTCGAACTGCAGCCGACTGCCGTTAAAGCCATCGCAAGTGTTGCCGCCAGAGGTAGTACAACAAGCTTTTTGCTTTGCCAGCCTATCCGTATCTTTTCATTGTTCATATTTTAACCTCCTCTTTTCTTATACTCTTTCCGAGCACATCCTTATTGTATCCGTTTTCATTCGTCTCCCGAAACGAGGGGATTTTTGTTTTTAGTGTGTTATTTTTGTGTGTTTATCTGATAACAGCAAAAAACACCTCTCTTATTTGGTAATAGGAAATGACAAGCAACCATCTAACCAAAGAGAGGTGTTTAATTTCGTTATCTAAGTGGAATGACCAACGTGACTTTAGTACCGACACCAAGAGTGCTTTCTATGAAGAGCCCGTACTCCTTACCGTAGGCTAATTTGATTTGTGTATTAATATTTCTCAGCGCAAAATTTTGTTCCCCTACTACCTCGTCGATTTCCAACACTTCCGTCAGCTCCGCCAATTTTTCGGATTCAATCCCGATGCCGTCGTCCTCAACTTCGAAATAAAGAATTTGTTCTTCCATTCTCCAACTTATGTCCAACCGGCCGCTCCCCCGTTTATTTTCCAAACCGTGATAAATCGCGTTCTCCACCAGCGGCTGAAAGACGAATTTCAATACCCGGTAGTGCATAATCGTCGGATCCATCTTCATATTGACCATGAATTTGTCCTGATACCTCACCTTTTGTATGGACAAATAACTTTCCAGCAATTCGGCGCTTTCCTTTACGGTAACAAAATCGTTTCCCTCACTTAAACTGATCCGGAGATATTTGGACAAACCGAAGATCATCGTACTGATCTCATCAACTTTATAAATGCGGGAAATCCAGTGAATCGAATCCAGTGTATTGTACAAAAAATGAGCGTTAATTTGAGATGCCATCATCTTCAATTGGGTTTCTTTTTTTAATAGCTTCTGAATGTACACTTCATCGATTAAATTTTTGATCCTCGTGACCATCGTATTAAAACTGTGAAATAACATGCCAAATTCGTCGTTTCGCACATCCGTAATTTGTACGTCGAAGTCTCCTTCTCTCGCTCTGCGCATGGACCAGAACAGCACCCTGACAGGTTTGTGCATATACTTGGCAAACACTAGGGCAAGCCCGATGGCCACAACGCTAAATCCAATGACAAGATAGACGGTATAGTAACCGATTTCTCTCGAATCGCTGACCAGGTTTTGGATCGGTGCCATTCCGACAAACTTCCAATCGGTGGTCTTCGATTTATCGAAGACCACCATCATTTCTTTGCCATCCACCACGTCGGTTAAAAAACCACTTTGTTCGGATGGAAGATTCAGCCCGGAAGGCTGCATGAGACGGGAAGCGTTCGAATCGGCTACAACCGTGTTGTTTTGATCGACGATAAACGTAGTGCCTTGCGCTTGAAAATCGACCTCGGACATAAAAAGCTGCATCGATTCAGGATCAAACTCCATGATGAGTACACCTATGTTCTGATTTATATGGTCGAAATTTTTGAGCGCCCTACCGAGCACAAAAACCGGTTTATTATCTTCGTTGTTATTTTGTTTTATAAAAGTCGGACGAATTCCGTACCATACCACCTGACCGTCCGCAGCTATAATTTGCTTGTACCATTCTTGAGCTTGATCATCTTTACTAACCATTGGAAGCTCCGCAAAGCCATTGCTTGACAACCGATAGGAAGCGCTGCCTTCACCCATAATATAAATATTCAGAGTGTCGTTTTTCACGTTAACCAAGTTGGACAAAAACTTGGCGATTTGCTGATTGTTGTAGCTTTGATCGTAGCTTTCGCGATATTCTCCGAGAATGCCTTTCTGGATTTCCCTATTACTGAAAACGATTAGAGACCGGTTAGCATACTCGTTCAATAACAATTCGAGACGTCTGTTAGCCTGCTGCACGGTTTGCAAAGCAACCTGCGATACTTTGGAACTAATAATGACATTGGCTTTATGATAGGACAGATAACCCATGATCATAATGGAAATTGACATGCTGACAAAAAATATAATAAACAATTTGTAGCCTACTGAACGCCATTTTAAATGTGCATGAAGATTCAAACCGGCTCCCCCTCGGTCAGGTTACAGTACGCCCAAATCCCTGTACTGGGCAGGGGTCATCCCCTCCTGGTCCTTAAACAGCTTGGCAAAATGCCGGAAATCCTGGTAACCTACCTGTTCAGCGACCTCGTATATTTTAAGCGTCGAAACTTTAAGAAGGTTCTTGGCCTTTTCCATCCTGAGGCGAATTAAATATTTGCTGAAAGTTTCACCTGTTTTCTCATGGAATATTTTACTGAAATAAGACGGATTCAAAAATAGATGTCTGGCAACCTGGTTCATGGTAATCGCTTCCGTACAATGCACTTCCAAATACTTGATTGCCTGTTCGATGGACTTTTTTCGATTTCCGTAGGCGTTGTGGGCTTGTTGGTATTGGCGGACAACCATCAACAGTTCGTCTTTCATTTCCGACAAAGTACAGTAAGGAATGAACAGTCTATTTCTGCTTGAGGTTTGCTCTGAGGGGTGACTTGACTCCAGCTTTTTTTCAATTTCATTAAGCAGAGCTGCCAATCCGTCTCGCAACTGATGAGGTGGATATTTCTGTCGACACGTTTGCAAATGTGCAATCAGCTCATCAATCAATTCACTAAGCGCCGCATCATCGCCCAATTTCACCACATGCACGAACCGATTATCCCAACCGTTAGGCCCTGTATATACCTGAACCTGCAAAGATTGAAGCTGCTCCAATCGCTCTGCTTCGTAAACCTTCCCGTAACCGTCATAAAATGCGTAAGCGCCAGCGTGAACAGCCTCTTGGAAAGATGCATGAAGGTTTACGCTTTCGCTCAATTTGCTTATCCCAATATTGATCCCGATCCCCAAGTGCCTTCGGCAAGCTTCAACGAAGGATTCCATACCTTGTTTGCTTCCGTCGTCCCCCTCATAGAATGGGGTCTGTAATATAACGAGATCCGTATCTTCATGATGATCCAAAGGGCACGTTATCGATTTTCCCGCTGCATTTCCAATTCCTTTAGCTATATTACCTATGGCATAACGAAGCAAATAGTGCTCCTTCGGATTATTTGAATGCGGCCCCCAATCATATACTTTTACACATATCACTTTCAGCCGATTGGGATCCAAATGGATGTTAAGCCGATCCCAAAGAGTCCTCAAATAATGATTCGAAGCGCTTTCATTCATTAACAGCGTTTCAAGATACCTCTGTCGGGCCAAAGGTAAGCTTTCTCGAATACGTTCTGACATCTGAACATATTGACGATGATCTTCATTCTCGCGCTTGATTTGTGTGATACATTTACGCACAACGTCCAGCATCTGCGTTTCTTCAATTGGTTTAAGTACGTAGTCAGACGCCCCGTATCTCAAGGCCTTCTGGGCGGAACTAAAATCACTGTATCCACTAATAATAATAATCTTCGACGGCAGATTGCGATTCTTGATCGTTTCAATTAAAACAAGACCGTCCATTCGGGGCATTTTGATATCCGTGATGATAATATCCGGTGTCCTGGTTTGAATTAATTTTAAAGCCTCTTCTCCATCCTCCGCTTCACCAAGCACTTCGATACCTTCTGCTTCCCAATCAATGGTTGAACGTAAACCTTGACGAACCCATCTTTCATCGTCAACGATCAATAAAGAATACATAAGCACTCTCCTCTTGTTTAATACATAAGAGTTTCATTCCATATGCATATCTTGTCTTCTACCATACTTTATAAGTATATTATACTGGATTTGCAAGAAACAGAATCTTGAATGCGGAAAGCTGGATTGGCTGGATAGCGAGAGAAATGTTGTGGATCTTAGCATTTCCTTTTATCGAAAGAGCGCGAAAATAAAAGGAATACATGTCGATTCGCGTCGAATTATGAATGAATAACAGTCAAAAGGGGTTGTGACAATGAGAATTTCAATGATGAGAATTTCAATGATCTTAAAGCTGATGTGTGTTATTTTTCTATTGCTGTCTGGCTTAAATGGCATTAGTGTGTACTTACTGCAAAAAGACATTAAACAAGAACGGCTGTCCTTGCAGAGACAATCAGAATTTAAACAACTGGGTATAGATCTGGCTAATGCTTCAGATTATTTGACGAATGAAGCCAGAAGATACGTGCAATTCGGGGAAAAAGAGTATTTTAATAATTATTGGAAAGAAGTTAATGAGACTAAGACACGAGATCATGTTGTCATGAAATTAAAGGAATTAAATGCTCCAGAGGTAGAATTGGATCTCATAGAAAAAGCAAAGCAAAACTCAGATGCATTAATAAAAACAGAAGATGAAGCCATGAAAGCAGTTGCGAGTAAAGACTTCGATAGAGCCAGGAAGCTAATGTTTGACAAAAATTATGATGATAACAAAAAGATCATTAGGGATCCGATTGATGAATTTCAGACAAAAATGAATGCAAGGGCTGAAAAAGAAGTAATTCAAGCAAGACAACAGGCAAGCAGTATGTTGAACCTCGCAGTTACATTGTTAATCATCACATTCATAACATTCTTCGCTATGCTTTATTTCATCATTGTTAGGCTTAAACCTTTAAAAACGGTGAATGAAAAAATAGCGGAATTAGCAAGTCAGGGTGGAGATCTTACGACAAGGCTATCCGTAACTTCTAAGGACGAAATCGGAGAAATCGCTTCCTCATTAAACGCTATGCTGGATAGTTTGTTGGCCATGGTTCTAGATATATCCCAAGCTTCAAAGCATGTGTTTCAATCCTCAGAAAAATTAACTTTAAATACCCAAGAAACCACAACTTCAACAGTGGAAATTGCCAGAAGTATAGAAGGAATCCAACAAGGAGCAACAACTTCCGTACAAAATACATTAGACGGAGCGCGAGCAATAGAAGAAATGGCCAAAGGTGTACAGAGAATAGCAGAATCTGCTAATGAGCTATCTGAATCTGCGGGAGACACTGAAAGTGAAGCTATAGAAAGTTTTGGACATATGGAACAAGCACAGCAGCAAATGCATTCGATAGATGATTCCCTTAAATCTTCCCTAAACATTGTCACCAAGCTTAGTGAACGGTCATCACATATTGAAAAAATCGTTGGAGCTATTATGGAGATAGCCAATCAAACCAACTTGCTATCCTTAAATGCTTCAATTGAAGCTGCTCGGGCGGGCGAGCATGGAAAGGGTTTTTCAGTTGTCGCATCGGAAATTAGAAAGTTAGCTGAAGGATCAGCTTCTTCGGCATCGGAGATATCAGATTTATTAAAACAAATTAGAAGCGATTCTACGGAAACTGTAAAAGCTATGCATAGAGTATCTGAAGAAGTGGTGCTTGGAAATCAAAAAGTCCTATACGCAAGAGACTCCTTTCAAAAAATCCTACATTCCGCAAAAGGTATTTCTGTCCAAATCCAGGAGTTGTCAGCCGTTTCAGAACAAATGGCTGCTGGCTCCGAAGAAATTTCAGCCTCCGTATCTGAGATGGCACATGTATCTCAAGAATCGCTAAATGGGGTGAAAATAGTGAATGATAAAACAATCATACAGACTAATTTGGTAAAAGAAGTATCTTCACTGTCAGATTCACTTAGTAAAGAAGCGGAAAAAATGGAGAGAATAATTCAGAAGTTTAAAGTAATGTAAGTTTGACTAAAAAATCTCGGACTGACCCAACATACCAAACAGCGGTAGCCTTGGACGAGAAAATAAAAGCTTAGACTACCGCTGTTTTATTGAACTATCGTTTTTCGTTTGTAATGACCCTTCTCAATCATTGACTTGTCATAACTGAGTTTACAACCTACTAAAATAAATCTGTAACGGCCCCTTTGGAAGCAGATGAAACTAATCTCGCGTATTTACTAAGAACACCTGTAGTAAATTTCAATTGTGGTTGAACCCATTCATTCTTTCGTTTCGCTAACTCTACTTGCGAAATTTCAAAGCAAATTTCTTGCGTTTCACTATCAATGGTAATGATGTCACCCTCTTGCAGAAGAGCTATTGGTCCACCTACTTGTGCTTCCGGTGCAACATGACCAACTACAAAACCATGTGAGCCACCTGAAAATCTACCATCAGTTATGAGAGCAACTTCTCCACCAAACCCTTTCCCGACGATTAAAGCGGTAACTGAAAGCATTTCTGGCATGCCTGGTCCGCCCTTCGGTCCGCAATACCTTATAACTAACACATCTCCTTTGCGGATCTGGTTTTGTAATATTGCCTCAGTAGCCGCTGCCTCGCTATCATATACGCGTGCAGGACCAGTGAAACGAGACTTTTTCATCCCCGACATTTTGGCAATTGCGCCTTCTGGAGCCAGATTGCCCTTAAGAACGACTAACGGCCCACTCGTCTTTAAGGGATTATTAAACGGGCGAATAATGTCTTGATTTTCAAGCAACGGTTTTGATGCTGCCAAATTTTCTGCTAAAGTTTTACCGGTAATCGTCATACAATCACCATGGAGAAGACCTTGCTCAAGAAGAAGCTTCATCACGCCGGGAACCCCACCAATATCACTTAGATCCTGCATAACATACTTTCCGCTCGGCTTAAGATCTGCAATGTGCGGCACTTTTACACGAATGCGTTCGAAATCATCATAGGTTAACTCTACTTGGACAGAGTGTGCAATCGCAATTAGGTGCAGGAAGGCATTGGTAGAGCCCCCCAATGCCATTACAAGTGTAATCGCATTCTCAAATGCTTTCTTTGTCATTATATCGCGCGGATAAATTTCCTTCTCAAGTAGTTCGAGTACTCGCTCACCTGCTTCTTCGCATTCCAATGCTTTTTGAGGTGATATCGCTGAGGTTGAGGATGAACCAGGAAGACTCATGCCTAATGCTTCTGCAGCAGATGCCATTGTGTTAGCTGTATACATTCCTCCGCAAGCTCCGGCCCCAGGGCAAGCGTTGCACTCTACCTTGTGAAGCTCCTCATCACTTATTTTTCCATCATGATACAGCCCTACTGCTTCAAAAGCACTGACAATATCTACGTCTTTACCGTCTAACTTCCCAGGCTGAATTGTTCCGCCATATACATATACCGCAGGCAAATTAAGTCGGCCGATAGCCATTAAACACGCTGGTGTATTTTTATCGCATCCGCCTACAGCAACAAGCGCATCGAAACGCTCTGCGTTCGTAACAATCTCAATGGAGTCTGCTATAGCTTCACGGCTTGGTAATGAGTACAACATCCCGTCATGCCCCATCGAAATTCCATCTGAAACTGTAATGGTGTTAAAAATCAGAGGAGCGCCGCCATGAAGCTGAATTCCCTTTTTCGCTGCAAGCGCTAAGGAATCAATATGCATGTTGCATGGGGTTACTTCACTCCACGTACTCGCCACGCCAATCATCGGCTTCTTGAAATCCTCGTCTTTAAAACCGACAGCCCTCAGCATAGCGCGATTAGGGACGCGATTAACTCCCTCACTTATAACTTTACTCCGAATTCTTAAATCTTTATGACCAGACATACTCATTCATCCTTTCACTATTAGATTAGGGTATACAGTTCATGCATAGGTCTAATTAAGTTTTGTTTCATATGTGCTGAAGCTGTTTCAGTGTCTTTCTGCTCCAAAGCTAATATGATAGATGCGTGCTCTTCCACAGAGGTAAGTGTTCCTGTGACTGGCTGCTTAAGAAAAACATATTTAAACCTTCTTATATGAATTTGCAGTGAAGTACTAAATGATGCGATATACGAATTATCCGATACATCTACAATTAAATTATGAAACTGCTCATCAAGTTCCATAGCTTGGTAAGTCTGTCCACTCTGGATGGCTTGGGCGAATTGCTTATTTATTTCTTTCAAGACCTCGATCTGTTCCAGTGAAATGAGTTTTGCTGCATATTCAGCAGCCAAAGAGTAGAGCGCAGCGAGCGTTGGGTACATCTTAAGAATATCTTCTTTTTCTATGCTCGTTACTCTCGTTTCTTTACCAGGAAACATCGAGACAAGTCCTTGCATTTCCAAAAGCTGAAAAGCCTCCCTGATTGGAGTTCTACTAACAGCCAAAGATTCCGCTAGTTCAGCATCAATTAATTTCTCGCCCGGCACGAGCGTACCCTCAATGATCCATCTTTGGATTTGAGTTAATGCTCGTTCTTTAGCTGATACTCGAGTTGGTGGAGAAAAATTGTGAGGTACTGGCATAAGCAATCTCCTCTTTAATATTGCATGTATATGCAATATATCGCATTCTAGAGTTCAATGCAATGAGTTTATAGAATAATTTATTGACTTAGTTTAAACGCGATGAATTTCCTAGGATATCGATATAGCTAGTCATTTGACCAATGTCCTACGTTTTAAGTGTAAGCTTATTAATACTCATGCGGATATCCTTACTCTGGATTCTTGGTTTAACCGGTTCATCCTCTCCCAGTACATCTACATCTCCACCAAAATACATATAACCAAGTAACCCAGAGCTCTTCCTCACTTCAGAGTTACTCAAGTAATCCTGCCAGTTAACGTAATGGAGGCTGCCATTTGCGCGGCAGCCTCGTTTCTGATTTGAGCTATAGTTTTTTTCTGCCTCATTCCTCCACGATTGCGACCGGACGTGCCCAGCCTGCACTCGCCTTTTCCACTTTGATCGGAAAGCAACATACTTTGAAGCCGAACGGCTTCGGAATTTTTTCTAAATTGGACAGTTTCTCAATCTGGCAATATTCCCGGTCCTTGCCGACATAATGCGCTGCCCACAGGACGCCTTCCCTCGGCTGCTTTTTGTACTCTTCAGCTTGCAGGTTGAGCGGGATATCCCAGCCCCAGCCGTCAGTACCGACTACCTTGATGCCTTGATCCAGAAGCCATAGCGTAGCTTCGGCAGATACCCCGGCGTGAAGGAACGCATAATGTTCATGGTACAAACGTTTGTCCGCATCGCTCCGGATGAGAACGATATCGTACGGTTTCAACGTATACTCGATCCGTTTCAGCTCGGCTATCAGATCGTCCGTCGTAATCTCGTAACCCGGCAGCTTCGTACTGAAATCGAGCACTACACCATCGGAATAAAACCATTCGAGCGGCAGTTCGTCAATCGTTCTTGCCTGCTTCCCTTCCGAAGTCGGCCAGTAGTGCCATGGCGCGTCGATATGAGTACCCGCATGCGTATTCAGGGTTACCGTTTCCGTCGCCCACGCCTTGCTTTCCGGAAAATCGTCCTGCTTAAGCCCGAGTGCCGCCGCAGCTTGCAGTGCCCCGGCCTCATGGTTCGCATACTCGATCTTCGCCGGTAGAGGCTCGCGGATGTGCGGACTAATCGGAACGCTTAAGTCGATAAGCTTCATCACTTATTCCTCCTCCTTTGTCTCCCGATTCAAGCCCATTATACCATATTGCTCCAATTGCTGATCGTCTACCAGTGCGAGCGATGGCCTCTTTTCGAGCAGTGGGTCTTTCCTTGGTCTTCGTCCATAATTCATGGCCGCGTCCCTCAATCCGGCACTATTTTTGATCTACGAACCAAAAGGTATCACCAGTTTTTGAAATGTCGCATCCCTTTAAAATAAAACCCTCCATACCTTGTTCTGACTTCTTTTTTTCTATACTTTTGCAAATTGTACTTGGTCTGCGCAAATCTGAACCAAATGCATCCATTGAGTTATCGAATGTGTAGTGAACTAAATTCCCATCATATGTTAACTCGTAAAAGATTGGATCTCCTTCGACGGTGTACTGAGTAATTCGGACCTTAGAGGGCTGATTACTCTCTAGATTTCCCAAGAATGTTTTCCATTTTTCGATATTAAAATATGTCCCATGGATGTTTACAACATCTCCATTCTTAACTGCTTGTTCTGAATGGTATGGCTTTGATACCTTTGGAAAATCGGAGACGACATTTCGCCCATCATTTTTATTGCAAGAAACTAGTAAAAAGATTATTAAACAGAAGACCACACATTGTCGCCTTGTATTCATCATCACACCCCCTTGATTTCTTGACGTTATTTTATGCTTTGTTGCTGCTTAATTTTAGTATTAAGTCTTTATTCAGCAAGTGTTCCTCGTTAGTTGAACGGCTTGTTAAAATATTTTATACAGTTCGTTTCAGCTTTACTTCAAAGTTAGGTTTCGTTACATACTCCATATAACATGAGTTACCGCCAAAATCCAAATAAGCTTGATAGCGAGTACGTATAGCTGGTGCTATGACTATATCGAGCACTTTATCTTTTTCAAACCAGCGACTTTCACATGTTTCCTCAGAAGTACACAATTCTCCACCCACAGGCATGCACATAAAATCTAACATAACTTTGGTTGGAACATCAGTTACACCGTCATGCCATTTATGAATTCCTGTATTTGAATAAACTCCAATCAAGTAAGAAACAAACACGTCTATGCCACTCTCCTCTTTTATTTCTCTAATTAAAGCATCCATTAGGTTTTCACCTACTTCCACCTGCCCACCAGGAAATACCCAACCACCATGTTGTGTCTTCACTAAAAGGACTTGCTCTCGTTCATTTTCTACGATACCGCCTACAGCTACAATATGGGTTGGCATTGCCATACTTATTACCTCCGAATGTAATTAGGATGGTACAGGGCAAGTTATTTTTTCGACACATGAGACAACTAAGCCTAATATCCTACATTAGCTCATTATTTAAAGGAGAGTTTTGATGGAAAAAAAATTAACTTTTGATTACATTATTGTGGGTACAGGACCCGCAGGAGCGGTAATCGCGAAAACCCTATCCGATGATAAAAGAACATCCGTCCTTGTTTTAGAAGCGGGCGGAAACAACGATAAAGACAAACCGATTAGCGACTCGACAATGGCTTCTGAGCTGGAAGAACAGTTCTTCCCTCAGTATTTTTGGCAAGGAGAAGGTGTCCCGCAAGCGGGGCTGGACGATCAAACGTTTGAATGGACAACAGGACGTCTCTTGGGCGGCGGTTCATCGATTAACGGAGAACAGTACGTGCGCCCAACAGGCGAGGTATTAAAAGAATGGGAAAAGCTGCTTGGTCCTCTCTGGTCTCCTAATCGAGCGGTTCTGCGATTCAAAAGACTAGAAAAATATAATGGGAAAACAAATAATGCCTCTGCACGCGGGTATCGTGGGCCCATTGACATTCGTCAGGCTCCTGTAAATCCGACATCCATGGCAAAAAAATTAGTTACTGCAATCGAGCGAGCTACCGGCCTCCCTGAAATTCTCGATTATAATAACCCGAAAACCACAATTGGCCCCTTTACTCGATGGCAGTTATATCAGAATCCGAATGGCAGAAGGGAAAGTTCCTCCACTGCATTTTTGTCTTCGGATGTCTTAACGTTGAATGGTCGGGGAGTAAATGGTCGTAAATTAAGATTATTTTCTGATTCTACCGCTTTACGGGTGATTTTTAATAATAAACGTGCCTGTGGAGTGGAATTTCTAAAAAATGGTAAGCGCATTATCGCACACGCAAGGAAAAAAGTCATTATTGCAGCAGGTATTAACAGCGCTCAGCTTTTAATGCTATCAGGAATAGGATCTGCAAAAATACTTAAAAAAGCTGGTATTCGCTGCATCTTTAATAATCCAAACGTGGGGAAAAGCTTAAGAAACCACACACTTAACTTTGCTGTATTTCAATCGAATCCTAGTGACAGACCTTTACCTTCAAATGATCCAAATGCCCTTTATACCGGCGGGGCTTTCCTGCCTGACCCTTTAGAAATGGATAGAAAACGTCGAGCGGTTCAAATTTTGGGTATAGGTTCTGAAGGCGATACGTTAACGTTAGGTTTGATTTACTTGCGGCCGAATAGTCGCGGTTCCATCAGAATCCAAAACAAAGACCCGCTTAAAATTGTGCTGGCAGATGAAGGATTTCTAGATAATCCGAATGATTTAGAAGCCGTAAAAAACATTTATAAGATCTATGTAAAGAATATAGCTGCTGAGCTAATGTCCATAGATCCAATATATCGGCTCATTTCTCCAACTGCTGAAACGATTGATAATGACGCTGAACTGGAGCAATTTATTAAAGAAAATTTTGAGCACAATCATCACCAACAAAGCTCGCTTCGAATGGCCCCATTAAAAAATGGAGGGGTCGTTGATCGGCGGGGAAACGTTCACGGGGTAAAAGATTTAATTGTTTCAGATGCTTCAATCATCCCATTTACTGTGGATGGAAATACTTCAGCGGCAGCATATCTAATCGGATATACGATCGCTAAACAAGTCATATGGATAGATAAAAGGAAACAACGGAGGAAGATTCGAGAAAGATTCGAAAATAGTGAAGAAGAATAACTAAAATCTCTTAGTTCAGTTTTCATAAAGGCACTCTATGATCAGAGTGCTTTTTTTTCGTGTTTTTAATAGTCTATGGAATTTGTAAACATTTTTGAAATAATAGTAATTGGTCCAATTCTCTATTCTACTATGATCATACACTATGTTGAACATGATTAAAGGAGGATTTATATGGCACAACTACTGAAAGTAAGTCCGCAATTTAGAAAGCTTTGTATGCAATTTGGCAAAATCTTAGGAGGCGAATCGGAAATTGAAGCAGGTCCGGTTTGTTTTGTGACACGAATGACGAATTTAAAAGAAACAATCTTAGGAAGAAGAACGCGCTCCCCTCTGGTTCAAATGCAAATGTTCTCGTTTGAATCGCTAGATAGCTCGGGTCGTGCGCTATGCTTGGGTGAGACTGCCGTTCATCAAGATCAGGTTAATCGTTTAATAACGAACCTCCGTAAACGCGGGATAAAAGTGACTGCGATTCATAACCACTGGTTAAAAGAAAATCCTCGATTAATGTATATGCACTGGGAAGCCATCATGAATCCTGTCGTATTTGCGAAAAGAACCAAAGAGTCCATTGCATTCTTGGGTTAATTGCCGTTTAGTTTTGTTCGTATCTTATTATGAAAGGATGATTTCATATGGCGGAGCAAGTAAAAGTAAGTCCTGCCTTTAGAAGACTATGTGATCAATTTTCAACCATTTTAGGTGGAACCGAGCATGAAATTACAAAAGGTCCAGTTTGTTTTGTTACTAGAAATAGGAGAGTAAACGCAACTATTTTAGGAAGACGTACAACATCTCCTTTAGTCCGTTATCAACTGTTTTCGTTTGAATCACTGGACAAGTCGGGGCGCGCACTCTGTTTGGGGGAAACGGCTCTCTTCCAAAACCAAGTAAATCGATTGCTCTCAAATCTTCGTAATAACGGGATTAAAGTAACAGCAGTCCATAATCACTGGCTGTTCGAGAACCCGCGTCTTATGTATATTCACTGGGAGTCCATTGATAATCCTATTGAATTTGCAAAGAAAGTAAAACGTTCTATCGCTTTTCTGGGTTAGCAAATTATAAAAAAACATCGAAATATTATTTCGATGTTTTTTTAGCTTTTAAGAAGAAAGGCTTACCGCTGTTTGAATGTTCAGAAGATCAAGCTTCAGCTGCCCTTGTGGATTTCATGGATGATAAAGCCGTTATCATTTTGTCATTTTGAATTATTACTGCTTTTGCAGAATTTCTATTGGCGGGTTTTAATATCTATACATTTTTGTTTAAACCCGTTCCCATATAGGTGATTTTCATTTAAGAAAATTTCCATCTTAATTGGTACATCTAATCAGTTTTCTAGGTTATGACAAGTGATTGTCTCGAGAAATAAAAAATCCGCAGTTTATGTGGATTCTTATCGGTCTATATTCTTTGAGATTTTTCAATAATTAATAAACTTACGTATCAAAATCAAATTGCATAGTTCTTTTAATACGTCTGCCGTTTCTGTACTTTATTTTTCATTTACTAGAGATTGTTATATTCTTCATCCGTTACGGGTTCTAACCAATCTGTTTGTCCTGGTGTAAGAGCTAAATGTACAAACCAGCTATCTTTCGTTGCTCCATGCCAATGTTTTTGGTTTGGTGGTATATTTACCACGTCACCTGTTTTAAGTAATTGGGCTCGTTTTCCTTCTACTTGATACCAACCCTCACCGGCAGTTACTAACAACACTTGCCCCGCATGATGAGAGTGCCAGTTATTACGGGCACCTGGAGCAAAGGTTACATTCCCGATAGCGGTATTGAGTGGGGTTGGGTCGGTAAACACCATTTGTAAGTAGGCGTCACCTATAAAGTATTGTCCTACTTTTTGACCCAACGGAAAGATGGTGCTATTGCTTAAGTGTTCGTTTTTCATTTTTACTCCCTACTTTCTTTTGTTTTTATTAGTAACCAATTGAGCTGTGGGACGAATAGTCATCTCTTCTATACCTACGTATCCTTGTCATTACACATATTCAGGCTTCCCCGCACATGCGCTTTGATTTGCAGCTTGCCTACCTGGCGCCGCCAGTTTCGCCGCGACGGTCTTCGCGCCGATAACAAAAACGCCGCCTCCTATAGCAAGTACAATACGAGAAACGATGAGAAATCCGAAGCCTGGTAAGGTAATTGTCAAAAGTCTGCCGAATACCACTATTGCGAGAGAAAGCATTAATAAGTGAAAATGGGCGAACCGATCGCACTAGCGATCGCGAATACGGTGATCAGTTGTCCTGCAGCTGGTAAAGAGGCACACCGATGTAGGCGTGCCCCTTCAATTTTACTAGGATTAATATTTATTCATTTCCCATTGTGCTGATGTCGATTACAAATCGATACCGGACATCTGAAGCTAGCACGCGCTCCCAGGCTTCATCAATTTGCTTGGCGGAAATAACTTCGATCTCAGGAGCGATGTGGTGTTCAGCGCAGAAATCAAGCATTTCCTGCGTTTCGCGAATTCCACCGATCATCGACCCAGCAAATGAGCGACGATGACCGATAAGGGAGAATACGTTAACGGACAACGGCACCGACGGCGCACCGACGTTGACCATTGTACCGTCCAACGCCAGCAGCGAAAGGTAGGCACTGATATCGATCTTCGCGCTCACGGTGTTCACGATGAGGTCAAACGAACCAGCCAGCTTCTTAAACGTCTCCGGATCGCTTGTGGCATAATATTGGTCCGCGCCAAGCCGCAAACCGTCTTCTTTCTTCTTTAGAGACTGTGATAATACCGTTACCTCCGCCCCCATGGCATGAGCGATCTTCACCGCCATGTGTCCAAGCCCGCCTAGTCCGACAACCGCTACCTTCTTGCCAGGGGCCACTCCCCAATGGCGCAGCGGCGAGTACGTTGTGATACCGGCACACAAGAGTGGTGCGGCCGCATCAAGCTCAATACCGTCAGGAATTCGAACCACGAAATCCTCGGTTACGACGATGTGGGTGGAATAACCACCTTGCGTATATTGCCCATACCGATCAATAGCACCATAGGTGCCCGTCATTCCATTGAGGCAGTACTGCTCCTCTCCCTTATTGCAATTATCACACTCTCTGCAGGAGTCAACCATACAGCCTACTCCTACTCGATCGCCAACTGCATACTTGGTGACTTCCGAACCAACCTGGTTGACAATTCCGGCGATCTCGTGACCTGGAACGAGAGGATAGTTAACCGGTCCCCACTCGCCACGAGCAGTGTGAATGTCGGAGTGGCAAATACCAGCGTACTTTATTTCAATGAGGACATCATGCGGCTGTAGGTCCCTGCGCTCGATCGTGGTTAGTTTGAACGGACCTTCCGGACTGAATGTAGCGCGTGCATGAGCAGTAATCATATATAACCTCCTGTAGTTTATGATTAAAATAAACACATCAAAATTAATCAACACCTGTCTATAATTATAAATCAATTCAAGATGCTATCAATAGTTAAAAGAGCGTAATTCGTCGTTTATTAAACAAATTAATATAAATTGTTTATTATTTTTAAAGGGGCTCTGGTGACAAAAGATGCCAAAAGTAGACAGAAGAATAATTAAAAGCCAAGAAGCCATAAAAAGCTCTGATCAAACTAATGTCTAAAAAGAGTTTTGATGACATAACCATTCAAGACTTTTCTGAAAGGGCAATGGGGATATTCCGTGGGTCGGCAACTGAAAAGGATTGTGTCAGTCGACAGTACACTCTTTGGAATACTTTCAGCCTAATTATTCTTTTCGACGATGGTAGCAAGATAAGGGGCCCCTTATTTTGGCAGTTGTTTCCTTAAAAGATTTGTTGGAGCGCCCGTCCGTAATTTCATTACCAATCGATTGTTTGTCCATCTCTGAAGAATCCTCCTTGGGGTCCCTCGGGTCCAATCGTCGCTAACCAAAGGATAGACTCTGCTGCTTGCTTGGGTGTTCTAGGGGCTGCTGGACCACCCATATCCGTTCTTACCCATCCCGGACAGACTGCGTTGATTTTGATATCACCTTGGATTTCCGCAGCTACCAGTCGAGTCAATCCATTAAGAGCAAGTTTGGACAACTTGTAGGTGCCCACTCCTCGCTCCGACATCTCGTTCATCATTCCATATTCCGATGAGATATTAATGATTCTCCCATAGCCCCTCTTTTCCATGAGCGGCATAAAGGAACGGATGACATGGTAGGCGCCGAAGAAATTCGTTGACATCGTTTTTTCCAGAATGGCAGGATTCGTTTTCAATAATTTTTCATTCTCATCCAGATACACGCCGGCATTATTAATCAAAACGTCCAATCTTCCGAATGTCTCATTTACGTTAAGTGCCGCTTGACGGATGCTTTCTTGATCATCGACATCCATCCGCACAAATGATACATCCAATCCTGACTGCTTAAGGTTTTGGGCAGATGCGTGCCCCTTCTCTAGATCCCGACTCGCCAAAATGGCCTTAAAACCATTCAAAGCCAATTGTTTGACAAGCTCATATCCAATTCCTCGATTCGCGCCTGTAACAAGAGCCACTTGTTTATTGTGCGACATTGAAGTCCCCCCACTTCCAATTTAATAATAATTTCATCCATCATATCGTTTAATGGAATGGTAAACAAAAATCGATATAGCATTTAATAGCGATCCTCTTTTGGAGCGTACCACTTCCATTTGAGCCGGTAGACAAGGCTGCCTTTGCAATATCCACACCTAAACCACGACCGGCACCAGTAATAAACCAAGTTTTTACGTCCATCACTCTTAAATCCCTCCCAAATTTTTATTACATAATTTTGAAACAAACACCTTATCTTTAACCAATATGATTTGATTATTCAACTTACGTCTATTATTATATAAGTGCGATTTAGATTTTCAATGGTTAAAGAAACGTAATTTGTTGATTTCTCAACACAATAATCGAAAATGTTAACTATTTATGAAAGCTTGGTGGATATTTACAATGGCAAAAGTGGATCGGAGAATTCTAAAAACACAAGAAGCTATGAAAAAGGCTGTCATTGAGCTGATGAGTGAAAAAAATTTCGATGACATTACAATTCAGGATATTGCTGACCGGGCAAACATAAACCGTGGTACCATTTATCTTCATTATCAGGACAAATATGATCTATTGGACAAACTCATAGAAGCACACATTAACGAATTAAGGGAGATGGGTGAATGGGCTTGCAGACTGGATTGGAGCAATGCACTTTTACCTTTTTTCGAATATTTTGAGAAAAATCATTTATTCTTTTCGACCATGTTAGCGAGTCAAGGGGCCCCTTCTTTTAGAACGCGGCTTTTTGATTTTATTACGATAGGATTCAAAGGTGAGATTGACAAAGAAAGCGGAAGAAATACGGATTTAAGCGAAGACGTTATACTGCAGTATACTGGGATCGCTTATGTAGGTGTCATAGAATGGTGGATTAGAAATGGAATGCCATCCCCACCTCAAACAATGGCCAAACAAGTTGGAGCCTTGTTAGAGAGAAGTCTGTAGTCCATGTAAAACAAGAGCGTCCTGCTAAATTGTCAGGGCGCTCTTGACGTCGTGCGCCAATAGCGTCTTTATGAGATTTCTGAACAATGGTCGAGATTTCATCTTCTCTTCGTAGATTGTTCCAATTCATCCATCAGAAAGAATAATAAGAATTGCGATGCACATGATCCAATGACGACCCAAGGCAACCATGGGGCATTCAAATTGCTTGAAAGAGAAATCAATAGAAAAACCGTCGCAATCCTACCTGCATCCCAGCAAATTTCACGGACGACCATCGACTCTATTCGCAGCTTGCCCTTCAGAGGTAAGGTGCCAATTAACCGATAAAAATAGGAATCAAATGCGTTTGACTTCAGAGGTCCGAACAGCGTTTGCAGGATTATAAAGCTGATTACAATAACTGGCGACAGTTTAAACAACAGAAGAGAAGCCGCGATCATATAGCCAATGACGGACCAAAGTAAATATTTTCGCTCGTGACGTTCCCTTGCCAGTTTGGCGAATAATATATTGATTAAAATAGTCAGCATTGAGAGGAAAGCTCCAAAATAACTGACGAAAGACTCTTTTTGAAAGACTGTTATCAATAGGATCTGCGGCAGAAATAAAAAGACACCCTGCATAATTCCTGTGATTAAATTGCCATACATCGCTTTACGCCATGTTTTGTTTTTACGCAGCAGCAGCCCCATATGCCCGAGATAATAAGCTTTGCGGTGGCTTGGAGCTTTCGGCACCAGCAGACTCAAGACAGCTGTTAATAAAAACACAACAAAGGCGATACCAAATACGATCGTGTAACCGCGCAAGCCTCCTACCGCGTTGAAGATCACCCCCGATAATAGCGGCCCGGACATCGCAGCAGAAGTCGAGAACGCTGAGCTGAGACCCAAGAACCGCATGCGGTTCCTATCGTTCGAAACATCGTATAGCAGTGTCCAGTAACCTATCCAATAAAACCCGCTGCCAATCCCGGAGAATACGGCGAAAAGTATATAATATTCGGCTACATGCTCCTTCGCCAGCAGGATACAAAGGTAAAACAAAGCAATGAGTGTGATTCCGATTCGGTACACGACCATACGGTCAAATTTCTTTGCCAATTTACCCCCGATTACGAAGCATACGGCAATGAAAGCATTGGAAACAATGTTGTAAATCCCGTTAATCCATAAACTTTCCGTCAACCGCCACAGATACAGGTTCAGAAAAATGCTGGACAGTGATGAACCGAAGGTGAATAGCGACTGAAGTACTAAAGTGATCGATGCCTCTCTGTCCAGACGTTTATCTGGGGGTATGCGATTGAACAAAATCGGAATCGCCATGTCGGTTTAAACTCCTACTCGAAGGACTTGAGTGTTATGGTCGCACTGGAGAACCGTCGGGAATGCGAGAAAGCGTCCACTCTGGCAGACGATTATGGCAGGGATAAAGCGATGCTTTGCTCTCGTCCAGATCGACGCCCAAACCAGGCTTCTCATTCAGATATACATAGCCGTTTCGGACCACGGGACAGCCCGGAAACACTTCGCGCATTTTGTCTGAAAACTCACTCCACTCCTGAACGCCAAAATTCGGGCTGCTCAAGTCAAGATGAATATTGGCGGCCTGACCCACCGGAGAGATATCATTCGGTCCATGCCAAGCTGTTCGTATACCAAACGCCTCACATAGCGTCGCCAGCTTCTTGGCGGGCGTCAGCCCGCCGATGGCACTGATGTGGCAGCGAATGAAATCGATCAATCTTTCTGTCACAAGCGGCATCCATTCCGCTGAATGGACGAACAGTTCGCCCATAGCGAGCGGTGTGGCGCATTGACTGCGGATTTGCCGGAACCAATCCAGCTGCTCGGGCGGAAGAGCATCTTCTAAGAAAAATAATCGATATGGCTCAAGCTGTTTGGCCAACCGTACCGCTTCGATAGGTACAAGGCGCTCATGAATATCGTGCAGCAGCTCAATTTCATTACCGAGCTTGCTGCGCAAATGCTCAAACAACCGCGGCACACTTCGTGTGTATGTATCTGGATCGAAATAGGACCCTTGCTGCGCGTTCTCCGGTGAATGAAACTTATGGCCTTTCCCGCCATACCCGCCCATCTGACAGCGTAGGATGCGGTAGCCCTGTTCGATATACTTGCATACATTCTCTTCTACTTCTTGTTCATCCCGACCGTCAGTATGCCGGTAAACGACCGCCGCTTCCCGGAGCTTACCGCCAAGCATTTCATACACGGGCATGTTCGCGAGCTTCCCCTTAATATCCCACAGCGCCATGTCCACGCCTGAAATAGCATTATTCAACACCGGTCCGTTACGCCAATAGGCACTGACCATTGAGGTTTGCCAAATGTCCTCGATTCGGAGTGGATCCTTTCCGATAAGGAATGGTTTCAAGTATTGATCTACAGCGGTTGCCACGGCCAAATGACGCTGTGTAAAGGTTGCACAGCCCAAACCGTACAAGCCGGGCTCATTCGTTTCTATTTTAACGACAACAAGGTTAACATCATCTGGTGCAGTCAAAATCGTCCGTACATCTCGGATTTGTAATTGTGACATGTTTGGCGTATCTCCCATTTCTGAAAAATTTATTCGAGCTGATTGCAGTGGTTTAAGTCACCTCTAGCTCCACCCGATTCCTTCCTCTGTTTCTGGCATCCCTGGCAGAATGAGTCCGCCATCGACGCGAATGGTCGTTCCCGTTATATAGGACGCCTCTTCTGAGGTAAGCCATACAGCGGCCTTTCCTATATCTTCTGGTGTACCGGGACGTTCTAGAGGAATTCGCTGACCGAACTTGCGATAATAGTCACTTCGATTGTCATTTGTTTGAATCGCCCCTGGAGCAATGCAGTTCACGCGGATCCCATATGGCGCCAAATCCAGTGCAATTGAAGCTGTTACTCGAGTCAGCGCCGCCTTGACACCGCCGTATACAGCATCTCCCGGATAAGCCCTCTCTCCCCGAGTTGAGGTGATATTGAGTATACTTCCACGGACTCCCTGTTCGATCATGTGTTTGGACACCGCCTGCATAAGCAGTAATGGAGCACGTAAATCGAGGTGGAGTAATCGATTGATTTTTTCTAGCTCCATATTGGCCGCATTCTGAAAAATCGTAACACCGGCATTATTAACGAGAACGTCGATATGACCCAGCGTTCGAATGGCTTCCTTCGCTAATTTAAGAGGTTCCTCCTCCTCCTCTAAGTTCCCTTCAAATACAACGCATTGGCGGTTTAGTTGGTTTTCAATCTCCCTTGCCGTGAGATGAGCGTTATCTGCATCCTTCCAATGACTGATCGCGAGATCATAACCCCTGGCTGCCATGGCCAGCGCAATGCCGCGACCGATTCCACGACTTCCCCCTGTAACGAGTGCTGTTTTCCCGCTCATCTGCCCGTCCTTCCTTCCATATCGTGCTCGAAAAAATCAAACTGCCTTACCTAACGAATCATTTGACCCGAAAGCGCGGCAATCTCCATAAATACCTCCGGCGAGATCACATGAGCGTCCCCCCAAAGCGCGATGAATCCAGGGGAAAAATCAACGGATTCACGCATCCCCACACCGGACTTATGCGTCAATTCCCATTGCAAGCCTGGAAGAAAAGGTCCACTTAAGCGTGAGTAAAACGGTTGTTCCGGCGTATAAGCCCAGGTTATATCCCCATCTTTGAAATCTAAAGGAGAACTAGGCTCGCAGGAAAACGTATGTGTCATTGGCAATTTCAGCCGATAGTCTGGTCCGAGAGGATTTCCGTTTAATGCTACGAAATTATGGCAGTATTCATGCGTCACAATTGTTTTTTCACCCAAATTGACTAACTCGTACGCAATGGAAAGCAAGCTATCTTTCACAGATAAGGTTTTAACGAGTTTCGCCGCGTATCCATTGCATCGGTGTGCGTGAACGGTGAACGTCACTTTAGAATCGTCTGCCTTTGTTTCTATGAAGAACGGTTCAACCATGTACGGACGGGAGAATTTATAGCTCGCTTCATCCGGACGGGTCAAGAGACCGACACCCAGCTTCGGGAACTGCCTTCCTGGAAGCGCTTCCTCGTAACCAATTGGCTGAAAAATGCCAAATTCATTGCACAGTCCAGAACCACCCGTTCCATCACCTGGCGTCAACGATTCATCCGTACAAAAAGTGTGACGGTTATGCAACGTAATGCTAGAGACCCAACCGGTCCAATCAAATCTCGAACCGTTGTATTTGATACCTGGCTTTTGAACTGTGACCTCCAGACTATGGGAGCGCAGCACGATCGGTGCAACTTCTACCATATCGCGTTTAATTTCCAGATCGCCAAGGATTCGAACTGGATGCATCCTCCCTCGGCAAAAACGCTGATTCCTAAGCTTTGCGGATCTGGGTAAATACGGAAGGAAGCCGTCGTTTGACCGTCATTCGCGAATAGCTCCATAGAGGAACGATCCAGGAATATTTGCAGCTTCAGTTTTCCATTCGCCGCTGGCATCAACTGAATAACTCTTATTCCTCCGTCTACAATACCCGATCTCGTTCGATCCACGATCAGTTCACCGTTCGTCAGACAGCAGGTAACAATAGTCTCTTGTGAGCTGTCTGCAGAACGCCGCAACCGAAATCCAAAGCGATTGGCACCGCTTTCATTTATATGTATAATCGCAACTATTTCAAGGCAATCTCCCTTGACCTCATCGAGCAGATCCGTTTGCTCAGGAGACAAGCGGAAGGCACCAAATTGTAGCTCGTTGCTTCGAAGTTGCTGAAGCTCTGGCGCTGGCGTGAATGCAAGCTTTCCATTCCCGTCAAGCGTAACGACACGCGGAATGGTCATAGCCCCCGTCCATCCGTAGGCTTGTGTCGGCATCGGATTCCACCACATATCCATCCAACCGAACAGGATAACTCTACCGAGGTCGTCAATCAAAGTCTGAGGTGCATAAAAGTCAGGACCGAGATCTATATCCCCATCTGAAACTTGTGTAAATCTTCCCGTCTCATAATCCATTTGGCCAATCATGTAAATATTGGTGCGGATATCCCGCTCTGTTGGCGACACAGCTGGGGAAGCAAGAAGTACATCCACTCCCTCCAACCGGAAGAAATCCGGGCAGTTCCAAATTCTCCCTTGTCCATCAAGGCCATTGGCCATTACGCCGACATAAGTCCAAGCCGTCAGATCGGCTGACTTGTATAAGAGTGCATTTGCACGCCCATCCTTTCCTGAACCGACAGCCATATACCAGACACCCTCATGCATCCATACCTTTGGATCTCGGAAATCCTTTGAACCCTCCTCGGGAAACTTATCGATAACTGGATTGCCAACATATTTCCGAAAATAAATACCGTCTTCACTGGAGGCGACGCATTGCACTTGCACTTTATCCGGGCCATTCACATTACCGGTATAAATAATCGTCATCGTTCCATTGTTATCAACCGCACTGCCTGAGAAACATCCATTTCGTTCGAACTCTTCGGTGGGTGCAAGAGCTATAGGCAAATGCTCCCAATGAACAAGATCTCGGCTTTTTGCATGCCCCCAATGCTTCAACCCATTTTGAGCACTAAAAGGATGAATTTGATAGAACAAGTGGTATTCCTCACGAAAATAAATCATTCCGTTGGGGTCGTTTATCCAGCAGGATGGCGAAATAAAGTGATAGGCCAGACGGTGAGGATCGTTGGATACCCCTACTGCTAGCAAATCGATCGATTCCTGCGCTTTTCGGATCGCTTCCAGGTGACGGGTTTCCAAGTGTTCTGATGTAAGCATCATCAATCTCCTTCCTTTTTGAGGGTTTTCGAAAGATTATGAAGGATCTTGGCTGTTACTTCCATTATAACCTACATAATCCCAAAATTAATAGTGGTATTTTGTTGTTTATTAATCAAAAATTTGTGGGAATTCGAACGATTCACTTCATATACCAGAAGAAAAGAAGGCTGCCGTTTTATGCTGTAGGCAGCCTTTTCCTGATGACTATAGTTTCCGTTAGTTTTCTTGTCCAAGGCTCTTACTTGACGTATTCAGCCATTACAATATTTCGATATACCCTTCTGTTCCATGCACGCGAATTCGTTGCCCATCTTTTATCAGTTTGGTAACATTTTCCACCCCGACAACTGCTGGCAAGCCATATTCACGTGCGATAACTGCTCCATGGGTCATCAATCCACCAACTTCGGTGACTAGTCCTTTAATGGATACAAACAATGGTGTCCAGCCAGGGTCAGTAAAAGAGGTGACTAATATATCTCCATCTTCTAGATCAGCTTCTTCCATGTTTAAGATGACACGTGCTCGTCCTTCTATCACTCCAGAAGAAACAGGTAGACCTACAATTGCATCAACTGGCAGATTTTCTCGGTTATACGTACCTGTAATGATTTCACCATCTGACGTGAGTACACGCGGGGGAGTTAGTTTCTCGAAAAATTTGTAATCCTCTTTCCGTTTGTTGATCAACTGATCATCAAGTTTGTTAGTGCGTACGACTTCATGAAGTTCTTCAAAAGAGAGAAGGAATATATCTTCTTTTTCATGAATAATGCCCGCCTGTACGAGCCTTTCAGCTTCTTTCAGTAAAGCCTGCTTATAAACGAAATAGCGGCTAATCCAACCGTATTTGGGATATTCACGGTAACCGATGAAATTCCGAATTCGGCGAATCATTCGTTTTGTCTCTTCAGCTTTTTGTTCACCATCCGGCAATTGGAGTAATCGAGCTACTAACTCTTGTTCTTTTTCCAAAGCTTCCTGGCGCCCTTGCTCAAATTTTCGCTGGCCGGCATTAGGCTCAAAGGCTTTGATGTTACCCAGAATCATGGGAATCAATGTAATTGGTTTTTCACTCCAACGCGTTTTAGAAATATCGATTTCTCCGGCGCATCGCATTCCGTATTTATTGAGATAAGCATAGATTGCGTCATGAGCTTCCTGTCCACCCTCGAACTTAACCAGTTCATCCAAAAAGATATCATCTTTTACATGCTGTAAATAATTAATGACTTCCGGATAAGGACGAATCCTATCTGCGACACCCATTAATGCCAGACCCATTTCTGAAGTAATATTGTTGGGAACCGAATGGGAAAGCGTATCTGCTGCGTTTTTTTCACCTAACCACTCGTTCATTTTTTCATTGATCCATAATGAAGCATTTATGGCGGCCATAAACACAGCCGTACTTCGTGGGTCAAATAAGATCTTCCTTAATTGCTGGACATCTTCCAGAATAAAATCAAATAAATCCGATCCTGATTTCGTCTGGATGTTTTGTTTTAACTCTTCTACCGATGCGCGATTACTCTCAATCAAATCAGAAACGATGTTCGGGTTGCTTTCAATTTGTTCCAGCATATCTGTATTACTTCTGCCTGGAATCGGTGCTGTTTGATCATTTGGTAACAATTTAATAAAATCTCGCTCTATAATGGTCATGAGTGCGCCTTTTAAGAGCGGATCGGATCCCACAGTATTTAATAAAGCTTCCCGGTCGGCAGGTTTAGCCAGCCTAGGTGCAACATCAACAAATAACCTTCCACCAGCTTTACGCATAGGTGCTGGAGTTATTAACAGGTAAAAAGATATTCCCAGTGGTTTTATAGGATCAGTCATCATTTGTTGATGACCAACAGATACATAGACGTGATTTTCTTGATCATTCGCTTCAGGGATCGGGTATAAAGTAGTGATTGGCCGACTCTGGACAATATAAAATGTATCATCAACCGAACACCATTCGATATCTTGTGGGTAACCAAAATAAGCTTCGATCTGTCTTCCGATACGTGCCAGTTGTAAAATTTGTTGTTCAGTAAGTGTTTGACTCATTTGCTGATCAGGATCGAGCTGAATTGTCTCTGTTCCGCCTTCTTTTAGTCCATAAATAGCCAATTTTTTGGTTGCTATCCTCTTATTGACGATTTCCCCTTCCTGTACTTTATAACTATCGGCAGATACCAATCCAGAGACCAGCGCTTCTCCAAGTCCAAAACTGGCATCGATGGATAGCAACTTTCGGTTGGAAGTAATTGGATCAGCGGTAAATAAAATTCCTGATGCCTTTGGGAAAACCATCCTTTGAACGATAACAGATATATAAACTTGGCTGTGGTCAAATCCATTTTGCATCCGGTAGATTACCGCGCGATCCGTAAATAGGGAAGCCCAACATTTGCTGATATGCTGCAAGATGGTATCGACGCCGATGATATTTAAATAGGTGTCTTGTTGACCAGCAAAAGAGGCATGTGGTAAATCTTCTGCAGTTGCACTAGAACGAACGGCATAAGCATGTTCATCACCAAACTGGGAGTGATAGTGAGTAACTGCTTTCACAACATCGGAAGGAATTTCTACTTCCATAATGATTTGTCGAATCTTCCTGCTGATTTCACCAATCTGATCTCGATCTTCTACTTTTAGCAATGTTAGTCGATCCAACAAAGCATGATACGTTTCGTTTTGTTCGATGGCCTTTTGATATCCCACTGTTGTAACACAAAATCCTTCTGGTACTTGTATTCCTTCAATTTTTGATAATTCCCCTAAATTTAATCCTTTTCCGCCAACGAGTAAAAGCTGCGTTTTTTCCATTTCCTGAAAACCGAGAACCAAAGAACTCATTCAATATCTCTCCTATCCATTAAATTGAAAAAAACATTTGACAAGAGTTCATCGGCATGGTAAAATAAAATTGTAAGATGAAATAATTATGTCCAATTAACTTGTCAAAGTCGTAATCTGATTATATCATCGTGTCTGTTTATATGCAATAAAAAGAACCTGATAAAGCTACTCAGGTTCTTTTTTGATTCCCCGCATCATTAGTCACATCAAAAACCTTAGTTCGAGCGGAACTCCGTCACTGCATAATTCCCTAGCGGTCCTATGCAGCCTATGCAAATCCTGAAGTTGCATCGACCAACCTTTCAATTATTACTATACATTTCCTCTTCAACTTCTCTTCTCTCGAACCAATTACACCATATATTTACAATATAATTTCAATATAAGTTCCATTCTCAATTGCGTTATACTGCCCGTTTACTTCAAAAGGCTGCCGACTACCGACAAAAAATTGGTAGGATATGAGTATATAAACTTGATTTTGTGAAAGCCTATCCATAAAGGGGGCAACAGCGCTATGTCGGATGAGCAAAAGGAAGCACTCAAGGAGTTGTCAGACCGTATATCATCAGTAACAAATGATTGGTCGACGTACTGGAAAACATACTCAAATATAGATACATGGCAATTTTGGGTAATGATAACATTTTTTATCGTGCCTTTGATTGCCTTAGTATTTATGATTGACAGAAAAAAAGCCTTTCGGATTGGCTTTTATGGTCTAGTCGTTCACGTATTTGCTATTTATAGTGACATGTACGGCACAACACAAAAGTTATGGGAATACCCTTACACATTAACACCTTTTTCACCATCAAGTTTTGGTTTGGACGCTTCTCTAATACCTGTTACTTATATGTTATTGTACCAATGGACGGTTAATCATCGCAAAAACTACTATTTATATATTGGTTTATTAGCTATAGCTTTCGCATTTGGATTTAAGCCCTTTCTTTCCTCCATTGGATTGTTTCATTTAGTGAGAGCAAGTTATGGCTACCTTTTCTTATTTTACCTAGCAGGAGGCTTTGTTAGTAAATGGGTGACCGACTTATTCAAACTTGCACAAGAGCGTGCTTAAACAACCCTTGGACAGACGAAAGATATGAAGCAATTAAAGGATGCAACAGATGAAATAAAAGAGAAGTTTTATAAAGAAACCACCTCGTTGTCAGAGAAGTGGCTTTATATGGTCAAGGTATACTTTGAGTTTAGATACAACTATGGTGATCCTTATCATATATAAAAAGGACTGCTAAAAATTTGCTGATTACTCAGCATTAGACTAAGACAGCATAATAAAACAACAGCAGCTTAGAACTTAAAAATAAAGTCCTAGACCGCTGTTTCAAGCTCGCCGCACCATTTACCCCAGCCATATTTAGCTCCACCCAGTGCTTGAGCATTTGAGATTCCGGAATGTTCGAGATGAAGGTTAACCTTTGCGTCCCCTAAATCCTGCAGCGTCCAGGTGACCGTGTGCATCTCTCCTCCACTGGCCCGAGTATAGGACAACCGGTTTGGTGCGTCCACGATAAGCACTTCGCCGTCAACAATTCCATCCCACCATTCGGTCGGCTGAGTACGAAACTGAAAACGATGTCCTACGACGGGCTTAAAATCATTTTCCATCGCTTGACCGGTGTGGATGTTGGCCACCCACTTGCCAAGCTTGCTTGAATCGGTTAAGGCGGACCAAAGTTTCTCAATCGATGTCTTGTACTGGAAATCCAAGGTTAATACTAAACTCATTCTTCTTCCTCCTCTAATAGTTGGTTCAAGCGCAACATATTTATACTCCAGAACTTGTCGTAGAAAGCCACCCAATCTTGAATTTCTCTGAGTGGAGAGGCGTTTAGCCTATATCTCGTTTCTCTGCCGACTTTTCGTTCAAGTACCAGTCCAGCTTCTTTAAGGATTGTCAAATGCTTGGATACCGCTGTACGGCCCATTTGAAACTGTGCCGTTAATTCATGAAGCGGTATCTCCTCTGCCTCTGCTAACAGACGAATTAGTCGGCGCCTAGTCGGATCTGCAATCGCGTCAAAAACATCCCGCAATTGGTTGTTCTCGCTCATAACGCCCCCTCCTACGCTTTTTGTTTACTCCTCAATCAGATACTTTAGTAGAAATCTATTGGTGGTAAAGTTTACGGCTCTTCGGACGTAGCGCCCACGAGGCGATATTTAGTGCAGCATATGAAAGCGGAAGGATAATATGAAACCCGTAATCACCATAATCGTTAGCAAACGCATGAGATAAAGCCGCACCGGTCATTAAAAAGAAGATTCCAGCGTGAACCCATTCTTTAAGCCGAGGAAAACCTGGCACGACGAGAGCGATGGCTCCAAGCACTTTCCAAATCCCGAGAATGGTCAAGACGTATAATGGGTAACCAAGATTTTTCACTAACTCGATGTTTCCCCCATATTGCATCAGCTGCCCGATACCACTTAACACAATAGCTACTGCGAGTAGAATGGTAACTGACCAATAAGCAATCAAATTTCCTCGGGACTGGGTTTCTAGTTTCGCGGTTATTTCCGCATGGATAATTTTACTCATTTTGTTTCCTCCTCATAATTGTTTCAAGCGAAACTTATTCAGGTTCCAAACATTCCAATTGGACACCATTTGGTGACACTTTGATTATAGGTCACCATTTGGTGTCATGTCAAGCGGATTTTGCTTAGAAAATTACAGGGAGCTTATGAGAAGCAATACATGTTCTTGTCCTGATTCGGAAACCGAGATATGTACTTGTCACTGGCCTTTGACAAGAACATATCTCGTTAAAATGAAAAAAGCCGCAACTGAGCGGCTTCTTATCCATATATATTCTTGTCACCCTTGCACAACTGTTCCGGCCGTCCATCGTTTGGACCTTCAGGCACCGAACGCGCTGAAGCTATTTATGCCATGGTTCTCTTCCTACCCGGTCCTCCATTCACCATACTCTGGCTTTCATCTGATTACTTGGTAGGGGCTATGAACATCTATGATGGTAACTTTCTGTTTACTCAGCTATGTCTCGTATCGCTTGTTTGTTTCTGAACTGACTGAATGCTGCAGAAATACACATCAAAACTCCTGTTGTGACAAAGACACCTACTGGAAAACCCCAACTCCCCCATACGGGGAAAATAAGTGGCATCAACGAGACACCAAATGCAACAGGAATAGGTGTTTTAAACAAATTACAAAGAATGAGTGTAATCAAAACATTAACGACACCAACCCAAATGATCGAACCTGCCAACAAATGATAGACTCCGACTGAAAGAATGGCTGTTATCGTCAATACTGCTAAACGGGGTGGAATCAATTTCCAAGTGAATTTCTCAGCATGAAACACCTCAAAAATCAGGGCAAATACTGGTGGAACGACTAAAACTTCTAGTCTTGTTGTGAATGCCAGCCCAATCCAAAGAGCTAAAACAATGGTTATGATAACCGTATCCGTTTTCTTTCGAAAATTGTCCGGACCACCAGGCAACTTTTCTGGATTTCTCAATCTAAAAGCAGCCAACATAATCACAAACGTAAAGACAGCAGTTGTGATTGCAAAAACATAGTCATGTAGACCTAAAAAGATCGGCAACAATGTTGCAGGAATCGTTGGTCCAAAATTGACGCGAAATATATGCATTAAAATGACAATAATCATAAGACCAAACAATATTTTCGGCAGCGGCATTAGGGACAAATCGTTCAAAGAGGTGCCAATGAATGCACCTAATGTTGGGGAAAGCCACAGATGAACCGGCTTCTTCACCCAATGCGGTACAGGAAACACCATAACCCCCATGGCCATACCAGCAATTTCCGGGAAAACAATATCCTTTTGTTGTAGAACAACAGCAGCAACAAGCATGAGAATGACTAAAATGTATGCTGACAAAAAACTTCTGGATTTTAGAATATTCCAAATCATTTCAATCGTTCTCCTTTTCGACACAAGGCCACTACATGACGGATCTGTAATGGTTCCTTTCTCACTGAGATAACAATTCATTCCTAAATATTATCCGTTTAAGAATGCATTTTATACCCTTTGTATAACAACTCATTCTTTCCGATATTAAGTAGACTCCCGACTGTTATCAACTCCTACCAAAGTAATCGAACTCAATAAATTACCGGCCAGTTGTAATGACTCGATTCTTAAAATCCTTGAATAGATTGTGCATAATTCCTCCATCCTTCGGGAATCTCCTTATTATTTTTACAATAAATGGCCTGTAAATAACAGGACAAGTTCGTTACTTTCTTTTCCACAAGGACCTCGCGGATTTCAGAAGGTTTTGAAGGCACATCATTTTCCCGCACAATCTCGAATTGGTCTAGCGGCAAAAACATTTGCAAACTTTTTTTATAGGAACAACGCGTTGGGTAACGAGGTGAGCTTCCCGAATCGTACTTAGACAACTTAACAGTGTCATAGAAGTCACAAAGCAATGAATGTGCATCCAATTGAAAAATAGCAAATGCTTCATCTGGTTCTCTTCTTGAATAAATCTCCAGCATTTTTTGACAATCTCTTTGCGTCGGCCAAAAAAATACGTGCTGATCCAGATAATTATGAAATTGCTGATGAGTTGTTTTTGCATCCATAACTTGATCTGCAATTCGTAGATGTGCGTTTGCTACAAAAACATTTCCGTGAAAATGAATTTCTCTCCTAACTATCCGTCTTTCATTTGATAAGTTAGGATCAACTTGATTACATGAATACAAAGCATCAAGGTGTGCAATTGAAGGCAAGTTGCGGACTCTCGTAAAATGAAATAGTGACTTCCTTTTTGAGCTGTTCGTTATTTTTTTTACAACTGAATCGTTCATACCATGATCTCCCTTTTCCTCTCATTGCAATAAAACGGAGTTAAATTAAATTATGACCTCTCCCCTGAGTCTTTTATAAGTAAGACCAATGTAGAAATAAACAACAGTCCAAAGATTTATTCGAAAATCTTTGGACTGTTGTTTGGTTTTTCGACGGTGTAACGATAATTTTTAGTTTTTGCCCACCGTTAATACCATCTTCAAAATAAGTCGTTTATATCTTCTCAATCAATGGAAAAGACTGATTAAATCTTTCATGAATGTACTACTGCTGGCTTCACAGTTCTAATATGCTGAATATAATCTTTACTGCTCTTTGCTAGTCGCTCTTCCGTGACGTCTGAGGAGTCGTTTAGTGAAAAGTGAGGCAGATAAGTGGCACTAATAAAATGAGCAAGTGCTTCTACTGGTCGCAATATTTCTTGAAGTGTAAAGCGATTAGACCCGGTTGCTTGATACGATGCTTCAGAACCATATGTTGAAATTGCAACACCTATTTCTTTACCTTTTATCTTAGTTGCTTCCGGTCCATAGGCCCAACCATAAAGTAATACTTGGTCAAACCACTTTTTGAGTAATGGTGGCGTACTGTACCAGTAAAGCGGATATTGAAAAATAATTCGATCATGCGACTCAATCAATTGCTGCTCTTTAGAAACATCTATATTTTCATCAGGGTACGTTTTATATAACTCATGAATGGTGATATCATCATGTTTTTGTAACTCCTCCACCCATGCTTTATTCCAGTTAGATGCTTCGATGTTCGGGTGAGTAACAATTACTAAAGTTTTCATTTTGTTCGCTCCATTTCATATCATTTATTTTGGAATATTTTTAAAACTAAGGAGGTCGTATTTACCTTATTATTATCTAAAAAGAAGCCCCCAACTATTCAATACCAGCTAGAAATTGATGGGCTTGTACATTAGCTTATTTACAGGCTGACTTTGAACGTTGATTTGAAATCTCTCACCACTAATAAGATCTGAACTATCTATCACTCAGCGATTGCATGTGGAGCAATTCATGATTATCCTTTAAGCAGACTCCCATTAAGTAGCACCTTTATTGTTCGAATAAAGAGAACGACCACAACGATACTGAGTAAAGCCAGAATAATCGCGGAAATGGTGATTAACAGCCACGAATCCACGAACATCGCATATTTTAAAGCAGCATTGCTGAGAGCAGCTATCGGAAAGCTTACACCCCACCAGGAAGCGCCAAACGGGATGGACTTTTTGAATACTTTGAAGAACAAGACAGTGAACAAGAACAGACCAAAGTAGAACAAAATGGAGGCGAACTGATCAATTCCGTGTTCAAAGTTCGTATAGCCAAGAAAACCAACCTCAAACGGTGCAATCATGATTATCATAGAAGGCGTTAACCCTGCTGGCATTGGAGCGTGATGAATCAATCTGGATAGGATCAACGTGAAGTATACTAAAGCCACGGTTCCACCGATTGCAAGGGAAAATAAATTAAATTCATGCGCCCATGGGAACGGCATTGTCCCCCCGGCAACCGAAATATCAAGGGTCCCTACCACAGGTACCAGAGAAGCCGGAACCTTGTTAAGCGGCTCGTGATTCCCGTTCAGCAAGCGTGCAACGAAAACAAAACAAAGCGCTAATGCCAATACTGCTCCGATGATCCAAATCACTTGCCCCGATATTTGACTGTAGATGCCGATCACGGAGGAAAGCAAGAGTATGGCAATCGTGATCGTACCGAAAAAATTTCCCACAATGGGATGCATAAATTCACTTTTGACTTTCTGAGGGTATAAAACCCATTTTGAAATATAACCTATGCTTAACGCGATAAAAATCACAAATGCAACAATTCCTATAATATCAGCAATGACGGTGGAAGTGCCGAATAGCTTGCTTGCTTCTCTCCAAGCCAATGATAGACCTGAAATTCCCATAACCGACGCAAATAGGTTAACGGGTAAGAATTGAATTGAACCGATGCTTTTTTGTTTCTGTACGGCAGTTATGGTTTGCATGGATGATAGTCACTACTTTCTTTAAT
The DNA here is from genome assembly GCF_001426375.1 of Paenibacillus sp. Root444D2. GTDB lineage: Bacteria > Bacillota > Bacilli > Paenibacillales > NBRC-103111 > Paenibacillus_E. Next base: position 59,006 of record NZ_LMEO01000005.1, read on the forward strand.
AATTTATATTGACCCGCTTGGCCAATTTCCGAACTAAACCTAATTTATCATGCTTTTAAACGTTTTTTACAAATCTCTCCCGTATGCCGCAATAAGCAAAACAATGGCAATTCACATCCTTAAGCTAATGCTTGTTCAAGGCAGCCATTTATAATTACGTTTGCTCCTCGTTTCACCATTTCAATTGCCGCAGCTTTTCAAATTTCGCTGCTTTCACCGGTAATTACTACAACTTTACCTTGAAAACTCATTTTTATTGCCCCCTAATTTACCTATTAAAAGGTAGTTCAATTAGAAATTAATTGAGATTTGAGGAGCTGGTGAAACAATAAAGGTTGATTCTGTACGTGAATACTGTCTGTTACCCACCTGTACCTCATCGTCAGTGTAAGCTTCTATAGTACCCCCTCCGATCATTCTTCCGTCCTTCATGACCATTACATAATGGCTAAAAAAAATGGCATTGTCTAACTCAGTGTCATGATGAAGTGATTTCATGTTATCTCTTCCTTCCATTTTTAATTGTCTACTTAACGAATGAATTTAACTCGTTGGTTAACATGTTAATGTTGTATTAGGTAGTAAATCACCTACGACTTCTCCACGAGTCATAGCCGTCAAACCTGTACGTGTTAGTTCCAAGATGCCATAGGGTCTCAGCAGCTCAATTAATGAATTAATTTTATCTTGATCTCCAACAACTTGAATGATTAGACTTTCCAATCCTAAATCGACTATAGAAGCACGAAAGGGTTCAACAATACTTAAAATAACCGGTTTCACTTTAGACACAGCACTTACTTTGATAAGTGATAGCTCGCGGTCAACCAGCGGATAAGCGGTTAATTCAACAATTTGAATAACGTCGATTAGTTTATTAAGCTGCTTTTGTACTTGTTCGAGCGTTTTATCATCTCCGGATGTCACAATGATCATTCGGGACAATCCAGGTTCTTCTGACTGACCTACAGTTATACTGTCAATGTTGAAACCGCGGCGTCCGAATAATCCAGCAACTCTCTGTAAAACACCCGGATGGTTGTTTACAAGAACAGATATAGTGTGGCGTTTCATCTTTCATCCCCCATAATCATTTCATCTATCGTGGAACCCGGGGCAACCATTGGAAAAACATTCTCATCCTGAGTAACAACAAAATCAATAAGTACAGGGCCTGGTGTTTCCAAAGCATTTTTCCACACCTTACGAGCCTCTTCTTTGTTTGTTGCCCTGAGCCCTTTAACACCATAGGCTTCTGCCAGTTTTACGAAATCTGGACTACCAGAGAGGTCCATATGACTAAAACGACTATCGTAAATGATTTCTTGCCATTGCCGTATCATGCCTAGGACCTGATTATTCAGAATAACGATCTTCACCGGAATGTTATGAATAGCGCAAATCGCAAGCTCTTGTGCATTCATTTGAATCCCTCCGTCGCCATTCACGGACACCACGAGTCGGTCTGGGCAACCTACTTGTGCCCCTATTGCCGAAGGTAAACCAAAGCCCATTGTTCCAAGTCCACCCGAGGTAATGAACGAACGCGGATGCTTAAACTTATGAAACTGAGCAGCCCACATTTGATGCTGACCTACGTCCGTAGTGACGATCGCTTCGCCATTGGTTGTTTCGCTGATCAATTCAATAACGAATTGTGGCTTTAAAGTTATTTCCGAATCCGTGTAACGAAGAGGATAGTTTCTTTTGTTTTCTTGAATTTCAGTCAGCCATGCTTCTGATTTTGCTGGTTTCGCATGAACGTTAGCCTGTTGAAGCACGGATTTCACATCGCCAATACAAGGGATCGCCGTTTGAACGATTTTCCCAATTTCTGCTGGATCGATATCGATATGCGCAATAGTTTTCGCCTTAGGAGCAAATCCGCTAGTTTTCATCGTTACTCTATCGTCAAAGCGTGCTCCAATACTGATGAGAAGATCGCAATTTTGTAAGGCTTTATTCGCTGTGTATGTTCCGTGCATCCCCGGCATGCCCATCCATAATTCATGTGCACTTGGAAATGCTCCTAAAGCAAGTAATGTCGTCGTAACTGGTATCCGGGTTTTTTCTACAAATTCGAGCAATTCCTTGGATGCGTCCGAGTATATCACGCCCCCGCCAGCCAGAATGACTGGACGTTCAGCTTCTTTGATAGCCATGAGTAACTTTTCAATTTGTATTAGATTTGGATGAATATCCGGGTGGTACCCCCGAATCTTAGGATTATCTAACGGATATTGAAAGATCATCTTTTGGCTCGACACATCCTTTGGAATATCGATCAAAACCGGCCCCTTTCGTCCCGTGGAAGCTATATAAAATGCCTCATGAATGATCTTTGGTAACTCATTGACATCACGAACTAAAAAGTTGTGCTTGGAAATAGGCATTGTGATGCCGGTAATATCCGCTTCCTGAAACGCATCAGTACCAAGTAGCGGCGTCGGAACATTTCCTGTAATCACAACTAATGGAACAGAGTCCATATTAGCAGTGGCGATACCTGTAACAAGATTAGTCGCCCCGGGGCCCGATGTAGCAAAGCAAACCCCAACTTTTCCTGTAGCGCGTGCATAGCCGTCTGCAGCATGAATTGCCCCCTGCTCATGACGAGCTAAAATATGTTTGAACTCTGGAATATCATGAATGGCGTCGTATATGTTCAGGACACTTCCTCCTGGAATCCCAAAGACACTTTCCACACCTTCAATCAACAAGCTTCTGACAAGTGCCTCAGATCCTGTTACCATGTCGTTTTTCATAAGTCTATTAAGCCATTCATGCTCCAAGTGTTGTCCCTCAATCATTTTCATTATTTTTCCCTCCCATTTTCCCAAAAAATTAAAACTCCTTTCCGCCAAAATTCGATGTATACAACAATTAGGGACGAAAGGACCATTTGAGGGTACCACCCAAATTCACCGGAAATCCCATTATTTCTAGCCACATAGAGTCTAAGTAAACTCTTTGACCTCAAGTAATTATTTAAAAGTTTCTTGATTGCTTTCAGGATATGTTATCATAAAGTTATCTATTTCAGTTATGGAAAGATTCAATACCCGTTATTCCAAAACTCGATAACTAAGGGGATGTTAGAATTATGATTGACTTGTTAGAAGGGAGATTTTTCAAGACATTCCTTGCAGTAATAGAGGAAAAGAGCTTTAATCGTGCGTCGGAAAAATTGGGATATGTTCAATCTACTGTTACAAATCATATTCAATTATTGGAACGAGCATGTGGTCAAAAGCTGTTTCATCGTTTATCAAGAGGAGTAAAACCGACTGAAGCTGGTCTAAAACTCGCTAAATTTGCCCATCAATTTGTACATTTGGGGCTGACATTAGAAGAAGCTATGAATGAATCGAACCAACCAAAAGGAACGATTTACCTAAGTATGCATGAATCTTTTTTTGTTACGAGAATGTCTCCGCTTATACAACAGTTTCATCTCAAATTTCCGAATGTTAAATTTAGAGTAGAAACAGGATATCATCATAATGTAATTGATGATGTTTCGCAGCATGTTGTTGATCTCGGATTTCTTCCTCGAAATCCCCAACGTGATGACGTTAATTTTTACCCCATGATTGAGGAAGAGTTGATTTTTATTGCCTCAGATGAATTGACAAGAAATGTTGAGGCTAATGGTTTGAAAGTACTAAACAATGAAGCTGTAATCAGCTATGGAAACAGTTGTTTGTATCATACTCAAGCCAACAAGGTTTTAGAGGAGGCCGGAATAGAAGTAGGTAATGCCATTCAATATCCAAGTATCGAAATGATAAAAAATGCTGTAAAGTGTGGTATAGGTTTTGCATTAATTCCTAAAATAGCAGCGAAAAAAGAAATAGATGAAGGAGTTTTCCGATCGTTGCCTTTAAGCTCAGGGATTTTTTCCACCCATGGAATTATCGTAAATAAAGATAGGAATTTAAACTTTCCAGCCCAAATGTTTAAGTCATTCGTATTGGATCATTACTCTTTTCAGACCGATCCTGAAAAAGCTTGATTTTTCAAGCTTTTTCGAATTGGTTTATGTAGGCATTTTTGTGTGATTACCCACCCACCTTAAATTTCCAGCTTTAATCGAATTTCCCTTCCAATTCATGTAATAACATGTTGAAAGCGCTACCTTAAACGTTGGAATTACGGTATCAATGAATATCAGGAGGATCTAGTCCGAGGTAGACGGTGTAATAGATTCCGCTTATATCGAAGAATGGCTGGAGAATAACTCTTTCTCAAAATCCATTATAAAGAGGCCGACCCGAATTTTTAAGATTCAGGACAGCCTCTTCTTACATATTTATATTCGCATGACCGATGCGTTGCATGGCTGCGTTGTTATAGAGTACGTCGAGCCCGCCGTAGGCGGCAACCTGCTTCCTCAACGACTTGCCGCGCCTGTTCGGGGTCCGTGAGATTGATTGGCGCGATGCCCGTCATCTCACCGCCGCGCGACGTACGAGTTCGACCGTCTCGTTGTTAGCATCAGACTGGATGTCGTCGCACCCGATGACCATTGCTCCTTCTCGCGCAAAGGTCAGAGCCGAAACGCGACCATACCTCCTCCTGTGCCAGTGATCAGCACTACCTTCTTGTCAAGCTTCCCATCTTGCGACCTCTTCCCGAACTCGCGGTGCGACTTCCTTACCCAATAGTTCAATGGATTTCATAACATCCTCATGTGGCATGCTGCCAGCTGGTAAATGTAGAAAAAATCGTGAGAAGCCTAAATGTTTTTGCATATAAATAATTTTATTGGCCACCGTTTCGGGATCGCCTACGTAGAATGCGCCTTCTGGGCTGCATGAAGCATCGAATTGTGAACGGCTATAATGTCCCCAACCACGCTCTTTACTCATTGAATTAAACACTGCCTGAGTTGGAGGGAAATACTTTTCGGCCGCAAGAGAGGTACTCTCTGCAACGAACCCAAGTGAGTGTACGGCTATCTTTAATTTCGATGCATCATGTCCTGCACGAGTAGCAGCTTCCTTATAGAGTGGCACGAGCGGAGCAAATTGCAAGGGGCTCCCGCCAATGATCGCCAAAATAAGAGGCAGTCCCATTTCCCCTGCTCGTATGACCGATTGCGCATTACCCCCACTGCCAAGCCATACGGGTAAAGGGTTCTGAACTGGACGCGGATACACACCCAGATTCGTAAGGGCAGGTCGATGCTTTCCTTTCCAGGTTATCTTTTCCGAGTCCCTTAATTTTAATAATAGTTCCAATTTTTCCGCGTAAAGCTCATCATAGTCTTTTAAATCATAACCAAACAATGGAAACGCATCGACCATAGAGCCTCGACCCGCGATAATCTCAGCACGACCATTTGAAATACCATCAAGCGTGGCAAATTGCTGAAACAAACGTACTGGATCAACAGCAGAGAGCACGGTAACCGAACTGGTTAAGCGTATCCTTTTGGTCATGGACGCCGCTGCAGCCAGCACAACGACAGTAGCGGAATCCGCAAATTCCTTACGATGATGCTCGCCGACCCCAAATATATCCAACCCAACCTGATCAGCAAGGACGATTTCTTCAACTACCTCACGCAACCGCTCTGCGTGACTTATTGTCTTGCCCGTTTTAACATCCGGTGTTGTTTCGACAAATGTATCTATACCTATTTCCATTTTCAAATCCCCCTACATACTAAATTTAAGTAAAATCCATCTTTAAAAAAGCATCTGATCCATCATTTTTGCATTGCCTTCTCGATTCTTGGATACCATACCCAATTTTCTTCAGCACGTGAATAAGTTCGAGCTTCTCTCCGTCCGTTGCGAAGCACAAATTATCGGAGATCGTTTGAACATGCCTTGGGAAGATATTATCAAAGTAGCTTCGCCCTTCAGTAGTCAATGTCACATTCGTTTTTCGTCGATCACCCGGGATAGGGAGTCGTTCCACGAGGCCCTTCTTCTCAAGCTTATCGACCACGTAGGTGATACTCCCGCTTGGAATCGAGAAGGTATCGCTTATTTTCTGGATGGGCTGCGGTCCTTTATTATAAAGAAACTCCAAAATTTGAAAGGTCTCCCCACTGAGGCCATAGCTTTCAATGTCACGTTCTAAGCACCCGTACAACTCTTTCACCATGTTTCTTATTACTCGTATTAATTTTAAATCAAGTTCCTCACCTTCATCATCGCGTTCAGTCATTCTCCATCCCCCTTATCTGGCCTTATCATACAAAGGATATTCAACCTCAGTAGGAACTTCAATTAGAAACATTCGAAGCTTTTCACCTGAAGCGCGTATGTTGATTACTTCTTCTTGTTCAGATTGAATGATCGCAAAGTCTTTATTCTTGAATGAGGTTGGTTCTTGGCCGGATACCCAGATGGAACCACCTGTACCTCTAATCGACAACCCTGCAAGTATCCGGTTTGGCAATAGCCTATGGGCAACTGATGCTCCTGGCTGAATCTCGACGTCGTACATCCGCGCATCAGTTACCAGGTGAAGGACCGGCGAGCCTTCGCCTAATATCGTCTTTACGTTTACCCCATCCTTGCCTGACTGAGGAAACTTCTCGTGCTTGAATAGCGAATAGGTCGGTTGTCGTCTTACTGCTTCATTCAAGTAGGGCTCAAGCCAAATTTGAAAACCCTCGTAACCCGCTTCGACGCTTTCCGCGTGTTGAATACCCGAGCCTGCTTGCATCACTTGAATATCACCCTGTTCAAGAATGCTTTCGGTGCCTAGTGTGTCTTTGTGAAAGCCTTGACCGGCAATACCATATGAAATAATCTCAAACCCCTGGTGAGGATGAAGCCCGATCCCTCCTTTTGCGGCAGCATGCGCCCAAGACCAGTAAAAAAGAGGACCAAGCCTGACCGTAGCTGCCCCTTGCCCCGAGAAACCTAGAGGTTTCTGAACTTGAATTTTGCCGCGGTCAAATTCTTCTTTAGCTTGATATTCAGGTTCTAATATTTGAATATTCATTTGAAAAACTCCTTTTCTTAAAGGTTTGCTCCAAATCAAATGGACAATAACCGCAGATTCACCAAACTGCAGCAATCGGGTCGAAAGAAAAGATATCTTATTAATACTATTCCTATAATTATTTATCCTAACTTTAGTTATTATAATATTAGCATTTATATGTGTCAAGCTGTAAAAAGTAGGACATCTGCGAAAAGAACGCAAACCAAATCCCCCTACAACAAGGGGGCCTTCAACTGTTTGCTCGCAAGTTATAAACATGCCAATAGGGCAGCAGCCATGAATGGGCTGCCACCCTATTGGGAGAGCTTTTATATCACAATAATTAATTTTCACATCGATATTCTCATATCTGCTGCTGCATTTGCTTAGTGACCAGCATTCTGTCCGCCATCAACATATAAGATTTCACCAGTTACAAAGTTAGCTGAATCCAGATATATAACTGCTTCTACGATATCATGCGACTCGCCCATCCTTCCCATAGGATGCAGTTTAGCTAGAGCATCGTGAGCTTCAACTGGATGCATGGGTGTTTTAATTACCCCTGGTGAAACAGCATTTACACGGATACCTCTGGAAGCATACTCAATAGCAAGTGATTTTGTTGCAGCCTTCAGACCGCCCTTTGTCAATGAGGCAAGTACGGAAGGAACGTCAACTGACGGTTGGTCAACCAGACTCGTCGTAATGTTAATGATGTGCCCCGTTCCTTGTTTCAGCATTGCAGCCACCGCACGCTGGGTAACGTGGAAGAAACCGACGACATTCGTAGTTAAATATGTTGTAAAGTCCTCTTCTGTATACTCTGTGAATGGTTTGGACATGAAGATACCGGCATTATTAATTAGAGTATCGATACGCCCATAGCTAGCCAAAACTTCATCGATTAGACGCTGCGCAATCTTAGGATCTGCAATATCACCTGCAACATAACGAACTTGTTTTCCTGTGGAATCAATTTCTTTTGCGGCTTCAACCAACGCTTGTTCGCGCCGTCCATTGATGACTACATTCGCTCCTCGATTCACCAGCTCAATCGCCATAGCTTTCCCAAGACCGCTGCTTCCGCCAGTTATCACAAATACTTTTCCTTGGTTACTCATTTTTTTCTCCCCTTTTTTTAATTTATGGTAATTAATGAACCCCATGTGACATCAGGGGCAACTCGTTTCCGTAAAAACGTCAATTATCAAGTTATTATTAACCAATAACCACTGGCTTTACACTTTTAATATGTTGAATGTAATCGACTTTGCTTTGTGCCAATCGTTCATCGTTAAGGTTAGAAATATCGTTCAGAGAAAAGTGAGGCAGATAAGAAGCGCTGATAAAATGAGCTATAGCTTCAATTGGACGCAATATTTCTTGCAGTGTAAAACGATTGGATCCAGTTGGTTGATAAGATTCTTCGGAACCATATGTCGAGACACCTACGCCAATTTCCTTACCTGCTGTTTTGGCTCCTTCAGGCCCATAAGCCCAACCGTATTGTAATACGGTATCGAACCATTTTTTTAGTAATGCAGGCGTGCTGTACCAAAAAAGTGGAAATTGGAAAATAATCCGATCATGTGCCTCTACCAATTGCTGCTCTTTAGAAACATCTATATTTTCATCAGGGTAGACCTTGTATAATTCATGAATTGTAACATCACCGTGCTTTAGCAATTCCTCCACCCATGCTTTATTCACGCGGGATGCTTCCATGTTCGGGTGAGTTACGATTACTAATGTTTTCATTTTAGTTACTCCTTTTTATAGTTATAGGTTTTTTATTTATGACTGTTTCTAGTACGATTTCTATTATTAATGAAAATGATACTTTCTTGTTGTTCACTAATGGTCCATCGATATCTTCCCAAAAATGCGTCATTTTCATGCCATGCTTTATAAATAAGTTGATAACATGATCTTTGAACCGATCTTAAATTGCTCGCATCTTGCCATGATTCACATGATACATTCACTGTTCGTACAACTCCACTTCACCTCCTTCTACTAATAAATTGAAATTCCTATCGAATACCGCTGCTTCCACCTTTAATCACGTACACCTTACATTGTAAACTGCTGCCTCCATCCTTATCGATTAATAGGTAGATTTTATACTTAAAAAATACCGCCTTCGGACGGAGTCGTATCCTATTTAATTTCTAATGTATTTTTGCTTTTGTTACTATCATTCCCGTTCATATTACTACATTCGACATATCATGCATAATACAGAATAATGATAATTTATATCTGAAAACAAGATACCTAAATCCAAATATACAGGAAATCTAACAGGTGAATGTAGCCTTATTTGAGGCCGAAAGCACAACTTCCGATCTATTTCTTAGTAGAATATACTAGACATAGAAAATAAAGGAACGAAGGAGTAGACCTTATGTGGAAAAAAGCTTCAATGCTTGTACTGCTCGGAGTCGGCATGCAGCTCGGTTTGCTAACCGCAACAGGAAGCGCCTATGAATATGCGGATACGCCTACGGAGCCGGTGGATGGAATTTTTATTCCGAAGCAGCTTACGTTTATTGAAAACATGCCCTACTACGTCATCCCGAATAAGCTGCGTAATCAGCCAGAAGGTACATTCGCGCCGCAAACGGTTGAAGTCGTTGAAGCCGAGGCCAATTGGATGACATCAGGAAATTGGTGGAAAATACATACGGACATCGGCGACCGCTGGATCAAAACCGCTCCATGGCAAATTGAAGTCCCGCCGCCGCCGACCCTGCGCTTAATGTCCGAAACGCCGTTATACGCGCGGCCATCGGAAGCCGGAGGTCAAACCGCGGTGCTAACGCCGCAGGAAGTTACCGTCGTCGATGCGGAGAAGACCTGGTTTCGCCAAGCCGAAGGGGATTATAACCCGCAGCGGTGGATCAAAATCCACACAACGTGGCTAGGGGATCAGTGGGTTCATTTGCATTTGGATGAGATCGGGAATCTGCAGCCGCTGGATCAGCAGGTTTTCTATCCGAATATTTATTACAATAGCACGCCGCATATGAATTACATCTCGTATCAATATGAGGGGTATCTGACTTCACTTTTTGTTCATCAAACAGCGAAATTCCGTTCCTTGCTCGGGAGCTCCTACCAATTTGAAACGATACAAGGCTTAAAATGGGCGTTTGCACCAGGCATGCTGATAGTGCCCGACAAGCAAATCCTCAAACGAAAGCATCCAAGTCCTTTATTCGGTTATCCGGATGCGAATGCCGAGATTGCAGCAACGATTCCTGCCGGTGATCTGAACGTGATGGAGACCACGACCAATCTGGATGCGCCGTGGAGCGTTGAGAACTGGTATCATGTCAAAAACAATCAAGCCGAAGGTTGGTTCAGCCCGACCTATGCCGAACCCGAAGATACCGTGGACGATACTGCTTCCCTCGAGCTCAAGGCGCATGTGACCGCTATATATCAATTCCCGAATACGAGAATATCGCTGGACAATGGCCAAATCGGGCCTCAATCTGTCTCCCCTCTCGCCGCTTGGACCGCACCTGACGGCACACGCTGGTACAAAATTAATTCCTTTGTAGGCCAAGGTTGGATTCAAATGAATCCATATCAAGACCGTGTCGTACTGAAAAACCGCGAAAATGACGTCCAAATCCGTTCGAAAACCTCCTATCAAGGGGYATTTTATCAGAACGAATCCGGTGTATTTACTTATGGGTCTGATACGATCGGCGGTATGCTGAAGGGAGAACCGGCTTTCCGTTCAGCGTTTTTGGCCAATCTATTTCACTATGAGATATCTGGGCCTGACTCCGCGGGCTGGTGGACCTTCAAGAACGCGGACGGCTATGCGGTACAACTGAAAGCTGGCGAGCCGGCAGCCAAGACATTCTGGGACGGCAAGCTGGCAAATGTCGTCAAGCTCACGGAAGCGCCGGCCACGGATTCAGATTCGAAACAAGGGGCTCCCCTTCTAAGCTTAACCCATCTCAGGATTTTGTTCGGCGTGACCACAGCTTACTATGATAAGGTTTCCTATGGAGATAAAAATGTAACGCTCAGCACCAAGGACTATGAGATTTCCGGCTTTGACCTGCCGGAAAAGGCAAACACAGCGAAGCTTCATCTCACAGGGCTGCTGTATGAGGACTTGTACAAGGATGAAAAGGCAATTGACCCGCAATTGCAAATCATTGTCAACAACCGTGAAGCTGCAGACAACCAATCCCCTGTTCAACTTGCACAAATGAAGCACCTCTACAATTTGCGCTATCAATTCGGCTTATCCGATATCGGACTTGACGTTACGTTGAAACCGGGGATAAATCACCTCTCCATTCAATTCAAGGCCGGGGAACGCATCCTGTTACAGCAGGATTGGGAAGTGACCGCGCCGCGAAATTAAGCGCTCCATATAAATAGGCTGCTCGTTGATGAAACGAACCAGCCTTTTTTTCGATTTCGGCCACATGTAGTTTAAACCTTGTGAACTTTCCATTCTCCGGTTAGATTGAATTAGGTATTGAAATAATCTAGATGTTCCTATAAAGCTCAAAGATGGGGTTACCATGGTTCCGCTGCGGTTTGTAAGTGAGCGGTTCTTCTGCCAGGTCCAAATTTAAAGACAGTAAATTAACTTACGTACCCAAAAAGTCTCGACCTGTGAACTGAAGTTCCAATATGGAACATCCAGATTCACAGGCCAAGTAGATTTTCATTCATGGTGATGGCCGACAGGCCATAATAGCCTCTTCTAAATTAGTATCTTGTTTTGTATATTATTTTTGTTGCAGCACTTGCAGCATTGCAGCTACAACGCCATTATGATTGGATAAATGAGCAGCAGTCGTAAGAATCAGCTCTCCGAAATTTTCGGCTTTTTTAAAATTCTCTGGTACTGGCTCTTCGAGTCTATCTTTCAACGCATTGTAAATATGTTCACGTTGTTCTTTCAACTGAGCTGTCATGGTATCCCATGCAGGCAGTTGAGCCAGCTGCTCTTCTTTCCAGTCCGTTACTTTCGTTCCATAATGGAATAGATCTTTATAGTTTTGTGGTAGTGACATGGTTTGTTGCGAAAGACCAAACACATGAAACTCAGTAATTCGAAGTACATGCCCTAAATGCCAATAAAGGCTGGTGTTAAAACCTTGAGGGATAACCATGCGTTGGTCCTCTGGACATTTTGCAAGCAGGTTCATAAAATTATCATGTTCAACATTATATAGGTGAAATACAAAATCTTTTCTCATTTTTTCTGTCTCCTTAAATTTTATATTATGAACAATCACTCAAAATAATTAACCTTATTGTGTACCTTTAGAATAAAAACGATTAAATTTGACTGAATAAATCAACACATAGATAACGATTAGCGCAGCAAACAAGTTTATAAGAACCAACGAGAAGTTCAAACTAAAAAATTGAGTCAGCACTCCGACGCCAACAGGGGGAACAATGAATCCTGAGTATGCGCAGAAATAAAATGCCGAAATGACTCGCGGACGTTCTTCCGGCCTCGGCAACTGGCTGGCAAATCTTAAAGAAACTTGAAACGTCCATCCAGCGCCAATTGCTTGAATGAGGATGCCGGTCCAAAGCAATAATAAACTCGCTGTCTGACCAGAAAAAGCAACAATCCACGATCCAATGGCAAGAAACAGGATTCCTATACGCATCCGTATAACAGGATTACGCGGCCAAGGAAAGAACTGCGTCAAGGCCCCCCCGCCTAGAAGCACCAATATTAACAACCCGGAAATAGAGAGATTGGTGGTGTGAATAACATTCTTGACGAAAGATGGAATAAGAGAAAACACAACTCCACCTAAGGTGAAAAGAGTAAATATCGGAAGCCCGATAAAAGACCAAAAGTGGGAACGAATATTGTCGGGAACACCGAGTGAAATCTTTGTTTTAGCCGGTTTCTGCGCTTTGGAATCTTCGTGCTTAGGTAACATTTCCAGAAATATTAAGGAACTAAATAACATGACGAGCAGAAACCAATACGGCAAACGAAGAGGCTGAAATTGCACATATTGAATGATTAAACCTGAAATGGCTGGGCCAAGGCCAAAACCAATGTTTACCGTTACTCCTGACAACTTGATTGCCGTACTCACTTTATCGTGAGAGGTTTGTTTTAATAAAAAAGCGCTGGCAGTACCTGTAAAAGCGCCATAGGCGATGCCTTCCAAGATCCTTGCCGCATAGAGCATCCATACGTTGAAACTTCCTATAAAGAGTAACGTCGATGCGATGGAAATCCAAATACTAAAGCGAAGAACCCTTTTCAACCCCCAGGCGCTTCCTCTGGCTCCCACGACAAGCAAGGTGGGCAGCAGGATAGCGGCATAAACGGCAAACAAAATGGTGATTTCCAAACTGCTCAGCCGATAATGCTCCCCATATAAAGGGAATAATGAGGAAATAAAAGTAGCTCCGCAGGACATCATAAGAACAACCCAAAGCATTCTTTTCATTTTAGTAATTTCCTTCTCTCATTTATATTTGACCTACTAGTAGGTAAATATTCATTATAGATAAACCCCTTTTAACTTTTAATAAGCGATTTATCTGATTCAGAACTTGGGATAATACATCCATTCCCAATGTACGTTATATTGTAAAGCACCTTTTATACATGACAGTATGGTATAAGCTACTGCATTGACATCTTCTGATTTTCGAACCATATCTTCATTATACCCTGCTGTAAGAATACTTATTAAAACCTTTAATTCAAGCTGACTTACCTCTTGGACAGCTCCTAAATCCTCCTTTTTTTTAAAATGGTAATGTATGCTTGCTTTGTGTTTTTCGATTTTCCATAACTGAATATAACTTACTAGTAGGTAAGTGTCAAGCTTATCGGATCAGAAATCTCCCCCACGCCAGTGCATCGAAGTTCAACCATACCGATATTATTTAAATCGAAAGTGGTGACATTATTGGCACTAACGAAAAAAAGGAATAGTTTAGTGTCACTGAAACGTGACAATAAACCACTCCCTTAATGTCGAAAAGCCCTTAATATATCTAGCAAATAAATATTTTTAACACCTTATTTTTGACGATAAATTGGAGCGCCAAACGGGGATGAGCCAGCGCCACCATCTACACTAATTTCAGCACCCTGTACAAAAGAAGAGTCATCTGAGGCCAGGAATAAGGCAACATTTGCGATTTCCTCCGGTTCACCCAAACGGTTCAGCGGAACCGCGCGCGTGAGTGTGGATTCAAATTGTGCTAACCCCTCAGGCTGCCCCCAAATTGGCGTCCGCGTCGCTCCAGGGACGATGGTGTTCACGCGAATGCCACGCGGCGACAATTCGGAAACCAGCACTCTCGCCATACTGGTGACAGCCCCTTTGCTGGCCGCATAGGCCGACCATCCTGGGCTTCCTGCCTTTGCAAGCACCGAGCCGTTTAAAATCACCGAAGCACCAGCCTTCAGATGAGGCAAAGCAGCTTGAACAGTGAAAAAAGTCCCAGTAACGTTAATCTTAAGTATCTCCTCAAAGACGGAAAATTCTGTGCCGCCTAATGGCGTATTACCGCCGATACCTGCATTAGCGAATACCACATCCAGACGGCCAAATTTTTCAACCGCTGCGGCCACAGCTTTATCCGCGCTTTGTGGTTCGGCGGCATCAGCCTGCACGGCAAGAACGTTGGTGGTGCCAAGCTCCTCCACTGCCGCGTTTAACGCGACTTGATTACGGCCGGTAATAACGACCTTTGCGCCTTCTTCCACAAATAGTTTTGCGGTTGCCAAGCCAATACCGCTACTACCCCCAGTAATTAATGCAACTTTCCCATTTAGTTTTCCCATAATCAATTGCTCCTCTGTGATTTATACTTTTCGCTGTTCCGTTTCTCTTTATTGAGAACGATCATTCTCAAATATATAAAAAAATTTACTTTCTCTTTAAAACTGACATTGTTGTTTCAACTATTTGCATTAATTTCTCTCTGTCATCTGTCGTCTTCGCCAAAACCCGCAGCCCAGTAAATGCATTATTAAAATAACACGACAGCCATTCCGCATTGAGCGTTTTGTCAAGTTCGCCTGATTGTTGACCTGCCTCAATGAGCTCACGTATTAATTGTTCAAAATCAGTCAAGCTTTGGTTGACCCAAGCTCTGGACTCAGAATCATGCGGGGCTAACTCAACCGCGGTATTTACCATCAGGCAGCCTTTAGGGAGCTCATCATCATCCCTTCTGATTGTTGTTTCTAACAACAGCCTAATAGCTTCCTCCGCAGAAATGGTGCCATTTATAATGCGTTTAACCGATTGTTCTATCATTTCACTATATCGCTTTAACGCCTTGATATACAAGGAATGCTTATCGCCAAAAGAGTCATACATGCTTCTCTTGTGAACCCCCATATGTGAGACTAGGTCCATCATGGATGTCTTCTCATAGCCCTGTTCCCAGAATAACCTCATGGCTTTGATCAACACCGCATCCTCATCAAATTCCTTGGTTCTGGCCATTCCATTGACTCCTCCTTTCGATTAGATCTTACCATATTGAGAACGATCGGTAAAGAATTATTTTATACTTCATTTGGGGATGTTCTTTTTGCATAGTATTCTCTCTCATTAAGCGTATAAGCGGATAACGATAAGTCAATACTTGGAACAACCTCGGTGAGGCAAGGAGAGAGAGTGTGTGAAGATGGAGACAACAGAAAAAATCACGGGAAATCAGCTAGGCTTATTACTATTTACTTTTATCGGTTCCACTATCGTCTTAACCATTCCCGGATGGATGGTGATGATTGCAAAGCAGAATGGTTGGATATCCGTGATTCCTTCTACTACAACAGGTTTATTAACTCTGTGGGCGCTGATTACACTCGCCAATCGTTATCCGGGTTTGACGATTATACAATACAGTTCAAAAATCGTCGGGAAATGGTTAGGCAAATGTTTGGGGGCTTTTTATATTTATATTTGGTTTAATTCTATTTCTGTTATGACCATACAGCATACCTTTTTTATTAAAACGCTTCTATTACCAAAAAGTCCGAGCATAGTAGGAAGTCTGTCATTATTAATCCTATGCGGCATAGCCGTTATTGCTGGGATTGAGGTCATTGGAAGATGTAATGAGTTTCTTTCACCATTGATCTTGGTTGTTTCTTTGATTCCGATCTTGATTCTAGCGCTTGTGGAAGCAGATCCCGTCCGGCTAAAGCCTTTTTTAGGAGAAGGAATACTACCAGTATTGCAAGGAGCTGTCATTCCAGCAGGAGCATTCATGAATCAAGTGTTTATATTGGGATGGCTCCTTCCTTTTTTGAATCAGCCGGAAAAGGCGCGCAAGGTCTCGTTGATTGCGTATTTCAGCCTTTCTATTTTAGTATTGATCATTGTATTGCTTACAATTATGGTCCTCGGTACATTAACAGGTAAATTGACCTATTCATTTTTAAGTCTCATGCAATATGTAGGTATTGAAGGTTCATTTGAACGTCTGGAGGCCATCGCTGTTGCTACGTGGGTGTTGGGGAATTTTGTGAAGGTATCGGTCTCGTTGTTTATATTATGTCTTTCTGTAAGCCAGCTTTTCGGGATCCGAAATTATCGTGATATCGTAGCTCCGCTAACACTTTTATCTATTATTGGATCGGCTTCCATTTTCAAAAGTGGTGCGGAGCTTCAAGCTTATCTTGCTTTCATCTACCCGAGCCTGGGTTTTATCACACAAAGTCTCATACCGTTGTCACTTCTCATGATAGACACTATAAAAAGAAAAGTGGACCATTCACTGCTTTAAAAGCATTCTTCCAATGGGTTCAAAAATAATTTTGAAAGGGACAACCATGCTCGGTATGTCAACACGGGCAATTAATAAGGAACCGGTAATGGATGATACTCCAATTATAACGCCGAATACCGCTGCTTCCTTGCTTTTGTGCATACTCAGCATGGATCGGATTCTAACAAAAGACCATACAACCAATAAACATACATATCCCACGATTTGGACGATCATTTTATGATCTCCTTTTCCTTCAAATGTAATGGAGGACCTGCCATCCCGCTTCCTATTATATTTAACTTAACTGCAACGGAAACGTCTACCTCCGGAAACTTTTGACTCCATTGTTCTTTCAACGCTTTCCATTGTTTCGGGTTATTTCGGTAAATTTCTTGGCCGAAACCCACACTATCTACTTTGTACTGCTTCTGGACTTTGGATAATGTATCCAGGACTTGTTTCTCGACCATTTTCTCTAATGCTTTCTGTACAAGTCTAAGATTCTCTGGCAAACTGATATCCAACGGTGTATTATTTTCCCAGATAGCTCCTTCCCCTTCCAGCTGAATCTTGAATTTGATCTTATCACCACTTATCTCTGAGATCATTTTCCGGTTTGCTTTGTCCAGAACCACCCCCACTGTTCCGTCACCTTCTGGTAATCTGACGTTGATTCTACCATTCTTCATTCTACCTGTGACCCAAAGAAATCCATTTGTTTCATTCTCGTTAAGATATCCGACTAACTTGAAATCCTTGAAAATGGCTGTTCCGGCTAGCTTAAATATATGGTTTTCTTTCACTCCTGCTGATAAACCATCAGGCATGATGACTCCCAAAACGGGACTGATCCCATCACTTGATGACGCTAAAAAAAAGTCTCGCAAAGTAACCGCCATCTCGCTTCGTAAAGCTTCCATTTCCTTGATTGCTTCGCTGGGAGCTTGTTCAAAAGGGTAATTAACTTTCAGAAGTCTCCGCCCTTCTGCCCCCTTTACAACCATGATATAGGTTTTTAATCGTTGCTTCGATTCGTGGGTGTAAACATCGAGAATATCTTGAATCCCGTGTTTGGATAACGATTCACCTATAAAAATAGCGACGCGATGTGCGGTAAACAACCTGCGTGAACTTTTTTTCTGAAGCCTATAGAACGCTTCATTAATATTTTTTCCAACAGCCGATATAACAAAAAACTTCTCTTTCTGGCTTCCTCCACTCCCTGGTCCCCCCTGAGCGGAGGAAGGGATGACAATTTGATGCGATAATATATATTCCCCATCGTCCGTTAAGTCAAATGCCGTACCCGCAATGAACGCAAGATCATTAATCTCCGTACGATCCCAACAACCGCTTGTGATCAATATTGTGAATAGTAAACCGATGTAAAGGAATGGTTTCATTCTGAATTTCCTTTCCCTTTCCTCGCAGATTCTGGACTTGGTTTTTGACCTGCTGGTTCACGGACCGAATTGTTAGATCCTGTTGCCTGTGGACGACGAGTTTTAGCCCATATAGGTGCCCGGATGATGACATCCTTCAAATCCGTGAAGGTCATCGGGGCTACCGGGGTGAAATAAGGGACCCCGAACGAACGAAGGGCTGTGACATGTAACAAGATGCCCAGAAAACCAAGTACAATGCCATAAAGTCCAAGCATACCCGCCAAGAATAGCATCGGAAAGCGAAGAACGCGGATTCCATTTGCAAAACTATATCGTGGTATCGTAAACGCTGCAATCCCAGTAATCGATACGATAATGACGACCGGAGCGGATATAATTCCCGCCTGCACCGCCGCTTGGCCGATGACCAATGCCCCAACAATGCTTATGGCTTGCCCTATTTGTTTGGGTAATCGAATCCCTGCTTCCCTCAATGCCTCAAATATAACTTCCATTAAAAAGGCTTCGACCACAGCCGGGAAAGGAACAGGCTCCCTAGAGGAGGCAATACTCAGCACGAGATTAGTCGGAATCATTTCCTGGTGGAAAGTCGTAATCGCAACATATAGGGGAGGAGCAAATATGGCGATACTGATGAAAAGGAATCGAATCCATCGCACAAAAGTTGCAATGGGCCAGCGAACATAGTAATCCTCGCTGGCCTGGAGTCCATTCCAGAATGTCATGGGAACAATTAATACAAATGGGGTGGTATCAACAAGAATGGCTATTTTCCCTTCCAATAGCTCTGCAGCTACAACATCTGGTCGTTCTGTACTGTGTACAAGTGGAAAAGGTGAGAAAGGTGAATCCTCAATAAATTCCTCTATATAGCCTGAATCGAGGATCCCGTCAATTTGAATCCGAGTTAACCTTTTTCGAACTTCCTCAACAACAGACTCCGAAACAATACCCACGATATAAGTAATGACTACTTGGGTTTGAGTAAGCTCCCCGAGCGTAATGGATTCCATTTTTAGTCGAGATGATTTAATTCTTTTTCGTATTAGACCAATATTCGTTGAAATGTTCTCGATAAATCCATCCCTAGGACCGCGAATGACAGGTTCAGATGAAGGTTCTTCAAGACTTCGTTGCGACGTACCATTAACCTTAGCAATCATCGCATTGCTGTCCCCTATCGCAAGAACGGCAGCATGACCATTTACTATATGACTCACAATTTCATTTACTTTGGAAGTAACACACGTCGTTCCAATGGAAATCATTTGATCATCCAGAACTTTTACTTCGTTATATATCAAATCATCTTGGTTGCTTGATTTAGATATCAATGGTTTCAATATATGTTCGTCAATCAACTTCTCTTCAACCAAACTAGTAAGATATATCACAAGCCATTGAATTTGCCCAGCTATCTGAATCTTACGGTATATGATGTCAGAGCTGTCTTGGAATATTTTTTTAAAAATCAATTCATTTTGTTCTAAATTTGAGGTTAAACTGGGGTTTTCTTCATCAATTTGATAATTTTCCGGTATATTTGGATACTCAGGTTTAATGTGCATCCATTTCCTAAACCATTTCACTACAAGACCCCCAAAGAAAACACTGATTCATCTATTTTTCCATATTACGCCAAAAATATTCTAAAGTTAGTTCGATGTCGCTTAAACGTAAGCCAAATCTGTGAAAAGTCATGAACTGTACAATAAAAAGGCATAACATTGGACTGTAAAGCATAATAAATCCCATGCTCAATGCCAAAGCCATGCCCATTGAATATTATTGAATGACTGTACCTACCGTAATTGAAAGTAAGCCTGCAATTTTGACAAAAAAGCCCCAAACTCTTCTCATGATGGAAATTTGTCACATAAGAGATCCCGAGCTCTTTTCGTTTATAAATTTAAAACGTAGTATATACACTTTCACATTCTTTCGCGGTCGGTTGATAAAAACAGTGCTTCTTCCATCGTCCTACGAGCGGCTGATTATACCAAGTTGGCGGACATGGTCCAGGATTTTCGAACGTTCCTGGACGGAAATACCAAAGGGAGAATTTGGCTGGCCAATTCCGCTCCCCATTCACAGCCCGTTGCGCCAGACGGCGTTCCCTCTCTCTTGCGTTTTGATAGTACAAACCATGTTGCAACGCTTCGAACGCATGCGCCTGGTTGATCATTTGGGGGATTGTCCGGATTCCTTTAAAATCGGAGCAATTCGCTCTTATTCGGTTAATGCCAACATTTCCAACAAGGACCATACCCATTTCGCCTTCGGTTTCAGCTTCAGCTCGAAGCAACCTTGCCAACATATCAATATCCTGCTTTCTGGCTTTTACGACTGCCATTGGCTCACCTCTTTAGATTGTGTTTCTAGACACATCATATTGTAGGTGAAGCGGATGTGTTACTCTGGCATTTGGTTGTGAATTGTCGCAAGTCAATCCCCTTTATATACATAAAGCTATCCTTATAGTCAGTTTAGCTTTTGAACTTCACACCAGTCATCTCTTCGCTGAGCTTCCATAGCTGCTCCGCCAAGTTGGCATCGACCGCCCAGGGAAGCACGCCCGTCAGCACTTGGCCCAATCCCTGCAGATCAAATGCAGGAATGACCTCAGCGATGTCGACATCTAAACAGTAAACGCCGCCTTTCCCCTCCAACAGAAGACTCGTCGCGCACCATACACTCGTTGCCGCTCCCTGCTCTGTGGTCTTATATATCCCGCCTATTGCGTTCTCTTCAGGCGATAAATAACGCGCTAAGTCGGTCATAATCCTGCCAGGATGGACAGAGAAGGCGCGGATCCCTTGCGCTTGACCACGTTTGTCCAGCCCGACGGCAAACAACGCGTTAGCCGTCTTGGACTGGCCGTAGGCCTTCCACTTGTCGTACTCCCGCCGTTCGAAGTTTGGATCTTCAAAATCAACGCCCCCGAAACGGATTCCGGTTGAGCTGACCGAGACAACACGCGCGCTTCGCGCCTGCTTCAAGGCCGGCCACAACAATGCCGTCAGCTGGAAGTGACCCAAATGGTTGGTGGCGAATTGAGATTCGTAGCCGCGCGCGTCGCGCATCAGCGGGGGAGCCATAATGCCGGCGTTATTGATGAGCATATCCAGAGGCCGTCCAGAGTCCAGAAACCTCTTCGCAAATGTATCGATCGAAGCGGGGTCCATAAGATCCAGTTCCTCCAGCTCCACACGCGGGATATCAGCAATTGAAGCGCGGGCTTTCTCCGGCGTACGAGCGGGTACAATTACCGTCGCACCTGCTTCCGCCAGAGCGCGGGTTGTCTCAAGTCCGACGCCGGAATACCCGCCTGTTACGATAGCGATTTTCCCGCTCAGCAAACGTCCGTCCAGCGCTTCCCTTGCCGTCGTTTGGGGCCCGAAACCCGATCGAATCGGTTCCTGAGGGGTTATCTTATAATTGTAATCTGTATTCAACTTCAATCTCCTCCTAAGCCGGATTGCTTCATTAGATCCTTAAAATGGAGCAGCTTGTAATTCACAACTTCCAAAGTTGTCTTCATTTCCGCCATCTGCGACTCGATATGGAGTTTATGCTCATAAAGTACGCTATAACAGTTCTCGTAATTATGAGTGGATGCCAAGGACATGTAACGTTCAATTTCCTTTAGTGGCATGCCGGTTCGTTTTAAATGCGAAATGAAGATTAAACGTTCGAGATGGGCTCTGCCATATTCCCTGTGCCCGTTTTCTTTACGCTTCGCGGACGGCAGGAGTCCGATTTTTACATAGTACCTTATCGTATCGTAACTGAAACCTGACTTTTGGGAAATCTCTGCGATTGAAAATGTAGGCTCCATCGTTTACCTCCTCTCTGATTCAGGGTAGCTGTTTCGTTTTCAACCGCATCCGCATCTTAGCGTATGGAGCTTACTCCATGTCAAGCGAATTATCATCGGAGTGCGAATAGCAAATAGATTCACACCGAATGGTGCATTTGTTAGCTCACGAATTTCCCGAATAGCATGGCGAAGCGTTTCTGGATCCCTATAGGCAGCTCCAAGTGTCCCACAATGAAAAATACATATTAGAGACCGTCGATTCATTCAACTAATCTTGCTCTGCATTGAGGTGTCTTAGATCGAGATCAATCGTAAACTATGATCAATTGAGGTTGCTAAATGAATGAATCCATGTTCGCGGTTGAATGATGTTGTAAAAATTGCAACAATTGCTACCTAAATCTCGCCTTTTCCATTAGTTGTTGCATCAAGTACAACAATTTGGTCCAATACAGGCCATTTCGCAACAAATGGGCTCAAAATGTTGCTCGCCTTTTCCATTAGTTGTTGCATCAAGTACAACAATTTGGTCCAATACAGGCCATTTCGCAACAAATGGGCTCAAAATGTTGTACAAACTGCAACTTCAACTTACAAAACAACCTTTTGTCGTGTGAATTGTTGTAGGAAATACAACATTGGTAACCACTGTAGCCCATTTGCCCTAACGAAAGCTGATTGACTCTAAAATCGAATTNACAACCTTTTGTCGTGTGAATTGTTGTAGGAAATACAACATTGGTAACCACTGTAGCCCATTTGCCCTAACGAAAGCTGATTGACTCTAAAATCGAATTTTGGAGTTTTGTTGAGAGACATAATTTAATCAATCGACAGACTCTATTAGTCAACATTATTCTTTTGAAGCCACACATACACATCTCGAAGATGCCTTATTGTTGTGAAAAGGAGCAGCACTAAAAACAACCACGCCAGCTCCCAGATCGCGTTTGGAAACAGTATCATCAAAGAAAAAAAGACAAACGCTTCCGTTCTCTCCAAGATACCCGGGTTATAGTGAAATCCTTTTGCTCCTGAATTTGTAATGACATTGCCTGTTACAAGAAACGCCGTAATATTAACAAGGATTGCTGCTAAATTGAGCACAATCGGCAAATAAGCATCGGGATGGACGAGTAAAATCGCAATGATCAAAGCACCTTCCACTATCCGATCAAACGTGATATCCAAGATATTTCCCCATTTTGATGGTTTGGTCATTCTGGCAAGCGTACCATCCACCGAATCGAGATAGCCGGATATCCAAAGAATAACAACCGCTGCTATGGGAAAACCAAGATAAAACACGACCCCACTTCCTACGCCTATCAACATCGCGATCCAAGTGATCGAATTCGCTGATAAACCAGCTGATCGCAGGATTTTTGCTCCCTTTTCAATTACCGGTTGGACGATGTCACGTGCATAAGAATCCAGCACTTATTACATTACCTCCTTCGGAAGACACCAGACATTTGAGGTTGTCAAGCGAACTCCTGTTTTAATTCCTCGTTCATAATTTGAAAAGCCAAGCTGCTTGATCACGACTGACTCCCCGTTTACATGCGCCCTCACTTCTGTATATTCTCCGCGAAAGGCGCTGCTTTCTATCGTGGCTTCTATAGATGATGCAGAGTCCATTTGGAGCCATTCCGATCGAAGAACTATATGAACCGGACCATCTGGCACGTTTACGCAATGAGGATGGACCTCCAAATCACCTAGAAAGGTTGTCACCCTAGTTCCCCTCTTGATTCCATCTACAACATTGTCGATTCCCATGAAGTCTGCCATCCATCGATTGGCAGGCTCGTAATAGATGTTTTCAAGCGTTCCCGACTGCTGTGCTACACCATCCCGGAGGATCAAAAACTGGTCGCCAAGTGTCAAGGCTTCTTCTCTGTCATGTGTGACCATAATCATCGGAATCTCCCATTTTCGCTTCATGTCACCGAGCCAATGCCCCATTTGCCTACGAAGTAATGGATCCAGTTGACTGAAAGGTTCGTCTAGCAGCATAAGCTGCGGTTCAATGACAAGCGATCTTGCTAACGCCACACGCTGTTCTTGTCCGCCAGAAAGGGAAGAAAGCGGACGATGATAAAATCCCGTCATACCGACTTGATGTAGAATTTCTTCCGATTTAACTCTTCGTTCACTGGAAGGCACCCCTTTTAACTTAAGTCCGATCTCCACATTCGCTCCGACCGTCAGAAAGGGAAGCAAATAAGGTTTTTGAAAAATCATGGACAGATTCCTTTTCTCAGGAGGAAGCTGGTGAATCGGTTTTCCCCCCATTATGATCGTTCCCTGGTTCGGTCTTAATAAGCCTGCAATAAGCTGAAGTAACGTTGATTTTCCGCTTCCTGACGGACCGAGTATGACAAGCAATTTGCCTTTCTCCAGGGTAAAAGACTGCTTGGCCAGGGAAAAGGACTTCATATGATCGTATTGGTATGTCACATCAGTTACTTGTAAATATGGCTCAGACCATCGGGTCAACACGATTCGCCTCCTTTCCTTTGTAGAGATCCTTCTTTACTTCTATCGAACTGAAAATGACGATGATGAGCGCCGGCAGGACAAACATCATGCATAGTGCGCCCATGAGCGAGTAATCGCCACTAGATAATGTACTGAAAAGCAGCATCGGAAGTGTAATCAGATGGCCGCCGCCAATGAAAACTGTAAACAAATATTGGCTCCAGGAAATCAAAAAACTAAATAAGATACTAAGCGACAAGACCGAACGCAGAAGCGGCAGCTCGACCAGCCTGAACGTCTGCAGTCTGCTCGCCCCAAGTAAACGAACCTGCTTTTCATATCCGATGTCGTATCCGGTATAAAATCCATACAACAAATAAATGGAATACGGAATAGCCAGAATCAAGTGTGACAGCAGCACCCCAAGCCACTGGTCAGACAATCCCAAACGAAGAAACAAGACATGCACGCCTATCGCAATGGAAATGCCGGGAATCAATATGGGAGCTATGAGCAAGAACCGAATCGTTTTGTTCCATCTCTTCACATAAAGTCCCAGGGCTCGAGCTGCTGGATACGCCACTACTTGAGACACCAAACTTGTAGCAGCAGCCAATCCCAAGCTATTGATCATCGCATCCCTCACTTGTGAGTGCGTGGAACATACATAATGCCAAGCACGCAGCGAAGCAGTTGGAACCAGATCGGGAAATCTCCATTGCTGCGCGAATGACCAAGCCAGTAGAGGTATAAAGGGGAGAAAAAACAATAAGATCAGGAAGGTATGCAAGACGGCGAAACCTTTACCGTGATTAATTCTTTTTCGCCGCAAAGCCTTCTCCCCATTTCATATATAAAATGATAAGAATCATACTGATTATCGTAATCACCATATTGATTGCCATGGCCGTAGGCCGATACCTAAGATCCGGATTGAGATAAGCTTGATAGGCCAGGATCGGCAATGTTGGCTTGCTCACAGAACCCAAGACATAAGGAACTTCAAACGATCCGAATGTATAGGCAAATACGATAATCGAGGAGGCCAGCAAAGCAGGCAGCATAAACGGAAAAGTGACGAGCCTCCATCTTTGCCATGCATTTGCTCCGAGCAGCTGCAGCTGCTTTTCATAGGGAACGACCCAAGACTTTAGAATACTAAGAACGGAGACCGCAATAAACGGAACTTCCTTCCACACATATTCCAGCACGATTCCAATACCATTCTGATCGGCAACCAATACCGGAAACTGCGAAGGCTGCTGAATCATACCTGTCCAGTAAGCCAACCGGGAGATCAATCCACTTTGCCCAAAGAGCATTAATACGGCAATTGCGCCTACAACATGCGGGACCGGCAGATTGAACAGCAGCAAGAAATGAAGCCCCCCTCCTTGTCTTGTATACCGCCCGATCCAAAGTGCTAGTAAAACGCCAATAAAAGCTGCAATAGCTGTGGAAACCAGGGAGATCCCCAATGAAAAAAAGAGTGAACGATAAAATATGGTGGAATGAAATAGCTCAATGTATACATCTAGCGATATCGTTGTTTTTCCGATTAGAGGGAAGTAATCCAAGCTTTGGACCCCACTAATGAACAGCCCAGCAAAGAACGTTACCGCCACAAATAAAAGGGCTGGAAAAAGCATGCCTCCTAAGATTAGCAGCCTTACTGGTTTACTTTTGGAATAAAACATGGTTCTTCCAGCCCTCTTCCAATGCGGGTGTATAAGCAGCCTGCAGATCAGGTAGCTTGTGCTTCAATAGCACGTCTGCAGGTACGGCTGTTTCGCCGCTTGTGGCTTTAAGCTCATCATAAAGCTTTTTGTGCTCTCCTTCTAATTTCGATGGATCGATCCCAATGCCGTCTCCCCAGCCGCTTGCTGGGTCAGCTTTTTCAAATTGCGTTTTTGGATTAAGAATCACATCGGCCACCACCATAGCAGCAGCTTTGTGTGCGGCATTGTAGGGGATCGCTACATAATGATAATCGCCGATTGTGCCTGTGTCGAAGACGTATGGACGTGCCGTATTGGGCAATTTCCCTTTGCCGATATCCGTCGCGATACCGCCGACATCCTGTGTAAAGGCAAAGTCCACTTCGTTGTTATTGAAAAGTGCCATTAGTTCAGCGATCGTTTTGGGGTATGTTTCCCCTTTTCGCCATAATGACAGTTTTAACTCGTTTAAGTAATCCCACACTTTCGATGCTTCGGTATCAAACTCTTGCTGAACGAAAGGTTTTGACCAATTTTGATACCCTCCGCTTGATTCGTAGAACAATTGCTTCACAAAGCGCGTGCCCGTAAAGTCAGGGGGGGCATTGTAGGTGAATCGTCCGGGATGTTTCTCCACCCATAACTTCAATTCTTTATAATTTCGCGGCAGATCGCTTGGTTTAATCCGTTTGGCATCATACACGAATTGAAATTGCGCACTGCCCCAGACGGATTCGTATCCTTCCGTATCCAGACCGAAGTCCTTCACGACAGCAGGATTATTATAATCGACGTACTTTGCATTCGGAAGCTTAGTTGCAAAAGGGCCAAATAAGGCTTCTGCTTGCTTTAGGGTGGCAAAGTTTTCGCCATTTATCCAAATCAGATCCACACTGCCATCTTGGTTTTTGCCAGCCTGCTTTTCGTTTAGTACCTTATTAACCGCTTCCGCGGTATCGCTGATTGGCACACGGCGCAATGTGATTCCATACTGATCCTTCAATAAAGTCCCGTATTTCTGGTCTACAAATTCATTAATCGCATCGCTCCCACCCCACATATACCAATTCACGGTTTGTCCCTTGGCTTCGGCCAACACTTGATCCCAATTGCCTGAAAGAAGCGAAACACCAGCAGCCTTTCCTTTATCCGTGGAATCTTTACCCGAGCAGGCGGCTGTGATCAAGCTTATGATACATACTAAGAGAATGACTTGAACGTAACGTATATTTCTCAAACGAAGCCCCCCGTATTATCGAAACCATTTTATATAGGCCTTAATCAATCGCCCTGTGATACCACCTTGAAATAACTTATCGCGCCAATATTTATCAGCTGTCTTCAATAAAGCTTCGGAGCGGGCAGGGTACGGATGCACCACTTGCGAAATGTCGGGAAGCTTGTGGCCGAAGCGTTTCGCAAAAACAGCTTGCTGCATCCAGTCCCCCGCTCCATTCCCAGCAGCATGAGCGCCCAAGATCCTTCCTTTCCGATCCGTAATCACCTTAACAATGCCTTCTGTATTCCTATCTGTTATAAATCGATCCACCTGATCCAAGGTCACTTTGTAAATTCGGATATCATTCCCAGCGTGTTTGCGAGCTTCATTCTCCGTCATCCCCAAATGAAAGATTTCCGGATCCGTATAGGTTACCCATGGAACGTTATCGTAGCTTGCTTTTCGTTTCAGACCGAATACTGCGTTTCCTACGACGATCTTACCCTCCATTCCTGCAGCATGCGTATAAGGAAACGCTTTGATCACATCTCCGACGGCGTAAATGTGCGGAATACTTGTCTGCAACGTTTTTTTTACCGCGATATGATCTTCGTCCATTTGAATGCCGATGCGTGAAAGTCCAAGACGGTCGGTGTTCGGCTTTCGACCGGTCGCAATCAATATGGCATCTGTCTCCAATTGAAGCTTTTCCCCGTCATGATCTACAAATATCCGCTTTCTCCCATTAGGTATTGCTTCAACCTTGTTCACACTCGTTTTTAACAGGAATGACATTTCTTTTTCCAACGCAGTTTGTGCGTAGGGAACGAGATCCGCGTCTTCTTTGTTTAGTATTTGCGATCCTCTTACGAGTACGGTCACTTTGGCACCCAAACGGGCGAAAGCTTGAGATAATTCCAATCCAACTGGCCCTGCCCCAATAACAACAAGGCTTTCGGGTAAAGCTTTCATATCAAAAACACTTTCATTGGTCAGAAAATCTACATCTTGCAAACCATCAATAGGCGGAATGGCCGCTCTAGAACCTGTGGCAATGACAATGCGTTTGCCATAAAGCACTTCGCTGCCATCGATTTCGATATGGTGCTTATCCCGGAATTGACCGTGTCCCTGAAACACATCCACACCCATGCTACGGAACCGATCTGAGCTATCATGATGTTGAATGGTTGCTTTAGCAGCTTGGACTCTTCGGTAAGCTTCAAGATAATCTGCTTTACCCTGCAATTCCAATCCATAAGCTTCTGCAGCTTTCTTGGCCGTGTAAAGCTCCTTTGCCGCGGCAATCAACGCTTTGGAAGGCACGCAGCCTGTGTGCAAACAGTCTCCTCCAGGCTCAGGCTCTTTTTCGATCAAAGCCACCTTTACCCCAAAGCCAACTGCACCTGCCGCTACGGTTAGTCCACCGGATCCACCGCCGATGACAATAAGATCATAACTTTTCAAAATATGCGCTCCTCCCCCTTATGAGCTAACCACTCGTTTCTTGAGAACAAGCGGGATCAGTGTCACAAGCACGAAAACAATCACAGCAATGACGATGTATGATTTCTTTTCGTGCAGAAAACTCGAGCCCAGAAAACTATAAGCAAACGTTCCTGGAATGATTCCCAGAAGGGTACCGAATAAAAATGCCGAAAAATTCACTTTGGCCACGCCAGCTCCGTAACTGATAAGATCAAACGGGAATATGGGAATCAGTCGCAGAAGCAAAATATAGATAAAACCCTTCTGCTGCAGTTGCTTTTCAAGCTTGCCCCATTTCTCCTTCGACCTCGTGGAAACCAATTTATTACCTAAGAATCGAGCTAACCAAAAGGACAACACCGCGCCGATCGTCGCACCGACGATCGTATACACGGTTCCCCACACCGGACCGAAAGCCAATCCGCCAGTCAGTGAAAGAACGGACGCGGGAAACAAAATCAAAGGACGCACCGCGTAAATGAAGATGAACAGTACTGGCGAAGCCCAGCCGAATGATAAAATCCAAGCTCTTATGTCTTCTGGACCAAGATGCAGAACCTTATAGTTGAGCCACAATAAACCCCCAATTACTACGATGAACAATAATAGCCATGACCGTGGTTTCATTCTAATCTCCTCATGTGGCTTCTCTAGTTTTTATTTATCAAAAACAGCAGTCAAATATAGAATTTGGACTGCTGTTTTTGTTTTACTTATTATTTTTGTTGCAGTATTTGCAGCATTGCGGCGACAACGCCATTATGATTGGATAAATGCGCCGCAGTCGTGAGCATCAGCTCTCCGAAATTTTCGGCTTTTTTGAAGTTCTCTGGTACAGGCTCTTCCAGTCTGTCTTTAAACGTATTGTAAAGATGTTCACGTTGTTCTTTCAACAGATCGATCATCTCATCCCATGCAGGCAGCTGCGCTAGTTGCTCTTCTTTCCATTCCGTAGCTTTCGTTCCATAAAAGAAAATATCTTGGTACTTTTGCGGAAGGCTCGTTGGTTGTGCACCAAGATCAAACACATGGAACTCAGTAACCCGAAGTACATGCCCTAAATGCCAATAAAGGCTGGTATTAAAACCTTCTGGGACGACCATGCGTTTGTCCACTGGACATTTAGCAAGCAGGTTAAGAAAGTTATCGTGCTCAACATTATAAAGGTGGAATACAAAGTCTCTTCTCATTTTTCCGATCTCCCTAATTTTACAATTTTTTTTATTTTAACCATGAAATTTCAAATGATACCGCAGTTACTGTTTATTAAACAACTCAGCATAAGCGCCATATCCTCTTTGTTCAAGTTCATTTTTCGGTATAAATTGTAAGGCCGCAGAGTTCATACAGTACCGCAATCCCGTTGGTTTGGGTCCGTCTTTGAACACATCGCCTAGAAAGGAGTCCGCATTACGGCTTCTGACCTGGGTAGTCAACGAAAGAAAACCAGAGCTTTCTTTTAATATAATATTGTTTGGCTCCAAAGGTTTTGTAAAACTAGGCCAGCCCGTGCCTGCATCAAATTTATCCTTCGAGCTGAACAAAGGCTCGCCTGAGACAACATCTACGTAAATACCTTCTTCTTTGTTATCCCAATATTCGTTATTAAACGGCGGCTCATCAATACCATTCTGAGTTACATCGTATTGGCGCTTAGTCAGCATTTTCAGCTTTTCCTCCTTATTAAAATTAAAAACTGTACTTGCTGTAATTTTTACTTCCCGATCCTTGCCCCAAGTTTTATCCAAAAATTTATCGCGACCAGATCCAAGCTCACTTACCTTGTAGCTGATTGGGCTTTTTTTGTAATAATCCTGATGTTCCTTTTCGGCTTTGTAAAACGTTGATGCCGATGAAATCTTAGTTACAATCGGTTTATCAAACCTTTTTGATGCTGCTAATGCATCTCTGGATGCCTCAGCCAACTCTTTCTGTTCATTACTATTGTAAAATACAGCGGATTGATATTCATTGCCACGATCAACGAATTGACCGTCTGCATCGGTAGGATCAACGTTTCGCCAGAAAACTTGAAGGAGGTTGTCATACGTATTCTGATTCGGGTTATAACGAACTTCCACTGACTCGAGATGTCCTGTAGTTTCAGAACCCACTTCTGCATAGGTGGGATTTTCCTTATGTCCTCCTGTATAGCCACTTTCTACACGCAAGACACCGTCAATCTTTTCAAAGGCCTCTTCCATATGCCAGAAACAACCACCAGCAAAAATAGCAGTTTCGTAAGGCGTGCTCGAATTTTCATTAACTGTAGTTATAAGCTCTTGCGCCTTCGCTATTTCTTTTTTGTGAAACGACATGTAAAAGGAATAAACAATAAAGACTAATAGGACACTAGTTAACACAACTAAGTTACTTTTCTTTAATTTCAATTTCTCCTTCACCTCCGTGTACTATTGGGGATCTTTCCTCCCCTCTACTGCGTTTGTTTTTCGCTAATCCTTCTTTATTTTTCTTACACTTGGATTTTAACAAGAAAAGAACGGAAGCAAATCTGTTGAAGGTCATGTATTTACAAAGAAAAAGGCAGAACATATGGTCGCCAAAGCATGATAAATCTCACACTCTATGCCAAAAGTCATGCCCGCCCGAATTATATGGAATGACGAACTGAAAACACCGCGAATTGATTTCTCTGTCCTTTTCTTTTCGTTGGATGGCTACATCGGTTAGATCGTTTAGAGCGGCGACGATTTCCATCTGTTCCGGTCCGAGATTGCCCCATTCGGCCGCGTGCATACCGTATGGTTTCCCAATAACCTGAGACGTAGATCCTCCCTTTTTCTTCAATTTCATGTAAGATGCGGTTTAGAGACTCTCCAGCCACAATAAGTGACAAAATGTCAGTTTTTATTCTCAAAATAAGG
The DNA here is from genome assembly GCF_001426375.1 of Paenibacillus sp. Root444D2. GTDB lineage: Bacteria > Bacillota > Bacilli > Paenibacillales > NBRC-103111 > Paenibacillus_E. The sequence goes on from NZ_LMEO01000005.1 coordinate 90,742, forward strand.
TTTTCCAATTCAATTTTAGGCATCTTCCGTTGTTCTGAATTCATATGACTAATCCAAATAATGATATCGAGTATCTCAAAATCGGATACCTATACATACAAGAGGTCTATGGGTGCCTTATAAAAGAACCACAAATAAAAACGGTGTACAACTAAAAGGAAAGGAGCTGACGCGTCAGCTCCTTTCCTTTTAATTGTATGATGTATCAAAACTTTAAGTATTTCACTGTCCACCTTGAGAGTAGCTTCATTGCCGTAAAATCTCCTACCTATCAAAAGGTAAATCAATCACAAAAAAATATCCGCCTTCTTTTTTAAGTTAAAGCGGATATTAATCCTTCGGCAATCATGTCAAACCTACTTATATCCCGAAAACTTCTTGCAAGTAATTGCGCACCTTGAAGCGAAGCAAGGAATTGATGGGCTTCCACATTCGCGGCAATTTCAAAATTTAAATGCCCTTCACGCCGCCCCTGATCCAAGACTCGCTCTAGCCAATCTAAATTAGCGGTGAAAAGCTGAGCTAGCCCTTCACGTGACTTGCCTGATAAAGTAGCCAAGTCAGTAGAAATCATCACGCCCAGACAAGTACAATAATCTTGAACAGGGCCACTGTAAAGTAAAGTGAACTTGCGTAGCTTTTCCAAATTGTTCTGTGTTTCGGTATCGATTTGAGCAATTGCAGACATGAACTGTCTGTGATACCGCGAAATCAGCGCTTCTCCTAAATCCTCCTTGTTTGGGAAATGGTAATGAATACTGGCAGTGCGTATCCCTACTTTTTCTGCAATGTGTGCATAGCTAAATCCGTTAAACCCGACATCCTGAACAATCGACTGAGCAGTATCCAAAATGGCCTCTGCTGTATTTTTATTTTTAGTCATATTTTAATTCTACCTTTTAGTAGATAGCGTTGTCAACTAACCTTAGTGTGAAACCTCAAACCTTTATCTTTTAGCTTGTTTGAGCTGCTGGTCGGTTCGGCCTATACCCATTGGCAAGCTAACTGCCCCCAAGAAGACGATGAAAGCCGCTCCGATTAAGGCGGTGAGGTAGCTGCCATTTCTCGATATCAGAAGACCTCCAATAAGCGGCCCGATAATTTGCCCCAAGCCAAAAAAGGTGGTTAGCAAACCTATAATCTTTCGGTTGCTTTTGGGGTATAAATCCTTGGCAAAAGCGACGGACAGTGTCGTTATCCCCATAAAGGTTACGCCGAACAGAATGGCGCCTGCGAATACAGCGGTTGAAGAAGGAATAAGAACCGGAATCGCAATGCCAATGGATTGCAGCAGCATGGCAACGGTCAATGTCCACTTTTTTCCCCATCGAGAGGCAAGCATTGACCAACCGACGCACGAAGGTGTAGCGGCAATACCAACCAGTATCCAACTAATTGATGCAATATTGGGGATGTTAGAAACCGACTTGGCGAAAGCTACAAGATAGGTCCCGGTAACAATGTAGCCCAAGCCTTCCAAGCCATAGGAAATCATCAAACATATCAAGACCCGCCGAACGGCCGAAGAATGATGGGCGTGGTCATGAGATGAGCTTAACGTCTGCGTGACGGTATGCCTGTCCCGCAATGAATACCAGGCTGCCAGACCTAAGATCAGACTGATCAGTCCCAGTCCCTTCCATACTTCGGTCCAATCGCTGTTTCGGGCAAGCAGCGGAACTGAAAGTCCGGTCAGCAGAATGCCCGCTCCCACGCCTCCGTAGAATAATCCGGCTTGGAGCGCCGATAAACGATCTAGTACGATGCTGGAGGCGATGACAAACACGATTGCGCTCGCAATGCCCGACAAAAACCGGAGTACAAGCCAGGCATCTAGGCTGTGGAACAGGCCCATTCCCCATGTGGTAGCAATACATACGATTAACCCGGCGAACAGCAGCATGGATCGGCTTCTAACCTGGACCAACGTCAGGACAAACGCACCAATCAAATACCCCAAATAATTCTGAAGCCAGATAACCCGCACCCGCGGCGGAGAACAGATGGTGATCTATCATCATCGGGAGGATAGGAGTAAAGGCGAACCTTCCGATTCCCATAGCCACCATCAATGCTGCTATGCCTCCGAGCAAAACGATCAAAGTCCTTCTCTCCATTCACTTTCCCTCCTATCTCTACTTTCATCTGTTCATTCATCATACAATGATTCCAGTTATCATGTATAATACAGAATAGTGATATTAAATATCTTAAAATTAGATATCTAAATCTAAATATACAGGAGGTCTATATGGATATTCAATTGCTCAAAGTGTTTTTTACCACGGCGCACGAAGGCAGCATTTCTAAAGCGGCTCATAAATTAAACTTTGCCCAATCCAACGTCACCCATAAGATTCAACAGCTGGAGACCGATTTGCAGACTCAGCTTTTTTACCGCCACAATCGGGGTATTACGCTTACCCCTTCCGGTCAAATCCTTGTTTCCTATGCAGAGAAAATATTGCATGTCATTCAAGAAGCCAGATTGGCCGTCGGAGACTCTTCCGTTCCCGCAGGGCCGCTTCATATCGGGTCTCTGGAAACAACCGCCGCCGTTCGACTGCCTATGCTGCTTACCAAGTATCATACCGAATATCCGGCGGTCGACTTCTCTTTAATTACCGGTACTTCGGAGCAGCACATTCATGCTGTTCTTCATTATGAGCAGAACGGAGCATTCGTGACCGGTCCCGTGGAACATCCCGATTTGGTTCAGGAAAACGTCATTGATGAGGAGCTGGTTCTAGTCACCTCGGTCTCCCATCCGCCTATTAATTCCCTCCATGATATGCAGCTGGCTACGCTCCTCGTATTCCACAACGGCTGTTCCTACCGGGCAAAATTAAATCAGCTGCTCCATGATGAAGGTATATTGCCCGTTAAGCTGATGGAATTCGGATCGATTGAAACGATTATTGGTTGTGTAGGTGCCGGCCTCGGCATTGCTCTTCTACCGCGTTCAATCATAGCCGAATCGGAAAAGCAAGGCCGAATCCGCTGCCATGAGATCCCCGGCAAGCATGCCATCGTCACAACCGTGTTCATCAGGCGAAAAGACGCTTTAATCACGCCTGCATTGTCAGCCTTCTTATCGGAGATTCGAGCCCATTTTAGCTAAAGTACTGAATGAGGGCACCGCACCAGATCGTCAGTCTGTCACGGCGGAAGAAAGGTTGGCGCTCATTGAAGGGGCTAGCGAGCTCTGCTCAACGTTCTGAACAAGCCGTTAGAATTTATCTTCGCAGTTATCGAGGGTTGAACACCGAGAATTGGGGTTAGAGTAGACATTTTCTTATATTAGAAAGCTTGAGCAGATCAGGCTTTCTATTTTTTTATGTAGGTGGATTTGATCTAGAAGAGGTATTCCCTTCTTAACCACCTGTATACATGTGGTTAAGAAGGGAATACTTGGAGAGAATCTGATCTGAAGGAGAAACGCAAATGAAGCCTGCTGAAAAAATATCGGGAACTCAATTATGTTTGTTAATTTTCTCCTTTATAGCCCCTATCGTCATTCTTATCATACCAGGTTTGGAGTCGAAGTCCTCCAAGCAAGATGCATGGATAACGATTTTTCCTGCTGTCTTGATCGGGTCATTAACAATTTGGGTGATGATCATATTGTCGAATCGCTACCCTGGTCTTTCGATTATACAGTACAGCTCTCAAATCATAGGGAAATGGCCTGCAAAATGCTTAGGTTGTTATTTTATTTATTACTGGATTAGTTATGATTTCGTCGTTCTTAATCAGCACATACAGTTTATTAATACCGTTCTGCTCATGAGAACTCCTGGTATCGTTGTCAGTCTAACGTTGGCACTCTTATGCGGTTTAGCAGCCTATATGGGTATCGAATCTATCGCAAGATCTAATGAGTATATTTCCTTACTCATCTTTGTTTTGTTGCTTCCACTCTTGATACTCATGCTCGCAGAATCTGATTCGGAGCGCATCCTTCCTGTGATGAGTCAAGGAATGGTTCCACTCCTTCAGGCGTCCATTTTCCCAACAGCTTACTTAAGTCAATTTTTTATTTTGGGGTGGCTTCTTCCTTATTTGAATCAACCGAAGAAAGCAACCAAAGTTTCGTTCATCGCATTGTTGCTTATCACAGGTGTTCTCTTCATTGCTATTATACCTCTGATTATGATCTTTGGGCCGATAACCGATAATTTGACTTTTCCAGTGTTAGAAGTAATTCGGTATATAGGTATAACAGGAAGTTTTGAACGCTTGGAAGCTTTAGGGGTGGCTATATGGGTTATGGGTTGCTTTGTAAAAGATGCTCTCATCTGCTTTATTATATGTCTAAGTGTAAGCCATTTTTTTAATATTAGAAATTACAGGGACTTTGTATTCCCTGTAACACTTTTGGGAGCGATAGGATCGGTTTCGGTTTTTAAATTTTATTCCACCGATTTGACTACTCTTCTTAAATATTCTTATCCAAGTTATGCCATTTTCACACAATTCATTTTACCCCTTACACTTCTAATGATTGATACGATAAAGAGGCGCTGGAAGAAGTCAGTTGTTTAGATTTCATTGTTTTAAAAAGATTTTTCCGATGGGCTCAAAAATGAATCTCACAGGAGCTGTTGTGTTAATATGAACATGGGCAAGTAATAAAGAACCTAGAATCATACATAATCCCATCAAACAACTATATATAACAGCTACTTTAGGCTGTTTTTTATTTAGAAACATCTGAACTTTATAGTAAGACCAACCCAACGTGAAAATAACAAAAGTTGATATTTGCAGGACCATTATTATTCGGACTCCTTCTCGAAGGAAGAATGTACCATTCCCTCTCCTTTAATTATCAGGTTAACTTCAACCGATATATCTGCCTCTGGAAACCGAGTATCCCATTGGTTTTTCAAAAATGCCCACTTTTCAGGGTTATGCTTATAAATTTCTTGGCCAAAGCCCACGCTATCCACTTTATATTTCTTTTGGATTTTAAATATAACATCTTGGACTAGTTTCTTGGATGCATCTTCCAGCGCTTTTGTTATTAGCTTCAAATTCTTTGGTTCGTTAATATCCAGACCGGAATTATTCTCGACCAAACTTCCTTGAGCTTCCAGTTGAATTTTAAATTGTACAGAATCATGCCCAGTCTGCGTAATGATCTTGCGGTCAGCATGGGTTATCATCATCCCAACTTCCCCATTACCTTTGGGTAAATTTGCCGTGATTCGACCGAACTTTAGCTTGTCCGTCATCCACATCAGACCCAATGTTTCATTTATATCTAATAAACCGGAAAGTTTTAAATCTTTAAAAACGCCGGCGCCCGCTAATCTAAATAGTTGCTTATGTGGATCTTTGGAGTGGATTTCGGATTCAATTACCCCCACGACGGGATGAACCCCCTCACTTTCAGATGAAATAAAAAAATCCTTCAATGTTACTGCTAAATCATCTCCCGAATTTTCCATTTCCCTCACTGCTTCAATAGGCACTTGCTTTAAAGGATAATTTATTTGCAAAATATTCTGCCCTTCATTCCCTTTAACAACCATGATATAAGTCTTTAAGCGATTTCTTGGGTCGTGCGTAAAGATATCCAATACACCTTGAATTCCATGCTTAGCTAAACGTTCACTAATAAACACAATGCTGCGATGAGAGTAGAACAAATGGCGTGAGCTTTTCTTCTGAAGTTTTTGATGAATTTCATTTCCACTTTTTCCCTCTGCGGATATAACGTAAAATTTATCTTTGCTGCCGCCCCCTCCGCCACTCATTCCTCCTTCCGTAGATGGCGTTGCGATTTGAAGGGAACAGAGCATGTTGCCGTCGTCCGTCAGGTCCATCGCAGTACCCGTGACAAATGCAAGATCATTCATTTCCATACGATCCCAACAACCGCTAATAAAGACAAATACGAGAAGAATCATATATTTTAGTCTTCTCATCGCTTAACCCCCGATCGAAATTTCGCCCAAATCGGTATCCTTATCAAAACATCCTTCAAGCCGGTCAACTTAAATGGAGAGACTGGAGAAAAATAAAGAACCCCGAAGGAACGAAGGGAAGTCACGTGTAATATAATGCCTATCAATCCTAGAACAATACCGTAGAGGCCCAGTGTCCCCGCTAAGAATAACATTGGAAAACGAAGTAATCGGATCCCATTTCCAAAGCTATAGCGAGGAATCGTAAACGCCGAAATGCCAGTGATGGACACGATAATGACGACTGGAGCAGATATTAATCCCGCTTGAACCGATGACTGGCCAATAACTAAACCTCCAACGATACTTATGGTTGGGCCTATCTGTTTAGGCAGACGATTTCCGGCTTCCCGCAGGGCTTCAAATATGACTTCCATAAGTAAAGCTTCAATCACCGCGGGAAAGGGAACGGCTTCCCTCGAGGCAGCAATACTCAACACAAGATTAGTGGGTATCATTTCCTGATGGAAGGTCGTAATAGCTACATACAGCGGAGGTGCAAATATCGCTAAATTGATAAAGAGGAATCGAATCCATCGAACAAAGGTAGCGACTGGCCAACGACTATAGTAATCTTCACTTGCCTGAAGTCCTGTCCAGAACGTCATCGGAACAATAAGGACAAATGGGGTAGTATCCACAAGAATGGCAACTTTTCCTTCAAGTAATTCAGCAGCCACCACATCTGGACGTTCTGTGCTGTGAACTTGGGGAAATGGTGAATACGGTTGGTCCTCAATAAATTCTTCGATATACGCCGATTCGAGTATACCGTCCACTTGTATGGAATTCAATCTTGTTCTAACCTCGTCAACTAATGTTTCCCGCACAATACCTTTTAGGTATGTAATGGCAATTCGAGTCTTGGACAGCTCTCCTAGGGTAATATATTCTACCTTTAATTTGGATGTTTTGAGTCTGGTACGTATCAGACTTATATTTGTTGAAATCTGCTCAATGAAGCCGTCCCTTGGGCCGCGTATAACCGGCTCGGATGAAGCTTCTTCAATACTTCTTTTGGATGAACCGGGAATTGAGACCGTTATCACATTGCTGCTACCTGTAATTAGAATGGCGGCATAACCCTCTAATAGGTTACGAATGGTTTCCGATACTTTTGTAGAGCTGTTCGTGGTTCCAACGGAGATCATCTCACTTTTAAGATCTCCTGCTTCCTTCGGAAATTTATCATTTGTTATGCTCGTGAGCATTGGTTTAATTACATGCTCATCAAGCATTTTTGTATCAATCAAGTTATCTATGTAAACAATGAGCCCTTGAAGGTTATGATTACCTTCGATCCTTCGGTATTCCAAGTCAGAACAATCCTTGAATGTTTCTCTTAAAATCTTTTCGTTTTGCTCGATATCCGATGTAAACTCATGATTATTGTCTTCCTCCAGGTTATTGCTTTTCATTGAAGGAAGATTTTCATAATTATTGAATGTATCTTTACCTCTTATAAACCATCTCATGAAAACTCCTCCTGGTTGACACAGTCACTGCTATTATTCCAAATAGAGTAAGACATATTCGATGAATAAAGACGCCCCTTATAAAAACCAAACCCAGTGCCGTGTCGGCACTGGGTTCGATAAAAAAGATATTAAAGTGATTACTTCATCTTAGCGGCAAGCTGCCGGCGGTATTCCAACACAGGTAGTCCGCCCCAACCCCAATTCTCGGTATCAACCTCTTCGATAACTACGAAGGTAGATTCTAACGGCTTGTTCAGAACATTGAGCAGAACCTCGCTGACCCCTTGGATGAGTGCCGCCTTTTCTTCGGCTGTGACAGACTGACTATCTGGTGTGGTACCCTCACGGGTCACTTGGATCGTAACGATCGGCATAATAATTCTCCCCTATTCGGAATGATATGTTTAGTTATTATTGTCTTAAAAGAATCGTTTGCGCCTGATTGATAGTTTCCTGCACGATACTCTCTGCACTTTGGCCAGAAGTAAGCATCCGCAAACCCTGTCCTGCCCACAAAGACATATAATCGGGATTATTTTGCTTGGCAGCAGCATTTCTAATATCCCTTGTCGCTGTATTTTGAGTAGGGAACGGAAGCGGCTCTAATCGGCTCTTCTCCCATGTTTCGATAAATTCGTTAGCAACCCCTCTGGCCGGACGACCGGAAAACACATTCGTGATCACTGTGCTCTCCTCGGTGCTGGCAAGCAGTTTTTGCTGATACGAGATATGTGCTCCTGATTCAATCGAAGTCAGGAAGCGCGTTCCCATCTGCACACCCTGTGCCCCAAGTGCAAGGGCGGCGACAAGCCCGCGGCCATCCATAATCCCTCCTGCCGCAATGACCGGAACATGAACACGGTCAACAATTTGCGGTACTAGGGTCATTGTGCCAATATTAGCACCCATGGGACGATTGGAGATGTCAAATGTCCCACGGTGCCCCCCGGCCTCGCTGCCCTGAGCCACAATCGCGTCGCATCCCGCCTGTTCAGCAAGGAGCGCTTCATTGACCGTCGTCACCATTGTGACAATTCGAATGCCGACCGCTTTGGCTTGCTCAGTCATATGTGCAGGAAGAACGCCAAACGCCGTGCTGACAACCGGGACTTTTTCCTCCAACACAACGGTGAATTGTTGCTCGAAATGATCTGGCGTTCGCACGGCTTCTCCCGCGACCAGCGGTAGCCCGAATTTATTTCGCATATCATTCAGTTCCCGTTGAACTTCTTCAGTTCTCGTATTGTCGTCGGCAGCCCGAATAGCAAATAAATTCACTCCAAAGGGAGCATTCGTTAACTTACGAATTTCACGAATCGCACTGCGGATCGCTTCGGGCTCCATATAAGCTGCTCCTAGCGTGCCAAGCCCACCTGCATTGGATACAGCCGCAGTCAAGCTGACCGTTCCAGGTCCACCTGCCATGCCAGCCAAGAAGATTGGGTGACGAATATTAAAAATGCGACAAAGTTCTGTGTCAAGTTTCATATTCATCTTCCTCCCCTCAAAAAATTTATCTTCCATCCCTCATCCTTGCGGGATAGTGTTTTGGCTTTTAATCGATTTGGAAGAAAGATGATTTTTTCATATAGACAATATCGATTTTCTCATGTAAAGGACCGTTTTGTTCAGTTCTTTCCTTAAGCTCCATCCATTCTGAATCATCCAGAAAAGCTTGGAAGTTCTGTTCACGGGATGCCGCGTCCTGATGCTCAAGTACGTAATACAACCGATCCTTTGATTCGTCCGCATCTATCCAAAAATTAGTTACCTTCATGTCATGCTTAGCAAAAATTCTTATCGTATCATCCCGAAACCGATTCAGTATCGCTTGCATGCGGCCGGGAACAACTTGGTAAATCCGCAGTTCATACAGCATAAACGCCATCCTCCTTTTCTTAATTCAGTATTTGTCCCCATACCAAAGATTATTTACGGCTTACCACTGTCCGGCATTTTGACCGCCATCGACATGAAGAATCTCTCCAGTCACGAATTGTGCGGATTCTAGATACACAATGGCATCAACAATATCCTGAACCTCGCCCATTCGGCCCAATGGGTGCAATTTAGCCAAAAAGTCGTGTGTCTCAACCGAATGCATCGGCGTCTTAATAACCCCTGGTGCGACTGCGTTCACACGAATGCCCTTGTCCGCATACTCAATCGCCAACGATTTCGTTGCCGCATTCAAGCCGCCTTTGGTCAGTGCGGTAAGTACGGCTGGCATAACTTTAAGAGACTGCTCTGCGCCTCCGCTTGCCGTGATGTTGACGATATGTCCGGAACCCGCCTTCAACATCTCGGTCAGCGCACGCTGAGTAACTTGGAAGAATCCTACCACATTGATGGACAGTATCGATTCAAAATCCTCTTCAGTGAAGTCCGTGAATGATTTCCCTATAAAAATACCGGCACTGTTCACCAGTGTGTCGATACGTCCAAAACGCGAAAGTGCTTCGCCGATTAAGCGTTCAGCTATTTGGGGATCTGAAATATCACCGGCAACATATGCGACATGCGCGCCTGTCGGATCCATCTCTTTTGCAGCCTCTACCAGCGCTTGTTCGCGGCGCCCACTGATGACTACATTGGCTCCTCGTTTCACCAATTCAATTGCCACTGCTTTTCCAATACCGCTGCTTCCACCTGTAATTACTGCTACTTTACCTTGAAATTTCATTTTATCATTCTCCTTGATCCAAGATTAACTTGTACCGTGCAGCTTAACTATTTTCAAACGCTTTTATAAAATCATTAGGAGATTGTAGACCAGATAAGCTGACCTTCTCGTTGATAACAAAATAAGGCACCCCTCTGATACCTAGCTTCTCCGCATTGCGCTGTGCTAATTCCACCTTTTCGATCCCATCGCCTTTAATAAGCCGCCTTTTGAGCTCACCAGCATCGTCAGTGATCCCGTTTGCTCTTGCTATTTCCACAAGTTCATCCACATTACCGATATCGATCCCATTTTCAAAATAAGCCGTATATATTTTCTCGATCAATTGTTCTTGTAAGTTCTCTGGCGTAATAGCTATTAACTGATGGGATAAGGTAGTATTCGGTGTATATTTCACACTATCCATGTTATATATAAGGTTGAAATGTGCACCGGTTTCATTATACTGCTTCATTCTTGCTTCGAATTGAGGAACCCCGCCTAATCTGCCGATCATAACCTGCCGATAATCTTCTCCTTCAGGACGAATACCAGGATTAATCTGAAAAGCATGCGAACGAACGATTGCCTTAGTGCCTTCTGGCAATTGCTTCAAAGCCGTTTGCAGACTGCTAGTTCCCATACGACACCAAGGACACATCGTATCCATATAAACATCAATGATCAAGTCTTTCATTAGTCCACCACAACTGGCTTTACCGTTTTAATATGATTCACGTAATCGATGCTGCTCTGTGCTAATCGTTCATCCGTAACGATAGAAGTGTCGTTTAGTGAAAAGTGAGGCAGATAAGAGGCACTAATAAAATGAGCAAGTGCTTCTATAGGTCGCAATATTTCTCGCAGGCTAAAGCGATTGAACCCGGTTGCTTGATACGACTCTTCCGTACCATAGGTCGAGATCGCAACACCGATTTCTTTACCCGCTGTTTTAGTGCCTTCCGGACCATAAGCCCAGCCGTATAGCAAGACAGAATCAAACCATTTTTTGAGTAATGGCGGTGTGCTGTACCAATAAAGCGGATATTGAAAAATAATCCGGTCATGCGCTTCAATCAATTGCTGCTCTCTAGCAACATCGATATTTTCGTCTGGGTACGCTTTATATAATTCATGAATCGTGATATCGTCATGCTTTTGCAATTCCTCCACCCATGCTTTATTCCAGTTGGATGCGTCGATGTTCGGGTGAGTAACGATTACTAAAGTTTTCATTTTATTTGCTCCATTTCATTATTGTTTTTAGAAATCTTTTTTAATTTACAAACAGGTTCCTGTATGATTTTCATTTGTTATCGAAAAATGATACGTTTTGCATAAATATACTTTCTTGCTTCTTAACTAAGGGTCCATCAAGTTCTGAGATTCGTTTTACTTCAATCCATTCAGGATCGTTGCGGAAACGATCATAGTTAAGGTTACGCATTTCCATATTGGCATGCTCAACAACATAATAAAGACGGTTATTCGCTTCATCTGAATCTTCCCAGAAATGCGTCACTTTCATACCATGATTCATAAATAATTGAATAACATGATCTCTGAACCTGTCTTGGATAACCTTCATCTTACCTGGATTTACATCATATACTCGCAGCTCATATAGCATCTCTTTCCTCCTCCATTTATAAAAAATGTTTGTTTACTACTTAACTTTGCCAGTAATATCAAAGAGTTAGTGAGGCGAATAGCTCAGCAGCCATTTTCAGTATTTGTCTGTATTCCAAAGATTACTTACGGCTTACCACTGTCCGGCATTTTGACCGCCATCGACATGAAGAATCTCTCCAGTCACGAATTGTGCGGATTCTAGATACACAATGGCGTCAACGATATCCTGAGCCTCGCCCATTCGGCTCATTGGGTGCAATTTAGCCAAAAAGTCGTGTGTCTCTACCGAATGCATTGGCGTTTTGGTGATGCCTGGCGCGACTGCGTTCACGCGAATACCCTTGTCCGCATACTCGATCGCCAGCGATTTTGTTGCCGCGTTCAAGCCTCCTTTGGTCAGTGCGGCAAGTACGGATGGTACGGCTTTAAGGGGCTGCTCTGTGGTTCCACTTGCCGTGATGTTGACGATGTGGCCGGAACCCGCCTTCAACATCTCGCTCACCGCACGCTGAGTAACTTGGAAAAATCCTGCCATATTGATGGACAGTACCGATTCAAAATCCGCTTCAGTGTAGTCTGTGAATGGTTTCGCTATAAAAATGCCGGCATTGTTCACCAGCGTGTCAATACGTCCAAAGCGCGAAAGTGCTTCGCCGATTAAGCGTTCTGCTACTTGGGGATCTGAGATGTCGCCGGCAACATAAGCTACATGCGCGCCTGTCGAATCGATTTCATTTGCAGCATCAACCAACGCTTGTTCGCGGCGGCCATTGATGACTACATTGGCTCCTTGTTTCACCAGTTCAATTGCTGCTGCTTTTCCAATACCGCTGCTTCCACCTGTAATCACTACTACTTTATCTTGAATATTCATTTCACCATTCTCCTTTGTTATCTACCTATTAATAGGTAGTTTGTATTTAAAAAAATATCAGATCTTCTAATCTGCTCATTCAATATACAATGATTCTATTATCCTGCATAATACAGAATAATGATGTCGGGCATCTCAAATACAGATATCTAAACCTTCACATACATATGTCATTCAAAAATTGTTTTACTTCACAGCTTTCTTATAGGTTGTACTATAGTCGCGGCGAGACGAACAATTTGATATACTTAATCTCACAAGTGAAATATATTTCTTTTCGATGGAGGCTTCACATGTCTAATTCCAGTATGTTTACCATGGCGATGTACCGCCCCCATCCGGGTAAAGAAGGCGAACTAGCCGAGATTGTCAAAGGACACGTCCCGATGCTTCGCGAAGAAGGGCTAATCACGGATTTTACGCCAGTAACGCTGCAGTCTGTAGACGGTACGCTGATTGAAATATTCGAATGGTTGTCCGAGGAAGCCAAGGACAAAGCGCATACATCTCCGAAAGTATGGCCGATATGGGAAAACATGATGAAAGTTGCCGAGTTGGTAAGCCTTTCATCGTTGCCTGAAGCGGACAAGCCGTTTCCGAATTTCAAAAGAGTCACCCTATAACCAGCAATGTTGCGTAAGAAACCTTCATGATAACTTGGAGGTTTTTTTGTATGAGCAAAACAGTATGCCCCGTTTGAAACTTGCAAGATTGAAAATGGTGAGTTGTGGAGGAATATTCGTCCAATCTATCGGAGGAATGAATCATACATTGAATAAGATGATTCATTAGTCGAAAGGTGGGAGTTACCGGTGGGAGACAATAAGGCGTTAGGGAATTCTGGACAAAAAGGCGAACATACGCTTTACAATCTGACTAAAGATATGTATTTGGAACTCCTAAAAAAAGCGATTTTATTTGAGATCTGGCATGAAGATGCCGAACGATATCAGCCTTTGACTCCGGATATACAACTACATCTTCCTGCTGAATTAATGATTCAACTGCGTGCCCAGGATTTGGAGGTTGTTAAACGTTTTCATCCCAACCGTGATGTGCGCCGTATTGGTTTTGACTGGCCTCCTGTCGCTCATAGCATGATCGGCAGAGTTCGCATGGAAAATTTACAGCAATGCATGCAGACCGTATTGAATGACAATATAGAGGGCGATTTTGTAGAAACCGGGGTCTGGAGAGGCGGAGCTTGCATTTTTATGCGAGGTTTTCTCAAAGTTAACGGGATCCAGGATAGAAGTGTGTGGGTGGTCGACTCTTTCGAAGGATTGCCCAGACCGGAATGTGCGCAAGATAGCGGCGATATTCACCATACTTTTGATTTTTTGAAAGTTTCTTTGGAAGAGGTAACAGAAAATTTTCGAAAATATGATCTCTTGGATAGTCAAGTCCGATTTCTAAAGGGGTGGTTTAAAGACACTTTACCTTCCGCTCCGATTAATAAGATTGCGGTGTTGAGATTTGACGGAGATATGTACGGTTCGACCATGGATTGTTTGTATAATCTGTACCCGAGAGTATCCAAAGGCGGATTTATTATTATTGATGACTATTGTCTGCCGAATTGCGCTGCCGCTGTCAACAACTTCAGAAATATGCACGGAATTAATGACCCGATGTATTTGATTGAAGGATGCGGCTGTTATTGGCGGAAAATGGAATAGACGCGGCAAGGGTAACAATTATGTCAGAACAGGATCTGCTCCGAGAAGCCAAATACAACCAAGTTTACTGGCAAAATTCACATGACTAACTCCAACAATGAGAAAAACCCCCATTGTTGCTAAACATAGCAATTTTACCATAAATGGTTACTATTCCGCATAGTTTCCCGTAACCTAAACAGGCTGCCAATAATGCTGGCAGCCTGTTGTCATGGCACTATCGTTTTCCGTAAGATCAAAAGACTACTCTTGAGACTCTTTCTTTTTCTAAGAATCATTACCATTTTTAGAATTATTCAGATAAGATCCCCCCAAATCTACCCCGAATGGGGGATTGTTATTAATTACTGTTCCGATAGAATTAATCTAATCAGGATACATAACGTATGAACAATCAATCGAAATGATCCGACATTGATTGACTAGTAGGAGGCGAAAAAATTGTGCACATCTGATCAATTGAAATTCGTTGTACAACTCTCTAATGGAAAAATCATTAGTCAACCCATGCCGTACAAGGATGCCCAACAAGTATTTATTAATTTGTTCGATCAAGTGAGTGGAATATTTCTCGTTACCTATGATCCGAGTAAAGATGAAACCCAATATTAATAGAGGTGACTAGAAGATTAGCGAAAAAACAACCCCACCGATATCGGATATCGCGGGGGTTGTTTTTTTTGCTTTTTCGTATAAAAAGTATGGATTAATCCTGAATGACGGTAATGTTAGATTCGCCGCCTGAATAGATTCGGTTTGTTCGCGGGTTTAGCACCGTGGCACCTGATCTCTTGGTGAGGCGAAGAATTGCGATACGCTTCAGAGTGCTGCCGTTATAGACATTAAGCGGAGATGCTCCGGTCTCCCGAAACTCCGAAATGAATAAATGGTTCGTACGCGGGTTGATCAACATATTTGTTGAAGAAGGAATAGTTAAGGTTCTGATCACACGATCAAATCTGCCATCAATGACAAACAACCGCCCCTTTATTGATATTTGCGCGCTTGATACATAGATTCGGTTCGTCACAGGGTTAAGTGTAATTTCACTTTGAAGTCTGCCGAGTTGTATATTGTGTATTCGATTCGTTCGCAGGTCCAATACAGAACAGAATCGGCTTAGGTTGTTTGCAATATAAAGGCGGTTTGTCCTTGTATTTAAGGCGGGAGCTATGACTGGATTTCGCCCCACTTTGACAGATGTCAGAATGTTATTCGTACTTCCGTCAATAACTGATACTGTATCTTTGCTGGTGTTCGTCACATAAATTCGGTTCGTTCTTTCATCAATTGTAATTTCTGAAGGACGTCCAATAAAAGGGATTCTTTGTTGGATCTTGTTGGTACTCCCGTTTAGAACTGCAACATCGGCCTTTTTAGACGATAAGGATATGGTCTCTATATAGATCAGATTCGTTCGGGAATTAAGCGCGATTTCATCACAGCGTTCTCCCACTTTTACTGTTGTGATGATCCGATTCGTGCGGCCGTTAATAACGGAAACAGTACCATCAAAGAAGTTAACAAGATAAATACGGTTCGTTCTCGTATTGACTGCCATTTGGAAAGGCAATTGTCCCGTTTTCAATGTTGCTATGATTTTGTTTGTGTTCCCATCCAGAACACTCAAATCGTTTTCGCCTTGTAAAAAGTACACGCGATTCGTCACTGGATTAACGACGATGTTGGAGACCGGGCTTTTTACAGGAATAGTTGCTATTATGCGGGGTGTTAGCTTATTGACTCGAGGCTTCAAGACGTGCCAAGACTTTCGCTTCATTCTGTCTCCCCTTCCAGTAGGCCGATGCTTCATTCAGTATATTCATACTGTTCTGAAAGGGAACTATTTAGCAACGTATCCACAAGAAAGTCCGCCCATTATGGAAATAAGCAAAAAGGCCACCCACTCAAGCTTATGAACTTGGTTTGGGGGCTGCCCTTATTTTATTATTCAAATATCGTGACAACAATGTTTTAAAAAATACGCACCGCAGCTTGATTGGAGATGTTGGATATTTCATCCAATGCAGCTGCGTGAATTAGTCGCAAAGCTCGAAGAACCTACAACCGTCTCCTATTTATTTCCCTTTGCTCACCCAGAACGTGATGCGGTCGCCATTTTTGACGACAGTGCCGGGAGTTAGGTCTTGCTTAAACACGATTCCCTTAACCGCGGCAACATTCGATTCCAGGAAAAACTGGTATCGAAGCCCGGAGGCAATTGCCATCTTCTCGGCATCCTCCCTTGTATAAGTGACCAAATCAGGAACGACGCCCGCCTTGGCTTGTACTTCGTCATTGACTGCCGGCTGAACTTCGGCGTCAATAGGCGTTCGCGTCGGCGCACCTGTTTGAGCCGGCATCCCGGATGCCGATGCTGCAGGCTTAGAAGCCTCGGTACGATTCATTGATGTCTTTATAGAAGCGGGCGTCGGAATTGTCTGCGGCTTAGGGTGCGGACTCAGTGACAGCCAGAGCAGTAGAACGAATACTCCGAAGACGGCCGTAGAAAGCAGATGCCACTTGCGCAGCTGAATCGATTCGCGGAACAGCTCGCTGAGTTTCGCAATTTTGCGGTCAGTAGCCTTAATTATGCGCGCCTGAAGCTCCCTGGGCTCATGCCCCTCTGCCTTTTGCTTCTCAGCCCTCCGCACCCCGGTTTTAGGCGCTACAAACTCATGTACGGTGGTTTTCCGCTTCCGTCCGTTTGATGACTTCATATCTTTAGCCGGTAATGCCGATGTAAGAAGTTGCGTCTTCCTCTCGTTTTTGATACCGAGTATTACTTCCAGTTCCTGTTGAAAATCAGCAAGCGTACATGTCCCTTCATACGCCTTGCAGGCCAAATCTACGGCACGTTCCCGAGTTTCATCCGAGAAATCCGTAAACGACCGATTCAGATCGAATGCGTATGCACGAATAGAGGATGTCGGAATATCCGTTTTGGCACACAGCTGGTACAGAAGCAAAGCCAGCCCCGGCACACCGCGTCGTCCGTTCTTCCCTTCCGTCCAATAATTCATGATCCGCAACCGGCCATTATCTTCAAGCCATAAATTTTCCGCGTCAACCGAACATTCAGGCAGTCGATTGAGGCGAGTTTCTCGAATGCCCTTGGCCAGCTCGTACACATACGTAAGCGCCTTGTGACCCGTAATCTCCAAGACACTCAGTCGATCAGACAAAGGACTTCCCGTTAACGCTTGAACAATAGCGAACAACGTTCCGTCTTCTGAACCTGCGTCGAGAATATGCATGAAGTGCTCGTCGGACAACTGGGATGCTTTTCTCATCCATCCTAAGGTTTCCTGATGCGCTGATTCGTCTGTCTCTTGGCAAGTATATAGAAGAACATCGCGTTTGAAGGTCAGATCCATCCCTCTTATCCACAACCCGTTCGCCATCCTCTTGAGCGGTTGATTGAGCGTATAGCGGTTTCCGATGATAACCATTGGCGTACCCCCCTTATACGCATAGTTATTCGCTTATCATCTATATTTTACGTCACTACTGGTTGTAATTCCCAAAATCGTTAGTGATTAATAACCCCTTCGTGCACGTATTAACATTCCCCTTCTTGGAAATATATAGTTCATGAATCTTTTTTTCATTTAGGTGATATTTTTGAAATGAGGTAGCCAAATGTTTAATCAAGTTATTCAATGGTTTGTTTTTGTTGTTTCTTTAATTATTTTACTCATAATCTTAAAGAAATCACTTATCAGAGATTCTTTAATCGTATATCTAATTACCGTTTTTTTTAGCAGTTTTATTCCCGTAATTCTAATTGAACAGCATTATTATGAACATCCCGTCCGATTTCTCAGTCAATACTTCTCATCAGCGGTTTTGTTCGATTATCTTGCATTTCCAACGTTAAATGTTCTTTTCAACCTAACAACGAAACAATCGAAGCTTGTCGGGGTATTGGCACAGGCTGTTTTGTATAGTGCTCTAATGACAACAGTGGAGTTCATTTTAGAAAGATATACCGAATTAATTAAGTACTATACTTGGACCTGGATGCACTCTTTTGTAACCTTAATTGCATTTTTTTTGATCGTGAGACTGTTAATCTCCCTTATCCGAACAGCGGACGAAAGAGAAAGAAGTAGAGTGGGTTGAATCAGCGGTATATGACAAGTAATATCTAATTCACCAACCATTAATTGATTCACATTTTCAAATTGTATTAAATACCGTATTATACTTTACTCATTTATGTTTAAATAACTTCATCTTTTGGTACTTCATCAGCCGTTTAAGTCAACGAGAATGTTTTGCATCTACTCCGTTATTAAGGTTGCTCACATCCCTACATGGAGTCACCCAGTATGAACATCTAAATGATCAACCAATGTTTTGGCTTTCCTACGCATTAACATGATCATCAAAACGATGCTTACGATGGAAGATATGATGATCAAGATGAAAGGCAGCCTGGGATCGATGGTATACGTCCACCCCCCGATTATGCCAGATGGAGAGATGCATAGTAAGACAAGAACTTGCAGAATCGAAAACATTTTGGCACGTTGTTCGTCATCGATGGAATTTGCTACAACCGCCTCCAGATAGGGACTTGAAATAATACTGCCTGCAGCGGCAAGCATTGTACTGATTATCACCAGAGTAATTTGCCCCGGGGCAACGGCAATTAATATAATTTTTGACACGATTGCAAGTGAAAATCCCCATATCATGTAACCTTGTGCCTTATTCTCTTTTAAGCGCGGAACAACGAGGAACATTAATGCGAGCATTGCTAAGGAAGATACCGCTGGAAATATTGAAATGAGTGCGTCGCTAATATTCAAAGCTTCAACAAGATAAATCGAGAGATATGTATTTTGCAAAGTCACTTGAAAATTAAAGGAAATGTACACACCAAAGACAATCATCAACGCCCGGTTTGACAGGATGGTCTTAACTGTATCGATATAAGCTTGAAAGGTGTCCTTCAGATTATAAGATGCGCTCTCTTTTCTTTTTCGGATTCCAATCTCCGTCTCATTAGTGGCGAAGTTTCGGGCGAAGAACATCACCGTTAAGCTAACGCAGAAAATGGCGTACATCATGCGCATTGCAGGGATAAGTGTGAAATGATTAACCAGCAGTCCACCTAGCGGAGCGAACAATCCCCCGATCACCCCGATGAGTTGCAGAATTCTAAATACATTAGATCGATCATTTTGAGCGGTATCTTCCACCAACAAACAGTACCATGCTGTATTGGGTACCCTAAGGAAACTGTTAAATACCGCGGCAATCAGAAAATACCAGAAATTTTGCGATACAGCCCAGATAAGTGCGGCGGCACTCCAACTTACAAGATCGTAATAGAGAAGCGCCCGACGCCTACCCATCCGGTCCGTAAGGTATCCACTGATGAAAGAAGTAAAGATCTGCATAATCAGTCCCACCGAAGTAATTAAACCGATTTGTCTCTCACTGACTCCCAATTGAAACATATATACTGTCGCATACGTTGTAAGCATACTGTACGGTAAAATAAACATCGGTTCATATATTAAGCAGCCTCTAGCGTTCCCTTGGATTTTCTTAAACATACGAATCCTCCTAAACATTGCCTAAAATAGACGCTATGTATAAACTACAGAATGAGATATTCCATCACGAACAAATTCATAGGCTTTCTTCCGTTTCTACCAAATAATCTAGGAAATTCGATTCAGTTATTAAAATCATCCCTTATCACCTTCTTCTCTACACTTATGAAGCCACATGAACTCAATCCATTGTTAATTTCATTTTCCTTCCTCCGGTAATTTCGAAATTATTATTTTCGTAAAACGATACAGCTCTATCGAACTCTGGAAGAGCATATAGAGAGTAACTTTCACACAAAGATAAAAAGCCAATAGTTTGCTCGTTAATTTCATCAATTGCCTTAAATACTTTATAAATTCCTGACTCCAGATAATGTTTACATCTATCCATTGTACCTGAGACAATAAATAAATCTGGTGAGTTATTATTATTATACAATCACTTCCAGCATTCCCACAAAAATAATAAACGTTCACCCAATAGAGTGAACGCTACTAATTATGATACAAAATAAATGACGAATGTTTCGCTCCAACTTGATTTCACTAAAAGTATCTCAACTATTTTTGCAAAGAAAACAATTTGCGCACTTGCTCATTCCTCAACCAAAGGCCTCCCCAAACCAACACTGCAAGATAACAGGGAAAAAGGATCGTAGAAAAAAGTGGGGCATCTAGTCGAACCTGTGTCGCAATCACACCGCCAAAATATCCGGTCAACATTATTGCACCTAAGATCGTTGTACGAGGTAATGCATATAGAATAGTAGAAAGAAGTCCGAGTATGCCAATCAAAAAAATATGATGTTCCTGGTAACCAAGTGATACGGTAGAATCAACAACAAACGCAGGTTTAAATAATTTCATGATACTGTCAAGCAGCATAAACAAAATCGCTATTCCGCTCATCACTCTTGCCGTCCATAGTCGGCCTTTAGAAATTGTTCTTGTCATCGTCCATCTCTCCTTTTAACTGACTCACTATTGATTACAAAACTATAGAAACACAAAATTGTCCTTCTATGAATACAACGAGTGAACAATGGTGAAATCGACAAAGGAAGAAAATACTTTTTTTATATTGTTTTTTAGCTTGTGAGGCCGAGAACCTAGTCCCACACCTTTGGACGTTCAATTCCTGCTGTTCTCATATAATCCAATAGTTGACCAGTGTGAACAGATTCGTGGTAAGCAATTCTCATCAACATATCTCCTAAAGTTCGAACATACCCCACATCGCTTCGATTAATCTCTACATTGGATAGATCTTCTTCAGAAAACGATTTAACCGTATTTATAAATTGGTTTCTATATGTTTGAGCAAAAGTTAGCTCATCTTTAACTGTTGTAAATATCCGCTTTTCAAATGGTGAATCGTAAGAACTCAAGCTTCCTTTATTAAGCAATGCAAGGTGATAATAATGCTCACTGTCCAAAACATGACGGATCTTATCTTTAATACTCAAAGCGTTGAGGTCTGGTTTCCATTCTAGACTTTTCTCAGGAATACTTTCCCACACTTTTATACTTCTACGTCGAACTTCTTCAAAATTCAATAATATTACTTCTATAGCGTTCATGAGTATCATTCCTTTCTGATTTCAGTGACTTTTATCATTCTATCAGAACGTACGTTCTAAATATAGTCCCTTTTTGGTACTTGCCCACTAAATACTAAAAAATAGTCGGTACCATTCCCCCATCCATACGGATTGGAGAACCTTTAAATGCGGATGCATAAGGACTACATACAAATGCAGTTAGTCTACCTATTTCAATAGGCTTGATAAATCGCTGTATTTCAGATTGAGGCAGGTTTGTAGTCATAAATTCTTTCTCTTTTTCTGAAAAAGTCATATCTTCATTAGGGTACATACCCGCAATTATTTGATGCACATTTTCAGAAAGTGTTGGTCCAGGCATGATCGTATTGACTGTAACTTCTGTTCCTATTGTTAATTTAGATAAGCTTTTTGACAAAGATAATAGCATTGATTTTGTCATACAATACTGAGGCATTAGTCCTGAAGGCATAATTGCTTCTTCACTCGCAATAAAGATAATGCGGCCATAATCATTTTTCAACATTTTAGGTAAATAAAATTTAGATAATCCATTTGCAGAAAGAACATTAGTACGGAAGTATTTTTCCCATACTTCATCGTCAACGTCATCATATTGCTTAATTTCATAAATACCCATATTGTTAACTAAAATATCAATATTGGGGTATTTATCAAATAAAGCTTCTCTTTGCCCAATATCCACAATATCGGCTGTTGCATTTTGAGGAGAAGTAGCCGGGAAATCTGACTTCATTTCATTTACAGTTCGTTCCACCTCTTCATAATTTCGTCCATTAATTAGTACATGAACACCTTCTTTGGCAAGTTCAATGGCAATTGCTTTACCTATCCCTTTCGTTGATCCTGTAACTAAGGCTGTTTTATTGTTTAATCCCATATCCATCATAAATTTCTCCTTTTAATTTAAACTTCTTTAATATCGAGCGAGGGGTCTGCCAGGTACTCTCGTGCTTGCTCATGTCTAGCTTGTGTCAACAGATGCTTGAAGCTCGTGTTTTCGTCAGTAAGCCGGCGCTGCAAGGTACGATCGCTCATACTGAGCTCCTTTGCGACAGCCTGAATGTCGGGGCGCCCTCCTGTGAGGCTGCGTTTCATGATCCATTTGACCATCTCGGGTAATGAGCGGCTGCGCTGCTGTTCATCGAGCGATCGGTCCAGAACGGGAGTCAGGATCTCCAGCAACTCTTCATTGTACGAGACAAAGGGGCGGTCCAAATCGCTTCGATGTAGCGTCAACCGGTTACAATTTGCACCAATCCGGACACGGCATCCGAAATAAGCTTCAAGGGCTTGTACATCTCCCATTGCGTGCGAAAATTCGACGAACCGCGCCGTCAAAGGTTGACCTGTGCCCCGGCGGCCAAGCTCCAGAAGAAATGCCAGCGTGATACCAACAAGCAACGACGGAACGGGTTGCTCAGTATTCAGCCATTCCAGTTCGATTATACAGTGCTCTCCCTCCTCGGTAATACGTAAGCTTTCGGGGGGACACAGTTGTTTATACCGAGCCATTCGGTTTATAGCGTCGCGGTAGTCACGAGCGTGGTAAGTCGCTAAGACGGTCGGTGGGTACTTCGCTGTTTCAAAGACGGTCGCAAGCTTGATGATTCCTTTGGCAGTATCACCAATGAGATCGGAATAAGCCTGCCAGATCGCGAAATATTGGGCAGTGGTGACTACTGGTTCAGTAATAATGGTGAGCGGCAGTCGTGCTTTGCGAGCTACGTCGTGGGCGGCAATCCCTATTTGACGCAATCCTGCCCAAAATCCTGGCGGGATTTTAATACGGTCAGATGTATGAGACTTCATACATACAGGCCTCCTTTAGCTACTTACATATTCATATATTCTCCATTAGCTCAACAAAATTCGTTAATGTACATGTTTTCGATACTTTGCCTTTTCATAACCGCAATAAATGTGAATGTATAATAGTTCCTTCCACTCCACATTATAAGAGTACACCAAAAAAAGGAGTGATTTTTTCCATGGCAAACAATAACACATTAGTTGTTCCTCAAGCAAGAGCGGCTTTAAATCAAATGAAATTTGAAGTAGCTCAACAATTAGGAATACCTCTACAACCAGATGGTTACAATGGAAATCTCGCTACACGCGACGCAGGCTCTATCGGTGGCGGTATTACAAAAAGATTGGTACAAATGGCTGAACAACAACTGCAAGGCTTTCAACGTTAATTCTTTGATGTAGGATCAAGTGCAAAAAGACTCCAATCACCTATCCTCCTACTGGTGAATGTAGTCTTTTTTATGTTGATCAAAATCTATATTATCATCATTACTCTCCAATGAAATCGGGATTAATAACCTAATGTCAATTCGACCACTGACTAGTGAGTGCAGCAGGTTTAAGCTTTGATTATTCCCAGTATTCTTTCATAAGGTCTGATACCCAGTATGGTTGCTTGATCTCTCCTTTCGGGGCAAATTCCTTCATTACAGGCTTCAAGTCCAACACGGGTGTCCCGTTTATTGCATCAAGACCTTTTATGTAAATATTTTTTCCCTCGCGCTTTAAAACCTCTACTGTAGTTAACCCCAGTTTGTTCGGCCTATTTTTACCCCGCTGTGCAAAAATCCCTACTTTAGGGTACTCTTTATTATTCCGAGGGTGTCTGGCATCGAATTGAATATTATCATCTTTCACTTGATTAAAATAGAAAATGACTTCTAGATGGGAAAAATCCTCGATCCCCTTTACGCTTTCTTCGCTAAATTCGCTTGTGAGTTCAATAGTGGATACAACATTGCCCCAATAATCATCTTCTATTACTTCTCTACTGTTTCTGATATATGCAATGGGTGTAACGCTGAACATAAGTTCCCTCCTAATATACTGGATAATTTCCTTGTGATTATTAAAGCTTAATAGTTTTATACCTGTAAAACAACTCCAATGTTAATCTTCTTTTTACACTAAGAAATAGATTTAGAAACAATAAACGCCTCGTTTTAAGAGGCGTTCTTATTTATTGATTACTTATAATATGAGGTTGTTAGTGGTATAAAAACACCTGTTTCTGCTGTATCCTTGTCGGTTGCATAGAGCACAGTAACTTCATCTAGTCCTGCGATATTAGCTTCTATTACTTTCAAACCATCATTAACCGTTACAGTATCTTGTTTTAATAATCTTGAGTTTCTATCTATAATTTTAATATCGACATCAGTTCCAATAGCAGCTACTTGCAAATAAAGGGTTTGGAACTTTTTCTTAGGTTTCAATGTGAAGTTAGAGTCTGATGTGCCTATCTGTCTAATAACTTCGACATAATCCTTGCTTTTGTATTGTGTTAATTTAGGATCTTTGACAGCTTGATAAAAGACTTGATCGGCGTTAATAGGAGTGCCCTCAACTTTTTCACCAAATAATACGCTGCTAGTTGCAGCATCATAATCAACAGCGACATTTAAAGAATTTGCAATGGCTCTGGCTGGCAAGTATGTGTTTCCGTTAAAGGTAATAGGAGTAACTACATTTCCATCTGCATCTAACAATTGTACCTGTTTCCCATTTACTTTTACTTTTAGGTCATTGTTTAAATAAGCTTGGATTTCCTCCAAATTTGCACCTGCATAAACACCTGCGCTAGTACTGAGTAGAAGGGAAGCTCCAATAAGAGTTATAATCGATTTTTTCAAGTTGGTTTCAATCCTCCTTAATTTTCAACATAATGAAGACACCATTTGATAATACCACAATTTTCCATAAATATGAACGATAGCTTTAGCTTGCTCATAAAGTTATTTCCTACCACTCATAACTGCCCTCCCACACCCCATTCATCTTGACGTTGCTTCTGGAGATGCCTTCTTTGTGGAAGCCGGATTAAACTCACCGAAAAAACTTTTGTTTTATAAAATAAAATTTCACATATGTTATTGAATGTTGAAATATTATTTTGTATGCTAAAAGCAGCCGAAATTTTTTATAACATTTGCCAAGAGAAAGGAAGAAAGGAGGCCAACGTTTATTCGGCTTTCATGTAAGCGAATACATTCCGAGAAGGAAGTGAATCCCATTGAAGAAATCTTTTCAAAGTGGCGCAGCATCAATCCCTTTTACCATGGCCTTATTATTGTTCTTGAGCACAATCATGTTTAGTGTACCTATTGCTAGCGCTGACACGGAAGCTGCTTTGAGCGCAGATGTGCAGGCGTTAGCCGGCGTGCAGGCTGCCGTCGGTGTGGAAGGCTTTGAGCAAACGGCTAATCTCTTCTCTTCCTCGGCGAGGGCGACGGCAAGCATCGGTCTTATCAGCCGACCGGAAACGATTTATTACGGCTATCATGCTGTAAAATTGTCCTACGATTTTACAGGCACGACCGGAACGTCGGCGGCTTACGTCAACTTCAAGGATGCGGACGGCACAACAGGCAGAACGCTGCAGGGACTTCCGAAGAGACTCGGCCTCTGGGTGTACGGCGACGGCAATAACCATTGGCTGCGCGTTCAAGTCAAAGATTCGGCGGGAACTGTCTCCGCGCTTGACTTCACCACCAGCAATGGACTGAACTGGACCGGCTGGAAGTACATCACAGTATCCGTTCCGAGCTCGCTGAGAGCTCCGATTAAGCTGAATCAAATCTATGTCGCGGAGACAAAAGATAACAACAAAAACAAAGGTGCGCTTTATTTGGACCAGTTGACGGCGTTTTACACAGATTCGACCGTTTATGGGCTCGATTTGGTGGATCTACCTTTTCTTCAGGTTGGGGAATCGAAGAAGGCGCAAGTATTCGCGACTTACCAGAACGCAGTGGAGCCTGTCCCTGTTACAAGCGGGCTTTCCTTCCGCAGTAGCAACGAGCAGGTCGCAATAGTCGACACAAACGGCACAGTCCGGGCACTGCAGCCAGGCACAGCCACGATCTATGCCTCCTATGGGACGGCTCCTGAAGCATCTTATGTGCTGACCGTCTCAACGAGCGCAGCCGTGCCTTCTAGATTAGAGCAATCTTCCTTGGAGAAGCTGGAATCGGGCTCTACGAACAAAATACGCCTGTACGCAGTGTACACGGACATGACCGAACCCGTTAGCGTACTGAGCGGAGCAACGTTTGAAAGCAGTGCTCCTGATGTTGCAACCGTCGATGCAGATGGCGTGGTGAAAGCCGTAAAACCTGGAACGACAACGATCACAATGTCCTATAAAGGCGTCTCAACGGCTTATACGCTGAATGTAAACGCCCCTGTACCGGTATTGCAGAGCATCAAGCTTACCGAGCTCCATACGATGACGGTTAGCGATACCTTACAAGCGAAGGTGCTTGGCACCTACACATGGCTTCCGGGGCAAGTCGAACTGATTAGCGGCGTTACGTATACGAGCAGCAACCCGGCGGTCGCTGCGGTGAGTGCAAGCGGTGTTGTCACGGCGCTGAATTTCGGCACCTCCCGGATTACCGCAACGTATGGCGGGAAAACAAGCGATTTCTACTTGGTGGTGAACAAAGTGGCCGCCTTTCCAAAGTCCGAGCTCAGAGCGGCATGGATCGCTACAGTCGATAATATAGACTGGCCGGACAAAGGTGTAACGGACCCGGAGCAGCAAAAGCGCGATTTCACAAAGCTGCTGGAGCCCCTGCAAACTACGGGTATCAACGCAGTCATCGTGCAGGTAAAGCCGACTGCGGATTCCTTTTACCCTTCCCAATTCGGTCCTTGGTCGGAATGGCTGACGGGCGTGCAAGGAAAAGATCCCGGCTATAACCCGCTTGCGTTCATGCTGGATGAAGTGCACAAGCGAAATATGGAGTTCCACGCTTGGTTCAATCCGTACCGGATCAGCCTGCAGGACCGTTTAGACAATCTGGTGCCGGATCACCCTGCGCGCCAGCATCCGGACTGGGTCGTTTCGTATGGCGGGAAGTTATATTTCAACCCGGGAATTCCGGAAGCGAAGCAGTTCATCATGGACGGCATTATGGAAGTCGTGAAAAATTACGATATCGACGCGGTTCATTTTGACGATTATTTCTATCCGTACCCGATCAGCGGTGTCGACTTCCCCGACCAGGATGCTTTCCAGAAATACGGCGCGGGCTTTGCAAGCAAGGCGGACTGGAGACGTAACAACGTCAATTCGTTCGTACAGGAGATAGGCGCCAGAATCAAGCAGGAGAAAAGCTATGTCAAATTCGGTATCAGTCCGTTCGGCATCTGGAAAAATAAAGGCGAAGATCCAGCAGGTTCCGATACGAATGGTCTCAGCAGCTACGACGCCATCTATGCGGACTCCAAAAAATGGGTTGATCAGCAGTGGATCGATTACATCACACCGCAAATCTATTGGTACATGGGCTATTCGCCGGCCGCGTACGACAAGCTGATCGAATGGTGGAACGGCGCGGTTGCCGGTAAAAACGTTCACCTTTACAGCGGCCAGGCCACCTACCGCATCGGCTCAAATGATCCGGGTTGGCTGAACCCGAACGAAATGCCGGACCAAGTAAGCTATAATCGCAATTTCGGCAACGTCAAAGGAAGCATCTTCTTCAGTGCCAAATGGCTGCCGGCGAATCCGCTGGGCTTTACGGACCGGTTAAAAACCGATCTCTACCGCTACCCGGCACTTGTCCCTGCGATGCCTTGGCTCGACCATCAAGCGCCAAGCTCCCCTGTTCTCGCTTCCGCCATCAGCAAACCATCCGGCGTTGAGCTGACTTGGGCGAATGGTACAGCAGACGCGGCCTACTATGTCGTTTACCGTTTCGAGGGCGATACGGCAGGAAGCTTGCAGGATGCGTCGAAGATCGTCGCTACCGTCCGCAAGCAGGAGGGCTCGAAGGGATCATTCGTCGACCGGACTGCCGTTGACGGTGCGCGGTATACTTATGTCATTACCGCTGTGGACCGAATCCACAACGAAAGTGCGGCGAGCAACGCGATTGCGATAACGAACGTACTTGATGTGACAGCACCTGTGACGACGGCAACCGTTGAAGGAACGATGCGTAACGGCTGGTACGTTTCGGAGGCGACGGTGAAACTTACGGCGACGGACGACCTGACCAGCGTCAGTTCAACGCAATACAGTAACGACAACGGCGCAAGCTGGCAGCCGTACGGTGGGCCTGTTACCGTTGAGGCCGACGGCGTGACCACCCTTCTTTACCGGTCCGAGGATGCCGCCGGCAACGTGGAAATAGCGAAAAACATGGAAATTCGCATCGACCGTTCAGCCCCAGTGATTCAAATAGGCGGCGGGTCCACTTTCTCCGTAGACCAAACCGTTCAAATAAAATGTACCGCTTCCGATACGGTTTCGGGCCTCGTCTATAATCCGTGCACCGCACTCCTTGTCGATGCTCCAGCCTATGAGCTCGGTCTTGGCTCGCACGTCGTAACCATCGACGTTCAGGATGCCGCCGGCAACGCAGCATCTGCAACGTTTACATACACGGTGCAGACGACCGTTAGTTCCCTTGCGAACGTAACTCGCGCATTTGTGACAGGACCGGGAGCAGATGGTGTTACGAACTCGCTTGTGAAAAAGCTCGAGCACGGTAATTACGATGCTTTTATCAATGAAGTGCAGGCACAAACCGGCAAAAGCCTGACGAACCACCAGGCTGACGTCTTGATCCGTTTGGCAGCGTCTCTGCAATAAATCGTAATATAGTTAAAAATTCCCTTGTTCCGGTCGGAACAAGGGAATTTAATATTCGACATTGTATGTTAATGTTAAGATAGTCTCATCCTAAAAAAACTGCCAAACTTGGGAATGGTGAAAATATGACAAGAAACGAATTGAGCAAAATAATTAAACGGCGTGAAGAAGGGCGAGCCAAGCAAGATCAAGAGATCTTAAGTGAGGTTCGCGAGCAGTTATTAGCATTGCTTTCCGATTACCCGGATGATGCGGAAATCAACTACCAAACCGGGATAGTGCATGACAATTCCGGCCTTGGACTTGAGGCTATTCCATACTATGAGCGGTCTCTTAAGTTAGGCCTATCTGGTCCTGACCTAGAAAGATGCCTAATGGGTCTGGGGAGTACATACCGATACTGGGGGTACTACAAAGAAGCAGTTGAGACGTTGCGCAGAGGCGTTAGGGAATTTCCAGAAAATCGGGCAATTCAAGTATTTCTCGCCATGGCTCTCTACAATAGCCAAAACTACAAAGAAAGTGTTGAACTGCTGATCACCAATTTAATGGAAACTACCTCAGACGAAAAACTTCATTATTTTAAACGAGGGATAATGGCTTACAACGAAGACCTTGATGAAACTGCCGGATAAGCATAACATTATTGTTTAGAGTGATTACCACTGAATAATGCCATACAAATAAGCAGCTTCTTCTCAGAGGCTGCTTTTAATTTGGAACCGGAGAAATCCCTTTTATTGGTCGCTCTCATGCACCGTTCAGGTAATCGGTGAGAACTTCATCGATTATACGCCTTGCGACGCCAGCGAACACTGGGTTGGTGTCCTTGTAGTAAGGGAGGGCAATCAATCCCATTGACAGGGCATAACCGCGACCACGAGCCCAGGTTGCGTCATCAGGCCGCAGCTCTCTACGGAATATTACCCGTGTTTCTGCGTTGAGGATGCTCCATGCAAACAGCATGTCCCATGCGGGATCACCCAAACCCATACATCCAAAGTCGATAACGGTACTTATCCGCCCTTGTTCGATCAACAAGTTTCCTGCATGGATGTCTCCGTGAATCCAGACTGCCGGCCCATCCCACTCTGGCGCTTTCAAGGCTGCTTCCCACGCTAAGGTTGCCGTATCTTGATCGATCATGTCTTGCAGTTCTGCGATTGCTTTGCGGACGACGTTATCTCTCTTTTCCAGCGACATGCCTCGGGAAGATGCTGGGGGCGTAACATCGGCGAGATCGATCCGCTGCATGGCTGCTACGAATTGAGCCATCACGGTCGCCGCTTGGCCTAGATCGTCGATGCGACCGATGATCGCGTCCTCGCCATTGAACCACCGATACACAGCCCATTGCCAAGGATAGCCCTCGGCGGGCACTCCTATCGCGAGTGGGGAAGGAATGGCAAGGGGTAGATGTGGGGCAAGTTTTGGCAACCACAACTGTTCCCTCTCAGCCTGTCCAGTGGCCCCCTCAATGCGAGGCATTCGTACGGCCATATCCTCCCCGAGCCGGAAAATCGCGTTATCCGTCCCGCTTGAATTAACCCGTTTGAGCGGTAGCTCTGCCCATTGCGGAAATTGCGCAGCGAGTAACCGCTTAACGAGTGATGCGTCAATCTCCAACTCGTTGTCATGCATCCTGTTAGTGTTTATCTGTGAAGTGGATAAGTCTGAATCCGTTTCAGCAGTTAATTCGTCCAATGTGATGCCTATTACCCGTGCGATTTGAACCATTTGCTCCGGCAACAAGTCATGTTCTCCGTTAAGAATTTTCCCCATCAATGAATGGCTCGCTCCAATCTCGTTAGCAAGCCATTGAATCGACTTTTTATTTTGCTCTAACCACGTCTTCACTTGATTCATCATTAGAATAGTACCTCCCATAATTATGTTTATCATCATTATATGTACAATCCCTTTAGTGTTTTCATATCATTCACTCATTCTCATATAAGATTAGTTAATTGTATGGGTGTGTTTTACTTTCGACAAGGTAAGTTTCGTGAATACATATTGTGTTTGTTCCTACAGAATTCAAAAAAGACGCTTTTTCAGCGCCTTTTAAAGTATCATTGTAGTCGAGTACTACCTTGCCGTTCCTAATTTGTGGCATCGATGATGAGGTCAAAATGTTGCAAATTCCTATAGCTTATCGCTAAGCTCTCGAACGGATCTCGGCGGCTTTGATCCTGCTCCACGACAAGTCACTGAGTACCAATTGCCTCCGCCACCTTCGAAATCTTCGTGAAATTCAGAATACCTACGCCGTTCTCCGCAAAAAATTGCTCCTCGCCCGCTTGACGGGGATTGAGCCCCTGACCTCATCGCTTCCGGCGATGCGCTCTCCCGGCTGAACGGATTCCCCTCGAAATTCTTAATCATTTAGAAAAGTTTTCTCGACCAGCACGTCTCTCAATGAGACAGCGGTCAGGTTTATATTTGCAAAACCAGTTTTCCAACCGTGTTCTTTTCTTCCAATAGAGCAAGTGCTTCTGCGGCATTTTCCAAAGGATACACGCCTTGAATCTCCGCATGTATTTCTTTTCTTGCCAGCATTCCTAACGCTTCTCGGGCTGCTTTCCCTGTCTCCACAGGATTACTGTCGCTGTATCCGCCTAATGTAAAACCAGCAAACTGTTTGTTGGAAAACCAAATTTGATTGTAAGAATGCATAACATCCTCTTCTCCGCTTGCGTTTCCAACTACAACCAGCTGCCCTAACGGACGAAGCACCTCTAAGCTTTGTTTGCGCATATTCCCTCCGACAGGATCAAAGACGGCATGAACACCTTTTCGTCCGGTTGCTCGTAGGGTTTGTTCCACAAAATCGGAACGGACGAATAATTCGTCGTACCCGAGGGATTCGGCCAACTTTACTTTCTCAACACTTCCGACGGTTCCGAGTACCTTGCCTGCTCCCAGACGATTCGCCATTTGCCCCAGAAAACTGCCCAGCCCGCCAACCGCTGCATGAACGAGTATGTTGTCACCCGTTTTCATTCGATAAACATCTTTTATAGCCAAATAAGCGGTTGTCAGATTTACAATGGAAGCTGCAGCTGTCGCTAAGTCGAGGTCAGCTCCTAATTGATCTAACGGAACCGTCAGATCTGGCCGTACATTCGCCATTGATGCAAAGCCGTTAAGATCATGCAGTGTCATCGAGGCAACGGGTTGACCAATGTAGAAGCCCTCTACTCCTTCTCCAATGGCGCGTACATATCCCGACACTTCCAAACCTGGAGTAAGCGGCATCGGAAAAGCGGTAATGAATTCGCCACGACTAAGCAAAACTTCGAAATAACCTACTCCAGCATAAGCAACGTCAATGGTCAGCATACCGGGGGCCGGTTGCAGATCCGGCTTCTCTCGCAACTGCAAATTTGCAGGTCCTTCTGGTCGGTCAATTATGATAGCTTTCAATTTGTGAAACCTCCTTGATTGAGAATAAGTCTATTATATTCGACGACCAAGGAGGCAACCTGTTTGCAGTTATACAGGTATCCAGACTAACAGGCTTATTTGCGAATATGTACTAATTTTTGCTCAGTGTCGGTACCTGCAATGGGTGTAAATACACAGCAGTGTAGGTTTTCATTGCCGTTAATATTAGAAAAGGTGTTTAATTGAAAGTTTAATCTCCCTGCGACGTGATGATCAAACGTGTAAAGTATAGCTTTCTTAATATGCACATCATGCAAACGCCATAACGTTAGAAACTCCTCGCTTTCCTCGCACATCCGCCGCACGAAATCTTCATACCAAAGATCGCCGGCCTTTTGGTCAAAATACATACGAAATACCCCTATCGTATAATCAGCAAATTCCTTCCAGTTTGCCAACTGCTTTCGCAGGTTTGGATCGGTAAATACCAACCGTGACATCACGCGATTCTCTGCGGGAATCGCATGGAAATCCGCAATGATTTCAGAAGCCATCTGATTGAAGGCCAACACCTCAGTTCGATTATTTGCGATGATTGCAGGATAGCTCAGTTGGTCGATAATGTTCTGAAGCCCTGGATCTACTTCCTTAGCGTTCGGGTAAGGTTCCCCCTCACCGCTATAATTTGCCAAACGAAGCAAATGAAGATGTTCTTCTGAAGATAATTGTAAAGCTTTGCCTACGCTCTCGATCACTTCTCTTGAGGCGGTGACGGCCCTGCCTTGTTCCAGCCAGGTATACCAGGTGATGCTTACACCCGCAAGATGAGCAACCTCTTCTCTGCGTAATCCCGGCGTTCTTCTTGTTCCAAAGCGACCGATAGTGTTGACATGATCCGGCTTGATCCGTTCCCGGCGGGATTTTAAAAAGTCTCCGAGTATATTGATTTTCGGGTTTTCTGAAGACATTCCACAACCTCTTTCTTCGCAATCAATTCAAGTTATTTCTATTATACAGATATAAATAAAAAACGACATCTCTGCCGTTTGATTGTTGATATGTCCTCACTTTCCGTATCAGCGATTTCATACCTGTTCGTTAAACAGGTTTATTCCAAGCCTTCTTCACTTGATTAATTTCGACAAATCCGCTATTTTTTTATTCTCCAGATACTGCTCCATCTGACGTTCGGCGTCGATCACAACCTGCTGGATCAGACATTCACTTCCGTGATTCAGGCTGCATTCGAACAAGGAAGCGGTCCCTTCGATCGCATGGATGATATCGAGAAAGGAGATATCTTCCTGTTTCCGTCTGAGGCGATATCCACCGTTTGCGCCGGGCGTGGACTGAATCAATCCTGCCTTGACAAGCTTGGTCATCATCTTGGACAGATAGGTCTGCGAAACGCCCAATTTTTCAGCAAGCAATTGCACGCCAACAGGCTTATCAGGAGCTGCCGTTACCAAATAAAGCATTGCATGAAGCGCATAGTCAGTCGCCTGAGAATATTTCATTCAGCACCTCCATTAACGATTTTACGAATCCATAATAACTCTAATATTTCTAAAAGACAAGCATTAATCCCATACAATTGTTCATCTGCGATAAATCATTCTGCATGGCAAATCCATCCCGCAAAAAGTCCAGTAGAATAAACACGGGTTATATTCGTAAAGCCTGTGTCTTGAAGTTCGCCATCGTCGCGGTCTCCGTACGCGTTAACGCGTACGAATTCTTCTTGAAGTAGCACGTAAGATGATTCCGGTAACAAGCCTTGGTTGCCAAAGTTTTTGATATAAGCATCAGTCTCAGCGTCACGAATCGCAATATGTTTAACTTTTTCTGTAGCTAGTTGATTCCCTATTGACAATGCACATGGCATAAATTATCATATTAATAAATGAACGATTCATTCATTAATCGAGAGGTGGAATATAAATGACGAGAATGATAACGAATAGTAAATGGACAGTACAAGGCAAATATGTAGTAATTACTGGGGCAACAAGCGGTATTGGGTTGGCCGCGGCCAAAGAGTTCGCAGCTCGGGGGGCAAACTTAGGAATCGTAGCTCGTAATCAAGCTAAAGCAAATGAAGTAGCGGCCCAAATCATGGCATCAACCGGTGGGAAAACCACTGTGGACGTATTCTTGGCTGATATGGCTTCACAAAAGTCTATACGTCAAGTAGCGGCTGATATTTTGGACAAATGCCCGAGAGTGGACGTTCTGGTCAATAATGCCGGCGCCTTGTTCGAAACGAGGCAATTAACCGACGATGGTATGGAGATGACTTGGGCTGTAAACCATCTGGCGCCTTTCCTTCTGACTACGCTTCTCCTTGATCGCATGAAGGAAAGCGAGCATGCCCGTGTTATCACAACTGCATCCCATGGTCACAAGATTGCCAAGAAGGGTATCAACTTTGATGATCTCACTGCGGAACACCTTTATAGCTTTCCCCAAAATTTTATTGGTGGTCCTACATTTCGCTACGCTGAGACTAAGCTCGCCAATATCCAGTTCACCGCTGAATTGGCTAGGCGGCTAGAGGGGACCGGAGTCAGCGCCTACTGCTTTGATCCAGGTCTAGTTTCTACAAACTTCAATCAGAACAACGGACTTTTAGCCCGTATGACGATGGCCGTGATGAAAATGTTCTCTCGCAGTCCGGAGAAAGGTGCCGAAACTTTGGTGTGGTTAGCAGACTCGGATGAAATGACTGGTCATAATGGTTATTACTACACCGACATGCAAACAACAATTCCGTCTGCTCCCGCTCAGAACCTGGACACCACAAAACGATTATGGATGGTAAGCGAAGAACAGATCGGAATTCGTAGACTCTAACAGATGCCTTCCCCCTCCATTCAGCAACATTCCCACGAATTACCTGATACGTCATATCCGTTGAAGCACCCTACCCCATACATGAATGAACAAAAAAAGGAGCTGCCGAGGCAAGCTCCTTCAGTATTCTCTGTCTCTCGGTTTTATAAATCTTGCGAAAGACGTATCATATCCACAACTTGAATCCCATTTTCAAATATTTTTTCACTGTAATGTCTTATAAAGAAGTCTCTATCAACTCCAATTATTCTGAACCCACATTTCTGATAGAGAGCAAGTTGTCCTACTCCTGAGTTTCCAGTGCCAATTTCAATCGTTTTAAAACCGAGCAACTTTGCATTTTGAATTGCATGGTTTACCATCTGTTTTCCTATCCCTTTGCCTTGATAGTTTTCAGCAACGGCTACATTAACTAACTCAACTGTCTCAGGCCTTGTTCTTAGTAGAACATAGACACCTATTATGCTATCATCCATTTCAGCGACATAGCATTGACCTCTTTTGATATATTCTTCAACAAGTTTCTGAGAAGGGTCCGCTAATAAAAGTAACTCCAATGGAGGTTGTTCGTCTGCACTTAACTTTCGTATTTCCATTTATTCTATCTCCTTGATGAAACGATTTTTTAAATATTCCATGCTATCCTGTTTATTAATCATAAATTAATAGCAATGAAAAGGAAATAAAGGAAAATTAGAGGAATTCATAGAATAGCTTATCCTAAACTTCAATATCGCATCGACAAGGAGTGTACTTGTGAACTATTCAACATTATCGAAATTCTTACCTTCTAGATTTCATCGTTTTCATGTATTTCTTATTTTTATTACAACCGTATTGCTTGTCTCGTTAATTGGATATAATCAAAGAGATTTTGCGAAACCCCGTAATTATCTCTATGAAAAACATAAGGCTTCCAATGGTGTCGTATTGCATACAATTCGGACTACTCCGGATTATGTTCGACTGCAAGCGATCGATATGAATGTAACGAAAACTCCTTATTACGGTATTAATGGGGGCTTTTTCTGGGAAGGAGCACTGCTAAGCATCGCTGTTATCAATGACCAACCTTTGAAAGGAATGCCTGGCGATTACGGATCTGGATGGTACAACACTGGCATTGACACTAACTTAAAGCGTGGAACGCTTGTTTGGGATGACGTCACTAAACACTTCTCGATTCAAGTAGTCACGCATGCCGGTGAGCTGACCGTAACAGATAAGCAGCGTTATTGGGCACAGGGTGGTGTCAGCATGAAGCTAAACGATAGCTTTGGCTGGGAGAGCGATATGATCTTAGAGCAAATGCCAGCCTATAACGAAGGTCATATGCGTACGGCAGTTGTTTATGATAGTCAAGAGAATATTTATATGATTGTAACACCTTCGTACTGTACGATTGAAGAGTTTCGAGCAGCCATACTCGATAGCTTTAGTGATCGAAGGCTGATAGACGGCATCTATTTGGACGGAGATGGTTCCTCCCAATTGCAGTGCCGCAATGTCCGTCTGAAAGGAGATCAACGACAAGTCTATCAGATGCTAACCTTAATCCAATAAGATGACCCCTTTTAAACCTTTCACATTATTTCAGCTATGCTCATCCCCATATCCTCATTATTAATTATCCGAATATGTCACGTCGTCGAATACCATGTTGCCCACGTTCGTAATCGACTGCGGAAACGGGTTGGCTACACCTTCTCGACGTTAAAGTAACGTGCTTCGGGATGCGCAAAGACAATGGCCGATACCGCCGCCTCCGGCTCCATCATGAACGACTCCGTCAGTTCTACACCGATATCCTCCGGCTTCATCAGTATGAAGAGCGCCTCCTGATCCTCCAGATTCGGACAAGCAGGATAACCGAAGGAGAAACGCTGACCGATATATTTCGCTCCAAATCGCTCCTGCATCGTCATCTGAGGGTTATCAGCAATTCCCCACACATCACGCATGATATGATGAATTCGCTCTGCGAAGCCTTCGGCAACCTCAAGTGCAGTAGCCTGCAGCGCATGCGACTTGAGATAATCCCCTTTGTCGCGCCACGCCTTGGCAAGCTCATTGATCCCATGGCCAGTAGTGACGAGCAGGAAGCCCACATAGTCCATTAGGCCGCTTTCCACTGATTTCAAGTAATCAGCCAAGCAATAGTAAGGTTCCGTTTCCTGCCTTGGAAAGCTAAATGTGTGCAGTTCTTTACTTGGGTCCTCCGGATCATAGACAATGACATCGTTACCGTTAGATTGTGCAGGGAAAAAGCGATACATCCCATGAGCTTGAATAATCCCTTTTCTCTGAGCATCATTCAGAATAGAATCCACGGTTGCTTTCAGTTCTAAGGCTTTAGCATCTTTCTCTTCCAAGAGCCGCTCTACTTTGCCTTTCAAGCCTAGATGATGGCCAAGCAGCATCTGCATGTTCACATAAGGCATAATGTGGCCGATCGGATAATCACGCAAAATGTGCCGCATGACATCCGGTGGCACTTGAACCGGAATATCCTTCGAAATGGTAGATTCATGAACACGCGTCAACTTTGGCTCTTCCTTCCTGCCGGCTTCCATGACATACGATTCCTTGCTCTCTCTCAACTCTTGAATGAGCCGCTTCCGCTGCTCAGGATCGCTCAACCGGTTAGCAATGTCCAGACCGTCCATCGCATCCTTGGCATACAAGACTAACCCTTCATATTCCGGAGCAATGCGGGTCTTCGTGAATTTGCGGGTCAGCGCAGCGCCTCCTACCAGTAAAGGTACATCGATACTTGCGCCCCGCAAATCCTGTGCGGTAATGACCATTTGCTGCGCCGATTTCACGAGCAGTCCGGATAAGCCGATGGCATCGGGCTGTTCTCTGCGATAAGCTTCAATGATTTGCTCGGGAGGAACCTTAATCCCAAGGTTCACAATTTGGTATCCATTGTTGGAGAGAATGATCTCCACAAGATTTTTACCGATATCGTGAACGTCGCCTTTCACCGTGGCAAGAATAATTTTACCCTTAACTGCAGATTCATCCTTCTCCATGTAAGGTTCTAGATAGGATACGGACGCCTTCATGACTTCCGCACTCTGCAGAACTTCAGCGACAATGAGTTCATTGTTGTTAAACAAGCGCCCCACTTCCGCCATTCCTTTCATCAAAGGGCCGTTGATAACTTCAAGCGGAGCGTATACCTTCAGAGCCTCTTCCAGGTCGGGAAGGAGTCCTTCCTTCGTCCCTTCGATTATATAGGAGCCGAGGCGTTCTTCCAGTGAGAGATTCGATATTTTTTCTTTCTTCTCTACTTTTTTCACCCGAAAATGTGCGACAAACGCAGCTAACGTCTCATCGTTCGTATGATAGATTAGATTCTCAGCAAGTCGGCGCTCTTCCTCCGGAATCGAAGCATAACGCTCCAGTTTCTCGGTATTAACAATCGCGTAGTCGAGTCCAGCCTTGGTGCAATGGTACAAGTACACAGAGTTCAACACTTCCCTGCCTGTATCAGGAAGACCGAAGGAAATGTTGCTAAGACCAAGAATCGTTTTACAGGCTGGGTATTTAGCTTTAATCAGTTTAATTCCTTCGATCGTTTCAACAGCGGATCCGAGATACTGCGGATCACCAGAACCCACGGGGAACATATTCGGGTCAAAAATAATATCGCATGGTTTCAACCCATATTTATGTGTCAACAAGTCATAGGCACGCTCCGCGACCTCGATCTTTGCTTGTCTGGATATGGCTTGACCTCGTTCATCAATGAGGATCATGACGACGGTTGCCCCGTATTTATGAATTAAGGGCACGATAGCAGCGAACTTGGCTTCGCTATCCTCCAGATTAATCGAGTTGATGATCGCTTTTCCTTGCGAATATTTCAAACCAAGCTCAATGATGTGATCATAGGTGGAGTCGATCATAAGCGGTGCTTTTACTTTCTTTACCACTTCCTGTAAAAAATGCTCCATCGCATAAGCCTCATCGATATCTGTATCCTGCAAATTGATATCAATGACGTGCGCACCATTCTTTACTTGTGCCCTGGCGATTTCCGAGCCTTCCTCGAACTTTCCTTCTTTGATTAATCGTTTGAACTTTCGGGAACCGGAAATGTTCGTCCTCTCTCCGACCATGATCGGACGATTCTCTTCCTCGATATAAACAGTCTCGATCCCTGACACCGCAGCGGGATGAATGCCGTAATTCTGGCGCGGCGAGTATTGACTCAACGTATCCGCTAGGACGCGAATATGAGCA
Source organism: Paenibacillus sp. Root444D2 (assembly GCF_001426375.1). Taxonomy (GTDB): domain Bacteria; phylum Bacillota; class Bacilli; order Paenibacillales; family NBRC-103111; genus Paenibacillus_E. Next base: position 130,319 of record NZ_LMEO01000005.1, read on the forward strand.
GGCGTCGTTCCGCAACAGCCTCCGGCAATGTTAAGCCAGCCCATTTCGGCGAAGCCGGCCATCTTCTTTGCCAGTGACTCTGGCGATTCATGGTAATGCCCGTTCTCATCGGGCAAGCCGGCATTCGGGTAGCAACTGATGGCCGAATCGGCGATTTGTGATAGCGTACGAATATGGTCACGCATAAATTCCGGACCGGTCGCACAGTTCAGACCAATGGAGATCGGTTTTAAATGCTCCAGCGAAATGTAGAACGATTCGATATTTTGACCTGCCAACGTGGTACCCATAGGTTCGATCGTTCCTGAGATCATTATAGGCAGCTGCGCACCGAGCTGTTCGCAGGCTCTACGTACGCCAATGCTGGCAGCTTTCACGTTGAGTGTATCCTGTGATGTCTCGATTAACAGCGCATCCACGCCGCACTCGATCAAAGCTGCCGCCTGATCATAATAGCTTTCTTCTAATTGTTGGAATGTCACTCCTCCTGTGACAGAGAGCGTCTTAGTCGTAGGCCCCATAGCCCCTGCCACGTAACGCGGCCAATCCGGTGTTGAATATTTCTCAGCAGCTTGAATAGCCAACTTCGCAGCTGCAACATTGATGGCACGCGATTGATCTTGCAAACCATATTCTGCTAGTACAACTGTTGTCGCACCGAAGGTGTTCGTTTCAATCATATCGGAACCAGCGGCCAAGTAGGCTTCATGAATGTCCAGTATAATATCCGGGCGCGTTAGGACGAGCATCTCATTACAGCCATCTAGTTCTTCCCCGCCAAAATCATCGGCAGTCAGATTCGCCTGCTGAATCATAGTCCCCATAGCGCCATCTAGGATCAAAATCTTCTTTTGCATTTGTTCTTGAATAGATGGTTTTTGCATCGTTAATCTTCCTTTCATCTCAGATAAAGAACATCCCCGCTTAATTTGCAAAAAATGATAGCAAATTACAGCAGGGACTTAATTTTCCGGGGATAGAACTGTTGTCAGTGTCGTTCATGGATGCTAGCCAGCACTCGGTTGCTATCTGTCTGGATTTTTCTCTTTCCCCACTTTCGTAAATACTTGCTAGGGATGTGGAACATACCCTTCAATCTTTTTGAGGTCAGGTAGCGGGTTGAGAGGGAAATCTTCAAGCCTGATATCGGTCTAGTTGCCGCTACGCAGAACCCCCAGTCCTCCCCATATCTCTTCATGACATCAAAATGATAAGGCAATACATAAAAACCGGCTGCTTTGAGCGTTGCCATTATACTCCAGACGAATTCTGGCATCTCTGACATCAAGGAGCACGCTATGGTAATGGCTCCCCCTGGTGCCAGGCGCTTTTTCAGGAGACTGTAAAACTCTTTGCTGTAGAGACGGCCGAGCGCAAGAGAATTATAGCTAGGTTCTGGAACGTCGATGATGATGACATCCCACTTCTTCTGGTTCTTCTCCACGAACGCCCTTCCGTCCTGAATGACGGTTCGCACTTTTGGATTTCGCAAAGACCCCTTATTAAACTTCACCAGCGGCTTCAAATTCTTGCCTAACTCCATCATGATGGAGTCAATATCAACGACGGTAATTGCCTTTACGTCTCGATAACGGAGTACTTCACGCGTTGTAATGCCTCCGCCTCCACCGATCATCAGAATGTTCTGCTTCTGCTTAGCGATGGCCATTGGTATATGAACCATCGATTCAGCCCACATATTGTCATCCTCTGTCGTGCCGAACATCACGTAGCCATCCCCATAGATCAGCACTTTGCCATTGGCTTGCTTGACCACTGCTATTCGTTGAAAGCGCGACTTCATTTTGCGCAAAACACGATACTTCCCGTCTGGCTCATCTTCCTCAGAGATATAATCCCGAAAGGACGCAACGCTTGCTTTTGACATATTGATTTTACGATTCGATATAATCTGCGCTTTTTTATAAATCACGATTATCCTCCCCTTTATGGTAGAAATACTTGGTTCATTACTATCGTTTGATCTCGGTCTGGTCCAACTGAAAAAATTGAAACTGGAATCCCCGATAACACACTGATTCTCTCTATGAAATGACGCGCATTGACAGGAAGATCTTCCATTGACTTGACGCCTGTAATGTCCTCTGACCAGCCGGGGAGCTCTTCATAGATCGGTTCGCACCCAGCTAAGATGTTAAGATTAGCCGGGAATGATTCCATGACATCGTCTATATACTGATATGCCGTACAAATTTTCAAACTAGTAATGCCAGTCAAAACATCGATCGAGTGAAGTGAAAGTCCTGTAATTCCACTCACACGGCGAGCATGGCGAACCACAACACTGTCAAACCATCCCACACGTCTTGGACGACCTGTGGTAGTACCATATTCATGACCAATCTCACGAATGTGGTCTCCAATTTCATTCCTTAATTCAGTCGGAAATGGACCGTCTCCTACTCTTGTCGTATAAGCCTTGGCTACTCCGATCACTTGCTGAATCTTAGTTGGTCCGACACCTGCGCCAATACAGACCCCTCCTGCGATCGGATTGGAAGAGGTCACGAATGGATAGGTTCCATGATCGATGTCTAACATGACTCCCTGGGCACCTTCAAACAAAACTCTTTTTCCAGCGTCTATCGCATCGTTTAGCAGAACTGACGTATCGGTCACATAGGGACGGAGGATTTCTGCTATTGCCAAATATTCATCTAAAAGATCCTCTATAGCAAAACCTTCTGCCACGTAGACTTTGTCAAGCAACCGATTTTTTTCCTTCACATTACGCCTCAACTTACGTTCAAATTCCCCTGGATCCAGTAGATCCGCTATTCGAATACCCACACGAGCAAATTTATCCGTATACGCAGGTCCAATTCCTCTGCGCGTTGTACCAATTTTATTCAGACCTTTCGCATCTTCTTCTACAGAATCCAACTTAAGATGATACGGTAAAATGACATGTGCCCGATTGCTGATCCGTAAGTTATCCGTGCTCACCTTGTGACTTTGAAGATACTCAATCTCCTGAACAAGCGCCCTTGGATCAATGACCACTCCGTTTCCAATCACACAAATTTTATCCTTATAAAAAATTCCGGAAGGAATCAAATGCAGTTTATATTTATTTCCCGCAAACACGATGGTATGACCGGCATTATTGCCGCCTTGATAGCGAGCGACAACACTCGCTTTTCCCGCTAAATAATCGGTTATTTTCCCTTTTCCTTCATCCCCCCACTGCGCTCCTACAACAACGACGGTTGACATCCAGCAATCCCCCCATCTTGGTTCTTACTCTTCACATACCTCGTCAATTCCGCCGTCATTTCATACCGCATAAACGGAGTAATCAAATAAATACCTTTAAAATAACGAGAAACAGTATCCACGAGTTCCATTGCAATTTCCATTCCTTGTTTTCTTGCATCTTCACCTTGGTAGCGAGCCATCTTCGCAAGTACGTCATCTGAAAGTCGTATGCCCGGGACATGATGATGGAGAAATTCAGCATTCCGATAGCTGGTTAAAGGCATGATCCCAATGAAGATAGGAATAGATAGCTGCGCAGTAACTCGTGCGACCTGTTCGATTTGTTGATGACAGAAAAGAGGCTGACTCATGGCAAAATCCGCACCTGCTGCAATCTTTTTCTCCAATCTCTCAACTGCTTTGTCTAAATGCCGTGTATTGGGATTGAAGGCTGTCCCAACGGTAAATCCCGCACGTGCTTTAAGGGGACGACCCGAGAATGAAATCCCCTCGTTTAGCTTTTTAATCAGGCGTATCATTTCAATTGAAGTTGTATCGTATACGGAGGTGGCTTCCGGAAGATCACCATAGCGCGGAGGGTCACCCGTTACCGTTAACACATGGTCAATGCCCAAAGCGTAGAGTCCCATCATATGAGACTGTTGAGCAATCAAATTCCTGTCCCGGCAAGTCACGTGGAGGAGAGTGCGAATTCCAACCTGTTCTTTCACGAGTGTCCCCATCGCCACATTGCTGATACGAGTCATCGCGAGCGAGTTATCTGCCATAGTTACCGCGTCTGCTCCTGCCTCTTTTAACGCTATGGCCCCCTCTAAAAAAGGAGAGTAATCCAGATCTCTTGGGGGATCTAATTCCACAATAATGGTCGTTTGTTCTTTAACCATCTCCGGTAAAGTCCTTTGCTTAGGAGGATCTGAACCTGTCTTCATTCTCTCACCCCTTTTCTATTAAAAGTTACTATATTCTATGTAATAGAAACCAAATGGTATGGATGAGTAGCTATTATCATGCCTAAATATATAACTGTTGGTAGAATGCACATTACGCATTTAGAAGATTGCGAATATACATATAGTAGTAACACACACCATAATGGTATAAGGGGTTGAAAATATGAATCTGCCTCCTTCTGTTCTAGTAATTGGAACGATTTTCATAGACTGCAAAGGATTTGCCTGGAAAAACTATCATTCATTTACTAGAAATCTGGGTAACATTCAGTTTGTACACGGCGGTGTAGGAAGAAATGTAGCTGAAAATCTAGCAAATCTCGATGTAGCGACATATTTTGCTTCCTCCATTGATGCCACTGCCATTGGGAAAGAAGTCGTAGAGAGACTTCACAAGTCAAACGTCAATACCGATGGTCTTTTCGAGTCAAAACAACTGGGAATGGGCATGTGGCTGGCGATCTTGGACGAAAAAGGCGATCTAGCCGGTTCCATCTCTCAAATGCCGGATCTTACTCTCCTACAAGAATTGATTTCAAACAAAGGGAAAGAAATGATTAGGCAATCCACGCACGTTGCGCTTGAATTGGATCTTAATTTCCAAATTGCTCATAGCGTCATCCAGCTAGCTGCAGAAGAAAAGAAACCGATCTACGGCGTTCCCGGCAACTTAGACGTGATTTTAAATCATAGAGAGCTATTAGATCATTTAGATTGTTTTATATGCAACAATTTTGAAGCAGATCTATTTTTCGAGCTGAATTTTACGAATTTAACTACCGCTCAAAAACTAGAGTCTCTTATTCAATTTGTTGATCGGACAGGAATGGGCTCTATGATCGTTACTTTAGGAGAAAAAGGGGCTGTCTATTATAATCCTCAAACCAAAGAAGTTGGGTACCAACCTGTCTTTCCCGTCAAACTTGTTGATTCAAGCGGAGCTGGAGATGCTTTTTTTTCAGGTACAGTCATGGGATTGGTAAGGGGGCTTTCTTTAAAAGAAGCAGTGATTTGTGGAACAAAGGTGGCAGGATGGACCATTGAATCTACTGAAAACACATGCCTGGATCTACCCAATAAAATAAAAAATGATGAGTTCTTTATAAAATTGAAGTAAGAATGAGCACCGGTTGAAAAGAAAAAAGAGGGCTATCCGATAGCCCTCTTTCTTAGCCCATTACAGCGTTACGTTGATCAGAATGGTAATATTTGAATAACCTCAAATTTTTCAAGCTATTTTGTAAGGCATATTTTTTTTCTTCAAGAACTTCTTTTGGCAATTTGAACAACGTTGAAAGGTTTTTGGGGAGTGTTTGGTTAGGGACCGATACTTTTTTTCTGCCTGGTATAAAATTTTTAAACGAAGCAATTTGGAAGCCCCAGTCTCCAAAAGAAGGGACATAAACATAGTAGCTTTTCGTATTCAATCCTACACTTTTCAATGTATGATGAATGCTCCAATATACACGTGGCATATCTTCTGTCGAATTGGACTGGATGACGATCATACCGCCAGGAGCAAGCGATTTTACTATGCGTTGGAAAAATTCTTTTGTGTACAGCTTACTAATTACTTTGTCTGATGGATCGGGAAAATCGACGATAATCACATTATAGGTCTTTGAAGTAGGGAAAAATAATCTTGCATCCTTTTGATGAACCTTCACGCGTTTATTAAATAATGAACGATGATTTAAAGTAGATAGGGGCTTACTTTTTGCTAGTTTGATTATTTTGGGATCCAGCTCAACCAGATCAACCTTTTTTACATCCTTATACTTAAGAACTTCTCGTACTGCGAATCCATCACCTCCACCTAATATTAATACATGACGTCGACTGGGGGACATCGTCATTGCCGGATGAACAAGTGCTTCGTGATAAAAGCGTTCATCCAGTGAACTGAATTGCAATTGCTTATCCAAATACATCCGTACATCTTTCGCTTCTACTAGGACAATATTTTGAAACCGACTTTTACCTTTAAATATGATTTTAGGTTTCCTTTGCAATAAATGCCTTAGTGTTGGTATATCCCATATATCACCCCGAGTTTGAATTGAGTTAGGTTTTTTTCTTATCGGTTTTTTGGCCTTACCTTGAGTCATTGTCTTATTTTGCAATTATTTCACCTCTTATTTAATTACAGTTTCGCAATAACTTCTCCTACAAATTAAAATCATGATATGCCATGGTTTTTGAGAAAGTGTGGGCTTCTCTGGGTGACAGTATGAATCTGCGTATCCTTATCTCAAAAACAAAAAAAGGTCAATCTGCATGAGCAAACTGACCTTTTTTTATGCAACTATGGCTCATCGTTAGTTTAGAGGCATTATCCATTTTTATGATAATATAACTGAGAACGACCGGAAGATTATGAATAAAATCCTTAACGAGCCCCCAATTTCCTTCGGCTGATTCGATCTTGGGGACTTTAAATTCAAGAATTAAAATGGTCATCACGATTGCTATGACGCCATCACTAAGAGCCTCAAGCCTGGTCTTGGTCATCGGGAGTTAGCAATAACGCTATAATGCTTCATCTCTAAGATTGCATTGAAAAAGGGTTTAACCAATGAAAAGAAATGTTGAAAATCTGAGCTCGTCCGAAATCCTTGCATATGTCCCTCCATCGAGTCCCATTCGATTCTGACAATGAAATGATTAGCTTCTTCAATGCCCTTAATGACCTCATATGACAAACAATGCGTAGAGCGGTCTAAATACGTTCCAGCCTCTGTATATGCCGTTATGAATTGCTTAGCTGATTCTGGCGCTATGTCATACCGAATGATTTCCACTACCATGTGATATCCCGCCTTCATAATTTTTTTTATAGATGTAATCCATATCCAGAATTATACAGGGTGGAACCTCAGCAAACAATACGGCACATTTTTGTTCGTAGAACGTTGCCATGGTTACGTGCTATTCGCCTGACGTCCCCAAAGCACTCACTTGCAGGTCGAATTCGCGCATACGTTGTTTGCCCCATTCGCACATAAGCTCAAGAATCGGCTCAACACTCTTGCCATACTCGGTGAGGGAATATTCAACTCTTTTAATCCGCTCGTCAAATACAATCCTCTGGACCAAGCCATCCTCCTCCAGTTCCTTCAATTGAAGGGTCAGTATTCGCTGAGTGATATTCGGCATCCGCTGATGAAGCTGGTTGTAGCGTAAAGTCTGCTTGGATACATACCGCAGGATGACCGTCTTCCACTTCCCACCCAGAAAATCTAATGTCACTTCTACTGGCAGCCATATATTTTAGTCATGGTAAATACAACTCCTCTTCAATTCTTTGTGACATAAATTTACCTTATTTTAACATATAAGAACAACTAGAAAAACGGCCCTTATTCGCTATTTTGCGATAGGACCGTTTTTGTATTCTTGCTATTTTTTGAGTTGTTGGATTAAATTGCAAAAGTTGCTAGGATGATTACCAAAAGAATAAAAAGAACTAAGATAAATGCTACGTTTTGGCCATAACCATAACCTACTCCACTCATTTTTATTCTCTCCCCTCTGGTGATTTTTCACTACGTTATAAATATACGCTCAGTACATATAGCTTGATTGGACGTATGCCATGGGGAGGCAAACGCGGAGGAAAAGCTCAGACGCATCGGGATAACTTATGCAGAAATTTGAGAATCAAATTGCATCCATACCATCATGGGACCCACCACCCTATGCATCATCACATGAACCACCATGGATATCACGATGGGATTCATCATGGGTATATGCAAGGATACTATCATGCACGCGCGATAGGGCCGTTTGTCTTGATTATCATTGTGCTGGATTTAGGAATCTTAAATTACAAAAGCTGATGTGATGATAACCAAAAGAATAAAAAGAACCAAAATAAATGCTACGTTGCGACCCATCCCGTAACCGTCACCACAACCTACACCATAACCTACTGCTCCCATGTTTACTCATTCCCTTCAGTGATTTTTCACTTACAGTATAAATATATGTTCGGTACAGAGTGCTTGCTTGGACGTATGATATTGGGAGGTAACCGCGGAGGAAAAAGCCGAAATAAAAAAACGGCCCGTGGTCGCATCTATTTCGCGATAGGGCCGTTTTTGTTATTCTCGATTTTTTTGTTGGATGAAGGAAATTTAAATTACAAAAGCTGATGTGATGATAACTAAAAGAATAAAAAGAACTAAAATAAATGCTACGTTACGGCCCATCCCATAACCGTCACCACAACCTGCACCATAACCTACTGCTCCCATGTTTACTCATTCCCTTCAGTTGTTTTTCACTACAGTATAAATATATGTTCGGTACAGAGTGCTTGATTGGACATTTGCCATTGTTAGGCAAACACTGATACCCTATAAGAACTTGTTGCGATACTCGGACGGCGTCATACCATACTGCTTCTTAAAGCTCTCCCGGAAATGATCCTGGTCTGTATATCCAATCCAGTCACAAACCTCATAGATTTTAATGGCGGGATCCTTCAGCAGTCGCGCTGCTTCCTCCATTCGAAGGCGAATGATCGCATAATTGATCGTCATACCAGTTACTTCTTTAAACAGCAGATTCAAATATTTATCACTTAATCCAACTGAAGCGGATACAACGGATAGCGCCAATTCCTTGCGCGTGTATTCTGCTTTCAAGTACTGGATCGCTTGCTCGACCAGCTTCTTCTTTTTTAAACTTCCGGACCATTCCCCAAGCGGCAGAGTTTCCAACAAATTCGGAAGTTTGTCCTTGGCGGCTTGTTGTGTGAGAGCCAAGGCCTGACGCTCTCCTCGTTCTTTGCGCAGCACCTCAACCCCGTGCGCAAGAACTCTTTCAATCTCGCCCGGGTCGATCGGCTTCTGAACATAGTCGAGCACCTGCAGTTTAATGGCTTGCCGGGCGTGCTCAAACTCATTGAGTCCGGATAAAATAATGCAGCGGATATCCGGATTGCGAGCTTTTACAGCCTCAATCAACTCCAAGCCATTCATCTTAGGCATCCCAATATCGGTCAAGAGAAGATCTGGTTCCTCGCGGTCCAGCCAGGCCAGAACCTCCTCACCATTTTCAACGGCGCCCAACAATTCAATATCTAAAGCTTGCCAGTTAATGGCGTGAACCAACGTTTCACGAACGATCTTCACATCTTCTGCAATCAGCAGTTTGAACATTCAGACCCTTCCTTTCTTCATACTGGCTGCTCCGGATGGTAGGGCAGAACAACTTCAACGCATGTTCCCTCTTTTACCCCTATATATCGTAAACCATAAGCTTCACCAACATGCAGTTGGATTCTCCGGTGTACATTCATAGTACCGTAACCGGTTCCTATGCCGCTATTTTTAATACCGACATCACGCACAGGCTGTTGAGAAAGCATTTGGTTCATTTTATTTGCATCGCAACCTCGTCCATTGTCTTCGACACGCATCACAAGCTCCTCCCTTTCCAATCGTGCTGAAACAGTGATTCGGCAACCGGAATGACGATCGGCAAACCCATGAATGATGGCATTTTCAGCTAGAGGCTGTAAAATTAAATGCACGATGTTTGCAGACAACAACTCATCAGGTACTTGTATATCGACGTTCAGATCATCCATCATCATCTTTTGAATGTGGAGATAAGCTTCAACCTGCTTGACCTCACTTTCTAAGGAAATCCAGATTTGACCTCGATTCAGGCCGTAACGAAATACGTTGGCGAGTGAACGAACGACCCGACTCGTTTCCTGATCTCCCGCCATAATAGCCCGACAGTTAATTAAATCCAAGGTGTTATATAAGAAATGAGGGTTGATCTGGGCATGCAGCAGCTCCAGTTGTAGCTGGCGGCGTTCAATCTCTTCGGTAAAGGATTTCTCGATCAAACTATGCAGGGTGACGAGCATGGCAGCGAACTTTTGGTTCAGCTCATCCACCTCATAGATACCTGTGTTTTGATAAGGAAGCGGCATTTTAAATTCCACAACTTCCGGACGCTGGATAGCGTTAACAAGTCTGGTAATGGGAACAGTGACCCGCACAACGATTCTTCTAAGCCAGAAGCCCGCAACCAGCAAAGCAGCCAATGTTATAGCAGCACCTAGGGCGGATATCGCGAAGGTGTATTGGCTGAAATGGCTCTCTGGAACCACCGATAACAACTTCCAGCCATTCTTCAGCGTTTCGAACATAACCCTGTGGCTTTCTCCGTCTATTCTTGTTATGATCGACCCCTTAGCTCCGGTCAATGTGCTTACATAGGGAAACTTTCCTGCGTTTTCGAGAAAATCATAGCGCTCGCTGTAGATGACTTGATTCGTTTCATCCAGCAGCAGATGGTAGCCCTTCTCCAAATGAGCATTGTCGAACATGCTCTTGATGTTCCTGGTATCCGCACCGACGATAACCGTACCGAGGCTGCGGCCGTCTTTGAGACTCGTCTTTTTCCTCGCGGAATAGATCATAGCGGCATTCATCAGATCCCTCTTCTGGCCCCACCATACGTTCTGACGTTCCCCGCTGCTCAGTCGGTGAAACCATTCCTGATCCTGCAAATCTTCATTCTTGAAGATTCCTGTTATCGGATAGAAATCATCTGGCGCCATGGCATAGAGGCCGCTCCCCGGTTCCAATGCAAGAGAAACCACGTAGGATTGCTGCGCCATATCAGGAGACCCAAAGTCATTCAAGAGGGACAATAACGACAGATTCTGCAGGTTAGTCTCCAGCGTGTAATAATTATCGGCCGCCTCGAAAGTTTCCTGATATGTGGCCTCGAGCAGATTCTCTATCGATTGATTACTTAAAATAAAAGCGGCTACATTATTCATTGTATCGAACTGGTATTCGATATTCCTATACACGAATTTCATCGACTGTTCCGCCATCTTGAGGGAATGGTCGTTCTGAACTCGGATGAGAATGTAACTAGCCGCCGTTGCAAATAAAGCGATGAAGGTGACAATCAGCACAAAGATCGGAAGACCGAGCCTTGACAGTAATCCTGATTTGCCTTTCCGTTTTTGTATCTGAATTGCCATAATCCCCATCCTTTTCAATGATGCTATGGCTAAAGCCCCGTCAACCGATGTTTATCGGCCGAGGGGCTTCCCATTCATATCTAAAGCTTCTTCAAGAAGGACATGCTTTCCTTCTACTTGCCTGACTTTTTCTTCAAGGATTCTTCGAGCTCAGTTAATATTTTTGTCCCTCCCTGTGATTTCCATTTTTCTGCAAATTCGTCAAACTTCTTGATGTCTGCGCCCATAATGATTTGCGTAAAGACAGAATCGCGCAAGGTATTCAGCTCCACCAGCTTAGCTAGTTTGGTTGGTGAATCCAGATAGTTGGAAGCGTCGGTAATTTGGTACTTATTATGAATTGCGACATCCAGCGCCTGTGACTGGCGGAGTGGAAGCGACTCTAGGTAACGTGGCCAGCCTTTCAGTCCGGGAGCAAACAGATAGCTTTGAATACCACGGAAGTTCCCGTTCTTATCCTGCTGTGTCTTGGGATCAATTAGATCAGTAACGACCCTCATCTTGCCATTATCGATTTGATAGTCTTCCCCTTCAATGCCCCACACGGTAAGCATCTGATTCTCAAGTGATAACGAGTTCTCGATCATAGCCAATACTTTCTTAGGATCTTTCGTTTTGGCGCTGATCGCGTGCATTTGGCCGAATGGAGCACCTGCAGGGGCTACAGCTTTGCCATCCGTACCAACAAGCGAGTCGGTCAAAGTCAAATATTTGTACGGTTGAAAGGACTGATCGGCGAGCTTTCCATCTGCTGTGAGTTTACCACTTTTCTTTAACTCGTTTGTTTCAACTTGGGTATCGTAATCGTTCGGCGTGGACCACCAGCCCATCCAAGAGAACAGCTTGCCGCTATACAGCTTCGCCCTCAGCTGCTCTTCCTTAATCGTCGCGAATTCTTTGTCGATAAGTCCTTCTGCATACATTTTTTGCAGATACTGCAGGGCTTCTCTCATCTTGGGATCAATGTCGTAATTGCTGAATTTGCCATCCTTCTCGGTAAAAAAGCCAGGTGTCACACCAAACGCGCCGAAAATATGGTCAAAAGAATTATTCGCGTATTTCTGCTGACCGATTTGTGCCGTATAGCCTCCGAGCGGAATCACATCAGGTTTCTCTGCCTTACTTTTTTTCAACAAATTGTAGTATTCATCAAGAGTTTTCGGAACCATAGCCCCCATGCCCTCCACAAAATCCTTTCGCAGCACAAGATTCCAGCGGTATCCTGAGCCCGGTCCGCCTTGATATGGAATACCGTAAATCTTACCGTTTACTTTCGCCTGTTCAAAAACTTCCTTCGGCACTTCCTTGAGAATATTCGGCGTATCCTTCTCATTGATCAGGGCCGTAAGATCAGCGAAAGCGCCCTGCTGCGCATATTTTTGGAAATCATCGGCGAAATCAATTCGAACAACATCAGGAATATCACCGCTCGACATCTTCAGATTTAACTTCGTTTTGTACTGCTGAAGGTCAACCATTTCGGGAATAATCTTGATATTCAGCTTTTTCTCTACAGCTTGTTTGATTACATCTTTCGATGGATCGTAAGGCTTGGATATGTCCTGGGCTTTTAACCATTTCAGTTCGTAGGGCTCCTCCGTTTTCGGCGATGCCGATACCGCACTTCCTGAAGGCGAAGAAGAAACTGCAGGTAAGTCGCTGGATTTGCTGCACCCCACAACCGTTACGGTTCCGACTAAAATGGCGGCAAGCATACCGTTCGACCAAACTTTCACTTGATTTGACATGTAAAATAGACCTCCTTGATTTCTCTTTGATATGTTCACTTTAACCTTTCACCGAGCCAATCAACATGCCTTGCTCAAAATGCTTTTGAATGAAAGGGTAAATAATGAGCATCGGCAGGGCGACAATGATAATAGCAGCCATTTGAATGCCTATCGTAGGCGGAGGCGTTGAGCCAGCCGCTTCAAGCAGCTCCGGCGGGAGGCTGGAACTTGCAATAATCGTGCGGAGTACGAGCTGTACAGGCGCTTTGTGCCAATCCGTCACATAGAGCATAGCATTAAAGAAATCGTTCCAGTAGACGACTAGATAAAGGAGTCCAATCGTCGCTATGACCGGTTTGGATAAGGGCAGAACGATCTGCCACAGGATTCTGAACTCGGATGCCCCATCAATTGAAGCAGATTCCCGCAAGCTATCGGGGATGCCTTCAAAAAACGATTTCATAATGATCATGTTAAAAGCACTGAAGGCCATAACCACAATCAACACATAACTTGTATCTAGTAATCCCAACTGTTTAATGGTGATATAAGTAGGAATCATTCCGCCCTTGAATAGCATGGTGAAAACAAAGAAGAGCATGATCATTCGCCGACCGGGCAGCTGTTTCTCCGCGAGCGAGTAAGACGCCGTTATCGTAAGGAACAGCGCAAGCAAGACGCCGGCCGCTGTATTGCGAATCGTATTGCCGTACGCAGAGTATATAAGCGAGCCTTCCTGCAGCAAGTACTTGTAATATTCCAAACTGAAGGAAGTCGGAAACAGAATCAATCCATTTTTTTCACTGAAAATATGGTACGGCGTAACGGATACGGAAATAACATACCAGAATGGGATGACAATGAGAATCGTCAATGTGGTTAGAATGATATAGTTGGTGGAGACAAAGGCCTTCTCGCCTTTTGTAAGCTTCATCGGTTCTCTTTCCTTTCTCAGAAAATGCCGGAATCATTGATTCGTTTAGCGAACTGATTGGCAACCAGCAAAATCACAAGTCCAATTGTGCCCTTGATGACGTCAGCCGCAGCGGCAAGACTGAGACTGAACTGCTCGATGCCTACACGGTAAATGTACGTATCCAGAATATCCCCAACCTCAAAGACCATCGGATTGTACAAGTTAATCACCTGATCCAACCCAGCGCTCATGATATATCCGACCCTCAGGATGAAGATGACGATGATAGTTCCCATAATTCCCGGCACAGTAATGTGAATAATCCGCCCAAAGCGTGATGCCCCATCCATAATAGCCGCTTCGTACATTTCCGGATTAAGCCCAGCGATGGCTGCAATATAGATGATAGCTGCCCAGCCCATCTCTTTCATGGCATCCGTGACGACAAGGATCGTTCGGAAATATGCCGGTTCGACGAGCAGATAAGCAGGATCGCCACCGAAGAATTCGATGATTTTATTAATGACTCCAGTTTCCGGTGAAAGGAGCAGCGTTATGATCCCTCCATAGACGACCCAAGACACGAATCTTGGCAGGTAGACGGCCGTTTGAAGCGACTTTTTGAACCATGCAACTCTAACTTCATTCAATGCAAGCGCTAACAGGATCGGGCAAAGGAACCCGCTAATCATTTTGTATAAGCTGATAAGCAGTGTATTCTTGAAGGCATGGAGGAACAATTCTGATTCAAATAACATTCGGAAATATTTGAATCCGACCCACTCACTGCCGGAGAATCCCTGAATAGCGTTATAATCCATAAACGCAATGCTGATGCCATATAGCGGGAGATAGTCAAAAATGAGAACCCATGCGGTAGCGGGCAGCAGTAGAACATATAACAGCCTATATTTCCATAACCTCCTTATATGCTTCAGCAGTGGCTTTTCTTTTGTTTCGGTGATCTTGGCGGTCACCATCCCCATCTCTTTATCCTCCTATCTTACTTCTTGCCGCACTCGACTAAGAAAGTGCTTACATATTTAGCTTAGCGGAAATCGCTGGAGACGAAAACCCGAGTGAAGGACAATAATACAGGGGAAAAGTCTTTTCTGTCGAAAAAAAAGCATATCTCTGCCTATGCGGCAAAAATATGCTTCAGAAGCTTCCTCTATGGCAGCATTTAGCTCCTCATCGGGATCAGCAATCACCGAGCCCCTGCGCTAAGTGCCTTCGCACCTTGTTGCAGGCCATAATGATCCGAAGTGTAGTGACCATCGAGTATGATACGGGCAAGGGATCCGAGAGAAGATACATTCAGCCGATCGGTCTTTATGCCAGTCAAGGCTACTGGTATTGTCCGGCTTACTGCTTTGAGCGCAGAGGATATCGCCTCTTCCGTGCGGATCGAGTACGCTCCGCCAGCTTGAACGATTTGCTTACCTGCTTAGATGAGGTCGACAAGAAATCCATCTTCGATTGGAATGTCCACGAGCGGAATGCGTCGGAGGAACAGGAACTGATCGTCACCATGGAAGTGGTGCGATCCGTATGATGATCCCCGTAAACAATGTGTCGTTTTATTCGGAGATGATTTGGGGAGTTGGAGAAGCATCAGAATTATCGAACCGCCAGAGGCAATAGCTTATATAGAACAAAAATTGGAGATGATGAGGCAGCAGTACGGGAGTGCGAGCTATTCAATGCAAAAAGCTCCAGATGATAGTTTTAATCACAAGGATTCCAATGGGTCTTCGGTTTAAGCATGCTCACAGTGCTTACTGGCTTTAGACGGCTAACCAGGCCAGAGCAAGGGAACAGATTTCAGAATTTCAAGCTCTTTTTTTGTATCGGGATGCAGCACTATCTTATCAGAAAGGTTCAAAGTGGATTCTTTTACCTTCCTTCCCCATTTCCTTGAAAAGGAACGCCAAAACGGCAACCGATCAGTTAGTTCGGCAGCCGTTTCCTGGTATTTATTAAGCTTTTGTTCCCGTTAATTTCATTCAGTTATTGTCTTTAAATCACTTACTTTTAATAGTGCTTCTCTATTCGTATCATGATATACAACCCTAACGTCTAGTTCATACTCATTGCTCAATTCGAAAGAAAGGATGGTGCATTTCCTACCACGATTCTTCGTCTTTCTTGGATTATCTGGAGCAAAAACATAGGAGCCTCCAATAGTAAGATTAACTGTATCACTCATTACATCTGCAATCCTCTCATGCTGTATTTACGTTATTACGAATTTAGTACATAGAGTGTCTTAGAATTTCAGTTCTGCAATTGCCTTCTTGTACTTATCATTCCTTGCATAGTCTTTATCTGTTGGGTTAGGAATTCGACCAATATCACTGTTATCTTCTAGATCCAGAAGCTTCACTTTCGTCGCAAGTGGGTTTAGCTTGATCCTTTTGATAAAGTCTTCGTATGATTCATCTGCTCTTTTTGTAAGGCAATCTAGAGCTTCTATAATTTCTATGCTAAAACCTGCATTTTTTAAATCAAATAGCGTAGTATCTGAATCTTCTACAACATCATGTAAAATGGCTACAATTGCTTCTTCTTCGCTGCTGGCTTTAGTTGCTAATCTTGCAGGATGTAAAATGTATGGATTTCCACCTTTATCTGTTTGACCATCGTGAGCTTTCGCGGCTATTAGTATTGCTTTAGTTAAAGTACTCATTTTTCACAACTCCTCATTTGCCAAAAATAATAGCTGAAATCAATTTATCGCAACCTTCCTAGTAAAGATAGCCTAATAAATCTAGATCTCCCTCGCTCCAATCGATCTTTCCTACTTCCTTAATCATTAATTCATCAATTACCTCAAACTCTATGCCATTTGAAATCTAGTTCTTGTATATTTGCTACTAATTCATTATTTATATCATATTCAAATACTTTATCTATCTTCAAATTACCTCTCCAATACCAATATATTTGTTTTAACTCTTTTCAACATCAAGATGCTACATCCCTTTTTTAACATACAGATTGTCAGGGGCTTCTTTCTTATCAATAAAGTCCAAGATATCTTCTAAACCGAAAATATCCCAACCACCGTTAGCGTACTCATCAACGAATTTACAATATTTTCTTCTGAAGTTGGTTTGTAAAAGAAAAAAGAGCAGGGCTTTAACTGCCCTGACCCTAGCTGAAAATACATGGTTGGAGAATTTTAGGAACCTAGATGCCAGTCACTTGGCCACTTTGATTTATTTCGTGCGAATAGGGAAATACAAGTCTATCTCAGCGTTTGGATCATCCGACTGCGTATAACGTTGATCATAAAACTCAAATTCATATTTACCAGTTCGGGTACCACCGTCATATTCGTAAGGACTGTTCGGAAGCCAATGTCCCCAAAAATGCCCAAAGGCATCACCGATACCGTCAAGAGGACCACGATGCGTCAACACGATATAGCGCGCAGCTGGTACTTCGATGCGCGTCATGCCCGAGGGGATATCGCCGTCCTGAGAGATTTGCACAGAAGCCGTATAATTGAACGGATCGCCGGGTTTGTTGACTGGATTTTGCAGCATGAGTCCGTAGCTTCTCCAGCCGAGCTGACTAGGAACCTCTGGAATGCGCTTACTGAATTCACCCCACAGCTTGGCAATGGTGTTCTCGGACGGTGGCACAGACATATCAAAATGAATCATTTCGGTAATTCCTACAACGCTGAAGGCAGGTTTTTCGATGATTTTAGTTTCGATTATCATAAATAGTCATTCTCCTTTTTGGTGTGGGGTTGATACGCACTTACTTATAACTATATGGAATTTTTATCCATACAAGAAATATAACGTACGTACGTTCCCTTGTAAACGTTTTTTTCAATTGAAAATAAAACTTCAACGAAATTGAAAATAGGAGCCGCTATACAGCAGCTCCTGTACTATCGTTCCGTACTGTTTCAAGACCCTTAGTTGTGGGTGATCGATGATGTCATATCCAATCACCATCCCCTGGGATCGCGACTTGATCAAGCAGTCCTTCGACCGCCATCCGACTGTATAAATCCTCTCTTGTGACAAGACAATGGTTTATCGAATCCATATGCACAGCGACTACCTTCGTATACGACGCGTATTGGCATAAACTTACTACATCGTCCGCATCCATCGTAATCGGGCCACCTACCGAGAACTGCGCGCCGCCAGCATTAACGACAGTCATATCAGGCCGATGATCGTCTAGCGCCTGCTTTACATCGTCGCACCATATCGTGTCCCCCGCGATGTACAGCGTCGGCTGGTCGTCCGCTTTGAGAACATAGCCTGATACACGCCCCATTTTCTTTCCGATATCACCTGTACCATGCTGCCCGCATGTTCGGATGATCGTCACACCTTTGAACGTTAAGGTCTCTTTGATCGTTGTCACCGAGGTGAAACCAGAGGAAGCGATCGTTGTATCATCATCCGGCTGGCATAGAATAGGTGTTGATTTCAAAATCGCAGCTGCTGCCGCAGCGTCCCAGTGATCTTGGTGTAAATGTGTCACGAGAACTACGTCCGGTTGATGTCTATCAAGAATTGCAAAAGGCAATGGAACGAGAGGATTACGTCTATCGTTCGTCGAATTGACGATCGGAGGGTTCACCTTTGCATCGCTAAACATTGGATCAATTAAGAAAGACACTCCTGCATATTGCAGCCATAGCGTCGCATGGCGGATCAATTGAAGCTTCATTATCGTACACCTCTTATATTTTTATTTTGTGGTTTTGTTATAATTATAGAATAAGCTGGAAGACGTATATACATCATGATGAAAAGAAAAATCAGCTTTCATTTTCACTTTGAAAGGAATTCCCCTATGTTGAGCAACCAAACGATCGACGAAGTCGATCTTCACATCTTAAATTACTTGATTAAGGATGCTACCCTGTCCCACAAGGCAATTGGCCAGCTTGTTCATTTGACTGGGCAAGCGGTTGGCGCTCGCGTACGAAAGCTGCAGGATCTCGGTATCATAGAAGGATATACACTGCGCTGGAATCCGGACAAAATTGGTCAAGTAGTACACGCCTTTGTTACAGTTTTCATGAAATCGAACTCCGCACATCATTCTTTTCAATCGTTTGTTCAACAAAACGACATGATCTCTGAAACACACCGTGTAAGCGGTGAAGGCTGCTACTGGATGCGAGTACGCGTCAGCACGCCGATAGAACTGAATTCTTTCCTTGATGAACTCTTGAAGTATGGCAATTACAAGGTAAGCCTATCGATTGGCCAAGTCAAATAGAAAACATGAAAAGCCATGATTCTCTACAATTAGTAGAAAAATCATGGCCTTTTTCATTGCTGTTCCAAATTAAAGGGATTACTTATTGTAAGTTATGGTATTGGCACGCCCCATTCCGATATTCACTTGAATATCGCCTTTGCCACTATCCGCTTCGTTGCTCGTAATGGAAGAGTCAACACGATAAAATCATTGCCTGAAGCAGCGTTTTGAACTTGGGCTTCCTGATAGTTCTTTTTTATGAATAAATGAGTTTGTGACAGAATTTGTCACTATTATGCTTTAACATTGAAAATGTAAGCAATACTAATTCATTAGGAGTGATCGACTATGCGCAGATATACCGCCCTGTTCTTTTTTATCATGTTTATGATTGGAACCGATACGTTCCTCATCTCGCCCTTGCTCCCGACACTTCAGAAGCAATTCGGCGTATCGACGGGAATCGCCGGGTGGATGCTTGGCGCCTACACGCTAGGCTCGGCCTTATTCGCCTTAATCGCCGGGCCTCTGTCCGACGGCTGGAACCGAAGAACCGTTCTGCTGAGCGGCCTGCTCGGATTCTCCGTCTCGACGATCTTGTGTGGCTTCGCGGACAGCTTCTGGACAATGTGCCTATTCCGCTTCCTTGCCGGCGTCAGCGCAGCGTTCACGGCCCCCCAGGTATGGGCATCCATTCCCGTCATCATGCCAGCTTCCAGAGTGTCCAAAACAATGGGAATCGCCTTCGCAGGTTTAGCTGCTTCACAGGCTCTTGGCGTGCCAATCGGAAGCTGGCTCGCAGTCGCTCATTGGTCTGTTCCTTTCTGGACGATTGGAATCGCTTCGCTGCTGCTCATCGCTGTCGCCTTCTACTCGTTGCCCGACATGAAGCCTAGTACGTACGAGCGGACGTCAATCCTTCGCCGATATGTCCCTCTGATCATGAGCGGCAAGGCCCGGAGCGGTTTCATTGCCTACCTGCTACTTCACTTAGGGAGCGGTACCGCATTCGCTTTCATTGGCAAGTGGATGGCCGATCGTTTCGAGCTTCCAATTGGACAAATCGGTACCGTGATGATGTTCCTCGGGTTTGGCACTTTGCTGGGAAGTATAATTAGCTCTAATGTGACTCGAAGACTAGGCAATACGAACGCGATCGTAGTTGGAATGTTGATGCTCATGGTCCTATACACAGTTATGCCTCATTTGACGAATCTCCGTTTCGTGACAATCATTTATCTGATCATTTTTGCGACCCTTGGGATTATCTTCCCGATGGTCATGGGGGCGCTCACTTCACTGAACGCCTCGATCCGGGGAACGATTTCCAGTCTGGCCAACTCAACGATGAACAGCGCTAACACACTTGGCGCGTGGATAGCAGGCCTACTCTATGTCCAGTTCGGCGGTTATTCATCGATCGGCATTTTCTCAGCGGTATGCCTGGCACTCTCGCTTGGGATGTTCCTGTTCGGAGACGTCCTTGGGAGGAAAGCGGAGCATTCAGGCCAAGAATCGGCATCCGCTTCCTAAGCCAAGGAAGACATTTCGGTCAATTTATGGAGTCCCATTAATCTTTCGCAAACGTAAGACTTCGCAATTTTTGCGATTTCTCGTGTTTTCTTATGCAAATGTCCCGTCCAGACAGGCTCCAACACGTTCTAGCCGCCAAACACCCGTTTGGCGGCACCTATCGCCCCGCCAGATTGCCAAGTTCCGCCGATTTCACCTCGATGCCGAGCTGTAACTGCTTGACTTTGGTCGTGAGCAATCCCCACCAGTATTCCCGGGAACCAACAGCCGGTCATGAGATCCTGCATCGTCTTCGGCTCCGGCAAACTCAGCTTTTTGAGCCAGTCGGTGCGCACATATAGAAACTGCGCATAGAACGGATTGGACGTTCTCGGAATGGCCATCAGCTTACCGCCAAACGTAGCCGATTTCATTTGGATACCGCCATCCATTTTCATGAACTTTTTAGTTTCAGGCGTAGATGCCTTATCGTAAACGGCGGTGAGATCCATAATCATATCCGCTTCGATCAACTGCTGGAGCTGAGTAGCATCGACCAGCATGAGGTCGGGAATATCGTTGGATGCGATGGCTATTTTTAGCTTTTCCTTGTACTGGTTGGCATCGGCGGCAACCCATTGATTCGTGATTTTGACCCCGATATCTTTCTCGTAGGCTTCGTACACGGAATTGTTGTCGAAGCTTTCACCTGCATCGAATTTCAAATACGGATCGCCTTCTCTGATCGTGGATACTTCAAGCACTTTTTTCGATTCCGGCGTTTGTGCTGCGGTTGCAGACGCTGTCGTCTATGCAGACGGTTGCGGGCTATTCTCCGTTTTGCCGCTACACGCCGTTGCGGCGATAAGACTTGTAATCAAAGCAGTTGTGAGAACGTCTTTCCCTCTGAGTTTCATTTTCATATGACCCCTCCCATTTGACTTAACCTGTTACTCAGGATGTTGTACGCGTTTCAACTTCCTTTGATAGTTTAAGTATAAGAAAAGAATCGCGATCCTTCTATATACCAGTGTTTACTTTGATATACACCTCTTGACGGCGAAAAATCCCAATTTCTCCAAGTACGAATGAGAAATCGGGATTAGATTCCATCTTGTTATATTCGAGATATTATTGAATCCCCATTCGTTTTTTTCTGATTATGGGGATCTGTCGAGAACGTACCACCAGAAACCTTTCCGGAAACGAGAATAGACATTCAAAATTACATCGTCCTTTTCGTAGATGATCTGTACACCAAGTGTTTCCTTGTGCCTCCATCCCCTCTGAGCCAGATAAGCAGTAAGTTGTTGTTCGGATGGTCCTCGTCTCCCAATCAATTTACTGGCATCTGATGTAAGGGGTACTAAACGAGCATGGCCAGTTTCAATGGCAAGTATTGCTCTTGGTATAGAGTAAGGGTACTCCTTTGCTAGTGAAAGCAGCGTCAAGAAAATTGCAAAAATGATTAACGCAGACCAGATGACTATCTTTCTGATACGCATGTAAGGTCCTCCTTCTTCACGCTTTCCAAATCAATTTTAGTTTTTACGTTCTCAAATTTAAAAAGTTGCATTAAGCTGCCCATTAATGAAGGCTGGACAAGTCATTCGCCTTGAAGAATATAATTAGGACCTTATTGTGGAGTACAATACAACAACGAAAAAAACGGCCCGTGATCGCTATTACGCGATAGGGCCGTCTTTGTTTTCTAGATGTGCTATTGGATTAAATTACAAAAGCTGATGTGATGATTACCAAAAGAATAAAAAGAACCAAGATAAATGCTACGTTTTGACCATAACCATACCCTACTC
The DNA here is from genome assembly GCF_001426375.1 of Paenibacillus sp. Root444D2. Classification (GTDB taxonomy): domain Bacteria; phylum Bacillota; class Bacilli; order Paenibacillales; family NBRC-103111; genus Paenibacillus_E. Next base: position 152,749 of record NZ_LMEO01000005.1, read on the forward strand.
CGCTCATGTTTTATTCATTCCCCTCAGTGATTTTTAACTACGTTATATATATACGCTCGGTACATATTGCTTGATTGGACGTATGCCTTGGGGAGGCAAACGCGGAGGAAAAGTGCCAACGAATCATAGTAACTTGCGCAGAAATTCGAGAGCCAAAACAAAGAGAAAAAACGGCCCTTGTTCACTATTTCGCGATAGGGCCGTTTTTCTGGATATTCTTTGTGTTAGGGAATTACCATACAAAAGCTGATGTGATGATGACTAAAAGAATAAAAAGAACCAAAATAAATGCTACGTTACGACCCATACCATAACCGTCGCCACAACCTGCACCATAACCTACTGCTCCCATGTGTACTCATTCCCTTCAGTGATTTATCACTACAGTATAAGTATATGTTCGGTACATGGTTCTTGCTTGGACGTATGCCACAGGAAGAGAAAATCTGAATTTTTACAGACTAGGAAGAAGGTGCAGATAAATTGAATCCTTTAACTATGAGCCATACAGCTAGAATCATTTCATTTGCAGCTACTGGCAGCGCCAAAATAGCACCCCAAAAAGAAATTTGTTGAATGACACCGAACATGACTAACAAGGCACAACTAAAAACAAGCGTTGCCCCTGTCATACCCAAAATAGGTATAAACCTGGGTACGAGTTTGGATTTATAAAATATATAACTGTACATCATTGTGTTGATGCCTAGCATGAAAAGAGGCCCAAGCAGAAAGGTCCAGTCATGTATGGCTTTTAATACGATACCTGAAGCTTGAAAAGAGGCGATATCAGGAGCCGATGCTGCTGCGAATTCCCGGCTTAAGGTCAACAGGGACAGGACGCTGATTATACCAACAGTAATAATAATGGCTTCAAGAAACCTGAAGCAAACATGCCAAAGAGCAATAGTTTCATTATACTTTCTTAAAATTGGAAACATTGTAGTTGCAGTACCAACCGCTGAAACGACAAGCATTAACTCCATAAGCGCTCCCAATACCACCTGGTTGCCATGTTCGGAACCTTTTATCAGGTAATCCGGACCATTTAGGATAGGATCGTATAAAATAAGACCTATTACCGCCGTAACCGCTGCAAGTATAAACAGTACTCCCACAATTAACGCGCTCTTTTTATTAGTATTCATTTGTTTATCTCCTTTTTTGAAATTATTATTGCCTTAAAGTTATGACCACGTTTCTTCGGCTGATCAGAGTCGGCCGTGGGCTGCGCTGTCTATCTTCCCTCAATGCCACCGATCTGCGCGCTTCTTCACGTAGTGTGTAAACACAAATCGCCAAGGGATGAAGAAAGGAAATATCACGACTATCAAGCAGGATGAGGCCGTCGACCAGGTTGACTCATCCATTTGACCGGAGTACCACAGTGGGAGCGCAACGATAATCAGCCAGATCGACTTCCACGCCAATTCCCACAGAAGCAAAGGCAGCATCTGCAGCGGATAGAGCAACCCCAGAACTGACAGAGCCGAGAAGGCGGCAAGCATACACTGGACCACTCCTTCCATAAGTTCCCAAGGCTTTTCGTGGTGGATGATTCCTGGCCATACCACGATGCCGAGCCCCACGATAATAAGAAGGTACAACGCCCTCAGCAAATAAAGTCGAATCAACGAGATCTCGTTCATTCAGGTAGCTCCTTTCTTTCTTTCTTTCTTTCGAATGTGATGTATTCCCGAAGTTAGACATAATTCTTCTTCATCCAATCCGTGATACCAAGACCCTCTGATTCATGTAATTCCGCCACATCAGCCATTCTAAGTAATGATCCGTTTTTGATCGCAATGAAGCAGTCCAGTAATGATTCAATTTCCGTAATCTCATGGCTTGTCATGATTAATGTCTGAGATTCCAAGTCAACATAAGAAATCATTCCTTTAACGATAGATTCCCGCACCATGGGGTCAAGTCCAGACATTGGTTCATCCATTAGAATGTAGGGTACTTCTCTGGCCAAAGTCAGCATGATTTTTAATCGACCACGATTTCCTTTCGAGAGATTTTTGATTTTCATATGAGGCTCCAGCTGCAAAAACTTCATGATTTCTTCCGCTTTAGCCATGTTAAAGTCTGTATATTGGGAAGCCTGAAAATCCATTGCTTCACGTACTGTGAATATAGTATAAAAAGAACCAAGTTCCGATAAATAAGAAACCACTTTGCTGATTCTTCGATTGGCAGTCTCTCCATTTACGGTTACCCTCCCACTCGAAGGTAACGACAGTCCGGAAATTAGTCTCAATATGGTTGACTTCCCACTGCCGTTCTCACCTACAATGCCAATGATTTTACCTATGGGCAAAGTGAACGAAATGTTATGGAGTACGGGCTGTTTAACATATTTTTTTGAAACATTTGTTAATTGAATCAACTTACTCATCTCCTTTATCAAATTTGCGTAAATGGTCCTGTAGCCCTGATATGATTTCATAAGAGCTGAATCCCATTTCCTGCATGACCTGGACAAAAGTTAGGATCTGCTCATTTTTTAAATTTTCACGTTGTTGAACCAAGCGTTCCTCTTGTTCCGTCACAAATGTACCTTGACCTCTTTTCGTTTCCAGAATACCCTCTCGCTCCAACTCACTGTAAGTCCGCTGAATTGTGTTTGGATTAACATTGTATTTTATCCCCATTTCTCGGATTGAAGGAAGCTTCTCACCTGCTTTCAATTCTTTGCTTACAATTTGTCGATTAATTCGATCCGCTAATTGCTGATATATGGGTTTTGAAGCATTAAATTCATCCATTCCTACACCTCAACTTTGTTGTCAACGATCCACGCGCTAAGAAAGAATAATCCAATGATAATAATGAAGTTATACAAATACTCTCCTGCATATGTTTGTATAGGCTGCATGGAAAAAGAAGGAAAATCATAGGTTATACTCCCCCATTTTATTAGGAAACTATACAGTTTAGTGGATTCGAATAGGGTAGTTATCCAAATAGGTATGATGACTGCTCCAATAATGACTAACCAGCTCCAACGCCCGATTGCAAATTTAAGGAAGTGGTATAGCGACCAAACAAAAAACACCCAAACGCCAATTATGATAGAGATCATAATAATATGAAAAAATATTAATATTCCCGATACCCATGTATCCGTCCAATACGCTTCAATTAAGTTGAACTTGGGTACGATTAGCAATCCAGTCATCACATATAGCATCAATAGTGAAATAACGATCATCACCAGGCCGTTCACTAACTTACTAATTAACAGTGTAGAAGCCGGCCCAGGATTTTGCAGCCAGAGATGGAGCTGATTTGCCTCTGTTTTCAAACTGATAAATATAATAATCGGAACATATAAAACATGAAAAACAACAGCAATTATTACGGGTAAGAAACTAAGTAATGTATGATCTGCTTTCATACCCGTATATAACGTCAACATGACAATCAATAAATTAATTACAAGTCCTACGAAAAATACGGTTCTTGTTAATTTAAAATCTTTTTTAAATAAAGCTACCCACGCTCTCATCCTAATCTCTCCTTCTTATTGAACATAACCAATTGAACCAGTGCATTAATTCAATAGTACACTAAGACATCGTAACATGTAAATAGAAAATAAAAAAAGCGCCTCCTGCCATCTTTCGGCTTGAAGCGCTTTGCTTTAATCATGCGTTGATTAATGATATGACGAGAATTTTCTTATCCCCCGATATGCGACATTTCCACTTTAGGAGATGATGACTTATGATTGGTATGACTTAATCGTTCGTCTGAGTAACGATCGGAACGATTATGCCAGATGGTACGAATCGAATCGGTAACAGCTTGATCCGATTGCCCAGAGCGGAGTAAATCTTTAAGATCATAACCGCTAGAAGCAAACAAGCAAGTATACAGCTTTCCTTCTGCCGAAATGCGGGCTCTTGTACAGGTAGAACAGAAGGAATCTGTTACCGACGAAATAATTCCTACTTCCTGATCACTATCTGCGTAACGATATCGGGTCGCCACTTCTCCGTGATAATTCGCAAGGATGGGCTCAATTGGCATAGCCTCGTGAATAATCTTTAAAATCTCTTGTTTGGACACGACTTCATCCAATTTCCAATCGTTGGAGTTTCCAACATCCATATATTCAATAAACCGAAGGGTATACTTCTTCTCTTTGAAGTATTGTGCCATCGGGATGATATCCTGGTCATTTTTTCCTTTTTGGACAACCATGTTTACTTTCACTTTCATTCCCGCTTCAGACGCTGCTTGCATGCCTTCAAGAACAGTTTGCACCTTGCTTCTATTACCGTTCATATAAGCAAAACGCTCTTCATCTAACGAATCCAAACTCACTGTCACACGGGATAAACCGGAGTTGAATAGATCAACTGCAAATTTCTTTAGTAATGAACCGTTAGTGGTTAAAGCAATGTCCTCTACGCCATCAATTTGGTTCAGCCGCTTGATAAGTGTGGGGAGATCTTTGCGCAGCAAGGGCTCTCCTCCAGTAATACGCAATTTTTTTACGCCTAAAGACACGAAAATCCGTGCTAATCTTTCAATTTCATCAAACGATAAAATTTTATCGTCAGGTAAAAATGAGTAGTCAGGACCAAATATTTCCTCAGGCATACAGTACCGACAGCGAAAATTGCAGCGATCCGTAACCGATATTCGCAAATCCCTTAAAGGGCGCTGCATGTTATCCAGCACAACATTTTCCATATGAATGGCCCTCCCTTCTATGTCAAATATTAATAATTCTTTTCGGGCACGTATACACGTTTAGCGACTGGTTACGGATAAAACCAATCGTGGTGATTCCCAGTTGTTCGGCTAGCTGTAAGGCCAATTCTGTTGGAGCAGACTTGGACAATATCACTTCGCAGCCTATTTTGGCAACTTTTAATAAGATTTCGGAGGATATACGGCCACTAAAAACGATAATTTTATCGCCGATGGGAATGTCATTTTTCAAACAATATCCATAAATTTTGTCCAGTGCATTATGTCTTCCAATGTCCATCCGGCTTAAAACAATTCCGTTAGCGTCACACAAGGCCGCATTGTGGACCCCTCCCGTATGATGAAATGTATCAGCTGATTGCTGCATATCATTCATTAATCGGAAACAATCATCGATGGAAACTTTTACACGAATATCCTCCATCTTCTTGACGGTCAATGCATCGTTTACAAAAACAAATCCTTGCCTACTCATCCCGCAGCAGGAGGTAATATACCGTTTACTTTGAAAATCACGGTAATATGGATTGATTTTTGTTGTTGTCACATGGACAAATCCTTCTCTCTCCTGTATCCATATTTTTTCAATATCATCGTAGTTCCTGATAATACCTTCAGAAGCCAAGAATCCTATGACCATATCTTCTATATATTCTGGTGAACACACCATCGTAACAAATTCCTGACCGTTAATTTTCACTGTAACCGGATATTCCGTTACAATGCTATCCTCAATCTCCTCAGCAAGACCATTTACAAAACGAAGGATTCCCCTTTTCACCTCGATTGGTTTCATGATCAGTGGCCCCTATCTATGACTATATATTCTTCCAAGCCATTGCCAAATAAATCTTTGCGAAGCTTTCGAATAATTTCATTGAACTCATGCACCATTTTTGACATGTCCACATTTCCCCTCGTTAGACAGTAAAAATGACACTCTAATTGTTTAGAAGTGTCATTTAAGATGCCATTCATATGATTATTGAGCTTTTACGATCTCTCTACCCTTATATGAACCGCAGTTTTTGCAAACATGATGTGCCATTTTTAATTCTGCACATTGTTCACACTTCACCATTCCTGGCACAACCAGTTTAAAGTGAGTACGGCGCTTATCGCGACGTGTTTTGGACGTTCTTCTTTGAGGAACAGCCATATTCAAAACACCTCCTGTTCATTACATAAATCAACAAGAGATATCATAGCTTTCTTGATTTGCTTTGTCAATGTTCGGCAGAATTCTATGTCAATTAAATTGTTCGAATGGATGAATGTTAGCGCTCCGTTAAAACGGTTTGAACACCATCAGCAGAATCGAGAGGAAAGCTGCAAAATTTGCGATCCCTTCTAGCCAGGCGGAGCGTGTGCGGCTCAGTCGGTACGCGTCAGGAAGATCATCGCCCTGAGTCTGCTGCAGCAGTGTAAGCTGCTGCTTGATGCCGGCGGGATGTAAGCCAGCCAAAATGACCAGAATGACGAAGAAGATGGCAATCGAGACCACATACCACAGCTCTCGGAACAAAGTGGTTTCAAGGAAGCCAAGCGTAAGTCCCGTAAGAAGCAGCAATATACCGCCGAATTTCGGCAGGATCGCCGTCTTCTCCAACAGCTTAAGCGCGAACTTGGCCTGACCGACCGTCCGGGCGCTGCTCATGATCAAGGGATAGCAGATGATTGCGCCAATGGCCGTCACGGCAGCGATAATATGAATGAACAATAGATAAATATACATGTTATGTCCCCCTCATTTGTAAATGCCCTGCTAATGATGATATTGTTCTATTTATTTGCTGTTTTGGCTCGCTGTTCTTCTCGGTACAACAACCAACCTACAACAAATAAATACACCGCAGTAACAATATGAATCCAAGAAGGTGTTTTAACTGTTGCATTCGTTAGTACCAATGATGCATCTATTATAGGCATTAAAATAGAAGTAAACATTACAACAAGTAATGCTTTTCTCATACGAAGTACCATCAAGGTAAGTAGAAAGAAACCAATAAATAGATCACGATCTGCTTTTATATGAACAAGATATCTATCCGCGCTGTCATGCAATGGTATTCCAAAATCTCGAATTGCAGCTTCTGGCTGGATAAAACCTCTTACTCCTATAAACAACATCAACAGCGCAACAACACTCACTAACCAAAATGTTACTGACTTTGGTCCCCAATAAGTTTCACTCATTTGTCTGTCTCCTTTTTCCATTTATTTGATTGACTTTATTGTATATCGGTAATAATATTTTGTTAAGAACGCACTTTAAAGTACGGCACTTACCAAAAGTTAGGGGGCGGGGATTTACCAATGATTCATCAGCGCGAATGTCCAATCGAGACAGTCATTCATGTTTTAGGCGGCAAATGGAAGCCGATGATTTTATGGCATTTGATGGAATCAAGCAAGCGGTACAACGATCTGGAGAAGCTAATCCCTAATGTCTCCCAAAAAATGCTTACGCAACATCTTCGAGACTTGGAACAAGAAGGCGTGATCGAAAGAACGGTATACCCCACCGTCCCTCCAAAAGTAGAGTATTCACTTAGTGAATACGGCAAAACCTTGATCCCTGTTGCAGAAGTGATGTGTGCTTGGGGAGAACATCATAATGAGCGAAAACAAGAAGAACCAGCGTCTTAAGCTGGTTCTTTTTTCTGCCTTTCTTACGTGACTTTGATGAAAAATCAGAGGTACTAAACAAAAAAAAGCGCCACCGGATCACTCCGATGACACTTTGCTCTAATCCGTACAAGGTAGAAAAGAGGCGGTTCCCCGCCTCCTTTCCTTAGGTCAATCTGTTTTTTATCCGCTCAAGAATGCTGCTGTTTCTTGCTCTATAAACGCCATAAATAACCGATCCCATGACTGCTGCCGCGGTTGATGCAACGATCATTGTTTTGTTTACCTGACGCATTACGAACACCTCCACATTTTATTGAGCGAACAATGCTTAGTCTGCCTTAAAAGATGAATAATAATTCAAGATCTGGCTTAATAACTCTATCAATTCCAATCAATATGAATACTTCTACTTTGCCTGAATGTACCCTTCCGCTTTAAGCAGTTCGGCGATCAGAACAGCACCGCCCGCTGCTCCGCGTAATGTATTATGTGATAATCCAACAAATTTAAAATCGTATATGGAATCCTCGCGCAATCTCCCCGCCGAAACACCCATACCGCGCTCAATTTCACGATCAAGTTTAGTCTGTGGTCTGTTCTCTTCTTCAAAATAAGTAATGAACTGTTTTGGCGCGCTTGGCAGACCAAGCTCCTGCGGTCGTCCTTTGAATTGCAACCAGCGATGAAGAATCTCTTCCTTCGAAGGTTTTTTCTCGAACGATACGAATACGGTAGCCAAATGCCCATCCGTTACTGGAACGCGAATACACTGCGTTGTAATTAACGGTGCACTTGCTTTAATAATTTCATCATTTACAATGCTGCCCCATATCCGAAGTGGCTCCTGCTCGCTTTTTTCTTCCTCGCCGCCAATATAAGGAATGACATTATCCAACATATCGGGCCAATCGGTAAAGTTTTTACCTGCTCCGGAAATCGCCTGATACGTCGATGCAACCACTTTTATCGGTTTATAATCTAACAATGCATGAAGGGCCGGCACATAGCTCTGGATTGAACAGTTGGGCTTAACGGCAATAAAGCCGGTGGAAGTTCTAAGCCGTTTTCTCTGTGCGGCAATCACTTCAATATGACCTGGATTAACTTCCGGAATGACCATCGGGATGTCAGGCGTCCAGCGGTGAGCCGAATTATTGGAAATAACAGGCGTGCCCGTTTTTGCGTATGCCTCTTCCAACGCTTGAATTTCAATCTTTTTCATATCCACTGCACAAAAAATAAAATCAACCTGAGCGGCAACCTCCTCCACTTTTGATGCATCCAGAATGACGATATTTTTCACATCTTCAGGAATTGGGCCAGACAACTTCCATCTGCCTTGCACAGATTCTTCATATGTTTTACCTGCCGAACTGCTACTAGCGGCAATGGCTGTTACTTTAAACCAAGGATGCTGATCCAGCAACTGAACAAACCGCTGACCAACCATTCCTGTTCCTCCGACAATTCCAACCTTCAGTTTTTCTGACATAAGATATTCAAATCCTTTCAAAATGGCTTGATTAATGGGAATCCCTAAATATATATTCAAACAGTCTGATCTGGTGTACAGCATGTTGCACGTAAGCTAATCTCCTTATGCACCAATAAAAAAAATCCCACCCCCAAGACTATAGTCAGTCTTAGGGACGAGATTGTATATACTCGTGGTACCACCCCAAATTCGCTAATATGTCGCCATATCAGCCTCTTCAAGTACGGCATTACCATGTAATGCGAATACTTTAGCTCTGTAACAGGAGCTCCTGACACACCATCACCCTTTTCAGGAGGATCCGATGTGCTGCTCTGAGGCTTTCTTCAATAAAGTACTCTTTACTCCTTTTCAGCAAACAGGAGCTCTCTGAGAAAGAATTCATTTATTTACTCTACTCTTCATCGCATTTGATTATTGCGATTATATTACCAAATAAACATTATAAGGTAAACATAATTTTTGAAAATTCGAAAACATTACAAATTTGAACATCACTCATCTTCTATTTTAAAGCGAGACAAGATCCGTAGTTAGCTGGTTAAGACGCTCACAACCATTATCTGTGACAAGAACCATATCCTCGATCATGATCGAACCTAGACCGTGGCCATAGTATGGCGTCTCCAAGCAAATCACCATGCCCGGACGAAACACTTCAGCCTCGGACGGACTAATGAAAGGCGCTTCTTCAGCGGCGAGGCTTAGACCCGCGCTGTGGCCGAGATGGCCGCGGTTGTAATTCGAAAGCCCCGAGGAGCGAATCTGTTTCATGCCCTCCTCAAAGGCTATCTTCATTGGCATCCCTGGTTCAATGATTTGCAGAAGACGGTCGTGTCCCGCCCTTAGTGCGGCGTAAATACGCTTTGCTAAATCCGAAGGGGGCCCCAGCACGAAGGTGCGGGCGATGTCGGAGCCATATCCGGCTACATCGACACCCACGTCAAATTTAATCAGATCACCCAGTTCACTTGGACGTGTGTCAAATACATGCGCAGGAGCAAAATTAGCTCCTACGGAAACCATATGAAACCGTGCGGTTGAACCATCCGGATGTCTCATCAAGGCCTTGCGGAAGGCTTCAACGATCTCCGCGGCGGAGATGCCTACCTCAATTTCACATATCACGGCAGAGATGCCTGCCTCCGCATAAGTGCAAGCCTTGCGCAGCTGGTCGATCTCCCAAGGGGTTTTTATCGCACGCAGCTTAGTAAAGATAGGGCTAGCTTCTACCAACTCGGATACTCTTGGGCAGGCTTGCTGTAACGCTATGACGGACGGGTATCGCATCGAGCTTAGCTCGACAGCGATTTTCCCGTGGGAAACTCCATACTCAGCGAGCACCTGACCCAGCACCCCGAACATTTCCTCTGCTTGGGGGGAGACCGGCCGCTTTCCCTGGAATTTGTCGCCGATCAAACCCAACGGGTCATCAACATCCACCCAGGTGGGATACGTTCGGACCTCGTACCCTGGAAAATCATTCGTGACACCGGCTGCTTCAAAATCATTCATGATCAAGATCGTTTTACGGCTAGGATCACGAAACAGGACGGCGAGTGCAACTTCACTCATACGCAAAGTGTACATGAATGCGCTTTGGTGACTGGAAAGGTAATAAAAGTTTTCGCAGCTAGAGGAAACTAGAACGTCGATCTGTTCGTTCTCCATGATCAATCTGGCTCGTTCTGAAATGGTTTTTATATGTTCCTGATCAATATGGGCCACAATCTCAACTCCTTCGGATTAGGCTTTCCTATCTCCGTATGTTAAACAGGCTCCTGAGCCATCTGTCGCAAAAACTTGCGCGCCCGATCGGTTTGCGGCTGGACAAAAAATTGCTCCGGGGCTCCTTCCTCCTGAATGACACCTTCGCTCATAAAGATAACTCGATTTGCCACCTCTTGCGCAAATTTCATTTCATGCGTGACCACGATCATCGTCATGCCCTCGTTAGCCAGCTGCCTCATAACCGACAAAACTTCGCCGGTCAATTCCGGATCAAGTGCCGAGGTCGGCTCATCGAATAGCATAATTTGAGGCTGCATCGCCAGAGCACGGGCAATCGCAACCCGCTGCTGCTGACCGCCGGAGAGTCGGGACGGATATTCATGCTTCTTCTCGGCCAAGCCCACTTTATCGAGTAATGATTCAGCCAACTCAATCGCCTGCTCCTTAGGCATGTTTTTCACGGTCACTGGAGCCGTGATCACATTTTCCAGGACAGTCAAGTGCGGAAATAGATTAAATGATTGAAAAACCATACCGGTTAAGTTACGAAGTTCCCGGATGGCTTTTTTCTTCGTCAGAGCATTCATCGAGTCTTCCCACAGGATGTTGTCCACACGAATCGAACCCGCGTTAGGCTCTTCAAGACCGTTCAGGCATCGAAGCAATGTACTTTTCCCTGAACCGCTAGGACCTAAGAGGACCACAATTTCCTGTGAATTAATGCGCAGGTTAATATCCTGCAGTACAGTTAAAGCATCGAATTGTTTACTAAGATGGTTTACTTCTATCAAGCCCACTCCCCCCTTAATAAGCCTTTGATAATTTTTTCTCGATGCGATTAAGAATGTTGGAAAAGAACATGCTCATGAGCCAGTACATGAGAGCAATGGAAATGTAGAACGGCATGGCAATATAATATTGCGCAATAAGCAGTTGGGCTGAGCGCAGCAGCTCAGTTACAGTCACAATGGAAACGAGCGAAGTCTCTTTCAGCATGCCTATGAAAGTATTTCCCATAGGGGGAATCGCCACGCGGGCTGCCTGCGGAAGAATAATCTTACGCATCGTTTGCCAAGGTGACATATTCAGGGATAAAGCCGCTTCCGTCTGCCCCTTAGGCACAGACAAGATCGCGCCCCGAAATGTCTCAGATAAATAGGCGCCGATATTGATACTAAGTGAAATATAGGCCGCTGTTAGCGGCCCGAGTGTAATACCGTAGTCAGGTAATCCATAATAAATAATGAAGATTTGCACAATGATCGGGGTTCCGCGGATGATGGACACATACCCTCTGGCCAAATTGCTGATCAACCGATTTCCTTTTAACCGGGCGATGGCTACGAACAGAGCGATAAAAAATCCAAAGAACATCGAGACGATTGTGATAAGCAGGGTATAGTATGCGCCTTTGAAAAGAAAGCCTAAGTTATCTAAAACGAGTTCCATTCTTGCGGCCTCCTAAGGCTTTATTACTTAAAAATTCGGATCGACACCAAACCATTTTTGGTGAATTTGCTTCAGTGTTCCGTCCGTTTTCATCTCGCTCAAGGCTTTGTTGATGGCTTCCACCAGCTCTGGATTGTTTTTGCGGGTAGCTACACCTGCGAAATCTTCCTTGATCGGCGCTCCGACCGCTTTAATATTTAACTTGTTTTTATCCATGAGTGGCTTAAGCGCAAAGATATTGTTGATGGTCGCGTCAATCCTTCCAACGTTCAGGTCCATCAAGGATGAAATGACATCGTTGTACGTGGCGATTTCAAAGTTTCCGACCTTAGGCATAGCCACATCACGTAAGTATTTCTCATCGTTCGTACCGAGACCGATTCCGATCTTCTTACCTTTGAAATCCTCAACCGCTTTGATTGTGTTGTTATCACCCTTTACAACGACATTCACCGAGTTCTTAATATAAGGATTGGAGAAATCCATTGTTTTCTTACGGTCTTCGGTAATGGTTACCTGGCTTATCAAAACATCATATTTATCTTTTTGCAAACCTTCAATTAAGCCAGAAAATTCGCCGGTAATGAACTCGGCCTGTACACCAAGCTTCTTCGCGACTTCTTTAGCGATGTCGGCATCGTAGCCGTCTACTTCTTTCTTGTCATTCAAAAAGTTGTAGGGAGCATAGGTACCCATCAAGCCCACTTTGATTTTGCCATTTTTCTTGATTTGCTCAAGCAGGTTTGCTGAAGCTGGAGACACGGCTGGTGTGTTTTTAGTATCGGTTGTGGGACTTGCTGCTGGCTGTTGTGTTGTTTTTCCGCACCCGACTAACGCTAGACCCACGATAGTAAGTAACGATGCCGCTTTGAATACTTGATTAACCTTGAATGTCATTTCAATACACCCCTATATAATATTATACTTGCTAACCTAACAATCCCCGGAATTCGAACCGTGCCGTTTCCTCGGCTATTTGCGATGGCGTGTATGCGGATGTGTAATCAACATCATGCATAGGTCCGAACAACCACTTGGTAAGGACACCTGTAATTAAAGAAACCAGTATGTTTACACGAAGAGAAACGTCCGCGAAATGAGGAAGCATCTCCAGCTCGATGGCTCGGTTTACATTGTTCTTGAACGCTTCTTCGAATACGATCCACGTTTGCGAAACAGCTTCCCGGACCAACGGGTCTGCTCCTTGGCCTTTGATAAGCAAAAATGCCATCAAATTCCGGTTATGATCGGCGAACTCGAACAATTCTGTCAATAATCTTGCAGATGAGCTAACCATATCGTCTACGGAGCCCGCATGCTTGCGATAGCCTTGTTCAATTACTTGTATTAGTTTCTCTTTGCCGTTCTCGATCAGACGGACCGCGAGCTGCTCTTTGCCTTCAAAATACCAGTAAAACGTTCCCTGCGACACGCCCGATGCTTTGACAACATCCGAAACCTTCGTATTGTGATACCCTTTGCGTGCAAATAACTCTAAGGCTGAGTTCATCAGAACCTGCTCTCGCTGCTGTTCTTCATTTAATATTGATGCCAGTTTCATGAGCTCCTTTCTATTAACTGACGAGTCAGTTATGTTAATTCCGATTGGTTTACTATAGTATAAGAAACTCCTACAGTCAAGTCGTAAATTACAGTGTTATCCACTGCGTCCTGTATGGAACCCTAATAAATAATTCCAGGTCTCGATATTTCCACCTTTACGTTGGGTTGAATGGTAATAAGCGGATAGGTGCTGTTCCAATCCATAGTCTTCCAAGCTTCTGGATGGAAGGCTATGATCCTTCTGCCAATTCCAAAAACGTCGCAATTAGCCTTCTGCAGCTTCTGAACGACCTTCTGAGCTTCCTGTGTTAGCTCTTTTGAGAAAAACTCGTTCAATTTGGAAACTTGTCCGGTTTCATCTAAATGATCCGGAGAGAATTCCTCCGCTTCTGCCTTTAGCAGCAAATCAATGGTGACCACGACCTTGCCTTTATTTACATCAACATCTAATTTCCGTTTTGTTTGAAATACACGAAATGTCATTTTGCTGCCTATTTTCTTCGATTGATTAGGAATAGGTAATGTCAGGATTGCTTTTTTACCCATTCGATCAGCTAATAACAAACAGAGTTTTGACTCTCTAGTGTCTAGAGTCCCTGTTAAGGATTTACTGTTAAACAAAGCTACTCCCTTAATAAGAGGGGTTCCATCCCCCGCTGCCAGATAAGGCAAAATCACATCTTGTCCAGGGTCAAATAAAACGGTACAAATCGATTGAATATTTTCTTCTGGAAGGATCGTGAATGTTTCTGCGCTGAGAATTTGTTTATCCAGGTTCAAAATGAAATTTGGCTTTCTCATATATCCTGTTTGCAAAAGTGATTCGGCGCGATCTTCGACAACTCCAATCTTGGCGTTTAAAGCACTTCTTGGATCGCGATAAAAAACATCCAGAACCGTATAGATATCATTCTTCGCCAGCTGTTCTCCAATCATAAGAAATCGGTTCTTGGCCCCGTCCGGAACCAAATTCAGTTTTTTTCCTAAGTTACTTCTTGCTTCTCGAGCAGTTTCACCAGTAACCGATATGATTTCAGGTGCATTTCTCTTCTTATCCGAGACATCCGGTAAGACAAAGGTGACTAGTACATTTTCACCTTCTGCTTTGTCAATACCTACCCCTAGAATTAAACGAACGTTTTTAAATAACATTTGATCCCAGCAACCGGTTAAGAGACTCATGGAAAGTATGCCGAGTAATACATGCCGGATTCTTTTCATTCCGCTGCTTTCCTCCTTCCTCTTAGGATGCTCAATAGTAATAACGGTATGGGGATCAAATAGATCATGAACAACGCGAAATAAGAAAACCATTTATTGAGCTTGCTCATAAACAGAAAATTATGCGGTAGCAGAGCAAGCAGTAAGCAAACCACAACGACCAGCAAAGTCACCTTAGAACTGTTTTCTATTTTCAATATTTGGGTTATCCCTGTGGAAGCTAGAAAAACATAATTGACAATAGACGTCATGACGATCACAACCCAAAGCGATAAAAACAGTAAGTCCGATCTTTCTACAATCCTGAAAGAAAATGCCTTAAGCATGTATAGAACAGGCTCTGGAATGATTTTGAGTTCCATAGGACTGAAAAACATAAAGCATGACAGGATTATTAATACGTAAAATAGGATGACAAACGTGTATGATATCAACATCGTTTTTAATATTTCTCTGTCTTTCCCCTTGACTTGAGGGTAAACCATAAGCAATAGCTCAAAACCGGCCAGCGTAATCACCGCTTCCCTCATACCTTTCATCATATTACCAACCCCGGATTGACCTATGGGAAAAATATACAAAGGGTTTCCTTTGCTAAAAGGTAAAAAGATCAATAGGATAATAACGATTAGAAGTATAGAAACCAGCGTTTCAAATCGGGCAATTATTTTCAATTTTTCTTTTGCTAGATAATAACTGGTTACCATCATCAATGTCATAATGACCCATTTCGGTGTCGTTGGGAAAATCCATGCATTAATTATTCGGCAGTAATTCATAAGGATCACGCTTGCTATTCCAATAAAATAAATAATATAAAGAACACTAATTAGATGACCTGCAAATTTCCCTGCCACCTTCGGGAGAAATTCAATCATCGTCATCATTGGATATTTCCTACAGATCGTCCATATCATGATAATGGCCAGGTGGGTCGCAAATCCTGCCAGCAGCATGGAGATCCATCCGTCTATAGATGCTTCAGAGTGAACACTAAAAGGAACGGTTAAAGCTCCCTCTCCTATCGCTGTTTGTATCGTGAAAAAAGCCAACTGCTTTTTGGAGATCCTATCTTTTTCTACGCTCATGCTTCACCCATCCCCTAGAAAATAATTCCCGCAGCTTTTTTTGGGGAAGACTGTCCGCAGGACGCCGGTTCATTTTCCAAATGGGCAACCGGACGAGAGAGTCTTTCAAATCCCTCCATTTGAATGGAGATAAGGGGTAAAAATAGGGCGTTCCAAACCCCTCTAATTTGCACAAGTGGATCAAAATACATGTAAATCCGAACGTAATTCCCAAAAAGCCGAAAGTAGCAGCCAAAAGCATCATCGGAAAGCGCAGAAAACGCACCGTCTCTCTGAACTCATGGGATGGCACAACAAATGAGGCAAGCGCCGTCGATGCTACCACAATAATCATGATATTGGACACCAGCCCCGCCTTCACGATGGCATCTCCAATAACAAGCCCTCCAACAATACCGATTGTTTGCCCTACGGCAGTATGTAAGCGCAACCCTGCTTCTCTTAACATTTCAATGGTTATTTCCATCAATAGAGCTTCAATAATTGGAGGAAACGGAATTTCCAGTACGGCACTTTGCATGAGAAGCACCAATTCATTTGGGATGGTCTCAAAATGAAAAGAGACAACTGAAATGTATCCAGCTGGTAGGGTAATGGCAATGAAGAAACTGGAAACCCGTAACAAACGGAAGAAACTTCCGTTAATCCAACGGGCATTGTAATCATCAGGTGATTGGTAAAAAGCAAAGAAATTGATTGGTAAAATGATCGCTTTGGCTGAACCTTCCGCTAATACGGCAATTCTTCCTTCCATCAAATTTGCTGCTACTCTGTCCACTCTTTCAGTGCTTAATATTTGCGGAAATGGAGAGAAAGGCGCATCCTCAATGAGCTGCTCTACAAAACCTAATGAAGCTATATAATCAATTCGGATCGATGTTATTCGCTTTTCTAAATCAGTCACAATTTCAGGATTCGCCAATGACTCGATGTAAACCATCGCCAGACGTGTGTTCGTCTCCATGCCTACCATCAAATAACGGATCACTAAATCCTTGTTAACCACTTTTCTTCGGATCAGATGAAGGTTCGTATTTAACCTTTCAATAAACCCTTCATGCGAATCTCCGAAAACTTTCTCATTGATTGGCTCTGTGATGCTTCGTCCCATCGAAGAGGATGTATGAAAGATGTAAAAATCAGTCTCACTTTCACAATCGACAACACAGCCGCCATTCAAAATGGCTTCCCCTGCTTGTTCGATCAAGCAAGTAATTTGCAGTTGATCCAGAGGGATGGCGTCTAGAAACTCACCTTCTTTGATTCGTTTCAATGGAAAGATGATCTTGTCCAGGATAGCTTCTTGATCGGTTAAGGTTGCCAGATAAATCAAGTTGACTTGTCGTTGATTCCAATTCAAACATTGTATAACCAGATCTTCCGTATTGTTTAAAAGTGTTTGAAAATAACTTTTTCTTTCTTGTATCGACGAAAGCTCCATATCCTTAATTTCTGGACTTTTACCCAAAATTTCATCACGCTGCCCCTCATTTCAAAGGTTATTTTCTCCAATTGGGTAAAAGAGTATTCATGTGTTGATATATACCCGTTATAACACAGATAAAGGGACAGCCTCGCGGCCGCCCCTTGATTAAAAGTATTTCTTGACCTTTTTCTCGAATCCCTAATTTCTTGTTAATTGCACATAAGGCTTAGGGGTCATTTCCCAATCAGCAGTGATAATATTCCGGCAGCTATCAACGGACCAACAGGCACACCTTTTAGAAAAGCCACGCCTAGTATTGTCCCAATGACAAGACTTGTCACGATTGTAGGGTTGCCCGACATCAAAAGCGCGCCGCGTCCGCCTAGATACGCTACCAACACGCCAACTACGATGGCCGCGATCGATTTCCAATGCAAGAAGGACTGGTAAAGCTCCTTGATGCTAATCGAGCCGCTGGCCAGAGGCGACAAAATACCAATTGTCAGGATAATGATGCCAAGCGAAAGCCCATTCTTCTCAATCCACGGGAACACTTGATGCAAATTGACGACTCGAATAAGCAAAAGCACGACGGCAGCAATCGTAATCGAATTGTTGCGGCTAATGACACCTAGCAAAGCCAGCAGAATCAGCATAAACGATGGCATATCGAGCTGAGGCAAACCGACCAACCTCCTTTTCGCTTTGTAGAGGGCTGAATAGATTAATTATAAATCTTATCATTTCACATGATCAATGTCACATCGCTAGGGTCTGGCCCTAGCCTTGTTCTTTGTCATTGTTCAGTTATAATTTTTTTCGTTATTTGAAGTCCAAATCGTCTAACGCCTTTAACATATGGATATCTTCAGGTTCTTTTTCAAACAGGTCATTATCTATTTCTGTTGTAATTATGGAACCGCAACTTGAATAAAACTTTACCGCAGATTCTGTTTCTGTTGAAGAAATGTATAAATACTTCGCCCCTTCTGCAATAGCAACTTTACTTAGTTCGTTAAAAATTTGGCTGCCAATTCCTTGTCTTCGATACTGACGACTAACATACATGAGATCTATCTGAAGTTGATTATTGTCTCTTCCTCTAAACTTGTGAGCCAACACTCCAAATCCGACCAATTTATCTTCGTCAAAAGCTCCATAAGCTGTCCCGCCGTTATCTATTTCATACTCATATCTTGAAATTATCTCACGGTAATTCTCTTCGTTCCAATTTGGGCATTCATGCCCCGCCTTTACTTGATCAAGAGATCCATTATTCATCTTGTAAATCAGGTCTATTGTTTCAGAACGGTCGATTTCCCGAATTTTATGCGAATCGTCATGACCCAATTGAATGATTCTAATCATAATTGTTCCACACTGATAACGATTTTACCTTTGGCGTGTCCTTCTCCAAGATACTGGAGAGCTTCAGCAACCTCACTTAAGGGGAAACGTCTATCTATCACAGGTACAACTTTGCCAGCCTCCAAAAGCTCCTTCATAAAACTTTGATCATTTTTGTTCGGTTTATGTATAAGGATACCCATTTTCTTACCCCCGATCATTGAAATCCATGGTCCTAGGAACATGACTTGGAAGATTCGAGACATGGAACCTCCTACCATAACATAAGTACCCTTGGGACTTAATGCACGTTTGTAATTGAAAATCGATCGATATCCCGCAACATCAAGAATCAGGTCATAACGCTGCCCATTTTTGGTGAAATCAACTTGCGTGTAATCAATAACATGGTCTGCACCAATCGATTTCAGCATATCTAATTTCATCGTGCTGTCTACGCCTATCACTTCAGCCCCGAATGATTTGGCAATCTGCACTGCAAAGGTACCCACGCCTCCACCTGCGCCATTAATTAAAACCTTTTGTCCTTTCTGAATCTGTCCCTTATCGCGAAGTCCCTGTAAGGCGAGGACTGCTGCTTGAGGGATGGCCGCTGCTTCCTCGAAAGTCATACTGGCTGGTTTCAATGTTAAGACATTTTCACGAGCACATACAAACTCCGCAAACCCGCCCCAACTACACCCGGAAATGTCCCCGAATACTTCATCACCTGGAAGCAACTGCTTTATGTCTTTACCAACTGCTACAACCCGCCCCGCTATGTCAGCTCCGAGTATGTTGTATTTTGGTTTTAGAACTCCCCCGAGACGAACCATGAACGGTACACCTCTTAGGAGATCCCAGTCCCATGAATTCACGGATGCAGCATGTACTTTTATCAATACTTCATTGTCCTTGGGAGTAGGTTTTTCAACCTCTTTAAGCTTAAGAACGTCAGTAGTTCCGTATTTTGCGTATACAATAGCCTTCATGAAGATTACTCCTTAACACCTATTTGTGTTTTGGTTTTCTTTATTGATCGGGTTTTATTGTAAATGAGTTAAATCCTTTAACGATCAGCCAAATCGGAAATATTATTTCAAATAAGGCTCCTGGAAGAAATAAAATCATTCCTGCACTATAACCGAAAACCTGTAATAAAGCGCTTGTTAACAACGATACGTATCCAATTATCCCAAAGACAGATATTAAACGAGGAATGAGTTTGGATTGATATAATAAGTAACAAAACAACAAGCTGTATAGACCAAGAACGATCATTGCTAACTGAAAGGTCAAAAACTTCCCTTTTATTGCTAACATACCTATTGTTTGAAAATAGGAAGAATCCGGAGCTCCTGCTTCTATATATTCCTGGCTTAATGATATTAGTAATAAAGGGCTAACTGCACCAACAATAAGGATTATAGCCTCAATAACCCTGAAAGCAACGTAACCAAGAGCTATAGTTTCATTATGCTTTTTTAAGATTGGAAACAGTGTGATTGCAATACCAACTGCTGCAGCGGAATTCATTAACTCAAGGAGCATTCCTATGATCACTTTGGTTTTATTTGGATAAACATGAATAAGATAATCCGGATCTTTTAGAATAGATTCAATAAGTCCATTACCTAATATATACGCAGCCGTTGCAGCTAGAAATAATACTCCAACAATTCTTGCAGTTTTTTTGTTTGAAATCATTTATTACCTCCTACTATCATAAAATGTTTACTCACTTTACAAATATCGCCAATTCGGATTGAATTTGAACAGCTTTGCAGGCCTATGCCCTGCATCTTTGGTAAATTGATTCGTTTCCATAACCATGTCCGCTATCTTTCTTCTAAACGCAGCAGAAAGCAGCTCTTTTCCCAAAGTAACCTCATAGACTTGTTGGAGCTCTGACAATGTAAAAAGTTCGGGCATCAGATTGAAAGCTATATCGGTGTACTCAATCTTATTCCTAAGCCTCTCAACTGCATATTGGATCATTTCCGCATGATCAAATGCAATGCCATTCGAAACGATAACCTCTCTTTCTACCCTTGCTGTTTTGCCAGAATATTTTTCTATAACTTTAATAATAGCCTCCAGGATGTCCTTATCGTTTGAAAGAGTCATTTTTACGACTTTTTCAAACATAAAGTCCTTCTCCAGCATGGTTTTCTTCTCTTCAAGCACGCTGTACCTAACGTTGAACCACCTGGCATCATCCGCATCATCCCCAGCCTTCACTTCGAGTGATTTGCAATCAACAAGTGCCATATATGAACAGCTGATAACTCGTGTACGAGGGTCCCTATTTACATCTCCCCATGTATAAAGCTGTTCCATATAAACATCATTAATATTAGTTTCGGTTTTTAGCTCCCGTAAAGCAGCTTCATCCATACTCTCGTCCTCTGTTACAAACCCTCCGGGTAAGGCCCATTGCCCAATATAAGGATGAACCCCCCTCTTAACCATGAGAAGTTTCAGTGACTTTTCCGGTAACTTTCTATAATTTTCATTTTCCTCATCAACTACAGTGAAGATTAACATATCTACAGTGACAGAAGGTCTTTCGTAAATACTAGCATCATACTTCTGTAAAAACTCTGCTTCAGTAAGTCCCTGCTTATCTCTAAATTGCTCTTTATCCATGTAGATCACCCATTCTTTGATTTCAACATTCTGTTATATTCAAATTGTTATTATCAATACGTTAATATCATTTAAGCTTTAATTCCAATCATTGTCAATCCCTAATTTATAAAAAAAGTTGTCCTCAAGTAGCTACCTACTTAGGGACAACTCATTATCTCCGTCAGCTTTAAATTTTTCTGAGCTCCAGCTGTTGTTGCCGGTTGTTTTAGTCAATCAGCGGGCGTTTGAAGTACGCAATCACTTTGCCTCCTGCTGGAACGACGGACACAAGTTCCCATCCGTACCGACCCCAATGGCCTAGCGCATTGTCCAAATTCCAGCTGTACAGCTGACCGTCTGCTGCAGGCTTTAGTCCATCTCCGATTGAAGTATCTGTCGCGTACTCGAACCGCTGAATCGGGAAGGAATGTAACTCCGGTTGAGGCATTCGTTCCTCCCTTAAATCCCAGCGGATTCGGGTTGAAGCATCTGAGAGTGCAGCGATAATGGCTTCCCGATCCGTAACTTCAAGTGCCAATATCCGCGGTGCTCTAGGCATGAAGAACGAGCGGTGCGAATGATAGGCCTGCAGCACCAACGTACCCAGCTCTTCACCTTCCGCTGTCTTTACGATATACCATATACATCGTTCCCGTTCTTCAGGTGGTCCCCAGTTCTCAATGGAGTCATTTAAGTTGAATCCGCCCCTTATAATGAATCCATCAGCCGCGAGCCGTTCTGTGACCGGCGCCATAAATTGTTGAATCCATGCGCCATAGGCGCGATCACCAAACTTCTTGAACATCTCGGACAGTTCATCCTTCTTTTCGTCGTAGACTGCTTTCCACGCATGGGATAAAATATTCCCGGCGGTACGGGCAATGGAATCAATTGTGGTTGTTTGCATGTTTATAAGCTCCTCTTTTTGGTTAATCTAACAGTGATAAATAATAATATAATACCGTTAGATTAAACTGTTGTGCTATACTTGTCAAGAGATAAAATGGAAGGTGACCTAATATGGCAAGAAGAAGAATTCATCCCTTAACAACAGATAATGGCAGGAATCAGAGTGAGCCGCTTCACACGCCTCTCGATCGTGCCCGAATTGTCGGGATCATGCTGGAACTGCTGCAAGCCGAGGGCTTGGATGGCATAAGTATGCGCAAGATCGCCGACTCACTTGGCGTGAAAGCCTCATCTTTGTATTACCATGTGAAGGACAAAGAACAGCTGCTTCATCTTTTGGCAGAAGAGATCAGCACTAAGATTGATTTGCCCGATACCACTTTGGATTGGAAAATGCAGCTGCGGCTGTGGTCGATAAGCTTCCGGCTAAGTCTGCTGCAATACCCGGATGCTGTGCACATCATGAACGCGACCTTTGCGGCAAGTCCTAACCGTTTGGCTCATATCGAATTTCTGTTTCGGGCGCTTGTCGAAGCCGGATTTAAGGATGTCGAAGTGCCGTGGCTTGCTTCCATGCTCAAGAACTTCATCTACGGCTTTGTCGATGAGGAATGCAGATTACGGGATCGAGCGAAGCTTTCAGAGGAAAAACGGGAAGAATCGGAGATAAGGTACAAAGAGATTGAAGCATTGCCTAAGGAGCGATATCCCCACTTTATCCGCCTAGCCGGTTATACGACTTCTGTGAATTGGGAAGAAGAGTTTTCGTTCGGGTTGGATATTCTGCTTGCTGGTTTCGTTGATAAGCTTGCAAGAGGCCTACACGAATGATTGCATACAAGATCGGCTGTTCCGGACGTTTGAATTCCGGAGCATGTCAGGGTGTGACAATCCATGTGCCTTCGCTGCAAACCAGCCGCCCCTGAAAAAAGATTAGGCTTTTTCTAGTTGGCTGCCAACGTCCATTTGGGCAATTGGCAGCCTGTTTGTCTTCACTCTTAAATTATCGCGAGCAGCAATATGCAAAAAGAAGCCGCTTCAATACGGCTTCTCATAGTTCTTGAAATCCAAAATGTTGTTTTGCTAGTTCTTTGAATTTAACACTGTCAATCTGTTCCTTACTCGATTTCCCATTCATCCATTGTGTGAAAGATGTATCGGTTAACGTTACATTTCCATCGCTTGTAAGTTGAGTAATCAGCGGGGTTTTGTTGAATCGTGATTCTTTGTGCTGGACTATGATTCCTTGGACTTCGTTCAATTCAGATAAATTTTCTAATGGTCGTTTGGTATCAAAAGCATACCCTATTTTCCAATCTGTATCTTTATATTTTAGTTTCAGTTCAAGTACATAGTCGCCATAATCACTTTCCATTGCTTTGACTCGAAATTCTCCATTCACAGAGGAAGTAGTTTCTCCATTTAGCGGCACAGGTTTTAGTGGTAGGTTTCCACCAAATCCGGTATCAACCAAGTACGTTTGACCTTTATGCTGCAAAAGAATAGTAACATGAGTTCTCCCGAGTTTTGACCAGTCCTTCGTTGCATAATTGTATACTTCTCCGCGAACTAACGCTGCATTAAACCCATTTTCAACTAAGAAAAAATAAAGCAGAGGATTCAATTGATAGCATAGACCACCTTCATTTTTTACGAGCATTTTGGTTATCAGACTCTCTTTTGTTATAATACTTGTTTTGTTTGAAATGATGCTTAGATTTTCAAAAGGAAGGGATAGTGCTGTTTTCCTAAGAATGTGATCTAATGTTTCAAATGTAATTTTTTGATTTTCTGGAAT
Source organism: Paenibacillus sp. Root444D2 (assembly GCF_001426375.1). Taxonomy (GTDB): domain Bacteria; phylum Bacillota; class Bacilli; order Paenibacillales; family NBRC-103111; genus Paenibacillus_E. Next base: position 176,766 of record NZ_LMEO01000005.1, read on the forward strand.
ACCCATTCTTTTACGAAATAATCCGTTTAATTCATACATTAGGAAGATTCCCTCCATGTTTTTGATTCAAAGGTAGGTCATCAATTGCTTGGCGTGGCGTCTCATATCTTCTGTTCGTTGCCTGAAAGCGCTATAGGCGATATGGTCGAGGCTGATGTGGATGAGACAGCAGCGAAGACGTTCCTCTGATTGTGTAGGCCGTCCTCCATGTTTGTCCCAGTGATTATCTAGAATTTCCTGCAAGTCAATCTCTTGCCATTGCGGAAACCAAGGCCACCAATAAAGAAACAAAGCGTTATCATAAAGAGGATCACCATAGAACGCATTTCCCCAGTCGATTACCCCCGTTAGCCTCCCTCCGTCCACAAGCACATTTCGGTTCAAGAGGTCGTTATGTACGATTCCTCGGTACTCTGGAAGCATTGCTACGAGCTGACGCAGCCTTTCTACCCCAGCATCGAAGACCCGTGCCTCCTGAGGCGAGGCGTTAAGCCGCTCGCGCCAGCCCACGAGTCGATCCCTGGGCTCAGCTACTGAGAGTAGCTCGGCCCCCCAGCTAGGACCAGCCCCAGTTGGACGCCAAAGGCCAACTCCCTCTGTGTCTGTGAGGTCAAGTTTTTGAAGTTCGTAGAGAGCATCTAGCAATTGCGGAAGGACATGTCGTATCTCAGGCCCATTCAGCTCATCTAGATGCTTTCCAGATACTCGTTCGGATACGGCATAGAAGCCGCTCTCCGTCTCGCCTACTTCAAGAACCCTCGGAATCGGAAGTGTGTCCGAGGAAAGTGTGGCCATCACACGATCCTTTTCAAAGTCGCCCAGATAAGTGCCGAAGCGGATAACCATTGCATGCCCGTCGAGCATGAAGGAATAGGCTTTCGACCAATCACCGGCAGCGAGGGGCATAAGATTTTGGGCACGGTCACCAAAGTGTTCCTTTACAAACCGGTTCGCCTTTTCGAAATCCTTCATAGGTTCCTCCCTGCATATGTCGATTATTTAAAAAGAATTACGATTGAATCCATGATCGCATGATATCCAATTTGAGTATAAATTTTATTCGAAGTAGGATTACTGAGATCAGTGTATAGACTTGTTGTTTTATAACCACGATCTAACAAGATTTGAGTGAAAGCTGAAACACAATCAGAGGCATACCCCTTTTTTCTTTGGCTTATTGGAGTGTAAACATAGCTGATTGTTATATTATTTGGGGTTGGACGTGTAGAAGCAGCCATGGAAACCAATTCTCCGTTCACTTCCCATGCAACTAAACTTCCTTTATTTATCATTCTTGCAGCTTTTTTATCTGCTTCTTCTAAACTTATAGGCTGGTTTGTTTCATTACAAAACTGATACACCCACTCTTTAATTATGTGAAGATCACTTTCTATAACACTCCGAATTTTTCCATTTGCATTTGTTTTTTTCTCTACTTTTTCTAGTATATATATTTTTTGGTCCATTTGGACATTTGCCTGAATCCCTCTAACGTTAGAAATATACATTGCTAGTTCAGTAGTTAATTTCTTTTCGCCTATAAAACCAGGTATATCCTGGATTGTGTTATTCAACTTTTCACCTATAACGTGTATTTCCTTTGATGTAAAAGGAACTGCTTTTGATAAAATAATTTGATTAGGATGTGTTTGTAGTAAGACCAAGCCTATGTCATTGTCTTTTATTACAGTAGCCATTAAAAGAGGAAATTCATCATTTTCAGTTAAATATTGTAAGACACCTAATACTAAATTGTTTTCTGCTTCATATTGCACTAAGTAAGAGATAACATCTTTCTTAAATAACGTTAGATCCTCATACTTTAAAAGTCTTATCATACAAACCATCCCCTTTGTATAAGTTATCTGTAACTCCCATCTTAATGCATTTACAATATCAATCATATGTTTGGTATTCATTGCTTTAGAGACAAATTAAAAAAAACCGCAATATAAGCGGCTTGTAATGTAATAATGCTCTTGTCATCCCTACGATTTATTCAAATAAGGTGTTACAAGTCTCCTTACACGCTCAATTCCTTCCCACATATCTCCTGGTCCGTCATATACAATTGTTAAGGGACCTTCATAACCAGCTTGCTTGGCAACTTCCATACAGCGATTAAACTCAGCTTCATCCGGATATCCATCCGCATTCGTTTGTGCTTTGGCATGGATCGACTCACTGTGAGGAATCGTTTTGACAAGCTCGCCATATTTTTCGATTCCTTTAAAATTGCCAAAATCCGAGGTTAGCCCGAGGAGCTCCCCGCATCCTTCCAATAAAGCAAGGCAATTATCCGCGATTGATGTTAGTGAGTGAAAGTTTTCAGTAACAACACGTACTCCTTGCGCAGCACCATAAGAGCTTAGTTCTCGAAGTGCATCAACCGATCTCTGCAAAGCTTCTTGATCCGTAGGTTCCGCATCACCAGCTATCACGCGCACTCTTTCAGCTCCTGCTCTTGCAGCAATGTCGATCCATCCTTTGATCCACGCGATGTCCGATTGTCTGCGCAAATCATCCGAACTGGAAATATCACCGTATTCAATTAACAGCGTGTAAAACTGAAGGCCTGCTTCCGTGAATGTGTGTTTTAATCTTTGTAAATATGATTCACTTGTATCCGGAAAATGAAAATGACACACTTCCAGTGATCTAAAACCTTTCTTTGCAAGAACCGCCGGCAATTCAAGCAAAGAGATGAGTTCAGGTTGGTCTTGGGTAACCGTTATTTGAGTACGCGTGTTATCATCCCAGCGGGTCCACCGCAAAGGCCCCAGATTCCGATGTAAGCTCCAACTCGTTAATGATAAAAATGGCATATCTTCCACCCTTTCGTCGCAACTGTTTGGTAGTATCTTATCAAAGTGTTGAGGTGATCACCATATTCGAAATCACAGATATATCTCTTATTGTGCTGCTTTTGTACAACGGGCAACCTAGACCCAAAACCAAAGAAAGAGGAACTGCCACACAGCCAGCTCCTCACTTTGTCAGATATATAAAGATTACAACATATGGAGAAACAAAGAGTAAGATTCTGCTTATAAATCTGTTTCTTATACTGGTATACAGTCGATAAACTTTTCGAGAGATCCATCAAAAGGAAATGCTTTTTTTCTAATAAGTTCCTTTAAGCTCAGTAACTCTTCCCAAGCTTTATGAATTAGAGCTTCTGGATAAGCAAATTTTATTGCATTGCTCTCAAACTCATCTTCGTCAACAACCTTCCATTCACCGTTTCTTTGCACATAATCCAGGTCTAAATCTACAAAAGAAACAATGTTACCTTCAATTTTCGATGGCTGATTTATATTGCAATAAAATTGTTGAATTTTGCCGCCAACTACGTCAGCACTTACAGTAAACCATGAATTAAATGAGAAATATTCAACTGTCCAAGCTTCTATGGTAAAAACCTTTTGCTTCGTGTAATGATTTAATTTTCTTCCATACTTGCCTAGGACAAAAATGTGTGAATCCGTCTTTTCTAATAAAGTTGTGTTCCATTCATAATGTAGTAAATTTCCATATTTTAAAGCCTGAATTGTTATTTGATTATCCATTGTATCATCCTTAAGCTTCATAATTCCATTGTCATAAATACACTATATGGGTCCTCTATGTAATCGGAAAAGGGCTTGCAGTATTGAAACCCAAAACTTTCATACAGTCTTCTAGCTGGTCCGAAAGCATCCATTGAGCCCGTTTCCAAGCTTACCCGTTGATACCCGCGTCGCTTGGCTTCTTCAATGATGTGTTCAAGGATTCGCTTTGCAACGCCTTTTCTTAGATGTGATGTAGAAGTTCGCATTGATTTTATCTCGCCGTGTTGACTATCAAGTTCCTTAATTGCTCCGCAACCAACTAATACATCTTGTTCCCATCCACTCCAGAAGGTGATATCCGGTTTTTTCAATTTATCCAGATTTAGAGCATGTGTACTTTCTGGCGGGGATAGAGATGCCATATCCTGAAGATGTTCTACTATCAATGCAACCACGTCAGGTCCAGTTAAATCATCTATTTTAATATCCATTAAAATCACTCCAAGTCTCTATTTTTTAATCATTATATTACGTTTTAATATTTTCATCTACAGTATCTACCCTCTATTCGCCAATGTCAGCGATCAGGCGCTTATTCGCAATTTCCTGGTTCGATTACGAGCTTGCATATATGAACTGAGAAGAAGAGACTTACTCCCTTATTTTATTTATTGAGTCTCTTCAGCATAATTACCTCTTAATTACATACAAAATGAGCAGACAGCCATGGCCACCTGCTCATTTTGGTATTCAACTATAATACTCAGTTGAACATCTATTTGGCTCTTCATTCATTAGGTTGCGTTGTTTGCGCAGCGTTCTGTCTTTTCTGAATTGCATGCATTCCCATGATTACGCTACAAGTTCGTAAGTATCCAAATATTCGCATTGACTGGATTGTGAATGCTGTAACTGGTACCCCGGTTACTAACAGCGTAACGTTGACTGGAACCCTTACAGTAGCTTTGAGCTTTCGTTTACCGGCAAGTAGGTACAAACTCCGTATCACGAATGTTGGTGCAGGAGCAGCATCCGTACAAGGAGTAATTGTGGTATTTTAAGTTAAGATGTGCGCCCCTCAGGTGCACATTTTTTATTTTTAAAACACCAAGTAAACCAAAACAGTAACTGTGGTTTTAGACACTAAAGTTTCTGTTAGCTCTGAAGACTTTTTTCAATTATCCCCTAAAAAAATAAGCATTCATCCAATGTGAGTGAATGCAGCATGGTTAAGCATTATTTTTCGTATCAGTTATATGAGTTTTCGAATTTGAAAATTATCTTCGAGCAATACCCAATTTTGCGGAAATGGATAACCAAGTACCCAATAACTGACCCCTCTCAAGTTATATTCCTTGACCAGATCGAATTTGGCCTGAGCACTTCTTGCATCTTCGAACCAGACTTCATGTGTATGTTGTTTTTCATCTATATAGCGATAGTATGGCGTTTGGGACAGCTGATCATACTTGATCTCCGCCCCATGTTGAATGGCTCGACGAATAGCTTCTTGCATATCAAATGTCTCTGCCTGTTGTCCTTTTACATGAGGAAGGAGCCAATCACGTGCGTATAACTGAAAGCCCATAAATATTTTATTTCTAGGAATAACAGTGACCGCATAGTCAAGAACGCGTCGTATTTCGTTGATGGGGGATATGGACTGAGGAGGACCGAATCTGTATCCCCACTCATATGTCATGAGTACGACGAAGTCGACAATGTCTCCGTGGGCGGCATAATCGTGAGCTTCGTAGAGCAAACCCTTTTGCTCTGAACTGGTTTTCGGGGCAAGGGCGGAAGATACAAAAAAACCTTTATCATGCAGCCTGCGGACAGCAAGTCGAAGAAATTGATTATAAAACTCACGATCGCTAGGATATACATTCTCAAAATCTACATTTAAACCACGATAGCCCTTGTTTTCCATAATCGTTAAGATGTTGGTGACTAGCTTATTTTGCAATTCGGGACTGGATAAAATGGTGTGTGCCAGCTTCGATCCGGCTTCTGTTGCTGAGAAATTGGTGATTGACATGACCGGTACGACATGTTTGTCATATGCAGCTGCGATGAGCTGCTGATCATCAGCGGGCTCAAGGGTTCCATCATCCTTCATTCGATAACCAAAAGGGCATAAGTACGTTAGATGCATCCCATCCTTCCGAACTTGCCCGGCAGCCACCTTTCCAAATACATTGGTATAACCATTGACATCGATGATCTGCCTCTGCTTTTCTGGGACTTTCAAGTTATGACCAGGGGAAATAAGCGCAGGATTTGTAAGCTCATTAGCTTGTGCAATGGCCTGCACAGTAACGCCGTATCGATGAGCGATCTCCCAAAGTGACTCACCCTTCCGCACGGTATGATACAAAACCGGAATAATTAATGATTGACCCGGCGTGATTTGCGTGACATCGCTTATTAAATTTGTCCGAGCAATAGCCTCTAATGTGATGCCGAAACGGCCGGCAATTGTACCAAGCGTGTCTCCTAATCTGACCACATATTCGGGATAAGGAGCTGGGATGACTAATGCCTGACCGATGACTAAACGATTGGGTTCTCGGAGTTCATTGACGGCGATAATCCGATTGGCATTCACACCATAACGACCTGAAATCAGCCATAGATTCTCTCCTCTTTGCACCACATGAATTTGCACTTTCATACCTCACTCTCGCCTTAAACTTCTATCTGTACTTTATTCCGCTAATATCTCTAGTGATTTGGGCGAATACCCAATTTAATGGAATCAAATCCACTCTATTTCGATACAAAGGTATTCCGTCAAAACGGTGGCCAAGCGTATCTATAATCTTTATCAACATAATACTGTTTGTTTTTAAGCTTATTAAAGAGTCCATGGGATGGATTATGAACATTAACCTCAATAATCCATATCCTACCCTCTTTATCTACAGCAAGATCAATACCACTCTGAAATGGAATAAAAAACGAAAAAACCAGCAAACACAAGGTTGCTGGTTTCTCTTGAAATATTCTGCAGACATGCGCTGCTTTAGTTACTAATGAACTCCTGTACCCATTCGCCGTTATAGAACGCAACACCGATTTGGGTGAAGTTGGGGCTTAGAATGTTTTGACGATGACCTGCGCTGTTCATCCACGCTTTCATGACAGCTTCAGGCGTTTGTTGACCTTTCGCAATGTTTTCACCTGCGTAGGAATAGCGAATGCCATATGTGCTCATCATATCAAAAGGAGACCCATAGGTCGGCGAGGTATGATCGAAATAGCCGTTGTTGTACATATCCTTCGCTTTATCCAAAGCCAATGCCGTAAGTGAGCTGTTGCTAGTTAATGGACGAAGTCCTGCCTTAGCTCGTTCTTGGTTAACTAGGTTAACGACTTGGCTAGCAAATGCTGATTGGGATGGCACAGTCGTAACTGGCGTTTTTGTACCTGCATTTGTGCTCGTGCTTCCAGGGATGTTGAGGCTCATACCAGACCAAATCACGTTCGGATTGGCAACCTGAGGGTTTACCTTAATAAGCGAAGATAGGCTTATACCATACTTCTGGGATATTAACCACATGGTATCATTACCTGATACTGTGTGAGTTGCTGGTGCGGCCATTGCCGCGCTCGATCCTACGAGGATGCTCAATCCTATTGCGCCGGTAACTACGAGCTTTTTATAACGTTTCAAAATAAACCTCTCCTTTTTGCGGCCTGCGAGGTTAGCTGTCGGATTCGGGTCAAAGAGTAATCACCCGGCCGCAGATAGCGGCTTCACCCCAAATAATGGTTCCCCCGTGCTTGCTGGAGCTTCGGCCTTCTGAGTTATTTGATCCACATGGATCTTACAAATTGTATCATGTGAAATCATGGAGAACATGACTCAAAATTTTCCAAGAGCATCCATTACGTTTTTTTGCATGTAAACAATCCCCTCATTCAATTAATATATCGAGTGGCGTTCCTAAGCTTCGGTACAAGTAAATGATATAAGTTCCCGATAAGCAATCCTATAAATAAGTACATCAAACCTCCAAAAATGCCATAAATAACTGTACCCATGATCGCGCTAAGGATGCCAAAAATGACTTGATCCTTATTTTTTGCCGGTGAGGTAGGCGGATCTGTAAGCATAAAAAGTGCAAAGAAAAGGGATGCATTAATAAAAGGCGATCGAAGTGCGTTAGTGGCGTCTCCGACATCAATAAACCCCATAATTAATAATAAGATGAAATACGTTCCTAGAAATGAAAAAACTTGAGGAAATTTGTTCACTCGGTTCGTCACCATGTATCCGCCAATCAATAGAAACACAACTGTCCATGTGGGAAGATCCCCGAATGCGCCCCACCAGCTTTGTCCTGTTCGAAAGAACAGGATGGACAGTAGCAGTCCAAATGCCGCTGGATTGAAGATTGGTTTTTTCTTGTGGGCAAGAAAATGTTTCGATAAAATAGCTATAATGGAAGTTGCAGCAACAATATACCAGGAGGAAGTTGTGCTTAAGATTAAAGCTATGATTAACCCTGTTATAACCGCACCGTCTGGCATCATTCGCTTCCTTTTGGCAATACGGGAACAAAGAGTATCCACAGCTGAAGAAACAACGACGGCAATGATACTATTATAAATGCCTCTAATATCTAGTGACCATATGGAGGCTATTAGTAGAAAGGCAATCAAGGAAACTATGACATATCCCTTTGGTGTTTTAATCCATTGGTTAACTGTCAATTTATATACCCCCTACTCTATATATTTGTGAATCGGATGATATCAAGATACCTTTGAGATCAACTTCTTCTATTAACACTCTCCCACGGTCTAACCCCAATAAGAAGAAGGTTGTCGAGAAGGCGTCCGCCATCATAGCGAAAGGAGCGATGACGCTGCAGCTGACCCATTCGCCCGGTGATTGTTTCGATTTGGGGTCGATGATATGATGCATACCGGCTTTTAATTCGCTCTTGCGCTCGTAACTTCCAGAGGTACAGACCGCCTCATTCGATATTTCAACCGTTTGAATGATTTGTTCTTTGTACTCGGGATGCTGAATGCCAATTCTCCACTTGCTGCCGTTTTCGTCTACTCCCCCAGCATAGAGGTCCCCGCCAGCATTGACGACAAATCCTTCAAAATCTTTCAACTCGTTTGCGGCCAAATCGATTGCGAATCCCTTAGCCACGGCACCTAAATCAATCACCATCGGCTTCCGCAAATACAATGTACGATCCTGCTCATTTAAGATGATATCCCGATAGGAAGAGGAGCCCACTGAGGAGCTTTGAATGGTTTCCCCAGTTAAATAATGCTGATTGAATCCCAGTTCTTCCATCGCTTTTCCCACCGCAGGATCAAATATCCCATTCGTCCATTTCGCCACTTCCAAAGCAAACTTCAAAGGCTCAAATAAAAACGGACTAATCCGAACGGGAGTTTTTATGACTCGGCATGCCGCCATCAATTCACTGTCCAGACTGAAACGGCTGCAGGCTTGTTCGACTTTCCGAAATGCCTCGAAAGCCCGATCAACTGCTTCTGTCTGAACCTTTGATTTCCGAGTGACGACTTGTATATCTACAACGGTATCCATAAATAATTTCGTTTTTTTCATGATTTTGCCCATTATGAGTTTCGCGCCTGAGAAAGCGCATCTTGTACAGCATCTTTGAATGCTTGTGTACTGTATGTTGCGCCCGATACATTCCTTACCTGCGCACTTTGTTTTTGTACCACTTCTTGAGGCAGCCCTGCGACATCATCAATTGTATAATGCATGGCAAAATGGCTGATTTCAACATCTGTAATTTTATCGCTTTTAATGGTAACTGCCACCTGAATTGATCCACGTCGATTGCTTCCTGTACCCGTATAGGTACCCTCTTTATAAATTCTATTTATTTGACTGCTTTTAGTCTGTGTAACTTGGACTTGTTGTTGTGGTTGCTGAATCGTTGCCTGAGTTTCCGTTGCGAAATATCCGGCGGCATAAATAGCTCCAATAGCTGTTGAACACAGAGCGACCCACTTTTTGTTCATTTTTGCCACGTGAATTTCCTCCCATATACATGCTTCATCGATAGTTTCATTATATGGAGAGAACATTAAAATTTTCTTAAGATTAACTGAATGTATTCGGAGTTATTGTTAGCTTTGAGAATTAAAAAACTCCCATCCCCAAAAAGGGATGAGAGTAAACTCTCCGTGCTCATTTATTTAAAGTTGATTAAAAGACTATTATTGCAGTGCTTGCAAAATGCGATCACAAAGATCTATTGTTCCTACATTGTCACGTCCGCTCGTAAGCTGAGTTAATCAATTTTGGCATTTTATTCAAAGTTTATCATTGCAGCACAACATGTAAGAAAAAGAAGGATGAAACTCGACAAAACTCCTCCTTTTTCTAATTCGTCCTGCTTCCTATTTTAGAAACAATTCCATTATCTTGCCGCCTGCATAAATACCAACTATTCCCAAAATACCTGAAAGTACAGGCGGCGCGGGCAAAGGTAGCTTTAGCACCTTGAATAGAACACCAATAATTAAACCTGCTCCTAATGACAACAGAAGCTCCTTCATACTTTAGACACCTCAATTGTTTGACTGCATCCTTATTTTCGATGGCTTAATTGCTTTAGCATATTACTTGCTACTTCGATGTTGACTGCGATTGGCACAGACTGAAGACCTTTTGTCATACTGACATAGTGTTTAACCACATGTAGGACCGTTCTCAATAATTTGCTTCAAAGGGCTGACATTTATTACAATAATCGAAACAGGAAATTGATTTGATTTGGGCTACGCCTTTCGCCATTCACCTTATGTTTATTCAATGTGAGGAATTCCCACTGATCTTAATTTCCCTCTCGGTTCCGTCTCCAATGATTAACGTAATAGCGTAATCCTTAATCAGAGGTCCAATCGGATCATCTGAATGCTTCAAATCCAGTTCGGAATTGAAAACAAGTTGGATTTCCTCCAACACAATGTAAATTTTACCATCCGCAGGCTTCTTACAGCCCAAGTACTACGTAATCCAATCGTCATAACCAACCAGGATAATCCACGCTGTAACCATTTAATTTCTTGTATTTTAAGAATTTTTTATAAGATCTTTATCTGAATACAAAAAAGAACAACGCCAAACTTTGTCTTTACAAAGTTAAACGCAGCCCTTTTTGATGATTAATAGATTGCATACGTAATTAAAGTGAGCCTGAAGCTTGACTGACCAATGACACCAGCTGTCCGGAATCAAATGAATCCCCTTTACGCAGCTTTAGTGTTTTTCTTTCCGGGGGACCATCGAACATGCCTTCTGGAAGCTCCAGCTCGACAGCATTAAAGATCGTGAAGCTGACCGCGTCTTTCGACGTCGAGATGACAGCAGCGTATTTTCCGTTTTTCAAAAAATGGGGCTTCTTATACTGAATACGCTCATGTACATCCGGTATGGCCTGGTGGACGACTTCACGAAGATTTTTGGACTGTTCCCCCTGCCATGGTTCTTTTAACGCTTCAATAAAATCGGTTACTTCCTGATTCATACTGATACACTCCTTTATGAAAGTAATGGTATATTATATTCTTTTCAACATGTTGATTTGGTCCTCTAAATCGGTTTCCAAGGCCAGTATTCTTGGGTCTCGTGTAGAATTCATATTTTCTTTGAGCTCCCGCATCTCGATTTCGAATGCCCCGTGTCCTCTTGGAATTGGCATCCGGAGCGCCAAATCTGCAGCCTCTTCTTCTGAATTCACATCGATCAGCGTATATCCGGCAATGAGCATTTGATCTGCTGGAAAAGGGCCAGTCTTAATTTCTGGCTCTCCCCCATGTAATGGATACAATATCCTGATCCCGTTGGAGCTTGGCTGAAGCTCTTCTGAAGCCAGGAGCGCACCGGATCTGGCTAAAGACTTCTTGTACGAAACCATAGCATCATTGTGTTCCCGGCAGATCTTTACACCCGCCTCCGAGTACCCTATCGCCTTGAAAATCAACATAAATAGCAAGATCGTTTCCCTCCTTGTGAGAAGATGACTTGAGGCAGCAGCTAGCTGCCGTAACCCTTCCCCTACTATGACAACGAACGGGAAACTATGTAATCGACAAGGCGGCTAAAAAAATTATTTCGATGCTTCAGACTCACATTCAGAAGCTCGGTTCTTTAAAAGCTCCTGCTCACGGACATTCTGGGTCATCGACACCGCACGTTCAAATTCTGTACGAGCTTCATCGAACCGCCCCAGCTTCACTAGGAGATCACCGCGAACGCTTGGGAGCAGATGGTATCCCTTGAGGGAAGGTTCGGCGCACAGCTCGTCGACAATCTGCAGCCCGAAGGCAGGACCAAACGCCATAGATATGGCGACCGCCCGGTTTAACTCGACGATCGGCGATGGCGTTACCCTAGATAACGCTTCATAAAGCGCTGCAATGCGGATCCAATCAGTCTCAGCTGCGGTAGGCGCCTGTGCATGGCAAACAGAAATTGCAGCCTGCAACGAGTATGGACCGAGCGGGCGTCCAAGCTTCTGGCTGCGCTCAAGTGCTGCCAATCCACGGCGGATTAGCAAGCGATCCCACTGCGCCCGGTTCTGGTCCATCAAAAGTACGGGTTCACCTGTGGAGCTAACTCGGGTTTTAAAACGCGAGGATTGAATTTCCATTAAGGCAACTAGTCCGTGAACTTCCGGTTCATGAGGTGCGATTTCGGCAAGAACGCGTCCCAGTCTAAGCGCCTCCTGACAAAGCAGAGGACGTATCCAGTGATCCCCCGAGGTCGCCGAATACCCTTCATTGAACATAAGATAAATGACCTCGAGCACTGCATACAGGCGTTCTTTGAGTTCTTCTCCTACAGGCACCTCAAAAGGAACCTTTTCGGCGCTGAGCGTTCTCTTGGCCCGAACAATCCGCTGGGCAATCGTAGATTCGGCGGCAAGGAAAGAACGTGCGATTTCATCAGTGGTAAGCCCGCATAACAGGCGCAGCGTTAGGGCAACTCTCGCATCCTGTGATAACACCGGATGACAGGTCATAAAGATCAGGCGAAGGAGATCGTCACCGATCTCCCCATCCAAAATACGATCCATGTCTTCCTCAGTAAACAAATCCATACCGTTGGCAATCTCTATGTATTTCTGATCACGCAATTTAGTCCTGCGCATATAATCGATCGCGCGCCGCTTAGCCGTCGTCATCAGCCAGGCTCCAGGATTGGCTGGAATTCCGATTTCCGGCCATCTTTCAAGGGCAATCACCAATGCATCCTGGGCAAGATCCTCTGCGAGACCCACATCCCGTACCATTCGCGTTAATCCCGCGATAAGCTTTGCTGATTCAATTCGCCATATTGCATCAATAGTCCGCTGTGTAATGGACAATGTCACGCTTTCTTCTGCTCCTGAGCCTGTTTGCGAAGGAGCGCTTCTTTCTCCTGCGATTCGGTATCGTTCGTTAACTCCTCAAACTCAAATACCTGTCTGAGCTCAATCTCGCCTTGTCCATATCCGTGGGGATCCGGCATGCGTAGTGCCCATTCTATAGCTTCTTCCCTGGATTTGACTTCGATCAGCGTATATCCCGCGATCATTTCCTTCGCTTCCGTGAACGGACCATCAATAACCTTTGGCTTGCCTCCAGGCTCCGGATAAGATATCCGGATTCCGCTTGAGCTGGGTTGCAATCCATCGGCAGCAAGCAAAACACCAGCTTTCACCAATTCTTCGTTATACTTTTGCATGGCATCAATAAGCTCCTGGCTGGGCATAGTCCCCGCCTCAGAATCTGTTGTAGCTTTAACAATCATCATAAATCTCATATGTGATTACCTCCTATTTTTAGTGTAGCTTCGTTATTTTTTCGGCGTCAGGATGAAATATTCCTGCCGCCCATTGTTGACGCTTTGGGGATGCCCACGCTTTATAACTAAAGATTGCCCATACAGAATGCTGTAAGCTCCGATGAAATCATTTTTGTATTAAGTTTCTTGGTATGGCCGAGTCCCTTTTTACTCAGCAGTTGCGCATTGGGCAACACGTTAGCTAATGCCTGTGCACCGTGACGCAACGCAAACGGGCTCTCTGTACCTTCGAGTACCAGCGTTGGGATCGTGACTGTGCTCCACAATTTGGTAGGCAGCGACTTTCCGTCTATATATCCATCCAACAAAGCCGCATCATAGGGGAGTGTGTGTGCAACGGCCATGAGCTTAGACCACACACCTGGCATCATGCGCATCAAGCTGACAACGAATGAAGGAGCCCCCATGCCCTTGGTCATAAAGTACTTGATGGCCTCTGCCCGGCGATTAGCGGAAATAAGCTCAGTAACGTGCATTACGAAATTCTTCGGTGGCATCCGATCGGCAGCATCGACTACAAATGGTGGTTCATGCAGAGCCAGTCGTGATGCTTACCCCTCTTGATGCTGCCTTCAGGGCAAGAACCGCCCCGGATGACAATCCCCAAACACATGCTGAGCCGCCAGCTTCATCAATCAATGCCTGAAGATCTTCAATCTCGCGCCCTATGTCATAAGGCTGTGTGTCTCCGCTATCCCCGCGACCGCGGCGGTCGTAGTTGTAGACCGTGAAGTGCTCTGACATCTGATTTGCCAGCTGCACAAGTCCCGGAAATTTTCGGTAGCTGAACGCACCTGCTACCAGAATGAGTGCTGGCCCTTGGCCAACTTTGTCATAAACGATCCTGGTACCGTCTCTTGAAATTATTGAATACATTGTATGTCTCCTTTTCTGTTGTTTTTAGTCATGCTGCTACGTTAAACTTTATTTCTAGATTGTTTTGGGTTTAGATCAGATTCCTGTTTTTACTGGATATCCGAGCCTCTATAAAGACGACGAACCGTTAACGACAAAATCGACACAACTTCAAATAAAAATTTCAATACATTGATCCGTGTCCCATTTAACCTGACGCAGCTTAAACAGCCCCTCGCTGAATCCACTTATTTTTAACAAAGAAAATCGACAAGTCTATCCGATAACACAACAGGCTGCCAATATTGCCGGCAGCCTGTTGTGTTATCACACTCGTATTCCGTCGTTCTATTTATACTAATTGATACGTTTAATTCTTGACCGCTGCGATCAAGAGGAAAATGGGGCGACGGGTTTCGTCTTTCATCTCTGGATACTTATCCAAAGTTTCTTGTGTTGGTTGAGGTTCGGAGAGTTTCATAATAGTAAAGCCAGAATCAATTAAGGCATTAACATAGGTAGCAATAGTTCGATGATATTTGACAACATCATTGTCCAGAAATCTCGCCTGCCGTAGACCTTCATTCTGGTAGTCGTCGACAGGCCAGTGCAATCGCTCGCCCCCCGAACCATAATACCAGTCTTGTGCTGCGAGTGCAGTAAAGATTGGATGTTCAACCGAAAGTATGAACGATCCTCCTGATACAAGACAATGATGTATGTTACGACAAACGATTTCGAAGTGCTCCACATAATGAAGAGCAAGCGAGCTGATCACAACGTCAAACTCCCCTGCTTCAAAGTTGATGTCTTCAATTGCGAGCCTCCGATACTCAATCGTGGAATCGTTGTTATTTTCTCTGGCATACGCTAGCATTTTCTCAGAGAGATCTACTCCAATCACTGACCGGGCTTGCTGTTCTCTTGCATATTGGCAATGCCAACCAAAGCCGCATCCGAGGTCAAGAACTCTTTTATCTCGAAGTTCGGGAAGCATAGCACGAAGTACGGGCCACTCCCCGGCAGCATTTAGTCCACCAATCGAGCGAGGCATTTCACTGTATTTTTCGAAGAATCCGAGATCATCATATTTATTCTGTTTCATATTAACCCAAGACTCCTTACTTGAACTTATATTCTCACCTAGTCAAAAGATAAGTATATTGTTCTTTGATTTACGATATCTAGAGTTTATCATCAATCTGTGAAAGTCTTTATTGAAAATTTTATTTTAACTAAACAATCCTGTTTATTTAAAAGTTCTGCATTAGTGCAATAGCAATAGATTTTAATCTATTGAATCCAAAATCCGTCACATCATTCTCCTGGTTTCGCCGTCATCCGCATATTATTTTCTTCTTTTTTAACAACCAACTTATTCCTGCTTGTATGATGCATACAACCGTTCGGATGACGCCCCTGCTGGGGGACATAGGCAAAGCGCATGCCAATGTCGGCATGCGCTTCTAAGGTTTCGAAAGTTTTTTATTCTGCTTTAGCTGTTTCCACATATTTTTTGAAATTATCTAAAATCGCCTGCCATCCGGCTTGCTGCATCTCGATAGCGTTGGTCTCTTCTGCTTCGAACGATTCGATGATTTGCGTTTCATTGTCTCGGCCAATAAAAGTGATCTTCACTTTTCTACCATCGCCAAGCGTATAGGAGATGCTCTCATTCATGCTCACCTCATCATATACGCCGCCGAAATCAAATCCCATGCTGCCGTCCTTGGCTTCCATTCTCGAGACAAATTTACCTCCGGCCCTCAGATCATTCTCGGCAAACGGAGTATGCCAGTCATCGGAAGCCTTACTCCATTGCTTAATATGCGTCGGCTCCGTCCAATATTTCCACACGCTTTCGACGGGAGAATGAACGATTGTTTCTATCGTTATCGTTGCCTGATTACTTGTTCCCATTATATAACCTCCTGTGATGAATCTATTATTCTCAAATATTACCATAATCATTCACCGCTGTCGATATGTCTGAAGTGCCCTTACTTTAAAGGTTTCTTCGGACATTAAACTCCACGAAAAATCCCCTCCAAAGTAACGATTTTTTGCCAGTCCATAGTTCTTCACGCATTTCCTGTATAAACTTAAGAAGCATTTCATAAGGTACTTTAGGTATTTCGGATAGTTCTTGCCAGAAAAATGGTGAAAAATTTGTAGCTAGGACTCCTGCAATATCGAGAACTAATTCTCTTTTCATAGTGATTAATGCGATATGACTACAAAATATGAAATAAAGGCTTTTCTCTTATAAAATGAACGGTTAGGCCGGGGAACTGTTCCTGCAGTCTTTCCGCCAATTCCTTCATGCCGGGCTCTTCGCTTTCCGCGTGACCCAATGCGATGTATGCCTTGTTCTTGCCTTGATGAACAGCGTCGCGAATATATTCCGGCGTTTCCCATTCCGGCCCTTCTCCTGCGATCACCAGGTCGAGATTGTAATTATTCAGCAGTGGGAGTGCCAAGGCTGCCCCCCCTCTGTAGCCTGCCAATAGCCCAATGCGGGTGCAAGACATCTCTATTTCCCCCACAACGCGCACGAATGGTATTTGAAGCTTTTCCTTCAAGTATTGCGCTGTGCGTTCAAGGGTCATGCAAGGAATTTGCACAACCGTTGCGGCGGGCAAATGCTCTTCAACGTAGGGCGCCCAGCCCAGTGCGTTAATTAACCCCATCATAATACCGTCCGTTTTGTAGCGGTGAATATGATCGTGATAACGATAAATGGCGATTCCTGTACGATCAAGCAATTCGCGCTTTTCGTTAATAACCGGATCATCCTGCAAAACCTTCATATCCTCCTGGTGACGGTAAAACGGACTTTCGTGTGAAATGATCAAGTTGGCTCCTAAAGCCACAGCCTGTTCGATCACAGCCTGCGTGGCCAAAAAAACGACGACAATTCCCGTTACTTCCGTTTGGGCCGATCCGACTCTCAATGAATCCACAGTGGGCTCGTTTACTGGAGCCTGCTCTAACAATCGATCAATAACCTGTCTAATTGTAATCGTCATCCAAACCATCCCTTATATAAAGTGATCAGCAAAATATAGACGGGACTGTAGACAGATACAAGTTGCCACGTCTGTTTGTTCGTCCCGTCTTCCATATATTAATTTATGATACGGCCGTATTCGTCAGGAATGCCCGATTTACGGAAGAAGTAGGTATTGATCTGGTCCCGCCACTCCTTCGCATGTGCCGCTTGCTCTCGCAGTCGGCTCCTCACATCTTCGAAGCGCTCAGCATCTACTTTCCCCTCTAGCGAACTCCAGATCTGGGCCAATTCCTCCACCTGAAGAACGCCGTCGAAGTGAGTATCGTAGATGTGCTGGATGACCGTCTTACCTGTCTTCAGTTTGTGCGTATATGGCACATGATGGAAAAAGAGAAGCAGTTCATCCGGACATAATTCCCTTGACTCGTACCATTCCGAACGCGGCGCAAAGTATTGGGATGTGTACCCTGTTCCCGTTTGGATGGTTCGATCTACGCCGATGCCGTGGCAGTCGGCAAAATGGTACGTCCCCCATCTTGAATATTCATATCCGTCTATGTTCGGGCCATAATGGTGACCTGGATTGACCATCCATCCTACGCCAAGAGGAGCTGTGTAATTTTCATAGATTCTCCACGAATCGAGAAGCATCTTCGACACACTTCGTACTACATCGGGGTCAGAACCGAATGTCATGTAGATCCATTCTAGTGTGATTTGCTCAGCTGATAGCTGCGGATTCCATGCAAGCCTTCCAAAGCCATATAAATTGGCTTGTGCAAGCGTGTGTCCGGTCCAATTCGGGTTGTCTCCAATATTCGATACCGCCGCAATGCCCCCAAGCCGTCTCCCGAACAACAGTCCGCTTGCAACTTTCGCAACCGTACTTCCGCTCCCATGGGCAAACGTATCGAAATCGAGAGCCTCTTTCCATTGGGGGATCAGGTAGCACAGATGCCTCTGCTGGCCCGTGTACTCCTGCGTAATCTGCAGCTCCAGCACCTGATTCGTCGCGGACATCGCTCCGAGAAGCGGAGAAAGCGGCTCGCGGACCTGGAAATCCATGGGTCCGTTCTTAATCTGCAGAATGACGTTATCGCGAAATTTCCCATCAAGTGGTGTAAAATGATCAAACGCCGCTCTCGCCCGGTCGGTCTTGCTATCGCGCCAATCCTGCTCACAATTGTATACGAAACAGCGCCAAATGACGATCCCGCCGAAGGGCTGAAGCACTTCCGCCAGCATATTCGCACCATCAGCATGGTCACGCCCGTAAGTGAACGGCCCGGGTCGCCCCTCGGAATCTGCCTTTACCAGGAAGCCGCCAAAGTCCGGGATCTCCCTGTAAATCTCCTCAGCTTTCTCCTTCCACCATTGCCTGACACTTTCGTCAAGCGGGTCTGCGCTGGTACGGCCTCCAAGCTCTAACGGACTAGCGTAGTTGACGCTTAGGAACGTTGAGATTCCATAGCGCCGGAATACGCTGGCGACCCGAGCGACATCCGGTAGCAGCTTATCCGTAATCAGCAGGGATTCTACGGAGTGTACGTTCACGTTATTGATCGAAATGGCATTGATCCCCACCGATGCCAGCAAGCGGGCATAGTCACGGATTCGCGACATGTCTCGAACAATCTCGTTATTTCGGTAGAATATGGATTTCCCCGCATAACCTCGTTCAATCGAACCGTCCATATTATCCCATTGATTTAGCATCCGCAATCCGTTAGCGGGCGTTTCCGTAATCGAAAGATTAGTCAAACTCTCACCGCATTGCATCAGCCGCAAAAGATGGAAAACCGCGTACAAGGCTCCTTTTGCCGATTGGCCGGCAACGACAAGCCTCGATTGTCCATCCATCGATACGTTTCTGATCACGTAACCATCTTCGGATCCATCCGGCCAACTTAGCTCGGCATCAAGACCTTGTAACTGCCCGCGAACGCCGATCAGGATGCAGGAACTCCCATTGGAAGCCGTGGAACGGAGGGGCCTCACTCCAAGCATAGCATCGAGACCATCCATTAACTCCGCAACCGCAGTCTGAAGCACCTCTGATAAAGGACCGGGCACGGCGATCTCTCGTGCCCATACCTGATATTCATCTACTCTCTTGTCATCGTTTATAGGCGCATTGCGTAACCAGCAGGCATATGCGTTCGTGATGTGACTCATCGTGATACCTCCGCTAGTTTATGTTCATTCAGGTAACGACCTCTCAAATCGGAACCAACCGAAATCGAATTGGCTTCCCGGCAAAAATAGAAAGGTTACTTTTTGGAGGCCTGTTATTTTTTCCAATTCAAAGACCCGCTCTTCGTAACCATCGGACTGTGTAAACTCGATGAGTTGATTTTCCTCACCTTCCGGATTAGCGAAACGAATATGAATGGTATTTTTATCAAGAACTGATCGGCCATAGACGACAAGCTGCGTTGCCCCTAGGCTTGTAAAATCCATTTGGTCGAATTCCAAGAAAACATTATTTCCTATCCCTTCAACGCTGGCTTCCGAGATCGTAAACGTATCGCCATAAAGGCGGTCGCATTCCGTGGCGTAATTTATCTCGAAGGCTCTGTTCTGCTTTTGGAACGAAAAGCCCTTGATGTGCACCTTCTTCTGAAGGACGAAGCAAATGGAAGTGATCCCGCAAAGACGCTTGGATAATCGATAGGTTTCTTCTTGATACACATTCCACTTGGACGGTTTCTGATAGATGACATCCGCTAGGAGTTCACTGCCCGCTTCATCCGGCATACCTTCCCAAATTTGCAGGGAATACTCTTCGCTGGACAAGGCAAAAATCGGAATCGTAATTAGATCGGACCCGTGCGTTCCGAAATCAATATCCCGGAACCCGACTTCAGTCTCACCGTCCCGGCATGTAGCTACGCCTCTTTCGTTCCCGTTTCCAACCTCCCCTTTACTGTAATCAAAAAGGCCGGCAGAGATAAATCCATAAGGATCCTTGTTAGCTGTGCCGAGTCCGACTGCTTTAAATTCCAGCTGGGAGATAAGCTTCGTCTTGTTCGTACCGTTCTTACTCATACAGCGAACCCGGAAATCGCCATCGCCCCATGCGGTGATTCTCGCTTCTTGGCCAAATGCTTCCACTTTCGCAAGATTGGAGGCAATTCCCGTATCATTCACAACACTCCACTCGACCTCTTGATAGGAGGTATCTGCGGGGTACAAGCAGGCTTGCAGCGTCATCTCTTTTCTCGATTCGTCGAACATTTGTCCGGACGGGCTTACGATTTCAATCTTACGTAATGGGATTTCATCTAAGGTTCCCATGATCAGCGGCAGTTCTTGGTTCTTGGTATAGGCGGAAACCCCGGCTAAGGATGTTTCTTCCCTTACCGGAAGAGCATCAAATTCCACCGTCTGACTCTCCAAGCCGACGGAAGAAACCTCAACCCGAATCTTGCCATGCTCCAGGGTAGCCCCGATAATCGCCATAAGTTTGCCGCTGAATAGTCTTCTGCTTTTCCCTTTATATGGATCATAGTCGGTACTATCGCCATTATCCAAACCAAGCAAACGGCCTGCCCCCGTCACCTCGACACGTACCCGATTGCTTGCATTCTCCACCGGATTACCATCTGAATCTTCCATGTAGATTTCCAGGAAGATCAAGTCCGTACCATCGGCCATCAGGCTCTCCTTATCCGGCAGCAGACAAATATTCTTCGCATCCCCAAAGGACCTTCTTATATCCGTCGCAATGACACGGCCCGTTTCATCATAGGCTATTGCTTTCAATTCCCCTGCTTCATAAGGAAGCTTCCACCAGCCGACCAGCTGGGTTCCATGCTTATGATCGATATCAAAGGTTCCCACGATAGCGCCACCCAATTGCAATTCGATTTTCGGCGCATTCGAGCACACTCGAACATCGATCAATTGGCCCGGATTAAAGTCCCAATAGGGAAAAATATGGACCATCGGATTCGTCCTGTAGTCGGTCCATGCCGATTGGTAGATGTAATACGAATCTTTCTTAAATGTAGCTGTATCAATCTGTCCGAGATAGGAGTTCTTGGTATGATAAGGCGTCGGTTCCCCAATATAGTCGAAACCGGTCCAAATGAATTGCCCTAGAGAGAAAGGCGACTCTCGTTCAGCGATAATACAGGCCTCGACGGATTTGGCTCCCCAGCTCGTCGCACTATTTCCCAGTGCCGAGCACTGCTCGTCGTCATCGGCAAGAATGGACTTCTCGAACGGGAATCGATAAATGCCTCTGCTTTGAACGAGAGAGGCCGTCTCGCTGCCGTAAATGATCCAATCGGGATGCTCCTCATGGTGCTTATGGTAATATTTCTCCGCGTAGTTGTAGCCGGCAATCTTCACGATATCCGCACATTTTTGCGCATTCTCCCAAGGCATATAATTGGAACCGATGGTCACACTGCCGTTCTGCTTCGGATCGTATTTCAGCACTTCATCCATAAGCATTCGAGTGATTTCTTGCCCTCTTGCATCTGCATGAGTGTCGTAAATCTCATTCCCGATACTCCACATCATCAGGCTCGGATGATTCCGATCCCGCTTGACCCAGCTTTTCACATCGGCCTTAGCCCAATCTTTAAAAAATCTTGCATAATCATATGGAGTTTTAGATCTTTCCCACATATCGAACGCTTCAGAGACGACCAGAAACCCCATCTCATCCGCTAGATCCATAAGTTCTGCCGCAGGCATATTGTGAGCGGTTCGAATGGCGTTAACGCCCATTTCTTTCAAAATTGTTAGCCTTCTTCTCAAGGCTTCTCTATTAAAGGCTGCTCCAAGCGCACCTAAGTCGTGGTGCTCGCAAACCCCGTTCAATTTCATACTTGTGCCGTTCAGATGGAACCCCAGCTGTGGGTCAAGTATGATTTCCCGAAGCCCGAGATTCTGAGTGATGCTCTCTACGACTATGTCTTCCCGATCCTCTGCAGCACGCTGCAATTGGGTGACAAGCTGATACAGATGCGGCTCTGCCATGCTCCATAAAAGAGGGCTATCTATCGATAGCTTCTGTCGATTAAGAAAGCTGCCCGCAACACTCTTGTCTGTCGAAATCGCAGCAACTTCGCCCTTATACAGGATCGCATGTGAAATTCGGACATCCTCATGGAGGCTCAATTCCGTCTCAACTTCTACCTCCCAGCTATCGCCAACCCTTTTTGCAGCAACATAAATGCCATCCGTTACAATGTGATCTCGCGCTCTCGTCTTTAGCCACACATTGCGATAGATGCCAGCCCCCGAATACCACCGGCTATTCGGACTTTGGTGGACGACCTTCACCACGATTTCATTATCCCCGTCAACGATCACATCTGTGATCTCGTGTTCAAAGGATGAATATCCGTACTTCCATTCTCCAATATATCGCTTATTCACATAAACGGATGAGTCCATATAGACTCCATCGAAGCTTATTAAAATTTGCTGATCTGCTTCTTTGGCACATGTAAATCTCTTCCTGTACCAGCCGATACTATTTTCATACAGATTTAATGTATTGTAGATCAGCCAATCATGAGGGAGATCTACCGGCTCAAATGTCAAACCGCCGCCATCCGTCACATCCAGACTGCTCTTGGCAAATTCCCATCCACTATTAAACAGTGTCTTCTTATTCATCGTTTACTCCCACGCTCCAAGGTATCCTGAAATATGTAAAAAATGACTTATCGGGCATTAAGAGAGTCTTGATCCTATCGCTATTTCATATATAGATGACTTGGGCTAACGCCACCAGTAATTTTCATATTAAAAATTCAGGATCTACGACAATGTCCATTGTCGCAGATCCTATAAGAGCACTATTTGTTATGATTAGTATCCAAGCTTGCTCTTCGTCTTGTTAAAAATATCGTTTGCCATTTTGATATAGCGGGAAGCGCCGAGCGCCTCGACCTGAGCCACATAAGCATTCCAATCGTTTGCAAGGTTAGCTTGGCCGGTGACGAACTTCAGGGTCATCGTATCCACATAATCCATCAGCGGTTTCGAGATCAGGTTCATTTGTTCGCTTTCGTCCGGGGTACCCATGATTGGCGGAGCCAGCGTTCTCGGTTTACGATGAGTCTGAATGCGGCTGAGGTAGTCTTTCTCGCCTTCAGTCATTTTGGACATCCGCAGTTTAGTGGAACCGCCGTACGCGAAGTTGCCGCCACCGAAGCCGAAGTCGACGTTTAATTTTTTCGTTGCTGTCGGGTTCATGCCGTTAAAGGAGATGTCCGGTTTGAGCGTGATATTGCCGCTCGCATCCTTCGTATAGGTCTCGCCTTCGACGCCCCATAAACTGAGCGTTTGGCCTTCGTCCGAATACCACAACCAGTCAACAAAGCGAAGCATTTTGATAAAATTGTCCTTGCCGAGCTTCTTGAGCGCATTCTGGCTGATCATAACTCCGTTCTCGAGACGCGACGTTTCGATTTGAAGCATCCCTTTCGGGCCGCCCGGTTGAACGATCATATACAGATCGGCGTTCGGAACCTGCATCTTGGTCTTGGAATCGGCCAGTATCTGGTAGTTGGCGTTCATGACATAAGTATCGCCTTTATAGAACTTGGCTTGTGCGGTTTTATCGTCTTGGGTGAAGGACTCCGGATCGAGCAGCCCCTCTTTGACCAGCTTGTTTAAGAACGTCACATAATCCTTGAACTCATTGGTCGAATTGGCGAATTCGAACTGTTTCGTCTGTTCATTGAAGCGCGTGCCGTTGGCAACTCCCCAACCGCCGGTTACGCCGTATTGAGCTGCCGTAATATTCAGCGTCGATTTTCCCGTGAATTCATCGGACATTACGTACTTCGCACCGGTAGACTCTTTCACTTTTTTGAGGGCTTGGTAAAAGTCTTCATAAGTCCATTTGCCTTCCTGACCTTTCACGTCGACTCCCGCTTTTTCGAAAATGTCTTTCCTAATCATGTAGGAGTAGCCTGCTCCCGGCGATTCCCACAGCCCTGGCAGCACATAATATTTCCCGTCCGATTTCAGCTTCTGCTGCAGGTCTCTTTCCATTCCCCAAGCTTTTACAGCCTTCTGATAGTTCGGCATGTACTGCACCCAATCGCTGATCGGTACAATTTGGCCTCCGGCTACGTAAGCGGATTCGTCATAAGTTTTGGGGATAATGAAGGGAGCATCGCCGCTGTTGACTAAGAGCGACTTCTTGTTCTCGTATTCGGTAGCAGCCACTACGTTTACGTCAAACGATACGTTCGTTTTTTCTGTGATCGCGCTCCAGAGCCGCCATTCCTTCTTATACGGATAGGTCGGTTGATCGCTGAACATAATCGAGTAATTCACAGGCTCATTCGAACGGAACGTTTGGCCTTCGCCAAAGGAGTAATTCTGTGGTGCTGCGGAGCTTGTACCTGGGGATGCGCTGCTGGACGATTCTTGCGTGTCGCTATTTGTACATGCTGTCATGCCGACGGTCATCAGAACCGCCAATGCAACCCCTACTGCTTTTGCAGATCTTTTCATTCTGTGCACCCTCTCAAATGTATATTTTTATATAACAGAAACGCCGCCATATAGATGCCTCTTAGTAACAACCCGCGATTGCAGCCTTTCCGAAACAAACCTAACGCGATTACCCTTTTACGGAACCAATCATCATGCCTTGCACAAAATACTTCTGCACGAAAGGATAGAGACAAATAATCGGCAAAGAAGTCAACACCATCGCAGTGGATTTAATAGTTGCCGCGATCTGAGCGGTCGCATCACTGCTGAGTCCGGCTTCAGTCGGATTAATCGCGCTATCGATGATCTGCCGCAAATAGAGGGCGACCGGCCATTTATCTTTCGATTCCAGGTAGAGAGACGGACCAAACCAGTTGTTCCAGATGGAGACCATGCTGAACAATACCATCGTGGCCAGAATCGGTTTGGAGAGCGGAAGCGTAATCCTTAGGAAGATGCGGTAAACACCTAGGCCGTCGACCTTAGCCGCTTCTTCCAATTCGTTCGGCAAGCTTGCAAAGAAGGTCTTCATTAGGATGACATTGAAGGCGCTGATGGCGCCGGGTATGATAATGGCCCAGATGGTATCCCTCATGTGCAACGTTTTGGCGACCAAGATATAGTTCGGGATCAGCCCGCCGCCAAAATACATCGTGAACAAGACGAAAGGGATAAAGAATTTGTTAAGACGCAACCTATCCTTCGACAACGGGTAAGACATAACGGCCGTCGCCGCTACGGATATCACCGTTCCTACAATGGCATACAGGATCGTATTGCCATAATATTTGAAGAATTCAGGTCTGCTTAGCACGGCTCGGTACGTTTGGTCCGTAAAGTCAACGGGGAATATGGTGACCTTCCCTGCATATACGGCAGCCTCCGAGCTGAACGACTGAGCGACTAGATATAAGAACGGATACAAAGTCATGACGACGACAAGGGCCATGATGAATCCGTTAATAATCTGAAACATACGATAGGACGCTGACTCCTTCATCTGAACTACTCCTTTCTACCACAAGCCCGAATTCGTTGTTTTCTTGGAAATGTAGTTCGCCGACGTGACCAGAATAAGACCGATGATGCCTTCGAACAGACCAACTGCAGTGGCATAACTGAAGTTCCCGCCGGTGATCCCCATCCGGTAAACGTAAGTGGAGATAACATCTGCCGACTCATAGGTTAATGGATTGTACAAGAGCAGGATTTTCTCAAAATTCGCTCCCAATATGCCGCCAATATCGAGAATGAGCAGCGTCATGATCGTCGGCAAAATACCTGGAATCGTAATGTGCCATGCTAGCCGTAACCGATTAGCCCCATCCACTTTGGCCGACTCGTACAAATCGGTATTGATGCCGGTCATCGCCGCCAAGTAGAGAATGGTGCCCCAACCGAGCCCTTGCCAAATGCCGGACGACACATAAATCGTCGGAAACCATTGCGGTAAGGAAATGAATGCAATTTTCTCTAAACCCAGATTGGCGAGCAGTGTGTTAAACGGCCCGGACATGGATAGCAATTCCTTGGTCATGCCCGCGACGATGACCATGGAGATAAAGTGAGGCAGATACGATACGGTCTGGACGAATTTCTTGATGCGAATCCGCCGAAGTTCATTCAGCAACAGCGCAAAAATCAAAGTGAGTGGGAAACGAATGACTAAATACAAGACACTTAAATACAAATCGTTGCGGAAGGCTCTCCAAAAGGAGGGATCCTTCATGAACATGGTAAAGTAAGATAATCCTACCCATTCCGTCCCGAACAAGTTGGTTCCGCCTCTATACTTACGGAAAGCGATTACATTACCAAGCATAGGAATGTACTTGAAAATGATAAAGTAAATAACGGGAATAAGTAGAAAGGAATACAACTTCCACTCCTTCCTGACGTGTCTTAGAAGAGGGGTCTGTAAAACCGCCTTATTCGCAACTGACATATAATTACCCACCACTTTCTATTGGAAAATTGTCTCCTAATCATACACCAAAAAAATCTTCGCAATTGCGCTTAATCACTAGTCCCCTGAATTCTTATGCGCATTCAGAAAGCGCATACAAGATACTTTAAAAACCCGGTTAAGTTACCCATATCATTGTGTTTCCTCCTTACTAGTTAGTCACAATATCATTACAAATACTCTTCTTTTAGAAGTCAATGCGAATTATGGGGAGTCCGAAGGTTTAAATATAAGCAGCACATCAATTGCTGTTCCCCTCGTTATTCGAGTCATAAAAACCTGTAATTATTAAATAACAACATCGCAAATTGGAGCGGTATTCTTTGAAGTATGAGCACCATCAATTTAATATAATTTTACAAAATGGCCTATTTTTTTACCATAGAAGAATACAAGAATACTTGTAATTATTAAATATCTTTTAAAAGCCTTATGGGCATGCTATGATGGACACAGTGCTCCTTTTTCCGATAAAGGAAGCGATCCTGAATCATACAGGAGCTGATCTTTGCCATGGACTTCGAGCAGTTCGAATCAATTGTCCCCGAGGTTTTCTTATTCGTCGACCGACGCTGTTTTCCCGAATGGGAAATCATCCGACAGGAAATCGATTTTCATGACCTGACGTTCATCGTCGAAGGAAAAGCGAATTATTTTGTTAACGGCGAGAAAATCACGGTGGAAGCGGGGGATGTGCTTTACATTCCCCAGGGAAGTATCCGCGAGGCACATACCTTCAAAGATGATCCCATGCATTCCTACGCCTTCAACTTTACTCTGATGCAGCCCTCCGATAAAATCCGATTTCCGTTCGAAATCGTAACCAAAAATCGAATCTCAAGCGAAATCTTAAACTACATCCTTGAATTTAATCGCGTTTGGAGTGGCATGCAGCCCGGATATCGAATGTTTGCGAGAGGCATCTTTCATTTGATTCTCCACCAGTTACTGGCGATTTCCTTTCGCCATTCCCCTGAATCCCATTCTGATATCCGGATCGACAAGGTCAAGGAGTTCATCATCGACCACTACTCGAATGAGCTGGATTTGGCGACTGTCGCCAAGGTAGTCAATCTGCACCCTGTGTATCTCGGCAAGCTCTTCAAAACCAGCACGAACTTCAGCGTCAAACATTTCATTAACATCATTCGGGTCAACAACGCGGAAATGATGCTGTCCGGCGGCGGGTTTTCCGTCTCGGAAGTGGCGGAACGCTGCGGGTACAAAGACAACTGCTATTTCAGTAATGTATTTAGATCCATTAAAGGCTATCCTCCATCAAAGGCGAGCATGCAAAAAAGAACCTAAGAATGAACCGCGGTTGTGGAATAATAAATAGAAGGCAATCGCTTTATGGCACATTGTGTACTGAGTGAGCTTTCAAGGCTGAAACCAATCCCAGCGAGTTAAAAAAACCGTCAGGAAGATCATCCTGACGGTCCTCAATTAAACCCCATCTCCTCCCAATCGGCCATCTTTCGGATTCCTTCTAATGCAATGGGCTCATCCGCAAACAACACCTTATTAGCTTGAATTGAAGGTAGTTTCGCTCGTTATTGAGGAGTTCTAGCATCTTGCCAGAAGCTATTATACCAGGCAAAGAAACAACACCACCAAATGATTTGGGGAGGTATTTCATCATTTCAGTCTGATAAGTACCAAAAGGACAGATAGGATAGTGGGTTTTGATTTCTTCGAAACAGATCGAGCCCATTTCCAGGCGTTACTTTCAATCTCTTTGAGCTCCTGATTATGTTCTCTTATCTTTTCCTCAAAAAAATATGGATAATTGTGCATGGTGTGTACCTCCAATTCCTTGAAAAGCTGACTTGCCTTCTCTTTGAGCTCATTATAATAAAAAAAGTATGACAACAGTCTGTCATACTTGAAGATATCGATTTAACATTTTTTCAATCTTATCTTTGAGCAATTGCCTTAACGCGAGTGGTTCAAGAACCTCCACATCATCACCAAAGCTTAAAATCGTTTCAACTAACCATTCAACTTCAGAAGGATTGATAATGGTAACCGTAAGCGTGCCATCTTCATTGAAATATTTATCCTCCGCATAAAAACAATCCAGGGCATGTGCCAAGGATCTGCCTGAGAAATGAAGAACAGCACCCTCGATTTCTTCTTTCTGATAGTCCAAAGAAATATCTTGTAGTAGTGTTGGGTGGATACGCTGGTATAATTCCGGCAAGCTAACCAAATCTAACATTCTTGTAAGTTTAAATACGCGATAATCGTTACGAGCCCTACAGTACCCATGTAAATACCAAGAATAATATTTAAACAGAAGGCTGACTGGTTCAACTATCCTATTGGCTCTCTCATTCTTAGAATTCATGTATTCAAATCGAATGACACGGCGATCCGTTATGGCTGCTCGAAGTGTATGGAGAGTTGCGTTGTTGGCTCGCCAGCTTCCAAGATCCATGGTCAAGCTTGGCATCTTATCGCTTTGAATGGTCTGAAGCCTATGTATAGTCTCCGTTGCTCGGTCATCCTTAAACACCGTTGCCGTACTGTGAAGTAGCGTGATTAATGACTCAATGTCGCTTGCGTGCAATAAACTTTTATCCATTTTATATTCTTTAATAATCCCATATCCGCCGTTAACGCCTTGAAAGGATACAACAGGGATTCCAGCCGCACAAATAGCCTCTATATCACGGTAAATGGTTCGTTGGGATACATGATATTTGTTCGCAAGCTCTGAAGCAGAAATGACTTCGTTATTTAAAAGCGCATAAGTAATCGATATTAACCGTTCTAATTTCATCATTATCACCCATTAAGTTTCTATAGAAATGCTACCCGTTACTTCAATGAGAAAGAGGAGCTGCTTCGCTGCAAGCTCCTCCAATCGTATCTCTTGTTAAGTCAGGAAAACCTTCTTTTAACTTCTTCTAATATTCGATCAACGATGGAATCTGTATGTGTAGAACCTGTACTACTCATTCAGCCGTTGTACCTGGTCTATCCATTGCATAAACGATTGTACATAGCGCTGCAGATATTTGCGGGTCGTTTCATCTATGAGCTTGCGAGTATCTGAATCAACCTTATTCAAAACTTGAGATATATACATTTTTTGAGACGGCATAACATATGATTGGGTGGCATCCAACGCTTGCCTAATTTGCTGCTGCGACAGAATCGTTCCTTTTGCGCCAGGCGTTGCACCTATCACACCTGCAGGCTTATGAATTAGGACGGATGTTTTGGTTGGAGTCGATGCCCAGTCCAGTGCATTTTTCAGTACTCCCGGTATTCCTGAGTTATACTCAGGGCTAACGATGATGATGCCATCCGTCTTTTGAATCGCCTCACGATAATGCATAACTGGGTCTGGCCCTTCTCCATGATCCAAATCCGCGTTATACAAGGGAAGATTCTCAATCGATATGAATTCATATTTCGCTGAATCTACGAGTTCAGGGATCGTATTCGCAATCATTTGATTAAACGAATTTCCCCTTAAACTACCAACAATAATTCCTATTCTTTTCAAATCAGCCAACCTCCTCAAGAATTTAGAAGCCATTCTCATTCAATCATATAATATTTTCTTCATTTTGTGTGGAATGGCTTTAGTTTAACGGCCTGTTGACAAAAAAAGGCCCCTAAACCGGAAGCCTAACATTGGTGTTATTGAACAAATGTTATCCGTTAGCTTAAAATTTTCGCGTTTATTTATTGATGAGTTGAGGAAAAGAAACGGTTTTTGTTTGAATATCCAACATTCGAGTTCGTACATCGTTTTTTGAAACGAAAATAGCATCTCCCTTTTCATCAAAGCAGTATGCAATTGGTATGGATACATCACTACCGCTGAATGAGCCGTCGGCGTGACTCGTACCAATAATCATAGATTTATATGTAACAGCAATCTTTTTTGCTTCATTTATCCATTCGTCGAACTGTTCCTCACTGAACATTCCTACACCGATTGGATGGACAATTAGGTCAATAGCATGAGCATCTTCATTCTTCACTCCTTGTTTGACCAATTCATCACAAAGTATGTGTCCTATCTTTAGACCCTCTACCGACTTAAAAATCGTCTGGCTGTACTTAATCCGATCCAAAACGATATCACCAGAGCGGTTAATAATTATGGCTCTATCCTTTGGATTGTCGTTTAGCCTTCTATGTCCTCCAATTAATATCTTGTTATAATTCTTTGCTAAAATACATGCTTGTTCCACATTTTCATTCAAATAACCTTCTGGAAAGATTACAACATCAGCGAAAGGATTATTTCGCAGTTCGGTCTCAAGTTGAACTATGTTCTTCTCAAATTTTGGTTGGATGATTAGAAATTTCATATGAACCCCCTAAAATTATTACTACTTCAATATCCTTAAGAAAAATCCCTTTGATTATAATCTGCCGTAGCGGAATAGGCCGCCGAGCGAATCACCGGCAACCTTGGTAGTAATTCCGTTTAGTTCAATGACATGTTGAATATATTCCAATCCGTCCATATTCGTCGTGCATTAAAATCCCGACTTCTTGCGCACCGGGTATAACATCGTAAAGTCGAATGTTTCGATTTCCGTATAGGGGATTGTGAGAGCGTTCAACGGTTCAAGTGGAAACGTCTCCATCCCAAATACACCTTCACGCCGATCGAGCTCATAATCGGGCGACTGCTCTAGCCACGCAAACATCGCATCATATACACGCCACATGTGTACTTCATTCCCGTATACGCGGGCGCTTGCACAGAGCCCTCCGCATACCTCCAGAGTCTCAATGCCATCAGGTACATCTCCGAACTCGTGAACCGCCAGCCCGACCCAGAGCGTATCGACTTGCTTGCTCCATTGCTCCTGTGGAATGAACACATACGCAGAGGGCCCATCAGTTAATCTCGCATCCTTAAGGGGGACCTGCGCTGTAAGCGTGCTCCACGCCACCCGCGTCCCGCTCTTGTCAGGTGTCATCCCTGTCCGTACTGCCAATGCTTTGAACGGCGCCACTTCAACTAACTCAACAGCTATCGACTTCTGCAAAATACCCTCTCCTCTCTTAACGATTATCCATGATGAAGACAACCTGCTAAATATATTTCGCAATTTTCCAGAAAAAACCTTTTTTATGAATAAGATTTGGCTATCCTGCCCATTCACAACAGGCCACCGAGTTTATCACCAGCAGATTAATTTGTCGCTGCATCTCCTGTAACAATATCTTTGGTACTTAATTTTTCTTTTTTTAAATGTTCAAGAAATACGAAAATGGTTATTTTAATACAAAAAGAGGAGTTGCTGCTAAGCAACTCCTCCGGATATACGCGACTTTTGTCGTTATATCTAGGCTTAAAAGGTAAATACGTGATTGCCAATAGTAATCTTGGCAGTTCTTTTTTTGCTCCAAGATGCCTGGGCAATATCAGGATTGTAAAAATATAGTGCCCCAGTTGTTGGATCCAAACCGTTCAAAGCGGCCATTGCCGCGCGGTAGGCTGACAAATTTGGTTTAAGGTTAAACTGGCCATCTTCAACGGCTGAAAATTGACCTGGCTGATGAATAACCTCAGTGATGGAATCAGGAAATTTCTCGGACTGAACTCGATTAAGAACGACAGCCCCCACGGCAACTTGTCCTAAAAAGGACTCCCCTCGAGCTTCGGAATGAATGATTCGCGCCATTTCGTCCAGAACCGACTGTTTGGGTGAAATCGTTTTATTTAGTTTAGAAAGAGTTAGTGAATCGGCTTCACCATCAACTGACAAGCCATAACTGGCTTGAAATTTCTTTACCGCATTCTTAGTTTGGATACCGTAATAACCGGTAATTCCTGTTTTAAAGTAACCCAGTGCGCTTAATCGTTCTTGCAAATCCAGTACTTGGTCACTTTGTGTGCCCTGACCTAACGATTGCGCACCGACCGGTGCGGCCATCCCCATTACACCAAGGGAACAGACGCAGATAAGAGCCTGTAGTTTCTTCTTCATGTTTCAAGATAACCTCCTCTTCCTTTTACGCGCCGCACAGGCAACGACATGCAGCATTACAAATTTAGGGGTGTTGATCCGACTCAAGATGTCGCCTTACACGCTCGAAAATAGGGAACAGCACCAAGCTGTCCCTATAAACTTCGGGAGAAATACCTGTTAAGGGTCGCAAATCAAAAAAAGGAGCTCTCCAAATAATTTGCGCCCCCCTAAATGTAGCCATTAACTCTCGTAATGCGAAATAAACAAAATGGTTATTTTCTGAGCGTTGGAATGAGCCGATGATGCATTAACAACAAATTCAATCCATCAATTATGTCTGTGACGACTATTTTACTACTCATTAATGTCGCCGTTGCACAGCCTTCTTGCCCTATTACTGCGATTGAAAGATCGGCTTCACGAAACATTAGTTCATCGTTTACCCCGTTGCCCAAAACAACCACACCTGGTGAAATCGTACGAACAAATCTTCTTTTCTCCTCTCGTTGATCATCCTGACCGATAACATGCAGCTCTACGGGTAGTCCCTCACATTCTCTAGCGGCACTACCGTTACTATCAGCGGTTAATACATGGATCTTAAGTAGTTTCTCTAATTCTAACAGCTTCTCCCTAACATTAGGTAAGATCAGTCCGTCTAAAGCAATCGTTCCATTAAAATCTAAAACGAGATGATTAATTAGTAGGTTTTCTTGTCCAGGAATAAGCAGATGCATAGCGTCTCACCTTTCGCTTTCTCATTTTTTCATTTTAAACTTATACTATCGTCAGAAAACAAGATGTACGCCTTCAGCTATCAAGCAACTTCTCAGATAAATCTATTTTCCTATCCTCCTTCATGACAAGGCACCACCTGAATAATATCCTAATATGATTATACTTTTTTCGGATTCTTAAGGTAATCTGCCAGTCAGCGGGGAAAAGACAGCCGCTTGATGTCGGCTGCCTTCACTTGGTGTTGTATTAAGCTATAGTTTCCCGGTATTCTTTTGCCTATTCTTTTTCGAACTAAGTGATCCCCCAATAATAATAGCTAAACCAACACATTTTTAATACCGCGCTCCTATATGGATAACTGGCTGCCCTTCTCCAGACGCAATATTTGCTTTTCGCCGATATCAGCCAAATTCCGGAACTCATTGATTGTTTCGCGCATTTTTGGCAGAGCCTCCTGTTTATAGGTACTAATCGAGTCCAGAGCAGAAATTACATCTGTAAATGCTTGTTTTAGAGTATCAACTGAAATGTTGGATTCAATCGATTTCTTATGAATTTCGGCTCCTTGTTCGTTCAGCATACGCGAAGTAGCAGTTATTAGATTGCTAGTTACTTGGTTCAAGAGCTCAACTTTTTTCAAAGCGATATTTTGATTGTACAGGGCGCTGGCAACCATTACAGATATCTTCAATGCGGAAATCGTTACGGTCTTTGAGCGATCTACAACACGCATCATCTGCCTATTGTTCCGTATAACCAGTTCCATTGCCATAATGCCCTGTTGGTTTACAACCAACATCTCTTGCAAGTCCATAACCCTCTGCCTTAAAGGGAAAAGGATTTCCTCCGTAATAAACCGAATCTTTTCTGGATCTTCATTCCGTATCTTTGCCGTTTCGATTTGTACCTCAATGGATTCATCCATCAGTGCTCCAAGTTGAATTTCCTTTCTAAGTTTCTTGGATAATTCACGCAAGGATTGTTGTTCGAATTCCAGTGTGGTGTTGTCATTCTTGAGTGTGGACTTTCCCTTATCTAAAGAAACGATGATTTCTGCAATAATACCGTCTGCCTTTTCATATTTAAGGAAGTAGCTCCGAATAGGGCTGAAGAACTTACCAAGGATGCCGGTTTTGGCGAAATCAACAAGGCTTGGGTCCAAATCTTTGATTTGTGTGTGCAGGTCTGCTAATCCCTTGGCTACTTGCCCGCCATCTTCGCCAGCTTTTGAAAGATTACCGACCGACACTTGCAGTAACGCATTTTTAGAGGAAGACAATTTCATTGTATCTACACCGAATGTATCGATCGATTGTAGAATTTCCCTCCGTTTGTCGAGCGAATCAAGTTCCAATGACATGATCGTAGCTACATTAGAGTCAGCAATCTCTTTCAACTTGGCAATTTCCTCGGGAACCGGCTTAATCTCATGTTCGATCACTGCTTTAATTTCTTCAGGATTGGCTATTTCCAATGTGAATGACATGTGAATCCCCCCTCGATTTGAATTACATTTGGACGTTGAACAGGTTGCCGAGTTTATACACCACATCGTCAGTGTCTGCATTGATGCTTGCAGCTTCGTTGATACTAGAAATGCTTTCGAGGGCTTTGATGTTTGCGTTATAGCCGATCGTATAAATGGGGACTTTATAGATTTCGACTAATCCCTTTATGTCCTTGAGAGAATGCCCTTCGTTTGTCTCGCCATCGCTCAATACAAAAATGATTGGCTTCATGTTCGGATTAACAGACAATTCGTCTTGAATCATCTTTAAGGCAACAATAATACCGTCAAAGGTTGACGTTCCACCACTCGCCTGGAGGCTATTGACCGCGCCGACGAACATGGACTGCTGATTTGTGTCGTACTTCGCGATCGGGAGTTTGATTGTTACACCACTGGAGTACGAAACCAAGCCGATACTGTTGTCTTTGCCCAAGTATTTCTGCCCCTTGAATAAGGATTCCTTGAGTCGATTGAGCGGCGCCCCCGCCATGCTTCCCGAAACATCCGTTACAAATACCGCGACAATTGGTTTGGTGCCATCCTTCTTTTCTTTCCATACTTTTTGAGCAGAAGCTAGAAGGTTACCATCAACAGGTGCGAGTTCAGACTTGTAATCTTCGAGGCCGTTAAAGCCCTTTTCTTTCGCTGTTTTTTGGTATTTCTCTTGTGTTACGAATTCAGCAAATTTCTTTATTACATCGAGTTTATTCTGTGGCAGGTCCCCTAATGCATAGAGTGGGCTATCATGTCTAACACCAAATGGTGTGAATACATAGCTACCTTTAAGGTCCGCCGCGTTGACATATGTCTGATACTCCAAGACAAACCCGTCTAGAGCGCCAGACTTGGCAGCTTCACGCATTTGGATTGTTGTGGACGCGGTGAACGGTACATTGGATTGGAATTTCTCGAATCCTTTAACCGCTTTTTCCCCCAATATGTTGGAGCTGTCGAAGGTGTTCAGAGCAGTAACGAGAAAGTTCAGGCCAGTAGAGCTTGCGAATGGATCGGTATATCCCATTGCGAACTCGTTATTGGAAATCGCTTCTGTGATGGTTTTGACATTCACTGATCCGTACTTCTCTACCAGAGCATCATGTTTTGCCTTTGAAATGACGATCCCCGGCACGTTTCCTACTAAACGCTTTGTAATTAGCTGAGTCTTGATGCCATTTGCCTTTACGATTTCTCCCCATAACTCGTTGGATGGAGTGAATGCGTCAGGAATGTATTTACGGGATTTGATATAGTCCGTTGCAGTACCTGAAGCAATATTACGTATCTTCACGGAAGCTGGTTTGCCGTTTACTTCAATCTTGGCTTGATTGAACTCCGTTGCCACTTCGGTTAACCAACCATCAACGCCGGTTCCCGACTTTTCTGTAGAGGAGAAGATCTCAACAAAATTATCCGTTGTACTTCCCACTGTTATTGGAAACTTCGAGATATCCGGAAGCGTTTCAGCTACATCAGCCGGATTAAGGTCTATCTGTCCCTTTACAGGCTTATCCGTGGCAATAGATATATCGGAGTATAGTTCAGATAAACGTTCTCCAGCATTTTCAGCTGCAACTTGAACACTAGATTTCCCAAGATTTGCAGTCAGTTTCACACCTGCATACACAAGTCCGAATGCTAAAACAATGATAATACCCGATAGGAGGAACAAACCTCTCTTATTTTTCATCGAAGTCACCTCTTATTCCTTATAGTGTTTTGTTTGTTTTATCAACGAGTCTATTTCTTGCATGCACGGCATCTGCTCTATGTCAGCAAGTTCTAAACTGTCCAATCGTGAGATTTCCATTAAAAGTATGTCTATTTTCAACAAAATTTCTTCGTTTGTACCGAGAGAATCTTTAACGAACGATAGGAACTCGTTATACACCATCATCTTTTCTGCGATGAGATCTGAAGGTAACCTCGACGATTCCTTGAGCATAACAATCTTGTACTCGTTCTCATCGAATACATGCATTCTGCCCAGTATGCTGCGAATGTTGAGATAGAACAAATTCTCGACTTCTTGCGCCACGGAAGTGAATTTCTTATAAGTGAGTTCATTAGGATCAAACCTTTGATTTAAAAGTCCTAACAGGGTCTCCATTCTTTTTCTAAGGCGCTCTAGCTGCCGAAGGGCTAGCCCAATATCGCTCTGCAATGTTTTGACTCCTTTATAATGAGTAAGGGCATTTATATATTCATTGTGAGTCCTGATTTCTTTCACTGGTTTCACTGACGGCAGCTTGAATATCAACATGTTGGTCGCGTACGATAGAGCGAGGATACTGGCAAAAATGATTGTCACACCTGAAGCAGTTTCAAGAGCACTACCACCGATCTCTATCCCTATAATCCCAGGTGAAAGAACCACGATATTAAAAACCACTACACCTAAGATGATTACGATAAGTTTTAAATGATTTTTGCTTAGCAATTCTTACACCCCCCTCGTTTCGAATTACGATTAATTTGCTTCTCCCGCCTCGATTACTACCTATATATATATTAGCGTCATGTGTTCACATGATTATTTCGAACCGTTTTGTGCTGATTATCAACGGTATTCCAATCGGACTCATACCTTCAATAGCTACTGCAGATGTATCCTTGCACGCTGTTAGTTGACAAATATGTTTTGAAGGTAAAAAATAAATTTTAAATACAGTTTTGAGGCGTTGCTTTGATCAAAAAGGCTGAATTACAAATAAGCTTTGAAGTACTTCCTACAATTTAATAAACCAATAAGGAGCAGCTGCCGCAGCAAAACTGCTCCTTATTCATTAAACTAAAGGTTCTATATATATTTTCCTTTTACTTTAATAGATATAAAAGGAACTGCCGCGAAGCAAGC
Source organism: Paenibacillus sp. Root444D2 (assembly GCF_001426375.1). Lineage (GTDB taxonomy): Bacteria > Bacillota > Bacilli > Paenibacillales > NBRC-103111 > Paenibacillus_E. The sequence continues at coordinate 214,533 of NZ_LMEO01000005.1, forward strand.
CCTCAACTATAATCTTTCGTTAACGGAATCGCTATTTTTCGAGTATTACGAGAGAATGAACCGTATTCACTCCTCCACCTCCCATAGAACTCTGACTTACTACTTTCCATCCCTGGGATAACAATTCATTTAGTTCTTCTAAATTATTTCTTTTGTCGGTCAAGTAACTAACAATTATTGCTTTTTGCATATTACACTCACAACTCCCTTTTAAACAAGTCTTTATGAAGCTATAGATCTCTATTAGCGTGATATATTTTGTAAAGCTTCAACCAAAAAAGATTGGATATTCTCAACATTTTTATCTATGGGTGTAATAGTATCCAAAATTAATTCTCCCTCAAAAAGCTCTTGACCCAAATCCTTATAGTGTTCTTTTAGCTCAGATAAATTAGTTATTAATTGGTTAGGTAATGGATTGATGCTTCGTTTAGCAAGTCTTTCTGACCAGGTTGATTCATCACTGCAGACACAATGTATCGTTTTTAATACCCCACCTCTTTAGTCCGTAATCGAGTATAATGGCGGAATTTGACTGGATTACGTTCTCTAAGAAGCGAAAAAGAAAATCGAAGCAGATTTTGTTTCTTGAACCGTGCTCTTTAACGAAAACAGCAACAGAATCGTAAATATCATCCTTATGCAGCACGGGTACATTGAGTCTCTTACCCTAAGTTTTTAATCTATATCTTATTTCAGTTTCCTTCAAAAAGACTCCAAAAAGTGGAAAAAAGTTCAAAATCAGTTGAAAAAAAGCTTTTAAAAAATACTTTTTGCAATTAAATATTTCTTTTCGAATTTGCTCCCCTATTAGGAATCATACCCACTTACTAATTTAGAATATTTTAAGTTAAGGACAAAAAGCCTAAATAATGTATTTAAAAAGACGCCATCTTCAACTCGCTCATGAGTATATGGATTGTTAATAGTAAAGTGTGAAATTCCTTGACATCAGAGTGCTTTATAGTATTATAAAAATAATCGAATATGTTGAATTTTCTTATCAAGAGTAGGTGGAGGGACTAGCCCGATGAAACCCGGCAACCGACAAACCTTTGTTAATCAAAGGAATGCACGGTGCTAATTCTTGCGGAAACGCTGTGCAAAGCGAATCTGGGAGATAAGAGTGAGGATATGACTTTGAGTTCTTATGACCTTTCTCTGATTCTAGAGAAGGTCATTTTTGCTTTCATGAACTAATTTAACTTGTTTAAAGGAGGGACAGGATGCCGTTCACGATTTCCGACAATTTTACGATGGATGAAACTGTTGAGTATCACCAGGATATTCATCCCCTTCGTATTGCATTGCTAAATTTGAAAAATTCGGCGATTGGTCTTGAATTCTTGCAGCAGTACAAGATTTCCCGAATAGAATGTTTTCGATTTGACAGTGAGCTTACAGAAAAGCTGCAACTTGGAGACAAGACAGATATTTGCGGGCTAATTGCTATTACCACAAATACAGGATCAGTTGGCTTAAGGGAATTTGCGATCCCTTGTAAAACCCTGAAATACGATTTGACTATGTGGGTTGCTCTTTTTCAGCGAATGAAAGGTCTGAACTTAGTGGAATGTATGAACTACACTCAACTAAACCAAGAGGCATGGGGACCCGTGAGATTAGAATTAATTGATTCGGCATTAATGGATCTATTTGGAAAAGTTGTACTGACATTAAATGACAACAAGGATAAAAGATATATCTGGGATCGAACATACTTATTTGACCATACGCAAGCGTACATCTCATTTTAAGAGAAACATAATCATTTCAACCAAAAATAAAATAAACCTTGATATATCAATCTATTGATTCCTCTAGGTTTATTCATAAGGTCTCATGGGGTCAAAAATTGGATTACTCCCTCCCTCCCGTTTTGTTTGACAATCATTCTGTATTTGAATAGTACAGTTTCACCTACGGTCTTATTCAATCGTCAGCTATAGACTGATGATAACCAAAAAAGACACCCAGAATGGAGAGCACTGCAAAAGCCTTACTTTTGAACGAAGTGGATCTGCCAAATGGAAAAAGCATGAGATAAAGAAAAAAAGCAGTTCGTTCCTCATCAGAGGG
>NZ_LMEO01000006.1:0-26521 GCF_001426375.1 Paenibacillus sp. Root444D2
CTCCACTTTTCCTTTTCTTCCAGTATACAACAAACCCAGTGCCTATGCGCCACTGGGTCTATTTTTACAGATTCTGTATTCGTTTTGCAGTGCTCTCCAATAAGCTCGTCTTTTTATTTATTGGGTATAGCTGACGTTTGCTACTCACGAGAACATGCTATTGTTGGGTTGTTCGTGTGAATCAATTATAAAGTATTTTCAGATTTAAGTATGAAGCTGAAACTGCTGCTTACTTTATACATTCATATTAGAAAATCTGCTGAAATACTTAAAGAAGTCGAAGCGTGTATCTCGTACAAAGTAATATAAAAAAACAAGCCGGAGCGCATGTTGGGCAGCGCTCTGGCTTGTTTTTATTTGTGAAGTTTCATCCTACTCATGAGTAGGATGAATTTACTCTTGCTAAAATTACTAATTAGAGATATATTATTAATTAAATAATTGATCATTTAATTAATAAAAAATTCAGTTTAAAGGGAGGGGAATACATTTGGCAAGACCAATCAATGAAGAAAAAAGACAGGAGCGGCGTAGTTGTATCCTAAAAGAAGCCGTTATCCTGTTCGCAGAAAATGGATATTCTAATACCACAACGGCTCTCATTGCGCAGAGTGTGGGAGTGACTGCTGGAACCATTTTTCAATATTTCCCAAGTAAAGAAGCCTTATTCTACGCCGCTGTCCTAGAGCCACTTGCTGATATTCAGGTGAAGTCGCTTGCTTGTCTAAAACAAGAGGGGACGCCGGGCGTATTAATTAAGAACATGGTAGAAGAACAATTCAATCATATCTATTGCTATACAAATGAATTGCGGCTTGTTCAATATGTCTTAGGACAACGGATAAGATTTCCTGAACTTACACAGATGGTCCTTGAAAGTACAAAAGTAATGACAGATACTATCGAATGCGTCTATGCGAAGGGACAGTTAATGGGAGAATTCAACAAAAACTTTTCACCAGCTATGATCTCTCGCGCCTATATCTCTTTCTTAAATGGGGTAGCCTTAACTCTTGGAGAAAGTATTATCCATCACCCCGAGTGGGGAAATTTGAAGGAGCATGCCTTATATTTGTTCTCACCCACACAACCTAAAGAAAAAGCGGGGGAATCTGAATGAGTCAAACATCATTACAACCAAATTTGACATTAAACGTTCGTTCGAAAAAACGGAGGAAAATTTTATTGATCCTAGGGATCGTGCTATTGCTTGTGATGGGTTTTGTATTTTTTATATCCTATAAAGTAATGGATACCTTGATGCATCATCCTAGAGACACTAATGTCAGCTACGACTTGAATATCGATAAGACTCCCTACGAAGAGGTTGAGTTCAAGAGCTTGAAAAATGATACTACGATTAGAGGTTCCTTCTTTCATGCAAATGGTCTTTCCAATAAGGCAAGTGATCAGACGATTATTGTCGTCCATGGATATACAAGCAATCGTTTAGTCAAAGGGCGGACCAAAAAGTTAGTAGAGCATTTCGTTCCGAAAGGCTATAATGTATTGGCATTTGACCTCAGTTCGCAAGGTAAATCCGATGGTAATTTGATTACACTTGGTCTCAATGAAAAATATGATTTGCTTGGAGCTGTAAGCTATTTAAAATCCAGAGACCATGCTGGTGATAACATTGGAGTTATTGGCTTTTCAATGGGTGCTGCTACTTCTTTGCTAGCCGCAAGTGAAAGTGATGACATCAAAGCTGTAATTGCAGATAGTCCTTTTCGTAATGCAGGTCTTTTTCTGAGAGAGGGTTTGCCCTTCTTTTCAGGTTTACCTTCTTTTCCATTTAGTTATACATCGATATGGGTGGGTAAATGGGTCATTAAGATTGATCTTGATTCCGTATCTCCTATTGATGCAGCAATGAAGATGAAAGACAAGCCAGTTATGCTAATTCATGGAACTGGAGATCAGCAAATTAGTTATAAAAATACAGAAGCAATTTTTGAGTCATTAAAAGATGACCCATATGCAGAAGCATGGTACCCGTATAATACGGAGCATATCGATGCCATCAATCATTACCCCACTGAATATTTCGAAAGAGTAGATCGCTTTATGGATAAGTATATAGGAAAAGAGTAGAAACGATATGAAAGCCGGTGTTCCTTATTGTAGGGAAAAACCGGCTTTTCTGCTGTCAATTGAAAAAATAATTTAGTAATTCGCTTAGAGTAATTTCATCATTTAGATAAGAGGATATAGCATCACTAGGCTAAAGGAGGAAGATGGAGTGTCAAATGTATTACAGAGTCATGCTGATTATCCGACGGTAAAGGTTCCTGATGGAGAAATAGCTTTAAGGGACGATCGAACTGGCTCTAAATGGAAGGTTACAACAGACATAGGTTTTTCTTTTTGTTGTAAGGTGTGCTATTCGTGTTGAATTTTTCTGTTTTAGGATTCTGGAATAATAGTAAAGGCAATAGTTCGAATTGGTGCATCCAGATCATTACTTTCGTTAGCAGTGTTATAGTATTTTATCACTAGGTCGTTTAATTCATTTTGAAACTTTTTAAAATTTTCATCATCAAGCTTTAATTCGACAAGTGAAAAAGTAGCACCATCATCTGAGCAACCTTGTTCTTCTAATTTGGTAAGATAGTTTTGATACTGAGTCATAAGCGATAATTGGTAATGCGAAATATAATTCAGCTTTTCCTTAATAGAAGACTTTTTCCACTCATCTGCACGAAGTTGGGCTTCTTCTTCATTTAACGTGTAGTATTTTTCGGAAATAGATCTCACTTTTTTTTCTTTCAAAATGCGGATAACTCCAGCATCTAACAAAACTTGTATATGTCTATATAGCGTTGCCTGAGGCACATCTTTAATGATTTTTACCATTTCAAGTGAAGTCAGTCCATTCTCTTTGTTTCTCATTAAAGCTTGAGAAATCTTCATTCTTACTGGGTGCAGGATAATTTCAGCTTTATTAACCATCTTTTTCTCCCCAATCATAAAAAGATCTCGTTATTATCTATAATGATAATATTATCATTGTAAATAACAATAAGTATTAAAACAATATTCTTTAAATAAAAAAATAAGTGTAACATTTTACTCCCATATGTTATCATTATCGATAATGATAACATAATGTTATTCATAATGACTTTAGAGGAGTGGTTGATTTGCAAATGCATTACGGGTGGAACGAATTAAAAGATATTGATTTCATGTCTTTGTTGCCAGTTATTTTACCGGTCTTAGCTGTAGGGATGGTTTTGATCCTAATAGCATTAATGGATTTATACAAGCACAGAAAAACGAGGAAAAATATTTTGCTGTGGAGTCTCATTATTATTTTTCTAAACACGTTTGGTCCGATTCTATACTTTGTTATTGGCAGAAAGGACCGTGAAAGAACATGAAATTAGAAGTCAAAAATGTTACTAAAACATATAAAGAAAAAAAGGCAGTAAATAACTTTTCAATGGTTCTGCAATCTGGAGAATGTGTGGGATTGATAGGGCCAAATGGGGCTGGTAAATCAACACTCATCAAAATTATTTCAGATATTATTAATCCTACAATGGGAGAAGTTTTGCTTAACGGAAAGAAAATTTCGCAAATGAAGAAAGAAATTGGCTACTTACCACAGTACCCTAACTTTTATCATTGGATGACTGCACAAGAAACTCTTGCTTTCATGGGGGAACTATCAGGATTAAGAAAAGAAGAATTAACAAAGGCGATCCCAGAAATATTATCGAAAGTAGGGTTAAGCGGGGAAGAGAATTCAAAAGTTGGAACATTTTCAGGTGGAATGAAACAGAGACTTGGTATTGCACAGGCGTTGTTGCACAAACCATCATTGATTGTAATGGATGAGCCGGTATCGGCATTAGACCCAATTGGTCGAAGAGAAGTACTGAATCTAATCGAAGAAATCAAGAGGGAGACGACGATTTTATTGTCTACGCATATATTAAGTGATGCAGAAGAAATATGTGAAAGATTTATTATCATCAAAAATGGGCAAAAAATTGAAGATACAACTATCTCCGACTTGTTAAACAGCAATAGCCAAAATAAAATAATTTTTGAAGTTACGTCTATCGATCAAGAATGGATGAAAGTTTTGAGAAATTTGAACTATGTAAAAGATGTAGAGGCAGTAGGAAATAAAATAAAAATACAAGTTGAAGATATAGGCTTGAATAAGAATAAGTTACTAAGAAGTGCTCTGGAACATCAGGTTGACCTCGTAAAGTTTGAAATCAATAACGATACATTAGAAGAGATATTCATGAAGTTGGTGGTGGAAAAATGAATCATTTTAATGTGCTAATGAAAAAAGAATTTGTTCAAATGGTACGTGAATTTAAAATTATTTGGCTGCCTCTAGTATTTATATTTTTAGGAATAACTCAACCCGTTTTTAGTCATTATTTACCTTCCATATTAAAATCACTCGGAGGAGCACAAGGTATCACAATTGATCCTAGTATGGCTGCTCAACAAGGTGGGGAAGTACTCGCAAGTACGTTAGCCTCTCAATTTGATCAGTTGGGAGTTATCATTATTGCAATTTCGATGATGGGGGTCTTACAGACAGATAAAGTTAACGGTATGTTAGCTTTTATTCTTACAAGACCGGTTACTGTAGTATCGTACATAGGTGGGAAAATAATTGCCAATTACATATTTGTTGCTTGTTCTGTTGCGTTAGGTTACTTGATTTCGTATGTGTATGTTAATTTGTTGTTTACAAATGTTAACTTTGTGGACGCGATAATTGCTTCGTTGTTTTATTTGTTATGGGTTCTGTTTATGGTATCTTTCACTACTATGATAAGTACTATTTTTAATAGCCAAGGTATTATTGCATTAATTTCAATAGTATTCCTACTGGGCTGTAGAATTGTACTAGGATTGAGTTCTTTTACAGATTTTTTGAATCCAGCAAGTATGAGTAAACAAGCCATGGAAGTATTAATTACAGGAGCAGTGAACCCCAGTGTAATATGGAATGTTTTAGTGGTACTAATATGGATTGTACTAACAATCATTGTAACGATCTTTTGGATTTCTGGTAAAAGATTTAATAATGAATAATGATACTCTTGCGAAGTTGATAGCAGCATAATCAAAAATTGCATGTTGAAACTTCGCTTTCAGTATAAATTGACGTGACATTTAGTAATATAGTAGAAATCAAATGAAATATGCAACATTGCAAGTAACCCCTCCGAACAAATCGGAGGGGTTTCGCCGTAGTCAGCCACCTCGCCCACATCATACACATATCCTTAACTTTCGATTTTCCAAGTCCTTATTCTGAAAAGCACCAACTCGGGGAACCGTTTGGTCAAGTTATACAAGAAATATTCGATGAGGATTGTCAAGGCTTTATAAGTTTGAAATAGCTTCCTGTGTTGTCCAAGTAGCACTGGCAAAAGCTTTGTAATTCGTAACGGCCGCTTGAAAATCCCTTTCACTTAGCGTTGCTGTAGCATCGTATACAACAGCCGTTTCAAACCCACTTTCGATTAAATGCCTCATATGGGACTCTACACAAATGTTTGAAAGTACTCCTGCAAGAATCGTCTTCTCTATTCTATGTTGCCGTAACTGGTATACCAAATCATTTGTTTGTGGGCTAGCAATTTTGTGTGGAGTTGAAACGACGGTTCTCCTATCAAAAATATAAGGTTTTAAAGAATGTACAAAATCAGCTCCTGGAGAAGGTGGTGTATAGTCATTTGCCTTTTGATACATTCGAAGACCTAATAACATGTTTTGTTCATTTCCAGTAAATTGCCAGCCATAATCATGAGGGTATAAATAATGCGGTGATATGAAAAGTTGGTATCCTTTATTTAAAGCAGTACTCATTAATATTTCGAGGTTTTGTATAGTGTTGTTTTGCTCAATATTATCTTTTGTTAGATGATAGCCTTTCCCCCCAGGACACATGAAATCATTTTGTGGGTCTGTGATTACAATAGCGGTATTATTGGGATGTGGTTTAAACACCAAAATACATTCCTCCCTCGCAGCTATAAACATTATTGGCATTTATATGTGTTTGCAGTTTGTTTTATGTCAGATTACTTGTAAAGCTATTCTATCGGGAAAGGATAATCCAATATAAGAGAAGTTTCATTGGGTTGAACCGATGGGGGGAAGTTACATAGAAATTGCCTTTTTTTGTATTGAATGCCTTGCAAGGCGTTTTTTCATTTCTATTGTAAAAGGCATATAATAATAACATTCCAAAAGTTAGGAAGGAAATGTAAAATGTCTAAACGGAAACCAAACTTACTTATAAACGAAAAATCCCCCTATTTGCTTCAGCACGCATACAATCCGATCAATTGGCACTCCTGGAATAGTGAAGCTTTTGAGATAGCAAAACTAGAGAATAAGCCCATATTTCTAAGTGTCGGATATAGTTGTTGTCATTGGTGCCATGTCATGGCACACGAGTCATTCGAAGACCAAATCGTTGCAGACATGCTGAATAAAGATTTCATCTCGATCAAAGTGGACCGCGAAGAACGCCCGGATGTCGACCATATCTATATGGCTGTTTGTCAGGCGATGACAGGGCAAGGGGGATGGCCTCTTACGGTATTTCTGACACCCGAGAAGAAGCCTTTCTTCGCAGGGACATATTTCCCACGCAGTCGGAAGTACAACCGCGCAGGGATGGTTGAGATTGTTGCGCAGATCGCAGATAAATGGAAAGAAGACCCTGACCGCATTCGCGAGGTTGGTGATCAAGTTATTCAAGAGACAACTAGTCGTTTACTAGAGCATCGTACAGGTGGCGAGGTGACGGAGGAAACGCTTCATGAAGCATTCCGGTTATATGACAAGATGTTTGATCCAGAACATGGCGGCTTTGGCAGCTCTCCGAAGTTTCCGACATCACACAATCTATCTTTCCTTCTGAGATACTATCAAAAAACGGGCAATGCACGTGCGCTTGAGATTGTGGAAAAAACGCTGGATTCCATGCATCGTGGAGGCATGTATGACCACATCGGATTCGGTTTTTCCCGCTATTCAGTGGATGAAAAATGGTTAGTGCCGCATTTTGAAAAGATGCTTTACGATAATGCTCTATTAATTATGACTTACATAGAAGCCTATCAAGTGACTGGAAAAGAGAAGTATGCAGAGGTCGCTGAGCAAATTATTACTTATGTACTTCGTGATATGACAGACGAGGGTGGAGCTTTCTATTCCGCAGAGGATGCTGACTCCGAAGGGGAAGAAGGCAAGTTCTATGTCTGGACGCCGGATGAAGTGGAGGATGTATTAGGGATTGAAGAAGGCGATTTATATTCCGAACTGTACGATATTACGGAGTCGGGCAATTTCGAGGGGCATAATATCCCGAATTTAATTGGAACGACGATGGAATCTTTTGCGAGGCGTAAGCAAATCCCATTGGATGAGCTGAAGCAGCGGATTGAGGCTGCCCGCGTTAAGCTGTTTGCGCATCGCGAGCAGCGCATCCATCCGGGCAAGGATGATAAGATTCTGACCGCGTGGAACGGTCTGATGATCGCTGCGCTGTCCAAGGCGGCACGAGCCTTGGACAAGCCTGCTTACGCGGAGGCAGCCGCGAAAGCCGCGGAGTTCCTCCTGCGCGAGCTGCGCCGCGAGGACGGGCGGTTGCTCGCCCGCTATCGCGATGGCGAAGCGGCTTTCCTCGGCTACGTGGACGACTACGCGTTCCTCGTTTGTGGCCTCATCGAGCTGTATGAAGCCACGTTCGAGCTGCGCTATCTTCGTGAAGCTGTCCAGCTGAACGCAGAGATGCTTCGTCTCTTCGGAGACGAAGAGAAGGGCGGGCTCTTCTTCTACGGCAGCGATGCCGAGCAGCTGCTCACCCGCCCCAAAGAGATCTACGACGGCGCGATGCCGTCGGGCAACGGTGCAGCCGCGCTGAACCTGCAGCGGCTGTCCAGACTGACCTACGACGCGAAGCTGTCGCAGGCAGCAGATGAGCAGCTCCAGGCATTCGCCGGAGCTGTCGCGTCCTACCCGCCGGGCCACGCGCTCACGCTGGCCGCGCTCGACTTCGCTTATGGCGCAGCCAGTGAAATCGTCATCGCCGGCGATCCGGCGAAGCCAGAGACGCAGCACATGCTGCGCACGGTGCAGCGGCAGTACCTGCCGAATGCGCTGCTGATTCTTCATCCGCCGGGAGCGGCGGGCGAAGAAGTCCGCAAGCTCATTCCGCTCGTGCAAGACAAGCTGCCGCTTGGAGGGCAGGCAACGGCCTACGTGTGCCAGAACTTTGCCTGCCAAGCGCCAACGCAGGATCTGGAGGAGCTTGAAAATCTCTCCTCGAAACACTGATAATAATTATCATTATTGGTTACAATGAGAATAAGGGCAAGGAAAAGAGAAGAGGCCCCCGACAGGGCCTCTTTTAACGCTCTGAATTTTCACCCTAGCACTAACGCTCTAAATCTTAGACTCAAACGTCTTACAATCCGTTTCCTCTGAATTACGTGCTTGGTCATTGCCGCGGTGACTCACGACATAAATCGAGCTCGCATTGCATTTGTTTTCGGTAGCCCAATATTTACAGGAATTCACTTCACAAAGAACATCTTTAGCCATGCCTCTTCACCTCCTCTATGAGATATAGGAATCTTTGTTCGGAGAACAAAGTCTCTCCTTATTTAGGGTGGGCGAAAGAGGCCTATTTTTATACATAGGCTGGAAGTGTTTATTATTCACCTTAGCAGTGACTGCCCACATATACATGGAGTAGCTACAAACTTCAAGGGGTTGAACCTATGGCTAAGGATGAACTGCAACAATGTGTCCGGTGTAAATTTGTCGCTGATAAAGAAGATAACTACTGCATTCGTTGTGGAGCGCCGCTGAAGAATAAGTGTACTAAGGAGAAAACCTTACTTCACAAAGGGTGTTATAAAGTTAACAAGCCGGACGCCAAATACTGTTCAGGCTGTGGAACTGAAACTATTTTTAGCGAATGGGGTCTTATCTGATCTGTATAAAAAAATACCATGCAGGTTTGAACTGTGACCCGAAAGAGGGACGCTTTGAAAAAGTTACCTCTCTCGGGTGTTTTTATGTTTATATCAATAAGGAAGCTGAGGATTACACGTGGGAAATTGTTGGATTAGGAGGGGAATAAGGTTTGAATGAATCCATCTTTTCGGTTGAATGAAGTTGTAGAAAGTGCAACAATTCTACCTAGATCCTGCCTTTTTCCCTTTGTTGTTGCATAAAGTACAACAATTGGGCCCTACACAGGCTATTTTGCAACAAATGGGCTCGAAATGTTGTACAAATGAGTCAATTTCATAATAAAGTCCGATTTTTCCAAGTATGGATTCGGGAGAAATGCAGTTGGATAAGAGCCTTTAGAGACTGCTATTTCTTCATTTCCAGCGTATTTTGTAAAAATAAGAGTCCGTAGAGGCTCTTATCCGTCAAGTAAAGTGTGAACTCGGGAGAAAAGCAATCGGATAAGAGCCTTTAGAGACTGGTATCTCTTCATTTTCACCGTATTATGTAAAAATAGAAGTCCCTAAAGACTCTTAACGTTTAAATGAAGTGTGGATTCGATAGAAATATCGTAGGATAAACCTTAAGGAGCAAAGTTCACTATTAAAGCACTATTTTCCCACAAGGCGCCATAAACATCGTACGAGCTATTGACATTCAAACCAATTACAGAATTCAGAAAGGGATTTATCCACTTAAATGCCCTGATTTCTAGTACTTAAAYGGAGAATAACATGAAATTCTTGGCACCCAATGGATATCTTGGGTAGGTGACTGTTTTTGAATGCGCTATAAATCCTTATGTAGCAAGGGTTTTGAATTACGAAATGAAATTCTTGGCACCCAATGGATATCTTGGGTAGGTGACTGTTTTTGAATGCGCTATAAATCCTTATGTAGCAAGGGTTTTGAATTACGAAATTGACTCCAAATTGCAACTTTAGCTTTCAAAATAGCCTTTGGGCATGTGAATTATTGTAGATAATACAACATGGGTATCAGTTATAGCCGATCTACCTTCACAATACTGCTGAACAACTCAAAAATCGAAGTTTTGGAGTTGTTCAGCAGTATTGTAGCCAGCATTCAAGCTAGCTGTGATTAAAGCTTACCAGGATGGCAGTACACCCTCTGAGCCCTTTGAACTCTTTATATCGAATTAACAATCGATATCAATGGACATAAAAAAGATGACTCCCGGCGAATAGTAAATACAGGAGCCATCTTTTATTTTTTTATTTATTCTGCAAAATCAATTTCCATAAGTCCGCTTGATCATATCCAAGCCGCCATGCTGCGACACCGGCGATGTCGTACTTTTTCGCCATGTCCAGACGAGCTTTGACCGTAGCCTCATCTTCTAACCAGAATACATAGGTGAAGCCATCCTCTTGGTACTCGATCCGATATTGTTCGAAGGTTTTGTCCCAGGTTTGTTTGGTTGATTTGGAAGCCAATAAAGCTGGGATGTCTTTCATCAACAGGGTTCGATTACTTTGCAAGGCACCGGCTGAATCCAGCTTCCATTCACGCACATAGTAAGGGATACCTAGAATGATTTTGTCCCGTGGAATGCCATAGGAAAGGAATTCTTGAATTCCGCCATCCGTCCAAGGAAGCCCGGCAACGGACCCCGCAGATGTACTGTCACGCCAGAATTGATCGTAGGCCATGATGACGACGTAATCAACCAGACTCCCCAGCTTCTCATGATCGAATGCAGAAAGATGGTTCCATTTGACACTCCCACGCGGCAGATCAATGGATACAACTAAGCTGTTCAAGTGAGCGTAGGAGGTCAATTTGGCTATGAAGGCTGTAAAAGCATTACGATCCGAACCAGCCAAGCTTTCAAAATCGACATTGATGCCTGGAACACCAAGCTGCACGGAGCGGTCAACTAAGGCTTTAACGAATTTGTCTTGGGCAGCACTATCCGCAAGAAATTGAGTCGTCAAGGTTGAGTTAAATTGGTTGCTGACTAACGGATACACGGTGTAACCATTCTTTTGGAGCCATTTGACCGTATCAGCATTGGATTGATCCTTCAAATTACCGGCTGCATCCGATAGCTCGAAATAGCTCGGAGAATCAACATCAAGTCCGACCGTATTGTTCACATGCGCTTTAATCGCATCACCACCGGCCATGCCGTTCCAACCCCATACCTGCAGCTTTTTGAAGTTATCCCAAAGGAAGCGGTGATCGAGCGTTTGAACAGAAGAATTACTATACTGCACACTGTAATTTAATGCTTCGGGAATCGTCTTGAATTCGCCAATAAGCGCTGTATTCTGAAACACTTGATAAGAGGCGTAGTTGTTCCAAATTTTGCGGCCATCCATGAAGATGGAGCTGTGTCCCCATAGACGAGCGTAGTCTGCTGCTTCATTCAAGGAAGCAAAGTCCTGCAAAAACGTGTCGTTCTGAAATACTTTATAAACTTTAAGATTGCTATACACGGTTTTTTTCGTATTTTTATTAACTACGGTTGAATTTCCCCATTTGAGAGCTTCATTAATGGCGTCCTCTAAGGATGCAAATTCCCAATTGTCTGCCGAAAATGTACCTTGATACACTTTGTATGTAAGTTCGCCAGTGCGGAGCACTTTCTTATCCTCATTAGAAATATTGTCCCAAATCCACTTATTACTGTTTAAATCAATAATATGGGCGCCGCCCCACTTCTTCGCTTCGGCAACGGCTTCGTTCAGTGTTAGAAACTTCCATGAATCCTGCGTGATCTCATTTTGGTAGACTTGGAAATTAGGATAGTTGTTCCACACCCAACCGGAGGATTGCAGGTCCCGAACACTTGCGTTGGTCCATTTTTTGGCTTCAGCGATGGCCGCGTCCAGTGAGGCAAATTGCCACTCAGGCAGTGATACATCCAACTGAAACACCTGGTAGCGAGGGAAATTGTTCCACAGCCATTTGCGAGTGCTTATTTCTTCTACATGACTATTCGTAAAGCCTTTTGCAAATGCTTCTGCTTGCCCATAAGCCGCAAATTCCATGAGGACATGATTGTACTGATAGACGCGGTATTTCGTTGTTTTGTCCGGACTAGATTGAACCGCACCTGCTGCATGAACAGCATTTGGTACGCTCATTGATAATAACAGGGTGCCTGTGAGCATCCATTTCCCGATTTTCATCCATCACGCCTCTTTCTAGTAAACTACTTAATTGGACGTAGGATATGCTAGTTTGGTTGCGCTGGAAAATGTATGAAAGTTAGCGTTCCTTTGTTGATGTTGGACGATGACACAACTTTCGAGTAACATGAGAAGTAATTAGACATTAACCTGATCACAACAAGGTGAGGGGAACGATTCATGAAGCCGTATCCGGAGGCATATATCGATTATTTACTTTATTTCCATGCACAACGGGATTATTTTGAATGCCATGAAGTGATGGAGGAGTTCTGGAAAGAGCATCCAGGGGATGTACGCAGCAGAACCTATGTGGCTCTTATTCAAATTGCAGTAGGTATGTATCATATTCGTAGAGGCAACCGCAATGGTGCTGTGAAAATGCTGCAAAGTGCAGGAAGGAATGCGGAAGCTCCTCATGTCCTTTCTTTAGGGTTAAACCCTGATAAGCTTCAAGAGCTCATTTACCAGGTTTGGTCTTCTATAGAGCTAGATGAATTTCTATATGAGGATATTAATTTACCTATTACTGACCCGGACCTTATAGATTTCTGCTTAAAAGAGTGTGACAGAAGAGGGCTGATATGGCAGGCACCAAGCCTGATGGAAGATGAACAGCTCATTCAAAAACATACGCGGAGAGATCGTTCAGAGGTAATCAATGAAAGAGCAAGGCAGCAGCAGATCCGCAAGGAAAAGGGTGGCGCTAGATGAGTTCGGAAGGCAAAGTTCTAGTTGTAGATGACGAACCGAATATTGCTGAAGTCGTCAGACTGTATTTGGAGCACTCCAACTATGAGGCGATTATATTGCCGCGAGGGCAGGAAGTGCTTCGTACGATAATAAACGAGAAACCAAACTTGGTTCTACTGGATATCATGCTGCCAGATATATCCGGCTACGAGTTATGTGAGCAAATTCGCAAAATGGAGGCCCCTTTTCATCAAACGCCAATCATTTTCCTCACGGCAAAAGGGGAGTCCATCGATAAGCTGAGAGGGTTTAATCTAGGGGTTGACGATTATTTGGTCAAGCCTTTCGACCCGAATGAGCTCATTGCCCGTATTAAGGCCGTTCTGCGCCGCACGATTCAAGTGCCTATGGAACTATCTCAAACCCAGAATTCATCCCGCAAATGGCTGGAGATCGGCAATATTGTTATTGATCTTGAGCAGTATCGGGTCACGGTCGGCGGGAAACGGGTTGAACTTACACCGAAGGAGATTGAGCTGTTGTATTTCCTAACCAGTCATCCAAGCCGTGTATTTACACGAGAGGATCTACTCGGTTATGTGTGGAATTTTGATTTTACAGGCGGTACGCGTACGGTTGATGCCCATGTGAAAAACTTGCGTAAAAAGCTAGGACAGCATGACATGTGGTGCATCCAGACCCTATGGGGAATTGGCTACTCCTTTGAGGTGGTTCAGCATGTTTAAACGTTGGCTGGCGGGAAAGAGCAACAGCTTGTATTTGAAAATTTTCCTGTCTTTTCTTGCGACTTGTGTGCTATTTTTTGCTGGTCTTTTCCTGTTCTGGAACTACTATTTCACAGATTTATTTTATAAAGATAAGATCGAGCTGATGGAGAAACGTAATGTGGAAGTCACTCGCTTAATGAATTCATTACAGGATGGAACGATCTCAACCCGAGAGCTGAAATATACGGTACGTATTTTGGCTAGAAGCATTAATGGACAAGTCTGGCTTGTTGACGACAAGGGCAACATTCTGAATGGCTCCTCGGATAGTGAAGGGAGGGCGATTCCTAAGCAGATGGATACGCTCTTTATCGATGGACTTCACGGTCATACCGGCTATGGCATGGTTGGTTTACCGACACCTGATGGACGAACCATAAATCTGTTTACGTATCACGCCCCGTATCAACTAAACGGACAACCTATGGTCATCATTCTTCATTTTCCGGCTGGAGATATCAGTGAAGCCATTTCTGCAGTTCGCGTTAACATTCTGGTTCCCCTATTATTTTCACTGGTAGCTGTTGGTTTCATTCTGTTTATCATTTCTCGCAAACTCGCAGGTCCGCTTCAACAGATGAATCGAGCCGCACTTGAGCTCGCGCATGGTGATTTCACTACACGGGTTCCGGTAACTTCACAGGATGAGGTAGGGCAGCTTGCTGCTAGCTTCAACTTCATGGTCGAACAGCTGGAGGAATGGGAAGGAACGAGGCAGGAGTTTTTGACGAATGTATCCCATGAGCTTCGTTCCCCGTTAACGACACTTCGCGGTTTTATTGTGGCCATGAATGATAAGGTCATTCCGGAAGAGAAATATTCGCATTACCTGCGTATCTGTGATCAAGAAGTTCAACGGCTGCAGCGCCTCGTGACCGATCTATTAGATTTGGCACAAATTCAAAATGGGGTCGATGTGTTCCGGCTTAGACCTGTATCCATCGCAGAAACGCTTGAAGAATCGTTGGAGCTGCTGAAAGCACCGATTGCAACGAAGGAAATAAACTTTCACCTTATTCTTCCTGAGCCGGCAAAGGTGCCTTCTCGGGTTCACTTAGATCCTGATCGTTTTGCTCAAATTGTACAAAATTTAATCTATAATTCGTTGAAATTCACACAAAAGGGCGGAACGATAACGGTAGCGCTAGAAGAGCAGGAGCAAGAGGTCCATATGTATGTTCGTGACACCGGGGAAGGGATGACAGATGCCGAGTTAGAACGTATTTGGGATCGTTTCTACAAAGCAGACGAAGCAAGAACTTCGCGGTCAGACATTAAGACAGGAACGGGTCTTGGACTTACGATTGTGAAGCATTTGGTTACTGGTATGAATGGAACGATACATGTTCGCAGCCGGGTAGGCGAAGGTACCGAATTTCGTGTTACTTTTCCTCGCATTTCGTAGATAATTCACAATAATTTTACATCTAAAGCAAACTTAATTCATCATTATTTCGTATCCTGTTCCTGTTGGACAGGATTTTTTGTTTTGGAGGTGTATATAAGGTGAAATACACACGGAAAATGGTGCTGCGTTTAACGCTCATTTCCTTCCTGCTAAGTGGTTGCAGCGGGCACATGCCTTTGCTTGATAGCACTTCTGCATTGGTATCGCCTTCTCCATCATCTGGGAAAACTCCGCAGGAAGCCCTCCCCGCTGAAGATGTCCAAAACCTTAGAGAGATGCAGCTCGTTATGCTTTTTCAGGGATTAATTCGAATGGATCGGCTTGCCTCTCTAACGATTACGGCCAAGCAGGCTGAGTCTATTCTGCCTTTTGTTCGCAAAAGTA
The DNA here is from genome assembly GCF_001426375.1 of Paenibacillus sp. Root444D2. Taxonomy (GTDB): domain Bacteria; phylum Bacillota; class Bacilli; order Paenibacillales; family NBRC-103111; genus Paenibacillus_E. The sequence goes on from NZ_LMEO01000006.1 coordinate 15,447, forward strand.
TGGATGAAGGAAGCATTTCTGAGTCCGAACAGAAACAAGTCATCAATGGCTTATCTCTTTCACAGCGAACATTTCTGGATGAACAATCCAAGCAAATGAAGAAGCGCATAGCGGAGCGGATGGACAATCTGGGTGAAGAGGTATCCTCGGAAGAACGGGAAAAGCGAGTCAATGCGTTTATTCAAAAAAGAAAGGCGGAGCGCCAAGTTGAAGCAGGTATGACGGACCGTGGGAACGGTGAATTTCAGCTTTTCGACCAAAGAAATGTGGGAATAAGTGTAGAACAGCAGCTAATGGAACTTCTTACGTCCAAACATGATTAAATGTAAGCGGCAAGCGATGTAGGAACACTTTTAGGCTTACATGGCAAGTGTTGGTTGAGCAAAAAAGTTAAGCATATGCTTTCGAAGCCAGTTTTCTGGCGTAAATTCTAAGGGGGTTAGTCTCTTCATGAAATGGTATCGCAGTAAGTGGTTCATTGTGATTGTCGCAGTAAGCGTTTGTGCAGGTGGTTCGTATGCTTACTTCGGTGGGAAAGGGAAGAAAGCAAGAGCTGCTGCCGTTAAAGAGGTGACGGTCGATGCCAAAAAAGGGAATATCCGCTTCTCCGTTTCCGGAACGGCACAGTTCGAGCCCAAAGATACACAAACGATCTCATCGACAGAAAATGCGAATATTAAGTCAATTAATTTAACACGAAACCAAGCGGTTAAAGCTGGAGATGTGCTAATTGAACTAACGAGTACAAGTTTGGAAAGCGATTTGCAAGATGCCCAGCTGACTTATGAACAGCTTGAGAAAGATCTGAATGCCTTACAACAACAGCAAGGATTAATGAGTGTTAAAGCACCTATCTCCGGTAAACTTACATACGCGAATAACATCGATTTAGGGTCTACGATCAATAAATCGACCAAAATTGCCACGATTGGTGATCTAAGTACATTAACCGTAACGCTTCCTTTCTTTGTGGAAGATGCTTCGCAGCTTCATAAGGGAGATCCGGTGGATATTACGTTAGATGGATTTATGATCACGAAAACAGGAACAATTCAAACTATTTCCAAAGATCCAAAATCGGATGGAAAAGGCGGTAAACTGATTGACGTTGAAGTTGCTGTCCCGAATGACAACTCCATGGATGCAGGAACGAACGTATCAGGTTCGGTTACTATCGGTGGGCGAACTGTCGATTCACAAGGCAAGAGTGCTTTGCAGTACTTGAAGGTAACGACGATTATGGCTGGTACGACTGGGAGTGTATCCGCATTGCCATTCAAAACAGGGAACATGGTACATCAAGGCGATACGATCGCAACCTTCGTGAATGATACGCTGGGCGATGATATTCTGGAGAAACAGTCTGCTCTTGAACGGCAGAAGCTTAAAGTGGACTCGGCTAAGGATAAGGTGGATTCCCTCAAAATTGTTGCTCCCTTTGACGGCGTATTTTCAACCGACTTTGTGAATAAGAAAAATGATATTTTGAGTAATTTCAGGGTCGGCAGTAAGGTAACCAACGGTACGCAGTTCGGAGCTGTCGCTAGTTTAGCGAAAATGCAGCTGCCAGTGCAAGTGGATGAGCTGGATTTACCTAATATTAAGACGGGGATGAAAGCTGAAATCAAGGTTGATTCTTACCCTGGACGTATATTCCCGGCTGAAGTGACGCAAATCTCTTCTGTAGGAACGACGACGAATGGTGTAACCTTCTATGATGTGGTCCTAGCTGCTGAAAATAAAGACAATATGTTGAAATATGGGATGACAGCAACTGGCGAAATTTTAATTCAAGATAAAAAAGACGTTATTTATTTACCGCCAGAAGCGCTGCAATCACAAAAAGGGAAGCGTGTTGTTTCTCTGAAGAAAGCCGATGGTACGGTGGATAATGAACACGAGGTAAAAATTGGAATTCGGTCCAAAACGCAAATCGAAATCACCGAAGGTCTTAAAGAAGGTGATAAAGTTGTTCTGCCTGTCGTGAAGAGGCAGCAGAATTTAAGCCAAGATGAAATTAATCGTTTGAGACAGCAGTTCCAGCAAAACGGTGGCGCTGGAGGCGCTGGTGGCTTTGGTGGCGGTGCAGGATTCCAAGGCGGAGCTGGTGGAGCAGGTGCAGGCGGTAACGGTGGTGCTGGGGGTAATACGGGAGCTGTTCGGATTAACGGCGGTGGCGGTACAAGATAATGCGGCCGGGAAAGGAGTTATTGCGGTATGAATATCATTGAACTGAAAGAGATTACCAAAACATATAAACGCGGGGAAGAAGATCTTCATGTTCTGCGCAGCATATCGCTTTCCGTTGCCGAGGGGGATTTTGTCGCCATTATCGGACCGAGTGGATCAGGGAAATCGACACTCATGAACACGATTGGCTTATTGGATGTGCCAACGACAGGCAGTTATACGCTGGATGGCGTTGTGACCGAGAATATGGGTGATAATGCACTTGCTGAACTGCGAAACCAGAAGATCGGCTTCATTTTCCAACAATTTAATTTATTGCCTCGATTGTCAGCTATGGAAAATGTAGAGCTTCCGATGATCTATGCTGGCATACCAAGGAAGGAACGGCGAGAGCGGGCTAACAATATGTTGAAGATGCTCGGGATGGGGGAGCGTGGTCATCATAAGCCGAGTGAGCTATCAGGCGGGCAGCAGCAGCGTGTGGCCATCGCGCGGGCGCTTGCGATATCACCTTCGCTCATCTTAGCGGATGAACCAACAGGTGCGCTGGACTCCAGAACGGGTGAAGAAGTATTAGAGTTAATCCTTCAGCTGAATGCACAAGGAAATACCATCGTATTGATTACGCATGATCATCACATTGCCGACAATGCCAAACGTGTCGTTTCCCTTAAGGATGGCGTCATTATTGATGACTACAGGAATAACATTCAGATGGTTGCACAACATGAGGTGAGCGTATGAAGCTAAGTGAACTCATTCGAATGTCGCTTCGTACGATCATATCCAGTCCGCTGCGAACATTTTTAACCATGCTGGGCGTCATTATTGGAGTAAGCTCAGTCGTAACCTTAGTATCGATAGGTCAAGGCACATCAGAACAAATCGCCAAGCAATACGAGAACATGGGGACGAATCTGCTTGTTGTCACCGCGACCGGTAATGGACGTGCAACGCAATTGAATTATGATGAGCTGATGAATTTCGAGAATTTTCCGGAGTTCCAGTCGATTGCGCCAACGATAACGAAGAACGGATCCAACATTAAATATGATCGAACGCAGGAGAAGTACAACGTTATTGGAACGAACGATCGCTATTTTAACATAATTAAAGCAAGTATTGACAAGGGGCGTAATCTCGCTCCAGCTGATCTGGAGTTTCGCTCGAATGTCGTAATACTGGGTAGTGAAGTGGCTAAAACGTTCTTTGGTCAGTTAAACCCTGTAGGTGAAGATATCAATATCGACGGAGTCGTGTTCAATGTTATTGGAACTCTGAAAGAGAAGGGCTCTAACATCGGCGGGGCTTCTGTCGACAGTGCAGTGATTATGCCTTTGGAAACAGCAAGACGACAATTCAAGCTGGGGCAAATTCGCACAACCTACGTTGAAGCGCCTACGAAGGATGATATTTATACCGCTCAAGAGACAATGAAGCAGTATTTGACGTACAAGTTCAAAAGCGATACAGGCTTCATTTTAACGAACCAAGATGAATTGCTTAAAGCACGGACTGAAGCAACGAATACGCTTACGAATCAATTAGTGGCTGTTGCGTTAATCTCCCTACTCGTCGGCGGCATCGGAATCATGAATATTATGTTGGTTACGGTGAGTGAACGAACGCGTGAAATTGGGATTCGCAAATCGATTGGCGCCAAGCGCAGAAATATTTTGCTGCAATTTCTCGTGGAAGCCGTCGTCATCAGCGGTATGGGCGGAATGATTGGACTTGCGCTTGGAATCGGATTATCCTATGCGCTGCCTTATTTTAGCCCCAAGCAAACAACCAGTTTATCTTTTGATATTAGTTTGTATGCCTTTTTATTTTCCGTACTTGTCGGTGTTATTTTTGGCTTATATCCGGCGAACAAAGCGTCCAAATTGCGACCAATTGACGCGTTGCGGTCAGATTGATTTGAGACATGCAAGATTATGCTAACGAACGAAAACTCAAGACTATGCTTACGATGCCAGTTTTACTAAAGCAAAACTCAGTAGATGCTTACGAAGTAAGTTTTCTACGAAAACTCAAGATTATGCTTACGATGCCAGTTTTACTAACGCAAAACTCAGTAGATGCTTACGAAGTAAGTTTTCTACGAAAACTCTAAGGAGGACTACCTGTGAAACAACAACAAAAGATGAAACGCTTGCTCAGTCGTTCGGCTATCATGCTAACCGCAGCAAGCTTCCTAACATTCCCCTTTGCAACATCGGCTTTTGCTGGGAAAGAAGGCGTGTTTCTCAGTGATTCCGTCTACTTTACATTGGACAAAGTTACCTTGTCTGCGGGGGCTGAGGATGGCTCACTTCGCTTCTCATTAGGCCTGAACAATAACAGCAGCTCTCCGGTTGATTTCAATAATTATGGGGTCAAAATCATAGATACGAATGGAGTGTCTTATACGGCGAAGCTAAGTGAGAAAGTAACGGCGCGTGTGAAAGCGGGAGAAACCGGCACGTTCAAATTCACTTCTGAAATTCCTTCGAATTTGACTCCATCCCAGTTAAAGGTCGATATTTTCGAATGGAATTATAACGCGATGGAAGATATTGGTGCTTTGTCCGTAGAGTCTGCTTTGGCGGAGTCGGGTCAATCCGTGCTTCAACAAGCGGTTCTAAATTTGAAGGAACTGGACTCCACACTTGCTGATGATGCGTTAGTAACAGCCCAATTAGGCAAAAGCTATAAAGTATACAAAGACGGGGCATGGATGGTGTATACCGACTTACTGCTTGAAAATCTAAGTAGTTCAACTCTCAAGCTACCAGATGGACTTGAATACAATTTCCAGGACAATAAAGGGCTGACATACAGTGCCCAGTTTGCCAAAGTAGAAGGGCAATCCTTGCTTCCTCAGCAGCCTGTTAAAGCCACCTTACAAGCTGCGGTTCCAGCAGCGCTTGAGACCAAGGATTTGGCATTGATATTCTCTCCAAAAGGAAAGGTGAAGACAACCGTTTTGGGTTCACTGAATGTTGCGAAGTCATTTTCAATTGGTAAAATCGGTGACAAGACGGAGTATCCAAATCTGGATGTTAACGGCCTAGCGATCTCAACTTCTTGGGCAGCGGCAAGTAAGCAATCGGATGGATTGCATTTACAAGCCAACGTGACCTTAACGAATCAAAGTGATGGAATTGTGACCATACCTGCCTTATTGGCTGAGTTCCAAGCCCTTCGAGGAAGTGTAGCTGTTGCCTCTAGTGATAACGCCGTACGTACGTCGTATTTAGCACCGAATGAGTCTACGACATTCCGTTTCTCTGGCATTTTGCCTGCAGGGCTGAACACAGATGCACTGCAATTGGTTGTGCTTGAGAAGCAAGCGGTTGCTTCTACGACAACACAGCCTAGTACAGGAACCGGCAATACGGACGCAAGCAGCAGCAAGCAAGCGGCAACTTTACCGGTTTCGGTAACTACGCTTGCCGGAGCAGGAAATGGTGGAGAGGTCTCCTCTTACGCAGCCGCACAAGATTACACCCTAGGCACACCATTTAAGCTTACGGCAAGTAATCTCATTGATTCGAATGTCGATGTATCCCTTGTGGAGTTTGGGATGAGTGAGAATTCGGACTTCGGGTTTAAGACGGTTGTTGCGAAGTATAAGCTGACGAATAAAGGGACAACGTCTTTGACCGTTCCGGATTTCCAAACGGATTTGACAAGCGCTGAAGGCTACACATACTCTGGTGTTCGTCAGTCAGCTGTAGCGAAAACCATCGCACCCAATACTAGCTATGTGTTGAGTTATTCTTACATGCTGCCTGCCAGCGAGAAAGCTGATCAGCTTGCACTTAATGTTTATGATGCCAATCGCCTAGCGGTTGGGTCATACAAAACTTCCATTCAACCAATTCCAAGTACAGGCGCTATCTCCTTGTACCCTTATACCATCGACTTGAAGGATTACTCTGTGAGCGCTACATATAGCAAAGATTCATCTTATGCTTACAGGTTACGTTTGGATTTGGACGTGAAGAGGCAGGAGCAGGTGATTACGGATGCGAACTTCTCAACACTTGCTTTTGAAGTTGTGGACTCGGAAGGGCGACTATTAAGCTCCAAATCGATGACCTTCACTGGGCAGCAGAAGATCATGTCTGGCGTGCAATTTATTGATTTCGGTAATATCAAATCCGAACAATTGAGTTCGGATGTCAGCATCAACGTGTATGAAGTGGTTGCAACGCCTAACGGCGACGCTAAACGCTTAGTGAAAACGATAAAAATGTAACAAGGCAAGGTAAGTGCAAAGGCGCTTCCCCCGCTAAGGGGGAGAGCGCCTTTTTTGTAAGATAAGAATTTATATGTTTTGGGTGACAGAGAGGCAACCCTTTAATATCAGGTGAGATAAGGCCTGATATCCGTGCTGTGTGTGGCTTTTAACGATGTTTTACATCGTTGCAGATGTCTCAGCCGTGGTTGTCTCGCGCTGTAACGATGATTTTCAGCGTTGCAGATGAAAACAGTGCTGGCTCCCGCGCTGCATGCAACTTATAACGATGTTTTACATCGTAGCAGATGTCTCAGCCGTGGCTGTCTCGCGCTGTAACGGTGATTTTCAGCGTTGCAGATGAAAACAGTGCTGTCTCCCGCGCTGCGTGTGCTTGTAACGATGTTTTACATCGTTGCAGATGTCTGAGACGTGGCTGTCTCGCGCTGTAACGATGATTTTCAGCGTTGCAGATGTCTGAGACGTGGTTGTCTCGCGCTGCAACGATGATTTTCATATTTGCAGATGAAAACAGTGCTGTCTCCCGCGCTGCGTGCAACTTGTAACGATGTTTTACATCGTTACAGATGTCTCAGCCGAGGCTGTCTCGCGCTGTAACGATGTTTTACATCGTTACAGATGTCTTAGCCGAGGCTGTCTCGCGCTGTAACGATGTTTTACATCGTTGCAGATTTCTCAGTCGTGGCTGTCTCGCGCTGAAACGAAGATTTACATCGTTGCAGATGAAAACAGTGCTGGCTCCCGCGCCGCGTGCAACTTGTAACGATGTTTTACATCGTTGCAGATGAAAACAGCGCTGGCTCCGCGCTGCGTGCAACTTGTAACGATGTTTTACATCGTTACAGATGTCTCAGCCGTGGCTGTCTCGCGCTGTATCGATGATTTTCATCGTTGAAGATGAAAACAGTGCTGGCTCCCGCGCTGCATGCAACTTATAACGATGTTTTACATCGTAGCAGATGTCTCAGCCGTGGCTGTCTCGCGCTGTAACGATGATTTTCAGCGTTGCAGATGAAAACAGTGCTGGCTACCGCGCCGCGTGCAACTTGTAACGATGTTTTACATCGTTGCAGATGTCTCAGCCGTGGCTGTCTCGCGCTGCAACGATGATTTTCAGCGTTGAGATGAAAACAGTGCTGGCTCCCGCGCTGCATGGTACTTGTAACGATGTTTTACATCGTTGCAGATGTCTCAGCCGTGGCTGTCTCGCGCTGTAACGTTGATATTCAGAGTTGCAGATGAAAACAGTGCTGGTTCCCACGCTGCGTGCAACTTGTAACGATGTTTTACATCGTTACAAGTTGCACGCAGTAGTTGGGAGGGGCTGTTAAACGAAGGACCTGGCTAATGTCCAGGGTTATCTTGACATTGATTTACGTAGAAGTTGGTGTGTGTGTGTGTGTTGGCACAAGGCTAGAAGCCATAGAAAAAGAAGCCTTCAACTCCACGTTAAAGTGGATTGAAAGGCTTCTTATTTGTATATTTTTAGGCTAGCTCATTCCACTTTTTGAGATACGGAACCATTTGCTTCATAACCAGCTTCAAGCAAATCGAGTCGACCTGACTCGGGATCCATGATGAGGCCGTGAACCGGTAAATTTTTTGGAAGCAAGGGATGATTTCGAATGATGTTAACGCTTTTCTCAATGCCTTCGCGCACATGATTAAAGCCTGTTAACCAGCGAGACAAGTCGATGCCTGAATGTCCCAGTGTCTCAATGACATCATCGGAGATGCCTCTGTTTTTCGCTTTCTCAATCACACTCTCTGAGTTTAATCCCGTCATACCGCAATCGTAATGTCCAATAACGAATATTTCATCCGCTTCCAACTGGTAGACAGCGACGATAATACTCCGCATAACACTCCCGAAGGGATGTGAGACAATCGCTCCGGCATTCTTAATGATTTTGGCGTCACCATTTTGAAGATTCATGGCTTTGGGCAGCAGTTCGACCAGCCGCGTATCCATACAGGTAAGAACGACCATCCGTTTGTCTGGGAATTTCGTAGTCAGAAACTCTTGATACTGCTTCGTTTCTACAAATTCCTTATTATAGTTCAAGATTTCGTTAATCAAAGACATGGTTTCCCTCCAGGTAAGTTGATGTGCTGCTTGTCTATATTCTTCGCAGCTTTATCTTTTGTCGACTAAGCTCATACCCGCATTATAAATTTGATTATTACTCTTAAGTATATAGGATTTATTTCCTTCATGGTAGTCGATTTTCATGTTTTCTTCAAAAAAGATTTCATCCTTAGCTTTATAAATGAGCTTGAAAGTCTCGGTTTCAGCGGTAAGATCATCATCATTTGCTTGGGAAACCAGCCAAAGGGTAGGCACTCCGTTTACGGAACAGCCGCAGTCTTCTGTATCAAAAACTAGCTTTAAGATAGCTTCATTCTGGTCAGAAGTAAATGGTGTCAATCTATGAATAGCTGTATCGGTAAACGTGATTTTCATAAGAGTCATCTCCTTCAAGTGTTTGCACAGTTAGGTTTCTTACCTAAGCTTGTCATTATTCTATCATACCCCAGCATAAATTTGATTCTGAGTAGGGGACGAAGTATGATAAAATAAGAAACTTTTGGGAGGAGATTAGAGCATGAGTGTGCAAGCAGCCCCAGCAAAGCTGGAATCTTTCAAGGCCTATGTCCGCAAAATGAAGCAGTACGAGGAGGCCATCGCCTTAATTTATTGGGATATGCGTACCGGCGCTCCAAAAAAAGGAATAGAAACTCGTTCTGAAGTCGTCGGAGAGCTGTCCACCGAAGTTTTCCGTATGTCTACATCCGATGAGATGGGAAGTTATTTGGACTTTTTCATGCAGCCTTCTGAATTAGAGAAGCTAGATGCCATTTCCAAAAAAATGGTCGTAGAATGTAAAAAAGAATATGATCGCAGTAAAAAAATACCGGCCGAGAAATATCAAGCCTATGTCGTCCTTACCTCGCAAGCAGAATCCGCTTGGGAAGATGCGAAGCATAACTCCGATTGGGCTTCGTTCCAGCCATATCTGGAGAAAATCGTTGCTACTACTCAAGAATTTATTGAGCTGTGGGGCTACGAAGGCAATAAATACAACACCTTACTGGATATGTATGAACCGGGAATGACAGTTGAGAAATTAGACGAAGTTTTCGGTGCGCTGCGTGAAAAAGCGGTTCCCTTACTTCAGCGTATTCAAGCTTCAGCCAATCAGCCTAGTCGATCCTTTTTGGATCAACAATTTGAAATTAGCAAGCAGAAGAAGTTCTCACTTTCCATTTTGAAGCAAATGCAGTATGACTTTGAAGCGGGCCGATTAGATGAAACGGTGCATCCATTCGCAACAGCACTGAACCCAGGCGATGTTCGGATCACAACACGCTATTTGCCGAATGATATCACATCCGCTTTGTTTGGAACAATTCATGAGGGTGGACATGCGCTGTATGAGCAAAACATTTCCAAAGATTTAGTTGGTACGAATCTGTGCACGGGGACATCGATGGGTATTCACGAGTCACAGTCCCGCTTCTGGGAAAATGTGATCGGACGCAGTAAAGCATTCTGGGATCGCTACTATGGCGAGCTGCAAACGACGTTCAGCGGACAAATTGATGATGTAGATGTGGATTCCTTCTATCGTGCTATAAACCATATCGAGCCGTCATTAATTCGTATAGAAGCTGATGAATTGACTTACAACTTACATATTATGATTCGCTATGAGCTGGAAAAAGGGTTATTCAACGGTACGATTGCCGTAGCTGATTTGCCTAAAGCTTGGAATACCAAATACGAAGAGTATTTGGGCGTGGTTCCAGCGAATGACGGCGAGGGTGTACTGCAGGATGTCCACTGGTCTGGTGGCGCATTTGGTTATTTTCCGTCCTATGCACTCGGTAATATGTACGCGGCGCAATTTACGCATACCCTTCGCAAAGAGCTCCCGAATTTCGACAGCTTGATTGCCGAAGGCAATCTGGTACCGATCAAGGAATGGCTAACAGATAAAGTTTACCAGCATGGCAAGCTTTTGACGCCGAATGAAATCATTCGCCAAGTGACTGGTGAAGATTTGAATCCCGACTATCTTGTCCAATACTTGGAAGAGAAGTACCAAACGGTTTACGGTATTTAAAGTGATTAAAGCAGCATCTTGAGGCAGGAATATTGCCTTGGGCTGCTGTTTTTTTTGCCAATAATTAGATAAATATGGATTTTCTCTTATCCGGATAGGTTTTATAATGAAATTGAGAGAAGTGTAACAAGTGAAAAGTAATATCCTGAAGAACGAAGTAGTTTCTTATCTGGGGTGGGTTTGAGGGGGCAGCTTCAAATTAGGAAGTGTACATGATCATTTAGTTCCAGTTTATACCGGGAAGTTATATAACATACAACAATTCGCACCGGTTTCTTCTCACGAAGCAGGAATTGTTGCATTTTCTGCAACAATTCAAGCCGTATTCTTTCCAAGTGGATCCTTTTGAAAGAAATTGTTGTATTTTTTACATCATTCGTAGGAATTAAGCTGTTTTGCTTGGCTAAAGTTGCACATTAGAGTCAATTTCATAATTCAAACCTCTTGCTACATAAGGACTTATAGCGCATTCAAAAACAGTCACCTACCCAAGGCATCCATTAGGTGCCAAG
>NZ_LMEO01000006.1:26537-154192 GCF_001426375.1 Paenibacillus sp. Root444D2
CTCTAGGGACTCCTATTTTTACAAAATACGGTGAAAATGAAGAAATAGCAGTCTCTAAAGGCTCTTATCCGATTGCTTTTCTACCGAATCTACACTTCACTTGAAGGTTAAGAGTCTCTAGGGACTCCTATTTTTACAAAATACGCTGGAAATGAAGTAATAGCAGTCTCTAAAGGCTCTTATCCAACTGCATTTCTTCCGAAACCATACTTAGAAAAATCGGACTTTTATTATGAAATTGACTCCATTATACAACATTGCTTGAGTGATCAAATATGGCAGGATACGGCACTTGATCTTCTACCCTCCATATTTTCAGAAAACAATATTAACCGACTTCTGGGCTCCTGCATAGGATACATTACTACTTTTATCGGAGGGACGTCCATGAACAATCGGAAAAGATGGGGATTCACATTATCCGCCGTCCTACTGCTCAGTTTAATCGTTTCGGCGTGCGGAACGAAAAGCGAAGAAACAACAAAGGTGCGTATTGGTGAAGTCACGCGATCCATCTTTTATGCACCGCAGTATGTGGCTTTATCGCAAGGGTTTTTCAAGGATGAAGGGCTTGATGTTGAATTGACCACCACACCAGGCGGCGACAAAACGATGACAGCCTTACTGTCAAACGCTATTGATGTAGCTTTAGTTGGATCGGAAACTTCGATCTACGTATCACAACAAGGCTCGGATGATCCGGTTATTAATTTTGCGCAGCTAACCCAAACAGACGGGACCTTCCTGGTTGCTAGGAAGAAAGTGGATAAGTTCGACTGGAACTCGCTCAAAGGCTCTGTTTTCCTCGGTCAACGTAAAGGCGGCATGCCTCAGATGGCTGGCGAATTCACATTGAAGAAGCACAACATTAATCCTCAAAAGGATCTCCAGCTCATTCAAAATATTGAATTTGCTAATATCGCGTCCGCGTATGCATCGGGAACAGGGGAATATGTACAGCTCTTCGAACCGCAAGCTTCCATTATTGAAAAAGAAGGCAAGGGCTACGTTATGGCTTCCTTCGGTGTGGAGAGCGGACACCTGCCTTACACGGTATTTATGACCAAACAAAGCTTCTTGAAATCAAATGCAGGAACGGTTCAGAAGTTCACCAATGCGGTACAACGCGCTCAGCTTTGGGTTGCCGCGAAAAGTGTGGATGAAATCACGAATGCGGTTCTGCCTTATTTTAAAGATATCGATGTAGAAATTGTAAAAAGTGTTGTTAAACGCTATAAGGATCAAGGATCATTCGCGACGGACGGCATTGTTGATGAACAAGAATGGAACAATTTGCTAGATGTGATGACTTCCGCAGGTGAGTTGAAAGAAAAGGTAGCTTGGAAAAAGCTAGTGAACAATAGCTTTGCAGAGAAAGCGAAATCGAACGTAAAACCGTAGTAATCAGCATTAGGCATGTCGATGAATCGAACAAGAGGGGGGACGAACATGGATACAGCTGTGACTGTAAAAGACGTGACACAAGTTTATGTGACTGAGAAGCGAGCTACACTTGCTGTTGAGCAGATTGATTTTGAAATCCAGCGTGGTGAATTCGTTAGTCTGATCGGTCCAAGTGGCTGTGGGAAGACAACTCTCTTGTCGATCATTGCCGGGCTTATTCGTCCGACAGTGGGTACGGTGACTGTTGCGGGAGGGATCGTAGACGGTCCATCGACAAGGGTGGGGTATATGCTTCAGCAGGATTATTTATTCCCATGGCGGTCGATTGAAGACAATGCTTGTATGGGTTTAGAAATTACAGGAACGTTAACCAAAGAGAAGAAACAGGAAGTGCTTCATTTATTGGATGAGATGGGGCTGCTCGGCTTCAAAGATTATTATCCCGCTCAGCTATCCGGGGGTATGCGTCAGAGAGTCGCGTTAGTACGAACATTAGCCACAGAGCCTGAACTGCTTCTGCTGGATGAACCGTTCTCCGCGCTCGATTATCAGACCAAGCTTCAGTTGGAGGATTTGGTTGTAGAGACTCTTCGTGCGAAGAAGAAGACAGCACTCCTTGTGACACATGATATCTCTGAGGCAATAGCGATGAGTGATCGTATTATTGTGCTGGATCCTAATCCGGGACGAATTCGCAAAGAATTTATAATTCCGCAGGAAATTCGGTCCTCCGTGCCTTTCGCAGCGCGGGAATTGCCCGATTTCCATGTGCTTTTTCGATTGATATGGCAGGAGTTTGGGGGCGTGCATCATGAGTGATGGTCAGCAGCAGGCGCGTCTCAACGAAAATGCGGACGATACGCTTACACAGCAAGTTCATCAGCAATTTTTGGCTGAAAGGAAAAAGAAAACGAAGTATGTAAGACTTGTTCAACTAGCCATCCTGCTCTTATTTTTTATCTTCTGGGAAATGGCGGCCCGTCTGAAGTGGATCGATGTGCTGCTTTTTAGTTATCCAACGAAAGTTTTTAAGCTGCTCTGGGATAAACTCCTTGATGGCAGCCTCCTTCCGCATGTGGGCGTAACGGTCGTCGAAACCATTATCGGCTTTGTGTTAGGCACTTTGTTCGGTACGGCGTTAGCGGTTGTGATTTGGTGGTCGCCGTTTCTCTCCCGTGTGCTTGATCCCTATATTGTCGTGCTGAATAGTATGCCTAAAGTAGCCCTTGGACCGTTATTTATCGTTGGTTTGGGACCAGGCTTGCTCTCGATTATTGCGACTACACTTTCGATAACTGTTATTATCACAACCCTAGTCGTCTATGGGAGCTTCAAAGAGGTGGATAACAACTATGTGAAGGTCGTCACTTTATTTGGGGGTAATCAGCGAAAAGTGTTCTTAAAAGCTATTCTACCCGCTTCATTCCCAGCCATCGTCTCGACTTTGAAAGTAAATGTAGGTCTGGCATGGATCGGTGTGATCGTAGGCGAATTTCTCGTATCGCAAATGGGTCTTGGTTATTTGATTATATACGGTTTTCAAGTGTTTAATTTTACACTGGTTATCTCTACATTGTTCGTCATTGCGATTGTGGCTACAGTTATGTATCAAATTGTGTCCAATTTGGAAAAAAGAATGACAAAACATAGATAAGTCTTGCCACAGTTTGCCCAAAATGAAATAATGAGCCCATAGTTAAAACCAATAACGAGGTGAAAAAGCTATGGGCTTTCGTGTGCTCAAAACAGCGCTAGCGGTCGTAATAGCGATGTATCTAGCGCACGTATTCGGGATAAAAACGCCTGCGGCAGCGGGACTTCTTGCTATTCTAGGTATAGAAGTGACGAAGAAAAAAGGGATTCAAAGCGCATTTCATCGGATATTAGCTTCCATGCTCGCGCTTCTCGCAGGCTCTCTTCTTTTTATGGTATTGGGGTTCCATGTGTGGGTTGTCAGTATATTCATCCTCGTCGTGTTTCCCGTCCTGCATAGGCTGCGGATTACGGAGGGGGCGGTGACCGGGGCAGTTGTTATGCTGCATCTTTTCGCCTATGAAACTGCTGGATGGATGGCGGTTCTGAATGAAATGTATCTTCTGCTCATAGGATTGGGTACAGCGACACTCATCAATATCGCCTATATGCCTAAGACGGATAAAGCGATCGAGGGACATAAGCAAAGAATCGAGGCGCTATTTTCGGATATTTTCGTAAACATGGCTAAGCATTTGAGAGATAATACAGTTGTGTGGGATGGCAAGGAGCTTTTGGAAGTTAGTGAAGAGATTGATCAAGGGGCAGGGCTAGCTAAACGTACGATGGAGAATACACTCATTTTCGGAGGAGACCCCTACTTGCAGGTATATTTCTTTATGAGGGAGGAGCAGTTGGAGTCGATCCACCGAATGATCGATCTGGTTGCCCAAGTGTATCAAACTTTGCCGCAGGGGGAGTGGGTGGCAGCGATTCTTGAAGATATTAGTCAAACCGTTAAGGAAGACTACTATACTGGTGAAGCGGAGAAAGAATTGCAAGTTCTGGATGCTCGTTATAAACAGCTGCCTTTGCCGGAAAGCCGGGAAGAATTCGAGGTGCGATCTGCCATTTTACAGCTTAACAGGGAGCTTATGCAATATTTATCTATAGCCAAAAAGCAAAAAAAACAGCGCCCAGAGGCGGGTTGACTCTTAAAGATATGAGTATTTTTATATCGTAAAAATAATATAAAATAATTGTCACTCTAGACTGCTGTCCTGCATACACTTGTAATGAATGATTGTATGGAGGAGGTTGAAAGGATGTCATTAGATAAAGATTTGCAAAGCAGAGAGATCATTACAAAAGCTGTCTGCGGTAAAGGTCGCAAATTTTCGCATGTAAGTCATACCGTGACTCCGCCCTTTTCTCCGACCAGTATATTGGGCGCTTGGATTATTAATAACCAATTCGAGTCGATCCAATCTGGAGAGGGCGTAGAGGTAGTTGGTACTTATGATATCAACATCTGGTATTCTTACGATCGTAACACCAAAACAGATGTAGCAAAAGAAACCGTTTCTTATGTAGAAATTGTTGGGCTAAGTTATCTGGACAAAAAACATAGGCCAACAACTGCTGAAGTATCTGCTGTCGCAACGCAAGAGCCGAACTGTGTGGAAGCAAGTATCTCTTCTAGCGGCGACAGCGTAGTCATTCGGGTGGAACGGGAGTTCCAAGTTGAGTTGGTCGCTGAAACGAAAGTCTTCGTCATTGTTAGCCCCTACGGCCCCAGTGACTTCGACGACAAGCATGTAGATTTCGATGACAACGGCGATGGAGATTTCGAGGATCTGGACGCCGATCTGCTTGAGGATGATTTGGATTAAGGAATCTTATACACCAGTGTATGCGGGTGAAAGAGGTTCGGCAGAGGGCATTTGCCCTCTTTTTTGTTTTATTTCAATAAATGGGCATTTCAATCAGATGTACGGACTGTGAGGATGGAATGAGAACGGAGAAGGGGCAAAATGGATGGAAACATTCTTACTGCACGCACAGGAAAAAGAAGCGCTGGAGCTAGCGGATCTCATCCGCATACCCAGTGGTTCAAGGCTGCCAGCCGATTGGCGAGGTCAGGTCATCATCCATTGGGGAATTGCTCATGATGAATGGCCGCTGAAGCCAGCACTGCAGCCGATCAAGTCGATTCTTAGGGCTCAGATGCGTTCGAAGCGAGAAGAACTGCTTCATTTGCACGGCATCAAGACGGTAGCTTGGCAGAATGGCCGAAGTGCCAAGGATGAGCGATTAGCATTCACACATAAATATAAGGTAGCTGTATTTCATTTACAGACATTGGCTGTTTATGAGAAGAAGGAGACGCTTCTGTTGTCGGAGAAAGCTCTCTATGATCAAAGACAATTAAATGCCAGTTCGGCTTACATAGAAGTTACACCAGATCGTGCCAATTTTCATGTCCGAAGGGCTAGCCGTGAGTCTGTAAAAGCTGTCTATGCGCTCGGCCTAGACTATGGCCTTGTCACCATAGGTGTATTGCCTAGCGGGCACACCTTGGTATTGGATGTGGATCCCGTTCCTAAGCTGAACGGGAAGCTGGCCCAGTTGTTCGCGCAGGCGATTGATCGCTATGAGATCGCTATCGCGAAGGAGCTGCGGCGCAAGGAGCGGGCGATGCTCGGCAGCGACCCCGAGTTCCTGCTGCTCAGCCCGCAGGGCAAGGTCGTCTTCGCCGACCGCTTCCTGACGCGGGACGGCGAAGTCGGCTGCGATGCCGTCGTGCTCAGCGGACATCGCCTGATCTTGCCGCTGGCGGAGCTGCGGCCGCAGCCAAGCATAGACCCGCGCGAGCTGGCGAGGAACCTGCGATCTACGATGCAGCTCGCCGCGCGGAAGATCGACGACGAGAGCCTCTCGTGGCTCTCGGGCGGCATGCCGGTGGGGGGCTACCCCCTCGGCGGACATATCCATTTCAGCCGCTGCTGGTTGAATGGGCATTTATTGCGCGCGCTCGATAACTACCTCGCGCTGCCTTTGATCTTGATGGAGGGCGACACGACGCGAGAGCGCCGCCCTCGGTACGGCTTCCTTGGCGACTTTCGCAAGAAGTCGCATGGGGGCTTCGAGTACCGTACTCTGCCAAGCTGGCTGCATTCGCCCGATATCACGCGCGGTGTGTTCGCGCTAGCCTCGCTTATTGCTGATAACTACTGGCTGCTGCCTCGGCAGCCCTTGCAGGATCCGGAGATTCAAGCGGCCTACTATCGTGGGGATAAGCAGCGGCTTCAAGCCACCGTTGCGAAGCTTTGGCAGGATCTTGAGCAGCTGAAGGGCTATGACGTATTCGCTGCCGTTCTGGAACGTCTCCGAGCAAGAATCATGTCAATGGAGCCATGGAACGAAAGAGCTGATTTTCGCAAAGCTTGGAAAATTGCACCCTACCATCGTAAAGAAGCTTTTGAAGAACAAATCATGTTATAATAGTGTATCTATAAGAGATTTGAAATGGTTTTAATCTGTGCATTGGGATTCATATTTGGATGGTGCATTTACAGTTGGATAAGAGCCTTCATAAGCCGCTATTTTACATAAAAGCGTTGCTGGTTGATGGATAGCGGTCTTTAGAGGCTCTTATTTCGAGAAATCATTGGAAAATGAAGCGTATCTGAGTTAGATAACAGCCTTTAGAAGCTTCTATTTTTGTTAAAAGCGATAAAAGTGGATGGATAGCAGTCTTTAGGGGCTCTTATTCCAGGAGTTCATTGGGAAAAGTTATTGAATAACAGTCTGTAGATGCTCGTCCTCTGACATTCTTTTTTGCACACATATGAAAATAAAGATTGGTAGTTTCATAGATTTTGACAATGAATATAGTGATTGGTTGGAGGAACGCAAGGTGGCCCAATATACGCCGATGATTCAGCAATACTTGGCCGTGAAGGCGCAAGTCCCGGATGCTTTTTTGTTTTTTCGTCTGGGTGATTTCTATGAAATGTTTTTTGATGATGCGATCAATGCTTCACGAGAGTTGGAAATTACGTTAACAGGTAGAGAAGGCGGCGGCGACGAGAAAATCCCGATGTGCGGTGTCCCTCATCACGCTGCGGACAATTATATGTCTCGGTTAATCGAGAAAGGGTATAAAGTCGCCATATGCGAGCAAGTTGAAGACCCAGCTGAAGCCAAAGGTGTCGTGCGGCGTGAGATTGTTCGAATCGTTACGCCGGGGACCGTTATGGATAGCAAGCTTCTAGGCGAATCGAGCAACAATTACATCGTTTCCCTAGTGAGTCAGGAACACGGATATGCCTTTACGGCATGCGATATTTCAACGGGGGAGTTATATACAACACGGCTTTCTAACTCATGGGAACTCGTCGTTGATGAACTCAATGTGTACAACCCTTCGGAGATTATTACGGATAATGGTTTATTAACGACAATTCGGGAAACAGGCCTCACATGGGGGCGCAGTACGGTGCTAACGGAATGGACGCAAGTGGATGAAAAGCTGCTGGATGAGCATTTTGCTGAGGATGCCGCACTGCCTACTTTATCCGCTTTGAACCGTCAAGGCGTTGCTTTGCTGCTTGCTTATTTAAAAGAAACGCAAAAACGAGCATTGACCCATGTGAAGCATATCCGGGTATATGAGCCCGATCAATTCATGACGATGGATCCTTTTACGCGTAGAAATCTTGAACTCGTTGAAACGGTACGTGAACGCGCGAAAAAAGGTTCTTTGCTTTGGCTGCTCGACAAAACAGTAACAGCGATGGGCGCTCGGATGCTGCGCCGTTGGATCGAAAAGCCGCTCATGAGTGTATCACGCATCGAAGAGCGGCTGGAAGCTGTCAATCTGCTCTACAATCAGCTCATTATCAGAGAAGATGTGAAGCAAGCGTTGAAGGAAGTCTACGATTTGGAGCGTTTAGTTGCTCGTATTTCCTACGGGAATGCGAATGCTCGCGATATGATCGCTCTCAAGCACTCTTTGCAGCAGGTTCCGCTGCTTCAAGAAGTATGTGCAGCTTCCGGTTCGGAAACGCTTCGCAAACTCGTCGAAAATATGGATGCCTGTGAAGATGTAATGTCGTGGATTGCTAGCGCCATTGAGGACGAGCCTCCTGTTTCCATTCGGGATGGCGGAATGATCCGAGAAGGCTACCAGCCATACTTAGATCAACTACGGGAAGCAAGTAAGAACGGGAAACAGTGGATCGCGGAGCTCGAGCGTCAGGAGCGGGAGGCAACGGGCATCAAGTCGCTCAAAATCGGCTACAACAAAGTGTTCGGTTACTTTATTGAAGTCACCAAAGCGAACATGTCCGCACTGCAGGAAGGCCGTTACGAACGCAAGCAGACGCTTGCGAATGCCGAGCGCTACGTAACGCCGGAGCTCAAAGAGAAAGAAGCGCTCATTCTGGAAGCGCAGGATAAAATGGTTGATCTGGAGTACGAGCTGTTCACGGAGCTTCGCGACCGGATCTCTGAGCATATCTCCAGATTACAGAAGTTGGCGGAAGTGATCGCTACCGCCGACGTGTATCAGTCGCTGGCCACGGTCAGCGCGGCGCATCACTACCGCAAGCCGGAGATCGGCGAAGGCTTCGATCTCGAGATTGAAGAAGGCCGCCATCCTGTGGTGGAGGCGGTCATTCAAGACGGCTCGTTCATCGCGAACGAAACGAGCCTGCTGCTGGATGAGGGCCGCATTCTGCTTATTACCGGACCAAACATGGCCGGTAAGAGTACCTATATGCGGCAGGTCGCCGTGATCTGCCTGATGGCGCAGATCGGCTGTTTCGTACCTGCCAGATCTGCGCGCATTCCGGTCACCGACCGAATCTTCACGCGGATCGGCGCTGCCGATGATCTGATCGGCGGTCAGAGTACGTTCATGGTCGAGATGATGGACATCCAAGTGATGACCGAGAAGGCGACGAGCAAGAGCCTCGTCATCATCGATGAGCTTGGCCGAGGCACCTCGACCGGGGAAGGGATGGCGATCGCGCAAGCGGTCATCGAGTTCCTGCATGACCGGATCGGCTGCAAGACGCTCGTTTCGACGCATTTCCACGAGCTTGCGCATCTGGAAGAAAGCCTTGGGCATCTGCGTAATCACTGCATGGCTGTGAAAGAGAGCGGCAGGCAGGTGACCTTCCTGCGCAAGCTCATTCCCGGGGCAGCGAGTACGAGTTACGGCATCTACTGTGCCGAAATCGCGGGGCTGCCCGAAGACATCATTCAGCGCTCCTATGAGCTGCTGAATGGGTTTGAAGAGCGGGCGGCGGGCGCTGCGCAGATCGCCGCAACGACGGCTGTCGTCCCGCAGGCGGCTGCTCCCATACAGCAGCTGTCCCTCTTCGAGGTAGACAGTACGGCAAACACGGCTGTCAAGAAGAAGCAGCCGGACAGCAAATCTCAGCTGGTGCTCGACCAGCTGAAAGGGATCGATTTAATCAATATGACGCCGCTGCAGGCGCTCAATTTAGTATACGAATGGAAACAAAAGCTGCAATAAGCTTGTTGATGTAAGTTATTATGGTTTCGCAGTTCATTTTTACAACATTTCAGCCTAATCATATATTCGAGGAGAGACGCGCATGAAACAACCAAGAATGAAAACAATGAAGGTTACACTAGCACTGGCGTCGGCTCTTATGACGGTTCTGCCCTTAAATGCGTTGGCACAAGAAGATTTACAAACACAGCAAGTCAGAGAAATCATTGGGAAGCTCCATGTAAGTGGTGTAACAGAAGAAGCGCTAGCTAATCAAAGCATCAAGCAAATGGTAGAAGGTCTGAAAGATCCATATACGGTATTTTTCAGCCAAGAAGAATATGGTCAGTTCTCCAGCTCCTTAGAAAATAATTACGTCGGCATGGGTGCTCGAATCGGGATTGATGACAAAGGTGTGTATTTATCCGAGGTTTTTGCAGGTTCATCAGCTGAATCAGCCGGCTTGCAGCGTGATGACTATGTCCGCGCGGTGGATGGCGTCCCAGCTTCTACAACGTCTATCGATGAAGTCAGAAACAAAATCGTTGGTGTAGCAGGGACGAAAGTTAAAGTTACCGTACAACGCGCTGACAAGGAATTAACCGTTGAGATTACTCGTAAAGGGATTAATGTACCTGAAGTGTATAGCAAGAGCTTCACGAATGGTGTTGGTTACATTCAAATTACGGATTTTTCAAGCGATGCGGACGAGGATTTTGGTAAACAGCTTACGGATCTGCAGGCAAAAGGTTTGAAATCTTTGATTCTAGATGTTCGTAATAATCCAGGAGGTCTTGTGGATACGGCTCAGAACATTGCCAAGCATTTTGTTAAAGAAGGCGTTCTGATTCATACTAGAGACCGCAATGGCGTGGATGATCCGGTGTTGATCAACGGCGGAACGGAATTGTCCATTCCTGTTTACATTTTAGCCAATGAGTATAGCGCAAGCGCTTCGGAAGTGCTGTCAGGCGCTCTGCAGGACTACAATGTTGCTAAAGTGATCGGCATGCAAACGTATGGCAAAGGTAGTGTACAACAGCTTTATCAATTGGATAACAATAGTGCGCTGAAAGTGACCGTTGAAGAGTACTTAACGCCGAATAAGCGTAAAGTGAACAAAGTCGGAATCACTCCGGACATCAAAGTGGACGGAGCTTCTGCTCAATTAATTACAGCTTTACAGACAGTGGGGATTACAGATATTAACGTTGAGATTTCCAAGCACAGTGTGACTTATAACGGCGTGGAAATAGGAAGCGGATTCGGTAATTTCCGTGAAAATGGCAAATTATACGCATCAACACGCGGCCTGGCGGCACTTATTGGAGCTACAATTACATGGAACGAGACGACGCGTACAGTCGATATTTCCGATAATAAAGGAACGCATGCCATTCCTGCCCAGGCAGACAAGCTAATCATTGAAAACGGGACTAGCTACGTCAATGTTGATCTATTCGATGATTATTTTCCGCAGCTGCAAGTGAAGGATCAAGGGGAGAATGTTTCCTTCCGCGCTGTAAAGGGGAACTAAGAATTATGGGTAAAATCCAACTCTTAAGCGAACATATTGCGAACCAAATCGCCGCAGGGGAAGTAGTTGAACGACCTTCTTCTGTGGTGAAAGAACTCGTCGAGAACTCGGTGGACGCCGGCAGTACTCGGATTGATGTGACGATTGAAGAGGGCGGTCTTCAGCTGATTCGGGTGTCCGATAACGGCTCCGGTATGGCTTTGGAAGATTGTGAATTAGCCTTTCAGCGTCATGCGACGAGTAAAATCGCGACAAGCAAAGACTTATTCTCGATACGAACATTAGGCTTCCGCGGAGAGGCTTTGCCGAGTATAGCGTCCGTGTCTAGGCTAGAGTGTGTGACTAGTTCTACGAATGATGGACTGGGGCGGAAAATATCCATTGAGGGCGGCACGATTCGCAGTGTCGAAGAAACGGCTGCTTCACGCGGGACTGAAGTGTCGGTGAGGGAATTATTTTACAACACACCGGCACGGTTGAAATATATGAAAACGATCCAAACCGAGCTTGGCCATATCTCAGATTATTTGTATAGATTAGCGCTGGCTCACCCTGGTATCGCCTTTTCGTTGAAACATAACAGCAATCTCCTGCTGCAAACGTTGGGCAATGGAGACTTGCTTCAGGTCATCGCAGGCATCTACGGCACAGCAATCGGCAAGCAAATGCTTCCTCTCCAAGTGGAAAGCTTGGATTATACCATCACGGGCTTCGTGGCGAAGCCCGAAATGACCCGCGCGAATCGTGGCGGCATCTCGACCATTGTGAATGGTCGTTACGTGCGCAACTTCGCGCTGAATCAAGCGCTGCTGCAGGGATATCATACCCTGCTGCCGATCAACCGTTATCCGGTGGCTGTGCTTCACATCGGGATGGATCCTGCCTTAGTGGATGTGAATGTACATCCATCTAAGCTCGAGGTCCGCTTTAGTAAAGAAGCGGAACTAACCGCTTTAATCGAAGCCGAAGTGAAACGGCTATTTGGAAGGCAGGTGCTGATTCCGCAAGGGATGAAGCCAGCCGCACCTAAGGGCGCATACGTACAGGAACAGCTGGATCTTACTAGGACGGTTGAGCCGACAACTGGATCAAGCTCTTCCACGCCGGCAGCTTCTTCTGAGATACCTACACCGCTTCTTGATTCTACGATACAACGTGTATCCGTGGATTCGGACAGCATGGTTTTGCCGCAAGTGAAGGAGGCCGGTACAGCGTACCGACCAGAATCGGTGTCAACTTCCCGGCCACCAATCGTAGAGCCACTGAGAAGCTCCACAGCTTCCACAGCTTCTGTAACTTCCGGAGCTTCATATTCGAGCCGTCCGACATCACCATCAAACAACAGCTACTCGTCTGCTGCTGGGAGTAATCCCAGAAGTACGTCCATTCAGCAGCAGCGCCGGACGAACGAAGCGTTCATGGACCTACTGCCTTCCAAACAGGAAGGCGAGGCTCCAGCGCTTCCCGCTTTTCCAAGATTGGACCCGATCGGTCAAATGCACGGCACTTATTTGGTCGCCCAAAACGAAGAAGGCTTGTTCCTGATTGATCAGCATGCTGCGCATGAACGAATTAATTATGAATATTATTACGAGCGTTTTGGCAATCCTGCTGAGGCAAGCCAAGAATTACTCGTTCCTATTACTTTAGAGTTTACACCGTCTGAAGCAGGTATTATTGCCGAGAAGCTGTCGCTTTTTGAGCAAGCAGGGGTGTATATGGAGGCTTTCGGAGGGAATACGTTTCTGGTCCGTGCGCATCCTCACTGGTTTCCATCAGGAGAAGAGAAGGGGATCGTCGAGGAAATGTGTGAGTGGGTTCTCAGCGAGAAAAAAGCTGTAGACATCGCCAAACTCAGAGAAAAGGCGGCTATTATGTGTTCTTGCAAAGCATCGATCAAAGCCAATCAAGGACTAAGTGTTCTTGAGATGGAAACGCTGATCGATCGGCTAGCAGGCTGCCGTAATCCTTACACTTGCCCGCATGGACGACCGATTGTCGTCAGCTTTACGACTTATGAACTGGAAAAAATGTTTAAGAGAGTGATGTAAACCTGTGCTAGTGACAACTTCGTATAATCCGTCCAGTGATTTATTGGACAAAGCCGTGCGATTGGCTGCTGCGTATGATGGCCGAGTCGTATCCCGAAGGAAGTATTCTTTGGAACATCTTAGGAATAATTATAAGGATGATTCCCTTCTGCTTGTGACCAGAGATGAGATCAGGTACTATGGAGAAGACCAACCTGCATACTTTTTTCATCCCAGTATGGCCCTCGTTCGAGTCAAACGTATGCAGCGAGGCGAAGTCGATTTATTAATTGAGGCTTCTGGTGCAGCTTTTGGCGATGATATCTTGGATTGTACAGCAGGTTTAGCGTCGGATTCTATCGTGTTCTCCTTTGCTGTTGGCCCCCAAGGAAGCGTCACAGCACTCGAAAGCGAAAAGATTCCAGCTATGCTGATACAAGAAGGTTTAGCCGTTTATGAATCGGAAATTCCCGAGCTAAACGAGGCTATGAGGCGCATCACGGTTAGAAAGACACATCACCTCGCGTATTTGCAGCAATTGGCACCGCAAAGCGTAGATGTTGTCTATTTTGATCCGATGTTTCGCAGTCCGATTGAGGAATCTCAAGCGATTTCTCATCTTAGACGCAATGCGAACGATGAAGCTATCAGTATGGCATCTATCGAAGAAGCTAAAAGAGTTGCACGCAAGAGCATTGTGCTCAAAGAAAACAGAGACAGTAAAGAATTTGCCCGGCTCGGATTCGAGCATGTATTGCGATCGACGACCAAAACAACGTATGGAGTGATTCGACTGTGTTAGCCCCATCAGCCAAGCCGAAATTACTCGTGCTACTAGGTCCCACGGCAGTTGGTAAGACCAAGCTAAGCTTAGAAATCGCTCAGAAGTTTGGCTGCGAAATTATTTCCGGAGATTCCATGCAGGTGTATCGAGGTATGGATATTGGAACTGCCAAAGCGAGTGAAGCTGAGCAGAAGCTTGTCCCGCATCATTTGATTGATATTCATGATCCTTCCTATCCCTTTTCGGCGGCTGAGTTTCAAGAACGTGTTAAGGCTTTGATTCTGGACATTCATTCGCGTGGAAAGCTTCCATTTATTGTAGGAGGTACAGGCCTTTATATCGAGTCTGTATGTTACGATTATCAATTCACCGAAGTCAGTATGGATGAAGCGTTCCGCCAAGAACAGGAAGCGTATGCCACTGAGCATGGGGATGAGGCGCTGCATCAGAAACTGCGTGATATTGACCCTGAGAGCGCTAATCGACTTCATGCCAATGATCGTAGACGTGTAATACGAGCTCTTGAGATTTACTATATCTCAGGTGAAACGATGACAACCCATTTGGCGTCCCAGAAAAAAGAGTCTCCTTACGAACTATGTATCATTGGACTGACGATGGATCGTGCACTGCTGTACAAGCGTATTGAGGAACGTATCGACGCGATGATGCAGGAGGGGCTTATCGAGGAAGTTCAATCGATCCTTGCCGCAGGCTGTCCCAAGCAAGCGATTTCCATGCAGGCTCTCGGATACAAAGAAATCGTCAGCTACCTGGAGGGTGAGTTGAGTTTAGAGGAAGCGGTAACGCTGCTCAAGCGTGATACGCGCCGATTTGCGAAGCGCCAATTGTCATGGTTTCGGCATATGAAAGACATTCATTGGGTGGATGTGACGGAATCAGCAAATTTTTCTGCCCATTTCCAAATTATTAATGATATACTAGCAGGAAAGTTTGTACATAAAATTGAATATAATTAACAAATACACCAATAGAAAATAGCGCCTTCTGGCGATAGTTTCATTCCATTAAGGGGGACCACTGATGAACAGATCCATTAATATCCAGGACAATTTTCTTAATCAACTGCGTAAAGAAAGCATTCCCGTTACCGTATATTTAACCAATGGGTTTCAAATCAGAGGACTAATTCGCGCATTTGACAACTTCACGATCATCATTGACAGTGAAGGACGTCAACAAATGGTTTACAAACATGCCATCTCCACCTTCACGCCGCAACGAGCTGTTTCTTTAATGGCTGCCGCTGAAGCTTCGGAATAATCCGTACTCGTACGTTTAGTTTTGCAACTTTTCTATGGACTGAATCGTCTAACCGAATAGAAACTTGTGGGAGCAACCTTGTTTAAGGTTGTTCTTTTGTTGGTTACTACTAGAGAAATGAACAGCGAGGGAGTCGATGGATTTGGAGAAACCTACGAGCAAGAAAACAACTGCGAATGCAAAGACGAAACCACAAGGAAGCAACAAAGGCTCTAAGAAAAAGGGGTTTAATGTTCGACAATTTATTATGGGTTCGATTATTGCTGCCATTTTGGCTATTATTTGTGCAATGGGTATTTATATCGTCGTTATTATGAACGGCTTTAAGATTCTCGATAACAACATTGATAAGATTGATACAGCGAGTGAATCTACACTCATTTATGCGCAAGAAGAAGGAAAAGACAAGGAAATTGGAAAAATATATAAAGGTGAAAATCGAGAGAGTGTGAACATCAAAGATGTTCCCGATCGATTAAGGAATGCATTCATTGCCACGGAAGATCGTCGGTTTAACGAGCATTCGGGTGTTGATTTAAGATCCATTGGCAGAGCGCTTGTCAAAGATATAATTCATATGAGCGCTGTAGAGGGTGGAAGTACAATTACCCAGCAGCTCGCTAAAAATGTGTTTCTAAGTTCCGAGAAAACAGCTTTTCGTAAAGGGACGGAAATGTCTATCGCTTTTGCTTTGGATGAACGGTTTAGTAAAGATGAAATACTCGAAAAATATTTAAATCGTATTTACTTTGGCAGTAATGCTTATGGCATTAAAGCGGCAGCGAAGGTGTATTTCGGTAAATCCAACCTGAATGAATTAGAGGTATGGGAAATTGCGACGCTAGCTGCTCTGCCAAAAGCTCCGTCGAGATATTCGCCACTAACTCATCCGGACTTATCGAAGGAACGTCGTGCTGTCGTTCTTAAGCTGATGACCGACCAAGGCTATATTACAGAGGCCGAGCGTGCGAAAGCAGAAACAGTGGATTATGTACCGCCTGCAGCGGCTAGTCAAGGCGCCAAAGATTACGCGAGTTTCTTGGATTATGTTGTAGATGAAGCGGAAAGTATGTATGGCATCGAAGAAGATGAGTTGCTCACCAAAGGCTACCGCATCTATACGACAATGTACCCAAAAGCGCAAAAAGTGATGGAGCAGACTTATGCGAATGCAAGCTTTTTCCAGAAGGACGCTTCTGATGGTCAAAAGATTCAAAGTTCCATGGTTATCGTGGATAACAAAACAGGCGGGTTGATGGCGTTGATAGGCGGCCGGGATTACAAACAAAAAGGCTTCAGTCGCGTGTATTCCAAAAGACAACCAGGCTCTTCGTTCAAGCCGATAGCGGCATACGGTCCTGCACTTGAGAGCGGGAATTATACGCCGTATTCCATTCTCGATGATACGCAGACGAGTTTCGGTAACGGGACTTACTCCCCGCGTAACTATGACCGTGTGACGCATGGGCAAGTCACGATGTTTGAGGCAGTTAAAAAATCTTACAATTTGGCTCCTGTTTGGTTATTAGATCAAATTAAAGTGCCTAAAGCGATTGAATTTGCGAATAAGATCGGGACTCCGCTCAATAAAGAAAAGGATCAAAACTTATCCATTGCGCTTGGCGGACTTACAGATGGCGTTTCTCCTTTACAAATGGCGACGGCTTACACAGCTTTTGCTAACCAAGGGATGCAAAATAAAACACATGCGATT
The DNA here is from genome assembly GCF_001426375.1 of Paenibacillus sp. Root444D2. GTDB lineage: Bacteria > Bacillota > Bacilli > Paenibacillales > NBRC-103111 > Paenibacillus_E. The sequence continues at coordinate 43,290 of NZ_LMEO01000006.1, forward strand.
CTACGCATTACAGATGCGCACGATAAAGAAATAGCCGTTTATAAACCAGAGAAGAAGCAGGTAATTCAACCTAAAACTGCTTATTACATGACGCTGCTGCTTCAGGGTGTTGTAGAAACAGGCGGTACGGGGACCAAAGCGAAGTTCAATCGTCCTGTAGCCGGCAAAACGGGTACAACTGGACTGGACATCAAGGGCATTGAACAATATGATCGTGATGTTTGGTTTGTCGGCTATACGCCGGAGTGGACAGCTGCTGTCTGGGAAGGCTTCGATAAAGTGGATGCGAAGCACTATGTCACAATCGGCAGCGGAAGTCCATCAGCTATCTTTAAAGAAGTGATGTCGAAGTCGCTGGAAGGCCGACCTGTGACGAACTTCGTGAAGCCTGATAGCGTGCCTAATCTTACGGAACCGCCAAAAGGGATTACGGATTTAGCTGCGGTGTATGTACCAGAAACGAAGTTGGTTAAATTAACTTGGTCATCACTGGGTGAGAAGATCGCTTATCAATTGTATCGCAAAGGTGCTAGTGAAGCAGAGCCAAAGATGCTGACTCAATCAGTTGTACCTGGGGTGAATGATACTACAATTAGCAGTGAAGAGACGTATCAATATTACGTTGTACCGATTAATTTGGACTCAAATACAGAGGGCGCCAAATCCAATGTAGCTTCTGTCGAAATACCGAAGGATGGCACACTTCCTGACGGTACCAAGCCGTCACCTTCACCATCGGTCTCGCCATCTACATCACCAGGCAAGAATCCGCTAGAGCCAACGCTGTCACCGGGTACGAAGCCTACGCCATCGCCCGGAAGCACCAATAAGCCTGGCACAAGTCCAACGCCAAGCATCAACCCAAGCCCTACCCCATCACCGGCTGATAAGCCGGTTGATGGTTCCGAGGGAAAGCCGAAGGATGGCAAGCAAGACGGGGGACAGATTATTGTGCCGAAGATATAGTGACTTGTTGCTTGACCGGAGGTCTTTTGGACCGAAATGATACGAACACGGTTTGATCTTAAGTAGAGATGAACATGCTAGTTAGGGATGAATTTCATTCTTAAAGTCCATAGGACTAGCCTAAAATCCTATTTTAACGATGAAAAGCAGCTTTATGAGGGAACAGCAGACCCGCATTTCGCGGGTCCCACACTAAACCTACATACTATTGACGGAGGAATTTTCAATGAACTTGCATTTCAACATGCTTAAATCAACTAAGCTATTACCGGTAACGTTGATCGCGTTAACTTTAATCGCGTCGGCTTGCGGCAACAAACCTACCGAATCTGCCGGCGGCACAGCAACGCCTAAGAGCGGCGCAACAGCACCTGCTCCTACTTCAGCAGCATCTCCGGCGGCATCGCCAACTGCAGCTCCTAAGCAATGGAGCAAAGCGCCGGATATGACGATTGATCCTAACAAAACCTATCAAGCTGAAGTAACAACGTCCAAAGGAACGTTTACCATAGATCTTTTCGCTAAGGAAGCTCCGAAGACCGTTAACAATTTTGTATTCTTGTCCAAAGAAGGCTTTTATAACAATGTGACGTTTCATCGCATTATCAAAACGTTCATGATTCAAACAGGAGATCCGCTTGGAACAGGCAGAGGCGGTCCAGGCTACAAGTTCGCGGATGAGCTGAAAACATCGCATACATATGAACCCGGCATTGTCGCAATGGCGAATTCCGGTCCCAATACGAATGGCAGTCAGTTTTTTATTTGTTCAGGAGAAGACTGTGCAAATCTCAATAAAAAGCCTGACTATTCGATTTTCGGCAAAGTAACGGCCGAAGGCATGGCAACAATATCTAAAATCGCTGAAACACCTGTTGAGATGGGTGGCGAGTCCTCGCCAAGCAAGCCAAAAGAAAAAGTCACGATTAACGCAATCGTCATTAAAGAAAAATAGAATATCATATTCTAAAAAGTGAAGGATGGATAGGAGAGAAAACCGCGTGAAACAACCATGTTTATTGTTCCATGGATTCACCGGTGGACCTTATGAGGTTGAGCCGTTAGCACGGCATTTACGTGAACGCGGGCAGCTATGTGAGGTTCCGCGACTTCCATGGAACGGAGAATCCAGTCATCAATTAAAAGAAGGACATTGGGAAGATTGGGTACGCGAAGCTGAAAAGCATGCAGAGAGAATGACGATCCAGTATGGATCATTTGATATGGTAGGCTTCTCGATGGGAGGTCTGCTGGCCGCTTATTTATCCGTACGATATCCGGTTCGTAGACTGATTCTTTTGAACACGGCAGTCATTTATGTCAGCCCTAGAAGGATGCTGGATGTCATTCGAGATGAGTGGAAATATCAAAGGAAAATCAGCTTTATTAAAGCGAAAACCACGCCGCTGCGAGCTACCTGGCAGTTTACGCGACTTGTACGCCATTTGAAACCAGAACTAAGTCAGGTAAGCATACCAACACTCATCGCACAGTCTGAAAAAGATCAAGTTATTCATCCGCAAAGTGCGCGATACATCTATAGTAAGCTAAAAGGACAGCGCGAGCTCCATTGGCATTCCAGATCTAATCATTTGATATGTCTGAGTGAGGATGCAGGCACGTTGTTTCGTCAAGTTAGTGCATTTTTGGATAAGGAGTAGCAAGGATGACTGTACAGCCAAACATGAATAAGAAACAACGAGCCTTTACTCCAACACCGAAAAAACGCCGACGAACTGGGCAAAAATCTACATTTAACCGAATGCTTGTGAGAGTGTTCCGAATCGTGGTTACCGTGTTCCTCTTGCTTGTCGCTTGGATCGTCTATATCCAGTGGAAGGTTCAAATCGCTCCTGATCAAACACTGCCTAAGCAAGTAGACGTGGGTATCGTTCTTGGTGCTTCTTTACGCCAAGATATCCCGAGCCCTGGTCTCCAGGAACGTCTAGATTTGGCTGTTGATCTTTATAAAGAGGGTCGGTTCAAACAACTGATCGTCTCCGGAGGTCTGGATCATAACGGCTCCAAGCTAACGGAGGCAGAGGGAATGCGTAATTATTTGGTTAAAAAAGGGCTTCCTGCCAAAAGCATTTTGTTAGAGCCGCGGGCGACAAGTACCTATGAGAATTTGCTATACAGCAAGCAAATTATGGACGAGCAAGGTCTTGTAAGTTCGATTATTATGACCCATCAATTTCATGGTTCTCGTTCACTCGATATTGCGGAAACGATCGGCTTGAAGCAGCCTCTCATTTCATCAACGAAGTCAGAGGTTCTTTTCATGCCTTACCATGAAGCGAGAGAAACGTTAGCTTATACCAAGTGGTATTGGACAAAGCTGTTGTTGATGGCAGGCATATGAGATAACAAAGAAGCATGACCTGTAAGCGGGATTTTCCCGCTTGCTGGCCATGCTTTTTTTGATTGTTCCTTGGTTATCCGTTTACAATGGCTCCACCGTTCACATGTAAGATTTGACCAGCCATATAGGATGAATCCTCACTTGCGAGGAAAACATAGCTGGCAGCGAGTTCACTTGGCTGACCGGCACGTTTCATTGGTGTAGTCGAGCCGAACGTGGCAACTTCCTCTGCGGTGAACGTAGAAGGAATGAGAGGCGTCCAGATTGGACCTGGAGCTACGCCATTCACTCTTATGCCTTTAGCGTTCAGTTGAAGAGATAGGGAGCGTGTGAAGGTGACAATGGCCCCTTTCGTAGCGGAATAATCGAGCAGCTGCTCATGGCCGTGATAAGCCGTAATAGAAGCCGTGTTGATAATTGCGCTCCCGGATTTTAGGTGGGGTAGTGCAGCCTTGGTTAAATAAAAGAAAGAGAAGATATTGGTTCGAAACGTCCGCTCCAACTGCTCCGAAGTGATATTCTCGATGCTAGGCTGAGGATGCTGTTCTGCTGCATTGTTAACTAAAATATCGAGTTTGCCAAACTTCCCGACAGCTTGCTCAATGATTTGCTTGCAGAAATTCTCGTCGCCAATGTCTCCCGAGACATGCAGACACTTACGCCCTGCCTTTTCTACATGACGCTGCGTCTCCTCCGCATCGGTATGTTCGTTCAAATATACCAATATAACATCAGCACCCTCTTTGGCATAGGCAATCGCGACCGCGCGGCCAATTCCGCTATCGCCACCTGTAATCAGGGCGACTTTATCCTTAAGCTTGCCGGCTGCTTTATACCCCGAATGCTCAAAGACAGGAGGAGGATTCATCTGTGACTCAATGCCTGGCTGCTGGTTCTGATGCTGGGGCGGGAATGCTGGTTTCTTTTCTGTTGCTGTTGCCATGTGTATTGCTCCTTTCATCCTAGACAAATTCTTTGTTAGGATGATACAAGGGGCTGCAAATCATACTTAATTCGGTAATGATAGCCATATCTGGCTTGGTAACCAAGCTTTTCATATAATGTTACCGCGGGAATATTAGAAGTAATAACCTGCAAATATTGTTTGGTTGCACCGTGCTCCAGACTCCATTCCGTCAGTGCGTGCATGAGGACGTACCCAAGTCCTTTGCCTCGATGGCCTTCATGGATAACGACGTTTACAAAGCCTGCCCATTCGCCCTCTACAATAGCTGTACCTAACGCGATGATTTGGTCATTTAGTTTCAGCTGGAGAAACCCTTTCTGAACTGGCATTCGCTCAAAAAGACCGCTATAGAAACCTCTGCGCTCTTCGGGAAACTGTTCAAGCATAAGGAAAGCGTCAAGCCACTCTGCATCCGCTGCATCTGCCCATTCAATTTGAATAGACGACTTCTTATGCATCATCTTATTGTTCGCGTTATCGGAAACTTGCCGACTGGTTGCAGTCATCAACAGACATGGCGTATCAATCGCATAGCCTTTTGTTTGAAGAAATCCATCTAAACCTTCAGGAGAAGCATCGCTAATATGAAAAATTGCGGGTAGACCTAATTCTTGATAGAATTGCTCAATCCTTGCAAGCCAATTAGGATCATTTGGATATTCGCCAATGGCAAGCACACTGTTTGCACGTTTAGTAACTCCACGGGAGGTCCGTAGGAGCCAATTGTCAATGGAAGTGGATGACTCGGCAGGCCACGTGTTTGATGCCACCTTATCGATGGCGATATAAAAATCTATTTTTTCGTTCATTTCTAGCGATCTCCTCTTCAAGTAAGTTTCCAATATTATAAATAAATTTATAGAGTTATGTATATAAAATAATCATTTGCCTTTTACGCTGTTAAACATCCTTTAGGATGTTCGATGCTCACTCGCCCCCCCGCAATCAGCTGCTTTAACGATGAAAAACATCGCTAACTCGCCAGGCAGCTCATATATTCCGACTGTAACGATGTAAAACATCTTTAAAGTCGCTCGATACCGCAACTCAGCAACATCGATTTCCTCAACTTTATTCACGAAACCCAATCACCCTCGCCCGCCCGCCAACGCGCTCCGCCAAAGTGGAAAAATTTCATCCTTTGATGTAAGCTATGAAACAACAGGAGGAGGATTTTTTTCTTGGAACTTATCATTCGTACCGCACAATTAGAAGATTACGAGGCCGTAAATGCCATTATTCGAGTAGGGCAGGAAGAACATGCGGATGCATTGCCGGAGCGTTTTGCCAGGTTGGATCACGTTGTGGCTATGGGTTGGTACCGAAGCTTTTCAGACCAACAGAACAAAGTGATTTTAATCGCGGAGAAAGAGGGCTTGGTCGTTGGAGTAGCTATGCTGGAGATGAAGAAATCTCCTACCTATGAAGCGTTAGTTCCTCGTACTTATGCGTATTTAAATGAACTAGCCGTCTCAGCGGACTTTTTGCGTCAGGGCATTGGTACAAAGCTATATGAAGCTTCTATAGCCTGGGCTAGGGAGCGTTCTGCTGCTTCACTAGAATTAAACGTGTGGGAATTTAATGAGCGTGCCATTGCCTTTTATAAATCCTTAGGGATGCTTACCTTAAATCGCACCATGACGACACATATATGATCAGTAATGAAGGAGCATGATTATGCTATTTATCGATAACGAAGGAATCACAGATCCCCGGATTAATTTAGCCATTGAGGAATATGCCCTAAGACAACTCCCTAACGATGAGAGTTACTTGCTTTTTTACATCAACGAACCGTCCATTATTATTGGCAAAAATCAAAATACAATCGAAGAAATCAATCCCGAGTATGTCAAAGAGAATAACCTGCATGTGGTTCGCAGATTATCGGGTGGCGGAGCCGTGTATCATGATTTGGGCAATCTGAATTTCAGCTTCATTACACGGGATGACGGGAACTCTTTTCACAATTTTCAAAAGTTTACTGAACCCGTTGTTGAAGCACTTCGTAAGCTTGGTGTTGAAGCGGCTTTAACGGGCCGCAATGATATCCAAGTCGGTGTGCGCAAAATTTCGGGCAATGCACAGTTTGCAACTAAAGGCAGGATGTTCAGTCACGGAACACTACTCTTCGATTCAGAAATCGAAAACGTTGTATCTGCCCTTAAAGTTAATCTTGATAAAATTCAGTCCAAGGGCATTAAATCGATTCGCAGCCGGGTTGCTAACATCATAGAGTTCCTGAACGAGCCTATTACGATGGAGGAATTCCGAAATAAGCTGCTTGCTTCTATTTTCGGTGCCGAGGAATCCGAAGTTCCCATGTACAAGCTTTCTGAGGAAGACTGGGTTCGTATTCACGAGCTATCTAAGGAGCGCTATCAGAACTGGGACTGGAACTACGGAAAATCCCCCAAAAGTACCGTGCAAAACTCTAAACGCTTTGAAGGCGTTGGTACAATTGATGTGCGTTTAGATATTGAAGAAGGCCATATTCATGATTTAATAATATATGGTGACTTCTTTGGAGCTAGCGATGTAGCAGAACTGGAGGAAACGCTGCGTGGTTCGCGGTATGAGGAATCTGCAGTACGAGAACGGCTATCAGGTATGGAATTGCAGCGTTACTTTGGTGCGCTGGATTTGGAGTCTTTTGTAGCTTTAATGATGTTAAATTAGTGCAAGGAGGGGGGCTGGCGATGACAAAGCTTTATTTAATCCGACATGGGGAAACGATGTGGAATGTGGAGCGCCGAATGCAAGGTCACTTGGATTCACCACTTTCAACTTTAGGGGAGCAGCAAGCCTCCTGGTTGTCAGATGCTTTGAAAGATGTTCACATGGATGTTCTATATGCGAGCAGCAGCGGTCGTACTTTGCAAACGGCGAATATCGTGAAAGGCTCGCGTGACTTGGCGATACATACCTCGGATGAGTGGAAAGAAATGAATCTAGGTGCTTGGGAAGGACGGATATCTTCAGAAATTGCGGATTTGGATCCTGACAACTTCCATGCCTTCTGGCATGCGCCTGATCTGTATAGACCAACGCAAGGTGAGTCCTATGCAGATTTACAGGCACGCGTTTTACCTGCAATTGTGCAGCTGTTAGAGGAACATGCAGGGAAAACAATAGGCTTAATTTCACACACAGTCACATTGAAAATCATCATGGCTTTCTTCGAGCGAAGAGCTTTAGCAGACTTGTGGAACCCGCCGTATTTTCACCCTACATGCTTAAGTCTTGTCGAAATGATTGATAACGAGCCTCATATCCGGCTTCACGGTGATACGTCCCATTTTCAAGAGGAAGCATTCGGTTTCTAAAATACGATATCAATAGGAGGAATTATTCATGATCTTAGAAGTAGCCATCCTTCCTGTAATTGCAGGGAAAAATGCGGAGTTCGAAGCAGCATTCCGCCAAGCATCATCCATTATTTCATCGATGAAAGGTTATATTTCTCATGAGCTGCAAACGTGTATCGAGGATAGCAATAAATATTTGCTGCTCGTTCACTGGGAAACACTGGAGGATCACACTATAGGCTTCCGCGGCTCTGAAGAATACCAGGAATGGCGGAAGCTGCTGCACCATTTCTATGACCCATTCCCAGTGGTCGAACATTATACGCTGTCACAAAAGTATCATTAATGGCTGTTGCGGTCTAAAATGCATCAAACGAGCGTAGGATGGATTGATACGAACCATCAAACCATCCTGTAAACGAGGTGATCCTCATGAGTGGTCGAAGCTTGCCATCCAGACAGATCAACATCGTCTTACGGCAGCCAGAGCCTGGCATGCAAAGGCGAGCCGTTGATGGAGTAGGCAACCAGACTCACGCTTCGCCGCTAGCTGATGCCGAGCCGCAGCTCACAGGAAAGAAGACGCCTCTCGAGGGTCCGCTTTCGGATGTTTTCAAAGAGCTGAATCAACTGATTGGCCTTGATAATGTCAAAGAGTTGGTGCATGAAATCTATGCGCTCTTACAAATTTCGCAATTTCGCGCAGAAGCCGGCCTGCTCAGCAATGCGCACGTGTACCATATGATTTTCAAAGGAAGTCCTGGAACTGGTAAAACGACAGTGGCTAGACTGATGGGTCGTATGTTTCATGCCATGGGTGTTCTGAGCAAGGGTCATTTTATTGAGGTGGAACGTGCAGATCTGGTAGGAGAATATATTGGACATACTGCTCTTAAGACTCGTGAGTTGATGAAAAAGGCGATGGGTGGCATCCTTTTTATTGATGAAGCCTACAGTCTGGCACGTGGAGGAGATAAGGATTTTGGCAAAGAATCCATTGATGCGCTGGTCAAAGGTATGGAGGATAAGAAGAATGAATTCATCCTTATTCTAGCAGGGTACAGTGACGAAATGGAGCAATTTCTGGCTACGAATCCGGGACTCCCTTCTCGATTTCCTATCCAAATCGATTTCGAGGACTATCCGATTGAACAATTGATTCAAATTACCGAACTCATGGCTAAGGACAGAGAATATGTTCTTCTTCCGCAAACGATTGTGAAGCTGAAGCAGCATCTAACCGATGAGAAAGCCGCTACATGGCGTGCATTTAGTAATGCGAGGTATGTTCGAAACATTCTGGAGAAAGCGATGCGGCATCAAGCCGTAAGGTTACTTAGTCAATATGTAAACGCACCTTCCAAATTAGAATTGATGTCAATAAGGCCTGAAGATATGAAATTTAAATGAAATTTATAAAGCCATTTAACTACAAACAGTTAAATGGCTTTTTTTTCTTGAATAAAACAATTGACAGATTGCTTGAACGTAGTAAAATAGACAGAGTGATTAAATGATTGATAATGATTATCAATATTAACTTGGTTGAATTTGGGTTTTATTTTTCTATAGGGAGTCGTGATTCATGCGCAAAGTCATCATAGTGAGTTGGATAGTGCTGCTAATGCTGCTATCTCTTCCTTTAACAGTAGCTGCTAAGGCAGAAGATGATCTGGCCAAAGCTGATGAAGGTATCGTTCACGCCATTCAAGCTGCAGAAAGCGGAAAGTTGGAGGATGCCTCCAAGATGTTCGAAACATTTCAACTAAATTGGTTGTCCTATGAAAGTGGTATTAAAGAGCGTTCATTGGCAGCCTATCAGAAGATTGAGCAAGCGATGGGTGAAGTATCCTTCCAAACGCTCAAGCAGCCAATTGATTCGCAGAAATTGGTTGCAGGATTGAATAATCTTCACAATTTGAACAAGAGTTTTATAGATGGCAACATGGATGCTTTCGGTAAAGTGGTTCAGGGCAGTGGTGATATTACTGTGAGTTCATTAGTTGAGTTGCTGGAGAAAGCGGCGGATCAAATGAAGCAGAATGATATCCAAGGTGCTTCCGCAAGTATCCAAAAGCTTCGAAATTCCTGGTTGCAAATCGAAGGTATTGTGCTTACACAATCCTCATCCGTCTATACATCGATGGAACGAGACATGGTTACTGCTTACGCACAGCTGACCGCTGTTCCTGCTCAGTCAAGTGAGGCTTCCGCTACAATTGCGCGAATGCACGCTGAACTGCAGCCTTTAGCGGCCAAAACAAGCTACTCCATGCTGGATGCAACAACTATTTTGCTCAGAGAAGGGTTGGAAGCTTTGTTAGTGGTTATTGCTTTACTAGGTTTCCTTAATAAATCGGGTCATGGTGATAAGAAACAATGGATTTGGTATGGCGTACTCGGAGGCTTGCTCGTCAGTATGGCGCTTGGTGTTGTCGTTCAACAGTTGTTTTCTACAAGTGCATTTGGGAACAACAATTTCTTAATTGCTGGATGTACGGGGATTTTCGCCGCTGTCATGCTGCTATATATGAGCTACTGGCTGCACAGCAAATCGAGTGTCTCTAATTGGCAAAAGTACATACGGGATCAGAGTGTAAAAGCATTGGCAACCGGAAGTCTAGTTTCTCTCAGTTTGCTAGCTTTTCTAGCTGTTTTCCGTGAAGGCACAGAAACCGTCCTCTTCATGATCGGTATGGCGTCTTCGATTTCCTTAAGCTCTCTTGTAGGAGGCATTGGGATTGGTGTTGTCATCCTACTTATTGTAGCCTTCTTAATTCTAAAAATTGGCCTGCGTATTCCAATGCGTCCATTCTTTCTAGTTTCAAGCTTCTTTGTATTTTATCTTTGCTTTAAATTTGCGGGGATGGGTGTGCACGGGCTTCAATTGGCAGGTTATTTGCCTGCGACGACAGCTTCCTGGCTGCCAAGTTGGGACTTTATCGCGCTGTATCCAACGTTAGAAAGTGCTATACCGCAATTTGTTCTCCTGTTATCCGCGTTGTTCGCGGTCATTTGGGACCGTCGTAAAACGATCCAAATGCGAAATATGGCATTATCCAAATAATATTATTAGAGAAAAGCGGAGGGAACCATCCCATGAAGAAACGTCAAAACCTTATAATTCTAGCAGCTGCTACAACACTTATTCTCGCAGGGTGCGGTAAAACAGAAACAACAGAAACAACAGAAGTGACCAAAGTACCAGTCAAAGAAGGCTCAGCAGCGCTTCTTACAAGTCTTGATCAGTTGAAGGGTCAACTGGACTCAAGTAAGGTTAAAGATCCGAAGAAGCAATCCACCCTACTTGAGAATCAGTGGGCCAGCTTTGAAGATGAAGTAAAACCGAAATTTCCAGAGTTGTATTTTAAAGTAGAGAAATTTCTGACGCCATTAGAAGCAGGATTGAAACAAGACAAGCTGGATTATGCAACATTAACTGCACTCAATAATAATTTGAAAGCAGCAATTACGGAGCTCAGCACCTCACTCGCTGATAATAAAGGTGCGGTTAATAAAGATGTCATCACCGCATCCAAAGAGCTGCAAGAGGCTGCTAAAGCTTATAATAAATACGTTCAGGAACAAGGGAAACAATTAGTCGCTGGACTCGAACAGCTGGATGCTGCTGTGAAGAGCGGCGATCTGAAAAAGGCACAAGATTCCTATGGACAATCGCGGATGCCCTATGAGAGAATTGAGCCTATTATTGAGACTTTTAGCGAGCTTGATGGTGTAATGGATGCTCGTGTGGATGATTTTAATAATGAAAAGGATCCTGAGTTTACAGGGTATCATCGTATAGAGTATTTGTTGTTTGTTAAAAAGAATGTGAAGGAAGCTGAAGCTTTCTCCTCACGTTTACTAGAAGACGGCAAGAAGATGCAGCAAGCAATCGCGGCAACTACCATAGAACCTTCTGATTTTATCGCGGGTGTCGGCGAATTGATGGAAGAAGCACAAGCCACCAAAATAACAGGTGAGGAAGAACGCTGGAGTGGAGCTACTATACCTGTTATCCGAGCTAATGTGGAAGGTGCGCAAGCCATCTATGATCTTGTCAAAGGTGAGCTGAAGAAGAAAGACGCAGCGCTAGATGAGAAAATCAGCAAAAGCTTAACTACAGTAATCGAAACGATGAACTCACTTTCACCTGTTGGTGTTACTTGGAACGATTTCAGCAAAATAGAACAGGCCAAACAAATCGATTTGAAAAATAAACTGGAAGCACTTGCAGAGCCATTAGTGAAAATGCCAGGAACGCTAAGTAAATAAGGGAATGGAAAGGAGAACAACGGTATGGGTGATAAAATGAATCGCCGTGCTTTCTTAGGAATGACAGCGGCAGGTGCTGCAGGCGTTATCGTAGGGGATCTGCTTGGGAAAGCACAGAAAGTGATACCTACTGCTTCCAACAAGCAACTAGGTACTGCAACAGCAAGCGCAGCGAATGAAACCATCTCATTTTATGGTGCTCATCAGACCGGTGTTGTGACTCCGGCCCAGAACTTTGCGAATGTGGCGGCATTTGATGTAACCACGCAGGATGTGAAGGAGCTAAAGGAGCTTCTGCAGCAATGGACCGAAATGGCAGCGTCTCTCATGGAAGGCAAGCCTCTTGCGGCTGAGCCTAAGGAAGGGAAATTTCCGCCATTGGATACAGGGGAGCAAATCGGCCTCGAGACGGGCAAATTAACGATTACCTTCGCTGTTGGTGCGTCTTTGTTCGAAAAAGATGGTGTCGACCGCTTCGGACTTCGTTCTCGTAAACCATCTGGCCTAACAGAAATGCCTATTTTTCATAAAGACTCGCTGCAGGAACAATTGACTCATGGAGACATCATTATTCAGGCTTGCGCGGATGATCCGATCATCTGTTTCCATGCGATTCGTAACTTAGCTAAAGCGGCACGCGGCGTTGCCCATTTGCGTTGGCAGCAAACCGGACAGTTAGGCGTGAAGTCTCAAGGGACAAAGAGAAACTTGTTCGGCTTCAAGGACGGTACGGCTAATCCAGACTTGCAAGATGAACAATTTATGAAAAATAATGTTTGGGTCGAGGCGGGAGACAGCGCATCTTGGTTTGCTGGAGGCACTTACATGGTTGTTCGCCGTATTCATATGCGAATTGAGACCTGGGATCAACAACCATTTTCGGATCAAGAAGAGATTATCGGGCGCCAGAAGGTTTCAGGAGCTCCAATGGATGGACAGAGTGAATTCGATAAGCCGAATTTCGCCGGGGATGTGAAGGGGGAGGTTACTGCCCTTGATTCTCATATCCGTCTTTCAAATCCGCGTACGGGAGAGAGTTCAGAACGTGAGCGTATTTTGCGCCGCGGGTATAATTTCATGGATAACCTCGATAACGTTGGACGAATCAATGCTGGTCTGTTATTCGTTTGTTTCAATCGGAACATCCAAACGCAGTTTGAATCCATTCAGAAAAGATTGACGAATCCGAAGCTTCCTGACAAAATGCTTTCCTATACGGACACAACAGGCGGCGGTTATTTCGCTGTGCTGCCAGGTGTTCCTTCTAAAGGTTCGTTTTTGGGACAAAGTTTATTTACTTAAAATAGGTGGAAAGCTACCGAGAGGCCTTTGGTCTTTCGGTATTTTTGTGTCTGATGATGGGAACACCGTTATAATCGAATTATCCGCTCCTGTAAATTGACTTTCCCAAGCATTTCCTACACAATGATGAAGGAATAAGCCCACATGGGGGCTATTTCGATTGCCTGAATGCAGCGTAAAGGAGACACTTATGAAAACAACTTCACATATGGTTGAGAAAGAAATCGATGACCGCGCGGTGCTCGTTAGTCTAGTCACTCAGAAACAGAAGAAAAATGAATTATTAGCGGAATACTCATTGCAAGAGCTGGTTAAGTTAGCGGAAACAGCAGGTGTGCTTGTTTTGGAGACAATGACACAGAACAAAGAAACAAAGGATACCAAATGGTTTATTGGTAAAGGGAAAGTTGAAGAGCTAAAGTTACGTTTAGAGGAGCTTGGCGGGAATACAGCCATCTTTGATCAAGAGTTGTCGGGTGCACAAGTCCGTAACTTAGAGGCTGCCTTAGATGTGAAAATCATCGACCGGACGCAGCTGATTCTGGATATTTTTGCGCAGCGTGCCAAAACACGTGAAGGTATTATTCAGGTTGAGTTGGCGCAGCTTAGTTATCTGCTGCCAAGGCTATCGGGACAAGGTAAGAACTTATCACGTCTGGGTGGCGGTATCGGGACGAGAGGTCCCGGGGAATCGAAGCTGGAGACCGATCGCCGGCACATTCGCGGCCGTATTGACGAGCTGAAGGCACAGTTAGAAGAGGTTGTTCGTCATCGGACGTTGCATCGTGAACGCCGTAAGAAGACTGGGGTGTTTCAAGTTGCCCTTGTTGGTTACACGAATGCAGGAAAATCAACTTTACTGAAACAATTGACTCAAGCGGACGTCTATATTGAGAATCAATTGTTTGCAACACTAGATCCGACTTCGCGGACAATGGAATTGCCAAGCGGCAAAGAGATCGTTTTAACCGATACTGTTGGCTTCATTCAGAACCTGCCGCATGATCTTGTTGCATCGTTCCGTGCAACGCTGGAAGAGGCTAATGAGGCTGATTTGATCCTTCATGTTGTAGATAGTTCAACAGATATGAGAAATGAGCAAATGCGGGTTGTCGCTGAGGTCTTAGAAGAACTAGGCGCACATCAAAAAGAACAGCTAACCATTTTCAATAAAATTGATCTTTGTTCGCAAGAAGATAGGGAGATGCTTTCGACCGAAGGTGAATTTCTGAAAATTAGTGCTTACACCCCTGATGATCTTGAACGTCTGCGGATCGCTATTCAAGAGAAGCTGATGGGTGAGAGTAAAGAGTTTCGCATTCCGGCTGACAAGGGAGACATCATTTCCCTGATGTACCGAATTGGCGACGTCCTGGAGACGGATGTGGACGGAGAAGATATGCTGTTCAAGGTCCGCGTGAATAAGGATGATTACGTCAAATTGGCTTATCAATTGGTCGCTTATGATCAACATGCACAGCAAGAGGCTCAAGATAGTGAGGGAGAGATTTACTAATTATGCAATTCGGGGATAAAGTTATTTCATTAATGGAGAGCGCAGAACGCCAGGTAGAGAGCGCTTTTCGCCAGATTGAGAAAACGATTGATCTTAATCAGTGGAAAGTGATTAGCGCTTTCCAAAAACATAAGGTAAGCGATTACCACTTTGCTTCTTCGACAGGCTATGGCTACAATGATCGCGGCAGAGAGGTGCTCGATCTTGTCTATGCGGATGCGATGGGAGCAGAAGCAGCACTCGTACGCCCGCACTTTGTCTCAGGTACACATACGATAGGTACAGCTTTGTTCGGTGTTCTGCGGCCAGGGGAACATCTACTTTACATAACGGGTAAGCCTTATGATACGTTGCATAAGGTCATTGGCAAGCCTGGCGACGGTATGGGGTCGCTGCAGGACTTTGGCATCGCGTACAGCGAGGTTGCGCTGACTGGGGAAGGCGCGCCGGACTGGTCGGCCATAGCGGCTGCCATACAGCCGAATACGAAGGTGATCGGCATACAGCGCTCGCGAGGCTACTCGTGGCGGCCTTCGTTCACGGTGGAGCAAATCGGAGAAATGGTCCGATTCGTCAAAGAAGTGAACCCGGCCCTGATCGTCTTCGTCGATAATTGCTACGGCGAGTTCACCGAGCTGCAGGAGCCGACGCAGGTTGGCGTCGATCTCATGGCCGGCTCGCTCATCAAGAACCCCGGCGGCGGTATCGCCCCATCCGGGGGCTACATTGCCGGGCGGCGCGACCTTGTGGAGCTCGCCGCCTACAGACTGACCGCCCCCGGTATTGGGGGCGAGGTCGGTGCCATGCTCGGCGCCACGCGAGCGATGTTTCAAGGGCTTTTCCTTGCCCCTCACTTGGTGGGGCAAGCTGTCAAGGGCTCGGTCTTCGCCGCCGCGGTGTTCGAAGAGCTGGGCTTCGAGAGCCATCCGCGCTGGCAGACGCCGCGCACGGACTTGATCCAAGCGATCCGCTTCACGTCGGCGGATCACTTGATCACGTTCGTGCAGGGCATCCAGAAGGCGGCTGCCGTGGATTCGCACGTTGTGCCGGAGCCGTGGGATATGCCCGGCTATGAGCATCCCGTCATTATGGCGGCCGGGACGTTCATTCAAGGCGGCAGTCTGGAGCTGTCCGCAGATGCGCCGATTCGTGAGCCCTATATCGCCTATTTGCAGGGCGGGCTTACCTACTCACACTGTAAGTTAGGGGTACTTACAGCAATCCAACATATGGAAGACAAGGGATTGTTGTGAAAAATAAGACTGTGAACAAACCTGACACTCCTTGACACATTCTTGTTACAAAGGTACAATAAGATAGAGGTATTTACTGACCAGGAGTGATTAGCATGAGTGATGAAATACGTAGAAATATGGCGTTATTCCCAATCGGGATCGTCATGAAGCTGACTGATTTAACCGCAAGACAAATTCGTTATTATGAGCAGCATGAACTTATTATTCCAGCTAGAACGGCTGGTAATCAACGACTGTATTCGTTTAATGATGTAGAACGACTTCTTGAAATTAAAGATTTAATTGAAAAAGGTGTAAACATCGCTGGGATCAAGCAGGTTCTTATCCCTGTCGATAAAGATTCAGAAGATGCCACAATACTGAATGAGCACACAGAAGTTAAGCGTAAAGAATTAACCGACTCCCAACTGCACAAAATGCTTAAGCAGCAGTTGATTGGCGGAGGTAAACGCCCTGATCAGGTTTCCCTGATTCAAGGTCAGCTTTCCCGATTTTATAAATAGCATTTCTTAATCGCTCGTAAATTGAGAGGAGACTGCACACGTGAGCTACAACAACAATTTTTCCAAAGAAGATATCTTACGCATTGCCAAAGAAGAAAATGTTCGGTTCATTCGTTTGCAATTTACGGACTTGATGGGAAGCATCAAGAACGTAGAAATTCCTTACAGCCAACTCGAAAAAGCACTCGACAACAAGATGATGTTCGATGGTTCTTCCATTGAGGGTTATGTGCGTATTGAAGAGTCTGATATGTATTTGTATCCTGATTTGGATACATGGGTTATTTTCCCATGGGTTACCGAAAGCAAAGTAGCACGTTTAATCTGCGATATTTATATGCCAGACGGCAGACCTTTCGCAGGAGATCCGCGTGCTATCTTGAAAAATGCATTGAAACAAGCTGAAGAAATGGGCTTTACGGCCATGAACGTAGGTCCTGAACCAGAATTCTTCTTGTTCAAAACGGATGAAAAAGGCAATCCAACAACGGAACTAAATGACCAAGGCGGTTATTTCGATTTGGCTCCGATGGATTTGGGCGAAAACTGCCGCCGCGATATCGTGTTGACGCTTGAAGAGATGGGCTTTGAAATTGAAGCATCCCACCACGAAGTGGCGCCAGGTCAACATGAAATCGACTTTAAATACGCAGATGCGATTAAAGCGGCTGACCAAATTCAAACCTTCAAGCTCGTCGTCAAAACCGTTGCTAGACAACATGGTTTGCATGCGACCTTTATGCCTAAACCTTTGTTCGGTATGAACGGATCTGGTATGCACTGTCACCAATCCTTATTCAAAGGTGATGTAAATGCCTTTTATGAAGAGAACGATAAATTAGGTTTAAGTAATGTAGCTAGACATTATATGGCGGGTGTTCTTCGTCATGCACGTTCTTTTGCTGCGATTACGAACCCTACTGTTAACTCTTACAAACGTCTTGTACCTGGTTATGAAGCGCCTGTATATGTAGCATGGTCCGCAAGTAACCGTAGTCCAATGATCCGTATTCCAGCATCCCGCGGGTTAAGCACTCGCGTTGAAGTACGTAACCCGGATCCGGCTGCTAATCCTTACTTGGCTCTTGCTGTTATGCTTGCTGCCGGACTGGATGGCATTAAGAATAAAATGCAGCTTCCTCCTCCTACTGATCGTAACATCTATGTGATGACTGAAGAGGAAAGAGAGAGCGATGGTATTCCTACTTTACCATTGAACTTGAAACAAGCGTTGGACGAGCTGCTTCGCAATGATGTGATTTGCGATACACTTGGCGAACATGCTCTGGCTCATTTCTATGAACTTAAAGAAATCGAGTGGGATATGTATAGAACACAGGTTCACCAATGGGAAAGAGATCAATATCTGTCCCTTTATTAATCGCCTAGCAAGTTGATATTTTGCAACAATTAGATATGAAAAGCCCGTCAGCCTTCAGGAACGATTCTGAACTGATGGGCTTTTTCACGCGAAGGAGATCATAAGTATGTTGGACAACTTTCAAATTAATTTGGAGAAGTACGCTGAGCTTGTTGTTAAGGTTGGGGTTAACCTCCATAAAGGCCAGGATCTGATGATAGAGTCGCCGATAGAATCCTTAGATTTAACTAGACTTATCGTGAAAAAAGCCTATGAGGCAGGGGCAAATTTTGTCCAAGTGCACTGGCAGGATGATGTGATAACTCGCAGCAGATTTGAATATGCCAATGATGAAGCTTTTGATTATTATCCAGAGTGGTATACGAGTATGTTAGAACGCTTTGTAGAAAATGGTGGAGCTTTACTGAATATCAAAGTGCCGGATCCTGATTTGTACGCGGGTATTGATGCAAGCATGATTTCAAGAGCATCCAAATCCATGGCTACGGCTAGAGCAAAGTATCAGCACTATGTGAGAACAAGTAAGTTCAGTTGGTGCTTAATCAAAGCGCCTACAGTGGCGTGGGCATCCAAAGTGTACGCTGATTTGCCTGAAGAACAGCGGATCGATGCAATGTGGGAGGCAATCTTCCGGATAAATCGCGTTTATGAAGAGGATCCGGTTGCTGCTTGGCGAGTTCATATGGATCAATTGAAGCGCGTTCGCAGCGTTTTGAATGAGAAGCAGTACGAGGCGCTTCAATATCGAGCGGCAGGCACAGATTTGCGAGTCGAATTGCCGGAGGGTCACATTTGGCTTGGCGGTGATACGGAGAACGCAAGTGGAATACGATTCGTAGCGAATATGCCAACCGAGGAAGTTTTCACGATGCCTAAGCGAACAGGTGTTCATGGGACGGTGTCGAGCACCAAGCCATTAAATGTGAATGGGGCGCTTGTGGATCGGTTTTCGTTCAAGTTCGAGGACGGGAAAGTAGTGGATTATCAGGCAGAAGTCGGCTATGAGCATCTAACAAGGTTGCTGGATATGGACGAGGGCGCACGCTACTTGGGAGAAGTTGCGCTCGTACCTTTTGATTCGCCTATCTCTAATCTTGACCGCATTTTCTACAATACAGGCATCGATGAGAATGCATCCTGCCATCTGGCCTTAGGCAGCTGCTACCCGATAAATTTGCAAGATGGCGTATCTTTATCAAGTGAAGAGCTGAAAGCTCGCGGTGGGAACACCAGTTTGATTCATGTGGATTTCATGATCGGGACGGCTGATCTTGAGATCGATGGCGTCCTTGGTGATGGTACGGTTGAACCTATTTTCCGTCGTGGAAATTGGGCGATTGCATTTTAGTTGTATTTATTTGGTTTGTTAGCTTAATTCCAAAGGTGTGAGTACTTCTGGGTTTATCAAGGGGTTAGATAGCAGATAGCAGATAGCTGATGAAGACCGCAGAAGGAAAAAGGAAGCTAGAAGCTAGAAGCTAGAAGCTAGAAAATAGAAAATAGAAAATAGAAAATAGAAGTCTCTAGAGACCGCTAATTTGTCCAAAAGTGAGGAAATATTAAGAATAGAAGTCTTTAAAGATTCCTATTCCTTAAAGTTGAATCAAATAGGGCCAAATATTACCGAATAGAAGTCTCTAGAAGCTTCTATTTCCTCAAAATTTGATCTTAATGACGTAATAGCAGTCTCTAGAGGCTCTTATCTGAATCCACAGTTCAGCCTTTTTGGCTATGACGGGATTAAAGCCCATTTCATTAACTTTGAAATATCTATATTTGGATCGATTGCCTCACTATCTTTTAAGTTCCTCAATTTGCCCCATTGCTCCATGTAATTTAAGGCTGTTTACATCCAAAAGAACCGAGGGACTATTGTCCTCTCGGTTCTTTATCATTGGTATTGTATGTAGAATAAGGGCTGTAGTGCTATTACATATCCCGGAACAAACCAATGACACGGCCAAGAATCGTAACATGTTTCAAAAGGATTGGCTGCAAAGCCGAGTTCTCCGGTTGAAGACGAATATGATCCTTCTCCTTGTAAAAGCGTTTCACCGTTGCTTCATCATCTTCCGTCATTGCTACAACAATGTCCCCGTTATTAGCGGTTTGCTGTTGCTTTACGATGACATAATCGCCATTATGAATACCGGCTTCGATCATACTGTCACCCATGACGCTAAGCATGAACACATTATTATCTCCTACCATGCTGACAGGAAGAGGGAAGTAGTCTTCGATGTTCTCTGTTGCTGTAATAGGCACACCGGCTGTAACTTTACCAACGAGAGGTACACGAGCTACAGAAACTGCAAAATGCGTTTCCGCACCGTCAAGTCCTAGAATTTCAATAGCACGTGGCTTTGTAGGATCTCGACGAATCATACCTTTCTTCTCAAGACGCTCCAAATGTCCATGAACTGTAGAACTAGAAGCTAGTCCAACTGCCTCGCCGATTTCTCTAACGGAAGGTGGGTACCCCTTATCTTTCACTTCATTCTTAATGAATTCCAATATAGCTTGTTGACGCTGCGAAATCTTACTCAATAGTTATCACTCCAATACTGGGAATCATTACCCAAAGTATAACATAGAACCCGAGTTCGTACAAACATAAGTTCGAGAAAAGGGTTGACTCAAACATGTGTTCGTGTTATTCTAATACCAGAACAAATGTTTGGGAGATGATTATTCATGTATATGGCTTATACAAACACTAACACAACAAACTCACCTCATAGATCTGCTAGCACATCCAAAGGGATGACATTTCATTCTAGTTATACAAAAGCGATTGTTCGCTTCATTTTATTAGCAGTTATTCTTGGTACTGTGTTTTCATTTGGTGCTATGGTTCAAGCCTATGCAGGGGATGGGGCTGCAACTGCAAAGACCGCAGTTTCCATGACACCTATTAACATCACTCCGAAAGCTGTCGTACAAGATCAAGTCGTTATTCAACATGGAGACACACTCTGGGATATTGCTTCCACACATAAAAAAAGCGATGAGAACGTTCGTTCCTACATACATAAATTAAAGACAATCAATCATTTATCTACCAGCTCCTTGAAAGAAGGACAGGTTTTATTGCTTCCTTAATTTCACTCTGCTATTTTTAATAGACTCTAAACATGATGAGGCTTGGACACATGTTCCTATGCCTCTTTTTGTTGTCTCTTGACATTCCTTAATAGGGATGGCAAAGTAGTACTCATATTGAATTTTTGACTGGGAGGATCATTATGAGTGACAACATGGAACAGAATATCGAACGTATTAATGAGCTTGCTCGTAAAGCGAAAACAGTTGGCTTAACAGATGCGGAAATCGATGAACGCAACGAACTCAGAAAGAAATATATTGAAGCATTCCGCGGCAATCTTAAAGTTCAACTTGATTCCATCAAGTTTACGGACGAAGAGTAATCGCTGCTCATATAGATACAACATTCAAAAGGGGAAATGAATGATGACGTTGAAAGCTGTGCTTTTTGATTTAGATGATACGCTTCTGTGGGATGATCGCAGTGTGCAGGAAGCATTCGAAGCGACATGTGCTGAAGCTGCAAAGCACGTTGCGGTGAATCCCGCGGAATTGGAAGCCTCTGTTCGCAAGGAAGCGCGTTCTTTATATGAATCTTTTGAAACCTTTGCGTTTACGAAGATGATTGGGATTAATCCCTTTGAAGGCTTATGGGCTAATTTCACACAAGGTGAGAATGAGAACTTTCGTAAGCTTGAGAAACTAGCGCCAGGATATCGTACGGAGTCTTGGACAAGAGGGCTTGCGGCGTTGGGGATAGAGGAACGTGAGCTCGGGTATAAGCTTGGAGAACTATTTCCAGCAGAACGCCGACGCCGTCCTTACGTATATGAGGAAACGTTTCGAGTATTGGACGCTTTGAAAGGCAGCTATCAATTACTGTTATTAACGAATGGCTCGCCAGATCTGCAAAAGGAAAAATTAGCAGGTGTCCCAAATATCGCACCATACTTTGATCATATTGTGATCTCGGGTGAATTTGGCGTAGGTAAGCCAGCGACAACGATTTTTAACCATGCTCTGGGACTACTTGGGATAGAAGCTGAGGAAGGAATCATGATCGGAGATAAATTGACAACCGATATCCTTGGTTCTAGCAGCGTAGGTATGCGCAATATTTGGATTAATCACCATGGGCTTCAAAGTGGAGATGAGATCGTTCCTGTGTATGAGGTTTCCCGTCTTCAAGACATTTTGCCGATTATTGCGAACGGACAATAAAGAATAAAGAAAAACCCAACGGCTGCTTAGGACGTTAAGTCCAGCGCTGTTGGGTTTTTGCATCATATAATAGAATTAGGCTTTGCTAAATTCTGGATCATCAATGTTATAAGCAACCCAGCCATCTTTTTCGATGAAGAGACGAACGGCAACGATTTCACGATTATCCATAAGTGTGAAGAAATGGTTCGTGTTCTCAGGAACTGAGATCACATCGCCTGGTTCAAGTTCAACATCAAAATAGCCAACTTCGCCTTCGGATTTGATAATGAAAATTCCTCGTCCAGAAACGATTGCACGAATTTCATCTTCCGTATGTGTGTGTACTTGTTCGAATTTCTTCAGAAGCTCTTCGATGTTAGGCGTTGAATCGGAAAGCGCGATTACATCCCAAATTTCATAACCGCGTCTAGCAGCCAAATCACGAATTTCTTCTTCATAAGTACTAATAATTTCAGCTTTCTCTTCATCACTTAGAATGAATTTCTCACGTAGTGCTACCGGAAGCTTGTTAGCATCCCAGTGTTCATATACAACATTTTGACTATCCAAGAAGGCTTTGACCTGCTCTTCGCCTTCAATACGTTCATTCGTATTGCGAATTCTAATTTGTGCCAAGCTGCATCCCTCTTTCTGAGTAAATATAATATAGGGATCTTTGACTTACGATCAAAGTCTCTCCTTTGAATTATAGTGGAAATACAGTTAGCTGTCGATGGTTGAACATAAGTATTTCCGATAAAACCTATAGGTAATTGTGATAATTCAAATTCTTTTCATAGAAGCCGGATTCTGTTACACTAAAGCATAACATAATTTGTCGTTTTTTTTATTCTCAATTGCTTTAGGATAAGTTGAAAGGGAGTCATGCAATGACCAAAACACCAATACAAGAGCAGCTTAAAAAGAAAATCATGATCCTAGATGGTGCCATGGGTACAATGATTCAGCAAGAGAACTTAACAGCTGAAGATTTCGGGAGCGATGATCTGGACGGTTGTAATGAAATTCTTTGCGTTACACGGCCAGATGTTATTCGCAAAATTCATGAAGCTTACTTCGCCGCTGGCGCTGATATGATAGAAACAAATACATTCGGGACCACGAGCGTGGTACTAGCGGAGTATGATTTGCAAGATCGTCATCGTGAATTAAATCTTGCGGCAGCCAAACTGGCTATCGAAGCAGCGAATAAATATTCGACACCGGAGTGGCCTCGTTATGTTATCGGAGCCATGGGTCCAACAACCAAAACGTTGTCGGTAACCGGTGGAGTCACATTCGCTCAGCTAGAGGAGAGTTATTATGAGCAAGCATTAGCTCTGGTTGAAGCGGGCGTGGATGCACTACTATTGGAAACTTCTCAAGATACTCTGAATGTAAAAGCAGGCAGTATCGGAATTCGCAGAGCTTATGAAACATTGGGTGTTGAACTTCCAATAATGATCTCGGGTACGATTGAGCCGATGGGCACAACATTAGCAGGTCAAAATATTGAATCCTTCTATATTTCTTTGGAACATTTGAAGCCTATTTCAATGGGTTTGAACTGTGCTACAGGACCTGAATTTATGAGGGATCATATCCGAACATTGTCTGATATTGCTGAAACAGCAATTAGTTGTTATCCGAATGCCGGTTTGCCGGATGAGAACGGACATTACCACGAGTCTCCTGAATCTTTGGCTAAAAAGATGGCCGGATTTGCAGAGCAAGGCTGGCTCAATATTGCCGGTGGGTGCTGTGGGACAACGCCCGATCACATTCGTGCAATGGCGGAGACACTTTCTCAGTATAAGCCAAGAACGCAATATGGTTCGCATTTACCTGCTGTCTCCGGGATTGAAACGTTATTTATCGAGCCAGAAAATCGTCCGATCATGGTTGGCGAACGGACCAATATTTCAGGTTCCCGAAAATTCAAACGCCTGATTAAAGAAGGGAAGTTTGAAGAGGGCTCTGAGATTGCGCGTAATCAAGTTAAGAACGGCGCTCACGTTATTGATATTAATCTGCAGGATACAGACATTGACGAAGCTTATGCCGTTGAAGAGTTCATGCAGCAGGTTGTGAAGAAAGTCAAAGTTCCGTTAATGATTGACTCGACATATGACCATATTATTGAGCTAGGACTTAAGTACTCCCAAGGTAAGGCGATCATTAACTCCATTAACTTGGAGGATGGCGAAACGAAGTTCGAAGGAATTTTACCTTTAATCAAACGTTATGGGGCTGCGGTTGTTTGTATTCTCATTGATGAACGAGGCCAGGCTGTTTCGCGAGAAGCGAAGATCGAAGTGGCGACGCGGTCTTACGAGCTTTTGACACAGAAGTATGGTATGAATCCGGAGGATATTATATTTGATCCCAATATGTTCCCAGTAGGCTCCGGAGACCCGCAGTACATCGGTTCCGCCGTAGAGACGATTGAGGGCATCAAGCTGATTAAAGAAAAGTTTCCTAAAGCCAAAACAATTCTAGGATTAAGTAATATCTCCTTCGGTTTACCGGATGCTGGGCGTGAAGTGCTGAATTCCGTATATCTATACCATTGTACGAAGGCAGGCCTAGATTATGCCATTGTGAATACAGAAAAATTGGAGCGTTATGCTTCCATCCCGGGTACAGAGCGTCAATTAGCTGAAGAACTTATTTACAATACGAGTGATGAGACACTGGCACAATTTGTTGCTCATTTCCGTGAGAAAAAAGTGGAAAAGAAAGAGAAGATTTCGAATCTGACTCTAGAAGAAAGACTTGGCTCTTATGTCGTGGAAGGGACCAAGGAAGGGCTGATCCCTGATTTGGAAATTGCTTTACAGACTTATTCGCCGCTTGAAGTCATCAATGGGCCGCTCATGAAGGGGATGGAGGAAGTTGGACGCCTTTTTAATGGGAATGAACTGATTGTGGCTGAGGTTTTACAAAGTGCGGAAGTCATGAAGGCTTCAGTTAATTATTTGGAACCATTCATGGAGAAATCCGAAACAGCGGTTAAGGGGAAAATTATTCTTGCAACCGTTAAAGGTGATGTACATGATATCGGTAAAAATCTGGTCGAAATTATCCTATCGAACAATGGTTATAAGATTATTAATCTTGGGATTAAAGTACCGCCGGAGCAAATCATTGAAGCCTATCGAAGGGAGCTTCCGGACGCGATTGGTTTATCTGGATTGCTTGTGAAATCGGCTCAGCAAATGGTTATCACGGCCCAAGATTTACGTACGGCAGGTGTGGATGTACCGATTCTGGTTGGCGGTGCTGCTCTAACACGTAAATTTACCAAAACACGTATTCAGCCTGAATATGAAGGTGTTGTTCTTTATGCAAAGGACGCGATGGATGGGCTGGATATTGCAAACAGACTGAGTGACCCTGAACAACGCCAACGTCTCATTCAGGAGCTAAGAGAAAGCTTGGAATCTGATGTGATGGATACCGGTAAGAAGGAAGAGAAACTGCCACAGCTCACACGTGTGAGTTCGTCTGCTGTATCCAAGGATCTTCCTGTGCAAGTGCCGCAGGATACAGAACGCCATATTATGAGGGATTACCCGATAAGCCATCTAATGCCTTATGTCAACATGCAGATGCTGCTTGGTCATCATCTTGGTTTGAAAGGTAAAGTAGAGCAGCTGCTTAGCGACAAAGATACGAAAGCCCTTCAATTGAAGGATACAGTGGATTCAATTCTATATGCTGCACAGCATAATGGGATTATCAAAGCCCACGGGATGTACCGTTTCTTCCCAGCACAATCCAGCGGTAACGATGTCATCGTGTATGACCCGCAGGATCACAGTAAAGTGCTTGAAACCTTCACATTCCCGCGTCAAGATAAAGAGCCTTATCTTTGCTTATCCGACTACCTGAAGTCAGTAGAAAGCGGGCAAATGGATTACGTTGGTTTCTTACTTGTTACGGCAGGGCATGATATTAATGAATTGGCTAAAGAATGGCGGGATAAAGGGGATTATTTGAAATCCCATGCCCTTCAGGCTACAGCACTGGAAATGGCTGAAGGCTTTGCCGAGCGGATTCATCACATCATGCGCGATGTATGGGGGATAGCCGATCGTGTAGATATGACCATGCAGGAGAGATTTGGGGCCAAATATGTCGGACAAAGGTTCTCTTTCGGTTACCCGGCATGTCCGAATCTCGAGGACCAAGCGAAGTTGTTCAACTTGCTGAAGCCAGAGGATATTGGCGTAGAGCTAACGGAGTCGTTCATGATGGAGCCGGAAGCATCGGTTTCTGCGATCGTATTTGCCCATAAGGAAGCTCGTTACTTCAACGTAGGATAGAAAGTTTATGTATAAAGCGAGGCAGCTTGTGCGAACTACATGGTTCGTCGGCGTCCTCGCTTTACATTTTGGCATTGTGATTTTAGATAGAATGGAGTTTAGATCGTGGACTTGTATTTTTTGGGCACGGGGGCGGGTATGCCTTCCAAACAACGAAATGTCACCTCAATCGCTTTAAACCTGCTGGATGAACGCGGAACCTACTGGCTGTTCGACTGTGGGGAAGGGACGCAACAGCAGATTCTGAACTCTCCAGTGAAATTGGGACGAACGGAGATGCTTTTCATCACGCATCTGCATGGGGATCATTTGTACGGTCTACCTGGTTTGTTAACGAGTCGTTCCTATTTAGGAGGGGATACACCTCTTACGCTATATGGTCCGCGGGGTCTTAAGAGTTTTGTTGAGACGGCCCTCTCCGTTAGCGGGGCTCATTTAACGTATACGCTTCAGATTGTGGAAATCGAGGAAGAAGGTTTGATTTTCGAAGATGAAAGCTTCCAAGTCGAGACGGCACGATTAGAGCATCGTATCGAATGCTTCGGTTACAGGATCGTAGAGAAGGATCAACCTGGCAAGCTTATGCAGGAAAAACTAATGGAACTCGGCATACCGGCAGGTCCGCTTTATGGTAAATTGAAGCAAGGCCAATCCGTCCAGTTGGAGGATGGTCGTACGCTTCATGGGACTGATTTTCTAGGTGCGCCGATACCCGGACGCATTGTCGTTATACTTGGTGACACGCGCTACTGCAGCGGAGCTCAGCACTTGGCACGAGGCGCTGATGTGCTTGTGCACGAGGCTACATTCGCCATGGATAAGCAGGAGCTTGCGTATTCGTTTGATCATGCCACTTCAATTGATGCGGCAAGAACTGCTCAGGAAGCGGGAGCGAATGCGCTGATCATGACACATATTAGCTCGCGATATCAGGGTGATGCCGTAATGGAGCTTTTGCAAGAGGCTCAGAAGATTCACGGCAATAGCTACATAGCTAAGGATTTCTGGAGCTTTGAAGTACCGCGTAAAGGGTAATAAAGAAAAGCCACCCCCGATTTTTGGAAGTGGCTTCTCGCTTTTCTTATCTGTTCGATTCGTCTTTTTTCTCTTCGATGAAGCCGCTGATGCTTTCTTTGCGGCGTTCATTCTTGGATTCGATGCTTTGTTTTTCCTCGGCAGTTATTTCATCAGCATGTTCGTCCAAGTAGTCCTCAGCTTCGTGCAGATTGGCTATCGTATGATCGATGGCGTTCTGCAAACGGGCTGGATTATCTTCGCGATTATCTGGCTTTGCCATAGTATTTCTTCCCTCCCTTTGAGGCGATAGATTGACATCCTGTTATACGATTCCACAAGGTCAATAAGATTATTCACTGTTTAAGAAGTCAATTTCCCGGATTTCCTTCATACAATAAACATAATCCCACGTTAACCGAGGTGATCATATGGAAATTTCACTTGCCGAAGTGCTGCTTTCTATTTTTATGTCCTCGATTTTTTGTGTTATGTTTAGGGAAATACGAAATTATTACAGAGACTCAGGATAGTGCTGCTCGCAGCTGAAATGGAGAATATTTATGCTCGGTTTTGCTATATTACTAGGCTTTAATTTCTTAGGTTATGTGATTCAGTTGAGCCTGCACCTGCCGCTACCCGGCAACGTGATCGGGCTCATTCTTTTTACCGCGGCGTTGTTTACTAAGCTCGTAAAGCTAACTTGGGTGGAAGAAGCGGCTTCACTGTTGACGAGGCATATGATGCTCTTTTTTATCCCTTTTACGGTTGGCGTTCTAGCATTTATTCCGATCATTGGAGCTAATTGGCTTGCTATTTGCGGAGGGACTGTCGGTGCAACGGTGGCTGTTCTTGTAGTAACAGGTTGGGTATCGTCAAAGCTAGGGCAGGAGAGTGCCGAACATGGCGAATAGCATACTTCAGCATCCATTGTTTGGTCTTTCTCTAAGTGTGATCAGCTATGCGTTAGCCAATTTGTTGTACCAAAGATGGCGGTTTATGCATCCTCTGTTTAGTTGTACGGGTTTCATTATCATTGTACTAGTAAGTTTGCGTATTCCTTATGAGGACTTTAAACGAGGGGCTGACGTGCTAACGCTTTTATTAGGGCCTGCAACAGTTGCGTTAGGCGTACCTCTTTACAAATATAGAGAATTGATACGTAGAAATATGGCGCGTGTCTTGATAAGTGTTTTAGCGGGTTCAATTACGGGTATTGCAGCTAGTGCAGCCATTGTGGGGTTATTGGGAGGAAGTCAGTCCATTATCCTAAGTATGCTTCCCAAATCAGTAAGCTCGGCCATCTCCATTGAAATAGCCGCACATTTAGGCGCGATTCCTGAATTAACAGCGGTATTAACCACTTTAACTGGGCTGCTGGGCAGTATGTTTGGTACTCGAATCTTGAGTTGGTTTCGAATTAGAGATGATATCTCGATCGGCATTGCAATTGGAACAGCGGCACATGGCATTGGAACAGCCAGAGTATTCAAGGATTCTGAACAACAGGGTGGATTTGCTGGATTATCCATGGGGATTTGTGGGATTATGACTTCGATTTTATTTATACCCATTTACATGTGGTTAAAATAGTGCCGTGTATGTTGAAGAGCAGAGCTCGTAATAAGAGCTCTGTTCTTTTTTGCATCCCAAATATGGAAAATGCTGAAAGAAGAATGATAGTCTGCAGGGAATCATCCTACGTTAATTAGGTAATTTCACCACATACGTAAGACTATCTGCCTTGAGAATAACAGGAACGTCATGTCTTGAAATATCCAGACGCATCGGCGTATCCGAGAGATGAAGCTGTTCCCAGCCCTCGTAATTTGATTGAAGGATTGTCAGGGCATTCTCTTTCGGCATGACAACTTCGATGAGCGTTTCACGCTTTCTGCCAGTTTGACGGTTGAATTCTTCAATATTCGTATTCATCATAATAAAGTTAATGCCACCTGGCTTGGTGCCCGCGGCCATCCTTCGGAGTACTTGTTTGAAAGCTGTGTCGGATTTCACGTGCTCCAGGCTAGAGGCAGCAACGATATAATCGTAGCTATTTGGCGGGATCTCATACGTACTAATATCTGCTTGTTCAGTACTGATCAGATGCTCTACGCTAAACTCCTTGCTATAAGTATGCAGTTTCTCTAAAGCCATATCAAGCAAATCTACACCATGAACATGGCCTAAAGATGACTTGAGCCATTGCGCGAGAGGAATACTATTACGCCCTACCCCGCAGCCCAAGTCCAGTATGGAAAGCGGGTGGGCATGATCAATCTGCTTAACGAGTTCCATGATCAGCGGAATGGGTTTGTCCAGCCACGACCCCTTGGTATAAAGGCGATGCTGCTCGAAGCAATCTTCATGATATTGCTTTTCTTCTTCACGAATTCGTTGTAAACGGGCTGTGTTCATCAGGATACCTCCACTTTTGAAATAGAAAGGTTTGTATACGTTTATATACCTCAAGTTATCAATGTCTAAACAACGATGATGACGTTTTTAGTGCGAAATTCACGAAATATTACAAATTCTTAATAACACGAAAACGAACACTTAATAATCCTCTGCTAATCTTGAGTTATTAGACTCCAGTTGAAAGGCGTGAGGAAGATGAATGGACCACTTCTGAATACGGCGCCCCAGCATGCCAAGCTGTCTGTTAGGCTTGCAAGCAGCGCACAAGAGATTGAGCAGGCTATGCGACTTAGGTATCAAGTTTTCGTCGAGGAAGAGAAGAACATGAAGATGCTGAATGAGCAAGGGCTTGAGAAGGACGTCTACGATGCTTACTGTGATCATCTCATTGTGAAAGATATCGAAACCGAGCAAGTGATCGGTACTTATCGGTTGCTGCCTGGGGATCGAGCATTGAAAGGGATCGGATTTTATTCCGAAACTGAATTTGATCTTACTGCCTATTCAGATTTGAAAAGCCAAACGCTGGAGCTTGGACGGAGCTGTATTGCTCCCGAATATCGGGGTGGCAAAGCGATTCAACTCCTTTGGGAAGGAATTGCTGGTTATATTAGCGAGCGAAATTATACGCATTTAATTGGTTGTGCGAGTGTGCATGTGGGCAATTTGGAGGAACTAAATTTGATCTACTCGATGCTGCGCCAAAAGCAGGTGATAACGGACCGATTCGGCATTGAACCGCTTGCCACGCATCGAATCCCTGGCCTTGCTCAAATAGAAGTCGATAGCAATGAGAAAGAGCTATTCCGTAAACTGCCGCCTCTGATGAAAGGCTATCAATGGCTCGGGGCAGAGATTGGCGGAGACCCGGCATATGATGAACTATTTGAGACCATTGATTTCTTTATTATTTTACAAAAAGATCGGGTTACACGTCGTTATAAACGCCATTTTCTGACTACTTAAGTAGGTAAGGAGGACTTACCTTGTATGAATGGATTGCCAAGCTGACATTGAATGAATGTAGGCTGCAGCACATCGAGAGAGTGCTCCGCGTTTTTCCCATGTGGATGATGTCAGCTGCTTGTACTATGTTGGCGTTTGCGCTTTATCGGGTATTCCGAAAAGGGTTTCTAAAGCGAGTGGAAAACAATTTAATAGACTTGCTAGGTGCAATGCCTAAGAGTTCATTAAAGGCTATCTCCAAGCATTATGTTCAAAATATCGTATATACGCTTTATGAAATTCTCTTCCTTTCTGTTCGGTTGAAAAAGCTTCATGCAAGTCATTTTGACGTGCAAGGTGAGGAACACCTACAAGAAGCACAGCGTCAAGCGAAGGGTAAGGGATTCATTGTCTATGCACCGCATGTTGGCAATTTCTTCAATTATTATTGGTATTTGACTCAGAAATTCGATTGCTTAACGGTGGCTTCAGCGGGGAGTCCCGAACTTAAACCTCTATATATGAAGTTTGGCGCTATGGGCTGTAACGGCTTAGATTACGATAGTGTCCCCCCTCTTGCGCTGTATCGTACATTGAAAAAGCATGTGCAGAGCGGCGGGGTCATTTTCATCCTCGGCGACTTCTGGAGACCGACATTTCCTTTATCCAGGTTATTTGGCCGACTAACTCGTACACCTGAAGGTGCTGCCATGTTAGCGCTTGAGCATCATGTGCCAGTTGTGCCGTTCTATGGGTTTCGTCTTAAAGGGTTTAAGCATCGGTTAGTTTTTGGATCTCCAATTCACATACACGAACAATTTGAGCGTTCAGGACGTTCAGAACGTGCTGAGGCAAACTTACTTTTGAATGCGTTCATGGAGCGGGTTATCCGTGAGCAGCCTTCGGCGTGGTTTTATTGGTTTAATGTTCATGAACGGTGGGAGAGGGGCCCATCAGCAACAGCCGTTACTACAAGGGACGATGTGATCGGAAGTATAGATTTAACCACGGAAGCAGCAGGATGACTCACACAACGACCAAAAGGATTGGTGATCGGCACATGGACACAGGAAGCCACTTATTGTTCGGCGTCACGTTAGCGGGATTGGCATGTTTGGAACCGGCCGTTGCACAAGAGCCTGAGCTGGCTCATGCCATACTTGCAGGAACACTCATTGGTTCGCATGCCCCTGATTTTGATACCTTTGCGCGTCTGAGAGGATATGCGAACTATGTTCGCGTTCATCGAGGGATCACTCATTCGCTGCCGGCTTTGTTCATTTGGCCCATCCTTATAAGTCTGCCCCTCGCTGCCATGTTTGGTGTATGGGAGCATCTAATTAGCTTATATCTATGGACATTTGCAGCTGTTGTGTTCCACGTATTTCTAGATTTATTCAATGTGTATGGCGTCCAGTGCTTCCGTCCATTTTCCCAGAAATGGTTCCATCTCGATACCCTCTGTCTCTATGAACCATTTTTATTTGGTCTTCATGGTCTTGGTGTCCTACTATGGTTGTTCATTTGGCAAGGAAATGGCGGCAGTCATATCGGAGAGATGTTCGCTTTGATATATGCGGCAACCTTCCTCTATATTGCTATTAGAGCCTCGCAGCGCAATCGATTCGTTAAGCTAGTAAAAAGTGAATTGAACATCGCAGATGGCATCTGTCATCTCATTCCGAGTCTAAGCTGGTTTCAATGGCAGTTTGTTCTTGAGGGTGACAAATGCTTCTATCTAGGAGAGATCCAACATGGCCGCGTTTTGATTCAAGAGGAGTACAGCAAATCGGATTACAATCAGAACGAATCGCATCCTATTGTTAAGGCTACTTTGGCTACGGATGGCGTTCGCGCATTCTTGCACTTCGCGCAACGGATTCATGTGTGTTGGAAAGAGAAGAACGACGGTTATGAAGTGCAGTGGCGTGATGTGCGCTTCTGGCACAAACGCAAGCTGCCTTTCGGTGTCAATGTGCTGCTGGACCGGGACATGAACGTGGTCAGTGATACGCTCGGTTGGGATAAGAAGGCTTGGGATCCGCCGTATGTTTGAATGTGAAGCCTTGCTCCTTCAAGGAGTGAGGCTTCTTTTGGTAGATTTGAAGCAGGTTGTAACATCTGGTCTCCCATATAAAAAGAGAGAACACCTCATGACATGATTTCAATCATGTCGTGAGGTGTTCTTATATCAAAAAATTAAAGTGTCTGACCAAATTCTCCATCATATAAAAGCTCGCTTAACTCACGTCTGCCTGATGGGATTTCACGTTCTTGGAACTTCTCATCGAGAGCGCTGACCGGGCCACGGTAACCAATAGCGATCACGGCATGTATATCGTACTCTTCAGGGATTTGAAGGGCTTCACGGGCTTGATTCCGGTCGAATCCGCCCATAGCGTGAGTGACTAGACCTTGATTATTGGCTTCTAAAGCGAGGTAGCCCCAAGCAGTACCAGCATCGAACGCGTGACTTGGGTTATCGCCGCCTTTTGGCGTTTTGGTATGTGAAATGACGAGGGTGAGGACGGGAGCTTTTTCGCACCATTCTCGGTTACCCGGCATAATGAAGTTGTGAAATTTGGCTCTTTGCTCGGGTGTACGGGCAATAATGAAGCGCCATGGCTGCAGGTTGCTTCCTGATGGTGCCCACCTAGCGGCTTCAAAAAGACTAAGGAGAACATCTTCAGTCACTTCTTGATCGGTAAAGGAACGTGGCGACCAACGTGTTAGGAATTGAGGATTGATTTCGTGGTCAGGTTGACGATTGGATTCGACTTCAGCAGGTAAAGAAGTTGTCACTATGAATTCCTCCTTATTTTGTAATCTTCCTAATATTACCTGATTTCAATGTGAATTACGAGTTTCTGAAAATTCCCTTGAACTGTATGGTTTTTCATGATTATGGAAAAACTAGTTGTTATGAAATGAAGGACCAAGAAGAGGTGCGAGAAACCGTGAATTTTACTAGTCATGATGTTATTATAATTGAAAGAGCGCTAAGAACAGCGATGAAACATGATAGGGAAGAGCATCGTTCAAGAGATTATCATGAGGTTTTGCTCAAAATGCAAGAGAATGTGGAGCAGGCGCTCACTGTCAATGCTCAGCTGGCAACTATAGAACATGAAGGAATTCGGTATGATTATGATGATTCATCCGATCTCATGTAGACATACTTATATTACCTGGCGTTCGCTTCTGGGTACTGCCGCAGCTGTCGGGAAATTGAAGCAAAAAAATGAATAGTAGGTTACATAAGAAAAGGTCCCAGTAAATAAATGGGGCTTTTTTATTTTGTGTGAGACGTTTATAATAGGGGAACAGTCGTTCTATGCGGAGTGGTGAAAATATGATAAGAAAAAAATCCCTATCGGATCTAATACAAGGATTAAAAAGCAATGAAAATATAGTTAATTGGCATGAAGTTGAACCGCAAGAAGCAAAGACCCGTTCAATGCCTGAAAGTGTAGACCTAAGAATAAAGGCTGCATTAGCTCAAAGAGGAATAGAACAGTTGTACACTCACCAGCACACAGCTTATGAAACTGTACGTAAAGGTGAAAATATTGTTGCTGTCACTCCAACTGCTTCGGGTAAAACACTTTGTTATAACCTTCCTGTATTACAGGCAGTAGCCGAAGACGACGGAAGCCGTGCGCTTTACTTATTCCCAACGAAAGCCTTGGCGCAAGACCAAAAAAGCGAATTAAACGAAATCATTACTGAAATGGGCATTGATATAAAAAGCTTTACATATGACGGCGATACTGCCCCAGCCATTAGGCAGCTTGTAAGAACAGTAGGGCATATTGTAATTACTAACCCAGATATGTTACATGCCGCAATCCTTCCCCATCATACGAAATGGGTAAGTTTATTTAGTAATCTTAAATACATTGTCATTGATGAACTACATACGTACAGGGGCGTTTTCGGCAGCCATGTAGCAAATGTTATACGTAGATTACAACGAATCTGCAAATTTTACGGCAGTAATCCACTTTTCATTTGCACTTCTGCAACTATAGCGAATCCGAAGGAACTAGCTGAACAGCTTACAGGAAAGCCTATGCGGCTAATTGACGATAACGGCGCACCAAAGGGAAGGAAGCATTTTGTTTTCTATAACCCGCCAATTGTAAATAAGTCGTTAAACATTCGGAAAAGTGCAACAGTAGAAGTAAACCAGTTAGCCAAAGAATTTTTATCAAATAAAGTACAGACTATTGTTTTTGCCCGCAGTCGGGTAAGAGTAGAGTTAATATTAAGTCATCTGCAGGAACTCGTAAAAAATGAACTAGGGGCCAAATCCATAAGGGGATACCGGGGTGGCTACTTACCGAATCAGCGCCGGGAAATTGAAAGAGGATTAAGGAACGGGGAAATTTTAGGCGTAGTAAGTACGAATGCTTTAGAACTTGGGGTAGACATTGGGCAGCTTCAAGTCTGTATTATGTCGGGGTATCCGGGTAGCGTTGCGAGCACATGGCAGCAAGCAGGTCGGGCTGGAAGACGGCATGGAGAAGCCCTGGTGGTTATGGTAGCCAGTAATACCCCTATAGACCAGTATCTCGTCTTAAATCCAGAATACTTTTTCGAACGTTCCCCGGAATCGGCAAGAATTAACCCAGAGAATTTATTAATCCTGGTAGATCATTTGCGTTGTGCAGCGTATGAACTTCCCGTAAAAATTGGGGAAGAATTCGGCCCATTGGAGATAACCGATATATTGGAATACCTTGTAGAAGAAAGGGTACTTACTCATGCTGGGGATTCGTTTTACTGGGCAAGCCAGTCATTTCCTGCCCATGAAGTAAGTCTTCGATCCGCAGCGCAGGAAAATGTAGTAATTATCGACCAGTCAGACGTAGCGAACGTAAAAATTATTGGCGAGATGGACAGATTTAGCGCCATGACCCTTTTGCACGACGAAGCAATATATCTTCATGAGGGAGTACAGTTTCAAGTAGAAAAATTAGACTGGGAACATAAGAAGGCATACGTACGGGAAGTCGATGTAGAGTATTACACCGACGCGAACCTGGCAGTAAAGCTAAAAGTCTTATCTATAGACCGAACGGGAAAAAGGCGTACAACGTCAATTCATTACGGCGATGCTGCAGTAAATGTTATGGCAACCATGTTTAAAAAAATCCGTTTGACCAGTTTCGAAAATATTGGATACGGCCCGATTAAGCTTCCCGAAGAAGAACTGCATACCAGCGCGACCTGGGTAGAAATAAATGAGGTTGACCCGGCTTTAGAAATAAAAACACTAGAGCAGCTATTAATGGGAATATCCAATGTAATAAGGCATATTGTACCTATTCTTGTAATGTGCGACCGTAGCGACATTCACGTAGTTTCACAAATAAGGGCAGAACATTCTCAGCTGCCTACGATCTTTATATACGACCATTACCCCGGTGGTATCGGATTAGCGGAAGACGTATATAAACGATTCGACGAAATAAAAGAAGCAGCCAGAAACTTAATTCGAAAATGCCCCTGTGAAGATGGCTGCCCTTCATGTATTGGAACTGAAATAGAAGGGATGGATGCAAAGAAAAAATCCCTTTTATTAATGGAGGGATTATAAATGCGAGGTTCAGTACCCTACTACATAAAAAAAACGAATGAGAACAAACGCTCCGGTCCTATACGGTTAGCTGAAGAAGAGCTGCATACGAGCTTTTATTGGTTTACCTTCGACGAGGAGATGTCGGCGGGGCGTTCGGCCAATGATATGCAGCATGCGCTGGAGCTGCTTGCGCAGCTCGAAGGCGGTGCCCGATGAGCGGGCTCCGTGAGAGGCTGGGCCGTCTGCGGGGACCTTCAGCGGCTCAGACGGCAGCGCCGACGCTGCCTGTGGCAGACGGCGAGTGGACGCAGCTAGGCGCCCATGTAGAAACGAGTCCAGCTGGCTCGTTCGTGATGCGGCGCCGTGTATACGGCGCGGACAGCGTGCACGGCAAGTATCGGCTGCGTGAGCTGGCCGATGTTGCGCAGCAGCTGTCCTGCTTTCACGACCGTGACGCCGTCGTCCGGCTCGAAGAGTTGCTCTTCTTCGACACCGAAACGACCGGACTCGGCGTCGGTGCAGGTAACGTGCCGTTCATGGTCGGCATCGGCTTTTATACCGGTGAGCTGTTCACGGTAGAACAGCTGTTGATTCGCAACCCAGCGGAAGAGCATGCTATGCTTGTTTATTTGCAAGAACTGCTCGACCGCTTCACGCATATTATTTCCTACAATGGCCGAACGTTCGATTGGCCGATTCTAAAGAATCGCTATGTTCTTAATCGACTCCAATTGGACGATGGGAAGCTCCTTCAACTTGATCTTCTTTATCCCTCGCGAAGCTTATGGCGAAACACGCTTCCTTCTTGCCGTCTTAGCAAAGTTGAAGAGAGCCGCCTTGGCTTTGAGCGTGTAGATGATGTGCCGGGGTCTATGGCACCCGCTTTATATTTTCAATATCTGGCGGAGAAAAATCCATCCGTACTTGAAGGTGTGTTCGTTCATAATGAGCACGATATCGTTACTTTAGCTGCACTTGCCATACATTTCGGCAAACTGTTGAGCGGGGGTAGTGAAGTTACAGGAAGAATACCGGGTTCATACCGTTTTGAACTGGAGCAAATGAAGGGATTGCCGTCGAATGGAGAGCAAGAGATTGAAACTGATCCCGAGCTCGAACTCGAAGAATTGTTCCGAACAGGTGTATGGCTAGACAAAATGGGCCGTACTGTATTAGCTGAGAATTATTTCGATGAATTATTTGATAGGTTAATGAATGATCCAAGATCAGCTGATCCAGCTGATCAAGAATCTGCCATTCTTCTATTAGCTGCCTTTTACAAGAAGAATGGTGAAAATCTTCGAGCAGTTGAACTATGGAAGCGCTGGATTGCCATCAAAAAAGCGAGCATTGCGCTTCATTTGGAGCCTTATTTGGAGCTAGCGATGTATTACGAACATCGAGAGAAGAACTTTGCTCAGGCGATATTTTACGCTGAGGAGGCTTGGGCGAAGCTCTGGCGCCGCCGTTCGCTTCATCGTGGAGATAAAAGGCAAAACGAGGTCGAGGAAGCACTGGAGAAACGTATCCATCGATTGAAAGGAAAGTTGAGGAAAACCGAAAGTCATTCGTTTGAAATGACATCTCCTGTTGCGAAGGGGAAAAATACATCGAAAGAGAAAAACAAAACTCGCAAAATAAAGCCGATTTACGTCAGTGAAGGGCTAATTTAAGCATTTTCACCATTTTTGTTAGCATTCCATAGTAACAGAAGTCCCTAAAGACTGCTATTAGTCATTTTAATAACATTATGATTAAAATAAGACTCTCCAGAACCATCCAGAAGTTGTATTAGGTAGTTCCGTTTACTTTCCCAGTCATTTGGATATACAAGGAAGAAAAAGGCAAGGAGAGTGTGCCATGCCCGAACTTCCAGAGATGGAAACCTATCGCCAGCAGTTGACGCGGTTGATCCAAGGTTCGCCAATCACAGGGGCGGAAGTTACTCGTCCGAAATCATTGAATGTGGAGCCGGATAGTTTCATTCGTACGCTAACCGGGAACCGTATTGTACGGATAGATCGCAGAGCTAAGCATTTGCTGTTTCATTTGGTATCAGGTGAAGTTTTATTATTGCATTTAATGCTTGGTGGTTGGATGTTCTATGGCACGGAGGAAGAGAAGCCGGATCGGACAACGCAAGTTATGATCCATTTTGGCACGAAGCACTTATATTTCATCGGATTGCGGTTAGGATATTTGCACATGCATAAACTGCCTGAGGTTGATCTGCTATTAGGCAAGCTTGGGCCTGAGCCACTGGAATCCAGTTTTACTTTTACACAATTCCAACGGGTGTTGAAAAGTAAGAATAGCAACTTGAAAGCAGCATTTGTCGATCAATCATTTCTCTCAGGGATTGGGAACTGTTACTCTGATGAGATATGTTTTTATGCGGGCATTCTCCCT
This sequence comes from Paenibacillus sp. Root444D2, assembly GCF_001426375.1. Lineage (GTDB taxonomy): Bacteria > Bacillota > Bacilli > Paenibacillales > NBRC-103111 > Paenibacillus_E. The sequence goes on from NZ_LMEO01000006.1 coordinate 82,075, forward strand.
CTTCGTAAACTTTCCTCACTGACAGAAGAAGAGCAGAATCGCTTATTTCAAGCCATGCGCTCGGTTCTTCTCGAAGCTATTCAATTCGGGGGATATATAGACGAGCCTCTGTTTGTTGGTGACCGTTTGACGGGGCAGTTCGATGCTATGTGTCGTGTATATGATCGAGAAGGGGAGCCTTGTTTGCGCTGTGGACATCAACTAATCAAGACAGAAGTTTCGAGTCGCAAATGCTTCTATTGTGCTAATTGTCAAGCGTGAAAGGGCTGATTCATGATGTTTATTGGCGCTCATGTTAGTACGCGTGGAGGCTATTTAGGTGCGGCCAAAACCGCACTGTCTATAGGAGCAAATGCGTTTCAATACTTTCCCATGAATCCGCGCAGTCTTTCTACCAAGTTGGTTAATCAAAGAGATACAAGCGCATGTGCGCAATTTTGCCTGGAACACGGCATTTTGTCAATTGGGCACGCTCCGTATCCACTGAACCCTGCGGCTGATGAGGCTGAACGCGAGAATATGATAAAGCTTTTGAGGAATGGTTTGGAAATTACGGATGCCTGCGGTTCGGTAGGATTAGTGGTGCACTTTGGAAAATATATTGGAAAAGACCCGTTACAAGGCTATAAAAATATAATACAATGTTTGAATAGTGCTGCTCAAGGATATGAGGGTTCTTCTTTGATTTTGCTTGAGAATCAAGCTGGAGAAGGTGCTCAGCTGGGGCTAACTTTGGAAGAAATGGTTCAAGTGCGCAAACTGAGTGAAGCTCCAGAGAAGATTGGATTTTGCTTGGATACGTGTCATGCATTTGCAAGTGGTTTATGGCAGGGGCATAATTGGTTAGAGCTTGAGACCAAGGGGAGACAGCTTGACTATTTTCCGCATCTGAAGGCCGTTCATTTGAATGACTCTGTCCATCCATGTGGTTCCCGCCGAGACCGCCATGCAAATATTGGGGCTGGTTATATTGGCCGAGAGAATTTACAGCAGATGCTAAGCTCTTCCTTTTTGAAGCAAATTCCTATCGTTCTTGAAACAGGTTCAGGTAGTGATGGTACACATGCTCAGGAAATTGCACTGGTGAAATCTTTGGTTTACTAGTCCATCATTCATTCCATCATGAATAGGAAAGGAAATCCGATCATGATTCATGTATACTTAGATGACTTGCGCCCTTGTCCCCAAGGATTTACTTTAGCCAAAGATGTCAAAGAATGCATTTTACTTCTCCAGGAATTTGATGTTGATATTTTGTCGTTAGATCATGATTTGGGTTGGTCTACGATGGAGACTGGCATGGACGTCGTCATTTGGTTGACGCAACAGCGTAAATTTCCCAAAACAATTTATATTCATACTTCCAGTCCCTCGGCTTGCACGGCCATGTATCAAACGCTTTACACGGCCAAACCCGAAGGAATGAGTCTATACCCTCACCGAATTCCTGACGATTTGCTCATGCAGATTGCACAAGGGACTTATAAGAGTGAGCCGTAGTCAGAAAGGAATCGACCGCAAATGATCCATTTATCCGGTATTCATTTTATTAGAGAAGAACGTCATATTTTACAGGATGTGAATGTACACATTCAGCCAGGTGAACACTGGGTATTGTTAGGCCGTAATGGTTCAGGTAAGACAACATTGCTTGAAATGATGAATGGATACGAGTTCCCGAGTCGGGGAACGGTAGACGTGCTGGGCAATCGATATGGTCAATGTGATGTGAGGGAAGTTCGCAAAAAAATCGGCTATATTTCACAGTCTTTATTCGAAAAATTGAACCTGAGTGACCCTGTCCTCGAGGTTGTCGCTACGGGTGAATATGCCTATTTACGGTTTTATCAGGAAATACCGCAAGAGGTGAAAGATCGTGCTCTAGTCATGTTGGAGCGTGTTCGCATTCCTCATTTGGCACATCAGCCTTTAGGAAGTCTTTCGCAAGGAGAACGTAAAAAAGTCATGCTTGCCAGATCGCTCATGATGAAGCCTTCCATTCTCATTATGGACGAACCAGCGGCTGGTCTAGATTTATACGAGAGAGAACGTTTTCTAACAGATGTCAATGACCTTAGCAAGCAAAACATTACGGTCGTCTACGTGACGCATCATATCGAAGAAATAATCCCTTTATTTACACATGTTGCTATCATTGAACAAGGTGAAATCATTGCTGCAGGGCGCAAAGAAGAGGTATTGACTCCGGAACATATTCATCGAGCTTTTGGGATCGAAATCACGTTGGAATGGTTCCAAGAACGGCCATGGATTAAGGTTATTGAATCAAGATAGTAGATTACATAAAGGATGCGGCTATGACACACTTAACGACATACATTGGTACCTCGAATCACGGGTTCGCTCAATATGCACAAGATGAAATTCGTAAGTTATTTCCCTTAACTAAGTTTACTTTGTTGGTGCCAACAGAGGTTTTTATATTCGAAGTGCCCGAGGGTGCAGAAGATATGATCACAACGCTTAAAGAGCAGGAGCCTATGTTTCTTAGGCATGTTCAGCCTGTGAGTCAAGACTGGGACTTGAGCCGTACGGATGCGGATATCGAACATCTCAAGGCTTGGCTAAGAGATGCCATTTCTTCAGGACTTATTGGTTCAGGCGAGAAAATAGCCACCCAAGTGCGCAAAGAAGAGCGGGCGGATGTACCTTACGCGCCTTTTACCGTCAAGGCAGCTTTAGATGAAATATTGGTTTCGGAGATTCAGGCTGAACCCGTAGTTCGATATGCGGATCAAATCATATCCGTGTATATTAGCGCTAAGAAGTTATTCGTGGGGCTATCCAAGCCTGCCGACAATTTGTCAGATTGGTCAGGCGGTGCGATCCGGTTCATGAAGGAAGAGGATCAAATCTCGCGTGCTAAATTCAAGCTTTTGGAAGCAGAACAGCGATTCGGTATTGATTTCAGCGTTGCTCGTACGGCACTAGATATTGGTGCGGCCCCTGGTGGATGGACATCGTTACTTTTGGAGCGCGGCTTGCGTGTTACGGCTATTGACCCTGCTTCCATGAGTCCCAGACTTCAAGGCAACCGACTTCTCACGATTCTTAAGAAAAATGCTGGTGAAGTAAAGCTTAGGGAAAATGAGTTTGATTTGCTTGTCTGCGATATGAGCTGGGATCCACGTCAAATGGGTCGTTTAGTTGCTGATTTGCTCTATTCCTTACAAAGTGGGGGAACGGCAATCATTACGGTCAAACTCATGCATAAAAAACCGTTCCAAACGGTTCGTGATGTTCTGAAGATTTTGGAGCCGTCTCTCTTCCTGCTTAAAGCCAAGCAATTGTTTCACAATCGGGAAGAATTGACACTTTATTTGCAAAAGACGTAGAATGTGGAAAAAAATGTAGATTTTTAAAGAAGGCCCTCTTATAATCAAGGTAAATCTTACCTGATAAGGGGGTCATTTATTTATTGATGAATAAACAAAGTTGGATCGGAACATGTATTGGGGGAAGATATCGAATTGAAGCCTTGCTCGGTCAAGGTGGTATGAGTCACGTTTATTTAGCAGAAGATTTGAAGTTGAAAGGGAAGAAATGGGCAGTGAAAGATTGTTTGCCTTTTGAAGCCGATGATTTGACATTCTTTCTAGAAGAAGCGGAAATGCTCGCTAGGCTCCAACATCCACAGTTGCCGCAGTTAGTTGATTATTTTACAACCGATGATGGAAAAGGCTTCTTGGTAATGGATTATATTCAAGGGCCAACCTTGCAAGACTTATTCGAAGATAAAGGACGCGAGTTACCCGTTGCGAAAATTGTTCATATGGCCTTTCAGCTGTGCGATTTACTTCACTATTTGCACACGTTTCAACCTCGTCCGATTATTTACCGCGATCTCAAGCCATCTAATGTGATGTTGAATGAGCAGAACCAAGTTCGATTAATCGATTTTGGCGTTGCCCGACACTTCAAAAACGGCAAACAATCCGACACCATCCAAATGGGTACGATTGGCTTTGCTGCTCCCGAACAATTCCTAGGCTTACAAACGGATGCGCGCACTGATTTATTTACACTCGGCGCTATGCTGTATTATTTATTATCAGGCGGCCAGTATGCGTATATAACCCAAAAATCGTTGGAACAGATACGTCCAGATTTACCTGAAGCTTTAACCTCCACCGTACGATTACTCCTGCAAGAGCATCCGCAAAACCGCTGTCAATCTGCCATGGAAGTAAAAATGAGACTTCGTTCCATCTATTCCGAAACAACTGTGGCCCCATTAGCTCTTGGACAACACACACCAATCATCACTTCAACACCAGATAAATTAATTGTTATTGGCGGTTTATTTGCTGGTGTAGGTGCGACATTCATGGCAATTACATTGGCAAGAATTCTTCACGCTATGCACATTCCGAACGCGCTTGTTGAGCAGCCAACAATTGAACCTGATTTGTATATGCTCCTTTACGGCGATAACAAGGCCCCTAAGGATTACGCATTCGCTTCTAATCTCATTAGTGAACAAATGTCTGCAGTGATTTCATCATGGATCAACGGTTTTACGACATGGGTACCTCTTCATCCTGAAGGGTTTCAAAGCACATGGCATCCTGCGGATTCCTTCAAGCTTCTACATACGATAAAAAAACCGATCGTCATTTGGGACGTATCTACGCATTGGGAGGATCCTTCTGTTCAAGAACTTTGTCATAGTGCGGATGAGATCATTGTAGTTGTAGACGCCTCTCCTGGAAAGTGTAATCGCCCAAGTTCACGAGCGCATTTCAATCGATTTGATAAGTATCAGCAGCGTGGTAAAAAGGTGCATTTTGTGGCGAACGGCACGATGCCGGGACATTTGCGGAATGAATGGGTAGATTCACTGCCAGCGGCACCGTTATGCACCTTACCTGAAATTCTGCGTGCTGAAGTCATGCGTTCTGTTTGGAGAGGGGAATGTATTCAAGATCAGACCGAGGTTTTGGAGAAGTTGAAAGATGCTCTGACCCCTTTACTTAGAGAAATTCTGCCGGCAGATACGGTTAGAAAAAGCAGTTTGAAGGAGAGTAAATCGTTATTCTCACGATTCAAAAAGCCTAGTTAACCCCTTTAATAAATTTGTAAATTGATTCTCAAGTTATAACCAAACGACCTTAATTGTGTTATGATGAGTCATATTTCATTTAGATGCAGATAGAGGGGGCCATACATATGGAACAAAGATTTGCTAGAGAATCCAGATGCTTTAAGACGTCACGAATTTTTCCTACGGATGTAAATAACCACAACACGCTCTTTGGTGGAAAATTGATGTCCTATATTGATGACATTGCATCGATTGCGGCACATAAACATTGCCGGAGGTCTGTCGTGACAGCCTCAACGGATTCTGTTGACTTTTTGTCACCCATACATACGTCAGACTCGGTTTGCTTGGAGTCATTCGTGACATGGACAGGCAAAAGCTCGATGGAGGTTTTCGTCAAAGTCGTAACCGAAGATTTGAAAACTGGGGCAAGAAAAATTGCCGCAACCTCTTTCCTGACATTCGTAGCACTCGATGACAACAAAGTTCCGGTTGAAGTTCCAGATGTGGTTCCAGAAACGGAAGAAGAGAAGAAGCTGCATGAATCGGCGCCACACCGAGCAGAAATGAGACGTTTACGAAGAGTTGAAAGTAAGAAGCTGGCGAGCTTCTTCACGATGAAATACCCTTGGGAATAAAAGGGATTGATTTTCCGGTAAAATGTGGTACAATTTGGATAAATTAAATCGGACAAGCGGAAGCACCGCTGATCGTGGAGATCATATCTCCTCAATCGGCGTGTGCTTTTTTGTTTTCTCCGAATCGCGAAGGAGGCTGATGATGAAGGTTGAGACGACCATTCGCATTGCCATTGTGCTTACGGTTATTAGCTTTGTCTTAATCGCCAGTGGCGTGTATGCCAATGTTTCATGAATGAAATAAGAAAAAGGAGGTAGGAATGAATAAAATTCAACTTTACGTCTTAGATGATGACATCGTTTACGCAGAGAGACTTGCTGCCTTCATACGATCTTCTGAGTTCGCGGAGAGAATACAAGTGAGGCTTTTTTCCAAAATAGAATTGGTTTTCGAGGTGATTGAAAATCAGCAATTAGAAGGGGTTTTATTACTGTCCGAGGCATATTACCCCTTTATGATGAATCGGAGTACATCCTTATGCAAAATGATTTTGAGTGAAACGATTGCAAATTCCAAAGAAGCGGAGACGAAGATTCCGTTCTTATATCGTTTTCAATCCCTGCACCAATTAATATCGCGACTTCAGGCTTTTTATACGGAAAAACATAGATTTGATGCGGGGCCTGGGACGAAAAGAACTAAAGTTCTATCAGTCTACAGCAGCAGCGGGAATAGTGGGAAAACGATGACCGCCGTTCATTTGGCGAAGCAGTTGTCTTTTCGCGGGGAACAGGTTTTTTATCTCAGCCTGGAGTCGGTCAGTACAGCCTCTCAGTGGCTTCAGGGGGATTTAGGACGATTTTCACAGCTTCTATACTACATGAAAAGCACGCCTGAGTTATTGGGACCTAAGCTGCAGCTGCTCAAATCTAACGATTCTAGGCTGCGTATTGATTATCTTACTCCCAAAGATCAAATCAGGGAGATGCAGGAAATGAGCGGCGATCATGTCCGTCTGCTTATTGAATCATTGATCTCGTTGAACCAATATGACTTCATTATTGTTGATTTAGAAGCTACAGTGCATCCGAGAATTGTAAAAAGTTTGGATGTCAGTGATCATATCATCTGGATTGTACGGGACGATTTAAATGATTTATATAAAACTGAGGCACTCCAGAAGCAATTGGGCTCCATGCAAAATGTACATTTCGTAATCAATAAATATACGGGCAAGGAAACGAATGATTTCTCAGATTTGGGTAAGGAAATAACGTTCAAGCTTCCTTATATCCCCGAGTGGAAAGTTTTAAGCACTCCAGAACAGATCTGGCAATCTGGCTTGTTTTCAGAACAGACGTATGACATGTTTACTGCTATTCAAATAGAAAAAGGGCATTCTTCTTTGGTTAGAGAAGGGGCTGCTGCTTCATGAATCATGATTTGTTTCTCACATTGAAGCAGCAGATAAAGGAGAAGATTGATCTTTCAAGTACGGTCAGCGATGTCACATTAATTGAACTTATAGAGGAGTCTGTTTTCAGCGCAGCAGGAGAGCACGGTTGGACTTCAAGCGAGATGCAGGCTCTAGTAAAGCGTATTTTTGATTCTTTTCGTGGGTTGGATATCCTTCAACCGCTGATCGATGACCCATCCGTGACAGAGATTATGGTCAATGGGCACGAGTGCATCTTTTTCGAAAGGAAAGGTGCCGTTGAGCGATATCCGTATCCTTTGGAAAGTGTAGAGAAGCTCGAAGATCTCATTCAGATGATTGTTTCTAAGGTGAACCGGATTGTGAATCAAGCAACGCCAATAGTCGATGCGCGTCTGCCTGACGGGTCAAGGGTAAACATTGTTCTTCCGCCAGCCTCTTTGAGTGGTCCAACTTTAACGATTCGTAAGTTTCCGGAAAAGCCCCTACTAATGGCGGATTTGATTCGTATGGGAAGTATCTCGGAAGAGGCAGCAGAAGTTTTACAAGTAATGGTTGAATCAGGCTTTAATATCTTTATTGGTGGCGGAACAGGTTCAGGGAAGACGACATTTCTAAATGCACTTAGTGCTTGGATTCCCCCGCACGAACGCATCATTACGATTGAAGATTCTGCTGAGCTACAGATACAGACTGTACCTAACTTGGTGCGAATGGAAACCAGAAATGCCAATACGGAAGGGAAAGGAGAGATTACGATTCGAGAGCTTATTCGTTCTTCACTGCGCATGCGACCCAATCGGATTATTGTTGGGGAGGTTCGCGGAGCGGAGGCACTCGACATGCTAGCTGCGATGAATACTGGGCATGACGGAAGTTTAAGCACAGGGCATGCGAATACATCTGTTGACATGCTCAGCCGACTAGAGACGATGGTGCTCAGTGGAGCCCCACTTCCGGTAGACGTTATTCGTAAGCAAATTGCCTCAGCGCTGGATGTTATGATTCATGTAAGCAGAATACGTGATCGTACCCGTAGAGTCACTGAAATTCATGAAGTACTTGGTGTGAAGGATGGTGAGGTCCAACTGCATCCCCTTTTCCTATTTGATGAAAAAGGGGAGACGATGGATCGAAAGGTAATAGGTGAGCTTGCTTATACCGGAAACCGACTGCACCACATGCACAAAATTCGAATGTCTGGAAAGAAGCTGCCAGAGTGGTTTGCACAGGTTCAGGGAGAGCGTGATGCAGGATGAAGATTTTCTTGCTTCTCCTCATTATTGGAGCGTTCAGCTGGTTTTTTCTTTTGTATTTGGAACGAAGAAAAGGATCAACTAAGAGAGCTGAATCTCAGCCCATCCAGCACTCAGCTACAATCAACCGTCTGATTGACTATAACCACTATCAGTTAACCTTCAAGGAAAAAGTAAGTGCTATCCTAATGCTTGCCTTACCAGCGTTCATTGTAGGCTACATTTTCTACAAAAGCTTCGTTCTTGCTGCAGCATTGGCAGCGGTAGGCTTCGCATTTCCCCGAATACGTAAGCAGCAATTAATTCAAATTCGTAAAAACAAACTGTATGTACAGTTCAAGCAAGCATTAAGCTGCCTATCCTCTTCCATGACGGTTGGTAAGTCGATTGAAACAGCGTTTAGAGAGGCATTAGAAGATCTGAAAATGCTGTATCCAGATCCCGCTTGCCTGATTGTCTTGGAATTTAGTATTATCTGCCGAAAAGTAGAGAACGGGGAACCCATTGAAGCTGCTCTGAAAAATTTAGCGGATCGCAGCCATCTAGAGGATGTAAGAAGCTTCACAGACGTTTTCTTAACTTGTAAGCGGACGGGTGGCAACTTGGTGGAGGTCATGAAACGAACGGCTACGGTGATTGGCGAAAAGCTTGAAATTTCACAGGATATCTCCGTAATGATTGCACAGAAACGTTTTGAATCAAGGGTATTGCTCTTTGCCCCGATCGTTATTGTTGCCGTGCTTGCGTTCTCTTCTCCAGAGTATATGGATACTCTTTATACAGGCAGTGGTGTACTTATCATGTCTGCAAGTTTGTTGCTGCTTGGTGCTTGCTATGTACTCACTCAAAAAATCATGAATATCAAGGTGTAGCATGTGGATCACGATTGTGTTTATAACTCAGATTACTGTTTGTATCCTGTTATACCTTTGGGGGCGAGTACAGTATGCTGATACTTTCAAAACTCACCCTTATCCGTTCCAGATAAAGCTGCTGTTACCTTACAGCTACTTGCTTATCGACAAGCTTAATTTGATGGAAAAATTACCCGATTTTACGGCAAAAGTACATCATAAATTAATTACACTGCATGGGAGAAGCTTCGCTGCACATGGCAGTAAATGGTTTCTTGCAGAGCTTATCTCGGCTTCGACTTTATGTTTAGTAATTCTAACTCTGCTATCCATTCTTGCCGGAGGAGATAGTTCTCTGTTTGGATTTGGTTTGCTGGCTACTGCGATTATTCCCATGATCATGGTACGTGATTTAGATGCGAAAATCCGCAAGAAACAGCAGTTGATGATCCTTGAATTGCCTGAAATATTGAGTACAATCGTGCTGCTCGTAAACGCAGGAGAGACCGTAAATCGGGCATGGATACGCTGTGTAGAGGCCCGACCGCATAAAGCACAAACACCGCTGTATAAAGAACTGGCACAAGCCGTTCATGAGCTGGAGATGAATGTATCTTTTGCAAAAGTAATGGAGGATTTCAGCAAACGCTGCGCCCTTCATGAAGTGTCCTTATTTACTTCTACGCTTCTGTTGAATTATAAGCGAGGTGGTAATGATTTTGTTGTAGCGCTTCACGCACTTTCGTTGGACCTTTGGCAAAGAAGGAAGTCGGTTTCACGAACACTAGGTGAAGAGGCTTCATCGAAGCTTGTATTTCCCATGGTGCTCATTTTCGTTGTCGTGATGGTCATTGTTGCGGCGCCAGCTTTACTTATGATGAAACAGTAATGGAGGTATGTAGAGATGAAAACAGCGTTAAATTGGCTAAAACAATTTTGGGAAGATGAAGAAGGATTAGGCACTTTGGAGATTTTATTGATCGTTGCCGTGCTTGTCGCAATAGCTATTATTTTTAGAAAGTGGATCGTCTCGTGGTTCCAGAAGTTAATTGGAGATGCCAACTCTGATTTGAAAGACAACAGCGCGGTTGTTCCTTGTGCGCCTAGTCCAACAACTAGCTGTGCGCCATAGGCGTTTACTGTGTATCCGCGTTAGTGAGGAAGGAAGCTTTACGTTAGAAGCTTCTCTTGTATTTCCGCTGATTCTACTTTGCACGGTTACGCTTCTTTTTGTGGGCATGTATGCGTATCAGAACGTATTTGTTCAGCAGCTTGCGAGGACTGCGGCAGAGCGACTTGCTTTTACGTGGAATAACAGCCACAAAGATTTGGTGACAGGAAACTATAACCCTAGTGAGACAGATGGCCTTTATTGGCGACTTACACATGATAGTGTGACGGATTTATTTGGAATGCTGAGTGGTAGTGGCACAACAGAAGTCATTATTCCCTCGGGTAGTGCTAGTGGTCACGTGGAGAATAAACTTGCCAAATCCTCAACTTTACTACCCCCGGGAGTGACGGGAACTGCAAAATACGCCAACTATCTTTTTGACCATCAGGTTGAGGTTAAATTGAAAAAGTCATTTCTTATGCCAAAGCAGCTAAAAAGATGGTTGGAATCTGAGCAAACAACTGGCAGGGCTGTTTCACATGTTATTGAGCCGGTTGAACTCATTCGATTAACGGATATTACTCGTACGTATTTCAAAGCGATCAAAGGTCGAATTTCGCCTCAAAAGGCTAGAGATGCACTCGTAGAACCTATTCAGGATAACTTGTCTGGACCAAGTGTGTCGATCCAATCAGAGCGTCAAGCCGCGGCCTATTTGAAATCACTGGTTGGGGGTAGAGAGGTCATTTTGACGACAATATCAGGAAAAAGCAGAACGGTCGATGCGCTGGATGCTCGAGGAATTGGTCATCAGGCTTTTTACAATATGACGGAATTTCAGCTTCGCACCGAGCAAATGCCTAAGGATATAGAGCTCCTTGATCAAAGAACACAAGTGAAGGGCATCGTGTGGCACTTTTTCAAAAAAGATGCCAGCGGCAAAGGAATGCCGTCTAATTCATTTCGTAAGGAGCTGGAGCGTAAAGGGATTGTTGTTGTCATTCACAATTAGAAAGGGGGGAGTTTTTGAGGAAATTCGTTCGTTCAGGGAGTGGTGCAGTGTCTGTCTATCTGATTCTCATTATTGTGCCGATTTTCCTATTTCAAGCTGTGCTCATTGATTTTGCAAGAATTAAGCTGGCTGAAAAAGAGACAGAATCAGCGGTCAAAGCTGCAGCGCGATCGGTTATGTCAGCTTATGATACAGAGCTGCAAGCGATGGGACTCTATGGTCTTGGCATTTCGCAGGATGAGACGGAGACGTTATTCCGCCAGGTTTTTGCAAGTAATTTATCAGGTCAAGTATCGAGAGGAGCATTTCATTATGTGGATACACGACCTGTAGAGAATGGCCTGCGTGTTACTCCGATGTACACATTAGCCAGTCATACGATTTTTGAACGGCAGGTGCTGGAGGATATGAAGATCAAGGCTCCCATCGAGTATACACTTGAGATTACCGATAAGTTTCGGAAAAGCGGGACGAAAGCCCCCTTTCACCTTGGGTCTCAGTTTTCTAAAGAAGCGGCGGAGCTTGAAAAACTCATTGATCAAAGAGAAAGCGCGTTAGATGAAGCTTGGCAGAGCAGTGAAGAGCTGACTGGAAAAATATCGAAGTATCATACTAATTATCAAAAACGCATCATCGAATTAGACGAATTAGCAGTCCAAATCGGCATTCATACTGCAGATGAAGTGAGAAGCGAAATCGTAGAAGTGAAAAATCAGTTGAGATCCATTCAAGATTCCATACGGGATCTGGATATGTCAATAGCAACGCTAAGCCAAGCTGGACCTGGCGCAGTGGCGAGCATACAATCCCTCGCAGCTTCTAAACAAGTATTAGGGTCTCAGGCACAGGTCATCGCCCAGAAGTTAAATGAGCTAGAAGCTTTGTTGCAACTGATAATTAAATACGCAGCACTCCTAGCTGCTACGAAGCTGGAGGTACCGGCTAACGGAAGAGAAATCCAGCTATTACAGCAATCAATTGAACCAGCTCTACGATTAGCAAAGCAGCGAAATGACGAGATACGTACGAAGTTAAATGGGATAGCTCAAAGTTCGGAAAGTGGAACTCAAGGTGGAACCTCTGGTGCATATGAAGTGTTTCAAAATGTTCCTGTTATGGGTGATGATTACTTCTACAGATATCAGACAGCCATAGCCAGCATAACTGCCTTATTTACTGCGTTCCAAGAAGTTATTAATTCCGTATATCTATATACGTCTGACAATACAAGCAGAGCAAACCTTGCGAATAATGCTTATTTTTCTGAATCTAGTGAATTTAATAAACTGCAAAGTGCTTTGGAAAAGACAAGAATGGACAAAAATGAGGCAACGGCAACGAATAAGCGTCAGCAAAAAAACAAGATACAAGCCATTTTGGATCAAGCTAAACAATCAATCGGTTCTTGCAGTTTGCCGAATACTCAGAGTAGTGACACTGAACTATACAATCGTCTTCAGGGGGATGCCGGACAAGCAGCGGGTGAGAAAAATTTGTACCAAAAGTATCGAGAAGCTAATGCTCAAGATACGATAATAGGCAGCGAGATTGCTTATGATTTAGAGAAACCAGAACCTGTAAGTTTAAAAGCGATGGGAATGCTCGAGGCGTTTAATAACGCGGCGGAATCGATGAGAAATGAGCTTTATGTGAATGAATTTGCCCTTACGAAATTTAATTACCGCACATATGGATTGGAAAAAGACCCTGCAGGCCAACCCAAATTGTCCAATGAACTGGTGGATCCAGGTTCGCATAAGTTGGCAAATCAAGAGGCGGAGTATCTGTTATATGGATTTTCTTCTTGCGTTGCTAATATTTCGTCCGCATATGCGGAAATGTTTTCATTCCGAATGGCGATCCGTACTGTAGAGGCGCTCCTTGATCCGAAAAAAGAGCTGCTCGGAATAGGCTCGCCCTTACTTGTGCTCTTGGCTGCTGCCGCGGAAGGCGCGCTAGAAGCTTTTCAAGACATGAATAAACTAACAAAAGGTGAAGCTGTAGAGTTATCTGCGAAAATCACTACATCAACTTTGAGTTTGACGTACAAAGACTATTTACGCATTTTTCTGCTTTTACACAGTAATAATACGAAACTTATGGCTAGAATGCAGGCACTTATCGAACTGGAAACAGGTAAGGATTTGGTTCAAGAAACGACGTATATTCAGGGAAATGGATCAAGCGAAGTGAGGTTGTGGTTTATACCGCAAATCATGAAGCTGCTAGATGGAACTGGGTTATTAGGGTGTAAAGTGCAAGGGAATCGGTGCCGGTTCAACAGTACTTCAGCTGTAGCTTATTGAAGAAAAAGGGGGCTGTTTATGCTTCGAAAGTTCCACCATGAGCAAAAAGGCGGCATGGTGCTGGAGGCTTCTTTAGTGCTGCCCTTCTTTTTAGCTTTTGTGATTGGTCTGATCATATGTATTCAGATTGCCGTATTAGAAATGGAGCTGCAAGCCGGGGTATCGGAAGCAACAAAGTCGGTTGCCGGTCAATTATACCCTGTACGGCTTCTTGTCCAAGAAGCCAAATCGAAATTTGATCATAGCCGTGCTGATGAAATGTTGACTTCAGTTGTAGATCGTGTACAAACGGCTCGAGATCAAGTGAAGAACACGGAGAATCTGGCAGATGAATATGCCGCTTACATTCCGAATTCACTCCTGGAGCTTGTTAAATGGGAAAAAGAAAAGCGTGAGTTAGGAGAGGGAAAGGCTCAAGCAGAACTGGACGAACTTTACGAGAGTCAAGTTAAGCCTCGCATTCATACGGCTTTCACACCGATTGTTTATGCATTTTGCAATCAAACAATCATGAAGAAAGAGAAATTTAAGGTCATTTCTGTGACCCTCCCGAGTATGGAAAGCGGTGGCAATGCTTTTTTTGGTATAGAAGCTCAAATGACCTACAAGCTTCCGCTGCCTTTTATAAGTCACACGATAATATTAAAGAAAAAGGCTGTTGAGCGGGCATGGGTAGGCGCCTAAGATTCTTAAAAACTTTAGGGAGGGACCTTTTTCCTTTGATTCATTTGATCTTATTTATACTTATAGCTATTGCATTTGTGATTGACGCACATAGATCACTGATCCCAAACAAGGTTACTTTCTGTGGAATAATGATTGGCTTTGTATACCACGCATTTACGGAGGGGTGGAGCGGTGTGTTTTTTGCTGGGATTGGTGCAATTACTGGGTTTACAGCTCTACTTTTACTTTATTTTTTTGGTGCTCTAGGTGCAGGTGATGTAAAGCTTTTTGCTGCAATTGGGGCGATAATGGGATTTGCATTCGTGCTTCAATCGATGCTGTATGCCATTCTATGTGCGGGATTTATAGGACTTATCTTGCTCTTTATCCGTAAACAGATGATAAATACAGGTCATAAACTTGCTGCGTGGCTAGTTTCTATTGTTGTTATACAAGATATGGGCAGTCTGCTAGGAATGAAACATCAAAAAAACATGAAATTTCCGTTTATGTATGCAGTTGTACCGGGCGTGGCATTGGCTTGGTATTATTCGTTTTTATGAGAGAGGTGAATCCATGACGCAAGAAGTTTTTGGACTTCGTTATGAATTTGTATATCGACATGGTCATTATATGGTGTTGTATAAGGAGGACGGTTTGGATTCTAAGACTCTTTCAACTCTACAGGTCAGGATGCTTGAAGCTAACGACGTGCCGAACCTTCTACCGTTAGAAATACAAGAGGTGGATTTCCGCATAAGTTTACTTTATAACTTGTCGGCCAAACGAATGCTGGCCCATGTTCTGAAGGTGGAGGAGTTATCTAAACAACATTTTGCAAAGCTCATGTATGCCATTGTTTGTGCAGTTGGAGAAAGTAAAAATTACATGCTTTTTGAATCAGGATACGTTTTGAAAGATAATTTCATCTTCATTGGCAGTGATTGGTCGGATGTATATCTGACTTATGTGCCGCTTGAACCAATTGATGTTGAAGATTCCGTCTTCAAGTCGCTTGAGTCTCTGATGAAACAACTCTCACAGAAATTGAACGATGATGATAGGGTCGTGGTGGTATCGTGGATGGAAACATTATCACGGAATCAGAGCTTGCAAGGATTTAAGGAGAATCTGCTAGCTCTGATGGACGAACAACCACTAGTGCAAGAAGCTTTTCAGATATCTAATCATGTTGATGAACATTCAACAGAAATACCTCTCAACATGCAATTGTCACCTGCAAAAGAAAATGGGTTGCCTAAGCCGCTTTGGAAGCGGGACGAAGGTCAGCAGCAAGTTCGGATAAACACCTCCATAGAGGAGTTACTGCAGCCCAATAATGTTCCGAAAATGAATAAAGAACAGGGCAATCCGGTATCTTTTATAGCTTTATCGGGACGGTCACGAACGATAGTCCTTACTGCTGTTATTTTGCTAATCGCATTTCTATGGCAGAATTATTTTACATACCCATCTACAGGTACTTTGCAAATAACCGCAGGAATTTCGATTTTACTCATGAATGTTTGGTTTATCATTCAATTTTTGGGATTACCTCGCTTTCAACGGCATGCAAAAGGGAGCACTGGTGTTAACCTGCCCATCTTCCCGGTTGCAGAGAAGCAGCTAGACCTAAACCAAGCAACTCCAACACCTGAACCGATAAATATCCAAAATTATTATGAGAATTTACATAAGCATACGACCTTGCTCAATCACAAAAAGCCAAACGCTACAGTTTTCCTCGGAAGGCTAATGAATCAACCATTAGGAGCCAGGATTGAATGGCAAACCGAAGGCAATACTAAAACTGTTCCACTGAATAAAGATCATTTTACAATGGGCAGAGGAGATGCAAGTTTGAAGGTTGATTATGTTTTGGAAGAAGCTGGAGCATCCAGAATACATGCTGAAATAATGAAGAATGAAGAGGGTTATGTGATTAAAGATACAGGATCAACGAATGGGACCTATTTAAATGGCGAACCATTGGTTACCTATCAATCCTACCCGTTGAAGGATGGAGACGAAATACGAATTGTAAGGCAGGAGATTAAATTTCGTTTGTGAGCCTTAAGGCAATATCACGATCATATGGCACAATTTACAGCGTCCCATGGGGGACGTTTTTTTGCATAGTTTTGGATAAAAGAGAATGAATGCGCTTCCCAGATGAATTTACCTATTCCTGTCTTGCATGAGCAGTGGTATAATAAGAAGTCGCGAGTATGTGCGATTATCTTCGAAATAGACAGGAGTTTGGAATTACGAGATGAGTCTTTTGACAATTGAAGATTTAAGCCATAGCTTTGGAGATCGTACGTTATTTAAAAATGTATCCTTCCGTCTGCTCGCTGGCGAGCGCGTCGGTATTGTTGGAGCTAATGGCGTGGGTAAATCCACGTTAATGAATATATTAACCGGAAAAGTTCTTAAAGATACAGGTAAGGTTGAATGGACGCCGCGCGTTCATTACGGATATTTGGACCAGCATTCCGTGTTAGAACCGGGCAAAACCATTCGCGATATTCTGCGCGATGCTTTTCTTCCTCTCTTTGAAGCGGAGAAGGAGATGATGGCGATAACCGAGAAAATGGGTGATGCCACACCGGAAGAACTTGAGGTTCTTCTGGAGCAAATGGGCGAAATTCAAGAGCGTTTGGATATCGGCGGTTTCTATATGCTAGATGTGAAAATCGAAGAAATGGGTAATGGTCTTGGCCTTAATGCCATTGGTTTAGACCGTGATGTTACTTCCCTTAGCGGTGGACAACGGACGAAGGTTCTTTTGGCTAAACTCCTTTTGGAGAAACCGACTGTTCTTCTCTTAGATGAGCCGACCAACTATCTGGACGTTGAACATATTGAATGGCTGAAAATGTACCTCAAAGATTATCCGTTTGCCTTTATGTTGATTTCACATGATACTGAATTCATGAATGAAGTCGTAAACGTGGTATACCACTTGGAATTCACGAAGCTAACTCGCTACACGGCGAATTACGAGAAATTCCTGGATATGGCTGAAATGAACAAAACACAGCATATTGACGCTTATGAAAAGCAGCAAGAGTACATTAAAAAACAAGAAGATTTCATTGCGCGTAATAAAGCGCGGGCGTCAACTTCAACCCGTGCCAAGAGCCGGGAAAAACAACTTGATAAGATTGACCGAATTGAGCGTCCGGAGACGGCAATGAAACCGACTTTTGTGTTCAAGGAATCGCGTTCAAGCAGCAGAGTTGTTTTTGAAGCAGAAAACTTGGAAATCGGTTATGATCGTCCTCTTTTACCGAAGATGAATGTAACGATTGAGCGCGGCGAGAAAATCGCTATTGTCGGATGCAACGGTGTAGGTAAATCTACACTTCTCAAAACGATTCTTGGTAAGCTGGAGCCTTTCAACGGTAAAACGTACCGTGGAGACTACTTGAGTCCTGCTTATTTTGAACAAGAGATTAAAGCTCCGAACATGACACCGATCGATGACGTATGGAACGAGTTCTCTTCGATGACTCAAAATGAGGTCAGAGGGGCACTTGCAAGGGTAGGGCTCAAAAATGAGCACATCACGCGTGCTATGAGTAAGCTTAGCGGTGGAGAACAATCGAAAGTAAGGCTCTGTAAACTTCTGATGAGAGAAAGCAATTGGTTGTTGTTCGATGAGCCTACGAACCATTTGGACGTTGTTGCCAAAGAAGAGCTTCAAAGGGCTTTGAAAGAATATAAAGGTACCGTACTGCTCGTTTGTCACGAACCTGAATTTTATGAAGGTTGGGTAACAAGAGTGTGGGACGTTGAAGAATGGTCTGCAAAAGTAACCAATTAGGGGGAAATCATTCATGTTAACTCACGTTGTGTTTTTTAAGCTCAAAGATCGCAGTCCGGAAGCGGTTGAAGTAACAAAGGCTGTACTTACGAACATGGAAGGTAAAATCCCGATCCTGCGGCATATTGAGGTTGGAATCGACATTTTGCATCTGGAACGTTCGTATGATATTGCTTTGATTACCAAATTTGATTCTTTAGAAGATCTCAAGGTATATGACACACATCCCGTTCATGAAGAAGTGAAGGCCCATATGAAGACAGTCCTTGATGGAACGTCCATTTGCGTTGATTTTGTAAGCTAATCTAGTTTGAAAAACATAGGGGAACAGTGTAGTATCACTAGAAGAGACTTGTTTGTGACTTATGTCACGGGCTTGCTTTAGAATCCTAGGCTGCACTGTTTTTTTTACCACATAACAAAAGTTTTCGGGTCACGAAAACCGCTTTATTATTGGCGATAAACCTAATATAGGGATCTTTGGTCGTAGACCAAAGTCTCTCCGCTATAGGGATCTTTGGTCGTAGACCAAAGTCTCTCCGCTATAGGGATCTTTGGTCGTAGACCGAAGTCTCTCACCTCTACACGCGGTCGCTTATCTTTGAAGGGCCTCGATAGAGGTTTTCCCAGTTGATAAGAAAGTATAAGTTTTTATACTTTTGCTTCGCATCAACCTTGACAAACGCGATCGTCCTTTAAGGACGACGAAGTCGTTTATCCTTGTGTCTTTAGAGGAAATCTAATAAATAGAAAAGGGAGGAATCCCGAGTGAAAACGAAGTTAAATAAAGCTTATATGAAAGAAATTCTAGAGCTGCTGCTGCGGACTCCAAGCCCAACAGGCTACACGCATCACATTATGCAAAGAGTTGAACAAGAAGTGAATAAGCTCGGATTTGAGCTTACATATACGAATAAGGGCTGCGGCATTGTAACGATTCCTGGTACCCGCCAAGATCGAGTCATTGGCATTTCTGCTCACGTGGATACACTTGGCGCTATGGTGCGTTCGATCAAAGATAATGGCACTTTGAAAATCACTTCATTGGGCGGCTTTATGATGGGCGCTATTGAAAATGAATACGTTCAAATTCATACGCGTGATGAACGCGTTTATGATGGGACTATTCTGACGTCGAGGCCATCTGTTCATGTCTATGAAGATGCCAGAGAGTATAAACGGGATGAAGCCAATATGGAAGTGCGTATTGATGAGCTTGTGAAGACCAAGAAAGAGGTACAAGATCTTGGCATTCGAGTGGGGGATTATATATCGTTCGATCCGCGCGTACAGGTGAAGGAAAATGGCTTCGTGAAGTCGCGTCATTTGGATGATAAAGCGAGTGTTGCTTCCTTATTTGGGCTATTAAAGCTGATCAAAGATGAGGGCTTGAAGCCTGAATTTACGATCAAGCTGTTCTTCTCCAATTATGAAGAGGTTGGTCATGGTTCTTCCTTTATCCCTGACGATATTACAGATTTTATTGCTGTAGATATGGGGGCCCTTGGTGATGACTTGAGTGGTAGCGAGCTTGATGTATCGATTTGCGCGAAGGATTCCTCAGGTCCTTATGATTATCAAATGACTTCGAAAATGATTGAGCTGGCCGAGAAGCTGGAAATCGGCTATGCGGTTGATATTTATCCGCGATACGGTTCAGATGCATCTGCCGCGCTTAGAGGTGGACGCGATATTCGTGCAGCGTTGGTGGGACCAGGTGTTCATGCGTCACATAGCATGGAAAGAACGCATATGGATGCTGTAGTAAACACAGCAGCTCTTCTTGCGGCCTATATCATGGAGCCGGCCCACGCATGAATATACTTAGTGCAGTCAATATAACCAAAACATTCGGCGACAAGGTGCTGTTCGATGATATTTCGTTCACGGTGAACGAGAAGCAGCGCATCGGTCTCATTGGCGTGAACGGAACAGGCAAGTCCACGCTGCTGAAGCTGCTGGCGGGGCTGGAAACAGCGGATCGCGGTAAGCTGGTGCACGCGAACCATTTCCGCGTGGAATACTTGCCGCAGAACCCGGAGTTCGATCCGAACTCTACGGTTCTAGAGCAAGTATTCCACGGCGATACACCGCTCATGAAGACGCTGCGCGACTATGAGCTTGCTCTTGCTGACTTGGAGCTGGACGCCTCCAACGAGAAGAAACAAACGCGACTGTTCAGCGCCCAGTCGCGTATGGATGAGCAAGGTGCCTGGGAAGCCAGCACCTTGGCCAAAACCGTGCTGATGAAGCTAGGCATCAGCGAGTTCGACAAGCCCGTCGGCCAGCTGTCCGGCGGTCAGCGCAAACGCGTTGCCATGGCGCGCGTTCTCATTCAGCCCGCCGATCTGCTCATCTTAGATGAGCCGACGAACCATATTGATAACGAGACGGCCATCTGGCTCGAGGAATTCCTTAGCAAATGGCGCGGAGCCTTGCTGCTCGTTACTCATGACCGGTACTTCTTAGAGCGGGTAACCACCCGCATTCTAGAGCTGGACCGGGGGAAGATCTACAGCTACGAGGGGAACTACGAGTGGTTCCTCGAGAAGAAGTCGGAGCGGATGGAGTCCGAAGCATCCAGCGAAGATAAGCGGCAGAATCTATTGCGCCGCGAGCTGGCTTGGCTCCGTCGCGGCGCGAAGGCGCGCACGACGAAACAGAAGGCGCGCATTGGGCGCGCCGAGGAATTGCGGGACCGCAAGGTGGATGGTCCCGGGGAGAAGCTTGACATGGCGCTGGCTGGCAGCCGTCTTGGCAAGAAGGTGATGGAGCTGGAAGAAGTCACCAAAGCTTTCGAGAGCGGGAAGCCGCTGCTGAGCGGCTTCAGCTACATCGTGATGCCGAGGGATCGCCTCGGCATCATCGGTCCGAACGGCAGCGGCAAATCGACGCTGCTGAACATGCTCGCCGGGCGTATTCAGCCCGATAGCGGGACGATCGAGACCGGCACGACCGTGAAGCTTGCCTACTACACGCAAGAGAATGTCGAGATGGATGAGAAGATGCGCGTCATCGAGTACATCAAGGAGGCTGCGGAGCAGATCCGCACAGCTGACGGAGAGACCATCTCGGCGTCGCAAATGCTCGAACGCTTCCTCTTTTCGCCAACCCTGCAGTGGTCGCCGATCGGAAAGCTCTCCGGCGGTGAACGGCGCAGACTTTATTTGCTCCGCACACTTATGGGAGAACCAAACGTACTGTTACTGGATGAGCCGACCAACGACTTGGATATCCAAACTTTGACCATACTGGAAGATTATCTGGATCAATTTCCTGGAGCCGTTATTACGGTTTCTCATGATCGATACTTTTTGGATCGTACGGTTTCGCATCTATTTGCATTTGACGGTAAAGGCCAGATCGAGCCATACATTGGCAACTACTCCGATTACTTGGAAGAGAAGCAGGAGCAGGCCGAAGCGGATCAGACTCGGAAAGAATTGATACGTAATGCAAGCTCTGCCAAGTCTAATGTTGGTTCCAACACAGCTGCAGCAGCCGTTATTAGCAGTCCTGCAGCAGTAGGGGGCACATCGAATGCGAACCGTCCTAAGAAGTTAACGTTCAAAGAACAGAAGGAATGGGACGAAATTGAGGGTACGATAGCTTCTCTGGAAGACAAAGCGGCTAGCTTGAAAAAGCAAATTGAAGCGGCAGGCAGCGACTTTGACCGTGTTCGCGAGCTGTATGAGCAAGAGCAGCAAACGGCAGTGGATCTGGAAGCAGCGATGGAGAGATGGACTTATTTATCCGAGTTGCTAGAGGAAATAGAACGAAACAAGTAGGAGAGACTTTATCTTCGATAAGGGATCCCAAAAAGGAGAGACTTCGCTCTTCGATAAGGGATCCCAAAAAGGAGAGACTTTAATCTTCGATAAGGGATCCCAACAAGGAGAGACTTTAATCTTCGATTAAAGATCCCTATATATGATATGATAGAACAAACTACTATAAAGGCAGGTATGTACTAAACATGATTAATGTTAATAACGTGACGCTTCGTTACGGCAAGAGAGCCCTATTCGAGGACGCCAATATCAAATTTACACCAGGTAACTGCTACGGACTAATCGGAGCAAATGGTGCCGGTAAATCAACTTTTCTGAAAATTCTTTCCGGTGAGATTGAGCCTAACACAGGCGAAGTCAACATAACACCTGGCGAGAGAATGGCTGTTTTGAAACAAAACCATTACGAGTTTGACGAAATCGATGTTTTGAAAACTGTCATGATGGGTCATGCTCGCTTATTTAAAATTATGGAAGAGAAAGATGCTTTGTATGCCAAAGCTGATTTTACAGAAGAAGATGGCATGAAAGCGGCTGATCTCGAAGGCGAATTCCAGGATCTAGATGGCTGGCAGGCGGAATCGGATGCAGCTGAGCTTCTCATCGGTCTCGGTATCCCGACTTCCATGCATGATACGAAAATGAAAGACCTTGATGGTAATGAGAAAGTACGTGTGCTCTTAGCACAAGCCTTGTTCGGCAATCCGAATATTTTGCTGCTGGATGAGCCTACCAACCATTTGAACTTAGAGTCCATTCGTTGGCTGGAGAACTTCCTTTCCCGCTTTGAAGGCACTGTTATCGTTGTATCCCATGATCGTCACTTCCTGAACCAAGTATGTACGCATATTGCGGATATTGATTTTGGAAAAATTCAAATGTATGTCGGGAACTACGACTGGTGGTATGAGTCCAGCCAACTGGCACTTCGTTTGACGAGAGACGCGAACAAGAAAACCGAAGAAAAACGTAAAGAGTTGGAAGCCTTTATCGCACGCTTTAGCGCGAATGCCTCCAAATCGAAGCAAGCTACATCCCGTAAAAAACAACTCGAGAAGCTTACTCTTGAAGATATCAGACCATCCAGCCGTAAATATCCGTTCATTCACTTCAAAGGTGAGCGTGAAGCGGGTAAGCAGCTGCTGGCTGTTGAGAAATTGTCCAAAACGATTGATGGCGTAAAAGTGTTAGACAACATCTCGTTTACCATTAATAAAGGGGATAAAGTTGCCTTTGTTGGTCCGGACGGCATCGCCAAAACGACGCTCTTCAAAATCCTGATGGGTGAAATGGAAGCGGATGAGGGTACGTACACATGGGGGATTACAACTTCCCAAGCTTACTTCCCTAAAGACAGCCAAGATTATTTCAACTCTGATTTAACTTTGGTGGATTGGCTTCGTCAATACTCCAAAGACCAAGATGAATCCTTCTTGCGCGGCTTCCTGGGGCGTATGTTGTTCTCAGGCGAAGAAGCACTGAAGAAAGCAAACGTTCTTTCGGGTGGAGAGAAAGTACGTTGCATGTTCTCCAAAATGATGCTAAGCGGAGCCAATGTCCTCATTCTTGATGAGCCTACGAACCATTTGGATTTGGAGTCCATTACTGCGCTTAACAATGGTCTTGTTGATTTCGACGGAACGATTCTTTTCGTCTCCCATGACCATCAGTTCATCCAAACGATTGCTACACGTATTATGGAAATCACGCCTAAAGGACTCATCGATAAAATGTTTACTTATGATGAATACCTAGAAAGCGAAGACGTACAAAAACAACGCGAAGCGCAATACGCGTAATGATAAATGAAAAGCGCCCTGACGTATTACTCTCAGGGCGCTTTTGCCTACGCAAAGCGACGTTTAGCTGCCGCCGGTACGACGGCGTTGATTGTTTACTTTTTTGGTCATTTGACTTTTTCCGCTTTGATTATTGTTTCCAGCTTGTTTCGGGTTTGCGCGTGCAGCGGCTTGATCCGCTTTCTTTTGGGCTAGTTTCTGCTTAATGGCATCAGCTAAACTAACTTTTTTTGGGCCTTGTTGTTCACCCAGCTGATCTTCAGGCTTGTCTGACATAGGAACACCTTCTTTACGTGGTATGCTTTTAGTATAATCGAATCTAACAAAAGATGAAAGAAGGTGTAGGAGATGTTTGATCCAACGATCTATGACAATATTAAGGTTGTGCTTGAAGGAGCCGTCTATGACTTGGATTTGGACGGTAAAATTATCATTACGCGGCGGCAAGATCAAGTTGATCTATCCTCGATGTCACGCACATATGCCATTGAATTTGCCCGTAAGATAGATAAACCAAGCAAAGCCGAAATTAACCTGCACGTTCATTTGAGTGATTTAGCAGCAGAAATTTTAGAAAATCCATCAGCTAAGCCAGGCTGTACGTTGACCATTAAGCTTTTTACCAAAGTTAAAAACCCAGATATCGAGTGCCCTTATATCGCAGAGCAATTAGGTGCCATTTGGGAGCAGCGTCCCCAAGTCGTTCAGCTGCTTTCTTATGAACATAGCCTACATCCAATTTCCTATCATAATCAAATCACATTATCCTTCGGACGCAAAGTAGATGAAAGTCAAATTGATGATTTCCCGCATCTCATCGCGTATGCCGTAGATAGTTTAGCTTGGTTGGATGAAAGAGGGAGCTAGTATGCAGGAATTAACGGAGCAGGTACTGCTAGAGCGAGTAAGCAGAACGCAAGAAGGTTCGTTTGCTGTTTTTCTATATACACCTTTTTGCGGTACATGCAAAGTGACGGAACGGATGTTAGACATCATTATGACAATGCTGCCTGCCTTACCGCTTGTAAAGTGCAATATTAACTTTCTTCCGCAAATTACTCGTGAATGGCAAATTAGTAGTGTACCGTGTATAGTCATCTTAGAACAGGGAAAAGAGAAAGAATTTATGTACCGCATGCAATCGGTGGATGAGCTGTATCGTAAACTGCTGCCACTTAATCGTATGTGAATTAGAAAAGACTGGAGTTGTTGACGAATGAGTAGTTTTCAAATAGGAGATCGCGTAACGGCTGAGTATAAAACAGGTGCTTATTTCGGTGAGGTTGTGGAGGTAAGCAGTTCGATGAAAGCGGCAGTTCGTATTCTGGCTGTAAAGGAGCACCCGACACAAGGAGATTTACATAACCCAATGGATCCGAGTGTAGCTTTTTTTCATCAACGACGGGCATTGTCTTATCAAGAAATTGCCTTAATGCCTATATCCACCATTCGTCCTTATGCAGGTCAGATTCCGGATTACCAAGATTCTCTGAAGAGAGCGCTACTCGCGCAAATTAGTAAGCTGTCGGAAATGGAAGCGTGGGCCCGACGCTCTCTGCAGGAGCTTGATCAGTTACAGAAAGAATATTTTCCAACGAAAGATTAAGAAACTTCCAGATACAATTTCGTGCCGTCGTTATATTTGAAAATGGCAACATCACCAATGATCTCGATCATCGAGATCATTTTTAATTTCTTGCGAAATTCAAAATTTAGTTCCAGTTCCTTAAGTTTACTCGATAACAATTCCATATGAGAACGTTTATGTGTGAAATTAAGCACGGGGATGGATTTGCTTTTGAATCTAATGGTTGATGCTTGCATGTTAAGCCCTCCTTCGAGTCTTCCTTTGGGAAAACTAACTTCTTACTTCTTACCCATTTCTTACTCTGGTCTACACATTAAGGATACATTTCAAATGTTAGATATGTTAGGGTCAAACTATTAAAAAAGTTTTAGCAATTTATTATATGTAAAGAATAGCTCTAGAGGGCCAGTTCCCTAAAGATTAATTTGAGCATAAAGATTGGCTGTTGCGAGGAAGGATAACCGCATTTATAATAAGAAAGATTGAAATCTAAACACGTTCTGGAGGATATAGAAATGACAGCTGGAAAACCAATTCGTATAGGTATTATAGGTTCCGGAAATATCGGAAATGTACATATGGAAGTGCTGAAGAAAGTGCCGGAGGCCGAAATCACCGCCGTCACGGATGTATATTTGCCACTTGCTGAAGCTAGAGCCAAAGAACATAACATTGAACGTGTTTATGAGAGTACGGACAAGCTGCTATCGGACCCATCTATAGATGCAGTAATTATTGCTGTGTCCAATGAATGGCATGCGCCTATCGCAGTACAAGCTCTAGAGGCTGGTAAGCACGTGATGCTCGAAAAGCCTATGGCTTTAAATCTTGCTTCTGCTAAACAAATTGTTGAAGCAGAGCGCAAAGCGGGTAAAGTCTTGATGATCCCGCACCAACTTAGATGGGATGCCTTGTCACTAGCTGTGAAACAACAGGTTGAGAAAGGTGCGCTTGGCCACATTTATCACGCAAAAGCAGGTTGGTTAAGACGCAAAGGGATTCCGGGCTGGGGAACTTGGTTTACCCAAATGGGGAAATCCGGCGGCGGTCCTTTGATTGATCTGGGTGTGCATATGTTGGATTTATCTTTATATTTGATGGGGAATCCGAAACCTGTATCGGTCTATGGAGCGACCTACGCTGAATTCGGACCACGTAAAAAAGGGATTGGATCCTGGGGGGCACCCAATTGGGATGGTCAATATGATGTGGAGGATTTGGCAACGGCTCTGATTAAATTTGACAATGGCGCTACTTTATCTCTTGATGTAAGTTGGGCAGCTCTCATTGAAACAGATAACCAACCTTATGTGCAGCTGCTTGGAAGCGAAGGCGGTGCCTCGATTCGTGGAACAAAAGGGAAGCTGTTCGCAGAAATGTTCGATCGCGAAGCTGACATTGACCTCACAGTGCCTGAATTCGATGAAGGACCGCGCGTCCGTATGGCGAGACATTTCTTGTCGTGCATTGAAAGCGGCTTACAGCCGTTAACATCCGTCATGACGGGTTATACGAACAACTTGATCTTGGATGCGATTTACCGTTCGTCGCAAACGGGTAATGAAGTGAAATTGGATTGGGACATCGAGTAGACAGGGGCTGCAGGAAGTGAACTGGGAGTTATTTAGTATTATCGGAACGATTGCATTCGCGGTGAGTGGAGCCATAGTTGCGATGGAAGAAGAATATGATATATTAGGCGTCTATGTACTCGGGCTTGTTACGGCTTTCGGCGGAGGGGTCATTCGAAACTTGTTGATCGGTAAACCAGTTGTCCTTTTATGGGAGCAAGGCTTATATTTCCAAATTGCCTTGTTTGCAATGACACTTGTGTTCTTTATGCCCGTTCGATTCATCCGATTATGGAAAACTTGGGAAGCTTTCTTTGATGCGATTGGTCTAGCTGCTTTTTCTATCCAAGGCGCTTTGTATGCGACGAATATGGGACATCCGCTCAGTGCCATTATTGTTGCCGCTGTACTGACGGGAATTGGCGGGGGGATGGTCCGGGATGTATTAGCTGGACGCAAGCCGCTCGTGCTCAAGGATGAAATTTATGCTGTCTGGGGCATGCTGGCTGGGGCACTTGTCGGACTAGGTTGGACGCAAGGCGCTTGGCAGTTAGCTGTGCTATTTTCACTAATTGTGATTCTGAGAATGCTATCGGTCTTTTATAAATGGAAACTGCCTAAACGTTCCTTACGGGGTTCCATAGGTGAGGCAACTCGCAGAGCTGACATGTAGTACCGTGTTATCTAAAGCTGGAAAGGAGGATGGTTAGCATGGAAACATCATTGTTACAGCAGCAAAAGATTTCAGCAGAGACGATTGCATCGCGGATTATTTCGGTGAAAGAATTGCTGCAAACGGAGCTTGACATGTATGAGGTGTCTAAGGATGTTGAAACAGGTGAACATTATCTCCATTATGCTTACATGCATCGAGATTTTACGAACACTGGTGAGCCGGAATCGTTTCATTATTTGCTGCCCATTGACAGCGATGATGTGCTCGGTTTGATATTTGGGGAGCAGGGTTATGCCTATCCAGAGCATTGGAACAAATCATTTTTGCGAAACGGTCCAGAGGGATTTTACATTTGGTTTGACCCATCACATGAATTGCAGCAATCAGAGGATGATGCTATTGCACAGGATTTGTTAAATAAGCTGAGAGCTTTTCGTGAAAATGGGAATGTAGACCCGGAAGCGGTTCGTAAGTTGCTTGAAGAACTGGATGAAACACGCAATAAAAAGGAATAGCCAGGATTGAATGCCTTAATCATATTTTTCTCCAAGAGCCCGCTTGCCGACGATTCGGCGGCGGGCTTTTTTGTTAAATAAGAAATTATATGTTTTGGGGTAGGGGCTGAGGCAATAGCTTCTCCCTATTTTTATTGGAGTCGTTCCTCAGTTTTGTGATTGGTTTTGATATTTTGGTTACCGATGTTGCATTTTCTACAACAATTCACAACCCAAAGGGCTATTTCGCAACTTGAAGTTGCAGTTTGTACAACAATTAGAACCCATTTGATACGAAATGGCCTATATAGGACCAAATTGTTGTACGTTATGCAACAACGAAGGGGGAAAGTCGAGATTTAAGGAGAATTGTTGCACTTTTTGCAACATCAGTCAACCGCGACTATGGATCCATTCATCTAACAACCTCAAGTGAGCACATACGTAGAAGGACACTGATTAAAGTCATCTCAATATAGAAGAAAATTGGACGGTGAATGAATTATTCGCTTGGAAAAAGTAAATTAGCCTGCCTAAAGTTTTAGAATTTACAACTTACACGGAGTTGGCAAGCGATTGGCTAAACATACACGTAATAATCGTTATTTGCTCTGCATCAACCTTTACAAACACTATCGACTAAGGACAGAGTAAGCTTGTTTTTTTGTTTAGTAAAAATCAGGATAAATGTCCATATTAACACCAATGGCTTTTGATTAGGAGAGGGGGGAGAAATCATGGATACAGAGTCCTACCGTTTTGCTAACTTTGGCACACGTGAAGATTTGCTGGAAGATCTGCGCAGCCTCGAGTCCCGCATGAAGGATGAACTGGGGTATGAGGTAGCCCTGATTGCTTACACGCAAGAAGATGATGGGAGTAACAAAAAGTAAAGTTTGAGCTATTAGAAGGGGGGCCTATATGAAAAAAACGATGTTCAAAATCGTGGTAACCGCTATACTCGTCGGCATGTCAGCAGGCTGTACAGCAGCGAGTCCAAAAAATCAAGCAGGCGCAAGCTCTGCCAACCCGAAAGCTGGCAGCTGGGATACAGCATTAAGAAACAATGAAAATCCTTCAATGGGTGCAAAGAGTGTCAATCAATCACCGCAGCCCACAATGCTTCAACCTACGATTGATAATGTGAAAGCACATATCAACTCGCATTTGCAGCTGAATCGGGATTTAGCGGATCAAATTATTCAAGCGGCACACTTAGGCTCTACTGCTGTTGCCGTAACTGATAACAATATTTATGTCGCTGTTGATATGGGGGGCATGCAAGCGATGGGCGCCGATGATGGCGTTAAAATGTTAACAAAAAATAACGACCCGGAAAACGAAGCAGGCTTGTTCGGCTCAGGGGTAGGGGCACAGATGGATTGGCTCTCGGCTAAACCGATTCCAGCGGAAAGTTCTAATGCCATTCGACATTTGTTAACGCGTATTTATCCGGAAACGAATATTTTCATCTCTTCGAACCCACATTTCGTGAATCGGATGATGTACTATGACACGCAGCAGCGAAATAATAAACGAATGGATACGTATTTGAATGAATTTAACACGATGGTCCAGTATGCGTTCCCAACCTATTCTTCGGGTCAAAGAAACGTTTTACCTTAAAGATGCTTAAAAAGACAAAGAGCGTAACTATTTCATAGTTGTTCCATAGTTGCTCTCCCTCAGCTGTCTGCTGGGGGTTTTGTCGTATATATTTGCGTTCACATCAAATGAAAGATTTCAAAAAGGAGCTCGACGATGATACCAGAAGCTGAATTTATGGTGCAAGGTATGTCTGAAAGAAAGTATGAGTAATCGGTATAAGGTCCGTGCTTATTGTAGTTCACGAGAATGTGATTATGTTCATAAGGAGGATGTGATCCAAGCGATTAACTTTGAAACCGCATACGGCTTAGCGCTGTATTATAATGATATTCCTTCCAAGCCGAGTTGTCCGAAATGCGGAGAATCGATGGCTTTTTATTCTCACTCGATTATTGATGAACCGTGGCTGCCCTGAAAAGCTTGACAAGCTAAGCTTCCCTGATAAATAGTAAGAGGACAAAAAGGATCAGGAGAGGACTGCCAAAGTCATGATGACAGACACGTTACCACAAGAAATACGTGAGCATATAGAGCAGAATAAACAGCAAAGACACACAGACTATACCCCAGAAGAACGTAAACTGATTGGAACTGCAGCTTTCGAAGCCCCTCGTGAAGACATTTTAACGGATACCTTGATTGCACTTTACTTGGGTAAAAATGTCTTGTTGAAGGGTCCGACAGGATCGGGTAAGACGAAGCTGGCTGAGCATGTTTCAGCGTTCTTTGATCAGCCCATGCATGCCGTAAACTGTTCAACGGATCTCGATGCTGAAGCTTTACTAGGATTCAAAACACTAACGCACGATGAGCAGGGTCGTACTCAGATTGCCTTCATTCCCGGTCCGATCATGAAGGCCATGACGAAGGGACACTTTCTATACATAGACGAAATTAATATGGCCAAGCCGGAAACATTACCATTGATCAACGGTGTTTTGGATCATCGCAGATCGATTACAAACCCTTTTACAGGGGATGTCATTACAGCACATCCGGACTTCCGGGTTATTGCAGCGATTAACGAAGGCTATATTGGAACAGTGCCGCTTAATGAAGCCTTGAAAAACCGATTTGTAACGATTGATGTTCCCTATTTGCAAGGTGAGACACTGCTTCAACTGTTGAAGAGCAAATCTATTTTACGGGATGAAAAGAAGTTAAGAACATTCGTACAGTTATCTGCCGATTTACTATCCCTTATTGAAATGGGGCAGCTGCCGGATGAAGCAGGTTCGATTCGAGCTTTACTGGATGCTTGCGATTTGACGACTTATATTCCTCCCATGCGGGCAGTTGCGCGGGCTATTGCTGATAAATTGGAGGATGAAAGGGAGCGTGCAGCCGTGATGAATGCGGCCGAGACGCTATTCTGAGCCTATGTTTGTAGGAAAGCTAAGCCTATTAGAGGATAAAATCGATGCGATGCTGCAAATGCAGCTTGTGGATCTGGCACGGATGTTCACTAAGCGTAAAGAACTTGAGGTAGAAGCAGCGTTCCACGCTGACTACGAGGAAGCTTCCGCTCGTATAACCGTGAGTCAGTTTTGGCGGGATTATCCTGCGGTCGATAAAACGGCAGGAATGAAGAGTGATGTTTACCTGCGCTGTATCGGTAGTGCATGGTTCACAGGAGCTGATGCGGTCAAGTCATATTTACTCTTTTGTCAAAGTGCAAGTTTCCCGAAGTTGGCTAATTCGCTCTTTGCTTTATGTGAGGATATGCGATTAGAGCGCATTTGTCGAGCTCGCAGACCGGGGACCGCCCGCGTATTCGCACATCGGCATCGCATATTGAGAGTCTATTTTCAACATAAGCTGCGCACACACCTGAGCAAAGGCGAGATGGCAGATGCTGTTCTTTTATTCGTCTATGGTTGGTTTACTGGTGTGGAATGGCATGCAGGCTTGGTGGATGCTGGTGCTGGACTTTCTGGCCGGTTAGCTCAGCTTTATCCGATTTTGGAGCAGATTGAGGAAGCAGCACATACCGCTGAGGTTGCCGCTTGCTGCGAGGCGATGATGGACTCGCTGTCTTATTGGCTAGACAGAGATGCGACAGCCGCCTATTTCTGGATGCAGCCGGGCAGCGGAGTGACGGAGCCGCTGCTAGCAGGGTATAAGGGCGAGCTGAAGCGCGCGAAGCGGCTCGCGAATGATGATGTGCTTCCCGAGCAAGAGGGGGAGCGTCAATTGCCGGGCCAGGAGCATATGCCGACCTGGCACCGCGAGAGCAGCGACCGCAGCCCGGGGCTGCTGCGGTTCGAGCTGGAGCGCGGCTCGCGCACAGCCGCGCAGGGGTCTGCGCCCCGCGAGGGCGACGCGGCCGATCAGGCGCTCGCCATCGCCCAAGGGCGCTCGGTGCGCGCTAAGCGCACTGGCGCCGCCTCCGGCGAGCGGCGCGAGGGTGCTGCCGTGCCCGCCGCCGCGGGGCACGGAGAGGGCGCAGTCGCCGCGTATGCGACGGCGAAGTGGCTGGCGCCTGAACGGCCGACTGCGGCGCAGGAGGCCGGGTACAGGCGCCTGAGCGAGCGCGCAGCGCCGCTCGCGAAGCCCTTGCAGCGCGCCATTCGGCGCACGCTGGAGCAGAAACGGATCGCCCCGCACGGCGATCGGTTGTTCGGGCGGCTCGACAAGCGGCTAACGCGAGCCGTGACGCAAGAGATGCCGCGCCTCTTCTATAAGAAGCGCGCGCCCGTACCCCAGCTCGACGCGGCGTTTGCGCTGCTCGTCGACTGCTCAGCGTCCATGTATGACAAAATGGACGAAACCAAGCTCGGTCTCGTGCTCTTCCACGAGACCCTCCGTGACCTTCGAATCCCGCACGAAATCGTGGGCTTCTGGGAGGACGCGGACCGCGTCACGGAGCAGGAAGCGCCGAACCTGTTCCAGGTTGCGGTCGACTTCGGATCCTCCTTAGCGTCCGGAAGCGGCGCGGCTCTGATGCAGCTTGAGCCGCAGCAGGACAACCGCGACGGCTTCGCGATTCGCCGCATGACGGAGCGGCTGCTGCGGCGCACAGAACGGCAGCGCATCCTCTTGGTGTTCTCGGATGGGGAGCCTTCGGCAGCCAATTACAATGATGTCGGTATCCTCGACACCTATGAAGCCGTGCTGCACGCTCGGCGTCAAGGTATTGAGGTCATCAGTATTTTTCTGGCCAGTGGCGTTGTTCACGAAACGGAACGTATAGCTATGCGCAATATGTATGGGCGCAGCAGTATTGTCGTCCCCAATGTGGAGGAGCTCGCCGAGCAGTTGGTGCCCATTTTGCGTAAACTTCTGCTCAAATCTATCTTTTAATGTCGAAATCCTTTACAATAGATCAGGGTATTTTTAAGTTTATTGCGGATGAAATGCCCTGCTTATCGCCATTATCTTTTTCTTTACTTACATACATGTTAACCAATTATTAGCTAATTTCGACATAACATAAGGGGGATTTCATTTCATGTACGGAGCACCATTATCGAACAAAGCCAAGAAAATTATGCTGCTTGGATCCGGAGAACTTGGGAAAGAAGTTGTTATCGAAGCGCAGCGCCTGGGGATTGAAACAATCGCTGTTGACCGTTACGCGAATGCACCAGCTATGCAAGTAGCACATCGCAGTCATGTCATTAATATGCTCGATGGAGAGCAGCTTAGAGCTTTAATTGAGCAAGAACGTCCGGATCTTATCGTACCTGAAATTGAAGCTATCGCTACGCCTGTTCTTGTTGAGCTTGAGAAGGAGGGCTACCGTGTCATTCCTACGGCAACAGCTTCCCGTTTGACGATGGACCGCGAGGGGATTCGTCGCCTTGCTTCAGAAACATTAGAGCTGCGGACAGCTAAGTATGCTTTTGCTAATAGCCTAGAAGAATTGCATGCTGCTGTTGCGGAGATTGGTACACCATGTGTCATTAAGCCGATCATGAGCTCCTCGGGTAAAGGTCAAAGTGTATGCCGCACACCTGAAAATGTGGAACAATCGTGGAACATCGCCATGGAAGGTGGCCGCGCGAAAAACGCTCGTGTGATTGTAGAAGAATTCATTCATTTTGAATCAGAGATTACGCTGTTGACTGTTCGATCAGTTTCTGGCACAACCTATTGTGAGCCAATTGGTCACATTCAAAAGGATGGAGATTACATCGAATCGTGGCAGCCTCATGCAATGACGGAACAGCAAATTTTAGACGCCCAGCACATGGCCAAAACCATTACGGATGCACTCGGAGGCTTCGGACTTTATGGGGTTGAGCTGTTCCTGACCAAGGAAGGCGTTTATTTCAGTGAAGTATCGCCGCGACCGCATGATACAGGCATGGTTACGATGGCAACGCAGGATTTGAGCGAGTTCGCCCTGCATGCTAGAGCAATTCTGGGGCTGCCTATTACAGGTATTCGTCTTTTGACGCCGGGTGCTAGCTATACCCTTAAAGCGGATCGTGAACAGGTAGAGTATACAATTAGCGGGTTAGAGCAAGCTTTATCCGTACCCAATACACAGGTTCGCGTCTTTGGTAAGCCGGAGACGAAAGTGGGACGCCGCATGGCAGTTGCGCTGAGCAGTGCAGATACGGTAGAAGAAGCGCGAAGCCTTGCGAAGCAAGCAGCTGGCCTGCTTAAACTAAACTACGAATAAGATTAAATGATCCAAGTCAAAAGTCATCATCAGGAGGAAATCACAATGGAAGCAAAACCAGCAAGACTTTCCCGAACCGTGCTGACAGAAATCATTTTGCCGGCAGACACGAATTATCATAATACCGTGTTTGGCGGCCGTGTAATGCAATATATAGATAAGGTAGCAACGATTGCCTCGATGCGTCATTCGCGCAGAGGTGTCGTAACAGCATCTAGTGATAGCTTGGATTTCTTCGCCCCTGTCAAACTAGGTGAGGCTATTCAATTAGAGGCATTTGTTACGTGGACCCATCGAAGTTCGATGGAGGTATATGTGAAAATCGAGTCGGAGAACCTTCTGACAGGCGAAAAGAAGCGTACTGCGACGGCCTACCTAACCTTTGTGGCGTTAGATGACAACGGACAACCGTGTCCTGTGCCGGAAATCATACCTGAAACGGATGAAGAAAAACGCCTATTCGAAACAGCAGAAACTCGATTTGCCGCGCGTAAGCTTCGCAAAGAAGAGCGTAATTTGAACATGTAGTCTTTTTGATTGAGAGCACATATGTCCCTGAAGCGTCGGGCAGTTCCTTACAAGGAACTGTCCTTTTTGTATGCTAGGAAGAAAAAACTTTGACTACCTTAGCCATCGCTATGTATTGTGGTATAATATGCCATAAACAATGATTTGAAGGAGTGAGGACGATAGAACACTATTTGTTCAAACAGCTGGCTTTCGTGAGGGGCCAAACCTTAAAATTGATGGATGGAATTACCGAGGAAACCGCCGACCGAATCCCTGATGGTTTTCGAAATACGATCCGTTGGCAGCTAGGACAGATTTATGTTGTGCTTGAAAGGTTCGCATTTCAATATATGGGTCTACCGCTTCGTTTGCCAGAAGGGTTCAAGGAGCAGTTTGAGTATGGTACCACGCCTTTAAACAGGCCCAACTCCATTGCCGTTCCTACCTTGCCAGAGTTGGAGAGCTTGCTAAAAAATCAGCAAGAGCGGATACGTGATGTGCTTGATCTTCGTTTGCAGGAGAAGATTGTTCCACCTTATACTACCTCCGCCGGAATGACGTTGGAAACGTCTGAGCAATTTCTTAGTTTTAATTTGTACCATGAAGGCATGCATATTAGTGTTATTAAACTTTATAAAATTTTATTACGAGATTCATAGTCAAGGTAATAGTAAAGCCGCATGTTGCTTAAGTGACGTGCGCTTTTTTGTGCACATTTTTAAGTTAGTAGGATTCATCGGGACAGATACTCCAAGGGGGTGCTGTCCATTTTTTATTTGCTTTTTGTATGAAATAGAGGGATATTTTGGGATTTATTGAATTAAAGAAAGAAGCGATAATTTCTTTTGAACGAAAGAGTTACTCTGTCTATTAAAAATTAATGAAGGAGAGGATTATACATGGATAAAGTGATTAATTATTATAATAGATTTGACGAATGGGGCCGTCTTGATAGAGAGCCTATTGATTCATTGTTAACTGGCACCATATAACGAGTTTGCTGCCGCAAAAAGGGCACATCTTAGATAACGGAGCTGGACCGGGTAAATACTCAGTTGAATTAGCGAAATGTGGTTATGATGTTACACTAACGGATCTTACTCCAAGATTAGTGGAAATAGCTGGTGAGAAGGCAGTCGAATTGAATGTAGAGGAATATTTCCAAGGTTTTCATATTGCTGATGCAAGAAATTTAGACATTTTCAATGATGAGCAATTTGATGCCTCTTTAATGTTGGGACCTTTATATCATTTACAGACACCAGCAGATCGAGACTCAGCCGTACAAGAATTGCATCGAGTTACTAAGCGGGATGGTAATGTATTTGTCGCGTTTATGACAAGGATACGGCATTTAACGACTTCCTTATTATTTCCTCAACATTGGAAACCGAATGATAACATAGAGGATATAAACTCATTTTTAGAAACCGGTATATTTAATCATAAAGACGAAGGAAGATTCACGGGGGCTTATTATTTTAACATAGAGGACATTAATCCTTTCATGGAATCTCATGGCTTTGAAAGCCTCAAATTGATTGGGTCATCTAGTATAGCTGGTTCATTCAAGTCAGAACAATTTGAATATTGGCATTCTCGTGGCGAAGATGAGTTTCAACAAGTAATGAATATGATTTACAAAGAATCTGAGAATCCTCACCTATTAGGAGTGTCTTCACATTTATTGTATATCGGTCGAAGAAAGTAGATGATATAACTATGGGGTACATAATGGATTTAAGAAAGATCGTTGGAACAAGACCTTTAATTATGGCCGGTGCCTGTGTCGTCGTTTTTCATAATAACACCATTTTATTTGAGAGAAGAACTGATAATGGCATGTGGGGATTGCCAGGAGGATCCTTAGAGCCAGGGGAAACAATGGAACAGGTAGCAAAAAGAGAGTTATTTGAAGAAACGGGTTTACAAGCCAAGAAGTTTGAATTATTAGATGTATTTTCAGGTCAAGAGCTATATTACAAATATCCACACGGTGATGAGGTCTATAACGTAGTGGCTGCATTTATATGTAAAGAATTTGATGGGGTTATCCATAACGACGAGTTAGAAGTAGCGGAAATTAGATTTTTTGCATTAGAAGAGATACCTGACAATATTAGTCCTCCAGATAAACCAATACTACATGCTTTTTTAAAGAGATAGTAAATCTAGAGCAAAGATCAGGAGCTTTAATGACTAGGAGCCAAAAATGAGAAAAATATTAGTAACACTTTTTGTATTATTCATAATCACGACAGGATTAAATATTACAGATAATGAAGTCTATGCATGTAGTTGTGTAGGTGGCAGCATTACTGAAAAGTTAGAACGATCAGATGCCGTTTTTGCAGGGCGTGTAATAAAAGTTGGTGGAACTAAGAACGGTGATATAGGAAAACTTAGAAAGTATACCTTTGAGGTAAATAATGCTTGGAAAGGACAAATAACTAAAAATATTTCAATTTATAGTTATGATGGTGACGGAGCTTCATGTGGATACAAATTCAAGGGTAATGAATCTTATTTGGTATATTCATACTTAGGAAATGATGGTGCATTAGAAACTAATTTTTGTACAGGAAATACGGAATATCAGAGTGCCAAGAGTGAACTAGGCTTATTAGGTCAAGAAATAGAGGTCAAAAATAATAGTACAATTGAAAACGAAAAAGAAGGAAGATTTTGGGCATTTATGTATATGAGTAGGGGGCTACTTGCACTCGTTTTAATTCTTTTAGTTTACAGGCAAGTTAAATCAAGGCGTTAATATAGCTGTGTTCTTTGGTTGAGGATATATAAACTAAATTAAACAATCAAAGGAGTTAATATCATGATCAGATTGTGTGATTACCAAGAAAAAGAAGTTATCTATCAAATTATCAATGATGCAGCTCAAGCATACGAAGGAGTTATTCCTTCTGATTTGTATCATGTACCATACATGACCATGGAAGAATTAAATCATGAAATGAATGAAGGAATTATGTTTTGGGGGCTAGAGGAAAACAATGAATTACTTGGAGTCATGGGAATACAAGATAAAGGGGAAGTATCATTAATCAGACATGCTTATGTTAAAACGAGTCAACGTAAAGGTGGTATAGGGACCCAGCTTCTGTATCATTTAATTAGTTTAACAGATAAACCAATATTAATCGGGACTTGGAAATCGGCTGAATGGGCAATTCATTTTTATCTAAAGAATGGATTTAAGTTAATTTCACATGAAGAGAAGCGGGAATTACTACATAGATTTTGGAATATATCTGAAAGACAAATCGAGACATCAGTAGTTCTATGTGATAGTAAATGGAATTATAGTGAGTCATCGTAATGAAAGTCTAGTAACACTGTTACCCCGATACGGGCATACGCCTCCTGGTCTACCGAGGCATTCCGAGGAAGTGAACCAGGGAGTTTACCAAACAAGGAAAAGGAGGTAGTCCAAAATGAAACTAGGAATGCCAACTTTAATAGAATTTAAAACACTTGAACAGAATGTTGACCTATGTAAAGAATTAGGTCTTGATTTCATTGAACTAAATATGAATCTTCCGATATGTCTGCCCGAGAATTTAAGCTATCAAGAAATAAGGCAAATGAAGAACGAATATGGCATCGAATTTACAGAGATGTAAGGAAACAATTGAATGGGCTGGTAGGGCAGGGATACAAACTCTGAATATGCATTTAAATAATGGCATTTACTTTACGCTACCCCATGAGAGAATGTGGATTAATGAACAATACGAATCTGAATTTAATAAATTACTCTTTGAATCATATTCTCAACTCTACCAGCTTGCTGATTCTTTAGATGTTATTTTGTCAATTGAAAATACATGTAACTTTCATATTCCATTCATCAGTAGGGCTCTTGAGATGCTAAGGAAGTTCGAAAACTTTTCTCTCACATGGGATGTAGGACATGATGCTAAAGTTCACTTTAAGGAAGAGACTGTATTCCGCGAATATACGGATCGTATTAAGCATATGCATCTCCATGATTGCGATGATAAATCAGACCATCAGCCCTTATATAGCGGTTATGTCCCGATTAAAGATCGACTTCATTTTGCCGAAAATTATGGTTTGTCCGTTGTGATTGAAGTGAAGACTAGTACATCTTTAAGAGAATCAGTAGAACAAATCAAGAAAAATTATAAGTGAAGAGGTATCCTGAAACCAACCCTCAAATACATCGTATAACATCAAAATGGCTTAAATTATGTTGTCAATTTCCTTATGGAAAACAAATAGGAGGTAAGTAGGTAATGAATGCACATGAGATTGATTATCGTATTTTAGGAAATGAAATGCAGTATGTGGAAATTGAGTTGGATCCGGGTGAAAGTGTCGTAGCAGAAGCCGGTAGCATGATGATGATGGATCAAAACATCCAGATGGAGACTGTCTTTGGAGACGGCAGCAGTGATAATAAAGGGTTCATGGGCAAGCTGCTTGGTGCTGGTAAACGATTATTAACGGGTGAAAGTTTATTCATGACGGTTTTTACGAATCACAGTTCGCACGGGAAAGAACAGGTTAATTTTGCTGCACCGTATCCTGGGAAAATCATAGCGATGGATTTACAAGATCTCGGTGGTAAGTTGATTTGTCAAAAGGATTCCTTCCTATGCGCAGCGAAAGGTGTTTCGGTAGGCATTGCTTTTCAGCGTAAGCTAGGGGCTGGTTTCTTCGGTGGCGAGGGCTTTATCATGCAGAAGATTGAAGGTGACGGTTTGGCTTTTGTTCATGCAGGTGGGTCCATCTGTGAACGTGTCCTTCGTCCAGGAGAAATGCTTCGAGTGGATACGGGGTGTCTCGTGGCTATGACACAAGAGGTTGATTATGATATTGAGATGGTCAAAGGCGTTAAAACGGCGTTATTCGGCGGCGAAGGCTTATTCTTCGCTACGTTACGCGGACCTGGTCGCGTCTGGATTCAATCCTTGCCGTTCAGCAGGCTGGCGGACCGTTTGGCTTCAGCATCAAGAGCGGGAGGAAGGAAAGAAGAGGGAAGTATCCTAGGTGGTCTTGGTAATTTGCTTGATGGAGATGGAAGATAAGGATCGCTCAAATGACGTATAATAATTAAGAAAGCCCGGAAGCGAATTGTACCATTCGCACCGGGCTTTTCCTATGTTCTTACTTGGCTCCACCTTCTGCAAGGATGGTTTCCCAGATTGCGCCTTTGCCATAAAGCTCTTTGTTCACTTTATCCCAACCGCCGAGGTATTCAATGTTGAATAAACCAGCAGGCGTAGTATAGTTTTTCTCGTATTTCTTAGCAACCTCAGGTAGAACGGAACGGAAGCCCTTTTCTGCGAATACGGTTTGTGCTTCAGGTGTATATAAGAAGTCTAGGAACGCTTGCGCTACTTCACGATTACCATGTTTGTCTACGTATTTATCAATAAGGGCAACTGGATTCTCAATGGATGTCGTGTATTGTGGAATGACTTCTACATACTTTTTACCGGATTGAATACGAGCTAGAAGCTCATTTTCATAAGTTACGATCGCATCGCCAACACCTTTATCGAAGGTAGTAAGGGAATCTGCTCCACTTTTATCCAATACTTTGATGTTTTTGTATACTTTACTTACAAGATCTTTGGCAGCGGCAGGGTCTTTTTTGCCTGCAGCTTCGGAAGCTTTCAGGCCTGCGCCGTAGATGGCATTGATATCCCATTTGGCTCCGCCGGAAGTGCTCGGATTAGGAATCAGAACTTCAACACCCGGTTTCGTCAAATCAGCCCAGTCTTTAATTCCTTTGGGATTCCCTTCACGAACACCAATTGCTGCAATTGAAGCTGTGATATTACCTTTGTAAGGATTGTTTTTCCAGTCGTGCGTAATTAAACCTTTTTCAGCGATCTTTTGAATATCACCTTCCAAAGACAGTGGAGCGATATCAGCCTCAAAACCTTGGATAATGGCAGTAGCTTGCGCTCCAGAAGCCACATAAGATTCTTGGAATTCTACAGTTTGACCAGTTTTCTTTTTCCATTGATCTTTAAATTTTGGAATAATGAGATCGAAGGATTCTTTGACGACCGAATAAGCTCCAAGTGTAATTGTCACTTTGCCACCTTCAGCTTTTGGAGCAGCGCTTACAGCGGCTGTAGCTGCAGCTGTTGTCGCAGCAGATGGAGCAGGTGAGCTTGCAGACTTTGTCCCTGATCCGCAAGCTGTTAGGGCGATACTTGCTGTGAATAGTGTTGCTGTGATTAAGCCAAGCGTTTTGAAATTTTTCATGGTTTACAACTCCCCTTCTAATGTATACACAAATTTTTATATAAAAACAGGCAGTGGATCTTGTTTAGCCTGATTCTCAATTAACTTATTGTCGGTCTTCGTAAATACGGAGATATGATGGATGAGGATATTTACCTCATCTCCAGGTTGATAAATCTTTTCCTTCACGGACTGATAAGCAAATAGCTTGATAGCCCCTGTATCAATTTCCAAATACCAGGAATCTCCACGGAAATGAGCATGTGTTACTTTCCCTTTTTCCCCAGCTGTAGCGAGATGAGACACGTCATGGGGGCGAACTTCAATGGATTCGGGTCGAATCAACACATTCACATCGGGAAGCCATTTACCATCATTCTGCAATTCTTCTAAGTAAGGAAACCCGATTAGTGGGGTATATTGAGAAATGATGTTGGATTCTCCAATAAATGAGGCCACAAAAGAGGAAGCAGGCTTCGTGTAAATCTCCCAAGGACTTCCTTGCTGCTCAATTTTTCCGCCTTGAACAAGAATGATTTCGTCCGCAACCTCAATGGCTTCATCCTGATCATGAGTGACGAACAGGGTTGTTACTTTAAATTCATCGATGAGGTTTCTGAGCCAAACGCGCAGCTCTTTACGAATTTTAGCATCAATGGCTGCAAAAGGTTCATCAAGCAAGAGCAGTTGAGGTTCAGGTGCTAATGCTCTTGCAAAGGCAACCCGTTGGCGTTGACCGCCAGAGAGTTGATGAGGGTATTTACGCTCACTACCGGCAAGCCCCATCAAACCTAGTAGGTAAGTAACGCGATCTTGAATGAAATCCTTTGGCTTTTTCAGAACCTTTAAGCCATAGGCGACATTTTCAAATACGGTCATATGCTTGAAAAGGGCATAGCTTTGAAACACGAACCCAATTCCTCTTTCTTGAACCGGAAGATGAGTCGCCAGTTTCCCGTCGAAGTAAATATCGCCAGAGGTTGGGCTTTCTAATCCCGATAACATGCGAAGAATGGACGTTTTACCGCCTCCGCTTGGCCCGATCAAACCTACCAGATGACCTTTTGTAATGCTGAAATTAACGTCCTTGATGGCATGGAACTGCCCGAAATGTTTATTTAAATTTTTGACTTCGATATGCATGCTGGGGCTCCTCCTTAATGGCTTCTCAATTTTTCACTTCTTCTTTTCAACCATTCAAGTGCTAATAAAATAGAAATCGATATGAGACCTAGGACGAAAGCAACGCTGTTCGCTGCCACGAGGTGGAATTGTTCGGCATCTTGATAAACAAGGGTTGTAGCTGTTTGCGTTTGATTAATGATATTGCCAGACACGACTAGGATTGATCCAAACTCACCAAGTGCTCTTGCAATCGTGAGAATGAGACCATATAGCACGCCCCAACGAATACCTGGCCATGTAATTTGAATGAATGTACGCCAGGCGCCAGCTCCTAAAGTAGCGGAAGCTTCTTCCGACTGTGTACCAATCTCTTCAAGTAAAGGCACCACTTCACGTACCATCAGAGGGAATGTAATGAACATCGTTGCTAAGACCATGCCGGGCACAGCATAGACAATTTTCATATTATGATCTTCCATGAAGGTGCCAAACGTCGTATTTGGACCGAAAATCAAAATAACCATTAAACCAACAATGATTGGAGATACAGCAAATGGTAGATCAATAAGTGCATTGATGACAGGCTTCAACCAGCGAGAGATCCAAGAACCTCTGACAATTTCTAAGGAAACGTAAATGCCGACAATGGCATTAAGTATGGTTACAATCACTACTATAATTAAAGAAATTTTCATGGCATGCAGGGCTTCAGGTCGTACAAGAGCATCGAAAAAAGCTTGCGAGCCTTCTTCAAAAGCACCAAAGGTAATACCAAGAAAAGGCAACATAATAAGTAAGAAAATAACGAGAAACGAAATACTGATCAATACTTTTCTCATGCTAGGCGCCCCTTTCCGCGTGTCAGTACATTGATGATCCAGAGAATAAGGACGGACAATGTAAGAAGCACGAGAGAGATAGCGGCGGCGCCTTCGGGATTAAAATTCTGTGTTTCACCATATATATAGACCGATGCTACCATCGTTTTACCGGGCAAATTGCCTGATATAAGGGAGATGGCTCCAAATTCGGCAAGTGATCGAGAAAAGGCGAGCATGCTGCCGGCGATGATACCTGGGAAAATGGCTGGGAACACGATTCTACAGAAGGTATAAAATCTACCCGCACCAAGCGTAAAGCTGGCTTGTTCTTCTGCTGGATCGATTTGTTCAAGCAAGGGTTGAACAGTTCGAATAACAAAAGGAAAGGTAACAAATACAAGGCCAATAACGATAGCAGTTTGATTATAAAGCAGCTTAATTCCCAAATGATCGAGCCAGACACCTAGTGGACTTGAAGGTCCTAATAGGGTTAGGAACATTAAACCAGCTACTGAAGTCGGAAGCGAGAAGGGAAGATCTACCATGCTGTTTAAAATGCTTTTGCCGCGGAAGGTATAACGGACGAGGACATAAGCAATGATGGTACCCACAATCGCTTGAATAATAGTTGAGACAACGCTGAGCTTAATGGTTAGAACGATGGACTTCCAGGCTAATGGTCCTGTAACCTCTTTCCAAAATGGATCCCATCCCAATGAAAATCCCTTCAAATAGATGGAACCTATTGGGATGACAAGAAGTACAATCAAATAGCCGATAAGCACAGATCGAACCGTAGCTTTAAAAACCTTATTTCCCACATTACACCACCTAATTTTATTAATCATAGCTATTTACTCGGAATAATAAATTGACTATACCAACGATCGTTCTAATTTGTCAATACGCCTAAACTCATTTTTATGCAAGAAAGCTGAAAAATTTTTCTAACAAGTAAATTCACAAGGAATATAGCATGATATGCAGTACTAAAATACAGTTTTTGCAAACGATTTTC
The DNA here is from genome assembly GCF_001426375.1 of Paenibacillus sp. Root444D2. Taxonomy (GTDB): domain Bacteria; phylum Bacillota; class Bacilli; order Paenibacillales; family NBRC-103111; genus Paenibacillus_E. The sequence goes on from NZ_LMEO01000006.1 coordinate 126,065, forward strand.
TGATGTTAAAAGACAAGCTTATTAATGAAGGAATATTTCAAAAGAAATAAACGTTGGCTTAAAATAACTATTTCTTAATGAAATAGTCTTTTAGAATGTAGAAAAAACTCATTGACGAAGCCTAAAACTGGTGATAGTATAGGAAACATATTAAAACCAAGTAATCGGGTATGAATTATTTAATTAAATAAAAGAGTCGACCAGATGACTGGAGACTCCCATTCTTGCTTAGCATTTTGAGGCATGAATCGGGAGTCTTTTCCGTTTTCTAACGCCACTTTACTTTATGCGAAGAAAGAGGGATTCACATGCTAGCTAATCGCACTTCATCATTAAAGGAATCTAAGTTTTGGCAGCCTTGGGTCATACCGATCCTCATTTTGCTTCTCTGGCAAGTTCTTGGATTATTTGGGTGGTTATCTGAGCGCATTCTACCTACGCCTTGGGAGGTTTTAACTGCTTTATACGGTGTAATTAAAGATGGAACTATTTTCGAATATGTAGCTGTGAGCACGAAGCGGGCTTTTCTTGGGTTCCTGATTGGCGGGAGCATTGCATTCGTCATTGGTTTGCTAAATGGGGTATTCCCAATAGCCGAACGATATATGGATTCTTCTGTCCAAATGGTTCGAACCATTCCCCACCTAGCGATGATTCCTCTCGTTATTATGTGGTTTGGTATAGGTGAGACATCAAAGCTGTTCCTCGTTTCATTGGGAGTTGCTTTCCCCATATACCTCAATACGTTTCATGGGATTCGATCCGTCGATCCAGGTTTAGTAGAAATGGGTAAAGTGTATGGCCTTAAAGGGTTTGCGTTATTTGCAAAAGTGATTTTACCAGGGGCATTAGCGAACATTTTACTTGGCATCCGATTTTCTTTAGGCATCATGTGGCTTAGTTTAATTGTAGCCGAAACGATAGCTGCGGATTCGGGGATTGGTTATATGGCAACGCATGCTAGAGAATTTATGCAAATGGATGTTGTTGTATTATGTGTGATCTTGTACGCCTTATTAGGGAAATTATCTGATTTAATAGCCAAGTATTTTGAAAATCGTTGGTTGAAGTGGCATCACAACTACTTGAATAAAGCCTAGAGAAGGGGGAAAAGTCATGAGCATGAAAAGCGGAGGCACTCAGCTGCACATTCGGAATGTAAGCAAAGCATTTGGTCAAACACATGTGTTATCTGGGATTGATTTATCGATTAAACAGGGAGAATTTGTAGCGATAGTAGGTCGCAGTGGTTGTGGTAAAAGTACGTTGCTTCGTTTAATTGCAGGACTCGATGAAGCTTCAAGCGGTGCCATCTTATTGGATGCTCAAGCGATTAATGGAATTCACGAAGATACGAGGGTACTGTTTCAGGAGCACAGGCTGCTGCCGTGGAAAAAAAATATCGATAACGTGCGGATTGGGGTTAAATCCGGAGACAAAGAAGTTGCCTTTCGAGCACTTCAGCAAGTTGGGCTTGAACATAAACGGGATGATTGGCCTGCTGTTCTCTCCGGTGGCCAAAGGCAGCGAGTAGCTTTGGCAAGAGCTTTGGCGGGTAATCTGCGATTACTGCTTTTAGATGAACCGTTAGGCGCTTTGGATGCTTTAACTCGGATTGAAATGCAGCAGCTTATTGAGCAGCTATGGTTGGAGAAGCAATTCACTGTCCTGTTGGTCACACATGATGTTAGTGAAGCTGTAGCTTTAGCTGACAGGGTCATCATTATCGAAGATGGGAAAATAGGTCTGGATTTAAAGATCTCGCTTTCTAGACCTAGAGAGCATGATAGTGGATTCGCTTATTATGAGAAGACCATTTTGGATAGGCTTCTTGTGAAGCAATCGTATGAGCAGCTAAAAATTGCGGCAGATGTCTTCTCGATTTAACGAATAGAAGAACGAAAATAAAGGAGGACATAGGAATGACTCAATTTGATTTGCAGTTCCAAGCGGATGTACTAATTATTGGTGGGGGACCTTCTGGCGCATGGGCAGCCATCACAGCGGCGAAAGAAGGAGCGAAAGTCATTCTGGTCGATAAAGGATATTGCGGAACGAGCGGTGCTACGGCACCATCTGGCACAGGCTTATGGTACGTGAATCCCAATGCGGATGAGCGTGAAGAAGCTATGAAGAGTAGAGAAGCACTTGGCGGTTACTTAGCTGATCGCGGTTGGATGAAGAAAGTCCTAGACCAAACGTATACCAATACGAATCAAATTGCTGCTTGGGGATATCCATTCCCGCTCGACGAAGCAGGCACTTCGCATCGGAAGAGCTTGCAAGGACCTGAATACATGAAGCTGATGCGCAAGCAAGTGCAGAAAGCGGGAGTCCGCATCCTGGACCACAGTCCAGCGCTTGAATTGCTAGCAGATGAGCATGGTGTGGCAGGGGCAACAGGGGTGAACAACCAAACGAATGATACGTGGCGTGTAGATGCGGCCTCAGTCGTGATTGCAACGGGCGGATGTGCTTTCCTTAGTAAGGCTCTGGGGACGAATGTTTTGACAGGTGATGGATACTTGCTCGCGGCTGAAGCGGGAGCTAACTTATCAGGCATGGAATTCTCAACCGCGTATTCGTTAGCACCGGCCTTTTCTCCTGTAACGAAGTCTGCCTTCTATACGTGGGCAACATTTTACTATGAAGATGGCAGCGTAATAGAAGGTGCGGGCTCGCAAAAAGGGCGTTCGGTGATTGCTCGTACGCTGCTGACGCAGCAAGTGTTCGCAAGAATCGATAAGGCAGATGATATCGTCAAAAAAGCGATGCGTCAGGCGCAGCCTAACTTCTTTCTATCATTCGATCGCCTAGGCATCGACCCTTTCACGCAAAAGTTTCCTGTCACACTACGGTTTGAAGGGACTGTTAGAGGCACTGGCGGTATCCATATCATTGACGAAACGTGTGCAACAGAAGTGCCTGGTCTTTATGCAGCAGGAGATGCAGCGACAAGAGAGCTAATCTGCGGTGGATTTACCGGCGGTGGAAGCCACAACGCAGCTTGGGCTATGTCCTCGGGCTATTTCTCAGGTGAAGCTTCGGCTAAATATGCGCTGAAACTAGGCGCAGGAGCTTCAAATAGGAAGGCTAAAGGATTATCCGAGGCTACAGGTGTACCTAAACAAGCAACGACAAGATCCGATGCACCTGATACGCAAGAAATTATCAAAGCGGTTCAAGCCGAAGTGTTTCCGTATGACCGCAATTGGTTCCGCACAGGAGAAGGTTTACAAGATTCGCTGGGACGCTTGAATCATCTCTGGCATGAGCTGAAGCAGGGCATTCAAGCTAGTGATGGGAATGTTGTTCGAGTTCGTGAAGCAGCTGCTATGACGGCAACAGCGAGATGGATGTACACCAGTGGTTTGGAGCGAAAGGAAACACGCGGCATGCATCGCCGGGAGGATTTCCCGCGAGTTGATCAAGACCAGCAGTACCGCATCATTAGCGGCGGTTTGGATACAACATGGGCAAAGCCATTGATTGAGCAATCCTTTTTAAGCGTCAAAAAGGAGGTTGTTGTGTAATGATTGAACTGCTCAGTAAGGATCGCTGCATTAGCTGCAATCAGTGTGTATCCGTATGCCCAACGAATGTATTCGAATCCGTAGCAGGAGAAATTCCGGTCATCGCCAGACAATCGGACTGCCAAAGCTGCTTCATGTGTGAGTTATACTGCCCAACGGATGCTCTTTACGTTTCTCCGGTTGCGGAACAAACGATAGCAGTCGACGAAGGGGAGTTAGTTCAAGAAGGTTTATTAGGAAGCTACAAAGAGAACATAGGCTGGGGGAAAGGCAGAGAATCGACAGCCTCCTCAGACGGTTCCTATATCATTTTCCAACGTATGCGTGCATCGCATTAATTCGCTTATTATCATTCCACATGACTATCAGGGGGTCCAAAGACATATGACACAGAGATCATTGAAATTTCTCAGTTCTGCTCTTATTTTAACTTTATTTACAGTATTTTTAGCGGCTTGCGGTGCAAATTCGACGAAAACAACGGCTCCCGCAGCAACGACGACAGCAGCATCAGAAGCAAAAATTACACTGCCTGAAACACTTCGTATCGGTTTTATTTCAGCGAACAACAATAAGACCATTACAGGACCGGAAGGCTGGGCGCAATCCAAAGGTTACTTGGAAAGCGAACTCAAAAAATACGGCGTTAAGGAGTTCAAATATTTCAACTTTCCGAATGGTCCTAACTTGAATGAGGCGATTACCGCGGGAACGCTGGATGTTGGCATTTATGGGGATACTCCCGCAATTAATGGGAAAGCTGCAGGTCTGAAGACGCGTTTGATTAATCAAACGCAAATCAATATGAATGCTTGGCTGGTAGCTAAAGCAGACGGTCCGAAGACCTTAGCTGATCTCAAAGGTAAAAAGGTCGCTACTTCCCAGGGCTCCTATATGAGTCGATATCTAACTAGCTTGCTTAAGGAGCAAGGGCTTGATAAAGACGTGAAGATCCTGCATTTATTACCTGCTGATGGCGAAGCTGCGCTATCCCGCGGTGACATTGCAGCCTATGCCTATCCAACTGGATTCGGGCCATTACTTCTGAAAAAAGGATATGTTGCTATTGATGAAGCGGCGAAACATCCGGTTCTACAAGGCTCAAGTCTAACGGTAGTTACGGAAGACTATCTGGCTAAAAACCCTCAATTTCCTAAACTTTGGAATGATCTTCGCACAAAAGCAGTGAAGGAAATTCGTGAGAACAGTGAAGAGTTTTTCAAATTCTATGCGGAAGCATCCGGCTATCCAGTGGACGTTGTGAAAGCCTCCTTTAAGATCGAGCAGTGGCCTGTTGAATCAAGCACACCGGATGGGTTAAAGCTAATAGAAGAAACGAAGAAATTTCTTGTGGAGCAAGGTTTGGCGAAGAAAGATTTTGTTATAACGGACTGGTTAGTGAAATAGGATTGACCAAGGAGGGATGAGGGTGAAAGAAGTTCCAATTTCCTATGTAAAGGCCAATCAAACGGGTATTGTTGTCTTTGTCTTGCTAGCATTTGCGTTTCAATGGACTTGGCTAGTTGCCTTGCTTTGGCTGATTCAATTGCTTGGCCTAGTAAGTGGTGGGAAATGGAATCTGTTCGTAGCGGTGTCTAAAGGGTTTCTATCTCGAAGCGGTATTGAAACACAAGCCGCAGAGTTGACAAGGTTTAACAATACTTTGGCTGTATTATTTCTTACTTTATCACTTGCATCTTTTGCCATCGGTTGGAGTATGGTGGGATATATCTTTACTGGCTTTTTACTCTTAGCTGCAGGTGCAGGCTTGCTGGGCTATTGTATCGGATGTACGATTTATTATCAGTATAAGCAATTCATCCTCAGACGAGAGTGAAGTGCGGTTAATGAAAGGTAAATATGGAAAGACTCTCACTAGAGCAAGGTGGGAGTCTTTTCTATCCACATAATAAAGTAAATAACTCAAATTAGGGCCAATTATAATTGCTGAGAATATGTTAAAAATAGGATTGACACCTCTAGTAGGTGATGCTAATATTGGTTTATACCTAATTCATACTAAACTTATCGGAATTATATGCGAACGCGAAAGGGAGTTAACATCATGGAGCATGCTATCACAATTCAAAGCGACGACGTCGAATTGGCCGCAACGTTACATTACCCGACAAATCAATCAGGAGCCGGGCAAGTTGATTGTCAACGTTGGCCGCTTATCATCATCTGTCATGGGTTTATTGGCAGCCGGATAGGGGTGGACCGTCTATTTGTGAAAGCAGCTCGTGAGTTTAGCTCGCAAGGATACTTGGTTCTCCGTTTCGATTACGGTGGTTGCGGTGAGAGTACTGGCGACTATGGAGCTGGCGGGCTGGATGTTCTGATTGAACAAACGCGAAGTGTTATTGATTATGCATCAACGATTGATTGTGTAGATCTCAGTCGTGTGATCTTGGTGGGTCATAGCTTAGGCGGTGCGGCTGCAGTTCTAACGGCAGCGAGAGATAATCGCGTGAAAACACTCGTGCTATGGTCAGCTGTCGCTCATCCACACAATGATATTGTAAGAATTGTAAGCAAATCTGAATACGAGAAACTTCCGTTAGGTGGAGCGATCGATCATCATGGTTATGTATTGACAAGTCAATTTTTTGATTCTTTATCTCAGCATCAGCCGTTTGAACAACTGCGTAAATTTAACGGCGATGTCCTCGTTATTCACGGTACTGCGGATGATATCATACCAGTCGATTATGCGCCATTATACCAGAAGATGTTCTGGATGCGATCAGAGGGCCAATGCGAACTCGAGCTTGTCTATCAAGCAGATCATACTTATTCAACAACAGGTTCTGCGAAAGAACTTTTTGAGAAAACAGGGAACTGGTTAACCTTTATTCAGAAGCAGAAAAGAGAATGGAACGATTGGACAATTTAATGGAATCGGAGGCAAGAGAATGGCGAAACCACTAGAGTTAGATGATGTTTGGGTGGATAGAATTAAACAAATGTTAAACGGGTTGGAATACGGTTCCGTTCAAATCGTCGTACATGATGGAAAAATTGCTCAAATCGATAAAACAGAGAGAAAACGATTCGACGCGTCATCTCAACCGCAATCCCAACTGCAAGCAGTAAAGTCAGTCAAACAAACGAGTAAAGGTTAGCAAATAACGGTTAAGTATATAAGTGATTTACAAGCCCTCTTTCTTCGGAAAGGGGGCTGTTTTCATGAAGCGGAAGCCGTATAATGATGAAGAACAGTTTGGAGCGAAATGGAAAGTTTATGGGGGGATCTTATGCAGAAGCAGCACTTTATATGGAAAGACTTTCAGCAGATTAATAACTATGTCTATGAATGGCTGCCTGATGAGACCACTGAAATAAAAGCAATTGTTCAAATTGCACATGGCATGTCCGAAACGGCCTTTAGGTACGAGAGGCTTGCTGCTTTATTAACGAGTCAAGGTTTTGCTGTCTATGCGAACGATCATTTGGGGCATGGACGAACAGCAGGTTCACCTGAAGCTGTAGGTAAATTTGGCAAAGATTGCTTTCATGGCATGGTTGAAAATATGGGAGAGATCACAAGTGAGATCCGTAAAAGGTATCCCAGTCATATTCCTATATTTGTGATGGGCCATAGTATGGGCTCGTTCTTAACACAGCATTACATGGTATCGTATATTAAAGAACATCCCGACAACGTTCAAGGTATCATTCTTTCAGGTACAAATGGCAAACAGGGTGCAGCTTTACATGCAGCAATCGCTATTGCAACAACAGAAGCAGCTATTCGTGGAGATCATCACCGGAGTAAGCTTGTTACATCTCTTTCATTTGGAGCTTTTAATAAAAAATTCGCACCGAACCGAACGCCATTCGATTGGTTAAGTAATGATGCAAGCGAAGTTGATAAGTATGTAGAAGATCCATATTGCGGAGTTACGTTTACATCGGGTTATTTCAGAGATTTCTTTAGAGGACTAAAGGAAATTCATCAAGCTAAGCATGTCCATCAAATCCGTAAAGATTTGCCTATATACGTATTTTCAGGTGAAGATGATCCGGTTGGTGGAGGTAAAGGGGTGCGCAGGCTGCTTAGCATGTACGAGGAACTTGGGCTTAAAAACGTTAGCAGCAAGCTCTATCCCCGCGGCAGACATGAAATGTTGAATGAAGTGAATCGGGATATAGTCATGGATGACATCGCAGAATGGCTGAATGAGCAGGTTGCATCTAGGGGTTAAAATCATGAAGTGAATAGAAGAGAAAAGGCTGCTCCTCTTTGTAGAGAAATCTATGATTGAGGGACAGCTTTTGCTTTTAAGTGAGTAATAAGGGGACTTATGCGTTTCTTTGGAGCTGCAGGCGAATGCCTTCGCGATCGATTTGAATCCAGTATTCTACGATTCGTTCGTTTTCGATGCGATATACGGCGCTAGCGATCTCAATGATGGTTTGGCCAGTTGGCGGGAAGCCGTCGACTTCTCCGATGTGAGTGCCGGTCTGTTTCCAGCGTACGTAAACACGATCATCCTGTGCAATAAGTTCTTGTACCTCCAGGTGGAAATCACCGTAGGCTGCGATCATTTCCCTAACGTGGTCAGCATAATTGGCTGGTGTTCGGCGGACGGTAGTTTCGTTTTCTGCGGTCATTTGATGAGCAAGCACCTGCTCGGCCATGTAGAGATTAGCTGTATCAGGCGCAAGACCTGAGCGAACTTTTTCAAAAAATTGGTGTACGATTGCTGATGGTAACGTGGTCATAGGGCACCTCTTCACAAAATTGATTCTATCCATATATTGTACATGAAAAGAAACCCCACTGACCAATTTCAGAGAGATTTTCGTATTTTTACTTTGAAATAAATATAACTTGCCTAATTAGAAACTTGCTTTTGATTACGATCGATTGTGGCAATACAGTGTGGAGCAAGTGTGGAATGGGGAGATAAAAACGTGAGTGGAGAACGAATAACTGGGCTTGACTTGGCGAGAGCAATTTCCATATTGGGAATGATGTTTGTCAATTATAAAATCTCAATGGGGGCAGAGGGCAGTGGCCCAGCATGGTTATCTTGGTTCGTTAGTTTATTCGAGGGAAGGGCATCTGCCGTTTTCGTAGTGTTAGCAGGGATCGGGTTTGCGATTTTTATATGTTCTCTGCAACAAGTTCCGCAATTCTAGTAATCCTAATATGCATTTATCTTGCAGAAAGCAAATATGCTCGCGGTATCGTCCAAGCGCTCATCGATACAGGACAGATGACCTTGACACATTATGTCATGCATGTCGTTGTGGGGCTAGGTATTCTTGAAATATTCGGTATTCTCGAAAATGGTTCTTTAACCTTCTCGATGCTATATGCTGTGGCCTATTTCGTTGCTGCACTTGTATTTTCTCTAATCTGGAGACGTACATTTAAGCATGGTCCTTTGGAATTGGTGATGCGGAAGTTCTAGAATAGAAAAAACAGCCTGGTTGCAGATCTTAAATGATCCGTAATCAGGCTGTTTTCGTAGCTGTTACTGGAGCAAACGGCGGAATTCCTCGGTCAGCAGCGGCACGACCTCGAACAGATCGCCGACGATGCCGTAGTCGGCGACTTTAAAGATCGGCGCCTCAGCATCTTTGTTAATCGCGATGATGACGCGCGAGGAGCTCATCCCGGCAAGATGCTGGATGGCGCCGCTAATGCCGCACGCGATGTAGATCTCAGGCGTCACGACCTTGCCGGTCTGGCCGATTTGCATCGCGTACTCGCAGTAGCCCGCGTCGCAGGCTCCGCGGGAAGCCCCAACAGCGCCGCCTAAGACGGCAGCCAGCTCTTCGAGCGGCTGGAAGCCATCGGCGCTGCGCACGCCCCGTCCGCCGGAGACAACGATCTTGGCTTCTGCCAAGTCGATGGTGCCGGATGTTTTCTTGACGACCTCCCGGATGATGCTGCGCAGGGAGGGAGCGGGGTAAGCCACATCGATGACCGATGCTTGACGACTCAAAGTGTCAGGCTCGGATGCTGCGATGTTGTTCGGTCTTATCGTGACGACCCATGTGCCATCCGGGTCGGTAAACGCTTTCTTTTCGACGGCTTTACCAGCATAAAGCGGTCGCGTGAACTGCACGCTATCTCCGCTGCGCGAGATAGCCGTTACGTCAGAGAGCTGGCCAGCTGCGAGCTTCGCCGCGGCCAGCGGTGCGAGATCTCGGCCAGCTGCCGTGTGGCCGAAGTAGAGCGCGCCTGGCTGGGCGATATCCGTGACAGCCAGCAAAGCGCTCAAATAGGCTTCCGAGCTGTAGCTCTCCAGCTGGTTGTCTTCGACAACATAGATGGTGTCTGCGCCATAAGCCGCAAGCTCACCAGCGAGCGCTTTGCTTCCTGCGCCGCCAATCAATACTGCGGCGATGGCATCACCATCAGCAGCGGAAAGCTGTGAAGCGCGTAACGCTTCAAAGGATACCTGTCGCAGCTTGCCGCCGCGTGCTTCTGCAACAACGAGAAATGTTTTGCTCATAAATGTAGCCTCCCCTTATTTAGATCACTTTGGATTCGCTGCGTAACGCTTGCACGAGTTCGGTAACTTGCTGCGGGAGGTCGCCCTTTAGAATACGGCCTGCCTTACGCTCAGGTGGTAGGGTCAATTCCGTGCGCTCTGTTTTGGCTACTGCAGAATCAGCGCCCTCAATATCATCAAGCGATAAGTGCTGGAATGGTTTTTTCTTTGCTTTCATAATCCCAGGAAGTGAAGGGTAACGCGGCTCGTTCAACCCTTGCTGTGCCGTGAACAGAGCAGGGAGAGGTACCTCGATCACTTCGATATCGCCTTCTGCATCGCGGTGGGCAACTGCTTTTCCTCCGGAAATTTCGAGCTTCGTAATAGAGGCTACATGAGGTAAGCCTAGGAGGGAAGAAAGTCGGATAGCGACTTGCCCGGCCCCATTGTCGACGGAGAAATTACCGCCTAATAGAAGATCGACAGACTGTCCACGCAAATAGTTGGCCAAAATTTCAGCGACTTCGAACTCATCTCCCTTAATGCGCTCATCGGAGATAAGAATGGCTTCATCAGCCCCCATCGCGAGAGCAGTACGTAGAGCTTCAGCGGTACGTTCGGGACCAACGGAGAGCAGGGTGACTTTGCCGCCCAGCTCATCTCGGATTTGAATCGCTTGCTCAACCGCATATTCATCGTAAGGATTGATGACGAACTTTACGCCATCCTCTTGAACGGCCCCGTTATGAAGGACGATTTTTTCCTCCGTATCAAACGTTTGCTTCAATAATACAAAAATGTCCATAGTCAAGCTCCTTCCTGAATATACATGTTATACAGACGTTAAGACTCGATGCCTTTCATGAAAAAATCAATGGTAGGTCCAACTTGAGCGGTTAACGAATACTTTTGCCCAGAAATAAGCCAAGAAGTAACGACTTCATCCATGCCGCCAAAAATGAGAAGCCTCACAAGCTTCACTTCAAAATCCGGACGGAAACTGCCGTCTTTCTTACCTTTTTCTAATATATTTTCAATGAGGATAATATATCTCTTTAGTGCAAGACCAATCTCTTTGCGAAGCTCGAGATCACTCTGTCTAAGCTCAATTTGGGTGAGGTAAGCAAGATGAATATTCCCTTCCAGTACACTGAAATGAATCTCACATACTTTGTGCAGCGCTTCTCTAGCTGTCATTTGGTCGTTCAACCCATTATTGAGCTTCTCTACAAGCTCGCCTAATTTCTCTTGAAACAGGCTGGTCAAAATATCCTCCTTCTTCTTGAAATAAAGGTAGATGGTGCCATCGGCTACTCCAGCTTCCTTGGCGATTCGGGATACTTGGGATTTGTGAAAGCCATGCTCAGCAAACACTTTCAGAGCGCCTTCGAGAATTGCGTAATACTTGTCTGGTTTTTTGCCACTTGTCAAGGAGATCACCTCGGTGTTAGAATACAAATATCGGTGAATGAATACTCATTCATTTTCGTAGTTTCATCATAAAATACGCAGTACGCCTTGTCAACGACTTATTCAGCTTATTAAAGCAAGTAGGAAGGTTTGCCGGCTTACACTTCACAAAGAAGCAGTTTTCAACTCTGGAAATAGGGTCAAATGGAACTTGCTTTTTTACGATGTTTGAATGTAAGCGGTTACTTTATTGTGGGGTTCCGAGTTCAGTAGAGGGTGGGGCGATGTTATGGCTCATTATTGTTGGATTCGAGCAGGATGTCTTGGCTAGCTTGGAATAAGAGTCCATAAAGACTCCTAAATCCGTGGATAACAATGAAAATTGGCAAATAGCAGTCTCCAGAAGCTCTTATTTATCAGGTTTTCGAGCAAAATGGTGAGATTCGTTCGGAATAAGAGTCCCTAGAGACTCCTATATCTGTAGAAGGCAATGAAAATGAGGGAATAGCAGTCTCTAAAGGCTCTTATTTATGTGAATGACGAGCAAAATGGTGTGATTCAAGTGGAATAAGAGTCGCTAGAGACTCCTATATCTGTAGAAAACATTGAAAATGATGAAATAGCAGTCTTTAGAGGCTCTTATTATCTGGATTTCGAACAAATTTGTGTGATTAAAGTGGAATAAGAGTACCTTGAGACTCCTAAATCCAAGGAAGGCAATGGAAATGAGGAAATAGCAGTCCCCAAAGGCTCTTATTATCTGGTGATCGCTCAAAACAATCGAGTACTTCGATTTTGAGTGGATTAGTAAGGGAACTTACTAAGGGTACTTGCTTGGCCCATTCTTACGAGGTCTCACGAAGTCTTACGAAAAAGCAGAACATGCTAAAGAAGAAAGTTTCGCTAAAGCAAAACGCTAGGGAGGGTCCTCAATGACCGGTTCACTCATTCAGTTTTTATTATTTCTGGCGGTTACGGGGTTTGCAGTGTATTTGTTTGTACGTGTGGTGTATCACCGATATTTATACATTAGGCTTGGCAAGTCTGTGAATTTGAAAAAGGAAGCGAAAGCAAGGCTGAAGGAGTTTGCGATTCAGGTATTTGGCCAGACCAAGCTGTTGAAGGATAAGAAGAGCGGCATTATGCACATTGTGATCTTTTATGGATTCATTATTTTGCAGCTTGGGGCGCTGGATCTCATTCTGAAGGGATTAATTGGCCATGGGTTACCAATACCAGGTTACGATTATTTCACATTGATGCAGGAAGTGACGGTAGCGCTGATTCTTCTGGCCATGGGATATGCGACCTATCGACGTTATGTAGAAAAGCTAAAACGGCTGAAACGCGGTTGGAAGCCTAGTATCGTAATATTGTTCATTTTTTTCTTGATGCTATCTGTTGTCGTTAGCGGTGGGTTTGAACGGGTAAAGGAAGGGATGGAGACATCCGCATTTGCACCTATTTCATCTCTGTTCGCAGCAGCCTTTAGCGGTATGTCGCATACAGCGGCAACGGTTGGTTTCTATATAAGCTGGTGGATGCATCTGCTGATCCTACTTTCATTTCTGATCTATGTGCCGCAATCGAAGCATTTTCACATTATTACAGCACCTATCAATATCTTGCTTCGTCGCACAGAGCCTATCGGCAAACTGGCTTCTCTGGATTTGGAAGATGAAGAGGCAGAGTCGTTCGGTGTAGGCAAAATCGAGGATTTCACGCAGAAGCAGATGCTTGATTTCTACTCCTGTGTGGAATGTGGGCGCTGCACGAATGTTTGTCCCGCGAATACGACAGGGAAGATGCTATCGCCGATGCATTTGATTACAAAGCTTCGTGATCATTTGACGGAAAAAGGCGCAGCCATCACCTCGAAATCACCATGGGTGCCAGCTTTTGCTTTCTCTAGTCCAAGTACCCATAACCCGCTTGAAGTTGAGCTCATTGGCGGCGTTATAACAGAAGAAGAGCTGTGGGCTTGCACAACCTGCCGCAATTGTGAGGATCAATGTCCTGTAGGGAATGAGCATGTGGATAAGATTATAGATCTGCGTCGACATCTTGTACTGACTCAAGGCAGTATGCCTCACGATGGTCAACGTGCCTTACAAAACATCGAAAGACAAGGAAATCCTTGGGGCATTAGCCGGAATGATCGCGTGAAATGGGTTAAGGAAGTAGATCCGGATGATGAACTCGGTGTGCGTACGGTGAAGGAAAACCCGGAATTCGAGTATTTGTTTTTCTTGGGTTCCATGGGAGCCTACGATAACCGCAGCCGCAAGATCACGCATTCTTTTGTGAAATTGATGAAGGAAGCCGGAGTCTCCTTTGCCATTTTGGGCAATGAGGAGAAGAACTCCGGAGACACACCTCGCCGTATGGGCAATGAATTTTTATTCCAACAGCTGTGTGCGGACAATATTGCGACTTTTCAAAAGTATAAGGTTCAGAAAATCGTAACGACTTGCCCGCATACGTATCATACATTCAAAAATGAATATCCCGAATTTGGCCTTTCGGCAGACGTTTTCCATCACACCGAGCTGTTGGATCTGTGGGTGAAAGAGGGGCGTCTAAAGCCGCAACATGAAGTTAGAGAGCGTATTACGTACCACGATTCTTGCTACCTAGGCCGCTACAACGAAGTGTATGAGGAGCCGCGCAATGTACTGCGAGCAATTCCAGGGGTTGAGTTGGTTGAGCAAGGTCGTTCTCGCGAGAACAGTATGTGCTGCGGTGCAGGAGGCGGCATGATGTGGATGGAAGAAACCGCAGGTACACGCGTTAATGTAGCGCGCACTGAACAGCTTTTGAGTGTGAAGCCCACTGTAATCAGTTCTGCCTGTCCTTATTGTTTAACGATGGTGGAGGATGGAACGAAGCTGAAGGAGGTCGAGGAGCAGGTTAAAGCGCGAGATATCGCTGAAATTCTTGCCTTGTCTGTTTTTGGAACGCCTTAGGATAAACGACTTCTTCGCCCGAAGGGCGAGCGTGTTTGTCAAGGTTGATGCGAAAACTGAAAAAATCATGTAGGAGGAAATTTCCATATGACAAAGATTCGTACAGCGGCCGTTATCGGCTCCGGTGTGATGGGCTCCGGTATCGCTGCCCATTTGGCAAATGTAGGCATTCCCGTGTTACTTCTCGATATGGTGCCTGCCCAGCTGCAGCCGCAAGAAGAAGCTGCCGGCCTTACGTTAGATAATCCCAAGGTGCGTAATCGATTTGCTCTTAACGCGATGGATAAGCTCAAGAAGACGAACCCTGCTCCCCTTTATAGTGAAGCTTTCGCTGAACGTATTACACCAGGCAATCTAGAGGATGATTTAGCGAAGCTTGGAAGCGTGGATTGGATTATTGAAGTTATTGTGGAAAATTTGCAAGCGAAGCAGCAGCTCATCAGCCGCATTGAAACCGTGTGGAAACCGGGAACCATTGTTTCCTCGAATACATCGGGCATTTCAATCAACGCCATGGTCCAAAGCGCCAGCCCTGAATTTAAAAAGCATTTCCTTGGCACTCATTTTTTTAATCCGCCTCGCTATATGAAATTATTGGAAGTGATTCCAAATGAACAGACAGACCCTGCAATTATTGCTTTTATGACTGATTTTTGTGAGAAAAAGCTTGGAAAAGGTGTTGTTCAAGCGAAGGATACGCCGAATTTTATCGGCAATCGAATTGGCACATATGGGCTTTTGGTTACTTTGCGTGAAATGCTCGCGAGTGGGTATTCCGTTGAAGAAGTGGATGCTGTAACCGGTCCGGCTATGGGACGCCCTAAGAGCGCGACGTTCCGTACGCTGGACTTGGTAGGTCTGGATACATTCGTCCATGTGGCGGGTAACGTGTTTGATCTTGTGACTGACCCTGCGGAGAAGGAAATTTTCAATACACCGGCCATTTTGAAAACGATGGTAGAAAAAGGGTGGATCGGAGAGAAGCAGGGCCAAGGGTTTTATAAAAAAGTGAAATCCGAAGCTGGCAAAGAAATTCAATCCCTAGATTTAAATACCATGGAATATTCGGCAAGCCGCAAAATCAGTTCAGGCTCTTTGGAAGCTTCGAAGCAGGCCAAAGGTACGGTAGGGAAGTTAAAGGCCTTGCTCGGCACCAAAGATCGCTATTCGGATCTGGCGTGGAACATTCTGAAGCCAGTACTGCTGTATTCCGCTGAGAAATTAGATGAAATTGCTGATTCCATTGTCGAGATTGATAATGCACTTAAATGGGGCTTTAACTGGGATCTCGGACCTTTCGAGACGTGGGATGCCATTGGTCTAAAACGCTCTGTGGAACGAATGGAAGCAGAAGGCAGTAAAGTTCCTGAATGGGTAAAAGCTTGGATTGCTGCCGGTCATGACAGCTTTTATGAGAACAGGGGAGGTCAGAGTTTTTACTATCTGAAAAATGAGTTTCGCGGTGTTGAAACAAGACCGGAACTGATCTCACTTGCCTCTTTAAAACAGCAAAATAAAGTCATCCGCTCTAATAGCGGCGCGAGCTTGATAGACATTGGAGACGGGGTTGCTTGCTTAGAGTTTCACTCCCCGAACAATGCCATTGGTGCAGATATTCTCACGATGATTCAGCAAAGCGTGGACGAAGTACGCAGCAACTATCGCGGAATGGTTGTCGCTAACGAAGGCAAAAATTTCTGTGTCGGCGCCAACGTGATGTTGTTGCTAATGGAAGCACAAGATGGCGAGTGGGATGAAGTAGACGGCATCATTCGTTTATTCCAAAACTCGATGCTGAAGCTCAAAAGGCTGGAAAAGCCGGTTGTTGCTGCTCCGCATAAGATGACGCTTGGTGGCGGAGTTGAGGCTTGTATGCCGGCAGACCAAATCATTTTCTCGGCTGAAACATATTATGGACTCGTTGAGGTGGGAGTTGGCTTAATTCCTGCCGGTGGCGGATGTAAGGAGTTAGCCCTTCTAGCAAGTCAACAGGTTCGTGACCCGGAAGTTGATCTTCAGCCGTGGATCAATGCAATTTTTGAAACGGTGGCCATGGCAAAGGTGTCGACGAGCGGTCATGATACGAAACGTCTTGGCTATATGCGTGCTGGGGATACGGTCGTTGTGAATCCGGAGCATCGTATTTATGAGGCGAAGCAAGCGGTTCTTCGTTTGGAAGCAGCGGGATACACACCTCCTGTGCAAGAGAAAATCCGCGTCGTTGGCGAGAACGGCAAAGCGGTCATGCAGATTGCTGCCTATACGATGCGCCAAGGCGGATATATCAGTGAGCACGATCAATTAATCGCGAATAAGCTTGCGCACGTGCTTGCAGGAGGTAATGTGCCAGCAGGAACGTTAGTTACAGAGCAGTATATGCTCGATTTAGAGCGCGAAGCCTTCCTTAGTCTTTGTGGAGAGCTGAAAACACAACAGCGCATGCAATACATGCTTTCCAAAGGGAAAGCGCTTCGGAACTAAGGGAGAAGACCTTTCCATTCTTTTTAAAGAGCTCTTAATGGTGCATTCCTATTACTCATAATGAGGTGAAATCGATGAAAGAAGCAGTCATAGTATCGATAACGCGCACGGCAGTCGGACGCGCGAAGAAAGGCAGTTTCGCTCAAACCAGAGCGGAGGATCTGGGGAAAGCCGTATTAGAAGAAGCCGTGCGGCGTGCTCCTGGGCTCGACAAAGGTGATGTCGAGGACATTATCATCGGGTGCGCGATGCCCGAAGGCGAGCAAGGGCTGAACTTCGCCCGCACGATGTCGCTGTATGCGGGCTTCCCGGTGACCGTGCCGGCGATCACGGTCAATCGCTTTTGCTCCTCCGGGCTGCAAGCCATCGCATATGCGGCGGAGCGCATTATGCTTGGCCACGCGGAGGTCATTGTCGCCGGAGGCGTTGAGAGCATGAGCCACGTCCCGATGACGGGCTTCAAGCTCTCGCCGCATCCGGGGCTGGTTGAGAGCATGCCGGAGGTGTACATGGGCATGGGCCACACGGCCGAAGAAGTCGCGCAGCGCTTCGGCATCTCGCGCGAAGCGCAGGATGGCTTCGCAACGCGGAGCCACAGATTAGCTGCTGCTGCAATCGCAGCCAGCAAGTTCGTAGACGAGATCGTGCCGGTTAGCACGAGCGTGAAGGGCATTGACGAACGCGGCAAAGCGTTCGAGCGGAAGTTCGTGTTTGCCATGGATGAGGGCGTACGCCCCGATACATCCGTGGAAGGGCTTGCCAAGCTGAAGCCTGCGTTCAGCTTGGGCGGCTCTGTGACGGCGGGCAACGCGTCACAGACGTCGGACGGCGCAGCGGCGGCCGTGCTGATGAGCCGCGAGCGCGCGGAAGCGCTCGGGTTGAAGCCGCTGGCGACGTTCAAGGCCTTTGCACTTTCCGGTGTGGAACCGGAAATTATGGGCGTCGGGCCAGTAAAGGCGATTCCGAAGGCTTTGCAGATGGCAGGCATCACACAAGACCAAGTGAGTCTGTTTGAAATCAACGAAGCATTCGCTTCGCAATGTGTTCATATTATTCGTGAGCTAGGCTTGAATGAAGATTTGGTGAATGTGAATGGTGGCGCCATCGCCCTCGGGCATCCGCTCGGGTGTACGGGTGCGAAGCTGACAACGAGCTTAATTCATGAGCTGCAGCGGCGTGGCGGCGGCTATGGTGTAGTGTCCATGTGTATCGGCGGCGGGATGGGAGCTGCCGGGGTATTTGAAGTGCATCCTGTTTAATTGAAGGCAGATAAGGAATAAGAACTGATTCATGAGAGTCTATCTAGGCTCTCATGAATCCTAATTTATTTACCCTTGTACAATTAATTTGGAGGAGAGATGAACAATGGCGGAGAAAATTATAGGCGGAAGTTTTGTTATTTCGGATACGGATTTCCATGATATTGTGACCCCTGAGGATTTTACCGAAGAGCATCGCATGATTGCCGATACAACGCGTGATTTTGTATCTGGGGAAGTCATGCCGAATGATGAGCATTTGGAAAAGCTTGATTATGATTTAACGGTAAAACTGATGCGCAGCGCGGGTGATCTCGGATTACTTGGCTCTGATGTACCCGAGATTTATGGCGGACTTGGGTTGGATAAAGTAAGTTCCACTGTGATTAGTGAAAATCTCGCTCGCGCTTCATCTTTTGCTTTGTCCATTGGGGCGCATGTCGGGATTGGCACGCTGCCGATTGTATTTTTTGGTACCACGGAACAGAAGAAGAAGTATTTGCCTAACCTTGCGACAGGCGCGAAAATCGCGGCTTACTGTTTAACGGAACCAACATCCGGCTCGGATGCTTTGGGGGCAAAAACGACAGCTCGCTTGTCTGATGATGGAAAATATTACCTTCTAAATGGATCCAAATTGTATATCACAAATGCTGGTTTTGCTGATATTTTCATTGTATATGCCAAAATCAATGGCACTGATTTCACGGCCTTTATCGTGGAGAAAGGTGATCCTGGCTTTACGATGGGGCCGGAAGAGAAGAAGATGGGGATCAAAGGCTCGTCGACGCGTCCGCTTTATTTTGAAGATGTCCGTGTGCCAGTAGAGAACTTATTGGGTGAAATCGGTAAAGGGCATCTGATTGCTTTTAACATTCTGAATATTGGCCGTTACAAATTGGCTACCGGTTGTCTGGGTGCTTCCAAGGAGACGATTGAATTAGCTTCGAAATATGCGAATACTCGCCAACAGTTTAATACGCCAATTTCACGTTTTCCTTTGATTGGTAAAAAGCTGGCGGAAATGAATATTCAAACGTATATGCTGGAGAGCATGGTGTACAGAACGACTGGATTGTTCGATACCATTCTCAAAGATATAGATCATACGAGCCCTGATGCCGGTAAGCATTCATCGAAAGGGATTTCTGAATACGCGCTGGAATGCTCCATTAATAAGGTATTCGCGTCTGAAGTGCTGGATTTTGTAGCGGATGAGGGCTTGCAAATTCATGGCGGCTACGGTTTCATTCAGGAGTACAAAGTGGAGCGTATTTATCGGGATTCACGGATTAATCGGATTTTTGAAGGGACGAATGAAATCAATCGCCTGCTCATTCCAGGTACATTAGTGAAGAAAGCGATGAAAGGCGAACTGCCTTTGCTGCAAAAAGCACAAGCTCTGCAAGCTGAACTGCTCTCTATCGTTCCAGGTCAAACGTTCGAAGGAACGCTAGCCGAAGAGGTGCATCTGGTTTCGATGGCGAAGAAAGTATTCCTTATGGTTGGTGGGCTTGCTGTACAGAAATATGGCATGGCGCTAGAAAAAAATCAGGAAGTTTTAAGTAATTTAGCCGACATCATGATCCAAATTTTCGCTGCTGAAAGCGGGCTTCTTCGTACGCAAAAGCTGATTGAAAAAGCAGGGGAAGGAAAGGCAAAGAATGCGATCCAAATCACGACAGTTTTTGTTCATGAAGCATTTGACAAAATAGAGGCATATGCGAAGGAAGCGCTCAGTACGATGGAAGAAGGAGATGTTCTTCGGACTCAATTGTCGATTTTGAAAAAGCTGTCCAGACGCAGCAGTGTGAATACGGTTGGTTTGAAGCGCGACATCGCCGCACGTGTTATTCAGGGTGAGAAATTCATCGTATAGTCATCGATGTCAAGAACCTGAAGGGGATGGTTTTGTATGAATGAGGCAAAGCCTTGGCTGCGCCATTATCCGTCTGAAGTGGCGCCGACTTACGAGTACCCGAAGCATAATCTTGCACGTTTGTTGGTAGATTCCGCGCATAAGTTTCCGGACCGACCTGCCTTGTATTTCTTGGGGAAAACGCTGCGTTATCGGGAGGTATTGGAAGAGTCCTATCGTTTTGCCAATGCTTTAAAAGAGCTGGGCGTTAGCCCGGGGGACCGAGTGTCGATTATGCTGCCGAATTGTCCTTCGGCCATCATTGCGTACTTCGGAACCCTGATGATGGGCGGGATCGTCGTCATGACGAATCCGCTCTACGTGGAGCGAGAGCTGGTTCACCAGCTCTCGGATTCCGGAGCAACCGTTATTGTAACGTTGGATTTGCTGTTTGATCGTGTGCAGAAAGCGAAAGGGAAAACACCGATTGAGCATGTTATTGTGACTTCAATTAAGGACTATTTGCCCTTTCCTAAAAATGTCTTATATCCGATTAAAATGAAAAAAGATGGCGCAAACCTTGCCGTCACTTACGGGGAGGGTGTTTATTCTTATAAAAAGCTGCTCCGAACAGCTTCTCGCGCCCCGATTTGTGTAGATGTGGAGGCTGACGAGGATATTGCCCTTCTTCAATACACGGGAGGGACGACGGGGATATCCAAAGGTGTCATGCTGACGCACAGCAATTTGATTGCTAATACGTACCAAACAAGTCATTGGTGCTATCGTATTCGGTTAGGTGAAGAAAGATTCTTGGGAGCCATCCCTTGCTTTCATGTCTTTGGTTTGACAGTACTGTTGAATCAATCTATGTATCGGGCGGGGATGCTGATCCTCATTCCAAAGTTTGATATCAACCTGATATTAGATACGATTCATACGCTGAAGCCAACGATTTTCCCAGGTGCGCCAACTATGTACATTGCCTTAATCAATCATAAGCGCGTGAAGGAAGTGGATATTTCCTCTATTAATGTTTGTGTAAGCGGTTCAGCGCCTCTCCCCTTAGAGGTGCAAGAGCGCTTCGAGGCACTGACAGGCGGTAGATTAATCGAAGGCTATGGGTTAACTGAAGCATCCCCTGTCACACATGCGAATCCTATTTGGGGTTTTCGGAAAATAGGCTCAATTGGTATCCCTTTTCCAGATACAGATACGAAAGTTGTTGATTCGGATTCAGGTCAAGAGCTGCCGATTGGCGAAATTGGCGAAATTATCATTAAAGGACCTCAAGTGATGAAAGGGTATTGGCTGCGCGAGCACGAAACGGCCATGACCATCAGAAATGGCTGGTTATATACGGGCGACATGGGGCGTATAGACGAGGATGGTTTCTTCTCGATTGTTGATCGCAAGAAGGATTTAATCATAGCTGGAGGCTACAATATTTATCCTCGTGACATAGAGGAGGTTCTCTTCGAGCATCCCTCAATTCTCGAGGCTGCTGTTGCTGGCGTACCGGACGAATATCGGGGAGAAACGGTGAAAGCATTTGTGGTGCTGAGACCGGGAATGACGCTAACGGAAAAGGAGCTAGAATTGTGGTGCCGTGAGCGTTTGGCTGCCTACAAGGTGCCTCGGAAAGTCGAATTCCGCCAGTCTCTGCCGAAAACGATGATTGGAAAGGTGCTGCGCAGGCAATTACTAGAGGAAGAGACGAAGGTTTAAGAGCCTTTTCCTGTTTAACAATTAAGGGGAAGCCCTTTACAAGAAGAGTGGAGGGAATCCTATGGATGATTCTAACGAACAAATAAATAAGAGACTTCAGCAATTAGCAGCATCAGCGGAGCCTACGTTTTGGGGCTTTCTTGGATGTGAATTTGTGAGTATGAAAGACAACATCATCACGATTGCTTTGGAAGCCAAAACGCATCACTTGAACCCGATTGGGATCGTGCATGGCGGTGTACTATCTTCCTTACTGGACAATGCGATGGGGATTGTTGTCATGATGGCTAGGCCGGAGGATAAGGTTGTTACGACGAATTTAAATGTACATTTCGTAGCTCCGCTTTATGAAGGCCGCTTGGTGGTGACGGCTGAGCTTGTTCATCAATCCCGTAAGATGATAACTACCCAAGGTCGTGTTGTTGACCGTGAAGGCAATTTGGGGACGATTGGAACGGGAACGTTTCGAGTGATTTGAGGGTTGAATTATTTAAATGGGGGGCATGTGCTGAGCATGTCTCTCTTTGTTGTGGTGTTAGATTTCAGTTTTATGTAACATAACCTTACATAAAAATATAATTAAGTCATAAAACATTCATATATTTCTCTTTTATGTCATATAAGTTAACACAAATCCATTGACTGAAATGGCAAGGTCATCCTATAATCATTTAAAAGGCACAAAGGGGGAAGCACCATGCATCTTACCATTCGTGAGGCATTATCCATATATCCTTTAACGGAAGCGAAGCTAGTAGCAGGCAAGCAAGGTGATTCCCGCATCGTCAAATCAGTCAATGTGATGGACGCTCCTGATATTGCGGATTGGACGAAATCAGGTGAGATGCTCTTCACCACTGCTTTCGCGATGAAGGATAGTCCGCAAGAAACGGTTAATCTACTTCGTAAATTAAATGATCGCGGAGCTGCGGGATTAGGGATCAAGCTGGGGCGTTTTTGGTCGGAGCTGCCGCAGATTGTGGCAGATGAAGCAGATCGGCTGCATTTTCCGATTATCGAGATGCCTTTTCAATTTACATTCTCTGATCAAATGAATGCCTTGTTTAACGCAGAATACCGCCGCAACACGCAGCTGCTGCAATCTGTTCTTGAGAAACAGAAGAAGCTGATGCAATTCGGATTGAAACAGGATAATATGCTTTCCATGTTCCAATTAATCAGTGATATTCTTGGTTATCCTATGGCGGTAGTGGGAGCTAGAGGACAAATTTTATATAACACAAGCGCATGGAGTCCTGATCAACTCTCCCAGAATTGGCCGTGGAAACGGAAATCAGGATGGGTATACGCAGGTAAAGAGCGTGCTTATCGTGTAGGGCTGCATCAGCAGGACGATGAGCCTCTTGGACATTTGTTGATTATACCGGATGCGGTTCTACTCGCAAACGTAGAGGAAGGCTTATTCCAGCAAGCTGCGGATATCCTGACCTTCCATATGTGTTATACATTCCGATCGCATGTGGAAGCATCCGCACAGCGCGATTTACAAAACAATCTCTTGCGCTACTTAGAAAAAGGAACATCTCTAGAGGAGTTCCTTGAACAAGCGGAAGCTAGAGGTTTATCGATCTTTACCGGAGCTTATCAATGTGTGATTAGCAAAAATAAGCCGGAAAACCTGGAGGAGCAGCCCCAAGTTAAGCTCAAAAACCTAAAACAATATATGGAATCACACCCGAAATCAAGCAGTTTGACCGGGCACCATTTTGTGTTCAAGGATATGATGTTTTCGATCTATTCGACGAATCAAGTAGACGGGTTTCCAGAAGAAGAGCTGTCACAGCTTCTGACAAAGTACGCAAGCGATTCAGGATGCATCGAAGAAGCCGGAGAAATAACTTTCTATTCAAGCTCCATGAAATTAAAGCCAACAGCGTTAAGGGAAGCCTATATGGAATGTTTGGAGACACAGCGTATGGCGTCCAAGCTTGGACTGCCGGATCGAGTGCTTCATTATGAAACCATCGAATTCGCACATCTCTTCCAGAACGTTTCTTCTACTATGATGGAAGATTACTGTGCCAAAATTCTACGTCCTTTACTTGAAAAAGATGCCGAGTACTCGCAAGAAATGATTCGCACTTTAGAGGTGTTCATTCGTAATGATGGTCAAGTAAGCGAGGCGGCAAAGCAATTATTTATTCATAGGAATACAGTGACGTATCGCTTGGAGAAGATTAGTGATCTCCTACAGGTTGATTTCAAAAAAGTAAACGATCTATTAAAATTGAAGGCCGTATTCTTGTTCCGCCAATTTTTACATGTTAGATAGTAAACATAAAACCCTGAGACGCTTTAGGCGCTCAGGGTTTTTGCTTTTCCAAAGTAATTACGGTAATCTCCGGCCTGCACATTAGGCGAAAGGGGAGTGTCGTTGTTCCAATGCCGCGATTGACGTAAACAAGCATTTTCGAATTAGGCACTTCGCTAAGCCCTATAACATAATTTCTACCGCGCGGTGGTGTGATGACAGCTCCAACCCCCGGTAACCTTATCTGACCGCCATGGGTGTGGCCGGATAGTTGCAAATCGATGGCTTGTTCAGTTACCTTATCCGCGAAATCAGGGCAGTGGGATAGCAGCAAGGTAAATATTTGGGCATTGGCCCCGCGTAAGGTTTTCGCAATATCCGGCTTACCCGTCAGCATATCCTCAACGCCAGCTATCTGAATGGTTTGTCCTTTATAGGTGATCGTCTGAAAAGCGTTAACGAGAGACTGAAAGCCTCCGTTATGCAGGATCGGGAGGGTGTAGTTGTACCCAATCCACTTATCATGGTTGCCAAGTACAGCCCATTTTCCCAAAGGCGCCTCTAAGCTGCCCAGTAATTGACTGGTTAGATCTGGATCTTCACTAATGTTGGCGTCAAATAAATCGCCGGTAAAAGTTAGCATGTCCGCTTTTTCTTTCTGAATCAGCTTCACGACACGTTCTAAATCTTGAAGGTCGAAGTGATGGCCAATATGGATATCGCTGAATTGTAAAAGTTTAATACCATGGAAGGCATTAGGGAGTCGCTCGAAAGGCAGCGTTATTCTCGTAATCTCGACCCATTTGGGTTCCAAGAAACTAGCATAACTGCCAAGTAAACCTCCGGAAGCGATGAAAGAGCCTGCAAGCACAGTACCTTTCTTGAGAAAAGAGCGTCTTGAGATCGGGGGTGGTGATTGCATATGTTCCTCCTGTTCTTCCCTAGGAATATTTACAATTTTATTATACCAGTTAGATAGAGGGGGTTGCGAGTTGTGTGATTTATGTGATTTGCATATGCTGGTAGCTTACTTTATAATTATTATTAATTAGATAGGAAGGGAGATATTCATATGTCAGCATGGAAAGAATTAACTACAGTAGAAGAGTGGCAGGAAGTACTGAATCGCTCCTCCGAGAAACCCGCTGTCGTTCTTAAGCACAGCACAACATGTCCAGTAAGTGCAAGCGCACTTGATGAATATGAGGAATATCTGTCCGGTAAACCAAATGCGGATGTGGATTATTTCTTAGTGAAAGTTATCGAATCGCGTCCAGTGTCAAATCAAATTGCAGAGGATCTAGGTATCAAGCACGCGTCCCCGCAAATCCTTTATTTTAAAGATAAAGAATCTATCTGGAACACGTCTCACTGGTCCGTTACAAACAAACATATCACAGCTGTTTTAGATTAATCCTATAATCCTATCCAAAGAAGCCCTTGGTTACTGCCTATTTTCATATAGGTGACCTAAGGGTTTCTTTTTATAATTTACATGTTGTATATATTTTACAATTAATTGAACAAAGTTTAAAAAAGATTGGCAAGCTGTTCTTCCTCCTATATACTTATTTGGCAACTATAAGATATCAACCTCTCAAGGAGTTTCACATCATGAATGCGATGAATAAAACGAAAGTACCTATCTCCATGTTTCTTTTAATCGGCATTATTGCCATTTCATTCTCAGCGATTTTTGTTCGGTGGTCGAATGCGCCTGCTTCTGTCATCGCGATGTATAGGCTTCTCATGACGAATGCCTTGATGCTGCCTTTTCTGTGGAATTATAGGAAAGAGATTGCTAGAATTCGACTAAGAGATTGGCTGAGAACAGCCATATCCGGTGTTTCGCTTGGTTTGCATTTCTTATTTTGGATGGATTCCCTTCATTTTACAACAGTGGCGAGTTCGACGGCTATTTTAACGTTAGAACCCATTTTTGTGCTGCTCGGGGCGTTTCTACTTTATGGACATCGGACTAGTCGAGCGGCCTTGATCGCCATGTGTATGGCTATTGTGGGTGCGATTTGTATCGGATGGGGAGATTTCCGATTTTCCGGTAACGCGCTTAAAGGAGATTTGTTATCACTGATCGGTACGCTTGCTGTAGCCTTACATATGCTCTTAGGCAAAAGCTTAAGAGAACATATATCTGCCTTTGTTTATAGTTTTTTCGTGTTCTTGTTTGCAGGGCTGGTACTTGCAGTCACCAATATGTTCACCGGTGTGTCCTTTACTGCTTACCCAGCGAAAGAGTGGGGGATATTCTTGCTTTTGGCCATTGTTCCTACGGTATTTGGTCATTATGTATTTAATTGGCTGCTTAAATATATGAAGGCTTCATCCGTTTCAATGACTGTTTTAGGGGAACCGCTAGGTGCCACTTTATTAGCTTATTTCTTGCTCGGAGAAACGATCACAACCATTCAATTGCTAGCTGGTTGTTTGCTGTTAGTAGGCGTGGGCATGTTTTTACGCAGTAATGAAAAGCAGTAATTTTTTTTTGTGATTTATTGAACAAAGGTAGAATAAAAGACGAATGTCAGAAGCTTGCAGACGCGGAGGTATATCGTGAGATTTCGTGATTTTCATCGTAATGTCAAACTAAGAATCGGACTTTCCTTCATCTCCGGAACCGCCAATAATATGGTGCTGCCCTTCATGTCGATTTATTTTTCTGGAAAATTAGGAGATACAAGTGCTGGTCTAGTCGTAATTCTTGGTATTCTTGCTGGTGTCATCGCGGGGATAATAGGCGGCTACTATGCCGATCGAATTGGGCGCAAAAAGCTGATGCTGACTGCAGAATTAGGTTGGATGCTCTGTTTCGTTGGTATGGCGATGGCTAATTCGCCTTGGCTTGAATCTCCTGGGATGACCTTTGTTCTGATGATATTTGTTAGTATGTTCTGGGGAATTCATGGTCCTGCTAATGAAGCCATGCTGCTAGATGTAACGGCTCCGGATGTAAGGAAATTCATGTACGCCATTATGTACTGGATGAACAATTTGTCTTTTGCAATTGCAGGACTTGCGGGCGCTTTCTTATTCAAATCTTACTTGTTCGAGCTGTTCATTGGCTTGTCCGTCATTGGCTTGTTCACTCTGATCGTAACTTATTTCTTTATTGATGAAGTGTTTCAACCACAAGCTGCTAGAGAGAGTAGTGGCAATCGTAAAGAAAGTCCGTCTATGTGGGCCAATTATCGGATGGTGCTGCGTGATAAGACTTTCATGATCTTCACACTGGCATCACTGCTGCTTGTATCGGTTGAGTTTCATCTTGGTAATTACGTGGGTGTAAGGCTGGAAAGGGAGATGGTGAATATCCCATTCTTCCCATGGAATGAACAAACTTGGCATATTGATGGGTTGAAAATGTTAGGCTTTATCCGCACTGAAAATACAGTGCTTGTCGTTGTTCTTTCCGTCCTTATGGGGGTCATGATGCGCAAGTTCTCGGATAGCAAAGTATTGTTCGTTGGGTACACTTGTTACATATTGGGTTACAGCTACCTTGCTTATAGCAATCAACCATGGCTGCTGCTCATCTCGATGTTCATTGCAACGGTTGGAGAGCTCATGTATGTACCGATTAAACAAGCCTATCTTGGTAATATTGCACCTGATCATGCGAGAAGCTCTTATATGGCATTATTCGGAATGGTGTATAAAGGGGCCATGCTTTTAGGAGGTTTCGGTGTCATGCTTGGCGGATTGATATCTTCGTGGATGATGGCATCTCTTATCGCGTTAAGCGGCTTCGTTGGCATGATCATGTTCTATGCGATTCTAGCTCAATTAGAAGCTCGTAAAGTGAAGGCGGAGATTAGCCACCAGGCTTCTTCTGCGAATATTTCGGCGTAATGGTCGGATAGGTGAAGAAGTAAATGGTATTTATTGGATATCATAGCGTTCAATTCGTTCATTATACACCTCTGTTTGGAATGTATAGCTCCAAAATAGAATTCAACCCATACACTCTATACCTCTGTTGGGAATGTATGACTTCGAAATTCGGTTTAAAGTCGTTAAACGGTTTAATGAATTAAACGGTTTACCTTGGTTGAAATTGTTGTATTTCGTACAACAATTCTATAAAGCCCCCTAATTAAGTTGGACACTTTTAGGCTAAGAAAATACAATGAAATTAGCCGGAGGTTGTTCGT
>NZ_LMEO01000007.1 GCF_001426375.1 Paenibacillus sp. Root444D2
CCGCATGCTCATGATTGAAGAACATCGGAAAGCCGTATGAGGGAAAACTTCATGTACGGTTTGATGAGGAGGGGCTGAATATTCAGCCCTTTACTCTAGTTAAACTAAAGGGCAGATTAACGCAACCGTGTGTGTATTATATCCGTCCTTATAATAAAGGAGGAGGTTTTTATGAATCGTGCTGCGTTGTCCTTTTTGTTATTAACGATCGTTCTAATTGGCTGTAATAACAATGACACTTCTTCGAAATTCATAGAAGGTCAAATAAATGAAGTTAAGCCGAACGGTATAGTTGTCGATTGCTCCAACGAGGTAAATAAAGGTGTAAAAGGAAAAATTAACTCTATCGGATATAACTGCTTTGTCCAGTTCAATGATGATACGAAATTTATGGATGATATGGGGAAATTACTAACGAAGAATGATTTCACTCGATCTCAAATGGTGAAAGTTACTCTTGAAACACCTGAATATATAAGGAGATGGCACTCTACCGAAGAATCAAAACGTTCAGTTCTTAAGGTGAGTGAGATCATTTTAGTTCCCTCTAAGCGTTAAACTAACGGAAAACGAGAGTTGAGGAGCTGTGTAAAATGCAGCTTCTCTTTTTCATTTAAGTAATAACAGGATAAAGTAATTACATGGATAATATGTATATAGAACAAAATATCTCTTGGAATGGGAGTATGTTAATGAAAAAAATAGCAGTAATAACCGATATTCACGGAAATAGCCCTGCATTAATGGCGGTGCTTCAGGATATCACTTCCAAGAGTGTTGATCACATTTATTGTTTGGGGGATGTAGTTGGCATTGGACCCGATTCCAACGAAGTTCTTGAATTACTATTGTCACGAACTGATGTTTC
This sequence comes from Paenibacillus sp. Root444D2, assembly GCF_001426375.1. Lineage (GTDB taxonomy): Bacteria > Bacillota > Bacilli > Paenibacillales > NBRC-103111 > Paenibacillus_E. The sequence continues at coordinate 869 of NZ_LMEO01000007.1, forward strand.
ATTCGTCGTGGCTAATCATGATGTAGCGGTAATGGCCGCTTTTTATGGAGATGACGCTCCGAAAGGACATCAAAATGAACGGCACCATCACCAATGGTTGGCAGATAGAATTAACCCCGAGTACATCGAAGCGATGAGTAAATGGCCAAAACAATTAATCGTCAATCATTTCAATAAAGAAGAACTGCTATTCACTCATTATCATCTCAATCAAGAAGGCTGGTTTTTGTCTATTGAAAAGAACCCGTCAACGGAGAATTTAGATCAACTCTACAAAGAAACCAAGTATAAGATGGTATGCTTTGGTCATCATCATATGATTCACCATTTTGTTTCTAGCAAAAGAACTTATTTTAATCCTGGTGCATTAGGTTGTCACGATAAACCGCGCGCTAGATACGGCATTGTTTCGTTAACGGAGAAAGGAATCAGCGAAGAGTTAATTGAAGTGCCCTACGACAATAAGGAGTTTCTGCAATCTTATATTCAGTTGCAAGTTCCTGAACGGGAATTTATTCTGAAAATTTTTCACGGTGGGCAATTAACTTATTAGGAACGATTTGTTGAACTAACGGGTAACTATAGTTGAGTACAGCTTGTCTTACAATTCGTAAGACAAGCTGTAAGACAAAGCTAGGTGCAGCGGCAGTCTAGGATTTTATATTAGCATCCTAGCCATGCCGCTTTTTCTTTTATTGGGGTCAGTCTTAAACTTATTTTACGAACCCCTATCGTGCTTCCAGCCCTTAATCAGGTGGTAGCAGCCATCGTACTGTAGAATATGGTTTACTTGGCACAAGTGATCCAGGCGTTACGAGAAGGTTTTAATAAATATTTTTTAATCAAAAAAAATTGATTAAACCATTGCAATCTGATTCGTATTGGTATATATTGTGATTAAATCAAAAAAAATTGATTAATGAATCGGGTGAAAATAATGAAAACCATAATTCCAATACATGAAGTAAAGATAAATACTGCACCGAACGATTCGTTTTTTGAAACGTATGAGGCAAAGTTTAAAGCCTTGGCGGATCGCAAGAGACTTCAAATCATGTATGAGTTAACACAGCGGGGAAAAACGTGCGTATGCGACCTATGCGATGTCGTGGAAATGGCTCAATCCAAGTTGTCGTATCACTTGAAGATCCTTTTAGACGCCAATCTAATTACAAAAGAAATCATTGGCACCTGGAGCTATTATGAGATCAATAATTCTGCGGTGAACGGATTGCTTTCAGAAGAGCTTTGTTGCATTTTTAGACCGAGTGGTTCTTAATTTTTTTTAGACTTTACATCAATTTTTTTTGATGTATATATCAATATATTTTGATGAAGGAGTGGTTTTACATGTTATTTCACGATATCAATCCACAACTGATGTATGTAGAACAGGAAGGTAAACAAGTAAACACAGCGAATGTGGCTCAAACTCAGGTGAAAAAACAATTTAGCTTTAGTCTCAAAAAGTTCGTAAGGTTATTCCGGATTAACAAAAATCAAACTGCTTGCTGTGCATGTGCTTGCTCTTAAGAGTGAGTAAGTTTGCGTCTTTCGATAATAGCTTACGTCTTAAATGGATGATAAAGAAAACTATTTTATGGAGGTATCTTCAATGAGTAAAAATACAGTTCTATCTAAAGCGAAATTACCTGTAGCAATCATAGGTGCTGGTCCTGTTGGCCTTGCCGCAGCGGCACATTTAGTTACACGAGGAGAATCTTTTGTATTGTTTGATACTGGGAATTCGGTGGGGGCCAGTGTCCTTAAATGGGCTCATGTACGTCTCTTTTCTCAATGGGAATACAATATAGATAAAGCAGCGCGGCAGCTACTTACCTCACATGGTTGGATCGCTCCGAATCATTCGGAAATCTCTACTGGATTAGAGATGGTTGAAAACTATTTTAGGCCTTTCGCCGAGTTACCTGAAATCAAACCGTTCATAAACTTGAATACGAAAGTGACCGCTGTGAGCCGAAAAGGCCTAAATAAGGTAAAAACACATGGCCGCGATGACCTTCCATTTGTCTTGCATGTTGAGAAAAATGGGGAGCGCTTCTTAGTTGAGGCCAAAGCTGTCATCGATGCTTCGGGTACCTGGACCAGTCCGAATCCAATCATTTCTGAAGGGGTCTGGACGTCTGAGGAGCAGTCTTTAAGCAAACAAGTATTTTATGGTATACCTGATGTTCTAGGTAAGCATAAAAATCGCTATAGTGGAAAGAAAGTTCTTGTTGTTGGTAGCGGTCATTCCGCGATCAATACACTTTTGGAACTCGGAGAGCTTAAGGGGCAAAAACAGGAGACTGAAATTGTCTGGGTACTAAGAAAATCTAGACTAGAGGATGTTTACGGGGGGCGGGATCAAGATCAGCTAGCTGCGAGAGGAGAACTCGGAACGCGTATTCAGAAGCTAGTCAAGTCAGGTAAAGTTAAAGTGATGACACCATTTCATATTCATGAATTAAAAAAGGATGGGGAAAAAATTCAGGTTATTGGTTCTTTAAACAGCGAATTGGCCCATATTGACGCGATTGATGAGATCGTTTCGAATACAGGTTCCCGTCCTGATTTTTCATTCTTAAGAGAAGTTAGAGTGATAGCAGATCCAGGCTTGGAAAGCGTTTTGGAGTTAGCGCCTCTAATCGATCCGAATGTTCATAGCTGCGGTACGGTTAGACCACATGGGGAAAATGAGCTAAGACAACCAGAGAAGGACTTTTATATTGTTGGATCGAAGAGCTACGGTAGAGCGCCGACTTTCTTGATGGCGACAGGGTATGAACAAGTGAGATCCGTTGTTGCAGCTTTAGTTGGTGATCGTGAAGCAGCTGAGAGGGTTGAACTTGAACTGCCTGAAACTGGGGTATGTAGTATCAAAAGTAGCTCGTGCTGTGAACCTGAAAAAAGTGAAACAATGGTAGTAAAATCTGATGAAGTAAGTTCTTGTTGTTCACCAATTACCAAACCGGTGGCATCGACATCTTCATGCTGCAGCTAGATTAGATCGGCGTTGTCTTAAGGGCAATGCCGCTTTTTATTTTGAAAGGAGAAGTTCGTTGATCAGAGAGCAGACAAAAGAAAATGCAGATCTCAAACCTATTATTTTTTTGGCACTTATCACAGCTGTCTCACTATTTGGTGATTCGATGCTATACGTTGTATTACCGATTCATTGGAACGATGTGGGACTAACGTCCCTCATTGAAGTTGGAATTTTACTCTCGGCAAATCGTTTTGTGAGATTACCGCTCGGCCCCTTGATTGGATGGTTGTACAAAAAAATCAGCATCAGAAATGGTGTATTTTTGGCCGTATTCATAGCAGGAATGACTACATTACTTTACGGATGGGTAGATGGTTTTTATAGTTGGCTTATTCTGCGGTGTGTTTGGGGTGTAGCTTGGTCGTTATTTCGTTTGGGCTCTTACTTCATGATCCTCGAACTATCGGGTGACCAAAACAGAGGTTACTTCATGGGGACTTACAATGGGCTTTATCGAATAGGCAGTTTAGTGGGCATGCTTGCTGGTAGTATCTGTGTAGAGTTGTTTGGATTACAGGTTGTTGCTACAACTTTTGGTGTTCTGGCATTCCTTGTACTTCCTGCTGTTTACAAGTTTGTTCCCAAGGTGAAAAAACAAATTAAATCTGAAGATACTCCACACCAAAAGAGGGTGATTATAAAACTTCCAGCATTGCAAGGGACTTTAATTTCAGTGTTTCTAGTTGGCATGTGTCTTGACGGCATGCTCACTGCAACGTTAAGTCACCTGATTGATGTTCACCACAAGACGTCGTTTATGTTCTATGAAATAGTTATTGGGGCTGCCACCATAGCAGGCGCTCTCCAGGCCGTACGATGGGCGTTGGGCTCATTTATGTCTCCTTGGTTTGGTCGGCTATCTGACCGCAAGTGGGGACGCAGACCATTCCTTATCGGCTCACTTGCTTTGGCTGCGATATTTATGACATTGACAAATTTTGAGATTCCTTTTGGCCTTTGGTTACTTGATCTACTAGCACTTCTCATAGTTACAACTTTGCTATCCACAATTATGGATGCAATGGTTTCGGATATTGCATTCGGATCGGCTCGAACATTTATAATGACCATGTATGTAGTCGTATCCGATGTGGGGGCGTCCATGGGACCATTGTTTGGTTATTTATCTGAGCATTTCATTGGTTTAAGCATGACTTATTGGCTTTCTGCATCGCTCCTTTTGCTGCTAAGTATCATTTGGTTTATGAAAGGTAATGTAGGAATGAGGAGAAATACCACTGTTAATCAATAGTTGCATTTATCAATTAATATGTGTTATAAGATAGTTAGGTGATTTAATATGAACAATAATCCACAATTCCCAGATGTGAGAGAAGTGCTGCAGTTACTTGTTCGGAGATTCGGGCTGCTTCAGAAAGATGGCGCACATTGTTGCGGTATTTCGGTCATACAAAGTCATATCATTTACGAGCTAATGAAGCACCCTAATATTGCTCTAAACGATTTGGCCCAAACCCTTTTCACTGATACTAGTACAATCAGCAGGCAAATTCAGCAATTGGTCGAGTTGGAGATGGTGCGAAGAACTCCTGATCCTAAAGATCGGCGTTATGTGGTACTCTCTTTAACCTCAAAAGGGGAAGAGCAGCATCAAGCCATATCCAAAACAATGGAGAATTATGTTCAAGGAATTTTACAACTCATACCGGAAAATAAGCGAGATCAAGTTGTCGAAAGTTTAGGCCTTTTGAGTCAGGCTATGAATCAAAATGAAAATTGTTGCTCCTCCTCTTAAAAGAGGAGATTATTTTAGATGGTAGTTGCAAAGGTCAATTATTTCATAATGAGTTTAATGCGTTTTACGGTTGGATAGTTTCAATTCTCCTCTTTGGTGAGGAGTTCTTTTTGGGCTATTAGTTGCAAATTTCAATTATTATAAAATTCATTTAATGAGGTGTTCGCATGATCATTCGAAATGCAAAAATAAGTGACATTAACGCGATTCTTAATATCTACAACCAAGGAATTGAGGATAGAATCGCAACCTTAGAAGAGGAAACAAAGAACTTGCGTTATATGCAAAGTTGGTTTCAAACTCACGCAGGAAGATATGCTGTTTTGATTGCAGAAGAAAATGAGCAAGTTGTCGGCTGGGCTTCGATAAACCCATACAGTACACGTTGCGCCTATAACGGTGTTGGAGATATATCCATCTACATTGACCGAGAATACCGCGGTAAAGGGATAGGGAGTAGACTTTTGAAAGAGCTAGAACGTGTAGGTAAAGAAAATGAATTTTATAAATTTGTACTTTTTACATTCCCCTTTAACGAATTAGGTCAAGGGCTTTACCGTAAATCGGGATATCGTGACGTTGGCATTTTTCAGAATCAGGGCGTTTTAGATGGGAAATATGTTGATGTTATGGCGATGGAAAAGTTGTTATAAGGAGCATGTATTAAAAAAATGAAGAGTAAGGTTGTGAGATAATTATGTATAAAACCATTGTAATCGGTGGAGGGCAAGCTGGACTTGCTGCGGGATATTACCTTAAAAAATATGGACTGTCATTTCTCATTTTAGAAGCCGGTCCTGAAGCAGTGGGATCATGGCCACATTATTACGATAGCCTAAAGCTGTTCTCACCCGCTAAGTATTCTTCTTTGCCAGGATTCCCATTCTCAGGTGGGGGCAATCGTTATCCCTCGAGGGATGAAGTGATTTCATACCTTCGAGAATATGCTTCTAAGTATAATATGCCTGTGAAGACAAACACTCGTGTTGAAAAAGTAGAGAAATTTAATGGGAGGTTTCAAGTTACCACAACAAGTGGGGAGATTCTTGAAGCTGAATCTGTTATAAGTGCAACAGGCTCATTTCACAGACCCTATATACCTGACATTCCTGGATTAGCAGCGTTTCGAGGAGAAGTTATTCATTCCTCTGCGTATCGGAATACCAAGCCCTATCAAGGTCAACGTGTGATTGTTGTCGGGAGTGGGAACTCAGCGGTTCAAATAGGTGTTGAGCTCTCGGAGGTAGCCACTACGACCCTAGCGGTTCGGACACCGGTTAAACTCCTACCTCAGGTTAAGTTTGGACGCGATCTGCACTTTTGGTTAATTGCTACCGGGTTAGATAAATTCCCTTTTCCTTTGTTTGGCCGCCCAGTACCAGAGCCAACAACCGTTATTGATTCGGCAGGGTTTAAACAACTATTAGAGAGCGGAAAACCAAATCAAAGACCAATGTTTACTTCGATGTATGAGGATGGAGTTATTTGGGGGGATGGGGAGAAAGAGAGCGCTGATGCGATCATTTTTGCTACTGGGTTTCGGCCTAATTTATCTTTTTTGGCGGGATTAAATGCATTGGATGATCGTGGATTTCCAAAACATAGGGTTGGGGTGAGTAATGCTACGGATGGTTTGTATTTTGTTGGCATTTCTGGGCAAAGATCATTTGCCTCTGCAACACTACGTGGTGTTGGGGATGATGCGCGATATGTTGTTAGAAAAATAAATAATGCATAACCATCATTTTTTTGATAACCGCATATTTAGTAACTAACCCCAGAGCCGTATACATGGCACTAGGGTTAATTTATTTAAAAAAAGAAAGTTATTTAGTGTCATACGCCTTTAGGACGTCCTCAATCAATCTTGTAACTGTTGAAACTTCTCTAAGATTACGATCTCTAAGAATATGAGTTAAGTAATCAATCAGTCGATCCTTTTCTACTTGGTCTTTAGACTGTAATCCATTATAGGAATTAAACAAATCACCCGGGCGAATTTCTAAAGCTTCTACTATTCTCTCAAGAGTATCCAAGGATATATTTTTCTCTCCACGTTCGATTCCACCTACGTATGATTGAGGTTGTTGTACTTTCTCACCCAGCTGCTCTTGAGTAAGCCCTCTATTCTTCCGAAAAACCCTTATTCTTGCACCAATATGAGCTGATAATTTAGGCAAGGGACCACCACCTTCTATATCAGCTTAAGGAAGTGGACACCCAAGTTAAATACACCTATAACATATATAACCAATTGATTTTAGATCTTATAACATCTATATTTATATTAATAATTCATAAAATAAGGGGCAAACAGCATGAATACACTACCTAATCAAATCGTTATTGAAAATGTTTTACAATGTAAAATGCGCGGTAAAGTGGCCTATCAAAGCCATTTTCCTTCCTCGGTGGGACTACAACTCACTTATGTAAAACCTTTTGACTTGCCCTCAGGTAAAGGGTATCAACGCCCCGTAGACTCAAAAAGGTGTGAGGATTTTGCTAGCTATTTATCTAAAGGTGAAGATGCTTTGTTTACTCCTATTTTATTAAACGCAGCATCGAATTGGGAGTTTGTTTATTATGATCGACAACGTCCATCTTATGGTCGCCTATTTTGTAAAGGTAAGGCGTCGTTAATGGATGGTCAGCATCGAATGGGGGGCATTGATAAATACACACGGGAAACAAACTCCGATTTAAATGTTCCTTTTCTTGCATTTCATTCTTTGGATGAAGATGAGGAGGTTAAACTATTTGACACCATAAATACAAAAGCGAAGGGAATTGGACCATCACTTAGCAAGTTTTTACGTCGAGATTCAGATGATATCAGTTGGATCGCTACTGAGCTCATGGTTCGTAAGGACAGTCCTTTTTATAATATTGGTACAATTATTGGCAAACGTAGCAAGGGACGCCATGTGACACTTCAGAATGTCTATAGAACACTTCATCATTTAACAGCTGATTACCGAATATCTAGTTTATCAAAAGAAGAAAAATTGGCTGTGGCTATGACTTATTACGATGCTATTCGCCAAACATTTGATTCTGAATGGTCCGATTATAAAGAATTTCGGTTAACGCATATCGTCTGCTTAGACGCTCTTTCTTTGGCAGGTAATCATGTACTACTCAAATGTATGTCTGAGGGTAAGAAACATATCGATCTTGCAGCCATTCAACGGCACGTGAAACGCATGTCTTTGGACTGGTCGGCACAAGGTCCACTCAAATATTTAAAGGGTATGAGCGGATCTAGAACGCTTGCTACAGACTTGAAAGAACAAATGCTCCCTGTGTAGTGGGGAGTATTTGTACTAAATAATCAGAATGGGATATATCTACTAACGTTAAGAGCCTCTTCATTTTAGACTAGAAGCAATTATAAAATCAGTTGGTTACTTAAAATAAAAACAACTATTTATGTCATGGGAGATGTTATATGTTTTCTGTGAGATTACAGCCGAAACTAGGTGAATCATTAAGCAGCTTCCTTCTTCGTTTTGCAAAAGCAAACGGAACCAGTTTATTAACTCTTTGGAAAAAAGTGAAGAATAATGATTTTGTAAATCCTCAAAAAGCGGACATCCCATTAATTGATTTTGCCCCACTGAATTCTATTTACATTCAAACACTCTCTCAAATAACAAACGTGGCATGTGAGAAGCTATTAGGAATGACTTTTTATTTTGTATTAAAAAAATTTAGTCATAGTAATGAACTTGTTCACTCTCGTTTTTTAAGGGGGGTTATTCGTGAGTACCTTCATTACTGTCCTCAGTGCTTAAATGAGAAAAAACCTTATTTAAGAATTGAATGGAAGGTTGATGGTATTAATTGTTGTACACGACATCACATACGTTTACTTGACAGCTGTAAGAGTTGTGGTAATCAGATTAAGTTGAGTGCAGTTGAAGAAATAAGTATTTGTCCAATATGTTATTCTTCTTTTGGCTCAGATAAGTACGATGATAAAGTTACAGAAGAAGATTTGGATAAGCAAGAATGGCTTTTAAAAACTTGGAGGGAACTTTTTACAAATAATAATAAACATTTAAGTCCTTCAGAAGTAGCAATCAAATTATTATTTATTATGAATGGAAAACAACCAAATTATAATATAGATGTAATAGAGCAAAAATTTGATAAATTAGGGGTTCAAGCATCAAGTCTTATGCAATATGCAAGAAAAACGTTATCTCAAACTAGATCCGTACATATTCACTTATTATTAAAAATACTATATATAAACAAACTTGACCTAACTACTTTTTTTGAAATTGAAATCCCAAGTGATTTTCGCAATTCAATTATTCCGAATAAGATAAATAAATTAGAAAATGCTATTTGTTTATCTCCTTGGTGTAAGAGCTATATGAAAAATGATTCTATAGTTAAGACGGGGACTTCATCAAAAAAGAGAAAATCTGGTGAGAAACTTCTTAACCACATAGCTTGTTTAGATTGCGGTTGTAGGTTTGCTTACAAAGAGACAGGAGAACTTCAGGAAAAAGATTACTTTGTGCAAGGTTATAATATATTAACTGGGATTCAATCCGATGAATTTTCTTTAGCTGAACTTAGTAGGCGAACTGGTTTACACATAAGTGTTTCTCGGAGAATTGTGGCTTATTTTCAGGTTAGAGGAGTATTTAAAAATAACAGTGATAATAAAGAGGTTGTGGACAATACTTTGTTGTATGAGTTTAAAGACTCAATTACTAATGATGTTGATCTTGAAACTATTGAAAAATGGGAATGCTGGGTATCTACAACGCAGTATCTGCTTCACAGGTATCATCCGGCAGTAATGAAGGAATTAATATTACATAAATGGCCAGTTCCGGAACGAAGAATTGATAGGGGAAAAATCCAAGATGAAATGTTGAGCATATGCAATGAATTAATTAATTCGGAGCAAAGTATCACGATCGGTATTGTCTCGGAGAAGCTTAGGGTAACACCAAATACTCTCCGGAAATGGGGTCTTGAGAAGTACATTCATGAAATGAAGAACATTCAACAGACAGTTAAAATAAACAAATTAAAGTCTATATGGCACAGCTTAATTGATAACTTTTTTAATTCTAGAGTCGGTCAAAGAGTTCTCTCAGAGGATGTTTATGACTACATTAAAGCTAGTCCGCCATATATTCGTAAAGTGGCTCCGGAGTTAACTGCTTATATTAACCAATTGCGAGTTAATCATAATATGGAGCTTGAAAAATAATGTTTTGAAATTATTAAAGTGAGAGACATGACGGATTTGAAACTAATCCGACACGTCTCTCATTTTGTTGTAAACTAGTATAAGTTGGGTTTTGATAAAAAAGTCGCAGATATTGTCCTGAATGTTTAAAGGTGGAGAATAATCGGTTCCTTTCACACGCGTCGGTGACTATATTTCCCCCCGCTAAACAAGATGTTCCGAAAGCTTCGGTATTCTAAGGGTTGAGACCTATAACATGGCCGTCAAATTAAACTGGACTAGTTTAGGGTTAATTCTGACGATATTGTATTATCAAAAGAGATTTATCGTCATATTGGAGTTAGTCAAACATAACATAATTACTGAAAGTCGCTTCAGAACTAAATGCATATATACATAAGTTGTGAATTTCTCATATAACAGCAGATGATGGACTTAACAAAAGTCCTACATATGGGTATTTTTATGACAAGGGTCCCAATAAAAAAACTATAATTATAAGGAAAGAATAATGAATACTAGATGTTTAACAGTACGACCAATTCAGAAGTCTGGAGAATGCCTGACTTCTTATTTATTTAGAGCAGAATATTCAAACAAAGTTTCAGCATTGGATATATGGGCAGATATTCATAGAGGATCAATTCATACACTGCGAAATGATCAGTTCTTTCGACTTGATTATGATGTAAATGTTTTCGATCATAAGAAAATTGTAAGCCTATTAAAAACTTCTCAAGATGCAATTATTTCAATGACTTATTACGGTATATCCTATAAATTTTTTGATAACCCGGCTATTGAAATTGAGCGAGTATATTTAATGATTAACGCTGCAATTGATAGTCAAAAACGAAAATATTGCCCAATTTGTGTAAGACAAGATCGTTGTTTTTACCTTATATGTCAGGTAAAAGAAATAGAAATATGCCTTAATCATCTAGTTAAACTTCAATCAGCATGTCCCCACTGTCAGAAGCAAGTGAAATATTCAGATAATGTATTTAAGAACAAGGATGACGCTATTTGTGTAAATTGCAAACTGTCTTTAACAAATAAGGTTGAAGATATTCAGGGTTTAGGATACATAATAACTCAAGAAAGATTTTATAAAGATTGGAATTATTTGCTCAACCCTTCTTTGATATTAACAAAAGTTATTAATAATTTTTCATTGGAACAATCGCTTGCAATAAAACTGCTTTTCATTACTCAGTCAAAAGAAGAGCGTTACATTAGAAGCCGAGTAAATCTTTTAAGCGTGAATGTAGTGAAAAACTTAGTATCGTTAATCAGAAGTAATAGGGAAACTAAAAAGGTTTCAATTGGAGATGTAATTTCTATTGCAAGAGGTTTAAATATTACGCTAGAAGAATTTTCGGAAATTATTGTCCCTAATACATATATTGAATCTCTATTTATAAAATCGGAGCAGGTAGAACCGGATGTTTGCCATGCTCATTGGTGTAAATTCTTTAATAAGAAGGGAAAGATGACTAAAATAAATAACCGAGTTGAACCAAGAAAAAAGGGCGTTAGATATCCTTTTTATTATTATTGTGCCGGCTGTTCAATGAGATATAGCTTCCATCCAGTAAATGATACCTGGGATGAAATTGATGGCAATATTCAGTTGGTTGAAAAGGTTAGGGAACTTGCTTCCAAAGGGTTAACACGAAGTCAAGTCTCTAAGTATCAGAAGGTTAATATATTTAGAGTAAGCGAGATTTTTGGATATTTAGCATATCATAGTTTTTTGCCATCCGGGATTGAAAGGAAATACATTCCTCAAGATGTAATTGATAATAGTCTCGAGTACTTTAAGTTGTCTAATATGAGATATGACTCATACTCAGAGACTAAATATAAGGATATGCAAGAAAAGTTTGGTTGGTCCTTAATTGAATACAGTTATTATTATGCGAATAATCTTGTACAAGAATATTTTATGCAAAAACAGTCTAGTCTAAAAAAACCTTTAAAGAAATACGATTCCCTAGAGAAGACAGTAAGTGAAAAAGTAAATAACATGGTTACAAGTGAACTAACTATTTCCCTTCAGCAAGTTGCCGCTGCAGTTGAGTGTAGTGAAGGAACATTGCGTACACACGGATTGCAAGAAATAATTATATCCTGTATGGAAAGTCAAAAGTCCTTTAGATTAAATAATGAAGAAAAGGAATTGAGAAATAAATTTGATAAATATACTAGCCAAGCTAAGCTTTTGAACTTGCAAATTACGTATAAAAGTATATATCACCATCTTGGTAGGCATAGGGATTATATTAACAAACATTATCCTGGGTTCAGTAATTATATGGCCAGAGTAGTTCACACACATAATTCAATGCTTAAGGAGATAGCTTTACAAAAAAAACGAAGCGAGGTTAAGCAAGCTGTTGCTGAAACATTTTCTAGAAATGGTATTTTAAATACTTCGCTGGTTGGAAGGCAAATGGGTATTAAATATGTTAGGGTTAAAGGCTATGCTCATATTAAGACTATGATCATATCAGAGATAGAAGAATTTTTATTGAGATAAAAGGCAATGTGAGGAGTAGCAATGAAGCTGTTATCGGTAAGGCCCATTCCACGAGATAAGGAAACTTTAAGTTCTTTTTTTCTAAGAATTGCAGATGGGAATGGGATACCATATCTGGATGTAAGAAGAAAAGTCAATATAGGTTCTGTATCTTACCTAAACTCAACTAATATGTTTAAGGTTGATTGGTTTCCCCATCTTATTGATACAAGATTACTTGCACAGTTTGTAGGAGCATCGATTGAAAAAATAAGAACTCTTACTTTTTTGACGATTCTTGATAAGTTCTTTGACGATCCGGACCAAGAAGAAAGACGGTATAGGTCTTTTATCAGGCCATACATGATAACTAAGGTAAGACGGTTTTGTCCACATTGTATTAAAGAAAAGAAAGGTTTTAAGCTTATCTGGCAAATAAATGAAATTGAGATTTGTTTAGAGCATCAAGGTATTCTTAAATCACATTGCCATGAATGTAATCAATCCCAGCCATATTTTTATGAAAAATTGAATGAATTTATATGTAAAAATTGTAACCATTCACTGACAGATAAAGAGGATTTAATAAAAGGTATAAATGATGAAATTCTTAAAGATGAGCAAATAAGGATTTACTCTGATTGGGAATATCTTTTAAATCCAAGTTTTTCACTTACATCAAAACTCGAAAATTATTCGTTAGAGCAATCATTGGCGATTAAACTACTCTATATTTCTCAAAATCAGGCAGCTATTTTTAATAAGAGGGAGATAACTCTGTTTTCTCCGATAATAGTTCAAAATTTAACGGCATTAATTCGAACTGGTAAATCAACGAAAAGAGTCCTTCTGACGGACGTATTTAAAGTTACAAGCTATTGTGGTCTAAGTATTGCCGAATTCTCGAAGATCAAGGTGCCTATAAGCTATATAGTTTCTCTAAATCCACATGTTGAGGAATTATCTGCGGGATATTGTGTGACTCCATGGTGTTCATCTTTTGGCGTAGCTACTGGCATGAGGCCAATTGATATCCGTAGAAGGGGTTACAATGGAGTTTACTTTACAAGAGTACATGTGTGTATTGAATGTTATATGCAATATGGGTTTTATCAAAAAGAGTGGAGAGAGATCAAAGGAGACATAGATCTTTTTATAGAAGTGGCAAAATTAATTGAACAAGGAATAACCAGGAGAACCCTTACATCTACCCTGAAAATTGATTATCATCGCTCTTGTTTAATAATGGCCTATTTACTACGATTTTCTCTTATTGATAGTGATAAATTTAGTCAATTCATACCTAAAAAAGCTCCTAAGAATCTAAAAGAGAACTTTGTTCGAATTCTTGAGGAATATTTCGAATCACCAGAAAAAATGTATTATAAGGCAAAAAAAATATATGGATGGGCCCCTATTGACTTCTATTATTATTTTTTTGATCCTGAAGTTCAGAATATTTATTTATTCCAGCCCCCTACGTATAAAACCAATTCTTCGATGAAAAGAGAACTGGCATTTCTTGAAGTTGAGAGAAAGTTGGAGGGATTTTTTCAAAATGATAATGAAATATCTATAAAGCAAGTCGCGGCATCAATAAGTATTGGTAGAACAACAATTTCAACACAAAAATATGGAGATATAAAAGAGGCCATCATCAAAGGGAAGCAAGTTCAAAGTTTAACAAAAAGAGAGAACAACAGACAATATTTCCTTAGCGTTTTTGAGGACTATAAAAGGAATCAAGAACATTTAGGAAAATCACTTTTTTGTGATGACATATATAAATACATAGGAAGAAACAGTTCATATTTACGAAAATATTATCCAGATATCAGTGATTGGTTCTCAGAACAAGTAAAAGAAAGTAAGGAACGGTTTCGAAAAGTGAGGTTGGAAAATTGGCATTTAGATATAGAAACGGCTATTCCAATCGTTTACGAGAAGTATGGCCGGCTAAGTCAGAATTTGGTTGGGGATTATTTTGGGATAATTAATATTAATGCGCGGAAAGGTTTTTATTATCAAGTTAAAAAAATGATAAAAGATGAGATTGAAAGGTTTTTAGCATTTAAAGTTCATGGTTGAGTATTAGTTCTTATTAAATTTTATGCTAGGAATGAGATTGTCGGTAAGAATGTATGATAACTGGTATCTTGCAATTGCATACGATAGATAGTCATTAATATGGATATAAGGTGTTTTCAGAATAGATGTTCTTAATGTGGGGCATAGGTGGTTCAAAATTTACTTGGCGATCGCGTATGGAGTTATTTCCAACAGCATACCTACTTTGGATTAATAAACTTGATACATCGTTTCCACATGTTCACGCATATCCGTTCGTGCCACTTCTTTTATCCAGAACAGAGGAAAGTTGAAATAAATTAATTAATCGAATTCTTCTTGCAAAATTTAATTACCGTCATGAAAATTGTATTTAAGTAAATTTTCAATAAAGGCAATGTTATTTGAAAGGACTTGTATTTACAACAGATATGAGAATTTTATGGTTTTTGTGTTCCAGATTTTGTATAATATAAAATATATTGAATAGGCTTGGTGAACTATATTTTTAGGAAATGATAATATTGCAAGTTGATAAATCTTATTTTTGGAGGCTACTATGACTCAAAGAAGTTCAAAATTTCGTGATATTATTAAATCGGATTATCGTTATAGAATCGATATTAATCCTTTGAATGCTTTATTTGAGAGTAGCCAGCTTCTATATAAAAGTGCGGAATTTAGCCAAGTTCAAGATAGAGTAAATGACATCATCGATAGGGAACTGAATGAAGATTTTGTTATCGGTGGTCATATTGATTTTAACTATCTACTTGAGAAAATCAAGACGCAAGAAGGTTTTTTAGATGCAGCTAACAGAGTATTCGACGTTAAGTTAGTTTCATTGTTTATTGATTTAAGAAATTTTACGAAAAGAGCAATGTTTATTGAAGATCCAGGGTTTGAGAATATATCCGAAATTGCAGTAATTAAGCAAAAAGCAATCTCAACATGGATTAAACTAGCTAGATTTTATCAAGGACATATTCATTCAATAACAGGGGATGGGCTAATGATCCTTTTTGGGGGAACTCAAGTCGAGGACCAGGATGAATGGACTGTTGGAGCAAGAGCTTTTCTTCTTGCTTTAAGGATTTTGGAGTCTACCAATATTCTAAATGACGAGCTAAAAGAAATCCTGAAAGCAAAAGGCCTGGGGGATTACTTAAAAGACAACAACCTTCTAGAAATAAAAGTTGGGATTGAATATTCGCCAAATACATTAATGAACCCACAAGGTGTTATTGTTACAAAACCTGAAGGGAATATTCCAGTTGGTGAAATAAAGGCAACCTCTTTTGAAGTTGATTTCTCAGCTAAATTATTAGGATACTATGGTGAGGCGAAGAGAAAAATAGAAGGTTCTCCTATGTATGGGAGAATTCTTTTGCTTGGAGAGAAGTACAAAGAGTTAATGAACTTTAACGATGAAACTGATATTATTTATCTAAATAAGTATACAAAACAAATGTTTAACAAAGAGCTATCTAGTTCTATTTACTATTTAGATTGTTCTGATTATAAAGATAAAATTATTAAAATTGAAGATGTTGTTGGGCTGTGTGATGTCTATGATAGTTCGGAGGCTGCTAAATCAGTTTTTGTTGATATAGCAAGGAAGGATACAAAAATTCAACATGGAAATTGAAAATAGAAGTCTCTACCAAGCCGAGTTCCAAGCCCTCGGCTTTTCTTTTATTAGTAATGAAATTGTCAAAGGTCGAATTCCGAAAGAAGGAGACATTGAAGGTAATTATATCCAAGTTGAGATACATTTGTTAGATTTCCCAATCAAACAGCCACCTATAAAGGTACTAAGCATAAATGGTAAAAGTAATTTATATAAAGATATGCCGAGATCGTGGAGACATATTGATGAAAAAGTTCTATCTACTAATCCTAAAGAATCAGAGTTCTATATCTGTTCATTACACAATTGGAGTGCAAAAACAAAATTCGGTGTTCAGTTCATTTACGATCGAATTCTTGATTGGTTTATTAGTAATGTAAATAATGAGTGGAGCAAGGATGATGACTTACTTTCTTGGCGCATTTTACCCCAGTTCAGTAATTCCTATTTGTATCTAAGTCAAGAATTTATTCAAGGCTTTAAAGAAATCGAAGTGACAAAATTATATGAAGTTTCTTTTGTACATTCTACTTACTTATTAGCTAACGGTATCACTGCAACAAGTAAAAAGAAGGGTACGGATTATGATTATAAAGTAATTAGGTTCCCTTCATATTTTGAGGAACCCTATTATTTTTTTGAAAAAGAGAGTAGGCATCTCCTAACTACGAACATAAAAAACAATTTTATCGACGATAAAAGTTTAGACTCTAATTTTACAGTGATAAGGCTTCCAAGCCATTTTAAATTTAAGACAACATATCAATTACTACAAACTTTGGTGTTGAATACCGATATTAAAAAGATTCTTCCTAAGCATAGAAATGTTCCAGTCATCGTTATGTATTTAGGAGATAGAGGGAGAACTGAATACATTTCATTTATTACATGTTTAGAGTTCATAGCTGATACAGAGATAACTAAGATAAGCTTGTTAAATATCGAAATAATACCTGAATCTCCATTAGGAATAGACAGTAGGATTGGTTTATTGGGTGTTGGGTCATTAGGAAGTCAAGTTAGCAAGATGCTTGCGCATAAGAAAACAAAATCTTTAGTCATATCCGATTTTGATATACTATCGATTGCAAATATAGGAAATCATGAATTAGAACCTTTTTTTCTGGGGACTAATAAAGCTCTGTCTATGAAAAAATATTTAAATTATAAATTTGCTCAAAGGGTAATTCCGGTCCTAACTGATAATGAGATTCTTGATTTATGTGATATTTTAGTTGTGACAGTCGGAAGGAAACAGTCATTTGATTTACTAGCGTTCAAGGAATTATTAGTTTATAAAAAACCAATTATCTGGGCTTGGAGCTCACCAAACAATATCTTACAAGAGATTATAGTTACAACGCCAAATACTGGTTGTTTAAATTGCTATTACAAACTTATTGAAGAAGACTTAGGACTTATACAATTTCATAAACAAGCTGAGAATGAAATCGCACAGTATCCATCCGAAACTATTGACTTATGTGGGAATCCTCATACGATTTCAATGTGGGAAAAAATGTCCTTTCTTGCGGGACAAATCGTAACATTAATATCCTACTTTTCAAAACATAAAAAATTTAAATATGATTATTACAACTATTACTGGGGGATGGATGAAATAATGCCTATTCATTCTTTTGGATATCTGGACCAAAATAATAATTGCTTCTGTAAGGGAGAAAGGGTTTGAATAGAAAAATTTATTTGTCTGAAAGAACAATGACTAAGATGCACGAATTGACAAAGGCTTACCCAGATGTCGAGAATGGTGGAATTATTTTCGGCAGAATGAATACACGATGGATAAAAATATACGATGTATCTGATGCGGGACCCAGAGCTAGAAGAAGTAGATACGGAGTTGTTTTCGATAATACTTATTTATTGGAATACACGAGTAGAAAAGAAGCAGAGGATCATTTTTTTGTTGGTACTTGGCATTCTCATCCATCTGGATGCAGTACATACCCATCAAGTACTGATAAAGAAACAATGGTTTTATTAAGTAAGAATTTTGAGATATGTTACTACCCTGTTTTCTGCATTACTAAGTTTGAAGACGGATTATTTAGCTTAAATTTTTATGAGTTAAACGAAAAACAAAGAATTGCTACCAGAGAGTATATTTTGTTTTAGGAAGTGGTACAAAATTGAGCGATAATGAAATAGTATACAAGGATATCTATAAGCATAAAATGGATTTTATCCAAAAAGCTATTGACGATACACAAAATACAATTCGCTTTACTGATGCTAAGGCTGGTGCAGTTATTGGTTTCTGGGGGATTATTGCAACTATTATAATTAAAATGTCAGATTCATTAAAAGATATTGCGTCCCCTCTTACATTAACCACCCACAGCTTTATAATTCTTCCACTATTTATTCTTATGTTGTTCTTCTTAATTAAAAGCGTTGCGCTTGCATATTTAGTAATTGTACCGAAAACTAATCCGGCTAAACATATCGACATGGATAATAGTAATTCTCAAGAATTATATTTTATTTCGTCTCTAAGTAAGTCGTTGGCAGGACGGTCCTTATATCGATTAACAGAAGAAATTAAGCTTAAACATTCAACCAGTAGCTATCATGAAAAGATGAGTAAATTAAGCCATGAAGACCTAATGCAAGAATTAATAATAGAACTACAAAAGGTTTCTTTTATTCGTACTATTAAAATGGAAAGAGTAAATAATGCCATTAATGCAGTAATAAGTTTTCTTATCTTAGTTTTAATCTTATCATTTTATTTATTTGGAAGATCATTAGTTAATGGGAGTTTTAACAGTATGATCAATTGGACCATTAATATTGAGCTATTGGCTGTACTTCTTATAGGTCATCTTATAGGAGATTATTTGCTTCAGACCGACAAACAAGCGATAAGAAAAAATACACAATGGATTCCACTTATCGTTCATTGTGCTGTATATACCATTGTATTGTTAATATTAATGTATTTATTATTAGGCATTTTTAATTGGACGATGATCTTTATTATATTTTTTACTCATGTAATTATAGATAAAGGAGAAATTGTTTCTTGGTGGGCGAGAAAAGTTAAAGGGATTGAAGACGTTAGTAAAGAAACAATCAGACCTGTTTTAATGGCGATTGATCAAACATTTCATTTGATAGTAATCTTTTTTATTAGTTATCTTTTCTAACAACTGAATATAACGATTCATTGTGCAGTATGCATTATCGATAAATTCCAATAAATAAAATGCACCATTCTCGATCAGTCTCATTTATAACTGCATGATGAACGATTTATCTCATTTATAATAATCAAAAATCTCAAGTAGACATTGAAAAAAGCACCCACATAGGTGCTTTTTAGTCTCAATTATAACCGTTACTCATATATTTTATATGAAATACTAAGTAAGATCAGTTGGTCTGCTTTACAACGTAATTTCAAAAAAACCTAAAAAGAATTGCATTTAAATGATGCGAATATTTGTGAAATGTATAAGAAATCAGTGAATTATTGAAGGAAAAAGCTGTGAATTCAGATTCACAGCTTTTTTATATGGCTATAGTTCGTAAAAAGCAAAGATTTGTTATAAATTTTGATGATTCCTTTAATGTAAGCGATTTCATTAATTTCTATACTATCCTTATTGGCTAATGATCAGAAATCAACAGCCAATGAAATGGGTTTCATAACGAAGCTATAAAGGGATTTGAAGGAGGATAAAGATGTTAAAACGCACCCTGGCAATGATCACTTCCGTTCTGGTAGCGGCCAGTCCTATTGGATCGACTGTAACACATGCGGCAGATGTTAACAGGACTTTAGTGAATATCAATGCAAGTTCAACTTTTCAAACTATTGATAACTTTGGCGCCTCAGACGCGTGGTCTATGGATCCGATTGGAAAGGAATGGTCTGAAAGCAATAAAGAGAAGATTGCCGATTTATTATTTTCACAGGATAAGGGGATCGGCTTATCAAGTTGGCGGTTTAACATTGGAGCTGGTTCCAGCGATACGGATAAAAGTATCATTACGATCCCTTGGAGAAGGGCGGAAAGTTTTAAGAAAGATGAGAATAGTGCCTATGATTGGTCGAAGCAAGCGGGCCAACAATGGTTTTTGAAAGCTGCAAATGATAGAGGTGTTAAAGATCTTATTGGATTTGTGAACAGCCCGCCAGTATGGATGACCAAGAACGGACATGCACAGCCGGATGCTTCCGTCGGCTCTACCAATCTTAAATCAGGTTATGAGGGCAAGTTCGCCGGGTTTTTGGCGGATGTTATGGATCATTTTGATAAATCAGGCATTCATTTTAATTATGTTAGCCCTATAAACGAACCTACTTGGGATTGGAATGGAGCCGGTCAAGAGGCGAACCGCTATAACAACACGGATATCATTAATGTTATTAATAGTCTCTATGCGGAGCTCCAAAATAGGAATTTAATGACTAAAATCAGTGCTCCGGATGGCGTCGAAATTCTGTCCCTGCTTGATGATGCCAAATATGCGCAATTTATGGCCACCTCCCAAAATCCTAACGATAATAAACTGCAATATCAGGGAGGAAGCAATAAATTAAATGTAGGGAAGTACCGGGAATATATAAAGGACCTACTGGGTAACCCTGAAATAGCTTCCAAAATTAGTAACAAGATTGCTTCCCATTCCTATTGGTCGGATACGGTTTCAGATCAGAATGGGGACCGCTTGGGGGAATTGCGGAAGCTGCTGTGGGAGAATCTGCAAAGCACCTTGCCGGGTTCCTCCAATTGGATGAGTGAATATTGCATCCTGGGTGATGTCGGGGAAATGCAGGGGAACGGCAGGGACTTGGGCATCGATCCTGCACTTTTGATAGCGCGTACGATTCATTATGATCTGTCTGTTGCGAATGCATCTGCTTGGCAATGGTGGACGGCTGTATCCAAAGGAGATTATAAAGATGGTCTGATCTATACGGATTACGGTACGCCGGGAGACGAACAATCCATTTATACTTCCAAAATGTTATGGGCGCTCGGTAACTATAGTAAATTTGTTCGTCCCGGCGCCAAGCGGGTTGCCATGACCGGATTGGCGGAGAATGATCCCAAGGGGCTGATGGGGTCGTCTTATTTGCATGAGGGTAATAATAAGTTGACTTCCGTTTTTGTGAACTACACCAATGAGGATAAGCCGGTTACCGTTCAACTGAATCAGTTGCCGGAAGGGAAAATAGTCTATCATCTTACGCCCTATGTGACGAACGCAAATGAGAGTTTGGCTCAGCATGACATGGTAACGGCCGATGTAAACGGTGCTTTCCAATATACCATTCCTGCAAGGTCTATAGTTACGTTGGATGGCAGCTATGCGGTAGCAAATCAAGCACCAGAAAAACCGAGTATTGATTCGATTAAGTCCTTGAATAAAGCAGCAGAAATCAGGATAAACGAAGTATCAAATGCTGAAAGCTATAGGATCGTCTACGGTACATCCCCGGACAATATGAATATGACGGCAGGTCCCGTGACGGGTTCAAACTACACGCTCCATGGCCTGGAGAATAATTCGATCTATTATATGGCGGTAATAGCTGTAAACCATTACGGTGACAGTGCTCCTTCGGATACGGTATCTGTGACGCCGAAGCTGAGTCCGCCACAACAGGTTTGGGCTAATCCCACGGATGGAGGGGTGGACATTCAATTCTCCGGTGACCCCAATGTTCCGCATTATCTGGCAAAGTGGGGGACCGCCAGCGGCACATACAACGGTACTGCTGAGATTGCAGACCAAGTTGGATTATATAAAGGCACCATTACAGGCCTAACCAACGGAAGTCCTTATTACTTGGCAATCCAGGCACAGGACGGAGTGGACAACAGCTCCTTGTCTTCGGAAATAATGGTTATTCCAACTGTACAACCGCCAAGCAAGCTGATCGCCATTCCAGGCGACGGCAAAGTTCAACTTGAATTCCCCGAGGTGCAAGGCGTCACCAAGTATTCTTTGGAGATGACGACGGAGAATGAGGCGCCAACCATCTTGGAGCTCCCTACGAATTCTTCAACTGTTGATCATCTGACCAACGGCCAAAGCTATTTCTTCCGAGTATCATCTGTTGGTGTGGGTGGAATCGGTCAACCAACAGCTAACGTTCAAGCAACGCCTCAAGCCGAAACCGTTACGTGGGAAGATGATTTCCAGAATTCCACTATGAATTCCTACAATTCGGACGTCAGTGTATGGAATATGGAAAATGGTTTGCTCAAGCATCAATCCGGAGGAGATAACCAAGGCGAGCTTTCCATCAAAAATGTCAAAATGATTGACGGCACTATCTCTGCTACGGCCAAACATTCAGAGTTAGGCGCCGATTGGGGAATCGTATTCCGCGGCACGGATTATAATCATGCTTATTCTTTCGTATTTGAGAACGATGCTCTGTTCTTGCGGAAGAATGGTACGAATTTGACCAAACCGAAGGCCTTCTCGGCTAAGCTGAACCAGCTGTACCAGTTAAAAATCGTTTTGGATGGTCCGCATATTCAGGCATATTTGGATGGCGAACTGATCTTCGATGTGCTGGATTCTACTTACAGCAGCGGTATGGTGGGTCTGCATAGTTGGAGTAATGCGCAGTTTAGCTATTTAAAGGTTACCCGGGCGGATGGCTTGATGAAAGCTCCGGAGATCTACACCGTTCATAACGGCAACCATCGGATTGATCTGAAGTACGCGGAAGTCGATGGGGCAACCGCCTATACGGTACAATACGGGACAACATCCGATAACTTGCAGAATACATTGGCCGTAAGTGGAGGAAATGCTGCAGTAACCGGACTTAGCAATAATCAAGTTTATTATTTTAAGGTTGTGGCCACGAATGGCAGCATACAGACCGAATCAAGTGTAAAATCGGGTGTACCCCGCGATATCCAGGAACCGCAGCTGCTCTATTATGTGGATGCTGGTGACGGAAGTCCGGGGACTTTAGAAGATGGAGAGTCATTTGGGGCCCTGAACGGAGTGGAGGATCAAGCCTACGGGGTGGATCCGGTTACAGGGAATATGTGGGGATATGCAGCTGATGGTGATGCCACTTGGGCCCGAACAGACGCGAGCGGCAATTTCGAGACCATTCGGCAATATGACGGGAACGACTTGAATAAAGGTCTTGCCTATAAATTCAATCTTCCTAATGGGACATATCGGGTTACGGTCGGATTCTTCGATCCTTGGCATGATAGTAACCGCAAGATGGATTTGACCATTAATGGGACAACGAAGTTAACGGATTATGTGATTGGCAATAGCCAGGAAGCAAAGCAGTTTGACTCCATCCCTGTGTCGAATGGTCAGCTTGAAGTGAAGGTTATCAAGAAGGCCGGCCCTAAGCCTATGCTAAGTTGGATCAAGGTAGAGAAGGATTTGCTTTATTATGTAGATGCCGGAGATTCGAGCCCTGTTAAATTGGAAGCAGGCGAGGAGTTTGGGGTCCGAAACGGCGTGGAAGATCAAGCCTATCAGGAAGATCCTGTGACAGGATACAAGTGGGGCTATGACGCCGATGATTCTCAAACTTGGGCAAATCAAAATGAAGATCGCTGGAATAGCATTCGCCAGTACGATGGCAGTACAAACGGCAAAGGCCTTAGCTATCGGTTTGAAGTGCCTAATGGTATGTATAATCTGGATCTGGGTTTCGATGATCCTTGGGATAGTTCCGACCGGGTGATGGATCTTGAAGTAGAAGGACAAAAAGTTCTTACCAACTATTTGACCGGATCAGGTCAAGACGTGAAACGGGTAGTGGGTATTTCAGTTACAGATGGAGAGCTTGACGTAAAGATTACGAAGCAAGGCAACAGTAAGCCGCTTATCAGTTGGCTCACGGTTCAGCATGATAACGGCATTCCCGTTCAACCGGTTATCAAACGCGTAGTTGAAGGGGATTCCAAGGTTACCCTGTTTTTTGACGAGACCCTTAATGCCACTTATGACCTTGCTTATGGCACAGATCAAGGAAGTCTTACGCATCATGTTTCTGTGTCGGGAAATGTCAATCATTATACCGCCCAGAACCTGACAAATGGCACACCGTATTATTTCGCGTTAGCTACGGTTAGAGGGGACTTGTCCAGCCCCCTATCCGATGTGAAAACATCGACTCCTGTGGGCCCTGCGGACCCTAATCTTTATTATTTTGTTGATGCGGGAGCGACGGCCGTTCAAAACGGGGTTACACTCGGCGTGAAACAATCGGTTCCCGATCAGATTTTTGGAGTTGACCCTATCTCCGGAAAAAGCTGGGGATATGTTGCGGATGACGGGAAAACGTGGGCCAAGAGCGATGAAACAGATCCGTATCTGTCGATTCGCCAATACGATGGAACTGATAACGGGAAGGGAATCGCTTATAAATTTGAAGTTCCCCACGGAACCTATACCGTACAAATGGGTTTTGACGACCCTTGGGACTCGGCATCGCGATTGATGGACATCTATATTCAAAACGACCGCAAGCTTCAAAATTATGTCGTTGGCGACAAGCGGGAGATCAAGGAATTCACTGTGGACGTGGACACGGACCAGCTTGAGGTAAAACTGGTTAAGGCAGGCTCCGACAAGCCTGCTGTAGGTTGGATTTCCGTACGTTACGTGAAGCCGCTCTCGGGCTCAGTACCTATAACCGGAGTGTCACTCAATAAAACGTCAGCTTCGCTGCAAGTCAGCGGAACGACGACTCTCGAGGCGGCCGTCACACCGGGCAACGCAACTGACAAGACGGTACACTTTACCTCTTCAGCACCTAGCGTGGCTACTGTGACGAATGAGGTCTATAACGCGGCAACTGGAATAACAAGAGTAAATGTGACCGGAATTTCGGGGGGGATTGCAACCATCACGGCCAAAACGACGGATGGCGAGTTTACGGCCACTAGCCTGATCACAGTGGAACAGCCAATTGTATCCGTGACCGGAGTAACACTTGATAAAACCGCAGCAACGCTGGAAGTCGGCGGGACAGTGCTTCTCAAGTCCAGCATTACGCCAAGCAACGCAACCAACAAGGCGGTACGCTTCACCTCTTCAGCGCCTAGTGTGGCAACTGTGACGAATGCGGTCTATAACACGGAAACCGGAACAACAAGTGTAACTGTCACCGGAGGCTCGAGCGGAATCGCAACCATCGCGGCAACAGCAGTTGACGGGGGTATAACTGCTACATTCACTGTAACGGTGACAAGCAGCGGAAACGGCAATACTCCTAACCCGACTGAATCTCCTGACACGCCGAAAGTACCGGAAGCACCTGTCAGCGACATTCCAGGCAAGGTGAAAATAGGAAACCCTGTTGTCGAGACAGGAACAGCCAAAGTCACAGTGGATGCCGCAGCCTTGAACAAGGCCTTCAAAGGGTCGGCGGTTGCCCTTATTGAAGTACCGAAAACTGCGGGAGTAAATGTCTATGAGGTCAACTTGCCAACCTCGGCTTTGACAGCAGGCGACGATAAAAAAGTCGTAGTGGCAACAGAAATCGGCACCGTCGCAGTACCTTCCAACATGTTGGGGGCTTCTGCGGGAGTGAGCGTGGTAGACGTTGCCTTGTCGATCGGCAAGGCGGATACAAGCAGCTTGGATGCGGAAACCAAAGCAGCTATCGGCAGCAAGCCGGTCATTGAGCTTAACTTAAAGGTGAATGGGTCAACCGTTGCTTGGAGCAACCCGGAAGCGCCGGTACTCGTATCGATCCCTTATACGCCTTCAGCCGAAGAGCTTGCAAATCCGGAGCATATTACTGTCTGGTACGTGGACGGAAACGGTCGGATAACAGCAGTCCCTACAGGAAAATATGATTCCACTGCCGGAAAAGTAACTTTCATGACTACGCACTTCAGTAAATATGCGGTCGTTTACGTCCATAAGTCCTTCCGTGACCTAGCTGATTATAGCTGGGCAAAAAATGCAATCGAGGTCATGGCGTCTAATGGGGTCATTCAGGGCACATCGGACGACATCTTTAAACCTGGCGAAGACATTACTAGAGCCGATTTCGTTCAGCTTTTGGTTCGTACCCTTGGATTGACTGCCAAGACAGATGACCAATTTGCAGACGTCAGCTCTGATACCTACTACGCCGAAGCGATAGCCATTGCCCTTAAGCTGGGAATTGCCACGGGGGTTGGCGGGAACCAATTCAGTCCGGATTCCATGATCACCCGTCAAGACATAATGGTGCTGATTGAGCGCGCGTTGAAGGAAGCGAAAAAAGAGATTGCAGCAGGATCGGAGGACAATCTTTCAGGATTTGCGGACAGATCGGAAGTCGCATCCTATGCGAAGCAAAGCGTATCTACGCTAATCAGGAATGGAATTATCAACGGGGACGGCAGCGGAATCAATCCGCTTGGGAATGCAACGAGGGCAGAAACAACAGTGCTTATGTATAGAATATACAACGAGTAGGCATATTGGGCCATTAGCATCATTTTATGCTAATGGTCTTTTTTTTGCGTATCATAAGTCCCCCAGTATGAAAAGAGATCAACCAGAATGATCTAGTTGATCTCATCATACGACGGAGTCAAGCTAATACGACGCTTTAATGCGTAGTAGGAAGACTTATCTCTATCGTTGTCCCTTTATTTTCTTCACTGAACACGGCGATTTCCCCATTGTGATTTTCTATAATCCTTTTACTGACCATGAAGCCTAGTCCGGTTCCCTTTTCTTTTGTTGTGTAGAAGGGCTCTCCTAACTTAGAAAGAATGTATGCAGGAATCCCACACCCTTGATCAATAAAGCGAAGCAAGATATGATTTGGATCTTCATTTTTACTTTTTAATTGAATAACGATAATTCCGCCTTTTGGCATAGCTTCGATAGCGTTCTTAATAAAGTTAATACACACTTGTTTCAGTTGATTTTCATCACACAGAATAAGGGGAATCTCCGGATCAAACTCCGTGATGATTTGAACATTGTTGATAATGGCTTGGGTATCTAATAGGGTGGTCACTTGTGCTAGGAGCTTCCGAATATCTTTACGTTCCGTTTGAAAGATTTGAGGCTTTGCCAGAATCAATAGTTCACTTAGAATCATTTCAATTCGTTCGATTTCGGAGACCATGATGTCCAGATACATTTTTTTCTCGACGATGCCAGATTTCATGAGTTGAACGAATCCTTTAATTGCAGTGATCGGATTGCGAATTTCATGAGCAATTCCTGCCGCTAATTGACCTGCAATGGATAATTTTTCTGACCTAATCAACAGCTCTTCCGCTTGCTTTTTGTCAGTGATATCCCTTAGGATCATAGCCCAACCAATAATATGTCCATTCTCACCCCGCATAGCGAAGCTCGAAATCATAACCGTAAGAATAACGCCATCTTTTCTTTTTCTAATGGTTTCATGTCCTTCGAAGGCTTCAATCGATTTAATTCTATTCAAATTTTGAATGGCCTCTGGTTTGAGTTCAATGGGTATGTTGGGTAAATCAAGTAGATGGAGTCCAACAATTTCTGACTCTGTCCATCCGTACGTTTTTTCAAAGGCATGATTGATTCTTGCTACTTTTTCTTCTAAATTAAGGATAAGAATTGGATCTACATTTCGATCAATAAAGGATTCAAGCTGGTCTTTCGCTGCATTCAGTTCTTGCTCCGCACGTTTTCTTTCACTAATATCTCTTCCCACAGCTAATACTTTAACAATTTCCCTGTCTTCATTACGTATGATTTTTGCCGTTGTTTCAAACCAGACATAGTGTCCTTGTTTATGACGAACTCGGCTAGTAAAAGTATCTACATCTGACTTTTGCAGAATATTTTCATCGATAAAGGAAGCAATATCATCCGGGTGCCAGAAGTCGATTGCGACTTTGCCCACATATTCATCAGGCTCATATCCAAGTAAAGTCTTAATGGCAGGGGAAGCATAACGAACTACGCCATCAGGCGTTGCAAACGTTATAATATCCTGCGCATTCTCTGAAATGAGTTGGTATAAATTCTGACTTTCTTCTAATCTTTTCCACAATTCTTTTCGGTATGTGATATCACTAGCAAGTCCGTAGACACCAATGACTTGCCGATTGACAAAGATCGGAACATTAGTCACATCGAAGGTCGTGTGTCTCCCTGTCTTATTTATACCTGATGCCTCGTATCGTTGCGCAAAACCTTTTGTCGCTTGAATGAAATGATGCTCTACCTGTTCATAATCTGTAGGATCTACGACCGAACGAAAGTTTATCGGATTCTCTATCATTTCCTGTTTCGTATAACCCATCAGCTCTTCAAAAGATTGATTAATAGACGTGTAGTTACCCTCCAAATCCATCGAATAAATTAAATCCGGATGATAATCGAAAAGGGATTTATAACGCTGTTCGTTGTCCTGTAAGTTGCGCTCTTTCTTGATTCGTTCGGTAATATCTCTGGAAACAACAATAATTTCTTTCGTCTCACCAGTTTCAGAATCGATAAGGGAGCTGCTGGTCGACTCGGTCCATATATAATTCCCATCCTTTTTTCGTATCCGAACGATCCTGTTGGATTTCTTGTCTGTTTGAAGGATAGCTATATGATCCTGAATGGCCACTTGGATATCTTCAGGATGAAGAAATTCATAACCTGCTTTCCCGATCATTTCTTCAGGCGTATACCCAAGAACTTCATAACAAGAAGGAGAGGCGTAGAGATAGGTTCCGTCAGGGTTGTGCATGGTAATGAAATCAAAAGCGTGTTCCACAACGGATCGATAGCGCTGCTCTCTTTCTATTAAAAGGCGCTTTTTCTCCTGTATTTCGTTATAAGCGATCTTTTGATCGGTGATATTGATAACCTGAGAAATGAAAAATAGGGGTTCTCCAGCTTTATTTTTTACTAAAGAGACCGTTATTTGAACCCATACAATCTCGCACTCATGCTTAATCAGACGTTTTTCCATTTGGTATGATTCTCTCATACCGGCTATTAATTGGTCCCTAAGCGCAAGATCAAGGTCTAAATCATGGGGATGTGTCATTTCTTGTACGGTCTTAAGGAGCAATTCTTCCTCAGACAAGCCTAAGATCGAGCAGACAGTTGAATTTGCTTTGAGTACGTTTCCATTAATCGCCACTAAAACCATACCAATTGGAGCATATTGAAAGGCTTGAAAAAACAAGGTTTGATTCTCTAGCTGGTGCTCAATTAGCATTTCGTAACCCTCCCGTGATAACTCGATGTAAGAATTGTTCTATGGAAGAGATCTTTTCTCCTTCTCGCATTTCAAAACAAATATCGAGTTGCTCTTTTTTCGGATTCGAAAATACATTTAGACGCGAAATCAGATTAAACGGGGGAGCGACTCATGCCCAGAATAGGAACCTTCTATCAGAACCATTTGAAGCGGAAAATGTTTAATAAAATATTGTTTCTCTATTCCATTGCGCTGATTATCCTGTTTGTCACCGTGGCCTTCTTAGCCTATCGGTACTATGAACAGCGCGTTATTTCGGAGAAAATGGATGAAAACTTGCAAATGATCGATATTGTCAGCGTTTACATGAATCAGCAGGTAGAGAGAATGCAGTCCAATATTCAAGAGCTGTACACAGATGCGGCCGTCAGCGAAGATTTGAATTATTTTCTGATGCTTGACTATTCTGCCTACTTGGAACATCGATTAAATCGCTATTATATGAATGAAAATTACCAAGGCAAAGGGATAGACACATATCTCAAATTGATCGTAAATGAAGAGGCGGGAATCGAGTACCTCATTCTATATAGGCTCAGAAGCAGTATGATGAATGGAAGAAAACGAATAAATAAGGCTTGATAGAAGCAACAAAATGCAGAGGGAAACGGATGTACAGCATCATACCGTTTCCCTTATTTTTTACGCACGAAATCATATCGCCTAGAAGTGAGAATTTACATAGTCTTGATTAAATGAATGGGAGGTTATTTGATGAAAAAGCATGGCTAATGTTCTTATTTTTGATTTGTCTTGTCTTGCCTTTATCGATTTCGGCTAAACAACCCCAATCCTCGTATTGGTTTCCGGAACAATTGTTCCAGTGGAGTCCGGAAAGCGATTAGGATGCGGAGTTTAACCGGAGCATGTGAAGCTTATCATTGTGAAGGCGACGCAAGGCGGCGATACGGCGGTATTTACGAATTCGAGGTAAATGGGCTGGAATAGGCACGTAGGGACAGGTTCAAGTCCTTCACCGGGAACGGTGGAGGACCTGTTTTATTTTTATGTCGGATCTATCATGATTACATTTTCCCGAGCTTCAAAGAGTGGGAAGGTGGATGCCCGACGACTTTCTTGTACATGTAGTTGAAATAGGTCTGGTCGCAGTAGCCGAGCGAATCCGATATTTCCCCGATCGTCATATTCGTCGTCAGAAGCAGCTCCCTTGCTGAGGTGACGCGTATCTCATGCATATATTCTACCGGCGTTCGTCCGGTTACTTCCTTGAACACATTCGAAACATAATTCGGACTTCGGTCGACATGCTGGGCGAGATCTTGTATCCGTAGAGGTTCCCGATAATGCTGAACGATATATTGCTGAATCCGCAGCGCGAGACTTCGACGCGAGGAGGAGAACGCCTCGTTCGTAAATTCACGCTGTACAAGTCCAAGTATCTCCGTCAATATGCCTTCGGAAATCATCTCATAAAAAGGCATCTTGCCGATCCACGATTCGTTGAGAACGGAGAAGCGCTGCTTGATGTAGTCAAAACCGATCGGACGGTATTGCAAGTAGGGCTCGCTGCTGAATCCAGTAAGCTTATCGAGAGGTAAATCACTAAAGTGAGCAGAGTACATATGGTGGGGCTCACTCTCATCGGCTTCTGCGGCCCGCCAAGTGCCTTGGGTTAGGAACAGTCCTTCCCCCTTCGAAATGAATAATGTCCGGTCACCAATTGCGTAGCGTACTTTTCCTTTTACGACGAGCAGTATAATATGATGCCGAGTCGGGCCAAGGTCCACATGCCAATTCGATCCGGCCGGTTGTTGGTCGAATATAATATGTTCGATCTTCATCAGAAACGTCTCCCCTCGGTCCTTCAAAAATCGTAGAATCCTTAAAAAAACTGTATGATTACCAATCGTAACCTCTATCAAAAAAAATTACAATAAGGACAGACGAAGGAAAGGGGTTTGATGTATGAACAAGGAAATGAAATGCATTGATGTCGATGTCCATAACGACCTGAAGAGTCCGCAAGAATTGCTGCTGTATTTGCCAGAGCCGTGGAGATCTAGAGTAGCGAGCTCGGGGCTTGGCTTTCCTGGGCACGGATATTGGTCTCCGGTCGGCGTCGTCCGCAAGGATTGCATTCCGCCTTCCGGAGGACCTTCTGCTTCCGATCCGGATTATCTCGTTAAGGATCTTGTCGAGCAGTTCAACATGGATAAAGTGATCCTAACGGGCAACTTGACGAACTCCTCGACGATCCATGATCCGGATTACGCAGCAGCGCTAGTCTCGGCCTACAACGATCATATTGTCGCCGACTGGCTGCCGAAGCACGAATCATTCCGGGGTTCGATCACTATCGCTCCGCAGGATCCGTCCCTCGCTGTGAGGGAGATCGAACGGCTGGCCGATCATCCGGCAATGGTACAAGTTCTCATGGGCAGCGCGCAGCGTGCAGGGCTCGGACAGCGCCAGTTCCATCCGATTTACGAAGCAGCCGAGCGGCATGGTCTGCCCATTGCCATTCATCCGGGGGGCGAAGGCGCAGCAGGGATGCCGGCCCCGACGCCAGCCGGTTATCCGACCCGTTATCTAGAGTGGCATACCTGCCTTTCGCAAAATTATATGGCACATCTTACCAGTCTCGTCTGCGAAGGCGTATTCGAGAAATTTCCGAAGCTGAAGTTCGTGATGCTGGAGGGCGGCATTGCTTGGCTTCCACATCTCATGTGGCGGTTGGATAAAAACTACAAGGCATTGCGTTCCTCGGTGCCATGGCTTAAGCGGCTGCCGAGCGAGTATATCCGGGAACACTGTATGTTCTCCACACAGCCGATCGAGGAACCAGATGACCCTAAGCAGCTGATCTCGATCTTCGATATGATCGATGCCGAGAATATATTGATGTTCTCCAGCGACTATCCACATTGGGACAACGATATGCCGACGGAGATTTTGAAGCGGCTTAGCTCCGAAGCGCGGCAAAAAATATTTTACGAGAATGCCAAAGCGTTGTATCGCATATAGGAGGGGGGATGAACAATGGCAATCCATTATGTAGCTGAAGCGGATGATATTCGGGAAGGCCAGAGCAAGATCGTGGATGTCGAGGGCCGGTCTATCGGAATCTACTGCGTAGGAGGCGAATATTACGCGCTGCATAACAGGTGTCCGCATGAAGGCGCTCCGTTGTGCAAAGGTCCGGTTTGCGGAACAACGCTGCCGTCCAAGGTATACGAATACGAATTCGGCCGCAATGGCGAGCTGGTGCGTTGTCCTTGGCATGGCTGGGAATTCGAGATCAAGACTGGGAAATCGATCTTTGACGAGAAAGTTCGAACGAGAAGCTATAAGGTTCAGGTCGATAACGGCAAGATCGGGATCGTCATTTAGAGGAATTCTTCCTGTCGTCCAAGAGGATTTTATCTCGCGAATATTGCTCGGGGAATATCGGGATGACTTGTCGATCGCGTATTATTCCAAAGTAGCTTCCGTATCAAAGTGTGACGTATTACGCCAATCCGAAATCGATACCTTTATTAGAATCTTGACAAAACAACCTCTCGCGGGCCGTCTAGCCTTTGGGAGGTTGTTTTTGTCGATATTGCGTCGGCGTGATGCCGACCGCTTTCTTGAGAGCATATAGAAATACCCGGCGCTCAGAAATTCACAGCAGTGATTTTGAGAGGAGAGGACTATATCAGTTAGCCTAACCAATCACCAGGCAACCAAGACACTGCTGGTGATTTCTCTTACCCGCATTTCCACGCAAAGACTCCGCTTTGTGGGGTTATTTGGCAGGAGCATGAATCCGGGTCCAGAATTTCTCCAGTTATGTGCAGTATATATAAAGTTTAAGGGGGGGATTGTCGAAAAGGGTGGTGCTATAATGGCGTTACCAATACAAAGAAGGGGGCAATACCCATGAATACTAGCGTGAAGCATTGGATTTCCTCGTTGGGGCTACGAGGCCTTCTGCCAGCAGATGGAATAAAGGAGGTCGGAAGGGATGACTGATTTATCCGTAAAGTCTGACATCACTCCGGCTGTAAGTGTGAGAGCCCTAAACCCCTTTCGACTCTTTTGGAGAAAGTATGGCGCCGCGTACCTCATGCTGCTGATTCCTGTTTGCTGCTTTGTTATTTTTTCCTTATACCCGATTGCTTGGGCGGTTAAATACGTTTTTTATTACTATGATGGAGTTAGGCCGGAGCGGTTTACGGGGCTGGCAAATTTCCGAGGACTGATGGATGATCAAATTTACTGGTCTAGCCTCTGGAAGCAGGCTCTTTTCTCCCTGAAAATCATCCTTGAGCTTCCTCTGGCCTTTATGCTGGCTCTGTTCCTCAGTTCGCAAATGAAAGGAAAAAATGTGTTTCGGGCCATGTTTGTTATGCCTTACATTCTGCCGGCCTCAACGATGGCCTTGGTGGTTTATATCCTGCTGAACCCGTACAACGGGGGGCTTAATCAGCTGCTGCTCGCCTTAAACCTGATCGATCAACCCATTGCCTTCCTGTCAGGCGGGTGGACAGCTTTTGTTAGCGGGATGCTTTTAGACGCCTGGCAGAATTTCGGGATCAATATGCTGCTTTTACTTGTAGGTCTGACCAGCATTCCGAAGGATGTCTATGAAAGCGCTGATATCGACGGAGCTACGGGGTGGACCAGGGTGCGTTATATCTCCCTTCCAATGATGGGGCGGATTCTGCAGATGATTTTGTTCCTGTCTATTCTAGGGACACTCAAGTCGATGGGCCCCTTTCTCGTCCTTACTGATGGTGGACCGAACTATGCTACCGAGCTGACCTTCTTGTATATTTTTCATCAGTTTTTCGGAGGAGATGCAGGCACCAATTATGGCTACGGAGCAACGGTGGCGGTGTTTACCGCACTTATCCTGGTCGTGATATCGATAGGCTACTTCAAGTTGACTAAGAAAATGGATTATCATAATTAAGGAGGACAGCAAAGTGAAACATCTGTTAAAGTGGTTAAAGTATGTAATTTTGTCTGTCGTCGCCATCCTAACATTGATTCCGGTGCTTTACGTCTTGTTTTATTCCTTCAAATCCAATCAGGAACTGATTACAGGTGGCGGCTTGCTACCTCGGAAGTGGATATTCTCCAACTATTCGGAGGTATGGGAAGAGCTGAATTTCTCCCTGTATTTCTATAACTCGGTGGTTTTTGCTACGGTTAGCTCTGGGCTGAGTGTGTTTATGGGGGCGATGTCTGGGTATGTTTTTGCCAGAACCCAATTCCCTGGAAAACGACTACTCTCTCTGTTGGTTATCGGGGTGATGTTCGTCAGCCTAGGTCCAATGACTTTGTTTCCAAAGTTCAAGCTCGCCGTGGATTGGGGATTGACGAACAGTATTTTTACGATCCCACTTGCTGCCTTGTATGGTTTGGGGGCTAGTGTTTTCCTGTACGAAGGCTTCGTTAAATCGCTCGGCAAGGAGATGGATGAGGCGGCAATTGTTGATGGGGCATCCTATTTCAAGCGTTTTTATCGACTGACACTGCCGTTGATGGCTCCGATTACCGCTACTTTTTTCCTGTTGGAATTTATTGCGGAATGGAACACTTATATTTTCCCATTAGTCATGAGTATCGGTAATCCGGATACCAAAACACTGACTGTAGGTGTGGTTGAACTGCGGAATATGGGTTCTGGAGCAGCAGCCTGGAACTTGTTGCTGGCGGGCTCGATGATTTCGGTTATTCCCGTACTTGTCGTATTTATTGTTTTAAACCGGCAAATTGTAGGTGGACTTGCGCAAGGTGCTGTGAAAGGTTGACAGATCGGAGGATGCAGCATGTATAAAGTGTTGATTGTGGATGATGAGCATTTTATTCGGGAAAGACTAGTCACAATTATTCCTTGGGAAGAATACGATCTCGTGGTTGCCAGTGTAGCAGAGGATGGAGAGAGTGCCCTGGAGAAAATCCGGGCCGTTTCTCCGGATATTGTCATTACGGACATCAGAATGCCGGACATGACAGGACTAGAGATGATAGCCCGGGCTGAGGCCTATCGGCCGAATACCCAGTTTATCATTCTCAGTGCTTACAGTGAATTCGATTATGCCCGCAGAGCACTCCAGTTGGGTGTAACGGATTATCTTCTCAAGCCGACGAAGCCTGAAGAATTACTGCAGGTTCTTCTTAAGCAGGTGGATAGGCTGGAGCAACTGAAGGTGCTAAGAGAACGTGACCGCCGCAATCGCTATTACGAGGAATCCATCCGCTCCCAGTATATTCAAGAGCTCATATTAGGAGATCAGCCTGGCTATGAGTGGAAAGAGGAGTGTGTTCAGGTAGGGCTGAAATGGCTGCTAGATGGCGAGTTGAGACTGCACCTGATTACGTTGGATGGGGCTGACCAACACGGTCATATAGAGACTGCTAAGATTGACCAGTTTGCCGTGCAGAATGTCATGTTCGAGCTTATAGCCGAATACGAGGCTATTTGCCCGATTCGCCTTTCCTTCGGTAAATGGCTGCTGGTTACGGGAGGCATCAGCTCCCAAGAGGAGCTCCTTGTCTTTGCCTGGCGATTATACGATTGTATAGACCGATTCACCAAAAAGAAAGTACACATTATGATTTCAGAGCCTGGACAAAGTCCGCTCCAACTGTCGAGATTATTTTGGGAAACAGAGAAAATGATGGAATATATGGGAGCGAATCCGGAGGAGCCGGTTCGCTTTCTTTTGCCGTCTCGAGACGAAATGGCCTATGTGCAATGGACGAAGCCTATGGCGGAGCTCATCGGGTGGATGCTGCAGGGGGATACAGACCGAGTGATAGAGTGGCTCAACCAACTGGCTCCTGCCTTTGTGGAATGGGATCTGAATGCGGCTCAGCGTTGGTGCTTTGAATGGCTGTCCACGATCCGGGAGCATGCTGGGGCCCAGGGTGAAGGACTTTTGCCGAGTACAGATGACTTAAGGATGCGCATCTCCGGTCATTCGAAAATCAAGGAACTTCTGTATTTCTTTACCCATGAGATCCATCATTTGCTCCGTCAGCGGCATGGCAAAGGCCTTCATCGGTTGATTCGTCTTGCCCTGGAGCGGATTGGCAGGGAATACGAACAGGATCTCCAATTGACCACCATTGCCGAGGATTTAGGCCTTTCCCCGGTTTACTTAAGTGAGCTGTTCAAGCAGCAAACGGGAGTCACCTTCCGTGTACACCTGCTTCGGGCCCGCATGGGCGCAGCCATTAGGCTGCTGAAAGATCCCACGCTTAAGGTTTATGAGGTGTCCTATAAAGTCGGGTACAACAAGGTAGAGCATTTTGTGAAGTTGTTCAAAAGGGAATATGGCATGACACCCTCGGAGTATCGGGGGGCTCTAGTATGAAGAAACGCCGCCCGCCTTTCCGTCGGTTTCACCAAAAGCTGTTCTTGCTTATGATCGCATTGGCGCTCCTCCCACTTCTGGTTGTCGGCCTTGTTAATATCCTTGTGACCTCCAATTTATTTACCCGGCAATTGGAAGAAAGCGCGGACTTGATCCTGTCCCGCACAGCTGCCCCTCTAGGGCAGCTATATCAGGAATTCCAAACAGCAGAGGGGCTGTTTCTTCAGGATGAAGAGCTGATGCAAGCTTTTGCAAATCCGCAAGCTCCTATTCTCAGGCAGGTAGAGGTGGCCAACCGGCTATCACAGTACCTGACCAATATCAAGTATATTAACGCGGACTTTCGCGTTTCCTTTCTCTTGCCTCGAAATCACTATCTTTCCAGCTACGGCCTTCCTGTAAAAAATGATCCCGCACGTATTGAGAGTTTTTCCCTGGATAAACGAACACTTGAACACGTTTACTGGCTGTCTGACGATAAAACAGCGGGGGAATTCACCTGGGTCGTTCCTTTAGGAAGTGTTGCCGCTCAGCAATTGCACGGTTGTCTGCTGATTACCATCCCGTACAGCTCCATGAGTGCAATGCTGGAAGGGCCGCAGCATCTTGGCCAAAGCCAATATCTTATTGTTGATGCCGGGAGTGGAAGATTAATCCGTTCTCCGGGAACGGTGGAGAATGCGGATCTCCAGTCGAGAATCCTTCATCTTCCTGAAGAGAAGAGTATGGACAAGTCGGAATACAGCTTTACAGAAGGGGATAGCTATTTTTCCATACGAACGATTGGGGCGGAATGGATGCTGCTCGGCATTGTACCACGGCATCAAGTGCTGCTGCCGCTCTATAAGGTATATCAATGGACCATCGGCCTGGTGGGGCTATTGCTGTTGGGTATGACGCTGCTCTCCATCAGGCTGGCACGGAATTTCTCCCGGCCGATTGAACGGTTGGCCTCGCTGGTTGTCCGAAAGAAAAGCGAGGGGGCCAACATGCACATCCCGCCTTTGGTGCGGGCGGATGAAATCGGCGTCCTCTATGACGGGATTCGTGAACTGTTAATGGAAATCCGTCAGGAGCAGGTACTGAAGAAGGAGTACCGACTGAGG
This sequence comes from Paenibacillus sp. Root444D2, assembly GCF_001426375.1. GTDB lineage: Bacteria > Bacillota > Bacilli > Paenibacillales > NBRC-103111 > Paenibacillus_E. The sequence goes on from NZ_LMEO01000007.1 coordinate 38,775, forward strand.
CTGTTGCAGTATCAGATTAACCCGCATTTTCTCTACAACAGCCTGGATACTATCCAGTGGAAAGCGCTGGAGCACAAGGATCGGGAGCTTACTAATATGATTGAATATCTAAGCGGCTTTCTTCGAGGAGGCCTGGATCAGATCGATGTCGTGACCGTTGAGCAGGAGCTAAGGCACCTGAATAACTATATTGGCATGCAGCAAATCCGCTACAAGGGGCAGTTTACGATTACCATCCAGATCCCTGAGGAATTCATGCAGCAGGAGATTGTGAAAATCTCGCTTCAGCCGCTGGTGGAGAACGCCATCATGTACGGAATGAGCCGCCAGGCGGGTGGAAGTCTTATCAAGGTTGAAGGCTGGCGCGTAGCAGAGGATGCTTTTTGTATTAGTGTCTTTGATGATGGACAAGTTCTGGACGAGGAGCGGGTACAGCGGCTCCTCAGCGAGCAGGTTCCCGATCCGGACTCCTTTGGCATCCGTAATGTTCATGAGCGGATCCGACTCTATTTTGGTGAAGATAGTGGCCTGCGGATGAAGAAGTTGGAGCAGGGAAAATGCTTTGAGCTGCTGCTTCCCTTTGTGGAAAGGCTTCCATAATCGTGGCTGGTTTGTCAGTAAATACGAGTTTTGAGGGGTTAACTGCGGGTGGATTCCTTTCTATAATGAGGGTGTAATTCAAATCAAGATGAGGGGTTGAAGCAATTGAGTAGAAGTAAATGGGGAAGCCGCAGTTTGATTACGATAGCTGCCGTAGCGCTGGCTTTGTCTGCCGGGTGCTCGTCAGGTACAAACAATGGCAAGGTTGCCAGCAGCACCGCGGGGGTAGAGAAAGAAAAGCCTAAGGAAAAAGTGACGATCAAGGTTTGGACCAACACGCGGCATGATCTTGAGGTTCGTGAGGGCTTAATCAAAAAGTTCAATGAAACGAATCCTGACAATATCCAGATTGACTATAAGGTTTACTCGGACAACTATAACGAGCAGTTGAAGCTTGCGCTGAATGCGGGTAAACTTCCGGATATTGCTTATTATACGCCCGATCTGTCCACTGCGGATTATCCACTGGATTTGAATCCCTTGATCACACCGGAAATTCGCAAACGCTTTGATAAATCCGCTCTTACAGCTCCACCAACCTCCAAGAATGGTGAACTGGACCGTGTCTTTGAAAACGTCACCACTTTTAAATTAGTTTACAATAAGGATTTGTTCAAAGCATCCGGACTTGATCCAGAGAAACCTCCAACGACCTGGCAGGAAATGCAGCAATATGCGAAACAGATAACAGCCAGTGGAGGCGGCAAGAAGTTCGGTCTCGGTCTGCCGATCAAGCAGTCGGCATTCTGGCGGTATTATGTGACTTATCCGGCAGTTGTTTCGGGAGACATTTATGGCAGGGATGGCTGGAATGCCGTAACTGGAAAATATGACTTTTCGCCTTTTGCTAAATATGTGAAGTGGTGGATTGATGTGAATAAGGAAGGCAGCGTCTTTCCTGGCGTAGGCAATTATGACAACGATATGATCCGCGCCCAGTTTTCCGAGGGCAATATCGGCATGCTGTCCGCCGCAACCTGGGATATCGGGGTATTCAACGATCAGTTTCCAGCAAAAATCGACTGGGCCGTGGCAGACTTCCCTACTTGGGCAGGGAAAGTTCTGGGGGGGCCTGGCTACGAGACAGCGGGCGGATTCAGCATCAACAAAAAAACGGAGCATCTTAAAGAAGCAAAGAAGGTATGGGAATTCATGATCTCCGATGAAATGTTTGTGACGCTGGCCAAAAAGGGTCTCGGTTCCTTTACAAACCTTGCCGCTCAGGAAAAATCGATTCAACCAGTGGATCGCAAGGGATCAGCAGGTTTTGTCATCAACGGGAAGTCAACGAATTATCCGGTGGCGCCACTGCTGGATTATTCCGTTTTAAACCCTCCGCTTAAAGTGGGCTCAATCGATGTCAAAAAAGCGGCCGTTGTAAATGACGTCATGTCGGAGCTGTTTATCAGGGGCAAGGAGCTTCCGGAAATTGAGAAGGGACTGCAAGAGCTGGGAGATGCGTTCAACAAACTGACGGCTGCCAATGTGGAAGCGAAAATGGTGGATTTAAACAAGTATCTGCAGCCGGACTTCAAGCCGCTGAAGTAACGGCTGATAGCAGCGATTAACGTACCGGAACTATACTTCGGTGAAAAGCTTATCTTTCGCACCCCCCAGATCACTTTGCATAGCAAACAGCTCTGGGGGGTGTTATCTATCGAGTGCAAGGGGCGGCGATTCAATCCGTGAGCGGTCAAAAGTGGATAGAGCAAGCTACAGAAATTTATAAAAAGGACCATCCAAACAAGAAATAGAGTGAATGCAAATCATTACGAGATCCAAAGAATCTCGTGATGATTTTAAACTAAAAATAAATATGACATGTTTCTTAGGGGTGTGGAGATGAAAATTACTGGCGTGAATACGTTTGTCGTCGATTGTTACCGGACAAACTTCGTATTCGTCAAAATTTACACAGATGAAGGTATTTCAGGGGTTGGCGAAGCAACGCTGGAGTATAAAGAGAATGCTGTAACTGGGGCAATAGAAGATATAAAACGTTACCTAATCGGTAAAAGCCCGCTTGATATCGAAGCGCACTATCACAATATATATCGTGATGCCTACTGGCGGGGCGGAGCCGTTCTGATGTCTGCGCTTAGTGCAGTGGAAATGGCATTGTGGGACATTAACGGTAAATCACTGGGCGTTCCGGTTCACAGGCTGCTTGGGGGCAAGGTTCACGATAAGGTGAAGGTGTATGCCAATGGATGGTTTGCCGGCGCCGCTTGCGTAGAGGATTTTGGTGTAAAAGCCAAGGAAGCGATGGAGCGAGGATTCAAAGGGCTCAAGTGGGATCCGTTCGGCAAAGCGTACATGACCCTCTCGAATGAGGAAATGGATAAGGCTCTCGCATGCATTGGCGTTGTGAGAGATGCTGTCGGTTATGATATGGATCTGTTCATTGAAGGGCATGGCCGTTTTAATGTACCTACAGCGATCAAGATTGCTAAGGAGATTGAAGCTTTCAGGCCAGTGTGGTTTGAAGAACCAGTTCCACCAGATAACTTGGATGCCATGGTAGATGTAAGACGGAAATCTCCGGTGGCTATCGCAGGCGGAGAACGATTGTTTACGCGACAAGGATTCAGCGAGGTGTTCAAAAGAAGAGCGCTGGACTATGTGCAACCGGATATCAGCCATGCTGGCGGCATTATGGAATGCCGCAAAATTGCAGCAATGGCGGAAGCGAACTATATTCCATTCGCCCCGCACAATCCAAGCGGCCCCGTAGCTAACGCAGCTACACTTCAATTGGCTGCCTGCACGCCTAACTTTTTCTATCTGGAAATTATGGCAAGTGATGTGCCTTGGCGCAAAGAGATAACGGACGAACAGCTGCATTTCGAGGATGGCTACATGACAATCCCGGATAAACCGGGGTTAGGCATTGAACTGTATGAAGACTCAGCCATTAAATATCCTTTTGTCCCGCACGATTTAAGGCATTATAACGGGCAACTTATTCAAATTCGACCACCGGCTGCCGAGCATTACTTTTAAATCATTTTAGAAACCGAGGTGAAGCATCGTTATGTTTGATTTATCTGGCAAAGTGGTCATGGTAACGGGGTCATCGCAAGGTCTCGGACGCGGGATGATCTTAGGAATGGCTGAAGCGGGAGCTAATGTGATTATTAACGCTCTGGAGATCACGGAAAGCGCACTTCAACTTGTTGAGCAGGTCAAGGCGATGGGGCGGGATGCCATTGCGATTCAAGCTAATGTCAGCCAAGAAGAGGATGTCCAGAGATTGTTTCATGTGGCGGTAGAGAAGTATGGACGCCTCGATATATTGGTCAACAATGCCGGCACTTCCAGGGCGGAAACGATAGGCGAAACGTCGCTGCAAAGTTGGAATGAAATCATCAACAACAACTTGACGAGCACCTTTTTATGCTCGAAGTATGCAATGGACATCATGATGCCGCAAAAAAGCGGAAGGATTATTTCCATCAGTTCGGTCGTTGGACATCAGGGTGCCTTGTATGGCCATGTTCACTACGCTGCTAGTAAAAGTGGACAGATCGGCTTCACAAAAACGCTCGCTCGCACGGCCGCTCCTTATGGCATTACCGTTAACGCGATCGCTCCGGGCATCATCGAAACCGAATTATTGCTTCAAACGCATGGGGATGAGAAGGTAAAGAGTTTAACGGAATCCGTCCCCTTAGGCTTAGGGAAGCTTGAAGACGTTGCGGCTGCGGCGGTATTCCTAGCCAGCGATGAGGCTAGGTACATTACCGGAATTATTCTGGATGTGAACGGCGGTCTTTATTTACGATAAGGAAAGGACAGATTGGGAAAATGACTTTTTCACTTAAGGCAGGACAATTACAGTTTGCTGTAGATCCGCAGGGACGATCCGTACGATGGTCGGCGGAGGGACTTCTATTACAAGAGAGTGCAGGAGCGGATTTCTGGAGAATTCAACTGGATGACGGCGAGTTTCGCGACATGTCCGTTCGTTCAAGTCTTCAGAGCGGGACGGTAACCGAAATTGAGGGTGGATTGGCTGTCCAATACAATCAGCTCGAAGCAGAGGACGGGAATACCTATCCCGTATTGTTTCGGGTGCAGGTCCTCGTAGAAGGAGAGCAATTTCACTTCTCATACAAGGTAACCAATCAGAGCGAAGTAAGGGTTAATGAGGTCAAACTTCCGTTCGTAGATGTATCAGTCGTTGCAGATGAACAGCGTTCTCGCGATGTCCTGTACCGCAGTCAGGGGCATGGACACCGACTTGCAGATCCTTGGACGGCAATTGACAAGGCTCATACTGAATACATGTCCAGTGATGACCATGAGATTTGGCTCGACATGACCTATCCGAGTTTCGGCAGTATGGCTTGGTTCGGTGTGCAGAGCGGTTCGCATTTCCTTTATGTAGGAAGGCATGATGACAACTTCACTACGTGTGTGTTGGCCGCAGGAATAGGCCCGCGCAACAGCGATCCGCGACTCGTTCTAGCCGTTTCTCAGTTTCCTTTGGTGCAAGGAGGAGAAGAAGTTTCCTCCCCGACCTCTGTAGTCGCCTTCGTTCCCGGGGATTGGCGGCAAGGCTCGGCCATTTACCGGCAATGGGCGGACGGTTGGTTTAGTGAACCGCAGAAACCCGATTGGGTACAGAAGCTCCCGGGTTGGCAGCGAATCATTATGAAGCATCAGTTCGGCAAAATTTACTTCCGTTATGAAGATTTACCCCGAGTCTACGAGGAAGGTAAGGCAGTCGGGGTGGAAATGATTCTGCTCTTCGGTTGGTGGAAAGGCGGCTTCGATAACGGTTATCCGGTTTATGAACCTGATCCTGCTCTTGGCGGAGAAGAAGGGTTTAAAGCAGCGATTGCGGAAGTGCAGCGTCGGGGGGGACGTGTTGCGCTTTACACAAATGGCGTATTGATCGATGTAAAATCAGACTATTACAAGGAAACCGGACATCGGATTTGCCGCAAAAATATTGATGGCATGGAGTACAGGGAGCATTATAAATTCAACAATGACGGCATGCTGCTGCGCAATTTTGGCTACAAAAGCTTTGTGTCTGCCTGTCAGGCGACCGATGAATGGAATAAGCATCTTACCCAGATCGGTCAACAAAAACTAAGCTACAACCCGGACTCCATTTTCTACGATCAGATCGCTGGACATTTTCCACATCTCTGTTTCGATGCTTCGCATGATCATGGAAACCGGGGGGATAACGAGACGGTTTATCGGCGGCGCAATTTGCAGCAAATGCGTGAATTATGCACAGGGGATAAAGCTTTCGGCTCTGAATTCGTTGTCGACTGCTATGCGCCTCTCCTAGATTTCCATCATAGTTGCCAATACGCGAGTTTTAAAGACGAAGAGTCGTTCCCTGAGCTTTATCGGCAAACGTTCCCCGAGACGATTATGTCCAATCGCTACATGCATGATGAGAGAAGCGATTTTAAACAGCAGCTTCACTTCGCTTTTGTGTATGGATACCGCTTTGACATTGCTATTTACCGCTCTCGGGCAACAGTGACTGCGGCTCCGGCCTATGCGAGCCACGTTAAGGAACTGATCGCCTTACGCGATCGCTACTCTGAATTTTTCTATCACGGCACCTTTTCATTGGATACCGACATGGAGCTGCCTGAAGGAATCATCAAAACGGAATACGTTCATCATGCGAGAAGACTCTTCGTATTCTGGAATGATTCCGCTGAGGAGAAGCTTATTTCTTTCCAAAACCAAACGATTCGTTTGGGGGGCAATGAATTACGATGTGAGATTGTGGAATAAGCAGTTGGTAGGAGGGGGCAGCAAGGCTGCTCTGTGTTCAAGTCGGCACGGAACAACCTTGTTGTTTTCTTTTTAGATTGAAAGTGAAACGCTTACATTATTGAATTATATAATGAAGAAAGGGTGGATGCATGATGTATAAAAAGATAATGTCGGGGCTCATTTTATGTACTCTTCTAATTTCGTTGTTACTCCCGCTACCTAAAGGATTTGCCGCCGGAAGTACAGGCGTCCTTCAATTCCAGGATGATTTCAGTGCAGGGATGTCACTGTGGAATGGAATTAACGGGTCATGGGCCGTCGATAACGGCGCACTTCGCGTTACATCATCCAGCTCGAACAATATTGAGATGAAAGGGACGAATTCGGTTTGGCAGGATCAAATCGTTGATTTTAGGCTGAAAATCTTGGAAACGCCAGGAGGTGGATTTACAAGAGTATATACGAGGTACAGTAGCAATACCAGCAATTTGAGCTTGATGATCCGGCCTAATGGGTTAAGTTATACCATTAATGGGTCTAGCGAGGTGTCCCTTTCCGGCTATAAATTTACCGTTGGCAGTAACTACGACATCAAGATGAATATATCGGGAAGCACGGTAACCGTATATGCAAAAACTGAATCGGAAACCAATTATACGAGTGTAGGAACGATTACGGGTATACCCGTTCAAAGCGGAAAGGTCAGATTTTCAACCTTCAACGATAAAGTGCAGCTCGATAATGTAAGCGTTGTTAATTTGCGCGATTCGGCTTTTATGGCTAACGGAAACATATTGTCTTCTTTGAACGTGGGAAGTCAATCCAATTTGCAATTAATAAATGCGACTGGAAATTCGGTTATATGGACTTCTGGCGATGCGGCGAAGGCAACTGTTGATGGAAACGGTGTGGTTACCGGGTTAAGCAGAGGACTAGTTACTATTACTGCCGCTACGGCAGACAATTTGTCGCAAGTGAAATTCGATATCTATGTGAAAGATCCGGTGGATTCCATAGGGGTATTGCAGTTCCAGGACGATTTCAGCAATGGTATGAATCTATGGAATCCTGTACAGGGCACTTGGATGGTTGATAATTCCCGATTATCTTCGACAACAACCGCTTCCTCTCTGATTGAACTCAAAGGGGCGAATGCACAATGGAGAAATCAGACGATTTCGATGCGGTTTAATCGTGGAGACAATTTGGCCGGAAACTTCATTTCCATTAAGCTTAGATATGTGAGCGAATCCGAGTACACACGGCTGCTGATCAGGGGGACCGGATTAAGCTATATTAAAGCAGGCGGTACGGAGCAGTCTTTTTATTCCGGGGCATTTAATCAAGGGATAGATTACGATATCAAACTGGCTGCTTTGGACGATTCGGTTCAAGTATATGTAAAAGACGCAGCGGATGCTGATTATACGTTTGCGGGAGCAATTTCCAACGTTGCGTATTCATTTGGCAAGGTGCAGTTGACTACTTACAATCTAAAGGCGACTATTGATGATATTAAAATTTGGAACCATGAAAGCTCGAAGTTAGTCATGGGCACCAAGCTGGCCGCTTACGCCAGAGGAAATAGCGCGCCTATTCCGATCACCAATAAAACTGGCAAGAATGTCGTATTGAGCTCAAGCAACCATGCTGTAGCAACAGTCGATCAAACTGGTGTTGTCACAGCCGTCGCAAAGGGGCAGGCTACTATTACCGCTGCAACGTATGACGGTTCTTATCAAGATAAGAGTGACGTTGTCGTCTATGTCCGGCCAACAGGCGTTTCCCTAAATAAGGCCAGTACTTCGCTATATGTAGGGGAATCCGAGGAACTCACAGCGATGATCGCTCCAACTGATGCCGATAACTTGTTCACCGTATGGTCAATCAGCGACCCATCCGTGGCAAGCTTGGTCGGCGGAGCAAGCAAGTCCAGAGCCATCAAAGCGTTGTCCGCTGGGACGACGATGGTTACTGTTACTACAGTAGACGGCGGATTTTCGGCCACAACCCAGGTTACGGTGAATCCTATACCGGGTCCAACCGTTTCATCGGCGGAATTCCAGATCGATACGACTCCGTATGCTTTGTCGCCCTATCTATTAGGGGTGCATAACGAACAAGTTTTAAAAATCGGCAGGGTGACCGATTTTCAACCTGCAAGTCATGATAATCTCGGCATGGAACTCAAGCTGCAAAACGTGCGTGGTCCGGATGGAACAGGCGCTGATTTCTACATGTACAACGAAGGTACCCTTATTAATTCGAAGGATCCGCGTTATCAGCAATTTTACGGAAATAAAACGATCGGGGCTATTGAAAATGTAAGCTTAAAGCCGGGCTATCCAGGGCTATCCCTTGCGAATTCGTACCATCTGGCTAATACTTTGGGTGTGCCGTACGTATATGACTTGAACGTCATCTCACAGTCGGTAGATGAAATTATGACTCAAATTCGGCAGATGAAGCAGCTGACAACCCAGCCTATATATGTGGAAATGGGGAATGAGCTATATTCAATTTTCTTTGATAAAGCGTTTCCATCGGTAAACGAGTACATTGCAAAATGCAAATTGATTTATCAGGGCATCAAAAACATCGACCCAACCATAAAAGTTGGTATTGTCGCGGTCGCGAAAGACCTTGAAGACAGGATCGCTGCTGACCCCAATAATCAGCCAGATCCTAACGTCGACTGGGGAGCAACGCAGGGGGGACGGGTTGCTGCTTGGAACCAGAGCCTGGCGCAAGACACCAGTTTCTACGATGCGATCATCGTCCATGTGTATTCCCCTATTCCGTATCTGAATGATTTGACGAACAGCAAGATGATGGACTATTTGTATACGTATAACCAAAGCGCATTGGAAGGGCTCATCATTCAAAATAATCAATTCCCGGGCAAGGAAATGTGGGTAACGGAATGGTCATCACTTCCGACGGTCATTTTCGGAGAGACGGACTTGAACGAGAAGGCACGCAAACAGTTCATGAAGACACCAGGATTTGCGATCCACAGTATGGAACGGGTGCTGCAAATGATCGAGTCAGGCGCAGTGACGATTACCGACGTTCACGCGATGGTGGATACTCAGGGGTTTGGAATCGTGCAGCAGGCATCGAATGGCGATCTCGTCAAATTACCGAATTTTCATGTATTTAAAGCATTAGGCGATTTGCTTGACGCAAACAGCAGTTACTACAAGATCAATCTCGCACAGGGCAATGTTCAAAATGAAAAACTTCGCTTTATAGCAACGAATGTATATTATAATGTCGCTGATGTTGGCGCATGGGGATTCGGCGATGCAAGCGGCATTAAGAAGGTCGTATTTGCCAACCGCACGATGAACCCGGTTAACGTATCCGTACCAGGAGCGGCGCTCAAGACGAATTGGATATACGGGGGAGAAAATCCTTTGCCGGATTACCTGACCAATCCGAATGCGAGCTGGCTGGACGCTCCTCAGGTCAATCCTTTGCCAGAGGCACCTGTCTCAAGTTTTGCCGGACAGATCCAATTGCAGCCTTATTCGATGACGATCGTGGACATTACAGATGTTGCTGCGCCAGTTACGACAGCCTCAATGTCTCCGGCGCAACCGGATGGACAAAATGGTTGGTACGTAAGTCCGGTAATGGTAACATTGACCGCCACCGATCATGGATCGGGTGTGGAGAAAACAGAGTACAGTCTGGACGGAGGAATCACATGGCAGATTTATACAAACCACTTATCAGTGAATGCGGATGGACAACATGTGTTGAGCTACCGTTCGACAGACAACGCCGGCAATGTGGAGATGCAGCGCACGAGTGTAATTAATATTGACATGACTGTGCCGACTGCATCGGTCGCATATAGCAGCACAACTCCGACCAATGATATTGTAGTAGCGTCCATTACGCCAAACGAACATGTAACGATAACGAACAACGGGGGGGCAAACAGCTACTCGTTCATCATGAACGGCAGCTTTACTTTTGAATTTGTTGATGATGCAGGCAATCAAGGCACTGCGACCGCAACCGTAAACAACATGATTACGAAAAGCAAAGGAGTGCCGGGAAAACCTGATCTGTCTAATGACAATGGGTATGATACCGGCATTCAGGACGGCAATTACAGGGTGAAAATGGATATGTGGTGGGGAGATAACGGTAGAATCTATAAGCTGTATGAAAATGATGTGCTCATCGAGACCCAAATTCTTGCGGATAATTCACCGAGTGCCCAATCTACCGTAACGTCAGTTACCTACAAGATGAATGGGACCTACCGCTACTACGCTGAACTCACCAATACTTTTGGCACAACGAGAAGTGACATTATGACCGTTATCGTTACTCAGGCAACACCGGCTAAACCGGTCCTTTCCAATGACAACTGGGATGGCGACGGGAATTTCAAAGTTGACATGAATCTGTGGTGGGGAACGAATGGAACGACCTATCATTTATACGAAAACGGTATTCTCATCTATACACAAGCAATGACAAGCAATACACCTGCTGCTCAATCTGCAATGGGTACCGTAACAAATAGACCAATAGGCACCTATGAGTATCGCGCTGAGCTCGTCAACTATGCAGGAGCCGTATCCAGCGATAAGATGATTGTAAAAGTAACTAAGTAATACTCATCTTCGAATGACCTCAGACCCCAACAGTAAGTGAATGTTGGTATAGTCAGTTCTCTGTCTCCGAAAGCTCTTGGCTAAACGAAATAAACTCACGCATCGCGTAAGAGACGTAATGATCCTTAGGCCAAATAATGACTAAATTCCAGGGAATAGATGGCTCTGTTAAAGGCAGCGTAAGTGCTTCGGGAGAAGTGATTTTACTGCAAATCGTCTCGGGTATGATAGAAATGCCTGCATTCGAAGCCACCATTTCAGCCAATAGGTCCCATTGTGAGCTTTCGTAAACAACGGAAGGATCGAATCCAACGGATCGACAGGCATGAATGACATGGTTTCGAACGGCATAGCCGCTAGGAAACAGGATAAAGGGTTCATTTCTAAGCTGCAAAAGAGATACGCTGGATTGCTCAGCTAGCGGATGAGAACGATGGATGATGAGCGCTAATTTTTGAAAGAGAAAAGGCAAGGTTTCAAAGTTAGACGTGTCTACAGGCCCAACCACCACACCGAGATCAAGCTTGCGGTTTTGCACAAGGCTTTCTACATTCTTAGCGCCTTCTTCGACAAGTTGGAAATGGATATTTGGATGTTTAATTTGGAACTTTGCGATTACTCTTTTAAAGAAAACGGAACCAACTACCGGGGGCAACCCTATGGTGATGGTTCCTTTTTTTAGGTTGGAGACATCATCTAATAGGTGATGAAGATCTTGGACAGCCTGAACGATGACTTGAATCTGTTGAACGGCGATCTCTCCCGAGTCCGTCAATTGAACATATTTACCTGAACGATCAAATAAAGTAGCGCCCAGTTCTTCTTCTATATTTTTCACCATTTTACTCAGTGTAGGTTGTGTGAGGTGAAGGGCTTCGGCTGCTTTGGTAAAATTCATATGTTTAGCAATTTCAAGCAGATAAGTTAACTGGCGTAAATCCAAAGGATCATCCCTCCCCGACCTATAGCATTTTTTCATGATTGTCATTCCAATTATGAATTTTACCTGTTGAGAATCTGCATGTAAACTGAAATTAATCCAAATGTAATGTAAACAGTTCATTCATACCAAACAAGTTGGAAGCGCTTTACAAATGACGATAAAGGAGAGCAGAACATGTTTATTGAGATTGTAGCGATTGTGTTATCCTTAGGCCTGCTGATGTTTTTTGCTTACAGAGGCTATCCGGTCATCGTGTTTGCACCTATTTTCACCTTGCTGGCTGTATTGATATCGGGAATTGCTTTAATGCCGAGCTATACAGAAGTGTATATGGTGAACGCAGCAAATTATGTGAAAAACTTTTTCCCGATTTTCCTATTGGGAGCTGTGTTCGGTAAAGTGATGGAATTGAACGGTGCGGCATCCTCCATTGCGCAATCGCTAGTGAAGGCATTGGGCTCCAAAAGGGCGATGCTTTCCGTTGTTCTTGCTTGCGGTATCTTAACGTACGGCGGTGTTTCTTTATTTGTGGTAGCGTTTGCAGTGTACCCTTTCGCTGTTTCGATCTTCCGTGAAGCGAATATTCCAAAGAGATTGATTCCCGGTACGATTGCTTTGGGAGCGTTTACGTTTACGATGGATGCGCTGCCAGGAACACCTCAAATTCAAAATATTATTCCTACAACTTATTTCGGAACGGATTCTTATGCGGCTCCAATCCTTGGTATTATCGGCGGTCTTATCGTATTTGGCTTAGGGCTGTTCTGGTTGGAACGCAGACGCAAACAAGCGGAAGCTGCTGGTGAAGGCTATGGTTTAGGACATAAGAACGAGCCTGAAGGGCTAGACAATCAGAAATATCCAAATCTCTGGGTGTCAATCATCCCATTGGTGCTGGTCCTGCTATTTAACTATTTGCTGAGCAGAGGTTTCTTAACGGTAAACAACTGGTATTCAGCTGAGCTTTTGAAAACGTTTAATATTGCCAACGTAAAAACGGTATCGTCCTCATGGGCATTGATCGTGGCCTTGCTCATCGGTATTCTGTCTGCGATCTGTATTAATGCACGCGTTGTTCAAAGTAAATTAGCAGCGGGTTTGACGGCTGCAGCTATGGGAGCGCTGCTTGCTATTTTTAACACAGCATCTGAGGTAGGCTTCGGTAATGTTGTCAAAACCCTCCCAGGATTCAAAGCTATTCAAGGTTGGATTCTAGGCTTAAGTTCTCATCCGCTTATCTCGGAAGCCATTTCTGTCAATATATTGGCCGGTGTTACAGGCTCCGCATCAGGAGGGCTATCCATCGCCTTGGAAGTCATGGGTAAGCAATATTTGGCCGCAGCAACTACAGCAGGGATTAGCCCGGAATTGCTACACCGAATTGCTTCGATGGCATCAGGCGGTATGGATACGCTCCCACATAATGGTGCAGTCATCACACTCCTTGCCATTACAGGACTCACACATCGACAATCGTACAAGGATATTTTCGCAATTACGGTTATCAAAACAGTAACGGTTCTCGTGCTCGCGATCATTTTATCGATTTTTTAAGTTCAAGATGGAGGTATGCGCAATGGTTAGGTTCTTGGAAAATAAAGTTGCCTTGATAACAGGGGCTGCAAGCGGTATTGGTCTTGAAATCGCTCGAACTTATGCTCGAGAAGGAGCCAAGGTGGTCATTTCCGACATCAATGGTGAGCAAGCGAATCTGGCAGCGGAGCAGTTGCAGGAAGAAGGCTTTGAAGCTATAGGGGTTAAATGTGATGTAACGCAGGAGAAGCAATTTGTCGAAGTTATTGAAACCGCAGTTCAAACCTATAAACGGCTGGACATTCTTGTCAATAACGCAGGACTGCAGCATGTTGCACCTATTGAGGATTTCCCTGTAGAAAAGTTTGAATTCATGCTAAAGGTGATGCTGACAGGTGCTTTTATCGGAATTAAACATGCTTTCCCGATCATGAAGGAACAAGGCTTTGGTCGGATCATTAATATGGCTTCGATCAACGGAGTGATTGGATTTGCAGGCAAAGCTGCCTATAACAGCGCAAAGCACGGGTTGATTGGCTTAACGAAGGTAGCGGCACTGGAAGGTGCTGCTCATGGCATTACGGTGAACGCGCTGTGTCCGGGATATGTAGATACACCTCTTGTTAGAGGACAGCTGCAGGACTTGGCGAAAACGCGCAATGTTCCTTTGGAAAGTGTCCTTGAAGAAGTTATTTACCCTTTGGTTCCACAAAGACGCCTCTTAGCGGTAGAGGAAATTGCTGACTATGCGATGTTAATTGCAAGCGATAAATTACGAGGGGTTACGGGAGCGTCACTATTAATCGACGGTGGTTACACGGCCCAGTAGAGATAAATAAACCTAGGGATAGGAATAGGAGATGGATCATCATGAATAAAATATGTTCTTCCATAGAGGAAACTATAGCGGATATTCGTGACGGAGCCACGTTGATTGTTGGCGGTTTCGGGCTTTGCGGGATTCCAGAGAATTTAATTGCAGCGCTTAAAGCGCAAGGGACCAAAGATTTGTGCGTAGTTAGCAATAATTGCGGGGTTGATGATTGCGGCCTTGGACAGCTGCTGGCTAACAAACAAATCAAGAAAATGATTTCCTCCTACGTGGGAGAAAACAAAACATTTGAGCAGCAGTTCTTAAGCGGGGAGCTTGAAGTGGAGCTGGTCCCTCAAGGAACGCTTGCCGAACGAATTCGTGCTGGCGGAGCCGGTATTCCAGGGTTTTATACAGCTTCGGGCGTAGGCACTTTAGTTGCAGAAGGCAAAGAGCACAAAACATTTGAAGGACGCACCTATTTGTTGGAAAAAGGGATTGTTGGTGATTTTGCCTTGGTCAAAGCTTGGAAAGCAGACCCGATGGGCAATCTAATTTTCCGCAAAACCTCGCGCAACTTTAATCCGCTGGCAGCAGCAGCAGGGAAAGTGACGATCGTTGAGGTGGAAGAAATTGTGCCGGTAGGTGAGCTGAACCCGGACGATACTCATACGCCAGGTATTTATGTGCAGCGGATTGTGAAGGGTGCGTCCTATGAAAAACGGATTGAGCGTCTCACCGTTCGAAGTAAGGAGGTATCGGTATGAAAAACGACCGTTTAACGATTATTAAGTGTGCCGTTGAGGAAATTAAAGAGGGCATGTACGTCAATTTAGGCATTGGCCTGCCTACGCTAGTCGCCAATTATATTCCTCCGGAAATGACGGTTATGCTGCAATCGGAAAATGGGCTTCTGGGCATCGGTGCCTACCCCTACGTAGGAGAAGAAGATCCGGATTTAATTAATGCAGGCAAAGAAACGGTAACCGCTGTAGCGGGCGCTTCTTTTTTTGACAGCGCAGAATCGTTCGCTATGATCCGAGGCGGTCATATTGACTTGGCCATTCTGGGCGGTATGGAGGTAGCGGAGAATGGCGACCTTGCCAACTGGATGATTCCCGGAAAAATGGTAAAAGGGATGGGCGGCGCGATGGATTTGGTCAACGGCGCCAAACGGATCATTGTCATCATGGAACATGTGAATAAAGCAGGTGAGTCGAAAGTTAAAAAGGCATGCACCCTGCCATTGACAGGTAAAGGCGTAGTGAATCGTCTGATTACGGATTTAGCCGTCTTTGATTTTACGGATGAGGGCATGGTGCTATCGGACATACAGCCAGGTGTAACGATGGAAGAGGTTCTCGCCAACACAGAGGCGCGTTTTACCATTAGTCCTCTTCTTCAAAATGAACCTCAGATGAGCAAAGGAGATCGTTATGAGTAGAGAAGTCGTCATCGTTAGCGCAGTTCGTACAGCCGTTGGCAGCTTTCAAGGAGCATTGGCGGACATATCCGCTCCGCAGCTAGGCAGTACGGTTATCCAAGAGGCTCTGAAGAGAGCTAATCTGGCTGACAGCCAAGTAGACGAAGTCATCATGGGTAATGTGCTTCAGGCTGGACTGGGGCAAAATCCGGCCCGGCAAGCTTGGCTCAAGGCGGGGTATTCGCAATTCGTTCCAGCGATGACGATTAACAAGGTATGCGGTTCGGGCCTGAAGTCCGTCATGCTGGCGGCACAGTCCGTGAGCCTCGGAGATGCGGATATCGTGGTGGCAGGCGGTATGGAAAATATGACGCAGGCGCCTTATCTGCTGCCCGGGGCTCGTTCGGGCCTGCGGCTTGGTGACAGCGCTATGGTCGATTCGATGATTCGGGATGGACTATGGTGCGCGATGTGCGACATCCATATGGGCATCACGGCTGAGAATATAGCGGAGCATCATCGTGTAACACGTGCCGAACAGGATGAGTTTGCTGCGTGGAGCCAGCTGAAGGCGGAGCAGGCGATTGCATCCGGCAGATTCAAGGATGAGATCGTGCCTGTTGCCATCCCGCAAAGAAAAGGCGATCCAGTGTTATTCGCGCAGGATGAGTTTCCTCGTGCGGGTACAACAGCTGAAGTGCTGGGCAAGCTCCGTCCTGCTTTCAAAAAAGAGGGAACGGTTACGGCTGGCAACGCTTCTGGCATTAATGACGGAGCCGCTGCGCTTGTTGTTATGTCCGCGGATAAGGCTAAGGAGCTTGGGCTTAAGCCCTTAGCTCGCATCAAAGGCTATGCGAACACTGCCTTAGATCCATCTATGATGGGAATGGGGCCCGTTGATGCTGTTCGTAAATTGCTCCGTAAAACGGAGGTTCGACTCGATAGCGTTGATTTATTCGAGCTGAATGAGGCTTTTGCTTCGCAGTCTTTAGCTGTTGGACGCGAGCTGGGTGTTTCAGCAGAGAAATTAAATGTCAATGGAGGATCGATTGCCATTGGACACCCGATTGGTGCAAGCGGAGCCCGCATTCTGGTTACGCTGCTGCATGAGCTGGAGAAGAGAGGTGGCAAGCTGGGGGTAGCTGCTTTATGTATTGGCGGCGGACAAGGCGTAGCGATGTTGGTGGAGCGAGTATAAATGGAAGAAGCAAAAGAGCAAGCCGCAGATCCTACGGCTTGCTCTTGATGTATAGATGAGTTTTTGGATTCCGTTTAAAAACGAAAGCTAGTTACTCACTAACCATGCGATTAGTCAGACTACCTAATTTTTCTATTGAAATCGTCACGACATCGCCGTCTTTTAAGTATACGCGCTTATCAACTGGATCACCGAGCACTACACCTTCCGGTGTACCCGTTAGAATGATATCCCCCGGATACAACGTCATATGCTGAGAAATATAGCTGACAATTTCGTCACAGTGGAAAATCATATCCGCCGTGTTCGAGTTTTGACGCACTTTGCCGTTGACCGTGGTGCTGATCTTGAGGTCATTCGGATTGCCGACTTCATCGGCGGTCACCAGATAAGGGCCGAGCGGGCTGAAGTCATCACACGATTTGCCCAGTAGCCACTGCGGAGTTCGCATCTGCAAATCACGCGCAGAAAGGTCATTCACGCAGCAGTACCCGTACACGTGCTCCAAGGCTTCTTCCTTGGGCACATATTTGGCCTGTTTACCAATCACGATGACTAGCTCAGCTTCGTAATCGACTTCCTTGGTTACACGAGGTAGTGCAATGTCATGCCCGTGTCCGGTAAGCGTATTATTAAATTTGTTGAAGAGAATCGGGTATTGCGGGATAGCAGCATTCGTTTCTTCGGCATGCTTGCGATAGTTCAGACCAACGCAAATGATTTTGTTAGGATGCGTAACGCAAGGGCCGTAAATCATTGTCTCTTCGCTGTGCAGCAAGGAGGCACGGTCTTCGTGCTCTAGAACAAGATTAACGAGGTTAAGTAATGCATCGGTAGCGGCTACCCCGCCATTAATGGCTTCGTGAATAGTGGCAGGGACTGTGAATGCTGGCGTCAGCTGCTTGACAGCTTGAACGACATCCAGCACGCCAAATTCGGTTTGGACGCCCAGGGTCAACGTATCATTTTTCCTGAAAGTAAGCAGTTTCATTAGTAATACCTCCTGAATGAATGTATGAGTGAATGATTAAATGAATAAATGAATAAATGAATAAATGAATAAATGAATAAATGAATAAATGCAGAATACGGGCCGTCTACTTAAGCGTTCTTGCCGAAAGTCACGCCTCCGTCAATATATAACGGTGAACCCATCATGAATTTGGAATCGTCTGAAGCGAGGAACAATGCTGCTAGCGCAACGTCCTCCGGACGGCCCATTTCGTTGCTTAACTGCCTGGATTTCAAAGAGGCGATGGCTGCTTCAGGATCGTCGTAGGAAGTGCGGAGATAGTTTTCTACGAATGGTGTTAAAATGGTACCCGGCAGCAGCGCATTCACCCGGATGCCATAGGCGGCATAATCCACCTGCATGGATTTGGTCAATGCGAGGACAGCGCCTTTGGTTGCTGCGTAAGATGCTCGGCGGGCCAGACCTATTTCAGCAATACAGGAAGACATGTTAATAATAGAACCGGATTTGCGCTCCATCATATGTGGTACGACATACTTTGAAGGTAAGAATACACCTTTGACATTAACGCTCATGATGCGGTCCCAGGCGTCAGGTTCTAGCTCATGAAGCGCGCCTACGCCGCTAATTCCGGCATTGTTGAAAAGCACGTCAATACGGCCATGTTCCTGTATGATTTGCTCTACCATCTGACTGACGGAGTCTGCTTGAGTAACGTCCGCTTGTATGTATTTAGCAGCTCCGCCAGCCCCGATAATTTCATCCGCAGTCTCTTTCCCTTTGACGACATCGAGATCGTTCACGATGACTTGCGCACCCTCTTGTCCAAATAAGAGAGCGGTACTTTTGCCGATTCCTGATCCTGCACCTGTGATGAGAATGACTTTGTCTTGTAATCGCATGTGAAATCTCCTTTTTATTCGGATAGTTTATGAGCGAGCTTACAAATTTCTTCTATACATGACTGCTTCTTCTGCTCCCATTGAGGCAGCATCATGGAGCAGCTGACAGCAGCAATGACCTGGCCTTGGGCATTACGGATCGGAGCCGCCGCGCAGCTAAATCCAAGCACGGCTTCCTCCAAGTCTAGTGCATAACCTTGTTGCCGGATTTGCTCTAAACTTTGCTTTAATGCTTGTAAAGAGGTAATGGAATGAACCGTTAAACGTGGAAATGGTTCTTGGTCAGAACGATAAAGCAAATCAATTTCCTCATCGCTCAGATCAGCCAGTATGACCTTACCGAGTGCGGTGGCATGTGCAGGCAACCGCATGCCTGGTTCAGAAGCGAGCCTAACAGGCGTAAGCGCTTCCTCTTTAGCGGTATAGAGGACTTCCTTGCCATCTAATTTGGCAAGTTGGAAAGATTCGCCCAGCTTCAGCTTGGATAGGGCTGCTTCCTTATGGAAGGACTCATTCAAGTCTCGCTGCTGCATGGAGGCATGGCCGAAACGAGACAACTCTCTTCCTAGCCGGTAGGTTTCTCCGGTCTCCTTTTCGATCCATCCCAAGTTCTCCATGGTTAATAACAACGAGTACATCGAACTTTTGTTAATGGCGAGCGTTCGAGACAAGTCGATGAGCTTCAACTCACCTGGATGCAGAGAGATTTCTTTAAGGATCAGGTGTGCACGTTCGATAGCCGGAACGCGGTATTTATCATCCAAGTAAGGGCCTCCTTGTTCGCAAAGCGATCGTTCAAATACATTGCATTTCCGTTTTGTGGTTTTGTATATAAAACCAAGTTTATGTGATAGAACCATTTTATCATATCATCGTCAAAAAAACGAGAACCCCCCGTGAGGAATTCTCGTTTTTTTCAGTTGATCCTGGATATGCGCTGCAGAGCCGCAAGGCGGCGGTCAAATTTTGCTTAGCATCAACCTCGACAAACACGCTTGTCCATATAGGACGACGGAGTCGTTTATCCTTGGTAGAAAGGGGAGATGAGGTTACCTGCACTTGCATGTTGTACAACGTACAACAATTTCCTTCATTTCTTCCCGCCAAGCTGGAGATGTTGTATCTTGTACAACAATTTAGGAGGATTTTATGCTAAACGGCTATTTATAGGCAGAATTGTTGTAGGTTCTGCAACATTTGGACAAGATAGCATGGTTTTGCTTGTGTAAAGTTGTAGAAAATACAACATTGCAAATGAACGCCCTAAATGTAGGCTCCATGCAGACTCCAAAGAAGACTCCAATATCTGTTAAACAAACATGTCATCGACGAAGTTACTCTATCTGATTTAGCTAGCAAGTCACCCTAGGTACGAGAACCGATGCCATGGCACTTATCTGCCACCTAGAATGACTTCTTGGGTTCCATTACACCTATCTGCCACCCGGAATGAACTGCTTAATCCACCCGCCGAAACCCTGCGGGTTCCTCGTTTGAATAAGCACGACACCTTCGCCGCGGAATCGGCAGACAACGCCCTCGCCGCTCGTCAAACTGGATAACCAGCCTTTGGCCGCTTTTTCAATCGTATACTGCGTATAATCCGGCCAAGCGACGAGATGTCCGTTATCGATGATCACTTCTTGCCCTGGAGCTAGATTAATGGCATGAATAGCGCCGTAGGAGGAAAGGAAGACGGTGCCTTTTCCGCTAATTTCAACGATGAAAAAGCCCTCGCCTGACATAAAGCCGCTCATCAGGTTTTGCATTTTCGTATTCACCTGAATGCCGGATGTTCCAGCAAGAAAGCCGTCTTTTTGCACATACAGCTTGTAGGATCCGTCTAGCTCTACGGCTTCAATATCGCCAATGACAGTAGGTGCCAGTAAAACCTCGCCAGATCCTCTGGATGGAGTTAATTCTTGGAAGAAGAATTTCTCGCCGCTCAGCATTCGGCCTAAACCGCGCATGATACCGCCCTCTACAGTTCCCTTGAGTTCGATATTTGGGGACATGGAGACCATAGCTCCAGCTTCCGCCTTAATATTTTCGCCTGCTTCAAGCTCAACCTTCAACATAGGAAATGCGCCTTTGTATAGAATTTCGTGTTTCATTGTGATCCTCCAATTTTACAAGTAGTGGTAAGTGTTAAGCTGGTTTCGAATGGGGTTGATGGTCTAAACTGCGATTCGTAAAGACGAATCCAGCACAGAGCAGTAAAATGCCCATCGTGATATAGAAGACGGATGTGAAACCGTACGCTGCCGCAAGATGGCTGCCAATTAAGGGGCCAATCAGATTGCCTAGGAACAGCGATGAGGTATTAAAGCCGTAAGCGGTCCCCTGAATCTGAGTAGGCGCTAGCTTCATGACTAGCGCGTTCAGAGAGGGAATCATGCCGCCGATGAACAGTCCGAGCAGGAACCTGCCGACTAGGAGCATAGTGATGCTAGTGGCAAAAGCCTGCGGGATGAAGGCAAGTGCCGCCATTGATAAGGCGATAACAAGCGTTTTACGCTGACCGATTCGGTCGCCGAGTCTCCCTAAGGATGGGGCGCCGAACAAATTCGCGATGCCGGTAATCGCAACGATTAGACCAGCGAACAGCTCCAAGTGGCTGCCCGAATATAAGGTCTTCGCGTACACCGTCACTATCGGCTCGATGCTCATCATGCCGATCTGTGTGATCAGGGAAGCAGCGAAGACTGGGAGCAAAGGCCGAAATAGCCGCCAATCTGTGCGCCGTCGTTCTTTTTTCTTAGAAGGAGGCTTACGCTCCTCTTTAATGAAAATCATGACGATGATGCTCGCGCAGAGCATGAGCCCTCCAGTGAAGAAAAACACATGGCTGTAACCGAAGAAACCTGCCAGCAAGCCTCCAAGTAAAGGGCCGATGAGCGACCCGGCGATAGCTCCCGTTTGTAAAGTGCCGAGCGACTTGCCCGAATGCTCCGGCGGTGTAACGGAAGCTTGAAGAGACACCGCCATGGAGATGAAACCGGAGAAGATACCGTTGAGCAGCCGCAGAGACAGCAGCTGCCACGGTGACGTGACGATGCCCATAAGTGCTGTCACAATCGCCATCCCAAAGCCGGCGCGAAGCAGCATGATTTTACGTCCGCGACGATCCGCGATAGCGCCCCAAAGCGGCTGAGTGAGAAAAGATGTGATGAACTGTGCAGCGACAATCCAGCCTGTCCAACGTACAATTTCGCCGAGATCTTGAACCCCAAGTTCTCCGATATATAGTGGTAGGAAAGGAAGAACAAGATTCATGCCGCACATAACGGAGAAATTAGCACCCCATAGAATCCATAGTGACTTTTTCCAATGTAAGGGGGATGGCATGTTCGTAGACTCCTTATCATTTTTTTCCAGTATAACATAAAAAGAGCTATCCCCAAGCGGTTACGGCCGCAAGGAGGATAGCTGCTGGGGAGAAGGTTTATTGATTCATATTCGAAATCATTGCGCCGAAGAAGAGGACAAAGAAAATAAAATAGAGACCGAGTCCGATGAGAGCCCAGATTAAGCTTGCTTTGGCATAATTAGATTTTGTAGGGTTTTCTCCCTTACTGAATGCCCACACGAATAGCATCACAATATTCACAAGTGGAATGGCAAGGAGCAGGATGGTAATCATCCAATCTTTTACACTTAGGACAGGTGCATGTTGCTGATCTTCCATATCAAGTCAACTCCCTCTGAGTTATATAAGTTAACTGTATTGTGAAGTTAGCCTATATATGCCTTCGAGTTGTTCGTTCATTATCCCCGTGAGAACTGCTGCCTGTACTTGCGAGGAGAGATACCTTCCATTCTGGTGAAGCAGGTGGCGAAATAGGCAGGCTGTTCAAAACCCACCTCTTCCGCGACGTGCGCGACGGGAAGATCGGTTTGAAGCAGCAGCAGCTTAGCCTGCTGGATCCTTAACCTAAGCAGGTATTCCGTAGGGGAGCAGCCATACTCTTTTTGCATGCAGCGTGCAATGTAAACAGGGTGGAAATTGACATGATCGCCGAGCTCTTTGGCTGAAACAGACGCTTTGTAATGCTGCCTTAAATAGGCCGCCGCTTTTTCCGCACAAGCCTTGGAAGGTGATGGATGATCGCTGTCCGTGGAAGCAGAAAGCTGGCGCAATAGCTCATGAAAAAGCTGCTGCTGCGCAAAACGGACACTGCTCTGATGAGCACTTGGCTGCAGCTGCTGAAGCTGTTCGAACAGGTCATAGGTTTTTTCTGGCTGCACAAGTGTTGTATATTGGGGGATCCGAATCGTAAAGGGCTCTACAGCAAATGGCTCAATTGGGGTTTGTGTTGGGTCTTCCAGAGGTATAGGTTGGACCGTATGGTCTACCATAGCCCATGGTCCTCCTGCGTGGAAATGCATCCAATAAGTACCCGTCAGCTCGGAACAGACTTGTGTAGCGAAATGATAGCTGTCTGGCCTTAGAATAACGGCTTGTCCAGCTGCTACCTCGAACCTAGCATCTCCCTCGCCTATATAGAAGCAGCCCGATGTGGTGATTAATAAATCAAATACTTGGATATTGCGTCTGCTCGGATGTTTGCTGCCTTTGGATATTGTGCTGAAACCGCTTGTAATGTAGTGCGGCAGCGGAGGGACAGTCATTTCGATAAAAGCCATCGGAGTCACCTTTTCATCTCTTGAATGGAGGTTGGAATTTTGAAACTTTAAGTTGCAATACTCATACTTGGAGTCAACTATAGCATCTATAATTTGAGCAGACAACAAAGTTTCATTTATACAAAAAGAGAGATAATAATCGGATGGTGAAAAACATGGTCAAAGAGAAAAATAAGTTTACACTGTGGCTTCTAGCTTGGCCTATTTTCGTCGAATTGCTGCTGCAATTGCTTTTGGGTGCCGTCGACACCTTAATGGTGAGCCGTGTATCGGATGATGCGGTGGCGGTGGTCGGTCTATCGAATCAATTGTTCCAAGCGATGATGATCTTATTTATGACGGTTGCGAGTGGCGCAGGGATTTTGATTGCTCAGAAACTAGGAGCCAAGCAGAATGAATCTGCACGGACCGTTGCGATTATGGCTGTAACTGTCAGCGCAGTGATAGGTAGTATACTGAGTATGATTCTTTATATGGAGGCTCGCCCTCTAGCTAATCTCTTCCACTTGGAGGAGCGGCTGCTTCCTCTGGCTGAAACCTATATCTCCATTGTGGGGAGCGGTATGGTTTTAACGGCTTTGACGGCTGCTCTCAGCACCGTGATTAGGAATACAGGGAACACCAAGGGGCCGATGATAACGGCGATTGGTATGAATGTTATACACATCGTGTTTAACTACGGATTTATATATGGAGAGCTCGGATTTCCTCAACTGGGTTTAACAGGCGTGGCCATTTCGACACTTGTGAGCAGGCTGCTCGCGACGTGTTTGCTGCTGTTTATGTTCGTTTCTGCGTTCGAGCGGAGGATGGAGTGGAGGGATCTAATCGTATTCAATCGAAAGCTGTTTGGCGATATTTTGAAAATAGGTTGGCCGCTCGGCGTGAACATGTCTTCCTGGGTATTGACGCAGTTGACGATCTACACGTTCCTAGCCACGATGGGAGCTAAGGAATTGGCGGCAAGAACGTATATGAACACGCTCGAGTCGATTTGTTTTATGTTAGGCTATTCCATTGCCTTAGCGGTTCAAATTCAGATTGCTCATCTGTATGGAGCCGGAAATATCAAGGAAGCTTATAAGAGCGGATATCGAGGAACATGGATTGGACTCGGTTTGGTTGGATTCAACAGTATCATTCTCTTTCTCATCGGCAAAAGCTTTCTCGGCTTCTTCACCTCAGACGCGGATATTATCAAGCTGGGACTCTCATGTCTGGTGCTGACACTTTTCCTGCAGCCAGGGAGAATGCTTAATATGGGCTTCGGTAATGCGCTGAGCGCTGTAGGCGATACCCGTTACAATATGATTATCTCCCTGTTTTCGATGTGGGGAGTGGCCGCGGGCCTTTCTTATGTCTTGGGTTTGCACATGGGCTGGGGATTGGCGGGTATTTATGTCGCCATGATTTGCGACGAATATTTGCGCGGCATTCTCGTCGTCATCCGTTGGCGCCAGCAGAAGTTTTTGCGCCGGGCGGAGGAGCGGGAGAAGAGCGCTGCTGATTCAGGGAGCAGTGAGGCTGCAGGTATGGGCATGCATGCGTAGGTTAGTTGGGCAAACAACACAATTTGAAAGGCACGGGATTGCTCTTCCGTGTCTTTTTGTATTTCGAGAATGGAATGCTCAGGCAGCATTCATCAATCAACCAAACTTGACATGCAGACAAAAGGTTGCATATAATGATGGCATGGATAAAGTATTTAAAGCTCTTGCTGATTCAAGCCGAAGACAACTCCTTGACGAGCTCTTCAAGAAAAATGGTCAGACCTTAAATGAACTATGCGAACATCTTGAGATGACGCGCCAATCCGTTACTAAACACCTGAATATATTGGAGGAAGCGAACCTTATTCTTATTGTTTGGCAAGGCCGAAATAAAATTCATTATCTAAATGTTGCACCCATCGGAGAGATTTATGACCGCTGGATCAGCAAATATGATCGTGATCGTATCGAAGCATTGCGTGAGCTTAAAAAGGAGCAAGCTGAAAGATCCCTAAAGCGGAGAGACTTTGAGCAAGCTCAAAGGTCCCTAAAGCGGAGTGACTCTGAGCAAGCTCAAAGATCCCTATATTATATGGAGGATTAAAATGACTGATGCAGCATTTGTTTATGTAACTTACATCAAGACGACGCCGGAAAAGCTTTGGGAAGCTTTGACAAGCAGCGATTTTACCGAAAAATACTTCTTCGGAAGCAAGATTCAATCGGACTGGCAAGAAGGCTCTAACGTCACCTATTCGCGGAATGGACAAGTCACCGATCATGGAATCATACTAAAGTGCGAGCCGCATCGTTTACTTTCTTTTACATGGAACAGGGTAGGAGATAAAACCACTCGTAAGCAGCCGTCGCAGGTTACCTTTGAGTTGAAACCGCTGGATTCGACTGTCAAACTAATACTTAGGCATGAAAATCTGACATCTGCGGACATCGTGGATAGAGAAGATACCTTTGAGGGATTAAATAATGGATGGCCAGCCATTCTGAGTAACTTAAAGAGTTTACTTGAAACAGGGAACACTTTGCCACCCATTTCTCTTTAAACAATCACAGTTACATCGAAAGAGAGTTGATTTAGGATGAACAACCTAACGAAATTTAAAATAGTTAAGCCCGTTAATGAAGTATTTGAAGCTCTTATTGATCCAGTAAAAATGTCTAATTATTGGTTTTCTTCGGGTTCTGGAAGATTGGAGCAAGGCAAGACGATTACTTGGAGATATGATGAATACGATGCACAAGTGGATATTAACGTATTGGAAATCGAGTTAAATAAGAAAATCGTTTTCCAGTGGGGTGCAACGGATGATGGACATGTTGTTACGATTACGCTGAAAGAGTTGGATAATTCGAGCACCGTTATTGAAGTCAATGAAGAGGGTTTTAATGAAAATGATGGGGACCTAATCAGTCAATTGATAGATAATAAAGAAGGTTGGGTTTATATGTTGAGCTGCTTAAAGGGGTATTTGGAATTTGGTGTGAATCGATTAAGAGCAGCAATTGTGAGATGACTGTCAAAAGATGGTCTGATGAAGGTCAAAAAAGAAGCACATCAAGTTCAAAAGAGCCTAGGGGCTCTTTTTTCGTTGCATCACTTTTATACGAAAATAAAATGCATTGCATCGGAGGAGCATATTTTTTTCATTCTTGGGTGTCCCGTCGTAGACGTATGATTGTTTCTAAAAGAAGAGTTTGCTCCGAAAGTAGTGTAAATTCACATAGGGCCGATTGCAATAGTAAGTCACCCGACTCTAGTTAGCGGAACGTCGATTCGTTATTTTGGGAAATCTGAGCTAAAAACCGAATAAGAGGAACGTGGGTGCTCTATTTGTTCATATGAACGACCCGGAGGCAAAAAAAACGCGAAATAACGCATCGTCGTTCCTCTTCCTCATGCTTTCAGGTGTTTTTCATCCAAATAGAGCATCGACGTTCCCTCGAGCCAAATGCTTAACATAGTAAAGTAATGGTAGCGAGACATAATCCCAAAAAGTGGCTTGGGACAGCCCCTTATTCAAATACGGTTCGTTCCCTACCTGCGGTAGGTGCGAAACAAGATGTCACGGTTGTAGTTGCCAAACCCTTCACCGTACAAGGTCAAACCGCCGACGTGCGTCGCATGGCTCGGCACTTCGAGCCGCAGTGTCCACTCGTTGCGGGACATGGGGATATCCTTGATCGAGACAGCCGATAGCTGCTGTCCGTCAAGAAACGTTCCCTGTTCGGTGACCCGAATGATCTTCAACCAACCGTATTGGTTGATTGAATCCGGCCACCAGGCAGGGGTGAGCTGGCCGCGGCCATGTCCCGAATCACCGGGACTCGTCCAATAGCCAAGCAGCACATCATTGACGTAAAAATGAATGTCGGACGGCCAATTCGCTTCAATTCCTGGTGCTTCGGAGCCAATTTCTAGCGAAATCTCGATTTCCTCAAGCGGCTGACCGGGCAGCACATAGTTCGGAATGCGATACTCCACGAAGCCGCTGCCGAACCAAAGAATCTTAGCATGCATCCGCTCGGGCTCGAAGAAGAAGCGCGGATCATCATACTGACCAATCACATGGTCAGCCGTAGCCAAACCGCAGGTTGGATGAACTTCGAAGCGTGTGTAGTGGCCAACCGGAATCGCAACTTCATCGAAAACTCGCTGCTGCTCTACTGGCCGCGGGAGCCGCATTTCGATGAGGGAGATGGCCAACTTACACATTTTGTGCGTGCCGCCTTGCTTGCGAATTAAAGCGGTCTGAATAAGCCCTCCAGCCTCGAGCTTTTTTACATGCATGGTTACAATGGCGCTGCTTAATTCAAGCATATGGGCTAATTCCTTGACATTCATCTCTTGCTCAGCAAGCAGCTCCAGTATCTTAAGCCGCACATCGCTAGCCAGCGCCTCATACAGCGGCAGCCATTTGCGGTCTGTTGTCGTTTGGATCATCGGACAATCTCCTCATAAGTAGACTAATTAATGAAAATATGAATTCAACAGAAAGCAGAAGAAAAGCTTGAAATCATCCGCTGTTTATTGTTTAATATAGTCATAACATAATAAATGTATTAATCGATTCATATTTTTATTAATTATACTACGAGGTGAATACAATGTCCATGAAAGCGAGTATGATTATTGACAAAGATTTTAAAATTGGAGAAGTAGATTCTCGTATTTACGGCTCATTTATTGAGCATTTGGGGCGAGCCGTCTATGGCGGAATTTACGAACCTGGACATCCGCAAGCGGATGAGCAAGGCTTTCGAGCAGACGTACTAGAGCTGGTAAAAGGGTTGGATGTTCCGATTGTTCGTTATCCGGGTGGTAATTTTGTATCCGGTTACAACTGGGAGGATGGCATTGGACCGTTAGAAGGACGTAAGAAGAGACTTGATCTGGCATGGCGCACCATTGAACCTAACCTAGTTGGATTGAATGAATTCATGGACTGGTGCCGCAAAGCAAACACAGAAGCCATGATGGCCGTTAATCTGGGGACTCGCGGTCCTGATGAGGCAAGAGATATCATTGAATATTCCAATATCAAAGGCGGTACCTACTGGAGTGATTTACGGATCACGCATGGTTACAAGGCACCTCATAACATCAAAACCTGGTGTCTAGGCAACGAAATGGACGGCCCTTGGCAAATAGGCAGCAAAACTGCCGCGGAATACGGACGTGCAGCCTGTGAAACGGCCAAAGTTATGAAATGGGTCGACCCATCGATCGAGCTTGTTGCGTGTGGCAGCTCCAGTCTGAATATGCCGACTTTCCCTGATTGGGAAGCGACAGTACTTGAGCATACGTATGATCACGTTGATTATATTTCCCTGCATCAATATTATGGCAATCGTGATAAGGATTCAGCCAATTTCCTCGCACAATCTATGGGCATGGATCGGTTTATCAACACAGTGATCTCGACGGCAGATTATATTCAGGCCAAAAAGCGCGGTAAGAAGAAAATCAACTTATCCTTCGACGAGTGGAATGTGTGGTATCACTCCAACGATGCGGATCGCAAAATAGAGCCTTGGTCCATCGCGCCGCCACAGCTCGAAGACATTTACAACCATGAAGATGCCTTGTTAGTTGGCTGTATGCTTATCTCTATGTTGAAGCGTGCGGATCGTGTGAAGATGGCTTGTTTGGCACAACTCGTTAACGTCATCGCACCGATCATGACCGCGAATGGGGGAGCAGCCTGGAAACAAACAATCTACTACCCTTACATGCACGCCAGTGTGTTTGGACGAGGGACTGTTCTTGTGCCGCTGATCAAATCACCGAAATATGACGCGAAGGATTATACGGATGTGCCTTACTTGGAAGCAGTTGCCGTTCATAACGAAGACAAGTCCGAAGTGACGATCTTCGCAGTTAACCGTCATCTGGAGGAAGCACTTCCTCTGGAGCTGGATCTGCGCAGTTTTGGTGAATGCCGAGTTATCGAGCATATCGTTCTGGAAAACGATGATCTGAAAGCCTCGAATACCATGGATGCCCAGGATCGAGTGAAGCCTCACACAGGCGGTAATGCGGCCATATCATCCAACAGCCAGATTCAGGCGATACTTGGCAAAGCATCGTGGAACGTCATTCGGTTGAAGCTAGCTTAAAGAGACGAATAAATGACATTACAAACATAAATAAGACATGGTCTGGGCTAACGCTCCAACCATGTCTTTTATTTTGTCCAGCCCGCATAATCAATTTGCGTAATGATTTTCCAAATGTTAGAACCGATAAATAGCCTCATTAAGTAACATAATAACGGTGAATAGCGCTGCTCCTTTATTTTACAATCTATGCTCTGGTATGATGAGAGAAATATAACAGATTGAAGGAGTTTCGCGCGTATGAAATTAAAGTTGTTTGGTGTAATTGTTCTGGCCCTCGGCTTATCGGCCTGTGGAAATAAACAAAATGAAGCGCAGTCGGCGGCGGTAAAAGTGGACGTTCCTAAGATTTATCAAAATTTCTGCATCTCATGTCATGGTAATCAATTACAAGGCGGACAAGGCCCTAATATCCAAAAAGTTGGAGAACGTTTAGATGAAGCGGAGATCATAAAGCGCATTCAAAAGGGTGGTGGCGGAATGCCGCCGTTCCAAGTGGCACTGAAAGAGGAAGAATTGAAGGCGTTAGCCTCATGGCTGGCTGGACTCAAATAATGGGTTTTTATGGTAAAACTAAGGTTCCTTTAAGGTTATCTACATAATTCCTTCACAATTGGTGTTTATAATAGGGGCAAGAGGAGAGTGATGCAATATGCACTTGAATTTGAAGCCCCGGAACCATCTTCCTAAGAAGATGAGACCAAACCGTCTGGGAGCGACGATTTCGCTTTTATTATTTATGATTTGCTTACCCATACTTTCTGTAGCTGGAATGGAACTTCTTGAACGCGGTTCTTTGCATGAAACGGCCCAATGGATAACATCTAACCAGTCACTTTTTCTATTAAATGTAGGGCTATCCTTCTGTTTATTAGCGTTGATTTATGCGGTTGTAGGATCATTAGCTATTTCCGGATCCATCGCAACCTTATTGCTTGGCCTTATGGCACTGATTTCTTATATGAAGGTGAAAATGATCGGGGAGCCCTTCTTCCCTTGGGATATTTTGCTGAATAAAGAAAGTATGGATATTGCTTCGCTCGTAACAGGGAAAGCCGCGCTTCTCCGAATCGGAGCTGTGATCATCGCGGTCATCTTTGTCTTTTTATTGAAATGGATACTCCCGCGCGTATCTTTTTCTATTATCAGTCGAATTGGTTTAGGGCTGTTCGCGCTCTATGCCTTATATGCATTTGCAATCAAAACACCGTTAGCTGGCAAAATTCTTGACCATTTGGGAGTAAACGAAATTGTGTGGAATCAGAAAGAGAACTATGCGAATAATGGACTAGCCCTGGCTTTCACCCTCAATGTCAAAAATTCGATCGTTCAAAAGCCAGAAACGTATAGTGATCAAAGTATTGCGACCGTTGCAGCTAATCTCCAAGAGGTAGGCATGCAAAAAGCAGGAATGAAAAAGTCTGTAGATACTAATTCTCTGAATGGGAAGAAGCCGAACGTGATTTTCATTATGAGTGAGGCTTTCTGGGATCCGACTTTGTTAACGAATGTGAAGTTCAGTGAAGATCCGGTACCCACCATCCACCGCTTGCAGAAGGAGTCGACATCCGGATACCTGCTGTCCCCCCAATTCGGTGGCGGTACCAGCAATGTAGAATTCGAAGTGTTAACGGGGAACTCGATGAGCTTCCTGCCAGGGGGTTCCATTCCGTATCAACAATATATAACGAAACCTGTACCGAGCTTGGCGAGTTATTTTGCCGATCAGGGCTACAAAAGTATGGGAATTCACTCCTATGAAGGATGGTTTTGGAACCGTAATTCGGTGTATAAGGAGTTAGGCTTCCAAAGCTTTAAGAGCAGTGAACATTTCGTGAATCCGGAAATGAAGGGTTATTTTATCTCGGACGCCGAAGTGTCTAGGAGCATTATAAATGAAGTAGATAAAACCGAGGATCCTATGTTTATGTACACAGTAACCATGGAAAACCATGGACCTTATGATGAACCTCGGTACGGAGAAAATCAGTTCAAAGCGCAAGGTGACTTGACGCCAGAAGCAAAATCGATTCTTGAGACCTACGCGCAGGGTGCACACGATGCGGATCAAAGCTTGCAAATGCTAATCGATCACTTCAAAGAATCGGATGAACCGACGATGATCGTATTCTATGGGGACCATTTGCCGATGCTGGGATTAGATTATCAAGTATATAAAGAAGCAGGCTTCATCCAAAGCAGTAACGCGAATGATTGGTCGCTGGAAGAAGTGAAGAAGATGCACAGCATTCCGCTTGTGACTTGGTCGAACTTCGATATGCCGAAGCAGGACATTCCACTGCTCAGCGATTCTTTCCTTGGTGCCCACGTGCTGGATATGCTGCATATGGAAAAACCGGCTAATTTCAAGTTGAATGCCGAATTGGCGGCGCAAGTGCCAGGATTACTGAGTAATCTTGTTGTTGATGAGAACCAAGAACTTCATGCTGAAGTCCCCGAATCATCGAAAGTACTCCTTGATGACTACAGGAATGTTCAGTACGATTTACTGTTCGGGAAACAGTACTTAGCTGAACATATCGATCATGACTATTTGACCAAAACCATTCAGGATAGCTATAACGCTGAGTTTAATGAAGGAAATGTTCCTCCGCAGGCTGCGGGAGTGAACAGCAATTCCCCGCCGGCTAAGCCGGTGAGCTCGCAGTAAGAGAAGTCCCTGTTTTGTTGCTTTGAGCGACGAGACGGGGACTTTTTCGTTTTTGGTGGTGTTGGGGAAAAAGCGAGACAAAGAGATAAAGAGAGAGGATTGCATGTTAGGTGACCTGGAAGGATGTTTTTCATCGTTACGTGGCGGGGAAAGAGACGAAGCAGCATTTTAACGATGATAAACATGCTTAAGGAAGCGAAATCGGGGTGGATTGGCATGTGAGGTGAGCTGGAAGGATGTTTTTCATCGTTACGTGGTGGGAATAGAGGTGAAGCAGCACTTTAACGATGATAAACGTGCTTAAGGAAGCGAAATCGGGGTAGATTGGCATGTGAGGTGACCTGGAAGGATGTTTTTCATCGTTACGTGGCGGGAAAAGAGACGAAGCAGCATTTTAACGATGATAAACATCCTTAAGAAAGCGAAATCGGGGTGGATTGGCATGTGAGGTGAGCTGGAATGATGTTTTTCATCGTTACGTGGCGGAAAAAGAGGTGAAGCAGCACTTTAACGATGATAAACATGCTTAATTAAACGGAATCAGGGTTGGGTCCATGTGTGAAATGATCTGGAAGG
The DNA here is from genome assembly GCF_001426375.1 of Paenibacillus sp. Root444D2. Classification (GTDB taxonomy): domain Bacteria; phylum Bacillota; class Bacilli; order Paenibacillales; family NBRC-103111; genus Paenibacillus_E. The sequence goes on from NZ_LMEO01000007.1 coordinate 71,565, forward strand.
ATGTTTTTCATCGTTACGTGGTGGCACCATCTGCGATAAAAAATAATCATTGCCATGGTTAGGGTAACTTTGGTAATATAGACTTCCGTCTCTACGCGGCGGCTGCAAAAAAAGCTAGTTGATAAGGATCAAAACAGCTCAGGAGGTGTTTTATGCTTTTCGCGGTTTTGGCGCGCAAGGCGTATGCGAGGAATTTGCAGTATCGCGGTTCGCATCTGCTGCACAATGCAGTGAGTGCGGTGTTTGGCTTCATTTATGCTAGCATCTGGACTGGTTTAGGGAGCGACTCGTCACTCGGCGAGTACGGGGCGAAAGGGATTGTAGGTTATATTGCTTTTAACCAAGCGATCCTTTGGATTACGCAGTTCACAACGAATGGACTCGGGCTCGAGCAATCGGTGCGCACCGGGCAAATTGCGGTCGATCTCATGCGGCCGGTACACTTATTCTATCAGGCGATGAGCCGGGAATGGGGCCAGGTATATTATCAGTTTCTTTATAAATTCATCCCGATTTATGCCCTCTACTACTTCATTTTCTCCTTACAGCTTCCACATCACGCTTCGGTTTATGGCTGGACAGCGATTGCGCTCGTCTTAGCGGCATATATCTCCATTTGCACGAATTATTTGATAGGGGTTGCAGCTTTGTGGACCACTGAGTCACGTTGGTTTTATTGGGTCAATTATTCCTTCAGTACGCTGCTCTCCGGCTTTTTCATTCCTCTAGAATGGTTGCCAGGTTGGCTCCGCACGATTAGCTTTTACACACCATATCCCTATCTACTCTATTACCCAACTCGTATCTACATGCAGCTTGAACAAGGAACTGTTGTGCTCGGCGCTCTTTTTTGGAGCATCGGGTTTACTTGTGTCTGTCTGGCGGTTACGCAGGGGGTACGCAGAAAGCTGGAGGTGCAGGGCGGATGATGTCAGTGAGGCTCTATATGCTGCTGATCAAGGCGAGCTTGCGAAGCCGAATGCAGTATAAGTTTAATTTCTTTTTTTCGACCGTGATGGCTTCTTTTGTACATATCTCAGAATTTCTGATGGTGGCGCTTGTGATGATGCGTTTTGGCAATATCAAAGGCTGGACCCTTTATGAGGTGTGCTATCTGTATGGGGTCATGATGATATCCAAAGCGATTTATCGCACGCTGGCTTCCGATGTGCATCATCTAGAGAAATATCTCGTTTCTGGTGATCTGGATGCGCTGCTCACACGGCCTGTTCCCGTGCTGCTGGCGCTGATGACACAAAACGCTCGTCTCTTATTTGCTGAAGTAGGGCAGGGCATCATCTTACTTTTTATTGCTATGAAAGCCTTAATGGCTAATGGGCAAATCGGATGGTCAGCCGTACCTTTAACGGTGTTAATTATCATAACAGGTGCCATTATTTTATTCGCCATTGGCTTAGCAACTGCGGCTGCCGGCTTCTGGTTGACACGGATCGAATCCTTGCAAAATATGACCGAAGACGCTTCCCAAACCGCGGCGCGCTATCCGCTTTCCTTGTATCCTAAGTGGCTGCAGGGTGCGCTATTGGTACTGGTTCCAGTAGGATTCGTCAATTACATACCTACCTTATATTTACTGAGACATCAAGGCGGTATCTGGATGCTCCTAGGAACCATTGCTGTTTCATTCGCTGCGCTCTGGCTGGCTATGCGCTTCTGGAAGCTAGGATTATCTCGCTATCAAAGCACAGGAAGTTAATCGAGGGTTTCATACAAGGAGGGATCATAAAAACATGATAACCGTAACGAATTTGCGCAAAACCTTTCAAACTCCGATAGTCAAAGAAGGTAAGTTCTCAGGTATTCGAACTTTGTTCTCACGAGCCTATAAAGAAAAGGAAGCGGTACGCGATGTAAGCTTCGAGATTGAATCTGGCGAGTTCGTCGGGTATATTGGACCTAATGGAGCGGGAAAGTCGACGACGATCAAAATGCTCACCGGCATTCTTCACCCAACCTCCGGCGAGGTGTTGATTCACGGCTATAGTCCTCAGAAGCATCGAAGGCGAGTCGTAAGGCAGCTTGGCGTTGTATTCGGTCAGCGCAGCCAGCTGTGGTGGGATCTGCCGGTGAAGGACTCTTATGAGATCCTTACGGCGATGTATCGGGTGGAGGAAAGCACAGCCCGCCGCAGGTTAGGCGAATTGACTGAACTTCTTGAACTGAAAGAGCTGATGGATACGCCTGTCCGGAAGCTGTCCCTTGGTCAGCGGATGCGAGCAGATTTGGCGGCTTCGATGCTGCATGATCCGGATATTTTGTTTCTGGATGAGCCGACCATCGGGTTGGATGTTGTCGCCAAGCGAAACATTCGCGGCTTTCTTCAGACCTTAAATCGGGATTTCGGTAAGACGATTCTGCTGACTACGCATGATATGGATGATATCGAACAATTGTGTAAACGAGTCATCGTGATCAATCATGGGCAAATTGGCTATGACGGGTCGATCGATGAGCTGCGGGATCGTATTGGCTTACCAACGATGATGAAGGTCACTTATCGAGGTGAAATCCAAGTTCCTGCGAGCTGGGAACTTCCGTTTCGCGTGTTGGAGCAAGAAGCGAATAGTCTCACAATCGCTTGCAACCGCCAGGAGCTGAAAGCGATGGAAGTCCTGCGTATCGTCAGCAGCTGGGGCGATATGGATGATGTGCACATGGAAGAGCCTGAGTTTGAAGAGGTAATTCATGGTGTATATAAATAGATAGAAATGGAGTGAGACCGTATGCCTATAGAGAACGAAGAACGGGAGAGGGAGACGCAGCGCGTTGCCTCTGTACGTGCTAATATACAGCAGCGAATTGAAGAGCTGCGCCAAACGGTGGATGAGCGACGATCGGAAGCAACAGCGATTGGCCGCAGCTTCTGGGATGATATCTCGGTCAATGCAGATAATGCGGATGATTTGATTGAGACGGCAGCGAGTATGGCCCAGCAGGAGCATGTGCTGCAGGGTCAAGAACGCAGCTATCGCTTGGCGCAGGATGCGCTGCGTAAGCTCCAGCGTGTTGTCGATGCTCCGTATTTCAGCCGCATTGATTTCAAGGAGAACGGGGAGCAAGGGCGCGAGAAGATTTACATCGGATTGACATCTTTTATTGATGCGAAGACAGATGAAATTCTTATCTATGACTGGCGCGCGCCAATTGCTAGCCTGTTCTATGACTATCCGCCGGGCCCGGCGACGTATCGGACACCTGAGATGGATGTCAGCGGCGAGCTGATGCTCAAGCGGCAGTACATCATTAAAGCCGGCGTGCTGCAGGATGTGTTCGATACGGGGATCTCCATCGGTGACGAGATGCTTCAGCAGATGCTAAGCCGCAGCGCCGACGAGAAAATGCATAGCATCGTTACGACGATCCAGCGCGAGCAGAACCAGATCATCCGCGATGATCGGCACAAGGTGCTCGTCGTGCAGGGGGCGGCCGGCAGCGGTAAAACCTCCGTTGCGCTGCAGCGCATCGCGTATCTGCTCTACAAATATCGGACGACGCTAAGCGCCGACAACATGATTTTGTTCTCGCCGAACTCACTGTTCAGCGACTACGTCTCTCACGTACTGCCGGAGCTAGGCGAAGCTACCATGCAGCAGACGACATTCCAAGACTATTTAACACATAAATTAAGCGACACGGGTCTGACGCTGGAAGATCCCTACGATCAATTGGAGTTCATCCTTACGGGGACGGATCAAGACCCCTCCTACACAGCGCGGCTGCAAAGCATTCATTATAAAACGTCCGCTGCTTTCCTCAATGTCATTGAGGCTTACGGGGAGAAGCTGAAAACTGGCGGTATTCGTTTCCAAGATTTATCAGTAGGTAAGAAAGTATTGATTACTGCCGCTGAGCTTAGCGAACGATTTTACAGCAAATCCTCGATTCTTGCTCTAGGTGAACGGATGGAACAATTATCGGAGTGGATGCTGGAGAAGCTGGATGAGTTTCAAGCCGATGTCCAGAAGAGGTTTTATCGTAAAATGGTGCGGGAGCCGAAATATTTGGGCACCGAGCCAGAGATGAAAAAGATGAGCAAGGTCAAAGCGCATAAAGCGATTGCTCCACTTAGGGAGAAGGCGCGCAAGCTCGCTTATGTGGACGTGCTGGGGATGTACCAAGATCTTTATACAAATAGTGAGCTGCATCAAGAGCTTATGCACCATTCGGAGCAGCGTCTACCCGCAGCTTGGGATACGATCAGCACGTTCACGGCCGATGCGCTAGCTAGGGGAATGCTGCATTACGAAGATGCGACACCTCTTGTCTATTTGAAGGGCCTTGTTGAGGGCCAACTGCGCGTAGGGACCATTCGGTATTGTCTCGTGGATGAGGCGCAGGATTACTCGCCATTTCACTATGCGTACTTGAAGAAGCTGTTCCCGCGTGCTCGGTTCACCCTGCTCGGGGACTGGAATCAAGGGATCTTCACGCATGCTAACGCGAGCAGTACGGATGGCGAGGGGCAAACGAGCGAGTACAGCTCCATTAGCGAGCTAATGAAGGAAGACGAGACGGAGACCATCCGCCTCGTCAAGAGCTACCGCTCGACGCGCGAAATCGTCGATTTCGCTAGTCGCGTGCTGCCTGGCGGCGAGCCGATCGAGCCGTTCAGCCGCAGCGGCGAGGCGCCGCGTGTTCTGCGCGCGGCGGACGATGGCCGCCTCAGCCGCCTCGTGGCTGAGGCGGCAATAGCTAGGCGCGACGGCGGCGCAAGCTCCGTCGCGATCATTTGCAAGACCGAGCGCGAGACGCGGGGCGCGCACGCCAGCCTGAAGCCGCTGCTGCCGGGACTCGCGCGGATCACCAAAGAGACGCTGCACTATGAGGCAGGCGTCATGATCCTACCGGCGTACCTCGCCAAAGGGCTCGAGTTCGACGCCGTTATTCTCTACGATGCCGGGGCGGCTGTCTACGCGGAGGCGAAGGAACGCAAGCTGTTTTACACCGCTTGCACCCGTGCCCTTCATCACTTAGACGTGTTCTATCTAGGTGAATTAACACCTTTTCTTTTGAACAAATAGACATACGTCCATACCTATCTGCCCTGCCCGACATAGGATATCTCGAACAACAACAAAGAAAAGGTTCTTGCAGGCAGAAGGGAGGAATAGCCATGTCAGGCGTTGGATATTCTAGCACAGCTATCGTATTGGTACTGTACATTCTGTTGGTCATCATTCTTGCAACATTCTATTAAAATAGGATGCAGAAAGCCGCCCTCCGATTGATCGGAGGGCGGCTTTCTTAATAAATATGAATTTAAATCGGGATCAATCATCAACTATACTCTGAGTAATGAGGTAGCTAATGAATGAATCCTGTTCGCGGTTGAATGATGGTGTATAAAGTGCAACAATTGCTACCTAAATCTCGCCTTTTTCCCTTCGTTGTTGCATAATGTACAACAATTCGGTCCTATATCGGCCATTTCGTAACAAATGGGCTCAAAATCTTGTACAAACTGCAACTTCAAGTTGCTAATCAGCCTATGGGCGAGCAAATTGTTGTATAAACTACAACTTTGGTAACTACTATAGTCCATTTGCCCTCACGAAAGCTGAATGACTCTAAAATCGAATGTTGGAGTTTTGTAGGACAACGCAAACCGTTTTTCTTATTTTAGACCTCATGACTAATCAACTTTTTGATTTCCCCAAGTCTCGCTGAATATTAGATTATTCAGACTCCTGCGCTTTTCCCAATTGGCTGTCTCCAAAATGGGCTTCTCTGGATAATTTTCTGTGAATCCAATGGATAGCAATGCTACTGGATCAATATGAGGAGGTATCCCAAGGATATCCCGCACATCATTTTTCTTATAGAAGCTTACCCAGCCCATCGCTAATCCCTCTGCGCATGCCGCTAGCCACATGTTTTGAATCGCGCAAGCAACGGACATGATATCGGTTTCTGGTATCGAATTTCTTCCTAGCACATGAGAGCCGCCGCGTGTTGGATCACAAGTAACGCAAATCGTAATTGGTGCCTGCTTAATCCCTTCGATCTTGAGATTTAGAAATTCATCTTGACGTGTATCTTCATAATGAATGGCCAAAGCTCGTCTCTCTTTATCTGCTGCCCAAGCCAAACGCTCTTTCACTTTTTCCGTAGAAATGATTATAAAATTCCAGGGTTGCATAAATCCAACGGAAGGACCATGGTGCGCTGCATTTAGCAATTTCATTATTGTTTCTTCTGGGATAGGATCCGATAAAAATGTTCGTACATCCCGTCTTGTATAAATGCTCTTGTACAAGCCGTCCTTTTCTTCTTCACTAAACATACCTTTACCTCACCCCTTCACCAAGCTCACGTACGATGTAATTATTCATTAAATTTACACCCTCTCTTCTCTTTTTGCAATCGATGGAAGACCTAATTTCGATAGGTGCCTAAATCTAATTTGTCGCACCGCATAAATCCACTTGAATTGGAAATCTTAACTTATAAAAAGTTTCCACCTACTACCAATGCGGGAGATTAGCTTATGTCCGGAACCAAGAAAATAACCGCACTTCAATTATATTTTGTCTTAATCCTCTCCATCGGCATTACGAACCATGTCTTATTAATTCCGGTGCTGCTGCATTGGGGTAAACGTGATTCCTGGCTCGGCGCAGCGGTCTCCCTGATTCCTATGCTCCTATGGGTATGTCTGCTTTATATCGTTATTAAACGCACGAAACAGCAGAATATGATGGAGTGGATCCAACGGAAATTTGGGAAAGTGGTCGTTTTTCCATTCAAACTATTTCTCATTACCATTTGTATTGCTCAACCAATTATAACCATAAAAGAAATGGTGACATGGACACATGTGACCTATTTACCTCGAACACCGCCTTTCATGATTGCTCTTTTGTTTATAATCTTTTGCTTTTTCGCGGCGAGATCAGGGGTGCGAGCGATTGCAATTACCTCAGGCATTCTACTGCCGGTTGTCGTTTTTCTTGGGTATTTTGTGATGGGAGCTAATTTCCAATATAAAAATTACAGCCTTCTTACACCTTTATTTACACATGGTTATGGACCTACACTTGCATCCATCATGTTAACTTGTGGCGCCTCCTTCGAGCTGCTAGCTATCGTATTCCTCCAGCATCATGTGGATACACGCATCCGGCTGCCAGCTTTATTGATTCTTGCGGCATGTGTGATCGGACTTACCATAGGTCCGTTAACGGGTTCCATTGCCATATTTGGCCCCTTTGAAGCCGCGGATTTAAGATATCCAGCTTTTGAACAATGGCGTATGGTTACCTTGGGGAAATATATTTCCCACTTGGATTTCTTGTCTATTTTCCAATGGATATCAGGGGCTTGTGTTCGGACGTCGATGCTCATGTTTCTTAGTGTGGATGTTATTGGTATTCAAAAGAAGCGAACGCGGACTCTAACCCTGATAGGGATCAGCCTGTTGTTCCTAGCGGCGAGCTTGTACCCAGTTTCAGACAACCAGATGGTGCATCTAATTCAAAATAGATATTATCCCATTATGTTTGGAATAGGCTTAAGCTTGCTTCTTGTTTTGCTTGTGATGTCTATCCTGCCGGGAAAACGAAAGGAGAAGAATGCCTAATGCATGAGCAGGATTTACGGGATTGGTTTGCGTTGTCTGGTGATGTCATCGTGAAATCTTACCGATTATCGGAAGCTCATCCGAAGGGGCGAGTGTTACTCATGTACTGTGAGGGTATGACCAATATGGATCATATCGAGAATCTCGTACTGCCTAAGCTTGAAGATTTATTCAAAAATGAACTTGATAGTGCGTCTAAGCTAGATGTGAATACGATGCTTCAATTGATTGAAATTACGGGTTCTAACGCCATAGAGTCGATGACGGTTTCATTATATGCAGGATCGCTGATCTTATTTTTCGAAGAGACGCAACTGCTGTATGCATTGGATATTTCTGCGCCGCCCAACCGCTCACCAGAGGAATCAAGTACAGAGACATCCATCAAAGGTCCAAGAGATGCCTTTACAGAAAGCATCGTTACGAATATCGCGCTCGTTCGCAAACGCTTGCTGACGCGTACTCTTTGTGTTGAAAAAATGCAAATCGGAACGAGAAGTAACACCTCGGTAGCTCTCCTCTATATAGACGATGTAATAAATGCTAATATCCTCCAAGAAGCAAAGCAGCGGCTTCAAGCTATTAACGTTGATGCCCTGATTAGCAGCTCGCAATTAGAAGAAGAGATGTCAGGACGCAAATACCCATTCTTTCCCCTTTTGGATTATGCGGGTAGACCTGATTATGTAGCTGATAGCTTGCTGCGCGGACGATTCGCGGTCATAGTGGATGGTTCCCCCATGGTTCTTATTGCGCCAGCGAATTTGATGTATATATTGAAATCCCCCGAAGATGTGCACTCCCCGTACTATTATGTCGCATTCGAACGTGTTTTGCGGATAGGCGGGTTGATCGTTTCAGCCTTATTTCCTGGTTTTTGGATTTCAATTTCCGCATTTAATCTGGATCAAATCCCGTTTCCCTTAGTAGCCACTATCGCTACATCCAGGTTAGGATTACCCTTGTCAGGTCCGATGGATTTTATTATCATGCTGCTGCTTTTCGAATTGTTTCGTGAAGCGGGAGCGCGGCTGCCCAAGGTAGTAGGACAAACTGTTACTGTTGTCGGTGGGCTAATTGTTGGGGACGCCGCGATACGCGCGGGAATCACGAGCCCTACAACATTAGTAGTGACCTCCATTTCGACGATATCGATGTACACCCTAGTGAACCAATCGCTAGCGGGGACGATTACCGTGCTCCGGATCATGATTTTGATAATATCCACAATTTTCGGTATTTTCGGATTTATGGTATCCCTCATGGGGCTCGTTTTATATTTATCAACATTAGAATCATTCGGTGTGCCTTACTTGTCGCCCTTATCGCCGCCTCAGTTCAGAGATATCATCCCTGCCATATTGGCCAAGCCGTGGAACAAAATGAAGCGAAGACCGAAAGCATTACATACGAAGGATGACACACGCCAGGGCGGGGAGTCCTCATGATAACGAAAGGGTTAGGACGACTGGTCATCGGAATGCTGCTTCTGGTTAGTCAGACAGGCTGTTGGGATATAAAGACGATCCAAGATACGAATTACATTACTGCGATAGGCTTCGATTATCAAAAAGGGCGCTATGTGGTGTATTTTCAAATGTTGGATTTCTCTAGCGTGGCTAAACAGGAAGGCGGTAAAGGAGGGCACTCCCCTGCGATTTGGGTCGGACAAGAGGAAGGGGAAACGGTTAATGCGGCTTTCGACCGTTTGTACAAAACCTTACAGCAGCGAGCCTTTTGGGGGCATGTGGGTGCTTATGTTTTTACAAGAGAGGCCCTAAAGGAAGGTGTGGGTAAATTTACGGACAGTTCAGTACGCTATGGGGAAACAAGGTTTACCCCATGGGTTTATAGTACGGATGAGCCGATAGAGACGATTTTTTCGGTTATCCCTTTCTTCAATGTCTCCCCTTTGGCCTCTATTCTTATGCAGCCTGAAGAAAATTACCATCAACGAGCTTATATTCGTCCGCTCAAATTGTACAGGTTTGCTGCTCTATCTAGAGAACCTGGGTACACGGTGATGATGCCCACTTTGGCTATTCGTAAGGATGTGTGGGTGAAAAATGAAAAACCAGATCCTAAATTAGAAGTAAGCGGAGTCTATGCGATAGCTAAAAAAAATCATGTGGAATGGCTATCAGAGGATCAGTTCAAAGGAGCACGCTGGTTAGAAAACAGCACCGCCCGTACGCCTATGGTCGTTTATATAAATGGGAAGGCAAAACAATCTGTTATTATTCAGAAGCCTAAAGCCAGCATTACGCCGCGAATGAATGGAGATCAACCCCTATTTGATATTCATATTGAAGCCGAGGCGGTGGTTGCCGAATTGTTAGAGAACATTGATGAAGATACGCTGCGAAAACAGATCGCCAAACAAATCGCTGAGGAAATCGAGCAAACCTGCAAGGAGGGGAAAAGCCATGATACGGATATCTATCAGCTCGAGCATGTATTATATAAGCAAGCTTTTCCGGAGTGGTCTAAGCTTACAACTAACGGGGAGAAACCGCTGGAAAATTATCAATTAGGCGATATAAAAGTTGTTATCCACCTATCCCACTCCGGGATGCTTAAGATGAGGGAAAAAGAGCAGCAGTACTAGCTATTGACCCATATTTAAAGCCTTCATCTCCGCAAATTCTGCGGTTTTAGAGGCTTTTTTTAATAAAGTTTTAAGAATTGTTTTAGGCACGGTTAATAGGTGATTTAGAGGCAGTTAATGCGGAGGGGATAAGATGAATACATGGAAGCGAGGAACGCATCCAAATTAGATAAAGCGTATGTATACGCGGAGGAAATAAGATATGAATAAGAAGTTAGCGATGTTGGGATTAGGCGTTGCGGTAGGCAGCATGATGCTAGTGACCTCGGTATATGCAGGTGTGGGAGACGCTCCCGGGTATGAGACATTCAAATCAGCATTCAAACAAACAGCATTGGTGAAGAATGTAACTCGCCAGGTGAATGTGTCCTTACAAGACAATGGAGCTTCATTACTCAATGTGAAATCAACAATTAAAAGCAGTGGTGTCGATCAAGCTGGCAGCGCAGTAGTCACAGTGAAAAGCGGAACGGATGAGCAAACCATTCACTTCTACAGCCAAGATGGGAAGCAGATTGTAAAAACCGAGGATTCCGAGGTGTATAAAGTGCTGGAAGGTGATGGCATGCCGGGCAAGTTCAAAGGGCATGAGCAAGCAAACCACACACCTGACCCGCAAGTGATTAGCGAAGTGGAAAATGTGGTCGATGCCTTGGTTGGTAACCTGAAAAACTATGTAACCATGAGTGAAGCACCTGGTAACGTAAAGGACATTCATTTCAAATTGTCTGGAAGTCAGATTTCACCTGTTGTGAACACAATTGGCTCGTTAGTTATTAAACACGGCACTGCAGAGAACAGTCACCGTCCAATTCCGGCTAAAGCGGATACCCTTGGTGTAGATGTAACGACACTCAAAAACAGCCTGCCTCAGCTTGTAACAGACATCAAAATGGATGAGGTCGAAGTGAACGCAAGCGTGGATGCGGATAACCACATTACGAATCAAACGGCACAAATTCATATTTCCGGTAAAGATGCTCAAGGTGCTGCGCATGATGTGGTGTTAAGTGTAGATATGACTTTATCTAGTCTGAACTCCACAACGCCAGATACGATTGATTTGACAGGAAAACAAGTGGAAAATGTGAAGTTTGATGAAAATTCCCGCAAAAACTGGGGAGAGAAACATTAATAGAAAGTCAAGGGGAGGCATCAACGATCGTTGACCTCCTCATTCGTTCTGAAAGGCGGCCCGTTCATGAAACCCGTAGTAGAAATTAAGAACCTCACGAAAACTTACAAAAATTTGCGCGGCATCCATCAAGTGAATATGACGGTACAGCAAGGCGATATCTATGGCTTCTTCGGACCCAATGGCGCCGGTAAAACATCGGTCATGAAGATCATGACGGGTTTAACAAGGGCGCAGCAAGGCGAAGTAAAGCTGTTCGGCCATGATGTATCTACGCATTATGAACAGGCAATGGCGAAGGTTGGCGTGCTGATTGAAACAGCGGAAGCTTACACCTATATGAGCGGCAAGCGGAATCTGGAGCTAGCGGCGCGCTTTTATCCTGGGATCGGCAAGCAGCGAGTGGATGAAGTACTGGAGATTGTCGGACTCACCCCTTTTCAGCATGAAAAGGTTGCGGGTTACTCACTGGGCATGAAGCAGCGGCTCGGACTAGCGGCAGCGATGCTGTCAAAGCCTGAATTGCTTATTCTCGATGAGCCGACCAATGGGCTCGATATTGAAGGGATGGTTCATATTCGTGAAATCATCATGCACCTAGCGCGTGAAGAGCGAATTACCTTCCTCATCTCCAGCCATCTCATTCATGAAATGGAGCTGATGTGCAATCGCATGGGCATCATTCATCAAGGACGGCTTATTCGCGAGGGGCTCGTATCGGAATTAGCCAAAGGCAGCGCGACGCTGGAAGAAGCGTATTTGCGCGAAATTAATGAAGTCAGGAGGCTCGCTGCCCATGCATAGCTTAACCGCCAACGTCTGGAACGAAACGATCAAACTCGCTTCAAAGAAGAAGACGATTTTCTTCCTAGTTGTTACGCTGCTTCTTCCGGTTATTGCAGGCTTACTGCTTGCACGCTTTCAAAGCGGCATCGGCATCGGAGCCATTGCATCGGGGGATTTCCCTATCGTCATGCTCGGTTTGTTTACGAGTATATTCCTGCCTTTGTTCGTCTTCATGGGTGCCGCGGATGTATTTGCTGGTGAGATGGGAGAACGCACGATGAAGAATACGCTCACTCGGCCTATCACTCGTTTTAAGGTTTTCGCATCCAAGCAAATTGCGCTAGGCGTGTACATTGCACTTTATTTAATTGCAGGTTTGCTGTCTTCGAGTATATCTGCCTTATTTTTCCAGGATTTCGGAGGCGTAACTACAGTACTTACATGGTTCCTCGCTTATGGTTCGGCCTTCATTCCTCTGCTTGTGCTCAGTATTGCAGCCGTGCTTCTCGCGCAGTTCTTCTCCAGCAGCAGTTCCGCATTGACTGTGAGCATTCTTCTTTATTTGGCGTTTAAAGTAGCTGCTTTTTTCATTCTCCAAATTGCAACCTACTCGCCAACAGCGTACACAGATTGGCATATGCTCTGGATTGGCAGTTCGATGGCCATTGGCAAGATGAGCAGCATCTTTATGTTTTTGATGGCATGTAGTATATTGTTTTTTACAGCAGGATATTATTTGTTTGATAAAAAGGAGATTTGATTCGGATGTCGATTCGTTTACGGCTGGTACTTTCCTATATAGCCATGCTGCTTGTACCGCTTGTGCTCTCCGTGCTAGCCGTGATCTTAATCAGCGTCGCAACGTTTGGGAATCTGAAGTCTGTTTTTCAGGTCGATTTCTCCCAAGGCAATCCGATCAAACGTGTTGTTGATCAAGAACTCGAAAATGTCGCTTATATGAAAGCGAAAACGGATACGGAACCGGATGCTTTTCTGGATCCCGCATTCGTGAAGGATCTAGAGGCGAAATTCCATAAAATTAATATGGGCATCATCATCCGGAAGGATAAAGAGATTACGTACGTTTCACCGTATATTAAACAGGGTGAGGCTGAGAATACCTCCAAGCTGCCTTCATTTGGCACATCATCCGGTCAATTTCAGCGAAATCAAGGTTCCTTGTGGATAACTAGGCAGCAGGATTTTTTATTTTCAGATAATAGTAAAGGCTCTGTATTCGTTTTTCTAGACGGAGGCCCCTTTCAAAAGTATCTTCACCAATTTTCAAAATCCGTCATCGTTACGTTTATTCTCATTCTCGTGTTGACGAATGGTGTTCTGACTTACTTCGTTTCTCGCAGTATTATTAGACCTCTAAGAGCGCTCAAGCGCGCAGCGGAGGAGATCAAGGAAGGCAATCTCGACTTTGAGATTGTCCCGCATTCCGATGATGAAATTGGTGAGCTTAGTACGGCATTTGAAGAAATGCGGCGCAAACTCAAGAAATCCGTGGAGGTTCAGCTTCAATATGAAGAGAACCGCAAGGAGCTAATTTCGAATATTTCCCATGATCTCAAAACGCCAGTTACGGCGATTAAAGGATATGTCGAGGGGATTATGGACGGTGTATCGAATTCACCAGACAAGCTGGACCGGTACATTCGAACCATTTATAACAAAGCAGCTGATATGGATCGGCTCATCGATGAATTATTTCTGTTCTCCAAGCTGGATTTGGGCAAAGTGCCCTTTCAATTCGAGAAGGTAGATCTCGGACAATACGTGCTGGATTGCGCACAGGAATTACAGTTCGATATGGAGAAAAAAGGGGTTCAGTTCGCGCTCACCGAGCTGCCGAAGTCACCGCTGTATGTAACAGCAGACCGTGACAAGCTCAGACGTGTCCTGCTGAACATCATCGAAAATGCGATAAAATACAGTGAAGAAGGCAAATGCCACATTACCTTAACGTTGAGAGAGATCGACGGCAATGCCGTCATTCAAATAAAAGATAGAGGTCAAGGCATATCGGAGGAGTCGCTTCCTTATATTTTTGATCGGTTTTACCGGGCGGATCCTTCACGTAACACGGCTACCGGAGGAAGCGGGCTTGGGCTGGCGATAGCCAAACAAATTATGGAAGAGCACGGCGGGAGAATCAGCGCAACCAGCATCATTGGGCGGGGAACGACCGTGTACATGGCATTACCGCTTAGTCAGCAGGGGGAGAGCGAAGAATGAGTCGAATCTTAATTATTGAAGACGAGCAAAGTATTGCGGAGCTGGAGCGGGATTATTTGGAGATCAGCGGCTATGAAGTCGATATCGAAAACAGCGGGGACAAGGGGCTCCAGCGAGCCCTCTCTACGGATTATGATCTCATTATTCTCGACCTTATGCTGCCGAAGGTGGATGGCTTCGAAATCTGCCGGCGCATTCGCAGTGAGAAGGACATTCCCATCGTGATGGTTTCCGCTAAGAAGGAAGACATCGATAAAATCCGCGGCCTCGGCCTCGGCGCTGACGATTACATGATCAAGCCCTTCAGCCCTAGCGAGCTGGTGGCCAGAGTCAAAGCCCATTTAGCACGCTACGAACGACTGATGGGGCGGCGCGAAACTCGGAATGATGAAGTCCGCATTCGCGGTTTGATGATTGATAAAACAGCGCGCCGTGTTTTTGTAAACGAGAAAGAAGTCGTCTTCACGACGAAGGAATTCGACCTGCTCACCCATCTCGCGATGAATCCGAATCGGGTGTACAGCAAAGAGCAGCTTTTTGACCTGCTATGGGGCATGGACGCCATGGGAGAAATCGCGACAGTGACGGTACATATTCGCAAGCTGCGCGAGAAAATCGAGCAAGACCCGTCCAACCCGCAATACATCGAGACGATCTGGGGAGCAGGATATCGGTTTCGGATTTAACGGGAAAGGGGCTGTCCCAAACCAACATGGCCTGACGGACACCATTTCATTCATTTTCGTATAAAAGTCTATTTGGAAAATTCAGGTTACTTCATACATTTTGCAGTCTGCCTGCTACTTCCATTGGAGTTAATCCAGTGGAAATAGTGATTTGGCACCCTAAGAGTCAATTCTATTGGAGTTATTCCAATAGAACTACGAATTTCGAAGCCTGTGAGTCGATTCCATTGGAAAAATCCAATGGAAGTATGGATTTTGTTTTGAATATCGATTCGAATGTCCCAAAAACCTTAAGCTGTCCACGAGTAGATTTATCTACTTAATGGGACAGCCTCTTTTTGTTACAGCCGCCGAAAGGTTATTAGCGCCTATTCGTCTGAGCTACAGTGCTTTGTAGACCCGCCGAAAGTGCGTTTTCCGCGCTTATATCGGCGACCGTTAGACGTATGCTCGGTTTTACGAGTCTATATGATGATTTTGTAATTAACAAATGGTCATTTACTCCAAAGTAATGTTAAGATATTGTAAAGCTTACTTAATAAAGAGGAGTCAACAACTATGATACTTTCCGTGGATTGGCACATTTTAATGAAATTAGGGATCTCAGCTATATTTGGTCTCATTATTGGTCTGGAACGGGAAATCAGGAATAAGCCGCTCGGACTCAAGACTTCTTTAGTCATTTGCTTAAGCAGCTGCTTGCTGACGATTGTGTCCATCGAATCGGCCAATAAATATGCCGTCGCGGGACTGCACGTAATGGACCCCATGCGTCTAGCTGCGCAAGTCGTTAGCGGAATCGGTTTTCTTGGGGCCGGGGTCATCCTACGCAAACACAATGATGTCATTATCGGATTAACGACGGCTGCAATGATCTGGGGGGCGGCCGGACTTGGGATTGCGGTTGGGGCAGGCTTCTTTGTAGAAGCGTTTTTTGGACTCCTGCTTATCATGATTAGCGTTGTAGTTTTGCCTTATTATATTAAGAAAATGGGCCCAAGACCCCTTATTATGAAGGATCTGCGCGTGAGGCTCGTCGTCTCCCATGACGGCAACTTAACTACGATTATCAAAGCGATCATTGCCAAAGGTTACAAGATGAAAAGCGTACATATTAAAGAGTTGAACCAGGAGCAGCAAGAGCTGCATTTCATCGTGTTTATTGATAGGAAATATGCTTCGGAAGTGTATGATGAGTTGAAAAGTATGGATTATATTGAGATTGCGGAAGTTGAGACTTTGTAGGATTCAAGTAGAAGTAGGATCGGATTGTGCTTTTGACGCAATCCGGTCTTTTTTTATAAGCAGCTCGTAGTACCTGATGAAGCTGCTAATCTTGCACTGAGTCCAGCTAATGTACTGGATAGGAAGCAGAAGTCTACACAACTTGAAGTGAAAAATCATGTTACAATATTGATCAAGAAATCATAACGGGTTGATGAAAAGGGGAGCTGGCATGGAGGATGTTCATCTGCATTTAAAAAATCTTGGCTTCACGGACCTTGAAGCCAAGTGCCTGCACGTGCTCGCCGAAAGCGGCACGCAGACCGGCTACGAAATCGCCAAGCAGCTTGGCGTTTCGCGCTCGAACGTCTACTCCGCGCTGCAGAAGCTCGCGGAGAAGGGGGCCGTGATCACGAGTCACGGTGAGCCCACGCATTATCAGAGCGTGCCGATCGAAGAGATCGGCGAGCGGATTGAAGCGGAGCTGCAAGCCTCGATCCGCTATGTGAAAGCGCATATGCCGAAGCAGGATGCGCACCGCTCGGAGTACTTCAGCTTGGAGGGAGACGTTAAGGTCATAGAGCGTATACGAACTGAGCTGAAAAAAGCGAAGGAAGAGGCGCTCTGTGAGCTATGGTCGGAAGAAGCGCTGCTGCTGAAGGAAGCTCTTCGGCTAGTGCCAGCGCAAGGCGTGCGATTGCTAGTTTCGACGATTGGTGAAGCGGAGCTGCCAAACGGGGTTCATCAATTCCTGCATGGACGCGAGGAGGGTTGGCAGAAGCGCAATGGGCGGAAATTTACACTGCTGATCGACCGCAAGCTGGCAATTGTTGGTACACGAGGCGGCGATGAGCCGGCTCTGGCGATGATGACAGAGCATCCAGCGATGGTGGAGCTGCTGCTGAACAATTTCTTACGTGATATGGTGATCCACGAGCTGCAGCAGGATATGGGCGCTAAGCTGGAAGATAAATATGGCAAAAACTTCAAGAAAATTATACAGAAGTACACCGAGGTGAAGGGGATGGACCCGCAACCGACGGGAGCTTTGGAAGGCAAGTCTAGTGAAGGAAAGTCTGCCGAAGGAAAAAGGAGAAAGAAGAAATGAAGCAGCATGAAGAGGAACAAACGAAGACAGAGGGAATTCTACTCGCAGCAGAAGCACTTGTGAAGGAGAAGCTGGAGCGCGATAGCAGCGGCCACGACTGGTGGCATATCTATCGCGTCGTGCAGACGACGAAGCGCATCGCTGCCCAGGAGGGCGCCGACGGCTTCGTCTGCGAGCTTGCGGCGCTGCTTCACGACGTCGTCGACGAGAAGCTGAACGCCGATCCAGCCGCTGCGCAGCGCGAGCTGGAGGCGTGGCTCGCTGCCAGCGGCACGCCAGCGGAGCAAGTGCAGCACGTGCTGGAGATCATCAGCACGATGTCGTTCAAGGGCGGCGCGCGTCCGCCAATGCGCACGCTGGAAGGTCAGGTCGTGCAGGATGCCGACCGGTTGGATGCGATAGGCGCGGTAGGCATCTCGCGCGTATTCGCTTATTCGGGCTGGAAAGGCCGCCCGATTCACGATCCTACCGTCATAGCGCGTGAGCATATGACGGAGACCGAGTATCGCGCTGGGAAAGATACCGCGATTAATCACTTCTACGAGAAGCTCCTGAAATTGAAGGAGCTAATGAACACAGCCTACGCCCGGCAGCTGGCCGAGGAGCGGCACCGTTTCATGGAGCAGTACCTCCAGCAGTTTTACGCGGAGTGGGAAGGCGAGAGATAGCAAACGAAAAAGAGCCAATGATGGCTCTTTTTTTTGGTGAGATAGGCTGTGATCTTTTCGCGGTTGCAGATAAGATTGTTGTACAGCATACAACATATTTTGGGATTTCACGGTTCCAAATGAAAACTGTTGTACGCTGTGCAACAATTTGTTTTAATTTGCTTCAAAGATGCTCGATTTGAGGTGAATTGTTGCACTTTGTACAACTCCGGAGAGGGTATCCTCACCTTCAGGGACAAATTGTTGTATAAAGTACAACTTCGCTTCTCTTTGTCATATGCGTAGATTATCTTGCTACTATTCGCATCGTTGCACAGCTCGATTACTGATCTTGCAAATCACAGAAGAAAGGTTTGATTGGGCTGGGAGAAGTGATGTGTAAGATCGTTCCCCCCACCAGCCATTATTCAAAAGACGGCTTCGTCAGCGGACAATCCGGTAGCCCCACAATCTCCCCATTATATTCCGCCAGCTTGCGCAGGAAATAGCACGTTTCGGGTAAATGATGTTCAAGGAACCGTAGTGTCAACCGGCTGAGCAGTTCGGTTTCTTGATAATCGCGAATAACACCCTCGACGACATGGTAAAAACGGATGACGGTTTCAGCCACTTGCCGGGCAAACTTTTGCTGAATAGGGAAATTAGGCGCTGTGAAGCGGAGGAAGCCGCGGATTGCTGTGTTTTTGACGATGTGAGCGCTGAATTGTTGAGCGAATAGCTGTGTGGTTTTGATTAGCTCCATTTCTGTTGGGTCCAAATGGTTGGCAAGAAGTACAGCGTGACCGAGCTGATCCTCAAGCCACATTTCCACCAGCGTAACGAGCGGAAGGGGCTCATAAGGGACTCCATTTATCCAATAATGCAGAATGCGTATATACTCTCCGTTTTCCAAAAGAGTCCCATTGAAATAGACGGGAGTTAAGGAGACAACGATTTTATTTTGAATGCGCAGATGCTGCAAATAGCCCTCAAATTGATAATATCCTTGAACAACAGGGTATATATCTTTTGAGAGCTGAATCATCGTTTCCGAGGAGACAGGCAGAGCTGGGTCTGTTTTCAAAATGCGGTTCCGCAGTTCTGTAAAAGCACCGATGTATCGCTTGGCTATCGTGATCCATTGTACCTCTTCATTCGCGAGCGCCTCATCCACAAAGATGGCATGATCCTGTAAAATTTCAACCCAGAATAAATGCTCCTGCCATGGTGTTATTGTCTCATTTAGGCTCATGGAAAGTTTCCTCCTATAACTAAACTTTACGCCATGTACATTCATTTGTTAGTATCAACGAAGTGTATTCAACAAAAAAAGGTTCGAGAACGGTTTTCGTCGCATTTTGTGATAAAATAGAAGGAATGATTCATTAACTTCGAGCAGAAAGAGATGTTATGACAATGAAAAGAGAAGCAAAGTATATAGCGACGGTTTCCTTAGGGGTTATGGGAGCAGGCTTTCTGGCCACGCTGCCCACGCCGGTATCTTCAACCCTATGGGGAACCTTTTTGCAAGGTGGTTTTGAGGCTGGCGTTGTAGGCGGCTTGGCTGACTGGTTTGCGGTTAGCGCCCTTTTCCGTCACCCTCTTGGCATTCCGATTCCGCATACGGCCCTATTGCCGAAGAATCGTGAGAAAATTACGAAAGCGCTTGTCTCGACGGTTGAAAATGAACTGCTTTCCAAAGAAACCATTCGTGTTCGCTTGCAACAAATTCGTTTCCTGGAACGCGGACTTGAGCTGGCGGAGAGCCATTTGGACAATGCGGCGCTTCACAAAGGTCTCTCGACACTTGCCAAACAAGCTTTAAACGCGATTGATCTGGACAAATTAACGCCGCTTTTAGCGGAGGAAATTCATAAAGCACTCCAAGACGTGGATACGAGTCGACTCGTTAGCACGATTGTAGACAGCATAGTTGATGGCGGTTATGACGGCAAAACATTTGATTTTGTTATCGATAAAGTGGAAGCATGGGCCGTTAAGGCGGATACGCGCGATCAGCTGGGCGCTATGGCGCTCAAAGCGTTCGAGGGTTTGCAGTCGAATGGCTTCATGGCATTTGCCGTTAATGCGTTCATCGGTATGGTGAATGAAGAGAAGATCGGGGGCATTATCCAGAACTTCGTTCTTTCCTACATCGAGCAAATGCGAACGAAGAATCATCCGCGCAGAGAAGCGGTTCTTACTTTTATTCGGAATGAACTGAACAAGCTTGAGCGGAATCCACAGCTTTTGGCTGAGCTAGAAGGTTTGAAAGCGAAGCTGCCGGGCCTATTTGATCTCGATGAGAAATTATCGGGGCTGTTAGAGCGGTTGAAGGCGAAGGCAGAGGATTTCGTGGATCAGCCCGATTTTGTGCCTCAACATGTGGTTCCGGTGGTTCGTAAAATGCTTGTTTCCGTGAAAGAAAACGAGGATATGCTGCAGCGCGGCGAGAGCTGGATTCAAGAGCAAATCGCTGCTTATTTGGAGCAAAATCACAGCAAAATCGGTCTACTCGTCAAAGAAAACCTGGATAAGCTGACGAACGAGAAGCTGACCCAGTTGATGGAAGATAAGCTCGGCAATGATTTGCAGTGGATCCGTGTCAACGGTGCGATATGCGGATTCATCATAGGACTTGGCTTGGCAGGGTTAAAAATGCTGTTTTAGGTGAAAAACGACGGGACATGCCCGAGTGGAGGTAGGCATTTTGATCGAGATTAAAGGCGTTAGCAAGACGTTTGTTCAGCGATTAGGCGGCAGCTATCAGGCACTGGATAATATCACTTTAACGATTGAAAAGGGGGAGTTCGTCTCCCTGCTGGGCCCGTCCGGATGCGGGAAATCGACCGTGCTGAATTTGGTCGCAGGCTTCGATACGCAGAGTGATGGCGTTATTCAGGTGAATGGGAAAAAGGTGACCGGCGCTGGAGCGGACCGAGTCGTCGTGTTCCAGGAACATGGTCTATTCCCATGGTTGACGGTGCTGGACAATGTAGCCTTCGGTCTCAAGCAGAAGGGTATTGGAAAAAAAGAGCGTTACGAGCTGGCGATGGAACAGATTAAAGCTGTGCATCTCAGCCGTTTTACAGACCGCTATCCGCATGAGCTTTCGGGCGGGATGAAGCAGCGGGCCGCAATCGCCCGGGCGCTTGCCATGGACCCAGAGATTTTGCTGATGGACGAGCCGTTCGCCGCTTTGGACGAGCAAACACGCCTTATTTTGCATAAAGAACTGGAAGAAATCTGGATGCGTACGCGCAAAACGATCCTCTTCATTACCCATAATATTCGTGAAGCCGTAATCCTCTCGGATCGTGTATTCGTGATGTCCACGCGTCCCGGAACGATTAAGAAGGAGTTCGCCGTGAAAGCGGCGAGACCTCGGGATAGCGCAGACACCGTCCTCCATCATGTGGAGAATTCGATCATGGACGCACTGGCAGACGAGCTGGAGAAAGTGGTAAGGGAGGAGACTGGCGATGAGTACAGCATCAAGAAGAACGATTTTTCTGGTACTGCTTCTGATAGCTTGGGAGGCGGGATTTAGATTATTCGGATGGGGATGGAAGTTTCCTTCGCCAACCCAAACCTTACAAGCCTTCTATGACGGGTTGGTGCATGGCGAACTGCTCCAAGCGACATTTGCGAGTATGGCGAGATTGCTGGTTTCTTTTGCGTTGTCTTTGCTGATCGGTACAACCCTTGGGTTCTTATTCGCACGCTATAGAATGCTGGATGATACACTTGGATTTCTGGTGGTTTCTTTGCAGACCATTCCAAGTATTGCTTGGCTGCCTTTTGCTATTATTTGGTTCGGTCTTAACGAATCTTCGGTTATTTTCATTACGACACTCGGAGCAACCTGGACGATGGCATTGGCCAGCCGTACCGGTATCAAAAACATCCCGCCTATTTATTTGCGCGCCGCGCAGACGATGGGGACGGGCAATGGGTTTAATCTATTCGTGCAGGTCATGATCCCTGCCGCGTTCCCGCATTTGATCAATGGTGTTCGCACGGCTTGGGCTTTCGCTTGGCGCGCGCTAGTTGCCGGTGAGCTTATTGCCAAAGGGGCTGGGCTAGGCCAGCTATTGCAGGACGGAAGAAATCTGGGCGATACCTCTCTGATGCTGTGTATTGTCATTATTATCGCGGTACTGGGCACAGTTTCTGATCACTTCTGCTTTAAGAAACTCGAAGATAAAGTGCTAGAGCGCTACGGCCTCGCTGGCTCGAAGTCTTGAGTAGGGAGTGGGCCGGATGAGGAAACAGGCATGGGTGCTGATGCTGCTTTTGGTCGCTGTTTTAGTGCTGAGTGCATGCGGGGAGAAGTTGACTTCTTCTGGCAAGGCTCAGGTTGTTAGGGTCGGTGTGTTTAAAAATGTAACGCACGCTGCGGCGTACATTGCGCTAGAAAAAGGTTATTTCGCCCGGGAATGGGGCAATGAAGTTAAGATTGAGGTCACAGCCTTCGATAACGGCTCTGACCTATCTATCGCGATGGCGACAGGGGATATCGATGTCGGATTCGTTGGTCCTGGACCCGCGACAACCTTCTTTTTGAAAAGCAAGAACTATCGGGTTGTCTCCGGTTCAAATAACGGCGGTGCGGTATTGGTTGCGCGTAATGGCTCGGGAATTAATACCGTTAAAGATTTAGTAGATAAAACGATCGCGATTCCGTCCAAAGGAAACACGAACGAAATCTCGCTGCGCATGCTGCTGCAGCAAGAAGGTGTGAGCTTGGGCAGAGGTGCCGAAAGTGCGCACCTCATCGTGCGCTCCCCGTCGGATACGCTGATCTCCTTCCGCCAGAAGGAGATCGATGCGACGCTCGTCCCCGAGCCATGGGGGACACAGATCGAGAAGGCCGGACTTGGCAAAGTCGTCGTCGATTGGAAGGCGATCCCGCCGAACAACGGCGATTATCCGACGGTCATCATGGTCGCAAGCGACAAGTTCATTGCCCTGCACCGGGATATGGTGAAGGGTGCAATCAAGGCGAATAGGGATGGCATCGCGTTCATCCAGAACAGTCCGGAGCAAGCCTATGATCTCATCAACAACCAACTGAAAAAGTATAGCGGTAAAGGGATGGATAAGGGCTTAATCAAAGCCTCGCTAAGCCGTTTGAAACTCACCACTGACGTTGACGTCAAGGTGATGGAGGAGATGGCGAAGGTATCCATCGATGCTCGCTATATTAAGGGCATTAACAAAGAGGAGCTCGACCTAAGTAAATTCGTTGATTTGTCGATGCTGCAAGAAGTCGAGAACGGTAGGTAAAGAGAAGAGCCCGATTCATCCAAATTACTGGATGAATCAGGCTCTTTTTTTCTCTTTGTCGAATAAAGCTAGTAGTCAACGAATTTACCAGCAGAGGAGCTATCGATTTTGAAACGTAGCTTCTGCACGGGCAGTTCTCGCCGAAAGCATTTTCCGTGCTTATTTGTACACATGTAAGAATTTGGGGTAAGCGGAGCCTACTCCTTATTTATCGTCCGATTAGATCCTCAGATAGAGAACCACAAAACCATTGGAGTAAATCCAATGAAATAGTCTATTAGGCTGTGAAAATCGCATTTCTATTGGAATTTATCCAACCAAATGGTCGATTCATCGCCCGGAGACAGACTTCTATTGGATTTACTCCAATGAAATCGACTCTCAGGCTGCAAATTAACCCATTCATTTACTGGGGCTGCAAGGATAAGCGCGTTTTCCGCGCTTATTTGTTTTTTGGTGCACGATGATCCTAACTGTCATTTACAGAAAATTAAGAATATTAAATAAAATTTTGTATTGTCAAAAGGTGGTAATGGATTTATACTAAAAGCAGATGTATATGGTAGCGATTTCAGAAAACGCTTACCGGACGATTTTTCAACAGAATTTTTTTATTTTATGCAATATGGAATCGATACCAGAAAAGTTTGCAGAAACCCTTAGGAAGGTGGTCATAACATGGAAACGAATCTGCCGCAAGCTAGAGTTGGCGCTGCGGCGAAGAAGAAAAATGCTGATCTGGGGAAAAGAATACTAGGGCACAAGCATTTATATCTCATGCTCCTTCCCTGTATTGTATTTTTCGTTATTTTTTCGTATATCCCGATGGGTGGACTCATGCTAGCCTTTAAGGATTACCAGTTTAATAAGGGAATCCTTGGTAGTCCTTGGGTGGGGTTGACGTATTTCAAAGCTTTTTTTAACGACTATCAAAGTGGAAAGTTGATTAAAAACACACTTATTATCAGCAGTATCAAATTATTTCTGGGGCTGCCTTTTCCGATTCTGCTTGCGCTGATGTTCAATGAGGTTAGAAGCCGAAGATTTCGCGGGATTACACAAAGCATATCCT
Source organism: Paenibacillus sp. Root444D2 (assembly GCF_001426375.1). Taxonomy (GTDB): domain Bacteria; phylum Bacillota; class Bacilli; order Paenibacillales; family NBRC-103111; genus Paenibacillus_E. The sequence continues at coordinate 95,961 of NZ_LMEO01000007.1, forward strand.
ATTTGCCGCATTTTCTTTCCTGGGTTATCGTCATTGGCCTTATGCAGCGGATGCTTGCTCCCGAAACAGGGCTGCTTAATGAGGCGATCCGATTCTTCGGAGGAGACGGAAGCACTTTTTTCATGATGGAAAGCAAGTACTTTTATTCACTCATGTTTGGAAGCCATATTTGGAAAAGCATAGGATGGGATTCCATCATTTATTTGGCCGCTATTGCCAGCATTAATCCTGAGCTGCATGAAGCCGCCAAGATAGATGGGGCTAATAAATGGCATGAAATCTGGCATGTTACCTTGCCGGGCATTCGGTTAACGATTTCGATCCTGTTTATTCTGTCGCTGGGCAGCATTCTGCAGGCGGGATTTGATCAAATTTATCTCATGAGAACACCCGGGAATATGGAGTTAGCCGATATTCTTGACACCTATATCATTCGTGTAGGCCTTCAAAATGGACAATACGGCTATGCGACTGCGGTTGGTTTAATGCAGGGTGTTATTGGACTGATTCTTGTTGTAACGGCCAATCGAGCTTCCAAAAAGTTTTTTGACGAATCAGTATGGTAACGTTACCATGATGTCCGATTTTCAACTGTTGAAGGACGCCCTCGGGTGTTATTCATAAAAATTGAAAGATAAGGGGAGTATTGTATGAGCAAAAGTTGGGTCAAATGGATTACTATGCCTTTGGCAGCAAGTTTGCTGCTAGCCGGTTGTGAAAGTTCCAATCAACCAGCAGGTGGAGGGGACAATGCTAGTTCAACACCGTCAACAACAGCTAGCAGTGGCAAGCCCGCAACTTGGATTGCAGACAGAACACTCAAGGGACTACTGTTTATTGACAGCGATGATATAACGAAAGACATCAATCCGGAGATCGCCAAGAAGATGAAAGAAATGACAGGGATTACGTTGCAAATGGAAGGTGTAAACTCGCAGCATGCGATTGACGGCCTGATTGCAGGGCTGGCTTCCAATGATTTACCGGACTTCATCGTTTATTATCTGAATAACAGCGGTCGCCAAGAAATGCCAGTCATTTTGAAAGCAGCCAAAGAAGACATGTTCACTGACCTGACTCCCCTTATTAAAGGTACAAAGATATACAGCAAATATTTGGATGATAAATATTTGCCGCTTGATACGAAGAACGGCGTTATGTTCCGTCCGGAATTTAACGGCTCCAGTTACTTTGTCCATATGAACATTCAAAGAGAGGGCGGCTACGAAGAGCGCAAGTATGTCGGAGGTCCTTTTATACGTAAAGATATCGCCGAAGCGCTGAAGGTTGATCCTCGAACGATTAAAACAACGGATCAAGTGTATGAATTGGCCCAGAAGATCAAAGATGGCAATTTCAAAGATAAAAACGGAAAAGCGGTTATCCCACTTGGACCTAGATATTGGGGCAATAGCAATCACGAGAATGGACCCCTGTTCAATGATATGACCTGGGGAGCGACTGACCAACACTTCGAAAAGAACAAGGAAGGTAAAATTGTTCACGAAAGCAAGACGGAATATCCGATGAAGCGTATTGAGTTCGTTCAGAAGCTTTTGAAGGATAAACTAATGGCTCCTGATTATTATGCGATGCAGGAAAACAAAGCGACTGAAGGAGCTATTAACGGTTCATTTGGCATTATCGGTGATATGCATAGCTATTTGGACTTCAATAAAGATATGAGCTATCTTCCGCTTGGACCTATTAATTCTGTGGATGGAAGCTACCGGATGTCCGTTGACTATAAGAGTGGGTCCTTGGCCTGGTCGATTCCGAAAACAACGAAAAATCCGCAGGATATCGTCAAATTCGCTGATTTCCTGGCCAGTCGTGAAGGCAAGCTGCTCTGGCAGTACGGTCTAGAGGGAAGAGACTTTACGCTGGATGCCAAAGGCAATCCTTTGGTCAAGAAAGAAGTGTTAGAGCTACGGAACAAAGATCCGAAAGCAGCTATGGAGCTTGGCTTTGAGGGAGTAGGGAATAGCTGGGGAGGCTATCTCGGCAGTACGGATATCAACAGACTGGCTGATTTCGGCGAAGCTCAGTATGGCGATGCTGTTTCACCGGAAGCCAATGCGACACCGCTGAAAGTTGCTGAGTACTGGGGATATGACGAAAAGAAGAAAAACGCAATCATCAACGATGGCTATCGTCCGCTTTCATTTATTAATGAGCTTGCGACAGGCAATGAATTAAAAACAGCCTTAACAAACTACAATGAAAGCGTCATTCGCGCGTTCTATGCCAAAAGCATGGATGAAGCGCAAAAAATTCTAGATGCATCGAAAAAGCAACTGCAGGCAGCTGGCTTGGACAAATTCGAAGAGCTGCTTATGAAGAAGGACAGCGATCCTAAAACAAAGGTTATTCTCAAATAATGAATAGATGAGTAGGGAAGCGGGCGCTCCCCCAGATCATGGCGGGGGCGCACTTCTTAGTATGGGGAGAGATTAACGTGGGAAATGAATTTTATAAGCTCTCAGCAGGTGAAAAAATATTCAAGTTCGTTAATTATGCCCTCATTATTCTTCTATGCCTGTCCATCATATTGCCTTTTCTTAATATACTGGCACTTTCCTTTAACGCAGGTAAGGATGCGGAAAGAGGAGGAATCTATTTCTGGCCCCGCGTATGGACGCTTGAAAATTATCGTGAAGTGTTTACATCGGCTAATATCGGCAAGGCATTTGCCATTTCCATATTTCGTACGGCTCTAGGTACCATTGCAGGCGTATTTTTATCAGCTATGGCTGCCTATTCGCTAAAAAGCAAGACGATGCCGGGTGTACGATTTTTTACGCTTATGGTCTTTTTTACGATGTTGTTCTCTGGCGGCATCATTCCTTATTATATGCTGCTCAAAAGTCTGCATTTGACCAATACGATCTGGGTCTATGTCCTTCCGGGATTATACAGTGCGTGGAATTTGATCATCATGCGGACGTTTTTCCAGCAGATTAGCATCAGTCTGGAGGAATCGGCAAGGATGGACGGCTGCAGCGACTTTGGTATTTTTATGCGGATTATCATGCCGCTCAGCAAGCCTGTGCTGGCAACGATCTCATTGTTTACAGCCGTGACTCATTGGAATGATTGGTTCACAGGTGCATTTTTTGTCCGAACTGCTTCGCTTAGACCTTTATCCACCCTGCTGCAGGAGATGTTAACCAAACAGGATGCGATTCGGGAATCCCTGATGCAGGCCGCTGGTACGACGCAATATCAAATGCTCGAACGCATGCAGCTTACGGGAGATTCTCTTAAAATGGCGACGATCATCGTGGTTGTGGCACCGATTATTGCTGCCTATCCTTTTATTCAGAAGTATTTTGCCAAGGGTGCAATGATTGGATCGGTCAAAGAATAGACGCCCAAGAGGAGAGGTTGTAAGTGACTGCAATAACAAATCCGTATGACAGACAAGGTATCTGGCTGCGAGGCAGCTTTCATAACCATACGACTAACAGTGACGGGCATCATCCGCTTTCTACGGTGTACCGCATGTATCACGATTATGACTTTCTAGGCATATCCGATCATGATCTGATTACTGAGCATGAGGGTGAGCACACGATTGGGACCGTATTTGAAGCCATTGAGGTGAGCAGTTCCCAAACGCATATGCTGCTTGTCCACCCTCCGAGATCTCTCATGGATGGCTATTCCAATGAATTTTCGATTGACAATTATCAAAGGCTTTCCGATATATGTGTAGAGAACGGCGGCCTATCTATACTGGCTCATCCGAACCGTTTATTTTCCCATTATTGGCGGCATGAGGATATGCTCAGCATGCAGCGGTACAATGGCATTGAAGTTGTAAATGGGGATGGAAATCCGGAATACGATATCGCTTTTGATAAATGGGATTACATATTATCCGCAGGACGCAGGGTATGGGGCTTCGGAAATGATGACTCACATGTCTACGGGCAGGAGAAGCGAGCCTGGAATATGGTGCTTTCAGAAGAAAATACGAATGGAGCTATTCTTACCGCAATTCGTGAGGGCAGCTTTTATGTTTCTACAGGCTATGGTTTTGATGGAATTCGGGTAGAAGACGGTCAAATTATTTATGATCTTCGATCAAGCCCATTATATGATAAAATGTATAAATATGTGACATTGATCGGTAAAGAAGGCCGTATACTTCAGGAGGAAACAGGAAGAATCAAACAGGTGAAGTATACGGTGAGAGGCGATGAAGGTTATATTCGCATCGCTGTCTACTTGGAAGGTGGATTCGGGGCTTTCGCTCAGCCGATATTTGTCGAATAACAGAGAAAATTGTTTATGCTGCTAGTAAGGAAGGATGATAATCATGGCGCCCAAAATTAAAGATGTAGCCAAGAAAGCGGGAGTATCCGTAACCACAGTTTCCAGAGTGTTAAACGGAGAAAAATACGTGAAGGACGATCTGAAGGCCAAAGTGAAACGCGTAATTGACGAGCTTGGTTATGCACCGAGCCACATCGCGAGGAGTTTGGTGCGGAAGAAAACGAACCTGATTGGCGTCATTGTTCCCGATCTTACATCAAGTTTCTATTCCACCATATTGAGCAGTATCGAGGAAACGGCGAGCTTGAATGATTACAACTTACTGGTCTGCAACATTATCGAGGATACGGATAAAGAGCTGAAATATTTGAATGTGTTTAAAGAGATGCGTGTAGACGGCATTATTATTATGCATGAGAAATTAAGCGATGACATTCGCAGTTTTATTAATAAATTGGATATCCCGGTCATCTTTTCCAGTGTAAGGCCTTTAGATCATAAGTTCGTTTCTGTCATTATCGATGATTACGAGGCGGCTTATGATGCGACCCGTTATTTAATTGAGCTTGGACATGAACGAATTGCCTTTATTGGCGGGGATATGAGAGATATTACCTCAGGGCAGAACCGTTATGTAGGCTACCGGAATGCCCTCAAAGATAACCGGGTCAAGATTGTGAATGACTATATCCGGTTCGGCGACTATAAGACGCAGAGCGGATACAATCTGATGAAGGAACTGCTTGCCTGTGAGCCTCGTCCTACAGCTTTATTTGCAGTAAGTGATGATATGGCGGTTGGAGCAATGAACTGCATTCATGACTATCAGCTAAAAGTTCCGGACGATATATCCATCATCGGCTTTGATGGGAGCCAACTGACGGAGCTCGTTCGTCCGCGCTTGTCCTCCATGGAGCAGCCAATTCAGGACATGGGGAAAATTACGGTGGATACGCTGATTGAATTAATTTCAGATCCTACATTCAGTCCGAGGGAAGATTTGATCTTGGGACATAAACTTGTCGTGCGCGACAGCTGCAGGGCCTATCAAACTGAGAGATAGGACAGAGAACGGAGCGGGAGAGGAAGTGCGGAATGAACAAATTTGATGCGGTTGTCATCGGCGATGCCAATATTGATTTAGTAGTGGTGGGCTGTAATCAGATTCCTCTGCCTGGACAAGAAATTTTTGTTGAAGATATGTTGATGCATGTAGGCGGAGGTGCGGCTCTATTCACGATCTCGTTAGCTAAGCTAGGGCTGCATGTAGCCTTTAACGGCGTTCTTGGAGATGATGGCTACGGTCATTATATCCGGGAACAGTTTGGTCGATATGGTATCGATACCAGTCTGATCTTGACTAGCCAAACGAGTCGTACAGGCATAACGATAGCGATTAATCCGGAACAGGATCGTTCTTTCATTACTTATGCAGGATCAAATGCGGAGATGCAAGTAAGCGAGCTGGATTTAGCCCAAGTAGCGTCAGGCAGACATGTCCACGTAACCGGTTATAGAGGACGACGCAACCATGATGAATTCGTTGCTATGGCCAAAAAGTTGAAAGAGATGGGAGTCACACTATCCTGCGATGTAGGGTGGGATGATACCGGAGAATGGTATTCCGGGGTGTTTGAATTGATGCGTTATGTAGATGTCTTTCTGATGAACGAAACCGAGGCGCACCACTATACGGGCTTCGAACACATAGATGACAGCTTAAGCTATATGTCGGGCTTCTGCAAGCATGTTGTAGTCAAGCTCGGACCCAAAGGAGCCGTAGCGATGAAAGACGGTTTGCAAACGTCTTGCCCCGGATTCTCCGTTAAAGCCTTAGATACGACAGGAGCAGGAGATTCATTTAATGCCGGTTACATCTATGGGTTCTTAACAAGGCTGAACGTCGAGACTTGCCTGTTATATGGCAACGTTTGCGGAGCTATGTCAGTCGAAGCTTATGGCGGTAGCACCGGTACCCCGGATCGGGAAGGGCTGGAAGCTTTTATTAGACAAAATAAAGAACAGGGATCTGACCATTCTGAGGTGGTATAACGATGACTGAAATAACTCCGAAATTCGATTTTAGAGTCATTCAGCAGCTTTGCGAGGGTAGCTAGGGTTGTCGTGGCACTAATGTTGTAGTTCCTACAACAATTCTCGGCCAAAAGGCTATTTTACAAGTTAAAGTTGCAGTTTGTACAACATTCGAGCCCATTTGTTGCGAAATGGCCTGTAAGGGGACTAATTGTTGTACATCATGCAACATCAAAGGAGATTGGTGGGATCTAAGCAGTAATTGTTGCACTTTTTACAACATCATTCTACCGAGTTTGTGCATACATTCTTAGTAACTTATTCCGATATTTGAAGCTGCGATTAGAAAGGGGCATGGATGAATGGCAGACGATCTGAGGTTCCGGGAGGACGGGACATTTACTATTGTACAGCTCACGGACTTGCATATAGGAGGCGACAAGGACAATGAAGAGGATTTGAGGACGCTCGCTTTAGTCAGTGCGGTACTAGCGGCGGAGAAGCCGGATCTCATCGTGTATACGGGCGATCTGATTTCAAGCTATGGCGTATCTGACTCTACAGCCTCCTTTCGCAGAGCTATTGCGCCAGCGGTTGAGTCTGGCTTACCCTGGACGCACGTATTCGGTAATCACGATGCGGAGGCGGATGTGACACGTGAGGAACTGATGGCGATTGCACTGGAGCATAAGACCTGCTACTCGCAAGCAGGACCATTAGAGCTCAGCGGCGTTGGCAATTACATGCATACGATTCAAAGCGTGCAATCCGGGAATCCGGCTGCTGTTCTTTATTTTCTCGATTCCGGTGTGATGGCACCAGAATCAGTGGGCGGTTACGCTTGGATTGCCTCGGATCAGGTGCATTGGTATAAGCAGCAGTCGCTTGCTCTCCGCGAACGGAGCGGGGCTATATTGCCTGGTCTTGCGTTTTTCCATATCCCGCTTCCTGAATACGACGATGTATGGAAACTGGGGAAAGTGAGCGGTACTAAGCACGAAGAGGTATGTTGTCCCAAACTCAACAGCGGGTTATTTGCTGCCATGGTGGAAATGGGTGATGTGATGGGAACCTTTGTCGGACATGATCATGACAATGATTACTGTGGTACGCTGCATGATATTCGGTTATGTTTTGGCAGAGTGACAGGCTGCAGCACCTATGGAGATTTACCTCGGGGCGCCCGCGTTATTCGTTTGCAAGAAGGAAGGCCTTCCTTTGAAACATGGCAGCGGTTAGAAGATGGAGGCATCTTAAGATGACGTTTACGGTTGGTGGAGAAAATGATGCCCAGACTCTCATTGTTCCCATCTGCTCGGACGACATCGAAGAGATGGGAGGGATACGCCTTCCTTCATGGCTGCAAGCCTATTCACTTCTGCCGCATATGGGAGAACGAGGAGAGCTGACTTGGCTTCATGGCCGTATTGGAGAGCGTGACGCGCTGCTGGTTGGTTGTGGAGAGAACTCGCGCTTGGATACGGAAAGAATCCGCGAGGCAGCGGGGAATGCAGGACGTGCGATTCATAAGCACAAGAAAGAGCGAGTAGGCATAAATTTGGGCGAGCTGCTGAAGCGATGTGAACATTCGGTTCCCACTAGCGAAGCGGAAGCAGTTACCGCTTGGGTGGAGGGCTGGAAGCTCGGCACCTATGCGTTCGAGGTGTATCGAAAGAAACAGACCGTACATACGGAAGTAAGCTTGCAGTTTCTCACCGAAGCAAGATTCGAAGTGTTGAATAAAGCGGTACGATGGGGACGCATTTATGCAGAAGGGGCGATTCTAGCCCGCAATCTCGCGAATGAGCCCCCCAATATGCTGCGTCCGAAGACTCTCATCGAGAGGACTGTGGAACATTTTGCCGGTACGAAGGTCGAGGCTGTCGTTTATGAAGGGGAGCGTCTGGAGCAGCAAGGTATGGTCGGCTTGATCGCCGTGGGCAAAGGCAGCAAGTATCCTCCAGCGCTTCTGGAGCTGCGCTATTGTACGGATGAGACATTGCCGCTTACGGCCCTAATTGGCAAAGGCATTACTTTTGATACAGGCGGGATCAGTCTGAAGAAGGACTTCGATATCAGCGATATGCGAATGGATATGGCTGGGGCGGCAGCCGTGATAGGCGCTCTCGATATTCTTGCTGCTGGGGACGTGCAGGCGAACGTCGTTGTGCTTATTGCTGCTGCCGAAAATATGCCAGACGGTGAGGCATTGCTGCCTGGCGAGCTGCTGCAATACCCGAATGGCGTATCGGTTCAAGTGGGCAATACGGATTCGGAAGGCCGATTGGTGCTAGCCGACGCCTTGATTCATGCCCAGCGCTTTGGGGCAGTGGAAGCCGTTGATATTGCAACCTTGACCTATTCTTGCGGAGCCGCTCTAGGTTCCAAGTATGCTGGGATATGGGGGGAGGACGCTCTTGTGGCTGAGATCTCACAAGCCGGAAAGCAAGTGAGCGAAAAAGTGTGGCAGCTTCCTCTTGTCGATGAGTACGAGGCTTACCTGCACAGCGATTATGCGGATATATGCAACATCAGCAGGGTAGGAGAAGCAGGAGCTACGACGGCAGCTTTATTTTTGCGTAAGTTCGTCCAGCCATCTCTGCGCTGGGCCCATATCGATATGGCATCTCTAAAGGATGTCTCGTCTGCTCAAGGCTGGCATTCGGCAGGTGCGACTGGTTACGGAGCCCGTTTACTCGCGCAATTTGTGCGCAATCGGGTGTCCAATGAAAACGTGATTTCCAAAGGGGATAGCCGTTTGCTTTAGTGCCGTTATATGCTCACGTTTGTGATTAATATTCGCAGGTAAGCAACAAGGAAATTCCCAGCATCAGAAAGCTCTCCTTCCTTGGCAGCCTGCTCCGCTCATAAATTAGGAATAATTACCCAATATTCGGACTGGTTAACCGAACGAATTCGCATTATAATAATCTCAACGAGACGAAGAACGTCCCGCTCCATTCCTCAACAGATGGAGCTGGGTCGTTCTTTTTTTCATTTGTGAGGGGAGGTTGAAGATGACGTTTGAGAAGTCACATTCTTATTTTATTCAGAACCATTTACAGAGGCGAACGGGAGAAAGAAGAGGCCGCTTGGAGCGGGGACACCGGGAAGCCGAGAGATTATTTTGTAGGAACATATGGTGGCCTCTCCTAGGAAATTTCGACGATTTACATCCGGAATTCGAAGTACTCGATTGGCGGGGTCTATCCTATTTCTGCGATTTCGCCTGGCTGACGCAAGCTGTAAAACTGATCATCGAAATCAAAGGTTTCGGTTCGCATGTTCGGGATATGGACAGACAAAAATACTGCAACGAACTGAACCGGGAAACATTTCTATCTGCTATGGGATTCCAGATCATATCTTTTGCCTATGATGACGTCGCTCATCGTCCAGAGCTATGCATCACGTTATTGCGGATGCTGCTTAGTCGCTATCAGTCGCAATCATCTCCCGCAAGCTCGAGCAGCGTGTCGGAGAGGGAACTCGTTCGTCTCGCCTGCAGACTCGCTCGTCCGCTGAGGCCTATTGATGTAGTGACTCATTTAGGCATCAATCACCGAACTGCCGTTCGAACGCTGCAGTCTCTCTGTACGAAAGGATGGTTTTCCGCTGTTACAGGGGCAGCAGGCAAAAACATCGTGCGATACGAGCTTCAACGAAGCGCAGTTCAGCTTTTGTAGAATAAATGTAATTATACATCCTTTTTACTCATATTTAGCTTGGTAAATATAATCCCTGCAAAAATACACTTTTCCGCGGCTGCTTCTCAAGTTCAGGCAGAAATTCTGCAATAATACTGTATATTTGCAGGAATTCCTTCCCAATAGTCGAACTCGATTGAAAAGACTGCACTTATGCAGGCTTTGTTAGCTGCGTCAATTTCCCTGACGAAGATAATTACTTAGAGGACAAAAAAAGACTGCCTCGAGCAGCGTGTAGGAGAGGGAAATCGTTCGTCTCGCCTGCAGACTCGCTCGTCCGCTGCGGCCTATTGATGTATTGACTCATTTAGGCATCAATCACCGAACTGCCGTTCGAAAGCTGCAGTCGCTCTGTACGAAAAGATGGTTTTCCGCTGTCACATGGGCAGCAGGCAAAAATATCGTGCGATACGAACTTCAACGAAGCGCAGTTCAGCTTTTGTATAATAAATGCAATTATACATCCATTTACCTCATATTTAGCTCGATAAATATAATCCCTGCAAAAATACACTTTTCCACGGCTTCTTCTCAAGTTCAGGTAGAAATTTTGCAATAATACTGTATATTTGCAGGAATTTCTTCCAAACAGTCTGACTCGATTGAAAAGATTGCACTTACGCAGGCTTTGTTAGATGCCTTGAATTCGCTCTAACTAGGAATTCAATTAGGGAGGTTCGAGGCTTCGCGGAATCAAAGCGCTCCACAGACTCCACTTTTACCGTTTTCACGAGCGAGAAAAGGTCTGGTGCCATTGCATTGCACAGAACAAAATAGAGACTGCCCACAACCTGGCCCAAAAGGCCAGCTGATAGGCAATCTTTATTTTTGCTTACTTCCAATGCTTAGTTCCCGCCAGAAGCAGCCTGCTGCTCGCTCTTCTGCTGTTTATGTGCTTTAGCATCGATGACTTTGCCGTTTCCGCTGCCTTTGTCATTCACAGCTGCGAGGCTCATCGCACTGCTTCCTTGAAAAATGCCGCCCTCCTGAATAATGAAGGAACGGACATCGATATTGCCAACCAGCACGCCGGAGCTGGTCACGATGAGCTTGCCTTTGGTGTGAATATTGCCTTTCACTTTGCCGGCAACGATGACATCGCGTGCCTGGATGTTGGACTGCACAACAGCGTTCTCACCAATGGTGATGTCGCCTGCGCACTCAATGTCGCCGTTCATCTGGCCTTCGATGCGAAGGCTGGCTTCGGACATGATTTTACCCTCACAAATGGTACTGCCCCCGATCAATGTATCGGTTGTTTTAGCATCAATTCGCTTCGACTTAGAGCTTCCAAGCATTAGGGTTCATCCTTTCTATTGGTAATGAGATAAGGGGAGGGGTCAATCTGGACGCCGTTCTTATGAACTTCATAATGCAGATGGGAGCCCGTGCTTCGTCCTGTGGAGCCGAGTAGGCCGATCTTTTGACCTTTCGTTACTGATTCTCCGCGTTTGACGAGCATTTTATTCAGATGCATGTACTCCGTTTGTATCCCTCGGGAATGATCGAGAATAATATGATTACCATGTTCGTTGTCAAAGCTGGCTTCTACGACTTTACCTGCAGCAGTGGCATATACGGGGTCATTCATTTCACCATCGAGGTCGAGCCCGGCATGCATGGTCGGTTTAAGCGTAAAAGGATCTCTACGTATGCCGAAACCTGATGTAATAAGGTGGGTCGTCGTTGGCCAAAGTGTCGGTGTGATGCTGCGCAGACGCTCGGCTTCTTCCAGCCTGGCTTCGGATTCGTTCAAATTCAAAAGCAGCGCGTTAATATCCCCAACTAACGAAGTAAGTCCTTGTTTGGTGCTGCTGACCAAAGAAGATACTTCTTGCGAAGTAACAGGGATCTCACTGCCGCCGACGTCAGAGCGTAAGCCACTCTGAGTCTCTGTACTCTCCATTGAAATCTTTTTGCTTGTCCGGTTTGTTCCTTCTGTCTGGCTCATTAACTGAATGACATGATCAAGTTTCTTAATTTCTTCTAACTTCACCTTAAATTCACTCGCTTGCTGGGATAAGTCAATCAAATTGGTTTGAAGCTGTTCTAGTTCGCTATTTTTAAGTGTAATTTGATTAACCAGTTGGCGTTCTTGTCCATCGAACGTTTGCTGCATGCTGGTTCTCGTTTGATGGGAGTAGATATTCATTAAGTAAATCGTGACAAAAAATCCAATCAACACGAGCAGGATCAAGCTAGGCACAATATACAAACTGCTGTGCGGAAGCTTGAATCTTACGGTTCGGTGGTTGGCGCCCGGAATAATCATTAAGGTGAGTTCTTTTTTACCCCAGATGAATTTCAACCGATCCTCTTCCTTTCCGTAACAATGTCCCCCTCCTTGATTCGATTGTATTCCTCAATGGGATGAGTCATGCCTAATTTATTTTGCTAAAAAGAGGATGTCGGCCATTGGTGCTGCCAACATAAGTGCGATCCGTTATGGGACATACTAAATTTGCCAATCAAAATATGTCTGGAGGCTCAACTTTTCCAATGAAAGTTACGTCTATAAGGTAGATCGATGAACGATTAGAAGTGAAGGGAGTTATCATCATGTTGAGAAAAACAATTACGCTTTTGGCAATAACGCTATTTGCACTTACAGGGTGTGAATCATCCGGAACAACAAGCGGGACAGCGAATGCTTCAAATTCACCGACACCTAGTGCAACGATCACGCCACAACCGACAGCTGCCGCTGAAACACCGGCTCCTAGTTCCACAGCTGTTCCCAATAAAGGTAATGAAACACCATCGAAGGTATCGATGAACGGGGTAACAGCGGTAAGGCTGGCTGATGCCAAATCTGGTTGGATCGGCGGCAAAGGCTGGATCGCACGAACAGATGATGGCGGTGTGAAATGGAAGGTTCAATACGAGGGGACAGGCGACATTAAGCAGTTGTTCGCTCTGAATAGTCAAGATGCTTGGGCTTCAGTCGGTGATGAAGGTAAACTGCTAAGTACGAACGATGGAGGCCAACACTGGACATCCGTTGGTAAAGTACCGAATCAGGCGTTCCTTCATTTTGTAACGAAGACGGAAGCATTTAGCGGAAATGCACACACTGTGGATGGAGGAGTGAAATGGACTTCCTTGCCTGTACCCGAGGGCACGAAGGGGGACGCCTATTTTCATGATAAAAATAATGGATGGGCGGTTAGACAAGTCAAGGATGCTATTGAAGTCCAGCGAACACAGGATGGCGGCAAGACATGGAATAAGGTGATGTCGCGTAAAACAGAAGCCTCACTAACCGGAGTCGTTATTCGTTCTGCAGGTGTGAACGATGCGTGGGTCGAGTTAATTGGGGAATCGGGGATGACTCAAACCTCGTATTCGTTGTTTCACACGAAAGACGGCGGGAAGAACTGGCTAACGGTTCTGGCAAACAGCACCGCCGGAGGGGGACCAGCCCCAGGTTTCCCTGCTGGTGAGAACACAGGGCCGAAGAATACGGGCTCCAAGCCCGGACCTCTCTACGTCGTGAGTCCAGACGTAGCTTATATGGGCGGGCAGTGCCCGAGCTGCGACAAGCCGAACTCCGTCGGATGGACCAAGGACGGCGGCAAGACATGGGTGAACGGCAAGGAGTCGTTCACAGGCTTTGGTGAGCTGCTGCTGGCTATGGCAGACATGAATCAAGGCTGGCTCATCACGAATGATAATGAGCAGCCAAGCGTCATGTACACCACCGCTAACGGCGGTGTTAATTGGAACAAGGTGCATACGTTTGATACAGCGAAATAACGAAGAAGCCTTTCTGGAAGCAGAGTACTGCTGAAGGAAAGGCTTCTTTGCTGTTACATCACCCATGAAATTCCATCCTCTATACCCCCTAACCTAGCCAATGGCCGTAGAATGGTATAGGTAAACTTGCTTACTAGAGGAGTCACACATGCTTGCCAAAAAATATGCGATACCCGCTCTAGTCATTGCTTTTCTGGTACTAATCGGTTTTACCATGAAAAATCCTGAAAACATGAAATTAACAGCTGCATTCTCGAATGCTCACTCTAATCGATGGGTAGCAACCGCTCCTATTCAGTTATCAGGACAGGATGCTGCTGCCGATAAGCAAGTGACAACTCCTGATAGCAGCGCGCCTTCCGTGAAGGAGAATGAGAACGCTCTCACACAAGAGATGACGCAAGATGGAGACGATCCAGTCCCAAATGCGAAGAATGTAAAGATATCCGCTGCCGAAATAGCTAAAGTTGTCGCGCATTTTGAACAGCTTGCCCATTCGGATCAAAAGGAGCCAAGTTGGAAACGCAAAGCCGACCATCTCATTGTGAAAGGATTTGGTTTCCTTGGAACCCCTTACGTATTCGGGGCGAAGTCGGACCAAACCGACTCTTTCGACTGTTCTTCCTTCTTGAAATACATCTTTATCAGTCAAGGGGTGTCGCTTCCGCGAGATTCAAGGCAGCAGAGTCAGCTTGGTACAGAGGTGTCTATGGATCAACTGCGTGAAGGTGATCTCGTGTTTTTCACCACGCCCAAAAGAAAAAATAAAAGCGGTATCGACCGTATCGGTCATGTTGCAGTGTACTTAGGTAACGGCCTTATGCTGCATACCTTCCGCCCGGGCATTGGCGTCACGATATCTGAATTGAATGGTTCTTGGAAAGACCGCTTTGTCAAGGCTAAGCGCGTTCTGTAACTCCCCACAAAGTTCCACGTCATTCTGTCCCAAAGTACTGTTCACCAACAGGAACCCGATTTGTAGACAATACATCGCTTACAGTCCCTACGTGCAATCCTTTATTCTTGACAGCGGTAAGCATGCCGTCCAAGGCTTTACTTGCTGATCGAGTAGGATGCATGAGGATTAAGAAACCATTGCCTGCTTTTGTACTAATTTTATGAATGATGGATTGCGGGCTTGGATTTCTCCAATCAACCGTATCTAACGTCCACAACACCGTATTCAGCTTCATACTTTGAGCAACTTCAACAGTCTCTTTATCGAAATCACCCGACGGGGGAGCAAACCAGCGGTTTTTTACTTGCAGCTCTTGAGAGAGCAGCTTCTCGGTTTTTGAGATCTCTAGATAAGCTTGGCTGTTGCTTAATTGGCTCATGTTTTTATGAGAATAAGCATGATTGGATAATTCATGACCGCGGTCCAGAATTTGTTTGGCCGTGGTCACATTCTTTTTAAGCCAAGATCCGTCCAGAAAGAAAGTTGTTTTCACATGATGTTTGTCCAGTGTATCGAGAATAACAGGGATATATTCATTTCCCCATGCCACATTGATCATGAACGAAACCATAGGTTTTTGAGGGTTGCCGCGATAAATAGGGGCTGCTCCCAACTGATTAAGATGAATCTCCGGTGGTATTTCCTTATAAACATAATGAATAGATCTGCCGCCAAGGTTGTTCTTGTTCATTTCGTATGTCTTTTGAATATCGACTTCCAGACCATTGTAACCAGGGATAGCCCCCTCAACACGATCTATTTTTGCAGAAATAGGTAAGATTCGCTTTTTTGGAGCTTCATTCATAATTTCGGTCATGACGGAATCGCCAGCAGATACTGTGAATCCGGACAAAACAGGCAGCGCACAAAGTATCAAACAATAACGCAGCTTAAAATGTACCATCGCAAAGCACTCCATTTCAAATTTCTTTTTAGGTTTAGGCATCTCTATGTCTAATCAATTTTTGCAGGGAGAGCCTTGTTATAATTTAGAAGTTGTGAAACGGTAACTAGCTGATATCCCCTACTTTTTAATTCCGGCAAAATGATCTTCAAGGCTGCAATGGTCTGTGTAGGACCTTCAATATAGTCATGAAATAACACAATATTTCCGTTTTTCGCATTCTTTAATACGCGGTTTACAATTTTGTTGACCCCTGGTGTACTCCAATCCTTTGTATCCAATTGCCAACTCCACATAATCATCTTATACCCTTCCGCCCGTACAGTAGCTACAAGCCGCTCGTTATAAAACCCTCCAGGCGGGCGAAACAATAGGCACCGTTTTCCAGTTGTGTCATAGATAAGTTCCTCTGTTTGATTAATTTCTTTTTTAATGTTGTTTTTTTTGCTTAGATAGGCGTGGCTATATGTATGATTAGCTATCTCATGGCCCTCGCGTATAGTTTGATTTAGAACGTCAGGGTAAAGCTTTACTTTATTACCCACAACGAAGAAAGTGGCCTTAGCTTCGTACTGTTTGAGCAGTTCCAGGATCTGAGCTGTGTATTCAGGGTGAGGACCATCGTCGAACGTTAGTGCAATGACTTTCTCATCGGTGGTTATTTCCCAAACGATTTCTCCGCGTGTCTCATAATAAGCTCGATCTTTCTTAGGGGCGGCATTAGCAGCAGGCTGCATCAAAAATAGACAAATACACAAAATAATAAATATTCTCATGTTGTTCTCCTTTGTATAAATGGGTGACAAAATTATAATCTCCAATAAAGCCAATCCAATTCAATATAAATTTGGTTCGATTCAGCTCTTATGGTAATTTGAGCAAAAAAAAGACATGTCGCGGCAGCAACATGTCTTTTGCACCATCTTATTAGTTCTTCGGCTGATCGCCGCCATTACTACCGTTTCCGGTACTGTTCCCATTTCCGTTAAAAAACGTAGTCGTCAGTGCACGAATCTTCTCCATGAATTTCCCGTACCCATATCCGGTAAGAAACGCCACACTGATACGAGCGGCCATCGAGTCCCCGACTTGCAACAGTAGGATGCCGCTCTCGAATAAGACGATGGTAATGATCGCTGATCCAAAGCATAGTATCGGGCGCATCAGGTACCAGTACACCCACTGTGTGGTGAGGTCGTGGTAATGCTCATGAAACATGCGCAGTCCATACAGCGCCCCGCCTAAAGCTCCTGCAAATCCAAAGCACGCATACTCGTGATACTGATTTACGTCAATTCCGAGCAGTTTCCCCTGAACAGAACCGCTGCCAAGCACAGCCATCATCCAGAGGCTTCCGACGAACCAGATAAGCAAATAAGTGAAGATGAACTGCTTGCCGAATCGGTGAAGGGGATCCATAAATAAAACACCGCCCTATACATGGTTAATACCATTGTATGAGCGGTGTTGTTGTTGATGCCTGCACATAGGGGCGCTTCTCCGATAACTTTAAATATTGCATGATGGCTGCGGAGCAGTCTTGCGCCGTATATTTTTGATGGTTGCGGATATCTGTTCTACGTTTCACAAGCTCGGGATACTGTTCAAGCAGTAAATTGAACCAGTGATCTATCATCTCTAGCGAAATAATTTTCTGACCATAACCCTGTTCCTGAAAATAGTCGCAGTTCTTCTCTTCTTGACCTGGAATGGGGCTGTAGAACAGCATCGGAATGCCCTTGGCCATCGCTTCTGTACAGGTCATCCCGCCAGGCTTCGTAATGAGCAGATCGGAGATGTCCATCAGCTTGTTAATCTCGCTAGTGTAACCGATTAGATGTACGTTAGGCTGCCGGAACACGTCTTCCTCGAGTAGCTGTTGACGCGCTTTTTCATTCGTACCCAAGCAGATTAGAAGCTGGATATCCTTGCTCCAACTTGCCAAATACGTCAGCAGTTCTTCCTTTTCTTCCTTTTTAAATACACCCCAACCGCCGCCCATGACCATAACAGTGGGCATGGCTTTTAGACCAAATTCTTGGCGAATCTGCTCTTTGCTATGTTCCAAACGGAAATTAGGATGCACAGGAATTCCCGTGACTTCAACATGCGTTTCCGGCACACCGCGGCCTATCAAACGTTCTCTCACCATGGGTGTTGAAACCAAGTATTTGTCTACGGCTGGATCAATCCATGTGCCATGAACGTCGTAATCGGTAATGACGGTGAAGAGAGGAACATGAAGTCCAGCTCTTTTGAGACGAGAGACGATAATGCTTGGAAAAGGATGCGTGCAAACGATGATATCTGGTCTTAGCTGCTTGATGATTGCTTTCGTCTGGGAGTAGAAGATACGATGCAGAACAAGCCCAGCGACGCGACTCGGCGACTTTTCGTACTGATTACGGTAAAGCATACCATAGAGTTTGGGTTGTGATGTAACCGTGCGGCGGTATGCCGAAAAGATCCAAGGTGCCAAGGTAGGATGCAAAAAAGCGCCAAGCTCGATCACGCGTGTAATAATCTCAGATGAGCTCTGCCTAAGCTCCACTGAAAGCGCGTGAGCCGCTTGCGTATGACCTTTCCCGAAGCCCTCGGATAAGAGCAAAATCCGTTTTTTTCGCAAGGAACTCACCTTTCTTAGTAAAACCATTTCTTTGTGACCTATTTATAAGTATAGCCATTAAATTTGTGAAGACTTCCGCTTAGCTGCATAACATTTACGACACACAGGTACATAGCTTTCATTACCGCCAATTTGAATCTGCTCACCGTGGAAGATCGGCTCCCCGTCTTTGCAGCGCATGTTCATAATTGCTTTTTTGTCGCAATACCAACAGACGGTTTTGATCTCCTCGATCGTGTCAGCTACGGCTAATAAGGCATCGCTTCCTTCGAATAATTGCCCCATGAAATCAGCTCTGAGTCCATAAGCAATAACGGGAATATCCAATTCGTCCACAATTTCAATTAATTGAGCAACCTGCTCTTTATTCAAAAACTGCGCTTCATCAACCAAAATGCAGTTTGGGCGTTCTGTGCTCGCGAGTGCAATCATATCCAAGTCCTTGTCCACCACGGTAGCGACCTTTTGCATGCCGATTCTGGAGACAACTTTGCCAACCCCGAAACGGTCATCTACGACGGACGTGAGGAGCAGTACTTTCTTTCCTTGTTCTTCATAATTGTGTGCGACTCGTAAAACTTCAATTGATTTACCACTGTTCATAGTACCATAACGGAAATACAATTTTGCCAAGCTGGGCCATTCCCCTCTGCGGATGTAATAAATGTTATATGGTGAAAAAGTAAGTGGCTGTCATACTATCGAGTTCTGCCAGCTTGACGGCGGATTGAAAGCTTGCTTCTGAAGCGAGCTTATCGCCGATCAGCGGCTGTTTCTTGTAAGGCTTTCGAATTTTGACTTCTATACTGCCTGGAACAGGCTCCCCAGTGATTTGAATCCGTTGGGGCTCGTACATCAGCACATGGATGATTTCCCTGGAAATCGCATTATTGCTTTGCAAAAGCTCCTGGATCAATTCGTGATCCATAAGAGATGGAATACGTTCCTTCATGCCGGGATTCGACTCGCAGTGATGAGCAGCGGCCTTGGCCAGCAAAGCATCCATCGCAAGGAACTGCGGGTTCAGAAAGAGCCGGTGGTCCTCCACGACCGCATGAACCAGTGCAGCAGCCGTATCTTCGTCAGCTTCCACATAATGACCGCGTAAGCGAAGCCCTTTGACAATCTCAGAGGGTGGCCGTATTTGTTGTCCGGCATAATAAGTGTCCCTTAGAAAGCTATCCAGATGATCGAGCCCGAGAAGCGTTGTTTTATTCGTTAGAGGGCTGTCTTGATTTAAAATATCCACAATTGATGGTGGAGAAATGCCGTGCTTGATAAGAATATCAGCAACAACGCCGCGCCTAATTAATTGCTCAGTCTGCTGGTGATGATCGTACCCTAGTGTTCTCTCAACCGCATGGGAGAATGGCAAGTGTCCGATATCATGTAGAAGTGCAGCAATTCGTAGATGAGGTTCATCTGGGCAAAAGTGAGCCATTAATGACCAGACGCCTACGGTATGTTCATAACGGGAATGTGTCATCGGTGAAAAAAGCGCAGATGCCCCGAAGTGATGCAGAAACTTCAGACGGCGAACCGGCTGCGACCGGAAAAGCTCAACTTCAATCGGATGGGCATTCATTTGCCATTGATAAAGAGGCTCCCAGATCGTTCCGGTTGAAAAAGTATGCTGTATACTCAAAACAGAGTTCCTCCTAGGCTGTGGAATCTGGATGTATGTTCTTTGCAGCGGTATAAGCTATCATAGCATGAAACATAGAAAGTTTGCTATCATGGGCCTATGAAAAAGAAAGTCAAAACTTGGCTTTGGATACTCGTCGCTTTGTTCCTAATCATCCTGTTTTACTTTTCTTTCATGAGTTGGAAAGTTAACTATACTTGGAAACATTCCCATGGAACTCCTAGTGATTGTATCATTATTCTAGGCGCTGCGGTATGGGATGGCAAGCCGAGTCCGGCTTTACGTGAACGATTGGATATTGCGGTAGAGGCTTACGGGAGCGGATTAGCTCCGAGTATTATTGCGAGTGGGGGGAAAGGCGGCAGTGAACCCTCTGAAGCTGAAACGATGAAACGTTATTTAATGGAGAAAGGAGTACCGGAGCGGGCTATCCTTTTAGAGGAGAAGTCTCGAAGCACCATGGAGAATTTGCAGAACAGTCAGGCGATTATGATGGAAAAAGGTTATCGGACAGCGGTTATTGTAACGCATGGCTTCCATGCTTATCGGGCATCTCTGATGGCGAGAAGCCTAGGAATTACATCGACGGTCGAGCCAGTACAGATTCGTCCGCTCTCATTGACGTACTATACGTTAAGGGAGTGTGCAGGCATTGCTATTTTCACGCTGGAATCTATTATAATGAAACCCTTTTCATATTATTTATTTTTGAATTGAACTATAAGATATCAAGTGTTAATATAATATAAAAAATATTGAGAATATTTCATCTAATTAATTAGCTTGGTTTAGATGGAATAGGCATTCGCGTGTCATCACTTTTTAGCGCTTTAACGCGTGCGTCCAAGGGTAAACGACTCCATTGTCCGGGCAAGGACGAAGAGTACAACCAAAAACGAGGGAAGAAAGGTTGCACAACATGACTAAAATTGGATTACCTCCCAAACAGGGATTGTACGATCCGGGGTTTGAGCATGATGCGTGCGGTATTGGCTTTGTTGCCAATATCAAAGGTGTCAAATCACATGAAATCGTCAAGCAGGCGCTTCGTGTCCTTTGTAATTTAGATCATCGCGGTGGTCAAGGCAGTGACCCGAAAACGGGAGACGGGGCAGGCTTATTGATGCAAATCCCGGATACGTATCTTCAGTCCGCTTGTGAGAAGGAGAATATAAAGCTCCCTGCTGCTGGCAGCTATGGTGTAGGTATGGTTTATTTACCTCAGGATTTGGAGGCACGCCAAGCATGTGAGAGTATAATTGAGCGAATTGTCAAACAAGAAGGGCAGCAATTCCTCGGATGGAGAACCGTTCCAACGGATAACAGTTCTTTGGGAGATACCGCGAAGTCAGCGGAGCCGTTTGTTCGTCAAGTCTTTATCGGTCAAAGTGAAGATGTTACGAGCAACTTGGATTTTGAGCGTAAGCTATATGTTATTCGTAAGCTATCTGAAAACGCTATCAAATTATCTCATCGTGAATCGCAATTTTACTATTCTAGCTTGTCTAGCAGAACGATTGTATATAAAGGAATGTTAACGCCTGCGCAAGTAGACGCTTATTACATTGAATTACAAGATGAGAAAGTA
Source organism: Paenibacillus sp. Root444D2 (assembly GCF_001426375.1). Taxonomy (GTDB): domain Bacteria; phylum Bacillota; class Bacilli; order Paenibacillales; family NBRC-103111; genus Paenibacillus_E. The sequence goes on from NZ_LMEO01000007.1 coordinate 117,460, forward strand.
GACACCGCACTCGCACTCGTTCATTCCCGCTTTAGTACGAACACATTCCCGAGCTGGGAACGTGCACATCCGTACCGCTATTTGATTCATAATGGTGAAATTAATACCCTGCGCGGCAATGTGAACTGGATGCATGCCCGTCAAGCTATGTGCGAAACCGAATTATTCGGCGAAGATTTCAAACGCATTCTTCCTGTTATTGATACGGATGGCTCCGATTCACAAATGTTTGATAATACATTAGAATTCCTCATGCTTTCCGGACGTTCGCTGCCGCATGCAGCGATGATGATGGTGCCAGAACCTTGGTCCAAACACGAAACGATGGATGATGAGAAGAAGGCTTTCTACGAGTACCACAGTACACTGATGGAGCCGTGGGACGGTCCAGCAGCCATTGCTTTCACCGATGGCAGTCAAATTGGGGCAATCCTTGACCGTAATGGCTTGCGGCCATCGCGTTACTATGTAACTACCGACGATTTAATCGTACTGGCTTCAGAAGTGGGTGTCTTGGATATTGAGCCTGAGCGTATTCTGTACAAAGATCGTCTCAGACCAGGACGCATGCTGCTTGTTGATACGGTAGAAGGACGCATCGTGACGGATGAGGAAATCAAAAGCCGCATCGCTGGCGAACAGCCTTACCGCGATTGGCTGAACGAGCACCTTATCTCACTTGAAGACTTGGAAGATGCACCAATCGTTCTCGGTTCCGACCATGACACGGTACTGCAGCGTCAGCATGCATTTGGTTATACCTTTGAACAACTGCGTAAGACACTGGAGCCAATGGCCAAAACGGGTGTAGACCCTATTGGTTCAATGGGTACAGATGCACCGCTTGCCGTGCTTTCCGATCGACCGCAGCTGCTATATAACTATTTTAAGCAATTGTTTGCGCAGGTTACCAACCCGCCGATCGATGCGAATTTCGAAGAAATCATTACAGCTCAAGGTACGACAATCGGTCCTGAGCGCAACCTGATTAACCCTGAACCGGAGAGCTGTCGACAAATCCGGTTGCAATCGCCTTTCCTCTCCAATAAAGAGCTGGCGAAGCTGCGTCATATTAATCGCGATGGCTTCAAAACTGTTACCTTGCCTACACTATTCGAGGCGGCCGAAGGTACAGCGGGTCTGGAAAGTGCTATGCAAGCCCTTTATGCTGCTGCTGATCAAGCCATTGTGGAGGGCGCTTCATTATTAATCCTTTCAGACCGTGGTGTGGATAGCCGTAAGGCACCGATTCCGGCGCTGCTTGCCACTTCGGGACTCCATCACCATTTGATTCGCCAAGGCACACGGACCAAGGTGAGCTTGCTAGTAGAGTCAGGCGAGCCGCGTGAAGTGCACCATTTTGCTTTGCTGCTCGGTTATGGCGCAGGGGCTATTAACCCGTATCTCGCGTTGGAAACGTTAGACGACATGATTGGTCGTAAGCAGCTAGTTGGCGTTGATATTGAGAAAGCGACATATAACTACATTAAAGCGGTAACGAAGGGCGTTGTTAAAGTCCTGGCGAAAATGGGTATTTCCACGATCCAGAGTTATCGTGGGGCGCAAATTTTCGAAGCGATTGGACTTAGCCAAGAGCTCATCGATTCGTATTTCACATGGACTCACACACCTGTTGGCGGGATTGGTATCGATATTGTGGCTAAGGAAGCTTTGATTCGCCACAACCGTGCTTTCTCCGAGCAAGAGGGACGCGATAAGGTGCTGGACACCGGCGGTGATCTGCAATGGCGAAGAGATGGAGAAGACCATCTGTATACACCGGAAACAGTGCATGCCCTACAATCAGCCGTTCGTACGAACAACTACGCGATGTATAAGAATTTCTCGAAGCTCATCAAACGTGAGGATGAGAAATATATGGCTTTGCGCGGGCTTCTGAGCTTCAAGGAAGGCCGACAACCGATCCCGATCGAAGAGGTGGAGCCGATCGAGTCGATCTTCAAGCGCTTCAAGACGGGAGCCATGTCCTATGGCTCCATCAGTAAAGAAGCGCATGAGACGATTGCGATTGCGATGAACCGCATCGGCGGCAAGAGCAATACCGGCGAGGGCGGCGAGCATCCAGAGCGTTTCACGCCGGATGCGAACGGCGACCTTCGCCGCAGCGCAATCAAGCAGGTGGCGTCCGGCCGCTTCGGCGTCACAAGCCATTATCTCGTCAATGCTGACGAGATTCAGATCAAGATGGCGCAGGGCGCGAAGCCCGGCGAGGGCGGTCAGCTCCCGGGAACCAAGGTGTACCCTTGGGTAGCCGAGGTTCGCGGCGTTACGCCAGGCGTAGGCTTAATCTCGCCGCCGCCGCATCACGATATTTATTCGATCGAGGATCTGGCAGAGCTGATCCACGATCTCAAGAATGCCAACCCGCGGGCACGGATCAGCGTTAAGCTGGTATCCGAAGTCGGTGTTGGCACCATCGCTGCGGGCGTAGCCAAAGGGAAAGCGGACGTTGTCCTGATTTCCGGCTACGACGGAGGTACAGGCGCGTCGCCGCAGACGAGTATTCGTCACGCGGGACTGCCGTGGGAGCTCGGTCTGGCGGAGACGCATCAGACGCTCGTACTCAACAACCTGCGCAGCCGTATCGTCGTCGAGACAGACGGCAAGCTGATGACGGGGCGCGACGTTGTCGTAGCTGCCCTGCTCGGGGCTGAGGAGTTCGGCTTCGCTACAACTCCCCTCATTACAATTGGCTGCGTAATGATGCGCGTGTGCCATCTGGATACCTGTCCGGTTGGGGTTGCTACGCAAAATCCGGAGCTTCGTAAGAAATTTGCCGGGGATCCGCAGCATGTGGTCAATTTCATGACCTTCATCGCGCAGGATGTGCGTGAGATGATGGCTGAGCTTGGCTTCCGCACCATTGAAGAGATGGTCGGCCGTACAGATGTGCTTGAGTCTAAGCAAGCTGTCGAGCATTGGAAAGCTAAGGGCGTCGACTTATCGCCGCTTCTGCACCAACCAGAGATGGGCGAGCATGTAGGCCGTTTCTGCCAAATGTCGCAGGATCATGGTTTGGATCGCTCTTTGGACGTAACGAAGCTGCTCGCTATTTGTGAGCCTGCTATTGAGCGCAAGGAGCATGTGCATGCCATCCTGCCAATTAAAAACGTCAACCGTGTTGTCGGAACGATTGTAGGTAGTGAAGTTACACGTCGTCACGGCGTGGACGGATTACCTCACGATACGATCCGCCTCCACTTTAATGGTTCTGCGGGACAAAGCTTCGGTGCTTTCGTACCGAAAGGGATCACGCTTTCGTTGGAAGGTGATGCGAATGACTACGTTGGTAAAGGTTTATCCGGCGGTAAGCTGGCTATCTTCCCTTCCAGTAAGTCGAACTTTGTTCCTGAAGACAACGTGATTATTGGAAATACAGCGTTCTATGGCGCAACCGACGGGGATGCTTACATCCGTGGTATTGCAGGCGAGCGTTTCTGCGTAAGAAACAGCGGTGTGCGAGCAGTTGTCGAAGGTGTAGGCGACCATGGTTGTGAATACATGACAGGCGGCCGTGTTGTTGTTCTCGGTTCTACGGGACGCAACTTCGCAGCAGGTATGTCAGGCGGTATCGCCTACGTGCTGGATGAGAAGGGGGACTTCTCAAGTAAGGTGAACAAAGAAATGGTTTACCTAGAGCAGTTGGAAGAAACGTATGAAATGAACGAACTGAAAACGATGATTCAGCATCATGCCACATTTACGGATAGCAGCGTTGCCCACCAAGTTATTCAGCACTGGGATGAGTACGTTTGGAAGTTCGTGAAAGTTATACCGAAGGACTACAAACGGATGTTTGATGCTATCGAAAAGGTGAAACGCTCCGGACTAAGCCAACAAGAAGCCGTCATGGTTGCTTTCGAGGCGAATATGAGGGATGTTTCACGTGTCGGTGGAAACTAACGAATCAGACTAGATGCTGACGAAGTAAGTCTTGCATAAGCAAAACATGTGACTCTTGCTTCCGATGCCAGCTTTTCTAGCGAAGAACTCAGCACATGCTTACGAAGTAAGTTTTCTAGCGAAAACTCTCAGGAGGGACTAAACGTAAATGGGTAAACCAACTGGCTTTATAGAACATCGTCGCGAAGTGGCAACTGAAGCTGCTCCCCTAGTTCGGATTGGACATTGGAAGGAGTTTGCGACGCCGCTGACTGAAGATAAATTGCAGACGCAAGGGTCTAGATGTATGGACTGTGGGATTCCATTTTGTCACACGGGGGCGTTGATCAGCGGCATGGCCGCTGGTTGCCCAGTTAATAACCTCATTCCTGAATGGAATGATCTGGTGTATCGCGGTCAATGGAGAGAGGCTCTGGACCGTCTGCATAAGACGAACAACTTCCCTGAGTTCACGGGGCGTGTATGTCCGGCGCCATGTGAAGGATCTTGTACAGTAGGTCTGAAGGATACACCGGTTACGATCAAAAGCATCGAGAAAGCCATTATTGATAAAGGCTTCGATGAGGGCTGGATTACACCTGAGCCTCCGGAAGTGCGCACAGGTAAGAAGGTAGCTGTCGTAGGCTCGGGTCCGTCTGGACTCGCTGCAGCAGCGCAGCTAAACAAAGCCGGACACTGGGTAACCGTGTTCGAGCGTGCAGATCGTGTGGGCGGACTGCTCATGTACGGGATTCCGAACATGAAGCTGGATAAGAAGTACGTCCAGCGTCGTGTGGATCTGCTGGAAGCCGAAGGGATCACGTTCGTTACCGGCGCTCACGTTGGTGTGAACTACCCGATCGAGAAGCTGCAGGAGGAGTTCGATGCCATCGTTCTGTGCGGCGGTGCAACGAAAGGCCGCGATCTTCCGATCGAGGGCCGTGAGCTAGGCGGCGTCCACTTAGCGATGGAGTTCCTGAGCAAGAACACGAAGAGCTTGCTGGATTCCGAGCATGCCGACGGCGAGTTCATTTCCGCCGAAGGGAAGGATGTTATCGTCATCGGCGGCGGTGACACGGGTACGGACTGCGTGGGCACATCTTTGCGTCACAAAGCGAAGAGCGTTACGCAATTTGAGATTATGCCCAAGTCGCCGGACACACGTCCTGCGAACAATCCTTGGCCGGAATGGCCAAAAGTCCACAAAGTGGACTACGGTCAACAAGAAGCGGCTGCGGTGCAAGGCGAAGATCCGCGCCAATACTTAATCAACACGAAGAAATTCGTGGGGGATGAGAATGGCAACTTGAAGGAACTGCACACGGTGCTCATCGAGTGGCAGAAGAACGAGAAAGGCCAATTCGTTCCTGTGGAAGTTCCGGGCAGCGAGAAAGTATACCCAGCTCAGCTGGTACTGATCGCGATGGGCTTCACAGGACCGGAGAACACGGTGCTGGATCAACTCGGCGTCGTCAAAGATGAGCGCTCCAACGCGAAAGCGGACTACGGTAAGTTTGCGACAAGCGTAGACGGTGTCTTCGCTGCCGGTGACATGCGTCGTGGGCAAAGCCTCGTGGTTTGGGCGATCAACGAAGGTCGCGCAGCGGCTCGTGAAGTAGATCGTTACTTGATGGGTTCGTCGAACTTACCATAAAGATGCGGAGAAGAGGAAGGAACCCTTGGTTTGGGTTCCTTCCTTTTTTTAAGAATGAAGAAAGGTATAAGTTTTCTGAGGTATGAGAGATTGAGATGATTCCATTGCACATAATCCAATCTGCAGATCATAATGTTATACCCATCCCTTAGAATACTGCATATTTTCCAATGAGAGTTGACGTAGCCAATTCAAATTCTTATTGTTGGAAAGCGTGCAATAACCTGCAGCCAGTGTATAGGCTGTAAAGATATTTTTCCTCGTTACGGATGCGAGGGGATGTGGAATCGTGTCTGTAACGATGTTTTTCATTCTTACAGACGTGAAAAAAGCAGTTTTGTGCGCTGAGCGAGGCTGTAAAGATATTTTTCATCGTTACAGTCGCGAGGGGGAAGTGGATCGTGTCTGTAACGATGTTTTTCATTCTTACAAACGAGAAAAAAGCAGTTTTGTGCGCTGAGCGAGGCTGTAAAGATATTTTTCATCGTTATGGATGCGAGGGGAAGTGGAATCGTGTCTGTAACGATGTTTTTCATTCTTACAAACGAGAAAAAAGCAGTTTTGTGCGCTGAACGAGGCTGTAAAGATATTTTTCATCGTTACAGATGCGAGGGGGAAATGGAATCGTGTCTGTAACGATGTTTTTCATTCTTACAGACGAGAAAAAAGCAGTTTTGTGCGCTGAACGAGGCTGTAAAGATATTTTTCATCGTTACAGGTGCGAGGGGAAGTGGAATCGTGTCTGTAACGATGTTTTTCATTCTTACAGACGAGAAAAAAGCAGTTTTGTGCGCTGAGCGAGGCTGTAAGGATATTTTTCACACTACAAATGCATCAAACCTAACATGAAAATATTGTTAGAATAATTTCCTATATAAGGAATAATATGATGTATTTTCGTGGACGAATAC
>NZ_LMEO01000008.1:0-19645 GCF_001426375.1 Paenibacillus sp. Root444D2
ACGAACAACCTCCGGCTAATTTCATTGTATTTTCTTAGCCTAAAAGTGTCCAACTTAATTAGGGGGCTTTATAGAATTGTTGTACGAAATACAACAATCTAAAGCTTGCCCAGAATAAATCAAGGGAATTGTTGTACGAAATACAACATTACGAATCCTGGGCGCGTTTGCCTTGCTATTTCCCTATTCCCCTATTCCCCTATTCCCCTATTCCCCCAACAAATACAAACATAAAACCCTAGACCATATTCACTTACCGAATGATTATGCATATCCACAATCTCGCTTACGCTTCATGATGCTCCCGAAGCGCTTAGATCTCACTTACGCTCCATGATGCTCCCGACGCTTGGATGCTAGCCGTCCGGGTTTGAGCAAGCTTGCCTTAGGCTGCAAAAATCCGAAGCTAACTTTCCTAAATAAGGCAAGCTTCGCCACCATACCCACTAGCCTCGTAAAATCGGGCTGTAAATATAAAACCTTCCCGAAGGTAGGCATGACACCTGGGAAGGTTCGTTGTTTATAGTTGTACGGCTGGTAAATCGGTCGTGTACGGATTCGGGCGTGGCCCCGTGGATTCGCGTTCAACCCATCGTACCGGCGTCTTAATTTTGTATTGTTCGGTATCGGCGTTCTCAATCCTCCGAATGATGATTTCCGCCGCTTGGCGCCCAATCGAGTAATAATCTTGGCCGACCGAAGATAATGGAACTTCGACATGCCTGGCTATTTCATGGTCGTCAAAGCCTGCTATGGATAGCTGTTCGGGAACGCCAATCCCCATTTCCAAAGCGCTTTTGAGCAGTTCGACAGCAAGATGATCATGCTCAACCTGAAGAGCGGTAACCTTCATATGCCTTAATTTCGAAATCAACGATTTGTAAAATGCTTTCGCGTTTGCCCCATTTAACTCACGATAGAAATCCGTCAGCACGAGATCCGAATCGATTGACATCTTATGGTCTTTTAATGCTTTGCAATAACCTAGATACCTATCCCTAACAGAACTGCGGTATTCAATGCTGACGCTGGAAACAAAAGCGATCCGTTCGTGCCCGAGTTCAATCAATCTTTTGGCAGTCATATAACCACCTTCAAAGTTATCGGATACGACACTGCTGATAGGCAAGCTATCGAAATATTGATCGATCGTTACAATCGGATAATCGTTCCAATAAAGTGCATTGATCACATCGATGTTGCTGATCGTGCTAATTGGATACACGATGATACCGCTCAGGCCGCTTTTCGGCACCTTGGCCAGTATCTCTTTTTCCTTTTCTTTTTTCCAGTTGCTATTGTGTATGCTCAAATAATAGCCTTTGGAGTCCAAGTAATCGTGGGCTCCTTTGATATAGTCAAGCTCACTTGTAGCCATATAAGGCAAAATCATTGCGATGATGGGGTGTGTTGCGTTTGGAATAGCCGTATCAACGGCATCTTCCGGATATTTTACGTAGCTTCCGCTGCCGCGTTTGCGGTAGATCATGCCTTCCCGCTCCAACTCGATCAGGGCGCGTTTGGATGTAATCCGGCTGACGCCGTACTGCATCGCAAGCTCTACTTCGGTCGGAAGCTGCTGCTCAGGCACATACTCCCCAGATCTAATTTTTTCTTTCAAATCGCTCAAAATTTTCATATAAAGCGGCTTACTATCCAATTCCAACACATCACTTCCAGTTGTCCATGCATCTCGTAGACTATTTGATATAAAAATATATACCAACATTGTAAATTAAATATACCAAATTATCAAGCATGCTTAGTGGGCCCAAACCTATTCTTCATCCAACTGCCTTACAACTTGCAGCGCCTCTTTACCGATCCCCAACTTATAACCTGCGGACAGATACCGGATGCGGCATTCACGATCCAACACAAATACAAGCGGAAGATTGGATTGAAGCTCCGATTGGATACCAGTCAGCACGGATTGCAGGCCTTTGCTGGAGACGTCTTTTGCAAAATCTGTTTTGGCAGGTAAGCCATCATAAGCGTTCGGCTGAAACGCAGCAGTCACTTTATCATCCTCAACTACCAGGCAAATACAGCCGCCCCAATCATCATACTCCTTAGAAAGCTCTCGGAGTTCCCGGATCAAATGCTTCGTAGGTTCCCGATCCGGATCGATCCAAGCTATGAGTAGGCCACGACGTTCAGCCAATTCACCTAGCGCACTTCTTTTACCATTGAAAAATGAGAAAGACAAATCTGGATCAACCGATCCCCATACAGGCGCTTGAACGGATTCCTTGGTAAAAGCCGGAATAATTTCCGTTGTTCTATCTGGTAATACAGTAAACATCGCGAATTGCACCCTAGCTGTCCCATCTGGCAATCGCGTACCTGTCGTTAACCGGTAACTGCCGGGCTTCACAACAAGCGGCTCCTCATAGAAGTCCTTTTTGCCAGCTGTGAATAGAAGCGTCTTGTACTGGCCATTTTCAAAGCGTGCTAAAGAAAAGTTACGGAAATATTCCAAGTCATTATCGGCTGCAGCATTTGCAATGAACCTGATGCTCCCTATTTCCTTGTTATCTGACAAGTCCGTCCGTAATTGGTCGCCATGCTGTAAAAATACAACGTCCTTCCACGACTCACCAACCCGAAATTGGGGACTTCGTTCACTCGGTTCAAGACGCGCAGGGATCCCTAAGCTTCGTGCCAACGCTACGAAAAGAATATCGCGACTCAAACGGTCGCCTTTTTGCAATCGAAAGCTCCCTATAGGTGTTGCCATTCCCTGATAATAATTCAAATCTTCCACAATCTCAAAGTGCTCCGAGAGCCAACCGACCAACTTGACTGGATCGTCCCGAAAACTTCGTTGCTCCGAATCTGTGAATTGTTCCAGAAAGAATTTCCTGTAAGGCCTTATCATTTCAAAATGAACTCTTGGACAAAGGATGTAACGCATAAACGTTTCTTCATCAAACTTTTCTTTAAACACAACCGACTGGGCAAGATGGTCTGCAAGCGTTGACCCGATGGTATCCGTCAAATCTTTAACGTTCAAACTCTCTAGCAGCTTCAAAGTCCATTCGCCGTATCTCAGCGTATATTCTTGTAAAAAAGCAGCGATTTCGTGACTGTTACCACGCGCCATCTCCAATATGTCCCTGACCCTGCTTGCGGGCAAAGACAACTTTTTCGCCAATTCCTCTGCCTGAAGGGTATCCACGAAGGAAGCTTCATATTTTTTCCTGATGCTCGCACCCTCATGAATACGACGGTTGTTCTCTTGTTTTTCGGCTTCGGTGATAGCGTCTTCCGCTCTATCCGGCAGTTCCTGCGGGGGAGCCATATCGAAGACGCTGATCCCATTCTGCGGCAGTTTATCGGACAATAGAATGTCGAACACATCGGCATCCTTCACACTAATCTTTTTCGTCCCCCAAAGATTTCCCGAGACTGAATGAATCAACAAATCACCAAGACCTGCGGTTAATAAAGCTTCCCCTCCCTCGTCTGCTGGTATAGTAGCAATAGGAGAAAAGTCAGCATAGTTGTACACTTGGAAAATGACAGTGGCCCCAGGCACCGGGTTTCCCTTTTCGTCTTTGACCCTGATCGTAATCTTTTTGGTTGGGGCGTAAGGGCTCAATAAATTGATTTCTGAGTACCAAGGATGTGCTAATGTAAGCTCCTCTGGACCTGGATAGTTGGCTGCAACGCGAGTATTGACGAGCATAGCTCGCTTCGCCGGCCCCCGAAACCACCCCTCATTCAGTCGAGGCTCCGGCTCGCACGCACCAAGGAAATACCATTTTCCGTCGGCCCACGCTTCCACCCAAGCATGATTGGAATCGCAATGCGCCCATCGCGGTGTATAACACTGGCGGGCAGGAATACACAAACTCCTTAGTGCTGCCACCAATAGAGTCGACTGTTCTCCGCACCTTCCCAGCGTATTGCGGACCATCGTCAGCGGGGAAACCGTCCGCGGGTCGCATCCGACATAGGTCGCTTTCTCATGGCACCAGTGATTGATTTCCAATATGGCCTGTTCCATCGAAAGGTTCTTGACCCGATCAACTAATTGTCCGAAGAACCATCCCCTGCTGTCCTCAATGTTTTCATTATTTACTCGGTATGGAAGCACAAAATGCAGAAACTCGTGATCGGGCACACGTCTTCCCCATTGCACATCTTCACGGATTTCAAGCGTAGTCCGTACATGGCTTAAAAAGAGACATCCCTCATAATCCGCCAAATCATTCAGCGGCATGTATGCATATAAAAATTTAAGAGCCCACGCTTCTTCTTCATTCATAGGCTTCTCAAAAATGTCAAAAAGCTCCTTCTCCCTCGTTTGCGCCACTTCTCGTTTGAACCGCATTTTTTCTTCGATTCTCGTGATCGTAGTGCTGTCTAACGAAAAAACATTCGTCATTGTTGTGCCCACTCCCTTAGTCATTTTATAAGTGCCACATCCATAATGATATATCTTTTGAAATATATATTACAATATAGTATATCTAATTTAAATATATTTTTTTATAACTCAAGCAGAAGTTTATTTGGTAACTTCCGCTGAGATCTGTGTTGCTGCTAGCTCAGACGTGGTTATTGGCGGGGAGTGGCAGCAAAGTAGATATATCTGGATGCCTGATAATACGAAAAGACTACTTCCGCTGGGGTTGTGAGTGTTGACCACGCCATGCGGCGACTCAGCATGCTCCTAGGATTTGCGCGCATGGACTTGACCATCGCCTCGCAGCGACACAAAGAGTGCCCAGGATTCGCGCGCGTGGACTTGACCATCACTATTCGGCGAGACAAAGAGTGCTCAGTACTCTTGCGAGCTGCATGCAAGACGCATTCTCCGTGTAATGTTGTATTTCGTACAACAATAGGCGAGCTAATCTGCGTTTTCCACGCGATTGTTGTAAAAAGTACAACAATTCCAGCCAAAAGTAGCTCTATGGCACGGAAATAGGCTAAATTGTTGTACAGCATACAACATCTCGAGCTTATCAAGAAAAAATCAAGGAAATTGTTGTACTAAGTACAACTTCACGAATCCTGGGCTCAATGACTGGCTAATTCTCCATTTTTCAAAAAACCAACAAACACAAGCTAGGAAACGAAACACTTAGATCAAAAACATTAGAAAATTAAACTCCAGAAAACAAGCATCAGAAAAGGTTAGTTAGCCATCTACCGAATCCGACGCTTATTCATTTATCCAATTCTCACTCAAACTCAGCGAAATCCATAATTCACCACGCATGCCAAATAGGTGTAAGCTTCGCCTCTCAACTTAACCCAACATCATTTAACAGAACAAAATTACATTACTTATCTACAACTTTATACACATCTTATACACAGACTGCGAAATCATAATTTCTTATACAACCAAGGATAAACGACTCCGTCGTCCTTCTGGGACGAGCGCGTTTGTCAAAATAAAACTTATACTTTCTTATCAACAAAAAAAGCCGCCTCCCGCAAAGGGAAGCAGCCTAATAAGCTGCAAATATATTAATCACAAACCGTTGGAGCCGCAGTGGATTGCCTAACAATCAGCTCGGGACGCATCACAACTCGTAGCTTTGTCTTCGTTTCTTTCTTCAATTCCTGAATCAACAAATCGACGACCATCTTCCCCATCGGCTCGATTGGCTGAGCGATAGTCGTAAGCGGCGGATCTGTTACTGAAGCTAGAATCGTGTTATCGAAACCGATCACGGACAGCTCCTCTGGCACGCGCAAACCAAGCTGCTTAGCGGCCTGAAGCGCACCAATTGCGAGCAAATCATTACAACAAAACAGCGCGGTCGGCCGATCAGAGCCTGATTGTCCCAACAGTTCAAGCGCTTCACGCTTCCCATCTGCTACAACGTAGTGGCAATTGCGTACGCTGTTTTCCGGCAGCTGGGCCCCCGCTTCTTCCAGCTTGCTCTTGAAGCCTCGCACCCTTTCGCGGCTGCTGCTTACTTTCGAGTGCTCAGCCAGGATGGCCATGCGCCGATGACCCAAATCCAGTAGATGCGTTGCTGCCAACGCACCTCCTACAAAGTCATCAACTACGACCGTATGAACGTCGATATCAGGCATTTCCCTTGCGATCATAGCAATGGGGATCGCTCTCTCCATCAATGGAGTCAGCATGTCTTTATTGTCCATCCCCGTACCAATGATCATGGCATCCACACTTTTTTGCTGGAGTAAATTCAGATATCGCTCCACCCGTTCATCTTTATTATCGCTGCTGCAAATGACCAGGCTATAGCCCATATGATGGCCTTGGTCCTCTACAGCTCGAGCAATTTCCGCAAAAAAGGGATTGGAAATATCGGGCACAAGCAGACCTAATGTATAGGTCTTTTTACCAGTCAGCGCTGACGCGATAACGCTAGGCTGATAATTGAGCCGCTCCATTATTTTTATGATTTCACCGCGCCGTTCTTCGCTTATTTTTCCTTTGCCGTTCATGACCTGCGAGACCGCCGCAATGGACACACCGGCCTCTCTAGCCACATCATAGATGGTTGCCTTCATCCTACTACCCCATTTTTCTTGAAGGATACTTTTTTTCTTCCATTATGAAGGGGCTGACGGGAACTTGCAAACCAGCTTACGCTTCGCGCGGCTTCGTCATGATCCAGGCATGTTCCGGATCATTATGAAACTTCCATGTTCGAGTAGGTCCCGCCATAACATTCAGGTAATACACATCATAGCCTGGAGGAGCCGAAACAGGGTGATAGCCACGCGGAACGAGCACGGTTTCCCCATTCTTAACAATCAGCGTCTCATCAAGCGATCGGTCGTCCGTGTACACACGTTGAACCGCAAAGCCATGGCCCGGATCGACGCGATAATAATACGTTTCTTCCAGAAACGATTCGTCTGGAAGCGCATCGCGATCATGCTTATGGGGCGGATAGCTCGACCAGTGCCCATTCGGTGTGAAGACTTCAACCACAAGCAAGCTATCCGCTGGTTCCTGCTCTGGCAAAATGTTATGGATTTGGCGCTCTATATTGCCATAACCACGCATTTCTACCCCTACCTGGTCAGGTGCAATCAGACGTGCTTTATGGTTACCAGCACCAGGAGCAGAGCAAATAGCAAGCTCCACTGCAGTCAGCGCGGTAACCTCATAGCTATCATCATTAGGTACATAGACGGAATATGGCGGTATTTTCTCAAATACGCTCATCCGCTGCCCAATATTTGTCCACTCTGCTTGCCTGGTAGCCACATCGGCTTTCCCGCTAAGCAGGACAAGACAAACTTCCAGCCCGGCTGTCTCACGGCTCAAGGATTGCCCCTCTGCAAGCTGTACAACTTCGAAACCAACATACTTCCATCCTGCTGACTCCGGAGTCACTGTTAAAAGGCTGCCTTCCTCATTCGGGGAGGAGGCAGGCGTTACAATCAGTTTAGACCTGTTCATGTTAACGTCTCCCTCCTTTATTGAGATACCGAGGTCTGTTTAAGCAAATCTAACGCCTCGCTTACTTTCACCGGTCGGCCCAAACGGGAAGACAGCTTAGCAGCCAAAGCGATCCGCTCCGCCTGCATACCGTCATAGCCACTCACTGGTACAGGCTTATCATTTAACAGACAATCGATGAAAATCTGTGTTTCTTCCATATAAGCAGCTTGATAGCGTTCCAGGAAGAAATGCAGCGGCTTTTCGCTAACAATAGCATCAGCCGTACTAATTACAGCCGTATTAGGATGGTCGTTGGCAACAGCTACACTTCCTTTGGAGCCAAACACTTCAACCCGTTGGTCATAACCGTATACAGCTTGACGACTGTTATCGATAACACCGAGAGCACCATTCTGGAACTTCAGCGTTACGATTGCGGTGTCGACATCGCCATGCTCGGCGAAAACTGGGTTAATGAGCACATGGCCCTGCGCATAAACTTCCTCAACCTCGCTTCCCGCTACAAAGCGAGCCATGTCGAAGTCATGGATCATCATATCCATGAAAATGCCGCCCGACACCTTGATGTAATCAGCGTGTGGTGGATTTGGATCACGGGACGTGATTTTCACGATATGCGGATCGCCAATTGTTCCTCCTTGAACAACCTCGCGAACTCGCTTGAAGTTATGGTCAAATCTGCGATTGAAGCCGATTTGCAGCTTCACACCAGCCTGATTAACCGCAGCAATTGCCGCTTCAGTTTGGGTAATATCCATGCTGATTGGTTTTTCGCAGAAAATATGTTTACCTGCTAGTGCCGCCAATTGAATGAGCGGGACATGCGTATCCGTGGATGAGCAAATAAAGATGGCGTCGATGTCTGGGTTATCAATAAGCACATGGCTATCCTTTGTAACCGTCTGAATCTGACGTGAAGCAGCCCATGCCTCTAACTCAGGACCGGCAAACAAATCGCTCACCGCAATGATTTCAACCCCAGGTATTCGCAGCAAATTATCTGCGTGGATTTTACCAATTCTTCCGGCACCAATAATACCGATTCTAATTTTATTCATCATGCGTTCCCTCCCGCTTTGCCTGTTGAACCGAATAATTGAATTTTGGCTCTAACGGAGGCGATGATCGCTTCCCGTGCCGGCACTAAATAGTTCCTTGGATCGTATGCTTCCGGATGCTCATTCAAGAACGAACGGATAGCGGCTGTACAAGCAATTTGATTATCTGTATTCACATTGATTTTGGCCGTACCGCAAGCGATCGCTTGACGGATCTCTTCATCTGGCAGACCGCTTCCGCCATGAAGCACAAGCGGCAGTCCAGTCAGTGTTCTAATTTCCGCCATTCGATCGAAACCGAGTTTTGGCTGTCCCCGATAAGGACCGTGAACCGATCCAAGGGCAGGAGCTAAACAATCGATCCCCGTCTCCCTCACTAAACGAACGCAGTCCTCGGCAACAGCGTACATGCCTTCAGCTTCGTCTACGACTAAGTCATCCTCGCGTCCGGTAATCCGGCCCAGCTCCGACTCCACCGATACACCCAGCACATGCGCGGCTTGTGTCACCTGACGAGTGACCTCGATATTATCCTCCAGCGAATGATGAGATGCATCGATCATGACAGAAGTAAATCCGGCATGGATCGCACGAATACATAGGTCATAGCTGGTTCCGTGGTCGAGATGAAGAGCTACTGGGACTGTTACCCCATAGTGCTCAATTAGTGATTTCACCATTCCTACAATACAGGGCAGTCCGCCCATATAAGGGATATAAGCTTCACTAACACCTAGAATGACAGGCGCTTGTTCCTGTTGAGCAGCCTGTAAGATTGCTTGTGTAAATTCTAGGTTATTCAAATTAAACTGCCCGACCGCATATTTTCCTGCCAAAGCCTGCTGCAGCATCTCTTTCATTGAAACGAGCGTCATGAAGTTCACCTCTCCTGTCGATAAGGTCTATCCCGCTGTTACCAGCGAGCAGTGACCATTTTCTTCCGCGTATAGAACTCCACGCCGTCTGTCCCATTTGCATGCAAATCGCCGTAGAACGATTTTTTCCAGCCAGAGAAAGGGAAGAAAGCCATCGGTGCGGGAACGCCTAGGTTAATGCCGAGCATACCAGCATCGATATTTTCACGGAATTGGCGTACATTGCTGCCATCCTTTGTAAAGAGGCATGCGCCATTGGCAAAATCAGAACGATTGGAAAGCTCGATCGCTTCCTCAAGAGTAGCCACTCTAATGACGGAGAGAACAGGTGCAAAAATCTCGTCTTCCCAAATTTTCATGCCACACTCAACTTGGTCAAAGATCGTAGGTCCCACGAAATAACCTTGCCCCTCAGAAGCAGCGTCCTTACGGCCGTCACGGACCAGAAGCGCTCCTTCGGTTTCGCCGATTTCGATGTATTTTAACGTTCTTTCTTTATGCTGACCGCGGATGACAGGCCCTAAGAAAATACCTTCTTCTAGTCCATTACCAATCGTAATCCGATCAGCAGCTTCAAGCAGCTTGCTTACAAGCGTATCGCCAACTTCTCCAACCGCCACCACGACGGAACAAGCCATACAGCGCTCGCCTGCAGAACCGAAGGCTGCATTGACGATTTCTTTCACAGCAATGTTCAAATCGGCATCTGGCATAACGATCGAGTGGTTTTTAGCGCCTGCGAGTGCTTGAACGCGTTTCCCATTCGCAGAAGCAGTTTTGTAAATATATTCGGCAACGGGCTGGGAGCCAACGAACGAAATAGCTTTAACTTCTTTGTGTTCAAGAAGGCCATTGACCACGTCATGTGCACCATGAACGATATTGAGCACGCCAGCTGGTAAGCCCGCTTCATGGAACAACTCAGCCAAGCGGTTTGCAAGATGAGGTGTGCGTTCAGATGGCTTCAGCACGAAGGTATTACCGCAGGCAATCGCAAGCGGGAACATCCAGCAAGGCACCATCATTGGGAAGTTAAATGGTGTAATACCACCGATAACACCAATCGGATAACGGTACATACCGGATTCAATATTGGACGCGATATCTGGAAGCTGTTTTCCCATCATCAAAGATGGAGCACCAGCGGCGAATTCTACACACTCGATGCCGCGAAGCACTTCTCCGTAAGCTTCGTTGTAGCTTTTTCCGTTTTCTTGTGTAACGATTCGCGCCAGCTCTTCCCAATGCTCCACCAGAAGCTGTTGGTATTTGAATAATACGCGAGCCCTACGTGGTACAGGTGTGCGGCTCCAAGTTTGGAAAGCTTCTTGTGCCGTACGAACCGCATGATCCACATCTGCTTTCGTAGAAATTGGAATATGTGCAAGAATCTCTTCTGTTGCAGGGTTATATACCGGTTCTGTTTGTGTGGATGTTGAAGCGATCCATTCGCCGCCAATCCAGTTTTTCAATGTTGTTGTCATATGTGGACTCTCCTTTAATGGTTCGAATAAGTTAAGATGCTGTAATTTCACCGCGGTTGCAGCGCTCGATATAGTCGTTGACTTGATCAGTTGTCGGCATCGCATCGGAGCAGCTGTGACTGGAGATCACGATACAAGCTGCGGCACTGCCGTATTCCATACTTTTTTCAATCGTCCAACCTTGCATAATGCCATAAATAAAGCCAGCGGCATAAGAATCCCCTGCACCAAACGTCTTGACCACTTTAGCCGGGAAGCTCTTGGCACGATGACCAACACCGTCTGGCGTATAAGCGATGGAGCCTTCCTTGCCATGCTTGATAATGACAATCTTCGCCGAATAGTCGAACCATTTAGCAGCTGTGATCTGATCATTTTTCTCAGGATTGTTCTCAAAGCGTTCCATCATATCGAATTCTTCGCGGGTACCCAGAATAATGTCACATTTCTCGGCCGCCAGATTGTAGTAAACGGCTGTCTCTTCTGATGTTTTCCATGTGTATGGACGGTAATCTAGATCAAAAATGATGACGACCCCATGCTTCTTCGCGTAATCCAATGCCTGAAAGACGGCTTCGCGGGACGGGCTTTGCGCAAGTGCTGTACCAGAGATAAGAAGTACCTTTGATTCTGCAATCAGTGATTCTTGTACTTCGGCTGGTGTCAGCAGCAAGTCCGCCACATTGTCACGATACATAAGGATGCTGCATTCCGTTGGGCTTTTGATTTCTGTAAAGGCTAGTCCCGTAACCGCGCCAGTATGATCTGTCACGACATTCGTAGTTTCGATGTTGTTCCGCTCTAAATAATCAGCGATGAAACGACCCATTTGATCGTTGGCGATTTTACCGATAAAGGCTGTTTTCATGCCCAATCTTGCCATGCCAATCGTAATGTTAGCGGGTGAACCCCCTACATATTTGGTAAAGGTCATAGTCTCTTCCATAGGACGATTAATTTCATTCGCATTCAAATCTATACATAGTCTACCAATGGCTACAAAATCCAGCGGCTTCGACTGTGGAAAGGAAACATAGGTCATAGGATCATTACCTTCTTTCTTGTGGAATGAGGGATTCTATATGTTGAAGTGCTTTCTTAGCGTATTCATAAGGGTTGTGTGCAGCCGGATCCTGCTCGCCTTCCAACATCGCCCATCCCGCAAATCCTTGAGATAGCAGCTCCTCAAATATAGGATCGAAGTCGATACAACCGTCACCAGGAACGGTGAACACCCCTTTGCGGATACAAGTCACGAAATCGACCTGTTCAGCGCGAGCTTCATCTAATACGGCTTGCCGAATATCCTTCAAGTGGATATAAGCAATCCGCTTTTCGTGCTTGCGCAGCACAGTGAGTGGGTCCGCCCCGCCATAATAGGCATGACCGGTGTCGAAGAGCAGGTATACGAGCGAAGGATCTGTAAGCTCCATCAGCTTATCAATTTCCTCCGGACTTTCAACTACCGTTCCACCGTGGTGGTGATACGTCAACTTCAAACCGTACTCCTGCGCGATGGCTCCTGCAAGGTTTAGTCCTTCTGCTAAGCTTTGCCAGCCGGCTTCATCCAGACGAATAACTTCCTTCTCGTTCGGGGAGCGGCGCGGGTCGAAGTGAAGAGAGCCCCCAACTTCTGCTGTGCTGATGACCGTACTGCCCATTTCTTTGAGAAACTCAGCGTGTTTCCTATAGGCTCTCAGTTCCTCATCCCTGTAAGCAGGATCAGAGAATAGCACGGATTTCCACTGTGACACGAGGCCTATCCCCCGCTTATCCAGCTCCTGCTTCAGTACGGCAATATCGGTCGGATATTTGCGGCCCATCTCGGTACCTTTCAGCCCCAACGCCTGAATATCATCTAAAATTTGCTCATATGTGGTATCCGCGCCATGTTCTTTGACGTCTTCTCCCACCCAATTAATTGGATGGATACCTAGCTTAAATGGCAGATCTTTCATAGATACGTTCTCTCCCCTTTATCGTTAAATGGGTCTCGCCGCTTGTATATTTTTCTTCATCTCTTCGTGCGCTGCAATCACTTTCTCGCTCTCGGAAACTTCAGGAACACCTACCTGCCACCAGGATTCATACCCCTGTGTGTTGGTTCCCGGAACAACAGGAATCTCGATCAGCGTCGTGACTGTTTCATCCTTCGCTTTAAGCAGCGCTTCCTTTAGTTCTTCAGGAGTGTTTGCTTTGTAAGCCTTCGCGCCTAAGCTGCGAGCATGCGCTGCGAAATCAATTGGCATATATCCGCCTGTCAACTTGCCCGTAGCGGCTTCACGATATCGGAACTCATTCCCGAACCCGTCGCTGCCGTGACCCCTTTGCAGATTATGGATGCATTGGAAGCCATGATTATCGAACAGCAGCACAGTAAATTTCCGGCCCTCTTGCAGGCTTGTGACCATCTCAGAGTGCAGCATCAGGTAGCTTCCATCACCGACCACGGCATAGACCTCGCGATTCGGCTCAGCCAACGCTGCCCCGAAAGCACCGCTAACTTCATAGCCCATGCAGGAGAAGCCGTATTCCATATGATAGGTTTTAGGCTCCGATGATCGCCATAAGCGGTGTAAATCCCCCGGCAGGCTTCCCGCTGCGCAAACAATGACAGCTGAAGGATCAATCGTTTGATTAATGACCCCAAGCGCGCGAGTTTGGGCAAAGCCCTCTTCACATTCCGCATTGTACAAGCGGTCAACCTCGCCATCCCACTCTGCTTTCAAAGAAGCTATGTAACCGTTCTCGTAACCGCTAACATAGTGCTGCGCCGTCAAAGCATCTTTCAGAGCGCTTAACGCTTCCTTCGCATCAGCCGTAATGCTGATCCCGCTCATTTTCGAAGAGTCAAACCCACTGACATTTATATTAATAAACTGCACCTTCGGATTTGCAAAAGCCGATTTCGATGCCGTTGTAAAGTCGGAATACCGCGTCCCTACGCCGATAATCAGGTCCGCTTGTTTTGCCAGCACATTCGCTGCGAGTGCGCCCGTAACACCGATAGCGCCAACATTCAGCGGATGGTTCCAAGGCAACGAGCTTTTACCTGCTTGCGTTTCTGCTACAGGAATCCCAAAGGCAGCTGCAAATTCCATCAATTCCTTCGTTGCATCGGCATAAAGGACTCCGCCTCCTGCAATAATCAACGGACGCTGTTTGCCTACCAGGCAGGCCACAGCACGATTCACCGCTTCTCTTGCTGGTGGACGTCTATCTAGATAATGGACTTTCTTATCGAAAAAGGCTTCCGGATAATCGTACGCCTCAGCCTGCACATCTTGAGGTAAAGCTAGGGTAACCGCACCTGTTTCTGCAGGGTCTGTTAACACTCGCATCGCCTGTACAGCCGCGCTCATTAACTGCTCTGGGCGAACAATTCGGTCCCAATATTTACTGACTGATTTGAAAGGATTAGTGGCCGATATGGTATAATCACCCATAACCTCAAGCTGCTGGAGCACTGGATCTGGCTGTCTTGTGGCAAAATTGTCTCCTGGCAGCAGCAGCACCGGAATCCGGTTGACTGTCGCTGTTGCCGCGGCGGTCACCATATTCAGAGCACCAGGTCCAATCGATGTCGTGCAGGCATAGATTTGCAGACGGTTTTGCTGCTTGGCGTAAGCCGCAGCGGCATGTACCATCCCCTGCTCATTCTTGCCTTGTATATAAGTAAGGTCTCCTGCGCTTCGTTCCAAGGCTTCTCCAAGTCCTGTCACATTGCCATGACCGAAAATCCCCATGACACCACGCACAAACTTGGTCTCTTGTCCATCCACAGACACATACTGTTGGTCCAGAAAACGCAGCAGCGCTTGTGCCATCGTTAGTCGAATCGTACCCATGACCATCTTCCTTTCATGATAAAGGTTAAGCGCTTAATCTCACGAGGTTAAGCGCTTAATCCGATAGTACAACATATTGTTTTCGACCGCAATGCCTTTTACAAAAAAAATCATGGACCAAGAAATGGCAATGGCATAGTGACATCCTGAAGCTTTTAACCTTATGGTGTCGCTCTGCCATTCCTGTACTCCTTGGGTGACATTTGGAACTGCTGTTTGAAGACATTCGTAAAATAATTCGGCTCATCAAACCCGATGGTAGAAGCGATCTCGAATATTTTCATATCGGTATTTCGGAGCAGCAAAGCCGCCTTATCCATACGGAAACGGGTAACGAAGCGTGTAAAACTTTCCCCTGTTGCTTTCTTAAATACAACGCTGAAATAGCTTGGATTTAAATGAATATGCGAGGCCACATCGGTCAAGCGGCACTCTTCATTGTAGTGCTCCTCAATGTACTTGACGGCTCTCTCGATCAGATTGTCACTTTTGGCCGCCTGCCAGTTGTTAAATTGCTGCTGGAAGCTCTTCACTTGCTCGGCAGCCCAATGAAGGACTTCTTCAGAGGTCCAGTGCGTTTGCGGCATTTCGTTAGGAATCCTGGCTAGCGCATTGTTATCATCGGGATCAAATTGCTTCTGTATCGTTCCAAGCAAAGCAATGGAGAGTGATAACGCCCCAATTCGCATTTCCTCCGGCGACAAAAGAGGCAGCTCTGCAAGCACCCGATCCAAAAGAAGCTGAAGACTGTCCTCCTGACCGACCAGAATGGCAGACATCAGTTGAACTTCCATCTCTCTAACCCTCGCCTGGTTAAGCGACAGCATAATCCCGGATCCTATTTCACTTCCACTCTCAGGAAGGCTGGCAACAGGTCCGTAGACAATCCCCTTGGTCAAGTTATACAAATCCGCTAACTCATTAGCAGAAGGGCCGATCCCCATGGAAATCATATGCAAGCGAATTTTTAAATACTCGAAGGAAGCATTTTGAATGGCTTCTTGCAAGTTCTCCTCGACACCATGTTGTGCCGAAACCAGTACAAAGCTGTCATGCTCCACTAATAGCAGCTGCGCCTCAACACCCGCTCCATTCAGCAGCTCTTGGGCGATATTGGAGAACGCAAACTGCAGCAGGCTCATGTCGCTTTTCCCATACGCTTTATTTGCCAAATCCTCGCTGTTGATTTGCAGAAGCCACAGCTCCTTGCCAGCCAGGCCATCGGTTAGCCTTGCTGCTGTGCTCTTCTCATAAGGCAAGTCCAGCAAAGCCGATCGAAGCTCCTGATCTTGCTGGAGCCGCAGCTGCACTTCCTGTTTCTGCTGCTGGGCATATTTTACATAGAACCGCTCGGATGCCTTATTCATCACCTGACGAACATCCTGTTCCGTACATGGTTTGGTCAGAAAATCCAACGCACCATGTCGAACGGCCGCTTGTGCATACTCAAAATTTTTGTAGCCCGTCAAAATGATGACAAGCATGTCGGGATAGTTCTGCCGTAAATGCCCTACGAATTCGATCCCGTCCATGATGGGCATTCGGATATCGGTCAACACCAAGTCAGGCTTAAGCTCGTCCAGCATTGCTAATGCATCCTGCCCGTTGCTAGCTTCGCCAACCACTTCCCAGCCTAATTCTCTGCCTTCTAACATCTTCATTAGCCCTTTTCGAAAATTCGGCTGATCTTCCACAATTAATACTCTACCGATTCTCATGCTGCTGAACCTCCTGTCTCGACGTTGTTTACAAAAGGCAAAACAAGACGCATAGTGGTACCGCTTTCGATCACGCTATTGATTTCCAAACGATAAGGCGAGCCATACACCAGCTCGATTCTCCTAACAACACTGCGAACCCCGAGACTTTCTCGCCCATCTGAACGCTGCGGCAAAGAGGAGCCTTGGAAGCCTAGTATTTGCGAAATGGCCACTTCGTCCATACCGCAGCCATTATCCGTTACTTCAATCTCAAGAAAGCCATCTCGACTACTCGCTTTAATCAACAGCACTTTATGCGACACTTTGTTGCGAAAGGCATGCATAAACACATTTTCGACCAATGGCTGTAGAAGAGACCGCATAACTTGGCCATTCAGAACGTCATCATCCGCTTGAATGATCGTCTCCAAGTCCGTTTCAAAGAGCTCCTTCTGTACCTTCAAATAGTTTCGGATCTGCTGTAGTTCTTCTCCCACAGTGGTTAGGGTACGCACAGGCATCAACGAGTACTTGAGCATCTCGGATATAGCCGCGATCAAGGCCGCTGTTTCGACCTCGTCTTGCAGATAAAGCTTCCAATAAATTTCGTTAAACATGTTATGCAGAAAATGTGGATTTAATTGAGCCTGCAGCGCTTTAAGCTCTGCTTCCTTCTCACTTAATTGCGTCAAATACACTTCCTTGATCAGCCTTCCGACTTGTTCCGCCATTGCGTTAAAGCTCTCTCCGATATAGGCCAGCTCATCTTTGGTTCGAATCTCAATGCGCGTATCGAAATCGCCAGATCTTACTTTGCGCAGACCCTGCAGCAAATCCTTGAGCGGCCGCAGCAGATTTCCCGTAGAGAGTACGATCAACACACTGGTGAGAAGAATGCTGACCAGGCCAGAGTATACGATTTTCTGAAATAAATCCCGATTCTTGCTTTGAATAGCCGTAAGCGAAGTGCCGCTAACTAGCTTGAAGGAAGTCACTTTCGACTGTCCTTGAACGAACAAATGCTGATCCATAATCTGAGTTTGATTCAAATTTTTCAGGCGTTCCTGTTTATCTATCGTGCTCTCCGGCGAATTGCTAAATAACAGCTCATTATTCTTGTTGAACAAATAGACTTCGCCCTCTCCATTCTTCGTCAGTTCCTTGAGAGAACCTGAGAAGAACGATTCGTCAAAAGCCATCACGAGCACACCATACGTGTTCAAAGCGCTATTTTTCATCCATCGGGCCACAATGATTGTGTTTCTGAACCCGCTTGGCTCCACGGAGGATGACAATGGCATGTTAATCCAAACGAGATCCCCATAGGTGTCGTTGATTTTGGAACGAATTGTGCTGAATACGCTCTCATTCGGCGTGTTAATGGCCGAGGTGGTATAGCTGAAATAAGAAGGATTCCCTTTGAGGTCATACAAGTACATACCGGTAATATATGGCGCATCGGATTTGATCTGGAATATCTGTTCTTCGATTTGCTTTTTGTTGTAATACAGATTAAAAGGATCGGAATCTTCGCTCGAATTGATCCGTGTGATGACCTTTTCGATTTCAGGATTAAATACGACCGTTTGTGAGATCCGTACAACCTCCTGTACTTTCAGGTCCATCTTCGCCAGTGCTTCTTCGTTCGTACTCGAAAACTGCTTACTGATTTCTTCTTCAAACAGTGTCAAGTTATAGCGATACGTTAAATAACCCGTTATGCCGAACGTCAGCAAAATGATGACGGATAAGCTGAGAATCAGTTTTACCCTGAAGCTGCGGTTAATGCTTAGTAAAAGTCGACTCCATGATCTCATCTCATTTACCCCTATATCTTAGTAGTGGCCAATCCCTTGACGACATTATAGCAACATCTTTCGTGTTCCTGCCATCCTTTTAGTCATATAGGCAAAAATTGAAAAAAGCTTAGTTCATCAATCATGAACTAAACTTCTTGGCAAAGCGCTGTGTGCTACAGCTCTTCGAATTTATTTTCTAATTTATTTTCGATCGGTTGCAGGAGCTCATCATCGTTGTTGTCACGTACCGTTTTCTGGAGAACAAAGGAAGACATCGTCAGGAACAAGGCCGTAACAGCGTAATAACCTTTTACAGAAAGCAACTGCTCCAGGTTAATAATCCCAATAAACATACCCAGAAGCGCTAGAGCGAATGAGCTCCATGCCAAGAAGGTGAAAGCAGCTGTATTGCGTTTGCGTGAACCGTAGCCATCCTCCAAATTATCACGAATAACCTTCTGTAAGACAAAAGCTGACATCGTGAGGAATAACGCGCAAACTGCGAAGTAACCTTTGACACTCAGTGATTCTTCCAATGTATAAATCCCGATGAACATCGCCAGAAACGCCCCAATGAAAGATGCCCATGCCATAAAAGTAAATGCTGTCGTATTCCGTCTCCGATGATCCATCATCTCAGAAAGCCCCCTGTGGTTGCTGCCGCAACGCTTTAGTGTTTTGCTCTTGCTTTTGTTCTTAGTATACGAGATAGCTCCCATCGCAGATAGTACTATTTACCAATAGTACCCAAATGCTCTTGCATCCTAAAACACGGCTTGCATCGTCTTTATTGGGGTTGACCACCGCCACGCGGTTGTGCTACAACGGCGCCAAGGATTCTCGCGCGTTGAGAGAGCGAGTGCTGCAAAGGTTGATGTTAAACACATTGTGCCGCCTAAGGCATATTTGTATTAGCTTGTTTCGTAGGGGTAATGTTGTACGCTGTACAACATTTATTGCTTGTAGAGAAGATATCAAAGAAATTGTTGTACGTTGTGCAACTTGCCTCCAAATTTTCTATTTCCACTAAATAAACTATAAACAAGCAAATAACCACATAAACCAGATAAGTCAAGTCAAATCAAGTCAAATCAAGACAAATCAAGATAAGTCAAGACAAGACAAAGACAAGACAAGACAAAGACAAAGACAAGTCAAGACAAGACATCCAAACAAACCAGTCGTCACCAAAAACGCATAGAGACCTTCTATGTGATTATATATAGTTTAAGCATCATTTTGCTTCGTACCGGGAAATGTTGTACTTTGTACAACATTTTGCAAGTGAATCCATATTTTCTGTGAAAATGTTGCAAAAAAGAGTCAATTTCGTAATTCAAAACCCTTGCTACATAAGGACTTATACCGCATTCAAAAACAGTCACCTACCCAAGATATTATGGCGCTTTGTGGGAAAATAGTGCTTTAATAGTGAAATTAGCTCCTTAAGGTTTATCCGACGATATTTCT
>NZ_LMEO01000008.1:19682-141794 GCF_001426375.1 Paenibacillus sp. Root444D2
ATTTTTACAAAATACGCTGGAAATGAAGAAATAGCAGTCTCTAAAGGCTCTTATTCAACTGCATTTCTCCCGAATCCATACTTGGAAAAATCGGACTTTATTATGAAATTGACTCAAAAATACAACAATTCTTGCCAAAAGTAGCTCTTTAGCCTTTAAAACGGACAAATTGTTGTACAACATACAACAATCCTTAGCTTACTAAGCAGAAATCAAAGAAATTGTTGTACGTTGTACAACTTGGCTGCTTAATTCTCTATTTCAACTAAACAAACATTAAACAAATAACCACATAACCTAGATAAACCAGACAAGACCAGAGAAAGACAAGACAAGACAAGACAAATCAAACAAACCACCAGCGCCAAGAACGCATAGACACTTACTGAGTGTTTATGAACGTATCCACAATCTCACTCAATCACAAACAACTACAACGCATATTCACTTACCAAATGATTACGCACGTATCCGCACAATCCCACTCAATTACAAACAACTCCAACCCATAGTCACTAACCAAATGATTAGGCATTCTCCCCACAATCTCACTCAACTCAGCAAATTGCATGACTAAACATGCTAAATAGAGGTAAGCTTCGCCTCCTCTCTGATCCAACTATTTCAAAAATAACCCGTTCGGGGTTGACCACCGCTATGCGACGGTGCTATAACGCGCGCGTTGAGAAGGCATTAACTCGGCATGAATCTATCCTGTTTTTGCGCAACCAAAATTCAATCACAAATAGCTACACCAAAAGCATGATGCTCCCAGAAGACACCCTGAATTTGCTTCGTTTCCTCTTGTTCGCAAGCGACGAGCACAATAACTTCGGTTATTTTGTTCCGGGACGGGAGATTCCCCTTCTTCTTTTTTTTATGAACGATATCAATGATAACCCCAATGATGAACCCCACGGCTGCGCCAATAAGGCCCCAAAGAATGGCCCCACCTTTTAAAATAAAGCCATAGGTAGAGCCAATTACCGTGAACGCCGTTGCCAAGGCTGTCCCCGCATCAAATAAACTAACGCCATCGGAACGATGGATCGTATCGAACATCTTCGGTCTATGGGGTCTCCCCTGCAAAGAAACAGCATAAATGTGCTCCTTTGGAATACCCGCTTCTTCAAGAGCAGTGATCGCCAGCTCCAAGTAGATCGAATGTTCAAATGATGCTATTACATGCATGGTGTAACCCTCATTTTCGAAGCGAAGATTTAGGAAATGGAAATTGGGGAGGCTGATAGTTCTCTTGCAGCATGGAAATCTGCTCGTGATCAAACAGCTTGTTATATTCAACTGTACTTACATAAGCATCGTAGACGGAAAAACCATATAGAGAAGGCAAAAATATAAGCCAATGCATACTTACTACACGGGCGGACTGTGTTAAGTCCCACATGAGTAAATAGTGAATTCCTTCAAGCAAATGGGACAAATAAGAAAGCGAAATCCAGGTCACCAGTATAAAAAAAGCATTGATAATCCGGTGGGCGTAAAGCTGTCCCATTCCCGGCATTAACAGGGACCAAACCATCGATAGCCATGGCGAGCGTTTATCTAAATAGTTAATTTCCATACTGCTCATCTTAAAACAATCCATCGGGGCTTTTTCCCGCTTGGCCAAAATAAATTGATGATTCATATCCACGGTAGTTCGATAGCTATCGTAAATGGCAAATAAATATACAGGCACATAGAGTGACATCCACCGAATATTCAGCACCTCATTGGCTCGTTCGAATTGACAAGTAAAGGTGTATACGATCGCTTCATTCAAATGCATCTGGGAATTAATGAGCATTTCCCATCCAATAAGGATAAAGCCGCGAATATACTTGGATAGCAATAAATGACCAAAGCCCGGAAAGGCTGCGGCCCACCATACAATAATGAAGGGATTGCGCAAATGCAATTGAGTAATGCCTAATACACTGACGAATGCAATCTGACGGCGAGGCTTGGTTCTCATGTGCAGCATCCTTATAAATCAGTTTCCAATAATGCTATTATCTTCTTTCACATGTAAGATATACATTTCGGATTTGACAATTGATTTTTAGTACCGTATAGTACTATTCATGAAAAAACAAAAAAAATTAACCAACCGTGATCTTGTGATTCAAGTGGCAACGGATTTGTTCCTGACCAAAGGCTACTTAGCAACTAGCATGGACGAAATCGTTGCCGTGAGCAAAGTGTCCAAAACAAATATTTATTATTATTTCAAAAGCAAAGAAGACCTGTTGACCGCAATTCTCGAACAACTTATTCACACCTATAACGAGATGATCCAGGAGACCGTGTCACGTTCGGAGTTAAGTGTGCAGGAGCGTTTCACTGCTCTCCTACAAGTGCTGACAGGACTTGAATGGACTTCCTTAGGCGGATGCCCGTTTCTCACGCTCTACACACAGATGCCGCTTGATGCAGATGTACTCCGGGAGAAAGTGAGCGTTTTTTTCCGGGACCAAATACTTACCGTGGAAGCCCTGCTCATCGAGGGTGTTCATAACAAGGAGTTTACATCCACTCTGCCGACAAAAGCCACGGCTCAATTGATCGTTTCGACGATTGAAGGCGGGCTGTTCCTGCAGCATGCAAACCAAGATCCAGCCATGTTGGATCAAACTCTTTCTACTTTAGCCTTGTTGCTAAAGTAATTTTTTTAACCACAACTAGTACTAATTAGTACTAAAATAACAATGAAGGGCAGGCAATTAAGATGACACATATTTTCATCACAGGCGGTACAGGGTTCATAGGAACACAAACATTAGAGCAGCTATCCCGTGAGGATCATACCGTTTCGGTGCTCGTTCGTTCCAAAGCTCGATGGGAGCAGATCCGCAAGCAATTAGGCGGGCTTAGCGGTGATGGTCAGAGGGAAACTAGCGTGGGAAATGAGCGAATTTCCCCGGTTATAGGAGATTTAAGCTTACCCGGCCTTGGATTAAGCGCGCATGACAAGGCGTCAGTGCTAACGGCAGATGTTATCATTCACGCAGGTGGACCGATGGATATTCGGATCGGGGAGGCCGAGGCCCGTGCGGTTTTCCTGCAAGCCGCCGAGGAATTACTAAGTTTGGCATCGCAAATTCATAGGCGCAAGGTTCTGCAGCATTTCATCCATCTAGTCGGCTTCAAAAGTCCCTTTACAGCTGATAATATCCGCAATCCAGCACCTATCATCGCTAGTTTAGAGAAGGAATCTCCTTACGAGCTCATGAAATTTCTAGCTGATTTGCGCATTCGCCAAGGAGCGAAGAAGCTAAACTTTCCTCTATCTGTCGTCCATCCAAGCGTTCTTATTGGCAGCTCAGAGAATGGGGATACCCCGCAAACAGGCGGGCTCGGTATTCTCGTGCAGGCCACCGCGCGTAGGTTGATGAGTATCACACCCGGTGGTAACTCCCATTGGCTGCCTCTCTTTCATGTTGATCACGCTGCTGAGTTCATTAGCGCTCTAGCGAAGGAATCGAATCCCGTTAGTCAAACCTACTACTTACTGGATGAGAAGAAGCAAAGTCCCTCGATGACAGAGCTCGTGTCAGGCATAGCCAAGGAACTTCGTGTCAGTAAACCATGGGGAGCGATCTCACCTAAATGGTTGTCAAAGATTCTGGGGAGTCCTCTTGGACGGAAAATCGGAATTCCTAAGGAATCCCTCGATTTCATCGTGGATGTTAATCAGGTCTATCCCCTAACTGCCGCACAAGACATGCAGAGAAAGTACGGATTGGGGCACGCGATTAACGCCTCGATTATGCCCCATACCATCTCGGATCTCGACTTTCGTCTCGTTCATTCCCACCCTCAGGCAGATGGATATATACGGGGTAAAAGAGGGCCTTTGGCCACACTGGAACGAGTGGGATCAGACAAGGGAAAGCCTCCGATCCTGTTCGTTCATGGCACTTTAAGCGGAGCTGACTGCTTGCTTCCGCTTGCCGAGCAATTCCCTGAGTCTTCCGTCTGCCTGGTCGATCTCCCAGGCTTCGGCCGTTCGCCCTATCACCACGGTGCGGACGTGATAGAAGGGCATATCGAATCGCTTGTCCGGGCGATTCGGTCTTTCGAGACCCCGGTTACGCTCGTGGGGCACTCGCTGGGCGGACTGCTCGCCGCCCACGCCTACGCTCGCGTACCGGAACAGATCCACAGGCTGCATCTGCTGCAGCCTGCACTGCACAGCGCTGCGCGGAGGTACCGCAGCGCTCGATTCAACGAAGCCGCGCTGCGCACGCTGCGCGCGGCGAGCTTGCGGAAGCAGCTGCTGGCGCAGAGCTGCTTCACGGACATAAGTGACATACCGCCTGCGTATGTCACTTATGTCCTGGCCGAGCTGCAGTCGCCGCGTGTGCGGAAGACGACTGCGGAGACCCTCTCTGCGCTGACGCGCGCAGAGAGCTTTGCACAGCTGCAGCCCGGTGCGTGGCTGCTGGGTGAGGCGTCGATCCTGTGGGGAACCCAGGATCGGGCGTACCGCCTGCCGGAGCGCTTTCGCTCCGCGCGCACGGTGGAGATAGCGGCTGCTCACCACTTCCCTATCTCGCATCCGGTGCTAACCGCTCAGCTCCTGAGGCAGCAAGGTCTATAGCTTTTACTGCAAGAGCTCGATTCTTCTGCCGCAGCGAGGCATGATGTCAATCGAGTTCTTCGATTTTTTTCCAGCAGACATTTTCCAATAGACATACACCCAATTCCTTCTCTTCGAATAAGGTAAAGGAAAAAGTAGGCTCGCATGTAACGCCTTTGCTTACGAAGAAAGGGAGGAACCCCTATGCAAATCCACGTTGTCCAGAAGGGACAGACGTTATACCGCATTTCGCAAACGTATGGAGTGTCGATAGATACGATCGCATCAGCCAATGAGATGACCCCCAGCCAATCCCTGGTCATCGGACAGGCATTGGTCATTCCGATTGTTGGCTCGTTCTACTGGGTACAGCCCGGTGAAGGGCTCTATCTGATTGCCCGAAAACTCGGAATCGACCTGCAAACCCTCGCCTCCGTCAATAGACTAACCTTGTATCAATCTTTACCTGTAGGCTTTCGTCTCTATATCCCGCCAACCCCTCGTACGCAAGCAGAAGTGAATGCCTATTTAGAGCCTCGCGGGTCTGACGTATCGCCCGTTCTCATTCAATCCGCCAAGGAAGCCGCTCCTCATCTTACGTACTTAGCTCCATTCAGCTTCCGTATTAAACGGGACGGCACCCTCGAAGCTCCGCAGCTGGATGATCTTCGCGGGATTGCCTCACAGCATGGCGTCACCTTGATGATGGTTGTGACCAATCTCGAACATGATCAATTCAGCGCTGAGCTCGGACATATCATCCTCACCGACGAAACCGTTCAGAATCATCTGCTTCAAACTATTAAAAGTACTGCCAAGCAATATGGATTCCGCGATATCCATTTTGACATTGAGCATCTGTTCCCCGATGATCGTGATGCCTACAATCGCTTTCTACGTAAAGCCGCGACACAACTCCATCAAGAAGGTTATTTAATGTCTACGGCACTCGCGCCGAAAACAAGCGCCGCTCAAGTCGGCGCCTGGTACTCTGCGCATGATTACAGAGCGCATGGCCAGATCGTCGATTTCGTTGTCATCATGACGTACGAGTGGGGCTACAGCGGTGGCCCCCCTATGGCCGTCTCCCCCATCGGACCCGTGCGCAAAGTGCTGGAATATGCCATTAGCGAGATGCCCGCTTCCAAAGTCATGATGGGTCAAAATCTGTACGGGTACGACTGGACGTTGCCCTATGTCAAAGGCGGCGCCTTTGCTAAGGCTGTCTCTCCGCAAGCGGCTATTGATCTCGCCCGCAAGTATAATGCGCAGATCCTATACGATTACACGGCGCAAGCCCCGCATTTCAACTACTGGGACGATGCTGGCAAGGAACACACCGTCTGGTTCGAGGACGCGCGCTCGATTCAAGCGAAATTCCGCTTATTGAAAGAGCTTGGCTTACGCGGGATTAGTTACTGGAAGCTTGGTCTTAAATTTCCGCAAAACTGGCTGCTCCTTGAGGAAAATTTCAAAGTCGTGAAACGATCTTAGTCGGATGGAAATGACGGATCCACAAAGTAGTAAAAAGGTTATCCCACTAAGCCATTTTTGGATGTAATCTCTCATTTACTTCACCAAGTTATGGCAACCAGAGTTCACCCGAGGGAACGTCGATCCGCTATTTGGACGCAAAACACCCGAATTCATGAGGAAGAGGAACGACGATGCGCTATTTATCGTTTTTGTGCCTCCGGATTGTTCATTTTGAGCAAATAGCGTTCTCATGTTCCTCTATTTCGATTTCTATCGCAGGTTTCCCAAAATAACGAATCGACGTTCCCCTAACGAAAGTTCCGGTGAGACTTTCCCTTGAAATCGAGACAAAACAAAAAATGAGAAGGCAAGAATAACCTTGCCACCTCATTTTTTTTGTTTTCTGCACCCTTTTACTTTTGGGACAATTCTTTTTTCTGGCCTAAGCCTGCCTTTGTAAAGAATAATAACTTGCTGCAACCTTTGTTTACAGCCTCCCGTCTAAGCTTAAGTAATTTTTACCAATTACATTGGTCTAACTTATATTCATCTGCAATCCTTATGATCATCAAATGGGAAGGGCGTGGGGCACAAGCTTGCTAGCAAGTATGGAATTTAAAACTATGATTCGATGGATGTATTTGGGTATTTATTATGACAACTATTCATTTTAACCCTCTATATTCCGATAATAGTAGCGTTCCATAATTTTCAATTTATAAATCGTAGAGGAACAACAATGGAGGGAACGAGAGAAATGAAGTCTAGACACAGTAAGTGGTTATCCTTGGTATTTATTTTTATTCTAGCTACTCAATCCTTAGTGACAGGAACCGCTTTTGCAGCTGATGAGATTTCTAAGCTCGTCCTGAATAAAAACGAACTTGCTTTGCAAGTCGGAGATACAGCCAATCTGACGGCAACCGCTATCTTCGTAAGCGGCTCTACCGAGAATGCAACCGTCAAAACCGATTGGAATTCCGGTTCGACCGATATTGCCTCCGTCTATGCGGGTGTGGTAACCGCCAAAAAAGAAGGCAAGGCCGTGATAACTGCCACGTATATGGGTAAGACCGTAATCGTTAACGTCGATGTTAGCAAAAAGGTAAAATCATTAACCAAAGATAAACAGTCCCTGGCTCTCCGCCTTAATGCGACTGATCAAGTTAAGATTACAGCCTTTTACGACGACGGCACGTCCGAAGATGTAACGAGCAAGGCTGATTACACCGTCGATACGAGCTCCATTGCGACCGTAACGAATGGTTTAGTGAAGGGACAAAATCCCGGCAGTGCAACGATTACGATTAAATATATGAATCAATCCCTGACATTGCCAGTCGATGTTGAAATTGTAAGACGTATTGATGCTGTGAAATCCAGTATATCCTTACTGCTTAATGGAACAGAACCAATCGTACTGAACGCTACTTACCCAGATGGTACAAACGCTGATATCTCCGCTAAAGCAGTATGGACCACTGATAAACCGAACGTTGCTGATGTCATTAATGGTTCCGTTAAAGGTTACGGTGTAGGTACAGCTAATTTAACTGCTACATACGGCACTAAATCGACAACGGTTAAAGTTGATGTGGACAGTACGTTGAAACTCACATTAGATCAACCAAATGTCTTAATGAAGAAAAATGCAATTAAAGATCTGAAATTAGAAGCTACCTACATCGACAGCGCTACACCCGTTAACTTTACAGATCGCGCTGAATGGGCTTCAAGTGATGAAGATATCGTCCAAGTTACCAAAGGTAAGCTGACTGCCATATCCATTGGTGAAGCGACGATTTATGCCAAATACGGTGATAAAGTAGTTACAGCTAACGTTGATGTTGAAGTTCCTCGCCGTTTAGTCGTTAGTACCGACCTGCTCTCTATGCAAGTAGGTCAAGTGCTTCCCGCCCTTACTCTGACGGCTACTTATGCCGATGGTACGAGCGACAATACCATCGCAGATAGCGCGACTTGGAGCGTGGATAACGACTCCGTTGCATTTGTAAGTAAGGGTTTAGTTAAAGCTTATAAATCCGGTGAAGCCACGGTAACCGCTAAATACGGCGGCAAGACTACGACAACCAAAGTCGAAGTCGATATCCCTACGACCATCAAAGCAAGTAAAAAAGCTGTTAATTTACAAAAAGGCGGGTCCGACAAAGTCACGTTAACCGCTTATTTCAAAGATAACAGAGAATTGGATGTTACATCCCTGGCAGAATGGACGACCAGCTCCAAAGATATCGCCGAAGTACGGGGCGGTGAAATCACAGGGATTTCAACCGGCACTGCAACGATTACAGGGAAATACGGTACACGCACAACTAGTATTCAAGTATCGGTTGGTGTACTGAAAAGCTTGACGGTCAGTCAAGAAAAGCTAGTTATGAAAAAAGGTGATTCCGTTACTTTAACAGCAGAAGCTATATATACCGATGATACCAAGAATAGCAATGCAGCCGCAGATGTCATCTGGACGAGCAGTAATCCCAAAGCAGCCACTGTTGACGGAGGTAAAGTAAAAGCTGTAGCTTCAGGAGAAACGACTCTGACCGCGCAGCTGGATAGCAAGACAGTTACAATCTCGGTCACAGTCGATATGGCCAGCGATCTATCGGCGAATGTTACCAATTTAGTTTTTGACTTGAATGAAACAAGATCTATCGTATTGACGGCTACAGATGCTAGCGGCGCAGCACGCACTGTAACTAATGAGGCTGAGTGGAAATCAAGCAGCACCACCATCGCGTCAGTAACCAAAGGTGTTGTAACATCGGTTTCCCGAGGTAAAGCAACCATAACCGCAACTTATGGCGGTAAAAGTGTATCCATTCCGGTTGAAATCGGCGTGATTCAGACACTAGTCGCTGATAAATCTTTCATCGTCACCAAAAGCGGCGAGCAAGTACAAGTGAAATTAACCGCTACTTTAGCGGACGGCACTACCAAAGATGTCACGGAAACAGCAGCATGGAAAGTCATGGCCTATAAACTAGGAACTGTTACGAATGGGCTTTTCACTGCTACTGGTTCAGGAAAAACAACGATCACCGGGTCCTTCGGCGGCAAAATGGTCGCTATTCCCGTGGAAATCGATTCACTGAAATATTTGAAAACAGATGTCGTCAAAATCGAGCTGCAAGAAGGCAAAACGGCTCAGATTGAGGCGTTGGCTACCTACACAGACGGGTCCGAAGAAGATGTAACCAAACCTGCACTATGGACATCGTCGAATATCATGATTGCTGATGTGAAAGATGGTATCATTCGAGCAACCGGCAAAGGGTCTGCTAGAATTACGGTCACGTATTCCAACATGAGAACGACCGTACAAGTGACAGTTACGAAGTAATACCAATGAAACCGTTGTTTCCCAAATTGGGGAACAGCGGTTTTTCTCAATTTACAGAAAAAAGCATAAGTTCTTGCTCTTAGGGGAATATATCCATACTTACACTTACAGTACCAATTCAACAAGTCTTGGAGGTATGGATCATGGTTTCCAGATTTATGAAGCTGGGTCTGATTTCTTTTTTGTCAATCTCGGCTCTCCTTGGGGCACATCACTATCGTATGCATTCCCCTAACCAGCAAATGATTTCGCAAGTAGATAGTTGGGAAGCCGCCAAACAAGGCTCACCGACGTTCTTTGACACGAATCCGTTCGGCATGCCTGGCGCGGATGCTAATTTGCGTAAAACGGGCAGCATGAACAGTCATGCGGCTGGATATGGGCTTACACCGCCTACTTCGATGAAGGCTTTAAAGGTCCATACCCAGGCAGCAAACGGAGCGCACGACAAAGCTTCGCCTTGGTGGAATTACCTAGGACTGCTTGGTTTAATCGGACTGCTTGGACTCGGCAAACGTTCCCGGACTTCTTAATGTGACATGTGAAGGTTGGTTAAAGAGAGGCCTTGTTCCCGGTTTAGGGGAAGGCTTTTTTCTGTTTCGCTAAATTGTTTATGGACATTTGTTTATATCATAGACACATGTTTTCAATTGCGTTAAACTAAAGGCAGTTATTCGTTTGAAAGGAGCTTTTCATGGATCGTGAACAGCAAATTTTAGCACTAATACGTCAAAATCCATTCATCTCCCAAATTGAAATAGCCAGTGCCATAGGCATTTCCCGATCTGCTGTTGCCGGCTATATCGCTGCGTTGACCAAGAAAGGTACGATCCGAGGCCGAGCCTATGTCACATCTGATGAGCAAACCGTCATGTGTATCGGCGGCGCGAACCTAGACAGTAAAGCTACCAGCAAGCAGGCCATTCGACTGGCCTCCTCGAATCCGGTAACGGTCACCGAGTCCTGCGGCGGTGTGGCTCGCAATATCGCGGATACACTAGCTGGTTTATCCTGCCGGACTGCCCTCGTAACCGTTGTCGGTGACGATAAGGCTGGTCAGTGGGTGCTTGATGAAACACGAAAGCGCGGTGTCGACGTCAGCCAAACGATTGTCCTACAGGGCGAGAAAACGGGGACTTACACGGCGCTGCTTGATGCCACGGGCGAGATGTTTTTGGCTTTTGCCAACATGGAAATTTACGATAAATGTACACCTCAGCTTTTGATGGACAAATGGTCCCATATTGCGGCTTCCCAGCTGATCATTGCCGATACGAATTTGCCTGCGGATACGCTCCAAGAATTAATTAAGCGCTGTAAAGAAGAAGGCATCACGCTATTCATCGACCCCGTCTCTTCCGAAAAAGCGAAAAAGCTCCCGCAGGAGCTTCATGGTATTACAGCGATCTTCCCTAACCTGGAAGAAGCTCGATTACTTGCTGGTCCCTCGGTAGAAACCGATCAAGATTACGCCAAGCTGGCTAGAGCTATTCAGGCACGGGGTGTGAAACACGTAATCATTACACTTGGCAGCGCGGGTGTCATGTATGCTGGCGAGGAAGGCGAGCGGTTCTTCCCTCCTATTCCTACCCATGTCGTGGAAGTAACCGGCGCAGGCGATGCTCTCGTCGCTGGTATCGCTTATGGTGTGATGCATCAACATACCTTTATGGACGCATGCTCCTATGGGCTCGCTGCCGCACATATTACGCTTCAAACCAATCAATCTGTAGCAAGTGAGCTAACCGAAGAGCGACTTCTACAAACCATACAATCGATAACTAAAGGAGACTGAACCTATTATGAACACATCCTACCTGACATTTACCGACGAAGTGAAAGATGCTCTGGCGAACAATAAGCCAATCGTAGCCTTGGAAACAACGATCATCTCCCACGGGATGCCTTATCCGCAGAACATTGAAATGGCCAAAAAAGTGGAACAAATCATCCGCGATAACGGCGCTGTTCCAGCAACGATTGGCATTATGGATGGCAAAATCAAAATCGGCTTGAACGAGCAGGAGCTTGAGGCTTTCGCGACAACAGCTAATGTAGAAAAAGTTAGCCGTCGTGACTTCCCTTACATCCTATCGTCCGGCAAAATCGGCGCAACGACTGTTGCGGCAACGATGATCGGCGCTGCGCTTGCCGGCATCGAAGTGTTCGCTACCGGCGGTATCGGCGGTGTTCACCGCGAAGGTGAAGTGACAATGGACGTCTCCGCTGACTTGACGGAGTTGGCTCAAACGAACGTCGCTGTCGTCTGCGCAGGCGTGAAGTCGATCCTCGATATTGGCCGCACTCTCGAGTATTTGGAAACCCACGGCGTACCCGTGGTTGGTTTCAAAACGAGCGAGTTCCCATCCTTCTACGCCCGCGAAAGCGGCTACGGCGTTGACTTCCGCCTCGATGAGGCAGCCGAGGTTGCGGCCATGCTCCGCACCAAGTGGGAGCTGGGCCTTGCCGGCGGCGCCATCATTGCCAATCCGGTCCCTGCGGAATCCGCAATGGACCATAACGAGATCGAAGGCGTCATCCAGCAAGCGCTGGCTGAGGCCAAAGATCAAAACGTGACCGGCAAGAAGGTCACGCCTTTCCTGCTAGCGCGCATCAAACAGCTGACCGAAGGCCGCAGCTTGGAGACGAACATCGCGCTCGTTTACCACAACGCGCAAACGGCCGCGCAGGTTGCGGTTGCGCTTAAGAAATAAGTTATGACGCTCTTGTTGTCATAACAGAAAAAGACTATTTTTCACAGTTAAACGTGAAAAATAGTCTTTTCTTATATTTGGGGCTACTCGCTAACCCAAACCGTCTTCTGCTCGAACGGCACCCGCTGCGCCTTAGGAGGAGCCATGTCTGGATAGCCGATGTAGATGAATCCGACCAGCTCCTCTTTTCCCGCTAAACTGAACGCTTCACGCATCTTCGGATGATAGGTAGGTGCACCCGACCGCCATACTGCTCCTAGGCCTAGTGCGTGCGCTGTAAGCAGCATATTCTGAACTGCGGCATGTGCTGCCGCATATTCCTCGATCTCCGGAACTACAGGCTTCACTGAGGGTGTTACGGCCACGGCAATAACGACAGGCGCTCGGAACGCTTTCTTCTCCTGAGCGCTTTTCAGCTTGGATAACTCCTCCTCAGAGAGCATTGGATCCGCTTCAGCAGCGGCAACCTCAGCGTAGCCTCGACCAAGCAATCCTCTGCCTTCTCCAGTCATGACCCAGAACCTCCATGGCTCTGTGTGACAATGGTTAGGCGCCCAAGTCCCCGCTTCAAGGATTTGTTCGATTAGCGGCTTGTCTACAGGATCCTGTTTAACCTTGCCGATACTGCGGCGATGGCGAATCGCTTCTTTTATTTCCATGAACCCCACTCCTCTCCCTTTTGCTTATTCTCTCTCTATTGTTGCACGACCCAAGCTCCCACTGCAAACCTACATCGGAAGCATCGTCCTAGTAGCTATGAGCTTTTCCTTGCAGCTTAATGAATCATGCTTTATGCTTTCACTGCTGTTTGCGGCAGCTCAATATCGTGCAAATTCAGCTTTTTATCTGTCGGAAGGAAGGCTGCCAATAACCCAATTAACGGTAAAAAGGCACAGAGCTTAATAACAAAGGTGATGCTTGTTGCATCAGCCAGCGTTCCCAGCACAGCTGATCCGATCCCGCCTAAACCAAAGGCCAATCCGAAGAACAATCCAGAAACTGTACCCACCTTGCCTGGCAGCAGCTCTTGTGCATAAACGACAATGACGGAAAAGCCGGATAACAAAATAAACCCGATACACGCACAAAGAACACCTGCCCAGAACAAATTGGCATATGGCAGAAGCAGCGAGAACGGCGCAGTGCCTAGAATAGAGAACCAGATCATATTACGTCTCCCAAAACGATCCGCTAAAGGTCCACCCATGAAAGTACCTACAGCTCCGGCAGCAAGCAGGGTGAAAATGAAAAGCTGCGCTCTTTCGACCGAAAGCTGGTCATGTTCGATCAAATAAAAGGCATAGAACCCTGTCATACTGGCCACATAAACAAACTTAGAAAATAGCAGCATGATTAGAATAAATATCGCATACGCAACCATTTTTCGAGGGAGCTTCTTTCGGATACCCCCGGTTTTGTTGGCTGTGGATGGACGGCTTCCCGCCTTTCGATACCATTTGGCCACGAAAAACTGAACAACGATCGCCGCCGCAGCGACAAATGAAAACCAGATGATACCGAATTGACCAAACGGTACAAAAATTAGGGCTGTAAAGACAGGAGCCAAAGCCTGCCCGATGTTACCGCCTGTTTGGAAGATCGACTGCGCCAGTCCTCTGCGAGGCCCAGCAGCCAAATAGGCCACACGCGACGCTTCCGGATGAAGGACAGAAGAGCCCAGACCAACCAGAATGACGGCTAATATAACCTGCACGAACGATGACGCCACAGCCAAGACAATCACTCCCATAAGGGAGAAAAACACACCTGCGGGAAGCAGAAATGGCTTCGGCTTCGCGTCTGTGTACAGACCAATTAAGGGTTGAAACATCGAGGCCGTCACATTCAACGTGAAGGCTATCCACCCGATTTGTGTAAAGCTGAGCTGCAATGAATCATGTAGAATCGGGAAAACCGCAGGGATAACGGATTGAATCGCATCATTCAACAAATGGACCAAGCTTATTGAAAATAAAATAGCATAAACGGTACTATTACGGGCATTGTTTGATACGGACATGTGATCTCAAACCCCTTTCATCATATCATCTGATGTTTAAAATTAGAGGAGAATAAAGCTACTCCTGGTTAACATACTTTTTAAGCTGGCTGACCGTATCATCTAGATTTTGCTTGGTCCAGTATTCGGCAGCCGATACATCCTTGTCTTTAATCGCCTGATACATATTTTCATGCTGGAGATTGTGGGAATCATGTGGACTCTCGACACTCACCAATTTGTATGACGTTTCGAGGAGAACGGTTGAGAAAGTCCGGTACAGGTCGATGGCAACGCTGTTCTTGCTGGCGATAGCTATGGACAGATGGAACTTTACATCAGAGTTCAGATAGGTGCTCGTATCGCCTTTCTCCAGCGCTTCCGACCGTTGATCCAGTGCGCTGCGCATCTGCTCAAGATCATGATCATCGCGGCGCTCCGCGGCTAATCGGGCGATTTCCAGCTCGAGCATCCTTCTTACCTCATAGACCTCCAGAATCTCGGCTCTGCGAAGCCTATGATCAAGCGGTTCCTGCATACCGGTGTTAGCCGTCAAAAAAGTGCCGAAGCCCTGCTTCTTTTCGAGCAGACCCGCATGAACAAGCACTCTGACCGCTTCACGGATCGTCGAACGTCCGACACCGAATTGCTGCATCAGCTCGGGTTCCGTTGGAATCTTGTCGCCCGGCTTCATTTCGCCTTCCGATATTTTCTTTTGCAATTGATTAACAACATCGTCAACCAATTTAGGGCGATTTAGCGGCTGGAATGACATCTTGGAATTCATCAGATCATCTCCTGTTTGTTGAGTATAGCATAGGTGAGCTTGGATTTTCATCCTATTTTTTACAATGGGGCTCCGTACAAAGATCACGGTTGCCTCCTTCCTTATATGAGTGCCTTAAATCGACTGAAAACACGGCTTATGTTGCTCTTGTGCGAGAGTATTGTAAAGGTTGCTGCGTAGAAGGTTGCGCCCAAGGCATATAGTCATTTTGAAGCAAGCTACCCCCATTGCGTATGTGCTTACTCATCCATTCTAATGTTGTATTTTATGCAACATTATGCAAGAAAATCGGCCTTTTCCACGCAACTGTTGCAAAAAATACAACAATTCCAGCCAAAAGTAACTCTATTGCCTCTAAATCGGATAAATTGTTGTACGACATACAACAATCCTTAACTTGCCCAGAAGAAATGAAGCAAATTGTTGTACATTGTACAACTTGTCTTCGAAATAAAAATTCGGAAGCCCCTTTTTCACCTATATGTATGAGACATATGTGTCTTTTTAGCGTGTGAAAACCATCGAAGTTACCTTTAGTGTTTTGGGTGTTCCTTATGCGCATTGCACATCATCCAAGCTTCTTCATTTATCATTCTCATTTTTCATTTTCATCTATCATTCTCAGTCTTCATTTCATTATCATTTTCATCTATCATTCTAATTTTATTTATCATTCTTATTTATCATTCTCATTCTTCAATCTCACTTATCATTCTCATTCTTCAATCGACTTATCATTCTCACTCCAATCAACCAAACCCCCTTAGCACTCCCCTGCTGAGCCAAGAATTTGACAATGACGTACTCCATCATGCAAGGTATAGTTATAGCAACAGAAGATGAACGATAGTTTGCTAGATTCATAATTATATAATTAACCTTAGGAGGTACTATGAAATCCACGAAACTCACGATGATCGCGACGGCCGCAATGGCTTTCTCCTTATTTACTTCAGCTGCACTTTCTCTTCCAGCTTCCGCTGCTGTAGCCAAAACAAGTGCTGATTTCACAGATTTGGCCGGCAGTGATGCCGCGTTTAAAGCTAAGATTGATGCGATGATTGCAGCTGGTATTTTCGAAGGCGTCTCGGACAACACATTTGGCATTACGCAAAATATGACTCGTGCTCAATTTGCCAAAGTAGCCGTATTGATCTACAACATCACTGTTGAGCCAACCGTTAAGGTGTCCAGTTTCTCCGATGTTAATGTCAACGATGCAGCAAATGGCTGGGCTATCCCTTATATTGAAGCCGCCAAAAAAGCAGGCCTCATAGACGGTGTTACCGACACCACTTTCATGCCCGGCGATTCTGTAACGACAGCTCAACTGGATACTGTCCTACTTAAAGGCTTAGGCAAAAAGATTTCCATGACAGGTTCACCTTGGTACACAGACGCTGTGAAACAAGCAACAGAACTTGGTATTCACCCTACTAGCAAATCTGGCGACCAGGCTGCCAACCGCGCTGACCTTGTTCTAAGCTCCTATTCAGCTCAGCAAGCTTTCGGGAATCAAACACTCATTTCGATTACAAAAACGCAAGCCTCTACTTCCGACAATAAGAAGGTTCAAGTTACTTTCAATAAAAAGGTAGATGCTAGCAAAGCAACGCTCACTTTGAAAAATGGTTCAACGGTTGTCTCTACGACAACAGAATGGGCTAGTGATAGCCAATCGGCAACATTAACAGCCAACGTAGCGCTTGCTGCGGGTGATTACACGGTTACGCTTGGCGGACTCGACGCTTCCACTGTCCAAACAACAACTGGCAGCTTTAGCGTTACAGCTCCTAGCACAGGAAACGTTTCGATTAGCGGCACTTACACATTAGCTAGTGTGCTCGATAGCGGTTTAACAGATGCAGCAACAGGATCAAACGGTCTCGTTGACAAAGCAACTGCTGAAGATCCAACAAAAAGTAAATTAGCTAAAGAAATTGAAATTAAAGTAACATCAGCTAGTGGAGATCCTATTGCAATCCCTGGGGTTGTTCAATCCGTTCATTCCTCTGATTCTAGCATTGCTAAAGTTGGCCTTACTGCTGACCATCATGCTTACGTTCTGGGTAACAAGCCGGGAACAGCGGATATCAGTGTCATTGTCCAAATTGGAAATGGCGACGCAAAGCAATTACACGTTACTGTCACGGTTAAAAGCGACGCGATCACTGCCAAGGAAATAAAAGCAGGACAAACTTCCATTGAGAAGACGGTAACAGGCAGCGTTTATAACTTCAATGCTTTTACGGAAATGGATCTTTCCATCACAGATAACTACGGTATTAAGTATACAAGTGCGGACATTAAAGGCTATAATTTCGCACTAGGCACCCTTTTCATCACGAATGATATTAAGGGAACTGCCGGCACACCTGTAGGAACCGTAGAGGTTGACGCGGCTGGAAACGTTAAAGTGACTGACAATGTAACTTCCTTCGAATTAACCGCAGTAACTCCAACTGGTGAAAAAACAACAAGCTACGTGACACTTAAGCACTAATAATATCAAAGAAAAACCGTCAGGGTGCCCCTGACGGTTTTTTTAAATTATGGCTTAAACGCCAGCAAAGCCTCTCTAACCTCGGCCGCCGTGTCCATCTCCAAAATCCTTTCAACTAACGACTCGCAATCGCTGCGGTTCAAATCCGTAATCACTTTCTTCACCTTGGAAAGCGATGAAGCCGCCATACTCCATTCATGCAGACCTAAGCCAAGCAACAGCGGTGCTGCAATCGGGTCACCTGCCATACTACCGCACATTCCACTCCATTTGCCAACAGCATTAGAAGCATCGATGACCGTCTTAATCAGTCGAATGACGGCGGGATGGAAATAATCGTATAAATAAGCTACCTTCTCATTCATACGATCGACAGCAACTGTGTACTGCACAAGATCGTTCGTCCCGATGCTGAAGAAATCTACTTCCTTGGCAAATCTGGAGGCGAGCAATGCTGCTGACGGAATTTCAATCATAATTCCCAATTCTACAGAATCCGCATAAGGGACTCCTTCTTGGCTCAGCTGCTCACGCACCAGCTCATAGATTTCTTTCGCCTGACGCCATTCTTCCATGCCCGAAATCATCGGAAACATGATTTTCACATCACCGTGAACCCCCGCTCGCAAAATCGCACGAAGCTGGGTTATAAGCAATTCCTTACGGTCTAGACA
This sequence comes from Paenibacillus sp. Root444D2, assembly GCF_001426375.1. Lineage (GTDB taxonomy): Bacteria > Bacillota > Bacilli > Paenibacillales > NBRC-103111 > Paenibacillus_E. The sequence goes on from NZ_LMEO01000008.1 coordinate 37,779, forward strand.
AAGTCGAATGGCTCGGTAGCCAAGAAAGGGATTCATCTCCTTCGGCAAATCCAGATAAGGAAGCTCCTTATCTCCGCCTATATCGAGCGTACGAATAACAACAGGACGTCCCTTCATTGCTTCTGCTACCTGCCGGTAAGCCTTATATTGGGTTTCCTCGTCAGGCATCTGAGATTGTCCCATAAATAAAAACTCTGTACGATACAGTCCTACCGCTTCAGCACCTTGGCTCAGCAGGCTTACCGATTCTTCCACCGTACCGATGTTTGCTGCCAGTTCGACACGGAATCCGTCTTTCGTGACAGCGTCTCGATCAACATAAGCCAGCAGTTCTGCCTTCTCGGCTTCATCCCGCTGCATGAGAGCATGGTAGGATTCTTTGGTTGACGCTGTTGGATTTAAGATACAGTTTCCAGTCGAGCCATCAATGAGAAGCTCATCTCCATGCTGAATCTGATCTATCCCATCCCCCAACCCAAGGATCGCTGCAATCCCTAAAGAATTGGCCAAAATAGCCGTGTGGGAAGTTTTGCCGCCTATACGAGTGACAAACCCGAGCACCAATTTTTTGTCCAACTGAACCGTATCAGAAGGTGTCAAATCATCCGCTACAAGAATGACAGGCTCCCCGATATCGGAAAGCTGTGTTCCTTTGCGTTCACATAGCTGAGCAAACATCCTGTTTCCTACATCCCGGACATCCGCCGCGCGCTCCCGCATATATTCATTCTTCATGCTTTCGAACAGAGCAGCAATCTGCGTAACCACTTGATATATCGCGCTTTCCGCTGTCCACTGCTCGCTTACAATTAATTTCTCCATAGGTGGATAAAAGGTTGGATCTTGCAAAAAGCTGATCTGCCCTTTCAGAATCACAGCCTTTTCTTCCCCAAGTGTACGCTGCGCCTTTTCAATCAGAACTTGCAGTTCAGCCTCGCACGCTGTTTTGGCTTTGCGAAGCCGTTCAACCTCGGTATCGGTATCTTGCGTTTTCTTTTTCTCTACGTCCGTTAGCCGCACTGGAGCGTACACGAATGCTTTACCAGTGCGAATGCCGGCAGATACCCCGAGACCTTGCAATACTCTCTCCGTCATGCTAGCATCTCCTATCCCTCAAGCTGCTATAAGCAGTTCTTATACTTCTCCAAAGCCGCTTTCCACCAATTCAGCCAAAGCATCCAGCGCCGCTTGTTCATCCGGTCCTTCTGTTGTCAGGGTAATGACCGAACCCTTCTCCAACCCAAGCGTCATAAGACCAAGAATACTTTTCCCGTCAATGATCGCGTTATTAGGCTCATTGTAATATTCTAGCTTTACAGTTGATTGAAAAGATGCCGCCTTTTCCGTAAACAGTTGGGCAGGGCGAATATGAAAGCCGGAATCGTTCCGGATCGTAAGTTCTTTTGAAATCATGGTTGTCTTCTCCTCTTAGATGGTTTGTAGAATCGTTATCAATTGCTGCGCATCAGTTACTTTCAATAAGCTTTCACGGAACTCCTCGTTAATCAGCTTACGGGAGAGCGCGATCAAAATTTGCAGATGCTCATTGCCAGCAGCAGCCTCCGGCACAGCAATCATGAAGACGATGCGAACAGGCTGTTCATCTAGAGATTTCCAATCAAGAGGCTGTGTCAACTTGGCAAAAGCAACACCCGGCTTGCTGACTCCGTTCGACTTCCCGTGAGGAATAGCCACCCCAAAACCAATACCAGTTGAGCCCGTTTCTTCCCGCTTCAAAACCGCCTCCAGATATGCTGCTTTATCCGAAATACAGCCAGCGGCTGCAAGTCCGTCGATCATGGATTGCATACATTCTTCTTTGCTTGTTGCTTCCAATGGAATCAAAATGCTTTGTTCATTCAGTAGTTCTTGAATATTCATATTCGTATCCTCCCTAAATGTAAAGGGGGAAGAGATTCCCCCTGCGTGATTAGTTTTAATTGGTGTAAAATTTTAGTCTTTTACAGACTTCTTCAATATATTCAGCATGATGGCTGTAACAACAGTCCCTGCTACGATAGCAAGAGCATACATACCCAGGTGGCTGACGGCATTCGGGATCGGCAGGACGAAAATCCCTCCATGAGGCGCGCGCAAAGTAGCACCGAACAGCATGGATAGAGCGCCTGTTAAAGCGGAGCCGACCATGATCGAAGGGATCACGCGGAACGGATCGCCTGCGGCAAACGGAATGGCACCTTCCGTGATAAATGAAATTCCCAGAACAGAAGCTGCTTTACCGGCATCCCGCTCCTCCTTCGTAAATTTCTTCGGAGCTAATATCGTTGCCAGCCACAAACCAAGCGGAGGTGTCATACCAGCAGCCATTACTGCTGCCATTGGACCATATACACTGCTGGCCAATAACCCTACAGCGAACGTATACGCCGCTTTATTCACAGGGCCGCCCATATCAAATGCCATCATCGCTCCAAGTAGAAGACCGAGCAATACGGCATTCGTGGATCCGAGCGATTTGAGCCATACCGTTAAACCATCCATAATTGCTTTTACAGGTTCTCCAATGACATATATCATTAAAAGTCCAGTAATTCCGGTAGCTAGTAAAGGAATAATTAGAATAGGTTTCAAGCCTTCAAAATTCTTAGGCATCTTGATATAATCTTTCAACAATTTCGCGACATAACCCGCAAGAAATCCGGCGATGATTCCGCCAAGGAAACCTGCTCCCATTTTTGAAGCGAGCATCCCGCCAACAAGACCTGGCGCCAAGCCCGGCTTTTCCGCAATGGAGAAGGCGATGAATCCTGCCAAGATCGGTACCATTAAAGCAAAAGCTGCTCCGCCGCCAATGTCCATTAAAGCTGCGGCAAATGTACCCTGTTCTTTAAAAGCCTCAATTCCAAAAATAAAAGAAAGTGCAATTAGCAATCCGCCAGCGACAACCAAAGGAAGCATGTTTGAAACACCTGTCATCAGATGCTTATAGGCTCCGGTTCGTGAAGCGCTGCGCTGTGATTTCGACTGCTCTACTTGCTTCAGATAATCACCCGCAGAGGCTGCTTCTTTGTTCAACGCTTCATCGAGAAGGCCTACCGGATTTTTGATCGCCTGCGCCACAGGGACTTTAACAACCGGCTTTCCAGCGAAACGGGATTCTAATACATCCGTGTCCGCAGCTACAATAATGGCATGTGCCTCAGCAATCTCCTGCTCAGTAAACTCGTTTTCTACACCGACAGCTCCTCTGGTTTCTACTTTAATCGAAATACCCTTTTCTCTAGCTGCTTTTGCTAAGGATTCAGCAGCCATGTACGTATGGGCAACACCGGTTGGACAAGCAGTAACAGCAAGAATCTTTTTCATAGACGCCCCCGCCTTCAATTCGAATTTGTTGTTTTTGGAATAGACCATATGTTCACACTACCCAGTTTTTCTTCCACTTCAGCAAGCGTACAAACTTGTGTTCCTGGCTTCAAAGCCGTTACGGTTCCTGCAGCTGAGCTCCACCTCGCAGCTTCTTCCAGCGACATGCCATGCAGCATGCAATAAATGAGCGCGGCTACCATGGAGTCCCCAGCCCCCACTGTACTTAGGGGAGTAATTGGAGCAGGTTTGGCGCGAATGGCCTCCGTCTCCGTTACAAGAATCGATCCCTCTCCACCTAAAGAAACAGCCACGTAAGCAATTCCTTTAACGATTAATCTTCTTGCCGCATCGATAATCTCTTCATCTGTCCGGAAGGACTCTCCGAAGAACGACTCCAGCTCATGAATGTTCGGTTTGATCGCGTAGGGAACTGCCTCAATACCATGGACGAAAGACTCACCATCCGCATCCAATACGGTCCGTACACCTGCCTCATTGGCAATTTGGATAAGTGTCTTATAGAAATCACTCGGTATTCCCTTTGGCAAACTGCCCCCCAAGACAACTAACGCAACGTGACTAACATCGTTTCTGAAACGATCAAGAAATTGACTTAATACGTCTTCGTCTACCGTAAAACCTGGCTCATTCAACTCCGTTGTTTCCCGGGTATGTTCCACATACAGCTTCAGGTTCGTTCTCGTTTCACCCTTGGCCTGAACAAACCAATTCGGGATGCCTAGACTCGAAAGTGTATCCGTCAGCACATTCCCCTGGCGCCCTGCACACAGGCCCCAAGCCGTCACATCAACGGAAAAATTCTTCAGTACTTTGGCAACATTGATGCCCTTACCTCCAGCATCCATTCGCCATTCTTTAATCCGGTTCAACCCGCCAAGAACAAAATCTTCTACCGTTACCGTTTTATCTAAGGCCGGATTCAATGTAATCGTTAAGACAGGCAGCTTCATGACTTCCTCCCACCTGTCTGTACGACGGTAACGGTAACCCCAGCCGTATCAAGCTCTTTCAGTGCATTGTCCGATATACCGTCATCCGTCAACAGCTGGTCAATCTCGGATAATGCCGCAACCTTAGCAAAAGATACTCTTCCGTATTTGCTGTGGTCCATGAGTAAAATCACTTGCTTAGTTGAACGGAAGAAAGCCCTTTTGGTAGAGGCCTCTAACATATTCGGTGTTGTCAATCCAATGACAGGGTCTAGACCATTGATAGCCACGAAGGCTTTATCAACATGCACAGTTTCCAGCGCCTTCTCAGCTAACGGACCTACCATCGCCAACGTTTCATGACGCAAGGTGCCGCCCGTGAGAATCAAATCGATTCCTGTATTGGCAGACAATTCTTGAGCTACCGCAACGGAATTGGTTACTACCGTAAGCTTTTTGAATGTTTTCAATTCTTTAGCCAAATAATACGTTGTAGTTCCCGAATCGAGTATGATGGAATCGCCTTCTCGAACCATAGAAGCGGCTTCTTTGGCTATCAGCTCCTTTTGTAAACGATAGCGATCTTCTTTTTCCACAAAAGTAGGCTCTGAATTGTCACTGACAAAAGCTACAGCTCCTCCATGCGTACGGCGAAGCTTGCCTTCTTCCTCAAGGATCTTCAGATCTCTGCGGACCGTTGATTCAGACACCTGAAAATGCTGAGCCAGCTCTTGAACGGACGCACGCTCTTTCACTTGAACATAATCGGCGATCTTCTGCTGACGTTCTTCCTCAAACAGCATCACGACCCCCCCTATTCCATTTCATATATTTGCGCATATACGGTCATGCATTTGATTGTTTACTCTCATTTATGATTATATGTGATCGATATTTATTTGTAAAGCGCTTTCCGGAGGTAATTTCTTTCATATTAGTCATATTTGATTACAACATAATAAGCTGCCGCGAATGAAAAACCCACCCTCAAAAGGGTGGGTTTTTAGAAGCTGCTATGATGAGGTCACTTTCGCTTTTCTCCGAGTTCGGGATGAAAACGTCCAATTCACGAAAAAAATACCGATAAGGATGAGTGATCCCCCTACATACACGAACCATTCTATGACTTCACCAAGCAGCAGCCACCCTGATACAACCCCAAAGAACGGGGCGAGAAATAAGAAAGCGCTCGTTTTACCAGGATCCCCTTGTTTCAATAAGAAGAACCATGAAGCGAATTGCACGATAGAAGCCATGATTGCAAGCCACAATAGAATCAACACGGCGGATACGCCTAGGATTAGCTTCGGAGTTTCTATGATCACACTCATAACAAGGAGAAGGAGACCACCGAACAGCATTTGGTAAGCGGTTAGGACCCACACATCGAAACTGGCTCCCCATTTCTTAACGAGCAGTGTGGAGATAGCCCACGATATCGCAGAGCCCATCCCAAGCAGCGTACCCGTTTGCAACTGCATGTGAACACCCAGCGTGATAAACACACCAGCACAACCGATCATGACACCCATCCATTGGGATATTCGGTATTTTGCGCCTAGAAACAGCGTTCCCAGCACGATGACAAGCAGTGGATTGGTGAAAGTCAGAATCGAAGACTCCCCAGCGGTAATCGTGCGTAAACTTAGAAAAATGCAACCCATGACGCCGGCTGTTTGGAAGAGCCCCACGCTCATGATTCTGCTCCAGTCTCGAAGATCACCTGGACGCGGTCTTTTTCTCACAAACAGAGCCATAATTAGTCCTGCCAGCGTAAAGCGGCAGCCTACCAACAAAAGAGGTGAGAAATAGGCCAAACCCATTTTACCGACAGCGAATGAAGATCCCATCAGTGATGTTGTGACAACAACCATTAATCCAAATAAATAGCGATTCATATTATCCTCCCATAGATTGCATACACGTTCAGGATGATTGTTGTCTTCACACTGAAATTTCGTTTATTATCGAAGTATGACTGTAATACTTATCTTTGTATATATATTATAAACTGAATTGATTTCGTTCTGTATCGAAGTATGATTGTATGAAACGGAGGCTAATATGGATGTGTGCGAATCCAAATATTGTGGAAGTGGCTTCACTGATAGGCGAACCATCACGCATCACGATTTTGCTGAATCTTCTCGGCGGCAAATCGCTGCCCGCCAGCGAACTAGCACGATTCGCGCGCATAACGCCTCAGACAGCAAGCTCCCACCTATCGAAGATGGTGGAAGGCGGACTGCTCGTCCATGAGTCGTATGGACGGCACAAGTACTACCGGCTGGCTAACGCCGAGGTGGCCTATGCCCTGGAGGCGCTGCAAGCGATCGCCTCCCCGAAGCCGATTCGCTCGCTGCGCGAATCAGATCAACTAAGGGCGCTGCGTTATGCGCGCACCTGCTATGATCATATAGCCGGCCAGATTGGCGTAGCCCTGACGGACCGGCTTCTTGAATTAGGCCTGCTGCAGGAGGCAGGCAAGGATTTCATCCTCAGCCCTGCGGGTAAGCAGCGACTGGAACGCTTCGGCGTCGAGGTCGAGGAAGACCGCAAACGCAGGCGCCATTATGCACGGCAATGCCTCGACTGGAGCGAGCGCCGTCATCATATCTCGGGTACGCTTGGCGCTGCTCTCACACGCCGGCTATTCGAACTTCGCTGGATTGAACGGCTGGCCGATAGTCGGGCTGTGCGCATCACTCCTGAAGGTCTGCAAGGGCTTCGCGATGAATTCGGTGTTGATCTGTGACTCCTAACGAATACATAAATTTCAGGAACCACAACAGCCCCCGTTCACATATATTGGTGTAGCGTATATCTGGCAAAAAAATCTAAAGGAGATCATTCATGAATTATCCTCCTTCCTATTACACATACAAATCCCCCTTCTCACCCTATAATCGTTACCCTATTCCTGCTGCTTACTATCCTGCTTACTGGGCTTGGCATCGTGATTTCCCTCCAGTCGATACGAAGGTACTCTCGCATTCGGTTGCAGCCTCTCAGACCCTCCTTCGAGACGCCTCTCTCTTAATTCAAAAGCTGGAAGACCCAGCTATAGCCGGCCAATTGATGAGCAATGCCCAGAATGGCAATCAGAAGGAAGTGGATCGGATTGTTCACACTTTCGGCATTGAGTCCATCATACTGACTAAATTTACACCAAGCGTTGTTCATTTCACTATCGATCCTCGCGTCCCCGAGAAACAGTGCTGTGAAGTGGTATTGTCCCTTAAATGGGGTAAATGACAAAAACAAAGAGCAATCGAAACCAATATGTTCGTTGGCTTGGATTGCTCTTCATAGTTCTTAACGGACGTCCGCTGCGTTCAACAATGGCCATATTTTCCCCAGCCAATAAGCTAGAATGACGAGCACAATCCAATAAAAGATATAATAAACATCTAGCATCGAATAGGAAGATACATAATAATAAGTCCGTTTTTTTTGCGCGGAAAAACGCTTCGCTTCCATGGCCACAGCTGTCCGGTGGGCGCGGCGTATGCTCTGGGCAAGCAGTGGAATGGCATACATTCGCAGTGTCGTATACCATCCGGTGATAGGATTACGCTTCTTCTTGCCCCGCACCTTCAGCGCATAGCGAAGGGTTTGGAATTCTTCGAGCATGAGCGGAAGCATGCGCAGCGCGGCGAGGAAGCTGTAGGCGTATTTCGGCGCTACCTTCCACTGCTGCATCATAGCATAAAATAGTGCAACGGGCCGTGTGGTTAAGCTAAACAGCAGCCCGACCGCAGCAACCTGAAGGCCCCGAAAGCCCAGATGGATCCCGCGATAGAAGCTTTCTTCGGTGATACGGATGAAGCCCAGCTGGTACCAAAGCGTATCTCCGCTGCCGAACATCATCATCCCCGTGGTAGAGGATAGGAAGATTAGCAAGAACGGTGAGGCATACAACAGCAGCCGCTTCATCGGATGGCCTGAGAACAAGAAGAGCGGCATCAGAGCGCCCAAGGTCAAATACATCATCGCATTCAAATTATGCGTGAACACGACAACAATAAACAGAAGGATGGACAGGATCAGCTTCACACCCGGATTCACCCGGTGCAGCCAGGTTTCACGGTACGCGAATGTTAGTTGCATAGCATCGCAGCTCCTTCTGCAGCATGTGCAGCGGAGGCCGGCAGCTTCCCAGCCGGCAACTCCTTCACATGCCCATCTTCAACCTGCCAAACGCGAGTGGCGCAGCGTTGCACAATCTCCAGATCGTGCGTGACCATCACAATCACAGTTCCGCTCGCCCGCAGCTGCTCCAGCTGCTGCAAGATGCGCAGGGTACCACGGGCATCAAGCCCGAAGGTGGGCTCATCCAGCAGCAGAATGCGGGGACCGCGCACCATCGCGGACGCCACGCTTAAGCGCCGCTTCTGGCCCATCGACAGCTGGAACGGATGCCTCTTGCGCAGCGCGAGCAGGTCATATTCCCTAAGCAGCAGCTCTATAGACGCCCACTGCACATCCCGCCCCTGATCCGTCTCCAGCAAGGAGTAGGCCAGTTCTTCCTCCACCGAATTCGTGACGAATTGGAATTCGGGGTTCTGGAATACAAAGCCGACTTGCTCCGCAAGCTGCTCGACTTTGCTACCCTTAACTCCCTCGATCCAGCAGCTGCCGCGGGTTGGGATGAGCCGCATGATCGCTAACAGCAGCGAGCTTTTGCCTGCGCCGTTGGCGCCGACAACGGTAATCCAGTCGCCAGGGTAGACGCTCAAGTTATCCACAGAGGTCTTGATCTGCCCTCCGCGTAACCCTACAAAATCGCGAAAGGTCATGACCGGCGCCGAAGTCTGAATGATGGAGGTTGTTTTTAACTCCATCTCCTTATCGTCCCAAACACCAGGGTACCAGATCCCATAGTCAATCATTTGCTGTTTATAAGCTTCGAACACCTCTTGAGGCGTGCCATCTGCTAGCAGTCCTCCATCTGGTGACATAACGATCAAGCGGTTGATGAATCCTAGGATGCCGCTTATTTTATGCTCCACGATAACCAGTGTCTTCTCAGCACTAATCCTTCGAATCGTTTCCCATACCTGCTCAGTGCCTTCTTCATCTAGAAGCGCCGTAGGCTCGTCTAGGAACAGCACTTCCGGCTCTAGGGCGAGCACACTCGCAATAGCCAGCCGCTGTTTCATCCCTTGCGACAGATTCCCAACCAAAGTATGGGTGTCTTCTAGTTCAAGCCCCACCAACTCCAGATAATACGCGATACGAGCAGGCATCTCCTCACGAGGGACTTGTAAATTTTCCAAGACGAAAGCAATTTCCTCATCCACATACGGCATGCAGAACTGTGTCTCCGGATCTTGAAAGACATAGCCTGAGCGGCTTGGAGTGTGAATGCCATCTGCCTTCAGCGGAATCTCTACAATGTCGGGCACAATACCGCTTAACACTTGAAGCAGGGTTGATTTGCCGCAGCCGCTCGGCCCCAGAAGCAGGACCTTCTCTCCAGGTTCTATCGAAAAGGAAACCCCCTGAAATAACAGGGGGGCGTCTTCTCCGGGATATTTTAACCTTAGATTCGTCACGCTCATTCCTTCGCTCATCACGTTACCCCAATGCGTCGTAATCTTTCTTCGAAACAGGACGAACTAGGCTGAGCACACCAGTACGGGCCAGTGCACCCGCTAAGTAGTATGCGAATACGCCGGCGATCAAAGCGCTGCCCAAGAGACGAAGTCCAATAAACAGACAGTAGTTCCAGAATGTGAGTTGATCAATATAGCCATAGTAATTATCCACAAGCAAGGATAAAGCTGCGGATGCGAAGGACGCTAGGATTGTCACGCCCACATTTGCACGGCGGTAAAGGAAAAGAGCAAAAACGAGTTCAGCACCAAGCCCTTGCAGCAACCCATAGACAAGTGTCGAGACACCCCATGAGCCGCCAAAAAGCGCCTCTATCGTCGCCGCCGCTACCTCAGCCAATAACGCAACGCCGGGTTTGCGAATAACCAGAAATGCGAAGGTCGCAGCCATAAACCACATGCCATAGCTCAACTGCTCTGCGTGAAGACCGAATGGTTTCAAAATATCGTACATTGGCCCCCATACGCGATAAATCACACCAAACACCGCTGCGATCACAATAGTGATCAAGATATCAGTCAATTTCAAACCCTTTGCTGCTGTTTCTTTTTGTGCCATCTGTTTGTTCGACTCCTTTTCATATAGATATGTAAAATGGATAAGCGAACACGAAAAAAAAGCCCACCGGGTAGCGGCAGGCATAAAATTAGTGCGGAAAGGCACTTCATTCTCTACGCTGGCATTACCCAGATCAGATTAACGGTCAGTGGCATAGGGCCACTATCTCAGCCTGACTTCATCAAGCACCCGTGTTGCTATTCATTTGGCTTAACTGTAGCGGATTCCCAACTTTTTGGCAATCCTTTTTTTGGGACATTCGCTCTATTTCTCAATCAAATGCTGCAGATCATGCGTCAATCCGTTCAGCTGGCGAATACTGTCTACGATATCTTCAACACGCCTTTGCTGCACTTCAGCACTAGCAAGCACTTCTTGCACGGAAGCTGCGGATTGCTCAGTAATCGCCGCAACGGACGTCATTTCCTCAGCGACTCTTTGTGACGATGTTAGCAATTGAGCATTCATGCGCTGCAGGTTCTCCGCTTGTTCCATGACTTCAGCCGTATTGCTGTTGATGACTTCGAACAGTTGATCGACGCTCTCCGCTGATTTCTTACCAGACTCTACGGCGGTAATGCCGACGGCAACCTTCTCTACAGCTGTCTCTACTTTATCTTGAATAGAGCCTAGAATTTCCGAGATGTCTGTGGAAGCGACGTGCGCATTCTGCGCCAGCTTACGAATTTCGTTCGCAACAACGGAGAAGCCTTTGCCATGCTCACCTGCGCGGGCAGCCTCGATGGAAGCATTCAACGACAAGAGATTCGTTTGGTTCGCTATGTCGGCAATCGTTGTAACGATATTTCCGATTTTCACATTTTCTTCATTGACCGCATTCATAATTTCTGACGTTTCGGTCACGATAACCGTAATATCATTGATTTTGAGTGACAAATCTTCCATCTGATTCTTGCCTTCATTCGTCATCCGCGCCGTATCTCGGGATCTGCTGCTCATTGTGTTCGATGCGGAAGAGGTCATCTCAACGGTTTCATTTACTTCCTGAATAGCGGTTGTAATATCTGTGATGCTGGTTGCTTGCGACTCAATACCAATCGAGATTTCTTGAAAAGCAGCCACGACTTCTTCGGTAATTCTGCCTGTAACCGACGCATTTTCCTGAAGCGTATTGCTGGATGTTCCAAGGACTTCTGTTGTTGTACGGACGCCTGTCAGAATTTCTTCTGACTTCACACGCGACACCTCAGACTCTTTCACGCTTTTCACTACATTAGCAAGCATTCTAGTTCCAATTTGGCCTTGCCCTACCAAGGTTAAAATGGTCAACAAGTAGAAAGCGTTAATAGTTACTAGGCTGAAATCCCCGGGTAATGTGGAGCAAAAATAGTTCAAATTGATAAGTCCAATCACGGCATTAAGCAAAAGTGGTCGGAAGTTCATATACAAAGAAACGAGGGTCAAACCGAGAAACAAGATTAGAATACTGGACAGGGCAGGGTCATTGGCCATAAAAAAATAAGAAATGATGTTAAAACCTACAGCAATAACGTACATCGTGTAAGGGACCCAGATTTTTTTCCAAGTTAAGATAGTGCATAAGAGAGCAATCGGTGCTCCGTAAATGACCAAAGTCAGCATCATTGCAGGGGATCTGTAGGAAGCAGCGATTCCAAGAGCCAAGCATACCCATAACAATTTGACCATTAATCCATTTCTTCTGTGTAGTTCTAATCGTTGTTCTGACACTGAAACTTCTCTCCTTTTTTTCTACATGAAATGACATTTTATTTACATAATTCAACAAGTGGTTGAATAATCCTCTATTTGGAATGATAAAGAGTAAGATCATTACGCAGAAATTGACTTCTAGCTAATAGTGAAACTACAATATGTAGTGTTGGTAATTAAAAATTTATTCTAAAAGGAGATCATTTATAATGGATCATTCAACCATGCAGCACGGACCTGATTTTATGGCTATTTTGCTTTACATAGGATTGGCTATTTTTGTTTTATCGATTATTGGCTATGTGTTGGCCGCGAAAGCGCACAAACAGAACTCTAGTCGATTGAAAAAGGCGGAGAAACAGGTTTTGAAAAAAAAGCAAAAGACCTGGCTGCTTCTCTCTCACACTCTTGTTATTATCGCGATATGCTGTGTGGGAACCTCGCTTATTCAGCAAAATTCCAGCAAATATAGTGTAGAAAAACTGAATTTTAATGCTCCTATTCAGGTCGTGACAGATAAAGATTATGGACGAGGGCATGCAGAGGGTACACTATCCTATGAAATGAAAATCCCGACCTCCGGTACACACAGTCCGCATGACTTAAAGTTCGGCTTTTATAAGGAAAGACCTTCCTATGAAATGCTTGTTCATAATTTGGAGCATGGCGATATCATTATTCATTACCACCCTGATGCTCCTAAAGAATTACTGGATCGCCTCGATTACTTGACGCATTTCAAGAAAGCCGGCGCCGGTGTATTAGCTGTACCGAATCCAGATGTACCTAGCAATCAGGAGGTCGTTGTAACAGCATGGACCAAAACGATGCAGCTAACAAAGCTTGACGAAGCAAGTGTGGGGACGTTCATCTACCAGAACATTGATAAAGGCCCTGAACAGATCCCTTCCGAAGTACGCCGCGGCGGCGGTACGATGTAGGTTAATACTATTTGCGAATCGTTTCACGATCGGAAACTAAATCCGTCGGCACTAGGCCGGTTAGACGCCTGAATACACGGTAAAAATAAGACGGGTCATTGTATCCGATGAACTCGGAGATCTCGGTCACTGACAGTGCAGAATGTCTAAGCATGTAGATGCCCGTTTTGATCCTTGTGGCATGGACGAACTCACTGATCGTTTGACCTGTCACTTTGCGAAAAAGCGCCGCCGTGTAGTTCGGAGATCGGCATATGCACGCAGCAAGCTCGTCTTTGGTCACGTGCTCGCGGTAATGATTCTGAATGTAGCCTTTCATCTGCTCCACTAGCTGTGTAGTGGCAGTAGTTGTCGTATCTTGATCCCACTCTCTATGGAGATAGACAAACAGCTCTTTGAGCAGCGCTTCACACAGCGTTTGGTAATAGGATTGCTTGTCTTGCCACTGTTGATGGATAAGGCGCAAACGATCGACAATCAACTCATATTTACCCGTTAATCGGCTAGTATAATGCGGCAGCTGAAGAAGTGGGAACAGTTCATCTGCTGCATCAGCGGTGAATTGAACAACGTACTTTTCATGGATCTGGGTCGGTACACTTCTTCCATAAAAGGGGACTTTGCTCGGAATGAGCAGCCATTGCCCTTTCTCAACTACCTGCTTCTTCTCATTGATCCAATACACACATCGGCCATAGGTAACGAGAACGAGCGTCCAAGCAGGGCATCCCTCCAGCTCTTCCTTGTACCAATTGCTGCTCTTGTCATACGTAAAGGTTATCACCTGCATAATGGCACCTTCCTACATACTATAGTACATACATCATACTATAGTTCATAGAACTTCGGCTCATTTAGGCATATAATGAAGCCAAAATTCAATCGTTACTATTGAAAGGAAGTTCTAACACCATGCGTAAAACAAAAATCATTTGTACCATGGGACCTGCTTGTGATTCCGTCCCTACTCTTAAAGAATTAATTCGCGCGGGCATGAGTGTCGCCAGATTAAATATGGCTCATGGCGATTTAGATGAGCATCGGGGACGCATTCAGCGCGTACGCCAAGCAGCTGCGGAGCTTGGTGTCATTATCCCTATTCTGATGGATATTAAAGGTCCGGAAATCCGCATTGGTCAATTGAAGGATGCTTCCTACGATTTGCAAAGCGGCGATCACATTGTGCTTACGACTGAACAAATTATCGGCGATTCAAGCCGTGTTTCCGTGAATTATCCTGGCCTTCCGCAAGATGTTAAGCCGGGGAACCTCATTCTTATCGATGATGGCTCTATCGAGCTACGTGTAGAAATGATTGACGGCACCGAAGTTACTTGCAGCGTCTTGAATCAAAGTGTATTGAAACAGCGTAAAGGCGTTAATTTACCAGGCGTGCGCACCTCCCTGCCTGGTGTAACTGAGCGCGATGTGATGCATATTAAGTTCGGTGTTGAAGAGAATATCTCCATCGTCGCAATGTCTTTCGTACGTAACGGAAACGATGTTAGAGAAGTTCGCGCGATTTTGGAACAGCACGGCGCAGCGTTTACGCCGATTATTTCGAAGATTGAGAACGAAGAAGGCATGACGAATTTCGCTTCGATCCTTGAAGCTTCCGACGGCATCATGGTTGCACGGGGCGATCTCGGCGTCGAGATTCCAACGGAGGAAGTTCCAATTGCGCAGAAAGACATGATTCGCGCTTGTAATTTAGCTGGCAAGCCTGTTATTACGGCAACGCAAATGTTGGATTCCATGCAGCGCAACCCTCGTCCAACACGCGCAGAAGTGAGTGACGTGGCGAATGCGGTGCTCGACGGCAGTGACGTTGTCATGCTTTCCGGCGAAACAGCTGCAGGCAAGTATCCCATCGAGTCCGTGACGATGATGGCGACGATCGCCGAGCGCGTAGAGCAAACCATGGAGCGCAGCTCCTTGATCGACGCGCAGCTTCAGTCGAACAACGAAGTGACTGAGGTGCTATGCCAAGCGGTCGTGTCATCTGCTAACAAGCTGCACGCTGCAGCGATCTTGACGCCAACAGAGAGCGGCTTTACCGCTCGGATGATCGCAAAGTACCGCCCGGAAGCGCCGATTATCGCGGTGACGTCCAATGAATATGCGATCAACTACTTGAGCATGGTGCAAGGCGTTATCCCGATCCTTGGCGAATTCTGCGACTCCACTGACGCAATGATTCGCTCTGCCATCGGGCAAGCTGAGACGCTCGGCTACGTGAAGAAAGGCGACCTCACCGTCGTCTCCGCCGGTATCCCAGTAGGGAAATCAGGCACGACTAACCTGTTGAAGGTTGAGCGGGTTTAGTTTAGATAATCGTCTGCTGTGTCCTTCACCAGACTTATACGAAATGTTCAAAAAAAAGACACCTCTGGTGTCTTTTTTTGTTGGGTGGCATGGGAATCTCCCCTGAATCTCTCCTAAATTCATGCGCCCAAAAGGCTGAAAGCCCTTCTTATACCCACTATTCACCTTTTTGTACTTACTGCACTCGCTTCGTTCTTCGCATGTACTGTTTCTACGATTCTCCCCCTTCACCGTTCGATACTTGCTTCCTTTTGGGGCAGACTAATCAAGCTAAATGATGATGGAATAACGGAGGCCCCATGATTATCCGACTCGGATTTGTGTCTATAGCAATGGCGATTTTTAATAATACCCCTAGCTCCACTTTTACATATAAGCTCTTCTCTGAGCGCCCTCGTGAGGAAGCTATGCTTCGAGCCATCGAGATCGGACGCAAAAATCTCGAGGCGACTCAGCGGATTCTATACTATAATGCCGCTCATGGCATTCGCTTATTTCGTCTATCGTCATCGCTCATTCCACTAGCTACGCACCCAGATGTTCAGATTGATGTGGCCACCGAATATAAAGATGAGCTTCGAAAGCTCGGCGATTTCGCCAACACGCAGGGAATCCGACTAAGTATGCATCCTAACCAATTCACGCTGCTAAATGGTAGCGATTCAGTCGTGGAGGCTGCTGTAAGAGACTTGTCCTATCACGCGGCGATTTTGGATGGGATGGGACTTGATGAGTCAGCCATCATCAATATCCATGTTGGCGGTGTGTATGGAGATAAAGATGCCGCCACGGAGCGGCTATTTACTAAGATCTCTGAAGTGCCCGAGCAGGCCATGCGGCGTCTTACATTTGAGAATGACGATAAAACTTACACATTAGCGGAAACGCTGGCCGTGAGCAAAAGGCTGCGGCGCCCCTGCATGCTGGATTTGCATCATGATTGGTGCAACCCATCCATGTCTTCCCCCATCGAACTACTGCCAGACATCGCTAAGACCTGGGGCGATATTCCGATGAAAATTCACGTCTCCTCGCCAAAGGATGCGAAAGAGTTCCGATCTCATTCTGACTACATTGAGCCCGATCAGCTCATCCCATTTCTGAAAAGCTGCAAGGAGGCAGGCCTCCCCCGCATTGATGTCATGATTGAAGCCAAAATGAAGGATCTAGCCTTGTTCCGGCTGGCGGAGCAGCTTGGAAAAATTCGCGGCGTGAAGCGAGTGGATGGCGGCGTTTTGACGTGGTAGAACAAAAAACCGTTTCTGACCGGATATCAGAAGCGGTTTTTATTCGTTGTTGTATCCTTTTTATCCAACGGAACTGTATGAATCTGGCTCTTCACATGCCTTATCGCATTAATTTCACCGCCGATGATAATGATGAGCGCCGAAATATAGAACCACGTCATGAGCACGATGATCCCCCCGACACTGCCGTAAGTGGCGCTGTAGTTGGTGAAGTTATTGACATAGAAGGAGAAACCGAAGGATGTTAATTGCCACCCAGCTGCCGCGAATATCGCTCCGGGAAGGACACTTTTGCAGGTTAGACAAGTATTGGGGGCTATATAGTAAATGCCGATGAAAACCACAAACACGATGACAAAGTTCACAATCCAGCGCAGGTTGTTCCACAAACCTACATGCTTCGCTGAAATCGAAATGTTGGCAAGTGTCCAATCCCCAATCCAATGGCCAAACACACTGAGCAGCAGCGCTGAAGCGATGACAATGAGCATGCCCAGCGTCAGCATCACGGCTAGCAAGCGAGAGTGAATGAAGCTTTTGCGCTCCGGCAAACCGTACGCTTTATTAACGGCAATGACGATCGCATTCATCGCTGCGCTGGCACTCATCAGGGCCAATATGATCCCGAAGGAAAGTGCGCCTCCTCTTTTCACATCAAGCAGATTGCTAAGCGTTTCCTCAAGCCAACCAGCGACAGCCCCCGGTATATATTCTTTAATAAGCCCCATGACATCATCCGAGGAGAACGGCAAATACCCCAACAAACTCAGAATAAATAGCAGAAAGGGGAACAGGGATAGCAGAAAATAGTAGGCACATTGGGCAGCAAGCCCTGTGGCATCGTGCTTTTCGAACTGATTCCAAAGCAATTTAAAGTAAGATATCCCCATATGTATATAGGTCCTTTCATCGGTCTATAAATGTGATAGAATAGGTAGTCCACTATTGCTATGAAACAGGTGATGATTTTGACTTCTCTTTCTATTTACCCTACACCATTAGGTACGAAACAAACCACGGAGCGACCTATCCCGCATGCGCGTATGGCGCTTTTAACGAATAGTTCCAATTTTGTGTCCGATGCCGATCGTGACGCTTATTTTTTCCGCGATTTGGAAAGCCATCAGATTCTGTTGAATGAAGCGCAGGTTCAGGCTGTGCGCCACTTCAAAGGTCCCTTACTTACCCTGGCGGGAGCCGGTTCCGGCAAGACAACTGTTCTGGTGTGCCGAGTGGCTTATTTATTGCGTGTCCACCGGGTCCATCCGTCGAATTTGTTATTGATTACTTTCTCGAAAAAGGCTGCCGAAGAGATGCGGGAACGCCTCACGTCTATGCCGGGTCTTGATCATAGTATAACCAATACGATGCAGGTGCGGACATTTCATGCTTTTTGCCTAAGATTACTGCGAATGAACGGATTACAACAAGAGATTCTGAGTGATGGCCGCTATCAGCAAATCGTCTTCAAGCGCATCATGCTAAGCATGGGGCTGCAGGATACATACCAACCCGAAGTGCTCATTTCCTTGCTTTCCTCTTATAAAATGCAGTTGATCGAGGTCGAAGACCTTCCTGAAGGAACGGAAGAAGACAAAGAAGTAAAGCGGATTTTCATGCAGTATGAGCAGTGGAAAATGGAACAGCAGAAGATTGATTTTGATGATATTTTAATCAAAGCCTACCACTTATTGCGGCAAAACACCGATGTCCTGCGCTCGCTGCAGCGAAAGTTCACTTATATTAGTGTCGATGAGTTTCAGGATACGAATACCGTGCAATACGAAATCATTCAAATGATTGCAAAGGACCACGAGAATTTGATGGTCGTTGGTGATGATGACCAGACGATTTATTCGTTTAATGGTGCGCGAAATGAATTTATTCTACAGTTTCATGAGCAGTATCCTGCTGCCAAGACGGTCACTCTTGATATTAATTACCGCTCTACTTCAAGCATCGTCGGTTTGGGAAATGCGATCATCAAACATAATATACAGCGGAAGTCGAAGACCCTCCTCGCCACGAAGGAAAGTGATCGGAAGCCGCAATATGTGAAACCTATGAATAGCGATGACGAGGCTGATTGGTTAATTAACGATCTTCGGATTAAAGTAGCCGAGGGCGGCAGTCAGTATGGCGATTTCGCTATTCTGTATCGGACAGCCAGCAACAGTCGGGCGATTATCGAGCAGTTGATTCTTCATAATTTGCCTTTTGTGGATTACGGAAGCAACGACTCCTTCTACGATCAGTGGATGGTGAAACCGATTATCGATCACTTAAGGCTTGCTCATGAGCGGCGTAATTTCGAGGCTATAGAAGGTGTCCTCCCTTCATTATATATAGGACGAGACCAGGGCATGCGGATTATTCAAGATCAGGAAGCGATTCAGGCGAAAAAGTGGCCGCTTATCCACCTGCTCGGTCTGCCTCAGCTGAAAGATTTTCAGAAAGAAAAGCTCAAAAGCCGCATCCGTCTTATTAAGTCGCTTGCTGACATGAAGCCTTTGGATGCCGTTCAGGCGATTCGCAAGGATTTCTACGATACTTTCCTAGAGACGAACAAGCGCAGCAAGCTGACGAGTCATAGGGAAATGCTGAAGGAAACGCTGGACGAGCTGGAATCTTCGGCCAAGCGGTTCGATAGCGTGGAGCAATTTCTTTATTTTATCCATGAGGTCGCGGAAAAACGCACCGAAATGAGTCGGCTCCAAAAAGAACAATTTGCGAATAAAATTTCGCTCATGACAATTCATAAATCGAAGGGACTGGAGTTCCCGATCGTGTACTTGCTCTGTGCGATTGAGGGCAATCTGCCGCATAGCTCGGCACTCGACGCCGGCCATCTGGACGATGTGAAGATGGCTGGGGTTACGGGGCGCGACAAGGGAACCGCCGCGCTGGAGGAAGAACGGCGACTCGCCTACGTCGCCGTCACGCGCGCCAAGGCCGAGCTGCTGATCAGCTCGCCGGCGTTTTATCGCGGGAAGAAGGCGGAGCCTTCCCGTTTCCTGCTGTCCGCGTTCCCTGGCGCGGACCCTGTTGTCAGCCGCGAACCTGCTGCGGCTGCGGGTTCTGCAGCGGCGCGGCGCCCGGCCGCTGCAGGGAAACCCGCCGCCGCGACTGAGCGGGTCGCGGCGTGGATCTGCGAGCAGGCCGGCTGCAAGGCCTGGTCACGCATCTCTTCGCCGCAGGAAGCGAAGCTTGCGGCGAAGGCGTGCCCCTTGTGCAGCGCAGCGATGGTCAAGGGCAGCCGGATGGTTACGCTCACTCGTTAGCCGAGCATAGCCTGCATGCTTCTAAATGCTGGTAGAATACACCCGCATCTGTTGGGGGGGATTACCTAGGCTGCAGATATTAGCAAGGATTCACATTGAAACAAAAAAACGCCTTCGGCCGCCTTGAGTGAGAATGTTCGTAAAATAGATGCAAATCAAGTACTCCCAAAACGAATATTTTGAAACATTCATTAACCATGCAAAGTTGTACTTTGTACAACTTTACGCAAGCTAATCCATGTTTTCCAGGCGAATGTTGCATAAAATACATCAATTTCAGCCAAAAGTAGCTCTATAGCAGGGAAATAGGTTAAATTGTTGCACCAAATACAACAATCCTTAGCCTACCCATAAGAAACCAAGGAAATTGTTGTACGTTGTACAACTTGCCTTCCTATTTTCCCAAATCTCATGGCCCTTAGGTCCATTCAGCTTCAAAGAAAAACCTAGTCACCTACCCAGCCGAAAACATGTATGCATCCACACTCTCACTCGGCTCAGCTAAACATGCTAAATAGGGGGTAAGCTTCACCTTACCCCTTAACTTAATAAGAGCAGCAATCCCTAGTGGGAATGCTGCTCTTTTTTCAGTTACACAAGTTCCTTCATAGCCTCTAAAGCCGCATCATAATTCGGATGCTCCTTCATTTCCGTTAAATACTCCACATAACGAACCGTATTGTTCTCATCCAAGATGAATATCGCACGCTGATCGAGCTGAATCTCTTTAATCAAAACGCCATACGCTTGGCCGAATGCGCGGCTTTTATAATCAGATAAGGTTACAACTTTATCAATGCCTGCAGCCCCGCAGAAACGACTCAGTGCAAAAGGAAGATCCACCGAGATTGTCAAAATGACGACATTATCTCCTAGCTTATCTGCTTCCACATTGAAACGACGCGTCTGTGCATCGCATGTACCTGTGTCCACGGAAGGGACCACCGAAATTAGCTTCACTTTACCTGCATAATCGGATAGGCTTACCTCTGTCATCAAATCCTTATTAACCTTAAAATCTGGCGCTTGATCCCCTACCTTGATCTCCGGTCCTAGCAAAGTAACTGGATTCCCTCCTACCGTTGCTACCCCTGTGCGTTCTTGTACCTGTGTCATATTCGTATTCCTCCTGTGATTTTATATGTTTTCACACATTAGATTCATTGCTTTATGCTTTCTCAATTACCGCTTTCAGCTTCTCTTTGGGTTGTACCCCAACCATCTGATCAACCAATTGACCATCCTTGAATACGAGCAGTGTAGGGATACTCATGACGTTATATTTGGAAGCGGATTCTGGGTTATCATCCACGTTGATTTTTACGATCTTGGCTGCATCGCCGATCTCAGCTGATAGTTCATCTAGGATGGGAGCGATTATTTTACAAGGTCCGCACCAAGGGGCCCAAAAATCTACGAGTACAATACCCGCTTCAATTTCATTGTTAAATGTGGCATCGGAAATTTGTTTAACTGACATGGCTAATTCCTCCTAAAGGTTCTTTTATTTTAAAAAGCATTAAGCATGCTGTTCGGAAAGATATCGTTCACAATCCAGCGCCGCCATACAACCGCTTCCCGCCGAAGTAATTGCTTGGCGATAAATGCGATCCTGCACATCCCCACAAGCGAATACGCCAGGGACAGTCGTTTGTGAGGTTCCGGGAATGACCTGCAAATATCCGAGCTCGTCTGTTGGCAGTTGTCCGCCTAGGAACCCAGTATTCGGTGTATGCCCAATCGCTAGGAAAATACCATCTGCCTCCAGCAGCTCTTCCTCTCCGGTTACATTATTGAGCACCTTAAGTCCCGTTACTCCGAGAGGGCCAGCTACGACTTCAAGCGGTGTCCGATTGAGGCTCCAAGCCACTTTTTGATTGCCGCGGGCGTGATCCTGCATGATTTTCGATGCTTTCAGATCGTCACGACGATGCACAACGCGCACTTCGGAAGCGAATCGAGTCAAGAACTGCGCCTCTTCCATCGCTGTATCCCCGCCGCCAATCACGATAATTTTCTTATTTCTAAAGAAAAATCCATCACAAGTTGCACAGGTGCTAACGCCTTTCCCAATATTGTCGGATTCACCGGCGATGCCTAGTTTCTTGGCCGTTGCTCCTGTGGAAATGATCAGCGAATCCGCCGTCAATTGAGCCCCGTCCTCTAAGAACAAGGTAAATGGACGTTTGGACATATCGACTTCTGTGACCCGGCCTGACTGAATCGTAGCGCCAAAACGCAACGCCTGTTTACGCATATTGTCCATCAACTCTGGTCCCGTGATGCCATCCGGGAATCCTGGGAAATTGTCTACTTCTGTGGTGGTCGTTAATTGGCCTCCAGGCTGTATACCTTCTATGACTAAAGGCGACATGTTCGCCCTTGCAAGGTAAATCGCTGCGGTTAACCCCGCTGGTCCAGTTCCGATAATGATCGCTTTGTGATGCATAGGAACGCCTCCTTTGATGCTGCATGTTAATTGTATGATTTCATTTGTTCGTTAGCAATTTAATTTGAAACAACTTTATGAATGAATCATACCAATTCCATTCAACATTGTCAACAATTAATTTGTGCACAATTTAAATCGTTTAAAATCTTTTTCCGGTCCCTAAAAAAAGAAAAAGCCGCGACTAACGCTGTCGCAGCTTAAAATTTAGGTCGGGTCATAAATGGTAGATTAAGTATTAACCAAACGTTCAGTTAGCGTTCAACTTGTCTTCAGCATTGATAGGCATAATGGGATACAGAACGAATCAAGCAGAACAAGAAGGGAGTAAATAATATGAACACAAAAAAAGCAGATTACAAATGGGTATGGGTGTCTTCCCTATTGATGATAAGCCTGCTAGTCTACGTCACTATATATCCACCTGTTTCAAAAAACGAAAGCGAAAAAACCGTGGCCAAAGTCAATATCTAACCAAAAACGCATAATCCTCTAAAAAAGAACTCCTTAGCCTTGTACTATCTAGGCTAAGGAGTTTTCACTTTGTGCGGCTTATTTAAGGCGTCCGGTTTTGCATCTCATCAAGACTCTTGAACTGGTAGCCCTTACTCTTCGCATCGTCGATGATTTTAGCCAGTGCCTCCGTGTTATCCTTGGACACCGAATGCAGCAAAATGACAGCACCTGGATGCAGCTGCGCCATCACATTTTTGTACGCATATTCCCAGCCCTTCTGACGCTTTGGCTCCCAATCGCGGTAAGCGACGGACCAAAATACGTTCGTATAGCCAAGCCCCTGACTAACGGCTAACGATTGGCTATTAAATATCCCCCGCGGCGCGCGCAGATAGCGCATTTCCTTTTGTCCAGTGAGCGTGCTGACCTCATCTTTCACTTGATTCAGTTCTTTCTGGATGCGTTCTGCAGATATTTGACTCATATTCGGATGGCTCCAAGAATGGTTGCCGATCAAGTGGCCTTCCTGGGCCATCCGCTTCAGCAGTTCAGGCTCTGTCTTGATATAATGCCCCGTCACGAAGAAGATCGCAGGTACCTGTTTCTCTTTCAGCACATCCAAAATCTTACCGGTATAGCCCTGCTCATACCCATTATCGAAGGTTAAGTACAATTCCTTGATAGCTGGATCTCCTGTGAAAATAGCCCCTCGCTGCTTCAAAAGAGCTTTGAAGCCTTCTTCATCAATCGACGGGGGCTGCCCGTTTACGCTTTTCTTAAACCCAAAGTGATAAGTGCCATCGGCAGACGCTATCGTCGCTTGCCCTAGCAGCATGGCGAGAACGATCGTCAGAATTCGCATGTATTTCACGGTTGAAGATTCACTCCTTGCCTTCTGTGGATTGGTTCAGTCAACAAGACTGTTACTAATATGCCACATGTTAGACGGAGATTATGTGTTCTTTTTCAATCTATTACTTTCCCAAAAGCGTCCACAATGTCAGCCCGAAAAGCATGTCCGACTAGCTTCTGAATTTCAGCGTACGCTTCTCTCGGCGACGTGGCTTGTCGGTATGACCGCGGCGTCGTCATGGCGAGGAACACTTCCACTAAGCCGAGCATCTGCGAAAGGAGCGGTATCTGATCGCCCGCGAGACGGTATGGATAGCCAGTGCCATCTACTTTTTCATGATGATAAAGGAACGCTTTCTCGACCTCTTGAAAATCCGGGATACCCTCGCATAATTCTTTCGCCATAAAGCAGTGCTCCTGTACCACTTCGAACTCAAACTCTGTCAATTTCCCTTCTTTTTCAAACATATAATCCGGAAGCTTGACCCTGCTTACAAAATGCAAAAGTGACAATAAATCAATCTCCCAATCCTGCACACGCAAGCTTTCGTATTCTTTCACAAGTGCTTTGAGCAGAACACTCATTTCACCGATTTCTTTACGCGACGTTTGTGTTTTCCGTTCTCCAACTGGGATGAAACATTGCAAGATGTTAATCACTTGCTGTTTTTGCTGCTGGAAAGCGGCTGCCTCCACGCGCAATTTATGTTGATTAAAGGCAGTAATAATAATCCCGCCTAAGATCACGCAGCCTAATGCATATACACCTTTTGTCGTTGCCATAATAATGGGAGAGAACCCATCGTTATTCCCATACGTGGGACCAAAAATTTGAAAGAGTAAGAAATACAGTGAAAAAATGATTGAACCAACTACATACACCCTAAATTCCACCAATAAACTGAGCATAACAGGGAAAAAGATAAGAGCAACCCACATCTGCTGCAAAGCCACAGGGTTGTATAAAGTAATAACAACAATCACTAAGAATAGTAATGATGGGGTTATCAGATTCGTATATGGACTGTTTTTCGACATACTTTTCTGAATCGCATACATCCCCCAGGCAAAAAGGGTAACCGTAAAAGAGGTCATCATATACAACCTAGATTCGGAGTTACCACTAACTAACCAGTATGACAAGCCACTCAGTGCACAGATAGAGGACATACTACCAATGATAGCCATCAATAGTTGATGGACAGGCAGTTGGCCGAATCGTAGTAAATTCATCATAATGAACTCCTTCTTGTATCCGCTTTATCGTTGTTGTTTTCCTTCGGATGGAAAATAGAGGCACCTTTCATGACATTTTCAATGGTGGATAGAATCACTTCAGGACTCGTATCCTTCATCAAATAACCGTCAATCCCCGCGTTAAAGGCCCGATAAATATCCTCACTCTCATCAACAGCCGTTAAAATGATAATTTTCATCTGCGGATACATATGCTTAAGGGTCTTAGCCCCTTCAATAATAGAAGTACCAGGCATCTTCAGATCCGTTAAAAGAAGATCGGGCACTAACGCTAACGATTGAGAAATAGCTTCATTTCCGTTCGCAGCCTCACCCGTAACCTCGTAACCTCTACAACTTTTGAGCAAAATATGAAGACCTTCTCTTACGATACAATGGTCATCGGCAATGACTACTTTATACATAGGCTATACTCCTTTCACGTGGGATATAGGCTGTAACCGTCGTACCCATGACAGCTTCGGATTGAAAAGAAATCGCTCCATTCAAGGCTTTAATCCGATTCTCCATGCCTCTCAGCCCAAATCGCCCCTGCTCGTACACCTCGGATATCTGCATTCCGATCCCATCATCCTTAATGGTAATCGACCATTGTACACTCGTGACTTCAATCCTCACATGGATATGTTTGGCTTTGGCATGTTTAATGACGTTGTTGGCTGCTTCCTCTACCAAGTGATAAATTGCTTCTTCGATATCAAGCTGCTCATGCGCTGCCCAACCAATGTTCTCAAAGATCGGCACCACCTCGGTATGTTCAGTAACACGGTGCAGCAGCTTCTCAATGGCACTATGGAGATTGAATTTTCTCTTCTCATCCTTTAGCTCAATGATGAATTGACGAATGTCACGATGACTTTCTTTCACTTTTTTCTCGATCTCCGTCACATAAGGAAGCGTCTCCTCGCGAACATCCGGGGGAAGCGCATTTTTCAATTGAAACAGCTGAATAGAGATAAAGAAAAGCTCCTGAGCGATACCATCATGAATATTTTGAGCAATAGCATCGCGTTCGAGAGCGACAGCCGTTTCTTGAGCATCTAGCAATTCCTCGTTGACGAATTGGAAAGCTTCCAGCTTCATAAGGATAAATTGCATATAAATTTTGTGTAAAATAGACAATTCGTTCTTGCCTGATTTAACAAGCAGCCAACCATATTTTTGCCCACTACGGTCCAGAAGGACTTGGACGTAATAAGGCACAACTTCACCTGTAGGCGATGGTAATTGGGTGTAGATCTTCTGGCTATTCAGCCTATTCTGTTTCATATAATTCATAAAATACGTATGCTTCCAACTTTGAACTTTTTCGTAACGACCGATACTTTCCACGCAAAGGATAACTTCCCGATCATCTAAAACTCGCTGAAGCAGTTCCTCTACATAGGATATCGTTCCTTGCTTCATCGGCTGTACGGTCATGTGACTAGAAGAATAAATCATGACTAACTTACGGAATTGCTTTCGTACATTTTGCATAACAAAGTGAACTAGACTTACTAGGCAAAAGAATGCGAATACGATAAATCCGTAATCAAAATGAGCCAGCACATATTTATATATGACTACACCTGATGTCATAGCAAACAGAATCGGGATACCGGCCACATAAAACAAGATGATCGGATAGTATTGTCTCCAGCTTACAAATGACTTGACCATCCAGAGACCTGTAAAACTATACATTAAGAACGGACTGGAAAGGCCGCCCGTCAGCCCAAGCAAATAAATCCCAAAGCCTAAATCCGCGATAGCGGCTATGATCGCCACTTTTCTACGCATTTTATTTAGCTGCAATAGGCTGTATATCGTCTGAAAAAGAACTGCAGCCAACAGCAGTCCGGGCGTTACACCGCCATTTTTTGAATAAAGGATGAGCCCGGACAACAGTAATGCCCATCTACAGCCAAAAATTAAATATAAGCCCGTTCTGTTATGTAAGGACATGCCTGAATTCTCCTAAACTTTATGATTTCTTAATGGTCTTTTGTCATACTTTGTTATACAATGAAGCCAATTGACTAACATAGGTAAATAGTAATAGGCATTTGGTACTATTTTAGTATAACATAGCTGAGATCTTTTTGGAGGGAACCCGCTTGGTTAATATGATTATCCTTGATGATCACCCGCTTGTTCGCAAAGGAATTCGCACGGTTGTATCATCCGGCCAATCGATGAATGTTGTTGGGGAAGCTGCGAATGCGAAGGAGGCTCTACGGCTCCTTGAGCAGACAAAGCCTGATCTTGTACTCGTTGATTTAAATTTGGGGAATGAAAATGGACTGGACTTGATTCGAGAGGCTCGACGGTCGGGACATACTTGCAAATATATTATTTTAACCTCATCGGTAACTCGAAGTGAGCTTCAATTAGCACAAGCTTTACAGGTTGAAGGCATCTGTTTGAAAGAAGCATTTCCCGAAGATTTACTATATGCCGTCGAAAGCGTTGCCCGTGGTCGTAAATACTATGATCCTGTCCTCATGGGATCCATGATGGGCGATAAATCTCATAGCGAAGAGCAGGAGCTCTCCGAACTAACCCCCAAAGAGCTAGAAGTTCTTATGTC
The DNA here is from genome assembly GCF_001426375.1 of Paenibacillus sp. Root444D2. Classification (GTDB taxonomy): domain Bacteria; phylum Bacillota; class Bacilli; order Paenibacillales; family NBRC-103111; genus Paenibacillus_E. The sequence continues at coordinate 65,308 of NZ_LMEO01000008.1, forward strand.
TCTTGGCAAAGGACTTTCTAATAAGGAAATCGCCAGCTCCCTGTACATTACAGAGTTTACGGTGAAAAAGCATGTGAGTCAGGTGTTAGCCAAACTGGTTTTAGCTGATCGCACACAAGCCGCTTTATATGCCTTATCCAAAGGACTCGTGCAATTCGAAATGCAGCGATAAATACAAGGAAAGATCCGTCGGGATAACCCGTCGGATCTTTTTGCCTTATAGGTCAAGCGGTTCCGCGATCCTGTGCATAGGAAGCAATGAGAAGACCGCATAACCCTTCACATCTTTGATATGAACAGGCCCTAATGAAGGATCCCGACTGTCCTTGCTCTCACCCAAATTCCGATTATCTCCGACAACGAACAAGTGTCCGCTCGGAATCGTCTGCATAGCCATATCTTCCGACTTCCCAGCTGTATATAGCTCAGGCAGCGGTGTTTCGTTCACGAAGATAACACCATCACGAATGAGAACGCGATCCCCTTGAACAGCGATAACTCGTTTGATAATGCTAAAGCCTAGTCGCTCATCCTTAATAACGACGACATCTCCATATTTGGGCGTTGAAAAGAACAACGATATTTTATTCATCAGCAGCACATTGCCGTTCTGTAACGAAGGATTCATGGAATTGCCCGAAACTTTCGTAAGACCAATCATGTTATTAATCAAAATAAAGGCTAGTGTCAGGAGTAGAATGAATCGAATCCAACCCCAAACTTCACTTTTTTTCTTGATTGCAGGCTGTCTAAGCTCCGAGATTTCTTCCTTCATTTCTGCTCTCACCTCAATCTTTTAAGTCTAATTATTCTTGATTGTACGTGGCATGAACCACGGTTGCTGGTTTTGGTTGCTGCCCATAGACATCATCCGTTACTGTTGGTGGCTGCGGTGCAGGCACTGGCACTGGTGGCTGATTAGGCCCTGCTGGTGCAGGCAGCGGTGCCGGTGCCCCTGGTGGCAGAACTAAGACAACTGGCGGGCTTGGTGTGAACACGAGTGCAGGCGGAACATAGCTGTTCGCTAAAGTATCCATCGCCCCCTGCGCACTATCCACAATCGCTTGGAGCTTATTCAAGATTTGCTGACGATCTTGTGCTGTCTTGATATCCGTTCTGGCGAGCAAGGATTGCGCATACTGTCCAAGAGCCTGAAGACGAATTCGCTTCTGCTCCTCCGTGAATGATTCCAAACTTCTGGAAGATGCTTCGAGTCGAAGCTGCAATTCTTTCTTCAACAGTTCCTTCTGCGTTTCGGTCTCTGACTTCATCGATTGATCCAAGCCTTGGATAACTTGCTCTGTTTTCTTATTGAACCAAGCTGCCATGGAGCCCGCAATATCAATATCCGCATAGGAAATTCCGACCGACGCCGTAAGTACAACAGTTAAAGAAACAATTCCAGCTGCGACAATCCGTTTGGATTTCAGGTTGCGTTGCTTTTCATTTCTGGTGACCATATGAATTCCTCCTTCTCCTCTTAGTGAATATAAAAGTAAGCTTGAGGCCCCGTCACCGGGGCCTGTTCGCCTATGTTATTATTTCAATCCGTTGATTACGATACTTTCCAACGCTGCTAAACCAGTAGTTTCAAGGGAAGCACCTTTATCCGTAATTGCTTTTTTGTTTGCTGTTTCTAGAGTATCAGCAAATGTTTGAAGTTCTGCTAATTTAGCTGCGATTTTAGCAGCCAAGTTGTCTTTAATTTCTTGGGATGCAGCTGTTCTTTCAGCAGCAAGCAAAGTGTTCAGTTCTGCTTTCGTATCTTCGATTTTCTTAGTCAAAGTAGTCGCTGCTTGAGTTTGAGTTGTACCTACAGCCGTTTCCAGGCTTTTCACTGATGAAGTTCCTTGAGCGTTAACATCTTTTTTGATGTCAAATTTACCAGCTTCACCCAATCCCCATACAACACCATTGTTAAAATTGTTTGCTTCGTTTACAACATTGTTGTACTCGCCAGGCATGTTGCCTTTGATGCTTGCATTTTTACTGTCAATAGCATTCGAGTATGTGGTAACTTGACCGTTGATGGAACCTTGTACACGAGCTGTTTCAGTTGTTCCAGCTGTTTTCACGTCATTAACTGCTGTGTTATTAATGGTGTTATAGTCGGATACAAGCTTAGCTTTGTTACTTTCTACATAACCGTATACATCACCGGCAACTAGTGCTTTTGTTGCTTTTGTTGCTGAGGAGTACCAGCTTTGAAGTTGGCCGCCAGCGTCTGTTGCTGCGAAAGCTGTACCCATACCTGCTACTAAACCTGTTGCAATAACACCAATTGCTAATTTACTTTTCAATGCTTTCATCATTCATCAATCTCCCTTAAAATAGTATATTGTTTCATTGCGCTCACCTGAGGTGAACCCATAACTCACCATGACTGACTAGTTGCCCAGCTTCAACGTTAATCCTTGAATCGTATCCTGAGCCCATTGATCGATTTCACGGTCATTTGCACTTTTCGAAGCACTTACGTACTTGTCGAAATCTACTGCAGCACCAGTCTTAGCAAGCCCTGCCGCGCTTTCGATTTGACTACCATAGAATTGACTAGCCGCTTCTATGCTATCGATTGCATTATGACTAGTGTCATCTGCCATCTTCTTCAAGTTGGCATTTGCCTTAGATACCGATTCATTCGCTGATACACTAAAGGATTGAGATGCTTCGTCCAACCCTTGTTGGACCATAGCATTCATTTCTTTCGTCCCCTGCTGGAAACTTGCTTTGTACCAATTTTGCAGAGGCGTACTTACATCAGAGTAGGCGTAAGCCGTACCCATAATGAGGAAAGTCGAGAGGCCGAGTGAAACAGTCATCACTTTGCGTTTCAAACGAATCATCGTGCTGCCCTGCCTCCTTCTTGTTCTAATCTCGCTTACAAACCTATTGTATCTCGCCATACGATTCGTGACTTCGTCCTTTAGAGTAATTTATACCTACTACTTTCGCAGTGTCTGATGGTATACTTTCGTACCAGATGAAATGTAGTAAATAAGCTTTTACAACCAAGAAGCTGCACGATACAATGCTCCTATACACCTAATTCACTATAATGGGGGCTAGAATCTTGAATCTATTAGTAGTAAACTACCTTGCCGTACTTGTTGCGACAATAAGCACCATGATACTTGGATTCCTGTGGTATTCACCGGTCTTATTCGGAAACGCTTGGGTCAAACTGCGAAATATGAAAATGGAAGAGATGAAAAGCGGAGGCCCCATCACTTACGTCCTCACGGCACTAACTGCATTAGGGGGCGCCTTTATCCTGGCACTTCTCTTGACGCTTGGCAGTGAGACAACTTGGTTAACAGGGCTTACGATTGGGCTGCTTATCGGTCTAAGCATTTCGCTGAAAATCGGGATGAATTATTTGTTTGAGAATAGCAAACTGCAGTTGTATTTCATCACCATCGGCTACCACTTGGTATCCTACTTGATTGCTGGCATTATCATTGGAGCCTGGCAGTCCTAATATTGTTGGGATAGACTCACAATTCCGCTCAAATAGCCACTTTCTTCGCAAATAGAAGCTCCCAAAGACTCTTATTTCTGTGAGTAGCTAGCTTTTCACCATTCAACGACAAATAAGAGCCTCTAAAGGCTCTTATTCCTCTCAATTAGCCACTTTCTTCGCAAATAGAAGCTCATAAAGACTCTTATTTCTGTGAGTAGCTATCTTTTCACCATTTCAACGACAAATAAGAGCCTCTAAAGGCTCTTATTCCGCTCAATTAACCACTTTCTTCGCAAATAGAAGCTCATAAAGACTCTTATTTCTGTGAGTAGCTATCTTTTCCCTTATGCGACAAATGGATATACGGCTGCCTCAAGGTCTAATTGACCTTTGGGACAGCCCCTTTTTTTCCCTCTAACGTGTTTCAAAATCGTCTAAATCGTTTATTCAGGTATATCCCCCCATTCCACTTGGCATTCACTCGAATATACTAGAGCACAAGATCTTTGGGGGTGGAGATAGTGCTTCAACTTAATGGAATCGTTGGCGGCAGCTCACCAATCTCGGTTGGCGCTGGGAAAACGATACTGCTGCAGCAAATATTTATTCGTGTGAAAAGTAAACAAAAGTTAATTTTGAGAGATATCAACTTCTTGTTTAACAACGAGGCCTTTGCTATCAAAATAGAGGCCGAACCCTCGACCGGCGTCTTTATAGCCAGAGGCGGAGCTGGTGATTTAACACCTCGTAAAGTGTTAGTTAATAATACAACTGGCGAGGATTTGCTTATATTCCTACTCGTAAGTGCCGTAAATAAAGCCAAGAACTCAAGATCCTTGAGTCGTTCAGACAGTTGGCACATGACCTTTGTGCGGCGCTAAGCATGATGACCAAATGTTTAATCAGTAGAAAAGAGGATACAATGAACCGGAAGCAAATGCTCCTGATCAGCACAATGGCCCTTACCCTAAGCATGGGGGGAACCACATGGATTGATCCTTTAAGAGCTAGTCCAATTGCAAATAAACAGAATACTGTTCCTATAAAAGAAGACCTGCTGCATGTACTGGGGCTATCCTCAGAGGAGGACATTTACATTGCCCAGTATAATGGGCTATCTCTTGCCGATATTGCCGAAGCCAACAAAGTTGATGTTCAGAAAGTCATTGAGCTTCAATTAGCCGAGTTAACCGAACAATTAAACTTACGGCTGTCCAGCGGCAGTATTACACCTGAGCAATATGAAGCACAACGTGCAGAATTACCTGAAATTATTATCAAAAGTGTATACGCCATGTGATAAACGACTCCGTCGTCCTTCATGGACAACCAAGGATGCAAACCGATTCATGGTTTGCATCCTTTTTTACAGTGCCAGCTAGTAGCTGGTTGAGCTTAAACATGAGCTGAAGTTGTATAACATACAACACTTTCGTTGGTTTCTGACTTAACGAGCTATCAATGTTGTATGTTGTGCAACATTTTAACCGCATTCATACCTCGGAGCTATTTTAGGGAAAAATTGTTGTACTTCCTGCAACAATCGCGGGAAAAACGCGGATTTGCCAGCCTAATGTTGTACAAAATACAACTTCACTTTGAGCAGAAGGTATCCTAAGCATTTACACATCAATCTTGACTTACACTCCCATCCAAATGGACAGCATAAGCCATTTATCCTCTCCATTCTTAGCATGTTACGCATCAAGCTTGACCAAAACTCTCATCCAAAAGGAAACCGTAATCCGTTTATCGTCCCCATTCCTTCCGAAGTTACTGTTCCCTAAACCATCCCGCGCAAACGATCCGCAATAACTCTCATCATGCTTCGCAGCACATCAATATTCTGGAAACAGAAGGTCAGCACCAGATCCCGATGAAGCTGCAGCAGGACGGCAGCTTCCTTCGCTGTACAGTCAGCCGAGCGAGGACCGCTGTCGATAATCGCCATTTCACCGAAGAACGCACCTTCCTGTAGAACCGCGTACTCTTCACTGCCTCTATGCACACGAACGCTTCCTTCGATAATGCCATACATCGTATCTCCGAAATCACCTGCGCGGCAGATGACTTCTCCAGGTTGGTAGGATACTTCTTCCACTCTTTGAGCGAGCCATAAGAAATCCTCCGGAGCTAGATGCACGAACAAATCTATTTTTTGCAGCACAAGGATCCGCCGTAAAATCACTTCGTCCTTCGTTAAGCCTTCTCTCAGCCTGGTTTCAGGCATTTGCAGGGCGGCTGCGACTTCCAAATGCCCTTGCTCTAGTTCAGACTTATCCGCTGACTGTCCCCGCTCCAATTCGGACCGCAGCCTACGTGACAACAGTTTCATCATTTCAACCGCAATGCTGGTCTGATCGAACATCATATCATAGAAAACAGAGGAATCCAGTCGCCACAGAAGAACATCCTCCTCGGCTCGAATGGTTGCTGTCCGGGCTCCCTGAGTCAGAATCGCCATTTCACCGAAGCAATCTCCCCGCTTCAGCTCGCCCAGCAGCTGCCCGTTGCGATAAACGCCAGCTTGGCCTCCATCCATAATCATCAGGGAGTCACCCACATCCCCTTCCTGAATGATGACTGCCCCCTTCTGAACACTCAGCTTATGTAATCGCCGTGCAATAACAGATAGATCTCTGCTTGTCATCCCTTGGAACAGAGATACATGACGGAGCAAATGCACGCGATTCATCAGATCCGCGAGATCCTCATTCGGTGAAGTTCCCAACTTACTCACGTTGAGATGCTGTATCGCTTGCTTGAGCCAATCATCCCCTTGCGCAGATAACCAGTTCAAATGTTCGCTGAGCGGCATGTCCGTTACTGAATTTCTCGCCACCACACTTGATCCTGACATGAATGTCGTCATTTCCGTACGTAGGCTTCCTCGCAGCGTTTGATCGATCACTTCTTCTGCATTAGCCTGCTGCCTGGAATCCCCTTCGGACCAGTCGATATAGACAGCCTGCATCGTTTTCTCTTCATAGATGAGCGATAACAACTGGAAGATGCGTTGACTGATCGCTGTTCGAATTTCTCTAATGATATTCTCGATGTCAGCGCAGCCCTCTATCCCAACTATGCTCGCCCCATGTTCAGCAAACTGTTCATGCAGCTTTAACTCGTGAAGAATATAAGTCTCTACTTTATGGCTGTCCACAAAGGGCAATCTCTTGTGCAAACGAAGCAGCGATTCCAAAATACGATCACGCATGTCATAGTTGGCAGCCTCGTAACAATCGAACAGCATATCGAAGGCACTCTGCGTTGCAATTCGTTCGAATACGGCTGGTAAATATAAGCCAATTTCTCTCTGTTTCAAATAAGGCGCTAATTGCGGTAAAATATCTTGCTCATCATAAGCAACAAGGGCTTGGGTGGCGTAGCGCCGGGTTTGGCTGTCTTTTAACATGGCAATAATCGGTTCAATTAACGGAGGTACATGGAGAATAGCCGCAGATTCTAAAGCGCGAATTCGAACCTGAGGACTGCTGTCTTGTAAAAGAGAAATCAGCGGTTTATAGAAATTTTTCACACGAATTTGTCCAAATAAAGCAGCCATCGAGATCCGTTCTTCTTCCTGCCCGCTTTCCATCATTTGCTTCAGTTTTCCGACGGCTCGAAACATACCCTCAATGCTATAATATTTGACCAATCCAGCAATGGCAGCTGCTTGTACTTCCACCGACTGATCTTCTAGATGAACAGTTATTTCGTCTACATATTCCTCTTTGGCATACGCTGCTAGCGCTAGTATTGCTTTCGCTTTCACCTGATTGTTTTCGGTTGCCACCAAGGATTGCAGGATAGGTTCGAATCCGTCCGGCACCTTTTGCTCCACATAGGCCAATGCTTCTATACACATTTCAGGAATTGAATGATGCAGCAGTCCTTCCAAATGAGGTGTTAAGTCGAAGGAGTCCATCTCTCGCATAAGACCGAAGGCATACAAAGCTTGCTGATTATCCGAGCTGGATAGCGCATCTATCAGGATTTGCCGACTGGCTGGGTCCATTAGATTGAGTTCAACCTTCTGAAGATCGTCTCCCCCTGTTTTGAGATTGGACAAGAGGGTATGCAAATAGGCTTTCTTGACCTTTACCCCCGCAACAATCCCAATTACAAGCAAAACCAGCACAATATAACTCAGTTGTTCAGGAGCTAGCAGCCGCGTTACGATAAGTAAACAAATGGCCGCTAACCCTTTGGCCCCATTGCGGACAATGCCGTCTAGGAAGCTCTTCGCTCTGCCCCGCCATTCCAGCGGAACAGGAAACATGACTAATTGACTCACTGACGAGTAGAGCGTATCGCCAACAACTTTATCGCTTCCCTTCACGATGACAGCCATAGCCAGTACAGGCAGTACTAAAATACCGAAGCTGCCGGCAATTAACGTAATCGGGAAAACTAGCAAGGCAGTCATCACGCCGAATCGCGTCAAAATGCGACTTGAAATAAACAATTGAACGAATAAAGCAATCAGCCCGGAGAACCCATAGAAGCTGCCCATAAATCCAGCCAAGGCCTCATTCTGTAAAGTCCCTCTCAGGATCACCTTGAATTGATAATCGATTAATGTGAGAGATAAAACGAGTGCTGCGGATAAAATGGCGACATATTTCAGATGAGGAACGCTCGCGAATAAACCTGATTTCCGTTGTACGGCCTGCTTCGCCGTTGTTGTCCTAGGCTGCGCCGGTTTGGCTTCTATCGTTTCCTTTGCGAAACTTAATATCAAATAAACGGCCACCAAACCAAGCAGCTGTAAACCCGCATAAAAGTAAATCAGATTCGCCGTGCCTACGAGCGGAACGAGCGCTTTTAGCCCAAAACCGCTTAAAATCCCCCCCGTAATCCCCCCGCTCCCTACGATTCCGATCATCTGTTTCGCTTTCCTCTGATTCATCACGGATGTAGCGAACTGCCAGAAACAAACAATCATTAGGAAATTAAACACGTCATAGCCGATGTAGATAACGGGAAACACCCACCGCAGCTCAAGTCCCACACCAAACCTAGATACTAGAACCAGTACGGAGATAAGCGGTATTAAGATCTTCATGAGACTCTCCAACCGAACCTTCGGTGAGTATCGCTGAAAAAGAATTCCCGCCATAATCATGACAAGGGCCTGCGGCAAGTACATCAGGGACAAATAGGAATTATCAAACCGGCTTAAAAAAAGCGTATCTGCCGCTGTTCTCCCGATGGTTGAGGCTGAAACGACACAAAACAAATAAGCGAATAAGAGAAAAACTTTTCCATACTCTTGCTTATCTTCAGCGAATTTAAGTAAGAAGGACTGATAGGTCTTACTAAACATCATACGGCTCATGATACACCTCATTTTAGAATCGACGCTTAAATGCGCCTAATGAAATTGTACCAGAAGTCCTAGGATTAAATAACTAGTTTTATATAAAAAAAGAGACAAAATCCGTCACAATATGACGAAGCATAACCAACTTCAATTGGCTAAAAACGCAAAGAAACCGCTCCAGCACCGGAACGGTTCTATGCTATGACGATTTCCTTTCAGATCATCTCTTTAAGGTGAAGAACTGAGCCCTATTCGGGGACTGATTTACTCCTTATTGGGATCTCTCATGCTCTTGCGTGCCACCCCTGTACGATAGGCAGCTTCAACAACAGCCTCCCTTACCTTTTCCACCACTTTCTGGTTAAAAACGCTGGGGATAATGTAAGTCTCATTCAATTCTTCATCGGTTACTACGGATGCAATGGCCTTAGCAGCCGCGAGCTTCATTTCCTCATTAATCTCACTCGCCCTGCAATCCAAAGCACCGCGGAAAATACCGGGAAAGCAAAGAACGTTATTGATTTGATTCGGCTTATCAGATCTCCCTGTAGCCATCACTCTCACATATGGCTTGGCAAGCTCAGGATCGATCTCCGGCGTTGGGTTCGCCATCGCAAAGACAATGGGGTCCCTTGCCATGGATCGGACATCATCTACCGATAAAATGTTAGGAGCGGAAACGCCAATGAATACATCCGCATGCTGGATAACGTCAGACAAGCTCCCTGCTTCCAAGTTCGGATTCGTCATCTGGGCAAACTCGGTCCAATGCGCATTATCGTACTGTGTATTTCGGTTAATGGCGCCATAGCGGTCCACCCCGATTAAGTTACGCACTCCGGCAGCAAGCAGCATCTTAGAACAAGCGATACCTGCCGCCCCAATGCCGTTAACAACAACTTTAATGTCTGACATTTGTTTGCCCGTTATTTTCAACGCATTCAACAAACCGGCCAGCAGCACGACCGCCGTTCCGTGTTGATCATCATGAAATACAGGAATATCGAGTTCACGCTTCAGCCGTTCTTCGATCTCAAAGCAGCGAGGCGACGATATGTCCTCTAGATTGATGCCTCCGAACGCCGGAGCTATCGCTTTGATGATGCTGACGATTTCGTCCGGGTCCTTCGTGTCAAGGCAGATGGGGAATGCATCCACGCCCGCGAATTGTTTGAACAGCATCGCCTTGCCTTCCATCACCGGCATCGCGGCCAATGGTCCGATGTCGCCAAGCCCAAGTACAGCCGTACCGTCGGATACCACCGCGATCATATTCCGTTTGATCGTCAGCAAATAGGCTTTGCTTGGCTCTTCCGCAATAGCGGTACAAATTTGCGCGACCCCAGGGGTGTACACCCGGGATAAATCGTCACGGTTTTTGACTGGAATTTTCGAATTGATCTCAATCTTCCCGCCTAAGTGGACAAGGAAGGTCCGGTCGGATACGTGAATCACCTTTACACCGCTTAAACTTTGAAGAGACTCACCGATAAGCTGACTATGTGTTTGATCGAAAACATTCACAGTAATATCGCGGACCGTACTCGTGCGACTGGAAGAAATGACGTCTATGCCTACGATATCTCCTCCTGCCTTTTCTATAGTAGCAGCGATATCGCCGAGTGAGGTTAACTCTTTATCGATTTGAAGCCGAAAAATCATATAAGTCGATGCACCGCTTGGAACTGACATGTTCCTGTTCACTCCCTTTAATTTTGCTCTATTGAGCCTTGCCTTCCAGCTTTTATTGCTTGCCTTCTAGCAGCTCAGCTCCCGCGATCCCCGGGTTTGTCATCTCATATGGATCGAGAATAATCTGCAGTTCCTCTTCCGTCAGAACATTGTAGATCAGACAAAGCTCTCTAACAGGCTTTCCTGTTAAAATGGCTTCACGCGCAATTCGCGCCACCACTTCGTAGCCGAGATGTGGATTAAGCGCCGTAATCACGCCTACACTTTGTTCTACATATTGTTTGCAGCGCTCCTCATTAGCTTCGATACCTTCCAAACAATGCACGCGGAATGCTTGGAATACTTGATTCATCATGCTAAGCGATTGTAATAAATTGAACACCAGCACAGGCTCCATCACATTAAGCTCAAGCTGTCCCGCCTCGGACGCCAGACATATCGTGTGGTCGTTGCCGATGACCTGGAATGCTACTTGATTGACGACCTCCGCCATCACTGGATTCACCTTGCCCGGCATAATAGAAGAGCCCGGTTGGCGCGCTGGCAGCTGAATCTCCCCGAGCCCGGCGCGAGGTCCTGAAGCGAGCAATCGCAAGTCGTTGGCAATCTTGGACATATTGATCATGCACACCTTCAATGCAGACGACACTTCCGTGTAGGCATCCGTATTCTGAGTCGCATCCACCAGATGCTCGGCATTGATAAGCGGCAATCCACTCAGCTCGGCAAGCACTTCCACTACCCGTTTAATGTAGCGCGGGTCTGCATTTAGGCCAGTTCCAACGGCTGTTGCACCCATGTTGACTTCATATAAATGATCACGTGTTTGCTTAATCCGCTTAATATCGCGAGCCAGCACTCGACTATAGGCCTCGAACTCCTGTCCCAGTCGAATAGGTACGCCGTCCTGCAGATGGGTCCGGCCCATTTTGATAATACCGTCGAATTGAACGGCTTTGATGCAAAACGCCTCAAGCATCTCTTCCATCGTCACAAGCAGCTTCTCAATCTGAGAGAGTGTGGCAATATGAATCGCGGTCGGAAACGCATCATTGGTTGACTGAGCCATATTCACATGTGTATTGGGACTTACCGCAAAATAATCTCCCTTCGTACCCCCGAGCAGCTCGATAGCCCGATTGGCGATGACCTCGTTGGCATTCATGTTGATGGACGTACCTGCTCCGCCTTGTATCGGATCGACGATGAATTGATCGTGCCATTTACCATCTATAATTTCCTGTGCCGCTTGAACGACTGCATTCCCGATGCGAGGGTTCAACTGCCTGATCTCCATGTTCGCTACGGCTGCCGCTTTTTTCACAGTCGCCATCGCACGAATTAATTCTTCATGAATACGGTAACCTGTTATCGGGAAGTTTTCGACTGCACGCAATGTTTGAATCCCGTAATAAGCATCTATGGGCACTTCTTTTGAACCAAGAAAATCTTTTTCCACCCTTAACTGAGCTGTTGTCATTGTTATAACCCCCAAGTGATTTCAATTACGCAGCTTTCTTAACTGACTCTACATATTGCTTTCCTTTTTTCTTATCGTACTGCCCTTCCCACTTCGCCATAACAACCGCGGCAATAGAATTGCCGACCACATTGACTGCCGTACGGGCCATATCTAGAATACGGTCAATTCCTGCAATAAAAGCAAGTCCTTCGAGCGGAATCCCAACCGATCCCAGCGTAGCCAGCAGCACGATAAAAGATGCACCCGGTACACCAGCAATCCCTTTGGAAGTGAGCATCAGAGCAATCACCAAGGTGATCTGAGCGCTGATCGACATGTTAATGCCATACATTTGAGCAATAAATAGAGCAGCAATGGCTTGATACAGCGTAGAGCCGTCCAGGTTGAACGAATAGCCCGTAGGAATGACAAAAGAGGTGATGGCCTTAGGTACACCGAATTTCTCCATTTTCTCCATCATCTTAGGCATTGCCGTTTCGGAGCTTGCTGTAGAGAAAGCGAGGATCAGCTCGTCTTTTAGAATGCGAATAATGGTCATTACACTTGTGCCGCAAAGCTTGGATATCAAGCCTAGCACGACGAACACAAACAGGAACATCCCAAGGTACACAGCAAACACCAGCTTACCCAGTGGAACCAAAGAGCCTACCCCGAATTTCGATACCGTCACACCAATCAATCCGAAAACACCAAGCGGTGCGAATTTCATAATTTGGTTGGTCACCCAAAACATCGATTCTGAGAGTCCCTGAAAGAAGGATAGTACCGGCTTCCCTTTCTCACCGACTGCGGCAATTCCCAAGCCTAGAAATACCGAGAAGAAAATAATGGCGAGCATATCACCCGCGACAAGAGATTCAAACACGTTTCTCGGAACGATATTGACGAACGTATCAACGAAGCTGTGACTGGTCATCTTCTCCGTCGCATCGACGTACTTGCTAATATCCGTCTTTGCAAGCGCAGACATATTGACGCCCGCTCCAGGCTTCAACACATTGGCCACGACTAATCCAAAAATAATGGCGATCGTCGTTACGATTTCAAAATAAAGAATCGTCTTTCCGCCAAGCTTGCCAAGCCTTTTTATATCCCCAACGCCCGCTACTCCGACAACAAGCGAAGAAACGACGATGGGAACGACGATCATTTTAATTAAACGGATGAAAATATCGCCCAATGGCTTTAAGTAGCTCTCAACAGTTGGGTTTCCAAAAAATATAGCTCCTACGATAATCCCCAAGATGAGACCAAACAAAATTTGAAATGCTAATCCGAACTTTTTCATGATGATTCCCCCTTTTGTTAAGCGCTTTCTTTTTCATGAAAGCTTTTGGTAACGCTTTAATAGTTTTCATCTTAATGGGGAATCTACAGAAAGCTAGATGAATCTACAAATTCTCTTTATAATTTTTTTCAAAAAATATAGGTGTATAAAAGCTAGCTATAGGTATAGAAGGAATAACGCAAACTATGTCGAATGACTTTTACTTCATGTGAGAAGGAGGGAAATAAGACACTTTGAAGGAAAAATGGTTCCTGCTCATACTTATGATCATTTCGGTTCCGATCGCAGGCGAGTTGAATTTCTATCCGTTTCAAGATGAGTTTCGGGTTAGTTTAGGCACCCCAACCTTCTTCCTTTTCCTGTTGTGGCTGCGGACTCCTTCCCCTCTTGTCTCAGGTCTTCTTGTCGGGATATCCGTTGCGCTCTTTCGCACAGGGCTTCAGGCGTTCCTTGGCTCGGATTGGAACTGGTCTGCTTCCTTTCATCATCATTACCCGGTATTCTTCTACTACCTGACCTATGGAATCGTCTTCACAGCAGTTCGTATGAACCGGTATCATAATCGGCCGCTTATTGTCGGCTTTCTCGGTGTTTCGATTGAAATCGCCGCGACGTCGGCAGAACTGCTGTTTCGATATACCTCCATCACCGAGATGGCTTCTCTTACCACCTGGAATCAGATTGCCTTAATTGCTTTTTTTCGCAGTTTTTTCGTGCTAGGAATTTTCAATATCGTGAAGTTGCGCCATTCGAGGGCAGCCGAAGAGCAGCAGCGCAAAGAAAACGAGAAGATGATCATGCTGATCTCCGAGCTGTATGAAGAATCTATTCAGTTGAAGAAAACGCTGCACAATGCGGAATATATAACGCGCGTTAGCTATGAACTATATCAGTCTTTAAAGGATGTGCATCTTCAGGGGCTCGATGACCTGTCGCAAAAAGCGCTCCGAATCGCCGGTCAGGTTCATGAAATCAAAAAAGATAATCAACGGATTTACGCGGGGTTGTCCGGTTTAATTTCACATGATAGTGATTACTTACCCATGGATGAATTGGCCGGAATCGTCTTACGTTCTAATGAGAAATATGCCAGATCCCTCAGCAAGAAGATTGCATTCTCGCTGAACAACGATGGTGAATCCCCATTATGTCACGTATATGCCACTTTATCCTTGCTTAACAACCTAGTGACTAATGCCGTTGAAGCCATTCGGGAGTCGGGCTATATCAGGATTAGCGTGATTCGAAACGGAGATGATATTGTTATCAGTGTAGTTGACAACGGTCCAGGTATTGCGCCTAAACTTCATGATCGGATCTTCATGCCAGGGTTTACTACGAAATACGATGAATCCGGCAACCCTTCCACGGGTATAGGACTCGCTTACGTGAAACAAGAAACTGAGCAGCTTCATGGGACCATACGGGTTCAAATCGGCAATGACGGGGTTGGTGCTAATTTCATCATCACATTACCAGTGAGCCAGATCGGAAAGGAGGAATAGCATAATGCGATTTTTTATTGTCGATGACGATCCGGCCGTGCGTTCCATGCTGGAGCATATTATCGAGGATGAGGATTTGGGAACTATCGTAGGTGAAGCCGCAGATGGGGCACACATTGACAGCGACCTGCTTGCCCTCAAGCAAGTGGATATCGTTCTTATCGATTTATTGATGCCTGATCGTGACGGCATAGAAACCGTTCGTGAGATTTCCGGTAACTTCGAAGGCAAAATCATCATGATTTCTCAAGTAGAGTCGAAGGAAATGATTGGGTTGGCTTATTCCTGCGGAATTGAGTATTACATCACGAAACCGATCAACCGATTGGAATTGATCGCTGTTATTCGTAAGGTTTCCGAGCTGCTTAGGCTGCACCAATCCATCCGAAACATTCAGAAATCACTAAGTGCCATCGGCATTAACGGCGTCCTTACGGAGAAAGATTCGTCTTCCAGTGCAAAAACGATAGTAACAAGCGGGAATTATGTCTTATCGGACCTTGGATTAATCGGCGAGTCTGGCTGCAAGGACTTATTGGAGATGCTTGATTATTTGTATCGTACCGATATGAATCAACCGCTGGAGCTTAACTTTCCGCCGCTTCATGAAATTTTTCAAAAAGTTGCCGAAAAAAAATTAGCCCCCTCAGCCTCCGACAGCGATTTGAGAAAAGAAGTCAAGGCAGCCGAGCAGAGGGTACGGCGGACTGTGAACCAAGCGCTAACAAACCTTGCCTCCCTTGGATTACTTGACTATTCGAATCCGAAGTTTGAGGAATACTCGAATAAATTTTTTGACCTAAGCGATGTCCGCAAGAGAATGAGGGAACTGGAGAATAAGGAAGATGAATCTCAGAGTATCATCCGACAAAACACAAAAAAGTTTATTCAGGTGCTCTATTTAGAAGCAAAAAAATTGATTAGCCAGTTGTGAGTAAGTTCCGTATCATTTGACCCGGAATATTCAATCAGGGAGTCAGCGATCAATCGCAAAAAAAATGGCGGAGCAAGAATAACCTTGCACCACCATTTTCTACTTTTCTAACCTATAGGAGCCGCACTATACTCGGTAGTTGTCGCTTCTCCAGCTCCTGATCGACTTCTTAATCGCATCAGGTGACAACTGCTCCGCGGCAGCCTTCTTACAAAGTGTAGGAAACTCCTCATCGGAAGCAAAACGTAGAGCCGCAATTTGCCCTATCGTGAGCTTGTTATCCAGCAACTTCTGAGTCAACACATAGTGCCTGAGATTCTCTTCTGCCCGTATCGCGCGATCCTGCGCTTTTAACGGATAGGACCGTACAAGGAGAAATACAATGACTAAAATAATGGAAATAAGCAGAAAAATAGCCGCGGGCAGCACGTCTGCCCCGGATTGCACTGACCTAACGAGCTGGATAAGCGATAAGATCGCTAAACCCAGCGCCAGTACACTGTAAACAAAGTGAAACAGCGGATGCATTCTACGATGATTCGCATAGTTTTGTTGACCGTTACTCATAATTTCCCCACGATCTCATCGATCTCACTTTTTAATAAAAGGTAGCGATGAACACTTCTCATAATAGGTACTTTGGTTAACTTGTTTTTGTCCACATACAGTTTCATCTGATCTTTAGAAAGACCTAATGTTTCTCCCGCTTCCATAACGGTTAGTACTTCTTCATTACTTGTAGCGTTGAACGTTGACTTCACTTTCTGATTCCAGTCTTCAAAAGTATTCATTTCCTCGCACCCTTCTAATTCCGTTACCTTGATTATACCACAGAAATTAAAAGAGGCATCATCCAATTAGCGGATACTACTTCACGTCCTCATCATTTAAAAGCTCCAGCAGCGCTTGTGGCAGGGCAAATTGCTGATTGTTAATAATAATTCGATTCAACTTATCGTCCATTGTTTCCGATTGCTCTTCTTTAATGACTTCAATTTCGGCATGCAAGCGTTCCATTTGCAGATCCAAAGCTGACGCGGCTGCAGCCGCTTGCTTTAATTCATCCAGAAGCCGCGCGGGTACAGCTTGATTGCCTTGATTGAACTTATAATAGATTTTATGCTCCAAACTTGCCCAAAAGTCCATTGCAATCGTTCGAATCTGAACTTCGATGCACACACTTTCTAGTCGATCCGACAAATGCACAGGCACTTCGATGATCAAATGAAGACTTTGGTAGCCATTAGGCTTCGGGTTCTTGATATAATCCTTCTCATCCAGTACTTTAAGGTCGCTTTGACTCTTCAGCATCTGGCTTATGACATAAATATCAGAGACAAACGAACACGTAATCCGCATACCTGCAATGTCTTTAATACTCTCCTTAATCCCTGAGAACGAAAGATCTCCTCCTTTTCTGTTGAGCTTGTGAAAGATACTTTCCGGTGACTTCAAGCGGGACTTGGTATGTTCAATCGGATTATATTCATGCAGCATTTCGAATTCCTGTACGAGAATTTCAATTCTAGTCTCTATCTCATCCAATGCGAACTTATACGTCATCATAAATCGTGTCAGTTCGTTCTTGAATCGTTTTAAATCATTGATCGAAAGTTGATTCATCATGGTTTGCTTCCATCCTTTGGTCGTGGTTATTTTACCAGTCCTTGCTAGTGTAATTCACATATATCACTCGGTGCAAATTTGGTGTTCTTATTGACACCCTCCATTGCGTCTTGGTATAGTACTCCTATCAAATGAATACTTACGACGGAAGCACCCGTAAGATATGGCCGATGGCCTTCTTGCAGGTGCTTTTTTTGTTGTATTCCCATCCCATTTTCAAATTTGAAGGAGGTTGTCTATTGAAAAATTTCACTGCTTTACTCACCGCTTTAGCCCTCGCCTCAGCCGTTCCAGCAGAATTGGCTTCAGCTGCCTCGATTGAAATCACAAGCACCATTCAATCCTCTCTGGACAAAACGATTGCAGGCGCGACTCAAACACAAGCTAATAAAATCAATTCACTCTACACCGAATTCCTCACCCTTCAGAAACAAGAACAGGATTGGGACAGCAAGATCAATACACTACATAACAGAAATAAGGACACTTCGGCAGAGCTGAGCAAACAGGCCAAAGAAATTGATTCCGCCAAATTGGCGAAATTGGAGGAGGAGATCACGCGAACGAGAGCTCGGCATCAACCTTTATTATCTCAATATGCCGCGCTAAATAAGCAAATCGAAGCCGCCCGATTGCTGAACAGCAAAAGCTTAAGCGCTCTGCTAAGAATCCAAGCGGCTGCAATGAAAATCCCCGTACAACTAGCTCGCTTCGATATCAGCGCCAAGGTAAAAGCTTCCCAAGCTTCTAAAGACAAAGCATCCAAGGCAACGAAAAAAATTCGCAGCAGCCTGAATGACATTGACCCCATTAACGTACAGATCAAAGCTAAGCAAGGTGCTTTCAAAACGATCCAAAACAGCCTCCCCCCGATATGGACCGCATTTAAACAAGGAGCCAAAAAAGAAGATACGAATGCTGTTCAAAGCTCACTCACCTCCATGATTTCTCTGTCCCGTCAAATGAATGCAGAAAAAGAAAGCATCTTCAAGCTTGAAACGAAGATAAGTGATGCACTTATTGCGATTAAGGCTCAAATCCCGTAGGGTGGATTTGTTGATATTTTGCACATAGGGCTATTCCAATATAATTTGTATAATTGTATAATTGTTATAACAACTGAATAAGATAGTAAGGAGTTGATTTTACATGAGCAAGGTGATGGACATGGAGCGTAAGGTTTCGAAATTCGGCAATAGCCTCGGCATAACGATGACGGATGCTCTTAAGCAAATTGGTCTTGAAGTTGGTGATACCGTAAACATTGATGTGCGAGAAAACGATGGAGAAATCGTCATCAAGAAGGTAAACAAAGTTGCTCTTCCCACAGGGATTAGTCCCGATTTTCTTGACACACTCTCTCAAGTCATGGAGGAGTACGACGAAACATTGAAAGGTTTAAAAGATAGATAATGAACACAATTCGCTATTTGACCACACAAGAAGCCATAGCAATTAATGTTGCTGTCATTCAAAAATATAGTCCTAGCGAACATATAGGTGTAAAAGATAGCCATTTGCTGGAGTCTGCATTATTGCGCCCGCAATCATCAGCCTTTGGAGACGATGCTTATCCCACTATTTTTCAAAAAGCAGCAGCATTATTCGAATCCTTGGGGCAAAATCATCCCTTTCAAAATGCGAACAAACGTACAGCCTTTACTGCACTATTCATCTTTCTTCGTTATAATGGTTATGGTTTCTCGATGGACAACAAGGCTGCGGAAGATTTGACAGTAGACATGGTTAACCACAGATATTCTTTCGATGACGTAGCTGAGATAATTAGGAAACATTCAGTCCCCATTGAATAATGAGACTGTCCCGAAAGTAAATAAAATTCACTTAGGGGCAAAGAAAACAAAAAAAATGAGGTGGCAAGGTTATTCTTGCCTTCTCATTTTTTGTTTTGTATCGATTATAAAGGAATGTCACCCGGACCTCTAGCTTGCGGAACGTCGATTCGCTATTTCAGGAAATCTGCGTTAGAAACCGAATTAGAGGAACGTGTGTGCGCTATTTGGTCAAAATGAGCAATCCGGAGGCAAAAAACCGAGAAATAACGCATCGTAGTTCCTCTTCCTCATGATTTCGGGTGTTTTTCGTCCGAATAGTGCATCGACGTTCCCCACGGCAACTACTGGTTACCTACAAAGGAATACGAACCTTGAACGTACTGCCCTCTCCAACTGTGCTTTCCACATGAATAGTACCCCGGCCTGCGTCCACGATGTTCTTGGCGATTGCAAGTCCAAGACCATGGCCGCCGATTTGACGCGTTCGCGACTTATCCTGGCGGTAGAAACGGTCGAAGATGCGAGGAAGTGCTTCGGCTGCAATGCCGATCCCATTATCCTTCACTTCTATGATGAAACTACGCGCCCCTTTTTCCTTACCCTCTGCTAGCGCTACATGTACCATTCCCTTGCCCGGCGTATACTTAATCGCATTATCGATCAGCAGGATAAGCAATTGAGTTAATTTCTCAGCGTCCCAATTCACCATCAGCTCATGAGGAGCATGCAGCTCAATGTCGATGTCCTTGGCTTGTGCTAATGGCTGAAGCTTACTAATCACTCTTGCGGCTATTTCACTCAGATTAAATAAGGATCGATCCAGCTCGAATTCGCCAGAATCAGAGCGGGCTAGGTGCAGCAATTCGCCGGCCAGCTTCGTTATGGAGTTAACCTCCTCTTTCATGCCGTTGAGCACGTTCTTCGAGAAGGGGTTGTTATCGATGCTTTCTTCAAGCTGAAGCGCTTCGATCGATGTTAGCATGACACTCAGCGGTGTACGCAGCTCATGAGAAGCATCGGCTACGAACTCACGTTGTTTCGCATACGCCTTGGCTATCGGTATAATCGCTTTGCGTGCCATCAGATGGCTGAACCATAAGGCTAGAACAAAGAAAAGCAGCGCCATCCCGATCAGCAGAATGAGCAGCAGACGGAATAAATCGTTTTGGAACGTAACTTCCTTCCCTACATATAAGGTTCCGATCCGCGCCCCATTCCATAGCAGTTGACGGTCCGAAACTAGAAACTTGGCATTCTCGCCCAGTTTCGGGCGTCCTAAGTCGTCTGTAGGCGGCTTATCGAATGTTTGCAAGGTAACTTTCTCGATCCCTTTCCCCTTGAAATGCCCCTTCGCGATAGCCTCTATCACCTGATTACGCAGTTCCGGCTGAATCTCATCCCCTAACTGTATGTTCCCATTTTCAGCAATCAAGTAGTAGAACGATTGGTCCGTGCTGATCGAGAAAGCATCCTCTATAGAGCGTGGGGGCCGTCTATTCGGATCGCTATCTTGGTCGGCCCATTTCTGCAAGGTGCGAATTTCACTGTCAGCAAGCTCATTCAGACCCGTTCGTTGATCGTTCCAGATGAATAGATAGAGTAGAACATAAACAATGATGACGAACAAACTCAGAAAAGCAATAAGTACACCGCTGTATTGCAGCGTCAACTTATTGCGGGTTCGATCGAACAAATCGCCTTCGGATGGCCGTTTTTTTAAAGAGCCCCTGTTAATCTCCAATTTTATAACCTACGCCTCTCACGCTCTGAATGAGCTCCCGTGAGTAGGAGGGCTCGAGCTTCTTTCGAATTAATTTCACAGTAGCATCGATCGTCTTTAGATTTACTTCGGCATCAAGACCCCATACTTTGTCCAGGATGACCTCGCGGGTCAGTGTACGTCCTTTGTTCTGCAGCAGCAGGTCTAGAATTTGAAATTCCCGCGGGGATAATTGGATTTCTTGTTCGCCTTGAATGACGACTTGACTCATCCGCTGCAGCTCTAGATCACGAATACGGATGACATCCTCCTGAATGGGAACGAAGTTTCTGCGCATTAATGCTCGCAAACGTGCCAGCAGTTCGTCCATCTCGAACGGCTTGACCAAATAATCGTCGGCTCCCGCATCGAGACCTTCCACACGATCCTGCAAAGCATCCTTCGCAGTCAGCATCAGAATCGCACCGAGATAGCCCCTTTTACGAAGTTTAGCACACGTTTCGAGACCATCCCCACCCGGCATCATCCAATCGAGAACGATAACATCGTAGCTGGAAGCCGTCGCATAGTCGAACGCATCGCTGCCCGTCTTCACCCAATCAACCGTGCATCCAGACTTTTTTCTCAACATATGCACGGTCAGTTCACCCAGACGACTATCATCTTCCGCCAATAAAATTTTCATTTTCTTCCCCATTTCCCGATTTTACCATCTTCAAAAAAGTATAACCGAAAGCTTTCGTGCTTTCACCATACTTTCACCAAGTCCAAGTAACATAGGTTTCAAGAAACAAACACAAACAATCTAAGAAAATGAAGGGAAGAATGACGATGAACTTAAAAACGAAAATCATTACCACTAGTACGCTAGTGGCCATAATTGTAGTAAGTGGAGGCATTGCACTGAGCAGTAATAACACGGTATTAGCAGCAGGAAATAATAAAGCGGTTAAGGATGCACCCGCAAGAGAAGCAGGCAACAAAGGAGGACAGAACTGTAAACCTGATCCCGCTCCTGCTCCACCATCAAGCCCAACTCCATCTGCGGGCATAACGAATGGCAGCAATCCTGGTCAAGCAGATAATTCCGTCGTGATATCGGGTGGTTTTAACACAGATCCGCAAGACCATGGCAGGCCTATCGTACTTATTGCCGCGGCCCTTGGGGTACCCACTGCGGTTTTTAGAGAGGCATTTCGCGGCGTAACGCCTGCAGGACTGGATAGTGGACCAACCTCCGAACAAGCTCAGCAAAATAAAGCAGCTCTCCTTAAAGTTCTGGCCCCCTATGGGATCACGAATGAACGCTTAGATGAGGTGTCCAACTATTACCGTTATAACGGAAGAAAAAGTGATACATGGCAAAAGACGCAAGCAACCGCAACCGCAATAGTTACGAATGGCATTGTGATGACTGGTGTAACCATTACAAATCCAGGGGCAGGTTATTCTTCCAATCCAACGATCACCGTAACGGGACCAAACGGTACATTCACTGCGACAGCTACATTAGCCTACACGAAAGACTTTAAAACAAATGGAAGCATTTCTGCTATCACTATCAAATAGAAACGTGTATAAACTTTACTCGCTTTAACACCCAATAAATCAAAAAAGCACCCTCTCAGGTGCTTTTTGTGCTTATGCTAGTAAAGTACTTCTTAACGCTTCCTAAACTACCTTGCAAAAAGGCTTATGATGTGAAATACGGGGGTACTTTTAACCACCCTTTTCTCATTAATACATCTTTTAACGTTATCGCGTATGTAAACTTCTTCATCTGAAATTTGGCGAACATTGCCGCAACATCCGGCCGTACTGCCTCTGTCATGCCCCGGCAAGCATAATTTATACCCAGTACAATATTGAAGCTGAGAAGACTCGCTATTTCCTCATCAGAAAGTTTGGATCCCTCCGGAATATTTCGAAAATCGCCAACCGGTTTATTCGGCGACGCCTCGGGCATCGGGACACCTTCTGCTTTTAAAAACTCAGTTAACTCTGCAAATATGGGACCATGAACATCGTTAATGACTTCTTTCAACTTCTCCTGTAGTTCAAGGTCCTCTACAATATTATAAGATACCTGTTCGCCGCGCATGGTTTGTTCCGTTGCGGTCAAATAAAACCATAGATTCATGACTTCTCCGACGTTTAAAGGCGGCTTTTTACCATCGAGAAACGGCTTAATCGCATCATTGAGTACTTCCATGATATTCATGTTCGCAGCTCCTTTTTGCTAGTTAGAGTACCCATCTGCCTAATTTTTATTTCATGCTTTTAATTGAAATATTTCTCGACCATTTTTTCAGCAGTGCGAGTGGCGAGAGCTTGCGTTGTAAGCGTTGGATTTGCCCCGCCCAATGCGTTAAAATGCACACTATTATCAGCTATAAATAACCGCTTGACCTGATAGGATTCACAGTTGTCATCAACGACAAACCCCATCCTCATTGTGCTCTCCATATGTATCATCAGGGAAGCCGGCCAATCCGTCCGGAGCACCTTCTTGGCTCCTGCTTTCCGCAAAATGTCCACTGCGATTTTAACCAATTCGTTGCGGTTCCTACTCCCTCGTTGTCCGCCAACGTAGCTCACCTTCGGGACAGGTCCATGTTCATCCTTATTGGCCAAATCAACCGTAACCCTGTTTCGATAATCCACCTCATCATCGGCAAATATGACTATGCTTAACGTTCTTCGATAGTTTTCCATCCACTGCTGCAGCTCAAGCCCTACAACTCGACCTCGCGCATACCACGGCATACTGGTGAAAGGCGACTGCAAGGAGCTGTATCCTGATTGACTTACTCCATAGCTCATGGAGGCGGTTAATCCTGGGCTCATCCCTGTAACCAAAATGGACCCAAGTCCAGGATAGTCCAGCCTCCCCCCAGATGTATGGCCTACAAAGGGATTGATATCCGGGCTTCCCAGAATGGCAATCAGATCTCTTTCATCGAACATTCCTGTGACCCAGTCAAAATAATGATTAACCAATCCCCGTCCTACCCATGGATTACTGGGTAAACCAGAATTTAGCCAAAGCCGGGGAGTTTCAATCGTTCCGGCAGCCATGACCACGACTCCAGCTCTGATCTCTTCTATCTCCCCTGTCCATGTATCCCTTATACGTACACCTAACGCGCGCAACCCTTCCGTCAGATGAGTCTCCGTCAAAATTTGGGTCACAAAGGCATTGGGCCTTATGGTTACACGGCCTGTCTTTAAGGCTAGCGGGACATAGCTAACGTTGGTTGAACGCTTTGCAATTTTATCCACAGAGGGCCCGTGCGGGCATCCGTTGATACAATGACCAGCAAGCGTACAGCCTTGCATCCAAGACAACTGTTCAACGGAATAGTCTGGATTGGTAAGGTTCTTATTCGGAGGCAGAATAGCGTTGGGCTGCGGGCGATAGCCAGGAACTGTCACATCCAATGTAGGAATCAGCTGCCAACCGGCCTTTTTTGCACCGTAAAAAAACAGCTCCTCTTTGGAAGTCATAGGCGCAAACTCAACCGGCAGCGTCGCTTCGACCTTTTCATAATAAGGAATAAGCGCGCGATAAGAAATCGGCCAAACACGGTCAACCGTCACTGGAAAAGCGCGCGGAGAATTGGCAAGATAGGATTGCGTCGTCCCTCCTACACCGGAATTTTGCCAAATAAACCCCCGCCTCGTTACATTCCGAAACCACGGAGAGCGATTCCTATCAGCAGGCCCCCATCGAAGTCTGCCTGTAATCAAGTCATTCATCTCTCCCTCATCCTTGTTGTATTGCTCCTTAAACAGAAATATATTCAAGTCGTCCGACTTGGAGCTGCTTTGGGCTCCTTGGTTCTTATTCGGGTCAGGCCACTGTGAATTCCCATACCAGGGACCTGCCTCCAATACCAAGACCTGAAGACCTTTTTCCCCAAGCTCTTTGGCGATTACAGCCCCACCGCCACCCGAGCCAATCACAATAACATCCGGATCAGTCACTCGGATATTCCCCCTTTGCATGAGGATATTTCAACAAAAATCCTCGAAAATCACGGTATCCGAATGCTGGCCCGGGATAATCGGCCAGACGCCAGCCCGGAGGAAAAAACTCAACCTGGCGGTAGTCTGGAGGAAAAAGACGGGTTGTTCCATACCCGTACCATTCTGAATAGTAACCGAACATCGTTAACTGAGATAACGAATCTATCATGGTTTGAATCATTCCGGGGTTGTTTTGGTAAGGAGGAGGGACCAAGTGGAGAGGGATCTCAAGCTGATCCAATAAAGCCAATGTTTGCAGCCTATCTTCGCGAGACAGAGTAGAAAACGGTCCACCTCCGTGGAAAAACCAAGGGTTTAACGGAAGCTGAGCTAGCCCTCTTCGAATTAATTGCTCAGCCCCCCTATCAAGTAATTGAGCAGTTGACCTTGAAAGAGGCATCTGAATTGGATGCTCGTCATTTACAGGAACAAATTGCGAATGATCGAGCTCGTTCATCACGAATTCATCCACACAGAGCTGAACCGCCCCGGCTGCAGGTACCGTTCCTACCACCTCTACTTGTCGTAGTGTAGGCGGAATTATAGTATCCACCACTGCTTGAAAAGTCGCCCTGACGTATATATCCCCTGTGCCTTTGCTTCCATTGGAACGCGACACTGAACTCACCACCCCATTTAATCGAGCCGCTTCGTATACTTCTACATATATTTGAATCTGTGCTCACTATGTCAAAATAATGGACAATAGGTGTACGCAGAGGGAAATATTGGTGCTTAATACAATAAAAGAGCCTGCCAACGATCACGTGGCAAAGCTCTATCTTGCGGCTTAAGGCATCTCTCCATTACTGCCCCTATCGGTCTCTAACAGTCGAACCCCTGTCTGAATTACCCCATGGATACTCCGTCACCAAATAGTCGGCGAACTTCTTGCTTTCCTCTCGTCGGTGTTTTCTCATTTCCGCCGCGATTTTCCTCTCACCACTTCTTAAATCTTCTCTGATCACTTTCACAAAAACCTCTATGTGACGAAGGACTCTAAGGAAACAGAATCCGTTGGCATCGAGTTTCTCTTATAATTTCTTTTCCAACATATCCACACAACTTTCTTACAAAATGTAGTCATTCGGACATTTTTCCCCGATCATGATTCCGCTATGCTTATTAAAAAAACACTACCCAATTCATATGAATGGATAGTGTCTTATTGATTTAATATGGAGGTATGTTCCCTCCGCTTTCACTTAGGTATTAACAGATTTTCCACCTACAGAGGGAAGTCTGCTATCTCTTTTCTTTAAAGTCCCTATCACAATACCAACCGTGGTAAGAAGAAAGGCCACAACGTGAATCCAACCAATTTTTTCATCCAAAAAAATAATTCCCCCAACCATACTGGCAAAAGGCAGCCCGTTTAGAAACATCGCTGTTTTATTGGCACCTAGAAATTTTATACCATGATTCCACCCTAGTGTACCCAGTGAAGACGCTCCCCAAGCTGACATCAACATAACGGCCCAAGCGATGGCTGGCAAATGAATCTGAGCATACGACGAAGGCCCAAAGAAAGTCACCGTACCCAGATTTAACATGACTCCCCCAATTAGCGTGGAATAGGTAGTGACAACTAAAGTTGGCATGGAGGTTGTCGACAACTTCTTGATGAACAATGCACCAACAACATAAGCCAACATGGATAGAAGCATGATGACATCTCCCCATCCAGATAAACCAACCGAACTATCTGCTGATTTGGAGGTCACCACCAAAACGACCCCTGAGAATCCAAACAGAATGCCGAGGCCTAATCTCATACTGAATTTTTCACCAATGAAAATGGATGCAAGCAGAGCGGTAGTTAGCGGATTTAATCCTAGGATCAGCGATGCATTTGTAGCTGTAGTCGTTACAACCCCATAAGCTAGAAATAACTGATGAAAGAAAATCGATGTTAGCCCAATAAGAAAAAGAAGCCCCCACTGTTTTGCATTGGGTTTATAGAATCCATACTTTTTAAGTACAAACGGAAGCAGCACAATTCCAGCGAGCGGTATCCTAATTGCGGCTACTAACATGGGCGAGATAAACTGTGTAAGGTATTTTACCATTACAATATTTAACCCCCATGAGATGACCACCAAAGCTAGGATGAAATAAATGGTTTTCTCTGACTTTACCAAGTTGATGTACGCCTGCCTCTCTATCGATTATTGATTAATACTATCTTATTACACCACAAAAAGACACCTAAGACGGTGTCTTCTAGTACCTATCATCTTTCTACACTCTTTGCTTCCATTTTAATAGATCATATAGTACCTATACTTGTTCCTATTAGGCCGAGCTGCTTTTTTGATTTACATATCTGTGCATAGACGAGCTAAATGGTACATATTTATGAAAGAGAATTCCCTGGAAGGAGGCGAATTACTACATATGGAACATCTTTTACCACTACAAATAGAATTTATTCTACAGTTTGGTATCGTCTTTTTTTGGACAATTGCTTATATATGGATCATTTATAAAGGGTTCCGGGATCGAACCTGCGGAATGCCAATTGCCGCTCTGTGTGCAAATATTACTTGGGAATTTCTATTTTCCCTCGTCATGCCTTTCCACCCACTCCAGCAAATCGTAACTTTACTATGGCTTTTATTAGACTGTATCATCCTGTTTCAATTTTTCTATTATTCAAAAAGCCTATCTCCTAAATGGCCTATAAAACCTATAGTCCTCTCCCTACTTTTCATTGCTCTACTGCTTCACTACGGAATGGCTATCGAATTTCATGACCCTGAGGGCAAATATTCCGCATTTGGAATCAATCTAATGATGTCTATCCTATTTATAAAAATGCTGCTGAAACAAGATTTACACGGCCAATCCATCTACATCGCCTACTCTAAAATGGTCGGTACCCTTTGCGCATCTATTTGGTGCTATTCCCTAAACCCGCATTCCATCTTATTAAATATAATATACATTCTGATATTTATTCTAGACGTCGTTTACATCCTGTTGGTGTATAGCAAGTCTGTTAAGATCATTCATAGATCCACTATAACTCACCGTTCCTTCTATTAAGGGGCTATAATCTTCATTAATTTCTCGTTGTTCTCAAATTGATCGGCAGCATTACGAGCCTTAATGAGAAAATAATAAGTTTTCCCGGATATATATGTTGAATCCCTATTCTCGGTTCAAGTAAGGTTTACCGAACGGAGGTGTCATCGTATTAATCCATGACCCCCTTCCTTTTTGTAAACAAGTTATTTACTTAGTGATAATACTCCAATTACATATGTACCCTACAATTGAGATATCTTATTGTGGCGGAGGCATCGAAAATATGACAGCAAAAATAATTCTTGTGCTTGCCTGTATGTTATCCCTATCTGCGTTAGGTGTCAAAGCATCAGAGAATCATATTGTCCGTCCGTACTCACCAGAACTTTATAGCTCTACCGAACAATTTGAATATGAATTTGAGTGGCAAAACGGTAAAATCATAGCCAATCCTTAATGAGAAAACATAAGCTTCCCACCTAGAGTAGAATTAACTAACATATGCTTTTGCCGCGAGTTTATAAAAAGCACCCTCACGGGTGCTTTTTCATTTTGCTTTTAAGTGTCGGTTTCCCCTCTTAACATAATCCAGAATCTCCCAACCATATTTCCATCATCTTCGATAAACTCTGATTCAAAGGCGCCACCCTGCTTGAGAATTATCTTCTCAGACCCTATGTTGCCTTTATCGCAAACCACTAATACTTTATCCAAGCCCATCTCTTTCGCTATTTGTAATGTCTGATGTAGCAAGGCACTCGCATACCCTTTTCGTCTAAAGGAGGGCCGTATGCCATAACCAATATGACCACCGCAATTTAGCAGCTTTTGGTTTAAACGGTGACGAATGTTTACAGCCCCCACTAGAAAGTTCTCTTCATTTAATAACCAGTAGGTTGAATGGGGCACCCAATTAGAAGTGACTAATTTCTCTTCGCTGTCTTCCGAATAGAGAAATTCTAGCATTGCATGGAAATCGCTAGGATCTTTCTCAACAACCCAAGGCACGATATCTTCACCACTGCTGACCCAGTCTTGGTAGAACGATAAATACTGATCACGGAATTCCATAGAAGGTTTAATTAGACGTACTTTGTTCATTCAATTCAACTCCTGACTGTTAAACTAAATTTCGCCCCAGCCCTTTGCTTCCATTTTCATTTACAAAAATCACCTAAAGATAACGATTCTGCCTGAATATTTCATCCTAACTAAATCACCGTTTCATCATTACCTTGCTGCTGATTAACCCCTTCTAAGGAGGGTTTAAGTGGGGCTTGTTCCGGTATTGGCGGTTTTACATAATGAGTGGAATAGTGTCGTTCAACTTGGTAATCACCTGTTTTGGAGAAACGCAGCTGACTTTTCGCCCCTTTTCCCCAGGACATATAGAGTCTATAAGATTCCTTAAGGTTTAATTCCCTTGCCGTTTTCCGGAATTCTTTCATGATGAAGCTGAGTTGACCCAAATTCCCGTTAAGGACCCTCTCTAGGTAGGGAACCCTTCGGAATCGCCATTCCTCTACAAGCTTTGGAGAGATCTTCTCTATCTTCAAGAACAAATCCAGTGGGCTCGCATACCCTTTTTCCCAGATCAATTGATGTACCGTATGACGAACCTTTTTTTGTAATTCTTGTCTATTCAAACAAACTACGTCCTTTCACGGTCAAAAGCGATATTATTTTTGTGCTTTTCGCTCAATTCAATGTAATCCAATTCATAAACTTTTCCGCATGAACCGATCCATTGGCTTTGATTAGTTGACGAAATGATTTGAGCCCCGTTCATGCTTTCATTTTCTCAAATTTGTCTCTTCTTGCCTACTATTGCTTTCTCAAATTAACAATAAAGAAGCCTTCCGGCGGGATACAGCAAATCGAATTGCCCAAAGAAAACACCCTCTCGGGTGCTTCTTCATTATCCGAAACTACCGCCACACAGGCAGCGCTTCGCAATGGGTGTATTCATAGTTTCGATGTCATCCGAGCAGCGCCCCGTACGACCTAAAGATACATTCCGCAATAATCCAAACCTTTTTCGAACCCTAAAGGATGTTTGTCTATACCATGCTAAAGTCATTGAATATATTGTAATTATTTTATCTTATTTAAGGGTTTTCTAAAAAACGGTTGGGGGTATCCGCTACAGTATCATCATTCCAACCTTTAATAGAACCCAGCAGCTTTTGCTCACGCTCGTTTCATTTGAAACACAAACTCATCCGAAGCATCAATTCAATGACTCATCGTTAAATTTATTCGCGCTAGTACTTCATTACTCGATTTCCCGGTGTATGCATGATTATGAGTGAGGTTGGTGATAGGTTTTGATCTATACAGCTCTTGGAGATTCTATTACATTTGGGGAAAATGCCTCCTCTTTGGTAAAGGCCTATCCCCAATTAACCATATCTACTTTAAATTCACGCTCCCGTAAGGTAACTGGGTATGTTTTGGCTCGACCTGGTTGGAGCAGTTACGATTTGTTGGATGCGGTGATATGGCAAGGTGCCTCAATGATTAGACAATCTGCTGTTGTTTCTATATGGATCGGAGGTGTTGATTTAGCCAACGCGGCACTGTTTTCATTTAGAAACCAGCAACCATTAAATGCAAAACAAATTGCAACCAACTATAAGCGAAATGTAAGTGCTATTCTATCGCAAATAAAAAATGGCAGCCATGCCCGAATTATTTGCTGCACGCAGTACAATCCATTTCCAAACAGTCCTCTTGCGGTTGAGTCGATAGCCCGATTAAATCATTTAACGAACGAACTCGCCCAAAATTACGATGCAACTATCGTTCCCGTTCATACGTGGTTTGAAGGAAAACAATCAGATCTGATTTATGGTTATCAAAAAGGAAAGATTGAAGATGCGTTAAGCGGATCTTTGCCCATCCATCCAAATGATCGGGGGCATCAAGTAATTGCAATGGGATTGGCCCCATATCTATTCTCTCGCAAGTAGCCACGCATGTTGAAAATGAAAAAAGCACCCTCTCGGGTGCTTTTTTCATCGTTAAACCTTTTCCCTCATCACTGCTGTGCCAAACCAACATTCAAGAAAGCTTTCGTCCGATCAAACTTCGGATTTGTAAAAAGCTGCTGCGGATGGCCGGATTCAACGATTTCTCCTTTATCCATAAAAATGACCCGATTCGCTACTTCTCTGGCGAAGCCCATTTCATGGGTCACAACGATCATCGTCATGTGTTCCTCTGCGAGGTTCTTCATCACCTGCATCACCTCTCCTGTCAACTCAGGGTCGAGGGCGGAAGTAGGTTCATCGAACAACAAGATTTCGGGGTTCATCATTAATGCTCGGGCAATCGCGACCCTCTGCTTCTGGCCCCCTGAAAGCTTAGCCGGATAATCCAATGCCCGCTCGGAGAGCCCAACCTTTTCCAACAATTCCAAGCTTCGTTTTCGAAATCCGGTCATCGACTCGCCTTTAACAATCCGCGGAGCGAGCTCCAAGTTTTCTCTCACTGTAAGATGAGGAAACAAATTAAAATGTTGGAACACCATCCCCATCTTGGGGGTGATCCGTTTGATTTCAGAGGGCTTGGCATAGATTCCATCTTTGACCAAAACCTCTCCTGCTATGTGAA
Organism: Paenibacillus sp. Root444D2; assembly: GCF_001426375.1. Taxonomy (GTDB): domain Bacteria; phylum Bacillota; class Bacilli; order Paenibacillales; family NBRC-103111; genus Paenibacillus_E. Next base: position 96,815 of record NZ_LMEO01000008.1, read on the forward strand.
TCGTGCCGCTATTAATCTGCTCAAGATGAATAAGACTTCGGAGCATCGTACTTTTGCCGGAACCCGAAGGACCAATGACTGCAACAACATCTTTCTTTTCCACTTGAAACGTCATTTGCTTCAACACGTTCAACTCGCCATATGACTTACTGAGGTTAGCTACTTCAATGATTGCCACACGCGCCATCCCTTTTATTCAAATTTAAATCTTCGCTCCAGCCATTTAAAAAACACAGTTAGCAGAAGTGTCATGACCAAATAAATAATGCCCGCGATAAAGAAAGGCATGATGGAGAAGTCACGATTGACCGCCGTCTGGGCAAAATGAAGCAACTCCGGAACTGCAACAGCATAAAGCAGCGCCGTATCTTTAATCAGTGTAATCGACTCATTGGATACTGCAGGCAAGACGACTCGAAACATTTGAGGCAGGATGATTCGCAGCATGGTCTGCCACTTGCTAAAGCCTAGCACCTGCGAAGCCTCATATTGGCCTTTATCAATCGCTAGCAAACCGCCCCTAAAAATTTCGGCAAAATAAGCCGCATAGTTCAGAATAAAACCTAAACAGGCAGCGGTAAATCGGTCCAGCACCAGATATTGTCCGATCCCCGGCAGCATGGGAAGCCCGAAACATATCACGAGCAATTGCAGCAAGAGCGGCGTTCCGCGCATGATATAAATATACGTATTAGCGAGCCCCGCAATCGATCGGTTATTGCTTTTCACCGCCAATGTAAGGACAAAACCCAAAGGGATGGACACCACAATGGCAATTAAAAACAAAAGGATCGTCATTTGGGCCCCTTCCAGCATAGGGATGACCATCGAAGTGAAATAATCAGCTGACATCAAAAAATACCCCCAAAAACAAAAACGGAATTTCCCAAAAGAAATCCGATTTTGCCTTATCTTCTTCGATTACGTTACTTCAATACTTTATCTTCACCAAACCACTTTTGAGAAATTTTAGCAGCCGTGCCGTCTTGGTTCATCTCGTCAAGCGCTTTTTGCAGCTTTTGAAGCAGTGGCTCGTTGCCTTTCTTCACGCCAATCCCGTATTCTTCAGGAGCTAGCGATTCACCAAGCAGCTTGAAGCTTCCCTTTTCTTTGGACATGTAGTACTTAATGACAACTTCGTCAATGATCACCGCATCAATGCGGCCAATCTTCAAATCGTTTAGCGCTAGAACATTATCGGCATACTCCGTAACGGTCTTGACTTTGGATTTTAACGGACTCCCGTTCAATGCGTCTGCTGCTGAAGAGAGGGATTGAAGCCCTACAACTTTACCAGACAGATCATCCAGCTTGGCGAAATTGGATTTAGCCAGCGTGACAGCCACCTGCGCATTTTTCAAATAAGGTTTGGTAAAAAGAACTTTGCCTTTACGCTCGTCCGTAATCGTATATCCGTTCCAAATGAGATCAATCCTGCCGCTGTTCAGCTCTGATTCTTTGGTTGTCCAGTCAATCGGTTGAAAAACTGCCGTTGTACCCATTTTTTCAACAGCTGCTTTCGCATAATCGATATCAAAGCCGACGATTTCATTCTTCTCATCTCGGAAACCCATCGGCGCAAATTTGTCATCAATGCCGACCACTACCTTTTTCGCGTCACCTGTGTTACCTTTTGAACTCGAACATCCTGTAACCAGCGAAAGTGCCGCCGTAATTACTAATGCCATCGTTGCCAATCGTTTCATAAACTCCAACTCCACCTTTAACATTTGTATCAAAGACTTTAGCACGTTACCACTTTATCAAGAACTACATGATATCATATATGCTCAGAAAATGTCGATACAGTTATTGGCAGATGTTCTTCTGCACCTCAGTCCGCGCGGACTGAGCCCTCGAGGGGTCTCCTCACTAATCCTAACCTTCGCAAAAAAAAGACACCCCAGAGGGTGTCTTTTTTACTTGTATGGAGGTGAGGGGAGTATTGAAATGTCCATTTAACTTGCTCCGAAGCAACTCACCGACGACAACCCTAGCGGTACATTTCAATGCCGTGCTCCCTCCGCTCACGCTCCAGTCCGCGCGGACTGAACCCTCGAGGGGTTCTCCTCCCGAATCTCGTGCAATGAAAAAAGCACCCTCTCGGGTGCTTCTTCATTGTATGGAGGTGAGGGGAGTCGAACCCCTGTCCGAAAATATCGCCACACAGGCATCTACGGGTGTAGTCACAGTTTTGATGTCACCCGAGCAGCGCCCCGTAACCGGCTATGCGTTGGGTCAGCCTGATTGTCTTCCTACGTCCGACCCCAGGCGGAGACCAAACGTCGTATCCCACTATAGTTGAGCCCCTATCCCAGTCACATGGGCGATGCTGAGGAGGAGCACGCTAACAGGTTATTAAGCTGCTAAAGCGTAGTTGTTTTGTGTTTTGCCATTTAATAGGCTTTAGCGTTTTATAGTGGACGCGGCCCCACTACCCGCAACCCGTGCCCAAACTATCCCCGTCGAATCCAAGAACACCCCCGGATTGCCTTCGTTGCCGTCAGAGACGGTGAAGGTAAAAGAAAAGCAGGATAATCATTTGAGCCAAATTGCTTTCAAATCTTTGCTGCTAAATTAGTATAACACATGACGATGAAAAATGAACGACTAGGTTCATGGAAGTTGAGGTGTTGCCTTCCAGTATCGGCTGGCCGCCTATCTGGCAATCTTCTGCTTCTCACGCAGAGCACGTTGAATGTCTCGCTGTGCATCCTTTTTCGCTGCGGATTCACGCTTGTCGAACTGCTTTTTCCCTTTGCCTATGCCGACCAAAAGTTTGGCGTAACCATTCCGGATATACACCTTTAGTGGAACGAGAGTATAACCTTCTTGTTTTGCCTGACCTAACATCTTGGCGATCTGGGCCTTTTTTAAGAGCAGCTTCCGCGTCCGTGTTGGATCATCTGGATTGCTTCGGTTGCCTTGATCGAAAGGACTAATATGCATGTTGTGTACAAATGCTTCGCCATTGCGAATAGTCGAAAAGCTATCGCCTATGTTTGCTTTACCTGCCCGTAAGGATTTGATCTCCGTGCCGGTCAGGACAAGACCGCATTCATACGTTTCTTCAATAAAATAGTCGTGTGAAGCCTTTTTGTTCTGGGCGAGCAATTTGCCATCTGCCTTTTTCGTTGCCACATGAGATCCTCCTCCCGCACGTTCAATGCAGGTAAATACTGCTACAATGTGCATCCTATTGTAGCAAGATCAAGGCGGAAAAGCAAGAAGCGGCGTTATCTCCGCCGCTTCTTGCTGCCATCGCCGTCGTCACTCCGACGACGACCACCCTTGGCGAGCGCGTTCACGCCGCTCGCCCAATCACTGCCGCCTGTGCTGCGCTCAGCAGCAGGCGAACCGCCACCCGCTTGGGCTTCGCCCCCAAGCGCAATCCCACCGCGGCCGCGCTTGCTTTCGCCGCGGGCAACACCGCTCTCTGTCCGCCCCGCGCCGACAGATTCAAGCCTTGCGCTCAAGCTGCCGCCTTCGCTCAGCTTAGGACCGCCCGCTTTGCCGCGGCCAGATCCACCTTTGCCGCGCTTCTCGCTCCACGGCGTGCTCCCTGCCTTACCGCGCCGGGTTTTGCCTTGTCCTGCTCCGCCCTCTGCATGTCCTGCTCCACCCTCTGCACGTCCTGCTCCGCCTTCTACGCGCCCAGAACCTTCACCGCGCCCTTGCCCTGCTCCGCCTTCAGCACGCGCTGCGGCTTCTATTCTACGAGCTGCGCCACCTGCAGCACGTCCCGCTCCGCGCCCTTGACCTTCAGCTCTTTCCTTGCCTTGACCTACTCTTTCAGCTCTTTCCTTACCTTCAACCGAACCTCCGGCTCTTTCCTTGCGCTCTCCGCCTGCAGCACCAGCTCCCTGAGCTTTCGCATAGCCGCCTTTGCCTTTAGCGGCAAATCCGCCCTTACCTTTTTCAGGTCTGCCTTTATCGGATCCCCCGCGGAAACCTTTAAAACCAGCTGCACCCTTAAATGGAGGTTTTCCACCGCGGTTTGAACTTCCTCCGCCGCGACTAAACCCGCCCTCTTTGCGAGGTTTCATATCGAGCAGTTCAAAATCAATCGTATGCTCATCCATATTGACACGAGCAACACGAATCTTGATCTCATCGCCGATTCGATAGATCTTAGACGTACGCTCACCTATGAGAGCAAACTGTCTCTCATGGAAATTGTAGTAATCGTCGGTCAAATCGCTAAGGCGAATCAAGCCTTCCACCGTATTGTCGAGCTCCACGAACATACCGAAACCGGTAACACTGGAGATAATACCTTCGAATTCCTCGCCGACTTTATCCAGCATGTATTGAGCTTTCTTCAGCGCTTCCGTTTCACGTTCAGCATCAACGGCAACTCGCTCACGTTCTGAGGATTGCTGCGCAATATCACTCATCCGCGAAGACAAATATTCATGACGCTTATCGGATAATGTACCGCTGCTTTCCAGCACTTCGCGAATCACCCGATGAATAATTAAATCGGGATAACGGCGAATCGGAGATGTAAAGTGAGAATAAAATTCTGCCGCCAAACCAAAGTGCCCCAAACTCTGCGCATCATAGCGAGCTTGCTTCATGGAGCGAAGCATAATTTTACTAAGAACCGTTTCTTCCGGAGTCCCTTTAATCTCTTCCAAAAGCGCCTGCAAAGCCCGTGGATGTACCGAATTCCCTTTACCTTTAACCGAGTACCCGAAGTTCGTCACAAACTCCATGAAATTCATCAACTTTTCAGCATCCGGGTCTTCATGGACACGGTAAAGGAAAGGTACTTTCAACCATGAAAAATGCTCAGCAACCGTTTCATTGGCGGCTAACATAAACTCTTCGATCATCATTTCTGCGACGGAACGCTCTCTTTTCACAATATCCGTAGGCTTGCCTTCGGCATCGACGATAATTTTAGACTCCTCAAAATCAAAATCTATCGCCCCGCGCTTCATCCGTCTGGAACGCAGCCTTGCAGCAAGCTCTTCCATTCGTTTAAAATCTTCCATCAAGTAATCATATTTCTCGACAATCTCCGGCTCCGCTTCACCAGTCAGAAGCTTACGCACATTCGTATACGTCATGCGTTCGCTAGTTTTAATAACACTCGTGAAAATTTCGTGGTTCACCAGTTTTAAATCCTCATCGAACTCCATCTCACAAGACATCGTTAAACGGTCTACACGAGGGTTTAACGAACATATTCCGTTAGACAATCTATGAGGCAGCATCGGAATAACGCGATCAGTCAAATACACGGAGCAGCCGCGATTATAAGCTTCAATATCAAGCGCAGTACCTTCCCGCACATAATAGCTCACATCGGCAATGTGCACGCCCAAACGAAGATTCCCATTTTCCAGAAGCTCCACATTTACCGCGTCATCCAAGTCCTTCGCATCTTCACCATCAATCGTTACAATACGCTTGGAACGAAGATCGCGGCGTCCTTGATCAATAATTTCTGCTTCCGTAATGGAATCCGGTGCGTCATCTGCCTCAGCCAACACGCCCTCTTGGAAAGCCTCTGGCAGTTGGTGTTTGCGTACGATTGCTAAAATATCAACACCAGGATCATCTTTGTGGCCAAGAATCTCGATAACTTCCCCTTCAGCCGCAGAACGTCCCTCTGGATAGTTAACAATCTTGACGACGACTTTTTGCCCCGTAACAGCTCCCATGAAGGCATGCTGAGGAATGAAAATATCCCGAGACACACGCTTATCATCCGCAATCACGAACCCAAACGTCTCCTGACTCTGAAAAACGCCAACAATTTGCGTATTCGCACGCGTAATAACTCGCACGACTTCCCCTTCGAGCCGGCCTCCGCCTTGACTCCTTGCAGTTATCTTCACGAAAACAATGTCGCCATTCATCGCGGTGTTTAGGTCATGTGCATTAATGTATACGTCCGGGTGGTCCCGATCATCTGGAATTAAGAAACCGAAGCCTTTGGCATGAGCTTGCAGCTTGCCTCTCACCAAATTCATTCGTTCAGGAACGCCGTAGCGGTCATTTCCGCCTCTGACAATGTGACCACTTTCCTCTAATTGATTTAACAATTTAATAAAATCCTTAAACTCGTTCGCACTTTCAATCCCAAAATGCTTTTCAAGCTCCTTATAGGACATAGGCTTATAAGCCTCTTCTTGCATCAAACTTATGATTTCTTTATCTGTGATCATACTCTCTTCACCTTCTTGTTGTTGTTGAGCCTAGCTTTCTAATTCGCCGTACTTGCTTCCTTTACTCCATAGTATGCCACTTTCAGAGAAAGGATAAACGCAGTAATATCGGCATAGATAAGCTCTCTCTCTTGATCCAGCAGCATTCCGTGGGATGACTCTGGATAATAACGAAGTTCTTTCACTTGGGAACTAATGCGCTTATGTAAAAACGCTGCGCTTTCCTGATGGACCACGCCATCCTTGCTCCCTTGACCGATCCATATCGGTGCTTCGACTTGAGACAGCAAGTTTTTCACTTGTTTTAACAGCTTTCGCAGGCTTACTACGCATCGAATCGGCGTTTTGGTATATGCACATGACTCATCTAATAACGTGGAGATTTGTTTGGGCTTCTTGGCTACATATTTGATAAAATATTGCAGCAGTACGGCCAGCGCCGACTTCCTTGATGTCAAAAAAATAGGCGTAGCCAGCGAAATAACGCCAGCCGCATGACGTTCCACAGCCAGCTTCAAGGCGAGCAGTCCGCCCATGGAATGTCCCATAACAATAACGCTTTTGCATTTAGCTGCAAGCTCGTCATAACTCTCCAGCACATGCCCATACCAATCCGTCCATCCGGTTCGTATCATTTCTTCGGGTGAGGTGCCGTGTCCTGGAAGCTTTACAGCTTGGATGGTGTAGCCTTCATCTCTGAGCACATATCCAATCCTTCTAAACTCCGAGGGCGACCCCGTGAATCCATGGATCATCAATATGCCTGTCTCTTGATTATCTCCACTTCCCGACCAAAAGAATGGTTCTGTCGACTTGTAAATTCTGCTCTCGATGGTAACCAGCTCCTACTCCTAACACCCGTTTAAAATGAAAAAACAGCAGGAGTATATTTCCCCTGCTGTTATCGTTTTATGTGTGTTAAGCCTTCACTACGTATGCTACGACAATGGAAAGAATGAAAAATGCAGCAGCAAGCCCCATAGTAAAACGGGACAAAAATAGATCCAAACCGCGTGCTTTTTGCTTACCAAATAAGTGTTCTGCACCACCGGAAATGGCACCGGACAAACCTGCGCTTTTACCTTTTTGTAAAAGTACAATCGCAATTAATCCAACCGAAGCTATGATTAACAAAATTTTCATAAAGATTACCATGTTATTAGCACCCCAATTGCCTGTTCTTTGCCTTATACAACTAGCATGAGTATTTTAACACAGTTCGTCCTAGAATACAACAAAGAGGCACCCTAGTGATTCCCCTTCTAGTCACGGTAGGACGGTGTTGGTGATTGTCGGCTAGAGCTCCTAGCACGTTTGTTACGTCCTAGAAAAGCTTGCACGGCTTGTTTCGCACACAACAAAGCAAATAGTGTGAAGCCGACGGCCCATACTATAGCCGGAATACCGGTATGCAGTGCCAGATTCGTGGCATCACCCGCTTGCCGGGCATTGCCCCATGCATAGATGATCAGAGAGAATGGGCCAAACACAGATTCTTCCAAGCATAAGAAAGCGAGCAATAAGTAATAGAAATCACTTAACCATTTGGGCGTAAGCGCCAAGATAATGATCGTCAGAGCAATGAAGCCAACTAAGAACGTGATTCCAAAACCATTTCGCACGAACAATATTAACGAAAGACCAGATAGGAGAATCATAACCTGCAGACCTAATCGCTGCTTGCCCCTCGAATAAGCTGAGAACAGGAACCACGCAAAGAGCGAGGCGGTTATATAGCCTGCTAAAGCTACCGGGATGATTGCCCATTGCTTCGTAATTGATGAATAAGTAACCCCGCTATGATCCTGATAGAGCTCAATGTACATCACTTTTCCCGATAGGGCCAAAGTGACTACTGCATGCCCAAACTCATGAACCATCGTGTCGATGTTGCGAAAAAAAGAAGAAGGGATCCAGTGCGTGAGCAACGCGGAACCTATCAGAAATAAAATAGTTTTCACCCAATTGCTCATACAGCAGACCCCCAAGGTATTTAATTATTTACTACGATTTATATTATTTAAAGTTTCTCAAGTTGTAGAATGCTTTTTTACCAGCGTATTGAGCTACAGTGAACAACTCGTCTTCGATACGAAGAAGTTGGTTGTATTTCGCTACACGGTCCGTACGGGACGGAGCACCTGTTTTGATTTGACCAGCGTTTGTAGCAACAGCGATATCAGCGATTGTGCTGTCTTCGCTCTCACCGGAACGGTGGGAGATAACCGCTGTGTAACCAGCGCGTTTTGCCATTTCGATCGCATCAAAAGTCTCAGTAAGTGTACCGATTTGGTTAACTTTAACCAAGATGGAGTTACCGATGTTTTGCTCGATACCAGTGGAAAGGCGCTCAGTGTTCGTAACGAACAGATCGTCACCAACCAGTTGTACTTTGCTGCCCAATTTCTCAGTAAGCAATTTCCAACCTTCCCAATCGTCTTCGGAACAACCATCTTCAACTGTGATGATTGGATATTTATCAACCCATGCAGCAAGGAAGTCAACCCACTCAGCGGATGTGAAGGATTTGCCTTCGCCTTCAAGGTGGTATTTACCATCTTTGAAGAACTCAGTGGAAGCTACGTCCATACCCAAGAATACATCAACACCTGGTTTGTAGCCAGCTTTTTCAATGGCTGTAAGGATGGTAGTGATTGCTTCTTCGTTGGAAGTGAAGTTAGGAGCGAACCCGCCTTCGTCGCCAACAGCTGTGTTAAGGCCTTTTTCTTTCAATACGGATTTCAAGCTATGGAAAATCTCAGCGCCAATGCGAAGAGCTTCTTTGAATGTAGGCGCGCCTACCGGCAGAACCATGAACTCTTGAACGTCAACGTTGTTATCGGCATGTGCCCCACCGTTGATGATGTTCATCATAGGAACTGGAAGCGTCTTAGCGTTGAATCCGCCAAGGTATACGTAAAGTGGAACATCCAAAGCGTCAGCAGCTGCGCGAGCTACTGCCATGGAAACAGCTAGGATCGCGTTAGCGCCTAATTTTGCTTTGTTAGGAGTACCGTCAAGCTCGATCATTTTGTGGTCGATGCCAACTTGATCAAGCGCATCTAGACCGATGATTTCAGGAGCGATGATTTCGTTCACGTTCTCAACGGCTTTCAGAACGCCTTTACCAAGGTAACGGCCTTTGTCACCATCACGAAGCTCAACAGCCTCGTATGCGCCTGTGGAAGCGCCTGAAGGTACGATAGCGCGGCCGAATGCGCCGGACTCTAGATATACTTCTACCTCTACTGTCGGGTTACCGCGGGAATCCAATACTTCGCGTGCATAAACATCAGAAATAATCGTCATTGTTAGAAAACACTCCTTTAATATTATGGTTTAATTAGCGCTTTATGATGGTTGTCCCGGTCATTTGTTCCGGTTGTGTAACCTCTAAGAAGTCTAGCATCGTTGGGGCAATATCTGCCAAAATTCCGCCGTCTCTTAGTGTAACAGATTTGTCCGTAACAATAAAAGGCACAGGATTCGTTGTATGTGCTGTATTGCGTGATCCATCTGCGTTCGTAACAACATCCGCATTCCCGTGATCGGCTGTAATGCACACCACGCCGCCTTTGGCGAGGATTGCTTCTACTACTTGACCTAGACAAGTATCTGTTGCTTCGATTGCTTTCACTGTTGGCTCCAACAAACCGGAGTGACCTACCATGTCAGGGTTAGCGAAGTTGAGAATGATCACGTCATGACGCTCATCTTCGACTTCCTTAACTACTGCAGCTGCCAACTCATATGCACTCATTTCTGGTTGCAAATCGTACGTAGCTACTTTCGGCGAAGGAATAAGAAGACGCGTTTCGCCAGGCAATTCAGCATCACGCCCGCCGCTGAAGAAGAACGTCACATGCGGATATTTCTCAGTTTCCGCTGCGCGAAGCTGCTTCAGACCATTCTGAGCCAGTACTTCTCCGAGGGTATTGTCCAGATCCTTAGGCTTGTAGGCAACGAAGCCCTCAACGGATTCACTGAACAGTGTCAGACATACGTAGTACAGGTTCTTAGCTGCTTTAGGACCACGGTCAAAACCGCGGAAATCTTCATTCGTGAAGACTTGCGATAGCTGGATCGCACGGTCAGGGCGGAAGTTGAAGAAGATAACCGCATCCCCTGATTCTACAAGACCTACCGGCTTGCCGTCCTCACCAACGATAACCGTTGGCATAACGAACTCGTCGAAGATCGATTTCTCATAGGATTCAACAATAGCTTTCATTGGATCTGTGTAAGCAGGGCCCTCGCCATAAACCATGGCGCGGTAGGATTTCTCCGTCCGCTCCCAACGTTTATCGCGATCCATCGCATAATAGCGGCCTTGAACGGTCGCAATATGCCCTACGCCGACTTCCATGATTTTGTGCTGCAGGCTGGCCATATAACTCTTTGCAGAATCGGGAGCCACGTCGCGGCCATCTAAGAAAGCATGGATGTACACATCATCAAATTGTTCTTTTTTAGCCAAGTCCAGCAAAGCGAACAAATGCTGAATGTGACTATGTACGCCGCCATCGGAGAGCAGTCCGTAAAGGTGCAGCTTCTTTCCGTTCTCTTTTGCATGATGAAATGCGCCTAGAATCGTTTCATTATCGTAAAATTCACCATCACGAATCGATTTGGAAATCCGCGTCAGATCCTGATAAACGATACGGCCTGCGCCGATGTTTAGGTGTCCCACTTCAGAATTCCCCATCTGGCCTTCCGGCAAACCTACGGCCTCACCGCTAGCGGTAAGGGTTGTATGTGGATAACTCGACCAGTAACGGTCGTAGTTAGGCTTTTTGGCATGAGCAACCGCATTCCCCTGCTCTTCTGAGCGGAGTCCGAAGCCATCGAGAATGATGAGTGCTACCGGTTTCGGTCTGGACATGTTACTTCGCCCCCTGGACAAGCTGGATGTAGGAAGCTGACTCTAAGCTCGCTCCGCCTACAAGTGCGCCGTCAATGTCAGGCTGTGCCATATACTCAGCAATGTTGTTCGGCTTCACGCTGCCGCCGTATTGAATGCGAACCGCATCAGCTACGGACGCGCCGTATAGACCGCTCACAAGCTGACGAATGTAGCCGATAACATCTTGTGCATCTGCAGCAGTGGAAGATTTACCTGTTCCAATAGCCCAGATTGGCTCATAAGCGATAACAACTTGCGCTGCTTGCTCTGCGCTAAGACCAGCAAAAGCTGCTTCTGTTTGCACTTTACAAACATCTTTCGTTTGACCCGCTTCGCGCTCTTCCAACTTCTCACCTACGCAAAGGATTGGAGTTAAGCCGTGTTTGAAAGCCGCTACGACTTTCTTGTTCACGATTTCATCTGTCTCAGCGAAATAAGCTCTACGCTCGGAGTGACCGATAATGACATACTCTACGCCTAGATCTTTCAGCATAACGCCGCTGATTTCACCTGTGAACGCGCCATTGTCTTCAAAATGCAGATTTTGTGCGCCTACATGAACATCGGTACCTTTTGCAGCTTCAACTAGAGCTGGCAGATTCGTGAACGGAGAGCAAATTACGCTTTCTACGCCTTCAACTGTGCTGCCTTTTACTTCGTTCACGAAGCTAATAGCTTCGGAAACGGTTTTGAACATTTTCCAGTTACCCGCGATAATCGGTTTTCTACTCATTGGATAGGCTCTCCTTAAAGTTATTCGCCAGAATAACTGGCATCGTAAGCATTCACTGTGTGAAAATCATTATTTATCGTTCAAGGCTACTACGCCTGGCAATGCTTTACCTTCCATAAACTCCAAGGAAGCTCCGCCGCCTGTGGACATATGGTTCATTTGTTCAGCCAAGTGGAATTTCTCTGTTGCTGCAGCGGAATCGCCACCACCGATAACCGTGTAACCCTCAGTAGTTGCACAAGCTTGCGCTACGGCACGTGTACCATGGGAGAAAGGCTCGATTTCGAAAACGCCCATCGGTCCGTTCCAAACAACCAGTTTGGATTTCGCGATAACGTCAGCGTATAGTTCACGTGTTTTCGGTCCGATATCAATACCTTCCCAATCAGCAGGAATGCCGTCAACGTCAACGATTTGTGTGTTCGCATCTGCGCCGAATTTATCAGCAACAACGATATCAACTGGAATCAAGAAGTTAACGCCTTTTTCTTTCGCTTTTTCAATAAAGCTAAGCGCTAGGTCGAGTTTCTCGTTATCCACGAGAGATTTACCGATTTCGTGACCTTGTGCTTTCAGGAATGTATAAGTCAGACCTCCGCCAATAAGGACGTTATCTGCAATGTTCAGGAGGTTGTTAATGACAGCGATTTTGTCTTTCACTTTGGATCCGCCAACGATGGCTGTGAAAGGACGCTCTGGGTTGTTCAATGCTTTACCTAGCACATCAAGTTCTTTCTCCATCAATAAGCCGGAAACCGCTGGAATGAAGTGTGCGATTCCTTCTGTCGAAGCATGCGCACGGTGAGCTGCACCAAATGCATCATTGACGAACAGGTCTGCAAGCTCGGCAAAAGCTTTTGCCAATTCAGGATCATTCTTCTCTTCGCCTTCATTGAAACGAACGTTTTCAAGCAAGAGAACGTCACCATTTTCAAGAGCATCCACTTGCGCTTTCACGATTTCGCCAACCGATACATCCGCTTTAATCACGGATTGACCAAGCAATTCAGCCAATTTTGCAGCCACAGGTGTTAAACGTAATTCTTCAACGACTTGACCATTTGGACGTCCGAAGTGACTTGCAAGAATGACTTTCGCACCTTTTTCGACTAAAAATTTAATCGTAGGTAGTGTTTCTCTGATCCGTGTATCGTCAGTGATCTGACCATTTTCTACAGGTACGTTGAAATCAACGCGAACAAATACTCTTTTACCAGCTACTTCAACATCGCGAACACTTTTCTTACTCATAGGTCAAAGCCTCCTGAACATAATATAGGGATCTTTGAGTAGAGCTCAAAGTCTCTCCTTTTTAGGGATCTTTGAGCGGAGCTCAAAGTCTCTCCTTGTAGGGTATACTTCCTGTCAACCTTTTCTAGGGGTAAATCGCACATAAAGAGGAGAATCTCTTCTCCCCTTCATGTGTTTTCCAAATCTGTGATTAGTAAATATTATAGACCTTTTTTAGCAATGAAAGCTACTAAATCAACAACACGGTTCGAGTAGCCCCACTCGTTATCGTACCAGGAAACCACTTTCAGCATGTTGTCGCCAACTACCATTGTGGAAAGAGCATCGATTGTGGAGGAAGCTGGGTCACCATTGAAGTCGCTGGATACAAGCGGATCTTCTGTGTAATTCAAAATGCCTTTAAGAGGGCCTTCGGAAGCTTGTTTCAGAGCTGCGTTTACTTCGTCAACTGTTACGTTAACTTTAAGCTCAACAACCAAATCAGTTACGGATACGTTAGGTGTAGGAACACGCATAGCCATACCGTTCAATTTGCCTTTAAGTTCTGGAAGAACAAGACCGATTGCTTTTGCTGCACCAGTGCTGGAAGGAATGATGTTCTCAGCTGCTGCGCGAGCACGACGAAGGTCTTTATGAGGAACGTCAAGCACGGATTGGTCATTTGTGTAAGAGTGAACAGTTGTCATCATACCTTTTACGATACCGAAGCTATCGTTGATAACTTTCGCGAAAGGAGCCAGACAGTTTGTTGTACAAGAAGCGTTGGAGATAATTGTATGAGCTGCTGGATCGTATTTATCTTCGTTCACACCAAGTACGATTGTGATATCTTCGTCGGAAGCTGGAGCGGAAATGATAACTTTCTTAGCTCCGCCTTTCAAGTGAAGGGCTGCTTTTTCTTTAGCTGTGAAAATACCAGTAGATTCGATAACGATTTCTGCGCCTACAGATGCCCAAGGCAGGTTCCCAGGGTCACGCTCAGCAAAAACTTTGATGGAACGACCGTTAACGATCAATTCGCCTTCACCAGCTTCAACTGTAGCGTCTAGTTTACCGTGAGTTGTGTCATATTTGAGCAAATGAGCCAATGTTTTAACGTCAGTCAAATCGTTTACTGCAACGATCTGTACTTCTGAATTGTTCAAAGCTGCGCGAAATACGTTACGACCAATACGTCCGAAACCGTTAATACCTACTTTTGTTGTCATAGCCAATTCCTCCTAAGATTAAATAAATAATTATATTTCAAAACGCAGCTGATGAAGGCATACGTTATGATGTCTTTCGTCTTTATTAAAGATGTTTCATAATCTCCAAAGCTGCTGCCTCATCGGTTACAAGAACATCTTCCTGTCCATGACGAAGCACGGAAGCGATCGCTTCCCCCTTACTCTTCCCGCCGGCTACACCAATAACGACTTCAATACGCTGAAGATCCTCCAGACGAAGCCCTACGGTTGGCATCTTGTGAACCACATTCCCTTGGCGGTCAAAATAGTACCCTAACGCCTCTGCGAGAGCACCCTCGAGTTCCAGACTGCGTGTCGTCTCAGCGTCCACCTTACGTCTGCGTGCCATGACCATAGCATCCCCGATACCGTGTACAACGATGCGACAACTGCGAACAGCGTCAACAACTTCTTGAATTTGCGGATCTTGGATAAGCGATTGGTACGCTTCCTCCCCGAGATGATCCGGTACATGCAACAATCGGTATTTACCGCCTGTTTTCTTGGCCATAATAGAAGCAATGGTGTTCGCCTGCATATCCACACTTTCACCAAGTCCACCGCGAGCCGGTACGAACCAGCTGCCTTTCATGGAAGAGGATATCGCCAGGTTATTGGCAATCTGCGCCATCGTAGATCCGCCGGTTACAGCGATGATATCATCTTTGGATACGTACTTGCGGAGTGCTGCTGCACCTGCACGTCCTAGCTCCTTCTTCGTAAATACCGAAGTGTCGGAATCACCAGGAACAACAATCACTTGCGAGATGCCATATGACTTAGCAATACTTTCCTCCAAGTCCGTTAATCCAAAAGCCATCTTAATGATGGGCTGCATGTCCTCGAGCAATTGACGACCCGATTCACTAATCTTCATCCCTGTTGCATCCGATTCGAGAAGTCCAAGCTCCTTAAGGAAATCAACTTCCCCGCGCAGCACGCGTTCGGTCATATCGAGCGAAGAAGCTAACGTTCTGCGTCCGACAACACCGGAGACTAAGATATGATGTAGAATCGAGTACCGCTTCTTCATGATGTCCATGAGATCCGGCAAGAGCTGTTTCTGAATGTCAAGAATTTCTCTCATATGACGACTTATAACGCTCCTGATCCGTCGATGGACGTTTTATGTCCCGGGTATACATTTTGTGTCCCACCCGGGCGAAAAAAAAGTTCCTTACTCAATTTCCAAATCAGAAAGAGGAATTCACTGAAGATTATTCTGCGTGAATGCTTTCTGATAGCTTACTATTTCATTATAACCAATTCTCTTTCCAGATTCAACATTTGTTCAAACATTTTTCACTAATATGGGCTGAAAGGGCTTACTGTCTTGCTTTTTCTGGGCGTCTGACATATAATAACCCTTGCTTCACTTATTAACTTTTTATGCGCCCGTGGTCCAATGGATATGACGTAGGCCTCCGAAGCCTGAGATAAAGGTTCGATTCCTTTCGGGCGCGTTCCTAAGAATTACAGCAGAATCAGCACCAGATTGGCCAAAATCAGCATCCTTGCTGATTTTTTTTATTGTTAGTTTGACCTTTCTTGACCTTCAGAGGTTTTTTCGTTATCATACTTGTAGATACTGTAAACAGTATGTACAAAGGAGATCAATTTCATTATTCTATGATCACATTGACTCCACGCATCAATCTTTTAAACCATGTACCCACCCCAAGGAGGTCATTCTCATGAGTTTTATTCCTATGGTCGTCGAACAGGACGCGCGCGGTGAAAGAGGGTATGACATCTACTCTCGCTTACTGAAGGACCGCATTATTTTCTTAGGCACGGGTGTCAACGATGTTGTGGCTAATTCCATCATTGCTCAGCTACTTTTCTTGGCCGCACAAGATCCTGATAAAGATATCTCGCTTTACATCAACAGCCCTGGCGGATCCATTACAGCTGGTATGGCTATCTTTGACACGATGCAGTTCATTAAGCCAGACGTATCCACGATCTGCGTTGGTATGGCTGCTTCTATGGGAGCATTCCTCCTCACAGCAGGTGCCAAAGGCAAACGTTACGCCTTGCCTAACAGTGAAGTCATGATTCACCAACCACTCGGTGGTGCTGAAGGTCAAGCCTCCGACATCGAAATCCGCGCTAAGCGTATTTTGAAAATGAGAGACAACCTGAACAAAATCCTAGCAGAGCGCACGGGTCAAACTTTCGAGCGCATCGAAAAGGACACAGACCGCGATAATTTCATGAGCGCTGCGGAAGCGGCCGAATACGGACTCATCGATAAAGTTATCGAGCGCGTCTAATTTGTAAAATAAAAACCAGCCTGCGGTGACTGCTCAAATGAGCAGTTCTGCGGCTGGTTTTTTCATTGGATCTCCCCGCTCTCCCCTTCTCACCGCCGCCGTAAGCTTGAAAAAAAAGAGCCTCCAGAGACACTAGTGTTATGCAACACTGGATTCTCCAAAGGCTCTTATCTATTCAAACTTATCTTAATTCTTCTCATCCAATGGATAGAAAATCAGGTCAATCGGGAATGCCGAGCCTGCCGGAGGCGTGAACTCGATGTCCAGCGCGTCTTCCGTACCTGTTGTACGAGCTAGCACTTCCATTCCGTCAAATGCTGTAATGACACCGGAATAAGGAACCGGAATGATTTCACCGTTTATTTTGAATGGTCCTTTGAACACGCCACCTTTGGCCATAATCATAACAGCCATTTTGCGCGGCTTATCCGCATGGATTTTATAGACCACGCCATAATTACCGCCGTTCTCTACATTCTGCTTACGCATCACGTCATACCCTTTAATGAACGGATCCGTCTTATTATCACCAATCGTTAGTACCGACGTTTTCGTGAAGCTTGTGGCGTCTATATCCCATTTAATTTCCGATGTCGGGAATGTCCCGCGTACGTGGCCTGTGAAGCCCAATAACGGAAGCTCCTGCGCTATCGTTGGCGTCAGCATGCGATCCGTCACACCGAATGAGATTTGCAGCTCACCGTCTGTTTCTACATCATAAAATAAGTTCACGCCCTGTCCCGGATAGAAGTCCGGAAGCTTCGCATACACGTAAGTCTCATGAGGAGGCACTGTCAGTTCGTCCGTATACACATTGCCTAGAAGGAAGTCTACGGACGCTTCGCTACCGATCAAATTCGCATAAACGGAGGGATACACCTCTCCTTTATTCGTTGTCTTGATCTTAACCGGTTTATCCGAGTTATTCGTTGCGAATATCGCCATGGTCATCTTCTGCTTAGTACCGTTGATGTGATCGGCATACAGTCGCGCCTTACCATTGATGTTATCGCGGTACAGAATACCGCTCTCTGTAAATTCCTCCGGACTGTCACTCACTAGCAGCGTACGCCCTGGAACTTCGGTTACTTTCTTAGGCAAAGGAGCCATCTCATTGAAATGAGCCCAAATCGTGCCCCAGTCTGACTTGATGAAACCACCAACCGGCTTCATATAAATCGGGTATTCCACTTCAGTCAAATAAGGTTCATTAACCACCGTTACAAAGCTTTTGAACAATTTACTTACATGTCCGTGACCATCTTTAACCGTCAACGTAACCGGATATTTACCTGGTTTGAAAAAGGCTTCCTGATTACCTGCCCAATCATAGGATGCAATACCTTCTGCATCGGGATCATAGCTAAGATCGAGATACTTCACAGGCTCTCCAAGACGGTATGTAGGCTTTGCTGTTGTAAACTTAGCTACAGGTCTGGAGTTGCTATCCTGGTCAATGTAGATGCCTTCAGGCGTCTTAAAGTGTACGATTTCCACTCGGCGAAGTTCGTTGTTATATTTATACTTCGCGCCCATATAATCGGCTAACCAAGTTAGCTTCACCAGAAGCTTTCCATTAACGATCGCAGCAACCGAGTTAAAATCCGTATCTACCCCATTGGTCGTCACGGTCTTATGATCAGCATCGAGAACGATGTTGTAACCCGGAGGGGTCATCTGAATGGTCCGCGAAGCATCATTCCATTCCACCTTGAAACCCATTGTATCCCCAAGGAACTTAGCAGGGACAAATGTACTTCCATTGATTATCGTAGACGGAGACTCCAAATGGATTTGCTCCTCATTCACGAAAGCTTCTGACTTATCGATATAAAGTAAAATGAAGGACGAGCTTGTCGATACCGCGTAAGCTGCCGGCGCTGTTATCGTACTAGCAAGAAACACGATGAACGCAAGCAGGAGGGTAACCTCTTTTTTTAGCGAATTCAATTTCATTCTCTTCTCTGGCTCCTTTAACATTTAAATGCAGCACGGCAGAAACGGCAAATAGCCCTTTCCTCCGCCAGCCACGTACATTAGACGTCGACAAGAGAAAAAGGTTGCTAATTTCCCTAATTGTTAACAAATTTGACACTTATTAAACTTTGCTGTACTGTACGGCCACTTCACTCGCAAAAAAGCCTCCTCGAGAGGAAGCTTTTGAAGGATTATTGGTTTTCCAATTCTTCCTTGCTAACTAATGTGACTAAAGCGTTTACAGCCTGCTCGGCGTCCGAACCTTCTGCACTTATGAAGACTTCGGTCCCTGTACTGATCGCAAGACTCATAATTCCCATGATGCTTTTCGCATTCACTTTCTTTTCATCCTTCTCAACAAAGATCTCGGATGAAAATTTATTCGCCTCTTGAACAAACAATGCCGCAGGTCTGGCATGAAGTCCTGTTCTCAACTTCACAACGACTGGACGTCTGGACATGGAACTAATTCCCCCTAATATGGAGCTTATATGAATTACTATTGATAACAGTGCTATACCCTATGTTTTAACATTATAGCATTTTTCCCCGAAGTACACTAGAAAAAATGAGAAAAACTTATAGATGCGCTGTACAGGGGCTTCTTATCTACGAATTCCGCTGTTTTTCAGCCAATTCGTCGATTTTCCGCAGACGATGATTGACGCCGGATTTGCTTACACTGCCCTTAAGCATGTCGCCAACTTCCTTGAGATTCAGATCGGGGTGCTGAAGTCTTATTTCGGCAACCTCTCTTAGCTTCTCAGGCAAGCTATCCAGTCCAACCTCCCTTTGCAGGAGGCGGATATTTTCGATCTGTCTAACAGCAGCACCAATCGTCTTGTTGAGGTTCGCTGTTTCACAATTGACAATGCGATTCACCGAGTTACGCATATCCTTCATGATCCGGACATCCTCAAAGCGCAGAAGCGCTTGATGTGCCCCAATGATACTTAGAAACTCGATAATCTTCTCGCCTTCCTTGATATACAAGACGAAACCTTTTTTGCGTTCGATGCAGCGGGCATTCAAATCGAATTTGTTCGCAAGCTGTGACAATGCCTTACAATGCTCTTCGTAAATCGAGGCAATCTCGAGATGATAAGAAGAACCCTCGGGATTATTCACCGAGCCTCCAGCCATGAATGCCCCGCGAAGATAGGCCCGTTTGCAGCAGTTGCCTCGAATGATCTCTTTGTTAATTCCCGTGGTGAAGATGAACCCTTCGGAAACAATTTTCAGATCACTGAGGAGCTCTTGAACCTGACCAGGAACTCTAACGATGTACACGTTATTCTTCTTCAAACGCATTTTTTTACGCACGAGCAGTTCCGTGTGTAATTTGTACGTCTTTTTGATTAGCGTATATATCCGCCTAGCAATAGCTGCATTTTCGGTGGAGATATCAAGTACGACGCGTTGGCTGGTTAGCTGCACAGATCCATTCATTCGAATCAAAGCCGACAGCTCCGCTTTCTCACAACATGCTTCCGCATCTGTAATTAGCGTTAATTCTTTTTTGGTTGTTGCCGCAAAGGACAAGGGACTCACTTCTTCCTTAACATCCAGCTTTCGACGAGCTGATAAATATGATCACTCAATTTCTCTGCATCATGACGAAGGTAGGTACGAAATAGCACGAGTCGATCAGCAATAATCCGATACCCTCTCTTCGTGACTTCTTCTAGGTCCAAATGAACCGCTTTCGAACCCTTTTCCGCATATCTCGCCTGGACTTGCGGAGGGATTTCCCCATTGTTCACAATCACATAGTCAAACAAATGTTGGCCCAGGTGATCATAAATGGCATCCAGGTGATCGCTGACCGAGTAGTCGTCGGTTTCGCCTGGCTGTGTCATCACATTGCAGATGAACAACTTTACAGCATTCGATTTCACAATCTCTTCCGCAATCCCAGGGACAAGTAGATTCGGCAGCAAGCTGGTATATAAACTACCGGGGCCGCATAATATAGCATCCGCCTCACGTATAGCTTGAACGGCTTCAGCTAGCGGTGTCACATTAGCCGGCTCGATGAATACACGCTTGATGCGTCCATCCGCTTTTGGAATCTTGGACTCGCCTACGACTAAGGTACCATCTTCCATGATCGCTTTCAATACGATTGCTTGATTCGATGCGGGAAGCACCCGACCTCGGACAGCAAATACCCGATTCATTTCTTGAACCGCAGTGACAAAGTCACCTGTAATATCCGTAAGTGCTGCTAGTATTAGATTTCCCAGACTGTGTCCAGCTAAACCTGTACCCACTTGAAATCTATATTGCAGAATAAGCGACAGCAAGGGCTCGACATCAGCAAGGGCCGTTAGCACACTGCGAATGTCACCTGGGGGCGGCATCTGCAATTCATTCCGGAGAATACCTGAGCTTCCTCCATCATCCGCTACCGTCACAATGGCTGTAATATCAACCGGTTTCTCCTTCAATCCTCTAAGCATAACCGAAAGACCTGTTCCACCGCCAATAACGACTATTCTGGGCTTGCGTTGTAATTCAACATGTTCCATACTTCTTTCACCCTCTTAATCGTAGGACTGCTTATACACGGTCCCGCTCGGCGTCTCGATGACTCAAACGCACGGTTTCGGTTTCGCTGTTCCCCATCACCTTACCGAGGTATTCAGTGATGGCGACGGATCGATGTTTACCTCCAGTGCAACCTATGCCTACAACAACCTGACTCTTGCCTTCTTTCTTATATTGAGGCATTAAGAAATGCAGCATATCGAGCAGCTTATTCAGGAACTCTTGTGTTTCGCTCCACTTCATCACGTAGTCATATACATCGGGATCTTGACCTGTCTGCGGACGAAGCTGTTCCACATAGTGTGGATTCGGTAAAAAGCGAACATCGAAGATTAAATCAGCATCAATAGGGACACCATACTTAAATCCGAAGGAGATTACATTTATAGATATGCGGTTTGTTTCCAAATTGGTAAACCTGGAAATAATTCTTTCTTTGAGCTGCACCGGCTTAAGCGTGCTTGTGTCAATAACCTGTGTGGCTAAGCCTTTCAGCTCTTCAAGCAGTTTACGCTCAAGACCAATACCTTCAAGCGGCGCTCCATCAGGAGCTAGCGGGTGACGGCGGCGGCTTTCCTTATAACGCTGTACTAGCGTCGCATCGGTAGCATCTAGGAATAGAATTTCATAACTAAGCGTGTAATTCTCTTGAATATAACGAAGCGACTCCTGAAGTGCAGTGAAAAATTCACGCCCTCGCAAATCAATCACCAGTGCCACTTTGCCGATTTTCCCCATCGACTGCTCGATCAACTCAGCAAATTTAGGAATCAGCACAGGAGGGAGATTATCGACGCAGAAGAATCCTAGATCCTCTAGACTCTGTACGGCAATCGTCTTACCTGCACCTGACATTCCTGTAATTATGACCAGTTTCGCTAAAGGGTGGTTTTCTTCCATGAATGACACCTTCCTTTGGAGTGCTTCTCGCAGGCCAACTCAGATTCGCTAACCATACGAACAGTTCATACTACGTCTATCTTAAATTCAAACCAGCAGCGCCTACGATGCCCGCGTCGTTACCGAGTGTTGCAGCAACGATCTCAACACCTTCAGAGGCTGTCTCTGGCGTGTATTTTTTAAAGGTTTCACGAATCGGTTGGAATAAAATTTCCCCTGCTTTAGAAACACCACCACCGAGTATGAATCGTTTCGGGTTAATAATAACAGCCATCGCAGCCATCGAACGTCCAATATAATAGGCAGCACGGTTCACGATGCGCAGGGATACTTCATCTCCACTCTTCGCTGCATCGAAGACATGCTTCGCTTCAATCTTCTCATGAAGAGCTAATGACGTTTTCTCGCCGCGTTCAACCGCTTCATTGGCCATACGAACGATGCCTGTCGCCGAAGAAACAGTTTCTAGACAACCCATTTGTCCACATCCACACTGAATCGCTTCAATGTCTGGTACAACGGACATATGCCCCAGCTCTCCAGCCATACCCGTAGAACCTTGATAAATTTTCCCGTTAATAATAATCCCGCCGCCAACACCTGTTCCAAGCGTATAGCAAACCACATTTGGAATTCCTGCTCCGCTGCCTGCCCAAGCTTCGCCTAACGCAGCTACATTGGCATCGTTGTCAATTTTAACTGTTTTACCAAGAAATTCTTCCAACATTTTCTTCGCAGGGACATTGTGCCATAGCAAATTTGGAGAGAATTTGACGAAGCCTTCCGGAATATCCATGAATCCGGCTAAACCTGCGCCAATACCAGCCACTTGCTCCCATTCAAACGGAGACTCTTCGACAATTTGGCGTACATACTGCGCAATTCGCTCAATTACAAAATCAGAACCATTCTCCGCGCCTGTAGGGCCTTCAAACGTATGCAGCAGTTTTCCCTGCTCGTCGCAGATACCCACTTTGATATTCGTACCGCCTAAATCTACACCGATATAAATCTGATCTGACATTGCAAGGTCACCTCATGAATATTCATATAATTTTCGGGAATATGCTCCTGTTCCAACTATAAGTCAAGCCTGTAAACTGGTCAAGATTCAACAGCTCCCAAAGAAATGAGAAAACGTGGAGAGATTAGCCCTCCACGTTTGCTGTAAAGACTCCAGACCACTTACAGCGACTGGCTCCAATCGTGTACGATGTTGCCTTCTAGGAACTTTTCAGCTTCCAGGGCAGCTGCGCATCCACTTCCTGCCGCTGTAATCGCTTGGCGATACTTCGTGTCTTGCACGTCACCACAAGCAAATACTCCAGGGATATTCGTCTCCGTCGTTCCCGGCTTCACAATAATATAGCCTTGCTCATCCGTATCGATTTGTCCACCTAAGAACTTCGTATTCGGTGTATGGCCGATAGCTACAAAGATACCATCCGTTTCGATGATTTCATCTTCACCGGTTTCGTTATTTTTGACCTTTAGGCCTGTTACACCTTTTTCGCCAGCTACAACTTCAAGCGGTGTATTATTCAGTGCCCATTTCACTTTTTCGTTGCCGCGAGCACGGTCCTGCATAATCTTCGAAGCGCGCAGCTCATCGCGACGGTGGACTAAGCGAACTTCCGAAGCAAAGCGAGTAAGGAAATTCGCCTCTTCCATGGCGGAATCACCGCCACCAACAACAACAATCTTTTTGCCGCGGAAGAAGAATCCATCACACGTTGCGCAAGTACTTACGCCGCGTCCGATGTTTTCTCTTTCATTGGTAATTCCCAGCAATCTGGCAGAAGCACCCGTGGAGATAATCAGTGTTTCTGTCTCGATCTCGCCGAGACCTTCAACTTGCAGCTTAAACGGACGATTCGTCAGCTCAACAGAGTTCACCCAACCGGTTTTGAATTCGGCGCCGAAACGTTCTGCTTGCTTACGCATATTTTCCATTAATTCAGGACCCATAATCCCTTCAGGGAAGCCGGGGAAGTTCTCTACTTCGGTAGTAGTGGTGAGCTGTCCGCCTGGCTCTGGCCCCTCTATAACGAGTGGGCTAAGGTTGGCGCGCGCTAAATAAATGGCTGCTGTTAGACCGGATGGTCCTGTTCCTACAACGACTGATTTGTACATATGGTTTCCCTCCTAGGTGCTTTCCTCAGGAAAGCTATCTACGTAAGCATCGCCTGTGTTTTGCTTCAGCAAGACAGCCTTCGTATGCTCCGCTTTATTGTGCTTCCATGCGAGCAGTTGAAACCGCCGCTTTATTTATGTATGAAAGCCAAGTCTTTCGACAAGGCAAAAGACTGGCTATCAAATACTCGTGAATTTGTTGAAAATAGCTTCCATTTTCTCACGTAAACCGCACGTGTCATCAATCAACTTTACATTGCGGCTTACTGTCGAGACTGTAACGCCATAGCGTGTAGATACTTCCTGGTAGGAAATAGCTCGGCGATGCATTTTGGCGATCAAATATTCTAACGCTGCTGCCCAGCCCTCTGATTTATGAATCTTAGGCACGCCTGGGTAGATCTTCGTTAGAAATTCAACCCATAGGATTTCCAAATCATACTGTTGAACCATATCATAGCGTTTGTGCATATGCGACAGCGCCGTTTCCATCACACTCTGCCATTTGGCATCCCAAATAGGCAAATGCGGTGAGTATGGAGAGGCTTCCACCGTAATCTCTTGATTCTCAAGATAAGCTGGAAGTGACTCTCGGATCCCCATGCTGCGGAGCACGAAAATGGCGACTCGTTTCAAATAGTCATCCTCTTGACGATCTAGGATGAAATCCTGTAAAGCATCTCTCACTTCATTATCAGCAATTAAGCCGAACGCTTGGATCACCTGCAGCTTCGTCTCGATATCGCCATGGCGCAAAGCCCAGAAGAAGGAGGATCGCACTAATGGATCTTTCTTCAGTTGGTCTGGGATTCCTTGCGTGGATTTCTCCAATACCCTAAACTGCTCTTCGAAAGGCAGATGGTAATGGTAGCTCCACGTTAGCGGCCCTTCGACCTTCTCGCGTGAGCGCAGCTGCTCCAAGTAAAACTTGGAGATTTCGGCACCAGGATCAAGCTTCTCGGCTTGTTTCCAATAACGGTAAGCTTCGCCGAATCGACCGATGTGGCTGGCTGCTACTGCTGCGTAATGATAGAGGCAAGGGTCTGCTGTTCCGTCTCCTGCTTTAAGCAGTCGCTTAAACAAGTGGTATGCCTTCTCATGCTCAGAAAGGATACCCATTGTTGTAGCAAGCTTGAACACATGATCCTGCTGAAAAGGAAACGTCTTGCACAATAGAGATGTTAGCTCAGCTAACTCCTCCTTGTTACCGAAATGCTGATGGAAAATGGCCATGTTACATAGCGCATGCAGATTTCCGGCATCGATGTCGAGCACCGCACGAATCGTTTCCATCGCCTTCTCAAACTGACCCATATAGTAATAAGCAAGGGCCAGATTGTTGCGGGCAGCTGTGAATTCAGGCTGATTCTTCACCAATTTCTCTAACTGCCTCACAGCTTCAGCGAATTTACCCTCTTCGAGAAGCGCACGGGCTTTATCATGCTCGAAGAGCCCTTCTCGACTCTTAATGCTAGTGAGAGGGGCGGGACGTTCAAGCTCGTAGCTCAGCATTTCCATCATTTCTTCGGACTCATCCATGAATTGACCTGTTGGGTCAGTTTCCAAATATCGAACCAACGCTTGTTCGGCCTGCTCGAAATTTTCCATGTTGGCATAGTTGTTTGCCATATAAAAGTGACATTCCGTCATCTCGGGATCGATCGTATCAAGGACATGCTGCAGAATTTGGTTCGACTCGTCATAATTGCCCATTTCGGAGAGAACTCCTGCGAGATTACAGTGATTCACAGGGTTATCCTGCTCATACTCTGCAGCTCGCCGGAAATATTTCAATGCCTTATCATAATGAAACCGATCCAAAGATTGAACCGCTCTCTCGAAAAAGAATGCGGCATCCATGTTAATTGAGATAACTTTAGGCTTTGGCGCTTCGGACACACGCTTAATCTTTTCCATAGCAAGACACCTCCGGCAATTTGATTACACTCAAATTATACCATAGATCGCTTGGAAGCCAAAAACATAATCCGAAGGTAAGATCTGGTCTATAGTTCTGGTCTTAATCTCCGCTCTAGACCCTCGTGCAATAGTGGCTTTAAAAGTCGGCTTTCAAAACCGAGAAGGTTGAACGAAATCCGAGGAACGAGGAACGGAGCGTAGGTAAGCCTACGTGAGTACCACAGTTCCCGGATTTCGTTCAAGATTCGACGCCGAATCCACTTCCCTGCTTAATCCTCGTTTTCAAAGTCGCCTTTTAAAGCTTCCTTATACGCCGCCGTATTTGAAGAGGGAGGATAGGGATCCACCTTCGTTGATAATGCGAATCGCATCAGACAACAGCGGAGCTACTGAAAGCACATTGAATTTATCGGAATGTCCTTCCGGAATCGCAATGGAGTCCGTGATGATAACTTCCTTAATGCTAGGATGATCTAAACGCTGCAGGGCAGGTCCGGAGAACACAGGATGTGTCGCACAGATATATACATCATGCGCTCCTCTTTCCTTCAGACTCTCAACAACGTTGACAATCGTCGTACCGGTATCGATAAGATCCTCGATAATGATCGGTGTACGTCCTACAACATCACCAATGACGTGAGTAATCACAGACTCATTGTGTTCTGGGCGTTTCTTAATCATCATCGCGAAAGGCGCATCGAGAATGTTCGCCATTTTTTCAGCGGTTGTCGCACGTCCCGCATCCGGAGATACGATGATCGGGTTAGGTAAGTTTTTCTTCTTGATGCAATCACTGATAAGATCAAGAGCGGTCAGATGATCCACCGGAATATTGAAGAAGCCTTGAATCGCAGGCGCATGAAGGTCAATCGTTACAACACGAGTTGCACCTGCTGCACTGAACAAGTCAGCTACTAATTTAGCAGAAATCGGCTCACGGGGAGCAGCTTTACGTTCTTGACGAGAGTAACCATAGTAAGGGATGACAAGGTTGATCGTTCTTGCAGAAGCTCTTTTCGCCGCATCCATCATGACCAAAAGTTCCATCATGTGCTCATTAATCGGATGGGAAAAAGTTTGTACCAGGAATACGTCACAGTTACGAATCGTTTCTTCGTAAAGACAGTAAATTTCTCCGCTTTTAAAACGGGAAAGCTTAATTTGTCCAAGCGGCTGGCCGAGCTCTTTACAAATACGTTCCGCAAGCTTCGGATTCGAAGATCCGGAAAAGATTTTAACATTGTCGCTATGCATGGTTAATGGTTACCTCCGAAGGTTCATTAAATAGATTATACAGTTCCTACTCATTATACATGAAACATGTCGAAATTAAAAAGTCACAAGATGTCGTTTTCGGGCAGAAAATGTGGCTATTTCGTTAAATCCAACGGATTTCAAGAGTTCCCTAGCTTCGTCCAAATATTGGGACAACCGATCCGGCTGGTGCGCGTCCGATCCTATCGTCAGTGGAATTCCCACCTTATGACAATATTCCAGCATTCGGCGGCTCGGGAACATCTCTTTACACGGATGGCGCAAGCCAGAAGCATTCAGCTCGATCGCAAGCCCACATTCTTTTACAGTGTCCAGTGCCGCCTTCTCAAGTTCCCATGTATCACGATCCGGGACGTAACCAAAGCGTTTAATCATATCGATATGACCGATATAGTCATACAGTCCGGTTCGGACTGCTTTCTTCACTGCCTCGTAGTATTGGGTATAAACGGCGTAAATATCCTTGCCTTCCCAACCCGCTAGCTGCCTAAAATCAGAAATATCCCACTCGCCAAGGAAATGGACAGAACCGATAACATAGTCCCATGGGTACGCTTGGATAATTGCGGCAATCTGCGTCTCATAGCCTTCGATATAATCGCCTTCTAGCCCGACACGGATATCAATCTGATCTTTGTACTTCTCTTTAAGATGCAGACACTCCTCTACATATCGAGGCAGCTCTTCCATCGGCATGGCCATTTCCGGCCAATAAGTCGCAGGGTCCACATGCAAAAGCGGCATATGATCCGAAAGCCCCAACTGTGTGAGCCCGATCTCGATGCCGCGTTTGACGTATTCCTCCAGTTCCCCGGAGGCGTGACCGCAGCGCACATGATGTGTATGATAATCAATCAACATCGTGAATTCACTCCAGGTCGTTTTTATTTATTTTTTGACGTGCCGATTGGCCAGCTCTTTCATTATATCATCCAAAGGTAATTTATTATTACGTAAAAGGACCATTAAGTGGAAAATAAGATCACTCGCTTCATAGCGAAGCTCATCGTTATCTTTGTTTTTGGCTGCGATAATCACTTCGGCCGTTTCTTCGCCGACTTTTTTGAGAATCTTATCGACACCTTTTTCGAAAAGATACGTTGTATAAGCACCCTCAGGGCGCTCAGCGTCACGCGAAGCAATAACAGCCTCCAACTCGCCAAGGATCGCGAAACGATCACCAGCAGAGGCAGTAGGTGCATCTTCTTGTGCAGAACCTTCTGTTTCTAGGGGGATATTAGCTGTGAAGCACGTATAAGTACCATTGTGGCAAGCAGGTCCCACTTGTTCCACGAGAACCAGAAGTGTGTCTGCATCGCAGTCGTAACGCAGTGATTTTACTTTTTGTGTATGACCGGAAGTTGCCCCTTTGTTCCACAGCTCCCCGCGGGAACGACTCCAGAACCAAGTATCACCCGTTTGTATCGTACGCTGCAATGACTCGCTATTCATGTAAGCAAGCATGAGCACTTCTTTGCTGACTGCGTCCTGTACGATGGCAGGTACAAGACCCTGTGCATCATAAGTAATCTGATTTATTGAAAATGTCATCGGATTTCAACCCCTTTACCTTTAAGGTCGTCTTTGACCCCTTGAATCGTTAACTCTTTATAGTGAAAAATAGTTGCCGCCAGCCCTGCATCGGCTTTGCCTTCGGTAAATACATCGTAGAAATGTTCCGCTTTGCCCGCTCCACCGGAAGCAATCACAGGAATCGTGAGCAGCTCGGACACGGCACGCGTTAGCTTCAAATCAAAGCCGTCCTTCGTCCCATCCGCATCCATGCTAGTAAGCAGGATTTCTCCAGCGCCAAGCTCTTCCATACGTTTCGCCCACTCCAACGTCTTAATGCCAGTGGCGTTGCGTCCGCCATGCGTGAACACTTCCCACTCGCCCCACTCTGCATTAAATTTCGCATCAATGGCAACGACAATACATTGGGAACCGAACTTCCGCGCTCCATCCGAAACCAGCTGAGGATTACGAACCGCCGCTGTGTTGATTCCGATTTTATCCGCTCCGGCGCGAAGCAGGCGTTTCATGTCGTCCACACTGGAGATGCCGCCGCCAACGGTGAAAGGGATCGTAATCTCTCCTGCCGTTTGACGGACAACCTCTACCATTGTCGCCCGTCCTTCCACCGAAGCCGAAATATCGAGGAACACCAGTTCATCCGCGCCCTCTTTATCATAAATCGCTGCCAGCTCCACCGGATCGCCTGCATCGCGCAGATTAACGAAATTAACGCCCTTGACCACCCTGCCATCCTTGACGTCTAGGCAAGGTATAATTCTTTTGGCTAACATGATGGCACTTCCTTCCTAAGCTAAACTTCTAATTATGAAAAACAAACTGGAATGCTAACCCAACACACAATATAGCTCCCTAGCTTTGCACCGAATAAGAGTCTCTAAAAGCTTCTATTTTTGCAAAACTGGCTAAATCACTCCAAATAAGAGTCTTTCCAGACTTCTATTTCCCCAAAACCATTCCTATTCACACTTTTCGCCCGGAATAAGAGTCCCTAGAAGCTTCTATCTGTGTCTAACCCGCCCTATCGCACCAAATAAGAGACGATAAAGACTGTTATTTGCTAACACACATAGCGAGGAAATTATTAAGCAGCTGCATGCCGATGTCTCCGCTTTTTTCGGGGTGAAACTGCATGCCGTATACGTTGTCTCTGCCTACAATGGCCGTCACTGGCTGATGGTAATCCGTTACCGCCAACAAGTCGCTTTCGCGCTCCGGCTTCGCATGATAGGAGTGGACGAAGTACACGTGCCCTTCTTCGATACCTTGGAAAATCGGACTCTCATTTTGCTTGGTGACTAATCGATTCCAACCCATATGCGGCACCTTGTAGTCGCCGCGGAAGCGAACGACCGAGCCAGGCAAAAGAGCAAGCCCCTCATGATCCCCATGCTCCTCGCTGCTGGCGAATAACAACTGCATACCAAGGCAAATGCCTAATAGAGGCTTACCCGATTCCGCATAACGGATGACGACATCATTCAAGCCCGACTCGCGCAGCTGCTCCATCGCATCCCCGAATGCGCCTACACCTGGCAGGATAGCACCCTCAGCTGCGAGGATCTGCTCAGCATCCCCTGTTACAACAGCTTCGTAACCTAAACGCTCGACAGCCTTGCTTACGCTGTGTAAATTGCCCATCCCATAATCAATAATTGCGATCATTCCTACAGCACTCCCTTCGTCGAAGGAACCCCCTGCACACGAGGATCAATCGATGTCGCTTCATCTAGCGCTCGGCCTAAAGCTTTAAATACAGCTTCAATCATGTGATGCGTGTTTTGTCCGTAATGCACGATAACATGCAGCGTGATACGGGCTTCAAGAGCAAACTTCCACAGAAACTCTTGAACAAGCTGCGTATCAAAACTGCCCACAGTTTGTGAAGGATACTGCGCACGATATTCGAAATGCGGTCTATTGCTAATGTCGATGACAACTTGAGCAAGGGCTTCATCCATAGGAACGAACACGCTGGCATAACGTTTAATCCCTTTTTTATCGCCTAGTGCTTCACGAAGGGTTTGACCTAAGCAAATGCCGATATCTTCAACCGTATGATGATCATCGATCTCGATATCGCCTTTAGCATCAACGTTCAGATCGAACTGTCCGTGTTTCGTGAACAAATCAAGCATATGGTTCAAGAAAGGAACATCGGTTTGGATCTCAGAAACCCCTGTTCCATCTACTTGAAACGCGAGGGCAATGTCAGTCTCATTCGTTTTGCGGGTTACACGCGCTGAGCGAGTGATCCCTTTATCTTGTTCAGCCATTATTTCAACTTCCCTTCCTTCTTGAGTCGGATCTCTACCGCTCTAGCATGACCTTCCAACCCTTCGTTACGGGCCAGTGTCATAATCATTTCGCCATTTGCGATCAGCGCTTCCTTGCTATAGTGAATAACGCTTGATTTTTTTAGGAAATCGTCCACATTCAGTGGCGATGAAAAGCGAGCAGTGCCATTCGTCGGCAGCACATGATTGGGCCCAGCGAAATAATCGCCGACGGGTTCCGTGCTGTAGGCGCCGAGGAAAATAGCTCCAGCATTCTCAATGCGAGGCAGCAGGTTAAAAGGCTCCTGTACCAGCAGCTCGCAATGCTCGGGCGCTAAACGATTGACAACGTCAACGCCCTCGTCCAAGTTATCCACAAGGAGTATAGCTCCTTTGGTTGCTGTGGACACAGAGGCGATCGCTTTCTTCGGCAGCACATCCAGCTGCCGCCACAGCTCTTGCCGAACCGCTTCGGCAAGCTCTCTTGATGGTGTCACCAGAATCGACGGTGACATCTCATCATGCTCTGCCTGCGCCAGCAAATCGGCCGCGACGTATTCAGGATCGGCGTACTCATCAGCAAGCACGACGATGTCCGTTGGTCCGGCGATCATGTCGATATCGACGACGCCGAATACGAAGCGCTTCGCCAGCGCGACATAGATGTTGCCGGGCCCAACGATCTTATCGACCGGCGGGATCGATTCCGTGCCGTAGGCCAGCGCGGCTACCGCCTGCGCCCCGCCTACGCGGTAGATCTCTTTCACACCCGCTTCGGCTGCTGCCACGAGGATATGCGGGTTGATGCCCTCTTCCCCCGCGGTGGCCGGAGGCGTCACCATCGCGATCTCCGGCACCCCCGCAACGATCGCGGGGATGGCGTTCATGAGCACGGAGGAAGGGTAAGCCGCCTTCCCTCCGGGCACGTACAATCCGACCCGCTTCAGCGGTCGGATGATTTGGCCCAGCAGGCTGCCGTTCGCCTGCAGGTCCATCCATGATGTGCGTTTCTGCTTCTCATGAAACGCACGAATGTTGGCGGCGGCTTGTCGCAGCGCCGCCAGGAACTCGGCGTCGACCTGCGCGTACGCCGCTTGGATCTCCTCGTCGCTGACGCGAAGCTCTGCGACGGTGACGCGGTCGAACTGCTGCGCCATGCGCCTGAGCGCGGCATCTCCGTCCTGCCGCACCTCATCGATGATGCGGCGGACGGTCTCATTTTGCTCGGGTGAGCCGTATTCGACCTCGCGGTTCAATTGAAATTCCGAGGCGGGAAGTATCCGCATCTTCATCATCCTCTCTTGATCTTGTTACTTTATCTCTTGATCTTGTTACTTTATCTATTGATCTTGTTAAATTATTTATTTGCTCCATTTCCCGCGCATTACGATAACATTTCCTCTATGAGTGGGAACGTCGATGCGTTATTTGCAGGAAAACAGCCTATTTCATGAATTCGAGGAACGAGGATCCCTTATTTCGTTGTTTCTGCCTCATTGAACCCTAATTTCGCTCAAATAGAGTACTCTCG
Source organism: Paenibacillus sp. Root444D2 (assembly GCF_001426375.1). Lineage (GTDB taxonomy): Bacteria > Bacillota > Bacilli > Paenibacillales > NBRC-103111 > Paenibacillus_E. The sequence continues at coordinate 129,484 of NZ_LMEO01000008.1, forward strand.
TTCCGCTAATTTGAGTTTCTTAACGTTTTCGTTCAAATAGAGGATCGTCGTTCCTCTAAAGTGGGTAAACTTAGGCTGCATAACAGATTCAACATTCAATGTGAGTGGTCAAATCTCTATGGTTTGCTCTACGCCTTAATCACAGGCAAAACAGCCTGGAGCATATCACATAACCGCTGAATAGAATCATTCTTCATGCGGTAACTCACCCGATTCGCAATTAAGCGGCTCGTAATCTGAAAAATCTCCTCTTGCTCCACAAGTCCGTTCTCCCGAAGCGTCTCTCCCGTTTCGACCATATCCACGATCCGATCAGCAAGGCCAATCAGCGGCGCAAGCTCGATAGAGCCGTTTAGCTTGATAACTTCAACCTGCTGCCCTCGCTCGCGAAAATACTGAGAAGCAACGTTCGGATACTTCGTCGCGACGCGCGGATTAATCTCTTGCTTCCAATCCGGCAGTCCAATAACCGACATTCGGCAGCGTGCGATGCCCAGATCCAGCAGCTCGTACACGTTGCGGTTCTCCTCCATCAGGACATCCTTACCGACAACCCCGATATCCGCTACGCCATATTCGACATAGGTAGGAACATCCACCGGTTTTGCCAAAATGAATTCCATTCTTGCTTCATGAACCGGAATTATTAACCGGCGTCCTTCTTCCAGGTCCTCCGGAATCGGCAAACCAGCTTTATGAAAAAGCTTCGCTGCTTGTTTATATATACGGCCTTTCGGCATCGCTACTTTTAGAATATCATCCACCGTACCAACCTCCTTCAAAACTTCCAACCAACGGAGCGAGACGAACTCATTCATTTGATTTCGCTTTTGCAACTGCATTTTCTACTGCACTTGTGGATCTTATACTTGCTTTTGCTTTTGCTCTTGCTCTTGCTCTTGCTATTGCTCTTGCTCTTGCACTTGTTTCTTGCTCTTGTTCTTGCTATTGTTCTTGCACTTGCTCTTGTGCTTGCTCTCGCACTTGCTCCGAATCAAACCGCCGCTCTTTCAATCATCGTAATAACATCACTATAAACCGTTCCACCAAGCTCGTACTGGCCGTCTCCCTTGTTCAACAACTCGTTCGACCAAGCTTCATACTCGCTCACCAACTGTGTGATAATGATAACCTCATCATCACTGCTGCGCATAGCCTTCGCCAGCTGCAGCGCTTCTTCACGATGCTCAGCATCGTAGGCAATCAGCACACGGCCTGGCTGCTCCACGCTTTCTTTGCCTGTAACCTCAAGGATTCTGTTCGTCTTAAGCGCAAACCCCGTCGCCGGAGCCGGACGTCCAAATTGACTTAGCAGATTGTCATATCTGCCGCCGCTGCAAACCGGGAAGCCTAAATCGGAAGCATAGCCTTCAAAGGTCATGCCAGTATAGTAGGAGAAATCTCCAATCATCGTTAAGTCAATGACTACATGCTCACTAACCCCATAGGCTTTCAGTACATCCCATACTTCGCATAAATGACGAATCGCATCCTGCGCGATAGGGTGCTGAGATACCATACGAGCTTGCTCGCATATTTCATCTCCGCCTCTAAGCCGCAGCACGCCAATAAGCTCACGCTCCACCTCAGGTGTAAGAGCCAACGACTTAATAGCTTCGCGGTACCCCACATAATCGCGACTGAGCAAATGCTCCTTCAGCGCGAGCTGTGCATCACTGCGTCCTTCCAGCGTTTCCTGGAACAAACCGTTCAGGAAACCTACGTGACCGAGCGCAATTTTGAATGCGCCTACGCCAGCCGCTTGCAGCGATGCAATCGCTAAAGCTACAACCTCAGCATCCGCTTCAGATGAACCATCTCCAATAAGCTCGACGCCCGTCTGGTAAAACTCTGAATCCCGGCCAGCTTCCTCTTCAATCGAACGAAAGACATTCGAATGGTAGGAGAGACGCAATGGGAACGCATGTTCTTTGAGCAAGGAAGAAGCCACACGCGCAATTGGCGCTGTCAATTCAGACCGCAAAACAAGCGTCTTTCCCTTACGGTCGAGCAGCTTGAACAGCTTTTTATCTTCTGTTGAGCTCGCAACACCAACGGTATCGTAATATTCGAGTGTAGGCGTAATGATCTGGTTATATCCCCAGCGTTCCATACAGGCCAATACACGGAATTCTATATTTCTCAATTTCGTAACCGCTTCGGGCAAATAATCTTTAACCCCTAACGGTTTTTCAAATACTTTTGGCTTTGACACCGTCTCACCTCAATATGTAGGAATTCAATTTCCTTTTATTCACTTTAACACGGTAACGTGCTACCATACTACCAAAATAAAGAATGTACGGCTATTTTATCACGTAAGCTTAGGACCGTCAATCGTCTTTCCCCTGATTATCCGCTCTTGATATCTCTTCATTCATACGCAAAAAAAGAGCTGTACGGCTCTAGAGCATACAACTCTCATTTCTCATTCATTCTTTCACGAATCGTCTGAAGTGGATTCCCTGCTACAAAGCTATACGGTGCCACATCCTTGTGCACAACCGAACCCGCTCCAATAATGGCATAGTCTCCAATCGTCACACCCGGTAGGATCGTCGTATTGGCACCGACCATCACATGCGAACCTATATTTACGGCCCCGAGTCTATACTCATTGGTTAAATATTCATGGGCCAATATCGTTGTGTTATACCCAATAATCGTATTGCTCCCAATATGAATCTTCTCTGGAAAAAAGACATCCACCATCACCATCAAAGCAAAAGCGGTATGTTCACCAACCTTCATCCCCAATACGTGCCGGTAGATCCAATTTTTCATACGCAGCGAAGGCGAGTACCGCGTTATCTGTATGAAAACGAAATTCCGCATCGCCTTCCATTTGCTAACGGTATGATAGATTTGCCATAAAGCATTAGGTCCATCTACCGGATACTTATCCGTTTTCCTCAAACAGCATCCACATCCGACGTCAGCCCCACAATAGGAAGCAGGTCAAGCATATCGTCGATCAAATGATCCGGGTTATACTGCTCTAAGTAGGAGCGCCCTTTCCATGACCAGGATACGCCAACAGATATGACTCCCGCATTTTTGGCTGCCTCAATGTCGTAATGGCTATCTCCAACCATAACCGCTTGATCCGCAGTACTTCCTAACACCTTAAGCGCTGCAATTATACCTTCCGGATGCGGTTTCGGTTCCTTTACATCTTCAACGGTCACAATGGTACTAACGAAAGTATCCAGCCCATACAGTTTTAAACCCATCAGAGTTGTTTGTCGAATCTTGCTCGTTACGATCCCGATTTTAATCCCGTTTGCGTGCAGCTTCGCCATCGCCGTGTGCACATTCGGGAATTCTTTGACCAGCTCATCATGCTTGGATAAATTGAAGGTCCGATACTTCTTAATGATTTCTTCAACTTCTTTCCTGCCTGTAAAGAATTCCATTTGTTCCACAAGCGGACGCCCCATATTCGGAATGATGAGTTCCCGACTGACAGGCTCTGCCGTCTCACCTTCCAAACTATGCAAAAAAGATTGCACGATAAGCTCGTTAGTATCAACAATCGTTCCATCCAGATCAAACAGTACGGTTTGAATCATAGTCTGCTCCTTTATCTATCTCTTGATCTTTCATTACTTTGTTTTTCTCTTCAGCTTTCGTGGAAACAATCGGATCAGCATAACGCACATTCGCGTAACCTTTTTGCCTTCTCACGATAATAACGATAACCATCCCTATCACAATCAGAAGCGCTAACAACTGCGAGAATCTCACATTGCCGCCATAGGTAAGCACGCCCGGTTCAAATACAACCGTCATTGGTGACCACAGTGTATTCAAGAGTGACGCAAGCCACGTGGGCCCTGTGAAATCAAGACTATCTGTACGCACACCTTCGATAAAGAAACGACCAATGGAATACCAGATAAAATAACTGAAAAATAGTTCCCCTGCCCGAAGGAACGGCCTACGACGAAGCCAGAGTAGAACCAGCAGCCCTAAGATATTCCAGACGGATTCATACAGGAAAGCCGGATGATAAAAAGTACCCTCAATGTTCATTTGATTTACGATAAAATTAGGTAGGTGCAAGGTGTTGCGTAAGAATGACTCCGTAACAGGGCCTCCGTGGGCTTCCTGATTCATAAAGTTGCCCCAACGTCCTATCGCTTGTCCCACAATTAAACCTGGTGCACAAATGTCCGCGATTCTTAAGAATGAGTACCCTTTGGCTCTTACATAGAAAAAAGTACCGATTATCGCACCAATTAGCGCTCCATAAATGGCAATACCGCCGTGCCATATCATAAAAATTTCTGCTAAATTATCCTTATAATCGGACCATTGGAAGGCTACATAGTAAATTCTAGCGCCAATAATCGCTGAAGGTACCCCAATTAACAATAAATCCATGAAAAAGTCAGGAACGATTCGGAACCGTTTCCCTTCTCGAATTGCCAGTAACAAACCAATTAACGCGGCTGTACCTAAAATAATGCCATACCACCGGACATGAATAGGTCCTAAGGAAAACGCAACACTTTCGAGCATATTTTCACTCCTTCATTAATCTTTATATAAATTGCTTCTTAATCAATCGAAATCCTCAAAATCCTCGTTCAACGACTCCGTCAGTTTATTCGTAAACTGAAGTGCCGCGTTGTATCCCATTCGTTTTAAACGATAGTTCATCGCGGCCACTTCCACGATAACCGCTAAGTTTCGTCCTGGTCGAACAGGAATAGTGACGAGTGGAAGATCCGTATCAATGATGCGTGTCAATTCTTCATCAAGACCCAATCGGTCATATTGCTTGTCCTGCTGCCAATTTTCCAATTTAACAACAACCGAAATTTTCTTCACATTACGAATCGCACCAGCTCCGAATAAAGTCATTACATTAATGATACCTACACCGCGGATTTCAAGCAAATGACGAATAAGCTCAGGAGCATTTCCTGTGAGCACCTTATCGCCATTTTGACGAATTTCTACGGCGTCATCCGCAATAAGCCGGTGACCTCTTTTTACAAGCTCAAGTGCTGTTTCACTTTTCCCGATGCCGCTGCTCCCTGTAATGAGCATACCAATTCCGTATACATCGACAAGTACACCATGGATTGTCGTGCTTGGAGCTAATTTATTCTCTAGAAACCCTGTTAAACGACTTGCAAAAATCGTTGTAGACATTTGGCTTCGAAGTACGGGGAGATCACGCTTAGTCGCTTCTTCCAGTAATTCAACAGGAACATCTAATCCTCTTGTCACGATGATACAAGGTGTTTCCTCCGGCGAACATAGCTGCTCTACCCGATTTCGCCTTACACCCGTCGTTAACATTTCCATGAAGGTGACTTCCGTCTTCCCTAACATTTGGATACGTTCTCTTGGATGGTAATTAAAATATCCGGCCATCTCGAGACCTGGACGGTATAGATCACCGGTTGTTATGGGACGTTTCAGTCCAGACTCACCTGCAAGAACCTCCATATGGAGTTGTTCTACCAATTCGGAAACCTTCACTTTTTTGGCCATCGTCCTGTCTCCTCCGAGTTTTGCCTGTGCAAAACGTGCTTCATCTGCTGTTATTCATTCTTTCCAATAGTTTCATCGTAATGGAATAGTTAGTTGAAATCAACTAAAGTGTTCATGAAACTGTATGAACATACAAAAAAGGCCAGCCGCTAACGGCTGGCCTTACTGTTAAAACTTATAGATTAGGGTTAACCAAGATGGACAATGTTGTATCTTTATCGAAGAAATGAACTTTGTTCATGTCTAGAGCCAATTTAACATTTGTGCCTTCTTTGATTCCTGAACGACCGTCAACACGTGCGATTACAGTGTTAGCGCCGATACCATTCAGGTACAAGTACATTTCGTGACCCAAGTTCTCAGTCAATTCAACGTTAACGTTAAATACTGTGTTTGGGGATGCTTCCAAGAATACTGGCTCTTCGTGGATATCTTCTGGACGAACACCCAGAATAACTTCTTTACCAACGAAACCTTTATCTTTCAATACTTGTGCTTTACCAGCTGGAACTTCAACGTTCACAGTACCTGCTTTGAAGAAAACACCACTGCCTTCTTGTGTCAATGAACCTGTCATGAAGTTCATGGATGGGGATCCAATGAAGCCCGCAACGAAGATGTTCACTGGGAAGTTGTAGATTTCTTCAGGTGTAGCTGCTTGTTGAATGATACCTTTATCCATAACAACGATGCGATCGCCCATTGTCATTGCTTCGATTTGGTCATGCGTTACGTAGATCGTTGTAACACCAAGACGTTTTGTTAATTTTGTGATTTCCGCACGCATTTGTACACGAAGTTTCGCATCCAAGTTGGAAAGCGGCTCATCCATTAAGAATACTTGTGGCTCACGAACAATCGCACGACCCAAGGCAACACGTTGACGTTGACCACCGGAAAGAGCTTTTGGTTTGCGATCAAGCAAATGAACAATGTCCAAGATTTTCGCTGCTTCACGAACGCGAGCATCGATATCTGCTTTTTTGAATTTACGAAGTTTCAAGCCGAATGCCATGTTTTGATATACAGTCATATGTGGGTAAAGAGCGTAAGATTGGAAAACCATCGCGATATCGCGATCTTTTGGAGCTACGTCATTTACAAGGCGGTCGCCGATGTAAAGTTCACCTTCAGTAATTTCCTCTAATCCTGCGATCATACGAAGAGTTGTGGATTTTCCGCAACCGGATGCTCCAACCAATACAACGAACTCTTTATCTTCAACTTCAAGATGGAAATCTTTAACTGTGGATTCTTCTGCACCAGAATATCTTTTCACGATATGGTTTAAACGTACGCCTGCCATGGTTTCATTCCCCCTACGATTTATCGATCATATGCTTGCTGATCAACTTTTCAATATACTCATCTTACCTTACGAAGTCCGGACTGACTATGCACAATCCCTACAAAAAAATCACTTTCTTTTCGTTACTTTGTACAATAGTAATGCAAGTCTCACTAAAACCGCATGATTGAACGTTCTCACATCGAGTCCGGTCTCATTTTTAAACTTGTCCAAACGATAGAGCAAGGTATTGCGGTGTATATATAACTTCTTCGCTGTTTCACTAACGTTGCAATCCAGTGTGAAGAAATGTTCCAATGTGATGACCGTCTCTGCATCCAACACATGGTCTATGCCGCGAAGCACCTGCTCTAAGAATTCAGCCTTTTCCTCTTCATCAATCAAGTGCAGCAGCTTCTCCAAACGAAGCTCCCAACGAAGATGAATAAAGCTGCCTACATGAAAGGAACGCCCTAACATGATGGTTTCCCTCAGCTTGAGAATCGTGGCAAACAGCGATTTCGAAGGCTTTACCGGGTAATCAATAGCTAGGTGGCATTCGCCAACCCATTCATTAGCAAGCATTTCATACAGCCCAGACCCGAGAGCGTCGAGTATCTGCTCTACGCTTTCTTCCTCATCCCCTTCTCGCTCTTCGCTGCCACTAGTTAGTAGACCTTCGGGCGCTAGGATCAGCCACTCTTTTTCTAGTAAAGGAATCAAGATAATCTCCGATTCAAAAAAAGACTCCAACAGTTTCTTCAGTTCCGTATAGGAAACGCGCTGATTTTGAGAATAATCCCCATATAACAACAGCGGAATTTTCGTTGAATAGAGGGAGGATTGTGAAGCAAGCGCATCCGGGAGCTCGGCATGGGTTGAACCGCGTTCCATCTGCAGCAGCAGCCAATCTTTTAATTGGTGCGCCTTTCTTTCATCTTCAGATAGAAAGACTCCCCACTGCTTCTTTTCTAATGTCATCTTAGACTCTACAGTTAGTTCCACGAGCTTGCGCTCTGAAGATGTTAATTTGTCTTTGGAAACCTGCAGAATGCGAATATCTTTGTGTTCTTTGGATAAATAAAAAAGCACATCCTGACCACGCACAACACTTCGACTAAAGCTCTCAAGATTCTCTGCCTGCTCTTCCGCCAAATGCTCCCAATCCGCCTCGGATATCAAGCTAATCTGCATAGGCGACTGTAAAACCGCTTCCAAACGCTCTTTGACACGCTCCCAATCCATCTGCCTCTCTCCTTACTCCCATATATCTTCTATATCTATCTCCTTATTGTAACATATGTGCCCCCCCTCATGTGAATGTGAAAGAACCCTCCTGCAACTACTACAAAATGGATCTGTTTAGTTAGGTGACTTAGTTAAGTACTCAACTAGCCGTTACAATGGAAGCTTGGTAAATATGGCTAAATAAAACCAACTCATAATCTTTGGTAATTTGGAAATAATTGTACTGGGGTGAATTCGTCCTATAGGAGGTTCAGACAAATGGTTTGGAGTGAGTGTAGGTGACCTTATCGCATTATCGACAAAACTTTAATAACAAATTTTTGTGTGGCTCTTGTGATTAGTTTAGTCTCTATCATCAGTACACTGCTGAATAGTAAAGGCTGGTATATAGTGACCATATCTGCTTCTGGCTTGGCGTCATTTAAGGAATAATCGGCTTTATTTTTCACATCAAAGGTGTTCAGAAAGGCGTAGGTGGCTTTGTATTACTAAATTTCTTACGGGTCCGCCGGTGATGATGCCTTTACTATTTTCTGTCATTAGCATTTTGGGTCATACTGCTATTTATGGAGGTTGATTTACCTTGAAGAATCATACTTATTATCCGACCTACAACGTCATGGATGAGCAAAAGGAATGGGATTCCCATACACAAACCATCGTGTCCTCCCGACTGGTTCGTGAACATTCTTATCAATTTCTAACTCCAGTAGAAACGGAAACATTACGGGCTTGGTGCGCTCTGCTCATGGATGATCATCGAGGAGATATTATTCAAACGATCCTTACTCATATCGATCAAACGTTGGCAGAAAATAAAGGGGAAGGACAGCGCAAGGTCAATGTCCCCCCCATTCAAAACCTCCTGCGTCAGGGGCTTAAAGCAATTGACGAAGCTGGATGGATAGCCGATAGCCGACCTTTCTTCCAATTAGACGAAGCTGCTCAAAAACACATCATGCTCCAGATCAGTGAGGCCAGCTACCCTCCGACGGAAGCTTGGGATGACATTCCACAAAAAGCACTGTTTCATAAACTCCTTCAGTTAAGTGTAGAAGCCTATTACTCACATCCATTGGTTTGGTCGGAGATCGGTTTTGGCGGTCCTGCCTATCCTCGCGGATATGTAAGAGTGGATCCAGGCCAACTTGATCCTTGGGAAGCAGTGAGAAAGCCATGAAGTGGAGACATGAACATGATGCTGTCGATATCGTAATTGTAGGTGCAGGGGCAGCAGGCGGTGTATTAGCCAAAGAGTTAAGTGAAGCCGGCTTGAGTGTTGTTATGCTCGATGCGGGCCCTTGGCGGGATCCTCAGAAGGATTTCGCTAGTGACGAGCTGAGCATGCGGAGTTTAGCATGGGAGGATACTCGTATCGTCGATGGGACGGAACCATTTGGTATGGGGATCCACAATTCGGGTAGGGGGATAGGCGGCGGGACGCAGAACTTTACCGGTGTTTTTTTGCGCTTCCATGAATCAGATTTCAAAACAAAGTCCATTGATTGGCGCTGGTGAAAATTGGCCCATTCACTACAAAGATCTTGAACCTTACTGCAGTAGAATCGAAAAAGAAATTGCGGTTTCCGGACCAAAGCATTTCCCTTGGGGAAATTTCAATGGACATTACCCTTACCCAGAACGTGACTCCCTAAGTCCTAATGCTTATTTATTTCAGAAAGGCTGCGAAGCACTTGGCATTCAATCCGCGGTTACACCGATTGCTATTCTATCTGCTCCTTTTGAAGGTCGTCCTCCATGTTCCAATCGCGGCTTCTGTATCCAAGGCTGTATGCCGAACGCCAAGTTTAGTACCTTGATCGTTCATATTCCTAAGCTGTTCAAGCTTGGGGCTGAAATTCTTCCTAATTGTATGGTTACGCAAATCGAAGTCGATAAAGAGGGGCATGTGGACGGGGTTCTCTTTGTTAACCAAGGAAAGACCTACCGCCAACGTGCCAAAACAGCCATTATATGCGCTCATGTCGTCGAGACCCCTCGTCTGCTGCTTCACTCTGCTACTTCTCAATTTCCTGACGGTCTAGCGAATTCCAGCGGCTGGGTAGGCCGTGCGATTATGACTCATAGCAGTAATGATGTCTACGCCAAATTTGAGCAAGAGGTTCGTTTGTACAAAGGCACACCTGTGTTAGCCTCTACACAAGATTTCTATGAAACCGATCCGCGCAGAGGCTTCGCTCGTGGCTATACGATTCACTCTCACGGCTCGAGACCGATAGATATGGCTCAGGGGATTAGCAAAGCGTCTCATGAGCCCATCTGGGGGACGCAGCTTAGGCAAATCATGCTTGATTACAATTACTATGGGCGCTTAACCATGGTTGGTGAAGTGCTTCCACAATGGGATAACCATATCTCCTTATCCGCTGAAAAAGATGAAAATGGAATGCCTCGTGCCTCCGTAACCTTCAATTATGGAGATAACGATCGCAAATTAATCGATCATGCCGTTGAGAATATGAAACTCATCCTCAAAGCAGCCGGTGGTGAGGTTGCCCACGTGGTATCTGACACACAGCATCTCATGGGCGGCTGCCGCATGGGGAATGACCCAGCTACCTCCGTCGTCAATTCTTACGGTCAAAGCCACGACATTCCCAACTTGTTCATTTGCGATGCAAGTCTCTTCGTAACCTCCAGTGGAGGGAATCCCACTAACACCGTCATGGCGCTTGCAGCAAGAACAGCTGATTATATTTTTGACCTCGCCATTTCTTAATTTACGGAGTTAGCTTCTCGGTGAATTGCATTGCCTGTTGTCACTCATCTACAATGTAAGAGAGCATTACAAAATGAAAGGAGAAAGTGACCTCCATGGCCATCGCTGAATTCACCATTATCCCTATAGGAACTGCCACCACCAGCCTTAGCGGTTATGTAGCAGATCTGCACAAAGAACTAGAAAAACATTCCGATATCGTTTTTGAAATGACACCTATGGGTACCATCCTTGAGGGTCCCATAGATCGACTGCTGGAAGTCATTCGTGCCGTCCACGAAGTCCCTTTTACGAATGGAGCAGAGCGAGTCTCCACATCCATCAAAATCGACGATCGCCGTGATAAGCCGGCCTCTATGAAGCAAAAAATGAAGTCCGTTGCAGACAAGTTGAAATAGAAAAAAGCATCCTGCTTATGGATGCTTTTTCTTTATGTAAGAAAGGGGCAAACTCTGCCTTTTGTGATTATATAAAACAAAAAAAGACCTCACGGCCTTCAACGTTTACTTATAAAAGTGAGTCATGTAGGATTCGAACCTACGACACCCTGATTAAAAGTCAGGTGCTCTACCAACTGAGCTAATGACTCAAGGTAAAATGGAGGCTGATGGATTCGAACCACCGAACTCGAAGAGAGCAGATTTACAGTCTGCCGTGTTTAGCCACTTCACTAAGCCTCCAGATGAGAGATAACCATACTGCATTGTTGCAGCACAACCATCTCAATGGCTCGGGACGGAATCGAACCGCCGACACGAGGATTTTCAGTCCTCTGCTCTACCGACTGAGCTACCGAGCCTTATGTAATTGTCTTTAGCTTGTCCTAATTTACTAAAAAAATAAATGGCGGAGCTGACGGGATTCGAACCCGCGGTCTCCTGCGTGACAGGCAGGCATGTTAGGCCACTACACCACAGCTCCATGCTAAAAATTAGTGGTGCCGTCGAGAGGACTTGAACCCCCAACCTACTGATTACAAGTCAGTTGCTCTACCAGTTGAGCTACAACGGCATAAAGATAAAAATGGTGGAGGCTGACGGGATCGAACCGCCGACCCTCTGCTTGTAAGGCAGATGCTCTCCCAGCTGAGCTAAGCCTCCGACTGGTTTTGGTTTTATGGTAGCGGCAGAGGGGCTCGAACCCCCGACCTTACGGGTATGAACCGTACGCTCTAGCCAGCTGAGCTACGCCGCCACATAAAAGGTATATATATTTGGAAACTGGCGGAGAGAGAGGGATTCGAACCCTCGCACCACTTACGCAGTCTAACCCCTTAGCAGAGGGTCCCCTTATAGCCACTTGGGTATCTCTCCAAGATATATATACACTCAGGAAATATTATTCCCTGAAAACTAGATACGAAACTTGCGTAAAGTTGAACATTTAGGTTTCAAGCAGAGAGACTTTAATCTACGATTAAAGATCCCTGTATTAGGTTAAGCCCTCGACCGATTAGTATTCGTCAGCTGCATGCATTGCTGCACTTCCACCTCGAACCTATCAACCTCGTCGTCTACAAGGGGTCTT
>NZ_LMEO01000009.1 GCF_001426375.1 Paenibacillus sp. Root444D2
AGTTAAAGAAAAATGAAGTAAAGCCGTTTAAACTCGCAATTTAATAAGTAATCTGTTGCTTTAGTCGACTAGTGTCCAGTATTAGGGGGTTAGACCGAATTTTGGTTCATTTGAAGCAAAATGAGCCATGTTAGGTCATAAAAGTTGTACATTATACAACAATGAGGCGAGAGAGACAGGATATGAGCAGTAATTGTTGCACTTTTTACAACATCATACTTCAAGGAATCAAATAAGCCTCAAATAAAACAGCCGCATGAAACAGAGCAGGAGCTCTGTTTCATGCGGCTGGTCTTTCGTATGGGCGTCATTTCTTCGCCGCAGCAAACTCTGTTTTGATTTTACTTAACAGCTCTGGGCTAGTGAGTACTTCGTATGCTGTGAAAGCCAGCAGCTTAGCTGTGAAAATCATGGCATTAAGAGCGGGTTCCTGCAGCGCGAGATCACGGAACTCCTTGGTATGGAGCATATGTCTCTCGTCTACAACTTTGACGAATGGGTGAATCGTCGGGCATTGGGTAGACACGTTGCCTAGGTCGAGGGAACCGTGATCCTTGCCAACTTCGATCTCTTTCGGATCAATTCCCATTGTTAATAACTGATCAGTAAAGACGGCTGATAGTGTCTCATTGGTTCGAAGTTCGTCATACGAATACTCGTAAAAGGAAGTTTTTAACGTGCAGCCAGTTTGCAGGGCAGCGCCCTCAGCACAGTGAAGGACTTTCTGGACGAGCTCGTTCGTATACGTGCGTGAAGCTGAACGGACATAGAACTGAGCGACGGCATAGTCAGGGATAATATTTGGAGCTTTGCCGCCTTCGCTGATGATGCCGTGAATACGAGCATCTGACTTGGTTTGTTGGCGCAGCGCATTTATGGAATTGAAAAGCTGAAGCACAGCATCAAGCGCATTGACGCCTTCATAAGGTTGTGCAGCTGCATGAGCGGAACGACCAAAGAATTCGTACTGAATAGCATCCATAGCTAGTGATTCGCCTGACTTCTCATATGTATAGTACGGGTGAGCCATCAGCGCAATATCCACATCTTTGAATAGTCCAGCCGCGGCCATTGGCACTTTGGCGCCCTTGGTTTCTTCGGCAGGTGTGCCATATACACGGATACTGCCTCCTGTTTCGTCGATGACCGACTTAAGACCTATGGCTGCGCCAATACTCATCATGCAGATAAGATGGTGACCGCAAGCGTGACCCAGGTCGGGCAATGCGTCATATTCAGCTAAGAAGGCCACGACAGGGCCGGCTTTACCAGAATCATATGTAGCAATAAAAGAGGTTGCAATATCTAATACACCGCGTTCAACATGGAAGCCATGATAGGCCAATTCCTCAGTTAAGCGATCAGAAGCTTGAAATTCTTCATGCCCTAGCTCCGGGTTTGCCCCTATAAAGCTGGATATGGCTTTGAATCTGTCCACATGGCTTTCAATGGTTTGCGTAATCGTTGTTTTCATAAATGGAAGGCTCCTTTGTTGAATGGTTCTTAGCTCCATTGTAGTATAAAGGAAGGCGAACTACCACTTTAGAGCGCACTGGGTTACAATTAACGAACACAAAAGAGTTAACAAACGTAATCTTACGAAAAAAATTTTTCTGCGAAATATTAGGGGGACTCTCACATGATGAAATATGGAGCCGAACATGAAGAACACCGATTTACATTATCTTTCACAGAATCAGAGGTAAGAGGGCAATGGCGCGACATTTTCTTAGGTATTCATAAAGAGGTTGGCGAGGAGTTTCCGGAGGATTTAATCGATCCCTCTATCCTAGTTATCTGTAATCTAGATGGAGAAATTGTTCAAATTGTTCTTCACGACGAGGGCTGTGATTGTGAATTCCAATTTACGTTTTCGGAAAAGGCACAAATCGAAAATTATGTGAAGCAGTATGTAAACGTATAAAAAAACGACGAAAGAACTGGTAAGAGTGTCCCTTCCCAAACTGGGCGCTGGCGCATATAGTATTATACGTCAGGCTTTAGGGAGAGGATAGCAATGGAAAAGACGATCAATTATTTGGCATTTGGAGATTCACTAACAGTTGGTTTTGGAGCTCCGGAAGGTCACGGATTCGTATCTATCTATCGGCAAAAGTTGGAGCAATTGCTGAAGGTTCCTATTCACTTAAAGCCTGCAGGCAAGAATGGTGCTACAACTAGTCAATTGCTTCAAACACTTGAGTTAGATCCGCAGATCCAAAGGGATATAAGAGAAGCGAATCTCATCACGATCACAGCTGGTGGCAATGACTTAATCCAGGCAGCAATTCCTTTCTTTTATCAAGGAGATCCTGCTTACTTAAAATCTGCTCTTCAAACGTATGAATCCAACTATAAGAAATTGATCGGTGAAATTGAGGCGCTGCGGCAAGGGGTTGAGGAGCCTTACTTAATCGTTTTAGTCGGGCTCTACAATCCTCTGCCGCAGGTGCCGGATGCCGCATATTGGGTACAGCGCTTTAATTTATTTCTTCGCAAATTAGAGCAACCACATATTCTTGTGGTTCAAGTGTATGATGCTTTCGTAGGGCAAGATAGCCGTTATTTATCAGAAGACGCCATTCATCCAAATGAAATTGGTTATGAAGAACTGGCGCGTCAAGTGGAGAATGCGGTTTCTCTCCAACACCTCCAGCAATTGATCCAATAATTAAGCGGGTATGACATACCAGAAAATGGAGAAGAAATGACAGGCGCTACCAGCAAGCACGAAAACATGCCATATGGCATGGTGATAAGGGATGCGCCGCCATACATAAAAGATGGAACCAAACGTATAGAACAGTCCGCCTACGACAAGCCACACGATACCGCCAAATGGCAGGTTTAAGTACAATGGTTTAAAGGCGAAAACGATCAGCCAACCCATGAGTATATAACAAAGAGTTGAAACCAAGACGAATCGTTTCACGTAGAAAACTTTCAAGACAATCCCGGCAAGCGCTAAGCCCCAAATCACACCCAAGAAGGTCCAGCCCAATGGTCCTCGCAATGTGACGAGTAAATAAGGTGTATAGCTGCCTGCAATTAACAAATAAATGGCGGAATGATCGAGAAGCTCAAACACATCCTTCAATCGAGGATGGCTCACACTATGAAGCAGCGTGGAGCAGGTATAAAGTATGACTAAAGCTGCACCAAAAATGCTGAAGCTTACAATGTGCCATATCGTGCCATGTAAGGAAGCCTGCACGATGAGCAGGACAAGCGCTGCGATGCTTAACAACACGCCTACGCCGTGGCTGATGGCGTTGGCCTTCTCTTCCCGAACGGAATAGTCCATAGATAACCCTTCTTTCGCTCTTAAATATCCTACTACCTTATAGATTGGACGATGAAAAGATGTTTTTACCTTCATTTCAATTAATAAATAAAATAGCTTTAGTCACAGGAGCAGGAAGAGGCATTGGCAGAGCGCTAGCGATAGGCATTGCTGAGGCGGGGGCAGACGTAGCTCTTTTTGCGCGTACAGCGAGTGATATTGAGGAAGTAGCTCATGAAATTCGTGCCTTGGGACGAAAGGCATACCCGTTTACGGTTGATGTCACGAATAGAGAACAGATCGAGGAAGCTGTCCAACAAATCATTGAACATACGGGTCGACTGGATATTCTAGTGAACAATGCGGGCATGAATATTCGCAGTCAAGCGCTGGCTGTTACGGATGAGGAATGGGACACGATCATGCAGACGAATCTTAAATCTGCTTTCTTGTGCTCTCAAATCGTAGGTCGTCACATGCAGCAAAAGGATTATGGAAGAATTATCAACATCGCTTCTGTTGCAGGACAGGTTGCCCTTCGAACAGGTGTTGTATACGCAGCAACCAAAGCTGCGATGATCCAAATGACGAAGGTGCTAGCACTTGAATGGGGTAAATATGGGATCAATGTGAATAGTATTGGACCATGGTATTTCAAAACACCATTGACAGAGAAAATACTTGCTAATCCGGATTACCTAGCCGAAATTATTGCGGGTACGCCTTTAGGGCGCGTGGGTGAGCTTGAGGAGTTGGTAGGGCCCGCTGTTTTTCTCGCTTCAGATGCGGCGAATTATGTAACAGGTCAGACCCTGTTCGTTGATGGTGGGATGACCATTTACGGCTTCTAAATTGGAGCTGCTTTATTTTGTAGGATTGAGCTTTCCGACTTGTTCAATTATACTTTACACAATCTTAATAGAGTTGTTGCGGGTTCAAGATAGATAGACAGCATAGATAGATTAATAGATAGACAGCATAGATAAGGTGGTATGACCGCAATGTCCCGGGTTCGCATATTTACAGATAGTACAAGTGACTTAAGCGAAGAACTTTATCGACGCTTTCAAATAGAGGTGGTGCCTCTTTATGTCATTTTTGAGGATAATTCCTACAAAGATGGCATTACGATAAAACCTGATAGACTATATGAATTAGTTGACCAAACCGGCAAGCTGCCCAAGACTGCGGCTCCATCTCCTATTGATTTCGAACGAGCGTTTGAACCCATTATTCAAAGAGGAGAAGACATTGTCTTTATTGGTCTTTCTTCTGAGCTTTCATCAACGCTTCAGAATGCTACTATTGCAGCTGCGAGTTTTCCAGAAGGCAGGGTAACGGTCATTGATTCTAGAAATCTATCAACAGGAATAGGTCTACTAGTTTTAAAAGCTGCGCAAGCGGCAATAGATGGTCGGAGCAGCGCTGAAATAAAATCATTGATTGAACCTTTAATCACCCGAATGGAAGTTGAATTCATCATTGACACATTGGAATATTTGCATAAAGGCGGAAGATGTTCAAGTGTTCAGCATTTTATAGGGAGTCTGTTGAAAATTAGACCGATCGTTAAAGTCATTGACGGGGCTATGATATCGACGGATAAGGTAAGAGGTAAACGGGAAAAAGCACTCCATCAGCTTCTGGAAAATGCTTTAGCGCAAAAGGATGACATGGACACGGAAATCCTGTTTATCACTCACTCTTCGGCAGCAGAAGAAGCCGCTTACATCAAACAACAAATTGAACAACAAACGAATGTGAAACAAGTTCATATAACTGAAACGGGCTGCGTTGTTGCCAGCCACTGCGGACCGCATACATTAGGTATTGTTTTCGCCAAAAAATAAGAAATGAGTGGACACCATGACGACAATCAAGATTATCACAGATAGCAGTTGCGACCTCCCCGAAATGATTGTAGACGAGATAGGGATTGCGATTGTTCCATTATCCGTACATTTTGGAGAGGAATGCATGCCACCTGACATGGTGCTAGCTGATTTTTATGCGAGAATGAAAAAGGAGAGCGTCCTGCCGAAGACGTCAAGTCCGGCTCCGCAGCTATTCCTCGCTGAGTATCAGAAAGCCCAAGTAGATCAAGATATTCTTGTGATCAGTCTTTCATCGGCTCTTAGCAGTACTTACCATCATGCAGTCATGGCTAAAGAGATGCTTCTCGAAGAAGGTTATACGGGTCGTATCGAGGTTATTGATTCGAAAACAACTTCACTTGGACTTGGCGTTCTCGTCTATAAGGCAGCCAAAATGGCAGAAGCGAATGTTCCATTTGAACAAATAGTAGAAGAAATAGGTCAATCCGTAACGACTTCAGGCACTTTTTTCTTTCTAGACACATTAGAAAATGTAATAAAAGGTGGCAGACTCGACCGAGTGCGCGGAGCTGTTGCGTCTGTGCTGAATATAAAGCTTTTAATGAAAGGCAGTGAAGAAGGTACCATAGAAGTGATTGAGAAAATCCGTGGTACCCAGCAAGCTTTGAAACGATTGATCACCAAAATTGGGGAAGCTCACCACGATTTCGATAAAGATGTGATTGCTGTCGCGCATTGCAATTGTGAGGATAGAGCGCGTGAAGTCTTGAACCAACTGCTTGAGAAATATCCTTTCCGTAAAGTACTGTTCTCTAACATGGGAACGGTTATTGGTACCTACGCTGGTGAAGGCGGCGTATTGATCGCTTATTAAAAATGGAGAAAAGACACCTATTTACTCGATCCTAATGATCGGTGAAGTAGGTGTCTTTATTCATTGTACAAACTATGAATTTTACATTATTGTTGGCCAACCTTGCCCCTCACGGGGAGCCACGGAATTAATTTCATCTGTAAAGTTGTATAGCGTGCAACAATTTATCTCGATTTCTTTTACCGACGTGAAGATGTTGTAAGCTGTACAACAATTTATTCGAATTTCATGCCAAATGGCTATTTTGGTGATAAAATGTTGTGTTTTCTGCAACTTTCTCAGAGATAACGGAGTAAATCTTGGAAAATGTTGTACAAACTACAACACTTCTTGAAATTATTCAGGATAATGGGTTTCAACTATCTCCGTATCTTCCGTCGAGACAAGAGGGGACAGCTCGCCTGGGGCCATCAGCCATAATTCATGAAGCGCGCGCGTACAGCCTACATACAAAAGCTTGGCATCCATAAAAGTGGCTTCGTAATGCCCGGCAGTAACATCCATGAGCAGCACAGCATCAAATTCAAGTCCCTTGGTCAAAAAGACGGGAAGGACTGAGATGCCACCGCGGTATACCCGCTGCTTGGAGGTTATGAGATTCGTTTCGATGCCAGCTTCAGTCAACGCATCATGAAGCTCTTGTGCTTGCTTCTCCGTACGGGCAACAACAGCGATTGTACTCGAGCTCCCTTGTTTCAAGGTTGCGATGGCACGCTGCAGCAGCGGCAATCGGCCTTTGATATCCGTCTGTAGAACACGGACTTTGTTGCCGCTGCGGAACACTGGAACAGCAAGGAGCGGATTCTCGACGCCTCGTTTTAAGACCTGATTGGCAAACAAGATGATTTCCATCGTGGAACGATAACTGCGTTCAAGTTCGAAATAACCAGTCTCTTCTACTTCAAACAAGCTGGAAAATTCCTTCCAGTCTGTGATGCCTTGATAAGCGTGAATTCCCTGTGATAAATCGCCTAGTATCGTGAACGAACTATTCCTTGTATAAGAATCAAGCACAGCTACCTGGAAAGGCGAGAAGTCCTGCGCCTCATCGATCACCACATGGTCGAATAACCGATCTGAGGGAATGCCGAAAAGGCGTGTATGAATATAAAGGAGTGGAGCGAGATCCTCGAGCTGCACTTCTTTTTTCTTGAAAAGCTTCAGCGAAGCGGTGACAATAGGTTCTGGTATTTGGCTGAGCAGGTCAATGGGCAAGCTGTCTGGGCGACCTTTGTCTGAGAAGAGCATTTTGTAGAAGCTGAATGCCGAGTGATCAGGCCATCCTGTCAGATACGTGCGCAGGCGCTGAGAAGCTTTCTTTTTCAGCTCTTTCTTCCGACTTTGCTCCCAAATCTTGTCGAGCTGAATTTCCATCCAGCGTTTGATCCGAGCAATGACACGCTCGCGCCTTTTGACAAGCGGATAATGCTTATTCTCAACGAAAAACCATTCGCGAATGGTTGCAATTGGAAGCTTGATACCCTCCCACGGGATGAAATCGGAAGTAGGTACATAAGACTCCTCGAACCTTGTGAGACAGAGATCTAGGTATTGTTTGAAAGCAATGGATCCTTTAAATCGTCCCGGTGCTTGATCATCTACCGGCGGTCTTTTGCTGCCGAGCGAGAACCAGGTTTGAAGAACTAGTGATTGATCCGCTAGCTTCACTTCTTGGTCGAGCACATCGATTGCCCAATCTGTGAAAGTGCTTTGCTGGATATTTCCGACTCCAAGTTCAGGCAGTACGCCGGATATGTAGTCGAGAAACATGGAGTTTGGTGCAAAAATAATCATCCGTTCTGCACGAACCTGTTCACGGTATTGATAGAGTAAGAAAGCAAGTCGATGCAGGGCGACAGTTGTTTTACCACTTCCTGCGACCCCTTGGATAATCAGTGCGGTATTTTTCGCTGCGCGGATAATGCGGTCTTGCTCAGCCTGGATTGTAGATACAATGTCGCGCAGCTTATTGTCTTTATTTTCGCCAAGTCGGTAGAGTAAGAACTCATCGCCTACGGCAAGAGAGTCTGCATTGCGGTCATAGGTATCAACGACACGCTGGAGAATTTGTTTACGGACAACGAGGTTTCGTTTGAGATATACGAGGCCATCGATAAGGCCGTCCGGTGAATCATAAGAAGCTGCGTCCAGTCCACCCGTGAATGAATAGAAAAGGCTAGCGACTGGTGCCCGCCAGTCAATGACAAGCAATTGGCCTGTTCGCTCGTCCTCGACACCTGATTTGCCAATATAAAGCGGAAGGGCGGAAGCCGTTCCCGTCTCTTGGAAGTCAAGGCGGCCGAAATACGGTTCATCGACGGCTTTAGCTAAATTGTGTCGACCATTCTCGCGTGCTGCCTCCAACGCTTGCTCCGTTAAATCCGGTCCATAATAAACAGGAGTCGACCTAAGCCGCTCAAGCTGTTTGTCAATTTCGGCATTCGTTCGTTCAAGTTGTTGTAATTCTTCTTGATAGGCACTTTGAGTCTTTGTGTCCAAGATCAGTTACCTCCTAAGATCAGATGTTGTTTATTTTATGAAATAAACAGGTAAACAATATATCACACCTGTCAGTATATGGGAAGCGAAACAGTCAAGCTTATGATTTGGGCTCTCCTAAGAAAGAATGTTATAATGGACAGGAAGGAACTTATTATAATTTAAAAGGAGCGTGGAGGTATGTCCATCTACAATATCGAGGTTAAAACGATCTCAGGCGAAACGAGGTCACTATCCGAATATAAAGGAAAAGTGCTGCTCATTGTAAATACAGCAAGTGCATGCGGGCTTACACCGCATTATAAAGGGCTCCAAAGCTTATATGAGCAGTACCAAGATAAAGGATTGGTAGTTCTGGGATTCCCTTGTAATCAATTTGGCGGTCAAGAGCCAGGCACGAATGAAGAAATCCAAAGCTTCTGTGAGCTCAACTACAACGTGACATTCCCGTTATTTGATAAAATCGATGTGAAGGGTGAAAATGCTCATCCCTTATATACTTACTTGTTAACTCATACACCTGAAACCTATCGGACAGGAGAAATCGAATGGAATTTCGTGAAATTCCTAGTTAATGCCAGCGGTATTGTTGTTAAACAGTACAGCGCTAGTACGGATCCAGCGACTATCGCTCCGGATATTGAAGCAATTTTAGCATAGAATAAATAAAAAAGCTGTTGCATCTACGATAGAGGCTCGCTATAATCATAATAATCATGAAGTTGAAGGAGACGAATCATATGAAAAACACAGCTTGGTTCGTACAAATTCATTATTTTTATAGGCGTTAGCACACACCTGTACATATCAGGGTGGGCTAACGCATTTCGCGTTGGCCTCCCTGCGGGATAGCAATTCGCGCAGGACCATAGGTCCGGCGCGTTTTTTTATCTCGTTAAGAATGGAAAGGGTGGATGGTATGCAAAACGTGGAAGGATCAAATGTAGGTTGGAGTTCAGAAGATTCGTATGGAAAGCAGCAAGAAGAGCAAGCTATGGTCATCCTTCTTGACCCTATAGCTTCTGAAGCTGCAGGTCGAATGAAAAATGAGCTGAAACTAGCTGGTATAGGTATTATGATCGTTGATGAGAAGTTAGATTTGGATAAGCAGCTAACTGCTGCGACAAAGCTTGGAATTCGTTTTATTATCTGCATAGGCTTGGAAGACAGCTCGACTGACCAAGTGAAGTTAATGGATATGCAGGATCTACATGAGAAAGTGATGCCGATGGATCAAGCGATTTATTGCATCGAAAAGATTTATCCGCCAGCAGATTTTACATAAAAAGAGAGTGGAGTGAAGAGATGAAGCACCGATATGGATTTATATTTGCACATCCGGATGATGAGACGTTTCTTAGTGCGTGCATCATTCGCAAGCTTGCCGATCAAGGGGAAAATCCTGTTTTGTTGTTGGCAACACGAGGTGATGCGGGAAGACAAGGGCTAGAGCGGGCAAAAGATCGATCAGAACTGGCTAAACTGCGAGAGAAAGAGATGGAGGAAGCCGCCAAAATACTGGGCTTATCACACGTGGAGCACTTAGGTTGGCCAGATGGTCAGCTCGCAGAGATTAATTTCGATGCACTAGTTGCAGGTGTTATCGCTTTTATTCAGCGGTACGAGGTTGAGGTACTATTCACTTTTCCAGAGGATGGGGGCAATGGTCACCCTGATCATATCACCATTTCCAAGGCGACAACGGCGGCAGTATTAAGTGGGAAATGTCCGAGTGTACGCAAGTTATATTATGCAGCAGCAGCTTCATTACTAGCAAAAGGTCACAAGCCTTCGATAGTAGTAGATACAGAAGCTGGTTGGCCGATCAAGGCAGCAGCCTTGCGGGCTCATGCAACTCAGCATGTAACAATTTCCAAACATTTCGGTGAACTTGATGTTTTTCCGGAAAATCGTCGATGGGAAGCTTTTGTGCTCGGTTGGCAGGATGGAACGATATGGCCAGAGCAGGACTTAACGAAGGTACTGGAAGAATAGGGAAAGTAAGTGGTATAATAGGGGACAAGGCAGGTGAACGACTTCATGGCAATTATAGCCAAAATTGAAGCTGTACTTATCGCGGATGACGCTTCAACGTTTGTAACGAGAGAAATCGACGGTGTCGAACTAAGTTTTGGGGGCATTGAAGGCGATCGTCACTTCGGTTTATTCGCCAAAGCGGACTCGCGGCAGCCCATGTACAAAAGAGGCCAAGAGATAATGAATCGTCGTCAACTCAGTATTGTATCTGTTGAGGAACTGCAAGGCATTGCGCAGCGACTGGGTGTGGAAACAATTAAACCTGAGTGGTTGGGTGCAAATATTGTTGTGAGCGGTGCTCCTGAATTAACCAAGCTTCCTATGGGAATCCGAATGATCCTGCCAAGTGGCGGCGGACTTGTGTGCGAAGGTGAGAACGAGCCTTGTGCAGGTCCTGGTAAGCAAATTGCCAATTACTACGGAGACAGAAGTCTAACGCAACAATTTATCAAACATGCTGGGCAAAGTAGAGGGATTGTCGCTTACGTGGAACGCCCAGGTGAACTAAAACCAGGTGACTTGGTCGAGATTCAAATTTAATTGCATTTATTTCATAAGGTACCCCCAGAAGTGTGCGCCTCTTCTCGAAATCTATATTAGAGAGATTTATCATAGAGAATTGGATCAGGAAGGTGTAGAGAAATGTCACTTTGCAACTGTGAAACATGCGGACAAGTTTATATTTCGAAATTTGAAAAGCATTGTAAATCTTGCTCCCAGCTTCAAATAAAAGAGTCCCACAAAGTGAAGGATTTCGTTCGGGCTCATCCGCGTGCCACACTTATTGAGGTTTACCACCAAACGGGTGTATCTTTGAAAACGATAAAAGAACTTATGAGAGCTTGAATACATAGAAAATGACAAAAACCATGATGATCTTCATTGAAGATTTCATGGTTTTTTTTATGTGGGAGCGGATTGATTGGATGCGCCTATAAGGACTGGGAGGCAGCGATAAGAAGTGGTGAGGAACTAGTGAAAGGAACCAGCTAAAGGAACTAGAATGCGCTATTTGTCTCAAATATACGCCTATATTCGTTTAAAGGGAATAAGGATTCGTTATTTTGCAGTTCTTGTCCAAAAATACGGCATTTGTAGGGAAATAAGTGATTGACGTTCCGTTTCCAAAGCAAAATAGCGACTTTCGAGCAAAATAAGGCATTGGCGTTCCGCTCATGAAGGTTCAGGGTGGGGGTATTATGAAAGTGATAGCTATTCTAGTATATGAATCAGTTGAAAACCAGCACCCAGCTCCCCCCGCCGCGCTTTTACTGGTTCAAAAGGAAGTAACTGAGACAAGTAAGAAAAAGCCTTCAATTCCCAAGGGATTGAAGGCTTTTTCGCTATTTTAAAGCTCTCACTATCGCTTAGCAAACACATCCAGAAGAAGTTCATCCTTCACTGGATCTTGAACATCCCAGGCTGTCGCGAATCTAACTTGGTGAGAAACGCCGACAATTTCGTACTTCTGAACGAGATGTTGGCGGGCGGAGCCGATAATGAGCGAATGCAGCCGCAGCTGCTTCTTCTGACCAAGAGCGCCAAGCTTTTGCAGCGTTGCTTTGGAGATTTGGCCGACACCATCGGTGACCATCACGAAGTCGGCATCGTGAAACTGCCGCTCGTGCTGTACGATGTCCATGCCTCTGCTCAGCGGCGCGTCGAAGTTCGTGCCGCCACCGAAAGCGAGCTGAGCCAGACCATAGAAGCGGTCCCAATCCGGCCGCTTATAAGATAGTACATGCTCGATGAGCTCGCCCTTCGCCCCGAACAAGAGCAGGACGAAGTCCCGCCGCTCGAGGAGGGAGAAGGAGGCAAAGGTCGCCGTAAACAGCTGCGCAAGCCGCAGCTTGCTGCCTCGCATCGAGTGGGAGGTATCGAGCATGCAGATAACAGGACCTTTCTGCGGCTCTTCAACTGAGCCGGTGTAGTTGTAGGTCATGAGCTTATTTTCCATCCATTTGACGAGAAAATAAGGCTCGAAATCTTCATCAGCGAGCAGGCTGGCTTCGCTCGGAAGCAGATGCGCGATGTCGCCAGACTGGCGCAAATCATCGTAGGCTTCCGGAACGTAAGGCGAGCGCAGCTTCTTCCGCTGCACCCGAAGGTGATGGATGTTCCGTCCCACCTCCTGCAGGAAAGACACCAGATCCTTGCTGCGCTTCAGTTTCTCAATCCACTGCACGTAGCGCTCGAACGTCTGCCGCCGCAATTTCCCCAGCTCGCTGCCCCAGCGCCGGTTCGCTAGCCGCTGACTCGCTTGCACGAGCTCGTGCACATTGAAGCTGTCCGTCTCTTCGAGGGACAGCGTCTCCTTTAAAGCCTGACCGAGCCAGTCGCCAAGCTCGGCCTCGATCTCCTTCATGGCCGCGATGTCGCGCGCGCTCATGCGGTCCAGCTGCCGCTCGCGGCGCTCGAGTTCCTCTTCCGCCTTGCGCAGCTTCGCCTTCAGCTTATCGCGCTTCATGAACTCGGTGCGCATCTCGCTTTGCAGCTCCGTGATGCGCTGCTTCAGCGCGCGTATCTCCTCGGCGATGAGCGGCCTCGAATCGACGGCTTCCTGCTTGTCTTCGACGGCGCGTTTCCCTTGCTGCAGTGTATACCCAACGAGCCGCAGCTTCTCGATTTGCTTCTCGGAGAGACGCTCACTGACGCTCTTTTCCTCTTGCCCGCTCATCTGTTGCTTCTTCTCGAAGCCGAAGCCGCTCATTTGTTGTTCCTTTTGTCTGCGTTTGACTTCTTTTTCATAGGACTCGGTAAGCCACATCAGCGCCTTAAGCGCTGTTTTGAAAGAAGCATTTACTT
The DNA here is from genome assembly GCF_001426375.1 of Paenibacillus sp. Root444D2. Lineage (GTDB taxonomy): Bacteria > Bacillota > Bacilli > Paenibacillales > NBRC-103111 > Paenibacillus_E. The sequence goes on from NZ_LMEO01000009.1 coordinate 13,334, forward strand.
GTCCAATTGTTCGAGGATGTATGGACACATAGAAGTACTGCTTGCGCAGCGTTAAGACCATCCAGCGGTGGAAGGGGGTTTCCTCTACGGTGCCGTCCACATCAGGCTTCGTTAAATAGAAGCACATAAAGAAATCTGCAAAAAGTTCAAGCGTAAACCAAGGGGCTTGCCTTACGGCCTCGCGCATCCATTCTTGTGCGACGCGCGATGAGTGTACGTAGCCCTCGAACACATACCTGTCAACCCGAGTGCAGCGTATGATCATATAGGTAACCTCTTATAACGTATAGTCGTATATAATTCCCGGGATTTCCCGGTCAAACAATGTGCGATATAAGCCTTGGATCGATTGTAATATGCGCTCGCCCTGAATGCGTAAGTGCGTGAATTTAACGGCATACTGCTCGGGATGCTGCAGAAAAATAGATTGAGAAGCAATCCATTCCGGTAATTTCTTTTCTTTCTCCTGCCAGGAGACAAGTCTGCCGCGTAAGCTTCTGGCTGTTTCTTCCAGCTCAGTGCGACAATCTTCCAAAGTTACTTTCAATCGCTCGGAAGCATCCTTATTTAAAGCGCCGCCGATTTCTTTTTTAAATTGGAAGGCATGTAATTCATCTTCTTTCTCCAACCATTTCTTAACCGTCAAGTTATATTGAAGCAGCGGGAGTTCTTGTTCCATTTCTCGTTTGAGCATGTCCTGGAATAAGGAGTCGAAAATGGCTTTGAGCTCTGCCAAATCTTCAGGGAAATCCCACAGCATATGCGGGGTTAGTACGGTATCCCACACATTGACAGCGCTGCGCCCATGGATAGCTGCTGAAATCTTCCACGAATGGCCAATCTTGTGGTAGCGTCGATCCGAAAGCACGTATTCTTTCTCTTCAAGAGCTGTCTTCAATTGAAAAAGCATGTAAACCAGCGCATCTGGCAATTGAACCTCGGCCGCTTGAGACTTCAACTGTTTCACCAATTCCGTTGATAGAAGGGCAGGGAGAGGTGTGGTTGGTGCCTGAAACATGAGTTCAAAGCTGGATATTTGCTTGACATATTCGACTTCAAAACGGAACAGGAAACGGTCGTACAGCGCTGCTAATTGTTCGTTATCTTCAGGCAATTCATTCGATGCTGCCATTAAGAATAGAAGGGGAGATTGCTGCTTTTGCCGTCCATTGAAGAAGACACGTTCATTCAAGACAGAAAGAAGCGCATTAAGTATGGCGCTGTTCGCTTTGAATATTTCATCGAGAAAGGCGAAGCGGGCACTTGGTAAGTAGCCGTCTGTGAGCCTTACATACTCATCATTTTTAAGCTTTTGTAAGGAAACAGGCCCGAATAATTCGTCAGGTGTTGTGAATCGGGTTAATAAGTAATCATAATAAGGTTCATTACCGAATAATTCGGCGGCAGCGCGTGCTAATTGAGATTTGGCTGAACCGGGAGGTCCAACCAATAAGACATGTTCGCCACTCATGATAGCGAGTAGTAAGACACGGATGAGCTCTTCCCGTTCCATGAACCGTTTTTCGAGATGACCCATAGCTTCTCTTAATTTGTTCTGTATGACGATGGGTTCTTTCACATTGTTGTCCCCCTTGGCGTAATCAAAGCTCGTATGTTTATATTGTATCAAACTGCCCGGTAAACATCGAATATGCTACAATAAGACCTGTAGTATCTACACTACTTTTATCTGAGCCTGCAGTTATCAGTCTTCTAAGAAAATACAAAGGAGCGTTATCCATGCCACAAATGATCGTTAGAGGAATTAGTGTTCCTCAAATTCAATCCATTAGTACGGCGTTAATTGAAGAACTAGCTCAAGTATGCTCGTGCGGAACGGACAATTTTATGCTGGAATGTCTTCCCACAGTTTCTATATTTGAAGGAAAGCAAGTCCATACATACCCTTTTATTGAAGTAGGTTGGTTCGAGAGAGGGCAGGAAACGCGTGACCAGTATGCTAGCGTACTGACCAAACACGTTCTTTCGCTGGGCATTCCTGAGGTGGAGATCGCTTTTCGAGTATACCGGGAGGACAGCTATTATTGGAATGGGAAGTTAATTTGAACGAATATCATGGCTAATAGATTAAATGAAGGAGTGGTCCATATGCGGATTGGTGTGATCTCGGATACTCATTTATCACCTCGGGTTCAGAAACTGCCAGATGCGTTAATTGCAGGTTTACAAGGTGTTGATCTTATTATTCATGCCGGAGACTGGGTGAGTGAGCACGTTGTTGACTTGGTTGAGCGAATCGCACCTTGCGAATCTGTGGCAGGTAACAATGACGGATCTGACATCATAGAACGATTTGGCTTGAGGAAAATACTGACACTCGGCGACTATCGAATAGGTCTTATCCATGGAGACGGCTTTCGTAAAACGACAGAGGAAAGAGCCCGAGAAGCGTTCCAGGCCGAGCGGCCGGATATCGTCATCTTCGGACATTCCCATGTTCCATACCAGCAAACGATTAATGGCATTCTCATGTTTAATCCAGGCTCGCCTACGGATAAAAGAAGGCAGCCGCAATACTCCTACGGTATCATCGAGATCGGTGATAGCATTCATGCGAAGCATTTCTTTTACGATAGTAAGGCTTAGCATCTGACATTGCGTACATCTGCTCTATCCGCCGGAGACAGCCTGGAAAACGATAAGCTGATCCCCTTGCTGCAGCGTGATATTTAAGTCATCCAGCCATGCGATATTCGTGTCATTGTAATAGAGCAGGACATGCTTTCGGACTTGTCCGGTTTCGGTCCAAAGATGAACGCGCAGCAGGGGATAGCTCGATATAAGTTGATCTAGTGCATCCTGTAACGTAAGCGCATCCAATTGAAATTTAACGTTTCCCCCTGTGCAATCACGCAGCAAGGAGGGGACGCTGACGGTAATAAGCATGCTAGTCCTCCAAAATCATTGGCTTCACAGTTAGGATTCGTGATAATTGTCCTGGAAGACGTTCCCAGCTTTCTCCGCGATCTAATGAACAGTAAATTTCACCTGATGTTGTTCCAAAATAAAGTCCATAAGGCTCAAGTGAGTCCACAGCCATCGCATCTCGCAGTACACTGACATGTCGTTCTTCTTCTGGGAGAACATCCCCAATAGGCTTCCAGGTATGTTCACCGCGTGCCATTCTGTAAACAATTAACTTGCCGTCACGCATAGATCGTTGTTCGCTGCTTTCCAGCGGGATAAGAAATAAATCACCTGTTGGTGAAATACTAATCGGGAAACCAAACGGGGCATCGCCTTCGCGTAATGTGAGGCCTTCCTCGATAGGATGCCAGCTGTCACCGCCATCAATGGATTTGAACACCCCGCTATGCTCCTGCATATAGAGAACATCGGAGTTTTCCGGGTCGAGCACCATCTTATGCACACAGTATCCGACACGCTCATCAGGTTGACCTGTTGGTATCCGGTTCAAGCCGTTATTGCAGGGCTTCCAGCTAATCCCCCCGTCAAGTGTACGGAAGACACCAACCGCAGATATTCCGATCCACATGCGCTGCGAGTTCCTTGGATCGATGAGAATGGTATGCAAGCACATACCGCCGGCTCCGGGAAACCACTCTGGACGTGTGGGGTGCTTCGTTAAACCATCTAACTCTTGCCACGTCTGACCGTTGTCGCGGCTAACGAATAATCCCGCTTCTTCGACACCCGCAAAAAGAGTTCCGGGCTGAGATGAAAGACCTGGTACCAACTGCCAAATACGGTTTAGTGAAAAACCGCTCTCCTCGGTGTACCTCGGACTATCCGCAATCTGTTCCCACGTTTCACCGCCATTGCTGGACACTCGTATGGTCGCACCATAAGCGGCATGAGAGGTTCCCGCATACAACGTACTTGCTGTTCGTGTATCTCCAAGAACACTATAAGCTTCCCATCCTGGTAAAAAAGGTCCTTGCATGGACCAGTTCCGTCTTTCAGTCGTTGAGGAATAAATGAAAATGCCTTTATTGGTGCCGACGAGCAGTTGAACGCGCTTTGACATACGTGCCCTCCTTTAATCTTACTCCTAAGATAATTTCGACAGATGGCAAAAAATTCCTTCTCTTAAATTGTGTCATTTCCTTCCTTTGCTTAGGTGTTCACCGTGTTTGCAAGAGTAAGAGGGACATACACTGTCATAGTTCTATTATTCGAATGGTGGTGATTCGATGCGTACTACGGTAGGTGTCCTATTGGACTTGGAAACTTATTTGGGTATTGCAAGAGGAAGAACAGGAAATGAACGCTTAGCCCTGTATAACAAAGCAGGAAAGATGCATGGAATAAGGCCTTTTTATATGTGTTTACAGCATGTAAAAGGTAAATCTGTTTTGGGTTATTACTATGAGAATAATGCGTACAGGCTCGTTAGGCGATCTATTCCTCGTGTGACACATAACCGAGCCATTTGCTTATCTCCTTATTTAAGAAAAAAATTAAAAGAGCTTTCGCAATCGAGCATCGTGTTCAACAGACAAAATCGATATGACAAATATCGCATACATCAACTCTTAAACTCCAATCATTCGCTGCGTAAGTATCTTCCTGATTCTATTAAATATTCGCGGGAAAAATTAGAAGACTCCATGAAGAAGTACGCCTCACTTTTCATCAAGCCGACAAACAGCAGTGTAGGTGACGGGATTATTAAAATATCCAAGCAGGAGAGTGGGGATTGGACTTTGTACTGGATGAAAAGGAAACCAAAGCTTGTTTCCAAGAAGAAAGCCATTTCATTCATTGGGAAGGTAGTGGGTAAACAAAACTACATGATTCAGGAAGCAATCCAATTAGCAACTTACAAAGAAAGGCCTTATGATCTTCGTGTATCGGTACAGCGTGGAAGCAGTGGGCAGTGGCAAGTTACCGGAATGATTGGGAAAGTCGCAGCCTCCGGCCGTCATGTGACTAATGTGGCAAAGGGAGGGAAAGTTAAACGGTGCGAGCAGCTGTTTGAGTCCAGTAGTTTTGATTCCGACCAAATGAAGCAAGAATTACAGCAAGTATCTCTGGCAATTGCCCAATATATTGGCGTTAAATTGCCTCATATGGCTGATATCGGATTAGATGTGGGCGTTGATCAGGGGGGCCGCATCAAATTGATCGAAGTAAACGGCAGAGACCAACGCTATACCTTTAAAAAAGCAGGCTTAGAAACGACTTTTTATCGCACATATGAAACACCAATGCGATACGCAAAGTTTCTCTTACATCAATCAACGTAACTGAATGGTTAATTTGCCCCAGTATTCTGGGGCTTTTGAAATAGAAACTAGGCAGAGACGGATTACAGCGAAAATTCTCATTATTTTCTCATTCACATAGCCTATACTTATTGGATTAACGAGACAAGGGAGATATTCATGAAACGGGTATTGCTCATAGAAGACGAAAAAAACCTAATTCGTTTTATTCAATTGGAACTGGAGCACGAATCATTCGAAGTACATACAGCTTACGATGGGAAAACAGGATTAGAATTAGCCCTTCAAGATCATTGGGATTTGATATTGTTAGATATTATGCTGCCAGAGCTGAACGGAATTGAGGTTTGCCGCCGTATTCGTGCAGCGAAGAAGACTCCAATCCTCATGTTGACAGCCAGAGATAGCGTTGTTGATCGTGTATCAGGCTTAGATAGCGGCGCCGATGATTATATGCCCAAACCCTTTGCGATTGAGGAATTATTGGCTAGGATAAGGTCTATTTTCCGTCGTATCGAACTCGAGGGAAACGACCCGCATGCTATGCTTTCATTTCAAAATATTCACGTCGATATGGATGCTCGTATGGTTTATAAAGACAATCAAATCATTGAGCTTACTAAGCGTGAGTTCGATCTATTGGTGATGTTCATGAAAAACCTTAATCTCGTGCTGACGCGCGATATGCTTTTGGATCATGTATGGGGGTATGATTCGTTAGTGGAGACGAATGTTGTCGATGTTTATGTCAGGTATTTGAGGAACAAGCTAGATCAAGCGGGAGAGAATAGTTGTATTCAAACGGTTCGGGGAATCGGATACGTGATGCGATGATGGAACGATTATCTCGTTTAATTCGACAACTCCCCATCAAATGGAAGCTCATGTTAGGAGCAACTGCACTCATCTTCCTTTTATTTGCAACTTATAATTTCTCCCAATATCTTGTTCTCAAACAGTGGATGATGAATCAAGAAAAAGACAAAATTCAAGTTAGTATGACGCAGCTTCAAGACTATTTACTTGAAAAATCAAATACAATGGATGCCTTGTTGATAACGGAAGCTCGACCCTACATAGAAAAAATGATTGGAAAAAACCAATTAGTACGTATTATTGGGAATAATGGAGAGCCACTCCTGACCGTATCCAATCATTTTGATGAAAGTTGGGTTACACCTAGGACTGTGACAGCGCCTGAACTTTTGGATACCATCCGCCAAGAAGATCACATTCTCATTTATAGGAGCCCATTTATAACGGCAAAGTTTGTTGGAACTTTAGAGTTCGCAAGTAATCTAGAAACGTTCGATCATTTTAGTAAGACGTTATTCTGGGTGATGCTGATCGGCGGGGTGTTGGCTGTTTTTATAAGTGCAATTAGCGGCTTAGCGATTGCGAAGCAATTGATGCGCCCTATTCGGGCATTGGCAGCAACCATTCGAAGTGTAAAGGAGAATGGGCTGACAGAGCGGGTTAGTAACATAGAAAATGGAGATGAATTATCCAGTTTAGCACAATTATTTAATGAATTGATGAATCAGTTGGAAGTCTCCTTTCGCCAACAAAAGCAATTTGTTGAGGATGCCTCTCATGAGCTGCGGACACCCATAACGATATTGGAAGGTCACTTGTCCCTCTTAAATCGCTGGGGTAAATCAGATCCAGAAGTCTTAAATGAATCTTTGCAAGCTTCCCTCCAAGAGACTAGACGCTTGAAAGGGATCGTCGAAGAACTTCTGACCCTAACGAGAGTAGAAACTCACCTCGATTCTGAAATTAGTGAGCCTATTCCAATAGAACCCGTAATCTTAGAAACGCTAAAAAGATTTGAGGTCCTTAATCCAGATTTTGAATTTCAAGTGAATACGGAGAAAATGAGTGATGCTTTGGTATCCATAAGCCCGCTGCACCTGGAGCAAATTCTCCTAATCGTTCTGGATAACTCGGTTAAATACTCCACTCAAGATAGACGGATCGTTATTGAGGGACTTCGATTGATAAATCAAGTGCATATTACTATCGAAGATCATGGAATAGGGATTCCGCAAGCCGAATTACCCTATGTATTTGATCGGTTCTATCGTGTTGATAAAGCAAGAAATCGTGAGATAGCGGGTACCGGGCTAGGATTGTCTATTGCCAAGCAATTCGTTCACAAGTATCAAGGGGAAATAACCATCCGAAGCAAGGAAAACGAAGGTACCATAGTCTTAATTACATTACCAATAAATCAAATTATTAAATAGTACATTTCTCATGTCGTTCTCATCTTTATCATGTAAAGTCAATGCAAATGCTTTCGTTAGAGCATTCAGTATAAATAAAGGATGATGAAGATGAGCTTTACACAGTTGGATTATCATTGGTTTCAACTCATTAATCAATTAGGGAATACGATACCCGCTCTAAACCCGATTATGCGTTTGTTAGCTTCTTATGCGGAGTACGTGTTTTACATCGGAATTGTGATTTATTGGTTTACGAGGCATGATCTCAAGCGTAGAATGATTGCTGAATCACTTCTGTCCGCATGTGTGGCAGTAGCTTTCAGCGGAATACTTGCGCATTTCTTTTATCGGGATCGCCCGTTTGTCACACATAATGTCATTCAACTGATCGCTCATCCGGCCAATGCCTCTTTTCCAAGTGACCATGCCATCGGCGCTTTCGTTATAGCCACATCCATTTGGATTCACCGGAGAAAAGAAGGGAAGTTATGGCTTGTATTAGCAGCTGGTATTGCTTTCTCAAGAATTTGGACAGGGATTCATTATCCTTCTGATGTTATAGGAGGCGCTGTGATTGGAATAGCTGCCGCGGTTCTCATCCATCAGTTATTTAAGCGTTCGTCGTTGGCACTGACATGGTTGAATAAATGCATCCATTGTTATGAAGCTGTCGAGTCCAAGATTTGGCGAAGGAACGTATCGCCGCAATCTTCAGTAAACGAATTATGAATACATTCTGGGCGAAAGACCGTAAATGGGTGATTCTTAGTCTTGGAATTACACTGCTAATCGTCATATATGGCACATGGACAATGTTCCATGTACCATCTATACAATGGCATGATCGCTCTTTCAAAGGTTTATATAAAAATTATGGATCCCAAGCAAGTTTTTTATTATTTGCCGTTTTGGCGTACTATGTGCTCAAAATAATAATACAGAGACGATGGGTGGAACAATGGCTTATACTGAAAAGGAGTGTTATTACCCTTTTGAGAATAACTCGGAAATTCCATACACCTATCGCCATTCTTGCCATCGGCGTCATTGTTCTGCATATCGTGGGTGCTATTCTATATGGTATCAAGCTAGACTTTGCCAATATAAGTGGACTTCTAGCAGGACTTGCCTTGTTGCCTGTACCGATTGCAGGGGTATTTCGATCTCGAGGACTTGATCGGAAATGGCATTTGCGATTAGGACTAATCTTTGCTGTTTTATTTTTAATTCATGCATACCTTTGATAAGCGGGGAATGACGGGAGGACATCCATTGAAAAAAACATTCTTGGCAGTATCCATTCTTGTACTAATGGTTACAGCTTGTTCCAATCCGGATCAAGGTCATGTAGCGACATCAATCCAACCACAAACTCAAATAGCAACACCCGCTGCTTCGCCAACCCCTACCATATTACCTTCACCAAGTCCGTTGACCACGGCTTCAAGTCCGGCGAAAACGCCTAACCCGGCAATTTTCGAAGGCGGTAAACCCGACCATGTTGTTATAGTGGTAGAAGAGAATCATTCCTATGAGAAATTGATTGGCAATGCTTCAGCCCCTTATATCAATGCTTTGGCTGGGCAAGGAGCGTTCTTCACACATTCATATGCCGTGGCACATCCCAGTCAGCCTAATTATTTCGTCTTATTCTCAGGCTCCGATCAAGGTGTTAAAAATGATTCTTGCGGTCATGAATTTAAGACGGCTAATTTGGCTAGCGAACTGGTGAAGGCAGGCTATTCGTTTGCAGGCTACTCGGAGGATTTACCTGCGATAGGTTCAACCGTTTGTACGAATCATCAATATGGCCGCAAACACAGTCCATGGGTGAGTTTCTCCAATGTTGCCAAAGAGAGCAATCAACCTTTTAACCAATTTCCAAAAGACTTTAGCAAACTGCCAACGGTATCTTTCGTCATCCCTAATCTGGATAATGACATGCATGACGGGACAATCCTTGCCGCAGATGATTGGCTTAAAAAACACATAGGTCCCTATGTAACCTGGGCTCAAAGCCATAACAGCTTGCTCGTTCTTACGTGGGACGAAGATGATAATTCCAAAGACAATCATATCCCAACAATCTTTATAGGACCAATGGTCAAAGCAGCTAAATATGATCAGCATATTACGCATTTGAATGTATTACGTACGTTAGAAGAGATGTATAAATTGCCTTATTTGGGCAGTACAAATGAAGTTCCTGCTATTCAAGGTATTTGGAAGTAAAGATAAAAACACAAATAACTCACCATATTCTTATCATTCCCGGAAAAAGGTAGATCATGAAGAGAATAAAGTCATTTAATGAATAAAAAAACTCCTTCAGATGGATATCTGGAAGGAGTTTTTTGTGAATATCCGGCTTAGTTAATCACGCGGCGAGCCGTTTTGTAATTTCTGCTCCACCAACCGGAATTCATATCTGAAATCGTTACGCCAGGATTGCCGTACGTATGAAGAATCTTACCATTACCCATATAGATACCTACGTGATGAATAGGTGAATAGAAGAAGACAAGGTCTCCAGGTTGCAGCTGATTCCTAGGCACAAATGTACCTACCTGTGATTGCTGTTTGGAGGAACGAGGCAAATTGATCCCATTCTTGCCATATACATATTGCGTAAAAGACGAGCAGTCAAAAGAACTTGCACTGCTTTTCTGCGATCCGAACTTGTACCTCACGCCAAGGTATTTCTTACCGGTTGAGATAATACGATTTGCTTTTCCCGGCATCGATGTTGAAGCTGCTGTTATAGAAGCTGCGCTTGCAGCATGTGCGGATTGAGGGGCTGTTATTAGATTAGCTGATGCAAATAAGGACACACTAAGTGTAATTCCTAATAGCGATTTACTTAGGCGGTTCTTTTTCATGTTGTTCATGATTGGATGTCCTCCTTCAGGATCGTGTTTTAGGCTTCCACCTGGGATAACCTTAACACATCCAGAATGACCTATAGATTACCAACAATAGGGGAACACTAGGTCAAATCAGGCTTAAACGAGGTTTATTAGAAAACCATGAGAATCCAATGAGGCCAAAAACCTTGACAAGAAAAAAACAAAGGTCTGTTCCACTTCTGAGAACGGCAGATGGTTCGCTAACGCCGATTAACCTCATAAAGCAAATAAACCTCCAGTCCCATTTCAAGTGGGATTGGAGGTTTTTACTAAGCATAGGAAATGATTACTTACGTTTTTTGGGTAAGAATCGGCCGTTTACTCTCGAATAATGGAGTACTTTGAAGAACATTTTTTTATCTTTTAATTGGTTAAATATAAAGGGGTCAGGTGCTGTGTTTACTTCTATGACCCATGGTTTTAACTTTTTATCAATACCGATATCAACACCAATTTCTTTAAATCTCGGATAAACCTTCTGGTAATGCGTTGCTATTTGATATCCTAGATGTCGCAAGCTTTTGATATAATAATCTTTTTTCGGATTCTTTAAGTAAGTAGCAAGTAATAATTCTAATGGAAGCGGTTTGCCGCTATTATGAAAGTTCGTTACTATTTTTTGTGGATGAGCAACTCGACCAATATAACCAGTAGTTTCCCAAGTTTTCTTAGGGCTTTTTTGTACCATTATACGTATGTCGAATATTCTCTTTTGATGGGTTAAGAGATGAATGCCTTGCTGAATCAAATAGGATCTAGCTAACTTGGCTTTGTTTAGGGCACCGAATAAACCTAAAAAAGTTCGAAAGGATTTAGCTCTTTTGCCGGACTGAAATCGATAAGTCTCATTTTTCTCTACACGAATAACACCATGCCCAGAAGAGCCATTGAGTGGTTTGACATAAACCATTTTATGTTTATTTAGCATTTCAAGCAGGTTCTTTTGACTATAGATTCTTGTTTCCGGAACAAATTTGCGAAGTTCTTTGTTTAATAAAAGAACTTTCGTCTTGACCCATTTGCTGCTTACTGTTCTAGCTCGATTCATGGACATAACAGCACCTCTACGTGGAATTTTTCGTATAAATCTTTTCTAATTTGCTTGCTGTGGCTCGCCAACTGAATTTTCTCGTTACATCTAGTCGGGCTTGCTTGGCCAGTCTTCTGGCCTTAGAAGGGTCTTTGGCTAGTTTAATAATTTCTTTGGCAAAAGCCTTCGGGCTTCGATACTTCGCCACTAAAAGTCCGTTATGCTTATGTCGAATAATTTCAGGAATCCCGCCATTTCTGGAGGCGATCGCTGGAATGCCGGATGCCATCGCTTCCACATTCACTAAACCAAACGCTTCATGACCTTGAGACGGGCAAACGAAACAATCCCCGGACTGATAGAAACGAGGCATTTGACTGCGTGAAACATAACCCTTGAACGTTACTGGGATTCGGAGTGAGGAAGCTAGATGCTTCAAGTATTTCTTGTAGCTTGGCTTTCCGGTTCCGCCAGCAATTTTAAGCCTTACTGAAGGGATGGATTTCATAACGATCTTTGTAGCTTTCATTAGTACGGGGATTCCTTTTTTCGGAATCAACCTACCTGCAAATAGAATGACAAATGGACGGCGACCGTCATTTGAATGTTCTTTCTTTTTACGAGGACGGAATTGAGTGAGATCAACGCCTAGATGAACGTAACGAACCTTATGGCTGATTTTTGGAAAGGTTCGTTTCAGGTGATTTTGCAGCGAAAGGCTGTTGCCAATAATGCGATTAGCCCCGCTGAGATCCCTTGCAGCTTGCTTTTTGGATGTCATTGGCGGGGATATAAATGTCTTTGAATGCAAAAAAACAGAGATTGGCGTATGTGGGAATACTTTTCGCACCGAACGCACAAATCTAGGGCGATTATCGATTTGAATCCTATCATAATGATGGCCTTTGACAGTCTTAAGTACATTAGATAAATAAGCTTGTTTATTGGCACCTGGGACTCGAAGAATCGTAATATGACCTAATCTACTTGTCTTTGGGTAGTTAGAACGCAGCCGACTTATTATGGTAACTTTATGCTTGGAGGATATTTTTTTGGCGATTTGGTATATACAATGCTCCACAGAGCCTCCGACGGGAGGAGGGACGGGAATTTGTTCAGGAGCAATAATCAGAATATGCATAATAAGAACTTTCACCTCTTGGCTTCATTTGATGTTTCCAGTTATCATATTCAAAGGAAGTAAAGGGACTTGGAGTAAAGTCTACTTGCTAAAAATAAAATTTTTCGATCATTACCATATTGCAGCCATTTATAAAGTGGGATACACTGAGGCGACAGATTCTGATCTACTTAGAAAGTTCAATTAAGGAGCGATACTCTCTTGAAGACATTAATTATTGCGGAAAAACCCGATATGGGACGTAATATAGCCGCCGCAATAGAACCCAAAGCCAAAAATCTCAGGTCCCATCTAGAGGGTGAGCAGTACATCATCACCTGGGCGATCGGACACTTAATTGAGTTGGCTGAACCTGATCAATATGATGATAAATATAAAAAATGGAATATTAATCACCTGCCGATTATTCCTGATGAATTTAAGTTGATTCCAAACCCGCGGACTTACGATCAGCTTAAAGTGATTGCTGAGCTTGCGAAGAAATGCGACATGCTTGTCAATGCTTGCGATGCGGGGAGGGAAGGGCAGCATATCTTCTCGCTTATCCAACGGCATCTTGGTCTGAAACAGCCTGTTAAGCGTCTCTGGATTTCCGATTTAACCTCGGAAACGATTCGAAATGGCTTCGCTACATTAAAGGACGGCGCTGAATACGAGAATTTAACGCGCGCCGCGCGCTCTCGCAGTGAAGCTGATTGGCTAATCGGCATGAATGGTTCTCGTGCATTTACAACTAAGCATAACGTATTGCTTTCTGTTGGCCGCGTTCAAACGCCCGTTCTAGCGCTTATTTATGATCGACAGAAGCAGATTGAAGCCTTCTCTTCGCTCAAGTTTTATGAGCTGGAAGGGCATTTTACACAAGGCGAGACGACGTATAGAGGCATGTGGCAGGGAGAGCGCTTGACGGATGGACCGAAGGTCGAGGCGCTTGCTGCCAAGGTCAAAGGGAAACCGGCACGGATTATCTCCTATGAAGTGAAAGAGACGAAGGAATATGCGTTTAAATTGTATGACTTGACGCTGCTGCAGCGTGAGGCGAATGGGAAATACGCCTTCTCAGCGAAAAAGACGTTGGATACGGCTCAGGCACTCTATGAGAAGCATAAGGTCATTTCCTATCCAAGAACCAATTCCAACTATGTGACTGAGCAAAATATTCCGGAAATGCACAAGTCCTTATCTGCATTACAAGGAACGGCTTACCATGAGCTTGTGCAAGGGGCAAATCGTAATCTGGTGCATAAAAATAACAAGTTTATTTGCAATCCGAGCAAAGTTGAAGATCACCATGCGATCCTTCCGACGAATCGCAAAGCATCAGGACTGAGTCCAGATGAACAGAAATTGTACGATTTGATTGTAAGACGTTTCTTATCCCAGTTTTACCCTCCAGCTGAGTATAAGGTTCACACGGTTATGACTGAAGTAGAACAAGAAATGTTTAAAACAACGGTCAAAGAACTGCTCCAATTAGGCTGGAAGGTCATCTACGCCGATCAGAAAAAAGAAAAGGCGAAGAGCACGAAGGGCAAGGAGAAGGAAGAGGAAGAAGACGAAGAGGTTGAAGTAAATGAGCCTTTCTCCATTGATTCACAGGGAAATGTCCTTTGCCATGACGCGATCGTAAAGGAAAAAGATACGCAGCCGCCAAAGCATTTTAACGAAGGAACGCTGCTCAAAGCTATGGAAAGTGCCGGCAAGCAGATTGAGGATGAGGAGCTCCGCGATGCGATGAAAGATTCGGGACTCGGCACTCCGGCAACTCGTGCAGCGACTATCGAGCGTCTCAAGAAGGTTGGCTACATTGACATGCAGGGCAAGAAAATCGTCCTGACCCAGAAGGGGAGAACGGTTGTTGAATTAATTCGCGGCGCGGGCATTGAACTGCTGACTTCACCTGAAATGACAGGGCAATGGGAGCGAAGACTGAATGAAATCTCCCGTGGTACGGCTTCGGACGAGCAGTTTATGCATAACGTCAAAAGATTCGCAACCCTTATCGTTGATAAGGTTCGCGTGCAAGCTAGGGCTTCCAAAACAGCTTTCGAAGGCGAAACGCCTCCTGCTAGTGCACCCAAACGCGGGTCTGTACGATCGAGTGCGGCTTCAGCTTCAGGCGGCACCAAAACAGCATCCGCCCCTAAGAAAGTGGCTCCTGCTAAACAAACAGATGGAGCTAATACGTTCCTTGCGACATGTCCAAGACCAGGGTGCGGAGGCTCTCTTTTCATGGGACGTAAAGGTTACGGCTGCTCGCACTATAAGGAAGGCTGCAAATTCGTCATCTGGAAAGAAAGCTTTGGCCGGAATCTAACGGACGCCCAAGTTCAGGCGCTCGTAAATAAAGGGAAAACGACGAAGCTGAAGCTCGTACTTGCAGATGGTACATCGGCGGATGGACGAATCGTGCTGAAAAACATGGATACGGGAGAGCTCGGTACGGAAACGGAGTGATAGGAGGGATGAATGGTGAGCCATTTAACGAACGACTGGGCTTCTTTGTTGGGGTCAGAGTTGGAAGAGCCCTATTTCCATGAGTTGCAAAAATTTCTTAATGATGAGTATTCGACACAAACCATTTTTCCAGGACAAAATGAGATTTATAGTGCACTTCATTTAACATCTTATACGAATACCAAAGTAGTTATTTTGGGACAAGATCCTTATCACGGTAGAGGCCAAGCCCATGGCCTTAGTTTTTCCGTTAAACCGGGTATACCAACACCGCCATCTTTGCAAAATATGTATAAAGAATTACAGTCTGACCTTGGCTGCTATATCCCCGATAACGGCTACTTGAAGACTTGGGCAGAACAAGGTGTACTGCTGTTGAACACTGTCCTAACAGTGAGAGCTGATACGCCGAATTCGCATAAGGGAAAAGGGTGGGAACGTTTTACAGACAAAGTCATAACGACACTTAGTGATCGGGAGAATCCGGTCATTTTTGTACTGTGGGGAAGTCATGCACAGGCTAAGCAGCGTCTAATTGATACTTCGAAGCATGTAATCATAAAATCAGTTCACCCAAGTCCGCTTTCTTCGTATCGCGGATTTTTTGGCAGTAAGCCTTTTTCGCAAGTGAATGCGCATCTTAGGGACTTTGGAAATTCGGAAATTGATTGGCAAATACCAAATTTATTTGTGAAGGAGCGGGAATAATGAGCGACAATAAAGAATTTATTTATGTCTTACGATTAAAACCTGCTTTTCTAGATCGCAGTGTTTGGACAGATAGAGAAGAAAAAATTGTTGAAGAGCACTTTCAATACCTCTTACAGTTGAAAGAGGAGGGGGAACTCATTTTAGCAGGAAGAACACAAACTTTTGATGAAAAAACATTTGGCATTGTTATCCTGAGGGTGGATAATGAGTTAGAAGCTACACTGATCATGGAACAAGACCCTGCTGTTTCTAATCAACTTATGACCAGTGAATTGTTTCCATACAGTATTGCAGTTATGTAATTAGACTGCCAGTTTTTCTGGCGAAAACTCAAAGGAGTGAATCCAATGAAATTTCAAGAATTTAAGTACGAAAGACCCGACTTTAACGCTTTTGAAATTAAATTTAAGGAGCTTTTAGAGGCATTTAAACGAGCATCTTCGTTTGGCGATCAGGACCAAGCGATGGAAGCGATCGTTAGCCTGCGAAGTGAGTTGGAGTCAATGGAGTCTATTGCGCGGATTCGTCACAGTGTAGATACAAATGATGAATTTTACAAAGCGGAGCAAGAGTATTTCGACGAAATTGAGCCTTTATATCAAGGGCTAATTACCGAATTTTATAAAGCTCTCATTGAGTCCTCCTATCGATCAGAGTTAGAAGTCAAATGGGGGAAGCAATTGTTCACGATTGCCTCCTTATCACTGAAAACGTTTTCGCCGGAAATTGTTGAAGATCTCGTACAGGAAAACAAACTGGCCAGTGAATATTCGAAGCTGCTTGCATCTGCGAAGCTCATTTATGCAGGGGAAGAACGAAATTTATCCCAACTCGTGCCTTTTCAATTATCAACAGACCGAAAAGTTCGTAAAGAAGCGAATGATGTGAAATATAGCTTTTTTATAGAGAATGAAGCGAAATTGGATGAATTGTATGACCAATTAGTGAAGATTCGCACTCTCATAGCTAAGAAGCTCGGATACAACAATTTTGTTGAACTCGCATATGCTCGTTTGAACCGCTCTGATTATAATGCCACAGATGTGGATGTATTTAGGAATCAAGTTCTTGAACACATTGTACCGGTGGCAACCAAACTAAAGGAGCGGCAGAAGGCTAGAATCGGCGTAGACTCGCTGCACTATTACGATGACAAGTTTGGTTTCGCCTCCGGGAATGCAACACCTAAAGGCGATGCGGATTGGATTGTGGAACAAGCTCGTAAGATGTATGCAGAGCTATCCCCAGAAACGGATGAGTTCTTTACCTTTATGATCGATAACGGTTTGATGGATTTAGTGGCTAAGAAGGGAAAACGCGTAGGTGGTTATTGCTCTTATATTAGTACATACAAAGCACCGTACATTTTCTCTAATTTTAACGGAACTTCAGGTGACATTGATGTCTTAACGCACGAAGTGGGACATGCTTTCCAGGGCTATAGCAGCCGAGAGTTTCAAGTGCCTGAATATATATTTCCAACCTTGGAAGCCTGTGAAATTCACTCGATGAGCATGGAGTTTCTCGCTTGGCCTTGGATGTCGTTATTCTTTGAGGAAGAGACAGATAAGTATAAATTCAAACATCTTAGTGAGTCGCTCTTATTCATTCCATACGGTGTTGCGGTAGATGAATTTCAGCATCGAATCTATGAGCAGCCGGAACTTACACCCGCTGAGCGTAAGTTAGTTTGGCGCGAGGTTGAGCGCAAATATTTGCCGCATCGTGTTTACGAGGATAATGACTATTTGGAAAGAGGGGGCTTTTGGCAGCAGCAAGCCCACATTTACAAAAGCCCGTTTTACTACATTGATTACACCCTTGCGCAAGTGTGTGCGTTTCAATTCTGGAAACGAGCTAATGAAAATCCAGAACTAGCTTGGGAGGATTACTTAAGACTTTGTCAGCAAGGCGGAAGTTTGAATTTCACCGAGCTTGTGCAAGTCGCTAAGCTAATTTCACCTTTCAAAGATGGCTGTGTGGCTTCGGTAATTGGTCATATCGACTCATGGCTTGATCAGGTTGATGATGCTAAGCTTTAAATCATAGGCTTCACATGAGTGATTTGCAGTCCGCTGTCACAATCTTTACCTGTTTCATAGGAGAGATTGCTGAGAACTTCTTTAAAGGCTTGGTAATCAGCCGAAGAACCTCGTTGTATGGCTTTTATGGCTGCTTGGAGGACGATTTGTCCATCTTCCATCGCGATATCCCATAAGTCCCAGACGCTG
This sequence comes from Paenibacillus sp. Root444D2, assembly GCF_001426375.1. GTDB lineage: Bacteria > Bacillota > Bacilli > Paenibacillales > NBRC-103111 > Paenibacillus_E. The sequence goes on from NZ_LMEO01000009.1 coordinate 31,251, forward strand.
TATGTGTACGTTTCTTCTAAAGATGTAGGACAATTCCAAACCGTCTTGGCTTCGTTTAAATAATCAAGCGGAGCCGGATGTCTGGTATAGACAAAAGGCGATATTTGACCGAAGGTAAATAAACGCTTGATTCCTTTCGGATCGTGGAATAAGCGTTGAGCTCGAATCATGTCCATGTAAGCATCGTTCCAATCCTTGTCAGTAATCTGTGATGCATGATCAGGATAGTGGATGGCGGCAGCGTGGGCAAGCGCAGGTACAATACCAAGGGGCAGAGCTTCTCCAACATATATTTCTTTCCATACAGGCGTATTGCATGTCTGAAGTCCAAGCTTGCGACGAACAATGAGTGTGTCCATAATAATCTCAAATCGTTGGTGATCCCATTTCTTGAAGCCTGATTTGTAAAAAACATAGGGATGCATGTTGCGGTCGAGAATATGGTGTGTAAGGAATCCAAGTGCATAAACAACAGCGGGATTATACAAGCCTCGACCTTGCATATGGGAAAGTAGATCCATCAAGAACGGACCGCATGCTCTCGCATGCATGAGACTTCCCAATTGATTGAGTTTCTTGTCTTTTTTCCAAGGTAAGAAGTTATGATAGAACAAGAAATCGGGTCCTTGGCAGCCAAGGGAGAAAACATGTCGCATCTGCTTATCATTCAGCATATTGGCGTGCCCCAATTGGTTCATTAATTCTTGACCGAAAATCAGATGTGTCCAGATGTTAGGCAATTGTGCCCCTCCTAATTTGTGATGTTCAAACATACATAGAAGAACCATTTTATTTTATCATAACGAGGAATTTCAGGGGCACATTTCATGAACTATTTGATCAACTAAGAGCTATTACGGGAGGAATCATCTTTAAATCGTCGAATTCAAACATTTGGTGATGGAAACCATCCATGTATGTTTAAGATGGGGGATAAATGAATGGATATGCTTTCGAGAACGGAACCGTCATTTGCCACGGTATTCGAATTCACAACGATGGGCATGGCGATTATTTCGCTCAATGGACAATGGATGAAGATGAATAACAGCTTAATCGCGATAACTGGATATTCGGAAGAAGAATTAGTAAATACGGATATAACTACGATCTTTTTGCCCGAAGAGAACGACAAACTGCCTGGACACTTAGAGCAACTGTTGTCTGGGGATTTACGCTATTTTCAGATCGAACAACGATTGAAGTCAAAAGAGGGAGTAATCAAAAGGGTGGAATGCGGAATTTCGCTAATTAGAAACTCTGACAATGAACCTCTTTATTATATGGCTCAGATGAAAGATCTCTCGATAAAGTCCGAGATGGAACTTAAACTTGCTGAGAGTGAGCAGCGGTATAATTCATTAATTGAGCATAATCCTGCGGGGATCATAACAAGTGATTTGAATGGTGTGATCATTAGTGTGAATCCTGCTATGGAACGGATTCTGGGTTACTCGAAGACGGATATGGTTGGACGGTCCATCCATCAATTCTGGGAGCAAGAGAAACAAGAGGATCCATCTGAATACCTGACCGATAGTGTGCTCTTGCAGACGGATAATTATATGCTTCGGGTTACGCATAAGAGTGGCGGCATGATAGAATTAGGCTTAAAAAATGTGCCGATTATTGTGAATGGGATAACGGAAGGCGTTTATATTATCGCTAGAGATATCACCCAGCATAATAAAGACCGTGAGTCCTTGAGAGTTGCGCAGCAGGATCTGCATGACACTGTTCGCAGACAGCAAGGAATGACCATGAAATTCAGACAAATGCAAGGGAAATTCATTCATACCTTATGTGACGGTGAACTTCTGTATAGGCTCGGCTATAAGCCATCGCATATCCTTGGCAACGGCTTATACGAGATATGGCCATTCTATATGGCTGTCAATATCGATAAGTATTATCGCAGAGCATGGAGCGGGGAAGAAAATGTCATGTATGAAGCCACATTCCGGGGGATTACCTATTTGACATCGTTACGTCCCATTTTTGAAAATGGCCGCGTGATTGAAGTGATCGGCTCTTGTGTGGACATTACGGAACGTAAACAGATGGAAACAGAGCTTAGAGAAACGAAGGAGCTGCTGGAATCTTTTATTAATAATACAACAGATGCCATCTGCGTACTTGATCAACGGTTTAAGGTTATTTCTGTCAATTCCGCCTATGAGAAAGTATTTGGTTGGAATCAGGATGAGCTTCTAAACCAACTATTACCCATATATCCAGATTTCTTGGAAGAGCATCGTATAGAAATTCATGACATATTGAAAGCGGGTAATCAAATTTCTGGGTTAGAGACGGTTCGAGTTCGTAAAGATGGACAGCTCATTCACGTAAGTGTGACCAAAACGCCGATCAAGAATGAGAAGGGCGAGATTATCGGGTTTGCTGGTATTACGCGAGATATTACTGAACGGAAACGAACTGAGGAATTGTTGCGTAAATCAGATAAACTCTCCGTCGCTGGCCAATTAGCTGCCGGACTTGCTCATGAAATCAGGAATCCGCTCACGTCACTCCGAGGCTTCCTACAGCTGCTGCAGAACGATATGAAGGGAAAACAGCACTATTTTGACATTATGCTGTCCGAACTGGATCGGATTAATTTCATTGTTAGTGAATTCCTCGTCATTGCGAAACCGGAAGCTATTCAATACAAAAAAAGTGATTTGATAAATATATTACAAACCGTGATTGCGCTGCTTGATACGCAGGCTAATCTATGTAATGTGCAGCTTTTGCTCGAGTTTGAGTCTGATATTCCGGAGTTCATTTGTTCCGAGATGCATCTTAAGCAATTGTTTATTAATTTGGTGAAAAATGCGATTGAAGCGATAACGAAGGATGGACAAATTAAGATTACCGTTTCCATGCAGGGCAGCGGGATGATTCGAGTAAGGACTCAGGATAATGGATGCGGCATCCCAGAGGAGCGGGTCAAGCAATTAGGTGAACCTTTCTATACAACGAAGGAAAAGGGCACAGGACTCGGTCTAATGATGTGTTTCAAAATCGTTGAAGCGCACAAAGGCACAATGTCAATTCAGAGCCAAATTGGAGTAGGAACCATTATTGATGTGTTTTTGCCGACGCAGACGATAGGTAAGGACATGAGTGAATTTGAATAGCATGAATGTAAAAACCGCCAGGCCTGTCAAGTAACAGGAACGGGCGGTTTTATTCATTTCTAGAAACGGATACTAAATTCATTCGTCTCTCTTGAATACCATTTTGTCATTGAGGAGTCCTGTTCAGGATGAATTTGTACTTCATCAGGTGTATATTTTACGATAAAACCTGAATTTACCTGATAATAAACGCCTAATGAATCTAACGACCAAACATAAACAGGTGTTTTTGTAAGAGCGGCAATGAAAATTTCTGTATCTGTTTCCAGTAGTTTGGTTCCGTAAATCATCTTCACACCTCTGTCTTATTATTTTGAAAAAGCAGCGCTTATTAGTAGTGACAGCATGAGCTTACAAACAATCACAAACTGTTCCTTTTTTTTTGTGGTGTTTCGGTTTTATACCAAGTACAATCAAAGTTGTGCAATTTTGAATACGATTGACAGGGAGAAGCAGCATGAAATTCGCAGTTCAATATATATCATTTTTTGTGACTAGAAAGTAATCCGAACTATAATCTATTCGCGCGTTTGCGCTATGCAGAGAATAAACAGGACTTCCTTAATGTCGCTGACGAACTCTTAAACGCTTATCTGAACACAAGTGCGGTCAGGGGCGGAGCTTTTCTTGTCGCAAGTGCGAAGCTCAATCAATATTTTGATGATCCTTTTGTATTTATCCTTAAGTGCGATTTTGAGCCGAAAATTGCACGGATTACCGACGAAAAGAGCTTATTGAATCAAGTGGAAATGGCGATTAATGCAAAAAACATGAAATCGATCCAATATCCGTTTATGCCTGAGGAAGGCATGTTAGAACCAGCGGAGCTGAAAATTCACCAGGCTTCACATGCTCGTTACTTTGAGGATTTCCTAAAATATGTAGAATATGAGCAGTCCATGCCAGAAATTTTGCATCATCAAGTACTAGGGCTCGTTCAGCAGCAGCTGGAGAGAGACTATGAGCATAAACCGGAGGAACGCGAGCAGGAAGAAAAGGATTTGGAAATTTGGGCAGCCAGTGAAAAGCGCGAGCTTCAGGAGAAGTGGACACCGACTCAGGTCATGGATGCCGCTAATTATTTGGCCCAGCAGAAGCCGGATCTGGAAATGCGCATCAAGCTAGATCATATCAGTGTGAAGGCGCAACTTGCCGATTATGGACGCAAAGTTCACATTGCCAGACAAGGTGAACGGTACGTCATCCTGATTGAAGGCGATTATTTACACTTCGAAAAAGGCGTATCACCGGTTGAATTACTTAGACCAGATGATCTTCATGCTGTCATTGAGCGGATTACAAGAGAAGAAGAAAACGATAGATAAAGGTGAAAAAATAGGGTTCCCACCACTATGAATTCCTTGTATAATAGGGAAGCTTTGCAAGAATTGACTGACGGTAAATTAGGAATGGGCAGAAGGAGAAAGGGGTCAATGGCTGTGATCGTGGTTGGGGGAATGATCGGTCTAGGTAAAACATCGGTATCGACTTTACTTGGGCAAGAATTAAATTCAAATGTTTATTATGAAAGTGTCGATGATAATCCGATACTACCGCTATTTTACACGGCATCACCGGAAGAAATTGAGTTGAAGCGATATCCGTTTTTACTTCAATTGCACTTCTTGAATACAAGATTTAAGGCAATTAAACAAGCGTTAGTACATAATCGAAATGTACTGGATAGAAGTATTTATGAGGATTGGTACTTTGCCAAAGTGAATCGGGAGTTAGGCCGTATTTCACAGCTGGAATTTGATGTTTATGAGGGGCTTGCTGACAATATGATGTCTGAGCTTGCCGAGCTTCCTAAGAAAGCGCCAGACCTTATGGTATATCTAAAAGCTTCATTCGAAACGGTTATGTACCGCATCGGACTGCGGGGACGCAGCTTCGAGCAGGATCAATCTTTGGTTGATTATTATCGGCAGCTTTGGTCAGGTTATGATGACTGGGTGATGAATCATTATCATGCCTCTGAAGTGTTGATTGTAGATATGGATCGTGTTGATGTTGTGAATCGTTCCGAAGATGCGATTGAATTAGTTGAGCAGGTACGTGCCAAGCTTTCCGAATTGGTCATCGTTTAAAATATCGAAGGGCCCCCTCATTCCGAGGGGGTCTTTCGAATTATGTAGGAGTTTAATGGTTATAAAGTCCTGTGAAATTACATATACTATCGAAATATGACGGTATTTATCTCTATTTGTTGTATCTAGAGTAAAATTATTGTATGATACGTTATGTATCAAGTGAAAATGTGAATTCTTGAATGGAAGAGTAGGTGATGAGTTTGTTATTTATCGTATGTTACAGAGGAAAGCCTATGTGCCCGCCACTTTCTAAATTGGCAGCAAATGAGAAAATGATGAAGTTAAGCCGATTTTTCTCGAATCTTGAGATCGTTGAGGTTAAACAACAATTAGTTGCAACATAACAGAATATAAACTTCATACCCTCATAATAACGCACCTCCTTAACCCTTGGTTTTAGGAGGTTTTTGTCTTGAATGGAATATGTTACAGTAGATGGAAATGGTTCGTTTGGTTATGGAGGGCAACATGAAGAATATCTTACCTTCTACTAGGAAAGCAATTATCATTGGAGCTGGGATTGGTGGATTAACGACAGCGCTTTTCTTAGAAAAGCAAGGTTGGGAAGTTGTCATCTACGAGAAAAAGAAAGAGCTATCCGAGTTCGGTGCTGGAATTGTGTTAGCTGCGAATGCGATGCATGTATTATCGGAGCTTGGCTTGGATGAACAGGTGCGGGGGGCCGGCGCTAAAGTTGGCTTGGCTGAAATTCGCTCATGGGATGGTAAACCGATCACTTCAGTTCCCGTCTCGAAGCAAGCCGCTCAATATGGAACTTATAGCTACCTTATTCATCGCGCGAAGCTTCAAATGATTTTATTTCAACAACTAGATGAGCGAACAATCGTTTATATGAATAAAAAGCTGATAACCTTTGAACAGGATCCGCATCAGGTAGTTGTCCATTTTGATGATGGAACAGAAGATAGCGGACATATCTTAATCGGTGCAGATGGTATTCATTCACGAGTTGCTCAACTATTATTTGGTTTAGAACAACTGCGATATTCAGGTTTTAGAGCTTTCCGAGGTATTACTACATTCTTGGATAAGCGTTATATGCCTGAGATCGGTGGAGGATTTGAGGCATGGGGTAGAGGACGACGGTTCGGTTTTTCCCAGATTGGCGAGGGGCAAGTTTTTTGGTTCGCGGCAATCAATGCAGCTTCAGGGACAGGTGTAGATCGTAAGAAGGACTACGTTCTTATGCAATTTGAGGGCTGGCATAATCCGATTGAGCAGGCTATCCAGTCTACTGATGAGGGGGCAATTTTAACGCATGACATTCATGATCGTAAACCACTTGAAAGATGGAGCCGAGGGAGAGTAACACTGGTTGGTGATGCAGCTCATCCTATGCTGCCTAATCTCGGGCAAGGAGGCGCTCAGACGATGGAGGATGCTCTTGTTGTAGCTAGATGTCTAGAAGGAATTTCAATGCTTTCATTAAATAGCGTTACATCCGCACTTCATTCTTATGAAAGCAATCGAAAACCACGAGCCAATCAAGTTGTGCGTCAATCCAGACGAATGGCGCGCATCGTACAAATGAGCAATCCAGCCGCTATTATGCTGCGAAATCAGGTGCTTAGACTCCTTCCTGATAATGTCCAAATGAAGCGGTTGGATTGGCTTCTGGGTTATCGCGTGTAGATAAACTAAATATTTGGAGGTAGTCCATGAATATACTAATTCTAGGCGGTACGAAATTCCTAGGAAGAGCGCTTACAGAAGCCGCATTAGCTAAGGGGCATGAAGTAACTTTATTTCACCGGGGACAGCATGACGCTAATGCCTTTCCACAGGTCCGGCATATCCATGGTGATCGGTACGTTGATTTACACTTGCTTCAAGAGCACGAATGGGATGCGGTAATCGATACGAGCGGATATCAGCCAGAGGTTGTAGATGCCGCTGCAAAGCTGTTGAAGGATCGAGTGAAGCACTTTACCTTCATTTCTACTGTTTCCGTCTATGACGATCTTCGGAAGGAAAATTTGAATGAGTCGGCACCAGTGGCTGAATTGGAATCGGTAGAAACAATTGATCCAGGGCGGCGTTACGGTGCGCTAAAAGCCCTCTGTGAGCAAGCGGTGAACCAATCATTTCCTGACCGGTCACTAGTTATACGTCCAGGTCTCATTGTTGGACCTTATGATGCATCGGATAGATTCACCTATTGGCCATCTCGTTTTCATCGGGGTGGAGACGTGTTAGTTCCTCTGCCGAAAGAACGGAAGCTCCAATTTATTGATGTAAGAGATTTATCGGCTTGGATTATTCGGTTAGTTGAACAAGGTATAACGGGCACACTCCATGCAAGCGGCAACGATTATACAATGGAAGATGTAGTTGAGGCATGTAAAAGTGTATGTGTATCTGAAACATCTTGTTCATGGGTATCGGAAACGTTCTTAGTGGCACATGAAGTCGGGGAGTGGATGGAGCTTCCACTTTGGATAAAGAGCGATAGTTTAGTTGGGATGTTTGCTTTGGACAATGCCAAAGCCTTCGAATCGGGACTAACAACTAGGCCGTTAAGTGAGACTGTCCAAGACACTTTGGTTTGGGATTTAGGACGATCATCTGAGATAGTTCGCCTTGCAGGTATGGACCCTTCCCGCGAACAAGAATTACTCAGACTCTGGCGTGATTTTAGCAACTGATGGGATATTTGACTCCGGAAAATAATTTTTCGAAAAGTATGAAATTCAATAGAATAGATGGAAAACACCGAATATAATGGAATAGTATACTTTGAGAAAAAGAAAGAGGTGCTGTCTATGTATGATTCTTCGGATATTCAAAGTAATAAGGGAATGGCCATCATTGCATACATCTTGTTTTTTATCCCGCTCATCGCTGCAAAGGACTCCAAGTTTGCATGGTATCATGCTAACCAAGGTCTTACGTTATTACTGGCCGCTGTCATCGTAAATGTTGTTTTGGGTATCATTCCTTTCATTGGTTGGATTCTATTGCCTTTAGCGAATTTAGCTGTGTTTGTTTTAGCCATTCTAGGTATAGTCGCTGCGGCCCAAGGCGAAGTAAAACCCCTTCCGTTTATCGGAGGTTACACGTTATTGAAGTAGCAGGACATACATATGAGAAGCAGGTTGCCAATTGTGGCAGCCTGCTTTTTCGATTTTAAACGATAAGATGATGATTCAATTAAAAGAAGAAGCTGCCAATTGCGCAATACGTTGATTTACGTTGTCTTTATACAACCCGCCGTGATAGCAGATGACAGCCTCAATGTCGTATTTGATGAACTTCTTAATTGATTGCATCGCTAACTCATAGTTAACGGAGTACTCCGGAATAGGGCCGAGAAGTTGACCATCTGAAACGACCAAGGCATCAGCCGCAATCAATGTTTTGCTCTGTTTGTGGTACAGACTAACATGTCCCGGAGTATGACCTGGGGTATGTATGACGATAATTCCACCACTATAGGTAAGTTCGTGTCCATCTTCAAGAATGCCATTGACCGGTCCTTTGGGCGGATTCTCCAAAGCTGATCGAAAAGCTTTTCGCCATTCAGGAGAAATGTCCGCAGGTAAACTAGCGACCGCTTTTTCGATCGATTCTGGTGTGATTTTGATCAACATTTTCTTACCTTGAATATAAGGTTTCTCGATTTCACTGGCTAAGATATCAAGTTTATGCGGAGATTTGCTTATGAAATCAGGTAAACTTCCGATATGATCTATGTCTTGATGGGTAATAATAATTGTTTTCAAATGACGGAATGGAACGTTATGTTCCTCCATGGCATTCTGTATAAGCGGTAATATACCGGGATATCCGGTGTCCACGAGAGTGGCGCCCCCTTCATCGATTAAAAGGGTTGGGTGTATGACATCGATACGCCCCATTACAGGAACTGACAGTTCAAGCATGTAAATACCGTTCGCAATCTGCATTCGAATCCCTCCAAAGAGAAATGATAATGAAATAACAGTGCTATCATACCCAGGAGGTTGGTGAATTGTCAAATAAATATTTTATTATAGCACAAATTTATCTAAATGTCAATATATTTCTATTTGTGAACTAGACGTATTTAGTTTTGTCCAAATTTTGATCAACGTGTGAATAAAGTATGAACAAATTTTGGATTTGTGATATACTATGTTTATAAAGCACTTACATTGGAGTTTGGAGTGATAATGATGGCAAATAGAGCCGTTTTGATCAGTAGTAATGAGCGCAGTGAGCGCGATGTAATGCCATTAGTCAAGATGATGACAATAGCGGCATGGACGTTGCTAGGCATAGGATTACTATTAAGCTTGATGAATATGGATCATTTTAGTGACCGTAATGCTTCTTTAATGGTTGGTATTGGCTTCATGGTAGGTAGTGTGCACATCTATGTCATTCGGACGGCTATTCACTTGGTGCATTCTCGTGCAGCTTCAAAGTCGGAATGATTACAACGTATTATGAGTAATAAAAAAGCCTTTCAAGTTACAACTTGAAGGGCTTTTTCGTTTTCACGCATTTTCATACATTTTTATAATAGTCAACAAACGTTCTGTGACATTTGTTTTACAGTAAAACGTCGATCCTTTGACGTATTTGTTAAGTTGCATTTGCGACAGTGTACTTTTATCAGCGAGATGATATCTTGATAATAGATCAGATTTGTTGATAGGGAGGTTAAGTAGGATGAAGAAGAGAACACTCGTACAAGCTTTGCTGCCCTTTATGATGGTCGCCATCATTATTTTATTGGCAGGCTGCAGTAATCAAGCTATGGTACTGAATCCCAAAGGACCTGTGGGTGCTGAACAGAAAGATTTGATTGTGATTTCTACTATTTTATGTACGGTAATCCTCGTACCTGTTCTTGCGCTAACTGCATGGATCGTATGGCGGTATCGGGATAAAGAAGGCAATAAAGCATCTTATAAGCCAAATTGGGCGCACAGTACTACTTTAGAAATCGTTTGGTGGTCAATTCCCATCATTATTATTGTGGCACTGGCAGTCATAACTATTCGTTATACGCACTCACTAGAGCCTTCTAAGCCGTTGAAATCCAATAAACCACCCGTCACCATTCAAGTGACATCACTGGATTGGAAATGGTTGTTTACGTATCCGGAGCAGGGCATAGCAACAGTCAACTACTTGCAAATTCCAGAGGATACACCGATTAAGTTTGAACTGACCTCAGATGCTCCGATGAACTCGTTCTGGGTTCCGCAGTTGGGTGGGCAGATATATACGATGTCAGGTATGAAGATGACACTGTATTTGCAAGCCGATGAGATCGGGCATTACTTCGGAACGGGAGCGAATTTCAGCGGTGCGCATTTTGCGGATATGACATTCGATGTGAATGCGACATCTCAGAGCGATTTCGATGCTTTCGTAGCCAAAACGAAAAAGGTTCCAACAAAACTTACGATGGAAAGCTATGAAACATTAGCAAAGCCTGGTAAGTCAGATGTGCAATACTTCTCATCGGTGCCAGATGGACTTTTCGATAAGATTGTAACGAAATATACGAATGGTCAATCCATTCACAGTGGTCATGGCGGTACAGAATCCGTGAAAGAGACGAGTAAGCCTCAAGCAACGGACAAAAATGCCCCTATGAACCATAATGATCACAGTCAAATGAAAATGACAAAATGATCGATCAAAGCTTTTGAGAAAGGGAGATCTGCTCATGTTGGATAAAATAAAGCAATTCGCATCAGAGTTTTTCGTAACGGGCGATCCACTCATCCTAGGTGCTCAGGTTAGTATCGGACTCTCGATGATCGCAATGATTTTCGTGCTGTCTTATTTCAGGAAGTGGGGCTGGCTCTGGCGTGAATGGTTAACAAGTGTTGACCATAAACGAATCGGGATCATGTACATTATTTGCTCGATCATGATGCTGTTCCGCGGCGGTGTGGATGCGCTTCTAATGCGTGTACAGCTAGCAATGCCAAACAGCGAATTTCTGCAACCAGAGCACTATAATCAAATTTTCACAACGCATGGCGTGATTATGATTTTATTCATGGCTATGCCTCTAATGTTTGGTTTATTTAATATTGTAGTCCCTCTGCAAATTGGAGCTCGAGACGTCGCTTATCCGTTCTTGAACTCACTTAGCTTCTGGATGTTCTTCTGGGGAGCGATGCTTTTCAACGTATCGTTCGTCATTGGCGGATCACCGGATGCAGGATGGCTTAGCTATCCGCCGCTTTCGGAAGTGTCCCACAGTCCGGGTGTTGGACAGAACTTCTATATCTGGGGGATTCAAATATCCGGTATCGGTAGTTTGGCAACAGGGATTAACTTTATCGTAACTATTTTGAAAATGCGTGCACCTGGCATGAAGTTGATGAAAATGCCGATGTTTACATGGTCCGTATTTTCAAGCTGTATTATGATTATCTTTGCTTTCCCGATCCTAACAGTTACGTTAGCCTTATTATTCCTTGACCGTTTCCTTGGCGCCCATTTCTTCACGTTGGACGGCGGCGGGAATCCGATGATGTACATTAATTTGATTTGGATGTGGGGTCACCCCGAGGTCTATATTGTTGTCGTTCCGGCTTTCGGGATTTTCTCAGAAGTTGTTTCGACCTTCTCCAAAAAGAAATTATTTGGTTACAAATCGATGGTTTTTGCTATGCTGATCATTAGTTTATTGTCCTTCTTCACATGGGCGCATCACTTCTTTACGATGGGCTCCGGCGCGAATGTTAACGCCTTTTTCGCCATTAGTACGATGTTGATTGCGATACCGACCGGAGCTAAAGTATTTAACTGGTTATTCACTATGTTCCGCGGTAAAATTCGTTTTACGACACCAATGATGTGGACGATTGCCTTCATTCCTTGTTTCGTTGTTGGGGGCATGACAGGGGTATTGTTATCTGTTGCGCCTGCTGATTTTCAATTCCATAATAGCTACTTCCTGATTGCGCATTTCCATCAAGTTTTAATTGGTGGTGTAGCTTTTGGTTACTTCGCTGGACTTTACTACTGGTGGCCGAAAATGTTCGGCTTCAAACTTAATGAACACTTAGGTAAATGGGCATTCTGGCTGTGGAACATTGGATTCTATGTTTGTTTCATGCCGCAATATTTCTTAGGCTTAGATGGTATGACTCGTCGTACGTACACGTACGATTTCGATATGGGCTGGGGACCGTTAAATCTTGTGTCAACAGTTGGTGGTTTCCTTATGGGTATTGGGTTCATTTTCCAAGTATGGCAAATTGCCCACTCGATTAAATTCAGAGAACCGGATGTTTCCGGGGATCCGTGGGATGGCCGAACACTAGAGTGGTCGATTCCTTCGCCAGCTCCAATATATAACTTTGCCGTATTGCCAGAAGTAAACGAGGCAGATGCATGGTGGGAAATAAAGCAGAAGCAAAGCTTATCTGCCAAGCAACCAGCCAAGATCGTATATGAAGCGATTCACATGCCTAAGAATTCTTCCATACCATTCATAATGTCCGCTTTGTGGTTTTTCGCAGGATTTGGTTTTGTATTTGATTGGATGTGGCTGACGATTCCTGCCTTAATTGGTGTCGCGATTAGTATGATTGCACGTTCGTTCAGCTATGATACGGATTATTATATTCCTGCTGATGAAGTGAAACGTACGGAAGCCGCATTGAAAGGGGCGAAAGTATAATGGCACATGCAGCTGCGCAAGGTGGGCATCACGCCCACGATCATGAACATGATCACGAGTCGCTCAAAACGTTCGGATTCTGGATATTTCTAATCACGGACTGTATCTTATTTGGATCTTTATTTGCAACGTACATGGTTCTTCATCAAAATACGAACGGGGGACCTACCCCGGAAGAATTGTTCAAGATGCCAGGTATCATTGCAGAAACCTTTATCTTGCTAACTAGCAGCTTCACAAGCGGTTTAGCTGTGCTTGGTATGCATAAAGGGAACATGAAGCAGTTAATCGGTTGGCTCGCCGTAACCGTGCTTCTGGGAGCGTCATTCGTTGGACTCGAGCTTAATGAATTCATTAACATGGTTAATCATGAGGGTGCAACCATTAGTACGAGCGCTTTTTTATCAGCCTTCTTTGCATTAGTTGGTACACACGGTTTGCACGTATCGGTTGGCTTGATCTGGATGGTCGGGTTGATGCTGCAATTGAAACGCCGCGGCATCACAGCAGTAACCAAACGGAAAGTGGCTGTCATTTCCCTGTACTGGCATTTCCTTGATGTTGTTTGGATCTTCGTATTTACAGTCGTCTATTTGATGGGGGTGATGTAAGATGAGTCAACCGCATACAGGTTCACATGAAAACCATGACGCTCATGGTTCATTGAAATCTTATATCATTGGCTTTGCTCTCTCGATCATTCTGACCATCATTCCACTCGTTGCCGTCATGAACCATATGTTGAGCAAAACAGGCACAATCGTATTGATCCTCATCATGGCCGTACTGCAATTCGGTGTTCAATTGTTCTTCTTCATGCATGTGAAAGAGGGCGAGAACGCTCGCTGGAATATCATGGCGCTGATCTTTGGTCTTGTAATTTTATTGACGATTGTGGCCGGTTCGATTTGGATTATGACTTATAATCAAGTCGCTCATTAAGTTTTGATAAAAGGAAAGACGTTTTCACCACGTTTGGCGTGGTGAGAACGTCTTTTTTTTGTAATGATGATAAACATTGTTATAAACTCCAGATTAACCAAAATTCACCGAAGAAGGCAGCTGAAACGATGAAATTCATCGCTAAAGTACACGGAGTTGCTGAAATTGACTCCATAACGATGTAAAACATCCCTTCAGGAACCGAACCAGCCTAATCCCCTGAAGATGGCAGCTGAGACGATGAATTTCATCACTAAAGTATTCAGAGTATCACTAGCATGTCGGATTGTTACGTTCCTTAGCTTCTCGTTTCTCTTGTTGTACGGCTTTTTCTCCGAATTGATCTAAGCGAGAAGGGCTGCCTGCAGGTCCAGTGTTCTTGGGCTTACTATTTCTTCCACTCATGATTTATCACCTCCGTCGATACAGCTTTTGCTAAATGATTATCGTTCATTCAATAAGACAAAAGGTAATAAATAGTTGTCTTTCTATCTTACGCGTGATACATTATGTATCAGAGATACTAATTGTATCATTCATCTAGAGTGGACAAGCTATTCTATTGAACGGAGAGGAGCCGAATGATTCGCAGAAGCCAACGATTTCGTAACCATCTCGACGATAATCTGATTCATCTGCATAAGAACTTGTTCATAAGCCCTTCTGATCCACAATATTACGAAAAAGTGATCCGATATATTGACGCTAATTCTCCGGAAGCTCATTATAAGATCGGACAAAAATTTCAGTTAAAAGGAAATTTGAAAAGAGCGATTTTCCATTACAAAGAAGTTCTTCGAACGTATCCATCACCATTTTATTCGGCTGCTAATCGAGCCATTCGTGAATTGGATCAACAACAAGCGGATCATGCAGCTAGTATGCAAAAGGCTTTCCCAGAGGCGGAAAAACGGCTGTTACCACCATTTATGAAAACAATGCTTATCGTTCTCTTTGTACTTAATTTGATGTTAGTCTTCTTGTTTGTTGGAGATGCCCCGATCTATAAAGCGATTTCGAAAATGAAAGTCTGGGGTGTTGGAAGCGATGTTACATATGAGACAGTAGATGTCCCATTTATCATGTATCTTGATCCTGACACCCAAAATGAAGATATTGAAACAGCACTGCATAAGCAGGCTTTGGAATTAGCCAAGGAGATGCCGAATTCCAGTATTCTTATTTATGGCATTGTTTCACAAGATAACGTGAACCAAGGGAAAACAATGCTTCTCACGAATGATGAGTTGACGAAAAGCGCCATTGTTATCGCTCAATATCATCCCGCGACGGATCGTACAGTGAGAATTCGCTTTCTGAATTCCGAATTTGAAAAGCACCAACCGCTTAGTGCGATTGGTGCTAATTTAGTTCGTACAGCTTTGGAATCGTACCGCAAAGATTATGGGAAGGCTCCCGTTCATCTGAATGCTCTCCTGCAAGATTATCCGAATAATTATTTGAGCTTCATTCCGTTAGAAGCGGTCACAAGTTCCAATGACATATCCACGGAGTTTAACGGGCGAGGCGGTTGGGTCTACAATTTCGGCGCGGCTGATGTCGAGCAGATGTTTTATGCGAATACTGCAGGCGTTGGCCGAGTACCCTATGAACCTGTGCATATAGAAATCAACAAGGCAGAACATCAATTGAAACTGGTTAGCGGCAGCTATTTACTGTGGGTTAAAGATATTGGTCTTGGAGCCAACGGGAGCACACCCCAAGGAGATTTTCGGGTGATGGATCGTGTACAGAAGCCCAAAGGTAAACATGCACAAGTATATGGGGAGGCCGGCTTGGGACTTGGAGCGATTGCACTTCATGGAACATTCGATGAAAGCTCAATCGGCACGGATCAATCATTGGGCTGTATTCGACTGACGAATCCGGATGTGCAGCAATTATTCCAGTTTGTTCCTAAGGGCACAGAGGTTCAAATAAATTCTGCCAAATGGGCTGCGATCCATAATGAGCAAGTGAAGGACACGTTATTGCTTATTCCCAATAAGCTGCCATCCCTTGATCAATCGCCGAAACAGGTATTTCATTGGCTTGGTTAATCACGTTTTGTTAATGGCATTACTTATTATTTCCTGCGATCTTATGAAAAAAGCAGCCTAGGCCTACCGAGGATTAGTCGGAAGCAGCGGCTGCTTTTTAAATTAACTACATTAAGTTCTCAGGGTTCAGTTTTTCCAATTCAGGGATGACGAAGCGTCCGTCTTTGCGAATGAGAACATCATCAAAGTAGATTTCGCCGCCGCCATATTCGGGACGCTGGATCAGCACCATATCCCAGTGAACGGAGGAGCGGTTCGTATTATCCGCTGTTTCATATGCTTGTCCTGGAGTAAAGTGAATGCTGCCATCAATCTTCTCATCGAATAAAATATCTTTCATTGGATGTTGGATGTAAGGGTTTACCCCAATTGCGAATTCGCCGATATATCGAGCACCATCATCGGTATCCAGGATATCATTCAATTTCTTGCTGTCATTGCTTGTAGCTTCAACAATACGGCCATTTTCGAACCGTAATACAATATTTTCAAAAGAAGTGCCGGAATATATCGTAGGTGTGTTATAGCTGATTACTCCATTGACGGAGCCTTTCACAGGCGCCGTGTATACTTCACCATCAGGTATGTTTCTCAAACCAGAGCAAGGAACGGCGCCAATATTTTTGATCGAGAAGCTAATATCAGTCCCTTTGGCAACAAGGCGAACGCGGTCTGTACGGTTCATCAGGTCGACAAGTGATTCCATAGCGACAGCCATTTTGCTGTAATCGAGATTACAAACATTGAAATAGAAATCTTCGAAAGCCTCGGTGCTTTTGCCGGCAAGCTGAGCCATCGAAGGATTCGGATAACGCATTACACACCATTTGGTATTGTTAATGCGTTCGTCGAAGAGAGGACGTTGGAAGTATTTTAGGTAGAGCCTCATTTGGTCATCGGGTACATCGGACGATTCGGTAATATTATCACCGCTACGGACGGCTACGTAAGCATCCATCTGCTTCATCCGCGCAAGTTCAAATTCGGACCATTGGGTAAATAGCTCTTGTGTACCTGTCATCTGTAAGCTTCTCATGATGGCTGGATCGCGCAGCTCGATGAATGGTTTACCGCCTACGGCATACACTTCTTCAATGAAGCATTTGGCGAGTTCGGGGTCTTTGACTCCAATCATTTCAATCAATATGTTCTCACCAGGCTGAAGGCTAACTGAATAACGGATTATATTTCGGGCAAAAGTTTGAAGTCTTGGATCTCTCATTCTATAGGTCTCCCTTGATTGAATATATGTACTAACAAATTATATCGCAACAAGCGTTCTTAAGCCAATAATGACTAATGATTTCGTGGAACTTAATGGGGTATGCTACAATATATCAAGGAATGACAGACAAAAGAAAATTACAACTAGAGGAGGACGCAATGGCAAGAGATCAGATTAAAGTACCATTCGGGTACGAACCTCCAGCGGAGACTCATAAAGGAACCGTTTTATTATTTGAAACATTTGAGGACTGGACGGAGACAGAGCTGCAAGCTTTTACCAAATGGGCGGAGGAAAGAAAGTTCGTTCGGGCTATCTTTTATCCCCAGCATGAGGAAACGCTACGGAGAATGGACATACCTAGTCAGCAGCCCTATTATGCCCGTGTGAAGCATTTGGAAAGCCTACTGGAACATGTGGATACCACCCTTCAATTGGACGTGGATAAGTGGGAAGGGAAGCGTAAGAAGTACACACCGATAGATACATCTTTGAAATTTTTGACGGATAAAACGCCCGGACCCCATTTCGTATGCATGAGTGATCGCTATGCGAATCTATTCGTGACATATCCTTCCTTCAAGGAATGGATCAAAAAAGTAAGACTCGTCATCATCAACCAATTCCATGTCCCTCTCCATGGTAAGCTGAATGAATACGCGGAGAGATGGGAAGCTGTGGATTTTGGAAATGGCTCTTAAACAACGGATCTCAACTAACAAATTAATCATATTAATTATGGTCGTTATCGTGGCAGGGATGAGTCAAGGCATGCTCCTGCCGCTGCTAACGATCCTTTTGGATCGTTCGGGTGTCTCAACGGAAGCCAATGGCCTGAACGCTGCTGCGCTTTATATTGGTATTTTCTCCACGATGTTCTTCATAGAAAGACCTGTGCGAAGATACGGATATAAGCCAGTCATCATGGTTGGGATGGGACTTGTCATCTTGGCAACTTGTTTGTTTCCGTTATGGCAGCAGATTGGTTTCTGGTTTGTACTTCGTTTGCTTGTAGGGATCGGGGATAGCGCCCTGCATTATGCAACCCAGTTATGGATCGTTACATCAAGCCCTAAAGAGCGTAGAGGACGTAATATCTCTTTATACGGCATGGCTTATGGCGTTGGTTTTAGCTTAGGACCTATAGGAATTACCTTGCTCAAAGCAGGTAGTTGGGTTCCCTTTTTGACGACCAGCTGCTTTTTCTTAATCGTTCTAACGCTTGTGCTGCAGTTGTCCAATGAGAAGCCAGAGCAACTAGACAAAGTGGAAGCGGTGCATAAGCGTGCTTCAAAGGTATTAGCAATCGCTTGGTTCCCGCTTATTACCTCCTTACTCTATGGCTATATGGAAGCCTCGATGAACAGCAACTTTCCGATTTATGGACTGCGTGCAGGTCTCACGGAATCTAATATTGGTGTTCTGCTGCCCATCATGGGGGTAGGGGGTCTCATCATGCAGCTGCCGCTAGGGATTTGGAGTGATCGTGTGGGGCGGAGAAGTATCCTTATTGTGAGTGGTCTCATTGGCTCCATCGCATTTCTATGTATTCCGTTTGCAGGCTCGAATCTTTGGTTGATTGGACTCTGTTTCGGCGTTGCTGGGGGCATGGTGGGCTCGTTTTTCTCACTAGGTTTGGCCTACGCGGCAGATATATTGCCCAGACATTTAGTACCTACTGCGAATGTACTTGCTTCTATCCAGTACAGCATAGGAAGTATAGCCGGCCCTTTAATGGGAGGACTAGCTATACGGTATATTAGCACGGCCAGTATTTTTTACTTAATAGGCCTTATCTATATCTTATTTGCCCTATCTGGGTTTACTTTTCGACGTCAATCTGTATGAAAAAAAGACACTAAACCTAACGAAGGTTTGGTGTCCTTTTTCATTTAGTCAACATTTAGCCTATTTCATAGCTTGCTGCTTGATCCGTCATATACCGCTCTGTCAAAATAGTGAGCATAGAAATTCCGATTTGATTCTCTCCGCCCTCAGGAATAATAATGTCAGCATATTTCTTGGACGGCTCAATAAATGCGTCATGCATTGGCTTAACGGTTGTCAAATATTGATCAAAGACAGATTGGAGCGTACGTCCACGTTCATTAATATCTCGGGATAGTCGGCGCAGAATACGGACGTCTGGATCGGTATCAACGAACACCTTAATGTTCAAAGCACCGCGCAGCTCTTCATCGGTTAAGACATGAATGCCTTCAAGAAGCACAATCGGTTTTACTTCGATACGAATCGTCTCTTGTGAGCGAGCATGCTGCGAGAAATCGTACACAGGAATGTCAACGGCATTGCCGTTTTTCAATTCATTTAAATGCTTGAGCAGCAAGGTGTTTTCGAAGGCACGGGGATGATCATAATTAATACGTTCCCGTTCTTCAAAAGTAAGACCACTATGATGAAGATAATAATTATCTTGTGAAATTAATGTCACGTTCGTGGATCCTAGCTTGGTAATGATAGATCGAGCTACTGTAGTTTTTCCTGAACCGGTACCACCGGCAATTCCGATAACGAGCATGAAATGTAGTGCCTCCCCAAATAACTTGAAAACCTTCCTCCGTAGTTTAACATAATGTTCGTATAAAAAGAAAAAGCGATCGAATTTCGATCACCTTTTGCAGAGAATAATAGCCTTATCGAATTTGCTTCGGGGTATGGAACTTCTCTTGATTGGCCTCGATATCTTGTGAAGCTTGCGTCAATTGTTCCATGATTTGCTGTATCTGCTGCCCATACTCATCGTTATTAAAAGCTTGTAGCTGCTCGTGTGCTTCATGAACTTGCTGCTTAGCCTCTGTAAGCGCTGCTTGTGCAGATTGAATAGACCGAGGGTTGGCCTGTGTAATGGCAACTTGCAGTTGATGCTCAGCGTCTTGAGCTTGGAGTATAGCATGATCTGCTGCGTCAATGGCGTGCTGAAGCGGCTGCTGATGCTGACGGGTTTCTGTCATAGGGGAATGCCTCCTAAGGATAATTGTTATGGGTAAAAAAGAACAGCGACTTTACTACATTGCTCCAAAGTTGGGGAAATCATTCTTCGATTGGGAAATGAAATTATTTCCTGGGGAAGCGCAAAATGTGAGCGTTCTTATGATAATTCGACATGAAAAGTCAGAAAATTTCGAATACAAAATCAATTACATGAAAAGGCTATTGTTTCCAAAATAAAAGTGGACAAACCGCTTGAATATTCATAAGCTAAAGAAGATAGCTTTTTTTTGACATGATTAGACAATTTGGGTCTAAATAGGGGATGAAACGATGAGAACATGGAAAGGTTTTTGTATAATTGCAGCTGTTACACTAAGTATTTCCGGATGTGGATCATCCAAAACAAATACTTCACCGGCAAATTCATTCACGCCTACCTTAGAGGCAAGTATTATTGTTAATGGAGATGCTGCAACCCTTCGAATTACAACGGACCTTAAGCTTTCCAAAGAGCATTATGATCAACAGCGCAAGCAAGGGGAGGGGCACGTTCATGTTTCCTTGGACAAAGCAGAAAAAGAAATCATGACGACCACTGAAAAAAATTATGAACATTTAAGCAAAGGTCCTCACGAATTAAAGGTTTCCTTACATAATAACGATCACACACCTTACGATGTAAGCAAGACGCTCACGTTTGAAGTGAAGTAGGAGCATCCCATGTCATTTCTTCCAAAGAGATTGAGCTTACAGAAAAGAATTGTTTTCCTCGTGACTACAGTTACGGTCAGTATGCTCTCAACAATGTTGGTTTTCGATACCATAAGTTTAAATCAATCCATTCGAGAAGCCTATGTGAGTCAAATAAGCGGTATGACGATTGCCATTAATGGACGCTATGAAGAATCTCGTTCCGTTACAGATGTACAGCAAATATTTGATTATATTCAATACAAAAATACGCGTGTACTCGAAATGAAGCTTTACGATAAACAAGGCGTAGTTCTTGCGGCTTCCAATCGTTCTGAAGTCGGTAATCATATGCCTCTTGATAGTGTAATCATTCCTAAGCAGGATCATACCATTGTTGACCGTGTGCCTATGGCACAAACGGATAAACCGGTAGTCCGTCTGACGGCGCCTCTACAGGAGGATGGCCTTGTTGTAGGTGCGGTAGAAGTTATTTTTGATTCGTCCGAGGAAGCCGTACTACTTGCAAAGCGAACGAAACTTATTCTGATTGTGGGCATTAGTGTAGCTATTGTTATGTCAACATTGCTTTGGCTTATTTTGAGAAGAATTGTTATTCGACCATTAAGCCGACTTCGTGAAGCCGCGCTTGTTGTAAGGCAAGGAGGAGATCTTCCTAGCCTGCAGTTCAAAGCTTCCCCTGAAATCGACGAAGTGTCTGAAGCTTTTAATGATATGGTCAAAAATTTGGATGAACGCTACCAAGAGCTTCAGCAGGTACTAAAAACATTGCAGGTGACACAGGACCATCTTGTCCAATCGGAGAAAATGGGAGCCTTGGGTAATCTTGTAGCCGGGGTCTCACATGAAATCAACACACCAATAGGAATTGGTGTAACAGCAATCAGCTATTTAGATCAAAAGACGAAGGAATTTAAGAACCTGTATGAGACAGGTAAAATGAAAAAGTCTGACCTTGAGCAGTTTCTATCCATCACACAAGAGACGAATGCCATGGTGCAGACCAATCTGGAACGCGCTTCTTCCTTGGTGCGCAGTTTTAAACAAATTTCTGTTGATCAAAGCGTTGAAGTCAAGCGCTCGTTTCATTTGAAGGAGTATTTAGAGGGAATCATTTCAAGCTTGAAACCAACGCTCAAGAAAACAAGGCTGCGAGTAGATGTTTATTGCGATAATGAGCTGATTCTTTACACTTACCCAGGTGCTTTATCACAAATTATTACAAATTTAGTCATGAATTCTTTGAACCATGCCTATGCAATAGAGGAAGAAGGCAGTTTAACCATACGTGTTGAAGAGCATCAAGACTATATTATCCTTGCCTATACCGATGACGGTAAAGGGATGACGAAAGAAGTGCTAGATCAAATTTTTGATCCTTTCTTTACGACGAGCCGCGGTAAAGGCGGAACAGGGTTAGGGATGAATATTGTCTATAATCTCGTTACACAATCACTGAATGGAACCATCGAAGGTTCTAGTACCTTGGGACAAGGAAGTTTATTTACCATTACAATTCCGAAAGAGGAGGAAGCTGTGCAATGACAGGACAAGATGGGTTAATGGACCAGGATGAGCTTTTTTTTGCTGAGGAAGAAGAGACCGATTCAGCAAAGGAAGTTCCGATCGAACAAGACCCTTGGGTCGTACTCATTGTTGACGATGAGAAACAAATCCATCAAGTGACGAAAATGGTTCTGCAAGACTTTGAATTTGATGGAAAGAAGCTGGAATTCCATAGTGCTTTTTCGGCTTTAGAAGCCAAACAGCTGTTAAAACAACAACCGAATGCCTCATTAGTCCTTTTGGATGTTGTCATGGAACAAGATGATGCGGGGCTGCAAATTGTTAAGTACATACGCGAAGAATTGAATAATCAGGCGATACGCATTATTTTGCGGACAGGTCAGCCAGGTCAAGCGCCTGAACGCACGGTCATCATGGATTATGACATTAATGATTATAAAGAAAAGACAGAACTCACAACACAGAAGCTGTTCACCACAGTGGTTACGGCGCTGCGCTCCTATCGCGATATTAAAACAATTGAGAAAAGCAGATCGGGCTTGGAGGAGATTATTAAGTCATCTGCTTCGTTATTCGAGCTGCAATCTATGAAGAAATTTGCTTCCGGCGTTTTAACACAAATGACCTCCATCGTTAACTTACATAAAAATGCGCTTCATTGCAGCTTTGCTGTTACTAAAGGCGTGGAAGATATTTATATCCTAGCAGCAAGCGGGGATTACGCATCCAATCAAGACGAACGAGCACGGGATGTTGTTCCTACAGATGTACTCCAAGAGATTGAACATGCCTTTCATTCCAAAAAAAGCAGCTTCGCATCGGATCGCTTTGTGATTTATTTTCAAAGTAAGATGGGGATGGAAAATGTCATCTATATGAATGGATTCAAAGCACTCAGCGAGTGGGAGCATTATTTAGTTGATATTTACTGTGCGAATGTTTCTGTGGCTTTCGAAAATATTTATTTGAATGAAGAGCTTGAAAGCACACAGCAAGAAATTATTTATACGATGGGTGAAATCACGGAAACGAGATCCAAGGAAACGGGACACCATGTGAAAAGAGTTGCCGAATACTCCCGTTTACTGGCTATTAAATATGGATTATCTGAGCAGGAAGCCGAAGTCATTCGCTTGGCTTCGCCGATGCATGATGTTGGTAAAGTTGGCATACCAGACGCGATTTTAAATAAGCCTGGATCGCTAACAAGTGAAGAATTCGATGTTATGAAAACTCATTCGAATCTGGGGTACGAAATGCTCAAGCATTCGAACAAGCAAGTCTTAAATGCCGCTGCTATCATCGCACAGCAGCATCATGAGCGTTTTGATGGAACAGGGTATCCCCAAGGACTTCGCGGCGACGAGATACATCTCTATGGTCGTATAACCGCATTAGCTGATGTATTTGATGCTTTATGCAGTGATCGTGTTTATAAGAAAGCTTGGGAACTTGATCGCGTAATGGATTTGCTTAAAACGGAACGCGGTCGGCATTTCGATCCTGTGATCGTAGATCTCTTTATTAAGCATTTGGATGAGTTCCTGGTAATCAAAGAGTTCTACAAGGAGCAACGTTAACATCATCATCCGTAAAATTCGCCAAAAACGTGGGTTATCTGGGGTAATTCCTGAATCCATCTAATAAAGTGGTATGAAATCTGCTTCTTTGTCTCTTTTACGGAGATGGAGGAGCATTTCTTTTAATTGACATTTCCTGTATGCTAGAAAGGGGCTAGAGACAGAGAGAAAGAGAAAGAAGGTGTGACCATGGAAGGAATTGGACTCGTACTGGAAGGCGGAGGCATGCGAGGCGTATACACCGCAGGAGTCTTGGAATACTTTATGGAACAGGATTTATATTTTCCTTATGTGGTTGGTGTATCCGCAGGTGCATGCAATGCAGTTTCGTATATTTCCAAACAACCCGGGCGTAATAAAAAAGTAACGATCGGTTATATTAGAGATCACCGTTATTTAAGCTATCGTAATTTATTCCGTCATAAGAGCATATTTGGGATGGATTTTATATTTAAAGAGTTGCCGAATAAGTTGGTACCGTTTGATTACGATACCTTCTATAACTCGTCACAGCAGTTCGCGATCGGTACAACCGATGCGCATACGGGCGAACCCATTTATTACACGAAACATCAGCTTATGCAGCAAACCTTGCCGATTGTTCAAGCATCAAGTTCATTGCCATTTGTAGCCACTCCGATTCATTATGAAGGTCGGACCTTGTTTGACGGCGGCTTAGTAGATCCGATTCCTGTGAAGAAGTCTCTCGCTGATGGGAACAAAAAGCATGTTATCGTGTTGACCAAAGAACAGGGGTATCGCAAGAGTCCCTTTAAGCAGCGGTGGCTAGCTAAAAGTTTCTACCCGGCTTATAACGGCCTTGTAAATGTACTTGTCAATCGAAGTGAAATCTATAATGGAACCTTAGAAACCATTGAACGAATGGAAGCAGATGGAAGTGCCATCATTATACGACCTTCGTCGAAAGTAGTAGTAGGCCGTATGGAAAAGGATCCAAAGAAACTAGAAGCGTTGCACGAGCTTGGCTATCAGGATGCGAAACGAATGGGATCACAGATGAAAGAATGGTTACTTAGTTGACCGTAAGGAGCTGTGTGTATTTGGAAAAATCAAATCAAAAAATTACTACGTTTTTAATGTTTACCGGTCAAGCTGAGGAAGCCATGAATTTCTATATTTCTTTATTTGACCATTCCGAGATATTGACCATAAAACGCTATGGAGCAGGCGAAGCAGGCGCGGAGGGAAGTGTTGTGCACGCCACGTTTTCACTTCATGGACAGGTTTTTATGTGCATAGATAGCTATGTAAAGCACGATTTCACTTTTACACCTGCGATTTCTTTGTACGTTACATGTGACAGTGAAGAGGAAATTGATCGCGTGTATGAGAAGTTAGCGCAAGACGGCAAGGTGTTCATGCCATTAGCGGCCTACCCATTTAGTGAAAAGTTTGGTTGGGTTGGTGATCGTTTCGGCGTCACATGGCAATTGAATCTTGCGAGAAACTAGACATATTAATTAAGGCCACTGTTCCTTTGAAGAGCGCCCCTTAGAATAAACATTGGAAAAACCCCTGGGTTAAACCGATGAAAAATTTAGGGGGGGGATTCTAAGGTGAACGGTGGTTTTTTCTTGTTTTTAAAGGTTGGTGAAGGACTGGACGAACTCTCGATGGATGATGTTGTAGGAAATGCAACAATTGCAGCCTATAAAAGCGCTATTGCGATACGATGTTGCATAAAGTGCAACAGTTTTGACCCCTACAGGTCATTTTTCCTCAAAGGGGTAAAAAGTGTTGTACAAACTACAACTTACACTTAATAAATAGCGTTTGTGAGTGGAAAATGTTGCAGAAAATACAACAACAGTAACCACGGATGGCTGCCTATATGTATAAAGCCTTTGACCAACGTTACAAACAAATTTGAAGTTATGGCCGTCGGGTCTGCTGAAGAAGTTAATGAGAGTTATCAACAAGCATCAAAGGTGTATAACATAAGCCCTATTTGCTGGATGCAGCAGGAATGTAGTTATCATTTCTGTTTGCAATATGTACGAACATGAGGTATGGTATAAACAAACCAATAAGAACTCACGGGAGCTTGAGAAGTCAGGCTGAGATTGTGACCGTCATTGTCACTCACCGTTAATCTGATCTGGGTAATGCCAGCGTAGAGAACTCACATAAATGCACGTTCATTCGATCTGTTTCGAATGGGTTTATCATTTTCTACACATGGCGCTCCCGGATAACGGGGGCTTTTTCTTGTGGTTAAAAAGAGATGTGGAGAGGGGAAACAAAGAATGAAATGGAAGAAAATTGCATCACTTATGCTAGTGAGCTTAACAGTCGCCTTGGCTGGATGCGGCAATAAGATGGCTGAACAGCCGGCAAAACAAACGCCCAAGCCGTTAACGAACGTGAAGGTCGTTCTAGACTGGACGCCAAATACGAACCATACGGGGTTATACGTCGCTAAGGATCAAGGCTTTTTTGAAAAAGAGGGACTGAATGTAGAAATTATTGCTCCTGGTGAAGGCGGAGCCGATGCGATGATTGCTTCAGGCGCTGCGGAATTCGGTGTCAGTTATCAAGAAAGTATTACACAAGGACGAATTCAAGGTGTACCGTTAGTTTCCATTGCTGCGGTGATTCAGCATAACACATCCGGTTTTGCATCGCCGGTAGCGAAGAACATCAAGTCGCCTAAGGATTTCGAGGGGAAAACGTATGGCGGTTGGGGTGCACCGTCAGAAAGTGCGATGATCGACTCGCTTATGCAATCCGAAAAAGCAGATCCAAGCAAAGTGAAGATCGTGAACATCGGTGATGCCGATTATTTCACTGCCGTTAAGCGGGATATTGATTTCGCATGGATTTACTACGCTTGGACAGGTGTAGATGCCGAGCTGCGCGGTGAGCCGCTGAACATGATTTATTTGAACAAATATTCGGATAAACTGGATTACTATACACCGGTTCTTGCGACGAATGAGAAAATGATCAAAGAGAAGCCTGAGCTCGTGAAAGCCTTCATGGCTGCTGCATCGAAAGGGTATCAATTTGCGATCAGCAAGCCTGAGGACGCTGCTAATATTTTGATCAAAGCGGTTCCTGATTTAGATAAAAAACTTGTGCTTGCCAGTCAAAAATGGCTTAGCCCGCGTTATCAAGATGATGCCGTTCGTTGGGGCGAACAAAAAAAATCCGTATGGGAAAATTATGCGACCTGGATGCTTGATCACAAGCTGCTCGAGAAAAATATCGATGCAGATGCTGCATTCACGAACAAATTCTTACCGGAAAGCTCAAAATAACACGATTTGTTGGAGGAGGCACTTATAGTGGCTAATGCACTTGTCAGTATTCAAATCATTCCGAAAACGAAAAACAATGAAGATGTCATCCCCTATGTAGACCGTGCTATTGAAGTGATAGCCAAGTCTGGCGTGAAATATTTCGTATCTCCGCTGGAAACGACAATGGAAGGGGAGCTCGACCAACTTCTGGCGATCATTCAAGACATGAATGCCGCGATGATTGAGATGGGCAGCCCTAACGTAATTTCGCAGGTGAAAATTTACTTCAATCCGTCAGGTGCTTCTATGGACAAATTGACGGAGAAATACAGATAATGAAACAGCATCGCTGGTTCAAAGCGGGGTGGCCACCGATTGTTGTGGTCATCCTTCTGCTGCTTTTATGGCAGCTTGCCGTGACTTGGGGAGGTACAGCAAGCTGGCTGCTGCCTAGTCCGCTCAAAATATGGAAAGACGGCACTACGGATATGCCCAGGGTATGGATGCACACATTCGCTACACTGCGTTTAATGTTGATTGGGTTTAGTGCTGGTGTAACAGGCGGCGTGATTGTCGCTAGCTGCTTACATCGAGTGCCTGCGCTAAAGGCTGGTTTTTACCCGCTCCTTATTTTATCTCAAAATGTCCCGACCATTGCACTGGGACCGCTGCTTATCATTTTATTTGGTTTTGGCATTTTACCTAAAATTCTATTAATCTCACTTGTTTGCTTTTTTCCTGTAACGATGTCTACCTTGGACGGTTTCATGCAAACGGATCGCAGTATGTATAACTATATGCAGATGATCGGCGCCAGCAAACGGCAAATCTTTTATAAATTAGAACTACCGCATGCTTTGCCATTCCTCTTCACAGGACTCAAAATATCGGCCACATACAGTGTGATGGGGGCCGTGATTGCCGAATGGCTTGGCGGAGGCGTTGGACTGGGCTATTATATGATTTTGCAAAAATCGGCATTCCGCGCTGACCGCGAATTTGTTGCAATTCTGATGATTGTCACGCTCAGCTTACTCTTCTTCTGGCTCATCGCTGGGCTTGAGAAGCTCGTCATTCGATGGAACGCGAAACGGTCATCTTAAGAAAGGGGAGATGAGTACATGAGTAAATTAGAACTTAGAGGCATTCATCAAACGTTCCCTGGTAAAAAACAGCGCGTATCCGTGCTTGCAGATATTTCTTTACATGTTAAAAAGGGGGAGCTTGTTTCACTTATCGGTCCATCGGGCAGCGGAAAGAGCACCTTGTTTCACATTATTGGCGGGCTTGTAAAGCCTTCTTCAGGGGAGGTATGGCTGGATGGTGTGAATGTGACCGGCTCTAAAGGCCTAATCTCATACATGCCTCAGCAGCCTGCCTTGTTCCCATGGCGCTCTATTGAGTCCAATGTAGCACTTGCTCAGGAAGTTGCAGGAGAAACGCGAACGGACGCGCTAGCCAAAGCAAGGGAGTGGCTGCCGAAGGTCGGATTAGGTGGCTATGAGCAAGAACTTCCGCATGTACTTTCAGGTGGGATGCAGCAGCGTGTTTCTTTTCTGAGAGCTTTGCTCAGTCCACAGGAACTCATGTGTCTGGACGAGCCGTTCGGCTCCTTAGACGCACTTACACGGCAAGACATGCAGGCATGGCTGCTTAATATATGGGAACAGAATAAGCGCTCCATTCTATTTGTGACACATAGCATTGAAGAAGCGTTGTTTCTATCCGATCGTATCTATGTACTCTCTAACAAGCCTGCCAAGATCATAGAAGAGTTGGTTATTCCGTTTGCAAGGCCGCGCCAAGAGTCCGTCATGCTTGAACCGAAATTTCAAGAGCTCCGGCAGTATATTCAAGGGCTTTTGCGTCAGGAGATTACATATGATAAAAGCCATTGATGCTCATATTCATCTCGATATGTACACAGAATCTGCTGCACGGACTCTTTTAACGGAATTAGCAGAGTGCCGCATTGAGGCATTGATCGCAGTGTCGAGACACCTGGACTCCTGTAAGGCAACTGAGCAGCTGTTATTGCAAGCCCCAGAGCAAGTTTTTCCAGCATATGGCTATCACCCTGAACAAGATCTGCCTACTGAAAATCAGTTGAATGATTTAAACAAATGGATTTGTGAGCATTCGTCTAGGATGATTGCTGTTGGTGAAATTGGTTTGCCTTATTATATGAGGCTGGAAGCCGAAGCACAGGGGCGTGTTTTTGACTTAGCGCCTTACATTGCACTGCTTGAGAGCTTCTTGAAGCTGGCAGTGGAATTGGATAAACCGGTAGTCTTGCACGCAGTGTACGAGGATGCTGACATTGTGTGCGACTTACTTGAAAAGCATGGCATGAAAAAAGCACATTTTCATTGGTTCAAAGGGTCACATTCAACGGTAGAACGTATGATTCAAGCTGGCTATTTTATCTCCATAACACCGGACGTTCTATATGAAGAAGAAATACGCACGCTCGTTCGTAATTATCCTATTACGCTGTTGATGGTCGAAACGGATGGCCCATGGCCTTTCGAGGGGCCCTTTGAGGGGCAGCAGACGCATCCGCGTATGGTCCATGCTGTCATTGAACAGATAGCGCTTCTAAAAGGACTGCCAGTAGAAGAAGCGGCACATACGCTTTTGAATAATACCAAACAATTCTACGGCATTCCTACACCTCACTTATTCTAATTAAATCTAACTGGACATCTATTCGTAGAGGTTTTATAATAATATAGAACGCATGTTCGATTTCTGGATAAGGTGAGTGTTTAAATGACTATTAGATGCGGTTGGGTTAATGAAGATCCGTTATATATCGATTACCATGATCATGAATGGGGTGTTCCTGTCCATGATGACCGGCATTTGTTCGAGATGCTTAATCTGGAAGGCGCACAAGCGGGACTGAGCTGGTATACGATTCTGAAGAAGCGGGAGAGCTATCGGGAAGCTTTCGATGGGTTTGATCCGCAGATTATTGTGAACTATGACGATAAAAAGCTGAATGAACTTCTTGAGAACTCAGGGATCGTTCGCAATCGCTTGAAAATTGCGTCTGTAGTTCAGAATGCGAAAGCCTTTCTAAAGGTGCAGCAGGAGTTTGGTACGTTTGATTCCTATATCTGGGGATTCGTTGGCGGGAAGCCGATCAACAATCATTGGACGGATATGAGTCAGGTGCCCGCGACGACGGAAATCTCTGATGCTATGAGTAAAGATTTAAAAAAACGCGGCTTTAAGTTCGTAGGTTCGACGATTTGTTATGCTTATATGCAAGCGGTTGGCATGGTGAACGATCACATTCAAACCTGTTTTCGATATAAATAAAGTGTAGAGAAAAGGCCATCTGATCGGACGATCGTCCAAATCAGATGGCCTTTTTGTGCTTCAATCAGGCGTATTGGAGTTGCTTCTCCATTAGATTGGTTTTAATTAAATAAATACGCTTACGAATGTAGAAGTCATATACGGCTCCTGTTAGCTCGCGAGGTTTAATGCGGTTATTTGTGTCGTTATCTATGATTGTCACCGAACCATCGTCATAAAACTTGAACGTATAATCGGCGTAGTGGGTGTGTGCTTCGTCCAGCATGGCGTCAATCTGTCCGGGAAGAAGATGGTCAGTGTTACACAATGTTTTGTGGTACCAATAATCCCTCTCAATAAACCGAAAATTGTGACTGGTGTTCATCATGTTAACAACCTCCTCATCTAATTGGAACATTTGTTCTTGTTTTCATTATAGCAAACAAATGTTCGTAATGGAAGAGGAATCTATGAAAAATGGGAAATATTTTCATATATAAAAAAACCTCCAATCAATTGGATTGGAGGTTCGTTCTGGAAACGATATGCTTCGTGATTGCCAGACCATGCGTACGGCCTGTTTCAATGAAAATTTCGTTCGCATCATATTTAGATGAAGCGACAACTCCAGCTACATATAAACCTGGAATGTTCGTTTCCATCGTGTCTGGTTGAACAAGAGGAGCGTTAGTTTCTTCGTGGAATTGTACACCGATGGAGGTCAGAAGCTCACGATCCGGTCGAAATCCGGTTAGGGCAAGTACGAAGTCATTATCTAAAGTGACGTGTTCGGTTCCTTTTCGCACGGTAATGGTATGCTCATCAATACGTTCTACTTGGGAATCGAACCACATTCGAATACGGCCTTTATTCACCATACTTTCAAATATCGGACGAACCCACGGTTTAATGTTGGCTGAGAAGTCCTTGCCGCGGTAAACCACTGTAACTTCAGCGCCAACTCTAAGCAAATCCATAGCAGCATCGACAGCGGAGTTGTTTCCGCCAATAACGGCTACTTTTGCCCCTGCATACGGATGTGCTTCTTTATAATAATGCGTCGTCTTTGGCAGTTCTTCACCGGGAATACCTAGTAAATTAGGATGATCAAAATAACCCGTAGCTACGATAACATTGCGCGTGATATACGCCGCCTTTTTCCCAAATTGATCCTCTGTATGAACTTTAAATCCCGTCTCTAGTCGTTCGATAGAAAAAGCTTCCTCATAGGAATGAATTCGCAGCTGTTCTCTTCGCGCAACCTCTCTGTAGTAGACCAAAGCTTCTTGGCGATAAGGTTTCTCATGAGGTGTTGTGAATGGATAACCGCCAATTTCCAACAGCTCTGGTGTGCTGAAAAACTGTAAATAGGTTGGATACAAATAAATGGCATTTACGATGCAACTTTTTTCTATAAGTAAAGGTGAAAGGCCTTCGCGCTGTAAAGCGATAGCAGCAGACAATCCGCAAGGACCCGCACCAATAACGATGACTTGTTCCAATGTGATAACCTCCCCAAGACTAAATACTCATTCCATAGTATCGCAAGCCGAAGGAGATGCCAAGTTGCGTAAAGTAAAAAAGAGCAGACGGCTATACCCAACTTTAGGAAATAGCAGACTGCTCTAAATGGAAGAATGACTCCTTACTTCTGATTCAATTGTTGTTCTTCGTTACCTTCACTAATGTCGTCCTTGGCGATGTTGATAGGTGTTGTGTCGGGTGCATTTTCTAATGTGTCGTTAACGAAAGCCATATCTTGATTTTTGGCATTCATATTCGTTGTGCCTTTGTATTTACCTCTATGCTTCTCGTTTTCCATGTCGTTCTTCCTTTCAAGGGCAGTTTAACGTTCATCTTTAACGTGTACAGTTGTGGTTTTTTTATTCTCCATAAATAGGAAGTTGATGAAACCAATGAAAGCTGGACGTCGTCTATTAAAGTAGATAAATCGCGTAAGGGATGGTGGAATATGATTCAAGAGCTTGTGCAAAGATTGGCAGCAGCCAAAGAAAATGGCCGATTGCAAGCAGTTTGGTCGGCCCGGTTAGCGGATTTAGAAAGAGAATGGAGTAACTCAAAAGATCATATTGTCATTTGGGAAGAACAGCTCATCAAAGAAAAAAGAGATGTGGAAAAATTGAAAACTCGCAGCTTTACCAGCTTTCTGTATGATTTAATGAACAAGAAAGCAGAGAAGCTGGCTGTTGAGGAACAAGAACTGCTAGAATTGAAATTTAGATATAATGAAGCTGTCCGTCGAAGGGATCATCTTGAGCAAGAGATACAAGAGATACGGAACAAGCTCCATTCCGTGCGATTTTGGGACATAGAAGTGGAAGATCTGACTCTACGAATTGAATCCTATATTCATGCTAATGACTCTGGGAAGAGCGGGCAGCTGCGGGAGCTCTCTGAACGGATAGCGGAATTTCAATTACAAATCAAAGAGCTTAAAGAAGCGTTAAGCGCAGGAGAGTCAGTCCTGAAAT
The DNA here is from genome assembly GCF_001426375.1 of Paenibacillus sp. Root444D2. Lineage (GTDB taxonomy): Bacteria > Bacillota > Bacilli > Paenibacillales > NBRC-103111 > Paenibacillus_E. The sequence continues at coordinate 64,199 of NZ_LMEO01000009.1, forward strand.
ATTTGCAATTAGCAGCTGACTCACTTCGTTCTGCACGGAATTGGGGTACTTATGATATGCTCGGCGGAGGCATGCTGTCTACGCATATCAAACACGGGAAAATTGATGAAGCCATGGATCATGTACACGCTGCTCAGAGTAGACTAAGCCGTTTTGAGAAGGAACTTAAGGATGTCCATATGACGTTATCGATGGATAGTCATATTAGCGGATTTCTCAAATTCTCAGATTATTTCTTTGACGGATTATTAACCGATTGGTTGGTTCAAGGTAAGATTCACGAAACTTCAAAACAAGTAGAAGATAAATCGATGGAAGTGAATCGAATATGTAACGAGTTAGAGCAAGCTTTAAGTAGGTCGGAGTCGAGCATGGAAGAAGCGAAGAGGTTATATAGTTCGTTGATACAAAATCCGCTATAATGGAAATATAGATGGAAACAAAAGGAGAAGAGAGACCTATGAATCAGGCAAGTATCAAGCATATGGTTGTATTTAATTTACATGCAGGTAAAGATACGCTAGAAGCCGAACAATTTCTAAAAAGCAGTGCTGAAGAACTGGCGGCAATACCTGGCGTTGATCAATTTGAAGTGTTTCGTCAAGTAAGCACAAAGACAGATTATGATTACGGATTTTCAATGGTTTTTGCTGATAGAGCGGCTTATGAAGCTTACAATGCTCATCCGGTACATACCCATTATGTTTCGGAGCGTTGGGCAAAAGAAGTAAGTCGGTTTCAAGAAATCGATTTGATGATTTTTAAGTGAGGTGCTCGTATGAAACCATTGAAATTAGCAAAAGAAGAGAAGGAATTGTTGATTGAGGATTTGCAAGGCCATCTGGAGTTGGACCACAATATTGAATTAGGACGGTTGGCCACAGAACAATTAATCGATTATATGCTTCAACAATTGGCTGCACCTATTTATAACCAGGCCATCGAAGATGCTGGCAAGACATTGATGGAAAGAATGAGTTCATTGGAAGAAGACCTCTATGCGATGAAAATGACGAAAAAAATAACACGCAGGTAACCAGGTACATAGAAGGTTCTGAGGGGAGAACTCGAGCAATTTGAACAAGTCAGAAGAGATGTTTGATATCTATGATGAAAAGATGAATAGGCTTGGGGTGGCTCCGCGCTCAGAAGTGCATGCGAAAGGGCTTTGGCATCGCACATTTCAGTGTTGGATAGTTAGCCTGGAAGGGAAGGAGCCGAATCTCCTACTCCAGTTAAGACATCCAGAGAAGGATCTGTTTCCAAACTTGCTGGACATTTCTTGCGCCGGGCATCTCGCAGCCGGAGAAACCACGGAAGACGGTGTGAGAGAACTAGAGGAAGAGCTTGGGCTGAAGGTCGATTTCAGTGATTTAATCCCTTGCGGGATGTTTGCAGAAGAAGACCAGATTTCGGATCAGCTCATTGATCGTGAGTTTTGTCATGTGTTTATATACCGTTGCGACCAACCACTGAATCGTTACGTGCTGCAGCCAGATGAGGTAAGCGGTCTGTTCGCAGTAAGTGTCGCTGACCTTGAACGTTTAGTTCATCAAGAAACAAAAGAAATAATGGCAAGTGGCTATAAAATGGGTGTTGAATGCGAGGTAGATCAAACAAGTCTGCTTCTGACCCTAGATCATTTGGTGCCGCATCCAGTCGCTTATTTTGATCTAGTGTTTCGTACATTAATGGAAAATGGATGGTCGGAATGAAAAAGAACCGTATCGGGTGACCCAATCGGTTCTCTATTAGCGTACATATCAATTTTAGACGAAATACTTGTTTGCTATGTAGGCATAAGCGATATAACAGACAATGGAGAGTCCGATACAGACAATACCAAGAGCTGTTTTTCGCTTAAACAAAAGCAAGAATCCAGCGCTAAATGCTGATCCTATAATTAGCAATGAAATAAATGTTAGAACACCCATCGATACTTATCTCCTTAACCTTTGTTTACGTAATCACGCACCATGTCTTCTGTTACATAAGAACGGAGCGGAGAAATACCTTCTTTGGCATGGGCGATGATTTGGGCTGTTACGGCGTTGATCGCATCAACGTTAAAAGGCAGCCCGCTTCTGCACAGGTCGACAGCAGCATCAATAGCTTGCTCACGCTGTGCGTCTAGCTCTGCAAACCTAACGAGATGTAGGTGCTGTGCATTCGAATGTTTGGATATCGCTTCATGTACATTCATCTTCAAGTTCTCCTTTAGTGACCGGATTCTAATCTAGTATACACGATTGAATAGGTGAGGAACAGTTTTTGTAAGAGGAAATCCGAACAAAAATCGACAATACAACTTCACCTCAATAATAATTAATGTCATTAATTAGCGATAATAAGACTGACAGAAGCCTCGGAGTGAAACAAATGAACTCGTTACCGATTGAAACCGTGCTTCCTCAATTGAAAGAAGCGTTACGAACAAATGCATGCGCGATATTAGTCGCTCAGCCTGGTGCAGGTAAAACAACGCAAGTACCGCTTGCTATTCTGCAAGAGTCTTGGCTTCAAAACCAAAAGATACTCATGCTCGAGCCCAGAAGATTGGCAGCTCGTGCAGCTGCTCGCTATATGTCGAAGCTTCGTGGTGAAGAAGTTGGGCAGACCATAGGTTATCGGGTGAAAAATGACTCGCGAATCGGACCGAACACACGAATTGAAGTGATAACAGAAGGTGTTCTTACTCGCATGCTTCAAGCAGATCCTGCCCTGGAAGGGGTAGGGGCTGTTATTTTTGATGAATTTCATGAGCGCAGCTTACATGCTGATTTGGGGTTGGCACTTAGCAGGCAATCACAAACCTTGCTTCGTGAGGATCTGCGAATTCTTATTATGTCGGCTACGATTGAGGCCAACACGGTTTCGGCCATGCTTGATCATGCACCGATTATTCAAAGTGAAGGGCGAACTTATCCGGTTGTAACTCATTATCTGGATGCGAAAATTACGAGCAAATTAGAACAGGCTGTAGTAACAAGCATCCAACGCGCCTTGCAAATGAATGAAGGTAGTTTGCTCGTTTTTCTCCCGGGTGCAGCTGAAATTCATCGTGTTGCTAACAGCCTTACTGCGCTTAAATTAGGAAAAGAGATAGAGATTGCACCTCTGTATGGTAATCTCTCTCAAGAGGCGCAAGACCATGCATTGGCAGTATGTTCCCCTGGACACCGGAAGATTGTGCTGGCCACTTCGATTGCCGAGACAAGCTTGACCGTCGAAGGCGTCACGGTCGTTATCGACAGCGGGCTCATGCGCGTGCCCCGCTTCTCGCCACGCACCGGCATGACCCGTCTGACGACGGTGCCTGTGTCAGTCGCCTCTGCGGATCAGCGCAGAGGCCGTGCCGGTCGACTCGGTCCAGGCGTGTGTTACCGCCTGTGGACCGAGACCGAGCAGCGGCAGCTCCCGCTGAGCAGCACGCCAGAGATCCGCGAAGCGGATCTGGCGCCGCTCGCGCTGGAGCTGGCCGCCTGGGGCGTGCCAGACCCAGCTTCGCTGGTCTGGCTAGACCCGCCGCCTGCTGCTGCGTATCAGCAGGCGCGGGAACTGCTCGTGCAGCTGGGCGCGCTGCACGAGGACGGGGGCTTGAGCGCGCACGGCAAACGCCTAGCGTCGCTGGGTCTACACCCGCGGCTTGCGCACATGGTGCTGCAAGCCATACCGCTTGAGCTCGGCGCGCTAGCGTGCGAGCTCGCCGTAATGCTTGGCGAGCGCGATTTCATGCGCGCTGCTGAGGGGAGAGATGCGGATATTCGTACCCGCATCGAAGTGCTCTGGCGCGCTGCGCAGGGCGAGCAGCGCGCAGACGTTGACTTTGGCTTATGCCGCCGCATCGCGGCGGAAGCCAAAGTGCTCATGCAGCAGCTCGGCATCCGTCCGAGCGGGAATAGAGCGAATGCGAGCGGGTTGCTGCTCGCATTCGCTTATCCCGACCGCGTCGCGCAGCGGCGGTCGACGGGGCGGTTCTTGCTCAGCAGCGGGCGCGGCGCTGTGCTGCCCGAGTTGCAGCCGCTCTCGAACGAGCGTTATCTCGTCGCGGCCGAGCTGGATGATAACGGAGCGGAGAGCCGCATATACTTGGCAGCCCCGATACAGGAGGACGAGCTGTTTGAAGCCTTTGAGGGCCGCTTGCTCAAAGAGCAAGAAGTGGTTTGGGAACAGGCAACGGGTTCCGTTAAAGCAAGACAGCGCCTTCGGTTAGGTGCCATTATCCTCAAAGAAAACCCATTGCAGGATCCAAACCCAGACTTGGTGCTGCAAGCTTTGATATCCGGCATTCAAGAAGAATCTTTGGAGCTGCTGCCTTGGACTCGGAGTGCGAAGCAGCTTCAACAGCGTGTTATGTTTTTGCATCGATTTGATGTAGAATGGCCAGATATGGGGGATGCCAATTTGCTTGCTTCCTTAGAGGACTGGCTAGGACCTCATCTTTATGGTTTGAAAAGCAAAGGGGCTTTAGGGCGTCTTAACTTGACAAGCATATTAGAAGAAATGCTAACATGGGAGCAGCGTCGATGGTTAGAAGAATGGGCGCCAACGCACATTCAGGTACCCAGCGGTTCCCGAATTCCCGTTGATTATAGCGTCAGTGAGTCGCCTGCGTTATCAGTTCGCTTGCAAGAAATGTTTGGTTTAGCCGATACCCCTCGGATCGCAAAGGGTAGGGTGCCCGTGACCTTACACTTATTATCGCCTGCTCAGCGTCCAGTTCAGGTGACGAAGGATTTGGCTAGCTTCTGGCGGGATGCTTATTTCGAAGTCAAAAAAGATCTCAAAGGCCGATACCCCAAACATTACTGGCCGGACGATCCGATGGCGGCGATGCCGACAAATCGAGCTAAACCGCGTTCCTAACCTAATTTGCACGAGAAGGGAACTGAGCAAGCCATGACAATCCACTCCAAACCGGAGGAATTCGTCATTTATGTATCTGCTGGTTTTGCCACAGCGCCTTATTTCCTAGATGCTTTCGCCGCGGAACTAGCTTCTCGTTTTGAACAAGTCGGTTCACGTGTCCAAGTCGTTATCCATTATCCATATGGCGATTGGACGCGGCGAAAGCAAGTGCAGCTCCGAGAAATTACCAGTGATCTATGGAACAATGCACATCGAAAAAGGTCTCATTATGGCGGCAAAAGCTTGTTGAAGTTGATCAACGACAACCTGGTCCCTGGCCAGCAACTGCTGCTAATTGGGCATAGTGCAGGGGCTGTGGCTTGTATTCTGGCGGCCGATGCCCTTATGAAAGAGGGGGTTTCCATCCTCGGTGTGGTCCAAATCGGATCGCCGAAATGTGCGATTCCTCCCTCGTTAAAGAACCGTGTCCTTTATCTTGATGCTGCTAATCAGTTGGATAAATCCAATGATCCAGTACCTAGACTGGGCACATGGGGTGGCTGGATGAGAACGCGCTTGGGATTGCGCCGTTGGAATGGCATGAAACATGCACCTTCTCATCGACAAACTTTACCGTTAATAGGTGGGCATGCCGATTATTTCAGAGATCACAATCCCTATATATGGAATGAAGCAACGAACCTGCAAACCACAATGAACACGATTTGGACTTGGTTACAACGAATAGAAAAGGATGATGAACATGATTGAAATTCTAAAGGCAAGCATGGAACACAACAAAGAAGAAGGTTACCTCGGGCAAGTGCAATTCAAGGTGGAAGGCCACGAGCACCCGTACGAAATTACCCTGCAAAGCAAACGAGGTAAAGATGACTGGAGCTATGCGCTTCACTTTTTACAGGAATCAGGAAAAGAAGAGGATATTGAAGCTGTTGAAGATTTGTTGGAAGACGACGAATGGTTTGATTTGCTAGTGGACGCAGCTCAAAAAAACCTAGTGAAGGAATAATCATTCTGTTACATATCGATCGTTTGGATAGGAGAAAACACCGATGGATCCTGAGGTAAAGGCAACGCTCAAGATGAGCTATGATCAACAGGCTCGATTGCGGGCTGGGGATACAGTTCAGTCGTGGAAAGTAGATGAGATGGATCGTTTTTTGGCTAGGCTTCAGGCAGATGATAAGGGTACTGGGCAACGGATTTTAGATCTTGGAAGCGGTCCTGGCCATCAAGCGATATATTTGAAAAATCATGGATGCCATGTCTCTTGCGTTGATTTATCCGATGAGATGGTGAACATTTGCCTTCAAAAAGGACTTGAAGCCTTTGTCATGGATTTCTACACCTTGGAATTGGAGCCGGAGTCGTTTGACGCGATATGGACGATGAATGCCCTGCTTCATGTGCCAAAAGATAGTCTCCTGCAAGTTCTGGCCAATATAGAGCGAGTGCTGAAGCCAGACGGTTTCTTGTACATAGGCCTGTATGGCGGGTACGAAAGCGAAGGGATTTGGGAAAATGACTCGTACAGACCTCAGCGGTTTTTCGCCTTCTATGAAGATGAGCACATTCAGAGAATAGTAAGTGAAGTATTCTACATCGAACACCTTTCTGTTCTCCCGATGGAGGGCATGCAGGCCGATTATCAATCGATTTTTGCCAGGAAAACGCAACAGAAACCTCTCTCAGGACCAAAGTAGCACAATCTTCAGCTTTTTTTATGAAAAGTTAAGCCTAATTAGTTCAGAACTAGTTGAACTAATTAGGCTTATTTTTGGTTTCGATGGGCTTGAAAAGAATTTGCTTTGTTCGGATCAAGTAGGGCTTTATCTGAATTAACATTAAGTTCTCTGACCATACTGTTATTCAATGAGAGAACCCTGGTACATTGAGACGAGGTGCAGAATTTTGCTGTTCATGACAATCGCATCAATCTTAGCCAATCTGATCGTCTGGCTTATGCCTAAGCGACTGACTCGCCAAGAAATGTACAGTACTTGGTTATTCATGGTGTTTATTACACGCTCCACGGATCAGTTGTTAGACCTTGTTTTACATCTTTATGATCAACTTGGTCCTGGCATACAATGGCAAGTTGTTGTGATCCAAACTGTTTTTCCAGGGGCGGTAGGTATTATAATCTTAAACTTTATGCCACTGAGTAGATTCAAGTTTTTCGCTTATTTATTTGGATGCACGCTATTTTCTATTTTCTTTGAATGGATAGCCATACGTGTCGATTATTTGACCTATAATAATTGGTCAATGTGGTATTCGGTTGGTGTGTATATCATTGGGGTTATCATGCTACGCATTCATCTTTCTTTTTTAAGGAGAAATAGCAAAGCCTAATGAATAATAGTCAAGGACTTGACCCCTTGTTAAAAAGAAGAGTCATGCTGCATTCGCAACATGACTCTTCTTCATTTAGAACAATCTCCTAGCCGTGACAAATCGTTTCTTCCATTTTTCATCGAAGTCTGCAATGTGAACGCCAAGCTCTTTCGAATAAGTATGAAGGATTTTCCCGTTTCCCGCATAGATGCCTACGTGGCCGATATCTAGCCCGCGAGCGCTGAAGAACAGTAGATCGCCTTTACGTATTTGGTCGAGTTCGATTTCTTTCCCTTTCTGGGCTTGGTCATAGGAGACTCGCGGCAGATCGATAGACAGTACTTCGTTAAAAACATGCCGGACGAAAGAAGAGCAGTCGAACGTATTGGTTTGGCCTGAAGCGGCACCGAACTCGTAAGGGGTTCCCAGGAATTTGGAACCGTAGGCGAGTAACTCATCGGCTTTCTTTTCGGCCAAAGCGGAACTTGTGTAATCGGTATACATCGATGCAGCCGAGATGAAACCAATTGTATCGTCTTTGGTCTGTACCTCCAACCAATTTGCGTCGATTTCTCGGATTACGTGGATTCTCTCGTTTTTCGGAAGAATTCGGAGCACTTGGGTTTCCGTATCTTTTGCTGGAGAGTCACGCAGGTTGACGCCGTATTCAATAGTAGTTTCATAGTCATGAGCGGATGAAATGGTAATCGAACGGGAATATTCATGCCATTTCACGATATTGCCAAGTGTTTCGCTAATAAATCGCACCGGAACCATAGTAAACCCGTCGATAATTTTGCCTGGCACGGGCATCTCCAGCCGTTCTTGGTTTTTATAAGCGACTGTTTCTCCGATTCGGTATGTAAGGACGACGTCTTTATTAATGGCAGTAACCGTTCTTGTGGTCTCATCCCAAGAAATTTTTGCACCCTCAGCCTCAAAAATGGCACGCATCGGAACAAGGCTGTAGCCGGTTTCGATCACGGGAGGAGTCTGAAAGGACAACGGATGCCCGTCCAGAAATACAGTAGGCGATGGATTCACCTCGGCTTGTGCCGACGTTGTTTGGAGAAACATCATGGTCAGCAGCGTAAACACTGTGCCTGTAAGAAAGCTGGTTTTAATCTTCATGTTCATACACCCTTACTAAGTTTTCTTTGGTAATATATAGACGCATCTGCGTGGGTGATAGTTGCTTTCCAATTTGTGGTAACTATTTCAACGAGAAATAATAGAAACGATAGAAAATTAATTAATTTGATAAGCCTATATGTTAAAATGTGGGTAGCATTTTATTAAATCACATCCAAAACAAAGGAGCAGAATGATGAATCAACACACAACGAGATCTCAACAAATCACTGCATTTGCTGAGAAGAAAGTTACCTGGCTGGAACTTTTCTATGATCTGCTTTTTGTAGCGGCAGTTTCAAAGGCTAGTCATGTTTTATTACATGTCGAAAATGGATCAATTCCAGTTGAATACTTAGTCAAATTCGTTCTCATATTTATTCCGATTTGGTGGGCATGGGTTGGGCAATCCCTCTTTGTAAACCGGTTTGGACGGGATATCTTATCTCACCGAATATTTCTGATTCTGCAATTATTTTTTGTTCTCATCATGACGGCCAGTCTATCGGTTAATTTTGACCAATATTATGTCCCATTTTTAATAGGTTATATTGGTTTAAGAGCGATGACAGCCATCCAATATCTTTCGGTACATAAAAAAGAAGAAGCGCATAGAAAGATCGCAGCCCGTTATTTAGGTAGCCGCTTTTGGATTGGATTGGTGATATCTTCTTGCTCACTTTTCTTCGACTCGTGGATTCGTTATGCCGTTTTGTACGCAGGCATTTCAGTAGACATTTCGCTCCCATTAATCGGTCGGCAATACTTGGTGAAAAGCCCTATAAATACGCATCATCTATTAGAGCGCTTTTCGTTGTTTACACTCATTCTTCTTGGTGAATCCGTAATCAGTATACTTGCAGTCTTGCAGTCTAGTGACTGGACGTGGCAATCTATTGTATTTGCGACCCTCACTTTTTTATTAATTATTGCTATGTGGTGGCAATATTTTGACAATGTTGAAAAGAAAGTGAATAAGACATTAGAAACAGCAGGGCAAACAATCATATATGGCCACTTATTCATTTATTTATCCATGTGTATGATTGCAGCATCGATCCAATTGTTATTTTTGAAACAATTAAATTATTCATTTATGCTAAGTTTTGTTTTTGGATCTGTACTGCTTTACTTTTTCTCAACCACGTTGGTTTTTCATAAATATCGACACGCACATCAAAGACTAGGTATATCTCACTTAGTGTTATTGGCAGGGTTACTTGGGATATTTTTCACGCTGGATATGTTTTTTCTTTTACCAAATTACATGATTATTGGAGAAGTGATGCTGTTCTTTGGCGTATATGCGAAATTAACGACTTGAACTTTAGATGAATGAACCAAGACAAACATCGTGCCGAGTCATATCACCTTCCTCATATAATGTGGGTAGTTTATTATCCCTAGCATATGAGAAAGGATGATGACATTGGTCAGAAGACGAACGATATCAAGCTTAGATAATGATATACAAGTTCTGAAGAGAGATGTTAAGAAGCTTGAACTGCCTATAACCTCAGGCAGAATAGCAAGTAGGGCGGTAACGAGAAGGGAACTTGCTCCAAGAGCTGTTAGTGGATCCAAGATAGCAAGGAGAGCCATCACATTAGACAAACTTGCTCCCAGCGTGGTTAACAATATCACATCAAACGTTGTGCAATTGATTGGTGCTAGTGCATTAAACGTCGCAACAGCGGCTAGTCAAGGTGCGTTAGGATCACAAGGGCCTGTTGGATCGACTGGTCCACAAGGTCCGCTAGGTCTACAGGGTTTACAAGGTCCACAAGGACAGGAAGGTCCTATGGGACCGGCCGGAGTACCAGGACCAACAGGTGCTCAAGGACTCCAAGGAGCGCAAGGTCTTGAGGGGCCGACGGGATCCTCTGGTATTGTCGATGTTCGATTCGCGGGAAGCAACCTTCCTGTCCCATTTACTATTATCCAAGGATCGGGAGATGCTGCGACAGAATTAATTCTACCGCCAATTACATTGCTCGCTAATCAGGTGGTCAAATTAGATGCGTTTGCGAATATTAAATTTATCATCGTTCAAAATTATTCGGTGGATAGCTCCATTTCCAGAAATCAAGGGGACATCGTTACATCAGATAGTGCCGTAATGATCCAAAATCAGGATCAGCCCTTTTTTCCGCAAGCAGCTGTAACGACTTCTTTGACTTGGGTGGATAATCCTGGTCCAGGAACCTATAGTTACTCGTTTACAATCGCAGGATCAGCTAACGGCATAACAGGAGCATCTATAAATAGTAGGGGATTAACCGCTATGATTATTACTGTAACACAGTAAGTAATTAATAAGGTTATTGGAAAAAATGGAAATAAGGCTGGACACAACTTGTGTTCAACCTTATTTTTAATATATGTAAAATTTTAGTGGAAGAACATTGGACTATCGGAAAATGGTAGTCATATGAAAACCAAATTATCAAAGGGGGACCATTTTATGAAAATAACGGATGTTCCATTCTGCACAATTGACTGGAGTGAAATAAGCGCTACCCAACATCCTGGAATTGAAGGTGATGCTTATTGGCGTACATTTGAAATGGGAAACATAAGGGTGAGAATGGTAGAATATACGCCTGGTTATATAGCTGACCATTGGTGTAATAGAGGTCACGTTCTGTTAGTACTAGAAGGTGAGCTGTATACCGAACTTTCAGATGGAAGAGAATTTAAACTCACCCCAGGAGTCAGTTATCAAGTGGCTGATGATGCAAACCCACATAGATCTTATACGAAAACTGGAGCTAAATTATTTATTGTAGATTAACAAATGCTGTCACTATTACGCTATTCTGCTTATAACTGTTTCTTTTGCCAAACAGCATCGAGCTCGGGAAGAAGGAATACACTCTCCTGTTCATTTGGATCAGTTCGGGCAATCAGAGCCGTGCAGGACTCAGTCTCACTTGGATTATAGGGGAGATGAGGGATCCCTGCTGGGATGTATAGAAAATCCCCCGCATCCAACTCCATATGCTGTTCAAGCTGCTCACCATACCACATTGCAGATTTTCCTTGAAGCATATAAATGGCTGTCTCATGATCTTGATGAAGGTGAGCCTTTGCTCTTTTTCCTGGCGGTATAGTCAATAAATGCATACAGATCCCTTGTGCACCAACGCTTTCCTTTGATATGGCTTCGGCATAATCAAGACCTTGTTTTCCATGATAAGTTCGAGACGAACGGATAAGTCGACAAGTACTCTTTTTATCCACTAAGTTACGCACCTCCTTAAGATTCAAAATATTAACTTTACGGAGAAATGATGTCAGTGAAAGGAGAATGAATGAAAACCTCTATTTATTTTATTCGGCATGGGTTAGCCCCATTTTCAATTGAACATGAACGAGCAGGAGGCTCTAGTCTTTCTGAACAAGGAAAATTAGACGCTATGAGAGTGGCAGAGATATTAAGTAACGAAGACATAGATGTTATTGTTTCAAGTTCATATTTTCGAGCAACAGAAACGGTTAGTCCGTTGGCAGAGCTATTAAAGAAAGAAATTATTCCATACATAGAGCTTACCGAGAGACCAATTGCTAGCCTGAATTACGCAGTATCCGAAGAGGAATTATTAATTGCAATTGAACAATCTTTTGTCGATATTGATTTTTGCATGCCTGAAGGAGAAACAACAAGACAGGCGCAGGAACGGGCTATACCATTAATTAAGAAATTACTGTCTGACTTTGAAGGCAAGAAAATCGCTATAGGTACACACGGAAATATAATGACGATCATATTGAATTATTTTGATTCTAATTACGGATTCGAATTTTGGAAGAAGACCACTAAACCTGATATTTATAAACTAGAATTTGAAGAAAAGGAATTAAAGCTTGTTGAGAGGTTGTGGAATCAATGAAACCATCCGGTCATCAACCAGTAGTGTAAATCAGTACGATTCATTTATCGGTCGGAGAACTGATACCACACACGTACTTTGGCATAAATCGTTAATTGTCCCGGTTGGATCGGGGTGACAGCACTTTTGGAAAGCATGGTAGTTGCATAGGGGATGGGTTCGGCGGTTTCGGTAATTTCTTGGATTTGACTGGGGACTGTGATAAGAGTAACTCCTAGTGTATTTGCGATAGTAACAGCCTTTTGACGGGCGTTACGAATGGCAAGCGATAATGCTTGATTCTCGTAAATTTCTGGCTGTGATGTCGTAAACTTAATATCGGTGATGTTATTAGCGCCACTTGCAACTGCGGTATCAACGAGAATTCCTGTCAATTCTACCTTATCGTTGGTGATTTGTAAGAGATGGGTTACTTTATAGCCTCGAAAAATTTGCTTACCATCATGATAATCGTATTGAATTTCAATTCCAAAATCGTACGTTTGTATCTTTTCCCGGGGGATGTTTAGTTTTAATAACGATTGAATGATAGTGGTTACGATTTTTGCGTTTTCGGTTTGGACAGCAGGTAAGACAGGACCTTCGGTTATGGCTCCCAGCACCACTAACGCCCTGTCGGGAGCTGCAGCCGCTCTGCCTGTACCTAGGACTTCTATTGTAGGTGGGCATTTATATTGAGAAAAAGAGGCCGACTTATTAACTGGATAATTGCACATAGAAGGACTCCTTTCAAGTGAAGGGCATATTCTAATGTATGGAAATAAACGGACTAAAATTCTTGATTAAATAAGCAATATCGCTGGTGTGCAAAGGGGGAGAACTGTGGATTGGACAAAATTAAAGGAAAGTAAATTATTACGTCTGGAACAAATAGGTGAATCTCTAAGGAAAACAGGTAAAGCTAGGGCGCTCATCGGTTTCGGATCCATGGCAGAGCAAGAGCGAGTAGATGCTTACTCAGATTTAGATTTTTTGGTTATACCAAAAAAGGGATTCAAAACAGAACTTATTGAAAATTTGGATTGGCTAACGTCGATCAGTCCTGTTGGATATTACTACCAGTTTACTGCCGATGGGTACAAGCTTTTCTATAGGGACGGGATATTCTGCGATTTTGGAATTCTTGAAGCCTGTCTGCTACCAGACATATTCAAAACATTCGCACTAGATAAGCTATTAGCTTGCTCGCGGATATTTACGAGTGAAGAAGCCTGCTTTAAGGATCCTTTTCAAAATGAGCGGCGTTATGAGCAGAGATTCCCTATATTTGCTGCCTCCTTAACGAGAATGATACAAGGTTATGAGCGTTGTCCTGAATCAGCCTTAGAAATTATTTCTTTTTTAGAGGAACACACTCCTATCAATCCATTCATGAAGAAGATGATTACAGGAATAGCTGAGGACCTTATAGCCAAAAGATCATCATTTAACGTAGAGTAATCTGTTGCTGAAGCAGCAGGTTACTTTTTTTGGATCAACTTCTAGTGAAGAGGTCCAACACTATTGAAGTCTCAATTCAGCATGTGGTCCATATCTTTTAGTAAGATCTTGTTCTTACGAAAGGATGGTTAAAATTGTTGTATTCGCCTCATTTGATTACACGTAGAATCATGCCAGAAAATCAAGAATTCCCAATGCTGTCACTTTCCAGTCGAATCACGCCTGAACATCTGTTTTATATCCGAAACCATTTTCCATATCCGAATGTGGACATGCGAACTTGGGGACTTTCTATTGAAGGAAGTGTAAATAAACCAATTCATTTTCGGTATCATGATCTCTTGAAAATGCCTCAAGTTACACTGCCTGTAACGCTCGAGTGTGTTGGAGATAAGAGATCATTTTTTCAACCGAAAACTCGCGGCGAGCAATGGGGACTAGGGGCAATTAGTCATGCTGTTTGGACAGGGGTTCGACTTCAAGATTTATTGTATGTATCGGACGTTCAAAGAAATGCACGTGAAGTGGCGTTCGAGGGTATGGATAAGGGTGTTCGAACGGATATGCCAGGCGTGTTTTCCTATACAAGAAGTTTAACTCTCAAACACGCTCTGCATCCCGATACCATTGTAGCCCTTTACATGAACGGAAAACCTCTACCCTTCCGTCACGGTTATCCAGCTAGATTAATTGTTCCAGGATGGTATGGAATGGCTTCAGTCAAATGGCTTCACCGTATCGTCGTAATGGAGGAGCACTTTCAAGGACCTTTCCAAGTCGTAGATTATGTCTATGATCGAAAACCATCAACTCCAACTACTCCCGAACCGGTTACTTCCATTCGCCTCAATTCGACCATTGCGGGTCCAACAGATCAGGAGGTATTGGCAAAAGGGGAGAATTGGGTATGGGGGATGGCCATATCTGGCAGTGATCCAGTCGTTCTGGTAGAGATAAGTACGGACATTGGAAACACTTGGCACGCAGCATCTTGGTTGGATCAGCAAGAAACTTATTCTTGGAGGCGTTGGTGTTGGAAATGGACGGTAACGGAATCCGGAACCTACGATATTAAGATCAGAGCTAAGGATACAGCAGGTAATATTCAAAGCGAAATGGCAGATTGGAATGTAAAAGGTTATGGCTATAATGCGATTCAGCATATACGAGTGTATATTAGCTAATCTTTTTATTCGTTTAATACGGGCGTTGTGCTACACCTTTAAAAGCAGTGCTTTCCTCGTCAAGGGGCGTGCTGCTTTTGTTGTACCTATGCTAAGCTTACCCTTTTTTATTTGATTGCTTCAGCTTAAGCGCGTTTTTCGCGCTTACATATAGTACATCTCCCCCTACCGTATATGTACATACAAGTTGAGCAAATGATATAATACGGTCAGAATTAATACCTGAGGTGAATTATGAAAGAAAAGCAAATGCCAAAATACTTACAGCTCAAACAAGAAATCTTATCGTGGCTTCATACCGGGAGGCTGAAACCGAATGATCAAATGCCATCGGAAAATGAAATAGCCGAGCAATTTCAGATGAGCCGTCAAACGGTTCGTCAGACGTTCGGCGAGTTAGAGCAAGAAGGCTGGCTGTATCGGATGCAAGGAAAAGGGACATTCGTTTCCACGCCCCAAACCCAAAAAAGTCGGGATGTTCAAACCATTGGCATTCTGACAACTTATATATCTGATTACATTTTTCCTCATATCGTAAGAGGAGCGGAGTCTGCATTGCGCGAGAGAGGATACAGACTACTCTTGTCTTCCACTGACAATGATAAGGGAAAAGAGAAGGAAAGCCTCGACATGATGATGAGTCAGCCCTTAAGCGGTCTTATTATTGAACCAACCAAAAGCGCGGAAGGCAATCCGAATTTAAGCTATTACCTCTCCTTAGACTATCTACATATTCCTTATTTGATGATTAATGAGCGGTACCCTGAGATGAATTGTCCTTCTTTGGTCGTGGATGATGAAGAGGGCGGATTCAAGGCTGCTCAGCATTTAATTGAGCTTGGGCATCGCCGTATTGCTGGGTTTTTCAAGACCGATGACTTGCAAGGGATTAATCGGTTGAAAGGGTTTATTCGAGCTCATCATCACTATCAAATCCCGTTGCTGCCGGAACTCGTCATTCATTATTTGACGGAGGAGAAAAGACAAAAACCCTACGAAAGCGCAATAACGATGCTAGGTCAGGCGGATGAGCGGCCAACGGCTTTCGTTTGCTACAATGATGAGATAGCTATTCACCTACTTGAAGCTGTACGTACAACAAGCCTTCAAGTGCCACAGGATATCTCGCTGGTCGGTTTTGATGACTCTTCTTTAGCAACCGCAACAGAAGTCAAGCTAACGACACTTTCGCATCCCAAAACGGAAATGGGAGCTGATGCAGCTAAGATATTGATCGATATGATACAGAATAAACGAGCAAATGGAAGTGAAATGGGGAAAGTCTATAAACCAGAATTAATCGTCAGGGAGTCAACCATCCAAGTTTCACTTTCTTAAAAATTCATCTAGTCAACTTGTACGTACAAGTGATATACTGAATTTAGAAACAGCTGAATATTTGAAGGAGGCTATCCATGTCTAAGATATAAGCGATTGGTGTTGACTATGAAACGGAATCTGGCCGTGCCGTACTGGTCGACTTGAGTGATGGAACTGAGGTTGCCGATCATGTAACGCCATACCCGCACAACGTTATTGATGAGAAACTGCCTGTATCTGAGATCAAGCTTGCGTATGATTGGGCTTTGCAGCATCCCCAAGACTACATTTTTGTATTGACACAGTCTGTTCCAGCGGTTGTGCAGGCATCCGTACATCTTTTTTGAAGGTGACAGTTTTTTTCTACGACGGAGCAATTAACCAGAATAGACGTTTAACGGACCTGGATGCCGTTAACTGCCTATTTGGAGCGATGATTTCGAGGTTACGGACTTCAGCGCCGTTATTCGGTTTCAATCTATCTTATTTTCATAATTTGAAGTAGATTAAGGGCTGTCGAGTCCATTAGATTTTCAAATTCAATCTTATTCGGGGATTAACATCGCTCCAGTCCTTTAGCCGGCAAAGATGAATCTGAAGTTGATTTCACACCCATTTCCTTACTCAACAGCTGTATGTTGATTGGTCAGTCGCAGTTTTTTTTCGTACCTATATAGAAAGTCACATTTATCATTGTTTGCGTTATTTTCATCCATTGACTTCCTTGATTCACATGCTTTAGAGTAAATTCATATAAGCCTGTCCAAATTTAAAGGCACAGCTATCTAGGAGGTTAACGCGAAATGACGACGAAAGCGTTTGAAGGAACATACCAAGGAGAGAAAGTCATTTGGTTACAAGCTGGCCGTTATGAAGCAGCTGTTTTACCGGAAATTGGGGCCAATCTAATTGCTTTTAGAGATACTGAAAAAGAATATCGCTTTTTGCGTGAGCCTGCAATGGAAGAGATGGAAGCTTTTAAAGAACGTCCGATCGTGCACGGGATTCCGGTATTATTTCCACCCAATCGGTATGAGGACGGGAAGTTTCCTTGGAAAGGCAAAGTCTATGAATTTCCGATCAATGAACCGAAAACAGGAAATCACCTACACGGTTTTGTACACAATATTCCATGGGCTGTTGAGAAATTTAGTAGAGATGAATCTGAGAGTCGTGTTACTTTAGCTTTACGCGTAAGAGAAGGGCATTCGGTTTATGCGTATTTACCTCATGAATTCACGATTCGCTTGACTTACACATTGAATGCACATGGTTTACATCAGCATGTATCCGTACATAATGAAGGCAAAGAGGCAATGCCTTGTTTGTTAGCGTATCACACGACGATTAATGCACCTTTTGCTCCGAACAGTCAGGCTTCTGATTATGGATTCAAAATGACAATCGGCAACCGCTGGAAAATGAGTGAAAGAATGCTGCCAACAGGTGAGTATCAGCCATTGTCAGCTGAGGAAGAGAAGATGAAAGTAGGCGGCTTGTCGCCGTTCTTTGAATCCATGGATAATCACTATACAACCTCGCCGCAAAATGGTCGTAACTATATGGAGTTGACAGATTCACGCGAAGGAATCAAACTGGTTTATGATGTAGGGACTTCCTACAAACAGTGGATGATCTGGAATAATGGCGCTTCTGAAGGTTTTTTCTGCCCAGAGCCGCAAATGAATCTAGTGAATGCACCGAACGTTGATCTCCCGGCTGATCAAATTGGACTAGTTTCCTTGGAACCAGGCGAAATTTGGGAAGAAACAGGACGTCTTTATACGATTGAATTGAACAAATAAAATAGTGACTTTGATCTCCGACCAAAGATCCCTAAATAGCCCCTTTGACGCATGGAGTGAATCTGACGTGATGATCTGCTTGTGGCGAGGGGCATTTTTATCCGGAAGAAAGGGCGCGGTACAGTTGGAAAATAATGAAGGCTCGGAAAAGGAACAGCTTCTAGATCAGATCAAAAAATTAACATTAGAAAACGAGAGATTGAAACAAGAAATCGCGAAACTACGCGGAGTTAAGCGTCCATCTTCGGGCTCCATGGATAGTATGTCTACGAAATTGAAAGAAGCGTTGAGAGAGTAATCGTAAAGCCTATCTGTGATCACTAAAAAAGAAGTCTCTTGGAGAGGGTTGAATCTCCAGGAGATTTTTTTTATGTCAAAATACCAAAGAAAGTAACCACTGCCCCCTATCAAGTCCGCCGCAGATATGATAATTTCTATACCAAACAAACAACAGAGCGGATTACGCTCTTGGCTCAAACCAAAGGGATGTGAGGGGCGGTTGGGTTAGTGACAAGTTAGACCAAGGCAGGAAAGTAACATGCCATGAGCGAATGGGTTTTGAATACATCTTATCCATCAAGGAGATTTCGACTATGAATTTATTAATTGTGGAAGATGAAATCCGACTCAGAAATGCACTAGCTAACAACATTCCCTGGGACAAGCACGGAATAGAAGTCGTCGGGCAGGCTGGAAACGGAATGGAAGCGCTGCGGCTGATCGACCGTAAAAAGCCTGATATTATCTTGCTGGACCTACAGATGCCGGAGATGGACGGGCTGACTTTAGCAAGACAACTTCGCCAAGCCGACCCTTTGTTGAAAATCATTGTTCTCAGCGGACATGACGATTTCGCATACGCTCAAGAGGCATTGGGGCTTGGCGTTATGAAATATTTGTTAAAACCGGCAGGAGACGAGGAGATTTTGGAGACGGTGCTCGAAGCGGCCGATCGGTTGAAGAGTGAGCTTGAGCAGCGCCATAACGAGGATGAGCTAAAGCATAAATGGAAGCTGCATCTTCCGCAGCTGGTCAATGAATTTTTCCAGGGGTGGCTGAACGGGAAGTACGAACCTTGGGAGCTTGAACAGAAAAGCAAGGATCTCCAACTGGATTTACAAAAAGATGCCGAATATGCTGTTGCCGTAGTCGATATGGACCCATTGTCGGAGGATGAAACCCGATTCAGTAAGAAAGATATTTCGCTACTGCAATTTTCACTGAGCAGTATTGTGAAGGAAACGTTGCTGGCCACTCCTTGTTGGGTGTCTACCGATTATGCGGGCTGCACGGTCGTTGTGTTCCAACTTGATGGAAATGAAGAGCCCGGAGTTGCCCTACAGAAAGTCAATGCGGTGACCGAAAAGCTGCTTTTAACTGTACGAAGCTGCCTTAGGCTAAGTGCAAGCGCAGGGATTAGCGGGATAACAGGCGGCCGAGAGGATATGAACAAGCTGTATGTCCAGGCGGTTCGTGCGTTACAGAATCGGATTGTACTGGGCTATGATCTGGCGATCCCGTACCGGGAAGAGCAGGGGAGAGAACCTGAGCTGTCATTTCAACCAAACCTGGAGAAGGCGCTGGAAATCGCTCTAGAAACAGGGGAAGGTGACAAAGCGATCGAAACCTTAACTGCCCTCTGGGACGGCGGTATGGCCAAAGCGGAAACGGTAGAAGACATGCATGAGCACATCCTTTATTTCACTAGCCTCTTTATTTGCATGATCCAGAAGCAGGGCTGGCCAGTGAGGGAAGTGGCCGGTGAGGATTACGTGTATTTCCACAATCACTTGGAGCTGGCCGCAAAGGAACAAATTCTATTTTGGCTGCAGCGGATGATTAGGGCGTATTTAACCTATGCCAGCCAGAGGCGGAAATCGACGAGTCATGGCATGATCAAGACCATATTAAGTCTGGTCGAAAATGAAATTGATCAGGAAATGACGCTGCATGCTGTCGCTGACCGGCTGTATGTTAACTCTTCCTACCTAAGCCGTCTCTTCAAACAAGAAACAGGAAAAGCCTTCTCCACCTATGTACTGGAACGTAAAATGGAGCGGGCCAAGGCAATCCTGCAGGAGGGAGCACGGGTATATGATGCCGCTGCTGGAGTCGGGTATAGGGATGTGAGCTATTTTACAAGAGTATTCCGCAAATATTGGGGCGTGACGCCCGGGGAAGTTCGTCATTGAATTCCTTGCAAGCCGTTTGGCAGCCTTCTCAGTTGATCTGGGAAGGTTTTTTTACCACATAAGAAAGTATAAGTTTTCGGTTCCAGAAAATTGCTTTCTTATTGGCGATAAAACCTACCTCTAAACGCGGTCGCTCATCTTTGAATGGCCTCGATAGAGGTTTTCTCATATGTCAGACGCGAGAAGTTATGAAAGTACCAAAACAAGTAATATTCCTCTAATTCGCAAAAAAACGGTGGGTGATAAACTAAATCTAAGAAAGACAGGTAAGAAGGAGGAGACACCTTGCGAGAAACGACCACAACGACGGATACTCTCATATTAACAAAGAAAAACGGTAAAAAGAGCTATAGACGGCAATTGTGGATTGATATCAGGAAAGATTGGGATTTGTATCTCGCACTCATTCCCGGCATCGCTTTTCTACTGCTGTTTAAGTACACGCCGATGTACGGGATTATCATCGCTTTCAAGGATTTCAATATTTTCGATGGTATGGCCGCAAGTCCATGGGTCGGGTGGAAGCATTTCGATAAATTGATTTCCTCCGCCAGTTTTTTGCAAGTTTTCCAGAACACCTTGATCATTTCTATTTATAAAATCGTATTTCTCTTTCCGCTCCCAATTGTGGTCGCCATTTTGCTTAACGAATTGAAGAACATGGCGTTCAAAAAAAGCATACAAACCGTCGTTTACCTGCCTCATTTCCTTTCTTGGGTTATCGTCAGCGGCTTGTTTATCGATCTGCTTTCCACGAACGGCGGTATCGTCAACAAAATAATCGTTGCCATGGGCGGCGAACCGATCCGCTTTTTCCTGGACAGCCATATTTTCCGCTCGGTTCTCATCAGCACGGCAGGCTGGAAGGAGACCGGCTGGAACACGATCATATACTTGGCGGCTTTGGCCGGCATCGATCCGGGGTTGTACGAAGCGGCCAAAATAGATGGCGCGAATAAATGGAAGCAAATCATCCATATTACACTGCCTGGTTTGATTCCAATTATCCTGCTCATGTTCATTCTTCGTCTCGGCTATGTGCTCGAAGCGGGAACTGAACAAATTCTCGTTATGTATAACCCAAGCGTATACAACGTCGCAGATGTTATTGGCACCTTTGTTTATCGCATAGGTCTTGGTGAACAGGATTACAGCTTCTCAACCGCCGTAGGAGTATTCGAATCCGTAGTTGCGTTTATTTTGATCTTAACGGGTAATGGATTGGCCCGAAAGTTTTTCGGACGAGGTATCTGGTAAAGGGCGAACAAAGCTTATGCTTACGATGTTAGTTTTGCTAAAGCAAAACTTTTAGGAGGAACAGCTATGCATACAAAAGGCATCTTACAATCACCTGTCGGCAGAAGGTCTGGAGCCATCCCAACATCTCGTGGCGAGAAAATCTTCACAGTGGTCAATCATGTTTTCTTTATTCTGCTGGGACTTTCCACTATCTTTCCGTTCATCAATCTCATCGCCAAATCGCTTAGCAGTGAGGCGGCGGTCGTTTCAGGGATGGTTACCCTGTACCCGATCGATTTTCAGGTAGGGACTTACAAGTATGTGGCGAGCAATTCTTTATTCCTGAATGCGTTTATGGTTTCCATTACGGTGACGCTGGTTGGTTCGCTGCTCGCTTTATTCATGACGACGCTAGCCGCTTATCCGCTTTCCAAGCCGAGGCTGCGGGGACGCAAGTTTTTTATCATCATGTACCTGTTTACAATGCTGTTCAGCGGTGGATTGATCCCGACTTACCTGCTTATGCACGAACTCAATCTTATCGATAAACTGCCGGTGCTCTTCCTGCCATTAATGATTAATGTGTACAACATGCTCATTGTCAAAAGCTATTTCGAAAGCCTGCCTGACAGCCTTGAAGAATCGGCGAAAATGGATGGGGCCAGCAATATGACGATCCTTGTGCGCATCATTTTGCCGCTGTCGATGCCAGTGCTGGCAACCATCGCATTGTTCTACGCGGTTACGTTCTGGAACGATTACTTTACGTCTCTTATCTATATCAACTCAGTAGAAATGAAGCCGCTGCAGCTTTATTTAAAGGAATTGTTCGTCTCTTCGACGGATGCCTTCATGCGGACCAATGTTGACGCATCGTTGAACGTTTCACCGCAGTCGATCCAAGCGGCTTCCATCATTCTGGCAACAATGCCAATCATATTCGTGTATCCGTTCCTGCAAAAATATTTCGTGAAGGGTGTTCTGGTCGGCTCCGTAAAAGGCTGAATCTCACAAACAAAACTTGAAGGGTGGTGGTGGGCAGGCTCAAAGATGGTTCCATGAAATTTGGTTTTACGCACTTCTCCATACTCAAAAGAACGAAAAAGGGAGGCTCTTTCATGGTAAAAAAATTTTTAGCTCTGATGTCCATCACGACTTTGGCAGCGTCTATCACCGCTTGTGGCGGAAGCGGCCAAACGGCAGGCAATACCACAGCGCCGTCTGCGTCCACAGCTCCAGTTGCAACTGTAGATACCAACAAGCCGAAGCCAGAATTCAAGGCGCTGCTGCAATATGCGCGTTTTGATCCCAATGCTGAAGTCGTGGCGAAGTTCCTGAACGAAAAAACCGGCTACAAAGTTACCTACGACATGCTGCCGGTCGAGAACCCAGACGACAAGCTTAATCTGCTCATGGCCAACAAGGAGAAATACAGCTTCATGCTGCTCAGTGGCCCACAGTATTCCAGACTCTCATCTTCCGGCGCGTTGGAGCCGATTGATGAGTTTGTGAACAAATATGGCACGAACATGAAGAACGTTATTTCCCAAAACTCCTGGAACGGGGCGAAGCTGAACGGTAAAATTTACGGTATTCCACAGACCGGATCAGGTACGATCGTCAACACAGCGCTGATCGTGCGCCAGGATTGGATGGATGAACTCGGACTTAAGGCCCCGACAACACGCGATGAGCTGTACAACGTGATGAAGACAATTAAAGAGAAAAAGAATGTCATGGCGTTGTCCGGCGGTAAATCTCCGCTCGTGCCTGAAATCATGCCGACCTTCGGACTCACGCTGGTTCAATCTACCGCAACGACCGGCTGGCAGGATGTTAACGGCAAACTGGTCAATGTGGTAGAAAATCCGAACATGAAAAAGTATTTAGAGTTCATGAAGAAGCTTTATTCGGAGAAATTGATTGACCAGGAATGGTCTCTCAATCAGGCGAACAAAGTCATAGAGAACTTCACGAGCGGCAAAGCGGCTATGATCTCAAACGGCTACTTCAACGCGCCTACTGTACAAAATGCACTTCTGAAAAACACGCCTAACGCCAAAATCGCAAGCCTTCCTTACCTGAAAGGCGATGACGGCAAAGTACAAGTCATGGGTTCCGCAGGTATCAGCTATTACGTAGGTATACCGAAATGGGCTGAAAACAAGGAAGAGATTATCAAATACCTGGATTTGAAGCTCGATAAAGACATTCACAAGGAAGCGACGATCGGAAAAGAAGGCGTTCACCACAAGGTGGAAAACGGCAACTACTTCCCGATTCTGCCGATTTTCAACGACCAGTATAATAACGCTTCTTCGTTTCTCACTGGCGTGGATGAGAAAAACTACCCGATCTACTGGCAGGCCCGCGTTCGTAAAGATCCTATCCTGACCGATGCATTTAACAAAAATCAGGAAGCTGCCAAAGGCAACATCGTCGTAGATCCGCTCTCTTTTGCACCTCCACTTGAAGCAATCGGTAAATACAATTTAAAACTGCAAAAGTTGATGGAAGACACCTTCCTGAAATACATCACAGGTGCAGAACAGCTCGAAAATTATGATAAATTCCTGGCTCAGTGGAAAACAGATGGCGGGGATGAAATGACGAAAGCTGTCAACGAATGGTACGCAGCGAACAAGAAGTAATTTTAAGGCGCAATATTCCCCTGCGGTTCACGCCGTGGGGGTTTTATTTCTCTGAGGGAGTGAGAAAAGGATGAAAAAGATCGGATTTATTGACTATTTCCTAGACGAGTGGCATGCGGAAAAATATCCTGGTTGGATTGAAAAGGCATCGAGTGGCAGCATGAAGGTCGCGTACGCTTATGGCAAGTCTAATGTCGAAGGAAAGCTTAGCAATGCGGAATGGAGCGAGAAGAAGGGAATCCAGCTTCTTGAGTCGATCGAGGCGGTTGTGGAGCAGAGTGACTATTTGCTTGTTCTGTCACCGGATCATCCGGAGTACCATGAGGAACTGTCGTTGATTCCACTTCGGTCGGGCAAGCCTACCTACATTGATAAAACGTTCGCGCCTAACCGAGCAGCGGCCTTGCGGATGTTCGAACTCGCAGATAAGCATGGGACCCCCATGTACTCTACTTCGGCTTTACGGTTCGCTTCAGAGTATATAGGACTAGAAAAACAAGGACTAGAGTCCATTTGCAGCCTAGGACCGGGACAATTTGAGAACTATTCGATCCATCAGGTGGAGCCGATCGTCTCGTTGATGGGGACGGATGTCAAACGAGTGTTGTGGACGGGAACGGCAAACACGCCAGCGCTGCTAATCGGGTATGCGGACGGCCGCCAAGCAACGATCAACCTATATGGATGGGAATGTCCGTTCAGCATGGCGCTCAGTTATGAAGCGGAAGCATCGAAGTTTCTAAAGATCGAGTCGGATTTCTTTGGGGCGTTTATTGAGAATCTTATCGGTTTTTTCGAGACGGGTAAGCCGCCTGTTCCGCAGGCAGAAACGATTGCGATTGCAACGATTCTGGAATTTGGAATGAAGGCGGCGAATACGCCATATCAGTGGCTGGAGCTGCCGTAAACGGAGATGAGATGGGAGCTTTGAGTAGCGCGTTTAATAAGCGTGTATTATGCGTGTAATCCGGTGTGGAACTATATTGTCAGCATAACAACTCCCGTAGCCTGGATTGAATGGAGCATATGACTTTGGCAAGTTGATCGGAGGTCTGAAAGCGGAACGAGCTGTTGATTTCACTAGGGAAGCGGAACGACGATGCGCTAAAGTGCTGTAAAAGGCCGATATTGTGGTCAAACGGAACGACGATCCTCTATTTCGCAAGAATACAACTAAATGCCCGCATTTTGAAGAAATAAGGAATTCTCGTTCCGTGAAGACCCCAATTTGAGCCCTTTGGCCGAAAATAAGGTACTGACGTTCCGCAGGTCATCGTAACCAACTGATGGGATAGTTCCTCGTGAGAACCAACGCGCAAGCACAATTCTAACCAATCGGCCCCATTTGTATCTGCCCCAAAAAGCATTCGGTCCTTTCCAAATGGAAAGAACCGAATGCTTTTTTATGAACATGTGAGGTTATCCGTTCTCAATCCTTATCCGTTGTCAAATCTTAACCCATATCTCCAACTTCATTCTCTCTATTATCATTCGCTGCATCGTCGTACACGCCATCATCATTCTCTTTATCATCGATCTTTTCATTGTGTGTATTGAATACCTTGATCTTAATCTCCGATTGTTTGCCACGATAAGAGGCAGTAATGGTTGCTGATCCAGGCTTCACAGCTGTGATAGTGCCGTCTGCAGCTATGGATGCAACTTTATCGAGCGAAGAGATGAATGTCGCGCCTTGGGTGATGTACGCCATTGTGCCGTCTGAGTAAGTTGCTTTGAGCGGTGCTTGGAAGGTCTCACCTTTCACAAGACTGTGTTTATTCTCTTCAAAAGTGATACTTGCCATTTCGACGACAGTAACAACTGATTTGGCTGTTTTTCCATCATATACAGCAATGATTTCCGCAGTTCCGGCCTTCAGCGCGGTAACCGTTCCGTCTGCGGCAACGGCTGCTGTCTCAGGATTGGTGGAGCTGAACACAGCACCGGTTACTACGGCTCTCGTTTCGTCCGAGTAGACAGCTGTCGTGACAGTTGCATGCTTGTCGCCTGCCACTAGACGGTAGGCGGCAGAATCAAGCTCAATGCCTGTGATGACAGGAGCCGTACGCGTTATGTTCACGGTTTTTTCGTTCGTTTTGCGGCCGTCTACGTAAACGGATATTTTTATAGGATTGGAACCAACTTCCAGCGGGACCATACCGCTAAAGTCTCCGTTGCTAGCCAGTGCAGCGGGAACGCCATTCAAACGAACATCAGCCGTACCCGGCCCAAGTACTTCAACATTGCCTTTGATCTCGAGATTCTTCAGCGGTGTGCTAACGTTTGCATAGGCAAGGTGACCGCGCAGCACGGCCGATCTGACAGCATCACCGACCTTGTAAGTTTTGGCGACCAGCTGCCGTCTCGTCCGAACGCCTGAAGCATCCAGAGCAGAGATCACGAAGCCGCCCTGCGGAATGACGCTGTTATTGGGCGACATATTCGTCCAGTTCCAGCTAAGCGCCTGTTGTTGGTTTACGACCTTAGTGACTTTACCGGTGCTGTCTACGATCGCTTCGACACCAAAGGTGCTGGTAGCTGTCGTTAGACCGAACGAATCCGTATAGACGTTGAGATTATTCTCATTCCGGCTTACATTGTACAAATCGCCTTCTAGGAACGATTCCGGATTGCTAGGAACACTTGAGCCTACCTGATAATCCTTGACGTACTCCACGTTCTGGAGCGACGCTTTAACAACCGACCAATTAACCTGCGAATAGTCGAAGAGCATCAAACCATTCGATTGCGACAAGCCAGCCTGGAACACTGACCGCTGAAGCGGAGGATCCTGGATGTTCGCCAGTGCGATACTCGCGTACATCGGAACTTCGCCGTTCGTTACAATGCTGCCCAGCGTGATGTGATGCTCGATTTCTTTTTGTGTTGTTTGATACGTGCCGATCATTAGAAAATCGATGTTGCCCGTATAACCGCTTTGTGCGTAAGACTCAGTGTAAAGGCTGTCGTCAGGGAATTGCAAACGGCTGTCGTATTTGAAATTCGGGCTGCCCCAGTGGACGCCGTTCAGGTAATAAGAATCAAACCAGGAGCCTACATAGGCGGAAGAGTAGATCTTATGGCCCTTCAGTGCTGTGTACCGATCGGTGAGCGAACGGACTTCATCCGTAAACGTCTTGATCGTCTGCGAGCGGAACTCCCACCAATCGTTGATGAGAGGTCCGTATTGCCGGACATTGTTCACGTAAGTGAAGACGTCAGCAGGCCAATTTGTAAGCTGCTTACCGCGATCGGCGAGAAACGCCTCGAACTTCGAGCGGGTTAACGGGCTGAAGTCGGCAGTTTCATTGTCATAGCGGGTTCGGTCTAGCACGACGCCGTCAACATCGTAGTTTTTGATAACTTCTTCCATGTTTTTCAACTCAAAGGCTCTTACGTCATCATTAGCCGGGTTAACGAAAGCTACGAGGGATTTACCCGTTTTGTAATAGTTGCTTTCACGCAGCCGCAGAATCTGACCGCCATCCTCAGGACGGTAAACATGCTCTTCCCAGTCGAGGTGCTGGTTCAGCAGCCCATACTCGTTGTGCGCAGGTGAGCCTTCGGCAAAGACGTTGAACGCTGCATGGATTTTGATGCCGAGCTGATGCCCGTACCTGATGAACTCCTCCAGCATGTCAAGGTTCGGATTCGCTCCCGCGCGGGTCGGCGCGGTCATTTGGGAGATATGCGGACGACCGGTTAGGTCGTTCTTCTTGTAGTTGGCGAAGCCTTCTACACCTTTAACATCTAGTGCAATTGCCGTGACTCCGGCGTCTTTTGCCTTGGTCAGCATATCATGAACATTTTCAGGCGTTTGCAGCTTGAAAATATTCGTTCCTTGGTCGACCCATAGGACGACTTCCTTTGCGGTGCCCGTTTGTTTTTTGTAAAACACGACAAGCGTCTTGCGGTCATTTTCCGTCCCATTCTTGATGGCGATGACGTCAAGATAATTGACACCCTCCGTGAGACCAACCTCGAGCTGAAAGGTGCCGTTTGCTTGCAACGCAACCGTGGATTGGTTCACACGAATCGAATAGGGGATACCTTGCTCTAGGTTTTCCAGCTTGCCGGAGACTACTGTTTTCGGCTCGGTTACCGTAAACCATTCGTCGTTGTTCAGTTTAAGCCGAGCTTTGAGACCTTGTCCTGTCATTAATTCAGAGACAGGAATGACTTCCCCGTTTTTACGCAGCTTGATTTTGTCACCAACCTTGAAATTTTTCGCGAGGTATTGCTTATAGGTTTTGTTCGCCCAACTGTCGTCATTCGAAACTAGGATGTAACCGCCTTGAGGGATGACTAGGTCAGTAGGCCCTGTCCAGACTGGCACTCCGCCGTTCACGGAAGGGTTTACCACGCGAGTCACTTGGTTAGATCCATCGACGATAACGCCGATGGAAGTTTTGCCAACTGTAATCTGAGGTGCATATTCCGTTGTGAATAAAGCTACATAATCGGTAATACCGCTTACATCCTTATCGACAGCATTAATTTGCTTGCGAGGACCTTCAATATCAATGGTTATATCTACCGGAGCGGCTTCAACTTCAATGTAATCGGCGGCGGCCTCCGCAGTGGCAGTGGCAGCGGAGCCAGAAACGGTCTCCGCAGCAGCAGCAGCAGCGTTCGTGGACCAAAGGGAAACGATCATTGTGACCAATAAGGTCAAAGACATCCATTTCGACTTATTCAACGGGTTTCACTATCCTTCCATTCATTTGATAGGGCTAGTTTTGGACCAGTTCAACTTTGAGGTTTGTCGCAAGCCGTTTCTTAGAAGTGTATTTCTTCGCCTTTTTCGCTAGATTCATAGATACCGCAAAGAATTTTCATCATTTCAACGCCGTCTTGAACAGGAGAAATGGTTTCCTTTTTGCCTTGGCATACTTCAATGAAGTAATTGATTTCATCCTGAAACCCGGCAACAAAATCAAAAGACAGGTTGTTGATCTGCGGAGTGAGGTTCAAGATAGTATCATACTTCTCTGTGACGATGGATAGCTGAGGTTCCAATTCAGCGCCGCCTTTGTCGCCATACAGCTTCACGGTAAGCTCGTCTTCCTTCGCATGAAGCGTGAAGCTTACGTCGACAAGGATGGAGGCGCCATTCTCGAAACGAATCAGCGCATTCGCCATATCCTCTACGGTATTGTGGGAAGCGTCATAGTCCGCTGCCTTGTAGAAGGCAAGGTTTTTCACGTTGGCACGGTTGCCGAGTCTATTGTAGGTATTGCCGGAGACTGATTTCACTTTCGGTCGGCCCATCAGGTACCAGCAAAGGTCGATAACGTGGACGCCTACATCGATCAGCGGGCCGCCGCCAGAACGTTCCACATCGGAAAACCAGCCGCCAGGATTACCGAGACGACGAATGCACGAAGCTTTGGCGTAGTAAATTTCACCGAGTTCATCGTTTTCTAGAAATGATTTGATGATACGAGTATTGGATGCATATCTGCGGACGAAGCCGACCTGAAGCGTTTTACCGGAGCGGTGGACCGCTTCCTCCACGGCTAACGCTTCATTTACCGTTTTGCAGAGCGGTTTTTCCGTAAGCACGTTTTTACCGGCATCCAATGCGGCGATGGATATCGGCGCATGGCTATTGTTCCACGTACAGATGCTGACGGCATCAACTCCTGGATCGGCAAGCAATTCTTTGTAGTCAGTGTAAATGCGTGTTATGCCGTATTTTTCGGCTTTCGCCTTAGCGCGTTCTTCGTTCAGGTCGCAGATGGCGTAAAGCTCAGCGTCTGGATTATTTTGGTATGATTTCAAATGCATTTCGGAAATGGATCCGGCTCCGATGACCGCTACACGTACTTTGCTCATTTGAAAAACTCCTCGTCTCTAGACTATTTTTATACCGAATGAATCGTTGGCCAAGCGAGTTCAATCCCATAGCTTATAAGCATATTCTGGAAGCCACGAAGCTCTGTCTCCATACTGCGCACCTCGCGGGGCAGGAGTTCACGGTCGATACAGCGGCTTGCCAGAAAACCAGCAGCCTCGCCGATGTTCCATTCAACAGGATGGAGCCGGTAGCAGCCGTTTGTGATATGCGTGACGCCAAGATTTTTGCATGCCGGCAGCAGATTGTTTATGCGGACGGGAATCAGGCTGCCTAGTGGAATCTGGAACGGCAGGGAAGAGATATCGATATAATGGCGGTTCCCCGTGCTCGGGTGCAGATCAATTCGGTAACAGCCGATGCCGACAGAATCGGCAAATTGCTCTGCTTTACCATCGGGGCAGCAGGCTGTGCTCACATGCTGTTCCAGTACGGTAAACTGTGCTTTGATCCTGCGTGACTCCCGCATGTACGGAGTCATGGCCAGTCCGTCCTCGGTGCCGACGATGTCTTTGCGCAGACGAAGTCCCGGGTAGCCGAAACCCCCGTCCGGCCGAGGCGCTTCCGTTTGCAGCCAGTAAAGCAACGAGAGGCTAAGCTGCTTCGCATCCCACAAATTCCGTTCTCTTTCCTCATCGCTCACGTCGATGACCGAACCAACCCAGTAGTCATTCTGCGGCCAGTTGACCAGTGTAATGCTACCAGGATAAAAGCCTTTCTCGAAGTTTCTGCTGTCGATGATGCGTCGATAGTAGAACAGAGAGTACTTTTCCGTCCCTTCAAAAAGTTCATAAGTGACATGCTCTAGCGTATGAGGGCGGACGCCGGACCAACTTAGCAGGCGATCGGGCCAAAAATCGGCTTTATACTGCCGCCAGAAATCATAGCGCTCTGGACGTTTGATGGTGTGGTCTTCGCCTTCGATGTAATCCATCGCAAAGCAGTATGTAAAGCCCTGCATGTCCTGCGGTAGAGCTTCCCCTTCCACGGCATGCGGTTCACCGGTTTGGCTCTTGGACTCCGCCCCAGTCACATATTCCGCCCCGGCAAGCGGCAGAACATCTCCACATTCCGTTGCGTCAAGGAAGTAGGCGGCGGATAGCTCCACGAGTTCACCGGTAAGCAAATTCCTTACCCTTATGGTTCGTACATCATCACCGTCCACGGAAGCCGATTCAACGCGATGACGGGTAAGAATCTGCAGCCTCCCGCTGTGAATATAAGGAGCCAGCATTTCCTGCAGAACTGCCAGTGCTGCGCGTGGCTCATGGCACAACCGCGAAACGCCGCCATTCCCGGGGTTAAGATGAATGCGGGACCGTGCCTCTTCGGTAAGGGGAAAGTGGCGCCGGTAATAATCACGCACCCCATCCCGGAACTGCCGGTACGTGCGGGTGCAGCCGAACTGTTCAATCCAGGGGTGCTCATCTGGCGGAACAGCCTGGCTCGTTAATTGCCCGCCAATCCAGTCGGTTTCTTCGGTCATGATCACCGTCTTGCCCGATTTGGCAGCGGCAAGTGCGGCTGCGCAGCCGCCGGTTCCCCCGCCAATCACGACGATATCGGCATGAAATTCTTGAATGTTGTAGTTGCTGTTCATGTGTGGCAACGGAAATATTCCCTCCTTTTTCCTCCTCGCCTGCAGGATTTCACAGGCTATCCTCATTGTAATACAGCGGGAACGAGGTCACAGCGGAGGACCATGACTTCTTTTGGTACTTTAATAACCATTGCCTATGGAAAAAAAGGGATTGCTGGATCGGAGTCGAAAATGGATAACAAAGCCCCACAATGTGAGTGGATTTTAAGGAGTAAGTAGAGGAGGAATGTTAGATGCCAAATCAACAACAACCTGTTAACGCCGTGCAGTTGGACGCAAACATGCGAATTCAGCAATCAGGCGACAATCATGTTAATTGGTATTCACCGTTAGAGAAGCCATTCCAAATTGCCGGTTTCGGTTGGCTGCACGAAGAAAGGCTTTACCGCAGGTTACCGGCAAAACCAGATTGGAAACTCCCAGAGGCGGTAGACCAATTGGCTAACTGCACCGCCGGCGGTCAAATCCGCTTCGAGACGGATGCTATATCGCTATCTGTCAAAGTAAAATTGTTAGGAGTTGCCAATATGTATCATATGCCCTCGACAGGGCAGTGCGGGTTTGACTGTTACATTGGAGGTCCAGGAGAGCAGCTATATTATGGCACAACGGTTTATGATCACAAGCTCGCCGAATACGAAGCTGTTATTTTTAAGGATATGGCGCGGGAGAGACGGATCATTACGCTAAATTTTCCACTCTACCAAGGCGTAGAGGAGGTTTGGATCGGCTTGGAACGTGAAGCGCAGATCGCTCCGCCACCGGCATACGAAAATAACGGCAAGATCATTGTCTACGGCACCTCAATCACGCAAGGCGGCTGTGCAGCCCGTCCGGGGATGGCTTATACCAACATACTTTCCAGACGTATCAACAGGGAGTTTCTCAACCTGGGCTTTTCCGGCAACGGTAAGGGAGAACCTGAGCTCGCTCATATCCTTTCGGACATCCCGAACCCTGCATGCCTGATACTGGATTATGAGGCGAACTGCGTTTCTACTGAACTGCTTCAGACAACTCTACCCGAGTTCATATCGATCTACCGAGATAAACATCCGCTGACTCCAATCCTTGTAATGTCGCGCATCATCTATGCGAAGGACAAATTTCATGATCAAATGGTGAAAGATCGGTCGGAACGCAAACAATTCCAACTCCGAACTGTAGAGCAGCAGCGCGAGATGGGCGATGCCAACATTTATTTTTACGACGGATCTAACCTGCTGGGTGAGGATGCGCACGAATGTACCGTTGACGGAGTCCATCCGACGGACCTCGGCTTTTTGCGTATGTCAGATGGGTTGACGCCAGCCCTGCGAAAGATTTTGGCCGATTAAAGATTGCTGGTTCATTATGCCTGGAGGGGTGGTTGAGTAATGAAAAGAAATAGCGCGGCCATTCTAGCCCTACTCACGTGCTTCGCTACCGCCGGATGCAGCTTTCCGGAATGGTCAAAGAACCAAGACAACGTTTCGGAAGCTGTCCAGGAACCGGTCATTCGAATCATCGTGAACAGCCTGGGCATGAACTTTCCGGAAGGTATGGACGAGAACAACAACCCCTATCTTAGCTACATTGAGAAAAACATCGGCGTACAGGTGAATGTGACACTCCCGCCGCTGAACGGATATGATGAAAAGCTAAATGTCATTATGACATCTGGGGAGCCTCCCGATCTACTGAACACGAGCAATCCCTCTTGGTTTATCAATTTCGTGAATCAGAAGGCGCTCACGCCTTTGAATGATTATATTGAGAAGTATGGGGCGAACCTGAAAGCCAAAATCCCAAAAGAAGCTTGGGATAACGTAACCGTCAATGGTCATATATATGCAATACCCAGTCTGAACGAAGTGAAGGGAACTGAAATTGTTTATGCTCGAAAAGACTGGCTGGACAAGCTCGGCCTGCAGCCTCCGCGAACAATCGAAGAGTTTACAACGGTGATGAAGGCTTTTGCCGAAGGAGACCCGGACGGAAATGGTAGAAAGGATACTTTTGGTCTCTCGATCCTTGAGCGTCTCAGGAGAACGTCACCATTTCTCGGCGCCTTCGGCGTACAAATGAACGCTTGGTATGAGCGGGACGGTAAGTTGGTTTACTCCGGTATCCTCCCAGAAATGAAAGAGGCACTCATTTACCTTCGCAGCCTGTACGACCAGAATATTCTGGACCCGGAGTTCCCGCTCAATAAAATCGATGTACTTGGCGAAAAGATTGCGACTGGCAGGGTCGGCTTATATTCCGCAGCATGGTCTGACACACGCACCCACATTGCGGCTAACCGTAAAAATGATCCAAATGCAATATGGATTCCGCTTGATTTCCCGTTAGGACCGAACGGTAAACACGGGGTCTACAGCACTTCAAACGTCCGTTCTTACAATGTGGTGCCCATTAAGAGTCAAAACGCGGAAGCCGTTGTTAAGTTTCTCGATTTCATCGCTGGCCCCGGTCAAACAAGCCTGAAGCTAGGTTTTGAGAACGAAATTTGGACTCGAGTGAACGGAAAGCTTTCTATCCGGTTTGACGAGCACACGAAGCATGGCTATCGAGGTATCTATGGAGCGTTGGTCGATACCGCTGAGCGGGACATAACGCGGGATCGGCTGGAGGGACTCGGCGAACAATTTCATCTATACGAAAACACGCAGCGAATCGAAAGCAACCTGATGGAAGACCGGTTTAATGGACCGCCGACACCCGCAATGGGCAAGCATTACGTCAAGCTTTCCAAGCTGCAAGAAGAGACTTTTACACGAATCATCGCGGGGTTGAGTCCCATCGAGGAATTCGATGCCTTTGTGAAGAAATGGAAGGATGCAGGCGGCGATGAAATAACTGGAGAAGTGAACGAATGGTGGCGAGAAACCGGCAAGTAGCCGGAAAGTAACAGGGCACGAATGGAGGGACCACCAATATGTTAAAAGAAATCCTGCCTAAAGTGCGCAAAATACTGGTCGGTTATATTCAGATTCGGCTAACATGGTACTTTTTACTGATTCTGCTTCCGCTCGCCGGCTTCAGTCTTTTTGCCATCTCGAAATCACAGTCGATTTTAGAAGTTCAAACGGGTGAGAGGACACAAGGGGCCCTGCATACGATGACGGATTACATCGACCTGACACTGCAGAACCTCGAACAGCTTTCTTCGCTGATCGCATTCGATATGAACATGAACACAACACTGCAGTCCGTTGGGCAGGAGCCGGAAAAGCAGTCGTTCGTTCATTTTGCACAAGTGATGGACCAGATCACGAACATGACGACGGTCAATTTGATCGTGGACCAAATCTCCATCATCCATATGCCGTCACGTACCGTCATTTCCACCAAACTGGGGGGGCGCAAGCTGCCCGAAGGCGCGGAGAAGCAGGAATGGTACCAGCGTTTAATGGAATCCAGTGGGGGTACTGTTTTTTTTACGCCGAAGGAGGGTGAATCTTACTTCGATGCAGACAGCGTTCATCTGATTCGGACGATGGATCCGTATAACAGGACGCTCATTAATCCGAATCTGCTTGTGCTTTCCGTCAAAAAAAGCGCTCTAATCGAGTTGGCGAAACCGCTTCTTCCCTCTAAAAATGCGAATATCTATCTGTTTGGCAGCGACGGAAGCTCGATCACGGGCACAGGTGCGAGTGTACAACCTCAAGTTTGGGATACCGTGAATGAAGTTAGGACGATCCGCAAGTCACAGCAAACCGGTACGGAAATGGTTACGATCAGTGTGAAATCAAAGTTTTCCGGTTGGTCGCTCATGATGGAGCAGCCCTTGGCGGAGCTCCGCAGCCATACCGACTCTCTAAAGGTGTTTAGTTATGGGATATTAGCCGTCAGTCTGGTGCTAGCCGTTTGGATTTCCTGGATCATCTATAGGGGAATTTCCGCACCGCTGCGGAAGCTAGCTTATGGGATGAAACAGCTCCGTACAGGTAATTTCACGATTCAACTGGAAGATACGCGTGTGGACGAACTGGGATACGTGATCGAATCGTTCAATCGGATGGCTGAGAACCAGAAGACACTTATTCGTGACCACTATGAGAAACAGCTTTTACTGTCCAAAATGGAGCTTAAGTTTTTGCAGTCGCAAATCAACCCGCATTTTCTTTATAACACACTAGACTCCATCTATTGGACGGCCAAAAACTATGAAGCGGATGAAATCAGCGAAATGGTGCTTAATCTGTCGAAATTTTTCCGGCTAAGCCTGAATAAGGGAAACGAAACGTTTGCGGTTGGGGAGACCATCGAGCATTTGAAATATTACATTAAAGTCCAACAGCTGAGGTTCTTGGATCATTTTACGGTTCGGTACGACATCGCCGAGGAAAGCGCTCCTTATCATGTATTGAAGCTCCTCCTGCAGCCGCTTGTAGAAAATGCTGTGCTGCACGGTTTGGAAAAGCAGAGCGGGGGCGGAGAACTGTTCATTTCCTCGTATTTGGAAGGTAATCGGCTTGTGCTTGAAGTTTGCGACAACGGGGTAGGGGTCAATGACGAAAGGCTCGCCTATATTTGCGTCAAACTGGAGGAAGCTTCTAAGCTAGCGGCAGAAGGTATTTCAACGGACTTCAAGAAAGATAAGGATCTGTTCGGACTGCGAAATGTGGTCACACGGATGATCATGTACTACGGCAAGGAATCACAATTTATCTTCGAGAGCGATGCCAAAAGGGGCACCCGGATCACACTCCGCCTACCGTTGGAAAAATGTGTGTCGCCAATAGAAGAGCAAGCGGGCTAAGGGTATCTCAATGTGAAGGTGATGAAGGAAAATAGTGGCATTCTTGTTTCATATAATATGATAAAATGGTATCAACTTAAGTGTAACGAGGGGAGGTATCAGGATGAAAAATGAAAGTTTAATGCGCAGGTCAATAGAAACATCTGCATTAAATGATCACGGGTTGTCAGCTTCTACTCAAGTGCAAATGAGTCCAAATTATATACATAGCTTACAAAAGACGATAGGGAATCGGGCTGTTGCCCAAATGGTACGGGCTGGCCAACTAGCCAATCCGACACAAACGGTTCAGAGAAAGACAAATCATACAGGGCTTCCGGATGATTTGAAATCAGGTGTGGAGAGACTTTCGGGGATTTCCTTGGACGATGTGAAAGTCCACTATAATTCTCCCAAGCCTGCCCAATTGCAAGCCCATGCTTATGCGGAGGGGACGAATATTCATGTTGCACCCGGACAAGACCAGCATCTCCCTCATGAAACGTGGCATGTTGTACAGCAAAAGCAAGGCAAGGTGAAACCTAGGATGCAAATGGGAGACGTTGCGATCAACGATGATGCAGGGTTGGAGCAAGAAGCTGATATCATGGGTGCCAAGGCCTTACAGCATGTGCAAGGGGGAGCTGAGCCTTCACGTCCAGACATTCAAAGAAGTTTGCTGAGCGATGCCGGCGTCGTGCAAAGAATGCTTGTTTCCAGTGAAAAAAAACGTAACGGTGACGAGGATGAAAAGCATGTGGAAGCCTCCGATCTCGGAGACGCCAATGTCATATTTATGGAGTATGCACAATTCCTGAAAAAAGACACCTCTGCTTATGTAAAAGGAGAGGTGAAAAAAGGGATTGCAGGACTGAAAAAAGTGTTAAATGAAGCGGAAGTTGACGCCGGTGAGTTAAAAGAAAGCTTCATTGCCGGACTGATTCAGAATGAGTTATGGAAAAAAGCAAAAGCTAGCGATTTTGAATCGCTGCGGACACAGATTTCCACGCTTTATCCTGATTACGATGGTGTTGACGCGTATACAGATCAGGAAACGATTGATTACTGTAAGGATGATCCCGAGCCATTGCAGGCCTGGTTAGAGGAAATAATAACATTAACTGGGAACAAGGTGTCTGATTTCGTTACCGGCGCTGCTGCCTTCACGGCAGAATGGAAAAATTACTTGGCCTACGTTCTGTATGATAAGGCTAAGGTTAAATTTTACGATATGACGGAAGAATTTGTTCCGTTTGTTCAGCCGTTTATTCAACTCATCGAGGATATCAACGAAAACCGGGTTGACAGTTTGGATTATGTGAGAAAGTATGGGAATAACCCAGCTAATTACGGGGCTGAATTTGAGGTTGCTGGTCCTGCTGATATGGTCGCGAAGTATGACAATAAAGCAGTTGTCCATACGCATTATGGCGCTAACAATACGCAGCCAAATTATGGGCATACGAAACCGTATGATAAAAGATATGAAGCGGGTTACGGATATACAGTCGTAAATCTTCCCGAACTCCTTGGGATGGACGACACCCAAAAAACGTACAATGCGTTATAGATGATTGATTCCGCCACTATGTGTCTGGCGGTTTTTTTATTTTAATCATGTTGGACTATGCTTTTGCTAGTTTATCTCTGTCAGCAGCTTGCGGCGGTTGTTCCAACCAACCATTCTCAATCAAGATATCTGATCCATCTTTTGCAAAATTCAAAATTTCTGCCGTTAGTCGAACGTAAATTTCTCCTAAATCAGTCCTAGGACTTTGACCAAGACTTCTGCCATAATGTGCAATTCCAGCCGAGCTTAACGCGGTTGTATGGAACATCATTAGTTTTTCTGAAAATGGCGCATCGGTTGATTCTGTTGGTAGTGTATCCCACGCACTTGCAGATGGAAGATATTCTTTACTTAGTAATGTTCCGAAGATTTCAACGTGTTTATCTGCAATGTTCCTGCCCCTAATGAAATAATCGCGGACCTTTTTGTCCTTAGCAACTTGACTATATCCAATCAGCAAAGACCGACCCAATTGATTTTGAATGAGGTTAAAATAGATATGATTTATTTCAATAGCATTTAACGTCTACCATGTCCAAACAAACCTGCAAGATAACTTTGATTTTGGACATACTCAACTTTTTTCGGAATTGGAATAAAGGGAGCTCTTATGAAAGTTCCTTTTTGTAACATGATTTCTGTTGCTTTATTTAGCAATCGAGCCGATTCATTTAGACATTCGGTAAAGTATTCACACATATCCAAACGAGCGGCATTGGCCAAAGCCAGCGTATAAAATTCAAGCCCAACTTTGCCAATATTCTGTATGTAAAAAAGATAAAAATCATCTAGAAACAAGCGTGGAGTTTCCAAATTAACATCTAATTTTTCCGAAAATCCGTCTGGAACAGGGTATTGTTCCTCAATGAAAAAAGATTTTAATTTCTGTACGTGTGCTCGTGATAATTGCATGGCAAATTCAAGGACGGAACGAATTTCTGTATCTTCCACATGTGACAAGTAAACCTCTAGTGTACAAACTGCTAATGTATCATTTATATATGCAGACCAAATGTTTGCGATTTCTGCAGATGTTAATAAAATCTTATGCTCTGTTTGCATCTTATCACCTTTCCAATGGTGTTATTATTTATTTATAATATTTCCTCCATTGGCATTAATATTCAATATCTGATGTTTAGTGAGTTGTCATCGGACAGGGCAAGTGATGTCTCCATCTGTCATAAAAAAGCCACTCCATAAAGGAGTGGTTTGGTTATAAGATAAGTATTTATATGGTTTGGGTGACGTATAGGCAACCCTTTAATACAGGTGAGATAAGGCCTGATATCCGCGCTGCGTGCAACTTGTAACGATGTTTTACATCGTTACAGATATCTCAGCCGTGGCTGTCTCGCGCTGTAACGATGATATTCAGCGTTGCAGGTGAAAACAGTGCTGTCTCCCGCGCTGCGTGTGGCTTGTAACGATGTTTTACATCGTTGCAGATGTCTGAGCGGTGGCTGTCTCGCGCTGTAACGATGATTTTCAGCGTTGCAGATGAAAACAGTGCTGTCTCCCGCGCTGCGTGCAACTTGTAACGATGTTTTACATCGTTACAGATGTCTCAGCCGAGGCTGTCTCGCGTTGTAACGATTATTTTCAACGTTGCAGATGAAAACAGTGCTGTCTCCCGCGCTGCGAGGTACTTGTAACGATGTTTTACATCGTTACAGATGTCTCAGCCGGTTGTCTCGCGCTGTAACGATGATTTTCATCGTTGCAGATGAAAACAGTGCTGTCTCCCGCGCTGCGAGGTACTTGTAACGATGTTTTACATCGTTGAAGATGTCTCAGCGGTGGCTGTCTCGCGCTGTAACGATGATTTTCAGCGTTGCAGATGAAAACAGTGCTGTCTCCCGTGCTGTGTGCAGCTTGTAACGATGTTTTACATCGTTGCAGATGTCTCAGCCGTAGCTGTCTCGCGCTGTAACGATGATTTTCAGCGTTGCAGATGAAAACAGCGCTTGCTCCGCGCTGCGTGCAACTTGCAACGATGTTTTACATCGTTGCAGATGTCTGAGCCGTGGCT
Source organism: Paenibacillus sp. Root444D2 (assembly GCF_001426375.1). Taxonomy (GTDB): domain Bacteria; phylum Bacillota; class Bacilli; order Paenibacillales; family NBRC-103111; genus Paenibacillus_E. The sequence goes on from NZ_LMEO01000009.1 coordinate 104,048, forward strand.
GTCTCGCGCTGTAACGATGTTTTTCAGCGTTGCAGATGAAAACAGTGCTGTCTCCCGCGCTGCGTGCAACTTGTAACGATGTTTTACACGTTACAGATGTCTCAACCGTAGCTGTCTCGCGATGTAACGATGATTTTCAGCGTTGCAGATGAAAACAGTGCTGTCTCCCGTGCTGCGTGCAACTTGCAACGATGTTTTACATCGTTGCAGATGTCTCAGCCGTGGCTGTCTCGCGCTGTAACGATGAATTACATCGTTACAGATGTCCAAGTAGCTGGGAGGGGCTGTTAAACGAAAGACCTGGCTAATGGTCAGGGTTTTCTTATTTTTATATTGAGGTATTAGTCCTTCGCCCCCCCAAAAAAAGTGCTGTTATTTCGATCTCACCATAAATAGATAGGTTAGCGTTGACGCGCAGTGAAGATCTGAAAGACTACACCGAACTTGTCTATGACCATACCGTAAGCTGGACTGAAATGAGTTTCTTGCAGTTCCAAACTCACTTGGCCGTCTTGTCGTAACGCTTCATATAGTTGCTCAGCCTGCTCCTTTTCAGAAGTTGTTATACAGATAGTAACTTGATTACCAATGGGATGGGGTTGACCCGGAAAAATATCGGAAACCATCAGTTCTGTTTGGCCGACTTTTAGCACCGAGTGAGCTATCCGATCTCTTGCATTTTCTGGAAATGATAATTCGTCGGAATCCGGACTCTCTCCAAAGGTTTGGATAAAGACAACTTTAGCGTCCAATGATTGTACATAAAAATCGATAGCTTCTTTGGCATTTCCGTCCAACATAATAAAAGGTGTTAATTGTAAAATCATGATTACACAGCTCCCTTGGTTCAAATTTTTTATTCTTTCGCTCAATGCCAATTATAATTTATAATAGTGACAGTACTTGTCATAAATATAAAAAATGGAGAATTGCTATGCCCAAATCAAAACGACTCCTGGCATTGATGATGACTGTTAACCGAAAACGGAAGTTTACTGTCAAGGAACTTGCCCAAGAATTTGAGGTGTCATCGAGAACGATTTTAAGAGATTTACAGGAATTAAGTGAGTTAGGAGTTCCTTTATACTCGGAAGTGGGACCTCATGGCGGTTATCAGGTGTTGAATGAAAGAATCCTGCCACCCATTGCCTTTACTGAGGAAGAGGCCATAGCCATATTTTTTGCTTGTCATGCCCTGCGGCACTATGCCAATCTCCCTTTTAAAACGGAAGCTTCTTCGGCATTGAGCAAGTTTTATAACTACATGTCTGGAGACGTCCGGGATCGTATTGATCAAATGAAAAACCGGGTTGACTTTATAACGCCGTCAAGACATTCGGAATCCCCCTTTTTATCCATCTTACTGGATGGGGCTATCGATCAAAAAGTCCTTCTCATCGATTATGAATCGCGAGAAGGAATATCTAGTAGGGAAATCCAGCCGATTGGTATCTATGCAAGCAATGGCTTATGGTACTGTCCAGCTTATTGCTTTATTCGCGGCGATATTCGTGTATTCCGATGTGACAGAATTCATTCGGCGGTTTCTTCTGCTTCGAAACCGATGGATCTTCGTCATGTTCATCTTGGAAATAGAGAATCACTTAGCAAAGAGGAAGAGGAAGAAGTTATTTTATTTGTGGAATTAAGCAAAGAAGGTGTCCAGAAGTGCGAGAATGAATTATGGACGGTATCTAAATTACATATCCGTAACGATGGCACAGGTTGTCTAGACGGTAACATTGCAAAAAGTGACATCCCGTTTTTCGCAAAGTTTATTCTTGGTTTGGGTAGTGAGGCGACCGTAAAAAGTCCATCGGAATTGGTGGATGGGATGAAAGAGATGATGGCCGAAATCATGGCAAAATACAAGTAAGAAAAGATGACTAGTAACAAGGTTGCCGTACAGTTCGACAAAGCTAGTTACATTCGATATAATGAGAACTGCCAAAAGGAGGGAACTAACATGAACGAAACATTGCCACCAAAAACGTGTTCGATCGACCGACTCGTTACGAAAGAAGCTGAAGTTAGCAAGGTACTTGCTGGTGAGAAAACAGCTTGCAGACGTAATGGACGCTATGCAGATATCGGTGAAACGATGGAATTGCAAGGCATTGCTTTTACAGTAACTAACGTTTATCAACAAGCTTTGGGTGAATTGACTGTGGAACATGCAAAAGCAGAAGGTCATACATCCGTTGATGAGTACCGTGATAGTATTTTAGCTATGCATCCAGGTATGCCATGGCTGCCGCAAATGAAAGTATGGGTACACGAATTTCAAAAGGCTGAATAAGTAAGAACAAAAAACAGTGTGGATCCATGGATCTGCACTGTTTTGTTGACCACATAAGAAAGTATAAGTTTTCGGTTTCCGAAAACCGCTTTCTTATTGGCGATAAAACCTAATATAGGGATCTTTGGTCGTAGACCAAAGTCTCTCCTCGTTAAACGCGGTCGCTCATCTTTGAATGGCCTCGATAGAGGTTTTCTCAATTCTCAGATAGAACGGATGATGGTGTTGTCTTGGTACGTACTGCTTTTATATATCCATATATTTAGTGTTGTTTTAAGTATTGGCCCTTATTTTATCCTGTTTCCACTATTGGCTAGAATTCGAAATGCGCCATTCGAGCAATTGCCAGACTACCTAGAGCCATTTCGCATTACGGTTCGGCTTACTAAGCATGCCGGCCATGTGCTAGTTGCGACAGGGATTTTACTCACATGGTTAACGGCGTGGACGTGGAAGACATCATGGATTATAGTTACGGTCCTCATTATGGTTGCTTCGCTGTACTTTATCGCCCGTGCATTCTCGCCACTGCTTCGTAAGCTAAAGGCACCCCACGATAGTCGAGATTTCTTAGTGAACAAGCTGCGCAAGGCGTTATTCTGGTATGTCATCATTACGCTGTCTATGATGTGGTTTATGGTAGCCAAACCGACTCTTTGGTAGATAGGTTAATCTGCTAGCTTTCGAGCGTACATCACAACGAAATTGTAATATTTATAGACACAGTCAACGTCGATGAAGCCGCAAGCTCGAAGCCAATTCAGCTGTTGATCGAGGGGAGCCATTTTATCCAGCTTTGTCCTTTCGTAGGCAGCTTGCACAGCTTCAGGAGTTAGATCAGTGGCTTCAACTTTGGCCTCCCAATCAGAACGGTACAATTGATCAAGGAAAGTGCTGCTGCCTTGGACTTGATCTGCGTTAATGAAGACCCCTCCTGGTTTAAGCAGCTTAAAAATCCTCTCATACAGGGCATGCTTATCCTGATCCTCGAGATGGTGAATGGAGAGCGAAGAGATTACGCAATCAAATGGTTCAGAAGTCTCGAATGTACTATAATCCTCAGCAATGTAGGTCATATTGGCTTGGGTTTCTCCAAATCGCCGTATAGCGATGTCGAGCATGCTTTGTGAGAGATCAATTAACGTTATTTTGGCATTCGGATATTTGTTTAGTACGTAAGAGGAAAAGAGACCTGTACCAGCTCCTAGGTCGAGAATATGTGGAGATGCATGATCGACCTGCACAAGTGAAGTTGCTGTGTGGTAAAAATCATCAAAACAAGGAATAAGTTTTCTTCGCTGGCTATCATACTTCTCAGCAATTTCGTTGAATTTTGTTGTGATTTGTTGGTTTGCTTGCTCGCTCATAGTTTGATCACTCCGTTCGGTAGATTAGCTGTTTTTGCTTCCTGGTCTCATTTTAAAGGGAAAAGCAGGAAAAATCTAAGATATAAAACCGATCATCTTTATAGGTATAAACTATCAAGGTGGCATGAACTATTGCGAAATAGTTCAAAAGGGTCAATGTTTTGTTCGACGCAACAGCTGATTAAGAACCTCGGAGAAGACTAGTCCGATCGCGATAGCACCAGATAACAGGAAGGCTTTGGCTGCTAGCTGTACGGCCAGATCATAGTGATTGAGGACGACATTACGCATGGCATCATAGGCTAATCCTCCTGGAACTAACGGGATGATACCCGATACACTGAATACGATAACAGGTGTTTTATATATTTTCGCAAAAAATTGACTGATAACAGTTACGAAAAAAGAGGCAATCAACGTGGCCAGGATGGGGTCTAAAGGAATCATTTGAATGGAAACATATAACATCCACCCGCACATACCCACGAAGCCGCACTGCAAAAGTGTGCCCTTAGGAACATTGAATAGAATAGCGAATGCTGCAGTCGCAATGAAACTCGTTAAGAGCTGTTCAATCATCATCATCCTAAACTCCCACCCCGTTATAAAATGAAAGTACAAAGGCAATGCCGGCTCCAATGGCAAAAGCAGTTAAGAAGGCTTCAGCGCCTTTGGAAACCCCTGAAACGAAATGGCCAGCCATTAAGTCGCGCACGGCATTCGTAATGAGAAGTCCCGGAACAAGCGGCATGACAGAGCCAATAATAATGGTATCAAGTGCATGACCAAACCCCACTTTGACAAACAAGAAAGCCATGGTTCCGATGAGTAAGGACGCCAGAAATTCAGCGAAGAACTTAATCGGCACTAACCGATTAAAATAATTAAGGAAGGCTAAGCCAGCTCCGCCAGCAACGAAAGCAGGTAGGAAATCATGCCATTCTCCTTGGAACATGATTAAGAAACAACCGCTTGCAACAGCAGCGGATAGTATTTGAAACCAAGCGGGATAACGCATCTGGGCCACATCAATGTCCTCAAGCAGCCGATAAGCTTCTGTGGGCGTTAGTTCCCCCTGGCTGATTCGTCTAGAAATTGCATTCACAACCGTGACTTTGCGAAGATCGGTCGAACGAGCGGATATACGAATTAGTCTTGTGGTCTGCTCAGGCCCATCTATGGAGAAAATGATGCCAGTAGGTGTTACAAAGCTATGGGAGTTCGGTACGCCAAAGGCTTCTGCGACATGGGTCATGGTATCTTCGACACGATAGGTTTCACCACCGTTTTCCAGCATGATTTTACCAGCTAGTAAACAAACTTGTGCAATTTCGTAGTTCGTAGCAGCAGGATAAGCCATGGTTTGTTCTCTCCTGAAAAAGTATTTGCCAAAAGTATAATATATCACGGAAACCATTGAAAATCCTAAGTTGAACTCATTTGGTGTATGTCCCACTACAATCGGCCATGTCTCCGCATGTTCTTAACGACAAAAGGAAATCGTAAAAGATAAGTTACCAAAAGGAGGAATATCATGAGAGCTTTTAGGAGAACATTTCTTGCTATGTCGGTTGTATTACTCATCATAACGAATAGCACGACTATTTATGCAAAAAAGCCCGCCGAACTGCTGAAAGCAGCATTCATTCGAAATGGCGACCTATGGATTAAAGCTGGTGACAACGAAAGACAACAGACCCGAGGAGCATACATATTAAACCCGAAATGGTCTTATGACGGCAAGTGGATAGCCTATACAAAGGGCGAAAATGAACAAGAAATTTGGCTATTACAGGTTCAAACTGGACAAAGTCATCTCGTTGCACAGGAAGGCGGAAGGAACTTCCAATGGCAACCTAACCGGAATTCTCTCGCATTTCTTACCGCGCAGCAGCTTAATTGGATAGACTCCGATGAACTTGCAAAACCGAAGAAAGTTGCAGAGGGGATTGGGAATTTTTCCTGGTATCCGGATGGGAGCAGTATTTTAGTTTCAACGGAAGCCAAGCTCTTAGACAACGAATGGACACCGATACGAATAATGAAGATACCATTAACCGCTAATGCCGATCCAACCCGCTTTGAGACGTTGCATGTACTGCCCAAGCAGTCTGATGATTTTTTTGCTGTTGGTACAAGCATCTTCAAATGGTCTGCAAACGGACGTTGGATTGCCTTCTTAGCTAAACCTACCGCATCGCTGTCGGCTGATGGCAACACACTCTGTGTATTATCCGCAGATGGCTCAGTTTTCAAAACAATTGATCAAATGGTTAACAACGAGATGTGGTTTGAGTGGGCGAGCAAAGATGAAACACTTGCCTATATCGAAGGTGTTGGAAGAGAAGCTACAACGAATAAACATTTGAAAGTTATGCGGATTCCTGCCGGAAAATCTGTTTCCTACACTCCTAATGGTTACGTCGAGCAAAACTTCACTTGGTATGGTCTCCGGAATATCGTTTCTTCAAGATCAAAAGAGGCGGAGTGGTCAATAGACCCAGCCAAACGGCAATTTCCATATTTGGTTAATGTGAAGCTGAAGAGTCAACATCAGAAATTATTGACGCAGCCTTCGGAAACTTACGGCGATTTTAATCCCATTTCTCTACCATCACACCAGTTGGCATGGATTAGATCCAATCGCAGCTATTCAAATGTCATAGTCACTGATCCTCATAGCAAAAATGCTGAAACGTGGATCGAAAACATAGACATTGGAGCCAACTACTACGAACAAAGGAATTGGAATACTGTTCTAAGTTTTTTTATTCGAAAATAAGCGATTGAGACTACACTTAAAAAATTTGATGCAACCTGAGCCGAGTATTTAGTTGAACTCAGGTTGTTTAGTTATGCTCATATTGGATATTGGAGTGCCAACCAACGATATTGAGGCTAGAATGAAAGCAAATAAGGTATAATTGGTGTATAATGGAATTAAAAAATGTTGTGGGGTTATGCGATGCCGAAGTATATTGCACTTTTGCGAGGAATTAATGTAAGCGGTCAGAAAATTATTAAGATGGACAAGCTGCGGAGCATTTTTGAATCCATGGATTATAAAAATGTAATGACATATATACAAAGCGGTAACGTCATTTTTGATTGTGAGGAAAATGATCCTGCAGACGTACGTGATCGAATTGTGAACGAGCTCAAGGTACAACTTACTTTCGATATTCCCGTTGTCATCCGAACATTAGAGGAATTGCACGAGGTTGTAGAAAACACACCTTACCAAATAGTCAATGCAGAAGCGAATGAACAAAGATATATAACCTTTTTATCTCATTCAGCGACTGATGCGGCTATCGCAAAATTAGAAGCCTTTCAAAATGAAGTGGACGAGTTCCGTGTCAAAGGGCTAACCGTATATTTACTCATTCGTAAAAACTACGGAGAATCAAAGTTCAGCAACAATTTTATCGAAAAGAAGCTAGGTGTATCCGCGACAACAAGGAACTGGGAGACCGTGAATAAATTGATTCAACTTGCAGAAGGAGGGAGTTAAACCAAGATGGCCTATGATGATGAACACATGAGTTATAAGAATACATTTATACAGGTTTCTGCTGACTGTCCAGTTGAAGTAGGGATTGTACCTTCCATGAAAAAGGATAGTAAAACCGCTCATTTGATCCAATACGAGCTGCTGTCTCAGAACCCATACAAATATACCCAAGGCGAGCTTATTTATGAAGTCTATTTGCAACATAAGCAAATACCTCAGAGCGAAATCGAAGCTCGTAGTGATGAAATTCGTGAGGAGCTTTTTTCTAAAAACCACCCTTGTTTAAGAGCATCCATGCTTCCAAAGAAGCACGGTTGGGGTGTACATTACAATGAAGAAGGCAAAATTGCGATTTACCCCATGGAATCTGAAGCTTACCAGCAATTTGTTGAAGCAGGTACGGGACATGAAGATGGTCCAAAGTTATTATTTGCGATGAGAAATTCTCGCGGGTGAAAGAAATAGGAAATGAAAACATGGAATCCTTTTATCGGAAAGGGATTCTTTTTTTATTCGTAATGTTCTGGAAAGCCTCACTCGATGAGTGGAAACGCGGCTATCTACAGGAAGATGATGGTTACATTTGTTTACTTTGCGGCAAGAGAACGGAAGCAGGGATTATTTACCCCCAAGATGGTGTCTTGTATGAGGCAGAGCGTTATCTGAAATGGCATATTGGGCATGCACATGGATCTGTCTTTCAATATTTGATCGGGTTGGATAAAAAGCTTACAGGTCTAACTGATCATCAAAATAGTTTGCTTCAGCTTTTCTATGAAGGAAAGAGCGATAGTGAAATCCAAAAGGAATTGGGAATTGGCAGTGCTTCAACGATTCGCAATCATCGATTTGGATTGAAGGAGAAAGAGCGCTAAGCCAAAATTTTTGTGACGATGATGGAGCTGTTGAAAGAGAAGGACCAGCATGCGCCAGCTTTTGTAGAGATTCATAAATCGGCCAAGATGGTGGATGAACGATACAATATGACGGAAGATGAGTACGAGAAGATCGTTAAGAAGTATTTCCCTGATGGTACGTCAGGTGAACTAGTCTCATTTTCACAGCAAGAAAAGCATAAAGTCGTTGTGCTGCGTGAAATTGCCAAACGATTCGAACAGGATCGCTTTTATGGAGAAAAGGAAGTAAACGAGATGATCATTGAATATGGCTTTCTCGATCGACAACCAGACGGAAGTCAATATTGGCTGAAAGGATGAATATGAACAACATGAATAAAAAGGAGATCAATGAGATGAATCGTAGACAAGAGCTGCAGCAGCAATATAAAGAAACGAAGAAGGAAGCCGGTGTATTTCAAGTCCGAAATACGATTAATGGAAAGCTGTGGGTTATAAGCACGAAGAATTTAAAATCTATGAATGGGAAGCTAATGGAATTACAAATGGACACGCATCGGAACCAGCTTCTGCAGAAGGAATGGAACGAATTTGGTGGCGATGCCTTCGTGCTTGAGGTTCTAGAAGTACTCAAAGTGAAGGAGACCGGTTACTTCGACGAAAATGATGCGCTGAAAAAGCTGGAAGAGAAGTGGCTTGAGGAGCTCCAGCCATATGAGGATCGCGGTTATAATCCCCTTTTGCTAGGGATGTAATTCAAATATTGGAGATAATACGGGAATGAAATGTGTGGAGTATAAGATATATGACATGTTTTATGAGAGCAAGTGAAGTGAAGGAGATAATTCTAGAATGGGGTGTGAACGATGAATGGTAGGGGTATTAATAATTATTTGCGAATTGTGCGAACGCTTGCGCCTATATTCGCGTTCGTGTGGCTCTGGCTGGCATGCTTCGCGCCAGCAGTAACCCGAGCATCCGCGTCCCAAGTCGCGGCGGAAGGGCAGCAGCATGGGATCGCGATTCCCGTGCTGAACTACCACAGCATCGGGGTGGAACCAGGGAACACGTACGTGCTCCACCCCGATAAGTTCGCGCGTCAAATGGACTATTTGTCCGCGCATCACTACACCCCGTTGACGCTGGGCGACTTCGCGCGCATCATCGAGAAGAAACAACCGTCACCGGAGAGGCCCGTGCTGCTCACGTTCGATGACGGCTACGCGAACAACGCTGAGGTGGCGATGCCGATCCTCCAGCGGCACGGTTTTCCGGCGACGCTGTTCCTGTCGCCAGGATTCATTGGCCAGCCAGGCTACTTGAGCTGGCCGCAAGTACAAGAGCTGAGCGCGGCGGGGTGGGACATAGCGCCGCATAGCATGACACATCCGCATCTCCCGCAGCTCAGTATAGAACAGCAGCGCGAGGAGATCACGGAATCGCGCCGACGTATTGAACAGGCGATTGGGAAGAGCGCTGATGTTTTTGCACATCCGTATGGCGAGTACAACGAGGATACGTTGAAGATCTTAAAAGAGGAGGAATTCCGCTACGCGTTTACAACGAAGGAAGGCTACGCTTCGTCGAACCAATCGCCATATGAACTAAGTCGAATTGTCGTTCATGGCGAAGATGATTTCGCTACATGGGTTCAGAAGCTTCTATATTCAGGAAGAAGGAAATAAGTTACTCACGTAGAGTAATAAGTATCACCTTATCCCTTTTTCGATCTAACTAGACTGTAGAGTAATGTACTAAAGTGCTACAAATCCGGTTGTTTTGACAGACTAGATTAATTTTTATGGAGTTTTTGGAGAGTAAAACTTATCCTTATTAGCTTGGAAGGCCAGGTTTGTGTCTTAGTTGTCTTATTTAGTTTGGTTAGCTTATTCGGCTTGTTCTGCTTGGTTAGCTCGTTCTGCTTGGTTAGCTCGTTCTGCTTGGTTAGCTCGTTTTGCTTGATTGGTTTGTTAGGCAAAGTCAGATTGTTAAATTGAATTTTTTGGAATGTGTATTTGTAGTCGGTTAGAAGGGAAGGAGTAGGGGAAGGAAAAGAAAAAGGAAAAGGAAAAAGAAAAAGAAAAAGAGAAGGCGTAGAAGAAGAAGTAAAAGTAAAAGTAAAAGTAGAAGTAGAAGTAGAAGTAGAAGTAGAAGTAGAAGTAGAAGTAGAAGTAGAAGTAGGAGTAGAAGTAAAAGTAAAAGTAAAAGTAAAAGTAGAAGTAGGAGTAGAAGTAGAAGTAGAAGTAGAAGTAGAAGTAGAAGTAGAAGTAGAAGTAGAAGTAGAAGTAGAAGTAGAAGTAGAAGTAGAAGTAGAAGTAGAAGTAGAAGTAGAAGTAGAAGTAGAAGTAGAAGTAGAAGAGTAAGAAGGAGTAAGAGTAGGAGTAGGAGTAGAAGAGTAAAAAGGAGTAGAAGTAGTAGAAGGAGTAAGAGTAAGAGTAAGAGTAAGAGTAGGTGAATTAGGAAGCCAGTTTTACAGCCTTCCTTGGCTTAGTTGAGGGGGAAGTTGTACATCGTACAACATTTATCGTTGGTTTCTTCTCAGATAGCTAACAATGTTGTATTCTGTACAACAATTCTATAAAGCCCCCTAATTAAGTTGGACACTTTTAGGCTAAGAAAATACAATGAAATTAGCCGGAGGTTGTTCGTATGAGGGTAAAG
>NZ_LMEO01000010.1 GCF_001426375.1 Paenibacillus sp. Root444D2
ACGAACAACCTCCGGCTAATTTCATTGTATTTTCTTAGCCTAAAAGTGTCCAACTTAATTAGGGGGCTTTATAGAATTGTTGTACATGATGCAACAACAAAGGGAGAAAGTCGAGATTTAGGCAGCAATTGTTGTACTTTCTACAACATTATTCACCTGCGAATATTTATTCAACCAGCAGCCTCAATTGGGCATATTTAACGATAGATCCCGGTGTAAGACACCTCAATGTAGAGTTAGATTGGATGAACGAATCGACGGTCTCTTCATTACAACATACGAGTGGAAAACAGTGGTTTAGCTTGCCTAAAGTTCATTCGCAGGATTTCTATGATCCCCCTTTACTTAGGCTTCTAAAACACGGCGCTTCTTCCTTTGAATTCCTTGTGCACGAAGCGTTTTGATCGATAATATAATGCCCGTAATCGTCAGGAAAATCATACTAATCGCCGCTATATCGACAAGCCATTTCACATTCGTATTCCCGATTTTCCCCTCATGAAGTCCCTTGATGAACCCTGTCAGACTGTTAGCTCCATCCTGACCGGGACCGGGGCCATTAAATGCAGGTCTATTTCCCTGCATAGCTCCAGATGTTCTTTGATCGCCCGCGGCAGAAGGAGTCATCGAATTAGAGGATTGATTAGATAGAGCCGCCCCGTCACTATTTCCGTTAGTCATACCTTGAGACATGGCCCCGGGAGGTCGCATATCTGCTCCTCTGAGCCTGTCAGCCACTTCTCGGATAAGAGAAGCCCCGTAATCGATTGGATCAAAATAAAAACCGAGCAAATCAGGCCAATCCATAAATGTAGTTGACGTGTTCTTTTCATTGAAACCCACCTTTTCCAAATTTGTTGGTATAGGTGTAAGTATAGAAGCTTATCCTGAAAATAATCTGAGGTCTAGCTGAGGGATTGCTGAGTGTAGTTAGCGCAAAAAAACCTACGGATGCACTTTTGCATACAGTAGGTTTTTTTAATGTTTTGCTAGGCGGACTGTGTCAGCTATTGGCCTTCTTATTCAGCTGGTTTGGGTTGAACAACGACCGGGGCAGTAGCAGTAGCCTTATCCGCAGGAGCAGTCTGCTTGCCAATGAACAAGCTGAGCGGCAGAGCGGCTAGCACGATGAATGTGGCTAGTAAGTAAACATCATTCACACTCATGGTGAATGATTGCATCCCGATCTGTACCTTATCCTTCAAACCGCTGCTAGCCAATTCCTTGGCATGCGTGGCTGTTTGAGTTGAAAGGACGGAAGTGAACAGGGCAATCGCAAACGAGCCGAACACGTTGCGCACCCAGTTGCTGATCGAAGTCGCATGACCGGACAACGTTCTCGGAATTTGCTCCATCCCAGCGTTGCTCGATGGCATGGTGGCAAAAGCGATCCCAAGGTTCCGAACGATCATCCAGAACACGATATAACCACGAGATACATCGACACTTAGCCAGCTAAGCGTTAATGTCCCTATAGCGATTAAGGAAATACCGATGAATATGAGAATACGCGGACCTACAATACTATATAGTTTGCCCACAATTGGCATGCTTAATGCCATCACAAGTGAGGCAGGAAGCAGGATTAAGCCCGTATCAAGCGGCGTCACGTGCTGAATATTTTGCAGAAATATAGGAGTCAAAAAAGTGCCTGAGTACAAACTAATCGTAACAATACTAGAAATAATTAGTGTTAGTGTATAACGTGAATTGGATAATACCCTAATGTTCAGCAACGGCGTCTCTACGCGCAGCTCCCTCCAAATGAAGAGCAGAAGTACGAGGATACCGAGCGCGAACAGTCCAATAACTTTACCTGATGTCCATCCCCAAGCATGGCCTTGAGAGAAAGCGACGAGTAAGGAAAGACTGCTTACGATAACCGTTAATAAGCCAAGTAAATCAAACTTTTTCGGTACAGAAAGACGATAGTAAGGAATCAATTTAAATACGAGAAGAATGGCAATGACACCGACAGGCACGTTCATGAGGAACAACCAATGCCAGCTCCAATTTTGCAAAAGCCATCCGGCCAAGGTAGGTCCAATAGCAGGAGCCATCATGGCAGATAGGGACCAAAGGGATATCGCAATCGGCTGTTTTTCCCGCGGTATCACTTGGTACACAATAGTCATAGTCGCCGGCATGATGAGTCCGCTGAAGGCGCCTTGCGCAATGCGGAAGGCAATGAGAGAAGGAGCGTCCCAAGCGACCGCGCATAAAAAGGAAAACACCGTAAAGCCCGCAAGTGCCGTGGCATATAGAAGTTTATAGCTGAACCGCTCACCCAAATAGCCTGTAATCGGAGCGATTGTACCGCTAGCGAGCATGAAGCCTGTAATCGTCCATTGAATTTTGCTTAAATCTGAATGAAAATGATCACTTAAAATCGGTATCGCAATATTAATTGTACTCATACTCAGGATCGCAACGAACGACCCGAAGAAAATGGCAATCATAATCGGCCAGAAACGCACTTGCTGTAATTCATCCTTGCTCAAAGTAATACCTCCACTCTATCCATTGATCTTATCTTTAGTATTCTCTATAATTTGAATGAAAATTATCATACTACCAAATGAACGTATATGTCAATAATGACATAACAAAGGAGTGGCTATGAATACCCTTTCATATGGCTTACTAAGCCTTTTAACCAGAAATTCCCGAACGGGCTATGAATTAACGCAAAATATTCAGCCATTTTGGCAAGCGAAGCATAGTCAAATCTATCCTCTCCTCGCCCAATTAGAACAGAAGGGATATGTTGAATTTGTGCATGTTCCTCAGTCGGATAAACCGGATAAAAAGGTGTATTCCTTAACGGATAATGGCAGGGAAGCACTCCAGCAATGGATTGCGCAGCCTACAGACGAGCCCGTCGTAAGGGATGAGTTGGCACTGAAGGTATTCTGCATTGGCCTTGTAAGCAAAGAACAAGCGCTGAAAGTGCTTTATGAGCGTGAGGAATACTACCAGAAGAAGAAAGAAAAGTTCGCACAAACTTATGAACGAATTAAACAAGAGAGTGCTAAACCGCTCGAGGAACTGGAGATCCATGATCCGTTATTCGGGCTCTATGTGCTGATCCAGAAAGCAACGCTGAAAGTAGACGCAGACTTGGTCTGGTGCGAGTGGATGAAGACTAAACTGAAATAAATGCAACGAGTTTAGATTTATTTAAGGATTCATTTAGCAGGGGTTTAGACTGGAGAAGTAAGATAGCAGAAGGAGTGATGAACGTAAACGGGGGCTGTATATGAGTAAAAAGCTAGGAATTTTCTTTGTGATGATCATCATAGGCGTGGCGATTGCCGCGGTATTTCCCTATGTCAGCTTGAATCCGGCCGACAGCCGAGTAAAGCTAAATACGGCATTTTCTCTACACTATACGGTACTTGTTCTACATATTGGATTCGCGTTCATTGCGCTCGTTAGTGGTTTATTTCAATTTCACAAGCGCTTCCGGACCAAATATCCAGCATGGCATCGGGCTTTAGGGCGCGTGTATGTCGTCAGCGTTATGCTGGGCGGTTTCTTGGGACTCGTCATGACCTTGTATATCGAAAGCTTTACGAAGGCCATGGCATTTCTAGCACTGAGTCTACTGTGGCTATTTACAACCTGGAAAGGCTTTCGCTACGCTGTCCAAAGGCAATTTGACGAGCATCGTGTATGGATGATTCGCAGTTACGCCATTACCCTCGTCGCCACATCAGCAAGACTGATTGTTCCGATTTGCATCTTGCTTTATATCGCTATGCAGGGGTTCCATCTCCCCTCGGGCGGTCGTGAACAAATGGTCGCTGACATTTTAGAAATAAACATCTGGATCGGCTTACTAATCAATCTTATTGGTGTGGAATGGTTCCTGTTAAAACCTCGAAAAGGTAAGTAGATTCACTTTTTTCTTTCATAGGTGTAATAGGTATACGGAATGGTGCCATCCATTTTCTGATGATAGGTCAGGTTGAATGCATCCTTTTCGAATTCAGGGAAATAAATATTACCTTCGATTTCTTGCTCGACAACCGTAAGATACAATTTATCGGCTGAGGGCAGCGTTTCTTTATAAATTTCTCCACCGCCAGCGATGAAGATTTCTTCCTCGTCTTTCAGCAACTCATAAGCTTCATTCAGCGATTTTACCGTTATACAATTCGTTTCCGTGATTTGCTGAGTTCTTGAAATGATAACGGTCTTTCTTTGAGGCAAAGGCTTGCCAATGGACTCGTACGTTTTTTTGAAGTTCGGCGTAGGCAAGGTATTGTTAAGATATTTTTTCTAAAATAGTACGAATAATATCTTCTGTTTGCAATTCATCCGTCATAATATGATCCTCAAAAACAGGGTCCTTTAACGCGGCTACACACTTGTCCACTTGTTGAAATTGCCATCCCCCGGGCTCATCACCACGTTTGGTTAAACGTCTATGCAGTGTTTCCGCGGAAGCGCTAAGGCAGAAATGAAAGACATTCTTGTCCACACCTTTGAATCCATCATAGATATAGTCGAAATTTCGGCGTTTATAAATGGTCATCGGCACAATGAGATGCTTGTTGTACGTCGATTTCAACTCAGCAGCAGTCTTGACCGTGAGAACCTTCCACAGCTCCATATCTTGAAAATCATCCGTTCGCTCATGGAATAGCCGACCCTCTACAGGAACTAGCTTTCTAAGCATATAACCGATCTCTTCCGGGTCAAAAATCATGCTGTTTGGGACGAAGGGGAGAAGCCCATTGGCGGCAGTTGTCTTTCCAGCTCCGAAAGCTCCATTGATCATGATAATCATGGTATTCCTCCTTATGGTTAGATCAACCGCCAACCTCTTGAATGACCGTTTGGATCTTCTGCAGCCGGATATACTCGGACTTTTCAAGCTGAGGCCGGAAGTAGGCGTAAAGATAGGCGGCGTCATGGAATGCCAGGCCGGGGTAGCAAACAACCTCTTGTACCACTTGGGGGTTATCCATAATAACCTGCCACTCGCCTTTGCGGTCTGTTGGAGATATGTTAGATAAGACATGCTTTTTCGCTGCTAAGGTAGCATTAAGTTCGGACCAAATGCATTCCCACGAGGGGCTGAAGATAACAGGCTCAGGGAACAGATGGCTTGCTTTGGCGATGGTCATCTCAATGCCTTCGATGTCAGCATCCCCGGCTTTTTTGATCGCCTCTGTCATGCCATCTAACAATCGGCGGAACCCGGAGTATCCCTCGGAGAGGACTGCATTTTGAAACGCTATTTCTGCTTCAGTGGCGGATAACATTTTGAAATCTGCGTATGTAGGATTGGCCATATAGGTATGTACCCCCAAATCGTTCCTTTTCCCAAAAATGTATCACAAATTTTTTTCCAATAAAAGCCTTTACATATGAAATTACCCTCTTTGGTTTAAATTCAGTTTATAAATGCCCCTTATGCTAATTTCATTCGAAGGAAATGGCAAAGGAGCGATTATTAATGAGTAGTGAACCAAAGAAAGTAGCGTGGATTATTGTAGGGTTAATGCTCGGGATGCTGTTGGGAGCCTTGGATCAGACGATCATCTCGACGGCGATGCCAACGGTTATTCGAGATCTGGGCGGGATTGCGATGTACAGCTGGGTGTTCTCCATCTACATGTTAACCTCAACGACAAGTATGCCCATCTTTGGGAAATTGGCTGACTTGTATGGCAGAAAGCGTATTTACCTCGTAGGGATTGGTATTTTCATAATCGGCTCTGCGCTATGCGGGCTGGCGACGAACATGACGGAGCTCATCATCTACCGCGGACTGCAGGGTATTGGCGCCGGTGCCTTAATGCCGATAGCCATGACGATTATTGGCGATATTATGCCGGTAGAGAAACGAGGGAAAATGCAAGGTTTGTTCGGCGGTGTAATGGCTTTGTCTAGTATTATTGGGCCAGCGATCGGCGGTTTTATCGTGGAACATTTGAACTGGAGCTGGATTTTCTATGTGAATCTTCCGTTTGGTATCGCAGCGATGGTGATTATCGGTTCAGCACTTAAAGAAAGCCGTACTAATGAGAAACGCTCCATAGATTGGTTAGGTGCACTCACATTAAGCGGAGCAATTGTTTCGGGTTTACTCGGTCTGGTGCTAGGGGGCGATCCGGAGGCAGCGGGAAGCCTGCATTATGCGTGGGGATCACCACAAATTATTGGTCTTTTCTCGGCGTGCGCCATTCTTCTGGGACTGTTCCTCTGGGTTGAAACCAAAGCCAAAGAGCCAATGATCCCCCTGCATTTGTTCAGAAATAAAGTCATTTCCGTCACCAGTATGATTGCCGTTTTGATGAGCGTAGGCATGTTCGGAGCTATTACTTACATTCCTTTATTCGTGCAGGGCGTCATTGGCGTCAGCCCTTCGATTGCGGGATACATCTTGACGCCTCTTATGTTATCCGTTGTGGCATCAGCCATTATGGGCGGAAGGATGTCGAGCAAAGTTTCCTATCGCACCTTAATAGGTACGGGGATGATTCTCATAGGTATCGGTTTTACCTTCATGTCGACCATGGATGCAGGTACTTCTAAGCTCCTCATCATCCTCTATATGATCGTGGCTGGCCTAGGAATGGGCCTCATTATGCCAACACTAAACATTGCGGTGCAAGGTGAGGTTGGGGCGACTAGTCGCGGTATCGTAACCTCGCTCATTCAGTTTTTCCGTTCCATCGGGGCAACGGTAGGAGTGAGCATCATGGGGGTCATGATGACGAATCGTATGGCAGATGGCCTTTCCGGTATGGGCGAAAAGTTCCGTCAAATCCCTGAGCAGCAGCTGAAACAATTCGCCAATCCACAGCTGCTGCTGGATGCGAATGCGCGAGCGAAGCTGCCTGCTGAGATATTGACAGAGCTGCAGCATGTGTTTGTTCATGGCTTGAGCGGCATATTCTTGGCGGGGAGTCTCATTGTTTTTGCCGGAGTTATCATTACTCTCTTCTTGGGTAAGTCAAGGATGCTGCCGCAAGTGACAAATCCCATTGACAACGATGTACGACCGAATAAAGACTCGGTGCTGCAGCAATCTGAATTCGTCTAAACCCGTTTCCTGTTGTATGCTAGAAAGATAAAGAAGAAGATTTCACAAAAGCGAGGCTAGATGCAAATGGCACCTATTATGATCGTAGATGATGATCCTTATATACGCGAACTGGTCCGCGTCTTCATGCTGAAAGAAGGCTTCGATGTCATCGAAGCCTCTGACGGCGCTAATGCGCTCAAACAGCTCGAAACCGTCCAAGTCGACATGGTGATCATGGATATCATGATGCCGAATATGGACGGGTGGGAGCTGTGCAAAGAGCTGAGGGAGCATTACGATATCCCTCTGCTCATGCTCACTGCCAAAGGCGAAACCTCGCAGAAGGTCAAAGGCTTCGAGCTGGGCACCGACGATTACCTCGTCAAGCCATTCGAGCCTGTGGAGCTCGCGATGCGAGTGAAGGCGCTGCTGAAGCGTTACAAAATCGCTTCTTCCCAAACGGTTCAGGTCGGAGACCTGAGCATGAACCGCAAAACCTACGAAGTAGCCGTGGGCTCCGAGAGCGTCACCCTACCGCTCAAAGAATTCGAGCTGCTCTACAAGCTGGCGAGCTACCCAGGCAAAACCTTCTCGCGTGACCAGCTGATCGAGCAGATTTGGGGCTTCGATTACGAAGGTAACGAACGTACCGTAGATGTGCACATTAATCGGCTCCGAGAGCGGTTTCCCGAGGAGCGGCACGCTTTTCGGATCGCAACCATTCGCGGGTTAGGTTATCGGATGGAGGTGCTGCGAACATGAGAATGAAGAAGCGAAAGAGCGTAGTGAAGAGTAAAATGACAAAAGCTCAGCGGATACGTGGCTTTTTGACTACTGTAAGCATATTTTTGCTTATTATTCTTTATTGGTTGGCAGCCTTTTACGGGACAGAATGGCTATTTGCGTCTATCAACAAGCGCCCTTCAGCGGTCGTTGTCCAATTGATCAACTCGCTCGGCGGCATGTTTCTTTGGGGAATAACCATGGCCTTCCTAGGCAGGTTTTTTCGCAGTAAGCAGATGCTCTTCTTTAAAACGATGGTTCAGGCGATTCAAAGTATGTCCAGAGGGGATTTCAACGTGTCCGTCGATAATAATCCACATGGTGGTCCTTTCGTGGAGCTGGTGGATTCGATCAACAATATGGCCGTTGAATTAGGGCAGTTAGAGAAAATGAGGCAGGAATTCATCTCCAACGTATCCCACGAAATACAGTCGCCTCTGACCTCGATTAGCGGCTTCTCCCGCGCTCTACAGAATGAACAGATTACACCTGCGGAACGTAAACATTATCTAGAAATCATTGAAGCTGAGAGTACACGGCTATCCAAGCTTAGCGATAACTTGCTGAAACTCTCATCGTTAGAATCGCAGCATCACCCATTTGAGCCGAAAAGTTACCGGCTGGATAAGCAAATACGCAATCATATACTGGCCTGCGAACCGCAGTGGGTGGATAAAGATATAGAGATGGATGTTGAACTAGAGGAGATTACACTAATTGCTGACGAAGACCTGCTGGGCCAGGTATGGACCAATCTGATTCATAACGCAATCAAATTCACGCCTATTGGAGGAACCATCGGCGTTCATCTCACAGGCAGTAGGGACGAAGCGATTATCCGAATTTCGAATAATGGGGCAGGTATTACGGAGGAGGATCGAGCGCATATATTTGAACGCTTTTATAAAGCAGATAAATCCAGAAATCGAACGTCTGGCGGTAATGGACTTGGCCTATCTATCGTGAAGAAAATTACCGAAATGCATCAGGGAACTATTTCCGTAGTCAGTGTGCCGGAAGAGAAGACCACATTTACAGTTCAACTCCCGCTGCTAAGTAAGGAGTGAACGCAAATAGAGACCCCCGCTTATCTATGATAACCGGAGGTCCCTAAGGATCAATAATGGTATTCAATTGTACCTACACAACTCCAATCAATCAACTAACGTTGCAAATTACGACTTTTCTTACGAACGGATCCTTTCCTCGAATAAACGCTATTCACATTTACCGTGTTGGATTCCCACATGCCCGATGAACGAAAAACCGTTCCCGCACCTTTTCTTCCGTCGTTTGAAGTAAAAGTGGGCATGTTTCGCTAACGTGGTCCATTGGACTATCCCCTTCCTAAGTTGAGAATATCCTGGCTCCTATCAGGGTGCCGTACCGTCTGTGCGGCTTGTCCTTCAAGTGGGCCTGCTCTTATAATAGCCCATTATTAAAATATTGTAAATATTCAGATTATTCGATAAAATCCAATTTTTGCCGACAAATTTAGGTTATTCGTTGAATTGCTTCGGTATACTTTGTTTTTAGGCGAAATCCTGAAATTTCGTTTGCGACTGCTAAGTCAACTTGCAATCTCGAGGTGGAACTCGCTTTGTGAGCGTGTTTGTCGCGAGTGAACTGCTCCTGGGGAGAGTGAGGCTATGCGGGCTTGATGCCGATTTCCATTACTAGCGGGAAGTGTTCAACACAATTCCTCTTGAGTGTGAGGTGTCAACTAGACTCCTTTAGCATGTGACACTCTTTGGACTGCTCGAACGCCATTTGATGTATAACGTAAACTAGATGCACAAAATGCATGTAATGTGGTTTTCGCGCTCTACAACACTGACTCCGTAACCTTTTCTTACAATTGCAGCACGATCCAACTGACAGCATTCTATCTACTCTGCTCTCTAATGTGAACTCTCCTGCTCATAAGCATGTTTTTCATCGTTAAAGTTGGGGTACTGCTCAAAATCATTAATATAACGATGAAAAACATCGTTATACTTCTATCTGCAACGGTTGTATGAGAGTTATCTAGCTCGTAAGGGTGTTTTTCATCGTTAAAGTCGGGATGCTGCTCAAAATCATCACTATAACGATGAAAAACATCGTTATACTTCAAACTGCAACGGTTGTATGAGAGTTATCTAGCTCGTAAGCATGTTTTTCATCGTTAAAGTCGGGAAGCTGCTCAAAATCATTAATATAACGATGAAAAACATCGTTATACTTCTATCTGCAACGGTTGTGTGAAAATTCTCTAGCTCGTAAGCATGTTTTTCATCGTTAAAGTCGGGAAGCTGCTCAAAATCATCACTATAACGATGAAAAACATCGTTATACTTCTATCTGCAACGGTTGTGTGAGAGTTCTCTAGCTCGTAAGGGTGTTTTTCATCGTTAAAGTCGGGGTATGGGGGACCGCTCAATATCATCACTTTAATGATGACATTTATCGAATGATCGACTGAGGCTTAGATAATAGACACTTGGGGAGGCACTTTGCAAACTGGACGCCGAAAACCGGTTTAATGGAAAACAACCGTCAAAACATGCAGTTATTTCCGAGTTGCTTGCAGCTGGCTGAGAAGCTTTTTCGGAGCCGTTCGGGCATAGCCTTCCATCATCAGGTCTTCGATTTCACTCCAAGGTACCTTATCTGTATCTAGAATCGATACCCAGCCATGCTGTCCAATGTAGGCTGTTTTGTGATAGGGTGTATCCTCTTGCTGAAGGAGGAACTCTTGTGTTGTTAGGTTTGTTTTGATAGCTGTAGATGGTTGACCATCCGTCTCGCCCATCATCACGAAGGGTTTATCTTTCACACGGAAGGTGATGTGACCGAAGCCATCCACTTTTTCTTCAACCTTCGGCAGTTCCATGCAGAAAGCTCTAACTTTGACGACCAATTCTAAGCCCTTTACGCTTGTTAACTGATGTGTCATATGAAGCACTCCTTATGAATCTTATGATAGAGGTCGAAAGAATTCCTTGAACCTTGTGCCTTGATACGTTAGTGTTCCCTGGTCACCCTCTACGATATAACCAAACTGCTCCCGTCCCACCCCTAACTCAAGCCTGCTTCGGTCTTCGAATTCAAAGGTAGCATAATAACTCGTACTTGTACTTGAATCTCCAGAACCACCGCTGACATGCATTCTTTTGGCTACGACCTTACAGTTCCGGCTTTGGATGGGGGCGGCATTATTGGATGACCATGTCATAAGTGATTTGATAATCAAAATGATCAAAGTGCCAATAATGAGAACGAATACACTCGTAAAGATAATTAGAAAAAGATTTCCGCCGCTTCCCCCAGAAAAAGGCCCCATGTTAAATCCAGATGACATGTCTTTCACTCCTTAGTGTAAACATATTCCCGATTTTCTAGAGAAATCGTTTAACGAATCGGTAACCTGTTTCATGAAAGCCTAATGGCTCATTGGCAGCCCGTGTTGCGTCATTCTTCTCTGATCCTGTAATCCACCACATACCGGAGCAGGCATGCTTGCTCGTTAACTGCTCGGCATAGCTTTTTAATTTATCTGCGGCTGCTTGGCGGCTCTTCGTTTCATCAACAGAAATGACGGAGATTTCACTGAATTTCAAAATCATATCGGCACCATGTCGAATACGAAAGCCTAATGTACCAAGAATTTGGTTCCTCTCCTCATACACATAGAGGGATTCATCCGGGTTCTCACGCATAAAATGCAGCCTATTTTCAATGTGCAAAGGTGAAATAGCCTTGCCGGTACGCTCTGAAACAAAGCTGCTTATTTGTTTGGTATCTTGGGATGTAGCCTCACGAATGGTATATGTCATAGTCGTCCTTCTTTCTATAATCCAATGATCCTTCTAATTATACCATATATTGGAACATAAGTTCTATGTTTGTATGATAACCATGTAAATCAGCCAATCATTATTAATAAAAAAACCGTCTGCGTGGATGCAAACGGGGCGTTCTAGCCTTATTAAGGTGCGTAGTCACCGTTATAATTGACAAGGGATACATCATGTATGCCTGGTAATTCCGAAAGTTCGTTTACAAAAAAAGTATTGTCGGTTTTCAACTTGATCTCTACTGTCATTTCTGTGATTCCTTTGCGTACGGTCTTTGAACGAAGCACACCTTTAAGCTTGGTGACTTGTACTTTGACTGCATCATAGGCTTCGTCAGTAAAGTGAATTACAAGCAGATAGGTAGCATTTTTGATTTTCTTGCGAGATAATAACAGGATTGTAATCCCTACAATAATCGATCCTAGAATGGCAACTGGTAACATACCAGCTCCGGCAGCAATACCAGCGAAAATAGACCAATACATAAACATGATATCAACAGGATCTTTCACTGCTGTACGAAAACGCACAATACTGAGTGCGCCTACCATACCTAGGGATAGGACGATATTCGTACTGATTGTGATTATGATAAGTGATGTAATCATGGTCATGATCACAAATGTAATGTTATAGCTATGGCTGTATACAACACCGCGAAATGACTTTTTATAAATATAGTAAATAAACAAACCAATAAAAAGTGAAATAAGAAGAGTCCAGAATAAATCAACATAAGAAATGGCTGTGAAAGAATCTAGCTTGAGCATACTCTTTTTTATTAAATCTCGTGCTCCAAATGTTTCTTCTAAATCGTTCATAATATAAATCTTCCCTTCTTTACGCGCTAATGGCTATAGTAGAGCTTTGCAATTTCACGGCAAATTACGTATTTAGAAATAGCTGTTCGTTGATGCGATGTGATTTGCAGAGCGCGTCGAACGAATTCAGGCAAAAATTCATTGTACTTCACTTCCATCACAAGAATAGGCTGCTGAAATGCATCCATAGTAACCAACTCGGGGTCGAATAAATCAAGAGAGCTTACATTTCCTCTTAGATCTTTATCAAACGTTACGCGAACTTCACTTAGATCTAGTTTATAAGCTTCTCGTTTGTAATCAACAATGGACTTTGGAACAAGCCGATGCAGTTTAATTTGCTGATGAAAATCCTTAAGCAGGGGGTGCTCCAGCTTCTCTAGAAAATCATTATCACCGACAAGTAATCGATCGGTTTGTTCTCTTGTTAAAGCCGCGGACTCTTTGTTAATTAAATCCCCGAATTTTCGTTTCCGTTCCAAATGGATAACTGCATCACTTTTGTTATAGATTCTAATTCGATATTTGTTTCTCAATAAAACACCGCTATTCTTGTGAATGAGTGCCGAGTCGTAAATATCATCGAAATATAGACTTCGAATTTCGTAGCCCTCATCGTCAATTGAATGAGGATCTTTCTCTAGGACTGAAGAGATTCTATGGCGTAAAGCGACGTATTCATGATAATGAATATAATATTTCAACTCATGCCTTAACTTCATATTTCCTCTTTGGATGATTGCACCTCCAGTAACCGTTATATGCCTTAATTCAAACCGTACTTTTCGATCTGAACTTTTGTTAAATTAAATTCTTCTTGAAGCTCAGTACGCATATAAGAAGGACGTTCTTTTGCAAACTGTCGCAGGCTTTCCACATTATCTTCCCATTCTGTTATGCTGCCACCCCATTTTTCCAAGTGTCGGCCCATCTCTGGTTTCATTTGATTGTAAATCTGATCAATGACTGAGAGTACCCGATTTGGTTGAAATGTGTTCTGTAAATGGAAGGAAAAACGCGTTAAAAACAGATCACGAAATTTTTCATTCTTTAAAAGCTGTTGAAGTATTGCGGGAGAAAGCAGAAGATCCTTCTCCTTAATTTTTTTCTTACTATTCAAAATGCGATGAAGAGAAGGAGTCGCAGGATCACCGAAGCTCTGATCGGTGTCATAGACAATCCATTTCCACTTGCTTCCGTCTTCGGATGTTCTCCAGTATCGAATGTTATGATCAGGCCAATCTACGTTGGCGATGAAGGTTTCTGAGATATGATAATCGATAAAATTGGTGACATCGATTTGGCTAGCAACATAATCGTAGGACTCCGCTAGTTTGAGATCGTGGTTTTGAATGTAATTGATTAACGACAAATAACTGGTATTACTTCCATGCTTGACGATTGCATCTGATTCCAGAAGATTAATATCTTTTTCATCGACTTGATGGTGGGAGGCAAGAAAAGACTCGTCTATTTTTTCGCGAAGATCATGTATTCCCCAATATTGAGCGTTCAGATAAACCACGACAGGGCGATAGGCTTGGACATCCAATCCGGAGTCTTTCAGTAACGTAGCTACTAATCCGTCAAGGAAGTGTGTACGGTTAAAATCTTGACCTGAGTTTCTTAATATAATAGCATGCATGGGCGGAATATTCTGCCCGTGAAATAGTGATGCGTCTATTTTTTGACCGTTTTTTTTGCCCGAAGATAAAGCTAAAGCTTTTTGTGGAAGTGCCCGTGTATTGCCTCCGAATATCTCAGCAGTGAGGTCACTTTCTAACCGAAGTTCACCATTTGTTTCGAGAAACTCAAGATGAATAGGAATCTTCCAGTCCTCCCAGAAGTTAGCGCCTTGGTAAGGTGATTTCGATGAGGCTTTTGGGCCTTTCACGTAAATCCCCTTTTGGTTCGACCAAAGGTTGTCGGGATCGGTAGAGAGTGAAAAGACAGCTAAAGATTGTGATTGTCCAATGAAATAAGTTGCGGTAACGACAGTGCTTGATAACTTATCGGATAAATAAGTTCGAGCCTTTACGACCGTTGTTTCTTTAATTGTTATAGATTCTTTGTATACTGGAGAAGCTTTAGTAGGCTCAGAACCATCTAGTGTATACCGAATAACTCCTTGCTTCTCTGAAGCATCTAGAGCCAATAAGATACCTTCTGCATAAAATCCACCAGGTATTGAGAGTCGCGGTGCGGATACACGCTCCGACAAAGTTGATGGGATGTTTTGCACGGCATTCGGTGGTCCTTTTTCGTCATTAGCAGGGAATAACCACAAGTAAACGAGAATCCCGCCTACGACTAAACTGATTAAGAGAATGAACCATTTCATAGTTAACTTGGTCATAAAAGCCTTCCTCGGTGAGCAAGTCTAGTTAGAAAATTGGTTATTCGACATTGTACACCCGCATACCATGATAGATGTTATCAGATACATCCGTGTAATCATCGAATGGAATTTGTTTGTTTCCTTTGCTGTCCTTGACAATGACTCGCCAAAAATAAGTACCTTTTGTCAACCCATTGACATCATAGTGTGAACCCTTTAGCCCTGGTTGATCTGCAACTAGTTTGGTAAATTGGGGATCCTTGCTTATTTGAAAATCATACGTTAATTCATCACTTTGTAAATCAAAAGATTGATCCCAGTAGAATGTCGTTGTATTGTCTTTGACCTCGGGGTTTCCGAGGAAGATGGGCATTGGGTTTTCTAGTGTTTTATAGTAATTGTTTTTTTTCAAATCAGGTAGATTAGTAAGTCGGTTATATTCACTTTCAAAGAATTTGAAACCACCTGCTGGTAAGGTATTAATATCAGGCTGATTATTTACAAACTTGGAAACGATGGGGTGATAAGAATTAAGGAAAGATTGGGTTTGCTCTTTCGTAATAATTTTCGATAATTCCTCAATTTTATCATTGAGTTGTTTGACGTTAGCAGGATCTTTGAAGAATCTTCTCTGTAATAAGGAATCCCAATAATTGGCGATACCAATTGACCAACTAGCGCGTAATCTAGCTTCTTTTGGACCTTGGCCGTACCAATCCCACCCGCCATCATAATCCCAAGGTAAGAAATACCAGGTTTCTGAATTTGATGGACTATACAACATAAAATTCTGATTAATTGTATCTGTGTTATCGAATAAAATGTTAGTAGCCATCCATGTTAAGAAATTATCTCGGTTGAAATATTTATTCACAGTATCATTAATATTTTTTGAAGTATCGTTGACTTCATCAAGCATATGCAATAATTTGGTATGGTTTTCACTGCCGTTGATTTTCAATATTTTTTCGAATTCTGACTTATTGTACTTAGGGTCATTAGTTTCTACTAGAACATCAGGATATCTTTGAAAAAGAAAGTTATTCGCTTTATATAAGTTTCCGTTTGGGTCTAGTCCATGATATTTGAGAAATGTCTTATCTGGCTGCTCAATATCTGTATATAATCCGTAATCAACGAATTCTTTGTCCGGAACCTTTGTTGTCAAATCTTTAATTTTCAATTGGACAAAATGGGTGCGAAGACTTGACATGTTAGGAATAAGTTTTAAATAATCAAAACTTAGTTTATTACGTACCCGGGACAATTCAAAAGCATGTTTATTGAGATTTAAGATTTTATGTTCTTGCCATAGCCCAGCTTTATTGTTTAATTTAATTTTATAAGACTTTTGGTTAGCGGCACGGGTAGAATTACCTCGAATTTCAAGAGTTGCATTGGCCGTTTTTTCACTATAACCAAGACCTCCCTTAATCGGTCCTACCTCATCACCTTCTTGAATGATTACTTCTACTTGTGGATCGGCTTCTCCATCGGGCAATCGACCGCTTGTGTTATTAATTTCCGTAAAAGAAAATACGGGTTTATTTTTGGAAGAGCCACTCTTCATGATGGTTACGTACATAATATGAAGACCATCTGACTTATCTAATTCGTAGATGGCACGGCTTTCTTTCAAATCTACTGTTTTGGAAGAACTAAGTGGAGAATCTTGACTTACAGATAAGCCTGTTGTGCTTTTCTCTTCACTTGCTGACTTGCTTCCCAAACAGCCTGAAACCAACAGGGTAATAAGGATTAAGGTTATCGATAGCTTACTCCATGTATATCGCATGACAATCTCCTATCAGTTATTGAAACGAAAACGGTTCATTAATTTTTTTAAAATCGTTTTATTCTCTTTTACAACTAAGGGTTGAGCACAGAAAGTATAATAATCAATATTTTTTAGTATATAAAGGAGCCTCATTATTGCCATACCTACTGCAACTGCAGCAGAAATAAGAAGTCCTAAGCCATGATGACCTGTTGTAATAATGATAGGCGTCGCAATCAAGTTAGCTATCAAAAAGAGCGATGACGTGAGAAGCGCGCCTTTGCGGTCATCGAAATAAAGCAACAACAGAACAATAATATACATAAGAATGTATAAACAATCACCTAGTACCAGAATGTTAAAAGAGTCGATTTGTTCGGCAGTTTGCCCTAAATTCGGTAAAAACTTGATGCCAATCGCCATAGCGAAAAGAGAGAAGAAGAGTTGGATTTGCATGATGAAACTTAGCTCCTGTAGGAGCACATCGTTCATTTCTTTCTTGGCACGTGCGATATCTTGAATCGTTCCGGAGCCCAAAATAACCGAATAGTAGCTTCTGAATTTCTCATAGAATGACGTTTCTACAGAGACAACAAAAATAACCATTGTCGGTATGACGGATAAGAAAGCAAAAAAAACAGGAACGTCATAGGAGGGGGAGAATCGAAAAGTATCACCGACGGTAATGCTCATTTTGCTTCCCCAGTAGATAAAGTTATGCACATAAATGCCGAGTGTAGAGATGAAACCAATTGCAAAAACGGCAGGTAATTTAGTAATATACCTTAAAAAGTGAAAGTATCTTGTGCCACCTTGAAGGAAATACCCTTCAATATGTGTCATCAGTAGAATTAATGTAGTAAGGAATCCAATATCCATGGCAGCGATTGTGGCATAGGCCTCTTGAATACTTAACACTTTGAGCAAAAGAACTCCACTTAAGATGGTTACAATGGCTCCATAGAAAAAACTTTTGACAATTCGTATATAATCTTTCAGGGCGGAAACATAAACCGTTAATAGCCAAATAATAATTAGTTCCATAAAGAGCAGATATTCCGCAATTTTAAAGGTGAGTGAAAGAGGAGAGCGAAGCAAGAATGCAATTCCAACAACTCCCCCAATTAATAGACAAATGGACATAACGCCGTACAAAGAAGGAAGCAGATCTTCATATTTTTTCTCATATAAACGATCAGCAACATAGCGAGAAAGCAACATGACAAATCCGCTAGTAAGAAGCAGAGAGAATATAAAAGCGTACTGTGAGCCAGCTAAAAATAATTCTTTCTGTGCAAAGGGCATATTTACATAGCTCTGCAATTTTTGCATGACAGCTACCATGACCATGCAAAGCAGCATTGGGCCAATGGTAACTAATGAGGAATAGGCGTAAGCCCGGATATTAGTGAATAAGCTTTTTTTCCGAAAGAGTTTTCTTAGTTCAAACCCGATCCCTGCCATATAGACTCCTCTCGTAATCGTTATAAATATTTCTATAACCTTCGATGAAACGATCCCTTGAATAGATTGCTGAAACTCTTCGTTTGCCGTTGAGACCCATTTGCTCACGAAGTTGCTTATTCTGACATAAGGAGATGATTGCCAAACCAAGTTTCTCGTAGTGCATAACAGGCTCAACGATGCCAGCAGGACCGAAGTCATCCTGATTACCGTAGAGTAACTCACGACAACTTCCTACATCTGTCGTAACAAATGGCTTACTTGCTGCTAGACCTTCAAGCACGGCAAGAGGTTGTCCCTCGCTAATACTTGTAAGAACAAGGATATCCATCTTTCCGATATACTCACGAACATTAATACTACCGGTAAAAATAATATCTTCTGTACCAAGTTCTTGTACTAGCTGCTGGCACTCTTCATAGTACTCCTCATCCTCATCGATTGGTCCAAAGATATAGAATTTCGCATTTGAAATAGTATGTTTGACCAAGGCAAAGCTTTGAATCATAGTTTTAATATCTTTAATAGGAACTATTCGTACGACAGCACCGATGGAGATCTCTGTGTCATTCTCTTTCTGCTGGAGAGAGTCATAATCACTAGACTGAACACCATTGGGGATTATTGTTATTTTATTGCCGTCGCATCCAAGCTCTTCTTGAATTTCTTTGTTACGGTTGAACAAGGAAATTACTTTGTCAGTGTACGAATAAGCACAGTTAGATAAATTATAGAAATACTCAATCCAAACATCCTTGAAATACCCTTTTACCCAGTCAGCTTTAATAATTTCCTCTTCCCGCTCTCGGGTGTAAATACCATGCTCGGTAAGCAAGAAAGGCTTGTTATAAAGGTGCTTGCCAAGCGAGCCAAGAACACCGGCATAACCTGTTGCGACACTATGGTACAGATCAGCTTCAGGCATAGGATTACGTATTGTTAAAAACAAAGGAAGAACCATGGAACGCATAGTCCAATACATTTCGGTAAACGGCGTCTGTGAGTAACGAAGATTACATACTTCGTACATGATGTCGAAGAAATCTTTACTGGTCAAGAATTCAGAAACAGAATTAATCCGATCACTAAGCAAAAAGTTGAATAGGTTTCCCCAATCAATTTTCTCGCCAGCTAGAAACGAGTAAAGTGTCTCGCGTTCACTTTTGGAAATCTTATAGCGTTTCCCCCATATTTCTTCCTCATTAAGAAAAGTATCTAGGAAAGTTTCTCTTATCTCGATGACATTGTGAGGCAAAGCATACTTAAATTTCCCGCGTGATTTCTCTTCAGCACCGATGACATAAAGTATAAATTCATGCTCAGGCATATTCGTGATTAAACTATGAATCCAACTTGAGACACCACCAGTAATATAGGGGTAAGACCCCTCAGCAAGGATACAGATTCTCATGATTGATCTCCCAATTCTATGGTAAAATGTGCTGCCTTGGCCTGCACTATATAAGTGTTATTATCAATTAAGGTAATGGAGCAATGATCCAATCTACCGATCTTACTTGTCGTACGTAAGATATAATTGAGCTCACCATGAAAGTTATTCACGTATCCATCGATCTTGTTCTTATCTTTCTTGAAAACGACTTGGCTATCTAAGTAATCCTCGAATGCAGTTCCAGCATCTGAGGCCGTCATGGGACGTAACCATTTATATTTATCGTAAATAATTTCCATTATTTGATCGAATTCTTTGAACAACTGATCCCATGATTTATTTTTAGTTCGTGCAGGATCCAATACATCGTCAGGATGAATAAAGTGCGAGAAGACACCAATAGATGTAATTGCATTGAAAATATCCCAATTCGTTACCTGGTCAAAATGATATCCGGAGGAAACACGTGGAAGTTCAAGAATGCCATCTGCGCTTCTACTATACTCCTGAACATAAGATTTATCGTAGGGGTCTTCGCTATAGATGGAGGCTATAATTTTAAGATCAGGGAGCGAATTCTTAAGTGCCTCTCTACCTTCATCACTCAAAACATTGGAGGGTGGCACGTACGTACGCAATTTGTATTTGGGATAGATGTCTGCAAAGTATTTACGTGCTTCAGAAATGGATAATTCCATGTCTTCTTGTGATTGCCAAAGCTTGTACCCAAGGGAAAGAGAGGTTGCGGTAGATTTGGAATAATCGGTAACCAAAGATTGATGGTTATATCCATGGAGACCTAATTCACCGCCTAGCTTCAGGACTTCCCTGCCATATATAATTAAATTTTCTTTTTCTTGACCTTGTGCAGTGTTGAAAGGTGGTTTAATTGAATTATTATAATTTTCGATAAGAACTCCTGTGTAAATAACCCCTCTATTTTTGGCTATTTTGATCATATCAGGCCACCAAATGTCACGATAAAACCGTTGATTATCTCGACCATACTCTTTGTATATTGTGTTTTCCTTCCCGTTTCCAAAGGGAGCAGGAAAATCATCAATGTAAGCAACCTTGGTATTAATAATGGGGTAGATAAAATTATCATTGATAAGACTTAGCGCCCCGGCTATGAGTCCACGGCTAGTTTTTTCTTGAAGTGTAGAACCGTTGAAAACTAAAAACTTTCCTTTTCCATAGGTATAACCCCACATTAAGGGGTTATTTTTATCAGTTACAGCATAGATCGTGCTGTTATTGTTGAGCTCAAAGAAGATCATTGCATTCTCGATGAAGTCTCCTTTGAATTCCATTCCTTTGCCTTGTATTAAAATATTAGATGTTAGCTTAATTCCTTTTTCGTTCACATAGGGGCCTATTGAATTGATTCCAAGTTTACGATAAATCGTATACAAGCTGTCGCTAACCAAAGGACTTTCGGCGAATAAGACACGCCCTCCGTTGTCGACGTATGTAATAAGAGCATCTAAATTTTTAATTTTTGTTAGATCCTGCAGGGCAATAATGATGGTTTCAAAGCCTTTAGTCGTGCCATCAAACGCGCCGATCTCCATGCTTTGAGGCTTTTTTTTCATATAATTAATAGTATTCTCTACATTTTTCGCCAATCTCGGGCTAACTATTTCTTCTTGGTCGTAAAGAATGAGGAAATTCTCGGTATTTATTGCGTTGAATTCTTTTGGGTCCAATGCATTGTATGAGGAAGTATCCGCAGTGGAAGTGATGTTATTGTTTTTAGTTAACTTGAATAGAAAATCGGAGCGTACGGTTTCAAGTGAGATCCCTAGAACGACTATGACGAGTACTACAATAATAGTCGTTCTTTTAAAATAATCAAAGGTTTTCATTCTTTATACTCCTGACCAGAATCGGACAATATTCAAAGCTTGGTTCGACAAGCGAATGGGTGAATTTTTTAAGCCGTTTAAGCTGTCTTGGAACCGTTCATTATTTCTCAATGTATAATGTGTTTTCATTGAAATTAAGTACGGTGTTTCACTGTTAGGGTGTGCTTGATGAAAGCTCTCACACATACTCCTTGCTTTGTCAACATTACCTATTTCTAGGTCACATTCAATCTTATCGACAAAATAGGCTTCCTCTTCTGTATAAATAGAAAGCAGACTTTCTAACACTTGAGAATAAGTGTGCTTAGTCTTTATGACTGTCCGTTCATCCAAAAAGCCACTTGTAAGATAGTTCTTAAGTACGTTTACATAAGGAATTAATGTTTCTAAGTCAAATTTGTTTTCTTCGTATTTGACTGAGAATTTCTGTTTAGTAAGCATAAGCTTGCGCTTAATTTCCAATACGGCTGTAGCCGCGTAATGTGAGGTTTCTGTATCTTCGTTTTCTAATGCTTTTTGGAGAATGCCGATATATTCAATCGAGTCATTCTTTAAAGCGTCGATCAGCATACGACGCTTTGTAGTTGTATCATTGAGTAACAAGGCTTCTTCAATAGGAACGATATTAATCTCTTTTTTTATGTCAATGCGGTTATAAATACCGAGAGTTGAGGTTTGAGCAGAGATATCCTCGTCCGAGTAAGAGCTAAACGAATCTTGTGATTTTCTTTGTAATGTCCATGAAGAAAAGGCAAGCATTAGAGCTCCTGCAAAGGGTAGCAAGATAATGATAGCAAGATGTGTTATTGCCCGCTCTCTAGTATAGTTTTTAATATATTTAATGATGTAAGTCACGACGATGAGTAAATAAATGCACAAAATGATGAGTTCAAGCATAAAGTAACTCCTCTTTCACGATGATAGGAATAATGCCTGATTTCGTTATTCGCTCAGTAACAATGGCAGCATCTTGTTTCTCTGAGTTCGAAAGAATGATGTAGTATCTGCCGTCTGGACCTTTTCCTATAACATCCGTTTCACGCAAGAATGAGCTTACTTTATTGGATAATTCCTCGATTTGAATGTCTGAATTGGAAATGACAAGCAGTGTAAATTCAATATTCAACTTAATTTTTGTTTGTTTTTTGCTATCTAGAACGGTTAAGAAGGACTCTTCGTTCAATACATCCGTTCCCTCGATGTAGCGCTCGCTTTGTGTTGCTTCCAGATAACGATGAGCTTTGAATAACGAAGAAGAGATCAGTTCTACAGCAACTTTAAATAGATTTTGATAGTATAGCGTGAAATTCTCAAACGGCAGATGATGTAAGCTGACGACAGCGATGATTCGATTGTTATACATAATTGGGGCTGAAAGAACAGGGATTGCTTGATCTAACGCTTTATTAATATATAAACTCTGGCTGTCAATTAACTGTTGTAGATGTGGAAAATCTGACACTTTCAAAGATTTAGGCAATTGCATCTCAGTAACTTTCGATTTGGCAGTTAAACGCAGGAAATTACCATATTTGTTAATGGAGTAGATGGAGATCGATTTAGATCTCATAATTTGTTCTAGGACACTAATAGCCGCGTTGAAAATTAATTCCGGCTCTAAGCTATCTAGCTCTTTTGTAATATTATAAATTTTGCCGAAGCTATCTTCCGTATTCATAATTTGACTTTGTAATTCTTCTTTAACAAGTCGAGTGTCATTATAAATTTCACTTAGAAACTCATTTCTTTCTTCACTTGCAACTGCTTCGATTTTAGCTGTTTTAATCTCACTATTTTTACGATCCACGGTATACCCGACAACGATACCAATGAAGAGGTAAGCAGCTAGAGTTACCATACTTTGGGAATCGTAAATAAAGGAAATTAAGTCCCGTCCATTATAGAGACTCATCCCAAGGAAAAGAAGAGAAGACAAGGCAAAGGAAAGAATAGACTGTCTAGTGCCATAGAGCATACTGATGACGAGAATGTAAATCAGCTTGTAATCCAATTGATAACTTTGAATATCGGATTGTGTTCCTATTGTTAAAGCAGTTACGATACCGAAGGCGACAAAATTCTCGATGTAGGGGAGAGCTGGTTTAAGGAAGGAAAATAATCGTCTGGACGATTTTTCCTTCTTCTCTCGTGGGGGTTTTTGTTGCTGAGTAGCAAACCATTCATAAGTTTTGGTCAATCCCTCTTTGAGACTATACATTGGCACCCAATCGAGTTGACGTTTGACCTTCGTATTATCTAAGCTCGAGCGATAGATATCCCCTTTACGTGCTTCGCGGTAAACAACACCTTTAATTGGGTGAAGTTCTTTAAAAATGCCAAGCAGTTCGTTCACACTTTTCTCCGTATTTGTAGATAGGTTAAGAACTTCTTTATATTCCGCATCTACTCCTCGATAGATAGCGTCAGCGACATCTTCTACATAAATGAAATCACGGGTCTGATTACCATCGCCAAAGACGGTAAGCTCTTGATCTTTAAACATACGTTCTAGATAAATAGAAACGACGCCACCTTCTCCGATGGTACCTTGCCTAGGACCATATACATTAGAAAACCGGAAACAGAGGGTATCCAAGCCATATAACTCTGTGAACTTCTTACAATAATACTCACCAAGCCATTTGTTCATCCCATAAGGAGAAAGTGGATTGCAATCCGCTTCTTCATTAATTGGCGTATGTTCATTCATGCCATAAACAGCAGCAGATGAGGCAAATATAAACTTTTTCACGCCATATTTAGCTGAAAGGTTCAACATATTGTTTAAGCCAAGAATATTTGATTTGGCATCCAGAAAGGGATTCTCTAAAGATGTAGCAACGTTGATTTGTGCAGCTAGATGAACAACAACATCAAACTTATGACTATTAAAAACCTCTACACATTTTGAACTCTCAACATTTAATGAATATAATTTATAAGGTGTACTCAAGTTCTCAGGATTTCCTGAGGATAGATTATCTATGATGAAAATTTGATGCCCTTCTTTGTAGAAGCGCTCGGCGACATGGGATCCAATAAAACCTAGACCGCCTGTAATTAATACTCGCATTTGTAAACACCCCATAATTTCCATTTTTAATATTTAGACCCATAAAAGTAGTTCTAAAAGACTATTCTATGCTGTTTTACGACGAAAAACAACATAAATATACAAACTTTGTTGAATCTTTAGATTGATTTTTACAAATAGTTAATATTTTGCGAACTAGCGTGATATATCTCGCTAATTGGTTGATTTTAGAGTAGAATACTGTCCAAATAACTGGTTGAAAGGCGATATTAATGAAGCGCAAATATAAAGTTATAGGAATTTTGACAGCCCTATCCTTGATGACAGTATCAATCACCCTTGTGAGTGCAGAAGTTAAAAAGAGAGAGACAATTAAGTTTTCGCCTACAGAGATAGGCAGTGTTTTAAACAATCCCTACATGGGATTTGCTCCTGATGCACGCTGGGGTCCTTATCAAGAGCCTCATCGCCTTGTTTTCTTTGACTTTACTTGGAGGGAATTAGAGGCTGCAAAAGGAATATATGCATTCGACAAGCTAGAGGAAAAGAATCAATTTAAGCGTTGGAAGAGTGAGAATGTAAAGATTATCTTCCGCCTAATTTTGGATGATACTTCGGATACTAGTCATATGGATATTCCAGATTGGTTGTACGAGGAAATTGGGGAAGAAGGCTCCTGGTATAACACAAGTTATGGAAAGGGTTTTAGTCCTAATTATGAGAACAAAAAGCTAATAGAGGAACATCGGAAGCTGATCCAAAAATTGGGTGAGAGATACAACCATGATGCTCGAATTGCTTTCGTTGAGGTAGGCAGTGTAGGACATTGGGGAGAGTGGCACACAAAAAGTGGACAAGGTGGAGTTTCAGAACCATTTCCTAAAGCAGCTGTTACCGATCAGTACGTAGAGGCATATCTAGGGGAGTTTCCGGACAAACCTCTGCTGATGAGAAGGCCGCATGAAATAGCAAAATCGAATCATTTGGGTCTATTTAATGATGTGTTTGGAGATAAACAGGAGACCATGAGTGGTTTTATCAATTGGATTCATAACGGGTATACATCGTGGCTAACGGAAGAGAAAATGCCAGCTATGCCGGAACATTGGATATATGCACCGAGCGGCGGAGAGTTTGCATACTCCGAAGACGAGAATAAATATATAGCCAACAATGCAATCGATGAAACCATTGCACAGGCAAGGGAGAGCCATACCACATGGCTAGGTCCCAATTTACCATCATTTAAATCATATAAGGGTAAGTATCAAGGGAATGTAGAACGCCTTTTGAATACAATGGGGTATCGATATGTTCTCAAGACAGAGACGCATCAAACAAAGGTAAAGCCAAACGAGAAGCTTGTTGTGAATATGGTTATGGAGAATAAAGGAGTTGCACCCTTCTATTTCAATTGGCCACTCGAACTATCACTGGCAGATGCAGAAGGAAAGATAGTTCACCGCGAAAGCGTCCAAGTTGATATTCGCAGATGGTTGCCTGGCATACAAAAGTCCACTTTAAGTTTAAAGATCCCTGCAACGATACCAATAGGTAAATATACATTATGCGTTGGCATCATTGATCCTGAAAGCGGCAATCCCGGCATTGAGCTAGCGATTCAAGGGAAGCGGGAGGATGGACGTTATTCTTTGGGGATAGTAAATGTACAATAAGCACTCTTAATAGGTGAGGTCAATTTGAAATTGAACATATTTATAATTGCTTAGATCGTCAGTTGTGACAAGGTTAGCTACCTTAGTCTCGCCTTGCTTCAGGTCGAACAGGTAGCCGTCAGAGGTACCAAGCAATCGTTCCTTTTGATCAAAAAAGCTAGCCTTAAAGTGAAGACCGCGGTAATTAACGTCTTCCCCATTCCAAACATCGGTGGTAATTTCCCAACCAAATTCTTTATTTACTAAGGACAGATTGGAAAAGGTAATACCGTTTTCTTTATATACCGTAGAAGCATCAGTTAGCATACGACGATGTGAAATGATATTAATTGTACGTGTTTTATTATCCCATTCGACATTAGCGCCGAACATTTCTGCTATAGAACGTAAAGGGACATAGCTGCTATCATCTATAAGTTCAACGCTGGAATCTACCGATTTCCCGTCGACAATAATACGAATATCGGAGACGGCATGAACACCAATTGTAGTTCCTAACCCAATTGCAAGAACAAGTATACATGAAAAAACGACCTTCCTTTTCAATGCAAAAACTCCTTTATTTTACTGGTGATTTTTAATCTAATTTAAATAAGCCTATCATTTGGGAGTAAAAACTACAAATTTTTTAATAATAGGCATTTAGAACTATAGAATTGTCGACCTTTTTTGATTAATGTGAATTTATAAAACCGAAAAGGCATACCTTGGGAAATCAAGGGGCGCAAAACTATAGGGGCTTCCTCTTCCGATGAAGAGTTGCCAGCCAGTTGCCGAAGCTGACGAATTCGTGGACCTTGCGGATACCGTACTTCGGTATCCTATTTCTTTTTATAATAAAGAATGAGGTGTTGACGATATGGATGTAATGAAAAGAAGTAAATTTGGTTTTCTAACGTCAAGTGTATCTATAATACTGGTAAGTATGATGATCTGGGTGCTGTTTGCAACTGGCTTTTCCGCTACTCCAGTTCAAGCTGCAGGTGGAAACACTTATTATGTATCCACTTCAGGGAATGACAGTAATGCGGGTACATTAACTGCTCCGTGGAAAACCATTCAGAAAGCAGCAAATGTACTTATTCCAGGAGATACTGTATACGTTAGAGGCGGCACATATCGGGAGCTAGTCACGATTCAAGTATCAGGTTCCGCAAGCGGAGGCTACATTCAATTTCTGAATTACGCCGGGGAAACTCCTATTATTGATGGTACAGGCTTAACACTAACTAGCTCCAATCAGTCGTTGTTTTATTTGTCAAAATCGAGTTATATCAAAATCGTTGGTTTCGAGCTAGCGAATCTAGTCGCTTCCAGTAGTTCCTCAGACCCGGCAGCAATTCGAGTAACAAACGGAAGTACAAACATTCAAATTCTAAATAATAACATCCATGATATTAAGAATACGGCCAGCAGCGGTAATGCACATGGTATACATGTACTGGGAAATACTACAACGGCAATAACTAGCCTTACGATAAGCGGTAATGATATACATGATCTTGTCACGGGTTGGAGTGAATCCTTGACGTTAAGCGGAAATATTGATGGTTTTGAAATTACGCACAACAAAGTTCATGACAATAATAATATTGGTATTGAGTTAGCGGGATTTTACGGGGCGTGTGCCAGTTCGTGTGTGGATCAAACACGCAATGGAAGAGTTGCCGAAAATACCGTCTATCATATTGATTCTTCCATAAACCCTGCGTACCGAGGTGTACACGCTGCTGGAGGCATTTATGCAGACGGTGCGACGAATATCGTAATAGAAAAGAATCATGTGTATGGCAATGATTTTGGGATCGAACTTGCAAGTGAGAATGCAGGTAAGATGACAAGCGCTATTAAAGTGCAAAATAACTTGATTCACCATAATTATGGAGCAGGTTTAATTATGGGTGGTTCTTCTTCTAGTAGAGGCGGGGCAAGTAATAATATCATAGTAAATAATACCTTTGTAGAAAACGATACCCTCGTACAAGGGTATGGAGATATAGGTTTTCAATGGAATATGGTAAACAACAGTATAAAAAACAATATCATTTACAGCCAATCGCAAAAAACCATGATAAGCAAGACAAACACAAGCGGCTCAGCAAATGTCCTGGATTATAACTTATTCTATACAACTAGCGGAATGGATAAGGGTGTATGGAAATGGCAAGGTATCACCTATACAACGTGGAATTCGTATAAGACTGCCACAGGTAATGATGCTAATTCCGTATTTGATGACCCTAAATTTGTAGACAAGGCTACGAATAATTTTAACTTGCAGGAGGGCTCTCCAGCTATTGATAAAGGATTTGCTGGAGCTTTCCCCAATGCAACTGATGATTTCGCAGGATCAGCTAGAATACAAGGTGCTACCATCGACATTGGTTCTCATGAGTTTACTGCACGATTAATACCTGCGAATCCGGTACCGAGCTCATCGTTAGTTATAGATGGGAATTCAACAGATTGGGATGCGATGCCTCTTCTAAGCAAGGGTACTTCCAACGCGATGGTGCTAAAAGCAAAAATTGATAACTCCAGCTTGAACTTGCTCGCTCAATGGAGCGGCACAGCTACCAAACACCAAATCTATTTAAACACGGATAAGAATTCAACTACTGGATTTATTACTTCCAATTGGAGCTCGAGCGGAGCCGACTACTTATTGGAAAATGGTTCATTATATCGTTACAGCGGAACAGGCGGAACCAATTGGTCGTGGACGAAGGTAGCTAATTTTCAAGATACGAAAAATTACATTGCAACAAATGGCGTTCTTGAAGTTTCGATTCCATTAGTTAGTTTAGCTGTAGCAGATGGAAATGCTATTCAAGTGGGATACATCTTGAACGATTCAAAGATGGATAAACTCCCGCAGACAGGAACGCTTATCACGATAAGTAGTAGTGAACAAATACCAGTATCGACACCAGTACCAACACCAGTACCAACACCAGTACCGACACCAGTACCAACACCAGTACCAACACCAGTACCAACACCAGTACCGACACCAGTACCAACACCGGTACCAACACCAGTACCAACACCGGTACCAACACCAGTACCAACACCAGTACCAACACCAGTGCCGACACCGGTACCAACACCAGTGCCAACACCAGTACCAACGCCAGTGCCAACACCAGTGCCAACACCGATACCGACACCAGCGCCAACACCGATACCGACACCAGCGCCAACACCGGTACCAACACCAGTGCCAACACCGGTACCAACACCAGTGCCAACACCGGTGCCAACACAAGCCGTTATAACTGTTAATGGGAGTGACAGTGATTGGAGCAATGTAGAAGTATTAAGCTCTGGAAGCTCAAAAGTCAAAGTTTTGAAGGCTTCAAACAATTCGACGAATTTTTACCTGCTTGTTCAGGGGAGTAGCTTAACAAGTAAAAGTCAAATTTATATAAATGCAGACAACAATGCAACCAGTGGCTTTTCTGCGAAAAACTGGAGCTCAAGCGGAGCTGATTATATGGTAGAAAACGGAAGTTTATATCGATATAGTGGAAATGGTTCAACTTGGTCATGGACTAAAGTTACTAGCTTCGTTAGCAAAACGAATTATGCCGTAAACGATACGGTAATTGAGATTGCCATTCCTCTGAATGAATTGGGCATAAGCATTGGAAATACGATTAGTCTTGGGTTCCTTTGGAGTGATTCAACAAGCAATCAGTTGCCAGCAACTGGAAGTATGTCGACGTATGTATTGAAATAAGCGAAATAGAAAAAGAAACTGCTCCATGTCTAAAATGACGGGGCAGTTTCTTTTTTAATTATTACATAAGCTAAACGAAACGATCACGCTTGCGCATGGATCGTGTTCAGCGTCGTACGGTCACTCGCCTGTACGAGCTTGATGAGCAGTTCCTTCGCGGCGGCGTAGTCATCCACGTGAAGAATGGACGCGGATGTATGAATATAACGCGCGCAAACACCGATGACGGCAGAGGGAATGCCGCTGCCTTGCACGTGCACCTGTCCGGCGTCTGTCCCACCCGCCGAGATGAAGTACTGATACGGAATCTTGTGCGTCTCCGCCGTATCGAGGATAAACTCGACCATCCCGCGGTGGGTGATCATCGTGGGATCAAAGATACGCAGCAGCGCACCGCGCCCTAGCTGCCCAAAAGCATTGCGGTCGCCGGTCATATCCCCGGCGGCGCTGGCATCCAGCGCGTAGAACAAGTCCGGCTGGATGAGATTCGCAGCCGTGCGTCCGCCGCGCACGCCAACTTCTTCCTGTACGGTGGCACCGGCGTACAGGACATTCGGGAGCTTCGGCCCGCCGTGAAGCTCCTTCAAGAGCTCAATCGCCAAGCCGACGCCGTAGCGATTGTCCCAAGCCTTGGCCATAATCCGCTTCGGATTGGCCAGGGGTGTGAACGGGCAGATGGGAACAATCTGCTGCCCGAGACGAATGCCGATGCGCTGTGCATCGGCTTTATCTTCAGCGCCGATGTCCACATACATCGTCTTGATGTCTGCGGGCTTGCTGCGTGACGCTTCGTCCAGCAAGTGCACGGGCACCGAGCCGATCACGCCGATGATCGGCCCTTGATCTGTCATAATCTGCACGCGCTGCGCGGGCAGTACTTGACTGAACCAGCCGCCGAGCGGCTGGAATTTGATTGTGCCATGCTCCGTGATGCCGGTCACAAGGAAGCCGACCTCGTCGAAATGGCCGGCCACCATGATCTTAGGACCTGTCTCATCGCCGCGCAGGACACCGAACAAGCTGCCGAGTCCGTCCTGAACGAACTCGTCTGTATATTTCTCCAATTCACCGCGAACAAACTTGCGGATTTCTCGTTCAAAACCGGGTGCTGCTTGCATTTCAGTCAGCGTCCGAAAAAGCTCTAACGTTTCTGTATTCATGTGGGGTTCCTCACTTTATCGAAATAGGCTCTAGTACAAATCTGAGATCTATTTTACCATAATGGAGAAAAAAATGGATTTAGGGCAATTCCCCTCTTTACAAAACTAATATCATTAGTTATTATACTAATATAAATAGTAAACGGGAGGCGTTATTATGAAAATGACACGTATCGGTTCTTTGTATCAACTGGCTTTTATGCCAAGATTTTTTCCGGTGAATTGTTATTTAGTGGAGGAAGAGAATGAATTAACGCTAATTGACGCGGCGCTGCCGTTCAGTGTCAAAGGGATTCTTCAAGCAGCAGAACAGATTGGAAAACCGCTCACTCGCATCGTCCTTACACATGCACATGGAGACCATATTGGGGCACTTGACGGTTTGAAAAAGGCGCTGCCGAATGTTAAGGTCTATATCTCAAGAAGAGATGCCAAGCTGCTGACGGGCAGCAAAGAATTAGAAGCTGGCGAACCGAATTCGCCGATTAAGGGAGATGTTCCTAAGTCTGTACAGACGAAGCCGGATGTACTTCTAGAGGATGGTGACCGCGTAGGATCGCTGCAAGCTGTATCAGCTCCTGGGCATACGCCAGGGATGATGGCTTTCCTAGATGTGCGCACTCGGGCATTGATTGCTGGGGACGCTTTTCAAGTTCGCGGCGGCGCAGCGGTCTCTGGTGTTATGAAATTCTGGTTTCCGTTCCCAGCCATGGCGACGTGGAATAAAGAAGTGTCGCTTGCGAGCGCGCGCAAGCTGAGACAGCTAGAGCCAAGCCTTTTGGCCGTCGGACACGGACGAATGATTGAGCAGCCGATTCCAACCATGGATCGCATTATAGAAGAAGCAACCAAAAAGTTTCATACAGATGCAGCAACAATTTAGAGACAGAGAAGAGGAACTTCCGTGGCATACAGACAGGGATTAGACGCAGAGACTGTGCTTCAAGCAGCAATTGAAATGGCCGATTTACAAGGTGTTGAGCAGCTGACACTAGCCGCATTAGCTGCTAAATTGAACGTGAAAACACCGTCACTATACAATCATATTAAAGGCTTTCCTGATCTCAGAAAGCAGCTTTCCCGTCGCGGCCTTGTACTGATTAAAGAAGCGATGGTCGAGGCTGTAATTGGCAAAGCCGAAGATGACGCGCTGCTGGCAGCAGGCTTCGCTTACGTCATGTTCGCTAGGAAACAGCCGGGATTATACGAGGCAATCTCCTCATTGCCTGACTACGAGGATCCTGAGTTGAAAGAGGCAGGAAGCCAAGTTGTGCTTTTCTTGCTGCGCATTTTAGAGCCATATGGACTCAGTGAAGAAGATGCACTGCATGTGGTACGCGGATTTCGGAGCATGGTGCATGGCTTTGCCTCACTCGAGCATAGAAACGGTTTTCGAATGGAGCTGGAAAAAGACGAAAGCCTGCGGCGCTTGCTTCAAACGTATTTAAGAGGATTGCGAATAGCGGTAAAATGAGAATAAGCGCGAGGGGCTGGCTGGCCTTTTGCGCTTTTTTAGATTGTATGTTTTCGAATAGGGGATAAACGAAGGTTAAGGTCCTATTTAGCTTGGTTAGCTATTGTGTTGTTGTAATTGAAATCCCCGAGAAACATGATAGTTCAAGTTGTATTTTGTACAACAATACACCTGCCTTACGCGGGAGCAGCCTGTCATTGTTGTATTTCGTACAACAATTTGCTCTTAAAACGATTATTTCTGAGCAATCCGCACCAAAATATTGTACGCCGTACAACAAAAAGCCAATTTGTCCAAAGAACCCACCGAATTGTTGCACAAAATACAATAATTCGGTGGGTAAAGGATGTACACGCACCACCAACACGATAATCCAAGTTGTTATTTGTGCAACAATAGAACTGCCTTTTGTTAGAGTAGTCTGCCATTGTTGTATTTCGTATATTTCGTATAACAATTTGATCTTAAAGCGCATATTTCCTTGAATCAACTAAAGGGTGATGAGCTGTTCAACGTTCAATTGCATTTGGTGCAACAAAATAGTGGGAGCAAAGTATATATTTTGCTGATCAAACTATTTGTATGGGGCGTAACTTATTTTGACAAACTCATTCATCGAAAAGAAACGGCTTAAGCCAAATATCCTTGCTCCAAGTTGGGTTTCGTGCAAGCCTCCACTTGTAGGCCTGAATCCACAAACCCCATATCAATCGCACGCCATAAATATAACGAGGCAAAGCTGCGATAAGGCGCCCAGCTCGGTGCAACTTCGCCTAGATAGTTACCGTCTTTGCGATCGGCAAGGGTGTGCAGCCATTTGGCCGCACGCTGGAGGCCAGCATCGCCAATCGACATGACATCGGGTCTGCCTAATGTGAAAATGAGGAACATTTCCGCTGTCCAGGCGCCGATGCCTTTGACACTTGTGAGCTGTTTGAGCAGCTCTGTGTTTTCTAAATCCTGCAGCTTGTCGAGTGCCACCTCGCCGGTTATCACCTTTGTGCTGAGGTCACGGATGTAACGGATTTTGGGATAGGAGACCCCGCATTGCCTGATGGCCTCCTCTTCCACAGCGAGCACAAGCTCAGGCGTGACGTTCGGTATAACGAGCTGCACTCTGGCTTTAATCGTTGCAGCCGCTTTGGCAGAGAGTTGTTGGGAAATAATCGACATGACGAGCGACTCAAAGGGTTTGTAGCTGGGCGTGAGTGTAAGATCACCGATCAGTTCAATGAGACTGGCTAGTTTGCTGTCTGCTTGGGACAAGGCTGTTATCGCAGGATGCATTTTATTCAATAGTATGATAGATACCTCAGGTTGGATAGACTGGCTTGACTGCTCGAATTCCGTAGTTTCCATGACGTGAAAACCTCCTAGGTTTAGTATTTCCATCATAATGGTCAACAGGCTATTAGGCCTAGTAAAATTTGTGAAACAATTTATTACTGATAGACAAGCTTATCCAATTGTACGCACTTTTAGTATAATGAAGATAAGATAGTAATAGAAGGGGATCCGGGCTCTGATGAGGGATGATAATCAAGCAATATCCAGAAGAAATGTGGGCATTTTTGCGCACGTGGATGCGGGTAAGACGACAACGACAGAGCATATTCTTTATCATAGCGGGCGAATTCGCTCGTTGGGTAGTGTAGATAACGGGACAGCGCAGACGGATTCTATGGATGTGGAAAGGGAGCGGGGGATATCGGTTCGCAGCGCGACGACCTCTTTTTCATGGAAGGATACGTTGATTAACCTTGTGGATACACCAGGTCACGTCGATTTCTTGTCGGAAGTGGAGCGTTCACTTCGGGTAATGGACGGGGCTATTCTTATTGTTTCAGC
The DNA here is from genome assembly GCF_001426375.1 of Paenibacillus sp. Root444D2. Lineage (GTDB taxonomy): Bacteria > Bacillota > Bacilli > Paenibacillales > NBRC-103111 > Paenibacillus_E. The sequence continues at coordinate 34,260 of NZ_LMEO01000010.1, forward strand.
GGTGGAAGGGGTGCAGTCACAGACGGAAATGATCTGGCACACACTGCAATCCCTCAAGATACCAACCTTGCTGTATATGAATAAAATGGACCGCGTCGGCGCGGATCCCGAGCGCGTGCTGCGCGATATTCACAAGCAGCTCACGGAGATGGCGGTGCCGATCTATGCACCGCTTGGTCAAGAGGACACGTTCCGCGGTGCGGCGAACGTGCTCTCGGATGACTCGGCGGATGCGGTCGCCGCGGATGGGGTGCGCGGATTCGACTTGGCATCCGCGGTGGAGAAGCTATCGGAGCTCGACGAGCGCATGCTCACGAGCTACATCGAAGGCGCGCCGGTCGAGGCACGCGAGGTGAAGGCAGCCCTGCAGCGATATGCGCGGCAGGGGGAGGCTTTTCCTTTGCTGGTGGGAGCCTCCAGCAAAGGGCTTGGTATCAAGGAGCTGATGGAAGCGATCCTTGATTATTTGCCTGGGCCGAGCGGCTCTGCGGAGCAGCCGCTTTCGGCCGTGGTGTTCAGGGTCGAGCGGGACAAGACCATGGGGAGAATGGCATACGTCCGCCTCTATGAGGGGACGATACGCAACCGGGACACCGTCGTCAATGTCACGCAGGGCGTGGAGGAGAAGGTGACCCAGATTCGCAAAATCGACGGCCGTAAAGCCGAAGATATCGGGTTTGTCATGGCCGGCGATATTGCAGCCGTCTGCGGCCTGACACAGGTGCGGATCGGCGATGTGCTGGGCCGAGCAGACAGCGTGCCGCCTGCGCCGCAGATGGCGGTTCCGCTCTTGACTGTGCAGGTTCACGCCGAGGGCGAGGCGCAGTATCCGGCGCTTGTCGTAGCGCTGCAGGAGCTGACGGACGAGGATCCGCTGCTCGATCTGCAGTGGCTGCAGGAGGAGCGCGAGCTGCATGTGAAAGTCATGGGCGCGATTCAGCTCGAGATTCTCACGAGTCTCTTGAGCTCGCGCTTTGGGCTCCGAGTAAGGTTCGACCAACCTTCCGTGATCTATAAAGAAACACCTTCGAAAGTGGGCGAAGGCTTCATTGCCTATACGATGCCCAAGCCGTGCTGGGCGATCTTACGCTTTCGTATCGAGCCTGGGGCGCCGGGCAGCGGGCTCGTGTATGAGTCGTTGGTACGCGGCGAGCATCTGCTCGTGCAGTACCAGAACGAGGTGGAGCGCCGTGTACCGGAGGCGCTCCAGCAAGGGCTGCTCGGTTGGGAAGTCACCGACCTCAAGGTGACTCTCGTCGAAGGCGAGCATCATGTATGGCACACTCACCCGCTCGACTTCGCTGTCGCTACGCCGATGGGCATCATGCAAGGTCTTGCGCAGACGGGCACGACACTGCTCGAACCGATGCTGCAGGTTCGCATTACCGTGCCTGAGGAGTTCGGGGGCAAGGTGCTCAGCGACCTTGTGCAGATGAGAGCGGCTTTTGATCCGCCGCAAATGACAGGAGGCAGATTCGTAGTCGAGGGTCGTCTGCCCGTGGCTACGTCACTGGAATATCCAGTGAAGCTGAGTGCAATGTCAGGCGGACGAGGTGTGATAACTTCCTCATTCGCAGGCTATCAGCCAAGTCCGCCGGACGTTCATGCGGAGCGTAAGCGGCGTGGAGTCAATCCGCTGGATCAATCGAAGTATATTTTAGCTGTGCGTAAGGCATTGTCGACCTAAATTAGCTGGATGATCATTGTCATTGACATGATGTACTTGCCTCAGTACAATGAAGGTAAGTTAATAACATGTGACGGAGACAGGAGACTCACTTGGATTGCCCATTGAATATCATTGGCAATACTTGGTGAGTTTTTTTGTTGTCATTCCGCTCATTCTGGGATAGGGACAGATGTTCATTTTTAAAGAAACGGGGGCGAAAGTTATGTCTTTGGAAGAGCAGTGTATTTTACCGGCCATTCGCAAAATGAGAGACCTAGAGAAGCTATTTAAATCTAATTATACGTATATAGTTCTGTTGGATTGTCATATTGGGCAGTTGAAAAGCATTGTGGATCTGGGCAGAGAAAATGGAAAGAAGCTGCTGCTGCACGCTGACTTAATAGAAGGGCTCAAAAACGACGATTATGCGGCGGAATTTCTGTGTCAGAGTATTCGTCCTGCTGGTATCATTTCGACACGGGGAAATGTGATTATGAAGACGAAACAGAATGGCCTGATCGCCATTCAGCGGCTTTTTCTCCTAGACAGCAGTGCCTTGGATAAAAGCTACACGCTTTTGGAGAGGACAAAACCTGATTTCATTGAGGTACTTCCCGGTATTATTCCGCACATTATCACGGAAGTGAAGGAGCGTTCGGGCATTCCTATTTTTGCAGGAGGACTCATTCGTACGGTGGAGGATGTGGAGCTTGCGTTAGGAGCTGGAGCAACGGCAGTTACTACGTCGAATACGGAGCTGTGGCAGCATTATCATCAATGATCCTGAACATGTGGAGGTAAGGCAATGGCAATGACGGGGACAAATCCTTCTTATATTCTTTCCCTTGATCAGGGGACAACAAGTTCTAGAGCTATTTTATTTAATCAAAAAGGGAGTATTGTGCATGTCGCCCAGAAGGAATTTAAGCAGTATTTTCCGAAGCCGGGTTGGGTGGAGCATGATGCGAACGAAATTTGGCTGTCGATTCAGGGCGTCATTGCGGCGGCTCTATCGGAGTCTGGGGTGCAGCCTGCGGAGATCGCGGGAATTGGCATCACCAACCAACGGGAAACTGCGGTTGTCTGGGATCGGCACACAGGGATGCCTGTGTATCATGCGATTGTTTGGCAGTCGAGACAGACGGCAGATATTTGTGAAACACTGAAAGCGCAGGGGCTTAGCGACCTGTTTCGGCAGCGTACGGGGCTGCTGATTGATGCCTATTTTTCGGGGACCAAAATCAAGTGGATTCTCGATCATGTTGACGGTGCCAGAGAGAAGGCGGAACGCGGGGATTTGCTTTTTGGCACGATGGATACATGGCTGATCTGGAAGCTGACAGGCGGGAAAGCGCATGTGACGGACTATTCGAACGCTTCGCGCACGCTCATCTATAACATTCACGAGCTAAAGTGGGATGAAGAGCTGCTGGGGCATTTGGACATTCCAGCTTCCATGCTGCCGGAGGTTCGCTCCTCTTCTGAGGTGTATGGTTATACGCAGGAAAGCTTCTTTTTCGGTTCGGCGATTCCAATTGCGGGTGCGGCAGGGGATCAGCAGGCGGCTCTGTTCGGGCAAGCTTGTTTTGAAAAAGGGATGGCCAAAAATACGTATGGCACCGGATGTTTTATGCTGATGAACACGGGTAATCACGCGATTCCATCGCGCAGCGGACTTTTGACCACTATTGCTTGGGGATTGAACGGGAAAGTGGAGTACGCGCTGGAAGGCAGTATTTTCGTGGCAGGATCGGCGATTCAGTGGCTGCGGGACGGGCTGCGGATGATTAAATCGGCGAAGGATAGTGAAGAGTACGCGAGGCGTGTTGTATCAACAGATGGTGTGTATGTGGTACCGGCTTTTGTCGGACTAGGTACGCCATATTGGGACAGCGACGTTCGGGGCGCGGTATTCGGGCTCACTCGGGGGACGTCGAAGGAGCATTTCATTCGGGCAACGCTCGAATCGCTCGCGTATCAGACCAAGGATGTGCTGCAAGCGATGGAGGACGATTCCGGCATTCAGCTCACGAAGCTGCGAGTGGATGGTGGTGCTGTGAAGAACGACTTCCTTATGCAGTTCCAAAGCGACATGCTGGGTGTCACGGTAGAACGTCCGATGATTAGTGAGACGACAGCGCTTGGCGCGGCTTTTCTAGCGGGTCTGGCTGTTGGTTTTTGGAAGGATCAAGCGGAGATTGCGGAGCAGTGGCAGGTGGATAAGGCTTTTGAACGGGAAATGGAAGCTGAACTTCAAGAGAGTTTGTATAACGGTTGGAAAAAAGCAGTAAATGCCGCAATGGCTTTTAAATAAGCGTGAGCAATGATATACTAATAACAAGTTAATATTCGGTTGGAGACTAGGAGAAGCCACAGCGGCCTATACGTGTAAACGTGTTAGGTATGTTGTGGTTTTTTATTTTATATCCGCGAGGGAGAGATTGAGATGACGAAGGAACTTAAGCAAACCAATATAGGGCAACAACAAGGGTTTAATGCGCTGAAAAGAACAGAAATGCTGCAAGCCATGTCGAAGCAAAAGCTTGATCTGATCGTAATTGGAGGCGGGATTACGGGAGCTGGCATTGCGCTCGATGCACAGAGCAGAGGGCTTCGCACCGCGTTGATTGATATGCAGGACTTCGCTGCGGGGACGTCAAGCCGTTCGACCAAGCTGGTTCATGGCGGGCTGCGCTATCTCAAACAGCTGGATGTGAAGGTTGTTGCTGAGGTCGGTAAAGAGCGTGCGATTGTATATGAAAATGGGCCGCATGTGACGACGCCGGAGTGGATGCTGCTGCCTTTCTATAAAGGGGGCACGTTCGGGAAGCTGTCCACCTCGCTGGGTCTGCGGGTTTATGATTTCTTGGCTGGTGTCAAAAGATCGGAGCGCCGTAAAATGTTCCGCCCAGAGGAAACCCTCTCGCATGAGCCTCTTTTGAAGAAGAAGGATCTCAAAGGCGGCGGTTACTATGTGGAATACCGCACAGATGATGCGCGTTTAACTATTGAGGTTATGAAAAAGGCTGTAGAGCTGGGTGCTTTGGCGGTGAATTACGCTAAGGTGGAAGAGCTGCTGGTGGAGAATGGCAAGTTGGTTGGTGTGCGTGTGGTGGATCAGATTGGCGGCGGGGTGTCTGGAGAGACATCTGAAAAGGCGTCTGAAAAGAAGTCATACTCGCTGTACGCGAGTAAGATTGTTAATGCGGCCGGGCCTTGGGTCGATACGCTGCGCGAGATGGACCGCTCTAAGCATGGCAAGACGCTGCACCTGACCAAAGGGGTGCATCTGGTGTTCGATCAGAGCAAGTTCCCGCTGCGGCAGGCGATTTATTTTGATACGCCGGACGGGCGGATGGTGTTTGCCATTCCGCGGGACGGCAAAACTTACATCGGGACGACGGACACGAATTACAAAGGGGATATCGCGAATCCCCGTATTACCGAAGCAGATCGCGCTTATGTGCTGCGCGCCGCGAACGAGATGTTTCCGTCCCTCGGGTTGACGGAGGCTGACGTCGAATCGAGCTGGACCGGGCTGCGCCCTCTGATCCATCAAGAGGGCAAAGATCCTTCTGAGATTTCGCGCCGCGACGAAATCTTCGTCTCGGACTCCGGCCTCATCTCGATGGCCGGGGGCAAGCTGACCGGCTACCGCAAAATGGCGGAGTCGGTCGTGGACAAGATCGCCGCCATGCTGTTGGCGGAGGGCAAGGTCTCGGCGGCGCTGCCGCCGAGCCGCACCCGGACGCTGCCGATCTCCGGCGGCGATGTGGGCGGCTCCGCGAAGCTGGCGCCGTTCTTGCGGGGCAAGGCCAGCCAAGGCCTGCGGCTGGGGTTGACCGAGGCAGAGGCTGCGCTGCTCGCGCGCAGGTACGGCTCCAACGTGGACGCCGTATTCGAGCTGCTGGAGCAGCACCGGGCTGAGGCGGCGCAGCGGGGCATGCCCGCCGCTGTGCTCGCTGCGCTCGTGTACGCGATCGAGTGCGAGATGGTCGTGAAGCCGGCGGATTTCTTCATCCGCCGCACGGGCGCCCTCTTCTTCGACATCTCGTGGGCAAAGCAGTGGAAGGCGCCTGCGATCGCCTTCATGGCTGAGCGCTTCGGCTGGGACGAAGCGCAAACCGCAGCCTACACCGCTGAGCTGGAGCAGCTGCTTCATGAAGCGGTGAACCCGCTAGAGGCGTAAAGCTCCAGCGGCTCCGGCTGTTACAGCTGTTCCTGCTATATGCTGTTCTGGCTGTTCCTGCTATATGCTGTTCTGGCTGTTCCTGCTATATGCTGTTCTAGCTGTTCCTACTACATGCCCCGCTGCTACTTTTCCGCCAGTAATTCATTGTTAGCTTCACGAGTCGGTCCATGCCCACTTCTGGTCATGAGCGGGTATTGTTGTGTTGCACTTTGTACAACAATTTGAAGCAATTCCGGCTGAATTAGGAAAATTATTGCAAAAAATACAACAATTTGGCCGCATCTCGGAGGAAACGCGTGTTTTCAGCTGGAACTGTTGTACGAAATACAACTTTTTTGCCTAACATAGGGGAGAAGAGGAAATATTGTTGTACGAAATACAACTTTGGAGGCTAAGGTAGAGCTGACGAGGACGTTTGTAGCACGGAAGACGCTTGGCGGGCTAAGGTAGGTAAGAAGAGGGTATTTGCTGCACGAATACAACTTTGTAACCTGAGGTAGTTCAGCCGAGATGTAATGTCATACTGAATACAACTTGTACGATGGTTAGCCAGCGAATGTCACCAGACATACATTAGTTTTTGCATAAGCATCCACAGGCGAGATCCATCATGTGTCAATTTAGTGTTTTTAGCTCAAAAATAAGCAACCAGAACCTTCATGTGCTATTATGCCTATGGAGGTTCTTTTTTCGGTTGACTCGATTTTATAAATTTGCAACTTCACTTGCTTTCTCAGCCAGCTTTGATAAGCGAGCACGTCCTTTTGGACAGCGTAAGCCTTTATCCTTCGTTAATTTGAAAGGTTATCCTAATCTCCAACTAACTGTTAAGCGAGTAGGTGTGCATACATATGGGAATAACAGAACTCTTGTCCTACCTCACGGAAGATAATTTGGCGATGATCCTGGACAAGTATCGATCACTCGGCCCCTTGCCCGGTCTTCTTCTACCTTTCCTGAAATCATTCGTTCCGCCGCTTCCTACACTTGTCATTATTAGTGTAAATGCAGCTGTATATGGGCTGTGGCTCGGTTTTCTTTACTCTTGGATAGGTATTGTGTGCGGGTGCTTGGTGACTTTTGCGATCGTCAAAAAAGTAGCCGGCCATCCTTATCTAGAGCGCTGGGCACAAAAGCCCAAGGTCCAAAAAAGTCTCCTTTGGGCGCGCCGTCAGGCTTTCAACTATGTGTTTATACTCAGTCTTTTTCCGATAGGACCTTTCGTTGTGATTAATATGGCTGCCGGGCTAGTCGGCATGAGGTTTCGTTCTTTTTTGGTTGCGGTTGCCGCGGGGAAAGCGGTCATGGTCCTGTCGGTTAGCTTCATCGGACACGATCCTAAGCGATTCATTGAGAATCCGTATGAGTTGATCTACGTGGCCTTATTTATTGCGTTCTCACTTATGATTAGCAAAAAAATCGAGAAGCGTTTTATGTAGAGTAAGTGTGCGTGAACGTTTACGTGTACGTATCTTTGTACGGTATACATATCTGCGTACGTACATCTGCTTCTCAGAGTATATATTGGCAGTATAAGCAATTTTAAGACGAAAGCATCTCAAGAAATTTAGCCGCCGCAACAGACGACGTCATATCTTGACGGGTGGTGATTCCGATGCTGCGGGCAGGGATGGCTTTGGCAGGCTTTAGCTCATGCAGATCACCTTCAGCCAATTCTTTGACGACGTAAGACCGAGGGACGAAAGCAACGCCGAAGCCGAGTTTTGCAAATTCGATAAGCAGATCAATGCTGCCGAGCTCGATGTCGGCCTCGATCGTGACTTCTTGGGCAGCGAACCATTGCTCAACGAAACGCCTTGTGCTGCTTCCAGGAGACAGGAGCAGTAAGGGGAATTGGCTGATATCCTGCGCGGAAAGTGAGTGGTCATCTCGATCACGGTAAGCTTCACCGCCCACGAAGCAGTCTTGGAGGGTCATGATCGCTTGGACATCGAGATGAGGATCATCGGCAGTTGGCAAATGAATAAGTCCGAAATCGATGCTGCCCTCTTTGACTCGAGCTGTAATCTCGGATGTTTTGCCGTGAGAAAGACGGATGCGGACATCGGGATATTGTTTATGAAAGGTATCCAAATAAGGGAATAAGAAGTGCTTGAATAACGAATCACTCGCTCCGACACGAAGTTCGCCTCCTGTGAGGTGCTTGAGTGCGGACATTTTTTTCTCCCCAGCCTCCAAAAGTGCAAAAGATTGCTCCACATAAAGCAGTAATTGCTTCCCCTCAGTTGTTAGCTCCACACCCTTGGATTGCCGGTGAAAAAGCTTTATGGATAGGGCCTGTTCCATTTGTTTAATTGCATAGCTGACGGATGGTTGGGTAATGTAAAGCTCCCCGGCTGCTTTGGTTAAATTGCCCGCTTTGGCGGCGTGAAGGAATATTCGGTACCATTCTAAATGGATCATGATATAGAGCTCCTTTATGGGAAGGTGCTTATTTGGTGATTTCATCTATGCCTTTACCTCCTATTATAATTGGCTTACAGGATACGCACAATTGGAGAGGGTGGATGAGATGAAGGATTCAAAGACGCACGAGCCAGATCGGAGAGCTAGATCTCCGTGGTCGCAGCATCTGGAAGGACAGGAGGTACGGTTGTCGCCGCTTCACGGAGCGGTAGATGCCACTATTACGATACCGGGCAGTAAAAGCTTCACCAATCGCGCACTCCTTATTGCTGCACTGGCGAAGGGGACCACGCGACTTCAGGGTATTTTACAAAGCGATGATTCCTATTGGTGTATGAAAGCGCTCGGAGAGCTGGGAGTTGGAATCGAGATGGATGGGGACTCGCTTACGGTCAAGGGGAACGAAGGGCATTGGTCTGTCGCGAAAGCGGATTTGTATGTTGGGGCTGCTGGAACGGTCGCACGCTTTTTACCCGGGGCGCTTGCCGTTGGACATGGGGAATGGAAAGTTGATGGCAGTAAGCGTATGGCTGAAAGGCCTCTTGCACCTTTATTGGACGCGTTATCCAGTTTGGGGGCGGATATCCGTTATAACGGCAATCTTGGATGTGTGCCGCTGACGCTACATGCGGATGGTCTTAACGGAGGAGAAGTAACGGTTTCTGGAGCGGTTTCCAGTCAGTTTATTAGTGGATTGCTCCTCGCAGCTCCTTATGCGAAAGACACTCTTACCATTCGGATCGCTGATCAAATTGTGCAGCGGGACTACGTCGAGATGACATTAGATATGATGTGGGCGTTCGGTGTGAGGCCGGAGGTTCATGAGGATGGGCAAACGATTACGATTCAGCCGAGCGTTTATGAAGCTCGTACATTCATGCTGGAACCCGATGTATCAACTTGCGGTTACTTCTGGGCACTCGCTGCTCTGACGAATGGACGTGTACGTATTGAGGGAATTTCCTCGCAGACACGACAACCGGATATAGAGCTACTGTCTGTTTTGGAGAAAATGGGCTGTTCGGTGACGCATGGTGAGCGTTACATTGAAGTCCGGGGTACAAACCGTTTTAAAGGCGGCTTCACGGTGAGTATGCAGCGTTGGTCTGACCAGACGCTTACACTAGCAGCATTGGCTCCCTTCGCAGATGGTCCCATTACATTGACGGATGCTGCGCATATCAGGCATCACGAGTGCGACCGCATTGCGGCGATGTGTGAGGAACTTGGGAAGCTTGGCGTTCAGGTGGAAGAACATGCGGATGGGTTAACGGTGTACCCAGGGGAGCCGCAGCCCGCGCTGCTCGACCCCCACGACGACCATCGAATGGCGATGGCTCTTTCATTGATCGGCGCAAGGGTGAATGGCGTCAGGATTGCGGATCCAGGCTGTGTTTCGAAAACATGCCCAGACTTTTTTGATCGTTGGCGAGAGCTGGGTGTCGGGGTGGAGGTTATTTAAGCAAGATCACTCCACACATGCTTTGCAGCAGAGTTACTCCTTAATCGCCCCAATCATGACCCCTTTGACGAAATACTTTTGCAGAAACGGATATAGGCAAATAATGGGTAACGTCGAGATGATAATCGTCGCATATTTAATCGTTTCCCCAATTGCGTATTTATCATCGTTGGCTGCACCCGTCATCATCGAATCCGTATTGTTGGCAATTAAAATTTCACGGAGTACGAGCTGTAGCGGGTAGTCTTCACGGCTCCGCAGATAGACTAGCGCACTGAAGTAGGAATTCCAATGTCCTACCGCGTACCACAAAATCATGACAGCAATAACAGGCATCGAAAGCGGGATTATAATGAGAAATAAAATCTTCCAATCGCTAGCGCCGTCCATTCGCGCGGATTCTTCCAAACTAACTGGGATGCCTTGAAAAGAGGTCCGCATGATGATCATGTTGAATGTATTGATCGCACCGGGAATGAGAAGCGCCCACATCGTGTTCATCATCCCGAGGTCGTTCACAAGCAGGTAAGTCGGAATCAAGCCGCCGTGAAATACCATCGTTATGACGATGAAAAACATGATCATATTTTTGAAGTATAAATGAGGTCTGGACAATACGTAGGCGCCGATCGCCGTCATGACGAGATTAATTGCGGTACCAAGCACCACATAGAGCAACGTATTCTGGTACCCTTTTACAATCATTGGGTTATTGAACACAGCTTTGTAAGCGCCGAGATCGAAGCCGGCTGGGCTGAACATCAGTCCGCGATGCTGCAGGAAAGACGTTGCATTGCTAAACGAAGCAAATAGAACGTATAAGAATGGGTACAAAGTGACTATGCAAAGGCCGATCATAAGGAGTGCATTCAAATATCCAAATGATCGTTCACCTGTTGTTGGTTTCATCGCCGAATCTCCCTTCTGACTACCAAAGTTTATTCTCGGTGAGCCGCTTGCTGATGCTGTTGGCGGACACAATCAGAATGAAGCTTACGACGGAGTTAAATAGCCCCACCGCTGCCGTAAAGCTGTAACTTGCCTCCAGAACCCCTTTGCGATAGACGTAGGTTGAAATGACATCCCCTGTCTCATAAGTGAGCGGGTTGTACAGAAGGAGTACTTTTTCACTGCCAACCGAGAGCATGTTGCCCATATTCAAAATAAACAAAATAACGATCGTGGGCATAATACCGGGAATTGTGATGTGCAGCGTCTGCTTCCAACGGTTCGCGCCATCCATCCGGGCAGCCTCATACAGGGTAGGGTCGATGGTGGCCATCGCCGCCAAATAGATAATGGAACCCCAACCGATTCCTTGCCAAATACCAGATGAAACAAACAGGAAACGGAACCAGCTCGCTTCTTTCAAAAAGTCGATCGGTTCGATTCCGAAGGAGGCGATGATTTGGTTGATGAGACCCGTACGGCCTAAAAAGTCGACCATCATCCCAGCCACGACGACGATTGAAATGAAGTGAGGTAAATACGAGATTGTCTGCACAACCCGTTTGAACATGCTGTTACGAATTTCATTGAGCAGCAACGCTAATACAATAGCCGCCGGAAAGCCAAATATTAGTTCATATACGTTGATTAGTATGGTGTTCTTAATTAACCGCCAGAAATAAATACCGTTAAAAAAGCTTTCAAAATGCCTGAAACCAACCCACGGACTTCCCCAGATTCCTTTTACGGTTGAAAAGTCTTTGAATGCGATTTGTAAACCGTACATCGGCCCGTAATGAAACAGGAGGTAATAAGCGATAACAGGAAGGGCCATCACATAAATAGCCCAATGCCGCTTAAGATCCGAGCGAATAACTTGAAGTAATGTAGGCTCGCGGTAGATTTTGGTTACTGTGCCTGCCTGTAGGTTTCCAGAGCTTTGCGCCATCGTTTCTCCCTGCCTTTCTGCATGGTTTCGATATGAAAGCGGGAGATGAAGCCGATCATCTCCCAGTCCGAAGCTTTCGATTTAACTGCGTTTATTAAATCGTTCGAGCGCAGCCTGCTGAATTTTGGTGGCGTCTTCGATGCCCATGCTTTGAATCTTCTTGACATATTTGTCGAAGTTTTCGATCGGCTCCACGCCCATAATGAACTTAAGCAGCATTTCGTCGCGATAAGTCTCGACATCCGTCATGACGGAAGCATACTTGCTGCTTTCGTCTTTGGTCGGTGTCACGAGCGGCATTTTGCGTTCAGCCGTTGGTTTCGACCAGATTTCAAGCGCATCTTTCTGTTGTGGGAGCGCGAGATATTGCAATTGGAAATTATCGCTAAGCACGAACGGTGCGCTCCACGTCGAACGGTTATGCTTCGAAAATGATTGAGCAAGGCTGACTCCGCTCGGCGGGTTGAGTACTTCCGGAAGGAATACGGCTTTGCCGTTCTCCATTTTGTAGCTGACGCCTTCTTTGCCATAGTTAAATAGCAGATCGCCTTTTTCGCCGTAAGCATAATCAAGCCATTTGACAGTTTCAATGGGATTTTTGTTGCTTGTTGTGATAGCAGCGCCAATACCGTTGGTTACAAAATCTTTCTGGCCCCAAATTGGTTTATCCCCAGCTTTCAATAGCGGATAAGGAGCGGCGACTAGCTTGAAATTCGGGTCCTTGTCCTTCATCAGGTTGGCGTATTTGCCGATGCCTCCGCCGTTATAGAACACAGATGCTCCCAACAGGTTTGTTGTCATTTTATTGTCGTATAATTTATCGTTCGGTGCTGCGAAGTCTTTGTCAAGCAAGCCCTCCTTGTACCATTTGTTCATCGTTGCAAGGAAATCTTTGAACTCCGGCTGGATTGGGCCGTACTTCACTTTGCCGCTGTCTTGGTAGAAACTGTAATTGATGCCCCATGCGCCGAGGAACGGAGCATCGGTAGCGAATAATGCTTTATCGAGGTAAATCGGTATTTCGTCCGCTTTGCCGTTGCCGTTCGGATCTTTCTCTTTAAACGCTTTCAACACGTTGTACCATTCGTCGATCGTTGTTGGCATTTTCAAGCCCAGTTTATCCAGCCAATCCTGACGTACACCTGGGCCGAAGAACACTCTGACCTTCTCACCACCTCGCAGGAACGGGAATGAGTAGATACTGCCATCGTCCGTCATGATTTGCTTTTTCCAGTCCGGATGATCCGTCAACAGTTTTTTTAGGTTCGGTGCGTATTTATCGACCAAATCATTCAGCTTAATAATTTTGCTATCTTGAATCGCTTTTTCCGGTCCGCCTGGATACCCCGTCCAGCTCGTTTCAATAACGTCCGGCAGTTGGTTGGAGGCGAGCATGAGGTTGAACTGTTCTTTTGCCTGTTGGGCATCGGTCGGAGGATGTTGGAATTCCACCTTTACACCGGATATTTTTTCGAGTTCCTTATACATTTCCATTTCTGCGTATGTCTTCATCTGCGAAGCAGCTGAGGGCTGGTTGGTTACCCAGTACGTCAGATTGGTCAACTTCGGCGGCTGTGTTTCTTTGCCAGACTGCGGCGACGACTTCTCGTCTCCGCCATTACTGCTGCATGCGGCAACTGAAGCAGCGAGTAAAGAAATCAGCATGACGGAACTTACATGTTTCATTTTTTTCTTCAATGAAAACGCCTCCCTTTTCATAGTGAGTGAATTGTGAAACGGGATCGTTATTGTCCCGCCTTCTAGTTCCGAGTGTAGCTTCTGCCTGCGAGAAAGGATACTTTCTACTTTTCATTTGCGTTGTATTTTCGTAAGAATTGCGGGTTAGTAGAAAACAAATCAGTGAGATATTAAAAAACGTCAGTGTATAATTTGTTGCTCTCCTTCCTTCAAGGAGCACTGATATCCTGTCTATATTCCACATTCAGCTTACTTATCAAAATAAGGACAGCCCTAGAGGCTGCCCTTTATGCGTCGGATCTGGTTTTGCCCAGCCTCATCGTTTCGCGGTATTTTCCTGGCGGAATACCTTCCTGCTTTTTGAAAGCGCGAATGAACACAACGTCGTTATTATAACCGACCATTTGCGCAATTTGTGCGTTCGTCAGCTCCTTGTTCTCCATCAACAATTTCGCTTTTTCAATCCGTTTGCGTGTGACGTAATCTAACAGATTTTGCCCTTGATGTTTTTTGAAGAAGGTGGAAATATATGGCGGTGTCATCTTGAGGCGGTCGGCAACAAGCGCCAGCCCCATGTTCTGATCATCGAGATTTTGATCTACAAAATGGACGATCTCCTGCAGTAATTGCGTGCTGTGGTCGGACCGTTCGACTATAAACAAGCGGGTGAGCGTTGCGTACAAATCCTTCGTTTTCTGGTACATGCCATCCACCGTCGGATAGCTGAAAACCGCTTTGATCGGATCGAAATTCGCGCCAAGCACTTCTTCCGGGTTCGTATTTGAGGCGTTTACAATTTTCAAAAATGTGCTCATTACATTGAAGAACAAGCACTTACCAAGTTCCGGCGTGATGTGGCTAGAATCGAAATTCATCGAATAGATCGTAGAGAGCAGCTTTTCCACATTATCCGAATCACCGCTCCGAACGAAATTGATAAGCTGTATTTCGATTTCAAGCGGGTAATAATAGTGCTGTGTGGCATCTATGATATCTTGGAAGTGGATGACTGCGTTTTTCCCTTTAATAAGTCTATATTCAAGTGCTGATAGCGCTTCTGGGTAGGAGTCGCGAATCGCCTTTGGCCCCTGATGGATCTCTCCTGCGGCTACAGTTATGTTGATTTTGAATCTTTGTGAAATCATGCTGTTAAGCGATTCTGCAAATTCTCGTATATCGACAGCAGAGCGATCTCCTCGCCGATTCTCCAGGTTGATGAGAAAAGCAAGACGATCGCGATCGAGCTCAACCGAATACCCAGTATGATGCAGTTGAATAAGATCGACACCTATATTCGATACGATAAACCTTGCATGCGCCCAGCCTTGCTCGGATTGTTCTTCGCTGAAATCATCTATGTCTTCGATCTTGACAAGGAGTATGGCAAAACGATCGCTTACGAACGATAGATCCATGAACCGAAGTGTTTCTTCGTTTTCTGAGGAAACATCCACGTCCATATAACCGCGTATGAGGCGGGATAAATAGTTGGTTCGAATTAACGGGATTTGCTGGGCTAGCATGTTGCGCAAGTTTTTTTCTTCGTGAATCGAGCCTTCGAACGTCTGTTGGATAAACTCGTACTCGTTGGAGGCAGGGCGCCCGATCATGTCTTTCCCGCGCATAATCGCGTTCACCGTTTTCTGAAGCGGCTTGTAATTGCGGTATACCCCGGCGTAGACAGCTAGCAGCCCAGCGATCAAGCATATAATGAAAAGTCCTAAGGACCATGTTTGAATTTGATTGACCTGCTGCATAAATACGTCATTCGGCGTTACCGACACATACTTCCAGCCCGCCTTTTGCGAGGACGTAACCGATACCATTTGATTGACGCCAGCGATTCGGTAATCGAATGGACTGCTATTGGTTTCAATGCGATTGAGAAGGTCGGGCGAAAATGGTATATCGCTCGTGCTCATAATTGTTTTTCCTGTATGGTCAATGATATAAATCGCACTGTCGCTAGCTGTTTCCAACTGCTTTAACATTTGTTTGATTTGGTCGACATCGATCAGAACGATAAAATTACCGAGGACATCGGATTGCGAACGAAGGGGAAGCGATTGTTCATAGACGACGACCTCCTTCGGAACGTATTCGGTGTTAGTGGATATTTCATTCCCGCGAGCAAGGGAGGCGGCTGGCAAGTAAGACATGCTGTGCGTACTTGTCAAAATCTCCTTGTGCCACTGCTCATACGTCATGTCCCTAAAAGTATAGTAGGTGGAATAAAACGTACGAGAATCGGTCAATAAATCTGCTTTGACGATGGTATCGCTGCTGTCAAAATAAACGTAATAGTCAAAAATAAAACTGCTAACCATGCTGCGGTACCTGCTCAATTGGTTGCGCATGAATTCCACGAAACGGTATTTATCGGCGCTGTCCGCATCTTTCGGAATTTTCAACATATAATCCAACTTCGGATCGAGCGCGACCTGGCGCATTAAATTATCTACTTCCGATAATTCATAGTCCAGCGACAGCTTTAGTTGCTCTAGCATCGCCGTATTGGAACGGTTGGCGTTTGTTTCCAGACTCTGCTCCACTTTGGCGTACAAAAAGAGTCCCATTGCAAGTGGAATCAACAGGATGAATAAATTAGAGGCGATCATCGTCGTCAGTGCACTTTTGCGACTGCCAATTTGAAACCAAGTATGCGGCATTTTCAATAAGGTCACCTCATTCCTCAAATTGCTTGTTTGAGTCCAAAACTTTACCCAAACGTTGTCCCGATAAAAAGAATGGATCCAAACAATTCCAAAACGATATTAGTTATATTTTAGCTGTAATTCCAAATATATTAAAGCGCTTTCTTAAACGACAGATCCAAAGCTTTCTCATCTAAAAGCAGAAAGACGAACGGACGCTATCAGATCAGCGTTTGCTCGTCTTTTTCATTGGTGTCTAAATCGGTATATATACGCAATTGATCTTGATCATCTATGGTAGCTAGTTCAACATCCTTCATATCAAGATGTGCAGTGTGAATCTGAGCATCCAGCCATGCGTGGTCTTTTCCTAACTGAGCGAGCATTTTGTCATCGCTGGAACCTTCAACAATAATCGGCTTCACGAGGGAGAACGACGACGTTGGTATGTACATATCTTTTGCGGTGAGGGGATGATACGGAGGCTCGAGGAACACGGAAATGATTCCCCCTGGCTCCCACAGCGCAAGTGCGACTTTGGCTATATCTTCAATCTGCTGCTTACGCAGCTCAGAGAAGAGGTGATCTATAGAAATTTTAGCTTTGCGCAGACTTTTCATTTGAATCTGTCCATTTTTAATTAACCTAAGCGGTGGAGGGTCTAAATAATGCTTAAGGAATTTCCATTTTAGACTTAACCAGGAGGTTGTCATATATAAGACTACGATTACAATCGTGGTGATCATGGAGCCGACTAAACCTAAATGCTCATCCGAAAGCGGATGGGCAATAATATTTCCAAGAATGAGAGCAATAATGAAATCCAAAAACCGCAGCTGGGAGATCGAGCGTTGCCCCAAAGCTTTGGCCGCAATTAATAAGAAGAGATAGGCTGCAACAGCGCGCAAAATCCACTGGATCGTGGTTAGAGATTCTTGGCTATGAAAAAAGTCCAATTCATGTCACACTCCGAAAATGAGGGTAAATGCTCGAATAATGTTTCCTCATTTTCCAGTTTTTATCCATGGGAAAGGGGCGAAGAGTTCCTGAAGATTCCCTTCCGCGCCTACTCTTTGGCTGGTGTTAATCCTACTTCTTGTTCGCTCCAATTCCAAAACTGACGAGCTAGCTCCTCGTCTTGGGCTCTGGCGGAGACAGGCGCGATCCTCCGCCTGTAGTAGTACTCGCCGCTGACCGTCCGCACGTCCGGGCTCGCGGCCAAATATACCGCCGTCTCCGCGCCTTGCGCCGGCGTCAAGAAGAACGGCCGCAGCATCGCATACACGGCCTTGCCGAATCCGGTGTCGCGATCGACACCGAGGTTTGTGACCACGGCCCCGGGGTGCAGCGAGTTGGCCGTGGCGGAAGTGCCGGCGAGCCGCTTCGCCAGCTCGCGGGTAAACAGGATATTCGCCAGCTTCGACTGGGCGTATCCGCTCCAGACACGATATCCTCGGGTGAGGTGAGGGTTGGTCAGATCGATGCGCCCGATCTTATGGGCGCCGGAGGAGACGTTCACGATCCGCCCCTGCGGGGAGCGGACGATGGCGTCCAGCAGCAGGTTGGTCAGCAGGAAATGGCCGAGATGGTTGACACCCATCATGGCCTCGAAGCCGTCTGCTGTAGTCTGCCGCTTCACGGTGACGACCCCCGCGTTGTTCACAAGCACATCCAGCACATTGTGCTTGGCATGGAACTCCGCGGCAAAAGAACGGATGCTCGCAAGGGAGCCGAGGTCGCACAGCATAAGCTCGATGCGCTCCGAGCAGCTCTGCTTTCGCGCCTCGATCAGTGCCTGCTCGCCTCTTTGGCGGCTGCGGCACAGCATGATGACGTAGGCGCCTTGGCTGGCTAGCGCCACAGTAGTGGCCAGGCCCATTCCTGAGTTAGCGCCCGTTACGATGACCGTTTGATTTTGCATAGGTTCGCCTCCTCTTTTGGTATAGCTCATTGCTTATGCCTCGTATTGTTGGATGGGTTATCATTAAATTTTGATTTAACAGTGGTATCCGAGAGAGAGTGAGGAAGCTGCAGGAGCTTCTGTTGTAAAGTATACAATGGAATTCACGATTTATTGAGTAAAATTGGTGTTTTAGGAAATTTCATTGTAGAAAATGCAATGGAATCGACTCTCATGCTTCGAAAAGCGCAATTTTATTGGATTTATTCCAATGGAATGGGCATCCAGGCTATCAAATCCCTACTTCCACTGGAATTAATCCAATGGAAGTAGCATGCAGGCTTCGAATTCACAGAGTGGAAGTTGAGTGTTCCAGATATGTCTTTGGGGACAACTCTATCGAATGACTTTCAAAAATATATACAATCCCTAAAAAGCCAAAAAGAGCACATGGAGGATGTGCTCTTTCATCTTTCCTGAGCTCTTCCAAGCTCTTCCGATCTCTTTGAAGCTCTTTGAAGATCTTTGAAGCTCTTTCAATCTCTTTCAATCTCTTTCAAGCTCTTTCATTCTCTTTCAAACTCATCCAAAGACAAGCTAGTTCTCAACGACTTCTTACTATATCTACTTTAAATCACACCAACGGCTGCATGCCGCGCTCCAGCCAATCCTCGCGAGTCGGACCATAGATGTCCGGTACTCGCAGTCCGGCTTGACGCATCAAGACGATCATTTCACCACGATGGTGAATTTCATGCGAAATGAGGATGCGCAGCGTTAAACCATTGAGCCACTGCTCACCATACATATCAGTGCTTTCAGTGAGCTTAGCATCTGTCCACTGGGACTGGATTGCTTCTGCTAGCCCGGCTGAGGAGGTGCGGTAGGTGTCGGCAATTGTTTTGGCGGATGCTGGCGCGTATTCTTCGCCTTCGGGAGCATTGAACGTAAGACCAGTGCGTGAGGTCATCTCATGAATGGTAGTCGCGATATGCCAACCCAATTGTCCTAGCGAGCGGAAGTCGGGCGCGATTTGCTGTTTAAGTGAAGCATCTGTCAAAGTGTCCAGCACGCGTTGGGTAGCTTTTGCTTCATTGTTCCATTCATTTACAAAATCTTCGATTGTTCTAAACATGGGTGAGCCTCCTTAGAGTTTTTCGCCAGAAAAACTGACATCGTAAGCATTAACTTGAGTTTTTCGCCAGAAATACTGGCATCGTAAGCATTAATTTATTTGTCTCGCCTACTTCATAATCTCATTATAGACAACCACCACTGACAACGTCCTGTCAGTGTTCATTTGCGTATAGTTGAACGATTTTTTCAGCTTTATCTTTGATGATGGCTGCAATATGGGCCGGTTCAATGATTCGCAGGTTGGGGCCATAGCTAAGAAGCATGCCATGAAGCCACGGTTCATCCGGTTGAGTGGCGGTAATCATCAAAGTGCCATCAGCTTGAACGGTAATTTGCTCAGGACGGAAATAATCCTCTACTTGAGCTCGAACATTCGGCTGCGCATGCAGCACGAGTTTGATGAGCGAGGAGGGGGCTCTTTTGCCCCAGTTATGATCTAACTGTTCTAGGGCTCCTTCTTTACGTTCAAAGGTTCTCTGAAGCACTTCAATATCCTTCATCCGAGATAATCGGAAGACGCGAAAATCTTGGCGAAGCAGGCAGTAGCCGTACAAATACCAGCCAAAGCCTTTGACCACAATGCCCATAGGTTCTACTGTTCGCACAGACTGCTCACTTTGGGAAGTAATATATTGAAAGGAAATCAGTTTAGATTCCTTAATTGATGTGCGCAGGGTGCTCAGCTTCTCTTTGTCCTGATTGCTGCCACGCCAAGGATTCATATCAATAATAAGTTGATTGTTTAGGTTAGCGACGGTGTTCTGTTCCGATTTCGCCACAAGAGCTCCGACTTTATCAAGAAGGTTGCTGATCTCTTGGTCGCCGACGGTAGAGCGGATTCCTTTGAGGCCAACAATAATAGATTGGAGCTCATCGAGGGACAGAAATTGGCGATCCAACCGATATTGGTCCATAATTTCGTAGCCACCGCTCATCCCTGCATAAGAAACTACAGGAACGCCAGCTTGGTTAATGGCCTCAACGTCTCGGTAAACCGTACGTAATGACACTTCAAAACGCTCCGAAAGTTCTTTAGCGCTAATTCTTCTTCGATTTAGAAGCAGCATGGTAATGGCAAGCAGACGATCAATTTTCAAGAAAAGCACCTCATCGATTCATATATGTTAACTTTAACATTCGATTTCAGAGAAAGAATTCCCTTTGTGGAGTTCCGCATACCCGATGGAAAATTTAGAAATAATAAGCCGAATTCAAATCTCAAAGAGGAGAGACTTTGAGCTACGCTCAAAGATCCCTATATTAGGAGTCGGATTACATGTTCAGAAAATGGTTTAAAATCGCCCTAGGCACAGCGGTAATTAGTTTACTTTTGAGCAGCTCATCTTTATGGAGAGTTGGATTCGTGTCCGCTGAAGAGATGCCGCCACCACCGCCACAAACTGCACAGCAAGGCGAGCTTATACAAACACGTGAGATTGATGTCACTGGTGACGGCAAGCCGGATACAGTATCCCTGATAGGGATGAAGTCGGATAGTAGTAGTCCGTACTATGATAAGCTATTTATTACCGTCGTAGGACCAGTCCAGACCCAAGTAGTCATTCCGCTTGAGGGTGGATATAACCCGCAGATGGATTTTTGTGACTTTATTCAGGACAAACTGCCTCAAATCTATGTATCCGCCGAAACAGGGGGCAGCGGGGGGCTATCCAACTACTATATTTACTCACTGAAAAATAATGTTCCGACCGCTATCCCGCTGCCTAGTCCACTTCATGTAAAGGCAACTTTTAAGAAGAATTATGTGGTAAAGATGAAAATTGAAGAGACAGGGAAGTCTTTCAAAATCGATATCAAAGACCGCAAGGACGATTACGAGAAATTCGGTGTATACAAAAATGGTAGTGTAGTGAAGCCGATTATTGTGGATGTTCATGGTTATGGCGCCCTGAAGCCGATAGATATTGATCGGGATGGGTACTGTGAGCTGAAGGGTGCTCAGCGAATCACGGGTATTGCGAACGCAGATACACTTGGATACGCCATCTCTGTTTGGAAATGGAAACAAGGGAAATGGATTCTGAAAGACTCCTCCATTGTCAAAACGCTGCCTGGCAAGTTACGTTAAAAAAAGACCGCCATCTCACGGAGTGCAATTGTTCCATGATGTGGCGGTCTTTCTATGAAGTCATGCTTGCCGTCTTATGCCCAGTTTCCTTTGCGAAACAAAGCTTCGCGGCTTCCATCTGCCAGAATGCCATCGATCTGCATGTCAGCTGAGCCGATCATGAAGTCAACGTGAATTAGGCTTTTATTGTAGCCATTCTGGGTTAACTCCTCGGGGCTCATTGTCGTTCCACCTTCAATCGTGAACGGATATGAATTACCGAGTGCGACATGACAGGAAGCATTTTCGTCGAATAGGGTGTTGTAGTAAATGAGTCCTGACTGTGAAATGGGGGAGTCATAAGGAACAAGTGCCACTTCACCCAAATAACGGGCGCCCTCATCCATGTCCAGCATCTTATTCAGCACTTCTTGACCCACCTCAGCGGTCGCCTCGACAACTCGGCCATTTTCGAATTTCAAGCTGAATCCATTGATTAGTGAGCCTTGATAGCTCAGCGGCAAAGTGCTGCGAACGGTTCCGTTCGTGCCATTTCGTGCAGGCATCGTAAATACTTCTTCCGTTGGGATGTTCGGCACGAAGAAAATACCTCGCTCCGACTCGCTCCCTGCGGCAACCCATTGATGCTTAGGGGCTAGCTCTATGTATAAATCTGTACCAGGAGCTTTGAAATGCAGCTGCTTGTACTTTTTGTTGTTCAGTAGATTCTGCTTATCTGTCAGCGTCTCGATATGCTGTTTCCATGCTGCAACCGGATCATCTTTATCCACACGAGTCAGCTTGAAAATCTGCTCCCACAGCTTCTTGATGCGCTCGGCTTCGCTCAAATCCGGGAACACCTTAGCCGACCATTCCGCTGTCGGGAAGGAGACCATCAACCAGTTCACCTGATTGCTGCGCAAATATTTCAGGAACCCTTCGCGCGCAGTGGCTGTAGATTTGCTAGAGATGGCGACCCGTTCAGGGTCTACGTCTTTGAGCAAATCGGAGTTAGGCGCGTAGATTTGGAGGAAGGCTGCACCGTCCTTTGCCATCTCTTCCAGGCCGTTTGCTCGCCACATGGGGTACTCGCGCAGCGTGGATTCCGGGGCGTGCTTGAGGCGCAGCGCCTTCACTTCATCGTCGTCCCAATCGATGACGACATCTTTGGCGCCAGCGTCGTAAGCCTTTTTCGTTAGCTTGCGCACAAAGTCAGCACAGGCGATCGGCGTCATGATGACGACAGTCTGATCCTTTTGTACATTTAATCCGACACGTATGGCAAGCTCTGCATATTTATCTAAGTAATGTTCGAATGTCTCCATCTCGCTGGCTCCTTTATATTTGAGTAAGATATAGTGTATGATAGAAAATAAAACTTTAACCCGTGGGAGAAAGGCTGGGAACATATGGAAACGAAGAGCGCAGCAGTAAGCACGCCATCCAATTTCATTAAGAACATTGTAAACGAAGATCTGAAATCAGGCAAAGTCAGTCAGGTAGTTACCCGATTTCCCCCGGAGCCGAACGGTTACCTTCATATAGGACATGCGAAGTCGATTTGTCTTAATTTTGAGCTTGCGGATGAATTCAAGGGGTTAACGAACCTTCGCTTTGACGATACGAATCCGGTGAAGGAAGATACAGAATATGTGGAATCCATTAAAGCGGATGTCGCTTGGCTCGGTTTTCAATGGGACGGTTTGTTTTTTGCTTCCGATTATTTCGAGGAAATGTACAAACGTGCGGTGGTTTTGATCAACAAAGGTTTAGCTTTTGTGGATGACCAAACAGCGGATGAAATCCGCGAAACCCGCGGGACGCTTACACAGCCGGGTACGAACAGTCCTTACCGCGAGCGCAGTATCGAAGAGAATCTCGCCTTGTTTGAGCGTATGCGTGCCGGTGAATTCAAAGATGGCGAGCGTGTTCTTCGTGCTAAGATCGATATGTCTTCGCCGAACATCAACCTGCGCGATCCAATCATTTACCGTGTCGTACATGCTCATCACCATAATACGGGAGATGCTTGGTGTATCTACCCGATGTATGCTTTCGCGCATCCACTGGAAGATGCCATTGAAGGTGTTACGCATTCCATCTGTACGCTCGAGTTCGAAGACCAACGCCCGTTCTACGATTGGGTTGTTCGCGAGTGCGAGATGCCGAATGTGCCTAGACAGTATGAATTTGCACGCCTTAACCTAACGAACACGGTGATGAGTAAAAGAAAGCTGAAACAGCTTGTCGACGAGAAAGCCGTTGACGGTTGGGACGATCCGCGGATGCCAACCATTTCTGGTCTTCGCCGCAGAGGCTTTACAGCTGAATCCATTCGCAATTTCGCTCGCGAAATCGGTGTAGCTCGCAGCTACAGCGTCGTTGATGCGAAGATGCTGGATCATTTTATCCGTGAGGATTTGAAGTTAAAGGCGATGCGTACGATGGGTGTGCTGAATCCGCTCAAAGTCGTAATCACGAACTACCCTGAGGATCAAGTCGAAATGCTGGATATGGAGAATAACGCAGAGAATCCGGAGATGGGCAATCGCCAAATTCCGTTCTCCTGCGAGATCTACATCGAGCAAGACGATTTCATGGAAAATCCGCCGAACAAATATTTCCGGTTATTTCCCGGCAACGAAGTGCGGTTGAAAAACGCCTATTTCATCAAGTGCAATGATTTCATCAAAGATGAGAACGGCAAAGTGGTTGAGCTGCACTGCACGTATGACGTGGAAACGAAAAGCGGCAGCGGATTTACGGGCCGTAAAGTCAAAGGAACGATCCACTGGGTAGATGCGAAGAGTGCTGTACCTGCGGAGTTCCGTCTGTATGAGCCGCTGATTCTCGATAACGAAGAGGACGAGGATGCTTCGTTCTTGGAGAATTTGAATCCAAACTCACTGCAAATTGTGCAAGGTTTCGTGGAAGACAATATGAAGCAAGCAAAGCCGCATGATAAGTTCCAATTTTTCCGCCACGGCTATTTCAACGTAGATCCGAAACATACAACAAGCGACAAACTGGTGTTTAACCTGATTGTCTCGCTGAAAAGCTCTTTTGAAGTGTAAAATTGGGCTCGGATGAGTTCATATGAGGATTAGACAGGAAGTCCTAGTGAAAACTAGGATTTTTTGTTGTGCTGGAAATCGAGCGGGGTAAAAAACGATTTTGAAAAAATAAATTTTTTGATCACAAATATCCAGTAATATAAATGATGAATCCTATTTCATAAGGAGCGTGCCGCGTGACAACCGTATTGGTGGTAGATGATGATCTTAATATTTGCCGGATTACGAAGTTATATTTGGAGAAAAATGGATATAAAGTAATAACCGCAAATGATGGTGAACAGGCGCTAACTCAGTTTGATGAGCTGCACCCAGACTTCATTGTACTTGATATAATGATGCCTAAACGTGATGGCTGGGAGGTCTGCCAGAAAATTCGTGCGAAGAGTGATGTTCCTATTCTCATGCTGACGGCTAGAGGTCACGTGGATGAGCGAATTGAAGGTTTGCAGATGGGCGCTGATGACTATCTAGTGAAGCCCTTCGACCCGAATGAATTGGTTGCTCGTGTGACCACGATACTCCGCAGGACGCTGCTCCGCACAGAAGCTGCTGCGCCTGCTCATCTATATGAAGTGGGCAGCTTGCGAGTGGATAGCCTGTCCCATGACGTGACTGTAGAAGGGCAGTTCGTTGCTTTACCCAAGAAAGAGTATGAACTGCTGCTGTTTTTCGTGCGAAACCCGAATCAAGTATTTACCCGGGAGGACCTGATCGCCAAAATATGGGGTTGGGATTTCGAGGGTGAAGACCGCGTCGTGGATTTATATATTAAACGTTTGAGACAAAAGCTTTCTGCTTTGACGGACAGGAAAGAGGACTGGAGCATCCGTACCGTATGGGGTGTAGGATATAAGTTTGAGGGCCCAGGTGCATGCTGAACTCCTTTTACCGCAAGTTATTATTTATTTATATTTCGATTACCGTTGTGTCCATTCTTGCCATTTCAGGAACCATTGGCTATTCGATGAAACAGAAAACCTATGAACGCAGCGAGAAGCTCCTGCTAGAGAAGGTGGAGCAGGTTGGTGAGCTGGCCAAGGATCTGTTCGATAACTCGACACAGCTGAAGGATTTTCGTAAGCAGATTAGCGCCATTGAGAAGACTTCGAACGTTCATGTTGCCGTTATCAAGCATCCCAAAGCAAATCTGGATAAGATTCAGGCGGTGGGCGAGGCCCCAGCACGTAAGGAATGGGTGGAAAAAGTGCTGTCGGGTAATCAAGTGACGGTGCAAAGCAATTTTGCTCAAAACAGTTCGGTGAAAATGCTCATTGTCGGGCGACCCGTCATGCAGGAGAATCGTGTCATTGGCGGGATTTTCTTATACACTCCAATCGTGAATATTCAAGGCACTATCAATGGCATTAATCGAGCGATATTTCTATCTGCCTTAACGGTTGCATTGCTTGCGATTGCTGTCCTGTACTTTGTTTCCAGACATTTTATGAAGCCGATTCAACTCATGAGCAAAACCGCAGAGGCTTTGGCCTTAGGGGATTTCAGTGGAAGGGTACCGGTTAGAGGTAAGGACGAAATCGCCTCGCTGTCAGGATCTCTGAATCGAATGGCCGGCAAACTGCAGAAAGTAGAAGATGGACGCAAGCGATTTCTATCTGAAATATCCCATGAGCTGCGGACGCCGTTGACGACAATTCGAGCCTCCTTGCAGGGGATAACGGATGGCGTTGTTGAGCCTGAAGACGCGAAGGAATTCATCCAAGTTTCTCTTCAGGAGACGCTTCGGCTGAGCCATTTGGTTGATGATTTGATGGAACTGTCGTCGTTTGAGGAGAAGCAGGTCAAATTAAACCTCCAGGATGTCGATGTGCCTGACTTAATAGGGCTGGTGGTTACCCAACTCAAGATGAAAGCTAAAGCAAAGCAGATCGAGCTGAGCTCTGAGGCAGAAGGGCCATACTTGGTTTATGCGGACGCAGACCGGTTGAGGCAGGTGTTTATCAATTTGCTGGACAATGCCATTAACCATATTCCTGAGGGGTCCTCGGCGGGTATTCGAGTAAAAGTAGTCAAGAACGAACGCTGGATAGAAGTGTGGGATAACGGACTAGGTATCGCGCCAGAGAAATTGCCGCATCTATTCGATCGTTTCTATAAAACGGATGAAAGCCGCAACCGTTCCGGCGCAGGTCTCGGTTTAACAATCAGCAAACACATCGTAGAAGCTCATGGCGGTACGATTCGAGTGGAATCTCAACTTCAAATGGGGACGGTGTTTAAAATATTTTTGCAGTCGCCTATGCTTCGCCGCATGACAAACTTATGACATAACTATTCGGTAAGATAGGGTTCGTAAGGTAAACATAACCATAAACGAATCGAGGAGCGATACTTATGTTGAAAAAATTAACAGGCATTGCGTTGGTTGGTGCAATTGTATTAACAGTTCCGATTGCGGCTTTTGCTGCGAATGCACAGGCTAATACTCAAGCGACAACAAGCAAATCCACTAAACCAGTTAAGCAGCTGCTTCAAGATAAAGCGCAAATTTTTGGTATATCAACAGATGGTAAAACGAGTGAACAGATCAAAGCGGAGCTAAAAGCTTTAAGTTCTGCCAAACACACGGAACAATTGAACAAAGCAGCAGCGAAGCTGGGTATTAGCACTGACGGTAAAACAGCGGAACAGCTGAAAGCTGACATTCAAGCGGCTGTTCAAGTGAAGCTGCAAGAAAAAGCGGCGAAACTCGGTGTTAGCGCGGATGGGAAAACGAATAAAGAGCTGAGAGCAGCGCTCAAAGCAGCTGTTTTACCGAAATTGCAAGAAAAGGCGGCAAAGCTCGGTGTTACCACAGATGGAAAAACAAATAAAGAGATTAGAACAGAGCTACAAGCGGCAGCTTTGACGAGCCTGAAAGAAAAAGCAACAAAAGCGGGTGTTGCAACGGAAGGCAAGACAGCCAAAGAAATACGTGCTGCTTTAAAGGCGAGTAAAGAAGGTAAAAAGGCAGAAGCAGTGAATAAAAAAGCCGCTAAATTAGGTATCTCCACGGAAGGTAAGACTACTGAGCAGGTGTTTGCTGAAATAGAAAGTGCACTGAAAGCGAAGTGGGAGAAGCAGGCGCAGAAGTAGGGTGGATAAGTACTGGTGAAGTACTGGTGAAGTACGGGATAAGAACAAACCTCGAGGGCGGCCTCGGGGTTTGTTTTTTGAGTTCACGGATAAATGAATTCTCACTCGGGGAGTGATTTTTGTTTTCAGTGTGTCAGTCTCTTCCGGCTAAAATGGGCTAAAGTTGTACAATGTACAACAATTTCGTGGTTTTTTTGTAACTAAGCAGTAGTTGTTGTATTTCGTACAACAATTTAGCTTCATTTCATCAAATAGAGCTACTTTTGAGAGAAATTGTTGTATTTTCTACAACAATCGTCGGGATAACGGGGAATAACTTGCTTATTGTTGTATAAAATACAACAATCCCTCTTTGATTAAGCTATTTAGTGATAAATTGTACGAACCCAACCTAGGCTTAACCTGGGTAAAATAAAAGGCACATTGGAAATCAGTAGTCCATAAAACCATAGTCTCCATAAAAATAGTAAACCTCGAGGGCAGTCGGGGTTTATTTTTTTTGACCACATAAGAGTTTTTCGTTACCCGAAAACCGTTTTCTTATTGGCGATAAAACCTAATATAGGGATCTTTGGTCGTAGACCAAAGTCTCTCCGCTTATAGGGATCTTTGGTCGTAGACCAAAGTCTCTCCGGTCTCTCCGCTTATAGGGATCTTTGGTCGTAGACCAAAGTCTCACCTCGTTAAACGCGGTCGCTCATCTTCGAAAGGCCTCGATAGAGGTTTTCTCATTGAAAGAGAATATCTCGTGTATCGGCATTAGGAGCGATGAACTCAAACAACCGTGTCGCTTCCGCAGCAACTTCTATGTGTTCAACTTGGGATAATGGCTCGAATAAGTTGATGGTCAAAATAGCCGATTTGCGTTTCTGGGTGATGGACCAAATGCCGCGAACAAAACCATCGACAATCAGCGTGGCCCGGATGATGCCATTGTCTGTGAACACCTGATGCTTGTCTTCATCGCGCATGATGCGGGTGCGATCATCGTAGGACAGGAGCATGTTGTCGAACTCCGATAGAAAACGCGGCGGTGCTGGGATTGCAGGGTCCGGCCGAGGAGCGTCCGGCAGGTCGAACAGCTCGTTTCCTTGCTCGTCGCTGAAGGAGAGCAGGCTTGGGCGAAGCCGCTCAATCACCTCGCGCAGCCGAGTAAGCCCGGACCAGACCTGCATATCCTTGACGGATGCAGGTCCGAAGGCCGCCAGGTAGCGCAGCAGCATGGCTTCGGGGTCTTGCCCTTGTGCCAGCGGGCGGCCGAGCCAAGCGTCCGCTGTGGTGTGGGCGGCCTGTCCGCTGGCGCCCCAGATGCCGCGGGGCGGCACCTGAACAAGCGGCAGGCTGCAGCGCACCGCTTGAGCCAGAGCCGTGGCATCGCGCTGCGGCCACTTGGCTTGAAGGCGCTTGCCGAGCTCACTGAAGGTGAGCGGCTGCGCCTCGAGGAACGCTCGCCCAGCGGCGGCGAGCGCGTCTAGATCCAGTTCGGCAAGCTTCTTGCCGAACGTGCCCTTTAAGGCGCGGTCCTGCACGGACTGCAGGACGGGGCGCAGCGTCAGGCAGTCTTCGGCCGTGACGAGATGGATTGTCGAGCGCATGAGGGCGATGCGCACAATGCTTCTATCCATGATGTGCTGAGACAGCTCCTCATGGCGAAAGTTCTGCAGTCTAGTCCACAACGCCACATAGGGTGGGTTAGGAGCTTGCGCCTGCAGGCCGACGAGGTGCCGGACAGCCTGGAGGACGGGCATGTCCGAGCGCTCGAGGAGCAATTGCCGAGCTAGTAGTGCTCGGTTTAAGGCACGCTGACTGAGGGTATGGTTGGCAAAGCCGGTCATGGCGGGTTTAGAAATGTCCATTTTAGCGCAGCCCTCGTCTGAAGAATTGATTAACGACATGTGGATGTGCCTCCTATGATTTGAACGATCATTCGCTATATAAATTCCATTATATAACAACTTACTGACAACGTAATGTCAGGGAGATATGCCTGGTTTATGACTAGATAAGTTGTTTCTGTTGGTATTAGAACGCTACAATGGAGTTAACGATTATCCGAGAGGTGAAGGGCATGATCAACATCGGTCTAGCCGGATGGGGCGACCATGAGTTAGGCGGCAGCAAAGGGAAGCTGCGGGAGTATGGCGCACACTTTCCGATTGTGGAAGTGGATACTTCTTTTTACGCTATCCAACCGGAACGTAATTATTTAAAATGGAACCAAGAGACCCCAGAACGCTTTGGATTCATTATTAAGGCATACCAAGGAATGACGGGCCATCTGCGGGGAGAGAATCCTTTTGCCGGCGGGATGGAGCAAATGTTTGAGGCTTTCTTACAATCGATTCGACCTGTTCAAGAAGCGGGGAAGCTTAAAGCTGTTCTGTTTCAGTACCCACCTTGGTTTGATTGCAACAAGACGAATGTGGAGGTGCTTCGTGATGCTAAAGAGAAGATGGGCGATGTACCCGTAGCGCTGGAATTCCGCCATCAGAGCTGGTTTACGGAGGAAATGCGTGAAAAGACGCTCACCTTTATGCGGCGAGAGGGTTGGATGCATAGCATCTGTGATGAGCCGCAGGCCGGGATTGGTTCGGTGCCTACCGTGCTGGAGGTTACACACCCTGAGATGACGATGGTTCGATTCCACGGCCGCAATATTGGCGGTTGGGTGCAAAACAACGAGGCGAACTGGCGTGACGTACGGTACTTATACCATTACAATCAGCAAGAGCTGCTGGAGTGGAAGACGTGGCTGCTAGCGCTTCAGGAGCATACGCGGGAGGTATGCGTGATCTTCAATAACAATTCAGGCGGACATGCCGCAGGGAATGCCAAGGAATTGATGGGGCTGCTCGGTTTAGAATATGAAGGGCTTGGACCACGTCAGTTGGATTTGTTTTAGCAAGTGAAAAAGGCTTGTTTGTTTGCGTGTTTACAGATTTTCGGGCTATAGTAAGGGTTATAAGTAATTGGGGCTGAGTATAAGCAAAAGAGGAGAGTTAGACAATGGTTGGTGCCATCATCTTAGGTATTATTGCCCTTTTGATCATAGTAGGTTCGACATTCTGGGTAACGAAGAAAGCATACTCCCGTAAATGGGATGAAGAGGATAACGATTGAAGATAGAGACACTGATTTACAAAATGGAGTGTTAAAGCGCCAGCCTTCAAATGAAGGTTGGTCTTTTTTTTTATGAAAAGAGGCATTAGCCTGTAGAGATATTGCATTTGCTAGTAAAGGAATTAGGATGTTATAGATAATGATAATCATTATCATAATATTTGAAGGAGAGATAACTATTTATGCATACCCATTTTTCTGCTGCAAATCGTACATATGGAGTTAAGCTGCTTATTCTTGCTACGATGATCATGCTGATCCTAGCTGGTTGCGGACAACAAACAGACAATTCGATGTCGGATGCTGCAGCTACCACGAATACGAAGAAAGAAAGTCAGCCCGCTCAGTCGGAAGAATATACCGTTAAACATGCCATGGGAGAAACAAAGATAAAAGGCACTCCCCAAAAGGTTGTCGTGTTAACAAATGAAGGCACGGAAGCCGTTCTCTCGATGGGGATTAAGCCTGTTGGTGCGGTGAAGTCTTTTACATTAGGGGATTGGTATGATCATATCAAAGCGGATATGGAAGGCGTGAAAATAGTTGGGGACGAAAACCAACCAAATCTAGAAATGATCGCTTCTTTAAAGCCTGATTTAATCATCGGAAATAAGGTGCGTCAGGAAAAAGTGTACGAGCAGCTGTCAGCTATTGCTCCCACCGTATTTTCGGAGAGACTTTCAGGCGATTGGCAGATCAACTTCAAGCTGTATGCGGAAGCTTTGAACAAAAAAGCTGAAGGCGATAAAATCATTGGAGATTTCGAGAAGCGTATCACAGATTTCAAAGCAAAAGCAGGCGATCAGTTAACGACGAAGGTATCGATTGTTCGTTTTATGCCGGGTAAAGTTCGTATTTATATGAAGGATACGTTCTCAGGGGTTATTCTCAATAAACTGGGCTTTGAACGGCCAGCTTCGCAGAATCAAGATAAATTCGCAGATGATCTGACGAAAGAACGTATTCCGGATATGAATGGGGACATTCTATTCTATTTCACATGGGATAACGAAAAGGGCGAAGCGAATAAAATTGAGCAAGAATGGACGAATGATCCGCTTTGGAAAAACCTCGATGTCGTGAAACAAGGTAAGGTGCACAAGGTAAGTGATGCGGTTTGGAATACAGCAGGCGGAATTAAAGCGGCTAATTTATTGCTGGATGACCTGGAGAAATATTTTCCGAAAAAATAATTCGCTTAAAGCAGATTCGCTTATAGTAGGAAGTGAAAGAGTGGACAAAGTTGTCCGCTCTTTTTTAGTAGATAAGAAAGTATAAGTTTTATACTTTTGCTTCGCATCTACCTTGACACCGCTCGTCCCAGAAGGACGACGGAGTCGTTTATCCTTGTTAAATGAGTCTAGCGGTTCAGTTGTCAGGTATACGCTTTCTTGCTATGATTGAAGCAGTAAATATAAAGGTGGCTGGCCGATGAACCGAATGGAGGCCGAATTTAGTAACCTGGTGAAAGCTTATCGCAAAAAGCATATGGGCAAGGGGCCAGAGCGCGTGATGACGACCTTTTGTAAGTGCTGGGGAATATGCGAAATGGCAGGAAACCTCTCTCCCGTTGAAAAGTTTATAGCGAAAACCGGCGATGGCAGGCAAATGCTCCGCACGGCTCGCACGGAAATGGTGAAAGAGATTTATAAAGAACACCCCCCTGTCGAGATGGAGGAGCTGCTTGGCGCGAAGTTCGTTAAGCTGTTCGTCGATATCGATATTGAGCTGGATGAGGGGATGTCGGTGTTCGTTTTTGATCAGGATTTGGAAAAGAAGTTTTGTAAGTAGATATGGTGTAAAAAGTACTTCTATTTTCGGTTAAATAATAGCTCTATTAGCAGCATATACATAGGTTAAGGTGCTTGGCACTTGGTAGCGAACCTGCCGGAGACTAACCACTGTGAGACATGACTTGAGGCTTCCTCTAATGAGAGGAGGTCTGGGGAGTGTTTTGCGGTGGTTTTTTGCTTGCTGGGGTGCGATAGGGCAGCTATTGGGTGTACGGAGTAGGGGGAAGAGTGGAAGAGTTGAAAAATAGAACTAAGGAGCGTTCTTAATATGGGGAAAACGAAGCATACGGGGCCAATCAAGCTGCCCGCTAAACCAGATCCGAAGCTGTGGGTCAGCAAGGTGCCGTTCGGCCTCGGGAAAATAAAGCCGCAGCATATTCGCGAAACGGCAAAAATCGCCTGGCAGAATCGCGATAATCTGCCCTATGCGTATCGCATTCTGACGCAAGGCGTGTGCGATGGCTGCGCGCTAGGCGTGTCAGGCCTCTACGACCAAACGCTGGCAGGGCCGCATCTCTGTACAACGCGGCTGAATGTGCTGCGTTTGAACACGATGCCGGCGATTCGCGAGGAGCTGCTGCATGCAGACATTGACGAGCTGAGCCGCATGAGCAGCACTGAGCTCAGACAGCTCGGGCGTATCCCTTATCCGCTCATCCGCCGCCATGGGGAGCGGAAATTTAGCCGAGCCACATGGGATGAGGCGCTGGACACGATTGCAGAAAAGATGCGTGCGATTGATCCGAAGCAGATGGCTTTTTACTTGACGGCTCGGGGGATTACGAACGAGTCGTACTATGTGGCAGCGAAGGTGGCAAGGTTGCTCGGTACGAACAACATCGACAACGCCTCGCGTATTTGCCACTCTCCGTCGAAGACGGCACTTAAGCGCTCCGTTGGCGTGGGCGCTTCGACGTGCAATTACAAGGACTGGATCGGCACGGACGTCCTTGTGTTCTGGGGCAGCGTGGCCGCGAATAATCAGCCGGTCTCGACGAAGTATATGTACGCGGCCAAGCGCAAAGGGACGAAGATCATTGTCATTAACCCGTACTACGAGCCGTCCATGGAACAGTACTGGATTCCTTCGATACCCGAATCAGCGTTATTCGGGACGAAGCTGGCCGATGATGTGTACCAAGTGAACATCGGCGGGGATATCGGCTTCATGAACGGCGTCATGAAGATATGGTTCGAGATGGAGGAGCGTGAGCCGGGCTCCGCGATTGACCTTGCGTTCGTGCAGGCGCACACGAACGGGCTAGAGCAGCTGCGCGCCCACGTGGCGCAGCAGGACTGGACGACGCTGGAGCAGTCGTCCGGCCTCACCCGCGAACGCATGCGCGAGTTCGCGGAGCTGCTGACGCGTGCCAAGAGCGCGGTTTTCGTGTGGAGCATGGGGCTCACACAGCACCGCTTCGGCACGGACAACATCTCGCAGGTGGCGAATCTCGCCCTCCTGCGAGGCTTCCTCGGCCGCGAGCATTGCGGGCTGATGCCCATCCGCGGCCACAGCGGCGTACAGGGATCCGGCGAAATGGGGGCCGATCCCTTTAGCCTGCCGGGCGGCGAAATCGCCAACGCCGCCGACCGCGCAAGAATCGAGCAGCTCTGGGGGTTCGAGCTGCCGAAATGGCAGGGTGACATCGTCGGTGTCACCCTAGAGAACGCGCTCCTGCCTGAGGAGCAGGAGCGGAAGCTCCGGATGTTCTACACATCCGGCGGCAACTTCCTCGAGACGATGCCGGACCCGGCATTCGTCCGCGAGGCTCTCACAAGCATCGATGTCCGTGTTCACCAGGACATCATCTTGAATACCTCCACGCTGCTTGACGCGCGGGAGGCTGTGGTTGTGCTGCCCGCGATGACGCGTTACGAGCAGCCCGGAGGGGGCACGTCCACCTCCACGGAGCGGATGGTGTACTTCTCGCCCGAGATCGCCGGCCCCCGCATCGGCGAAGCACGCGCGGAATGGGCGATCTACGTCGATCTCGCCCGCCGCGTGAAACCGGATGCCGCCGAGCAGCTGGGCTGCGGCAGCGCAGAAGCCATCCGCGCGGAAATTGCTCTAGCCGCGCCGAGCTACAATGGCATCCAACACCTGCGTGAGCGCGGTGATGTGTTTCAATACGGCGGCGCGTGGCTGTGCGAGGACGGCGTCTGTCCGACGCCGGATGGCCGCGGTGCGCTGCTGCCGATCGAACTTCCGGAGCTGCGGAAGCCGGAAGGGCATTTCGCGGTGACGACGCGCCGCGGCAAGCAGTTCAATTCGATGATCTACAGCGACATCGATCCATTCAATGAAGCAGATCGCTACGATGTGCTTATTCATAACGACGACGCTCGCGCTCTCTCTTTGAATGAAGGAGAGGCGATCGTCATCTACAACAGCTACGGCAGCATGCACGGAAGAGTTAAGCGTGCCGACGTAAAACCAGGCAACATTGAGGTGCATTGGCCTGAAGGCAACTCCTTGATTCCCAAAGGCGTGTATGAGCAGTATGCAGGCATCCCGGAGTATAACACGGCAGTCATTGTAGAGAAGGAAGAAACCTACCACGCTCACAAGGATACACGCTACGTTGAGAAACGGATCCAAGAGCTGGAGACAGAAGTGGAGTGAAGCTAATCTTTTGTCGAAATCTGCCCCGACCGATCTGGCACTTCGCTTGGCTTGGGATCTAGGGATTACGGTTGTTGGCTTCATCCGCAAGGATCAATTATCGGTGAAAACACACCCCGAACGCATAACGGAATGTCGATTAAGCCCTCTTTTTGTGGAAATATTTGTATTGTTTCTCTATCTTAATTATGCTAGATTCTAGCTATTGCCATCTTTTGTTAAGAGAGGAACACAACAATGGGGAATTGGAATACTTTTACGAAAAAAGGGATCACCGTGCTGCTCGCAGCCTTCTTACTTGTTTCTCTTCAGGGTCCTGCGCCAACTTATGCAGCCGAAGTGAATGCTGAGGTTCCGAAGGTCATTGAGAAGACATCACCTTCCGTTGTAGCCATTATCGGAAAGCCTTCATCTGATTCGGATAAATCCTTAGACAAGAACCGCTTTAATCTCGCACACGGCACGGGTGTCATTGTGGAATCGAATGGCGTCATCGTGACGAATGCACATGTGGTCAAGGATATGAAGAATATCGTCGTCGTTACGTCGAACGGTACAACTTATAGCGGACGTGCAACGAATATCGACGAGGAGAGCGATTTAGCCTTGGTCAAAATCGATGCAAGCGGCTTATCGCCTGCGAAATTCGCCTCTTCCTCTGATATTAAAGTTGGTGAAACCGTTGCGGCAATCGGGACTCCGATTTCTTTTGCCCTTAGGAACTCCGTCACTGTTGGGATTGTCAGCGGGCTTGACCGCTCTGTGAACTCGCAATATCAGCTTATTCAGACGGATGCGGCCATTAATCCTGGTAACAGCGGGGGCGCTTTGATCAACATGAACGGCGAAGTCATTGGTATTAATACGATGAAATATGCGGATATCGGCGTCGAAAATCTGGGGTTCGCGATTCCAGTGGATACCGTCAAATATGTATTAAAGCATTTTCAGCTTTACGGCAAGGTAAAACGCCCTTATCTCGGTCTAGAGCTGGAAGAAAGCTGGGAAGCGGTTGTTGGTTTACCGAGTTCTACGGGCTTAAGAGTTGCATACGTAGATCCCGATTCACCAGCGGCAGGGGCTGGCATTCAGCAAGATGATCTACTCGTATCGATCGGTGCAAGTAAAGTGAAGACGCTGGTGGATTACAATGAGGCGATTAAGAAGTATTTGCCGGGTGAAACGATCGAAATAACCATTCAATCTGGTAATGCTACCAAATCGAAGTCGGTTACACTCGGAGAGGCTCAGCAACAGGAAATGAAAAGTTCGCAGGATGCTGAGGGTTCTTACTTGGATGCGGACCGCGGCAAAACGAAAATCGGCGATAGCCACTACGGTTGGTCCATGAAATACCCGGCGGGCTTAGTGAAAGGTCATCAGTCCGATGATGGCGACTCCGTCAGTTTCGTGGATGCCAAGGGGGATTTCTCCCTATCGATTAAAGTGGAGAGCAATCAAAGTGACGAGCTGTCACCTTCGGCACTTCTGAACAGATTGGCCGGTAATGATGAGGATGATTATTCCGGCGCGGCTTCAACTATTTTGGAGCGTCAGTATGTGAAGCGTGAAGGTAATCCCTATGCCAAAATTGTCGGTCGTTCAGGGGATGAAGGCTATATCCAGACCCGTGGATACCTTCACCAAGGCAACTTATATACGGTGCAATTATTTGTATCGAAAGAGCATTACAATAACAATTTTAAGCAGAATAGCTACAACGATCTGCTGGATAGCTTTAAGCTTTCCTTTAATGAAAAAGATGAGTCGCTTAAAGACATTTCAGTCTACTCTGGCGGCAATACATCCTACACGAATGAGTATGGCTTATCCTTTGATCTGCCCTCCAATTGGCAGCAAGGCGGTTATACGGGCGGCTCCTCTTTCTTTAATGATGACTATTCCCAAATACTTCATGTCGGCGTAACCTCAGCCTCATCCAGTGATACATTGGGAGCGTGGGCGGATCGGCAGCGTAAGCAGTTTGAAGCTTCATATGCCCCGAAATACCGCAGTATGGAAGAACCCAAGGAGCTAACTCTTGCCGGTGTGCCTGCTCTGAAAGTGACCTATGCGAGTACGCTAGGGAGTAAGTGGAGCGCAGGCTTTTCCCTCCTTTTTATTAAGGATAAGTACAAATATGAGGTGGATGTGAATTATCCGCAAGAAGAAGAGGGGGCTTCTCTAGAGGATCTCTTGAAAACCTTAACGGATACGATCAAAGTGGACAAAGACAGCATGGATCAAGAGCTTGGCTTCATTCAAGATCTGGATGAACTCATGGATCCCAATCGTACAGTAACTTACAAAAATGAGAAATTTAAATACGCGCTGCAAATTCCAGAGATCTGGACCAGCAGCAACTCGTACGATAACAAAGATCAAGTGAATAAGACGTTCCTCTTCACAGGCGGGTACTTAAGCGTAGGTGCAGAAACGAAAACGACTTACGATGAGATGGTTAAAGAGGAAGATGCCGCTCAGAAGAAAAGTCACGATAACGATAATGACTATACGTTTACCGATGAGGAAATCTCGCTTTTCGGTGATGTGAAAGTCAAAAAGTATGAGATCAGCTATGCAAGCGCCAAGATTCCTTACAAGGAAACGATCTATATTTTCAATCAAAATAATATTTCTTACACGGCAACTCTCCGGATGGATGATGCGGTCCGCACCGAAGCCAATCAGGCTCGGCTCAATAAGGCTTTTGAGTCGCTCAAATTTTTAGATGGTGTGAAAAAATAGAGCTGCGCTAATCTAGAAACCTCTCATCGGTCCAGGCTGAAGGGAGGTTTCTTTGCTAACCTTAGCTGGATTCATAAAGGGGATACTAACACATGAATATCAAGCTCGCTCGGATACTCATCTGGCTGCTTTTCATAGGCTACACGAGCATTTTGCTATATTGGATGTTTCAAGGCTTCGGGCGGCATATGCACACTACAGGTCTACTTGCTTACAATGTTGTCCCTTTTCGGACAATCCGTATGTATGTGCTGCATGTTGATTCGTTTTCTAACCGGACTTGGATCATCAATTTGTTTGGCAATATTGGAGTCTTCCTTCCTTATGGTTTTTTACTACCTTATTTATTTCGCTCCGCAATACGTTACGGTACATTCCTCCTGTACTTCGGATGTCCTCTTGTAGGCTTGGAATTGTTGCAAATGCTGCTGCGGGTAGGCAGCTTTGATGTCGATGATGTGATATTGAATGGGCTTGGCGCCAGTATATCCTTTGTTCTTTTCGCGGCTTTTAGACGAGGCTTAGAGGGAAGAGAATCAAATAGAAGGTATAAAATGTGAGTAAATGCCTCAACATAGCGGGTGTAACGAATTAACCCCAGAGGAGGAAATTAATCACCATGACACAGCCTGATTCAAGTCTACAATCACAAAATCCGATATCCTCAGCGCAAAATTCGGTGGAGAATGTTCACGCAGCCGTTTCTCGTGCGATGTCTCATCCAACGTCGCAGACGACCGAAGAGGCCCAGAATTCAATCACTCATGCGGAAAGAGCGCTAGAGCAGGCGACGGATCAATCTGATTCACCAGCCGTGCAGCAAGCCGTCCAATCACTAAACGATGAAAAGGCAAGGCTCCAGAGTAACCAATAATATAAACAGCCCCGATTCCTACAAAGGAACGGGGCTGTTGCGTTTCTGCTACTTATCTCCTTGCTTATCTGCTGCTTATTTATGATATAACGTATAGCCCGGATCTTCCGGCACTTCAATAGCTATGATACGCAGGCCTTGATTGCTATCAGCTCTCAGGTGAAGAGCTTCACCTTCAGTAGTAGCTTGGACTATCGCGAAGTCTTTGTGGGACCATGCTTGAAGCTTCTCCGCGGCGATTTCACTTGTACCCTGCCCTTGAATAACGAGGAAGGCTAGCGGGCGGCTTGGCGTAAGTGTGTAGCTGAACTCGGAACCAGGCTCAAGGGTCCAATCGTACATATTAACGTCCGCATCGAGCTTAATTGGAGAATCTCCGCCTATTACGGTTTTCATCGTTGTTCCACCATTTTGGCTAATTGAGAATTTCTCATGGTCATATTGATGGTAAGTGGCTGGCTTTTTCACGGTCTCACTAAGGTGAGGCTCGAACCAGATTTGCATCGCTTCGCTGCCTGCTTTGCGGAACGCCTCCGCGTGATAAACGCCGGAACCGGCTTGAATGACTTGCGCACCGCCGTTTGTCACTGTTTCCAAGGAACCAAGGGAATCTTTGTGTTCTACGAGACCATCAATGACATAGGTGACAATTTCGAACGCTTTATGAGGATGCATACCGATCTCCGAGACTTCGGAAGCTTTGCCCCATGCCCAGTAGAATAAGGAACCGACGCGGTCAACAGCCGTTTTCTCTCCTGGAAAGCTGATAGCTCGTTGTTCCAGGAACTTTCCTCCGTCAAAAGCGCCAACGCCCTGTTGCTCAGCTGAAAATACTTGGATTTTCATAGTAGCAGCCCCTTTACTATAAAATATTTAATTACTTACTATATGTAAGTATTATACGTCTTTTCTATCCAGCTGTCAAAGCCTGTCGCTTACCAAACTTGGGTAGATCTTGACTTCACATCTACCCCGATCTACAATTTCTTATGTAAGGAGTGTGACTATAATGAAAATGCAAAACTTTAAATATGAAGGAAGCGGACTTAACCGCTTTTTCGGCCCCTTAGAAGCAAAGATTATGGAAATTCTCTGGACCAACTCCCTTGAAATGACGATTAAAGATGTCCAACAGAAGTTGGATCAAGCTAAAATCATTAATTTTAATACCGTAATGACCGTTATGAATCGCTTGGTAGACAAAGGAATTCTGCAAAAGAAATCCGTTGTAAGATCGTTTAAGTATAAACCCGTCGTTACGAGAGATGAGTTCATGGAAACCCAATCCAAAGAGCTTACTTTTGACCTTATCGAAGAATTTGGTTCTTTGGCAGTCACCCATATGGTGGATGCGCTTGATAAAGTAGACCCCGATCTGCTTGACAAGCTGGAACAAAAAATTAAAGATATCAAAAAGGATCGATAACAATGATGGAGACACGTTTTAAATGGTTATATGCGGCGTCACTTGCGTTATCGGGGGCTATTTTAGGACAGATGTTACTCTTTGCTCTTCAACATATTTTTAAATGGAAATCGTTATATAATATATTTGATTTGTGTGTTATTTTATTCAAAGATCTTCATGTCCCTGCACCCATTGCTTGGAATATGGTGAACGCTCTTATCCTTTACTCGTTTATTGCAATCCTTTGGATCTCGGCCCGGCATGCCCTCGGCTCCATTAAAGCGATGAAGCTCGTAGAGATGTATCGAGACGCTCATTTATCAGAGCAGTACCGCAATAAATTTCAGCTTGGCGAAGGTCAATTCCAAATCATTTCATACAAAGCTCCCATCGCGATGACGATAGGACTATGGAAGCCGCGGGTGATTTTATCTTCCGGGCTTATGGACATGCTGGAACCTAACGAGCTGCGCGCCGTTATCGAGCATGAGAAGTGCCATATGAGGCACAGAGATCCACTCGCGATCTTCCTGCTTACGATGATATCCAAGTCGATGTGGTACATTCCGATATTCGCTTGGATGGCAGATAAATACCCCATTATGATTGAACTTCGGGCAGACAAGTATGCCATTACACAAATGAACCAGTCTGCACATCTAGGCAGTGCTCTCCTAAAACTACTCAAACAAGCACCAGCACCGCATGTATCCTTATCCCACGCCTCATTCGCAGAAACATCAATGAATGTACGCATCATGCATATTCTCGATCCACAGATGAAAATCTCATTCAAATGGCCCTTCGTTCGGCTGCTCATTTCGCTCTTAACAATTATTTTACTTGTGGGACTTATCTAAGATAGGATACCTTGATACTAATGGATTACATGTAGCAGTCGGAGCCGTGTCAGATAAGTTGACGGGCTTCGACAAAAAATGCAGAAAAGTCTTGACTTTTCGGATATCCAAAACTACACTTTGTAGTGTGAAATCGTACATAGCTTTTAATATGGGGGAGAGAGATTAATGGATTATATCTTGAAAAATTTACACTACATCGTAACACATGTACCCATCGCACTTCTTGTTTTTAGCTTTATTTTTGACTTAATCGCACTTATCGCGAAAAAACGCGAATGGCACTCCGCTGGCATGCTTTGCCTAGTTGTGGGTGCGCTTGGGGCTATCGCAAGTGTCCTAACAGGTCCATCACCATGGCGTAATCCACTAGTGGTTCCGCATGAGTTTTATGCGAAATTAACGATGTTTTTGTCAATCGTGTTGGCGATTGTACGTGTTGGCTTACTGATCTGGAAAAAGAAAGAATTGGGTCGTAACCCAATCTACTTGGTTGGTTCACTCGCGGCAGTTATCCTTGTTGGCTATACAGGGCACATTGGCGGACAAATGGTACATAAACCGGTTCCGGCGAAGACGGCTGTTCCAGCTGCATCACCAGGAGCATCCACTGCACCAGCGGCTACAGTAGCACCAGCGAAATAATGAAAAGGGCTAACCAGAGGCTTGCAGCCTTGTGGATAGCCCTTTTTTTGTTATGAATGGTCAGAGTCAGAGCTACTTGTCCCGAACCAACTCCAGCTCCTCCAGTGTATAACGATGTTCCCACAAAAATATCATATCGTACTGTATCGAATCCCTTTCGACAAAGCGCGCGATGCCTGCGATGACTCCACCAATAATAACTCCAAAAACGACAATCCAACCCATCAGAGCAAACACTTGATCGACCATGCACATCCACTCCCCTTAAAGCTTTCCGTAGGATAGCTATCTTCGTAGATAAGAAAGTATAAGTTTTATTACACTTCGCGTCATCAGTCTTGACAAACGCACTCGTCCCAGAAGGATGACGGAGTCGTTTATCCTTGGTAAGCGTTGGCCCTATGCGCTATGAACCTATATACTATGGATATGCCGCCATATTTTGAAACATGTGTGACAATTCAAAGGGGTTAAAAGGCGAGTAAATGCATCCGAAATGTCGAGGTAAGATAGTTCGTTTATAGTCTTTCTATCCGGTTGACACAGACTCGTCAAGGATGTTAAGATCACCTCTGTAAGCACGAATATACAACTTTTGGAAAAGAAAACAGTTACGAATGCAAGCCTACTTACAACAACACTAAAGGAGGGTTTCAAAAATGATTGATATGGTTATGGATCCTATTGCCCATCGCAGATTTACAAATAAAAACCATACAATTTCATATTTTGTAACCCGATTGTTAGCCGGAAGCGCATGATTTGTGCTTGTTCGGCTGCTGCCGCCCCTTCACATACGCTAATTAAAAGCGCGGGTTACGAAGAAGTTCGTAACGAGCGCTTTTCTGTTTCATAGAAGGCATATCGCTGCGTGCGGTGTGCCTTTTTTGTGTGGATTTAGGTCATTTTGGACAGCACCATTTGAGAGGAGTGACATCATTACATGTTTACGGTATTAAAAAAGTTAGCTTGGTATTTCCGGATGAATTGGATTCGTTATACGATCGCTATTGGACTGCTTATTATTGTTGGAATCATTGATGTAATTCCACCGAAATTGATTGGCTACGCGATTGATGGTATACACATGGGAACTTTGACTGGCAGTAAATTGATCCAATTGCTCGCTTTTTGGGGGGCGTTAATTGTAGCTGGGTATGGGTTATCCTACGTCTGGCTGTATCAGCTATTTGGCGGAGCATTCGTACTGGAACGTATTCTTCGGTCTCGGTTGATGAGGCAGCTGCTGCGGATGACGCCTACCTTCTATGAGCGCAATCGCACGGGTGATCTGATGGCGAGAGCAACGAATGACCTGCAAGCGGTGTCGACGACAGCGGGCTTTGGGATTTTGACCTTCGTAGACTCGACGTTATTTATGCTTACCATCCTAAGTATGATGGGCTTCTTTATTAGCTGGAAGCTGACTCTCGCTTCGATTCTCCCGCTGCCGATTATGGCAGTTGCGATTACGATCTATGGGGGGCGTATCCACGAGAGATTCTTGCTCGCTCAGAATGCTTTTGGAGAAATGAATGATCGGGTGTTGGAGACGATAGCCGGGGTTCGCGTTATTCGCGCTTTTGTACAAGAGAAAGCCAGTGAACAAAGCTTCAAAACAATGACAGACGATGTATATCGCAAAAATATTGCGGTTGCGGTGATCGACGCCCTTTTTGAACCAACGGTCAAAATCCTAGTAGGCATTTCCTACTTAATCGGATTATGTTACGGCGGATATTTAGTGTTTCACAGTGAACTGACTCTCGGAGAGCTCGTGTCCTTCAATACATTCCTTGGGATGCTAATCTGGCCGATGTTCGCAATTGGCGAGTTGATGAACATTATGCAGCGCGGGAATGCCTCCCTTGATCGGGTTAATGAAACACTTGGTTACAAGCCGGATGTAAAAGAAGACCCAAAAGCGACGACACTGCTGCTGCCGAATTCGATTAGTTTTAAAGAAGTAACCTTCCGCTATCCTTCTTCTTCTATTGATAACTTGGTGAATATTAATTTTCATCTACAGCGTGGACAGACGCTCGGAATTGTAGGACGTACTGGAAGCGGCAAAACAACGCTGCTTAAACAGCTGCTGAGAGAGTATCCATTAGGTCAAGGTGCGATTGCTATATCGGAAACGCCAATCGAGAAGTTAACCATTGACACTCTTCATGGCTGGATGGGTTACGTGCCGCAAGAGCCGATTCTTTTCTCCAAAACAGTGAAAGAGAACATTATGTTTGGACGCAGCCAAGGAACCGAGGAAGAGCTATTGCAGGCACTTGAGCTAGCCGCTTTCCGCAAGGACGTAGAGTTCTTACCGGAAGGTCTTCAAACGTTGGTAGGTGAAAAAGGCGTTGCCTTATCCGGCGGCCAGAAACAGCGCGTTTCGATCGCACGGGCACTTTATGTAGACCCCGAAATTCTCATGCTGGATGACGCGCTATCTGCGGTGGACGCCAAAACAGAGGCTGAAATCATTCGCGGCATCCGGTCGGAACGAGCTGGCAAAACGACACTCATCACAACGCACCGACTCTCCGCTGTTCAACACGCGGATTGGATTCTTGTGCTGGATGAGGGGTATATCGTGGAAGAAGGTACGCATGAGCAGCTTGTCGCACTCGGCGGCTGGTATAAAGAGCAGTATGACCGTCAGCAGTTAGAAGAGCAGACGAAGGTTTAGTAAATAGATATCCGATGAAAAGAAGGTGAGAACCCTGAAACAGACAGGAAA
Organism: Paenibacillus sp. Root444D2; assembly: GCF_001426375.1. Taxonomy (GTDB): domain Bacteria; phylum Bacillota; class Bacilli; order Paenibacillales; family NBRC-103111; genus Paenibacillus_E. The sequence continues at coordinate 78,345 of NZ_LMEO01000010.1, forward strand.
GCGATTATTTCAATACGCGGCGTTATTCAAGAAGCCCCTGCTCATTGCACTGTTATTCTTATCGATCGCGGTGGCTACGGAGCTGGCAGGACCTTTTATCGCGAGACAGATGATTGATACACACATTCTCGGTATCGAGAAGCCGTGGTACGAGACAACATCTGCGACGCAGACTGGCAAGGCAGTCCCGGCGAATGGGATTTTATATAAACGAAGCGACAACTTCGCAGAAGGCGAGCCGAAAGGGAAGGAAGTTCGCATTTTGCAGGTGGGCAGCCAGTTCGTATGGGTGGATCAGCCGATCGCCTTTGATGGCGTACGCAAGCTAGCCGAAGATGGTAAGCTTTCAATTACACAGGGGACGGAAAAAGCGGAGTATGCGGTTAAGAAACTGAGTATTCAAGAGCTTTACACGTTCTATAAACCGGAATTTAACAGTCTAATGAAGCTTGCAGGCTTATATTTACTGCTAATCATTATTGGTGCAGGCTTTACCTATGGACAAAAATATTTACTTCAATCGGCGGCGAATCGGATTATTCAACGCATGAGAAGTGATGTTTTTGCACAAATTCAGCGACTGCCGATCAACTATTTTGATAATCAGCCTGCGGGTAAAATTGTATCGAGGATTACAAATGATACGGAGTCAGTCAGGGATCTGTATGTACAGGTGCTTGCGAACTTTTTTACAGGTACGATCTATATCGTGGGCATCATCGCGGCTTTATTCGTTCTAGATTACAGATTGGCTTTATTCACACTTCCGGTTATTCCGCTGCTATATATATGGATCCTTGTTTACCGTAAATATGCCTCCTTCTATAATCATGAAATTCGGGAACGGATTGGCTCGATCAATGGGATGATCAATGAGGCAATTCAAGGCATGACGATCATTCAAGCTTTTCGCCGGCAAAAGGAAACGATCCAAGAATTTGAGCAATTAAACGATGAATATACAAAATATCAGAATAAATTGCTTAGCTTGAACTCGCTGACCTCTCATAACCTGATGAATGTGGTCCGGAATTTGTTCTTCTTCGGTTTGATCTGGTATGTCGGGGGCAGTTCAATCAACACGTTGATTACCGTCGGTGTACTGTACGCTTTCGTCGATTATCTGAATCGGATGTTTCATCCGATGGTCGGGATTGTCAACCAATTGCCGAATTTGGAGCGTGCGCTAGTATCCGCTGACCGTGTATTCGAGCTGCTTGATGAGCAGGGCATCGACGTGGCTGCGGAGAAATCGGTTCGCTATCTAGGCAATGTGAAGTTCGAGCATGTTCGCTTCGCCTACAAAGAAGGGGAGGATGTGCTCAAGGACATCACTTTCGAGGCCAAGCAAGGGCAGACGGTGGCGCTTGTCGGACATACCGGATCGGGCAAAAGCTCGATCTTGAACCTGCTCTTCCGCTTCTACGATGTGAACGAAGGCCGGATCACGGTGGACGGCCGCGATGTGCGGGAGATGCCCAAACAGCTGCTGCGTCAGCATATGGGCATCGTGCTGCAAGATCCGTTCCTGTTCACAGGGACGATCGCGTCCAATGTTAGCCTGGACGATCCGTCCATCACCCGGGAACGGGTGGAGGCTGCTCTGCGCGAAGTTGGCGCAGATGAGATGTTCAAGAGCTTGCCGCACGGCATCGATGAGCCCGTGATTGAGAAGGGCAGCACGCTGTCTGCCGGACAGCGGCAGCTGATTTCTTTTGCCCGGGCGCTGGCGTTCGACCCGGCGATTTTGATCCTCGATGAGGCGACGGCTTCCATCGACACAGAGACCGAGGCCATTATTCAGGCCGCGCTCGAAGTGCTATCGAAGGGGCGGACCACCTTCATCATTGCCCACCGTCTGTCGACGATTAAAAGCGCCGACCAGATTCTTGTGCTCGACCATGGCGAGATCGTCGAGCGCGGCAATCACGAGGAGCTGATGGGGCTCCTCGGTCGGTACTATCAGATGTACCAGCTGCAGCAGGGACATCCGGAAACGGCCTCGGCCGCTGAAAGTGAAGTGCGCAGCATGTTGTAGGGCAGGGAGCCAGCCGTCGGACCTATTGTCCGGAGGCTGGCTTTGGCTTTTCTGAGAAACGGTAAATGAAATGTTGCTGTCATCGTATCATTGATCGTACAGCATGGTTGCGTATTTCTTGCATTTGATCAGCAATAGTTTCACTACCCTTTAGGAAATTGAGGTAAAGAAAAAGCCTACCGAATGGTAGACTTTGTATGATATATTAAGTTAGTACAGGACAACCTTGGGTGAGCATTCTCCTCCAGAAAGGAGGGTGATGCCATGGAAACTTTCCAAACGATTGTAATCATGCTTGCGTTCGGTAGCTTTATACTGGCGCTATTGACATACATCGATAAACGAAAGTAACCCACTCTTAGGTTGAAGGCCTAGTGGGTTACTGCTCTGCGTTACTACCCGGAGGGTATTCACACCCAAGTCTGTGCAGGAGATGGTGTTGGCCGCACCGTCTCTTTGTTATTATAATCATACTACGTATGCTTTAGACACGCAATATAAAAGGGAAACAGCCTGTTGCAGCATCTGAACTAGAATGAACTCCACTACGGACGAGGCTATTTAACCGCACTAAAGACTATCTGTCGGCGCTATGCTACAATAAGAAATATTTCCCTATTTGAAATGGAGGAGCATCATGCGTCCAGAAACGATTCGAATATTAAACTTGCTTCAGCTGCTGTCCGAAATTGCTATTGCTGTCGGATACTTGCTTGGTCTTATTCCGTTTGTATATTTGTGGTCGTGCTCGTGGGTGATCCCGCTCGTGTTTGTCAACCTGGTTTTTGCCATACTTACAAGCAATGGGACCACGACAAAGACGGTCATCAATATTGCTATGGCTTTCTTGAGTTTTATTCCTGTAGCGGGGTACCTTTTCCGTGTGATTGGGATCGTTGTTTCATGGATCAACATCCAGGCATTGGCGAAGGGGAGAAGCAGAGGGTACTAGTTGTTCGTACAAAAAAAAGACGGATGGAAGGCTGATTTAACTGGCTTCCATCCGTCTTTTTTTACAGAATTTTTGGTTGAGGGGGTGTGGTGAAGAAGTTAATAAGGCAAGGCAAGTTGTACTGCGTACAACAATTTCCTTGATTTCTGCTTGGAAAGCTCAGATTGTTGTAAATGCTGCAACAATTTAGTCCGTTTATAGGCTATAGAGCTACTTTAGGCTAAAATTGTTGTATTTTTTGCAACAATCGTGCGGATAACAGAGGATTAGCTTGTCTAAAGTTGTACGAAGTACAACAATCACACGGATGGGTAAGTAATTGTTTCAGCATTACGTCTCTTGGGCATAGATTGCTTTGCACCAACCATAAATCACTCACAACCAAGGACGCAGCAAAACGTGTGTTATATTTTGTTTGCTCTGTTGCTCTGTTCTTTTCCGCTCTGTTCTGTTCTGCTCCGTTCTGCCCTGCTCCGCTCCACTAATAAGCAATCCCCACACGACACCCCACATACTCTCCCGCGAGAGCGACTCGGTAGGTGAAAGCCGCGGTGTCGCCCACGGAGATGGACATCCCGCCTTCGGGCAAATAGTCCCGCTCGGCGCGGTACTGTCCCTGTGGCTCGCCGTCGGGTAAATAAGTTGGACAGACGACTGTCCAACTTAATCCCGAGGCGGCGAGCTGCTCCCACGCTCTGCGGTGCTCTTCGGCCGCCCGCGTTGATGAGCGCCGGGAGTCCGGCGCCTCATAGCGCAGCAAGCCGGGATGCTCTCTGCTTTGCAGGATGCCGGCTGTACCGACAGTGACTATTCGGCTTACGCCGTGTGTCTTCATAGCCTCAATGAGATGAGGCGTAAACTCGGTCAGCACCGTGCCGCCATCGGTGCCGAGGCAGCTTATGACCAGCTCCGCCCCGCGGAGGGCAGCCAGTAGATTTACACCGTTACGAGCGTCCCCTTGAAGAATAGTTAAGCCTTCGGAGTGAATCCCTTTGAGCTTCTCTAGGCTTCGAACGAGTGCAGTGACTTCGTGTCCGTCCGCTAGTGCTTTTTCCAAAATTCTTCTTCCTACTCTACCTGTGGATCCTAGTATGAGAATATGCACGGTGGTTCCCCCTTGTTTCGTTAATGGTTATCATTATTATACGCTTATCACACTGAGGGAGGAAATTTCCTCGCATACCAAAAAGAGCTCGTGCTCGTATTCTCTTCCATGATAGATACCCCATCCCTTTGTTCAGATGGGGTAGGAATCTATTACAATATGTTCCCTGCATCGACCCCTTTGAACGCTACTTGAACCGAGTAAGCGAATCCAGCATAATAGTAGGTACTTAATTACGGCATAGAAGGGAATTTCCCAAGCATGAGAATTAATAAATTTATTAGCGAAACCGGTGTTTGCTCCAGACGGGAAGCGGACAAGTGGGTAGAGGCGAAGCGCGTTACGATTAATGGTGAGGTTGCCGGACTGGGGAGTGTCGTTGGCCCTGGGGATGAAGTTCGGGTCGATGGTCGACCGATTGGCGAGAAGAAGGAGCATGTTTATATTGCACTTAATAAGCCTGTGGGGATTACAAGTACAACAGAGGCGCATATCAGAGGCAACATTGTTGATTTCGTCGGGCATTCAGAGCGCATTTTTCCGATCGGCAGACTGGATAAAGATTCCGAAGGGCTTATCCTTCTGACCAATAACGGAGATATTGTGAACCAGATTCTGCGCGCGGAGAACAACCATGATAAAGAATACATCGTGACGGTCAATCGACCGATTACACCGATGTTTTTGCAAGGAATGGCTAGCGGGGTCCGAATTCTGGGCACGATGACGAAGCCTTGTGAGATTTACCAAGTTGGTGACCGCGTTTTCCGAATCATTCTCACACAAGGGCTTAACCGCCAAATTCGCCGGATGTGCGAAGCGTTCGGGTATCGGGTGGTGCGTCTGCAGAGGGTTCGGATCATGCATATCCATCTGGGCAATTTGAAGGTTGGTAAATGGCGGAATTTGACGCAAGGTGAAATGCAGGATTTAATGCATACACTTAGCAAAGAGAACAGCCAATCAAGATGAGCCATAACCTGTTGTAGTAATAATTGCAGTGAAATTTTACACATGTTTGGCATTCGATAAAAGGGTGCTCAGATATGTGTTTTTTGTTGAGTAATCCTAGTTTTTTAGCCTTAAATCGTTTCGATCTAGTGACATTTCGTGTAAATAAAAATATATAGCAGTAATCGAGTTTCCTAAAGCAACTTTTTTCCAGTTTTATACGTCAAGGATTATTATGGAATCTCTATGCTTCTAAAGAATTAAAGCTGTTTTGAGGAACGTAAAAAGTTGAGGAGGAAGATGACTTTGAAATTAATCAAACAAGCAGGAACATTGGTACTCGCATCGACACTGCTGCTCACTGCTGCGCCTGGGGTTTGGGCTGAAGCTGCTGTAGGAAGTACGTCCATAGCTCCCACGCTACCTGCATTTCCCGGAAAAGATGATAAGCAGTTGGATGCCAAAATTACCAAAGAACAAGCCATTGAACGAGCTAAGACCTACATAACGGTGCCGGAAGGCTATACATTTCAATCTATTAGTCTAAATGCTTATTACAGCATGAATGGCCGGAATATCCCGACGTGGAACATTAATTACACCAAAATGGTGAAAGATCGGAATTACGGTTCCTTAAACGTATCGATTAACGGATTGGACGGAACGTTGACCTCCTTTTCCATGAATGACAATGACCCTGAGCACAAACCAAGCTATCCGCCGAAGGTGGATTTCAAAGCTGCCAAGGACGCCGCTTCTGCCTTTATTGGCAAAGTGAACCCAGAGAAGCAGAAGGAGCTTGTTTATAATGATTCAGAGGAAAATGCATTTCGAACGCCGCTGAATGGTAATTATCAGTACAATATTCGGTTCGATCGATCTGTTGGCGGTGTGCCCTTTGCTCCCAATGGTATTAGTGTGGTCGTCAATGGGGAAGGACAGGTTACGAATTATAACTATAACTGGGATGACAATGTCGCGTTTCAGCAAAATGTAACGCCGATTTCTAAGGAGAAAGCTGCCCAAATGTTCCGCGATAAGGCGAATCTTTCTTTGCTTTACCAGATTCCATACGGTGCCAAAGGCAAGAAATTGCCGATTATTTCTTACATGCTGGGCGGCTTTTCCTTGAATGCAGAAACTGGTGAGGTCTGGAGCCCCGTCAAAGGGATGGAAGATGCTGAGGGGAATAAGCCCTTAACCGACAAGCCACTGGCTGCTAAGCCGCCTGCTACCTTGGACCTGACTAAGGAAGAGGCGATTAAGAAGGTGACAACGGTTTTCAACCTGTCCTCCGACTACAAAATCCAAGAAGCATCCTATAATGAATCGACCAACCCTGAAACAGGGGAAACCATCTCAAATTGGAATTTAAGTTGGAATGAGGCGTCTGAGAAGGATTCCAAAGTTAAAATCGTCGGTAAAGGCGCATGGGCTAGCGTGAACAGCAAGACAGGAGAGATTACAAATTTCAACAGCTACATCCCTTACGGACCTGACGCCGATAAAGAGATAGAAGGTAAAATTGCTTTGGAAGATGCGATAACAACCGGTGTTGATTTTGTGAAAAAGCAGCTTCCTGCTTATACCGATCAGTTGTCGCTTCAAGTACAATCGGCTAAAAATTATTCCGAAGATCAGCTGAAGCATATGCGCAATTGGGATATTAGTTTTAAACGCGTGATCGATGGTGTAAATGCCGGGAATGAAGAAGTAACGGTAAGTATCGATCGTGTGACCGGCCAAATTGTTGGTTATCACTACTCCATCAGCAATCTGCCTTATCCACAGCAAAAGCCGCAGGTGCTGGCCATTGATAAAGCCAAGGATCTTTGGCTCGCGCAGTTTGACATCAAGTTAAATTATGTGGCCGAAGGCAGCGGGTTCATCGGTGGAATTCCCCTGGAGAAATACAGAGTGATGGTGGCAGCTGGGGATGTCCCGCAATCCATGGATCTGAAGACAGACGGGAAATTAGATGCAAAGCTTGTCTATTCACTCGTTCCTAAGTTCAACCGTGAACCTTTCCTTTTGGATGCGCAAACCGGTCAATGGCGGAATAGTGAAACAGGTGATGTAATGTCCTTGGACAAAGTGACAGTAAGCGACATTGACAATCACTGGGCTAAAAATGAGCTTCAGCTTATGCTTGATTATCAAGCGCTGGACGTGAAGGATGGCAAAGTGAATCCAGACCAAACCATTCAACGCGGTGAGTTAGTCAAAATGCTCGTTATTGCCATGAATGGCGGTAACGGTGGTATTTATTACGGGGCAGAACGGAAGGCATCATTTGCCGATGTGAGCAAATCTTCTCCTTATTTTGCCTATGTTGAAAATGCGGTTGATCGCGGTTTACTAGATGTAGGTGCTGAATTTAATCCAGAAGCAGCTATGAATCGTGAAGAAATGGCACAGCTGATCGTGAAGGCGCTTGGCTACAAGAGCCTGACGAAGTTCGACGGTATCTTCAATGGCAATTTCACAGATGCTGCTAAGCTTAAGCATGTTGGGGATGCAGCTATTGTAGTGGGGCTGAACATTATGTCACTAGACGATGGACAATTCGTACCTCAGCAAGAAGTGACGAAAGCACAGGCGGCCAGCGCCTTTTACCGCTTCTTGCAAAGACGGTCTGAGCTTCAGGAGCAGCCTCGTTACTATTACTAAATAAGCTGTTGAGGGGAGTTAGTTAACTCCTCTCATAACCAATAAAAGAAGCCTCTAAATCCACTTATGAGTGGGTTTGAGGCTTCTTGTGGTTGAGCGGGCTACAGATGTTATCTTGCCTTCTCTGATAAGGACATTGCGTCCTAGCTCTAGAACATTGGGAATACATATCGAACTAGGAAATACAGGACGCCGAAGATGATGACGACGTAAGCGGCATATTTGATGAAAGTAGAAGCAACTAGACTGGAATCCGATTTTTTCTCCACATGGCGTTCTTCGATATCGATATCGCGATGAGTCGACATTTGAACCACTCCTTTGAAGTTGTATTGCTATGTAATACCCTGCTGGGCACGAAGTGAAACACAGGAAAAAACGCTGCCAATATTATTTTCGTACAGGCGGACAGAGTTGTGCTACAATAATCTTTAAAACTTTAATAGCACAATGCGGAGAAAGGAAGTAAGAGAAAATGGTTGTTACCAGTAAAGTAGGTTTGGAAGATATTATTAGGGCCAATCATGTGCTCAGCAGGGTGATCGAACCTTCGCCGTTGCAACGCAATGAGCTGCTCTCTAACTTGTATGAATGCAACGTTTATCTTAAACGTGAAGATATGCAAATTGTCCGTTCTTTCAAAATTCGTGGAGCGTATAATGTGATTCAAAGCTTAACACCGGAGGAACGCGAAGCAGGTGTCGTGTGTGCGAGCGCTGGCAATCATGCGCAGGGAGTGGCTTATTCCTGTAAGCAACTCGGTATTGAAGGCAAAATCTTCATGCCGACAACAACGCCGAGACAAAAGATTTCCCAAGTTAAGCTATTTGGCGGATCTTTTGTTGAAGTTATTCTCACAGGTGATTCATTCGATGACTCCTCTAACCATGCCAAAGCCTACTGTGCTCAAGAGAATAAAGTGTTCATACACCCTTTCGATGATGTCCGCACGATTGCTGGGCAAGGCACAGTTGGTCTCGAGATTATGAATCAAATGCCCGAATCTCCTGACTATATCTTCGCAACGATTGGCGGAGGCGGCCTGGCAGCGGGAGTTGCAACCTATGTGGATAGTGTTTCTCCACGAACACGTATCATCGGTGTTGAACCGGAGGGCGCGGCAAGCATGACGGAAGCGCTGAAGCAGGGGAAGGTCGTGACCTTACCCACGATTGATAAGTTCGTAGACGGAGCAGCCGTGAAGCAAGTGGGCGAGCTTACTTTTGACATTTGTAAAGAAAAGCTTGAGGATATCGTCATTGTTCCTTCTGGCAAGGAATGTACAACCATTCTGGAGCTTTACAACAATAACGCGATTGTCATTGAGCCGGCCGGCGCGCTCCCAGTTTCAGCCCTCGATGCCTATCGGGAGCAGATTCGCGGTAAGAATGTGGTTTGTATCATCAGCGGCGGCAACAATGACATTGACCGTATGCAGCAGATTAAAGAAAGATCGCTCGTGTATGAAGGCTTGAAGCACTACTTTATCCTTAATTTCCCGCAGCGTGCTGGGGCCTTGCGCGAATTTCTGGAAGAAGTCTTAGGACCCACAGACGATATTACAAGATTTGAGTATACGAAAAAAAATAATAGGGACGACGCTCCAGCGCTGGTCGGCATTGAGCTCAAAAATAAAGATGATTATGAAGGTCTTATTGAGCGCCTATCTCAGAAGGATTATGGCTATATAGAAATAAATAAGGACCCCAAGCTATTTAACTTGCTTATTTGAGGAAAAATAGCCAAATGTGGAATGAATATGATATAGTTAATTAGTCCCATTTATTCCCTTAATATCGTAAAAGGCAAACTTATCGAAAGGTAAGGACGCAAAGCTGCAGATCTAAGGTTGCCCTCGCAACAATGATGGCTGGGCTGCCGACAGGTTGCAGTTTACCTAGACAGGTACACCTACGGCTATTCCGATTCGGAATAGCCTTTTTTTCATCAAATAAGGAGGTTCAAGAATGAGAGGCATACTTTCTAAGTGGATACAGCATATGAAAGCGCAAACGTTGGTCTATTTGGGCGTGCTGGGCTTCTTTTTGTTGACCATTAATCTACTTGCTGCTTCTTCTTTCTCCTTTTCGCCTTACGTTTACATTAGTGTGCTTGTTCAAGCACTAATCTGTCTATTTTTTGCGAAGAGTGTAGGGCAACTGCTTCTTACTAGTAGAGAGCAGGAAGAAAAGAGTAAACAACTAGCCTTTCTGGCCTATCATGATACATTAACGGGATTACCCAATCGCCGATTGTTTAATGACCGATTGGAGCGGGCGCTCCTGCATGCGCAGCGTAATGAACAACTGGCGGCTGTTATGTTCTTGGACATGGACCGATTCAAGGATGTCAACGATTCATTAGGTCATGCCTACGGTGATCGTTTAATTCGCCTTGCAGCAGAACGTTTGCTGGGCTGCCTGCGTGGATCGGATACGGTGTACCGCCAAGGTGGCGACGAGTTTACTATATTACTAGAATCTTTTGCGAAGCCTGAAGATGCAAGAGTTGTAGCTTCCCGAATTCAAATGGCTCTGGAAGAGCCTTTTATCCTAGATGGAATGCCAGTAACCATAACGGCTAGTATAGGGATAGCGTTGTATCCGTTAGACGGTAAGCTGCCTGAGCAGCTCATGGCGTATGCAGATGAAGCGATGTATGCGGCCAAGAATCGGGGGCATAACCAGTTCCAATTCTATGCCTCTGACATCGATGCCATGGTGAAGAGCAAAGCTCACATGGAGAAAGAGCTCCGATTGGCCATAGACAACAATCAATTTGAAATCCTATATCAGCCTCAATATGAAATAACAAACCGAAAATTAATCGGAATGGAAGCGATCATTCATTGGAGCAGGGGAGACAACCTCCTCGCAACTAGTATGGATTGGAAGAAAGCGGCCGAGGAAATGGGTTTCATGATACCTATCGGAAAATGGGCTGTACGAACGGCGTGCAGACAGATGAGAATCTGGCAGGACGAGGGCTACACACCGCTGAGAATGACTTTAGCAGTAACGGCTTCACAGTTTAAAGATGAGCATTTTATTGAAGAAATTGCCGTTGTTTTGAAAGAAACAGGTATCAATCCCATGTTGGTGGAGCTGGACCTTACGGAAAGTATCACATCTTCCAATGTACAAGAGGCTAGCGAGAAATTGATTATCCTGAAGAAATTCGGAGTGCGTATCGTGATGGATGACCTGTGTACAGGTCTTTTTACACGAAGCGGGCTCGAAGGTATGCCGCTCGATAGCGTAAAATTAGATAGCACATTGATTCGGGATTTGGTAGACGACGATGAGAATCAGCTGCTGGCTGCTGCCATAATTCGCATGGCTCACCGTCTAGGTTTAAATTTAATTGCAAAGGGTGTCGAAACAGAAGAACAACTGGAGCACTTGAGACTTTTGCAGTGTACGGAAGTGCAAGGAATGCTGTTCAGCAGCCCGTTAGGACCCGAACAATTCATGAGACTTATGAACGATAAAATTAACAAAGGGTAATCTAGATTTTATTAACCAGTGGTAGTATAATAAATAATTGGGGCTTGGAACCTATATTGTAGGGGCTTACAAAAAGACCATGTCAACTTGTATGACATAACGAATTATGTTAATTTGCTGGTGTATCGCTTTTATCTTGGGTTTCAAAATGATACACTCATGCTTATAGCCAGTCTTACATAATTTAACTAATTTTGGTCAACCTACAATGTGAGATTTCGTGGTTTTAAATTAATTGATCCTATGGGGGTAATAATCATGAAGAAAATGCTTTCAACAGCTCTTATGGCTGTAACGGTTTCTGCATTAGCTCTTTCCGGCTGTGCCAAAAAAGAAGAAACGAAACCGGCGGCTTCAGCAACTCCAGCTACTTCTGCAGCTGCAACAGCTTCTGCGGCACCAAGCAACAACAGCGGTAAAGACTTCAAAATCGGAATGGTTACCGATATTGGTGGCGTCAATGATAAATCTTTTAACCAAAGCGCATGGGAAGGCTTGAAGGCGCTTGAGAAACAAACAGGCGTTAAAGTGAAAAACCTTGAAAGTAAAGGCGATGCAGATTACACGCCTAACTTAAACCAATTCGTTAAAGACGGCTACAACCTAACTTGGGGTATCGGCTTCTTGATGGGCGATGCGCTAAAAACAGTAGCAACTCAAAACCCAAATGCTAAATTAGCGATCATTGATAATGTCGTTGAAGCTCCAAACGTAGAATCCGTAACATTCTCTGAGCAAGAAGGTTCTTACCTTGTTGGGGTAGTTGCAGGTCTAACAACAAAATCAAACAAAATCGGCTTCGTTGGCGGTATCGACATCCCGGTTATCAAACGTTTTGAAGCTGGTTTCGTAGCTGGCGTTAAAGCGGTTAATCCAAATGCTAAAATTCAAATTAACTATACAGGCGCTTTTGACAAGCCAGACCTTGGTAAAGCAGCAGCAGCAACGATCTACAACGATGGCGCTGATGTAATTTTCCACGCAGCTGGTTCCACAGGTAATGGTGTATTCAACGAGGCGAAAGACCGCGCGAAAAACGGTAAAAAGGTTTGGGTTATCGGCGTAGATAAAGACCAATCCCTTGAGTTCGGCGATGAAGTTACACTGACTTCCATGTTGAAACGTGTTGACACAGCAGTTATTCGTGTTTCCAAAGACATCATCGACAACAAATTTCAAGGTGGTAAAGTGGTTACACTCGGTCTGAAAGACGATGGCGTAGGCCTTCCTGAAACTTCCAAGAAAAATGTATCCGCGGAAATCTTGAAAAAAGTGGATGAGTTCAAAGCAAAAATTATTAGCGGCGAAATCAAAGTTCCTGAAAAACCTTAATTTAGGTATAAAAGGCGTTGCGGTTACGAACGATAGGTTTGCTTCTGTTCAAACAAGGCTAGTTATAATAACTAGCCTTGTTCTTTAGTTTTAGAGGTAATTAAAAAAATTGATCCTTAGGGTGATCTGATGAGTGAAGTAGTCCCTGTTGTTGAGCTTAGCAACATTACGAAGCGGTTTCCAGGAATAGTGGCGAATGATGCCATTAGTTTAAAGCTGATGAAGGGTGAAATTCATGCCTTGCTTGGCGAAAATGGCGCGGGTAAATCAACACTAATGAACATTGTGTTCGGACTTTATCAGCCGGATGAAGGTAACATTAAAGTGCAAGGCAAGGAAGTGTTTATTGATAGCCCGAATCGTGCTATCGAGCTTGGCATTGGTATGGTGCATCAGCATTTCAAGCTGGTTCAGCCATTTACCGTGACAGAAAACATTATTTTGGGCATGGAGCCCAAAAAAGGGTCGAAAATCGATTACAAAACAGCGCAAGACAAAGTACGTAAGTTATCGGAACAATATGGTTTGCGAGTGGATCCAAAAGCGAGAATAGAAGATATCTCCGTCGGCATGCAGCAGCGTGTGGAAATATTGAAAACGCTGTATCGCGGCGCCGATATTCTTATTTTTGATGAACCTACAGCTGTACTAACGCCGCAAGAGATTAGTGAATTGATGGTCATTATGCGCAATCTTGTCAAAGAGGGCAAATCCATCATTCTCATTACACATAAGCTGAAAGAAATTATGGAGATTGCCGATACCGTGACGATCATTCGTCGGGGCAAGGTCATTGATTCTTTAGAAATCGCGAAGACCAATCCGCAAATTCTGGCGGAGAAGATGGTCGGTCGCGATGTTTCCTTCAAAGTGAACAAGCAGGATGTGAAGCTTGGAGAACCCGTTCTCCAGGTTCAAGAACTAGTCGCGCGAAACCAGCAGGGTTTGCCTGCTTTGAAGGGGCTTAATTTTGAGGTGAAAGCCGGAGAAATTCTGGGCATCGCCGGTGTTGATGGCAATGGACAGAGTGAATTAATAGAGGCGTTAACCGGGCTGCGTTCTATTGATAGCGGTCGTGTGCTGCTGATGGGAAGCGATATTACAAACTATACACCGAGAGAAATCTCCGAGGCTGGATTGTCGCATATTCCTGAGGACCGGCACAAGCATGGACTCGTACTCGATTTTACTATGAGCGAGAACATGGTGCTTGAAACGTATTTTCATCCTGCGTATAACAAAGCTGGTTTCTTGAATTATGAAGCTATCGATCGCCATGCGGAAGCGTTGATTAAGCAGTTCGACGTTAGAACGCCAAGTATCTACAATAAAGCGCGTTCCTTGTCAGGTGGTAATCAACAAAAGGCGATTATTGCCAGGGAAATATACAAAAATCCCAATCTTCTTATTGCCGCGCAACCGACGCGGGGATTGGATGTCGGTGCAATCGAGTTCGTGCATCGTCAATTGATCGAGCAGCGGAACAAAGGCAAAGCAGTTCTGTTGATTTCTTTTGAACTGGATGAAATTATGAATGTGTCGGATCGCATTGCCGTTATCTATGAAGGACAGATTGTGGGAGAAGTGCTGCCGCAGGAGACGAACGATCAAGAGATCGGTTTGCTTATGGCTGGCAGTAAGCGCACAGAGAAAGGAGCTGCTCATGAATAAGGTTGCTCGCATTTTTACAAGTGAATCAGCGGTGAATCCGATCGTGGCGATTATACTTGGGCTGTTATTCGGAGCACTCGTGATGCTGGCAGGCGGATATAACCCGATTGCCGCCTATGGGGCGCTATTTTCTCGTATTTTCGGTAATTCGTATGATATAGGTGAATCTATTCGTGCGATTACCCCTCTTATTTTGACGGGATTATCCGTTGCATTCGCATTTCGTACAGGCTTGTTTAATATCGGTGCAGAAGGGCAATTCGTCATGGGTATGACGGGGGCTACATTTATCGGTGTCAAATTGACAGGTCTTCCATGGATTATTCATGCTCCATTAGCTGTAATCGTTGGTGCGCTTATTGGTGGACTATGGGGAGCTATTGCGGGCTATTTGAAAGCAAAGCGTGGAGTTAATGAAGTCATTACAACGATTATGTTGAACTGGATCGCTTTGTTCCTGTCGAATTATATCATTAATCAATTTCTTCTAGAGCCGAAGCAGCAGCGCTCCTACATGATCCAAGAGTCGGCATCTCTGAGTATCACATGGCTATCGACTATGCTGGAGAATGCAAGAATGCACTGGGGAACACTCATTGCGATACTCGCAGCGATTGTATTCTATATCATCTTATGGAAAACGAAGCAGGGCTACGAGCTGCGTGCAGTTGGTCATAACATCGACGCTGCGAAATATGCCGGTATGAACGTGAAGAAGAACATTATTAAAGCAATGTTTATCTCGGGTGTTTTTGCCGGGCTTGCGGGCGTGTTTGAAGTTCTTGGTGTTTTCCACTATCAAGTTGTTTCAGCAGGCTTCCCAGGTTACGGGTTTGATGGGATTGCAGTATCCCTGCTAGGTGCTAACAATCCAATAGGGATTGTTCTGGGGGCCGCACTGTTCGGCGGATTGTCTTACGGTTCAGCAGGTATGAGCTTTGGTGCTGATGTGCCGCCGGAGATTATCCGTATTGTCATCGGCTCGGTTATTTTCTTCGTTGCAACCCAAGGTATCGTTAAATGGGTGCTTATCCCGTTCTATAGTAAACGCAAGAAAGAGAGGGCTACGTAACATGGACCTGCTCACCATGCTTAACGCGTTTTTCATTAAATTTAGTGAACTTATCAACACGACGCTCGTCTATTCGACAGCGCTCATCTTTGGAGCCTTGGGTGGGATTTATTCGGAGCGCTCGGGAGTAGTCAATATCGGAATCGAAGGCCTTATGGTTTCCGGGGCATTCGCTTCGGCCGTTGGTGCTTATTATGCAGAAGAGGCGAATATGGGTATCTGGTCCCCGTGGATCGGTTTACTGACAGCCATGTTATTTGCGCTCATTTTCGCGCTGATCCATGCCGTAGCAACGATTTCGTTCAAAGCCAATCAAGTCATCAGCGGTGTTGTGATTAACTTCTTGGCAGCAGGCGTAACGTTGTATTTGGTTAAAGTGCTGTTCAATGGTGCTGGTCAAACAGAAACGCTCAATGATGTGTTTTCCAAATGGGAAATTCCGATTTTGTCCAAAATACCGTATATCGGATATGCATTCTTCAATGCCTATCCGACAACTTACATTGCATTGATTCTTGTCGCGGTTACTTACTATGTGCTGTTCAAGACACCATTCGGCTTGCGTCTTCGTTCAGTTGGCGAGCACCCGAGTGCCGCGGATACTGTAGGGGTTAAAGTGAAGCGCATTCGCTACATCGCCGTTTTGATTAGTGGTCTGTTAGGCGGACTTGGCGGGGCGACCATTACGCTCACGACAACAAGTGCCTTTTCACATAACACGATCTCAGGTCAAGGGTTTATTGCGATGGCTGCGATGATTTTCGGCAAATGGCATCCAGTGGGCGCGCTGGGCGCAGCAGTCTTCTTCGGAATGGCGCAGGCGCTCAACAACTTCATGCGTTTGTTCGAATTCTCGAAAAATATTCCGCAAGAATTCCTCTACATGCTGCCTTATGTGCTAACCATTTTAGTACTGGCAGGTGCAGTAGGCCGGGCTAAAGCGCCATCAGCTCTTGGTGAACCTTACGATCCAGGTGAACGATAAAAACAAAAAATGCACCGCTATGGGAGTATTCCCGAGGCGGTGCATTTTTTTTGTCTACTTATTTGATCGTAGGGGCCTCGTTTATATTTCTGCGATTTTGGATGGTTGGAGACTGTCGATTGATTCATTATGACTCAAAAATCGCTATTAGAGTCAACCAGCTTCCGTGAGGGTAAATTGGCTTTAGTGGTTACCAATGTTGTATTTCATACAACAATTTGCGCGCCAAAAGGCTATTTCACAACTTGAAGTTGCACTTTGTACAACATTTTGAGTCCATATGTTGCGAAATGGCCTATATAGGACCAAATTGTTGTACATGATGCAACAACAACGGGAGAAAGTCGAGATTTAGGCAGCAATTGTTGCACTTTCTACAACATTATTCACCTGCGAATATTTATTCAACCAGCAGCCTCAATTGGGCATATTTGACGATAGATCCCGGTGTAAGACACCTCAATGTAAAGTTAGATTGGATGAATGAATCGACGGTCTCTTATCTATAACAATTCAAACGTCTAAAGGCTAAGCACCTCACCCGACAATCGGTGAGGTGCTTTGTTATGACAAGATTCGAACGCGAAGAATGCTGTCGATTGCAAGGGGGAGTTACCCGACCACTAGTTAGCGGAACGTCGATTCGTTATTTTGGGAAATCTGCGCTAGAAATCAGATTAGAGGAAGTAGATGTCACTATTTGATCAATATGAACGATTCGAAGGCAAAAAACGTGAAATAACGCATCGACGTTCCTCTTCCTCATGATTTATGGTATTTTTTGTCAAATATCTAATCGGCGTTCCCTCGGCAATTATCATAGCATAATACAGCAGAGGGTTTTACATATGAGATCCGCCGCTTGCATCAATCAATTGCCCCGTTATCCAGCGGCTGTCTGAAGAGGCAAGAAAGGCGGCGATATCGGCCACATCTTCAGGCTGCCCCCATCTGTTAAAAGGGGAGAGACCGGCTGCGAACTGCTGCCCACCCGAATCCTGCAATGTTCCGGCATTCATATCGGTATCGATGATACCGGGCAAAATGGCGTTCACTGTAATGCTGCGATTCCCAAGATGCTGTGCTAAGACGAAAGTGAGTGTGTTGAGCGCACCTTTCGAGATGCTGTAGCCCAGAAAATTAGGGAAAGCCAAACGGGTAACAGCCGAAGAAATATTGATGATGCGCCCTTCGTCTCTTAGACGAGGCAATGCTTGCTGGATAAGAAATAGCGGTGCTTTGACATGAAGGTTCATGACTTCGTCAAAAGATTGTTCTGTCGTTTCCTCGATGGTTCCACTTTGCCCGATTCCAGCGTTATTGACAAGAATATCAAACTGATTACTGCTAGTGTGCTTCTCGAGGGCTTCGTCCAAACCCGCATATAAATCGCGAACGCCGTTTACGGCATTCAAGTCAGCACCAAGTGTAAAGGCGGAGCCGCCTTTATGCTTAATCTCGCGAGCCACTTCCTCTGCAGCATCGTAATTCTTTCCATAATGTACGGCTACAATGGCGCCATCCTGCGCTAGACGCAAAGCAATCCCACGTCCAATACCCCGACTTGCACCCGTTACTAAAGCTATTTTACCTTTCAACATGCTCATATCCTCATCTCCTTAAATGTTTTCATGTTTAGTTTTATCACAGGATGGCATTCGAAATGTTGCTCTCTCATTCCAAATTCCTGCCTTGTGAAAGGTTAATCGACCACCCTTTCGATATCTTGCTTTCTCATTAGCAAATGCGAACAAAAGACGCCATTCGGAGGTATAATTTTACGATCAATGTGGGAAGATTTAGGTTTGGGAGTGGGGGGCCGATAGTATCAGTACCCCCTAGTGAACATGCTTCAGGAACTGCATGAAAGGTATTGTCTGATGCTTGCGAGGGTGGCGAATCATTGGCTCGAGTGCAGGTTGGACAGTTTCCAATGGAAACCACTCTCATGCCTCGGAATTCGTGCTTTTATTGGAGATAATCCAATGGAAATAGCATTCAGGCTTTGAATATTCTGAAAGTGGGAGCTAAATATTACAAATATGACTTTGTGGACAGCTCCTTCTCAATGGTGATGTGTCATTTCCGCTTCAGTTGATATTGGCTTGAAAAAAAGAGTGCTCGATTACTGAGGAGGGCTCGCGGCTGATTTTCCCAACGAATCATGGACCAAATCAAAGCGATTTGATTTGATTCCGATACTCGCTTGGTGAGACGCCGTACCAGCGTCGAAATTGCTTAGAGAAGTAAAGCGGATCGTAGAAACCTACGGATGATGCAATCTGTTCGATGGTGAGCTCCAGCCGTTCTCGAAGCAGCAGGCGAGCTTTATCCACACGCAGTTTGAGAAGAAACGTGACAGGTGTTACCTTGGTATGGCGCTTGAACATGCGCGATAAGTACGCGCGATTGTAGCCCAAACTCTCGGCCATCAGCTCAATGGTGATAGGCTCTGCGTATTGGGTGGACAGGTAGTGAATCGCTTGCTGCACGATGCGGTCGCTCTCTGCTTCCGTGACCACGCCGGCTAGTGTGGAAGCAGACAATGTCTCACAGTATTCACCGAGTAACAAATGTAGGTATCCGATGGACTTCAGCTGTGCGTTCGCTTTTTTGGATCTTAAGGCTTGCTGAATATGGCGAAAAAGGACAGGGATGTGGCGGTTGCGCTTCGTATGGATAATGGGCTGCAAGGGATTCAATCCAGTTGAAGCAACCAACGCCGCGGCCTGCGTACCTGTAAAAGCAATCCAGCAATAATGCCACGGATCAGTCTCATCGGAGACGTAGCTAATGAGCTGTTCAGGCTCGATGACGAAGCTGTCTCCGGCGCCAAGCTCGTACTCTTCACCTTGCGAAGAGAATACCCCTTTACCCGATATCACATAGTGAATCAGAAAGTAGTCGTATACTTTTGGGCCTAACCGATGCTCAGGCTTCGTCTGACTCTCACCCGCAAACAACACGGTTAATTCACTTTCCTGGGAAGGCAATGGATTCGATACAACGTAATAGCTCTCCGACCTTGGCATGCCTGCTCTTCATCTCCGATCTACGCATCTTCATATAGCTTAACTTTATCATAAATCTAATAAAAAAGTAGTGAGCTTGAGATCACATTTCTCCATGTGGAAATAACATGCCTCCATAGCCAATCACGCGTTCTTCTCGTATACTGAAGTTACAAAGATAGCAAACATAAACGACTCCATCATCCTCAGATGACGAGCGAAATCTCTTCTAAATCCACTAAAGGCGGTGCCACAATGGCAGATTTGCAAGCTCTAAAAAACACGTTTATTGAAATTTACGGGAATTCTACAACGGCAATTTCAGCTTTTCATGCTCCAGGTCGGGTCAATTTGATCGGTGAGCACACGGATTACAATGGCGGTTATGTTTTCCCTGCAGCATTAACGTTCGGAACGACTATGATCATTCGTCCAAGACAAGATCGTGTAATTGGATTTGCATCGACAAACCTGGCACTTCGTAAACAAATTTCCATAGATGACTTGTCCTATCAAGAAGAGGACGACTGGATCAATTATCCGAAAGGGATCTTCGTTCACTTGGCGAAAGAAGGTTTCCCTGTTACGCGGGGCTATGATCTTTTGTTCCACGGTGAAATCCCGAATGGTGCCGGACTTTCGTCCTCGGCTTCCATTGAAGTCGTTACAGCTTTTGGCTTATTAACACTTGAAAAGTATCCGATTGATACCGTGAAAATCGCATTGCTCGCTCAAAAAACAGAGAACCAATTCGTTGGCGTCAACAGTGGCATCATGGATCAATTCGCGGTAGCCAATGGCAAAAAAGATCATGCCATTCTGCTCATGTGCGACACGCTTGAGTATCGCCATGTGCCTTTTCAAAGCGGCAGCTACAAGCTGGTTATTGGGAATACGAACAAACGCAGAGGTCTGATAGACTCCGCTTACAATGAGAGAAGAAGCCAATGTGAGCAGGCTGTGACCTATTTGCAAAAGCAGTTTCCTTCGATCACTTTGCTTGGTCAACTGAACCTTGCGCAATTTAACGAATTTAAACATCTAATTCCAGACGAAACCATCCGCCGACGAGCGCAGCATGTTATTGAAGAAATTGACCGTGTTCTGAAATCCATTGAGGTGCTGGAAGCGAACGACCTTGAATCTTTCGGTAAGCTGATGATCGGGTCGCATGAGTCGCTTCGTGATCTGTATGAAGTAACAGGGGTAGAGTTGGATACGATGGTAGAAGCTGCACTGAAGGTTTCAGGTGTGCTTGGGTCACGTATGACAGGCGCAGGTTTCGGAGGATGCACGGTTTCTTTAGTTCACGAGGACAGTATACAGACATTTATCGATCAAGTGGGCAAAGAATATACGGAGAAAACGGGCCTGACACCAAGTTTCTACGTTTGTAATATCGGCAATGGTGTCGAGCAAGTCGGGGAGGCGTTGTAAAATGGCTATTCTAGTAACGGGCGGAGCTGGCTATATTGGATCTCATGCGGTAGCAGAGCTGGTTGCCAAAGGGGAAGAAGTCGTTATTGTTGATAATTTGCAGCAAGGGCACAGAAACGCGGTGCTTGGGGGCAAGCTGTATGTAGGGGATTTGCGCGACGGCGAATTTCTGGATACGGTTTTCACTGAGAACAGTATCGATGCTATCATCCATTTTGCAGCGAATTCGTTAGTTGGCGAAAGCATGACCAATCCTGCGAAATACTATCACAATAACGTGTACGGAACGCTATGCTTGCTTGAGAAAATGACGCAATACGGCGTGAAGAAAATCGTCTTCTCCTCTACGGCTGCCACGTATGGTGAGCCTGAAAATATTCCAATCCTAGAAAGCGACCGCACCTTGCCGACAAATACGTATGGCGAGACGAAGCTGGCTATGGAAAAAATGATGAAATGGTTCGATATTGCGCATGGTATCAAATATGTATCGCTTCGCTATTTTAATGCGGCTGGCGCTCATGCCGGTGGCGAAATCGGGGAGGATCATAGCCCAGAGACGCATCTGATTCCTATCATTCTTCAAGTGGCTCTAGGTCAAAGACCGCATATTTCCATCTTCGGAGAAGACTATGCAACAGAAGATGGCTCGTGTGTACGCGACTACATTCATGTTAGCGATTTGGCTAGCGCCCATGTTCTTGCGGTTGAGAAGCTGCGTGGCGGAGCAGAGAGCAATATTTACAACCTAGGAAATGGCATGGGGTTCTCGGTCAAAGAAGTCATCGAAATCGCCCGTAAAGTAACTGGTCATGCTATTCCTGCTGTCATCGAACCGCGTAGAGCCGGAGATCCAGCGACGCTAATTGCCTCCTCTGAGCGAGCAAGAGCTGAGCTTGGTTGGAAACCAACACGTGATTCCTTGGAATCCATTATCGAGAGCGCGTGGAACTGGCACCAAAATCATCCGAACGGATACGAAGAGTAGAGTAAGGCAGAAAAGTGCCGAACAATGCAGAACAATGCAGAACAATGCAGAACAGAGCTGAAAAAAGGCTTGTTTTGTAGAAAGGAACGTGGCACATGGAACGGACAGTTAAAGCGCCGCAGCATGCAGCGTTGAACATAGAAAGGCTCCTTCAGTTCGCCATGCAAAATGGGCTGGTTGAGCAACTTGATGTATATACTTCTCGCAATGCTTTACTTGATTTATTCGGTCTTGCTGAACCTTATCAAGGCGAATTGCCGATAGAGAAATTAAGCAGTCCGGTTGCCTTGCTAGAAGAACTGCTCGATGCAGCTTTCGAGGCAGGCCTCTTGGAAGAGAATACGACAACGTACCGTGATTTGTTGGACGCACGGATTATGGGGCTGTTGATGCCTCGTCCATCCGAGGTCGTGCATCAATTCTGGAATACAGCCAAAACAACAAGCGTTGAGGCGGCGACGGATTACTTCTACAAGCAATCCATCGATTCCAACTATATTCGGATGGATCGCATTCAGAAAAATGCCTACTGGTTGGCCGAAACAACGTATGGCGATCTCGAAATTACAATCAACCTTTCCAAACCGGAGAAAGATCCGAAGGAAATTGCCCTGCTCAAAACACTGCCGCAAAGCAGCTATCCCTTATGTCTACTGTGCGTAGATAACTTAGGGTACGCAGGTCGTGTGAATCACCCGGCGAGACAAAATCTGCGTGTTATTCCACTGGAATTGGATGGCGAGAAGTGGTACTTCCAATATTCGCCGTATGTGTATTACAACGAGCACAGCATCATCTTCCATGAGAAACACATTCCGATGAAAACGACGGCGCATACGTTCTACCGTTTGCTGGACTTCATCGATCAGTTCCCTCATTATTTCATCGGATCGAATGCGGATCTGCCGATCGTAGGTGGTTCTATTCTGAACCACGACCATTTCCAAGGCGGACGCCATAAATTCCCGATGGAAAAAGCACCAAGTGAGAAAGCATACTCACATGCTGAGTTTGCCGGTGTGAAGGCCGCCATCGTCAAGTGGCCGATGTCAGTACTTCGCTTGAGCGGGCACAACAAGCAGCAGCTCTATAAGCTGGCGAGCAAGCTGCTCGAAGACTGGCGCGCTTATAGTGATGCGGAAGCAGACGTCCTCGCCTTCAGCGAGAAGGACGGACAGCGGGTCCCGCATAACACGATCACTCCGATCGCCCGCAACAATGCACGGGGCGAGTACGAGCTTGACCTGGTGCTGCGCAACAACCGCACCAGTGAAGAGCATCCGGATGGGATTTTCCATCCGCACCAGCACTTGCACCACATCAAGAAGGAGAACATCGGCTTGATTGAGGTTATGGGGCTGGCGGTGCTGCCAGGCCGCCTGCAAGAAGAGCTGGCGGATATCGCCAAGCTCCTCACCGGCGAAGCCGTATTCGGCCGCGAGATCCGCGAAGAGGCCGGCCATCCGCTGCATAAGCATGCGGAATGGATCGAAGCGCTGCTCGCGAAGCACGGCGCGGCGCTGCCGCAGGACGCAGCCAATGCGGTGCTGCAGGCCGAAGTCGGCAGCAAGTTCATGGACGTGCTGCTGGACGCAGGCGTGTTCAAGCGTAATGAAGCCGGTCAAGCGGCTTTTGGACGGTTTTTGACGGCTGCGGGCTTTGCGCAGTTGTAATTTGGAACTCTCTGGTCAATTAGACTGGGGAGTTTTTTGTTTTTGAAAATTGGAGAATTAGAAAAGCAAGTTGTACTGTGTACAACAATTTCCTTGATTTCTTCTTAAAAAGGTCAGGATGTTGTATGCTATACAACAAGTTAGCCCTTTTATAGACAGTAGAGCTACTTTAGACTAAAAGTGTTGTATTTTTTGCACCATTCGGATGGAAATGGAATACGTGGATAAGCTTGCCTAAAGTTGTACAAAGTACAACTTTACATGTATAAATATGCGAAAGTTCCAGTATTACGTCACTTGGGTGTAGATTGCATAGCATCAACCTTTATAAACACTCTCAACCAAGGACGGCGCAAGCCGGCTTTTTTAGTAGATAAGAAAGTATAAGTTTTATACTTTTGCTTCGCATCTACCTTGACAAACGAGCTCGTCCCAGAAGGACGACGGAGTCGTTTATCCTTGTGTAGGCGGGATGGATAAGCGGTATCAAGCTTTTGAATCCAGAGCTTAATAGTAGTAAACTTAAATAGTTGGTAATTTGATGAAGTAAAGCTGGTTTTAAATCGAGAGGAGAAAAACAGGATGGAAAGCTTTGGGGCTTTGATAGTGGAACGATCAGAGGAGCAGTTTACCGCCAATGTGAAAGATCTGCAGCTGGAGGACTTACCACCAGGTGAAGTGACGATCCGTGTTTTATATTCTGGAATTAATTATAAAGATGCTCTGGCTCTTAGCCCGAATGGGCGCGTTGTTCGCGCCTATCCGATGGTACCTGGAATTGATTTGGCCGGAACTGTCGTAGCATCGTCAGATCGTCGGTTTCGCGAAGGCGATGAGGTATTGGTGACGAGCTACGAGCTTGGTACAGGGCATTACGGCGGATTTAGCGCCTTTGCGCGTGTTCCGGCTGACTGGGTTGTGCCTCTTCCACAGGGATTAACCCATCGCGAGGCGATGATACTGGGTACGGCGGGATTTACCGCTGCGCTCTCCATACAGCGCATGGAGGAGAATGGGCTAAGCAAAGAGCAGGGACCCGTGCTTGTTCGCGGTGCAACCGGAGGAGTGGGCAGCAGCAGCGTGTCCATGCTTGCAGCGCTTGGTTATGAAGTAGAAGCTAGCACAGGGAAGTCGGCGGATCATCAGTATCTGCTGGATTTAGGGGCAAAGCGGGTATTAACACGGGAGGAGCTTGTTCCCTCTGTTAGCAAGCCGCTGAATAAGGAATATTGGGCGGGCTCTGTCGATCCCGTTGGGGGTGACTCCCTTGCCCATGTGTTGAGCCAGATCAAGTATGGCGGTTCCGTTGCCCTGAGTGGTTTGACAGGTGGCGGTGAGTTCGCAGCGTCTGTGTTTCCTTTTATCCTACGAGGTGTGAATGTGTTGGGTATTGATTCGGTTGCTTGCCGGGCGGAGGTTAGAAAGCCCCTGTGGGAGCGTATTGCAAAGGAACTGAAGCCGAAAGGTCTGGAACAGACGGTCTATCAAGAGGTTACGCTGGATGGAGTTACGGAGGCTGCTAAGCAGGTTCTGGAAGGGAAGGTCAGAGGAAGAGTGCTTGTCCGATTGTAAAAGGGAGGCAGGACTTCTTTCATTTAACGAAGTAAGGAGAGATTGACGTTGAAAATGCGCGTTTCTGCGGTGCAATATCATTTGCACACGATACATAGTTTCAAAGAGTTCGCCGCGCAGGTGGAGCATTATGTGAAGGTGGCTCAGGAGTTTGAGGCAGATTTTGTACTATTTCCTGAACTATTTACGACCCAGTTAATGTCTATAGGTGATGAGAACGGTAAGGCGCTGCCCATTGAAGCATTGCCGTCGTATACGGATGCTTATCGAACGCTTTTTCAAGGGTTGGCGAAGCAAACGGGGATGTATTTGATCGGCGGCACACATATTACCTCGGAGGAGGGCAAGCTTTATAACACGGCTCATTTATTTTATCCGGACGGGCGAATAGGGGAGCAGAAGAAGCTGCATATCACCCCGACTGAGGTTAAGGAATGGAATATGGGTGCTGGGGATTCCTTGCAGGTTTTTGACACGGATAAAGGCCGCATTGCGATTCTGGTCTGTTATGATGTGGAGTTTCCGGAAATCGTCCGGATGGCGAGAGCGCGCGGAGCGGATGTGCTGTTCGCCCCATCGTGTACGGATGACCGGCACGGATTCCATCGGGTACGTTATACGTGCCATGCTAGAACGATTGAAAATCAAATCTACGTGGTCACGACGGGGACTGTCGGGGCGCTGCCAACGGTTGATTTCATGAGGGGGAATTTCGGGCAGGCCGCGGTGTTAACACCAAACGATGTGCCTTTTCCGCCCAAGGGAATTTTGGTAGAAGGCGAGATCAACGGTGACATGGTCGTCACGGCCGATTTGGATCTGGAGCTGCTGAACCTCGTTCGGGAAAAAGGTTCCGTCACCACGTGGCGTGACCGCCGAACAGATTTGTACACAGATTGGTCTTAACGAAGTGAGATCAAGGGGGCTTACAGTGCACTATGGATTTAGAAGCTGCCAAGCAAGTTATAGAGCCGGGGAAGTTGTACGCTAAAAAATTATACGTCTTCGACGGGGATCAACCGATCGAGGCTGTGATTCGCAATTATGGAAAAGCCGATTTTGACGCACTCATTCTTATTCAGCAGGAAAGCTTCCCTCCGCCTTTTCCCTCCGAGCTATGGTGGAATGAGGAGCAGCTCACGGAGCATATCACTCGATTTCCGGAAGGGGCGCTTTGTGTAGAGGTGGCTGGTCAGGTTGTTGGGTCCATAACAGGGCTTCGTGTAGAATATGAGGAGCAACATGCAGCTGATCATAGTTGGTCAGCTTTGACGGACAATGGGTACATCCGGACGCATCGTCCAGATGGCGACACCCTTTACATTGTGGACATATGTATTATGCCGGCTTATCGCAAATTTGGTCTCGGCAAGTTGATGATGCAGTCTATGTACGAAGTGATTGTGCATCTTGGTTTAAGAAGGCTGCTCGGAGGCGGGCGGATGCCAGGTTATCACAAGCATGCTGCCGTAATGAGCGCAGATGACTACGTTAGGGCTGTCATGGCGGGCTCGCTGAAGGATCCTGTTATTACTTTTTTGCTGCGCTGCGGCCGGACGCCAGTGCAGGTTGTGCCAAATTATTTGCAGGATGAGGAGTCGCTTAACCATGCGCTTTTGATGGAGTGGCGGAATCCATTTCGAATATGACGAAGGAGTGAAGTTCTGATTATGGAGTTTATACGGATTACAAGCATAGACAATCCTTTGTTTCGCAGCATGCATGATCTGATGAAAGAGGTATTTCCGCCAGAAGAGGTGCTCGAATACGCATTGTGGAAAGAACCGCTCGAGGACCCAGGTATCCGGGTATTCGTAGCCGTTCATGAAGGTAAAGTGGTAGGTACAACGGAGTACCGCTACTATGATGACTTCCAAGTGGCGATGACGGACTTCACCATTATTGGTCAAGCTGGGCTTGGTATCGGTCGGTTCCTGGCGCGGAAACGCTGGAGCGATCTGGAAGTATTGGCTGCCGAATCTGGCAAGCCGATGCTGGGGATGTTCGCTGAAATTTATGATCCCTATCGGATCGAAGATCATGCTTTCGGCGGCGTGAAGCCGATGGATCCTTATGTGCGGCGCGAGGTGTTGTCGCATCTGGGCTATAAGCGGATCGACTTCCCATACGTTCATCCCTCTTGGGAAAACAATGGAGAAGCGGTTGAGGAACTTGACCTCTGTTTCTTGCCGACAGATGAAGATCAAGCACAGTTAGACGCAGGGATCGTTGTGAATTTCTTGAAACGCTATTATTCCGTTTTGGCGAATAAGCCGAAGGCTTGGCATGACATGGTTGAGGGGCTTGAGGGGAAAGTGACGTTGGCTTTGAAACCTCTGTAGAGAGCAATCGTGGATAGGAGTCTCTAGAGACTTCTATTTCCTCAGATTAGGCCGAAATTTTAGGGGTAAGAGTCTTTAAAGGCTGTTATTGGGAAGATTTTTTTGAAATGTATTCTTTTTAGCATTGATAACAGTCTTTAGAGGCTTCTATTTTATTAAAATCTACTGAAAATGGAAAAATAGGAGTCTCTACGAGTACGTTTCACAATTCAAAACCTGCATGGCATAAGGGTTTCCGGAGCATGCAAAAAGGAGAACCTCCCCATCTAATCGAAAGTGTAAGTACCACCANGAGTACGTTTCACAATTCAAAACCTGCATGGCATAAGGGTTTCCGGAGCATGCAAAAAGGAGAACCTCCCCATCTAATCGAAAGTGTAAGTACCACCAAACACTAGAAGAGAAGGGAGTTCTCCTAATGTATTTGATTCGGCAGCAGAGCTTGTTTTCCCTGCAAGACTTACTTAATTTACAACCTGAACAGAAATACTCCACCATTTTTGACACGATCGACATGCCCAAAATATACTCAGCTCTAGCTAAAAAGAGTTTGTTAGGCGCACCCGATCGGCAAAATTATCCGGCTATTTTCCGCTCCGTCATTATTGGAATGACGGAAGGATTTACAACGTATGAAGCACTCCTGCGTCGTGTACGAACCAGCGAAGAATATAGATGGCACTGCGGTTTTACGGGATCCAATCCCTTACCGAATAAGACTGCGTATTCCAGGATGTTCGCTCGACTTGCCAAAGCAGATGCTTTAGCTCCTTGCTTCAATCAGCTCATAGAACAAGCAAAGGAAGAAGGCTTTATTGATGGTAAAGTTATCGCTATCGACTCTTCGCACGTTCATGCAAGAGATCAATTTTACGACCCGCAGCAAGCCGGCAAACCCAGAAGAAGCCGGAAGAAAAAGAAGGCTGCAGTTGCTCAACAAATGACATTGGAAACGGAGCAGCATCCGCGACAAGTAAACACGGAAGCACCAGTAGTTCTTGAGCCGCGCAAGAAAGGACGTAAGTCCAAGGCTGAACGAGAAAAGTGGCTAAAAGAGAAAGCAGAAAAAGAAGCTGCCTTGCCTCTAATGGAAAAACCATTGAACGTCATGACCAATTACACCTTAGATGAAATGCTCGCCGCTATTCCTACAGAGCCTAATTGGGGTAGAAAAAAAGAAGTAGCAAGTGGCAGAAATAGTTTCAAATGGTATGGATATAAGCTGCATGCTGCCGTTGACTGCAAAAGCCAATACATGCTCAGTTTCCTTGTTTCAGCTGGTAATATGAGTGATCCACGTATGGCAATACCACTGATTCGGCTTCTGCGCCAACAGCATGCTAACCTGCTTATGAAACATCTACTGCTTGATGCAGGTTATGATTATGAACCCATCTATAGTGAAGCAAGAAAGGCGAAAACCTGGGCACTAATTGACAATAATCCATGCTACGTAAAAAAAGATGAGCAGGAAGATGACCATTTTCGTCCACTATGTGCCCATGGCCATTCTTACAGCTATGATAGTTTAGACAAACGATATGACGCACTTAAATTCGTTCGCCCTAAAGAAAAGTGTCAATCATGTCCTCTACTTAGCGAAGGCACATGTAAGAAGGTTATAAAAACTAAAGTATCCGACAATTGCCGTAAATACACGTTCCCAGCACGGGGTAGTGAAGCACATGAGAAACTGTATGATCAGCGAACAGCTGTTGAACGTGTATTTGCCTATCTCAAAGGACAGTTCCAACTTGATAACGTTCGTCATCGTGGAGGTAGAAAAGCCAAGGTAAATGTGGAGTTAGCCTGCTTACTATACACAGCCTGTAAACTTTCAGTTGATCGAATTAATCAAGCCATGAATACCCCTCAACTTTCAGCTTAGTTTTTTAAAAAAGAACCTACTCAAATTGGTGAAGTAACTTCTCAAATAAATTACATTGTGAAACGTACTCCGAAAGGCTTCTGGCTATGAAATTGAAGCGAAAATCCGCGGCATTTTGCACGGGATGGGCTTTGG
>NZ_LMEO01000011.1 GCF_001426375.1 Paenibacillus sp. Root444D2
ATGCTCATGATTGAAGAACATCGGAAAGCCGTATGAGGGAAAACTTCATGTACGGTTTGATGAGGAGGGGCTGAATATTCAGCCCTTTACTCTAGTTACATAATGGCAATTGTACAAGTAAACTGGTAAAAATCCATAGTATGAATCGTATATTCATAATCCGTATAAAGGAGAGGATAAATATGGCTTGTGGCGCGCAAGCTTTGGGGGTTTGCTCTGAGGCAGAAGGAAATAGTACCGTTGCGAGTGGAGATTATTCTCACGCGGAAGGCTTGGGTACGTTGGCGAGTTCTCTTGCTTCTCATGCGGAGGGATATGTAACCCAAGCGTCGGGTCCTGCTTCTCACTCAGAAGGCAGTGGTGCTACGGCTCTTGGTGTATACTCACATGCAGAAGGTCAGTCAACAAGTGCTGAAGATTTGGCGGCTCATGCAGAAGGTTTTTTGACCCGAGCGCAGAGTTTTGCTTCTCATGCCGAAGGCAGTGGTGCCCGTGCAATTGGACTTCATTCACATGCTGAAGGGCAGCTCACTAGAGCCGATGGCATTAATGCCCATGCAGAAGGAGAGTTGACGCATAGCTAGCGGTCAAAACTCCCATGCGGAAGGTGCATTGACAACCGCGAGTGGCTTCACTTCCCATACCGAGGGTGTTAACACATTGGCGAATAGTTTTTTTTCTCATGCGGAAGGACAAGGAACTTCAACGAACAATTTGGAAGGTGTGCACATCATGGGGCAATTTGGTGCCGCGAATGAGCTGACCTATTCTTGGTACTTAGCCAACGGGACAAGCAGCGAGGCACCTGGATTAGCTGCAAAAATATTAAGCAATGGCAATGTTAAAATAGACGGGACGGTAAGCAGTCCAGCAGCAGATTACGCGGAGATGTTCGAGACTACAGACGGTAACCCTATTGAACCTGGCTTTTTCGTCGCTTTGGAAGAGGACAAAGTTCGCATAGCTGATCCCACGGATCGCTATGTAATAGGGATTACAAGTGCGAAGCCAGCTTTTCTCTCGAACAGCGGGGAGATGCGCTGGAATGAGAAGTATCTGACGGATGAGTGGGGAAGAACCCTATACCATGAAGTGAGCGTGCCGGCCTTGACAGATGCTCAAGGGGAAATCGTCATACCCGAACGAAATGATCGACAACCGATGTTAAATCCGGAATGGGACCCTGCACAAGTCTATATCCCTAGGGCAGAGAGACCCGAATGGGTAGCCGTAGGGATGCTCGGTAAACTACTGATACGGGATGATGGTTCCTGCCAAGCGGGCGGACTTTGCGGTCCAAACGAGAGTGGAGTGGCTACAGCATCTGATCATGGTTTTTATGTGTTAAAAAGAACCCGTCCTAATCAGATTCTAGTACTCATGGGGAAATCGTATTAAGACACGTGATAGATGTAAAGAGAGTCAATACGTCTTCCTCCAAAGATTGAACCACCCCACGCTGCAGATCACACACATGGCGGTGATGGCCATTAAATCGAACCATTCTTCTTGCAGCAAATGCAGGATGTTTGGTTCTTTTTTTAACTGAAGGACAGCTAACTGAGCTAATAAGCCAGCGATGGCAACTTCAATCCAAGGCATTCTTGCAATGAATTCTTCCATTTTGGAGGAAAATATAAAGATGAGACATAAAGCCGGCAATACACCTATTACAATGGATAATAGGTTATCTGATAGCCTTGCTGTCAGCAAGATACTATCAATACTCATGATCAAATCTAAGGTTACAACACTGCTGAAGATGAGCAGATAGGTTAAGTGTCTTCTCATCATTTTCTTAGGCATGACCATCCGAATGGCGAAGAAGAACATAATGAGGGCTGTTGCAACATTGATGTATGGCACATCTGACATCGATTGCACACAGGCAATGTATAGAATTCGAAACAAGCAGAGGAGCATAAAAAGATAAAATTTCATTTTACTGCTGAGATTATATTTATGAAGGGTAAGTTGGATCATAATCGCGTTATCGATATTCGTGAATAAATTATACATGAAAATAATGAACCAATCCTGCATATATGGTTGTCCTCTCATGTAAATAACTCATGCCTGTCCGTCGAAGCTAAGATCATTATATGTGTCTACTACCTAAATAAACCCAATACTTCCAAAGAAGATGAAATGGCAAAGAACCCTCCTTTAGATAAGGAAAGGTTCTTATTTTAGTAATTGCGTTCTAATAGCTTAGATTCTGCGGCCTGTGATGTAATGGCTTGTCCAATAAGAGCTATTGAAGTCGCCGACGACAACACCTTTGTTTGGTAAATTGTTAATGAATTGACCATTACCTATGTAGATGCCCACATGGTTAATTTGACCTGGTGTACTTACACTGAAAAATACTAAATCACCCGGTTGGAGCTGATTGCGTGGAATGTAAGTGCCCAATTTGACTTGTGCCTTAGATCCCCAAGGAATTTGAATGCCATTTAGTTGAAATACATATTGCGTGAAGGAAGAACAATCTAAACGCAAACGCTGTTGATCCCTCGAACCAAATACATAATGGACCCGGCCTTTAAATGAGGAAGCTGAGCTGATAATTTTATTAGCTAAACTGCCGCCAGTAGCAGGTTTAGAAGGAGCCGGAGAAGGAGAAGGCTTATTTTCATGTACGGTTACATAAGCGCGTGAAACATAGCCCTGTTTACCATTGTAATCGACTAAAACCCAGTAGTCATTTGCTGCTTCAACAGGCAGTACAGTGCCTTGTTTAATAAGTCCCCAAACGGGTGCACTCGTACTCTGATCAGCTCGGAAGTTAACACCCTTATTCACGGTTGCAGTTGCTACAGGAGCAGCAAAAGCACTAGTTGAAAAGCCACTAAACATGGAGAGCGCTAAGCCTAAAGATAATATTGTCTTTTTTCCAAGGTAGTTCTTATTCTTTTTTTGCATGAGTTAACTTCCTCCTTATGGTATTTAAGCTGAGCTGAATCTGGGACCTACAATCACTTTATCACAGTTGAAAATCCCTAAATTTACCGAATAGAGGCGAAAACCATAACGTTCCTAGCATAATTCGCATTATTAGATTTTCGTTAGAATTTGATGAGCAATAATTCCTTGACAGGTAAATTTATCACTTCTTAACATTGAAAGCACTTTCGGCCCAATTGATTAATATGAGAGGTAATTTGATGAATAACCCCACATTTCAAGGACAAGATACCATTGGAGGTGAGCCAATGGTAAATCAACCAACTTTAGCAGCGCACGAGTCCCTGGAATTGCATGAAGCCCTTAATTTCAAAACACTTTGCGTGTTAAAATCCAAGATGATGCAAGGCTTGGTTTTCGACCAAGAATTAAAAGCATTGATGCAGAAAGACGTGGAGCAATCCATGCAAGCCATAGCTGATCTGCAGACCGTTTATGCGAAAGCGCCATTCCAAGCCCCTATCCCCAATCGTCCGACACCCATTATAAATTGAAGGTGATAATAGATGAATGAAGACTATGATTATTTAGATCCGAGTAACGCTCTCAATATGCCAGAGATGGCAGACATGACATTCGCTATGGACTTTCTTATCCGAGTTAAAGAAGGGGTCAGGAATACGGCGATTGCCTTAACGGAAACGGCGTCGGAAGGAGCAAGAGCGATCCTTCGCAACCAACTTCATCAAGGCATTGCTCTGCATCAAGAAGTATCCGATCTTATGATGAGGAAGAAATGGTTCCATCCTTATGAACTCAACGAACAATATAAATTAGATCAACTAGGTGCTATCAATGCCGTTCAAATGGCTCAAATGAAGTTGTTCCCAGATGATACCTCGCGTAAAGGCATGTTTGATCGGACACCAGATCAATAACATTATTGGAGGAAATTAAGCATGAAAGCTGTTACGTACCAGGGCCTCAAGAATGTCGTTGTGAAAGAAGTTCCCGATCCGAAGATTGAAAAAACCGACGATATGATCGTCCGAATGACGACTACGGCAATCTGTGGTTCCGACTTACATTTGATTCACGGAATGATACCCAATTTACAGGAAGACTTTGTAATCGGACACGAACCTATGGGCATCGTGGAAGAAGTCGGTTCTGGCGTTACGAAGTTAAAGAAAGGCGATCGTGTCATTATTCCTTTCAATATTAGCTGCGGGGAATGTTTTTTCTGTAAAAATCAACTCGAAAGCCAGTGCGATAACTCGAACGAGAATGGGGATATGGGTGCTTACTTCGGATATTCCGGCACAACAGGCGGGTATCCGGGTGGACAGGCTGAATATTTGCGGGTACCATTCGCGAACTTCACTCACTTCAAAATCCCAGAAGCTGCGAGCATCCGGATGAGACACTTTGCTTGATTGCGGATGCGATGACAACAGCTTACTGGAGTGTTGATAATGCTGGTGTAAAGGAAGGTGATACGGTTATCGTTCTCGGATGCGGACCTGTTGGGCTACTGACGCAAAAATGTAGTTGGTTCAAAGGAACAAAGCGAGTTATTGCCGTTGATTATCTCGATTACCGTTTAGAGCATGCGAAACGTACGAACAAGGTCGAAATCGTTAACTTTGAGCACGGTGAACATATCGGGAATTACTTGAAGGAAATTACGAAAGGTGGAGCAGATGTCGTCATCGATTGCACGGGAATGAGTGGGAAAATGACCCCACTGGAATCGATAGCATCTGGACTTAAGCTGCACGGCGGTGCGATGGGCGGTATTGTCATTGCTTCTCAGGCTGTACGTAAGGGTGGAACGATCCAGATTACGGGAGCGTATGGCGGACGGTACAATGCTTTTCCACTTGGCGACCTTTTCCAGAGAAATGTTAATATCCGTACTGGACAAGCACCCGTCATTCACTATATGCCGTTTATGTATGAGTTGATTGATACGGGCAAGGTTGATCCGAGCGATGTTATTACACACATCCTGCCGCTTAGCGAAGCCAAACATGGGTATGAAATATTTGATACCAGACAAGAAAATTGTATTAAAGTTGTTCTTAAACCGTAATTGTGAATCTAGTTATTCGGAGGTGCATGTTAGAAGATGCCATATGCTCTACACGAAACCCTTGAGGTCCATGAAATAGCAGCTTTCAAAACAGTCTGTTTAACCAAGTCGAAGACGATGAAGCTCTTAGTAACGGACCCGTCTTTGAAAGAAATTTTACTGCAAGACGTTGAGTTATCGACGCGGCAGCTTCAGGAGCTTGGGGCAATTCTAACCAAAGCGACCGTATAGGAGGTGAAAGCATGAACACCATTCTTGAACATTTGACAGGAATGCATACGATGACCGATCAAGTGATTGCGATGGACTTTCTAATTACTGCGAAGAGCGGGGTACGAAATTACGCGATGGCTGTAACGGAGGCGGGCACTCCAGAGATCAAGGCGACGCTCTCCAAGCAATTAGATGAAGCGATTGATACGCATGAGAAAATAGTGAAGTATATGATGGAACAAGGCTGGTATCATCCGTGGAACATCAAGGAGCAGATTCAATTCGACTTGAAGAACATTGAGACGGCTTTGAATGCTCCGACGTTGTAAAGATACGAATTTAATTCCCAGTAATATCAAATATTCGATTAAACCGGTAGCCTGAGGCTGCTGGTTATTTGTTTTGGTTAATCATCTGCAACATAATTTGACTGCTCAACGTTATGTAAGTAACTCAGAAAACGGGTTATACAAATACATACCCAAAGGAGAACAGTGCTGATGAAAAAAATAGCCGCGTTAACGTTAACAACCTTATTGTGCAGTAGTTTGACATTCGGTTCAGCATTTGCTTTTTCTGATTTAGAGGAAGGACAAGCAGAATCCAGTCTGGCCTTAAAAGACCGCGGCGTCGTAAGCGGGATCGATCAGGAGCATTTTGTTCCGAAAGGAAAAATTAGCTATGCGCAAAGTGTGCAAATGATTGTAAAAGGCTTGGACCTGAACTTAGATTTAATGCGTTTCAAAAAACAGCCGGTAGCAACGGACATGTATGCGAACATCTCGAATGATGCCTGGTATGCGGACGCTTTTGTCATAGCCCATTATCACGGGTTGGAGATTCCTAAGGATGTGAACCCGAATGCGACGATTACTCGCGAACAATTCGGGGACTTATTAGTTCGTGCCTTAGAAAAGAAAGGCAATTTCCCGCTGATCAAAATGTTCATCACGATCAAGGATGAGGATCAAATCACGATTGATTATCAAGGCACTTTACAGAGACTGCTGCTTTATAAAATTACTAACCTTGATAAGGACGGTAAGTTTAATCCAAAAAGTGAGCTAACGCGTGGAGAAGCGGCTAATTGGCTCTATAACGCTATTCGCGTGATGGAAGCTAATACTCAAAAGCCTGCTCCTACAGAAGAAGTAGCGGTAAAGGTTGAGAAAGTAAATGATGATGTTAACAAGGTAACGCTGTCCAGAGGTGATAAACCTAACCCTGGCTACGGTATTGAAGTTAATGCAATCCAGTTTAACGAAGATGGTCAGGCTGTCATTATGTATACACTGCTCGAGCCGAAACCTGACATGATGTATGCTCAGGTGATTACAGAAGCCAAAACTGTCACGTATATTTCGTCCAAGTATAAGGTAATAGCTGAACCAGCTGCTTCGAAATAAATGTCTAGCTTTTAAATAAGTGCTGCGAACCTTTGAAGTAAAGGTGGCAGCATTTTTTTTGTGATTTAAGGTGACAAACATATTGACAACATGTGAAGTGATGAACTATTCTGTAAGAAAGCGTTTGCCCCAAACATCAGGATAACGTTTGGCTAATGATTGGATATAGGTTTAGATAGAAGGAGCTGTATGAATTGCCTACTCTCAAAGATATTGCAGATTTAGTCGGAGTCTCCATTTCAACAGCCTCACGTGTAGTGAGAAATGATACCAGCAGGCACATCAACCCGGAGACAAAGGCGAAAGTCTGGGAGGCTGTGCGTCAATTGAATTACACACCTAATGAATCGGCGCGACACCTTGTAAACAAACAAAAGGTAGAGAAAAAGCTGACGAAGCAAATTGGCTGCATCATTCAAACGGCTCGTTTGAACGACGATCACCCTTATTACTCTCCGATCATTACTGCGTTTACCAAGAAAATTTTGGAATCCGGCTATTCTCTGGGGTTCATGCATACCTCAGATGAGCTTAAAGATGAAGCGCTTCTGCATCGTTGCATACATGACATACAAGTCGATGGCATTATAATCGTTGGTGAAGTAGGCCCCGAGATCGTTGACTATTTGCTAAAAGTGGAGGATCTGGCACTGATCGGCATTTGTACGAACGGTACGGAAATTACCATGGTTGATTACGACCGTATTCACGCCGCGAAGTCAGCTGTCGATCACCTCATTACACAAGGGCACCAATCGATTGGTTTTGTTGGCGGGCCAGGTCATACAAGTGAATTAAACAGTGAAGAGAGATTTCAGGGCTTTAAATTTGCCATGTATGACGCAGGTATTCCTTTAAATAAAGAATGGGTGATAGACACCCGGTGGGAAATCGACCGCAGTTATGAGAGTATCATGGAGCGTTTGAAGCGTACAGATCTGGAACGACCTACGGCGATATTTTCGGCGAGTGACCAATTAGCGATTCCAGCTATGCGAGCTGTCATTGAAAACCAATTACGCATTCCAGAGGATATTGCTTTCATCTCGATGGATAATATTGATTTTGCCCAATATACAACACCGCCGTTATCGTCTGTTCATGTACCAAAAGTCGAAATAGGCACAACTGCAGCTTCAACCTTGCTGGATATGCTGAATGGCGAGCAACCGCAGCTTTCCAAAGTGCTGCTTCCACATCGGCTTATTGTGAGACAATCTTCGGTATATACTAGAAACTAATTTTTTTTGGTCCCTTGGATAACGTTGTCCAGTGTTTGGCGCCAATTATATTGAACAAATTGAAGGGGGGTGAAATAGGTTTTCGGCGTATGTCATATTTGCATTTTCGATCATAAAAAATGAAAAAAAGGGTGATAGCGAAATGGTCAACAATACAAAAAAGGTTGTTCTCATCACAACGCTCATGTCGGCAATGGTTGTTGTAAGCGCTTGCGGTAATTCTGGTTCGTCTAATTCTACATCCACAACAGCTCCCAAAACCGATGGTAAGGCTACGGCTACAGCATCTGCGGAAAAAGTAACCATTACTTATGGCGGCTGGAGTATGGACACGATGACCGATGTCATCAAAGCGTTCCAAGCGAGTCACCCGAATATTGAAGTAAAAGCGGAGAATACGCCGTACAAACAATATTTCACCAAATTAGAAACGGCCGCTCAAGGCGGGACAATGCCTGATGTATTTTGGATGAATGGTCCTAATTTTGTCAAATATGCAGGCAACGGCATGTTAAAGGATTTGACAGAGACGATCAAGACCGATCAGTTAGATCTCTCCAAATATCCAACCTCGCTGGTTTCACTTTATAGTCTGGGCGGCAAAAATTATGGGATTCCTAAAGACTTTGACACGATTGGCTTATGGTACAACAAAAAGCTGTTCGATGATAAAGGAATTCCTTATCCGGACGGCACATGGGATTGGAGCAAGCTGACCGAAGCGGCTAAGAAATTAACGGACCCTGCCAAAGGCGTCTACGGCTTCGCTGCCCCAATGATGAATCAGGAGGATTTCTACAATACGATTCTTCAGGCTGGCGGCTATGTCATTTCGGATGACCATAAGAAATCAGGCTTTGACCAACCGGAAGCGATTGAAGGTTTGAAATTTCTAACGGATCTGATTCAAGTTCATAAAGTATCTCCAACACTGGCTCAAATGACGGAAACTGCTCCTGCCGATATGTTCACCTCCGGCAAGCTCGCCATGTATTTTGACGGTTCTTGGGCAGCGTTTACCATTAATCAAAACGCTGATATGAAAAACAAGGCAGACGTAGCCGTGCTGCCAAAAGGGAAAAAGCAGGGTGTTGTCATTCACGGTCTGGGCCATGTCATATCCGCGAACTCCAAGCATCCGAAAGAAGCATGGGAATTCGTTAAGTTCCTTGGCTCCAAGGAAGCGGCTGAAATTGCTGCGAAGCAAGGCGGAGCAATTCCGGCTTACAAGGGCAGCGAGACTTCCTGGTTAGCTACTTTCCCGCAATACAAAGCGAAAGCTTTCATTGATATGGCGGAGTATGCAACCCCGTACCCTGTATCCAAAAATACTTCGGTTTGGAATACTTACGAAACAGAAATTTTGAAAAATGCATGGATGGGAGATAAACCGGTAGCTGATGCGGCCAAAGAGCTCGGAGCTAAGATGAACCAAGCATTAGCAGCAGAAAAATAAGGTTCAGGGGATCCGTTTCGGAAACCAACGTTCGAAGCGGATCTCCTTTCCCAATTCCACTCATAGGAGAGTGAGTAAACATGCGATTCAGCTCGAAGCGTTTATCCGATTGGAAGTGGGCATATATCATGATTATGCCACTAATGCTTGGCTTGCTGGTGTTTTATATTTGGCCTGTGTTCCAAACCTTTTATTTTTCCTTTACGGAGTGGGGGGCCTTCGGCAAATACACTTGGACTGGCTTGGCGAATTACAAGATGTTGTTTACGGATAAAGAGCTGCTTCATGCTATCCGGAATACAAGCATTTATATCGTCCTCGCTGTGCCGATCGGGATCATCCTGTCCATTCTGCTGGCTGTTCTGCTTAATCAGCAGGTCAAAGGGTTGTCCATTTACCGCACAATGTATTTTCTTCCGGTTGTAACCATGCCGGCCGCGATTGCTATGGTCTGGAAATGGCTGTACAACTCTGATTTCGGTTTGATCAATTACTTACTAGGTTTATTGTCAATTCCTGGTCCTCACTGGTTGACGGATAATCGCACGGCGTTATTATCGATTATTATTGTTGCTATATGGTGTTCCATTGGCAGCCACATGATTATATTTCTTTCAGGACTCCAAGGTATCTCATCTTCCTACTATGAAGCTGCATCCATAGACGGTGCGGGAGCTGTAACCAAATTTATGCGTATTACGATACCTCTTTTGACGCCAACCATTTTTTTCGTACTGGTTACTTCTTTGATTGGCGCTTTTCAGGTATTCGACTTCATATATATGATGGTAGGAGATATCGTCATGGAATCCACGCAGTCAATTGTCTTCTTATACTATAAATACGGTTTCTTGAAGAATAACAAGGGCTACGCGTCCTCGATCGCTGTCCTGCTGTTTACCATTATTATGATTATTACGTATATTCAAATGAAAATTCAGAAGAAATGGGTTCACTACGAATGAGGAGGGCGGCTGAATGAACACCAGAATCCATCAACGAAAATCAGTTCAGACCGGGTTCATACATCTTATTCTTATCCTAGGTGCTGTCATCATGGTCACTCCCTTCATCTGGATGTTTCTTACATCGGTGAAAACGTTAGGAGAGTCAACAGCGATACCTCCGGTACTATTTCCTAAAACGTTTCAGTGGAGCAATTATACGAAGGTATTTTTGAACTTACCATTTTTCACTTTTTACTGGAATACATTTATTACAACGGTGATAAAAGTAATCGGCCAATTAATCATTTGCTCGCTTGCTGCTTATGCTTTTGCCCGAATTAACTTTCCGGGGCGTCATTTCTTTTTCATTCTGATGCTGTCCGTTCTTATGGTGCCAGGTCAAGTATTCCTCATCCCGCAGTATATGATTATGAAAGACTTTGGATGGCTCAACTCGCTTACAGCACTCATCGTTCCAGGTTTATTCAGCGCTTTCGGCACGTTTCTGCTGCGCCAATTTTTCATGACGCTGCCGCACGAGCTGGAAGAAGCCGCTAAGCTTGATGGCTGCAATCAATTTCGCATTTATTGGCAGATCATGCTGCCTTTAGCCAAATCGGGGATGATTGCTCTCGCTATTTTCACCATGCTGTGGTCGTGGAACGATCTGATGTGGCCGCTCATTGTCAATAGTTCACCCGACAAAATGGTGCTCTCAGCAGGCATTGCGTTCCTCCAAGGGGAGCACAAAACGAATTATACGATTATTATGGCAGGCTCTATGATGGCTATTTTGCCTATGATTATTATCTTCTTTATTTTCCAACGCTCATTTATTCAAGGGATTGCCTTTACAGGCAGTAAGTCCTAACAGACAGTATAAGGAGAGAGACCAACTATGCAAAAAGTTACAGCTATTCTGTTGGGAGCCGGCAGTCGCGGTGCCCATGCTTATGCGCCTTATGCGCTTAATTACCCTCACGAACTTGATATTATCGCGGTAGCGGAGCCGGATGAAGATAGAAGGGCAGCGTTTGTGGCTGCTCACCGAATTTCACAGGAGGATGCCTATGCGGATTGGGAAGAGCTCTTGGCACAGCCGAAGCTGGCGGATATCGCCATCATTTGTACGCAGGATCAAATGCATTACGAGCCGACACTGAAGGCGCTTGAGCTTGGTTATCACGTCCTTCTTGAGAAACCGATGTCTCCAAGTCCAGAGGAATGTGTAGAAATGGAGCGTATGGCTAAAAAGCATAATCGCTTGCTGACGATATGTCATGTACTACGTTATACGGCGTTCTGGACGGCGATGAAACGTGTCATCGATGAAGGGAAGATTGGACAAATTGTCTCCATTCAACTCAATGAGAATGTCGGCAATATGCATATGGCGCACAGCTTTGTGCGCGGCAACTGGAATAACTCGGACACATCAAGTCCGATGATCTTGGCCAAATCGTGCCACGATATGGATATTTTATCGTATATCATGGGCGAGCCTTGCGAGCGTGTGAGTTCATTTGGATCACTTATGCATTTTAATGCGGAGAACGCACCTGAAGGTGCGCCTGCACGTTGTCTCGACGGCTGTCCGGCTGAAGCCAGCTGCCAATACTATGCGCCCAAATATTATTTGGGCTCTGGCCGGGGGTGGGCAGCTAAGTTCACAACGGATACTAGCTTAGAGGGCATACTTGAGGCGCTACGCACAACACCATACGGCAAATGCGTGTACCGCAGCGATAACAATGTCGTTGACCATCAGGTAGTGAATATGGAGTTTGCCAGCGGGGCTACCGCGATGTTCAGCATGTGCGGGTTTACGCGGGATAATACGCGCATTGTGCAAGTCATGGGAACGAAGGGTGAAATTAGAGGAAACATGGAAGAGCATACATTCACAGTACATGATTTTGTGACGAATGAGCAGAATGCGATTCATGTCCATGCATCCGAAGAAGGGCACAGCGGCGGCGATGTGGGCATCGTGCGCAGTTTTCTTCGCGAGGTTCGTACGTATGCTGGGGGAGAAAGTGATTCATCCGCAGCTGCTTCTGTGCGAAGCCATTTGATGGCATTTGCTGCAGAGGAATCGCGTGTGAATGGCGGAAAGCCGATTGAAATCGAACAATTTTATAAAACATTAGTTAGGGTATAATGAGAAAAAAACGCAAGCGGCCACGGTATTCGGCTGGTTGCGTTCTTTAATAGATATAGGTGGTCCGTAGAATAATCTTAATGTTAAGAAGGCGGATAGTAAATTAAGGTTTTATAAACGGCTTTAGCGTCAGATCTATTCGTATACGTATGTGGCCGATCTGCTGTGAAGTGAATGGCATCGCCAGCTTTGAGCGTATAGCTTTCTTGGGAGATGGTTAGATCCAGACTTCCTTCCACCATGAGAATGTATTCTTCAACGCCCTCATTATGAGGTTCGGAGGCATGGCTGCAGTCGCGATCCATTTCGACCGTATAAATTTCAAAGCTCTTTTGAGGGTGAAAAGGGAAGAGCGGGAATGCGCGATACTGCCCATCTTCCTCTTCAAATGGAGAAAGCCCGGCTGCGCGGACAACTGTAATCTTCGGTTCGGTATCTTCGATGAGACTTGTAAACGAAATTTGTAAGCCGCTAACAATTTTCCAAAGTACAGAAATAGTCGGATTCGAATCTCCTCGTTCAATTTGCCCCAACATCGCTTTGCTGACACCAGTCAGATCAGCGACTTGATCTAAGCTTAATCCTCTTGTTTTGCGAATGTTTAACAGCTTTCGACCCACCATTTTATGTATCGGTTCGTTCATTTCAGGTCCTCCAATATTTATTTTCCGTTTTGTCAAAATGCCTATTTACAATATAACATACGTTTGTATAATATGGTATATATAGATGTTAAAACG
This sequence comes from Paenibacillus sp. Root444D2, assembly GCF_001426375.1. Lineage (GTDB taxonomy): Bacteria > Bacillota > Bacilli > Paenibacillales > NBRC-103111 > Paenibacillus_E. The sequence goes on from NZ_LMEO01000011.1 coordinate 13,167, forward strand.
CACGTTTGTGTATTATATTAAACTAAACTTGGGGGAACGATGATGGGCGCTACTATGATCGGATTGGTCAAAGAGCACAGAGGACCTGGTGCTATATTAAAAGAAGTTCCTATTCCGACTTGCGGAGCCGATGAGGTTCTTGTTCGTATTAAAGCAACATCGATTTGCGGAACAGATTTACATATTTACAAATGGGATGCTTGGGCAGACAAAACCGTGATAACGCCGAACGTCTTTGGTCATGAATTCGCAGGCATTGTTGTGGAAGTCGGGGAACGGGTCACGGGTATTGCAATCGGTGACTATGTTTCTGCAGAAGGCCACATGGTATGCGGTTCCTGTAAAGCATGTCGGACGGGTAATGCGCATGTTTGCCCGAATACCAGAAGTTTCGGGATTACGGCGCCTGGCTGCTTTGCCGAATTTGCTGTTGTGAAGGCAACCAACATTATTCATAATGCTCCTGATCTTCCTTATGAAATCGCTTGCTTGCAGGACCCGCTTGGCAACGCTGTGCAAACAGTTCTGTCCGGCGACATTGTAGGAAAGTCGGTTGCCATTATTGGTGTAGGCCCGATTGGCTTATTGGCCATTCAAGTAGCAAAAGCCTGCGGTGCAGGAGCAATTTATGCCGCGGATATTAACCCTAACCGTTTAGAGCTCGCCAAAAAAATGGGCGCGGATTTTACGATTAACGCGATGGAAACCCGAATATCCAAGGCACTCCGACAAATGACGGATGGAGAAGGCGTTGAGGTTGTTCTTGAAATGTCCGGCAATCCTCAGGCCATCGTAGACGGCTTCGAAGCTGCGGCTAACGCGGGCAGAGTGTCCTTGCTTGGTATTCCAACCAAAGAGGTGAGCCTGGACCTAACGAATCAAATCATTTTTAAAGGGCTGCGGGTTGAAGGGATTACGGGGCGAAAGATGTACCAAACCTGGTATCAAATGAAGGGATTACTGAACCAGAAGCGAATTGATCTGACATCGGTTATCACGCATAGATTTACATTAGATCAGTATGAGGAAGCCTTCAAGTTAATGGATCAAGGTCAATGCGGCAAAATTGTATTTACACATTAGGGCAAAACTCAAAAGCGGATGCTTACGAAGTAAGTTTTGCTCCGCAAAACTCTTAGGAGGTACACATGAACAACTATTTGAATGATTTAGCAGCGGATATCGAAGGGTGGAAGCGAGAAGGAAGATACCGCTCCATTAAAGTATGGGAAAGCGGTTCCGACTCCTGGATGTACCTAAACGGTAAGAAAGTTCTTCAAATGTCTTCCAATAACTATTTGGGCTTGACCCATCATCCAAAGCTCAAGGAAGCTGCGATCGCAGCTATCGAGAAGTATGGAGTTGGCAGCGGTTCTGTGCGAACGATTACGGGAACACTCGATATTCACGATGAACTCGAAATCGAGCTAGCCAAGTTTAAAGGCACTGAGGCGGCCCTTGTGTTCCAGTCCGGTTTTACAACGAATCAAGGCGCATTGTCAGCTGTTCTTGGAGCCGATGACGTGGTGATAAGCGATGAGCTGAATCACGCGAGTATTATTGATGGCATCCGCTTGACGAAAGCGAGCCGCAAAATTTTCGCTCACAAGGACATGAATCAGCTTGAAGCCATTTTGAAGGAAACGCAAAAGCATCGTAAACGCGTCGTTGTAACAGATGGTGTATTCAGTATGGATGGCGATATCGCGCCGCTTCCCGACATTGTTCAACTAGCAGAAGCCTATGACGCTATTGTTTATGTGGATGATGCTCACGCGAGCGGGGTCCTTGGCACCAATGGTAAAGGTTCGACGGACCATTTCGGTCTTCATGGCAGAGTTCATATCCAAATAGGCACGTTATCCAAAGCAATCGGAGCCGTTGGTGGCTATGTTGCCGGTGCCCAGCTCTTGAAAGAGCATTTGATTCATACCGCAAGGCCGTTTCTGTTCAGTACATCGCAACCACCTGCGGTTGCAGCAACTTGTTTGGCCGCTATACAAGTACTTAAGGAAAGCTCTGATTTAGTAACAAAGCTCTGGGACAATGCGAATGGATTCCGAGCAGCTCTACAACGTTTAGGCTTTGATACCGGCGCAAGTGAGACACCCATCATACCGATTATTATAGGTGATCCCGCACAAACCATGCGTTTTTCGGATCGTTTGCTGGAAGAAGGCGTGTTCGCTCAAGGTATCATTTATCCGACGGTTGCTATGGATAAAGGTCGAGTACGGCTTATTGTAACGGCTCAACATTCAAAGGAAGACTTATCTTTTGCCTTAGATAGATTGCAGAAGGTTGGTCAGGAATTCGGACTGATCTAGTGTAAAGTATGAAGTGCTGCTAACTCTGACAAGGGTGGCAGCACTTTTTTTGTGCTTTTGGAACCATACCATTTGGTTATGTCCGACTCTTAATCTCTCACATAGGATATATCATCCTATTTTTATAGGAGGTGAGAGAAATGAAAGTGAACTATTATACGTTAACTTTGGGCTTATTAGGTGCAGCCAAATTGATATTGAACGCTTACGGATTAGATATTATTCAAGACGATGAGATGAATGCGATTGCTAATGGCGTAGCAGCGGTCTTATCTATAATCGGGGTTTACACCAACCATCAAAAACCTGTCTAAAACCGTATGCTCGGGAGATAACTTGGATGGTAATTTGGGCTTATTCCAAATGGAATAAGCTTTTTTACCACATAAGAAAGTATAAGTTTTCGGATCACGAAAACCGCTTTCTTATTGGCGATAAAACCTAATATAGGGATCTTTGGTCGTAGATCAAAGTCTCTCCTTGTTAAACGCGGTCGCTCATCTTTGAATGGCCTCGATAGAGGTTTTCTCATTTTCTCATTTAGTCAGAACATGGACTACGCGGCGGTGGGGGAATACTAACAGGGCAATCACCATTCGACCAACAGGAGAGGTTCATCGTGATGATACGCATTGCTGTGATTGTTACAATCCTGTTTCTGACTCCCGGCTGCTTGAATAGCTTCACAAAACCCAACGTAATAAAATCGAAATCAGACCAGAACATGCCACCTATCCTACCACATCTACCTATCTCACCTAGTGATAAAGAGTTGGAAGTAACCAAAGTTACTTTAGGAGCAATTGGTGATATTTTGATTCACGATCGTGTCTACGCCGACGCAGAACAAAAAGATGGGACCTACAACTTCAAAAATATGTTTGCAGAAGTCCAGAGGATGTTACAAGTTCCCGATATTCTTGTTGCTAATCAAGAAACGATGATTGGAGGCAAAAAACTTGGACTCTCCACCTATCCTTCTTTTAACAGTCCTCATGAAGTTGGTGATGCTCTGAAAGATGCTGGAGTGGATCTAGTCACCGTCGCTAACAATCATTCCCTTGATAGAGGGGAGAAGGTTATTCAAAGTGCTCTAACATTCTGGGACATGCTTGGGATCCCTTACACAGGTGCTTTCAAATCACAAACAGATCATGACAGGATTAGGACAATAACCAAGAATGGGATTACATTTTCATTTTTGAGTTATACTTATGGGACCAACGGAATTCCAATTCCTCAAGGAAAGTCTTATTTGGTAAATATGATGAATGAGACCCAAATTCGTAAAGATGTGGAACAGGCCAAAACAATATCCGACGTCGTTGTGGTTGCTGTGCATTGGGGCAAGGAATATGAACGGTTCCCGAACCAAGCTCAAGTTGGACTAGCCCAAAAGCTCGCGGATCTTGGTGTTCATATTATCATCGGTAATCATCCGCACGTTTTACAACCCCCGGCATGGGTAAAAGGGAAAAATAAAAATGAGACCTTAGTTCTTTATTCACTCGGAAATTTTCTATCTGCTCAGAATGAGTTAGATACAAAAATTGGAGGGATGGCATCCATTGATGTTGTCAAAACAAAAATGGCAGATAAATCGATTATTAAATTGAGCAAACCAAGCTTTCTTCCGACTTACAACTATGATCTTCATTGGCGGAAATTCAAGATTATTCCAATGGATCTATTAACCAACGAACAACTAAATAAGGCTAGTTCTCACTATGAAAAAACGAAAAGACATATGAGCACTAATATTAAAGATTTACACATCGTTACTTCCAAGTAAGCAAGTTATGAGAATTGGCGTTAATAGTTACGGCATAATTCGTTACCTAATGGCAAATAATTAAACTAGATGCTAAGGAAAGGAGCAATTTACATGGGTGACAAAGGTGACATCAAACCTAACGGGTCTCAACATGCGGAGAAACCTTCAAATGATCCGGAAAAACAAGGAAGATCTGCTGCCAAGAAAAAATCTAAGTAATCGATGGAACATCGGCAAAATGCTTGATTGGCAAGGTTTTATAATATGATCAATGCTATATTTAATCACGGCTGCTATGAGCAGGCGTGATTATTTGCGTTAACCATAATAAGTATGATGATATATTATGTTTAGTTGCTTGACATAAGTAAGTATATTGAAGTATTATACGAACATAAAGTTTATGACTTTAAAAAAGTTAGTAATGAAAGGGGAAATAAGAGTGAAAAATAATGTTCATATTGGCGCATTGATACTAAGAGTGCTGTTAGGAATTACCTTCTTTGCTCATGGGGTTGATAAGTATCAAGGAGGTATTGGCAATATAGCAGGCTGGTTTGAAAGTATCGGTATACCAGGCTTTATGGCTTATGTCGTTGCAACGATTGAAGTGATAGGGGGCCTAGCACTAATACTAGGATTCGGTACACGTATTATATCCGCATTAATGGCTATCATCCTTCTAGTCGCTACTTTTAAAGTAAAATTAGCCGTCGGATTCTTCGGAAATGGCCAAATGGCTGGATACGAACTGGATCTTTCCATGATTGCGGCTGCAATTTATCTTCTCTTAAATGGCAGTTATGTCATCTCAATTGATTCTTTATTCAAAAAGGGTCAAAAACCAACACAAGTTATGTAATGTTTCTTTCTTAACGGTAGCTCGTGCGATTAAAGCAGGCTTAACTAGTTAATTACGGAATATAAGAAGTGACAGCTAGTCAGATATTGACTGCTGTCACTTTTTTCATTTGCAGATGAAGTTAGATCGATCATTTGATTGGTTAATGGTATACTGTGCTTGTTAAAACCTACCATTTCGTAAGGAAGGATACAACCAATGTCATCTGCTATGCTTGAGAAAGTCCCGCATATTGTATCGTGCTTCCCCAGCTTGTCCGATATTTCTGTGCAGGACTGGAGCGATGAGGGAATTATAATGTTAGATTTACAGCCTAGCTTTGTATTTGAAGAGGGTCAGTTCTTGGAGCATGCCGTTCTAATTCTGGAAGGTACTGTAAGAATGTATAAAATCAGCGGAAGCGGAAGAGAGATCACCTTGTATCGAGTCAATGGCGGGGAATGCTGTCCCCTCATGATGTCCAGCATTCTCGGCGAGACCGAATATGAAGCTTCTGCCTGCATCGAAAAGCCTTGCACTGTAGTTGCTATTCCAGTTGACGTGTTTAAAGATTGGATGGACCGTTACAAAAGCTTTCGACAGTTTATTTTCAGAATGTTCGCCAAACGAATTATCATAATGTCCAACTTACTGGATAGCATCAACTTCAAATCAATCCGCGGCCGGGTAGCGGAATATCTGGTTGAGATGACCGAGGATGGACGCGATAACCTTACCATCACGCATGATACCCTATCCATTGAGCTTGGAACGGCCCGCGAAGTCATCAGCAGAACGCTGAAATCGCTCGAGAAAGAAGGGCTGCTGCAATTATCCAGAGGACAGATTTCTCATATACTGCGTCAGGACTTGAAAAAATATATAGAACAATAAATGCAGCTAATATTACCTCCAAACGTTTATTTTATTGCTATGTGACAAAGTTACGGTTCTATCTAAACGCTTTTGTTATGATCGTAATCAGAAACACAATAAAACAAACCAATACAATATGGAGGTAATAGAATATGAAAAATGTTGGCGGAACTGATCGTGTGATTCGTATTATTCTAGGTGTAGCGTTATTGTCTTTGTTTTACTTCTTACCTGGTTACTGGAAATTAGCAGGATTGATTTCACTTCCGTTTCTTATTACAGGCATTGCGCAAAAATGTGCGATTAATCAAATGCTTGGCCGTAATACTTGCAAAATTCGTTAAGTGTGGAAAAAGGAATGAGGGATGTCCCAGAGTTTTCCTCGAGAGCTCTGCGAGCCAAAACTCGTTAACAGAGTTTGAGAAGCCGGAAATCAACTTCTCGGTAGGCTGTCTTGTGCGTCCGTTCAGAATAAGTGCGGAAAACGCGCTTATTCTGGAGCGAACGAACCAATAAGCGCGTTTTCCGCGCTTTCAGTGAGACCTCGCCGAGCTGACAGAGTCTGAGAAGCTGATAATCGACTTCTCAGCAAACCATCCTGCGCGTCTGTTCAGAATAAGCGTGGAAAACGCGCTTATTCTGGAGCGTACGAACTAATAAGCGCGTTTTCCGCGCTTTCAGTGAGTCCTCGCCGAGCCGACAGAGTCTGAGAAGCTGATTTAAACTAGATGTCCCTCAAGGGTTCATAACCCTTTTGGGACATCCCCTTTTTTTATCTTCAGAAGTTAGTATAAGATGATGGATTGTAGGAGATAAATATTTCGTGATATTTCCAATTACTAAGGAGTGAACTGATATGAATAAATTGTATACAGCAACGGCAACGGCTGAGGGCGGAAGAGAGGGTAAAGTCACTTCCAGCGACGGGGTCATTGACTTAGAATTGAGAGTTCCTAAGGAATTAGGGGGTCCTGGCGGACATGCAACCAATCCGGAGCAGCTGTTCGCGGCCGGTTATGCCGCATGTTTCGATAGCGCTTTGAAGCTAATCATCAGGACGAAGAAAGTCCAAGTGGAGAGCACCAAAGTTACCGCGAGTATTACCATTGGCAAGGATGGGAGTGGCGGCTATGAGTTGGCAGCCAAATTGGATGTTTCCGTCAATGGCGTCGAAGCCGATATTGCCAAGGAATTGGTTGAAGCCGCTCATCAATTTTGCACATATTCCAAAGCAACCAAGGGAAATATCGAAGTTGAGGTAAACGTTGTATAAAAAATGAATTGAATGAGCAGATGCATTACAAATAAGCAGGATTCGCTGTTAGCGATCCTGCTTATTTTTTTGTCAAAAAATGAGTTGAAAATAAAGGTTGCGGTCAAATAAGTTGTTAATAGTCTTGTAATCTATTATTTGTAAAAGTAGATGATGCAAGTGATATAATAGTCTTGTTGATTTACATATTCTGGTGTGTAGAAGGAGAGACATGAATGAGTGCTATTCGATCCCTACCAAGAAGTCAGCCTGAGCGTCAAGGTATTGCGTCTTCCTCAATTACGAGCTTTTTAAAAGAAGTTAAAGACCGCAGTCTAGAGCTTCACAGCTTCATGCTCGTCCGACACGGGCACGTTGTTTCAGAAGGATGGTGGACACCTTATTTGCCAGAACGTCCTCATATGCTGTTTTCTTTAAGTAAAAGCTTTGCTTCAACAGCCATCGGATTGTTAGTGGGAGAAGGGCGAATCTCGCTCGATGACCGGGTTGTCTCCTTTTTCCCTGAGGATATGCCGCCAGAAGTTTCACCTCATCTAGCTGCGATGACCATTCGACACTTACTTATGATGGGTACAGGACATGCAGCAGATACATCAGGGAAGATGCAGTCAACAGAAAACTGGATTAACAATTTCTTAAACCTTCCCGTGGAACATGAGCCAGGTACGCATTTCGTGTATAACAGCGGGGCGACCTACATGCTTTCGGCCATTTTGCAGAAGGTAACTGATCAAACGTTACTGGAATATTTGCAGCCGCGACTGTTGGAACCGCTGGATATCCAAGGTGCCACTTGGGAAAGCTGCCCCCGCGGCATCCACATTGGCGGCTGGGGAATGAAGATCAAAACAGAGGATATTGCCAAGTTTGGACAGCTATATCTACAAAAAGGTCAATGGGCTGGGTACCAGCTCATTCCTGAGTCGTGGGTAGAAGAAGCGACAACGAAGCAAATTTCTAATGACTCCAGCACCAATAATGACTGGGCTCAAGGGTATGGGTATCAATTCTGGAGATGCCGTCACGGCGCTTATCGAGGCGACGGGGCTTTCGGGCAGTTCTGCGTTGTTCTCCCGGAGCAGGATGCCGTCATCGCGATAACGTCCGGAGTGAATAACATGCAAGACGTTCTTGATACGATTTGGGAGCATTTGCTGCCTGCCATGAAATCCGAAATGCTGTCTGTGGACCTGGAAGCCTCTGAGTCACTAACCAATGCGCTGCAAGGCCTTAGCTTGGAACCGCCACGAGTTCTTTTAAACTCAACGCTGGAGACCAGCCTTTCGGGAATCGAGTTCGAGTTAGAAGAAAATGAGGAACAAATTCAAACACTTTCGATTGATTTTACTGAGAATTCGGCCAACGTTACGATTCAAAATAACACCGGAAAACATACGGTTTGCTTTGGTAGAAACGAATGGTTTGAAGGAACGTATACGCTGCATATGAGACAGGAAAATGTGGCAGTCGGCTCGGCAACATGGCAGGATTCGAATACACTCTTGTTAACGTTAAGATACGTGGAAGCGCCATTTTGCGTGACTGTAGTATGTACGTTCAATGATGGAAGCTTGCAAATGCAATTTCGACAGAACGTTTCGTTCGGCAATGAGGAACCTAAGTGGATTAAAGGAAAAATTAGATGAACGATTGGTGAATAAGAAAAAGGTCAGTCTGCAGCAGCAGACTGACCTTTTTCTATATACTTAAGTCACCAGATAAGACCGATTTCGATAATCTCGGGGAGAGCAGCCGGCGTAGGCTCTGAATTGCTTATTAAAAGAACTCAATGACTGAAAACCGCTTCTTTCAGCGATTTCGATAATCGAATACTCTGATGTGCGCAGTAAATCCATGGCAGACTGAATTCGCAGCTGATTCACAAAATCATGCGGCGACAAGCCCGTAAGTGATCGAAACTCGCGATAATAGAACGAGCGCCCGACACCCGCCCGACGGGCAAGCTCATCGCCATCAAGTGCCTCCAGATAATGGCTAAGAATATATCCGACGGATTCTGATATCGTGTTCGTTCCTCTCGGAGCCGCTTGATCCATTTGATCGCTAAAGAATCCGTCCACTTGTAATAAAATATCTATCAAGTGCATGTACTGACGCGTAACCCATGCCGTTTGCCCTTGCTCCTGTGCTTCCGCAGCGGAACGCGCAGCTTTTGCAATTGCCTTGGCGTAAGTCGTATCCCCCGGAATGAGCGGGGACATACCTCGCCCAGCATAAAACGGCATTAGCAGCCTGCTGCCATCGGGAAGCTTCAAAACCGGTGACGGTGTAAAAAGCACTAGGATCGCTTCGAATGGTTGATCTGTATTCGCATAGCTCCAGTGCGGTTCGAAAGGTCGACACAGGAACACGTCTCCCGGTTGACCGTGGTAGATGCGATCGCCGAATCGGTACTCCAACTCATGATCAAGCAGCACGCCGATTTCCAAGCAATCATGGACATGCAGATCGTGTTCCTCATCTGATCCCCAGACGCGGCTAAAGGCAAAAGAGCGTGTCAGCCTCAACTGCTCCACATACATCCAAATCCCCCCCAAGTCATTATACCTTTTTCTGCTCGTGGACAAAATGACAAGTTTACTGCGCATTTTGAAGAGAATCGCAATTTCGTGATGTGATACATTAGGGTCATATTTGAAATTGGAGGTTACCTTTATGCGCTTGTATTTAATTGGAGCCGGTGTCATAGCACGCACGCATGCTGAGGCAGCAGCCAAGCTTCCTCAAGCGGTCGAGCTTCGGGTAGCTGACCCGAATGCGGAAGCGCTGAAGTCGTTTCTCAGCAGCTTTCCAGAAAGCATTACATTTGCGGATGCCGAGCAAATGCTATCCTCTGAACCGCCGCTTGATGATGATATTGTGATCGTAGCTACGCCTCCATTTGCCCACTTAGAGGGGACGCGTCTTGCGTTGAAATCTGGTCGGCATACGCTATGCGAAAAGCCGTTCGCCATGTACGATGAAGAAGCGGAAGAGATGCTTCTTCTGGCAGAAGCAGAAGGAAAGCTGCTTGGCTGCTGCAGTGTACGTTATAAGGGCATGCTCCATAACGAAGCTGTTAAGAATGTCATTCGATCTGGCGCGCTTGGCGATATCTATCACGCTACGTTCGTTAACAAATGGACGCGCAGTCGTGCAGGAATCGAGTACCAGCCAGCTAGCCGTTGGTTTCTCGACAAAAGCAAAAGTGGCGGCGGCATTCTCATGGACTGGGGTCCCTATGATTTCGCCACCTTAATCGATGTGCTGGATCCTGCTGAAATTGAGGTCAGCAGCGCTTGGACGGCGAAGCCCCAAACAGCCGCAGATCCTCAAGATGTTGTGTACGATGTTGAGCACCATGTGGGTGCGCAATTAACGTTTCGGTCTCGTTCAAATGCCCGTCCAATCGCCATTCATTACGAAAGAGGCACGTGCACTCACGGGAGTGAGCAGTTTATCGGCGAAATCGAGGGCACACTCGGTGCTCTCCGCTGGACGCCATTTGACTCGCGTCAACCGGTTTTTTTCAGGAGAGACCATGATGGGGTTGTTGTGGAAGAAATTGTAGATCCGGGGCCACGCGGACCTTACACCGTTATGGATCACCCGCTTATACATTTCTATAACCAAGTCAACGCTTTGCCGTCACATGCGAACGTAGGTCGAAGAGCCGTCGATCATTTCCTATGTATTGGCGCTTTATATAAATGTGCAGATTCCGGAGAAAAGCAGTTAGTGACTGTAGCGCAGGCAACAGATGCAAGGGAGGCTTCAGAATGAATATTCGCGGCTTTTCGAGCAACATGTATGGTTGGTTTGAACGATGGAAGTCAGATGGTAAGGAGCCAGTGTGGGACGATTTGTACCGTGCCTGCGCTGAAGCGGGTCTTGACGCTGTCGAGACGGATGCTACACCTGAGAAGCTGGCACTAGCCCGTACTTTCGGACTAACAGTTTCCGCTTCCTATATCGGTCTTTCTCTGCATGGCGAGTATGCAGATCTTGAAGCGGAAGTTCTTCCTTATGCAGAACGGCTCGCCGCTGCGGGCGGTACCGATCTGCTCGTCAACGCTGACCCCTATGGCGGTTGGAAGCATCCGCTGCCAAAGCCGGAGGAGCTTGTCCAGCGACAAGGAGACAACTTGTCTCGTCTTGCCGACAAGCTAAGCCCATTTGGACTGCAGCTCTCGCTGCACAATCATGCGGCGGATCGCCATAATGCTGAGGCTGATTTGCGCTCTGTTGTGCATTTCGCCGACAAAGCAGTTGGCCTTTGCGTTGATACGGGCTGGGCGCATGTAGCAGGCTGTGATCCGGTTGCTTGGGTGCGCTCATATCCTGAACGCATCAAAGCCTTTCACCTGCGCAACCAACGTGGCCGCGTTCCGGCCGAGGATGTGACCGAAGGGGACATTGACATGCGGGTCTTGCTGGAAGCAGCAGCCCATGCAAACTATGGAGGTTGGATAGCGCTCGAGCTATGGCATCCGCCAGAAACGAACCCTGCGCGTACGATGACTGAGGACGTGCAGCGGTCCATCGCTTTTTTACGGGAGATAGTGGGAAATCTGTAGGGGAAATGATTCGATTCTATCGAATGACTATGGATTTAGTAACAGTTGAGGTGAAAATATGGCAGTTGTTAAAGCCAGGGATTAGGATGTTGCACTTTTGGCAAGGCTGCTTCGTGCGGAAGCTGAAGGTGAAGGCAAACCTGGCTTGATGATGGTCGGAAATGTTGGACCCTCCTACATGGCATAATCAGCCTTTTGTAGGGCGTTATAAGAAGCATTGCTTTTATTAACCATTAGGAAAAGAGTGCGAAAATATTTATAAAACTTACTGAAACAAATGTAAACCAATAGGAGCCGAGAGTTTCGAGGTAGTGCTTGAGGGCACCCCCTTTCTAATAAGGGCTATATCCGCGATGCGTGTGGCTTGTAACGATGTTTTACATCGTTGCAGATGTCTCTGCCGTGTCTGTTGCGCGCTAGAACGATGATTTTCATCGTTGCAGATGAAAACAGTGCTGGCTCCTGCGCTACGTGCAACTTGTAACGATGTTTTACATCGTTGCAGATGTCTCTGCCGTGGCTGTCGCACGTTGCAACGATGATTTTCATCGTTGCAGATGAAAACAGTGCTGGCAGCCGCGCTGTGTGTGGCTTGTAACGATGTTTTACATCGTTACAGATGTCTCTGCCGTGGTTGTCGCACGTTGCAACGATGATTTTCATCATTACAGATGAAAATAGTGCTGGCTCCCGCGTTTCGTGGAAGGAAGCACAATGTAGAACAGAAGAGGGGTGGGTGAGGGTGGAAAGGCGCTTTGCGGTGGGCCGCCTTTGAAGTCGTGTTTATACCGCATAATAAATTCAAAGAACACGACTTCAACAGCGGTTGGAACCCCACATTCATCGCTCCCCGTGCTCAAAATGTATGGGTTTACACGAAAAAGGACCGTCAGGATGATCTTCCCTGACGGTTTTTTTATTTCTTGACAGTTGGCACGATATGGAACAATAATAAAAATAATAAAACGACTGGTCAGTCTTTATTATTTGAAATTTATCTCGAAGGAGGATTTCAATGAATTCATTCCATAACAATTTAGATAAATATGCATCACTAGCCATACAATTAGGGGTCAACATACAACCAGGACAAACATTGGTCGTTTTCGCACCTATAATATCGGGGGATTTCGTACGCAGATTGGTAAAGCAAGCCTATGAGGTCGGTGCAAAGCACGTTTATGTCGAGTGGTTCGACGACGAGCTTACTCGGTTAAAGTATGAACTAGCACCGCACGAAGCATTGCTTGAGTACCCTATGTGGCGTGCAAAAGGATATGAGGAATTAGCAGAAAATAATGCTGCATTTCTGTATGTCGTGGCGAATAACCCTGATCTTATGAACGGCATCGATCCCAAACGTATTCAAACAGCGAGTAGAACATCCAATAATGCTTTGCGGGAACTATCTGCTGCTAGGTTAACTAATAAAGTCAGTTGGTCGATTATCGCCGTTCCTTCACCAGCATGGGCGGATAAAGTGTTTCCATCACTCCCCGAAGAAGAGCGGGTTGGCGCCCTATGGAATGCCATCTTCGAAGCAACAAGAGTTGACCGTGATGATCCGGTACATGAATGGAAAGAACATTCAAGTGCTTTAAACACGAGATCAAAAAGACTTAATGAACGCCAATACAAGGCGCTTCATTACCGCGCCGGTGGTACTGACATTACAGTGAGTCTGCCGCATGATCACATTTGGGTTTCGGCTGGCAATACCAACAGCAATGGAATCTCTTTTATAGCAAACATGCCTACTGAAGAAGTATTTACATCACCTTTAAAAAATGGTGTAAACGGTACCGTAAAAAGTACCAAGCCGCTTAGTTACAATGGCAATCTTATTGAAAACTTTTCATTAACTTTCAAGGATGGGGAGATTATTGATTTTAAGGCAGAGAAGGGGGAAGAAAATTTGAGAAGTCTCATTGAGATTGATGAGGGTTCTCACTATTTGGGTGAAGTTGCTTTGGTTCCGCATCGCTCGCCTATTTCTAACACGAATCTTATTTTCTACAATACGCTTTATGACGAAAATGCTTCATGCCATTTTGCCATCGGCAGAGCTTTTCCGTTCTGCCTGAAAGGCGGAACAGAGATGAGCCAACAAGATCTTCAGAATTATGGGCTAAACGAAAGCTTGACGCACGTTGACTTTATGATGGGATCAGCAGATATGAATATTGATGGGATCTTGAAGGATGGGGAAAAAGAACCGCTGTTTCGTAACGGAGATTGGGCGTTTTGACGTACTAACAGAATAAAGGGAGATGCTGAATGTCACCTAAAGTTACGCAAGCTTATAAAGATGAAAAAAGGGCGGTTATCCTTGAGGGAGCGCTGCATTGCTTTATACAAAAGGGATTTCAAGCTACAACTATTGATGATATCGTACGTCATTTGGGGATGAGCAAAGGCACTATCTACAGTTACTTTTCCAGCAAAGAAGAGATGTATATTCAAATGGCCGACGATAAAATGAATGCGATGGTGGAGAACTCCAGTGAGCAGTTCAAAAATATGCCAAGCGCGGCGGATCAAATCCGCTATATGTTTGACCGATTCCGTCGACAATCGCTTGACGAACTGCGTAAATGGTTAGCTTTTCATTTGGAGTTTATGCTGTATGCAGCACGCCAACCGGAATTAACGGAACGATGGAATCAGTATGCAAGTAAAGCTTTATTGTTCATGCAGGAAATTATGGAGGGCGGCATAAAGACTGGTGAGTTCCGTTCTGATCTTGATATCGCGGCAGCTTCCCGTTTGTTCTGGTCAGTTAGAGATGGCCTTGCTCTACAATTTATGCTTAGCGGTGAGGAAACCGAATATAAGTCCATAATTAATGAGATGGAAAAAAAGGTATTCCGATATATCATAGGATAATTCACTATGGAGGTAGAGGATTATGATTTTCAAAAAAATGAGCGAATTGTCGGCTGACGATATGGTTTCGTTATGGAATAAGGGATTCGAAGGATATTTCATAAATAGTACACTGAACTTGGACAAATTTCTTTCAAGAACTGTCAACGAAGAGCTCTCACTAGAGCACTCCTTAGTCGTGTATGAAAATAGTGAACCTATTGGCTTCGTGATGAATGGGTTCCGTGTCATAGAAGGAAAGAAAGTGGCATGGAACGGGGGTACTGGCATTGCGGCGGAACATAGGGGCAAAGGGATCGGAAAAAAATTAATGGAAAGAAACCTCCAGTTGTATCGTGAACAAGGTGTGGATATCGCCTTGCTGGAGGCACTCATTCAAAACGAAGCAGCGAAAAAGCTGTATCAAAGTGTCGGCTATGATATTACCGAGCAGCTAATCTGCTTACAACATACAGAAACTCTGGATGCAAGTCTCTTACAGCCAAACGTTCCTAGTCGATATGTTACGAAACGAGGACTACCTGTGGAAGTCAAAGGACTGTCTTTCTACAGACATTTGTCAGCGTGGCAAACACAATGGGCCAGTATAAAGGATGGGGAATGTATAATTATCTCAGATGAAGAGGATGAGGTGGTTGGCTACGCACTTTTTAAGCGCGTTTTCGGAGAAGACGGTAAGCTGGCTACCATCGCTCTTTACCAATGTGAATCGATTCCGGGTCGAGCAGATGCAGTAAATATCCTCAAGGCTGTATTAAGTGAAGTATTCGCACCATTTTCTTCCTCTTGTAAGCGTATAACCATGAACATAATAGATTCCAATACGAAGCTCGTTGGGTTATTAGAGCGTTTAGGATTTACTACATTTGTGGAACAAGTGCACATGATTCGGCATTTATAAGTACTTACGAGCCTAAATTTTTAATTCGATTGATTAAGCCTGTTATATCATTAATTGTCGTAAAGATTTGTGAATTTTGAAGTTTATCAAGTGCCAAATGACCATTCTCTACCACATTATTTATCTCTTTTAACAAAACTTCATTTTTGTCTACCAATTGTTGATGAATATCCTTTGCAATCGTAGGAACACTTTTCAGATTAAATTGTTCTATTTCCGTTTTTAATTCGTTTAATTGATTTTCAAGTTCCTGTTTCGTTTCCGGATTCAAAGCAGCATCTTTCATCATTTGCGGTGCTTGTTCGGCAAAATTACTTAGTATATTTATGTGCTGCGTAGCTTGATTTACATAGTCTATCGAGTTATTTGCTCCTTCTAATAGTGAACATGCACTCAGCATCATAGTTGCAAGAATTAATGATAGTAACATCCATTTTTTCATGTTAACGTCTCTCCTTTACCTGTTATTTTGCTGACAGAACATAATCTTTGTTATTGATTTATTACGTTTTTCTAGAAATAGGGTTTCAATTTCAGAAGGGCTGCCACATGGCAGTCCTTTTTTCCATTCATGCGAGAAAAGATGATTACGATCTCACTTTTTTTTGAAGTTGTACTTAATTCGGTAAATCATTAATAAGTATCGTATTAGAAAACTTTGTTAGTCATTCTAACTATCAAAGGGGGTGAACAAGGTGCTTGGTCGCAATCAAACCGGAAATAGCAAGCTCGTTAAACAATTGAACAGACAAGAGATTCTGCGTAAGCTTCGGGAAAATAAGCGAGTTTCTAGAGCAGATTTGGCGAAGTTAACAGAGCTAAGCCGTCCATGCGTTTCTGCGTTGGTCGATGAAATGATGAAGGAAGGGCTAATCCATGAAGTTGGTGTAGGTGAGTCCAAAGGCGGAAGGAAGCCGATCCTGCTTGAATATAATTTTCAAGCTTATGGCGTAGTTGGGGCGATTTTTGAAGGTAGTACGCTGTATATGTCTATCGCTGATCTAAGTGGAGATTTGTTAGTTGATTACAACTTTCGCTTGCAACAACCAACGAATGGCGATATGGCTATTCGTTGTCTGGAGCTAGGTCTACAGACTTTGCTTAGCCAGAGTGGGTTCGAGAAATCTCGCTTACTAGGTATTGGTTTAGGCTTACCCGGAATTACACAGCGTCGTGATGGAACCGTGAGTTATGCGCCAAGCACAGGATGGATGGGGTTACCGGTGAAACAGGAGATCGAAGAACGATTAGGTCTACCTGTTGTGATTGATAATGACGTTAACTTGATGACATTAGGGGAGTTTCATAAGGGTGTCGGCAACGGAGTTAAGAATCAGGTTTATATGTATGTAGGGACGGGAATCGGCGCGGGAATCATCTTAGATGGGCAATTTTATAGAGGCTCGCGTGAAGCATCAGGAGAGATCGGATATATGATGGTAGGTCAGATAAAGAAGCTTAACCGGGGTGAATATGGCGTTTTTGAAGGGAATTACTCGGTCCCTGTCATCCAAGAAAAAGCCAGAAAAGTGCTGCCTTCCCTTGTGGAAGAGCCGGGTGTGATTAAACAACTAATTCGTCATACGGAAGATGGCCATATAGAGGCAGGCCGATTATTAAATGACATCTACAGACATTGGGCCTACGGAATCGCGAATATGGTCAGTATACTCGATCCTGATTTGTTGATTTTAAGCGGGGAGATGATTGACATCGAGGAAAGCGGTGTTGAGAAGATCCAAGGTATGCTGACGGAATGGGTTCCGTACGTACCACAAATCAAGCTGGCGGCTCTAGGCTACAAAGCTGGCATCATCGGGGCGATTCACAGTGTCCTAGAAGCTTTCCCCGTAGTAAATTCCAACAAAATATACCTTTCGGGAGGTTATGTGAATGAAAGCAAGTAAGGGGAATGTGTCCAGAATGCTCGTAGGCACTCTAGTGAGCATCATGATGGTTGTGATTACAGCTTGCGGAGGCTCCGCGCCGAGCTCTGGAAATGCTAGTCCAGCACCCACGGTGAAGCCTTCTGACAAACCTGCAGCTACGGAGGCACCTAAACCGGCAGAGAAGCAAAAGCTTGTTATTTATACAGCTAGGGATAAAAGTGTTGTCGATGAAATTATTCCAAAATTCAATACGAAGCATCCGGAAGTTGAGGTCGAGGTATTAACGATGGGTGCACAGCAGATTCTGGAGCGTGTGCGGGGAGAAAAGGCTAACCCTCAAGCAGATTTCTGGTGGGGCGGCACCCAATCCGGTCTGATGACTGCAGCGAACGAAGATCTCTTGGAAAGCTTCAAACCAAGTTTCGCAGACAGCATACCAGCTTTGTACAAAGATGCTAAGGATCGTTGGTATGGTGAAATGCTGCTGCCCGAAGTGATCATGTACAACTCCAAAGCACTTAAGCAGGAGGATGCACCTAAAGATTGGGATGCACTTCTTGATCCGAAATACAAAGGTAAAATCATTATCCGGGGCGTACTTGCATCGGGAACGATGAGAACGATTTATTCCGCTATGATTTTCAAAGAAGGTGCCGCTGATCCTAAAAAAGGGTATGACTGGCTGAAGAAGCTGGATGCAAATACGAAGGAATATGCGCAGGATCCTACTAACCTTTACTTAAAATTAGCCCGTGAAGAAGGAACACTTTCGCTCTGGAATTTGCAGGACATTATGATTCAGAAGCATTTGAAAAATCAGCCGTTTGATTTTATTTATCCAGCGAGTGGGGCACCTATCCTAGTAGACGGCGTAGGAATAGTGAAAAATGCCAAAAACAAAGAAGCTGCGAAGAAATTTTATGAATTTCTTTTCGACTCGAAGCTTCGTATAGAGCTTGCCGATAAATTGTTTCAGATCCCTACACGTACGGATATTAGCAAAGACTCACTTCCAGCATGGCTGAAAGGTATTGAATTGAAACCAATGAATCTCGATTGGACCGTCATGGCTGATAAAGAGAAAGATTGGATGCAGTATTGGGATGAGAGCATTAAAGGTAAAGGCGGGAAATAAGCAAAACATCCGTTCGGGTAGAGATAGCTCCTCTACCCGAACTCAAAGTAAGGGGGTACTGTACGTGATCGAAGTCGCTCTAGAACATGTAACCAAGCAATTTGGGAAAGTATCGGGTGTTCAGGATGTGCATATTCGGATTAAGCCCGGTGAATTCTTTACTTTCCTTGGACCTAGCGGATGCGGAAAAACAACAACTTTGAGAATGATTGCCGGTTTTTACTATCCAACCTCTGGGCGTATCGTATTTGGCAATCAAGATGTAACAACAGTGCCGCCTCACAAGCGCAATACGGGAATGGTATTTCAGAACTATGCCTTATTTCCTCATCTGACGGTATTTGAGAATGTGGCCTTTGGTCTTCAAGTTAGAAAACGACCGAAAGAAGAACGTCTCCAAAGGGTAGAACGCGCCTTACAGCAAGTACACTTACAGGGTTACGGAAATCGGCGTATTGACCAATTATCAGGCGGTCAGCAGCAGCGTGTTGCACTAGCCAGAGCACTTGTTATTGAGCCGAATATTTTACTGCTAGATGAGCCTTTATCCAACTTAGATGCCAAACTGCGAGAAGAAACACGCTTGGAGATTAAAAGGCTGCAGCTTGAATCAGGCATTACGACCATTTACGTGACGCATGACCAAGCTGAGGCCATGGCGATGTCGGATCGGATCATGGTCATGCAGGGCGGCGTTGTACAGCAGGTTGGAAAGCCGGAGGAAATCTACAACCGACCTATTAATCGTTTTGTCGCTTCTTTTATTGGTGAGTCTAATCTTTGGAACGGAACCGTGGAGCGAATAGATGGAGATCAGGTCTATGTCAGAGTTTCACCCGATCTTGTTCTATGCGGGTTGGTGAGTCATTCGGCACCTAATCGTCACCTGGCAGTGGGCGCACAAACCACTCTGTCTATCCGTCCTGAGGCAGTACGGGAGGCACAACCAGAATCTTCACAATCGGAGAACACATTCCTAGCTAAAGTTGTCATCGCAGAATTCACCGGGGTGAATGTCAATTATTTGACGGACGTATCCAATAAGCCCTTGAAAGTGATGTTCGTCAATCAAGGTCATCAAGTACGACAGCGTGACGATGCACTCGCGTTGCATATACCAAAGGAAAGCATTTACTTTCTAGAATAGGCGGAGGATGAGAATATGACCTTCAAGAAACCAGTATCTCATCAACCAGTGATCAAACGACCATCCATCACTGCTTCGCCTCATTTCGTATATGTATTAATCGCTCCCTTGTTTCTGATACTGCTGGGCTATGTGCTCTTTCCGCTGTATCAGACCTTCATTCAGAGCATTCAAATGGACGGTAATCTTACATTTAAAAACTATACACGGTTCTTCAGCTTGGAGCATACCGCCAATTTGGAAGCCCTCTGGACCAGTGTATATATCTCTGTTCTAAGTGTAGTGACATGCGCGATTGTCGGAGTCACCATGGCTTTTCTATTGGAACGTTATGAGTTTCCAGGACGCAAAGCGCTGACTGTGCTTGCCATGGTGCCGATGGCGCTGCCACCGCTGGTAGGTGTGCTTTCATTTACTTTTCTATATGGAGAAAGCGGTATTATTCCGCGGACGCTCAAGCTTTGGTTTGAGATGGACCACGTGCCGTTTTCACTAAAAGGTGTATGGGGCGTTCTCATGGTTCACACCTTTACGATGTACACCTATTTCTATATGACGGCTTCCGCTGCGATCAAGGGGCTCGACCCCTCATTGGAGGAAGCAGCTGCAAGTCTTGGAGCCGGACGTCTTTATATCTGGCGGAGAATCATATTACCCATGCTCACCCCAGCTATCGTGGCTTCGTCCTTGCTTGTCTTCATGATTGCCATGGCTTCTTATACGGCTCCTCTCATCTTCGGGATTGACAGAACGATGACGATGCAAATCTATTTGTCCCGAACAAACGGAAATTTGGATATGGCAGCTACGCAATCTACCTTATTATCCATTGTTTCCATCCTATTTCTCATTATTATGCGTTGGTATCAAGGCTTGCGAAATTATCAGAACTTGAGCAAAGGAGTTAGTGTACATCGGACAGAGGTCAAGAGTGCATGGGGGAAATATACAGCTATGGTCCTCTCCACGATAGGCGTCATCATTCTGCTCCTGCCTATTCTAGTATTGATTCTCATTTCCTTTTCCACTGATGGTACATGGACAACACAAATTCTACCGCCAGAATATACATTTAGTCATTACGTGGAGTTGTTTACTGACAGCAAAACATGGCGTCCTATTGCTAACAGCTTCAAAATGAGCTTTGTAGCAACGGTTGGCAATGTGATATTCGGTGTGGCTGCTGCCTATGCGATCGTTCGCCTTAAATTTAAAGGGAAGACATTGCTTGATGTATTTATTATGCTCCCTTGGGCATTACCAGGAACGGTAGTAGGGATTAATTTAATTACTGCTTTCAGTACTCCGTCTGCCTACAGTTTCGGGCAAGTTCTTGTGGGAACTTTCTGGATTTTGCCACTAGCCTACTTTGTGCGTCATTTACCGCTTGTCTTCCGTTCAACGTCGGCTACGCTTATGCAGATGGATCCTTCGATCGAAGAGGCAGCCCGTAATCTGGGAGCTTCGTGGTGGTACAGCTTTCGTCGAATCGTCTTCC
The DNA here is from genome assembly GCF_001426375.1 of Paenibacillus sp. Root444D2. GTDB lineage: Bacteria > Bacillota > Bacilli > Paenibacillales > NBRC-103111 > Paenibacillus_E. Next base: position 34,291 of record NZ_LMEO01000011.1, read on the forward strand.
CCTTGTCGCTTAGCGGGATTCTAGCGGGAACTTTATTGGCCTTCGTAACAGGCATTGGTGAATTCGTATCATCGATTCTGTTGTTTACTTCTAAAACAGCCCCGATTTCGGTGGAAATTTTCCAAAGAATGTATGCATTTGAATTCGGAACCGCTTGCGCCTATGGCGTTCTTCAGATCATCCTCATTATCATTGTTCTCTTTATTTCTAAAAAATTGACCGGAGACAAAGCGGGTACAGCTGTGTAAAGGATGATCATTCTGCGGGAGGGTTCAAGACCGCTGCTTGATACTAGCGGGAATTTGGTTTCCCGCTCAACTCTCAGAGGTGTTATAAGGAGGAGTAAAAGTGAAGAAAGCTACATGGAGGAAAGTGTTTACGAGTGTCACTAGCGTTGCCGTATTAAGTACCTTGCTGTTTCCTAGCATGGCGCAGCCAGTCAGCGCTGACAGAGGCGTAGTTGATCTCTGGAAATCGATTAAACCTCTCACGACCATCGCGAGCGCTATGAACACAGGAGCTCACCCTGACGATGAACACAGCGCTATGCTTGCCTACCTTTCATTAGGAAGAGGGGTTAATACGTTAAGTGTCATTGCAAACCGTGGGGAAGGAGGCCAGAATGAGATCGGCAGTGAACTAGGTAATGCGTTAGGCATTATACGAACACGCGAACTGCAGGAAGCTTCCAAAATCACGAATGTCACTTTGGGTATGTTAAGCGAGCAAATTAATGATCCTATATTTGACTTCGGTTTTTCAAAAAGCCCCGATGAAACACTGCAGAAGTGGGGAGATTCGGTGGTCTATGAAAGACTTATTCGGAAAATCCGAGAGTTGCGGCCTGACGTAGTCATTCCTTCTTTCCTCAACGAAGAATCGACACATGGTCATCATCGGGCCATTAACGTCATAACCGTTCGTGCATTCAAGGATGCGGCTAACCCTGAGGTGTTTCCAGAACATTTGAAAAACGGCCTGCAGCCTTGGCAAATAAAGAAGCTATACCTTCCTGCCAATGATAAGGATTACAACGTGGCTGTACCTGTAGGAGATTATGACGAAATTTACGGCGCTTCTTATGTCCAATTGGGAGAAGAATCCCGTTTTATGCATAAGAGTCAAGGGATGGGAAGACATGTTGATGAAGGTCCAAGCTTCAACTATTACAAATTAAATTCATCGGTTAAATCCGAAAAAGAGAATGATTTCTTCGACGGCATTGCTTTCTCCTTTGATGATTTGGCCAAAGAGATAGAAGCGAAGGGCAAAGATAACAATGTGATTAAAGATTTACGAGCCCTCCAAAAGGATGCGGAAGAAGTCATTAAAGCATACCCTGTTTTCTCTGACGTGGCTCGAGAGGTACAAGAAATGAAGGCGCATGTAGAAACGGCCGTGAGCGATGTGAAGGCATCGACACTAGATGCAAGCGTCAAGACCGATTTGCTGTATCGCCTTCAAGTGAAGGATGCTCAACTGAATAAAGCAGGTATGGAAGCATCGTCGTTGGTTGTGAAGGTAAAACCGGAAACCGGCGAAATCGTTGCAGGTCAAACGGTCAAAATGGTAGTTTCCGCTTATAATGGCGGCAAGACCAACCTGAAGAACGTTGGGCTCGGGCTGAATGTGCCTGAGGGGTGGACGACAAAAGCAGTCGGAAACACAAAATTTGACCAACTTAGCTACAATCAGACGGTTTCTGCCACTTTTGAGGTTCAAGTCCCTAAGGATGCAGTAGAGTTCCAGGTGTATCAACCATCTGTAGTAAGTGCAGATGTGTTGTATCAGTTAAATGGTGTTTCTGGAAAAATACGTGTTACCCCATCGAATCAAGTGGCTGTGCTCCCTGCGTTCGCACTTTCATTAAGCCCTGAGGCTACGGTACTTAACACATTGAAGACCGAAGAGCCTCTTCCGGTCAAGGTTACGGTTCGCAACTACTCGCCAGGAGCTGCCAAAACGTCCATTTCCTTGAACGTCCCTAAGGATTGGAATGTAACACCTGCATCTCAAGAAATAAATTTCTCTGCAAAAGGTGAAACAAAGCCGGTTACGTTCCAAGTCAAAGCTCCGGCTGGAACAGCTGTTGGCAAATATACAGTAACAGCGGTAGCAACAAGCGGTGATGTTACCAGCAAGGAAAACGTACAAATTATCGATTATCCACATATCGGTAAAACCTATTTGATTCAGCCAGCAGAATTAAAGATTCAGGCCTTTGATTTGAAGGTGCCTACAGGTCTGAAAGTGGGATATGTATCCAGTGGATTCGACAATATTGATCAGTACTTAACCCAATTTGGCGTGAACGTAACGAAACTCGACGAGAAAGCGATCCAATCCGCTGACTTATCTCAATATGACACGATTGTATTGGGCATTCGGGCATATGGTTTCCGTCCAGAACTGCTTTCGAGCAATCAAAGACTTCTCTCTTATGTGGAAAACGGCGGTAATCTGGTCGTTCAATATCATAAGCCGGAAGATAAATGGAAACCTGAGCTTGCTCCTTATCCGATAAAAATTGGTGAACCGTTAATTCAATGGCGTGTCACGGATGAGAATTCCAAAGTAACGATGCTAGCACCTGATCATCCGATCTTTACAACTCCTAATAAAATTACAGATGCAGATTGGAACAATTGGATTCAAGATCGCTCGGCTTACAACCCGGCTGAGTGGGGCAAAGAGTACACGCAGCTGATATCTAACGGCGATGCAGGGGAGAAGGAATTTACCGGAACGTTCTTAAGCGCTAAATACGGTAAGGGAACCTACACCTACAGTTCACTTGTATGGTATCGTGAAATTCCGAACCTGGTCCCTGGTTCTATTCGCCTCTTCGTGAACATGATCAGCTTAAAGCAATAGGAATAACTACAAAGGGAGGCCTGAACCGGCCTCCCGATTTATCAAACGGGGGAATCAAGCCCATGGATATTAGGGAAGTACACGGTCGTGATCTACAGACTGTATTAGAAGAAGTCCGATTTGCAGTGGTACCGCTCGGATCCATCGAATATCACGGACCGCATTCACCTCTCGGAACGGATGTCATTCTAGCGAATGGTTTTGCAGAGCGTCTCCATCCTGCTTTGAAGCCGCTTATTTATCCCATTGTTCCTTACACGGCTTGTCCTGGAAAGACCCGTCATTATCCAGGAACAATCTCCGTGAGTCCGTCTGTCATCACCGATTACTTATATGAAATTGTTGACGGGATCTGTCAGATGGGTATCCGAAATGTACTGCTGTTAAACGCACATGATGGGAATATGGGTGTTTCCAGAACAGTAGCTGAAGCCATTACAGCAACCTATAAAGACGCTAGTGTTCTATTAGTAAACTGGTGGCAAATGGTATCAACGCAAAGTGCCGAAGAAGTTGGAATCTTTACAGGGACTACTGGTAGAGGGCATGGAGGCCCCTATGAAATGTCGGTTGTCAAAGCATTTCGACCTGATTTGGTTCACGTAAGTGACAGTGACCTAGACCTAACAGCAAATCATTCACTTTCGAAACTGCCTTATGTATTAGTGGAAGGCAGTCCAGCAGGTTGGGATGGCTACACGGGGCATGTTGGGCAGACATCATTAGAAGCAGGGGAATGGATTATTGCAGAAGCAGTTACTAACTTACATCAATTACTTGAAAGCTGGTTACAGAAACCAGTAATGAAAGACGGAGGTGAATAATTGAATGGGAAATCGTGAGTCGATTATGGAAGTTGAAGGTAAAGCATTTCCTGGTAAAACATATACTGAGGCTGTTCTAGAACCTGCTTACAATGAAGCCAAACAGCATCTATTGGATGCCATGATGGCCATTAATAAAGCTCATTTGATTATGTTGAAGGAGCAGCAGTTGATTTCACAAGATGAGGCAAACCAGATTGCGAATGCTATTGTACATCTTGACCTTGATCTTTTACGCCAATCTAATTATTCGGGTGAGTTTGAGGATTTATTCTTTCAGGTGGAAAGCCAGCTGCAGCAGCACGCAGGCGATGTTGCGGGAAATTTGCATCTAGCGAAGAGCCGTAACGATATGGGTGTTACGATTTACCGTATGGTACTTAGGGAGAAGCTTCTGGTCACAATGCAATCCGGTTTAAAGTTACGTAAGCAGCTTCTGCAATTCGCAGAGGAGCATATTCATACGCTGATGATTGGCTATACACATACCCAGCAGGCGCAGCCAACGACCATGGCTCACTACATCATGGCTGTTGTTGACTCGCTTACGAGAGACATCCGCCGGATGACAGCCGCTTACAAAAATTGTAACCGCAGTAGTATGGGAGCAGCTGCGCTTACAACGTCGGGTTTTCCTATTGATCGGAAACGAGTGAAAGAGCTTCTAGCCTTCGACGAGCTTGTAGAGAATTCCTATGATGCGATTGGCGGAGCGGATTATTTGGGAGAGGTTGCAACTTCTATTAAACTTGCAGCCATCAACCTGGGGCGAGTCGTTCAGGATTTATTGCTCTGGTGTACGCAAGAGTTCGCCGTTATCAAGGTAGCCAGTCCTTATGTTCAGATCAGTTCCATCATGCCGCAAAAGCGAAATCCTGTATCTCTAGAACATATGCGCGCCCTTCTTTCCAGCTGCGTTGGCAATGCGGATTCCGTGCTTGCGATGATGCATAATACGCCTTTCGGCGATATTGTTGATACCGAAGACGACATGCAGCCTTACGCGTGGAAATCTCTTGAACTCATGGACAAGATCTATCGACTTCTAGCCGTCGTAGTGGGGACGATGGATGTTAATAAAGAGGTGCTTCGTAAACGCACAGAAGGCAGCTTCGCTACCGTTACCGAACTGGCGGATACCTTGGTTAGAACGGACAAACTCTCCTTCCGAACTTCCCACCATATCGTAAGTTCAGTCGTAAAGAGAGCGATGTCGGAAGGATTAGCAGCGAACGAAGTTACATGGGAACTTGTCAATGAAGAAGCTAAGGAGATCATCGGTCGTAATTTGATAATGGATAGAGTCACATTGGCACAAGCCTTAGACCCTGAGAACTTTATTCAAATACGCTCCTTGCCAGGAGGACCAAGCCCCCAAGAGATGATAAGAATGATTCAGATACGTTGTAAGGATCAACTAGCTCTGGATCAATGGTTAACGGAGTCGGATCATAAAAGCCGTACTGCTCTGCAGGTTTTGGATGAAGTCATGAGGGAGTGGGGGAACCCATAATGTCAGCAAAAAAGATTCCATTTCTTGCTGTGGACGGCGGAGGAACCAAAAGCCTGTGCTACTTCTTCGATGAGCATGGTCAGATTCGAGGTCAAGGTAGATCAGGATCTTGCAATTATCAGGGGGTCGGTAAAGAAGCAGCTGTGAGGGAGCTTATCCATGCGATTCGAAATGCTTTGGAGGACGGTAAATTAGTAGGGAATGGGGAGGTTGGCGAAACAGAATTAGAAACGGATTGTGCGGCATTGGGGATCGCTGGTTTGGATACCGAATATGATCGCAGGATCATCCTGGCGTTAGTTGAAGAGGCGCTGCAGCATTTACGTATATATGCCAAACGTTTAATTATTGAAAATGACGGCTTCGCAGCATTACTGGGGGCAACGAATGGTCAACCAGGCATTCTTATGATTGCTGGAACAGGATCCATCGTTTATGGCGTTAATGATCAGGGCGTTGTTGCCAGAGCAGGAGGGTGGGGACATCGAGTTGGAGATGAGGGAAGCGGGTATTGGATCGGTAAACAAGCGATCATTCACATTTTAAAAACATGGGATGGACGGACGGCCCCCAACAAGCTGGCTGATCATATTCTTCCTTACTTGGATCTAAAAAATCCCGAGGATTTGTTTAATTGGACATACAACTCGAACTATTCTGTGGAAAAAGTAGCTGAATTGTCCAGTCTCGTCTCCCAAGCGCATACGCAGGGCGATCAAGTGGCTAAGTCCATTATGATTCAAGCAGCCGAACAGTTATTTACTTGTGCTAAGGCCGTCATTGAGCGAATAAATTTATATAGACAACCTTTTCAAATTATTTTGCAAGGCGGCGTACTACAAAACAATGCGTTTGTAAGGGAATATATAACGAGCCAATTCAACACCTTTGCGCCATCTGGACAAATCGAAAACAAGAATAAGGAGCCTATATTTGGAATGATGGCTTTGGCTCTAGATCACTATCAGAAATTTCATGATGGATGATTAGTCTAGTGGAGGGATCCTATGAAAAAAAGGCTGTTGTTCGTTTTTGCCCATCCTGATGATGAGTCATTCGCTTGCGCCGGCACCATGGCAAAATATAGGGAAGCCGGTCACGACGTCCATTTGATTTGCGCAACCTCTGGTTGCGGGGGGAAGTCTGGCGAGTATTCAGTAACCTGCAAGAAGGAACTCGCCACACTCCGGGAGCTGGAATTGTCACAGGCTTGCTACGTCATAGGCGTAACTAACTTGTATTTGCTTCATTACGCGGATGGCAGCTTGATTAACCAGGATATCAACGAAATAGCCGCAAAAATCGAATCCCATATTGTACAGCTGCTACCGCAAGTCATCGTAACGTTTCCTCCAAACGGAGTGACTGGACATCGAGATCATATAGCCATATCCCGAGCTACAGAACAAGCGGTTCTTCAATCTGAGGAGAAATTGATGCCATCTCAGTATTGCACCTTGTTTTTCGCATCGATTCCTCACTACTATGATTATTGCGCAGATTCAGCACCAACCGGTGCAGTCCCCATAACTGGAAAAGTAAACATAGTGAATCAACGTGAAACAAAAGGGCGTGCGCTACACGCACATCGAAGTCAAATCTATTCGGTAAACCGAGCCTATCCAGGTGTCATGCAAGGAGACTATGGGGTTATCGGACAATATGAGTACTACACGAAGGTGCGGGCTGATGGACTGTTTGAAGACATTCAGGAAAGCACGGAAGGAATTCCAGAGATAGAGCTTTGTTAACGAATGAGCAGATGATACTAAAATTGAAGTTAAACAATGGAGACCCTAAACCCGGTGAATAATCCTACATGGATTGTATATCGGTTTTTTTGTGTTCCTGTATAAGTGACAAATCATAGTTTATTCGAGGCATATAAAATTCGCGAGCTCTTACGTACAATAAATGTAAGGGCTTTATTCATTTATGTAAATTTGGAAGGTGTCTATAGTACAGCTAATCTAAAGGAGGATAACGCAGTGAATATCGTTGGTTGGAATGAGTATCGACATGAGAAATCAAATGAAGCTGTGGCTGCCATTTACCCTGAAGGCATTCATTCTGTGATTGCACAAGGTTTGCAACAAGAAGGTGTGAATGTAAAGACGGCCACACTAGATGAGGTCGAACACGGGCTTACGGATAAAGTTCTTAGTGAGACGGACGTATTGGTTTGGTGGGGACATAAGGCGCATGATCATCATCCACAAATCAAGAAGGTCATTGCGAATGCCGCACGGTGGGCTGCTCCAATGGATGGACCTCAACTGCAATTCGGCAAATCTGAACCTTTGGAGAAGCTCTAATGAAGGTCATTACGATCGGGATTATAGGTACCGGTTTTTCAGCAAAAGCCCATATAGAAGCTATTCGGCGTATTCCTTATTTACAAGTGGTAGCAATTGCGGCTAGCAGTTTGGAGAGAGCAGAAGAGTTTGCTAAAGAATATGGGATTCCTAAGGCGTATGGAAATGAAAGTGAACTCATCCAAGACAACGAAGTCATGGCTGTTCACAATTGTACGCCGAACTATATGCATTACACCATTAATCGCGAGGTTTTATTGGCAGGTAAGCATATATTGTCTGAAAAACCGCTAGGGATTAGCGGTGAACAAACAAAAGAGTTGACACGATTGGCTGAAAATAGTACGGGAGTAAACGGTGTCGCATTCAATTATCGTCATTTTCCGTTGATTGCCGAAATTAAACATCAACTTCATAAGCAGACTTACGGAAAAGTAAACCTCGTATACGGCGGTTTTTTGCAGGATTGGTTGTTAAACAATACAGATTACAATTGGCGACTAGAGCCGAAATATAATGGTGCTTCACGTGCTTTAGCAGATATAGGATCACATTGGTGCGATACGGTCCAATACGTGTTAGGCAAGAAAATTGTTAAAGTCTTTGCTGATTTGAAGGTTGTTCATCCTATCCGGTTAAAGCCGTACGAAAAAGCGAGTCCCATAGATATACATTCGGAAACACTCTATGAGGAAATTCCCATGGAGACGGAAGACTATGGGAGTGTGCTCGTCCATTTTGAAGGTGGTATTCAAGGTGTATTTACCATTTCTCAAGTGAGTGCTGGTCGCAAGAACAAGCTGTTTTTTGAAATTGCAGCGGATAAAGGGACACTGGCTTGGAATCAAGAACAACCCAATTCCTTATGGATTGGTCGAAGAGATCAAGCAAATCATGAGCTATTCTCAGACCCGCGTTTGCTTACCGAATCGGCAGCAGCGCTTTCCCATTATCCTGGAGGCCATCAAGAAGGTTGGCCGGATGCTTTGAAAAATATGTTGATTGATTTTTATTCCGCTATTCGAAACCGAACGGCGAATGAATCAATCTGTTCCAGATCATTTGCCAACTTCGAAGAAGGCGATCAGATCATGAAAGTCATGGACGCTATTCTGGAAAGCCACCATACGGAGCAATGGGTGAAAATTGAATAACCTGTATTAGTGACAAATATCTATTTATTAGAGTCATGTATTAAATCTCAATTCCCTTTATAATTAAGATGTAAGCGTATAACAAAATAAAATATTTTTGATAATTGATTTTAATACATCACAAATTCATATAGAATAACTTGGAGGTTTCAAGATGCCAAAACAGCTTGTCGCAACTGCACCACGCAAAGCAGAGTTACTTAACTATGAAGAGACTCCATTAGCTCAAGGACAAGTTAGAGTTAAAGTGGACTATGCGTCTCCTAAGCATGGATCTGAATTAGCTGATTTTCGCGGAGAGCGCAACCAAATGGAAGACATATATGATAACGACTGGCAACTCTTTATGCCGCCAAATCCAGACGTGGCTGTAGGCAGTCCTTTTGGTAAATGGAATATTGGCAATCAATGGGTAGGGCGGATTACGGAAATCGGGCCAGAGGTGCAAGGGTATGAGGTTGGCGAACGACTTTGCGGTTATGGCGGCATTCGTGAATCTCATGTGGTAAACACCATCAACCCGAAGCGGTTAATGAAAATGCCAGAAGATATGTGTTGGAAAAATGCCGTCTGCTTTGACCCTGCTCAATTTGCTTTAGGCGGCATTCGAGATGGTCAAGTTAAGCTAGGTGATCGAGTTGCTATTTCAGGCCTTGGAGCTATAGGTGCAATTGCTGCACAAATGGCTAAGTTAGCCGGTGCCAGCTACGTTGCCGTCATAGACCCAATCCTGAAGAGAAGAGAAGCTGCTATCCGTGCAGGCGCAGATGAAGCATTTGATCCTTTGACACAGGATGTAGGTATGGAATTGAAAAAAGCGACCAACAAGTTGGGTGTCGATGTCATCATTGAGACAAGCGCTAACGAGCATGCTTTACAAGCCTGCTTACGAGGATTAGCTTATGGGGGAACGATCGCTTTTGTTGGCTGGGCCAGACCCTTTAAAGGCGGGTTAAATTTAGGGATGGAAGCACACTTCAATAATGCGAAAATTGTCTTTTCTCGTGCATGCAGTGAGCCCAATCCGGAGTATCCACGTTGGAGCTGGAAACGAATTCAAGAGGTTTGTTGGAGTTTGTTGGCAACTAATCAGGTCAATTGCGAAGAAATTGTTGACCCTGTGATTCCTTTTTCAGAAGTGGCAGATGGATATGAGCAATATGTAGATCGCACACCCGAACAAAGCATTAAATTAGGCGTAATCTTTACGGCGTAATACAGGGATTGAATGAACCAAAAGGGGTGGTAATGTGTCGGACGGTGTCATGGATTTAGATCTCTTATTACAAAATGCGGTGCTTAATATTATACAATTTGATATTCATACCAGACGTGAGATGAAAACCTATAACCGTACCCGACCTTGTTACGTCATGTCCTACCATAAGAAAGGCTATGCCAAACTTAGGATCGGAGATGAATTATTTTCAATTGAACCGGGTACAGTCATTCTGATCCCGCCTAATGTCGTACATGATCATTTCAAGGAGAACGCAGATGAATCGATCTTTTTATGGTCCCATTTTACGTTTGAAATTGGCGGGGTCATTGATGTGCTTAAGCTTTTTCAAATCCCTTACACATTTAAGTTAAAGGATTCAGAAGAGTTCGAGAAGGTTTTCCTGCAATACAATGAGCTTAAGCAGCAAACAGGATTTTTACCTACAACCATTTTACGCAAAGCGAAAGCCCTTGAGTTAATTTACTTAGTTCTCGAAAGCGCCATTCATATGGATGAGAACGCGGGTTCCAATATTCAATCGCGCAGCTTCATGGAAATATTGGCGAGAATTATTCAACACCCTGAGCAGGATTTCTCCTTGTCTCAATTTGCTAAAGAATTAAATATGCATCCAACTTACATTAGTAATCGATTCAAAGAATTGTACGGTAGATCGCCCATTCAAGTGCAGCGTGAAATGAAAATCCACAATGCCAAAGCGTTGTTAAAAACAAGTCAATTATCCATTACCGAAATTGCGCTATCTTTAGGCTTTAATGGGATACCGAATTTCACAAGATTGTTTAAAACCTACGTGGGTACTTCACCATCGCATTATCGTGAACTCAATAAAAAGAAAATTGACGGGTATTTTACAAAGAATTAATTTTTAAATTGAACATGTAGGAGAGAACAACATGAAATTTGCTATTCAAGATAAGTTAACGGGTTTATCTGACTACAAAGAAGTTTTTCTTATGGCAAAAGAGATTGGCTATGACGGAGTTGAATTAAACCTTTTCCAGCAGCCCTTGAATGATCATTTAACCGGTGAGCTGCTAGCTGCAATCGATTCTACGGGAATTCCGCTCACAGCAATTTGCGGCGGTTATCGGCACTGGATAGGGCACTTCGACGAATCAAAACGCTTAGAAGCTATATCGGATATTCAGAAATCTTTGAAATACGCAGCACAATTAGGTGCCCAAGGCATTATTGCGCCTGCAGCTTATGGCATGTTCTCCAAATCCTTGCCGCATCAAGTATTACCTCGAGATGATCAAGGAGACCACATCGCATTAATAGATTCCTTGAAGCAAATAGCCGAGCAAGCTGAGAAGCTGCAAGTGACCCTATTTATTGAACCTTTGAACCGTTATGAAGATCATATGCTGCACACCGTATCGCAAGCTGCCTCGTTGATTAAAGAGGTTGAAAGTCAGCATCTTAAGGTTCTAGGCGACTTTTTTCACATGAATATTGAAGAGGCTGATATTTCACGCACCATTGAAAACGATTACAGCAGCTTGGGATACTTTCATCTGGCTGACAGCAATCGGCAGCTTCCTGGTAAAGCACATACTGATTTTCGGACACCTTTTCAAACCTTGAAAAGACTTAATTATGAGGGCTATTTATCCATGGAATGCAGAATTGGCGAAGAAAGGAGAGAGCTTTTACAAGAAACTTTACAATTTTTGCGGGGTTGTTTGCAGCATTAATCCAAAATGAGAGGGAGAGATAAAAATGAAAAAATGGATTCGATCCATGGTCCCAATTATGTTAATGAGCAGTTTGATATTGTCAGCTTGTACGACGAATGCTCCTGTAAAACAAGAAAGCAAATCCGCTGGTGATGCGAAAAAGGGTGAAGTGGTCACTGTTAATTTTTGGGATAATTATACGGATACAACGCAATCTAAAGCTATGGATGCCATAATTGCCAACTTTGAGAAACAAAATGGAAACATCAAGATCAAAAGATCTTCCATGAAAGCTGACGATCAACGTAAATTAATTAAGCCAGCTTTATTGAGTAAAGAAGGACCGGATTTGTTTGCTTATGATGCAGGCCCAGGTTATCTGGGCGTTCTGGCTAAAGCTAATTTACTCATGGATTTGACAGCGAAATCAGAAAGCTTAGGATGGAATAAACGTTTCCCAGCCTGGATCCAAGAGCGAAATACGTTCGATAAAAAGATTTATGGCGTTGGTACGCAAGTGGAGATGTTAGGTGTTTACTATAACAAAAAGATCTTCAAGGATTTAGGCGTAAACGTGCCAAAAACGTATGATGAATTTCTGGCCATTTGTAAAGCGGCCAAAGATAAAGGCATCGTAGGTATCTCTTTGGATGATAAAGACCAATGGCCTGCGCTCCATTTGGAAAGCATATTCTATACAGCGGTTGCTGGAAAAACAGGAATTGAAGCTGTTTTGAATGGTCAAAAAAGCTTCGATCAACCTATTTTTGCTGAATCATTAGATATCTTTAAGAAATTGATTACAGACGGCTATACAACAAAAAGCCCATTGGCGATTTCTTATGAAGACGGCAATAAAGAATTTTTTACAGGTAAAGCTGCGATGCGTATGACGGGTACCTGGATGGTATCCGGTATGGTTGAGAACTTGAAAGAAGATGTTGGTTTCTTCCCACTTCCATCCATTAAGCCGGAGCAACCGCTCATGGCACCAGGTGGAATTGGCGGCACGTTTGCAGTCTCTTCCGGTACCAAGCACCCTGATGAAACTGTTAAATTCCTGGATTATATGTACTCGACGGATACCGCAAAAACATGGTACGAGGCAAGCATTATTCCTCCAATGTCAATTGATATCAACACGATTAATGCGAATTCTCTCTTTAAAGAAGTCGTTAGTTTATCTGCATCAACGGCTGGTCAATCCTATAGTATTGATGTGTTAATGCCACAGAAGGTTAATGATGTTACGATGAATGATTTGCAGGAATTGATTGCTGGGAAGAAGACTGGCGCAGATGTGGTCAAGAATAAGCAAAAAGCTTTTGAAGAAGAAAAGGCAAAAGGTAACTACTAAGCCTTCATGATGAAAAAGATAGCATAGAGATAGTGCTTCTAGCACTATCCCTATGCTTATCTAACAGAAGAGGCACTGGAGGTGAACATATGAGCATCCTCACCAAAATAAAACCATTTAAAGCATTGTTTTTTATTTTACCAGCATTGCTTTTTTATATCCTATTTCTGATTGTGCCAATCATTCAGACGGCTCAATATAGTATGTTTGATTGGGATGGTGCTAGCCCAGTCATGAATTTCGTAGGGTTTGATAATTATGTGCGTTTGCTGCATGACTCTATTTTCTGGAAAGCGTTAGGGAATAATTTATTTTGGATTGGCTGTTCGGTGACGATTCCCATATTCATCGGTTTAATTCTGGCTATTTTAGTCCTATCCAAAGGAATTCGGGGAGCTATTGTTTTCAGAGTTACTTATTTTATGCCGACGATCATCTCTCTGGTTGCGGTTGGTATCGTTTGGAATTGGATTTATCATCCGAGCTTTGGGTTCATCAATATAACCTTAGAAAAAATGGGTTTAAGCAGTCTGGCATTAGATTGGTTGGGTAATGAGCATACCGTAATGCCCGCACTGGCAACAGCTGGGAACTGGACTTATTATGGATTTTGTATGGTCATCTTTATGGCTGCTATGCAGGGAATTGATAAAAGCTTCTACGAGGTAGCAAAGATAGAAGGGGCATCTATTATACAAACCTTTGTCCGTGTAACAATCCCCTTACTGAAGAGCACAATCACATTATTGATCTTAAATTCGTTAATTGGCTCGTTTAAAGTGTTTGATATCATTTATATGATGACGAAAGGTGGACCTTATCATTCATCGGAAGTGATCTCTACGTATATGTTTGACAGCGCTTTTCGCTTAAACGAAGTGGGTTATGGAGCAGCAATTTCGATAACGTTGGCTCTTATTATTGCCTCTTGCTCTGTCGTCTATATGCGTTTTGCAGAAAGGAATGGTTAGAAATGAGGCGTTTATTGATGAAGGATACAATCAGAATGCAACTGACGGCTCCTAAAAGCTCTTCCTCGTATGCACAGCAAACTTTAACCTATTTGATCTTGCTTGCCTTTCTGCTTATATCGGTCATGCCAATCGTTTGGATCATTCTAGCTGCACTCAAACCAGTAAGTGAATTAAATACAAACTTGTTTGCATTTCCTAAGCATTTGACTTTCGGCAACTTTTCAGAAGCTTGGACCGTAGGGAAAATGGGGAAATATTTGTTGAATAGTGTGATTGTTGCTGTTCCTCGCGTGTTTTTTATTATTGTATTGGCTTCTTTAGCAGGCTTTGGCTTCGGAAAGCTTAAGTTCCCGGGCAGAGATGTCTTGTTCTTCTTCTTTCTCTTCGGAATGATGGTGCCGATACAAGCAATGGTCATTCCACTTTATTACACGATGCAGCGTTTGGATTTGATTAATTCCTATTGGGCGCTAATCCTGCCGAGTTTTGGCTTGGCCATGCCGTTTGCGATCTTCATGATGCGAACATTTTTTAAGGATTTACCGGATGAGTTGATGGATGCTTCAAAAATAGATGGTTGTAATCATTTCACATCCTATCTTTATATTATGCTCCCGTTGACAATACCTGCGTTAACCTCATTACTGGTATTTGAATTTATGTGGTCGTGGAACGATTTCTTACTTCCGCTGCTCTTTGTATATGACGATGCTTATCGCACATTGCCGCTCGGGATGATGTATTTCTTCGGTGAATACACATCTAATCAGTCACTAATTGCAGCAGGGGTATCCATTGCCATTGTACCCATTATTGTGATCTATATTATTTTCCAAAGGAAATTTATAGAAGGTATTACAGCAGGTTCTGTGAAGGGCTAGCACTCGCCATTTTCATGGATGCAACGCTATTGTATGGTATTGAACTCGTCATGCAGAGTGCGAATATGAGAAAACAATTGGAGAATGCTGATTTGGTCGTTACGGGTGAAGGAAGATTAGATCAGCAAACTCTTTCTGGCAAATGGATCACAGATCAAATAGAACAAATTATGAGATTGTTGAGCATAACGCAAGAGAATCATTTTAATAAAAAATAAAGACTATTTTTTTTGTATAATTATTGACCGTACAGTAAAGTATATCTTGAAATTTTATACACTTTTTCTTGAAATTGTCCACATTTTCTAGAAATGATGACATATTTTAAACGCACGTGTGGGCTTAAAATGAGAGTAGATCATCCGGGATATTAAGTGTTGACATTCGTTGATCTATCACAGTAACCAGTCGAATGTTAAAGACGGAAGGGAGGTGAACTTGACGAATATAGGCCTCAATGGGTAGGAAAGGAGTTCGTAAAAGAAAACTGGTAAGGACAGCTTCACGATTGACCGCAGCCAAACTTTGTGTGAGGAGTGGTAATTATGAAAGCAATTACGTTTCGCCCCATGTGGATTCGCCTCGTTTGTATGGTGTTTAGTTGTTTGCTTATTATCAGCTGTTTCCAGAACCTCGATGCTCGCGCATCTGGCATCACGATATCTATCCCCAACTCTTCTTTCGAGGATGTCGGAACCGGCATACCACAATGGTACACACACCCCACGTACGGCCAAAATACAGCAACCGTCTCGAGTGAGAAAGCTTACACTGGCTTGAACAGTATGAAAATGGTGGACACCAGTACTTCGGGTTCACTTGCTCGGATTAGCGAAAAGGTCAGCATTACGCAGAATGAAGAGTACACCGCTTCAGTCTTTGCTTATATTGAGCAAGGATCGATTGATGTTTGGCTGATCTTCTATAACGGTACTACGGAAACGCTTGCTTGGCCCACTGGCGTTACGCCCACGCTCAATCAATGGACGAAGAGATCTATTACAGCAAAAGCTCCAGCTGGAACAACTCAAGTAGCGGTCATGGTTTACAGCTCCTTAGCGTCTGTTACGACTGCCTACGTTGACGATGTTTCGATCGGTCAAACCGTTAAAAATGCAGGCTTCGAAGACTCGTTAAGTGATACATGGATAGTGTCCTCCGGTGCAGCCGTTTCGACGGTGCAAAAGGCGGGGGGAACCAACAGTCTTAAACTGGACGATTCCAGCCCAACCACTGCTAGCACTGCGGAAAGCTCGAAGGTAAAGGTTTATTATGGCACAAGAGTTGGAGCTACAGCCAAAATATACGCGTCCAGCGGCTCCGGGCTGAGCATCCACCTTCTTTTCAAGAATGACGCTGGAATTGTCCTTAAAGATGCTGCAAACGATTTCACGGGCATTGCTTCACAATGGACCCCGGTTTCTGTATCAGCTACCGCCCCTTCAGGTACAACATCTGTCTCCGTATATCTAACAACGGGAGCGACAACTTCGATGGTTGCTTACGTTGATGATGTGACGCTGGATAGTCCGATTGAATACAATCTCGGTACTCAAATAAAGAACAATCCCCTCGACGTCGCTGTATTCGGTAAAGATGCAAGCGGTAACACGGATCTTATGTATGTCGGTTCCAGCGGATATCCGTCCAAGTTGGTGGTTTACGACGCCAGAACGGGTGAGCTGTTGGAAGATCGAGATCTCATGGTTGCTCCGAATAACACGAAGATAGAAGCAGTTTGGGGAATGACGGTGGCTGCTGATAAGTCCGTCTATTTGGGAACGGCGAACAAGAAAACGATGTTTCGGTATCTCCCAGGCACAGTTAGCACGGCCAATGGGAATAAATTAATTACTGGCAGCTCGTTAGTGCCAATCACCCTGCCTACCGGAATGGATGTTATTTGGGATGTAACGGCGGGAAGCAACGGAAAAGTCTACGGCGGAACTTCCACCGAAGGCAAAGCGTACCGTTACGATCCGACCGGAGGGACTGTCGTCTTAAACAGTGGCCTACCCATCGTCAATGGCCTTGGTTTCGTGAGGTCAATCGCTTATGCGAGCGATACTGAGGTATATATGGGTATGGGACCGACCTCGAATGCGACAATCATTCGCTTTAATCCGACGAATGGAACTCAAACCACCATTTCCCCGCCAAATTATGGCAGCAAGTTTGTGAATAGACTCGATTATATTTCGAACGGATCGGCGTCGAGGGTGTTCGCCCAGCTATCGGCGGGTCCAACGCTGGTATTGGATAGCACAACGGGTGCGATTGCCTCTTCCTTAAGCGATGTCGACTCACGCGGCGTATCGATGAAACACCCTTCGGATGACAAAGTGTTCTACACGAAAGGGAATAATCTTTACAGCTACGATATTTCATCAGCGGCAGAATTAAATCTGGGCGATGTAGGAGGAAGCGCAGCTGGTTATACTTATTTGACCGATGCAGGCAACACTTATCTGTATGCTGCGCTTAAATCAGGAAAAATTTTGAAATATAAGCTCGCAGCAACGCCTACAATTGATACGACGACATCGTTCGTAATTCCAGAATCTGTGACCAAAATTCGGTCACTGGTCAAGGGGCCAGCCGACAATATTTATACAAGCGGCTATTTGCTTGGAGGGATGGGCGTCTATAATCCGGACACATCCAAAGAAACGTACTTTAAAGGCGCAGGCCAAGCGGAAAATATGACGCCATTGGGCAACAATCTGTATTTAGGCATATATCCCGGCGCGTGGATCAAGAAATACGATACAACATCGACGTGGAATGATACTACGAACCCTTCGCTCCTGTTCCAGGATATCGACGACGCCCCTTACAAACAGGATCGTCCGTTTGGCATGTTAGCAGAACCCTCAATGAATCGGCTTTATGTCGGTTCAGTAGCGAGTTCCGGGAATAATAAAGGCTCCTTCACCGTCTATGACTTGTCTACTTCCCAACAAGTCACGACCATTAACGATATTGTCTACCATCAAAGTGTTATTTCACTTGCATACAAGAACAATAAAGTTTTTGGCGGCACATCCGTTTACGGGGGAATCAGCAGCACGGTTGATGCGACGGAAGGAAAAGTGTTCGTTTGGAATACAACTGGCGCCAACTCGACACCAGTTCCTCAATTCGTCCCAGCCCCCGGAAGAAAAGTCATCTCAGATCTCATCGTTGGTCCGGATGGGAAAATATGGGGACTTGCGGAAGGGAACTCGTCAGGCAATTCGTCCCATGACACGACCGCAGATTTATTTATTATCGATCCGAATAATCCAGATGCTGCTCATACGACAGTATATCCCGACAAATTCAGCTCAATACCCGTGTCTTGGCAAGGCGGCAAAATGGTTGTCGGCAACGACGGTAACGTCTATGTGAGCGTTGGTGGGAAATTGTACGCCGTTGACGCCAATTCTGCCAACAAAGACGCGGTTGCTTTAATCGGGGCAGGTGTGACCCTGCTGACAACGGATAAGTATGGCGATCTTTATTACGTGAAGCACGAAATTAATCTCTACAAGTATGATAAATAAAGGACTCTTCCGTTCAGGTTCATTCGACCATGTCATCGACATGGTCTTTTTTTCATAGGGATGCTGGTCGTATCATCCGGTTGATTTTGTCATCACCGAATAGGATGCTGAGAGTAAGTGGACATAATGCTAAGCTTACAAAGCTCCTGCATCTCTAGCTGAATAAAACGAAGGGTAGATTGGCCGATAGTTTAATTCTTCCCTGATGCGTGTCGTATCTACGATCATATCCCATGGGTTGAACTCTTGCTGCACGGCATCTGATAAATGGTTGTCAGTAAGACCATGAAGACGAAACAGTTCTTCAACAGTGATGGAATCATCAGCAACGTTATAAATGTGGCCATCTATTCCATGCATGCAGGCGGCAAGCAGCAAAGCTTGACTTACATCCGCATGGTGTACCATATGAAGCCGTTTGGCGAGGTTCCATTTGCTCATTATTGGAAGAAATTCTGTGACATGGGGATCATGTTCACCATAGACAAAACCAAACCGCAGAATACGAAGCCCCAATCCCTTCTCATGATGAAGACGGAGCAAAGCTTCTTCTGCTGCGGCTTTGGTCTGAGGATAAGGGAATTCAGGACGTAATTCATCCTCTTCACGGTTCGGTCTGTTACGAGCTCCAGCTCCAGAACCATACACTAAATTGGTGCTCGCAAACACAAATCTTGGAACTTCTGCATCTAAGGTTGCTCTTGCTAAAGCAATGCTGGCATCGAAGTTTGACAGTTTCGCCGTAGCTTCATCTACACCACGAAACTGAGCGGCCAGGTGCACTACGACGTCAATGCCTTGCAAAGCAGTTGCGAGACTTTCCGTCTGTAAAAGATCACCTTCAATAATCTCAACGCCTAGCTGTTGAAACGTACTCGCCTTTGAAGCATCTCGGATCATTGCTTTAACGTTATGCCCGTGCTGCAGCAAACGTGGTACAAAGCGGCTTCCTATTTTTCCTGTTGCCCCAGTTAAAAAAACATTCATTTTCGATTACCTCCTCGGTTTTGTCAATGCTATACTAACGTATTACAGAAACTGGAATCAGCTGCCTTCCTGTGTTAAACGTAGGATTGGCAGTGTCAGGATAGGGGGAGCAGCCAATGAAAGAGTTTTCTTCCAGCTTATCGCTGGGTGAGTTTTTGCGGGCACGCAGAGAACGTCTTACTCCAGAGGAAGTTGGGTTGCCGTCTTATGGTCGGCGTCGAACGCCCGGGCTTCGGCGTGAAGAGGTGGCCCAACTTGCCCATATTGGAATTTCATGGTATACCTCATTGGAGCAGGGAAGAGAAGTGAATCCATCTGAGGAAGTATTAAATAGTTTAGCGGGAGCATTACGATTATCCGTTGATGAGTGCCGCCATCTCCATATGCTTGCAATGCCATCAAAACTGGAGGTAGAAGAGGATCAAGAAGTGAGTACCGGGTTGGAGCAAACGGTGAGGGCTCTTGAACCTAATCCAGCTTTCATTTTGGCAAGAGGTTGGGATATATTGATGTGGAATCGAGCGGCAGAACTTGTATTTCGACTACCGACATTCTCAAAGGATTTGCAGCCGCGCCCAAATTGGTTGAGACGTTTTCTGACGGATTCGTCTTTACAAAAGAATAATTTGGATTGGGAAGCTAAAGCAAAGGTCATGATTGCGCGGTTTCGTGCGGATTACCCACTTTCTCACAGGATGAAAAGCTTAAGGGGTTAATTGAGGATTTTATGGAGACAAGTGGATTATTTCGTTCTGTTTGGCCAAAACATGATGTTCAGACCGTCGCTGACTGCCACAAACGATGGAACGATCCCTTTATTGGGGAGATGGAATTTGAACATGTGACCTTACAACCACCGAGCAATCCGGAACTTAAAATTATGATTTATACCGCATCACCGTCTACGGCTGAGCGATTGAAAACGTTACTGGGTCGGAACATTCCAAATGAAGAGAGAGATGTTTTTTTATGAGAAAAGTTGTCATGTTTAACAGTGTTTCAATTGATGGTTATTATGCGGGCCCGAACGGAGAATCGATTGGTTTATACATGACCCCGAAGTCGATAAAGCCGCACATGAGATGATGAATCCTGACACATCCCAATAAACTGAACCAACATAAAATCCCCTTAGTAGCCGCTAATATTGCGGCTTTTATTTATTTTCTATGAATCAAAGGCTTTATGTTAAAATGTGGATATATGAATCAAAGGTGGATGTGCACTCAAATGGAGAACTGTTCGAATATCATGGGAATTCCAGTTCCTAAAATAACAATGGATGATACCGTTAAATTGATTAGTGAGGTTATCACGGAGAAAAAAACAGAACTGTTTCATATTGTTACGCTCAATCCGGAGATCACCATGTCTTGTCAACACGACCAACAGCTGCGTTCCATTATAGACGAGGCCGATCACCTCACAGCTGACGGAATCGGAATCGTCATGGTATCGCGTTTAAAAGGGAATCCCTTGCCCGAGCGTGTTACGGGTTGTGACCTTCTAGTCAAATTGCTTGAGACTGGAAATCGAAACAATTGGTCTTTTTACCTTCTGGGAGCGGATGAAACGACTAGTAAAAAGGCTGCCGAAAATATCAATAAGACATACCCCAATGTATCGGTTCTGGGAAGACATCACGGTTTTTATGATCAGATGGAAGAGGCACAAATTATTGAAGAAATAGAAATATTGAGTCCCGATGTCTTAGTTGTTGCTCTAGGGGCTCCAAAAGCTGAACGTTGGATTTATAAGTTTAAGGAAATGCTCAATGTTAGAGTAGCTATTGGCGTTGGAGGAAGTCTTGATATCATCGCTGGAAAAGTGAAACGAGCACCTACCATTTGGCAAAAACTACAGCTGGAATGGCTGTTTCGATTAGTAAATCAACCTTCAAGATGGCGGAGACAATTGATTTTGCCTCGTTTTGCTATTAGAGCGTTGTTTTTTAAAGAAGAAAGCTAAGTATATTGTAGTATTGTACATTTCCATATTAGATGGACTGCCCATTCAAGAATTTCAGCGAAGCGAAGGTGCTGCTCAAGTCTGTTTCTTTCAAGCCGATCGAGGACCACTAGCAGGATGTTTACCTTTCGATTTCGCACCTCGACTAAAATAAATATCAGTATGATTTTGGATACGATTTTTCGGAAGGGCTCGGAAGAGTGAAGATTGGCGATAAATTCGGTTTTATCGATAAATCGGGAACAACCGTGATCGACGTGAAATACGACGAAGCTTTGGATTTCCATAATGGATTAGCTCCGGTTAAAGTCAGTGAGAAATGGGGCTATATCAACAAAAGCGGAGAGTGGGAGATTCAGCCTCAATATGAAGATGCGCAGCCATTCTCGGAAGGTCTTGCCGCCATTCAAACAGGGAGTAAATGGGGCTTTATTGACTACAAAGGGACTCTAGAGATACAACCTTCTTTTGATAAAGCAAAGTCATTCACAGGAGGCCTGGCAGCCGTTCAAGTAGGTGATTGGAAATGGGGTTATTTGAATAAAAAAGGAGAGTTCCAGATAAAACCGGCTTATTACTTGGCAGAGCCTTTCACAGCCGGAATTGCGAATGTTCGTGTCGGCTGGGAAGGAGAAGGCCCGGATTCAGGATATATCGACGTAAATGGGAACTACATATGGACCCTTAGCAGATAAGAGTTCGAAATAGATCCAATAATTATTTTGATTAGATAAAGAACAACTTTCTATTGAACAAAGAACGAGAGTTATATTTGAAACAAGGAAGGTAGCCGTTCAGAGGATGATCGGCTGCCTTCTTCGCTATGATAAATATTCGATCAACTGCTCGTGGTTTATTTGGAGTTCTTTCGGCAAGGGATTATTGGTTAAAAGAGAATTGTAATATTTTTCGGGAATGACTGAGGAAAAAGTCTCCTGCATTAATTCTTCGAATACTACATCCTTATAACCCCAACGTGTCAAAAGTCTTTTCAAAAATTCGGAATGAAGCATGATATCAGTAGTCCCAAGGTGGAAAATGCCCGTCAGCCCTTGTTCCATTAAATAGGTAATTTGCATCGATAATAACTGATCTGTGTTCCGGGTGGAATACAAATTCGTATAGATCTTTATTGACTCTTTGTCTTTAAGCTGTTGTCTCAATTCATTAGTTCGCGGTGTGTTATGACCAAAAATGGTTGGAATCCTAACGATGGTAAGTTTGTCGAGTAGTATTTCAGCCATTACTCTTTCGCAGTCCACTTTAAATTGTCCATAATCACTGGCAGCGCGGGGAGGATCCTCTTCGAAATGAGGCGAATCTGTACTCGCATCAAACACGTTGGAGGTGGAGCAAAAAATCATTCGACCACCTGTATTTCTTAAGTAGTCAGCAGTTTGAATATGGAACTTAAGCTGCTCTTCAAAATCTCCGCGCAAAGCCATAACTACGAAATCGGGATTGACTTCCGTTAAAAACTTGTCCAGTAAATCAAGATCACCTATCGGAAGATGAATAGTGCGATCCGAAGGTAAAAATGTCGGTTTACTCAGATTATAACTTCCATAAACATCATGATGATTACCTGTTAGAGTTTTAGTTAATGCCTTTCCGATTGTTCCGCTTACTCCGAAAATGATGATTTTCATTTAGCCTAATCTCCTTTGAGGATTTGGAGAACCACTAACTCGATTGTAACATAACAATGACATGTGAAAACATCTATGGCAGGTGAGGAAAAAGAAAGAATAACAGTGTTAGCGTCATAGGTGCTCTCAATTTAGGTGTAGAATACTTGAATCCGATTTTTACTCATCCTTATCATGCAGCGCGTCACCCATCCAAACAAAATCTGCATGATAAGTATACGAAATGACGCAACGTTAAAGTGGGAACAAAGGGCACGCTTATGGCAACGTAGTGAAGACTGGATAAACCAACGATGATGAATCCCACCCTCAAGCTTAATCTTGGGGATGGGCTTTTTTGGCGTTTTGGGATCAAAATCGTCGAGCGATATCCGAAAGAAGCCTGACTCCATCCCGCAGTTGCCCCTCATTGACGAATGAATAGCTTAAACGGATCCAAGATTTCATCTCTCTAAGAGGATCAAAGATGATACCCGGAACAAAAGAGACCGATTGCCGGACGCTTTCTTTCAAAAGCTCTTCTACAGGAAGTGCTTCGGGAAGCTTAAGCCACAAATTGAAGCCTCCTTTTGGACTGACCCAACTCCATCCGGTAGTGGATAATTCCTCCTCCACAATTTCTTTTCTGATTTGAAGGGCGATGCGCAGCTTCTCCAAATGTTGCCTAATCCGTTCTGACTCGAAGTAGTGTAGAAAAATTTTCTGGTTAACCAAAGGAGTTCCGTTATCAGCCAACGATTTTGCGGTAATGAGTGGTTTTATAACGGACGGACGACCGATGACGACGCAAATGCGTAGTCCTGGTGCCACATATTTACTGAAGCTGCGGAGATATACAACCCAACCATCTGTATCGTAAGAAAAAATAGGCTGAGGAGGCGGCTGGTCAAAATACATCTCGTGAATGGCATCATCTTCTATTAGTAAACAGCGATATCGTTCAGCTAGCTCGACAAGCTGCTTACGTTGGTCTGAAGGAACCGTATACCCTGTGGGATTATGAAAAGTAGGATTCATATAAAAAATACGGGGTCTATGCTGTTTCATTAGCATTTCGACTTTCTCCAAATCGTAGCCTTTGGGGGAAATGTCGACAGGAATAAACCGTGCACCCTGTTGGCGGAAAATATCAAGCGCGGCACTATATGTTGGCCTTTCTACCAAGATAAAATCCATCGGTCTGATGTATACCCGAGAAATTAAATCAATTGCCTGCTGCCCTCCGGTCGTTATCAATAGATCGCTTACTGTCAGTTGAATACTGTGATGGCGTTTCATGTACTGGCAAAGGAATTCACGCAGTTCTTCATCCCCTTGTACACTGGAGTAGGTTCCCATTAATTTCGGATAGATGTCGAAAACTTTCTTAACATATTCAGATAGATAAAGATTCGGCAGTAAATTGGGATCGATCAATGATTGGGAAAATTGATAAACAACGGGTACCTGTTGAATTTCGGATAAGGAGTTTTTCAAATGGCCGGAAGAGGTGATAGGGCTTCTATCCGTATACTCGGAAATAACATGTTCCGTGAAGTCAGGACTTACATAATATCCCGATTTCTCCTTTACATAGACCTTATCGTTTTGTTTCAGCAACTGATACGCTCGAAACACTGTTAGCCGGTGTACCCGGAGCTCTTGGGCGAGCAGCCTAATCGAAGGCAGCTTGTCATGTGCCTTTAACTCTCCACGCTCGATCCTGGTGATGATATAATCGTACGTTTGTCTAAAAAGTAGTTTGGTATCATTCGTCAATGAGTGTATATTCTTCATACCTAGTTCACTCCTTTATTCACTTATTATATATCAAGCTTTCGCAATCTGTTCTGCTATCTTGCATCTGTTCTGTTACCTTCCTTGTATAATACATATCAAGAGGGGGAACATCCATGATTATTTTCAATTATTTGCTCGTATGTCTCATTTTTGGAACAACTTTTTTAGCGATTAAGGTAGGTGTCGATGCTTCAACGCCGCCTTTCTTCTCCGCGGGAATTAGGTTCTTCCTTGCAGGTTTGATATTGTTCTTTTGGATGGTATGGAAGAAAAAGGCCAACTTATCGTTGTTAATTCACAAAGAAATGCTGCTAACAGGAATAGGTTTGACTTTCGGCACATTCTCTACATTGTACTGGGCTGAGCAATATGTCTCATCCGGCTTCGCTGCCGTTTTATCGGCTACGGCTCCAATGATGATGCTTGTGCTGCAAACACTTGTCCTGCGGCAGAAGACATCGGCACGATCTGTATTCGGCTGCATACTAGGATTCGTAGGAATTGTATTGTTATTGCTTCCACACCTTACAATAACCGCTAATATAAGGTGGATAATCGGTTGCGTCGCGATTTTGGTGGGGCAGATCTTCTATTCCTCGGGTGCCTTATATTCCAAAAGGGTCATTCAACGATTCCCACAAGCATCGCCCATTGCGCTTAACGCGGCTCAGATGATTTATGGAGGCCTGCTGCTTGTTATTCTGTCTTTATTCACGGAACACGTGGACATGAAGAGTATGCTGACAACAAAGGCGATCGGATCACTTCTATACTTAATCGTTATCGGCTCGATGGTAGGACATAGTCTTTTCTATTGGCTCGTCGCCAAAACGAATCCTGTCTTTCCGACTACATGGCTCTATATTTCGCCGACGATTGCTCTCACTTTCGGAGTGCTATTTTATGGCGAAACGATCACTTGGGTATCGGGAATAGGGGTGATAACCATTATTACTGGAACAGTTTTTGCCAATCTGGACAGCTTGAAACAATTGATCAATAAGAGAAGAATAGACTCAATACCCGTTAGACAGGCTAAAGTATTAGACTGAAGAGACCGTCGATTCATTCATCCAGTCTTACTCTGCATTGAGGTGCTAAAATCGGTATCAATCGTCATTTATGCTCATTGCTGGATGATTGAATCCATATTCACATTTGAATGATGTTGTATAAAGTGTAACAATTACTGCTTAAATCTTGCTTCTCAACCTTAGTTGTTGCACAATGTACAACAATTTTGGAGCTATACAGGCCATTTCGCAACAGATGGGCTCGAAATGTTGTACAATCTGCAGCTTTGAGTTGAAAAATAACCACTGGGCATGTGAATTGTTGTAATAAATACAACATTGATAACCGCTATAGCCCAACTACCAAATGTTGAATCTGGTTAATGCAATGAAAAGAGCAGGTGCAAAATGCATTCTGTTCTTTTTTATTATAGGAAAGGGCTAAGTTCTTGTCCTCTGACACAAGAAAAAAACCACCCTATTTGGTGGTTAACGAATAAAAAAAGTGACTAGATAAATTTACTTAGATTATCTATTTAATTGTGGTAGGGCTTGGCTTAAGGGGAGAAGCTATTTTTCGATGATAAAGCCCGTAATACAGAATGGCAGAGCACGCGACAACCATGCCAGCTATGAAGTACATCGTATGGTAATTCGTTCTCGAAGCGACAGCGCCAAGTACATAGGAGCCAATCCCATATCCAGAGTCGAAAAGTAAGAAATACGTGCCTGTCGCAAGCCCTCTGCGGTGAGTCGGCGCGGCTTGAATAGCGATGGTCTGAAAGCTGGGAAGCATCGCCCCGAATCCAAGGCCCAGCATACCACCTGCAATTAAAAATAGGACAGGGGATGACGCTATGCTTAGGGTTATCATCCCTGATGTGAAAAGGATGACTCCAGGATATACTAATAAATGAGGACCTGAACGATCAAACCATTTACCTGTAAAGGGTCTGGATAAAACAATCATCAATGCGAAGACCATGAAGAAGTAACTCGCATACGTATCCAACCCGATGGATTTAGCGTATACCGAAAGAAACGTGGTAATAGCTCCATAAGAAAAGGCCAACACACTGCCTGCCAAAGAAATTGGCAAAGCCCGCGGCTCAATGAACTTTCTCCAACGAGACTCGGATTGTATGCCCACTTTAGTAATAGCTTTAGGAATACGAATGGTCACTCCCAACAAGAAAGCAAGAAGCGCGAACACAATGCACACTCCAAATAGAAGACTATTATTGTGAGTCTGCATAATGGTTAGCCCCAGAAATGGACCCACAACCATAGCTAAGCTCATGAAAAGGCTGAAATACCCAATTCCTTCACCTTTGCGGCGATCAGGAACAAGCTCGATGGCAACTGCACCTGCAGCCGTTGTCGCCATCCCGAAACCTATGCCATGAAGAAACCTTAAGCCTAGCAAAAAAGTATATTGATGAACGAGTGGATAAAGAGCCGTACAAATCATAAAAAGCGCCAATGAAAAAAGCACAATCTTTTTCCGGTTCCATTCATCCATCCACTTACCGGTTAAAGGCCGTAAAATGACAGTTGAAATAATAAAGACGGTCATGACCAGACCAATCTGCTGTTGTCCACCATGCAATGTATCAGTAACGAAGATTGGCAGCGTGACGGCAAGGATGTAAAAAGTCATAAATAAAAAAAAGCTGCTGAAACAGACAGCAACAAAATTACGATTCCACAATTTCTGATTCGTATTCACTGTAAATCCTCCACTTCCTTCATGCATGCATTGGCTTGGTGGGTCAATTGGATGAGCATTCCCCGCAATATTGATGTTTGTTCCTCCGTAAAACCGTTAAGAACCAAGGAGATTACCTTCTGCTCGATCGGTGTCAGAACATCATTCAAAGCCTTGCCTTGTTCCGTGATAAAGGTAAGAAACGATCTTCGATCCGTCTCATTGGCCCGTCGTTCCACAAAGCCTTTGCGCTCCAATTGATCGAGGATTCGAGTAATGTTGGTTTGATCCTTTTCAGCTCGGACCGCTAGTAACTTCTGTGTTATGCCGTCTTCATCAGCTAAACGATTGAGTACAGTCCATTGCTCTGTTGTCATATCATAGGCCTGAAAATGGCTGTTCAATAACTGTGTCAAACGTCTGCCGGCATGGTTCAAAATAAATCCAAATGAGTTATCCAATCCCAAAATCATTCACCTCACAAAATTAGTTGCTATGGCAATTATATTCCTAGCAAATAAATTCGTCAACCATATGAGTCTCTAGGGGTATAACATCTTCGAAATCGGACATAATATTTGCGACGGTGATTCAGCGAGGTGTTGTGTCGCATATTATGCAGCTAACTACCAGGGAAGTTGTTATTGAATCTATATAGAAGCGAGGAGATGTGCCGCAGATTCATTAATGTAGTCATGTACTGCAGGAATGTGATGAGGTAGAGACCCAGCTAAGTAAGGTTCAAGGCAAAAGTACCATCAATCTATCACCGTCGAAAAAGACCCTGAAAGGGGTCTTTTTTATTTTGAAATAATTAAATTGGTTACTGGGATTAGTTTTCAAAATTTGGTGTTAACGGCAGGAATACGCAAAAAATACTGCGAATTATTCTGTAAGTAAGCTGTGAGGAGGATTTCTATGGGCGCCAGTGTAGTAGTTGTAGAATACGATCCTAGTTGGGTTCAGTTGTTTGAAGAGTTACGAGACTTCGTACTTCCGGTTTTAAGCGACCTCGAAGTCAGGATAGAACATGTCGGAAGTACTTCCGTCCCAGGGTTAGCAGCAAAACCAATTGTTGATATTGACGTGGCAATTACTACGCAAGATGATATCCATAAAGCAATACAAAGGCTCGCCACTCTTGGGTACGTACATGAAGGTGATTTAGGAGCTACTGGGCGAGAGGCTTTTATTCCTCCCGATGGCATAACTTGGCATCACCTTTACGTATGTACTGTTGAAAACGACGAATTTAAGCGTCATATCCTTTTTCGAGATTATTTAAGAAGTCATCCAGATGATGCTAAAATGTACGGCGACTTGAAGATGGAACTTGCACTTCGATTCCACAATGATCGTTTGGCATACTCAAATGCCAAGAGTGATTTCGTGAAAGGGATTTTGAAACATGCTGGATGGAAATAACAAGATCTTACGACTTAGAGGGAGAACTGAGATGGGTTCAAAAGTCCCTATCCCCATTGGAAAATATTTGCTAAAATTGAACAAGAGAAAATCTCACGATGACATGTCTTTAGCGGTCTTTAGGATCCTTGATCATTTGAGCTCTCAGAGGGAGCAGCAAGGTAAGTACTTGAACTATATCCCTTCCACTTACACTTAATTCGATCAGAGAATCTGTCAAATGGCCCAATACATCATCGAAATGCGCAGATGTAATGTTCAGGTGTTCATGTGATTGCGTCAAGCTTTTGCCTGTGTAGTAATTCGGGCCACCGGATGCAAAAGAGAGGAATATCGTTTGATGCTCCATCAGTTTTGTTAAGTCAACATTTTGGAAGTAATGTGACACTCTCGAATCATCTTTAATTTTGTCATAGAAAAGTTCTACTGCCGACTGAATACCATTTTTCCCTCCAAGACGGTCATACAATGATAGGTTCAGTTCGTTTCTGTTCTCCATAGCCTGCCCCCTCATTATAATTTCCTTATTTATCCATTGTAAGAAAATCTCCTACCTATAGGCAAGTGAAATTTCATCTCGATTCCAAGGAGTGTATGTTCAGAAAAGGGGAATACCATGCAGCCGATTCAAGTTTTCGTGTGCGACGATGATCCGTTATTTCGTGAACTAATCGTCGATTATTTATCACGTGAGCCCGACCTGTTTATATCCGGATCTGCCGCTTATAAGTACCAACTGTTAAAAGCTATTGAAGAGATACCTATCGATATATTGCTGCTAGATATCAATTTAACGGGAAATAATTATGATGGACTCGAAGCGGCCATTGAATTACAATCGACAGAACCTAACCTGAAGATAATCGTGCTCTCCTCACTGGATGAGGAGGAAGTCATGACTCATGCCATCGCATACGGACGCGTTAGCAATTATATTACTAAGGCACATTACCGAGATATCCCCGATGCCATTCGTGGCGTTGTAGCAGGCAAGGGAAACCTGCATCACTCTTCTGCCGGTAAATTAATGAGACGGGTGGCTTCTTCCTATGAAGAGGAGCTTAAAAGAAAATTAACTACGCTCCAAAAAGAGATTTTACGCTATCTTCAACAAGGCAAAAGCAGCAGTGAAATTGCGGAGCTCTTGTTCTACAACGAACAGTCCATCAATAACGAGCTATGCAAGATTACCAAAATAATCAAAGGTAAGTTCCCCTATTTGGAGTGGCTTCGAATCAAAAAGCACAACCGCCAACAACTCTTGGAGATGTCGATTCAGCTGCGGTTGTTGGAATAAAGAAATAAACCGGACGCTGGAAACGTCCGATTTATTTCTTTAAATAAAGCCTGGTGGATCTGGTTGCGGATTGAAGGCAAGTAAGGCAGACGGGTGGGATGTGATTCCC
Organism: Paenibacillus sp. Root444D2; assembly: GCF_001426375.1. Classification (GTDB taxonomy): domain Bacteria; phylum Bacillota; class Bacilli; order Paenibacillales; family NBRC-103111; genus Paenibacillus_E. The sequence goes on from NZ_LMEO01000011.1 coordinate 64,588, forward strand.
GGGGGATCGGGCTGTGGATTAAATGATGGCGAAAGCATGACCCCTGCAGCAGCAACTAGTAAAGTACACAGAAAAGTTATTTTTTTCATCGGGTTAACCTACAGGCTGAACGATGACTGTATAATAGCCCCATGAGCCGGTACTATTCGTAATTGTCACAGTTACCGTTGTTTTGGCTCCGTCAGAGCTGAACAAGATTTTGGATCCGAAATTTGTAATTTGTGCATGGACGAATTGGCTCAACGGGCCCGTGATTTCAATGGATTGCACATCATATTTAAAGCTTGCTGGCAAATACTGTTCAACTGGACCTGAAGCGCCTGGGTGCAAATACACCGTTCCCAAGTTATGCAACTGACGGATCACCGTAGTTTGCGGAGTTGTGGACAAGAACTCATTTGACGAAGAAGTTTGGGCACTCGCCGCCACTGGTAAAGCCAAGATCGCAGAAGCTACAGCACCTAGTAAACCTAATTTGATTGTCTTTCTCATTATAAAAACGCCTCCTGTTTTTTCCCTCATGGGGGTTATTTGCTACAAAATCATCATAAGCCATTTTCAAAGAGGGAAATATACTCGGAAATCAGAGTATAAAGGGAGTCTGGAATTCACGATCCCTTAGCGAACAAGTTGGTCTTGTGGAAAGCTGTTTGTGCCGGAATCGTCAATTAGGTAGTTGACAGGTGGGAATACAATGATCTTTTCAGCCATTATTGATCTTTTACTTGCCGTTTTACTTTATTTTTATGGACGAAAACAGGAAGCGACGAAGTGGTTGGTATTATTTTTGATTTTCGCAGGTTTGGGCAGCCTTTCCGAAGTCGTTGTTGAACCTGCATGGCGCAGCCTTTTTTTCTTTATACTCCAAGTTTGTACTCCATACGGTTTCCTCATGTTCTCGATCGTATATTCCGTAACAACGACTCGTCGAGTCAAAAATACGCTCGCTTGCGCGCTTGTTCTTCCAATTATCATTACACTCCTAATTACTCCGATGAAGGAAAGTATTCAGTTAGATTTTGTCATTTTGTTCTACTGGACAGTTCCTTATTACCTGGTAGGATGTTTATTGGTTATTTATTCATATAGCAAGGAAACAAATTTGGTTAGAAAAAGAAATCGTCTAATTACAGTCTTTTTTGTTGTTCCTCCTATTATCGTTATTGTTGTGTTAAATCATATGGAAAGAGCGAATCAAACATTTGACGGGTATCGGTTCATCAGTATGTTTGTATGGTTGGCTTTTGTTGTTTTTATTGTATCTGCGATCCGATTCGGGGTACTTGGTGTAAGAATTAAATTTGAAAAGCAATTACATGATCAAACGATCATCGGGATAGTTTCAGGTGCGGCCATGCTTAATCATGCGATGAAAAACCACATTACCAACATTGATATGCTGGCGGGCCGAATGAAAGAAAACTTACAATACCGACCGGATGAACAAACGGAGCAAGACATTGCGAATATTCAGGCAGAGACGAGACAAATGATGTACATGGTAAATCGGATTAAGAAGCAAATCGAAGATATAGATATTGTAGAAGGTACTATCAACTTGTCCGATATTGTGGATCGGGCGATTCAATCAAATCGCTATTTGCTCGACGATAAAGGGATTAAGCTTATTACAAATTATCCACCTACTTACAACTTGATGTGCGATAAGCTGCATATGCAGGAAGTATTCGCTAACTTGATTCGCAATGCGATCGATGCTGTGGATTCGGAAAACGGAATGATTGAAATAAGAATTCATGAGAGCAGAAAAGATATTTTGATAGAGTTCTCCAACAATGGAAAGGGAATGGATAAGGAGACTGCTGCCCAACTGTTTGAGCCGTTCTTTACTACTAAACTTCAGGAGAATAATTTCGGGCTGGGTCTGACTTATTGTTATCTGATCCTGCAGAAGCATGGAGGAAGTATTGAAGTAGTGAGCGAACAGACCGGCGTGACTTTCACCATTCAATTGCCGAAAAGTCGCAAAATATTACGAAGCAACAGTTTAGATCAAGGTCAAAGAGATCAAAAACATTCTTTATAAAAGTCCGAAGTGGAGTAACCACTAGGACTTTTTTTGTTTAATCCGTCTCTTATATGAGCTGTCAATCATCACTATTTCAAGTATATTTCCACAAGTGGTATTCGATTACGATAAGGATCGAACCAACCAATTGAGGGAGGAATACATGAATGAATGTGAATGGAAAGTTACACGAAATTACGAATATACCACTATTTATCTCCAGCTACTCAGCGAATCCCGCACATCCGAATCCAGCATCGTTCAAACCTATGGCAGAGGCCCAGGTATTTCTGGGAACCGACTTTCCCGCGGGCTTTACAAACAGTTTTATACCGGGATTTTCCTTTCAATCAAAAACCGATGCAACCGGCGCATTCACCATATTCGTACCGGATGGATTTCCTACTACGATCAAGGCATTCTTGCTGGCAACACATACGATCATGAAAGTGCTCCCGCCATTGAATGTCCCTATTTTCGCGCCAGTGTACCGATCAGAAACTTTCCAATTCAGCCAAATCAATTCCAAAGTACAGGATATTTATGTTATTCGAACGGATGGAACGACGCAACAAAGCTTCTCGCAGGCACAGATTAACGAAATGACTACCCACATACAGCAACAAATGCATCTGGATAGCCTTTCCGCCTTTATAAATGACGGGTCAATCGGCATCGTAGGTCATGATCAAGGAGCAACACTCAAAGCAGACTTATTTCTAAGTCCGTTTACAGGTCCAGATCTGAATAGCTTTATTAGCGAAAAAGTCGAAAATATCGATATCGATTTGCCTGGGCCTGATTTTATCGTCGGACTCTTTGTAAGCAAGGATGAAATAGCGAAGCAATTCCGGCAAGGTATTCATAATATGATGCCTTCGTTGAACAAACAAATTATAGACAGAGTTCAAAAGGATTTCGGCATGTTGATCACTCAACTTGAAAAGAATACAAACAGCAAAGTGACTCTGACGTTCGAAAAATTGCGGTTTCCTGTAGTAGAAACAAGAATCATTGGTCCTTTCACCATAAAAACACGTGCTATTGTACCGGATCTATTCGTAGGCCTATCTCGAAAACTGTTCAGTTAGAATTTTATTAGGGCTGACGTTCAAAACCCAGCAAAAAAGCGTACACTTGTTGGGTGTTCGCTTTTTTGCTGGGTTTATTGTTAAATATATTGATATACTTAAGACTAGTAAAGAACAACTTAAAGGGGAGTATTTCGTTGACTCTACAACAATTAAAGTACGTTATTGAGGTTGCAAATCGGGGTTCCATTAACGAAGCCGCCAAGCGGTTGTTTATTTCTCAGCCTAGTCTTTCAAATGCGATTAAGGATCTGGAAGAAGAAATGCAGCTTGCAATTTTCGAAAGATCTAATAAGGGGATCTCACTTTCTAAGGAGGGAATTGAATTCTTAAGCTACGCGCGACAAGTAGTCGAGCAGGCGGAATTATTGGAAAGCCGCTACCTCAATGCGAAGCCTTCCCCGCAGCATTTTTCGGTTTCCACTCAGCATTACGCTTTCGCGGTGAATGCATTTGTTAGTCTGGTCCAGGAGTATGGCCAAGATGAATATGAGTTAGTTTTGAGAGAGACCAAAACCTATGAAATTATCGAAGATGTCAAAAATTTACGCAGCGAGATCGGTATTTTATATCTGAATGAATTTAATGGGAATGTCATCAACAAGTTGCTCAAAACCGCAAATTTGCAATTCAACAGTTTATTAACGGCTAAGCCGCATATTTTCATCAGTATTAAAAACCCGTTGGCTAAGCAATCCATCGTAACCATTGACCAGCTTCAGAATTATCCGTATCTGTCCTTTGATCAAGGGGAGTATAATTCCTTTCATTTTTCAGAAGAGATTCTCAGCACGATGTCACATAAGAAAAGCATACGAGTTAATGACAGGGCGACGCTATTCAATTTATTGATCGGATTGAACGGATATACCATATCGACAGGGGTGTTAAGCGCTGATTTGAATGGAAATGAAATTATTCCCGTACCATTGGATTGTGAGGAAACGATCAATGTCGGTTGGATTTCCCATAGAAATGCTTCGCTATCCAAGCTAGGAGCGGCATATATACAAGCACTTATGCAGGCAATATCCCAATAATAAATTTGATATAGTCATTAGCTATGACTAGATATAGTTTATTCCAGTTACACTATAACTACTAATCCGTGATATCTTTCTTGTAACAAATTGTAGAGGGGTTTTACAGATGGTGAAAAGCAGTGTGTTGGGATATCCGCGTATTGGTGCGGATCGAGAATGGAAGAAAGCGCTCGAGGCTTTCTGGTCAGGCAAGCTCGAAGAATCGGAGTTTCACCGTCAGCTGCAAGAGATCCGTTTGAATCATTTGCGTAAGCAGCAGGAGAAGGGCATCGACTTCATCGCAGTCAACGATTTCAGCTATTACGATCATATTCTTGATACATCCACGATGCTCGGTATTATTCCGAAACGTTTTCCGTATGAGGGCGGCACGGTACCCTTATCTGTTTATTACGGAATTGCCCGTGGGACGAAGGATGCAACCGCTAGCGAAATGACCAAGTGGTTTAATACCAACTATCATTATATTGTACCAGAACTGGGTGAAACAACGCCGGTGCTTACCGAAAATAGACCTCTTAAGGCTTATCGGGAGGCTAAGGAAAAGCTCGGTATCGAGGGCAAGCCGGTAATCGTTGGACCACTGACATTCTTGAAGCTGTCCAAAGGATACCGTATTTCGGAGACCGACGACTGGCTGGGACGGTTGCTTCCACGCTATGTGCAGATACTTCAAGAGCTTGCGAGTGAAGGGGTTCAATGGGTACAGATCGACGAACCGATTCTCGTAACGAAGTTAAGCGCAGATGATTTGCAGCGATTAAAGACAATTTATGAGACGTTTGCCGCTTCAGTGCCGAACCTGAACATCATGCTGCAAACCTACTTTGAATCGGTAGAGCACTACAGTGATATCGTTGCGCTGCCCGTCAAAGGAATAGGGTTGGATTTCGTGCACGGATACTCAGGCAATATATCGTCGATTAAAACGCTAGGTTTCCCGGCGGACAAGGTTTTAGGAGCAGGGGTTATTGATGGACGTGGCATCTGGAAGGCGCCACTGCGTGAGAAACTGGCACTCGTAGAAGAACTCTCTGAAATCGTAACGGCTGAGCGGCTCATCGTGCAGACGTCGTGCAGTTTGCTTCATGTCCCTGTATCGGTAAATAATGAGACGAAGCTCGGAGCTGAACTGAAGGATGCTCTCGCATTTGCAGAGGAGAAGCTGGACGAACTAGTACTTCTGGCGAAGGCAGTCTCTCGAGACGGGGCTGTTACCACAGGCGAACTGGCAGAACGAGACCGTGCTCTTCAGGCACTCAAGCTGTCAGATGAGCGCAACCGAAGCGACATTCAGCATGCTGTCGCCGCCATCAGTGCTCAACGTCCAGAGCGCAGTCGATCTTTTGCTGAGCGTCATATTGCTCAACAGAAGAAGTGGCAATTGCCGATTTTCCCGACGACGACAATTGGCAGCTTTCCGCAATCCCCAGAGGTGCGTAAGGCCCGTCAACTGTGGCGCAAGGGTGAATGGAACAACGAGCAGTATGCTAACTTCATCCGAGAACAGATCGATATCTGGATCAAGCTCCAGGAGGAAATCGGATTGGATGTACTCGTGCATGGCGAATTTGAGCGAACCGACATGGTCGAGTTCTTTGGTGAGAAGCTCGCGGGCTTTGCGTTCACGCAGAACGGATGGGTGCAGTCATACGGTTCTCGCTGCGTTAAACCGCCAATTATTTTTGGGGACGTTGCGTTCAAGGGGCCAATGACTGTCGAAGAAACAAAGTTTGCACAGACACAGACCAAACGCCCCGTAAAAGGAATGCTGACTGGCCCGATTACAATCATGAATTGGTCCTTCGTTCGCGAGGACATCACGCGTGAACAAATTGCCTACCAATTGGCCTATGCACTTAGACAAGAGGTGGAAGCCCTTGAGCAGGCGGGCATTGGTATGATTCAGGTCGACGAGCCTGCGGTTCGCGAAGGGCTGCCGCTCAAGGGGGATGACCAAGCGAAGTACTTGGCATGGGCGGTCAGAGCTTTTCGCATGGCTACCTGCACGGTACAGGATACAACTCAAATTCACACCCATATGTGCTATTGCGAGTTCCATGACATGATCCATTCGATCGAAGCGATGGATGCCGATGTGATTTCAATCGAGACATCACGCAGTCATGGTGAACTGATTCATAGCTTCGAATTGAACACATACAAACTGGGCATAGGTTTAGGCGTATACGATATCCACAGTCCTCGTATTCCGCGTGTGGAGGAAATGACCAGTATGATCGAACGCGCCTTACATGTGCTGGATCCGAAGTTATTCTGGATTAATCCGGACTGCGGACTTAAAACTCGTGGAGTCGAAGAAACTGTCGCTTCCTTGCGCAATATGGTTGAAGCGACGCAGATCGCCCGTGCGAAGCAGTCCCAAAAGCTTATATCCAATAATCGGTAAACCCAATATTCCTGTAAGGAGTAAGATTTGGATTTCGGACTTCGTTAAAAGGAATGCATAGGTCGTAAAAAAAGAATCGGAAAGCGGCAGTTTAAAACTGCTCGCTATCCGATTCTTTTGGCATGGATTTACTCTTTTTTGGACAATCCATAGGCTTCGCGAATAAGCGTGAAATACTGATCGGCGTTTACGATCTTATATTCCTCACCAAGTGATTCAGCGATGGCCTGAATATCATGTGGTCTCATCCCCCATGCGTTAACCCCGACGGAAAGGAATAACGGCGATTTACCATCCCAGCCTTTCTTGGCCTCGGCTAGAATATTGATTCCATCCTGAGCCGTTCCAATTCCTGGCATCATCGATACCGGAAGCGTATCATTCATGATTTCGATGCCGAATTTATCTCCTACAAGCAGAATGCCGGGAACTTTATAATTTTGCTCGTATGCGGCCGCTTCGGATGAGCTTATTGGTATGTCTTTGGTGACATCCCGGTTAATCACCATCGGAATGGTCATACCGGTCTGTTTGAGATATCGGTAGTTATCCCTCAGGAAATCCGGGAGGGTTTCTTCCGGCCATGGATGTGGGTTGAAATAACCAGCACCGGACGGTCCGGCGATCAGCAGGTCATTCTCTGTCGCCGTTTTCCGGTAATAATTAAGAACCATTGGAGCGGCATCGTAGAGTAATGGACTGGAAGTCCAGTTAATGGGTACTTTGCCGCGCGCAGGATCTTCCCATAGTATCTCGCGCATATGGTTCAAATCGTATTGCAAATTGTCACCCTCACCGAAAGTGAAAGTCACATAGATTTTGTTTTCCAGTTCGAGCGGATTAGGCTTGATCTTAGGGGCCGCTTCCACCTTTGTTCCCGAGAAGACGGTCATATTGTGGAACCAATCAGCTGCCAATACAAAGACGCTATGCCTGGAGAGTAGGTCGACGGAGGCGGCTTCGCCTTCGAAGTCATTGCTGAACCAGCCCAGATAAGGTGTCCCTGGCTCGACATCGGACAGAATTTTTTCTAAGAGTGCTCGCTGATCCGGCACATCCGTCGAAAGCCAGAAAACCATTGCTTTGTTAGCAACCGCATAGTCGCGCAAATATCCGTAAGGCTCTTTCTGCTCTGAAGAGAGAGGGCGAGTGTTGCCGACCGAAACTTTATATTGATTCCACATCTCTACAGAGATCGTCAACTGTTTCGTGTCTGCAGTAGGTTTAAATTCATACATGAAGTAACTTCCATTATCAGCGAAGCGGTGATCTGCACCCGGTAAATGCTTGGAATTTTGCCTGTCATATAAGTACAATTCTTCTTCAGGTGTACCGGCGTCAAATTGAGCGATGACCTTCCCATCTGCCTTTACGGTGATGGCATGAACGGCCGGTCCCCAACCGTCCTGCGTGAAGGAGTCGTCGAAACGAACGTAAACCGCTTCATTCCCTAAAAACGATGAAAGGTCGTATTCATACGTTCCCCGGTTACTGGCATCACGTATTTGCCTTTTCTCTTCTGCAATCGTTACGAAGGATTCGGGTAGACCCGGTGGGAGAGAGATCGATGTGTCCGGACTTAGCCCAATCAACATCCGGTGGGTCGTCTGATTCCATAAGTGCTCGTACTGCCAGGTATATGCGTCAATTTTATTTTTGAATTTGCCCCGGAAATCTTCGATCACGTTCAATTTGTAGGGAGCTGCAGTTAGTTTGCCTGCCAGATCAGGGCTGACGACAACGGCATTCTTCAGTCCCGCCAATGTGGTCGCGACGTTGATGGAATCCGGAGTTTTCGGATCGTAGATGATGATTCCATTTACTTCATTTTTATACAAATCGAAGACATCCATGCTGTTATCGTGGAGCTTATGCGGTATGGTCATTTCGTTATACCAGGGGTCCACCTTGTTCTGAATCAGATAGATACGCGGGCGCTCTCGATTCACAATGCCCTGAAGAGTAGTCATCAGCAGTTTTATGTCTCCAGGTGCATTAGAGACATTGACAACGTCCAAATGCTTGGGTTGATTAAACGTTGGAAGCGCTTGATTTTTCGGCCATTTAATCCCATCAGCAGTCACACCATCAGCCTGAGCCGCAGAAATGCTGAAAGGCAGCATTGTCACACATAGTAATACCATGCATAAAATTCTTAATTTCCCTATCAATCTGCTCACCTCATTTAGAAATTTTTGAAAAAACAAAGCTGTCTTTGTTTCGACGTAACCTCCTTCATCGAAGAGTAGCGTGCATCGTAATGTCATAGCATATCTGTGTAGATATATTTAACATGTTGTATATAATACTTCAAGTGTTTCGATAAACAATCTTATAAAGTTACAAAATAATATTGTCTTCTACACGATTAAAACCATAGTTATGACATATTTTGCGGTTGAAGGTGTCTGCTCAATGGCCGTGAGTAATCTTTATTTGATATATCATATAATACAGTTCAATGTTTTTTCTGAAGAAGGATAAAGTAACAGGAAGAATTATCGTTTCGGCCATGTTAAAATCACAATGGAAAATAAAGGATACCCAGTTGAGTTCCCCGAATTAATATTATTTGGTTTTACGAAGGTCATACATTTCAAGAAGGAAAGTTGGTCATACGAATGAAAAACCGGACTATTATTACATTAATAGTGACAGTGAGTACAGCCATAGGGATATGGCTAGTTTCTGTTTTGGGGCTATTCCCTTTTGATCAAGAGAAGGATTCCGCCGTTACAAAAGATTTACCCAACCCAAGCTCACCAGTAATTATTAATGAAACACAGATTAAGAAGGGGACTGAGAAAACGGTTATAGAGTTAGTTAAGCAATATCGCAATTTAAAAGTCATCGATTCCCACAATCATGATGCATCTGATTCAAAGTATATAAATATGCTGGAAGTTTGGAAGCGTAATGCCGTCAATCAAGTTGTTCTCTTTGGGGATGTATCAGAGCCAAGCGCAGTAATGACCGACCAGATGTCTTGGATGGCTTACAAAGATAACCCTGACGTAATTATTCCTTACTTTTCAGGCTTCGATATGCATGATAAATCGAGTCTCGATGTAGTGACACATAACCTGGAACAAGGATATTTTGGTTTAGGTGAAATTGCAGCTGCTTCTTTGTATTCACCTGTGGTATCAAAAGTGGCTTGGAAGGGTGAAAGCCCAATGGACGGCTATTTACCTGACATATACGACATATGTGCAAAATACAAAGTCCCCATTCTGTTGCATATTGACCCGCCAAACGGAATGGTTATAGATAAGTTAGAAGAGGCGCTCGACAAACATCCAAACACAATCATCATATTCGCACACGCTAACGCGTTTAACTCACCGGAAAATATCAGAAAACTACTCGAAAAGCACCCAAATTTGTACGCGGATTTTTATGCGGGTTTCACCGCTCTCAATCCTGCTAGTACCAATAAATTGGAGGAGTTCGTACCTGTGATGAAGCAGTTTCCTGATCAGTTTATGTTGAGTACGGACTCTGGATTTGATATTGGTGAAGAGGCTGCAATTGGTGCGATGTACCAGTTATTAGATAAGCTTGACGACCCTGATTTGGCACGAAAAATTGCACATGATAACCTAGACGCCATTATTCGTAACCAACCAGCTACAGAGACTCAGATTGCGGAAATCCGTAAGAAATCCAAAGAAACCGGCCAAAGTTATGAATGGAGTTATCTCTCGAAGGTAGAGGCCGGACAAATTCTTTGGAATAAATAAAGATATCGATTTTCTGTTATTATGTAATAAATAGTTATTTCCGAGGTGATTATCTATGAAAACAATAGGGCTAATAGGTGGAATGAGTTGGGAGTCGTCCTTGCTTTATTACCAAATCATTAATCAGCGTGTAAGGGAAAAATTAGGCGGACATCATTCCGCAAAAAGTCTTATGTATTCGGTGGATTTTCATGAGATCAAGACTCTTCAACATGAAGGGAAATGGGATGAAGCCACGAAGATCATGATTGATTCCGCACAAAAACTCGAATCTGGTGGTTCGGATTTCATTGTTATATGCACGAATACGATGCACAAGATGGCAAAAGAAGTAGAAGAATCGGTCTCAATACCATTACTACATATAGCTGATGCAACGGCAATTGAAATTGTTAAATGTGGCATTAAAAAAGTCGCTTTGCTCGGTACTGCTTTTACAATGGAACAAGATTTTTACAAGGGTAGATTGATTGAGAAATTTGGTCTTGATGTTATCGTTCCAAATGAAGAAGCAAGGAAGATTGTACATGATATTATCTATCAGGAACTTTGTCTTGGAATTATTAAAGAAAATTCTAAACAATCCTACTTAGAGATAATTAATAGTCTCGTCCAAGATGGGGTAGAGGCCGTTATCCTTGGCTGCACAGAAATCACCTTATTAATATCTCAACTGGATTGCAGGGTTCCTATATTCGATACAACGAAAATCCATGCTGAATATGCAGTTGATTTTGCTTTGAAAGATAAATAGACAGTACGTAAAGGAGCTGATCTACTTAATGAAGGTTACTGTTTTAGGTTGTGGAAGATGGGGATCTTTTTTGGCTTGGTATGCAAATAAAATAGGACATGATGTCATTTTATGGGGAAGAGAAGAATCGAAAAATTATCAAAGATTAGTTCATCGTAGAACAAATGAATATTTACAATTACCTCAAAACATACATTTAACAGATAGAATTACTGAAGCAATTGAGTTTGCCGAAATTATATTTATCGCTATTAGTGCCCAAGAACTTAGAGGTTTTGCAAGGCAATTAGCTACCATGGAAATTACAAACAAGATCTTTGTTTTATGTATGAAAGGACTTGAAATGGAGTCCGGAGAGAGACTCTCACAAATTTTTATGGAAGAAATTCAATCACCTGTAAATGTAGCCATTTGGGTTGGACCTGGTCATGTTCAAGATTTTGTTAAGGACATTCCAAACTGTATGGTTATTGATTCAGATCACATGAACGTAACGAAACTACTTGTAGGCAGCTTTGGAAGTGAGATTATAAGATTTTATTATGGGCAAGATTTGTTAGGTAATGAAATAGGTGCTGCAGCAAAAAATGTCATTGGAATCGCAGCAGGGATGTTGGATGGATTAGGTTATACAAGTTTGAAGGGAGCCTTAATGGCTAGAGGAACAAAAGAAATTGCGAGATTAGTCAAGGCAATGGGAGGAAACGAATTAACCATTTATGGTTTAGGCCATCTTGGTGATTACGAAGCAACGGTGTTCTCTAATCATAGTCATAATCGACGTTTTGGTGAGGCATTCGTAAAAAAGGAACCATTCGGGAAATTAGCTGAAGGTGTAGCTACCGTAAAAGCTTTATTGCAATTGTCTACTAAATATGACGTGGAGCTACCCATCTGTCAGGCTGTTCATTCCGTACTCTCTGATGATAATGATCCAAAAGAGCAACTAATAAGATTATTTATGAGGCCCGTGAAATTTGAAGGTATGTAATTAACAAGCATAATTATAAAGACACAAATTAGAGAAGATGATATCCTTATTAAGGTAGACTTTTGTCGAATTGGCCCGAATGGCGGTTCGAAAGTCAATTGATATAAGGGAGATGAAGCCGTGGACACAAGACAATGGATGTCGGTAACGCTTTTTCTCGCAACGGCGCTGATGGTGTTCGTCTCTTACTTGTCTTACCGGAAACGCCATCTGCCTGTTGCCAAAACGATGGTTCTGATCATGCTGGCAGCGGCTTGTTATTCGCTTGGCTACGCGTTTGAGGTGTTGAGCCGTAGCCTGAGCGATGTGAAGCTGTCGCTTCAAATCGAGTACTTGGGCATTCCCTTCGTTACTACACTCTGGCTCTTTCAGGTCATCCAATTTACCGGGACGGCGTCTCGCTACCGCAAGCGTCTTGCGCTAGTGCTATTCATTATCCCCATAGCGGTATTTTTTCTCCATTTGACCAACGATTGGCATCACCTGATCTATGAGCGTTATGTTCTGAATGAAAGCAATTCGGTTCCTTTGTATACGACTGTTAAGGGACCTTGGTATAAGGTGCACACCGTCTATAATTATTCCGTACTTCTGTGCGGAATGTTGCTGTTTATCCCCATGTATTGGCGGGCATTACCAATCGTGCGAAAGCAAATCGTCGTCCTTCTTTTGGGGGCAGTCGCGCCTATGGTGTTCAATTTATTCTTTTGGTCCGGGATGGACGTTGATTTGACGCCGTTTGGATTCGCCGTATCGGGTATCGCCTACGTGTTGGGGATTTTACGGTTTAATTTACTTCGCTTGACGCCTCTTGCGATGGCTAAAGTGTTCGAAACGATCCGGGATGGGGTCGTCTTGTTCGATTATGAGGACCAAATTGTAAGTTACAATAGAGCAGCCGAAAAGGTCCTTCCTGAACTCGGTTTGCCGAAACGATACCCCGCCAATATGGGGGTGGTTTTGTCGGAAAGTCCAGAACTTCTTGAACGTATTCGTGCCGCTAGTGACGGGGACGAACGCTTCCCGTTTCACAGATTCCAAGCGAATCGCAACAAGCATTATAACTGTAGTTTGTCTCTGATTTATGATTCAGGTGATGTCCTGATTGGCAAGATCCTAATGTTTAACGATATTACGGAGATGAAAGAGAGCGAGGCACGGCTGCGTGAGAACGCTCGGCAGTTATCTGAGCTAAATGCGTTCAAGGACAAGCTTTTCACCGTCGTGGCGCACGATATTCGCGATCCGATCGCACTTCTCGTGAGCTTGACCGAGCTGCTGGGCGATGAACTGACTGCCGCCGACTTTGAGCATGCCGAATTGGTAAGGGAACTTAAAGGACAAGTGCAAAGCACGTTTCAACTCGTAGAAAATTTATTGGATTGGTATCGCAGCCAGAAAGGGAAAGTCGTGTTTCGTCCGACGAGCTGGAATTTGCAGCAGGTCATCAGGCAGGCTTTATTGCTTTCAGGCACGAAGGCTAGTATGAAGCAAATTCGGATGACAGAGCAGATCAACGAGAAACTAACGGTTAGAGCCGATAAAGAGATGTTAGATCTAATACTGCGCAACTTGCTTTCGAACGCGATCAAGTTTACTGGAATTGGCGGGGCGATTGATATTGGGGCTGTTCTGGAAGGTGATATGATCATCGTGTATGTACGTGATAATGGTGCAGGAATCGACGATCAGACCTCGGAACTGCTGCGACTAGAGGAGCCGTTCTTAAAGGTCATGGTTAACGGGGACGATTCGGAGGATATGAGATTCGGACTGGCGCTGATCCGCGAATTCGTTCGTATCCATGGTGGCAGCCTTTGGTTCGAGAGCGAGCCAGGGGTCGGGACGACCTTCTCATTCACGTTGCCCGGATCGGCTGGTGTACGGGAAGAGTCTGATGACGGGGGAATGGAGGAAGAATTTTATGAAAGTGATTTTGGTGGACGATGAGCCAACGATGCATCTGATTCTGCGTAAAATGCTGGTTAAGCTACCAGGGGTTCACGTGGTTGGCGCTTTTACGGATACGAAGTCCGCAGCCTCTTTTCTAAGTGAGAACACCGACATCGGACTTGCTTTCGTTGATATCTCCATGCCGGGAGGGAGTGGAATGGAGTTCGCCGCCAAGATGGAAGCCTCGGCTTCTCGGATGCAAATCGTCTTCGTCACGTCTCACAAAGAATTTGCCTTGAAAGCTTACGAACTATCTGTGGTGGATTACCTAGTCAAGCCCGTTGCGCAGGAACGGCTTCAGCGGACGGTAAATCGTGCATTGGCGAGCCAGCAGGGCATTCATTCGTCGTCGCTGTCTGCTCCAGCTTCCGAAAATTCAGGCAGAATCGTCCTAACATTGTTAGGTGATGTCGTCGTGAGCAACGATGCAGGTCGTGTCAAGTGGATCTCCAGGAAATGTGCGGAGCTGTTCGCGTACTTGCTGTTTTATCATGGCAAACGAATTCCACGTTCCAGGTTGGTTATGGACATCTTCGGAGGGATGCACCAAACCAATGCGGAGAATTATTTGAATACGACCGTCTATCAATTGCGCAAGTCTTTGGAGCCGCTTGGCATGCGCGAGGTCGTACAATCGGAGAACGATGGCTATGCGCTTGAATTGAAGGATTTCGTCATTGATTATGTGGAATTCGAAAAGCAAGTGGGGGAGATGCATTCCATTGATGTGGGAAATGTGGAGAGAGCACTGCGCATCGAACGGCTGTATACGGGCGATCTATTCGGGGACAAGGCGTATGTGTGGGCCATTCACGAAACGGTGCGTTATGCGGAATTGTACACCTCGTTCATAAAGCGGCTTGCCGAAGTGCTTATTTTGTTGCGGGATACGACCTCCTCATCGAAGTTGCTTCTCAAGCTGAACGGGCGTAATCCGTTGGACGAATCCGTTATACGCCATCTTATGACAATACACGAGATGACCGGGGACAAAAAAGGTTTGACGGCTCTGTATACCGACTATGTTCGGCTTCTCAGCAGGGAACTTGGCATACGTCCGTCTGAGGAACTGATACATTTATATGACATGTTGATAAGCCGATTAACTAACAAAAAATAATTATTTGGATTGAAGCCCTCTTTTTCTGTCAAGACTAGTTAGCATGACTTTTATAAAGCAGATGAGTGGTGAAAATGAAAGATATTACTTTTAAGGCTATGGCCGTCACAAATGAAATTGATCTGAACAAAATCGCCATCCACTGCGGTATACCCAAAAAATACACATGGGAACAGCCGTTAATCCTAAGAAGCGATATCCTTAAATCGATCCTTAAAAAAGATATTCACGCCTTTCAACAAGTGCTAGTCTTTTCTTTTGGCAGTGTAGTTTTTGTAAATCACACACACAAGGATGAGATCACAAGCTTTTTGAAATTCATTCAATCCTTCGAACCAGATATTGAGCTCCAGCCTGCTGACAGATACACGGACGATTACAGCCTTCACATCGAAGAAATCGAAAGCATGGAGTTAACTGACAAGTATGTAGTGGTAGCTGAGTATGAATCTTTTTACCCTGAATTAATCTCCACTGTCCTTGCCAAGTCGGTCGCTCTTGAGAAGATAGAGGAACAGCTTGGGAAAATTCATGATGGCCTCGAAATTATGATTGAGAGACTTGAAAAAGGGAATCTTCGTGTTGGCAACAAAGAATTGGCAAGAACGACCGCAAAAATCGTACGTCACGAGTATAACACTCTAGCCTACATCATGATTTTGGATAAACCTGATCTGACTTGGACAAATAGTACGGCTAGCCAATTTTACGATGGAATGATGGTTTTTTTTGAATTGAACGATCGATTTAAAATACTGAAAAGTAAAACGGATATTTTATATCATATCTTGGAAGGTTTTTCAAATATCAGTCATTCCATCCGGGGGCTATTTGTCGAATGGATCGTAGTGATTCTCATTGTTATTGAGGTGGTATTAACCATATTACAAATTATAGGTTGGATTCCTTCACATTAGAAACGATAAAAGATAACATCGACTTAACAAAAAAGCACAATGAACCAGGAGAATATAGCTCCTGATCCAATGTGTTTTTTTGTTGCACTGCTCCAACTTCATTAATGTAATGCTAAACGATGCGAAAATACTATGAGTAGAATAGGACAAGATTCATGAATGATTGTTAGCGATGCCCTCAGAAAATGATTTTCCTCGGCGGTTTCCTCCCAATGACAAACGTCCATGCAAGAAATATGTACCGTACATATGATTATACCGTAGTGAAATATCACCGAAGGGAATGAGTAAACATGGGAGCAGTAGGTTGTGGTGAAGGTTATGGGTATGGCCGTAACGTCGCATTTATCTTGGTTCTTTTTATTCTTTTGGTCATCATCACATCAGCTTTTGTAATTTAATATTCCTTAATCCAAAACAAATAATATCGAGAAAAATAAAGACGGCCCTATCGCGAATAGATGCGAATGCGGGCCGTTTTTTTTCATTGTTCCATGAAAGAAACCAACATCCTTAATGAAGAATTAACTCCTTGGCTAAAAAGGATCTGGACTTTTTTCGGAAGATTGGAACCATAAATCAAAGCTGGAGGAAGTCATCTCGATACTGTTCAAAATCGGATACTCGACACTCCAACTTAAGACGGGTACCATTCGGTTCATAGTTCGTTGAGTGAACATGGGCATGCTCATTGAAATAGGCTACTAATCGGCCATGCTCATAAGGAATCACAATTTCACATTGCATGTAATTCTGGAAAATGCGTTCGCGAATCAGTTGAGTGAGCTCCTCGATGCCCCGCTTCTGCAGGGCTGAGAGGTAGACGTTATCATCTTTTAACAAAGGGTAAGCATGCTCAGTCAAGTCGGTTTTGTTATAAGCAAAAATCATTGGAATTTGATCCGCTCCAAGTTCCTTCAACGTGTCATTTGTAACGTCAATGTGCTGTTTGTATTCCGGGTTTGCAAAGTCTACGACGTGAATCAGCAAATCGGCTTCAGCGACTTCTTCCAACGTAGATCGGAAAGCTTTAACCAAATGGTGGGGAAGCTGGCTTACGAATCCTACCGTGTCAGTTAACAAGAATGATTTACGGTCTGGCAAGTTGACGCTTCGAACGGATGTCTCCAACGTAGCGAACAACATGTCTTTGACAAAGACCTGCTTATGCGCGTGCGGATTATACCACTCGATCATGGCGTTCATTAAGCTTGATTTGCCCGCGTTCGTATAGCCGACCAGACAAATAACAGGGACCTCGTTCTTACGGCGCAGCTTTCGTTGAGTTTGACGACGGGCTACGAGTTTCTCCAGTTCGGATTGCAAAGCCGTGATTCGGTCTTCGATTTTACGGCGGTCGAGCTCAAGCTTGGTCTCACCAGATCCTCGGTTTTTAAGTCCAGCTCCGCCTCCTTGACGACCTAACGATTCTCGAAGTCCTACAAGTCTGGGAAGCATGTATTGGAGCCTCGCAACCTCAACTTGCAGCTGGGCTTCCCTGGTTTGTGCGCGTTCCGCAAAAATGTCTAAAATTAGGATCGTCCTGTCAATGACTTTGCATGCAAGAGATGCTTCCAGGTTTCGAATCTGAGAAGGGGATAGCTCGTCGTTACAAATGACGACGGATGCGTTCCGTTCCGTAATTAGCTGCGATAATTCTTGGATTTTACCCGTTCCGATGTAATGGGAGGGAATCACACGAGTGACTTTCTGGCTTAGTTCACCAACCACCTCAATGCGGCATGCTGCAGCCAGGTTGTTCAGCTCCTCCATCGAGTATGAAAAATCAGGGTGGTTCAAAATATGGACCCCGACGATAATCGCTTTCTCTTTCAGTTGTTCCATTGTTCATCATCCTTTCAAGTTAAGAAGTAAAAAAGAAACAACACAAGCAAGCTGCTTGTGTTGTCGGTAGTTGAGGACAATGACTTTCGTAGCGGACGAAAGAAAACAATCCGCGATTTGGTCGATAAGGATGTTTCACCTTACTTCAAGCCGCGTTGTTTGATCACCGATAGAAGTATCAATTCAGGGTTATAAATGGACAAACTTATCCTGAGTCCTCTGTACACAGACAGAATCTTGAGCGCTATTCAATTAGCCGCGCAAAGACCTAACTCGGATAAAATGTATCACACGTAACCCCTCCGTTTCCTTAAAGTACTTTAAGAGTATCACAGGGAAGAGCTTCCTTGCCTCTCAAAGAATAATTATAATCATTTTTTACTATGCAACAAATGTACGGATATGGTGAGGTTACTGCTTCGAACGATTGATAACGTTCTCGGTATAGGCTCTCAGAGTTTTGATGAACGTTCGCATAGCGTATCCGACATACCTGTCGCTGCGGTAGATCAGACAAATGTCTTGAGAAGGCGTAGGATTTCTCAGCTGAATAACCTGGATGTCTTTATTGTGAAGATTATCCAGCAGCAATCGAGGCAGAACACAAACGCCAACTCCGTTCTGCACCATCTGAAGGAGGGATGATAACGTTGTCGTCACCATATGCGGCTGTAGAACAAATCCCTTGTCCATGCAGAAGCGGTCGATCAGCTTGCGACATTGATGGTCGGGTGGGAACATGACCATCTTCATGGTATCCAGCCTATTCAAGGGTAGGAAGCTTTCCGAGGCAAGGGGATCATTCGTGCTTACCGCCAATGAGAACTCCTCGTGAAATAGAGGAATTGACGTGAGGCGTTCATCTATAACAGGTCCGATGGTTACGCCAACATCGATGCTTCGGTCCAGCACTTGTTCTGTTATTTTCGTGGTTTCCAGAAGGGACAGCGAGATGGTGGGATAGGTCTGATGGAAGTTCAGCAGCAAGGCATTAAACATGAGATCCGCGTCGCCGGGCAAGACACCGATGGATAGCGATCCACCATGCATTTGCTTCAGGTCAGTAATGGCATCAATCGCTTGCTGCAGATGCCCGAACACGGCAGCGCCATGTTCATGAAGAATCGCTCCGGCTTCTGTGAGGACGATTGTTTTTCCCACGCGATCGAACAGTAAAACCCCTAATTCTTCTTCCAATCTTCTTATCTGCTGGCTAATGTTAGGAGCACTAACTCCCATCTTCTCCGCTGCTCTCGTAAAGTGGAGATCTTCACAAATCGCCATAAAATACTGTAGTTGTTTTAACTCCATACTCACACCTGCTTTCAAATGAATCGCTGAATGCATGTTCAATAAATATTGTCACTTCATCTTCTCTATCTGTCAATTCATAATCGTTAACTTATACTTAACGTTCCGATAATCCGCACTGCATTGATGGAATATGCCACGGAATCTATACTAGGAACATAACAAGAGCTTCTTATTACAAAGGAGGAAAACAATATGTCAGAAATGATTATCGACACAGCAAAAACAGTGCGTCAAGTGGTGCTGTACAAGGTGCAGGCCATCCCAGAGGAACTGTTCGACATTCAAGTTGATTCCTATAATAATACGATTCGCTGGAACATTGGACACATGATTTATTGGATGGATACCTACATGACGCTTGGCTTCTCGAAAGACCCGGCTATTCCCACAAGCTATGCATCCTTCTTCAATTCCGGGACAGCTCCGGCAAACTGGGCCGAAACGCCTCCGTCAAAGGAAGAGCTAATCCAACAGCTGTCAGGTCAGCTTAACTCCCTATCCGAGTTAGCTCCCGAGAGTCTGGAGGTACCGCTGGAAGCACCGCTGCAGTTGGGGCCGCTTACTTTTAATCGGGCGGGAGAGTTGCTCAACTTTGGAATGGTCCATGAGGGGATGCATCTTGCAACCTGCGATTGCTTACTTAAGGTCATTCAAGGTAAGCATTAAAACGAGATTCGAAGAATAACTTGAACGAAACAAGCCGGAGCATGGTTGGTCATGCTTCGGCTTTTTGCTGTGTAATACAGCTCATCAAAGATGGTGAAACGTGGTCACTGCAGAACGGAGACGGCTCACAATTGCTTTGACCGAATCCTGGTATATGATCGAACATGATTATTTACCATAATTGCAATCTGATTGCAGGACCAATACTCGCCCCGACGCTTTGGTTACGACCCGTGCTGTGGGTCTCTTTTTAGTTCTTACGCTATTCATGTTAAAATTGAACAGTAACATTGTAAAAAAACGGTATTTTTGAGAAGATACGAGTATCGATAAATGAGGCATTTCAAAATTTGCAACGGCGTAATTACATTTAGAAGGAGGTCTTTCATTGAAACGGAATTTTTCCCTCTTAGGTGTGGTTGCGTCCGTAGGATGCATACTTCTGTGTGTAATGTTTTTGTTTTGGAACCCGTATTCAAGGATCCAAGCGGGTATGGATACGGTTTTAATCTTACTTATAATGTTGATATTTCCTGCATTTTTAGGCATCATAACCTCATTTTTGAGAAATCGAATCTTAATGTACATTGTATTTGCTTGGTCGCTGCCTTATTGTCTTTATTTATCTGTCGCGTCAATTCCAAGTATTTGGAATCTTTTTAGTGTAGTCCTTATTTTATACCTCGTTTCCGCCATAAAGATGAGCCATCAATACCCAAAGCTAAACTGAGGGGCGAAGAACTAATGTTGAACAGTAAATTTTTTCGAATTTGGAGGCACTGAAATGCAGCTTATTAATCCATCGGACGTACAGCATCGAATCGAGAGCTTAAAAGATCAGGAATTGTATATCCATCTAGAAATGACAACAGGCGCCTATGCGGCCCATCTTGACAGTACTAAGCATCCGGCGGCTAATTTCATAACCAATGCTTTGATCCGTTTCACCCATGGGTCGATTGCCGGGAATGGCCCTTATCGGGTCGGGCTGAAAATGCAGCAAGGGTGGGTATACTCCGAAGGGCTGACTCACATTGATCAAAATGAAACGGAGAGGTTGATCCTGGCAGGTCATGACAGTCAGGGCAAGCTGATTGTATCGTTGCAATTAAGCCGGGAGCCCTTCTAGAGGATGAGGAGATGAAGACATTTATGAAACAACATATTCTTGTAGTACTGCCGCATCCGGATGATGAGGCATTTGGCGTTTCTGGTACACTGGCCATGCATGTGCAGCAAGGTGATCGAGTTACATATGCTTGTTTAACACTAGGCGAAATGGGCCGAAACATGGGGATACCGCCTTTTGCCAATCGCGTCACACTGCCGCAAATACGCAAGCAGGAATTGGAAGAATCTTGCCGAGCGATCGGGATCCAAGATCTTAGATTGCTTGGTTTTCATGATAAGATGATTGAATTCGAGGAACAAGAGCTGCTGGACGCCGTAATCGATGAACTCATACAAGAGCTTCGTCCCTCGCTGATCATTACTTTCTTTCCTGGTTATAGCGTTCATCCTGATCATGATGCGTGCGGAGCTGCTGTGATTCGAACGGTTGGAAAGCTTCCAAAAGACGAAAGGCCCCCCGTTCATTGCATAGCTTTTTCCAAAAATCATGAACAAGCTATAGGTAAGCCTACCGTAATTAATGATGTCAGAAGCTTTTTGAAGCAAAAGATGGCCTCCATAAAAGCACATCGCACCCAATTCAAAGCCGCCGAGTTACTAGGTAACAAAGAACCTAACTCAAAAGAGCTACAGGAGCGTTTCGGAACAGAGCGCTTTTGGATTTATCCATTTGAGTGATAAAGTCTTTTCTGCAGACACTTGCAATTTAGGTTTTATCCTGACCGTGAGTTGCTTCATCTGTCATCAAAATAATATTTTCACATGATGTAGAAATCCATCGATCTGGCACGTCATTATTATGAAGACGTCGTGAAACAACCCATTATGGACGTTGAGAGGAGCAATAACCATGAATTACACACTGTTAATGTATGAAACGACAGAGGATTTCGCCAAACGAACCGACCCGATTCACAAGGAGGCGTATGTTGCAAGCTGGGCTCATTATGTCACAGCCTTACGCGATTCCGGCATTGTTGTAAGCAGTGCGGGTCTCCAGTCCCCAGGGACGGGGGCCACGCTCAGCCGTAAGGGCGGCGAATTGCTGGTTCAGGATGGCCCGAGCGTTGAAACGAAAGAACAAATCGGCGGTTTGATTATTATTGACGTGCCGGATTTGGACACTGCATTGGAATGGGCGGCACGCTGTCCCGGCAGCTCGGTTGATGTTCGCCCCAACTTACAGCCGATCACGAGATGAGCGTCATGCAAGCTCGCCAAATAATCGAACAGACGGCCCGTGATTCCTACGGCCGTCTGGTTGCATTTCTGGCTGTTCGTTGGCGAGATCTGGCCGCAGCGGAGGATGCGCTTGCAGACGCTTTTCTGGCCGCGCTGGAAAAATGGCCTGCGACCGGAGTGCCGGACAAACCCGAGGCATGGCTGCTTACTGCAGCGCGGCGTCGGATGATCGACGGCACGCGGCATGCCCGCGTACAAGCTGGTGCGGAGCAAGCTTTGGTCACGATGGCAGAAGATACGCAGCAGTTGGCCGGAACCGAGACATCTTTCCCGGACGAACGGCTCAAGATGCTGTTTATTTGTGCCCATCCCGGAATCGACCCTGCTGTGCGCACGCCGCTTATGCTCCAGTCCGTACTTGGCCTTGATGCGGCCCGTATTGCTTCGGCTTTTGTCGTTAAACCTGCTACGATGGGGCAGCGCCTTACCCGGGCTAAAGCGAAACTGAAGAGTGATGACATCAGATTCGACTTACCCGGTAAGGATGAATGGCCGGAGCGCCTTAATGCCGTTCTTGAAGCCGTCTATGCAGCCTATGGAAGCGGCTGGGATGGCATAAACGGCGAAGATCCTCGTCGTAATGGTCTGGCCGAAGAAGCGATTTTCATGGGAAAGCTGATCGTGCGATTCATGCCGGGGGAACCGGAAGCGCTGGGATTGCTGGCTTTTATGTTGCACTGCGAAGCGCGCCGCCATTCGCGGCGCGATGAGGCAGCCGGCTATGTGCCAATATCCGAACAGGATCTTTCACGTTGGTCAATCGGGATGATCGAGGAAGCGGAACATCACCTTCGCACTGCCGCTCAAGGGAACCGCATCGGGCGGTTCCAGCTTGAAGCGGCGATTCAATCCGTGCATGCTCAACGTGCCTGGACTAACCGTACGGAATGGGAAGAGATTGCGCTGCTGTACGAGGGACTTGTGAGCATCGCTCCAACGATCGGCGCAATCGTCGGCCGCGCGGCAGCTGTTGCCGAAGCGCGCGGCGCCGATACCGGGATGGCGCTGTTGGATGAAATACCGACAGAAGCGGTTAAGAGCTATCAGCCTTATTGGGCGCTGAGCGCCCATTTGTTCAAAAGGATGAAGAGGTTCGAGGAGGCCCGTGCCGCATATAGCCGGGCCATCGGACTGTGCATGGATCCCTCCATTCGAGCGTTTCTAGAGAAGCAACTCGTGAATATTAGTTGTTTCTATTGAATGACTTGTTCAGGTAAAACCCTGACCTCGACCTGATCAGAGATTTTGTACACATGTACTGCTAGGCACAGATCTATCGGGGAACGTTTGTTCAATAAAACAGCAGCAGTCTAGGACTTTTTTTTCTAGTCCATGGCTGCTGCTGTTTCGTTTTTTGAGTCAGTCTAATACTTTATTTTCACAGAACAGCAAGGATTCGATGATTTGATCTGGCATTAATCATTACGAATAATTAGATAAACAATCAGTCCTATGATTGGGAAAAATAACATAGCTAATAGAATAATTATTGCAAATTCAGTGCTTTTACCTCTCCTTATGCTATCTCTATATGCCCATACGCATAAAACTATGTGCACTAAAAATAACACAAAGGATATTAAAAAAAATAATAAAATAATACCGGAGCTAAATGCAACCAAGTTTGATCACCTCTTTTAATTATTAATTTGCACGAAATCACAATGGGAAAGTTTCAGGTATTTCTCTACTTATTATAATAATGTTTACATCATCAATAAATATAGCCCCAAAATGGCGATGGATCTCATCTGCATCCACCGCGGGAAGCATACAAAGTACATTGACATTGGTTTGATATCAAACTATAATGTGATTATGCAAAATAGAGATGCTATTTCATTAATTTCCAAAATTAGAGAGAAAGTTAACAGGTTTATTGTAGCAGAGATGGTGAAGTATGGGATAGACGGTATTGGCACTTCGCATGGCGATATCATCTATCAACTATTTAAGAAGCCCAGACTCACTATGGCGGACATTTCTAAAGGGATTAATAAAGATAAATCTACAGTCACAGCACTTGTTGACAAGTTGGTCCGGCTTGGATATGTGACAAAGGAAAGGGACAGAGAGGACACGAGGGTAGTTTATGTTGCTTTAACGCATAAGGGGAGTGAACTGAAACCGATCTTTGAATCAATATCTAAAGAAATGTTAGACGTGTTTTACTTAAACATCTCTGAAAAAGAAAAAGAAGATCTGCTAAACGTTTTAAAAAAGATCTATAGCAACTTTTAAATTTTTTTCAATAAATAGTTTGATATCAAATTAAATGTTGAGGAGGAAATAATCGTGACAGATTTTACGAAAGAATTGCCCGATCATACGGAGAAATACATTGGGGAAAACGATTTATTTTTAGAGATATTTGAGGGGGAAAACCTTCCCAAAGCAACTAATAAAAGGCCCCCTCTGCTTTTTGTACACGGGGCCTATACAGGAAGTTGGATGTGGAGCAAATACATTCCTCACTTTATCAGTGAAGGGTGGAAATGCTATGTCATGAACTTGAGAAGTCACTACAAAAGCAGGCTGCAGGATATGACTAAGATAACTTTCG
This sequence comes from Paenibacillus sp. Root444D2, assembly GCF_001426375.1. Taxonomy (GTDB): domain Bacteria; phylum Bacillota; class Bacilli; order Paenibacillales; family NBRC-103111; genus Paenibacillus_E. The sequence goes on from NZ_LMEO01000011.1 coordinate 89,400, forward strand.
AGGATTATTTGGAGGATATTAAAGAGGTTATCGCTGAGTGTAGTGATTCGCCGATTCTTATCGGATTTAGCATGGGAGGGATCTTGAGCCAGAAGTTGGCTGAAACCGTTGAGATCGCAGGGTTGGTGTTGATCGACTCAGTCATAAGCAGAGAAGTTCATGAAGTAGTACCATACAAAGAATTAGTCCAGATGCCACCTGGTATCATATTGCCTGCCCCAACACGTGAAGAGCTTTCAAGCATAGATGAATCGGCAGATGACATAGAATTTCAAAGAAAGTATCTGTCAATGGAGTCATCAAAGGCATTTAGCGCTTTTTCTTTTTCAATCGAAGCAAAAGGAATATCAATAGACAGTAGTTCAATTTCTTGCCCGTGTTTGGTTATCAAAGCAGTAAACTGTGATGATGACGACCGACGGGGGAGAGCGACAGCAGAGCATATCCGTGCTGCATATAAAGGGCTTTGGAACACCACTCATACAGGCGTGCTCGTAGGGCAGAGATATATGGAAACAGTAGATACAATCATGGACTGGTTAGCATACCGGATTCTATCCCAGGAAAACGATCGATCTGCCAAGAAACCATCACCTTGCAGGAAGTCAGATGCTGGCAATCCGCCCAACATCACCCCCTGAAAACGACAGAATTCGACGAATAGTTATAAAAGCTATGCATAAGGAGTGAATCAAGATGGCGAATAATTACAAACGCTTCATTCAAAATCAATTCGAAAAAGCGAAGTCTACCGCTTCCGAATTCATTTCTTCAAGAAGTGAAGAACAAGAAGAAGGCACTATAGAACTAAATCCGCAATATTATGCCCAGCTGAAAGCAATCGCCGATATGCAGCATACGACCGTGCAAGGGATCGTCAATGAAATCATTGTCCACTACCTGGCAAACGCCCCATACGAAACAACCCCCATCTCAGTGGATCAAAAGGAAGATAACCCGCTTCTGTATTTGGATGGTATTTGTAAACTATAGGACTAAGGAGTGCTGACATATGGATAACCACTTGAACATTCAGGATGCCATTTTTCTGGATGAAACAGCTTTAGCCGCTTTAATGAACCCTGAAGATCCTCGCTATGCGAAAGCCCGTTCCCTGTTTCTGGATTTGCATGATCTTGAACGTAATTACATAACAACCAACTCCATTATATTTGACATTCATGAATGGCTTCGCAATGAATACAGCTATCAGCAGGCGGAATATTTTCTGAATGCAATTGATAAAGCAGAGAGTAAAGGCAAGCTGGCGCTCATTTCCAGCGGCCCCGAATTAGAGGGGGAATCGCGAAGACTGCTTATTGACAGGCCCGAGCTCCGTTTCTCGCTCAGCGAAGCATTCACTGCTGTGACCATGTCCTATTATCAGGTAAAACGCATCTTTACTTTCAACCGCAATTTCATTATGCTTGCCAATTTGGATAAGGATATCCGAATCATTCCATCCAATTAAAAGCCTTTAAACAAATACAGCCTGCCCTCTTGAGAGGCCGGCTGTATTTGTTTCGTTGCAATGCCGTAAATTGCTTTTTCCAAGTGTAATTAAAGGGAAACAATCTGAGTTAAGCGAATTATTTAAAAAGTGATTGGTACATTTTAATAATATAAATTGCAGAGGGGGGAATACTCGTGCTAGAACTGACAAAGAACGTACTCGAAGACATGAACAAGCAGCTCGATCGAATCATAATGAGCTTAAACCAACTTGATGATGATTTAATTTGGAAAAAAATGAAGGATTCCATGAACAGCATTGGTAACCTTTGCTTACATTTAGCAGGAAACGAGTATCAGAATTTTATAAGTGCAATCGGAAACAAACCGTTCATTCGGGAACGCACTCGAGAATTTAATTCTGAAGGTGGCATATCGAAGGATGAATTGAGTGGTCTTCTTTTGAAGACAAGGTCCGAATCGGTAAGTATATTATCGGCTTTGTCCGAGGAGGATTTAAAAAGGGAAGTCATAATCCGATATGACTTGGAGGATTGGAATAGAATGCTTCGGGTTAACGCTTCAGAAGATGAAACCTATGAAGTGAGAGTAATCAGCCAGCTTCTTGTTCAGGTTGCGGCACACTACGGATATCATGCAGGACAAATTGTGCTACTCTCCAAATTAATGAAAGATAGGAATGAACACATAACAAGACAGTATCATTAAACATTCATCATTAAGCAAAGTGAAGCGGTCTGTTCTTTGTTTAAAACAGCATTCTTTCGAGAGGGATGTGAGAGATTATTTTGGTAAAACCACTGTTGATTATTGTGAACGGGCTTCCTGGAACCGGAAAGACAACCTTAGCAAAACGGCTTGCTGCAGAAATGCGTTTCCCATTGTTCTCTAGAGACGGTATATATGAGACGCTATTCGATGCTCTAGATTGTCAAAACAACGGGTGTCCCCCTTTGATAGGACCTTCAACGTTTACCCTCCTCTATGCCTATGCAAACTCATTATTAAAAGTTGGCCAATCATTGGTGATTGAGGGTTTTTTTGGTCGACCTGAACTAAGAAGTGCTGAGTTTCTCCAACTGAAACTTACAAGCGATTTTCAGCCATTTCAAATATTGTGTAAGACAGATGGGGAGGTTCTCTTGGATCGTTTCCTTAAACGCATGAGTACCGTAGAACGACATATCGGTCATCATGATCAGGAATGGATTGAAGAAGAACAAAACAAAGAGCGGCTTTTACAAGGACATCTTACGCCCCTTTCTCTCGGTGGTACGGTTGTTGAAATCGACACTACCACTCCTTACAGTTTTGACTATGATGAACTACTTAAGCAAGTCCGAGCTGTTCAATTCAACATGTAATACATGTTTTTACCAATGTTTGACAGATAACAAAACCCTGTGCTAAGATACAAATAATTCATTTTGGACGGAGGGTTGCGTGTGGCAAACTAATTTTTCGATCTATCTTTGCACAGTAAGAAGAGTAAATCTTATTGGCTATATTGTGTGCATAGTAATCGAAGAATGGTCTGCCTTCCACGGCACCCAATTTAATGATGATCGCTTACGTTTCAACTTGATGATCGACTTAGGTAAAGTTACATGTGTATGTGTTTTGACATGTATTTGCGTTAGTCGATGAGGTATTCGTAACGCGATCACTCCATTCTTTTATCGATTACTTGAACACAGGCAGCCGGCCTGTGTTTTTTTATTTTTATAATAGTAAGGAGAGATCTTGCAATGAGCGAACAGTTGTTTAAAGTTAACGGAATCGAACTTTGCGCAGAAAGCTTCGGCAACCCGGAACACCCGGCTATATTACTGATCATGGGAGCTCAAGCGTCCATGGTTTGGTGGGAAGAAGACTTCTGTAAACGCCTAGCCGCCAAAGGACACTTTATCATTCGTTACGATAATCGTGATGTCGGTCGGTCCGTCACCTACGAACCCGGCAATCCTGAATACACCTTTGAAGATATGACTGACGATGCTATCCATATCCTCGATCATTTTGGAATCGACCAAGCCCATATTATAGGTATTTCTATGGGCGGCATGCTGACTCAAATCCTGGCTTTGAGACATCCTGAAAGAGTATTGACCGTTTCGCTAATCTCTACATCGAATTTCGCCCCAGACCTCCCACCGATGAAAGATAAGGTGATGGAATATTTCTCTAATGCGGCGGCGATAGATTGGACGAATGATGCGGTGGTCATTGCTTTTACGGTTGGCAAATGGAAAGTTCTCGCAGGCTCGAAGCATCCGTTTGATGAGAAAAGAATATATGATTTAGCTGCTGAAGAAGTCAAAAGAAGTCGTAATATGGCGAGCATGAATAATCACGGCATGGTGACGGGGGGAGAATCCTATTTGGTACGAACAGGCGATATCGACGTCCCCGCTCTGGTTATTCACGGTACGGAGGATCCGATTATATCTTATGAACATGGAGTCGCTCTTGCCTGCGCTATTCCCAAAGCGGTTTTACTCTCCTTAGAGGGGACAGGTCATGAGCTTCACCATGAAGACTGGGATACCATCATTGACGCGATTTCCAATCACACCCGATATCTTATCGTACCCGCTAACGAAGGAAGAATGTTGCCGTAACAGGCAGTTGGAGGTGAATAACCATGAATAGCCTGCTCTATTATTTAACCTTTGCGTCCGCAATGGGGTCCGGTTTGCTTGCTGGCATATTTTTCACTTTCTCGGCATTCGTAATGACCTCGCTCGCTCGCCTTCCGGCGGAGCAAGGCATAACTGCCATGCAGTCCATCAATACGACTATCCTACAATCGTTATTTATCTTGGTCTTCATGGGCACAACCTTTCTAAGCATCATCCTGGGAATAGCCTCATCCATCAAATTAGGTACGGTTGGAGCAGCATATGTACTTACAGGCAGTCTGCTCATCCTCGTCGGCACATTTCTGGTGACAGTCGTATTTAACGTACCGCTAAACGATACCTTAGCCTCTGTGACTTCAGGGAGTTCCGAGGGTACCCGGGTGTGGAGAGAATATCTTGCCGGTTGGATGCCCTGGAATCATGTGCGGACGATAACTTCAATCGCTGCTCTGGCTTGTTTTATCATCGCTCTTCGCAAGTGGTAGGCACTATGTTGAATTCGTCAGCCTAAATTACACGTCCGTCATTGGAGAGGGATTCAACTTATGAGAAACAATAGTTCAGGAGCTGCTTTGAAGCAGCTCCTTTTTGATTTCATTGAAGTTACGGGCAGGATTGCGTAGCGGCAAAAGTAAAGTTGTGGTATGTATAGAATTAATATATAAATGAACTGGTGGTGTAATTGAGATGCACTGTGATCAATTTATTGAAGCTACTCACTCACTCTTCGGTGACTTATTGACATCATTTGATGAAGGAGAAGAATATGCGTTTTACAATTTTGGTCCTCAGATGATATACCGTATTGGTTTTTCAACGAATATTACACCAGATATCGTACGTCAAGCTGCTGCAAACAAGATCGATCTAATCGTTACGCATCATGATGCTTGGGATTTCGTATTCGGGATGAAGGAAGAATGCCATAATCTACTGAAGCAATTTCAAATCAGTCATTATTTCGTTCATCTACCACTTGATTATGCTGATTTTGGTACATGTAATTCACTTTTTCAAGCATTAAAGGTTAACCAAATTATTCAAACTTCTTATCATAATGAAGGTAGGAGTATGCCCGGAGTAGGTATATTCAAAGAGCCATTAACGTTTGAAGCGTTGAATGAACGAGTAACAAACGTATTAAAAGAAAGTGTTAAGTCATGGAAGAATTCTGAAAAACGAATAAGCAAAGTAGGCATTATTACAGGAGCTGGAAACTCAACTAACAATATCCTCGACGCGTTAAAATTGGGATGCGATGCCTACTTAACAGGTGAAAAAACATTGTATTCGGTACAATATGCTCAATATGTCGGAATGAATATGATAGTCGGAAGTCATACGTTTACTGAAATATTTGGGGTAAGATCTTTGGTTGAACAGATCAGAATAAAGTTTAATCATCTCGAAATCATCGAGCTGTCTGAAGAGCATTTTGAATAATCAAAGCAAGCACTTTTTTGATACCAATATTAGAACGATTCCATCTAAATTAAATTATTTTGTAGATTGAACTAGATGAATCTGTGTTTGATGCAATGAAGCGTGAGGTCAAAGAAGAAACAGGGCTTGATGTTTTTCAGGCAACACTAATTGCTATTTATTCTTCTCCAACAACACAAACATTCACCGACCGTTGGGGGAATGAGCATCATGTGATTGAATATTTATTTCGGGTGGATATGTGGTCGGGTACTCTTGAAAAAGAGACAGATGAAAGTGTAGATGCTGAATTTTACCCATTGGATAATTTACCGGAAGCTTCAAGTGTGCTTTTTGCAAAACATCATCAAAGAGTATTTAAAGACTATAAAAAGTTCGATGGAAAATTAATATTGGAATAGTTGTCAGTGCTGTGACAATAAAAAATGAGAGCAAAAATATCCTCAAAACGGAAATATGTACGTATAATTCCGAAGTGTATCTATTAGAAAATTGAATCCTATAGTATAAATATAGAAAGCGCTATCAGAGGAGGGGCAACTAGAGCATTTAGCAGAAGGAGAATCCCATTAAATTTTCTATATTTATCCAATAATAAGAGGAGGTAGAAAAATGAAAATTCAATATTTCTCTGCAGCTGAAAAGTGGACAGAGGCGCTGCCCATTGGTAATGGCCGACTCGGTGCCATGACATTTGGCGGGGTGATGAACGAACATTTGCAATTCAATGAAGACACGTTGTGGTCCGGCTCCCCAAAGGACGGCAACAATCCCAGAGCCAAAGAAGTACTTCCAGAAGTCCGCCGTCTTCTCATGGATGGTAAATTCATAGAAGCAGAAAAACTGAGTAAGGAAATGTTAGGTCCTTACACACAATCCTATATGCCACTTGGTGACTTGCACCTTAAGTTTGATCACGGAGATCTTTATCAATCATATCACAGGAGCCTATCTCTTCAAGAAGGAATATCGCGTGTGGAGTATCGGATTGGCGATGTTACATACAGCAGGGAAATATTTGCTTCCCATCCGGACCAAGTCATTGTGCTTCGTTTGCAAGCAAGCAAAACGGGTATGTTGAATCTGCATGCTAGGCTGGATAGTCAGCTCCATTACCGTACGGATACAATAGGAAATGATCTTGTGCTTAAGGGAACTGCGCCTGAACATGTGGATCCGAATTACTATGCTACCGATAATCCGGTTGTATTCGGTGACCCTATAACTGCAGAAGCAATACGTTTTGAAGCTCATCTTGGGGCAGTTCTGGATGACGGTAAGCTGCAAGTCGATCATGACGGCATGCATATTCTTGGAGCTACGGGAGTCACTCTCTATTTCGTGGCAGAGACAAGCTTTAACGGTTATAACAAATCCCCCGGCAAGCAGGGGAAGAATCCTGAGCCTCTTGTTACCCGAGCGCTAGAGTTGGTGAAGGCGCAATCGTATGATTCACTGCGACGCAAACACATTGAGGATCATCAAGCTCTATTTAATCGAGTAGAGCTTAGCTTGGGTGAAACCATAGCGCCAGCCGATTTATCGACGGAGGAGCGGATATCCGAATATGGGGCCAAGGATCCCGGTCTGGTAGAGCTCTTATTTCATTATGGCCGTTATCTGATGATTGCAAGCTCTCGTCCAGGCACACAGCCGGCTAATTTGCAGGGCATCTGGAATAAAGAAATACGACCGCCGTGGAGCAGCAACTATACGCTTAACATCAATGCACAAATGAATTATTGGATGGTAGAAACCTGCAATCTTGCGGAATGCCATGAGCCTTTTCTCAGTTTTATTGGAAGATTATCGCAGAATGGAAAGAAAACGGCGGATGTACATTATGGGGCTCGTGGCTGGACGGCACATCATAATACGGATATTTGGTGCCAAGCCTCACCTGTCGGTGATTATGGTCAAGGTGATCCTGTTTGGGCTTTATGGCTGATGGGGGGACCGTGGACAACACAGCATTTATGGGAGCACTATGCATTTGGCAAAGATGACACTTTCCTGCGCAATTATGCTTATCCTATAATGAAAGAAGCAGCGCTTTTTTGCCTGGATTGGTTGGTAGATGACGGGTCTGGCCGATTGATTACCATGCCATCTACTTCTCCGGAACACAAATTTGTGACCGCAGAAGGAAAAGCCGGCGTTAGCGTAGCAGCCACCATGGATCTGTCAATCATTTGGGATTTGTTTACGAATTGTATGGAAGCATCAGAAATTTTGCAAATGGATGCTGACTTCCGCCAAGAATTGGACGATGCGCGAAGTCGATTATTTCCGATGCAAATCGGCAAATATGGCCAGCTTCAGGAGTGGTCCCAGGATTTCGAGGACGAAGATAAGCATCACAGGCACATCTCCCATTTATTCGGCGTTTATCCTGGCCGTCAGTTGACACAGCATACAACACCGGAGCTATACACGGCAGCGCAGCAATCCCTGAATAGGCGCGGAGATGAGGGGACGGGATGGAGCCTCGGCTGGAAAGTGGGATTATGGGCTCGATTTGGAGATGGAAACCGGGCACTAGGCCTTCTTGCCAATCTGCTAAGGCTCGTTAAAGATGATACGGAAAATTACCAAACTGGGGGTATTTATGCGAATCTGTTTGATGCTCACCCCCCGTTTCAAATTGATGGCAATTTTGCCGCAGCATCAGGAATAGCTGAACTACTGCTGCAATCCCATCAAGGGTACCTTCACTTGCTTCCCGCTCTACCTGATGCTTGGCCGACAGGCTTCGTTAAAGGCTTAAGGGCACGCGGAGGATTCGAGGTGAACATAAGTTGGAATAAGGGCGAAATTGTTCAAGCAGAGATTTATTCTCATTCTGGAGGGCTTTGCAGCGTTCAGATCGATGCTTTGATTAGGAGTGAATTTCTAACTGTGATAGGAAAACGATATACGATTTCATTGAATCCGTTGACCATTAAAGAACATTGAATGTTTCCTGTGTGCAATAACCATGGATAAAAGGGCCACAAGGATTGGAAAAAGACACCTCATTCTGAGAGCACTGCAAAACGAATACAGAATCTGTAAAAATAGACCCAGTGGCGCATAGGCACTGGGTTTGTTGTATACTGGAAGAAAAGGAAAAGTGGAG
>NZ_LMEO01000012.1:0-257252 GCF_001426375.1 Paenibacillus sp. Root444D2
CTCCACTTTTCCTTTTCTTCCAGTATACAACAAACCCAGTGCCTATGCGCCACTGGGTCTATTTTTACAGATTCTGTATTCGTTTTGCAGTGCTCTCATTGTGAAGGGTTACTTTTTGTTATTCAACGCTTCATATAGCTGCGCAAGGTTACGTTCAAGCTTGCTGAGAATTTGTTTACCAGGCATTTCGGAAATAAGTCCCGCTCGAATGGCAAAATCAATTTCTCTAGAAAGTCCGTACATTTGCGTATCTAAAACTTCTTCATACAGCGGACATTGACGCGTTGTCAAATTCTCCATTTGTACTTCGATTAGTTTTTCGATTTTATCTGCATCTTCTTGGAGAAGATTAAGCGCTTTTTGATTCATGTCCAGCAATAGATCAGATGAAGACATTCCCAACTTCCCCCTATACGCATAGTCATCCGTCCTTATATGATCTATATTAAGCGAAATTGGATCAATATACAAGAGAAGGTACCCTCAGAGATTCTGAGAGTACCTTCTTTAAGTATGAACTCTATTCTTGAACAACGTTTACGCCCAAATTGTGCTTAGCAAATACTTCAGCCATAGCGACTTTCGCTTCTTCGGCATCCGGCCCATGAACATGGAGATCATAGTTGCTGGAGCTAAGCAATGTAGTAAACAAACCTAAAATACTTTTTACATCGATGTACTTATTATCATATTGGAGAACGATTGACGATCTGAATTTATTAGCTGTTTGTGAAATTTCAACAATTGCGGCATTATTAGCACTTGGCATATTTCATTCCTCCATTTATTCGCATCTGAATTGGTCGCCTTGCTCCCTATATGATAACTTGGAAAGGTTACTTAACGCAACTAAAAATTTCCTTCATTCTCCAAGTGAAGCGCTTTACTTCGTCTTTGCTGCAATGGCTTTCTTCACACCGTTCCCCAGTAGAATTAAAACAACAAAAATACCGAGCAACAAAAGCAGTCTTCCCTTATACTTCTGGAAATGAAATAAATCATGCGCAATCATCGATTCCAGAAATACGATTGGCAGTTTGCCCATCAAGGTACCCCATAGAAAATAAGTAAACCGCATTCGAGTTAGCCCCGCACCAAAATTAATCGCCGACGAAGGTAAAATTGGAATCAATCTGCCTAGAAGGACATATAGGAATCCACGCTTCTCCATCCGCTTGCTAAACTGCGTCACTAACGGGAATCGCTCGAGCTTTTTCTCTACCCATGCATGTCCATAATAACGAGCAAAATAAAAAGAAGCAACGGCTCCCAAACAAGACATTATGTAATTAACAAGAAACCCTATTTTAATACCGAAAATAGCAACATTCGTACCTGCTACTACAACAAACGGAATAAACGGAAAGAACGTTTGAAAAAAAATTAAAGCCATTCCGATGATTTTACCGGGCCAACCTAAGTCCCTTAAATGTTCAGATAGCTGTCGCATATTACTGTGAGTAAGTTTAATGCCTGTAGGGTTATAAAATAAAAAGGCAATTAGGGCAACGAGCAAAATACAAATAAAAAAAACTAACAAAATGTGTTTTCTATTTCTGTTTAACACCGACAAATTTCGACCATCCTTCCCTTAGACCAAACCATTGTAACATTTTACAGAAGGTTCAGGAAGAGAAAATTAAGGAGTTATCTAGTTATACAACAGTGAAGAACCCTATCCTATTTCTATCCGTCACATAGTTTACCCTACCTACGGAAATTTATTAGATTTGATAACCTTTTTTCGACATGATTTGCAGGTTGGATAGCCATGTTCTTGATGTAAACGTGTTAGAATGAAGCAAAAGCACCTGTCCTTAGACAAGTGCTTTTACTATCCGATTCGAATTTGGTTGCGACCATTATTTTTAGCTTGATAGAGAGCCATATCAGCACGATAGAACAGTGATTCTACACTAATCTTATCTTCTTCCCAATTCCAATCCGAAACACCACAGGAAACGGTTACTTGCGGATTAGTTTCCTCTAGAACACGAACACGAATACGTTCTGCGATTCGAATCGTTTGAGACTTGGCCACTTGGGGTAAATAGACCGCAAGCTCTTCCCCGCCCCACCTTGCTGCAATATCACTATCCCTAATACTAGTTTTAATAATTTGACTTACCTGGATCAAGATTTTATCGCCAACCTGATGACCGTAGGTATCATTAACCCGTTTGAAATTGTCTATATCAACAACAATGAGTGAGCCGCAGAAGTCCTTCTTTTGCATCGAGTTAGCCTGTTCATCCAAATAATGACGTACATATAGTCCTGTCAAATTGTCTGTAATAACCATTCGTTTTACTTCAGCATGCAGAGAAGCATTCGTCATGGCAAGACCAATATGCCCCGAAAGAACCTGCAGCAATTTGTAGTTATCATAGGAGAAGAAATTGGGCTTGCTATGCACGACTAGAATAACTCCCTCAACTTGTCCATTAACGAGAATCGGAGAACCAATAAGTGATCTGGAGTTGGTTAACTGCATCAGCTTTGACTGGATCTTGTCATTGCTCCAATAATCCGAAATAATAATCGGTTCTTTGGAAGTATAAACGACGCCAGAAAAGCCTTGATCTACGGTAAAGGTCTCATGAAACATCGCAGGCAAATTAGTCGCTTGTACGATTAAATTCTCACTATTTTTATCCGCTTGCAGAATACAACTGTAGTCCGCTCCGAAAATACTTAAAATCTCGCTAGATGCTGAGTTAAAGATTTCGTTTAAACGCAAGCTCTGATTTAACTGCTTGGTGATTTCATTAATAAGTCGAAGCTCGTTAATCATTAAATTGGATTGTTCATACAATTTAGCGTTTTCAAAAGCAGACCCAGCTGTATCAGCAAGCAAGGATATGAATTGCAAATCCGAAGCGTGAATCAAATCGCTCTTAGACGTCATGTATAAAACACCATAAACACCTTGTTTGCCTGATAATGGAGCTGCTATATGACCTGTACTTGGACCACTTTTCTCGGATGAAGGTTCAAATATCACATGCCCTTCCATAAAAGCGCGTGTTCGAATGTCATCCTCCGTACTTTGGAAATTCAAGGGCTTCACTGATAGATTCTTAGAGTCATTATCTTGTGAAAGCAATAAATCTACTTGCATATTGGGGTAAACGCTATGCATGCACTCAATGACTTCGGTCAACACCGAATCGACATCGATTTTGGCATGCAGCTTCTTAGAAGCCTCAAATAAAATATCATGCTTCTTAAACTCAAGTTCCCTATTTAGATGCTGCATAAACAAATGGTCGTATTTACGACGATCCTCTACGCTCTGCACACTGCCTTGTAAGGAAAGGGAAAGTATATAAAATAATTGTGTAAGTTCGTCTGCTTCTTCAAGTGTATGGGAAAATAGTCCCAAGTATAAAATTGGAATCCCTTGTGGATCTAGGACTGGAATCGAAGCAGCCAAAACGGACTTCAGTTCTTTTGCACTCATAACTTCGCTAGTCATTATATGCATTTTGGGATTCTCAGCACATCGTGCCAACGGATTGTCATTGCGTTCAGCATAGCTCCATGATGCTCCTACCTGCAGCAATTCATCAGTCAGAAGTGTACCATGGGAGCAAGCCTTAACCACTTTCAGATCCGTATCCACGCATAGCAGTGCGGTTTGAGGCGGTAGCATCGCTTGCCCGAATTGGTGATTCCACTCATCAAAAGCATCTAGCACTACATGATGACAATTGGATTCCCAATAGGAAAAGTTGCTAGAAAGAACAAGTCCTTGCCGAAGAAACTCTTCGAAGTGTTCTGCACGACTATGTTGTTTCATACTACGAAGTGATTCACTCATAGGCTCTCCTTCACCAACAAACTGTAGTACTATTGAACCAGGCTAAATCTTACCTCATATATCATACTATTTTTCCATGCTTATTGCACGATATTTTAGAATCACTTTAAAGGATTGAGACTTGACACATGCCCCTGTTTTTAATAAAATTAGAAGTCGAGTAACAACATGATTTCGGTGAATGCCATTTGTGATCACCCTCACTGCTTTTGCTCCTGCCAAGACAGCGGCTGAACTACTCTTGTCAGGGAATCACAATATGATTCGTAAGCAAAACCAGGCACTTGTCTTCACCCTGACATCTAGATGCTATCTACTAAACTAATTGTTGAAAAGAAGGAGTTTTTCCTAAATGTCACGTTATACAGGACCTAAATTTAAATTAAGCCGTCGTGTTGGTATTTCTTTGAGTGGTAACGGTAAAGACTTGAAACGCCCATTCCCTCCAGGTCAGCATGGCCCAGGACAACGTAAAAAAATGAGCGGCTATGGCGTTCAATTAAATGAAAAACAAAAGCTTCGTCACATGTACGGTTTGAACGAGAAACAATTCCGCAACTTGTTCGATAAAGCTTCCAAACTTAAAGGTATTTCCGGTGAGAACTTCATGATCTTGCTTGAAAGCCGTTTGGACAATCTGGTTTACCGTCTTGGTCTTTCCAACTCCCGCGCAGGCGCGCGTCAACTAGTTGCTCACGGTCACGTAACTGTGAACGGCAAAAAAGTAGATATCGCTTCTTACATCGTATCTACGGGTGACGTTATTGCTCTTCGTGAAAGAAGCAAAGGTCTTTCCGCAGTGAAAGAAGCTCTAGCTAACCGTAACTACCTGCCAACTTACCTTGAGTTCAACGACGCAAGCGTAGAAGGCAAGTACATTCGTTTGCCAGAACGTTCTGAGCTTCCACAAGAAATTGACGAGAAACAAATCGTCGAGTTCTACAGCCGTTAATAAAAGCAAGCCCCTCAGGGATTTCCCTGAGGGGCTTATTTTTTTGTTAAGCAAACTGTACAAGGTAGTAATTCTTTTTACCGCGGCGAATAATGATGTAAGACTCTCCGAGCCTACCCAAATCTCTGGTAACTGCATCGAATTGCGTTACTTTAACGCCATTGACCGTGACAGCTCCGCTCTCAATATCTTGACGCGCTTGACGTTTGGATGGTGCCGCTCCTACAGAAATCAGCAAATCAACCAACGCAATGTCGTCTTGATCTATGGTTGCAGATGGGACATCCTTAAACGCTTCTTCAATCTCCGTACGAGAAAGCTCCTGAATATTGCCACTGAATAAAGCTGTTGTAATGTTAAGAGCACTTTCTAACGCTTCTACACCGTGTACAAGCTTCGTAACTTCGCGAGCAAGTAATTTCTGAGCCTCTCTCTTCTCTGGCTGAGCCTGTACTTCTTCCTCAAGACGTTGGATTTCCTCATGAGAAACGAAAGTAAAATACTTTAGGAAACGGATGACATCATTGTCGGCTGTGCCCAACCAGAATTGGTAGAACTGGTAAGGAGATGTTTTGCTAGCATCCAACCAAATTGCTCCGCCCTCTGTCTTTCCGAACTTTTGACCATCACTCTTTGTCACAAGCGGCAAGGTTACCCCGTAAGCACGTTTATCTGAGGATTTACCGATAAGCTCAAGACCAGCCGTAATATTACCCCATTGGTCACTTCCGCCAATTTGCACAGAGCAATTTTTCGTTTCATTGAGCTTCAGGAAATCGTAAGATTGCAGGATCATATAGCTGAACTCTGTGAAAGAAATCCCTTTGGAGATACGAGAATCAACAGAATCCTTTGCCAACATGTAATTGACAGTAAAGTTTTTGCCTACATCACGAAGAAATTCGATGACGTTCAGCGATCCAAGCCAATCGTAATTGTTGACAAGCTCTGCACTATTTTCAATTTCAGTGGAGAAGTCGAGAAAGCGTGATAACTGATTTTTGATGCTTTGCGACCAAGCCTCGACAACTTCAGGTCCGTTAAGTGTTCGCTCATTAGCTTTTCCGCTAGGATCACCAATTAGACCTGTTCCCCCGCCAACCAGTGCCAATGGAACATGACCTGCGAGCTGAAAGCGTCTCAGCGTAAGAATGGGCAGCAAGCTGCCGATATGCAAGCTGTCCGCAGTCGGGTCAAAGCCGCAATAAAGCGTAACACGCTCCTCGTTAAGCTTTTTGTCCAAGCCCTCTCGATCCGTGATTTGATGAAGCAGACCGCGAAACTCCAAATCCTTCAAAATATCCATGTTCATCCATCTCCTTTTTTCTTAAACATACAAAAAAAGCCTTCTTATCCACAAAGGGACGAGAAGACTTGACTCGCGGTACCACCCTAATTAAAACAGTAGTTACGTACATCTATAACAAGTGTTATGTGCACGGCTAGCTATTTTCACTCAAGAACCTTTAACGGGGTTTAATCGGCAAATACTACTTGTGCAGCCGAAGTTGCTGCAGGTTCCCATTCACTGCTCAAGACCGTAATTCACTAACCTGCAGGTACCGGTTCGCACCATCCACCGGCTCTCTGAAAGCATCCACAAGCTACCTACTGCTGATCTTTCAACGCATTTGATAAAAATTTATCACATGTTTCTAGGTGTTGTCAAACCATGTCGGCATCGTTTCTTCGCTTCATCATTACCGCAAAAGGTGCAGTTATGGTATACTATTAGGGTTCATGTAAGGAGGATATTGGAACTTATGCGCAATTTTTTCGCTAAATGGAATCGCCCTTGGGTGAGGACTACATTCAAAGTAACTTGGATTACCTTAAAATGGACCATCATTAGTGCTTTCTTGGCGGGAATAGTCGGTGGATCCGCGGCATTTGGGTATGTAAGTGCCTTAGTCAAAAAAGATCCTGTACGCACCGAAGAATCCATACGCCAGCAGATGCAGGAAAATGCAGTCACAGGCTTTGCTTACTTCAATGACGATACCGTCATAGGGCAATTGCGAACTGAAGAAGACCGTCGTCTCGCTCAGCTAGATGACATTCCGCAACTTCTGTTAGACGCTGTCCTTGCCATCGAAGACAAAGACTTCTACAACCATCGCGGGATCGATATCCGCGGACTTTATCGCGCAGTAACACAGAAGCTGCTGAACGAAGAAGTTCAAACAGGCGGCAGTACGATTACGCAACAGCTTGCCAGACGTGTATTTCTTACACTAGACCGTGATGATGGCCGTAAAGCAAGAGAGCTGCTGCTCGCGCTGCGTATGGAACGCCTAATGTCCAAGGATGAAATTTTGCTCGCTTATTTGAACAAAATTCCTTATGGCAATGGCGCGACAGGCTATAATCTTTATGGAATTAAAGCAGCTGCCAAAGGCCTCTTCAACATCGACGACCTGGATAAGTTAAACGTTGCTCAAGCTGCTTACTTAGCAGGTCTGCCGCAGTCCCCATCGCAGTACTCCGCCTTCACGAGTAAGCCCGAATTTGATGAAGATGGTTTCAAAAAAGCGGTTACGCGTGAACAACTAGTACTCAAACGGATGCTGGAAGAAAAGAAAATTACGAATGAACAGTACCAAGAAGCCCTTAAATTTGATCTCAAAGCTTCCATGCCCCCTACGGCTCAGAAGGCTTATACGACTTATCCATACCTAATGATTGAAACAGAAAAGGAAGCAGCCGAAATTTTGTTGAAGATCCAGAAGCCTGATCTTGATCCTAAGAAAAATCAGGCCGCTTATAATGAAGCGTTAAAAGGCATACATACTCAGCTCTTACGTGGTGGTTATCAAATCTATACAACCATAGATAAGACAATTTATGATTCCATGCATGAAATATCGAGCAACGATAAAAACTTCGCCCCTACGGATGACAAAAAAGGCATGGAACAAGTTGGTGCCATCATGATCGATTCCAAATCCGGAGCTATTAAAGGGATGATTGAGGGCCGCAATTTCTTCGAAGAGCAGCTCAATCACGCCACACAAGCATTCAGACAGCCTGGATCAACCATGAAGCCAATTGCCGCCTATATACCAGCTTTAGAGAAAGGGGCCATTCAACCAGCTAGTATCGTAGATGATATCCCTATTATTCTAAAAGACGGTGTCAAAGGCTTTCATCTTCCAGAAAACTGGGATCACAAGTTTCATGGATTAATGACAGCAAGAAAAGCTCTAAACCAGTCTTACAACATCCCTGCCATCGATATATTTTTGAATAAAGTAGGCATTAATGACTCCTGGGATTTTGCAAAGAAACTCGGTATCACGTCCATTCAAAAAGAAGATTATTATGCGCAGACCGGTGTAATCGGCGGTTTAAGCAAAGGAACTTCGGTGAGGGAACTGACTGGTGCCTATGCTTCAATTCCGAATAAAGGCGTATTTAATGAAACCTTTATGATTCGCGAAATCAAGGATTCGAATGGCAAAACGATTTATACGCATGATCTCAAGCCTACGCCTGTCTACTCTCCGCAAAGTGCATATCTAATTACGGATATGATGAAAACGGTGATTAGCCAAGGTACAGCGACAGATTTAATGCAAAAATATAAATCATACGGCAAAATCGAGATTTCCGGTAAGACAGGATCTACGCAAGACGATGCCGATGCTTGGTTTATGGGATTCAGCCCGGACATCACGGTTGGCGTATGGATCGGCTATGATCAACCGATTAATAAATTATCATCGTCGACGAAATCATCGCAAATGCATCAAACATATCACGCCAAAGATATATGGGCACTTATAATGAACCGAACGATCGAACAAAAACCGGACCTATTCCCTACCAAAACATTCGCCAAACCGGATGGTATTGTCTCGGCAACCGTATCCAGTTTATCCGGCAAGCTGCCAAGCGAATTAACGTCTAAGTCTGATTTTCTAGTTACTGATCTTTTCAACAAGAAATATGTACCTACGGAAGTCGACAATGTGATGGTACGGATGAAAATCAGTTCATTTAACGGACTGAATTACATGGCGCAAGACAATACGCCAGCAGATTTCGTGCAAGAGAAAACCGTCATTAAAAGGCAAAAATCGATCAGTCAATTGCTCAAAGAAATCGAAGTAGCGATGAGTAAACTTCCTGAAAAAAGCCGTAAGCCTATCGATAATTATAAGCCTACAGATTATGACGATGATGCGCCATCCGAAGTTGACCCTCGAGTTGATGACGGTAAAGAGCCTGCAGCACCAACGAACGTTGTAACAACTAAGTCCGGTGACACGGCAACGATTGCCTTCCAGGCAAGTCCGAATCCGGATATCGTCGGCTATCGCATATATCGTTCCGATAACCGCGGCAAATTCCAGCTCATGGGCGGCAAAGTTGTCTTAGCAGGAGCTGAGACCAAATTTATTGATCAAATCCCTGGATCTAGCTTAATCGGTTATTATGTGACAGCAGTCGATGTGGCGGGGAAAGAATCGGTACCTAGCCGTTCCTCCTATACAGATGGTAGCTCGCTAGATTCATTGTTCGTACCTTCTGTCGATGGCAATCAAATTCCAGGAGCTACTAACCCTCCATCAGGTTCCAATGGTGGAATCGGTGAACCTATTGGAACCGACAAACCTAACAATGGAAGCACAAAGGACCTGCCTGCAGCACCAACCGGTATAAAAGCCAAAGCTGATGGCGCAGGTGTGATGTTAACCTGGAAAGCCAATGGGTCCAAGGATAAAGTAAAGCAGTATAATGTTTATTTTAGTGACAAAGAAAAAGGAACGTTTAAGAAGCTTGGTTCTGTTGATGAAGCAACCGAATTTCATTATTACGCAGCAGCTTACAACGGTTATTACAAAGTAACTGCTGTCAACGATGCGGGCGAATCTAAGCCATCAGCTGCTATCGCCTATAACAACTAAATCACTATTTAGAAAGACCCGGGTACCCGGGTCTTTTTTAATTTCAAAAAGCTTCTATGTACGCAATAAAAAACCTTCCTCACACCATAGATCTGGTGCAAAGAAGGCTTGAATCCCTTTAGTCTTCAATCGTCGATAAGTCGCCTGTCGGCAAATTGAGCTCCCAAGCTTTAAGAACACGGCGCATAATTTTGCCACTGCGTGTCTTAGGCAGCTTGTCTTTAAATTCAATTTCACGAGGAGCTGCATGGGCAGAAAGCCCTTCTTTAACAAATTTGGAGATGTCCGCTTTGAGCTCATCAGATGGTGTAAAGCCTTCACGCAGGGCGATAAACGCTTTAATGATCTCTCCACGCATCGGGTCAGGCTTACCAATAACCCCTGCCTCTGCAACCGCAGGATGCTCAACGAGCTTGCTCTCCACCTCGAAAGGACCTACCCTCTCGCCTGCTGTGTTAATCACATCATCCACACGGCCTTGGAACCAGAAGTACCCCTCTTCATCCTGATAGGCCGAGTCACCAGAAACGTACCATCCAGTCAAACGGAAATATTCTTCGTATTTAGATGGATTATTCCATATTTTACGCATCATCGAAGGCCACGGCGTTTTGATAGCTAGGTTCCCCATCCGATTAGGAGGCAGAATGTTCCCTGCATCATCAATAATAGCCGCTTCAACACCCGGAATTGGCCGGCCCATTGAACCAGGCTTAATTGTCATGGATGGATAGTTACAGATGAGTTGTCCACCTGTTTCTGTCATCCACCAAGTATCATGTATACGTTGGTTATAAACTTTTAGCCCCCAACGTACAACTTCGGGATTTAACGGTTCGCCTACGCTAAGTACGTGACGAAGCGAGGACAGATCAAACCCAGTAACAACATCATCACCGGCACCCATCAACATACGGAAGGCAGTTGGCGCACTGTACCAAACGGTTACTTTATATTTCTGAAGCGTATTATACCAATCTTGGGGACTGAAGCGTCCGCCGCGAATGACATTCGTTGCCCCATTTAACCATGGAGCAAAGATCCCATAGGAGGTTCCTGTTACCCAACCTGGATCAGCTGTACACCAATAAATATCGTCCTCTTTAAGATCTAATACAATTTTACCCGTATAATAATGTTGAACCATTGCGTTTTGAACGTGATAGACACCTTTTGGTTTACCCGTTGAACCAGACGTATAATGGATAATTAATCCATCCTCGCGATCCAGCCATTCAATGTCAAGCTCTGTTGAAGCGCTTTCCATCTCTTTGTAGAAATCAACTTGTCCTTCAGCTAGCTCCACATTTTCACCAACGAGAATGACATGCTTCAAATGCGGAAGTTCATTATAAGGAACACGAAATAATAAACTTGGTGTCGTAATAATGGCTACGGCTTCACTATCTTCCAAACGGTCTCTGACTGCTGTTTCCATGAAAGCCTCAAATAATGGCCCAACAACAGCACCAACTTTAAGGGTTCCGAGTAAGGAATAGTAAAGTTCCGGTGTACGTGGCATGAAAATAAAGACGCGCTCGCCTTTACCAACGCCAAGACCTCGAAGCACATTACCAAACTGATTAGATTTCGCTTTCATTTGTCCATAAGTGATTGCTTCTTCTCGCTGACTATCGCTGTAATAAAGTGCGATTTTATCCTTTTTGGATGAGCCAGCATGACGGTCAATCGCTTCATATGCCATGTTAACTTTACCTGTTTCATACCAGGAAAAGCTTTTCTCGATGTCTTTCCAGTCAAATGCCGCATGTGTTTCTTCATAATTGTTCATGTTAGGATTAGTGGATACAGCTTCAATGAGTTCAACTTTCATTTGATCCATGTACGTAAAACCCTCCTCACGTGGTAAACCGCTTTCATTTTACTGACGATTTCAAGCAAAATGTGATCGATTTTTGACATATTCTATTATATCATACTAGGAAATATTCGCCTACGTTAAAAATTCGTCTTTTAATTCAAACCAAAGTTTGGTATAAGAATACTATGACCTAACGGAAAAGGAAACGTTCATCATGCTTTTTTTCAAAAGGAGAGCTAAGGTTATGCAGCATATCAAAATATACCACTCACACAGCTTGCGCGCAGCTCCCAATCAACCTGAAATTATCTTAGAAGGCCCAGTTTCAGCAGAAACCTTGCAGGAGCTTATTATGCATACGAAATTAGATGCATTCCGCAGACCTAAGGAGCAGTTAGAAGCACTAATTGAAATCGCACAATTACCTGAAGGCCGTATCATCATTGCAAGAGACGGCTCAACCATTGTAGGCTATGTCACCTTTCACTATCCAGATGAGATTGAGCGTTGGTCACAGGGGCATATGCAGGACTTAATTGAACTGGGCGCCATAGAAGTTGCAGACGACTACCGATCCATTGGATTAGGGAAAAAGTTGATTCGACTCGCTTTCGAAGATGAGCAGATGGAGAATATCATCTGTTTCACGACGGAGTATTATTGGCATTGGGACTTGGAAACAAGCAAATTAACAGTCTGGGAATACCGTCAAATGATGGAGAAGCTAATGAAAAGCGTCGACATGATCTGGTTCGCTACGGACGACCCAGAAATCTGCTCACATCCAGCCAACTGTCTTATGGTAAGAATCGGCAAAAAGGTGCCGATCTCTTCCGTTGAACAGTTTGATCGCATTCGTTTTCAGCAGCGTTTCATGTATTAATTTCTAAGTAATCGCGGGATTTCTAGGGCTTCAAGCGAAATTGTTAGTCCATTCGGGGGAATAGGGATATGAACAAGAAGGCAAGTCCTGTCTTTATCTATGATGATCAAGAAATTCAATATAAATTTAATGAAAATCACCCGTTCAATCAAGATCGTCTTACGATGACGGTGGATCTGCTGCGAAAAGCCGGCGCGCTCCCTGATAGCGCGCTGTGTGCTCCTCGTTCCGCGATAGATAGCGAACTGCTGCGGGTTCATTCACCCGCTTACATCGAAGCAGTGAAAGCGCTTAGCTGTTCCGTGCCAGATGCCGCCTGGGTCCGAGAAGCAACGCGTTTCGGACTGGACACTGATGACACGCCTTACTTCGCCGGGATGCACGATACTACGGCGAAGGTCGTTGGCGGCTCCATCACCGCAGTCGAGCTGGTGATGTCGGGTAAGGCTCCGCACGCCCTTCACCTTGGCGGCGGATTGCACCACGCCCTGCAAAGCAAGGGCGCAGGCTTCTGCGTCTACAACGACGCGTCAGCGGCGATTGCGCACGCCAAAGAGATGTACGGCGCCAAGGTGCTGTACATCGACACAGATGTGCATCATGGAGATGGCGTGCAGTGGGGCTTCTACGCCGATCCTCAGGTATGCACACTTTCAATCCACGAGACGGGGAAATATTTATTCCCCGGCACGGGCGCCGTGAACGAACGAGGCGAAGGCGACGCGTTCGGCACGAACATTAACATGCCGGTGGAGCCCTACACCGAGGATGAGTCGTGGCTGGAGTGCTTCAGCGAGGTGCTCACCGAGACGATTCGAAGCTTCCAGCCAGACGTCATTATCTCGCAGCATGGGTGCGATGCCCATGCTTTCGACCCGCTCGCGCATGTCCATTGCTCCATGCGCGTGTACAAGGCTATGCCCGAGCTAATCCACTCCCTTGCGCACAAGTGGTGCGAAGGGCGCTGGATAGCGCTCGGGGGCGGCGGGTACGACATCTGGCGTGTCGTACCACGGGCTTGGAGCCTGCTCTGGCTCGTCATGAGCGAGCAGGCAATCCTAGATCAGCTGGAGGCGCAGCCACAGCTGAAGCTGCCTCAGGCGTGGCTAGACGCCTGGCAGAGCAAGAGCCCGGTCCAGCTGGTAGATACGTGGCTGGACCCTGTGGAGGCTTGGGCGCCAATTCCAAGGCGCCAAGCGATTGCCGAGAAGAACCGGCAAACGAAAGAACTCGCCATGATGTATTTGAAGTAAAAATAAAAGCTCAGAACCGCCATTTCGGCGAAATTCTGAGCTTTTTTTATTCTTGCTTATAGATGTTTCACGATATCCTCAACCATTTTATACGAATTCTCAGATGCCTGGACTGTAAACTCAGCAAAGTTAACATGAGCTGACCCATCTGCTTTATCAGACATCGATCGCAGCACGACATATGGAGTGGCATTCATCGAGCAAACTTGAGCAACCGAAGCCCCTTCCATTTCAACACACACGCCGCCAAGCTCATCATACAGGCTAGCAACAGCTTCCCTGCTTGCAATAAACTGGTCCCCAGAGAGTACTCTCCCCTTTTTAACCTTGCCTGCAAACAGTTTTTCACCCGAAGCTACAGCCAACTCAACAAGCTTGCTATCCGCTTCGAAGATGGATTTCGCTTCATAAGGGATGACGCCGCGAGGAAATCCAAGTGGTGTAACATCCATATCATGCTGCATGCATTCACTCGATATCACGAGATCCCCGATATTCAGCGCTGGATCTAATGCTCCCGCTACTCCTGTAAAAATAACGGCTTCGACACCGAAGTTATCAATTAAAATTTGGGTTGTCACCGCCGCATTCACTTTCCCTACACCTGTCCGGCACACGACAACTTGCTTGTCAAAATACGTACCTTCACGAAACGTAATGCCAGCTTTGATCGTTTCACGAACATCCGTCATATGCGAAACTAGAAGCTCTATTTCTTCATTCATCGCTCCGATTAGAGCAATTTTATTCCATGTCATTTCATTATCCTCTTTCCCTTATCAACATGAGAAAACCTCTACGGAGATCACTCCCAAAGGAATGACCTCGCTTAGAGGTTTGTTTTGATTAAGATTGTGTAACGGAATTGCGGTAAATAACTTCGTGCGGCAGGATAACCTGCATATGATCCGTTGACTCTTTATTCATCAACTTCGTTAGAAGACGCATCGACACGGCGCCGATATCATACATCGGTTGGGCTACTGTCGTTAAAGTCGGTCTAACCATGGAAGCCATGCGGATATTGTCCACACTAATGACGGCGATATCTTGCGGTACTCTGAGTCCATTGTCTTGAATCGTATGAATGGCACCAATCGCCATCTCGTCTGTAGCGGAGAAGATCGCTGTTGGTCGTGGTGAAAGCTCCAAGAAATAGTTCACAGCGTCTACACTTGACTCATAACGATAGTTCCCAATGCGAACATATTCATCACGCAGTGGAATACCTGCTTCATCCAATGCTTTTTTGTAACCTTGATAACGCGCAAATCCATTCGCTGGATCATGCAGCGTTCCGGATATCATCGCAATGTCACGATGACCGGCTTTAATAAGTACATTTACAGCATCGAAAGCAGCTTCCTCGTGATCGATATCAACGGATGCCATCGCTTGGTTCTCATCCTTCGTGCCGCATAAAACGACAGGTACGGAAGACGTACGGAATGCCTGTGTATGTTCCTCTGTTACTACGCCACCCATGAAGAGCAATCCATCAACCTGCTTCTCAAGCAAGGTGTTAATAACACGAATTTCTTTTTCTTTCTTCTTGTCCGCATTACACAAAATGATATTGTAATGGTACATATTGGCAATATCCTCAATCCCACGTGCTACTTCAGCAAAAATGGAATTGGAAATATCGGGAATGACAACACCAACTGTCGTTGTCTTCTTACTAGCTAAACCCCTCGCTACCGCATTAGGGCGGTAACCGAGCCGCTCAATGGCTTCAAAAACCTTCTTACGTGTTTGTGGCTTAACGTTAGGATTGTTGTTTACAACCCTAGAAACGGTTGCCATCGAAACTCCTGCTTCTCTTGCTACATCATAAATGGTTACGGTCACGGTTACTCTCTCCATTTTCAAAAGTATTCTGCGATCCTAGTATATTATCGTTATGATACGACAAATTAATCCATCTTGCAATGTATATTGAAAATGCTTTGAAAATAATTTCAATGTTTTTCAAAAGATGTACACATTATGTATAAAAGCCAACCCCCATTGGGATTGGCCACATACTGCTTATGTCGATATTGCACTCTGTGTGATTTGTGATAACCGCTTGCGAATTTCTTCGGTCCATGGTTCATCACCCAGCGATTGTGCCAGCAATAAGATGTCCAAAAGTTCATTGATTCGTTCTTCAACGATCTTTTCCATGGAATCATTCATATGCTCTTTTTCAGTCACCTTCAGCAGCAGAAAAGCAACTTCCGAAAGTTCATGAAAAAAGAGCTGCTGCTTCTCAGGCTTACTCCCCAGCCTACCGATTAAACCGGTAAGTTCGGGTTTGACATGAGGAACAACTTCACTGCGACCACATGCTTCACATGAGTAAATAGGCACATTTTCAATGTCGACTTTGTTCTGATAAATAACCGTACGAAGACGAAGGTTCATCGTGCGTCCGCACTTACAATACTTTTGCATTCTAACACTCCTTCACTGGCGGGCGGCATGTACATGAGTTGCTTGTACTATGATATTCTACGATTTTAATCGATTTCCTGCCGAATGAAGAGTAGTAGTTTTTGCCACCTATGGTAGTTGAATGTTACTTTTCCTGTTGTTTATTAAATTGAATAAGCTCATCCACAAAACGCTTGGAAAATGCAGGAAGATCTGGCGGGCGACGCCCCGAAATGATGTTGCGATCGACAACTACTTCTTCGTCCAACCAAGTTGCTCCCGCATTTTCAAGATCATCTCGAATGCCTGGCGTAGACGTCATCGTGTACCCCTTTACGATTTTCGCCGAAATCAGTACCCAACCTGCATGACAGATTTGAGCAATCGGTTTAACTGCCGCGTGAAACTCCTGCGTTAGACGAATCACGTCCGGATAACGACGAAGCTTATCAGGCGCCCATCCTCCTGGAACATAAAGGCCGATGTAATCGGAAGACTTTACTTCATCGAAGGCATAGTTTGTCGTAATGGGTACGCCATATTTACCGTGATACACTGTTTTTGCCTTTGGACCGACAATATCCACAACGACCCCGGATTCACGCAACCGTAGAACGGGATACCACATTTCCAAGTCTTCAAATTCTTCATCAACAAATGCTAATACTTTCGTTCCTGTCAATTCCATGCTAATTTCCTCCTACAATGGATTCAGTTTGTTCGGTTTGAGCAAGCAGTTCTATGATTTCATCACTTGTTTTGCAAACTAAAATTTCATTGACTAGCTGTTTGCATTTCCTAGCGTCACTGCTTAGTAAACGGTGTTTCACTTGTAATAGTGTCTGCACCGAAATACTTAGTTCTTCTATTCCCAATCCCAGCCATATCGGAAGCGCTCGGATGTCACCCGCCATTTCACCACAAACGCCTACGGGAATTCCTACACTTTTGGCCGAGTCGATCACATGTTTGAGAAGCCTAATAACTGCCGGATGATAGGGATTATATAAATGCGCGATGTTTTCATTCATCCTGTCAACAGCTAAAACATATTGAACAAGATCGTTCGTTCCAATGCTCATAAAATTCACTTCACTTGCAAGGACATCCGCGATGAGAGCTGCGGCGGGTACTTCAATCGTTAATCCAACTTCGATATTTGCATTATATGGCAAGCCTTGTGCTTGTAATTCGGCCTTGGCCTTCTCGAGCAGAGCTTTAGCCTGACGCACCTCATCCAAGGAAGTAACCATAGGATACATAATTTTCACATTACCGTAGTGGCTGGCCCTTAGAATCGCTCTAAGCTGTGTCATAAATAGGTCTTTACGGTCCAGCGAGATACGAATCGCCCGATACCCCAGAAATGGATTATCTTCTTTTGCAAGCGGCAAATAATCGAGCTTTTTATCTCCGCCAATATCGAGCGTTCGGATTACAATGGGACGGCCTTTCAGCTGCCTGGCTGCATGACGATAAACTTCATACTGTTCGTCTTCGCTGGGCAGCGAATCGCGGTCCATGTAAAGATATTCCGTCCGGAACAAACCTACCCCAGAAGCCCCGTTACGTAAAACCTGATCGATCTCCAACACGGAATTGATATTGGCATGTAAATTCACATAGCTCTTGTCCAACGTTACCGGGGCAACGTCAGCTATCTCTTGCAAGCTTTCTTTGAACTCGAGCCAATTCTTTTTGCGCGCTTGATACCGCTCAATTGTTATTTTATCAGGATTGATGTATAAGGTACCCTCTTGTCCATCGATAATTAGAAAATCGCCATTTTGAATGGGGCGCAGAAGCTTCCCTTCCAAACCAAGCACATACGGTACGGACATTGCTCTTGCCATAATGGATACGTGCGAATGCGTGCCACCGAGAATCGTTAACAGACCAAGCACATTAGCCGGCTCCAAATGAGCCAATTGAGATGGCGTTAGCTCTTTGGCGACCAATATGTAAGGATGATCGATCGGTGGTACCGTTGAGCTTGTATCGCCAAGCAAGTGCTTCAGAAGCCGGTTTCCGACATCTTTAATATCAAGCGCTCGTTCCTTCATATATTCGTCGTCAATGAGATTAAACATATCGACAAATTTATCGATAACTTCTTTTACAGCAACTTCTGCCGCCTTGTACTGCAGCTCAATAATCCCTTGAATTTCGTTCATAAAAATGGGATCTTCCAAAATCGCCAAATGTGCATCAAAAATATAGGCTTGATCTTGTCCAACAACATCCTTAATCTCTTGCTTAATGATCTCAAGCTCGTCTTTGGAAGATCGAATACCATCATACAAACGTTCAAATTCATATGACAAATCGGTGACATCAATCATTTTCTCAGGAAAATCCCACTCCCAGGTAGGTATGACAAAAGCCTGACCCATCGCAATCCCTGAAGACGCTCCTATTCCTCTGATCATCCATTCGTCCCCCCCGTTTGTTTAGTAGGCTTTAGGACAACCGACATCACAGAACCTTGGCCTTTTTTGACAGCTTTAAATGGAGCAAAGCTCCAAGATTTAACAAGATCGGGATTCGTAATAATCATCGGTGTCGCCATCGATGAGGCGAATTTTTTGACTTTATTATAGTTAAACTTAACAAGCAGTTGCCCCGGTTCCACGTGATCTCCTTCTTTTACAACCGCGTTAAAACATTTGCCCGGCAAACTAGACGTATCAATGCCAATGTGCAGCAGGACCTCCAAACCTTCCTCGGTCAAGATGCCAAGGGCATGCATGGTCGGATAAATGTGCATAATGGTCCCCGCAACAGGAGAAACCAGTTCTCCCTTCTCGGGAATAAAAGCAACGCCGTTTCCTACCAAACGCGAAGCAAAGATACGATCTGGCACTTCTTCAATCGGGATCATGCGTCCTTGCATTGGTGAAGTAAATAACACGACATGAATATCCTTGCGCAATACTTTCATAATCTCTTCACGAATTAGCTCTGAGAATGTTCCGAACACGACCTGAACATTGCCTCCTCCAAGACGGATGACGCCTGCTGCTCCTAAGTGTCGTAATGCCGTGATGTCCATCAAACGATCATTGACAAGTGTAAGACGCAATCTGGTAATGCAGGCTTCAATCTTCTTAATATTGTCTTTCCCACCGAGTGCTTGCAAAATAAGTGGAGATCGATATGGAATATCGCCAGCCCACTCTTCGAGTGAGGAGCCTTCTTCTCTACCAGGCGTAGGAATCTGAAACCGCCGTATAGCCCAGCGGAACAAGAAATAATAGAGAAGTCCATAGACGATACCGATCGGTATGAGCAATAAACCGTTATGCGATAGGTGCAAATTAATGACATAGTCGATGGCCCCGGCTGAATAAGAAAAACCGTGTTGAATATTTAATTCATAAGCCAACCACATGGCCGCTCCAGACAAAATCGCATGAATAACAAATAAATACGGAGCTACAAAGAGAAAGGCAAATTCAATAGGCTCAGTAACGCCGGTTAAAAAAGAAGCTAGCGCTGCCGTCAAGAATGTCGCTTTAATCTTCGGCTTCAAATCTTCCCGCGCTTCCCCAATTATCGCAAAAGCGATTGCTGGGAGGGCAAACATCATAATGGGATATAAGCCGGCCATATACATACCTGCTGTCGGATCTCCGGCAAAATACCTAGGTAAATCCCCATAAGCCATATGTCCCGTTGGCGTCTGATAAGCACCTACTTGAAACCAGAAAAAGTTATTCAAAATATGATGCAAACCCGACGGTACGAGAAGACGATGCGCGATACCATAGATAAAGGCACCTACACCGCCCAATCCAAGCAGCCAATTGGAGAGCTTGCCCATCCCCATTTCTAAGTAGGGGCCAATAGTGATCATAATATAAGACACTACAAGCGTGGACAGTCCCATAATAAGCGGAACTATGCGGGGGCCACCGAAAAATTGTATGTATTCCGGGAGCTTAATCTCTTTACAGCGATGGTAAATAATAGCAGCCAGTAATCCGATTAATATCCCACCTGGTACACCCAGTTGAAATTGAGTCCCCAGCTCATGTTCAATTAGTCTCGTGAACATAAAATAGCCCAGCATGGCTGATAAACCAGCAATCCCTGCGCTTTCTGTAAGACCAAGCGCCACACCAACAGCGAATATGATTGGAATATAATCGAAGACCGTATTCCCAGCCAACAGCAGCATATCCCCTAAGCTAGATGCGTGAATGACATCCCAAGGTAGATCCCCTAGACGAAGCAACACAGCAGCGATAGGAAGCGCAATGGTAGGCAGCATTAATGAGCGGCCAAGCTGTTGTAAGTTCCCCATCCAGTTCAAACGTATGCTACCTCCTAAAAGTTTTGCTTTAGCAAAACAGACATCGTAAGCATAAGCTTAGCGTTTTCGCAGAAAACTTGCATCGTAAGATAAGCTCTCTTTTATTAAATCGTAAAGCTTGTTAGTCTGTTTGTCAAAATAAAATAAGCAGGTCGGCGTTCGACCTGCTCGTAAACTCATTCGAAACGGTTCCCCTATTAAAACGAGGGATTGGATCCGAATTGTTGCCCCATACCTGAAGTATTAAATCCGGTATTAAAAGATTGAAGCGATTGTTGTGGCATGTTTTGCTGCATGCTTTGCTGTGATCCATAGCCACTTTGGAAGGATTGCTGAGAAGGTGTCGAGGAATCACCACGCTTATACGCATCATGCCCAGGTTGATTTCCACGATAGTTCGCCATATGAAAAGCGTTTGGAGAAACATTAGCTTGTGCAAAAGGTTGTTGATTCATCTGTACCGAGCTGCTGAACTGACTAGGAATAAACGGTTGTTGTTGGGGAATAGCATAACCAAATTGCTGAGATTCGTTAGAAGCAAATTGGTTGTTCATTGGGATATAGGAGGAATATCCGCTTTGGAAGCTTGATTGTTGCTGTTGAGCAGGCATTGAAGAATCGCTGCGTTTGTAAGCATCATGGCCTGGTTGATTTCCGCGATAATTCGCAGTGTGAAAAGACTCTGGAGAAGTTGCTTGAGATACTTGAGAATTCATTTGGTTGAATCCTTGATTGAATCCTTGATTGTATCCCTGGTTAGTTTGACCAGCGTTAGATTGATTATAGAAAGATTGTACAGCCCCAATCGGTTGGTACTGTTTTTGGTAACCTTGGTATTGCGCATTATTCCCCTGAAAACCTTGTGAAGATTGATAACCTTGGGAAGCATTCCCAAAGCTGTTGTTATTGTTGTACATGTGTAAATCCTCCTCAGACTCTCATTATTTTTGGACACCTTTTTTGGGGCCTTTTTTATTCTCTCCGCTTGTTGATTTTTTATTTATGGAAGCCATTGGGATGTTCCTTAGAAAATTGACTATCAATTATCGGCTAAGCCATAATTCTTTTGTATCCCATTCTCTTAGTAGGAGGAGTTACTGTAATGACATACGACGTTATCATTATTGGAGCAGGCCCAGCAGGATCTAGTGCAGCGGGACTGAATTCGTACAAGGCAAAGCGGAACAATTGGCAAAAATCGAAGATGGTTTCCAGGTAACGACCGATAACGGGGTTTATGAAGGAAAGCATGTTATTCTTGCAACAGGGCTATCCGTTGAGCTTGCTGAAGCTTCGGGCATTCAGACGAGGCCAGGAACAGAACCACGCATCAAAACTGTCGTTGATGCTGATGCACAAGGTAACTCCAGCCTTAAAGGTGTATGGGCAGCAGGTACTACAGCTGGCGTCAGTATGCATACAATCGTTACGGCCGGTGATGGTGCTAAAGTCGCAATTAATGTGATTAGCGAATTAAATGGTGAACGGTACGTCGACCATGATATTTTAAAAGCTTAGTTCCTAACATACAGAAAAACCGCTTCTCCCTTACCTATATGGTAAGAGAAAAGCGGTTTTTAGCTTTGTCCAAAATGCGTTAATTTTAGTTATTTCTAGGATTTAGAATCGCATCTTCTACTTTAATACAGCGGTTCATAATGACTTCTAATCCGGCTTCGCTAGCAATACGTCCGGCTTCTTCATTTACAATATCGAGCTGGAGCCAGAAAACCTTCGCTTTAATTTTAACGGCTTCTTCAGCGACAGGAACTACTTGATCTGCACGGCGAAACACATTGACGATATCTACAGGTTCAGGAATATCAGATAAAGAAGCGTAGCACTTCTCACCCAGTATTTCAGTAGCGTTCGGATTGACAGGAATGATCCGGTATCCTCTGCTTTGCATAGCCGCGGAAACCATATACGATGTACGGTCTGGTTTATCAGATAAACCCACTACGGCAATATTACCTGCACTCGCTAGGATCTCCTTAATGTGCTCTCTTGACGGATTTTCAAAAGTCGTCATCAGTTTCCCTCCTATTTTTTCAAATACGTGAGACCTTGTTTCCCCATTGCGGTCCAACTGTCGATAAACTGATTTTTGTTTACCTGCACTTGCTTTTTCCCGCTTAATGGATCATTCAAGTATACATTATTCTCATCATATCCTACCAATAATACAGCATGTTCAGCATATGTCGTCTTGATAGGTCCCTTAGGTGAATCCCAAGTTACCCATTTGTAAGGTAGGTTGAAATCAATCGTGGTCCAAATAATAACCGGAATATCATTCGCAATCTGCTGCTCATACAGCTCGAAAGACTCGCCTGTAATGTCAATGGCTTGAGGTATATACGATTTCAACAGTGGAAATAGTCCAGCATGATAGATGCCAAAACCTCTTTGCTTCCGAGTGACATCGCCTACGAAACCTGTATTAGGATTTCCCCAATAAGCAATTGTACCGTCCGCATTTAAAGTGGCCGGTGTGTCATCCTTAGGCATTTCTGCAGCAAGTTCCATTTTGCTTTTTGTAATACCATGATACTGCAGCAGCATCGTTAAACTTGTAATTTCACAACCTGCTGGCAGTTCTGGCAGTTGAGCAAAGACAGGTGCATCAATCATTGCTGATTTTTTTATCTGGATAGCTGGCGGCGGAGAAGCAACCTCGTTTACTTTCACGGAAGCTGTAGGCTTGGCAGCAAGTATCGCGGGACTGGATGCAAATAACGCTGGTTCTTTACCAGTCGCTTTAGCATACAGCAATACAGCAAATACACTGCTTGCAAACACAAGCCCAGCAACGAGGAAGAAACCGAACGTCACCTTTAAACCCTGCCAAATAATCGTCATGCTGACTCACCCATTCGTTGTTTTGGGAATCTATGTCTCACTCACAAGTTCAACCTGAGCACCAATGGAACGTAAATGGTCAAAGTACTGCGGGTAGGACTTGGCCACATGATGGGCATCATGAATGATCAAACCCTTCTCAGAACGAAGACCTACAACAGTTAAAGCCATAATCACTCTGTGATCGAAATGAGCATTAATTTCGACTCCGCCTGTAACACCTTGTGGTTTACCATGCACGATGATTTCACTTTGGCGTTCTTCTACATCAGCTCCGGCTTTAAGCAGTTCGTTCAAATAATCAGTGATACGGTCGCACTCTTTATAGCGTAAATTTTCGACATTGTAGAAACGGGACGTACCTTCTGCAAATACAGCTGCTGCAACCATAGCTAGTACGGCATCTGTAAAGTGATCCCCATCAAACTCACCAGCAACCAGCTTCTGGTTGCCTTTCACATGCACAACACCATTGTCATGAGTTAAATTGACACCCATTGCTCGCAGGACATCCACACAAGCCTTCTCACCCTGCTTGCTATTCTCTTCGAGACGAAGAACGCGTACATCAGAATTCGTTACAGCCGCAGCTGCTAGAATCGCAGCAGAGCCCGGGTAATCGCCTTGAATGACATATTCTTTGGCTTGATAGGATTGTCTACCTGGAATGCGGTAGTGCATAAGGTCTTCGCTGGCGTGCACAATAATTCCAGCCTGTTCTAATACTTCTAGTGTTTGACCTACAATAATTTTGGATTTCAAATCATGCAGCACTTCAATCTCACTATCCTCTTCTAGCAGAGGTGTCATAAATAAGAGAGAGCTTAAGAACTGGGAACTGACATTACCTGAAACAGTGAGCTTGCCACCGCGTGGTTGTCCCCCTTTAATAGTTATCGGCAGACGTCCGTTAGAATGTTGTACTTCCACACCCATTTGTTGCAAAGTATCAATGAGATCATCATGCGGACGCTTGCCCAAAGATTCGGGATATGTGTTTACAAATGTCACATCAGGACAAAATGCGGCTGTGGACATCAAAAAGCGAAGTACAGCTCCGGCATTTCCTACATTAAGTTCAGAAACATTCTTGGGATGCTTACCAAAACCCGTAATAACGATTTTCTCATCATCTTCTTCAATAATTGCACCCAAATCACGAACACAACGTCTCATGGCATCACTATCTTCACTATGAGCCGGATAATAGATGGTGCTCGTCCCGTCTGCAAGTGCTCCAATTAGCAAATAGCGGGTTGTGTAGTTTTTGGAAGAGAGAGCGTTTATTTCCCCTTGTAGATGGGCGGTTGGTTTCACGATGGCTTTCATGTCGTTGATATCTCCTTCGTAAGAGTTTATATGTAATATCCGAGGAAAGTCAGTAGAATTCCACCGGTATAACTGAGCAGTGTATATAGGATCCAAGCTTGCCATAGTCCAGCACGGAGCTGCTTTATGCTTTCCAGATTTAATGTGGAAAAAGTGGTAAAAGCACCCATAAAACCCGTGCCGATCAACAGTTTCCAATCGTCAAATGCATGATATCTCATCAACAAGCCAAGCAAAAAACAACCCAAAAGATTTATTGTCAGTGTACCATACGGAATAGAACTTGGGAACCTTTTGGCAATGTAAGACCCAAGCTGAAATCGGCAAATTGCGCCAAAGAATCCTCCAAAACCTACCAGGCAAATGGGCCATAACCATGTCATCATGATCAACTTACGCCCCCTCGAACTGACTCACCTATATGCACACCCAGCCATGCAGCACCGAGTCCTCCCCATAAACTTCCCAAAACATAAAGAGCGGCAAGGATCATATGCCCATGATTTAGCATGCTCATGGTTTCATAGCTGAAGGTAGAGAACGTAGTAAAAGATCCAATAAAACCAGTTGTTATCGGTAGTCGAAGTTTAGTAGGTATGGGAAGCTTTTCGGCGAATGTTATAAAACCAAGTATCAGACAGCCGGTTAAATTACAAAAAAAAGTTCCCCAAGGAAAAACGGACGCCGTTGTAGGATTCCATAGAGAGGAGAGCCCAAATCGGGCAATGGCGCCTAATATCCCGGCTAAACCAATGTACAGCATGGTCACACAACTCCTGTTATTAACCGTAGGTTTGACATCTTGACTTTTTGTTTCTATCATTACTTGTAATGGGGTTTCTTCCCAACATATCAAGCATGGAGGTCCGAAAATGGATACGATTTTACCTTCCGAAATCAAAGAAAGACTGGACCGCGGCGAACAACTAGCGATTGTCGATGTTCGCGAAGATGAAGAAGTAGCTGCCGGTATCATCCGAGGAGCTAAACATATTCCGCTAGCTCAGTTGCCAGATCGCCTCAGCGAAATTCCCCAAGTCGAAGAGCTTATTCTCGTTTGCCGCAGCGGAAACCGCAGTGGGCGCGCAATTAGCTTCTTGGAGGCTCAAGGCTATAAAGGTCTTAAAAACATGACAGGCGGCATGCTGGAGTGGGAGGACTAAGCTTCTAAGCTTGTCCCCTCCTCCTAATATAGGGATCTTTGAGTGGAGCTCAAAGTCTCTCCGCTTCAACTTTCTGGATGATAAGTGCTGTGATTTCGTCCGTTGTTAATTGCGTAGTATCAATAACCGCATGCGCGAAGTCATAGGCAGACTTACGTTGTTCAAGGAGCAGGTGAACGCGTTCCTCTAAATTCCCCTGCAGCAAAGGACGACTGGTATCGCTGCTCACTCTTTGAATGATGATCTCAGGTGCTGCTTTCAGCGCTACCACAAAGCTATTCTGCAGCATACAAGCTCGGTTACACTCGGCCAGCACTGCGCCACCGCCTGTTGCCACAATTTGTCCTTTACGAGCTAATATATGTTCCAACGCTTTACTTTCCAAAGCGCGAAAATGCGATTCACCATGATTACGAAACAAGTCAGAAATGCTTTTCTGATGCTCTTCTTCCAGAACTGCGTCTGAATCTTGAAAGATCCATCCCAGCTGCTCAGCCAGCTTCTTTCCAACTGTTGACTTGCCAGTCCCCATAAATCCTACAAGTACAATATTGCTTGCTGTCACGTTAAATCCCCTTTTCCCATATGCTGTTCATACAAACTTTCCCAACATCATAACATAGCCAAATCGACATGAATACAATCCACCAAAAAATCATATAGTAGTGTGAATAAATTCCAGCACAAACAGTTAAGATTTTAAGAGAGACCATATGCCGACAAGGAGAGATGGAGCTTTGAACCCAACTGTTGCCTATCAAAACCGCACAAAAGGCAAACTGGAGCAAATTTTACACCCAAGCTATACGCTTTGCAAAGAGGATGTTGTGTGGATACTGGAGTTTATTAAGAAAAAAGTGGCTGAAGAAGACCCGCTTATGCAAGGTCTTACTCAACCACGATTATTAAGAAATTTTCGCTATTTTGCCGAAGTCTCCCTGATGCTCATTCACAGACGGAACGGCTTTGATCAAGAGGCCGATCGTTTGAAAATGTGGCTGCGTGAAGCGGCATACGGTTTGCAGGAAGAGGCTTAAAAGGCCTTATCCTCTTAGTTTTCCATCCAATTGAAGTGGAAGGAACCTTCTTTGTCCACACGTTGGAACGTGTGTGCTCCAAAATAATCGCGCTGCGCTTGCAGCAAGCTAGCTGGCAATCTTTCTGTACGGTAGCTATCGTAGTAAGCAAGTGCCGATGCGAAAGACGGAACAGCAATACCGCGGGTAACCGCTTCTGCAATGACTTGTCTCCATGATTGTTGATAGTTATCAACGACACCGTTGAAGTAAGAATCAAGCAGCAGGTTTTTGAGTCCAGGCTCGTGGTCATAGGCTTCCATAATATTTTGCAGGAATCTAGCACGAATGATACAGCCGCCACGGAAGATCTTTGCGATGTTGCCATATTTCAGATCCCAATTATATTCCTCGGAAGCAGCTCTCATTTGAGCAAAGCCTTGGGCATAAGAACAAATTTTACTTGCGTAAAGCGCTTGGCGAACAGCCTCGATAAACGCTTTGCGATCGCCTGTAAAGGCTGGAGCATCAGGTCCTTTGAGCACTTTGCTTGCCGCTACGCGTTCTTCCTTCATCGCGGAGATGAAACGGGAGAATACGGATTCTGTAATAATGGAAAGCGGTACGCCAAGATCAAGAGCACTTTGACTGGTCCATTTTCCTGTTCCTTTTTGACCGGCGGAATCCAGAATAACGTCAACCATAGGCTTGCCGGTTTCAGCATCATATTTGGTGAAAATATCACGTGTAATTTCGATCAAGTAGCTGTCCAGCTCGCCATTGTTCCATTCTGTGAAGATCTCATGAAGCTCTTCTACGCTTACATTCAGAACATCTTTCAACAATTGGTAGGCTTCGCAAATAAGCTGCATATCGCCATACTCAATGCCGTTATGCACCATTTTCACGTAATGACCAGCGCCATCAGGTCCGATATAAGTACAGCAAGCATCGTCGCCCACTTTGGCAGAAATCGCAGTAAGAATAGGCTCAACGAGTTTATATGCGTCTTCTTGTCCGCCTGGCATAATAGATGGGCCTTTAAGCGCGCCTTCTTCACCGCCGGAAACACCTGTACCAACGAAGCGAATACCTTTCTCAGCAAGCTCTTTATTGCGGCGCTGTGTATCTGGGAAGAACGCATTACCTCCATCGATCAGGATATCGCCTTTATCCAAAAAAGGAACAAGTTGGTTAATGGTATCATCAGTAGGACCGCCTGCTTTAACCATAATCAAAATTTTGCGCGGAACTTCAAGTGATTGCACGAATTCTTCAATGCTGTATGTACCTACTAATTGTTTGCCTGGGGCTTCTTGCAGAAGCTCTTTTGTTTTTTCAGCAGAACGGTTAAAAACGGAAACAGTGAATCCTCTGCTCTCGATGTTTAAAGCCAAGTTTTTACCCATAACCGCTAGACCGACTACACCAATTTGTTGTTTAGACATCTCTCTCATACACCCTTCCGATATATAAATATTTAAATCGTCATCGCGCCAAAACCGCCATCCACTCTTAAAACAGAACCTGTAACAAAGCTAGAAGCTTGTTCAGAAGCAAGGAACACAGCAGCACCCTGAAGCTCAGACGCTTCACCGAATCGATTCATAGGCGTATGACGCATAATGGACTCGACACGTTCCGGCGACAGAATTTTACGATTCTGCTCCGCTGGGAAGAATCCAGGAATAATCGCGTTAACACGGACGCGGCTCGGAGCGAATTCACGGGCTAGATTCTGCGTGATGTTATTGACAGCTGCTTTGGAAGCGGAGTAAGTGAATACACGGGAAAGCGGAGGATCTGACGAAACGGATGAAATATTAATAATACTTCCTCCTTCTCCTCGATCAACCATGTATTTCCCAAACACTTGGCAGGCTAACACGACACTTTTCAAATTAACCTCCATAATAGAATCCCATTCTTCCATGGAAATGTCAAAGAAAGGCGTGGCACTATTTTTGCCAGGGCAGTTCATTAGAATATCCGCACCGCCGGACCAAGCGATAACTTCTTTGAGAACAAGCTCCAAATCTTCCCTTCTCGTTGCATCCGCTTGAAAGGTATTTGCTTCCCCGCCAATAGCTTCAATGCTCTCACGAACCTGATCACTTTTCTCTTGATTACGACCGACGATGGCTACTTTCGCTCCGTGTCCAGCCAAGGCAAGAGCCATAGAGCCTCCAAGTGTGCTGTTGCCGCCAATAATAACTGCTGTTTTCCCTGTAAGATTGAATAAATTCATTGTCTTCGTCCCCTCCGGCATTTTGCTTGGCAAACCTTCTTAACAAGCCTAAGCTAATTTATCATTGAGGGCTCCGTAGGTGCTGTTGTTGAAAGGCGGTAATCGCATCGAATTGATCTTTTAACTGATGATATACGCTTGTATAAATAGATGTCAATTGTTGATAGATGCGATAATCGTTTTCATTCACCTCGTGAGCCTTTCCTACCTGAATCCATTGATGAGCGTGAGTTAGATCTTCGATTTCCCCCATTGCGAGCAGTCCTAGCAAAGCTGCTCCGATCCCTGAGCTTTCAATCGAATCCGGAACCGTGACGGATGTGCCGAGCATATTCGTCATCATCTGGCGCCAAAAATCAGATCGGGCAAATCCGCCGGACGCGCGAATCACAGTGGCAGGTCCCATAAGCCTTTCCAAGGAAGCGCTAACTGCTTGGATCGAGAAC
Source organism: Paenibacillus sp. Root444D2 (assembly GCF_001426375.1). Classification (GTDB taxonomy): domain Bacteria; phylum Bacillota; class Bacilli; order Paenibacillales; family NBRC-103111; genus Paenibacillus_E. Next base: position 29,441 of record NZ_LMEO01000012.1, read on the forward strand.
ATGACGCCCTCGAGCGCTGCACGAATCATATGCTTCTTCTGATGGCTAAGTGAGAGCCCGAAGTAAACACCGCGTGCATTCGCATTCCAATAAGGCGCACGTTCGCCGGAAAGCAGCGGCAGGAACAGCAGGCCATCAGAGCCCGCAGCCACTTGTGACGCAAGCTCCGTCAAATAATCATAGGGATCGATTCCCTGGCGGCGGGCTTCTTCGGCTTCCGCCGTAGCGATCTGGTCTCTCACCCAACGGAAAACGATACCGCCGTTGTTGATCGGTCCGCCCACGACCCAGAAGTTTTCTGTTAGCGCATAGCAGAACAGCTTGCCTTCGGGGTCGGTTTGCGGTTTGGTGACGACGCTGCGCACAGCACCGCTGGTGCCGATGGTGACAGCAACGACACCCGGCTCGAAAGCGCCAACGCCGAGATTCGCGAGGACACCGTCGGACGCGCCGATAATGAACGGCGTGTTCACGGACAAGCCCATTGCAGAGGCTAACTCGGCGCTGAGCCCTTCTACGCGGTACGTTGTCGGCACCAGCTCAGAAAGCTGCTCCGGCGTCACACCGGCCTGACCAAGCGCTTCTGCATCCCAATCGAGCTTCTCCAGATTGAATAGCCCTGTTGCACTGGCAAGTGAGTGGTCAATGAGATAACGACCAAACAGCTTCGCGAAGACATACTCCTTGATGCCGATGAACTTGTAAGTTTCCTTGACGAGCCCTGGCTCGTTATCACGGAACCACATCAATTTAAGAAGAGGTGACATCGGGTGAATCGGCGTTCCTGTCCGCGAGTAAATCTGCTGACCTAGTCCGGTGCGCTTAAGCTCCTCTGCATATTGCGCACTGCGATTATCCGCCCATGTGATGCATGCAGTCAGTGGCTTCGTCTGCTTGTCAACAGCAATGAGACTGTGCATGGCCGAACTGAAGGAGACGCAGAGTACTTGGTCAGATGTGATATTAAGCTTGCGAACAACAGCGCCAATACCTTGCACAACGGCATTGAAGATTTGTTCTGGATCTTGCTCGGCCCGATCAGCGGCCGGTGTGAAAAGGGGATATTCAATCGAGTGCGAAGCTAGAACTCGACCATCCCGATCGATCACGAGTGTCTTCGTGCTCGTTGTCCCAATATCTGCCGCGATAATGTAAGGCTTATCTCTGACTGCGTCAACTGTCATTTGCTAATATTCCCCTCTGCATCAAATGAAAGTTCATATGGTTCTGATAGAATTTCAATATCCGGATGCTGACGAGCTGCGTCTAACAAATTTACGGAAATTTCAATTTCGCCCAGATGAAGTGTATCTTGAATCCGAACTAGTTTGCACGTCGTGTAATCTAGGATGTTACATGTTTTAACGGCTGCCTTGATCGCGTAGAAATCGTTCTCCAGCGTTGTTGCGATCTTGGTAGGCGCACAGACGGTTGATGTTAATCCGTTCGCGTAAGTGAACTCCAAATTCGTTTTATCCACTAGTCTTTGTGTGGTGAAATCAGCCGTCCCTACACCGTTGGCGTTACCCTTCGTTTCTGGCGTTAAGTCCAGTACAACCATTTTGGCAACATCTGGACCGCCATGCGCGTAAGGAGTTGGGTAGCGGCCGGTAACGTTGGGATCCATACCATCGCCGCTAATATTTTTGCCAATATAATCAATCACAAGGACATCGATTTCGTCGAATAAAATTTTCGGCAGACGCGATTTCGCTTCAATTAGCAATTGTTCCTCACGCACTTCAATTTCAGCAGCAGGCAGCACTTCCACTTGGCAAGTCTCGTCATAGGCATTTTCTACTAGCGCGACACCGAACACGATGGGCAGCTTCTCGATCATCAAATTAGCCATGGCCGGCACATTCTCTGCCATGTATTTGAAGCCAAGCTGATGGCAGGCTTCAGCGCCTTTCTGCTTGCCTAACCCGATGGCGATCATCTTCATGATCCCGCTCTCAATACGTCCGCGAAACGCCGTATGCGGCTTCACACGGTTAATAACGACGATAGCATCTGCCTCTGAAGCAATGCGATCTACATAAACAGGCAAGCCGTTAGGCAGCTGATCGATCTGTACAACTTCCATGGAAGAACGAATAGGCGCGCCCATCGAGGCTTCCGTAATGCCAAAATGCAGTAATACTTCCGTCTGTCCCTCAGCTGTAGCACCACCGTGACTTCCCATACAAGGAACGATGAACGGGAACGCACCTCTATCTTTAATAGCGTCAATGGTCGTTTTGGTGAAGCCTGCAATATTAGCGATCCCTCTGCTTCCCACAGCAACAGCAACCTGTTGTCCGGGATGTATGCTTTCCATAACACCACTGCTGGCAAGCTTATTCACTAATTCCAACTCTGGATTTTCCAAAATGGTACGATCAAACTTCTGCCGAATCTTAACCATTGGTGGAATCGGAATATCATTTAATAACTCTCTCAGAATGCTCATCAACTAATCCCTCTTTCCTTATGGTGTCAATAATCGTACAGATTCCCGCACGATCAACTCTGTTTTTAAAAGCAATTGCTCCGTTTCGTGCTGCTTGTTCTCTATATTTCCAAGAAGTCGCAAAGCGCCTTCTCTGCTAATTTGCTCAATCGGTCTGCGAACGGTTGTCAGTGCTGGGGTTACGTAGGCTGCGAATACCGTGTCGTCAAAGCCTACCACTGAGATGTCGTTAGGCACGTTCATCCCGGCTTCCGACACCGCTTTCATCGCCCCAAGCGCCATTTCATCATTACAGCAAAATACGGCCGTCGGTCTTTCATCCAGCGTCAGAAATTGCTGCATGGCTTTATGTCCACTCTCCAGATCGTATAAGCCTGGCATGCGATAGGCGGGTGGAACGGTAATCTGGTAATGCCTCATGGCTCGTTCGAAGCCGTCTTTCCGATTCTGCGCAGATTTAAATCCTTTGCGACCCTCAATGAGAGCAATACGCTTATGTCCCTGCTCAATCAAATAAGAGGCTGCCAGAAATGCGCCTTGCTCCTCATCGGAGAGAACATTCAGCACGCCTGAAGTTTCAACAGGGCGATTCAGCACAACTTGCGGGATACCTTTACTGGCAATGTGGTCAATGATGGCTTGATCGTCATCACTCTGACTGACAACAACAATGCCGTCGAAGCTTTTCCGCGTAATCGAGTGAAAGCTGGTGTAATCGTCAATCCCTTTCACGATCAATTGGTAACGATCTTGTATGACACTGTTGACACCACGGATAGCTTCATAGAAGAAGCCGGCGGAAGTTCCTTGACTTAGTGTGGTAAAGAACAGTCCTAAGTTATACGAACGATCCAGTACCAAACTCTTCGCGCTGTAATTAGGCGTGTAATCCATCTGTTCAGCGATGATTCGGATGCGCTCCTTCGTCTCCTCTTGAATGAGCGGACTGTTGTTCAGTGCTCTGGAAACCGTTGTATGAGACACACCTGCAAGCTTGGCAATATCCTTAATGGTAACGCTCATACCCTCACCTCTATCTGAAGCATATCACATCTATGCACACGTTAACAATAGTCTTTTTTGCAGTGAAAAAAAGGCTTTCGCTCTCTTTAGAGGAGATTGTTTGTAAAGGTTGACGCAAGCTTGTTACGCTGCCAACACACCTTACTCACCCGTAGCATTGTTGTACGTTGTCCAACATTTTGCAAGCAAATCCATGTTCTTCACGCGATTGTTGCAGAAAATACAACAATTTCATCCAAAAGCAGCCCAATTGCCTATAAAAGGGCTGAATTGTTGTACAGCATACAACATCTTCAGCTTTGCTTGCTCAAAACAAGGAAATTGTTGTACGTTGTACAACTTCCTTTCCGAATCCCCCACTTCTCCCATAAATCAGGACACAAAAATAACCATGCTAAATACGGGGGAATAATCGGGGGAATTTTCACTACCCCAAACCATAACCAAAGATAAATAAGGGGTAAGCGAAGCTTACCCCAAAACATATAAATTCTTATCTGTCAAAAAAGCTCCCTTCTCAGGGAGCTTCCTCTTCTTGTATTATTTGAAAAAAGCCTGTAAATACGCTTTATTCTTCTCCAGCATTTCTTCCATAAGCGTCTTAGCTACTGCCACTGACGGCACCAAGGGATGATGAACCAATGCTTGTAGAACGAGATCTCTACTGCCTGTAACGGCTGCTTCAATGGTGAGGCGTTCATATGTTTTGACTGCATGAATAAGGCCTTTGATATGTTCGGGAACTTTGGTCAAGCCCATTGGAATAGGGCCATTAGCTGTAATGACACAATTCACTTCAATACAAGCATCTTTCGGCAAAAAGTCGATGATGTTGTCGTTCATAACGTTCAGCGTTTGGATATCCCGCTTGTCATTGTAAATGGAATCCATGAGATTGACAGCTGCTTCGGAATAATAAGCGCCCCCGCGTTTCTCCAGCTGTTTTGGCTTCTCCTGCAAGTCAGGATCTTGATAAAGCTCGAACAATTCATCCTCAACGCGTTTCACAACTTCCGCCCGAGTACCGTTTTCTTTGAGTGATGCCAGCTGTTCTTCGAGCATGATATCCGTCATGTAAAAATATTTCAAATAATAGGAAGGCAGGGCTTGAAGCGAACGCAAGAAATCCGCATCCCATTCGCTTGCCGGAACGTTTTTGCCGCTATATTCTTCTTTGCGATCCAGCAATTCAGCTAATTTATCCTCGCCTCTGATTTCAGCGCGTGTTACCCAGTGAAGATGGTTTAACCCAACGAACTCGGTGTATATCTGTTCAGGAGCAGCATCATACTTGTTCATTAACCACTTCTGCAAGCCGATCGGCGCATTGCAAAGGCCTATGCTTTTCACGTTGGAGTACTTATGAATAGCCTCAGTCACCATACCTGCAGGATTCGTGAAATTCAGCAGCCACGCATTAGGGCTCAGTTCTTCGATGTCCTTACAAATATCAAGCAGTACAGGAATCGTACGAAGTGCTTTCATCATCCCGCCCGGACCGGTCGTTTCCTGACCAATAACGCCGTATTTATTAGGAATATGCTCATCCCATTTACGGGCTTCCAAAAGACCTACGCGCATTTGCGTACTTACGAAATCGGCATTTTCGATCGCTTTTCTGCGATCCAAGGTTAAGTGCACCTCGATCGGCAAACCGGACTTCTCGATCATCCTTTTCGCCAAATTACCGACGATTTCCAGCTTGTGCTTACCTTCTTCCACATCCACAAACCAAAGCTCTCTTACAGGCAGCTGGGCATATCTTAAAATAAAACCTTCTACGATTTCCGGCGTATAAGATGAACCTCCGCCAATGATGGCAATTTTCAATGCATCTCTCATTGCACTCACTTCCTAGTCTTGTCTAATAATTTGTATGCTTTGATAATCGGACACGGCCCGGAGTTTCTCGTATACTTCTGTTGTAACGGGGCTGCCTGCGGCTTCCATCGCCATCCAAACAGCGCCAACCACAGGTTCGACGTTCAATTTCACAAGTGTGGCTTTGGGGGCGACTTCGCTTACTGCCTTTTCAATATATGAGTGAATAAAGGGCCCATCACCTCTTGCAATGACACTGCCCGCAAGCACAACTTGAAAAGTCTCTTGCTCCATGTTTAAACGTTTAATTACAGCTGTGGCTGACTTGCCAAGCTCTTCACCTTGCACCCTGAGAATGCGGCAGGCGACCTCATCTCCCTGCTCTGCAGCTTCGAACACCAGTTTGGTCGTATGAAGCGGTACGGATTTGTTGTTATCCAGAAAGTCATCAAACATATCCTGCACCGAATTGTAGCCAAGAAACTTGATCAGCAGCTCAGCCAGCATCGTGGGCTGCTCCCTGCCATCCCATGACCGAATGACAGAACGAAACGCCTCTACGGCGAGAGTGCCTCCTCCGCCAAAATCACCAAACTGATAGGTGAAGCCTCCACATTGAAAAAACTCACCCTGCCTGTTCCTGCCGGCACTGTTCGTTCCACTTCCGCAGATTAGAACAACGCCAAAAGGCTGGGATGTACCGGCACGCAAGGCAATCATGGTATCACAATCAATCCCATAATTCGTGAATCCCAGTCCGCTAATTAGCGGGTGAAGGATCGTATAATCAATCGGTCGATCTGCGCCAGCAAGGCCGAAAAAGGCATTTTCAACGTCGCTGTGCGTAAGCCCCGCCTGCTGTAGAGCCATAGCTACGGAGCTTGTAATATTTCCGAGTGCTTGTTTTGCACCAAGCTGATGATTGCCATTGCCGCTGTGCCCTTTACCGATGATATGTCCCTGTTCATCTGTTACGAGTGTGTAGGTTTTACTCCCGCCTGCGTCTACACCCAAATAATATTTCATGCCTTTCAACTCCTGTTATATATCCATCATCTCTTGTTTCATATTCTTGTAGTGGATTCTCGAATGATTAATTCCGGCTCCAATTGCACCGTTATATTACGTTTAGCTGTACCATCAATCCATTTTAGCAAAATATCGACGCCGTGTTGCCCCATTTTGTCCGCCGGTTGACGAACGGTTGTTAACCTGGGGCGGAATTCCTCCGAGAAAATCTGATCATCAAATCCAACAATGGACATATCACGCGGTATTTTGTAGCCCTCATTTTTGAGTGCGTCCATCACACCAAAAGCCGTCAGATCATCTGCGGCAAATACCGCACTCGGAAGTTTCCCCGACTGAATCCAGCGACTTGCTGCTTGATAACCAGAGGTGATGCTGAAATTACCTTTTTCAATCCAAGAAGGATCCAGACCTGCCTCCTGCATCGCACTGACGAAACCGCGCCGCCGCTCGCTGCTGCTTAAATAGGGTTCAAGCCCGGAAATATGGGCAATCTCCGTGTGGCCTAGGTCAATTAAATGTTTCGTGGCTTCGTAGCCGCCTTTATAATTATCAATGATTACAGAGGAAATCGATGGATGAATATGCTGATTATCCAGCATGACGAAAGGAATCTTCTTCTTTTTCAATTCCATGACATAATCATCCTCATGAACCGGCGAGAGCATAATAACACCGTCCACACGGTCCTCTTGGAACATGGAATTATCGAAAGATGCGAACACGTCTGTTGATATCGAAAGCGCTAAGAAGTAACCTTTTTCAGCAAGCCGATCGTTAATCTCTTTGACTACTGCATCCAGAAAAGAATCATTTAATGTGGTAATGCCGAGTCCAATGATACCCGTCTTGCCACGAGCCAAGCTTCGTGCAGCTGCATTCGGATGATAATCTAACTCTTTCATTGCTTGCAGCACTTTTTGGCGATTTTTTTCACGTACGGTGCCTGCTTGATTAATGACTCGCGAAACGGTGACAACAGACAAACCGCTTTTCTTGGCGACGTCAAAGATGCTTACTTTCATATCAAACAACTCCTGTAGCTCTATAATTGCAGTAATCAAGTCGATTTACAGCATGTTTCCAAAGTACCACAATTAGCATTTCAAATGCCATGATTTACCGTCAACTTTATAAATGTTCATCACATCATCCGGAACGTTATATTCGGAAGCTTTGAATCCATCCGCCTGCATGACCGAGCTAAGGTCAGCGAGCATCCCTTTGTTGTAATACTCCATAAATCCGCCATAACCCCAATGAGAGGTGACGTCAGGTGAATTATTTGCAGCAATAGAGGATTGAAGCTTGGAATCAAATTGCTCGTAAGGGGTTTTCGTCACTTTGACCTTAATGTTCGGATACTTCTTCTCAAAGTCTGGAATCAATTTCTCTACAAAAGTACGATCCAGCGAATCGATTGTGTAATGCGTGATGGTGACTGGCTCAACGCCCACATCGCAAACTTCATCGAGAAGCCAGTGAATCGGCTCAATACCGAAGAAGGAAACCCCATAGTTGAATAGTCCAGCCTGTGAGTTAAACACCCAGAAAAATAACAATGACAATGAAGCCGATGATCCAAGGTGAAACGAACAGATAGAAATATTTGCTTTCTCGACGACTTCCTCTGCTTGTGCCCAGCGAAACCGCTCCTTCCACTGTTTTCTTTGCAATGAGTTCTAAGTCCCTAAAGTTAAACCGCTTAAACTTTTAGAGTTTACTTCCCCCCTTGTTTTAGAAATTGAATACAAACTAGGTTGGTTTCAAAAATGATTCCCTCAAAAGTTAAATCGCTTTAACTTTCATGAATTGATTATATACAATGATGTTCGGGTTAACAAGCGTAATTTTACAATATATTTAAAGAGAGACCATATCTATAGCTAGATACAGACTCTCCCTTTATTTGTTTCCACTATTCATTTTCACATCTCCAATAAGAGCATTTCTTGTCTCATTTCGATCAGCTTGGTTTTACTCTCCATGACCGCTTTGACATCGCCTGAAACCATCGCATCATGCAGGGTAGCTAGTTCGTAATCCAGCTCCATACGCAAAATAGGAATCCGCTCATCTGTACGTTTGGATCGCAGCGCTTGCATGACTTCTTCTACTGTCACGGCAGGCTCCTTCTGATACAGCACTTTATGTTCGATACCGCTAATCTCGACCATTCGAATAATTTCACCGAACATAATATTCTCAATGAGAATTTGCCGATCCTTGAATCTTTTTACTACAGCGTGACCACGTGTATCACCAATCAGCTTCTCCATCATTTCGGCTAGCTTCTCATCTTTGAAGGAATAATTGCCTACGATTTTATACTTTTCACCGATTCGTTCGAATTTCAGCTTAATCAGCTTACGTCCTGTGCGAATGGAAATGATGAACTGCAGCTCGCTTTCGTTCCAATACAGAGAATAACCTTCCTGAATGAGTGCTTTAATGAAGTTCCGGATTAGCCGGCGATCAAATCGTAACTCTAGGTTGCAATACTCCACTTCATGACTCTTACTCACGGCAATCCCCTCCATAATTGGCGCATATTATTTTGTTTAAATATTCAGACAACTTATCTGCTTACTCTTATCTTATTATGAATTCTATGTTTTAGCAACTTGGATTATTGACATTTTTTTAAGGAAAAACGTACAAAAAAAGCTGAATGCCTGTATCCTAACGGCTTCAGCCCTAAACTGAAAAAAAACGGTCTCAGCCTATGCAATTCCTATGTGTTTAATGCCATCCCCAGAAAAATCCATCGCGCTCCCAAGCTGCTTTACCGCCATGAAGTTTTTTGAATATTTTCTTCACATCTTTGGAAATCGCTTGATTCCCATTCTCGTTCACATAGATGAAGGATTCCCCAAAATGTTGAATAATATAGTCCACTGCTTCTTTCTGATGTAAAATACCCGCGGATTTCAACTGCTCCATCATCCATTCCGCAACCTCATTTGCCGTAACGGCCATTTGCATTCTCTCCCTTTATTCGTATGTTTCTGGGGCCTGTGTACAGGCGAGTGACGCTATTGTACCATTGTAACACAATCTTTTCGAAATCATCGTCCGAACAGGTAGAGATAAACAAAAGGGCTATTCTGCAGAAGCAGATAGCCCTTTTCACTTTAGTTAACTAACCTCAGCATCTCCCGGTCTAAGAATAACCGAACCGACGCCCAAAAGAATGAGTCCAAACAAAGTGAGTACGCCTATGTGCATCCACATCTGCGACAGCGTCTGACCAGAAGCCATTCGCTGAATGGCCTCAATCACCCACTTTTGCGGAACGAAATTTGCAATCTTCTGCATCCAGTCCGGCATCAGGCTAATCGGCCAGAAGCATCCGCCTAGCATACACGTTGGGGTAACAACGAGAGAATTAATCACGCCCATATTCGATGCATTCTTAACCATACTAGCTACCGCGCTGGCAATTCCCATGCTGGCTAATAAGAAAAACTCCAATAAAATAAACTGCGATACAAACGGAAGTCCATATTCATAATTCGTTACGTATCGAGTAAACAAAAGGATAACAAGCACCTGCAGCGTCCCGACCAGGAAACTGCCTATGAAATTTCCAAGTACAATTTCGAAAGAATGAACCGGTGCTGAATACGTTCTAGCCATTGTGCGTTGTCTACGATCATCCATAATCACGGAAACCGTATTATTCATTAACCCCATCATGAACATCAGCATGAAACCTATTACCGTATGCATATTCGGATTCACGTACAAATTAAGATCAGTGACTTGCGATTTCACCTGATGCTTCTCCATCTGAGAAATGGTCTTCTCCACGGCTTCACGAAGCGCTGCTTCTTGGAGCCCTTGCTCGCTATGCAGTTCAATCGTTCCTTGATATCTAGATAGAATACTATCCAGATTGATTTTGAGAGTGATCGAAGCCTCATTGATGTTTAGTTGGTACATATCTATTTGCGCAGAAGCTCCTTTCATCAATGTCTCGCTGAAACCTTCAGGAATCAGAAAGGCGCTGCTCACTTTTTGCTTCGTGATAACTTCTTTAAGCGCTGTTTCAGAAGCTTCTTCTTTGAGCCGATAATCTGACAGCATCGAAATTTCTTTCAAGAGATGGGAACCCATCGCTCCCCGATCTAAATTGATATAAGCAATATCAACCCCGTGATCGCTCTGTTGACCAAGTACACCAATGATTAGCGAAACCACTGCTGCTGGAATGACTAAATACATCAGAAATCCTTTTTTCTGAAAAAGTGTACGACGCAGCATATTGAGCGCTATAAATAAGCTATTCATGATATCCCGCCTTCCGATAGACCATCAGGGAAAGGAGCAACAATCCCCCGCTAATACCCGCCAAGATCAGTAGATGATGCCCTATGATTGCAGCGTCACTTCCGAGCATAATACGAAACATACTCTGCATGGCCCAGTGATTGAGCGTAAACTCCCCCATTCGCTGCAGAAGACCTTCTGGAAGAGGTGTGAAGCCTCCACTTAGAAAAGTCATGGCAAGAATGATCATTTGGAACGTCGTGCTGATTGCTTTTGACGATTTTGCTGCCAGCATAATCAATATCGCTAGACTCATCGAAGCTACGATAATCAATAAGCAAACCAGGAAGAGGTGGAAGAAGTCATTTCCCCAATCGACACCATAGAACAGAATGGTTGCACCAATGACGAGAGCTGCCTGGACGATCGAGCTGAACATATTCCCTAGAATTTTACCCAATAAAATTTGATATTCATGAATGGGCATCGCATTTAATCGAGATAACGTGTGCCTTTCTTTCTCTCCTTGTAATCCCAATGCCGCCCCCATGCCCGAGTATAACAAAAACATGACTAGCATTGATGCTGTGTAATACTGCATTGCTGTATAGTTGGAATTAGAAGAAGTAAGCTTGCCTAGCCGTACATGCGAAGAAGCCTCCGCTGTCGGATTAAATGAACTGTCACTACCTTGTTTCTGCAATAGCTCCGCAGCCCCAGGGCCTGCTGAAATTATCGCGGATTGCATGTAATTGACTTGATCCAAGAAGGAGCGAAGTGTCATCTTAGCGGTCAAATTCTGCCCATAGTCTTGGCCAAGTATCATCTCCCACTCCGCTTCTTCTCCTTCAAGCACGCGGCTGCTAAAATCACTTGGAATGACGAGTGCAAACTCCGAATCCCCCGACTTGAGCCGTTTTACTGCTTCATCACGTGATTGAATGTTCATAGGCTGTATGATCTTCATTAACTCCGGTGTGCTTAGAAAGCTTTTAAACCCTGCGCTTAAGACTCCTGAGTCAGACTGTACCACATCTACCTTAACGGGCTTCAGCGTACGATCTTCAATTTTGAACGCGCCTGAGAGCGCCGACCCCAAAATGAATATAAGTAAAAGCGGCATCAAAAACTGAATAATAAGTACATAACGCATACGCATAAAACGCAATATTTCATACTTTGCAATGATCCAAATCGGCATGGTGACCTCCTCCTAATCCCGTAAGGTTCTTCCGGTCAACGACAGGAATAATGCCTCAAGATCAGGCTCCACCTGCGTAAGCGATTGGATTTTCACTTCATGTTTGGAAAGGATGAACAGGATATCCTGCAAATAGGCTTGGGAGGAACCCACCAGTAGTTCAAGTGTCTGTTCATGAATGGTAACTTGCTTAATCCGCGGATGATCCCTTAACTCCTTTACGGCTTCTTCCTCCAGGTTAACTGCTTGAATGATAACTTTATTGTCCTGATCAACTTTACCGCGCAATTCTTCTTGCGTTCCACAAGCAATGAGATGCCCATGGTCCATGATGCCGACCCGAGTGGATATGGCGGACACTTCCTCCATGTAATGCGAGGTATAAATGATCGTTGAACCCATACGGTTCAGCGTTCTAACTGATTCCAGAATGTGGTTTCGAGACTGAGGATCGATGCCCACAGTAGGTTCATCCATAATTATCAGCTTTGGACGATGCATAATTGCACACGCGATATTCAATCTCCGTTTCATCCCGCCCGAAAAGGAACTTGGTCTATCACGAGCGCGATCCAATAATCCTACAAATTCCAGCGCTTCCTCCACTCTATCTTTCAGCAGCTTGCCTCTTAATCCATATAATTTCGCGAAAAAAGTGACATTTTCTCTTGCTGTTAGGTTTTCGAAGATCGCGAGATCTTGTGGAACAAGACCAATTCTCCGTTTCACTTCAATTGTATCTTTCGCGACCGAGAGCCCATCAACAAACATTTCACCTTGATCGATTTTGAGCAGGCCGCTCAGCATTTTGATCGTTGTGCTTTTCCCAGCACCATTAGGGCCTAACAATCCGAAAATTTCACCTTCTTGAATCGATAAATTCAAATGATCGACAGAAATTTGATTGCTATACTTTTTTACAACATTTTTTATTTGAACAAAGCTCACAAGATCCACTCCCTTATCCCTTTTTCCTTTTCCCTTTATTCAACTGGTCTCATTACAATCATTGTATCTCTAAGGGATCCCGTTAACAGGTAGAATAAGTCATTATTCAAAGGTGACAAAAGTCATTATCTGTCTATTAGACGTGTTAACCCACTTGGTTTATATGGTATACTTTGCTAATACTTGCCCTGCAAAGGAAGGAACTCGATTGACACAATTACGCTTGTTATCCCGTTATCTACTTATTCTCATTCCAGCGATTGCCTCGATGTATCTCGAAAGCTATTCATCCAATGCTATGTATGTTTTCCTCATTCTCTTATTCATTTGGATCACTGAACTGCACAGAACGATATTCTCGAAATCAGCTTGGATGCTTTTACTTGAAATCGGATTCAGTGGATGGATCAGCTACCACTATGACGGTATTTTGTTCATCACCTTTTACTCCACGCTCTTGTCTTATATAACCACTGTAAATAGTCATATACGTTACTATTTTGTGTGTATTCAGTTGATTCTGTTGAACATATCCTTACATAGTCAGCCGATCAGCTACTATCTTATTGCCAATTTGATCTTCCTGTCTCTCACGCTGCTCCTGCTGCAGATGCTCCAGACGGAACAAAACAAAGAGGAGGTTGAGCTGCTCTATGATAGGCTTCGGAGGCAGCATTACGAACTGGACGAAGCTCGCATTCAGTTAATGGATTACGCCCGAAAAGTCGAAAACATCGCACAAACGGACGAACGCAATCGAATTTCCCGAGATATTCATGATGAATTGGGACATAAGCTGATCCGGCTTAAAATGATGATGGAAGCATCCTTGCAGATCCTTCCAACTCAACAGAAGAAAGGCGTAGACATGTTAATGTCGGTCCGTGACCAGTTAACAGAAAGCATGGAACTGCTGCGCTCAACCGTACGTAGACTGAAACCAGATGAAGAAACGCTGCAAACCTACTCGTTAGGGAAGCTCATTGAAGGACTAACAGCAGATAAAGGAATATCTATTGAGGTTGAGATGCAGGGTATGCCCTACGTGCTGTATCCGAGTCTAGAGTTCATTCTATACCGTAATGCACAAGAAGCCATCACGAATGCCATTCGTCACGGGTCCGCAACCCAGGTTCTAATTCAGTTAACGTATGAATCCAAACAGATTACAATGTCTATTTCGAATAACGGTAAACTGCCCATTGAGCGCAGTGTGAACGGACTCGGAATGTCAGGCATGGAAGAACGAAGCAAGCTCATTGGCGGTCAGCTTCATGTGTCGATCGAAGATCGATTTACAGTGACGACTGTCCTGCCCACTTTTCGCCAAATAGAATCTAACTAAGAAAGGGTTGAACCCAGCATGATTCATGTGCTCATTACAGACGATGATCCATTCATCCGCGAAAGCTTACAATTAATCATTGGACTTGACGAAAATATTAAGGTCGTTGGCACGTGTACACATGGAGATGAAGCTCTTGCTTTTATCAGGAACGGCGTCCAGGTTGACGTTGTCTTGATGGATATTCGGATGCCAATCTGTGACGGTGTACAAGGCACTTTGAAGATTAAGCAAGCTTATCCGGATATTGCAGTGCTTATTCTGACCACATTCGACGATGATGAATTTATCGTTCAAGCCTTGCGAAACGGAGCCAGCGGTTATCTGCTCAAAAATATATCGCCGGATCGAATTATTCAAGGAATCAAGACAGTAGAACAAGGCAATCTACTTATTCATGCGGATATTGCCAAGAAATTAACGACTTTTATCAGCGCTAGTTCTCCTTCAGACGTACCTGCATCCAAACCACTTAGTGGATATGGATTAACAGCAAGTGAACAAGCAGTCGTAGCGAAAATCGCCGAAGGCCTATCCAATAAAGAAATCGCCCAGGAGCTATTCCTGAGCGAAGGTACCGTTAAGAATTATATTACGGAAATTCTCAGCAAGCTGAACCTCCGAGATCGTACGCAAATTGCTATTTTTTATTTAAAAAAGCATTCCGTCACCGGCAGTTAATTATTTCACTCTAGTCACCTGGATGTCCTCTTTAGAGGAGCTTCCAACCACATAATCAGGCTTATTATTATTGCCATTTATTTGCGTCAGTTTGAGAGTTGTGCGATAGAAATGCCCATTTTCCGTAAGTAAGTAGCTGTATGTATTCTCTTCAGGCAGCGCATCAATGATAATTGGATTCGTCATGTAAGGTACTTTATTGATCTCATAGTATCGGAAACCTTCCACATACGCTCTAATTGTCTTGAGCTTGACTGGATCCTGCTCCCCTGTAATGACGATGGGTTCATTTATGAGATAGGAAATTTGCGGCGTTTCTTTCCAGCTCTTTTTCAATTCTTCTTCGCTGACATAGATATCCTCTGAATACTTCTCCTTCGCTTTCCGCAATCCGCCCGTAGAGACACCCATTCGGTCCAAATCTTTCAATCGGTAATACGTCTGATCCGTCATATTAACAAGAACCGGGTAAGTCCCTCCTAAATAATCCAAGTACTGTGGATACGGGTACTGCAGCACAATTTCTGTATAATTCGTTTCGTTGCCTTCCGCAGGCTGCTGTGGATTAACACGGGAATTCAGATAGATTGTTTTCGTACTATCCTTCCAATTTACCACCGCTCCTAGGTAATTTCCTAGCTCCTTCACAGGCAAATAACTGGAATTATTATAAATTAAAGGTGGATTCGCCAGCTTCACTTTTTGCCCATTCACGACGACTTTAAAATCATTTCTTAAGTAAGCATCAACGCGTTGCAGCACATCCTGTGCGTATACTCCTGCTGTGAAACAAGTTCCCATTAAAGTGCCAAGTACCGCAATTTTGGACCATTTTGACATCCTCATAAGTATAAATTCTCCTGTCTTTCCTAAATGATAGTTATCACATATTTCGGCACGGTTCCACTTTTTTCCTGCTTTTCTGCCATAAAATCGATCCAATGGCCTACTTCCTTTCTACGAAACTCGTAATCATTGCGGGAATACACAAATTGCTTTAGAATAATTGAAAACGTAATTGAAAAGAGGAATTAAACAGATGAGTTTTACTGGATTTGCACAGCATGATTTCGATACCTTTGCTATAGAAGGTCTTGATGGACGTATGGAAGCTATTCGAGAGCGCATTCAGCCTAAATTTAAAGCATTAGGTGATTCTTTGGCCCAGGATTTGTCCGTTCTTTCCGGTACAGAAATGTTCCTACATATCGCTAAACACTTAAGACGTAAAGTGAATCCCCCCGTTGATACTTGGCTGGCGATTTGTCCAAACAAACGAGGGTATAAACAAGTGCCTCACTTTCAGGTCGGTTTATTTGATGATCGTGTGTTTATTTGGTTGGCACTCATCTATGAGCTCCCGAATAAAAGCAACATCGCAACTACCTATATGAAAGAAATCGACCGTTTACAGAAGGAGATTCCATCCGACTTCGTACTTTCCTTCGACCATATGAAAAAAGACGTTACCCCCCTGTCTGATTTAGACCGCAGCGGCTGGAACGATGCATTAATTCGTTTCCGCGATGTCAAAAAAGCGGAGCTGCTGATCGGCCGCAATCTCAGTTTCAAGGATCCAGTCCTAGAGAAACCAGCTGAACTTGAGCAGCTTATTAAACAAACCTTCGAAAAGCTGATCCCCCTTTACCAGATGGCTGTGAACGCAAAGTAAAAATCAGATGTATGGAAATTTTTATGTGGGACTAAGGTTCCTTTAAAGTAAAATTAACCCCTCCTGCACAGACTAAGCGCTGTAGTCCTACTCCAACAGGAAAGGAGGGATTAAAAAAGTATGAACCCTACGTATATGAAAAAGCTTATGGTGAGCTCAATTGCTCTCACGATCGCTCTTGGCTGCAGTACACTTCCCTCCAGAACGGCTGCCGCTCAATCTCCTTACGAGGATCAGGAGCCAACGATTCGTTTGCAACAGTCCGATGAGAAGGAACAAGGTGGTCATCGCCGAAAATGGCCGATTGTCGATGAGTCTGCTACAGTCATCGGTGTTGACAAAGAAGTGCTCGTCAAAGCGCTGAAAAATGGCAAAAGCATCGTAGAAGCAGCCGCGGACAAAGGCATTAGTGAAGCTGACTTGACGGCCAAGCTGCAGCAGCTTCGAACAGGCAAAATTGAAGCCGCCGTTAAAGATGGCAAGCTGACAGCCGATCAAGGCGAGCACATGAAGATGAAACTCAGTGAGCATTTGAAGTTCATCCTCAACGAGAAAAACTTGCTAGATGGCCATGATGGACATGGAAAGTGGCATAAGTTCGGACTGAAGCCGGATACGGAGAAGCTTGCTAAGACTCTCGGTCTGAGCAAGGACGAACTTCACGCCCAGCTCCGTTCCGGCAAATCGCTGGCTGAGATTGCCCAGTCAAAGGGCATTTCGAAGGACAAGCTTGTAGCGTCCATAAAGGACCAATTAACCCCATCTATTGAACAATGGGTTGACCGAAAGAAAGACGCGAAAGTCAAAGACTGATGCATGCAGGTGATAGCAAAAAGGCATTCCTCTGGGTTTCCTCTGGGATGCCTTTTTGTTGTTTGGGGAAAGGTGGGAAGCACAACAGTTACTTCAGATATCTCGCCTTCCTCCCTTCTTTGTTGAATCAATCGTCAACTATGCTGGGTTATAGCTTTCGGGTGATGAATCCCTATTCGCGGTTGAAAGATGTTGTTCAAAATGCAACAATTGCTGCCTAAATCTCGTCTCTCTCCCTTCGTTGTTGCATTATGTACAAGGGCGGCGCAAGGTGTTTATTTTATTGTTTGTTGATTTGTAGTGCAACGTCAGGGTTTGTGATCCCCTTTTTTAATCCATTTTATAAAAATTTTAAAACATGAGTGATTACTCACTTCACAACGATCATAAGATAGCGTATGATGAGTGCATTAACATAAATGAGTGATTACTCACTCCGAAAGAGGTGCAAGACGATGACTACGGACATATCTATTCAATTGCATGGAGTCAGTAAGCAATTTGACGAAAAAGTTGTTCTGGATGGCATTACTCTAGCTGTACCGAAAGCCCATATTTTCGGATTGCTCGGCCCTTCCGGATCTGGGAAAACAACGCTTGTACGTATGATTGCTGGCATTGATGTCCCCACTTCCGGGACCGTTCATGTGCTCGGGCAGCAGATGCCTCAGTTAGCGATGCTATCGAAAATCGGTTACATGGCGCAATCGGATGCCCTTTATGCTGAATTAACCGCTCAGGAGAATTTAGAGTTTTTCGCATCTTTGTATGGGTTAGCGGGAACAAAGCGCAAGCAGCGCATCCATGACGTCATGGAGCTTGTTGATCTAGGATCACATTTGAAGAAGCAGATTTCCAATTATTCTGGAGGAATGAAGCGCCGCTTATCGCTCGCTATCTCTTTGCTGCATGAGCCAGGCATCCTTATTCTCGATGAGCCTACGGTGGGGATTGACCCCGTCTTACGGAAATCAATTTGGCAAGAGTTGACGAATCTCAGTAGGCAGGGTACAACGATTCTCGTGACCACTCACGTGATGGATGAAGCTGACAAATGTCATCAGCTTGGGATGATCCGGGACGGCAGACTCACGGCAGTAGGAACACCGGATGAATTGAAACAGGCTACTTCCTCCGCAACGATTGAAGAAGCATTCTTATATTATGGAGGTGTCAATCAATGAGAATTCGTGCGATTGTGATTCGTATTTTACGCCAGTTTTTTCACGATAAACGAACTTTAATGATGATGCTTGTAGCTCCAATGTTAATTCTTTTTATGATGTCATTAGTGTTTAACGGCAACACCTATGTCCCTAAAATAGGCGCTGTTAATGTCCCCGCTCCGCTCATTCAAAAACTGCAGGATCAAAATGCTGAAGTAATAGTCTACACGGCAGATGAAGCCAAAGCTGAGCTAGAAGCCGTGCATTTAGATGCCATCATCGCGATAAATGGGGCAGCGCCGCAAGTGACCTTAGAAGGAAGCGACCCCAGTAAAAATAGAGCTGTGCTATTCTTGCTGCAAAAAGCACTGCAAAGCGCAGTTCCGGCGATCTCTAACGCTAACTCCAGCTCCAATTTACAAGCGCCAACCATCACCTATTTGCATGGCTCTGCCGATATGGCGGCCTTTGACAATTTCGGTCCTGTTCTCATAGGCTTTTTCGTCTTTTTCTTCGTCTTTCTGCTCTCCGGTGTTTCCTTCTTGAGGGAACGAACCGGCGGAACCTTAGAACGATTGCTGGCTACACCGCTTCGCCGGTGGGAAATCGTAGTCGGCTATATTCTGGGCTTCGGTATATTTACAACACTTCAAGCAACGCTCATTGCATGGTTCGCCACTAGCGTGCTGGGTCTAATGATGGTCGGCTCTTTCTGGTATGTTTTGCTGATCACGGTCCTGCTCGCGTTGGCTGCCCTATCACTAGGAACGCTGATATCAGCTTTTGCTAACAATGAATTCCAGATGATTCAGTTCATTCCGCTTATTATCGTGCCCCAAGTGTTCTTCTCAGGCTTATTCAGCCTCGATACGATGTCCGTATACCTTCGCTGGATTGGTGTCATCATGCCGCTTAAATACGGAGCAGATGCCCTGCGGAATATTATGATCCGCGGTGCAGGTTGGGATCGCATTGGGTTGGATGTTCTCGTATTAGCAGCATTCACGATCTGCTTCATGATCTTAAACATAGTGGCACTCAGGAAGCACCGTAAGATATAATGTTAGGATGTCCTAATTTGCAACGACAGTTTTGCTAATGAAGAGGTGAACACATTGTCTCAAGTCGAGCCATGGTTAACAGAGCTTCTCCGTCTAAATGACGAAGATGAGAAAATGACCGATAAACAGCTGAAAATTGTTCAAGCGGCAGTAGAAATTTTTTCTGAGAAAGGGTTTGCAGGCTCCTCTACCAGTGAAATTGCCCAAAAAGCTGGCGTAGCGGAAGGTACCATATTCCGTCACTATAAAACAAAAAAAGAATTGCTGCTCTCAATCGTTGCTCCCATCATGACGAAGCTCATTGCACCGTTTGCAGTGAAGGATTTCACCAAGGTGTTGGAAGCTGATTATCCTGATGTCGAACAATTCTTGCGCGCCATCATTGTGAACCGATTAGAATTCGCCCGCAAAAATTTTCCTGTGATCAAAATTTTCATGCACGAAATCCCTTTCCATACCGAGCTCCGTGAACAGTTTAAGGAAACTGTTGCCGTATTAGTACTGGAAAAAGCTTATAGAGCTATTCGTCATTTTCAGGCTCAGGGTCAATTAATTGAACTCCCCGAAGCTGCGAGTATGCGGCTGATAGCCTCTACGATTGTTGGCTTCTTGATTACTCGATTTTTGTTAGTGCCGGATGCGGAATGGGATGAGTCCCAAGAAATCGAGCATACGATTAACTTCATCATGCACGGCTTATCGCCTCGCAAGCCATAGCTAGCCGCTGCACATAAAAAAGCTGCACACCGGTCTTCCCAATTCGGGAAGCTAGTGTACAGCTTTTTTTCATCTGTCAGGCAGTTTGCTGCTGCGCCCGTGTCTGACGATCTACGAGAACGAAGCGCTGCAGCAGTAAGATAGCTGCTAAGCAAAGCACGCCGCCGATAATGAACGGCAGTGAATGCGCTATGGCGAATACAGCACCTCCAAGGAGCGGGCCCGCAATGCGGCCCAGACTGTCCATAGAGGAGCTAAGGCCCGTCGCGACGCCCTGACCTACTTTCGTCCGCTGGGTAATCAGCGACGTCACACACGGGCGTATGAGGGCGTTACCTGCGCCGAAGACCGATAGGTAGATCGCAGCGGTCGCCACGCTGCTCGAGTACAGCAGCAGGAAGAACCCTGCTGCGGATAGCAATAACCCAATGCCGATCACTCGCTGCTCGGCTCCTTGTTTGACCAACCGGCGAACAACGCCGCCTTGGATTAAGGCGCCAACAATACCGCTGGCCAAGAACATCATGCCGATATCGAATGGCGTTGCGCCAATCTTGTCCATTTGGTAATACTGAAGCGTCGCTTCTAGCCCTGCCAAAGTGAAAGATACGAAGAATGATAACACATAAAGATACTTTGATGCCCCAGCGAAAGCTGTCCATCTAGATGGAGCTTTCTCCTTCACAGACGTGCGTTTGTCTACGGACAGTGATTCTTTCAGTATAGCAAATGCAAAAACAAAGGAAGCTAGTGCGAGTCCAGATGCTACAAAGAAAGGAAGGTACGTCCCCCAGCGGCTTAAAATCCCGCCGATTGCTGGACCGAAGATAAAGCCTAACCCAATTGACATCCCCACCATGCCCATGCCTTTTGTCCGATTCTCAGCGGTTGTAATATCAGCTACATAAGCCACGGCGCAAGCCGTTGCTGCTCCTGAGAATAAACCGCCAAGAATACGGGATACATACATGATCCACAGATTACCGTCAGCGAATCCAAATATCAAAAAGCTAACACTAAATCCAAGGAGACCTATTAGTATAATCGGTCTGCGTCCGATGCGATCCGATAGTCCTCCCCAAATAGGAGACATGAGAAAAGAGGCTGCGGAATAGACCGATAATAGCAGCGCGTTATGATATTCAGCGCCTGCACCTTTAACAACTTCCGGCAGTACAGGAATGATGATCCCGAAACCTACGAATATAGTCATCAACAACAGCATGATGATTCCAATCTGTTTATTCATGATGCTTATAATCCTCCAAACGAAACATTTTCCCTTATCGTACCACACCTTTTTTGGGGATGGAAATGAACATTTGAAGAACAAGCAGCAGTACCAGCACTAGGCCGCTCATTAAGAATGGTGCATGATAGCCATACACATCCCAAAGCTTGCCGGAAACGATCGGTCCAACGATCATCCCCAGTCCTTCAATCGTTAGGAAGAAGCCCCAGACTGCGCCACGTTTCTCAGGTGGAATGGCTGAAGCAATGAGCGCATTCCAAGAAGGAATAATGAATGCATAACCTGCCCCAAGCACTGCAACCAATGCATAAAGCAGCATCATTGACTTCGCGAAGGTAAACAGCAAAAGTGCAGAAGCGCTTAGCATACAACCTGCAATAAAAAATGGACGAATGCCTAGACGATCAACCAACTTCCCCATCGGAACTAAGAAAATGACAGTAACAGCTCCACCCGCAATTAGAAACATGCTGTACTGAAAAGAGGTAAGCTTCAATACCTCCTTGGCATAGAGTGTGAGAATGGGTGTCAATATGCCAAGAGCGAACGTTTGCATGAACATCGCAGGGAATAACAGCGGGCTAACAGACATAGAGCGCCGCACTTCACTTAGATATGTTTTTACCCGCTCCCCGAGTGGTATTGTAGAAGCTCGATTAGAAACCAGGGCTTTCTCCGCCCTGCCCTCTCCATCCGTTCTTACCACGCCATTCTTTCTTGGAAGCATTAGTGCAACAAGGACGACCACCGTCATACAGCCGATCAACAATCGAAAACCGGAGCTGTAGTTATTTTCTCCAACGAAAAAGTTAATCGCTACCGGTCCCAGCCCAACGCCCGAGAGCCAAGCCATATAGACAACGCTCATGATCGTGGCTTTACCATCGTCGCCGGCCACTTCCGTCGTTCCAGTGATCACACAGGGCCATAATGGCGCCGTACCAAAGCCAAGCAGCGCACATCCTACGATCATCCAAATATTCTGGGATGAGGTTGCAATTAGAATGACCGAAACGAATGTCAGGAGTACACCGGTAAGCATGGTTGTTCGGTAACCCAACTTGTCAATAATCCAGCCAACGGGTGTACGGAGCACATTATCACCAATATATTGAGCAGCAAGCGTCCAGCCAATAATAAATGTGGAAGCGCCTAATGTCGTTTTCATATAAACCGGTAAAATCGTTAAAAGTAAGGCTCCCTTCACAAATTCGACGACAAACATAATTATTAACAATTCGATCACAAATGGGGAAAACAAGCGATTATTCCGCCATTTTTGCATCCAAACCATAAGATTTCTCCTTATTTTGGCGTATTTTTACAAGTTGCTGTTAGTTTTACCTGAACTAGCACAAACTATTTCCAAAAAATTAGCTTGCATGAAATCTCTATTTTGATATACTCATTTTGTTTGTTGCATTGTTCGACAAGCAATCCACTACAGAAGGGAAGCGATAATCAGGTGGATCATACCCGTACCCCCCTGTTCACTGCACTGCTCACACATGCTGAGAAAAATCCAATTCAATTCCATATTCCAGGCCATAAAAAAGGAGTCGGCATGGACCCGGAGTTTCGTTCCTTTATTGGGGACAACGCGCTGTCTATCGACCTCATCAATATAGCACCGCTGGATGACCTTCATCAACCAATGGGCGTGATCGAAGAAGCTCAGAAGCTTGCTGCAGACGCTTATGGAGCGGATCACACATTCTTCTCCGTCCAAGGGACAAGCGGCGCCATTATGACGATGATTATGACCGTTTGCTCGGAAGGCGATAAAATTATCGTTCCGCGGAATGTACATAAATCTGTCTTGGCCGCGATTATTTTCGTGGGCGCTAAGCCCGTGTTCATCCAACCTGCCCGCGATAAAAACTTAGGTATTGATCACGGAATTCCGACGCGTTCTGTTCGCCGTGCACTCGAAAAGCATCCGGATGCCAAAGCTGTTCTAGTCATCAATCCGACCTACTATGGCGTATGTACCAATCTTAAAGAGATTGTTGACCTTGTTCATAGCTATAACATGCCTGTCCTTGTGGATGAAGCACATGGCGTGCTCATTCATTTCCATGATAAATTGCCCATGTCCGCGATGGAAGCCGGAGCCGATATGGCCGCGACTAGCGTGCATAAGCTAGGTGGTTCCATGACACAAAGCTCAGTCCTCAACGTGAAAGGGAATCGTGTTAATCCAAAGCGAATCCAAACCATTATTTCGATGCTTACAACAACTTCAACTTCGTATATATTGTTAGCCTCACTAGATACTGCACGCAGACATCTGGCGTTAAATGGCTATGCCATGGCCGAGCGCACAATAGAGCTTGCTCAGTACACAAGAAAACAGATCAACGAAATCAGCAACCTCTACTGCTTCGGAGAAGAGATTTTGGGTGAAGAGGCAACTTACACCTATGATCCGACGAAAATATGCGTTCACGTGCGCAAGCTTGGCATCACCGGCTTTGAAGTCGAGAACTGGCTGCGCGATCATTACAATATTGAAGTCGAAATGAGCGACATGTACAACATTCTCTGTCTCATAACGCCGGGGGATACACAAGAGAACGTCGATACTCTATTGGAAGCCTTACGCGAGCTCTCACATATGAATGATGACGTTGTTGAAGTAAAAGAAGTTGTCATCAAAGTTCCTGCGATTCCACAATTAACTTTAACACCTCGGGATGCCTTCTATGGAGAAACCGAAATACTCCCGTTCAAAGATGCTGCAGACCGCATTATTGCCGAATTTATTTATGTGTACCCGCCTGGTATTCCCATTTTGCTTCCAGGTGAAGTGATAACCCAAGAACTTATTGATTACATTGTTGAGCATGTGGAAGTAGGGTTGCCTGTAAAAGGACCTGAGGACCGCAGCGTTCAAAATGTGAAGGTTATCGTGGAGACACAAGCGATTTTCTAGTATCCGTCACGAGCGGTGAATATATTGTAAAACCGTTTACATGATGCTATGATGTTGGTGATGTTTAGCGAATGAGGTGAACAAGGAATGGCTCAAAGCGCTTATATTAAATTCGTAACAGGATCCACAGTTGCCGCACTCACCTTAGATGAACTAAAGGAAAGGCTGCTGCATTACCGTGAACAGCTCAGTCAGACAGCCAAGCAGCTTGGCTGGGAGTATGACGAGGCCGGATTCCCTTATACCATTGAGACGAAGCCGGAAGGCGAAGGCAAATGGTTCTATCTGAAAGGTATCAATCCTCTATACAAATATATTGTGATTGGTGTTGGGAATGAGCAGAACCAAGAGAAAGAGCAGCATTATGTGCAAGTCGTGTTGCCCGACGACGCCACACACGGCGACAAAAGCAAGGGCAATGAATTCTGCAAATACCTTAGTAAGCTGCTGAAAGCTGAACTTCATCTATTCAACGGCAGAATCATGTATTTCAATCCTAGAAAATGAATGTATGCAAACAGAAACCCCCTAACAGATATTCTGCTAGGGGGTTCTTATGTATAGCTCTTATTCTTCGCCTTCTTGAGCTACGATCTCATTATAAATAGTCACTACACGTTCCCACTCTTCTTCATCTTCAATGTTGACAAGGAAGGCATCGTCGTCCTCTTCTTCAACACGGAAAATAACACCGTCAGCTTCAGGATCGTTACGATCGAGCAAAACAGCATAAGCCTGCTCTTGAGATTGGAAGGTGTATACCATCACCATCTCATGCTCTTCACCGTTCTCGTCCGTTACGATAAAAACATCTTCCCCTTGCTCGTGATCGTGGTCACAGTCCGGGCCGTGTACATGATCATGCTTATCATCGCTCACAGGCAGAACCTCATTTCGTCGAATAATTAGTTACTTAATTATCCTAACATTTTCATAATAAGAGGTCAAACCACTTTCGAGTTTGCTTTTCCTACTCGGATTGAATCTGCTTCTCGGATACGACTGAGTAGTCGTTAGAACCATCTTGTTTCATAGCAAATTTAACGACGTACGTACCAGCCTCATTAAAGGAAACGCCATATAAAGGTACTTTCAGCCAAAACGATTCTTTGGATTCTGAGATTGATTTCACAACTGGTGTAATAACACTCTTCCCACTTGGTGAAACAACAGAAACCCGTACAGAATTAATGCTTGTCTTCAAATTATCGACTTGAGCAAAAACGATAAAATCTGCTTCTTTGCCGCGCTCTACAACACCAAAAGGAACGATGGCGGAGTCTTTACGCACCTCAGTCGTAAAGAACATGTGCACATTTGGCTTGTATAAGTAGGCAGTCTTATTCGAGTTATCCCATTTCACCAATGCTTGAAGCGCATCGCTTACTGCGCGTAGCGGCAGAACGGTTTTACCATCAACAATAAGAGGCGGAACATCTGAATCCCCGAATTCCACTGTCTCTTCATTAACGATTAATCGGGCAATATTATTACCTTTAAAATCCCCCCATATCGATGAAGCCACCACTGCAGCCGTACTTAGAACAAAAAACATCAGCATCAACGCTAATATCCGTTGAACTTTCATTCGCGTAACCTCCAGCTCTTGTTAGTAATCTTGTGTCTGCATCTTTATACTCCAATGATTAAGAAGAGTTGCGATGATTATTAAATTTTGATAAAAAATCCAAAACACGCTTTGTATAGGCTTCCGGCTGCATATGATAGGAGCCAACATGCCCCGCTTTTTGTGTAATCCAAAGTTCAAATGCATCCGGATGTCGGCTCCACATTCCTTCACTATTGGACCAAGGAATAGCCTCATCATCTCGACTATGAATAAAAAGAATCGGTCTAGGATAAATGAGATCTACCGCGGCAAGTGCGTCAACGCGATGAGGGTTGATGCCGATTAATCTAGGTAAAATAAGTAGAATTAAAGGTGTAAAAGGAAAACGCGGGAGATTTGACCATACAGGCAAATTATCTTTCAAGTAAGGACTGAGTTGACTAAAAGCGCTATCTGTTATGACCCCTAACACAGCTCTTTCTTCGGCTGCTGCTAAGATGGATGTACTACCGCCCATTGAAAAGCCAATCAAGCTGATTTTACTTGGCTGACGCTCCTGAACCCAGTCGATAGCACCGAGTACATCTTGCTTTTCCAAAAAGCCAACCGTCGTTATTTCCCCCTCCGATTTCCCCGAGTTCCGAAAATCAAACATAAGCACATGATATCCTGCTTCGACAATGGATTTAGCCAAAGCCAACGCCGGAAGTCCTTTTTCCAGACGGGTTCCTGCATAACCATGAGACATAATAACAGTCATTGGAATAGCATCAGTTGGAGCAAAAGGAGACTTCAAAAACCATCCATCTAATCGAACATCTCTAGATCGGCTTGGGAATGTAATATTCTCCATATGCAAACCATACTCGTCAGGCGAGGCATCAACCGGCTTACGCTTCGGATGAGTGAGCTGCCAACCCACATAGACCGATATACCTATTAGAGCAAGACAGACAAGAACGAACAAAATACTACTAAGGATCCAAATCATAAAGTAATCAACACCTTTTAATTAATGGTTGAAATTCCGCAACCTCCCATGCTACATTAGAAAAAGATGGTTTTTGTCGAACAATGGAGGCTGCTGAATGAGTTTGCAAATTCAAATGTTGGGAACCGGCAGTGCGTTTGCCAAAACATTTTACAATACTAGCGCATTAATCCGTTCTAATGAAATGAACATCCTAATCGACTGCGGGGCAACAACGCCTAGATCGCTGCATGACCTCGGTGTAGAGCCTGACCAAATTGATGGTATCATCATTTCGCACATTCATGCTGATCATGTAGGCGGATTAGAAGAAATTGCCTTTCGATTGTTATACCAATATAATCAGAAGAAAACCAAACTTTTCTTAACAGAATCGTTAGCTAGAGTCCTTTGGGAAAACACGCTAAAAGGCGGCATGTATAATCCCACAGACGGTTTCAGCAATCTTGAGGATTATTTCGAAGTCATCCTTATCGAAGAAAATGTCACTGCTAACATCCTTCCCGGGCTAACCATTGAAATTATATCCACACTTCACATACCTCATAAGCTTAACTACTCACTGTTTATCAATGGCCGAACGTTCTATAGTGCTGATACTCAATTTAATGAGGAACTTCTCGTTCAAGAAATTGTCAACAAAAGAAACTGTCACACTATACTACACGATTGTCAACTAAGCGGGAACGGTTTTATTCACGCTACATTGGAAGAACTGCTTACCTTGCCTGATTATGTACAACAGCGAATCTATCTGATGCATTATGGCGATGATATGATGAATTTTGTTGGGAAAACAGGCAGCATGACTTTCATCCATCAACATGAAGTGATTGAAATTCCAGAATAGTACGATCAAAACCTAGGGATGAATTGTCCTTAAGGTTTTTTTTTTGAGAAGCAGCGTGGTACTTTTCAATTTTGTTTACTATTGTTAGAAGGGATTTAGTTCATAGACAGAGAACTTGTCACAATAATGTGAGAAACCTCTACGGAGGCTATTCAAAGATGAGTGACCGTGTTTAGTTACATTCAGGAGATGATATGGTGGTTATCAATTGGATTTTTTATGTCTATGCTCTTGTTTTTTGTCTATACACAACTATTTCGCATACTGCAATAAGCATACCCTTGCTTGTTATAGGATTGGTCCTTTACATCATCAGTTTAAAGGTTCAAATGCAGCATGCGGCTATCCCTTGGCTTCGCTTACTTTTCATTGGATTTTTACATTACATCGGACATTCGAATTTTTGTCTTCTCTTGTACATACTAACACTTTCCTTCGATATTTATAAAGAAGAAAGCCGCAAAAAATCTTGGTTGTTAGCTGCGTCCTATGCATTCATTTATATTTGCAATGTTTATCTCATTATTGGTTTTTCCAGTAAAAACTTGCTGTGGATGTATGCTCTTACTAGCGTCTTTGGTTTTACCGCGGTAGCCTTATTCACACGAGCAGCTTATTCTACAATTAGACAAGCAGATTCTTTAAGAAATGAACGATCTTTATACGCGCAAAAGGATGCGCTAACAGGATTATATAATTACGAAGAGTCACATCGCAGATTGGAACAATACATACAGCAAAAGCAAAGTCTAGTCCTTATTCTTATTGATTGTACGGATCTGAAGGCAATGAATACTACGCGCGGGTTTCAAGCGGGAAATTTCATTTTGAAGCAAATGGCTGACCTCTTGCAAATCTTATTTAAAGATTCCCTCTTTATAGCAAGATACGGCGGTGATGAGTTCGCTGTCGTTATGCCGCTAAATCCAGATCATGATTCAACCACATCTTTTAAGCTAAAGCTTGATTCTGAACTCCCTAAATTGACTGGCATTCAAATTACGTATGGCATTGCTAGCTATCCTTTGGAGGGTTTGACGAAGGATGATCTCATTTTATTAGCCGAGCATAACCTATTTATCAAGAAGCGGGAATCATGGTTAAAGCGCGAAGAGCATATGCTACGATCGGAAAAACTGAGAGTCGTCGGTGAGCTTGCTTCCGGGATGGCTCATGAAATTCGAAATCCGTTGACAACGGTAAAAGGATTTTTGCAAATCTCTAAGGCAAATGGTTACAATATTGAAAATTGGTATGCGATGATCATGGATGAAATTGATCGGATGAGTGATTTAACAGCTGAATTCCTCCAATTCTCAAAACCCCATCGCATTGATTTCCAGGTCGATTCTCTCCATGAGTGTGTACTCAAGGTCATTGCCTTGATGGAATCAGAAGCTACTCGTTTCGGCCACGAAATTCATTATCAAGAATGGATGGATCCTATTCTCGTTTGGATGGACCAAGATAAAATGATACAATTATTACTTAACATTATTAAAAATGCTTGCGAAGCCATGGAAGAGAACGGCATTATCCGCATGCAATTAAGCCGCGATCCGAAGAACGCGACTTTAATTATTGCAGATAACGGCCCAGGCATTCCAAGTGAACAGTTGGAGAAAATCTTCCATCCCTTCTTCACGACAAAAGCTGCCGGTACCGGACTTGGTTTATCTATTTGCTACAAAATCGTTCAAGATCACCAAGGGACCTTGGAAGTTGAGAGCGAACTAGGAAAGGGCACTCGTTTTATCATAACCTTCCCATTAGTTGAAGAAAATTCACAGAATGAAAAAACCGCTTTTCTCTAAAGCGGTTTTTTCATTCTGACATGCAGGATGCCAGCATCATAAAAAGGCTCATCCGAGATGACTTTATAACCAAGTTGGCTATAAAAGCCTTCTGCTTGACATTGTGCATCGAGGATCGCAGATGTACAATGCTCTTCGCGAGCTTGCTGCTCCATGGCAAGAATCATTTGTTTACCCAGGGATCGGCCCCTGTATTCTTTCAATACCGCTACCCGCTGCAGTTTAGCCGTATGAGGCTGATATTCATACCAACGAGCTGCTGCAACTGGCTGATCACCATCTACCATTAGAAAATGATGGCACGCTTCAGGTGATTCATCCTTTTCATCAATTTCCTCGTGCTCAGGTACTTGCTGTTCTTCAACGAACACTTTGAACCTTACTCCAAAACAGGCTTTTAATTGATCTTTCGTTGTGACTCGAATGATTTCCATGTGAACTTCTTCCTTTCTAAGAACATTTCTTGATCTTATCCCATTCAAGAAAAGTTGTCCACATGTACCGATTCATACTATTTCTTGTTTTCCAGCATATAACTAAAAGCACCTATGGCAATACCCAGAAGCGCTCCTCCCACGACTTCTCTTGGCAAATGACCTAATCGTTCCTTAAGTGCTTTACGTCTTCGTGCATGGTACAAACCCGGATGCTGTTTAGCCAATCTTTCGACTTGCTCATCAAGGTCATTCACTTCAACTGCAATCTCTCCAGCAGCCCGCCGGATTCCCATTGCATCATACATGACGACCGCTCCGAAAACCGAGCTCACGGCAAAATCAATTGCAGAAAGGCCTCTTTTCATCGCTATATAGGTTGCAAGCGCTGATACTCCCGAGGAGTGCGAGCTTGGCATCCCTCCTGTTTGGGTCAGTTGCGACCAATCCCACTTTCCAGTTTTCAAATAGAAAAGCGGTAATTTCATTACTTGAGCAGTACCAATTCCTAGGACTGCAGTTGTCAATGCTCGATTCATAACTTTCACCTCACTTCTAGCATCCATCACAGGTTTAGATTCTATTCGAAAAGTTTGATACAATAGACATGTTGAACAAGTTTTCCTACTGAAAACTAAGCCTATGCTTACGAAGAAAGTTTTCCTACTGAAAACTCTAAGGAGTGTTAATGAATGAATATTGCTTTTTTCCTTTTGCCTAAATCCGAAGTTATAACAACGACATTGCAAGCAACGCTTCGTCAAACATTAGAACGTATGGAATATCACCGCTATACGGCTGTGCCTATTCTTTCCGATGATGGTCATTATGTAGGTACGGTTACTGAGGGAGATTTATTGTGGTTTCTTAAAAATTCAGATGGCGTTGGCTTCGAAAATGCTCACCGCCATGTGCTGGCCGAGGTTCCTCTGCGTGTGCAAAATAAACCGGTACATATTCATGCCGAAATGGTCGATCTTATCGATTTGGCCAAAGTGCAAAACTTCGTTCCGATCGTAGATGATTCCGATAAATTCATCGGGATCGTTCGTAGAAGCGAGATTATCGAATACTGCGCGAAGCAGCTCGTGTTTAAATCCCCCTCCGCTGCAGGAGAGAGGTAGTCCAGGCGTTATGAAGTAAGCAGATGACTTGTGAGATCAAATAGGCGCTGCCCAGCATTAGAAATGGAAGCATACCGTACACATAACGATCTACCGGAATAAACACCATATGGACACCTAAGAACAAGAGAAATGCCACTGTTATATATTGAATTAAAGGCTTGCGAAAGCTGAAAATGATCATCGATATACTGCCTGCACCAATTAAGAAAGTGTGCAACTGTGTAAGTGCATTCGCATACCACGCTGGTACGGAAAAGGGATACGGTCCCACCCACATCGTTTTAAAAAATACAAGCAATTTTCCTATTGTCATCCATTTCATCCATAATAACGGTTCCTGGGCCAAACCTTCTTTAATCCGTCTCACACCTTCAGCGAATTGATGATCTGTATCGATATGGTCCCAATCAATTGTTCCTCGGAAATAGGGGTCCGTTCCTCCAAGGAACGGATTGCCTGCTTCCCCATTGGCGATAAAAATAAAAGAATGAAAAGTTATCCAATTCCGAATCCACCAAGGCATCATGATACAGGCAAAAGACGCAGCTGCTAGTAATCCATAGGCTGCGTCTATTTTCTTCGTTCTTACCCAAAGAAACATATAAGGAACAACAGCAAGGGGAAGTACATTCGGACGAATGAGGACGCAAAGCCCAAGCAGAGCCCCCATCCATAGATGATCCCGCCATTTGTTATCTTGTATGATACGCATCTGCATGTAGAGTAGCCCCGTAAAAATAGTCAAAAACGGAACCTCCGTCAAGATCAGTGAAGTTGACCAGACGTAGGAAGGATATACCGCGGCAAAAATGCCAGCGATTAGCCCTGTTATGGGGTTAAACATCCTTTTTCCAATCAGGAATAGGAATAGTATCGCTCCCAGTGAAATAAAGCAATTCATGATACGAACGACCATTAATGCCGGCTCCAGTTGTTCATGACCTGTAAGGCTAAATACAGCCGCTAAGAGCAGCGGAAATCCGGGTGTCACGAGTGAGTTAGGCACGGTATCGCGATAGGCGAATATGCCTTTTTCGAGCAATTGAATTGCTGTCTTCGTGTACTCTAATTGATCCCACTCAAGTGGTGGGTATTCAGCTTCAAGCACATAGTGCAGGCGTATATACAAAGCTGCAGCCATGAGCAGCAGCAAGCCAAGCCAAACTCCGCGTTTCATAAGATCCTACTCTCCTTATTAGAACGAACCTATCTAGCTAACAAGAAGGCGCCTCCAACTAAGAAGAGCAGCCCTACCCATTGCGATGATGTAAGCGTTTCTTTTAAAACCAACCAACCGAACAACGCACCTAGTACATACGCGATCGATTGGAGCGGATAAACACGACTTAGATCAAATCGGCTAAGAGCATAGAACCATATCAACGTAGCGATGCCATAAAGTAAGCACCCCACAAGAATATAAGGCTGCATCAGTACGGTTCCTAAATTTTGAATTCCTGTTAATGGCGTTCGATTGAGCGCTATTTTCCATACAATTTGACCACACACCAGTAAACATACATTTAGGAATACAATGAGAAGCGGAGCCGTCATCCGTATCATTCAGATCCCTTCCCTCGTAATTGTTCCTGCAGCAGTGCGACTTCCTGAATAAGTCGGGTTAGTTTGCGGTGGAGCTTAGATATGACAAGCGTTAAATGCATGATAAATACGAGTGAGAATAACAATCCCACCAGAAATAGCAACGAAGGTGCGTAGTAGATATGCATTCTGTGCGAAACCAAATCCAATAAGCTCGGAAACACACTAAACAATGCCATGATCAATCCTAGTACTAGCCAAAGAATGGCGTACTGCTCCTGTAGTTTTTGCCTACGAATAAGCTCTACGGAAATGAAAATAAACACCAAACAAAAAGAGATTGCCCAAACATACACATTCACGAATTATCAACTCACATTACGAATTCTTGTCATGCATACAGCTAGAGATACTTTAACCATATAGTAAAGCGATTTCACTGGGGTAATGGACGAATGTCCCGCTTTCCTCGCATGCATCAAAACTGATACTTCTTTCACTCTGAATTGCTGCCGTTCCAGTAAAACTACAGCCTCTACCTCCGGATAATCCTCCGGGTAATAGCGGGCGAAAAGCTCAATGATGGGTCGGTTCACCGCTCTAAAACCCGATGTAGGATCAGTGAAGGTTTTGC
The DNA here is from genome assembly GCF_001426375.1 of Paenibacillus sp. Root444D2. GTDB lineage: Bacteria > Bacillota > Bacilli > Paenibacillales > NBRC-103111 > Paenibacillus_E. The sequence continues at coordinate 62,791 of NZ_LMEO01000012.1, forward strand.
CAATCATCCAACTAATCATCCAAGTGAAAAAGAGAATGCCTAGTCTTCGATTCCATGCGGAACGATACGCGGTCTTCACCAGAAATCGAGAGCCGATGCAGCAATCAACATGCCCAGTCAAGATTGGTTCCATGATTTGAGCCAACGCTTCGGGATCATGTTGACCATCTGCGTCAATCTGAATAGCGATATCGTAGCCATTCCTTGCTGCGTACATGAAACCCGTTTGCATGGCGCCTCCAATGCCTAAATTGACAGGTAAATCGATTACAGCCGCATGTTGTAACGCACGTGCAACCGCTGAGGTACGATCCGTGGAACCATCATTGACAATGACAATATCCATTTCAGGCTGCTCTCGTTTTATGGAGGCCACCACGCCTGCTATTGTCATATCTTCGTTATAAGCCGGAATGATGGCAAGTGTCTTCATGAGGTCATTCCTTCCCTCCCTAAGTTCATCCATTCTTAACCATTTCTATTCCCAAGCATACCCCCTTCTTCATCTGATTAAACCAAATGGCAAGAACACTAATGGATAGGGCCCGTCGTAAAGAGACAAACTAAGAGGAAAACTTTGCTTGGAAAGGAAGGATATCCTTTTATTCGATTTTTACCGCAAAAAAAGAATGGGGTTTGGGTCCCATCCTTCCCATTATTAAAGCATCAATTAACCATTATACAATCAACACTTCCGTTATTTTCGATAAGGAAAAACCAAACTCCATTTAAGCTCTGACGAGACACGACTATTTAATGTGATGAGAGCAAACGTTGAAGCCACTTGACCCCAATAAATTAAAAACCTATGAAGAAGCCGTTGTGAAAACATGTGAAACCCTGATCATAAATTTGCTGAAGAAGTTCCAAAAAGCAAATGTGGATCCGTTAGGCTTTGGGTTGGATTATAGAGCTCATCACTTTGGCACAGTAAAAGAAGAATGGAAAGCGTGGCAAGCCCTCTATCATGAGTTAGAGTTTAACGTGAATATCCAGGTGAAACTTGATGGCGTGGGAGTTATTAAGTAATTTAGGAAGTTTCCATCGATGTGTCGATAACGCATGTACGTTCAACTTCCTCTTGTTGATCTTCTTGATCTCGCAGCTCTTGCCATTGTGATGGCTGAATTCCAAGCTGACTCATGACGTGATTAATATCGATTTCTCTCACGATTGCAACACCCCATCCAGGTTTGTCTCTTTCTTTTTGTCTACACTTTACTTTATCGGTCATTCTGCCATCTGTAAATATGGACATATTGTCGAATCGCCTAAAAAATCAACAAACCTTTCATTAAGTTCACTTAATGAATTAAGTTAGAATTCGACAAAAAAGACAAAAGAGCTGCTTTTTGCGGCCCTTTTGCCTTTTCATAGACGTTTTAAACTATTGTACTTGCCCATTCGACGATGCTCTGGATGAAACAAATTCGCTTGCCCAATCTACCATACCATTCATTAAAGTCAAAATAAGATTGACCGCATCTTTCTCATTTAATGTACCATTGGACTGACTGCTAACATATTGGGACGTTTTTTGTTCTAACTTTTCTACGAGATCCTTGATTTTCAATAAATCATTGGCTAAGTCCGTTACTTGCTGACCGTTCGCGTCACCTTGACCGGCCCTTTTACTTTGATTCTGATTCTGATCTTGGTCTTGGTCTTGACCCTGCGCCTGTTGATTAGAGTTAGAGGTTTGCTGATCACTGCTGCTATTATTAAATTGTTGCTGCCCCTGGCTTCCTTGTGAGCTTTGAGAGCTGTTAATCAACATCTTCTTTACTTGCTCTAGCTCGATGAGTACCATATCATTTTGTTTGGTTAGTTCATCCATTTGCAGCTTGAGATCCTGTGTTTTAATCATGTTGTCAGACAGCTCCTTCCATTATTTCACAACACCGCATGCAATTCGATTACCCGAATTACCGGATGGATCCGTCTTCAGATCATCTTCTTTCTCATGGATGACCAGACTAGCTCCCCCTTGCTTCAACAATGAATTAGGCTTGTCTAGAAGCAGCACTGCCGACTTTGTAATGGCATTGAACTTTCCATTTCCCTGTGCATCCACGACCAAATTGGGGAGATCCCCTGCATGGAAACCTTTAGGATTATGAAACCCGTGTTCCTTCTTAAATGGATTAAAGTGAGCGCCTGCCGATTCAAAGTTGGGGGCTTCACAGACTGCTTTTTCGTGAAAGTGTAAGCCATGTTTTCCTGGTGTCAGCCCGCTAACTTGGAGATCAATTTGAACTCCATCCTGAACAGATGTTAAATGGGCAGTACCTATAGGTTGGCCGCTCGAACCAATAAGTGAAACTTGCAGCTCTGAAGGTGGTGCTGCGGCTTCTGTCGTTACTGTGCTCTTCACACTTTGACATGCGGTAAGTACAAGCAACCCCAGACTGGCAGTCATGATGATCTTAATTGTTTTCATACTGGCGATATCCTCCCGAATACTTGGCTTTTACATAATCTACCCTTAGGATGCACAACTGCATTACACTGTAACCGCATTAAAAGAACAATTTTTTCATAATAAGCGTTCTATAGCAAAAAGCCCGTAATCTCTCGATTACAGGCTTGATTCATTTCATTATCTCATTATAAGATCGTCATAAGTTTCGCAATGATTTGCAGATTCTCTAGCTTCCTCTTGTAGAAATGGAACTCGACCTTCGTATGCTCGACGGCGTCTTCCATTCGCAAAACTTGCTGCTGTAAATCTTTGGTGTATGGCCACATCTCCGCTTGTCGGTGAAGCTCATTTTTCCCTGTAACCATTCCGTCCCCAATAACTTCACATTCTTTGGCTAGAAGCTGATGCTTTGCCCAGGCCAGTTCCGATACCGCATCCACATAGATGGCTTCTGCTTGTTTAAGCAATTCCGGTACAAGTTGTAACTCCAAAATAACATCCGAGCGATTCATTCGGATTCCTCCTAAGAGTTTTCGTAAGAAAACTAACTTCGTAAGCATAAGCTCAACTTAGTAAATCGTGAACTTTTACTGCTTCGCCTCATGTATATTCATAGAAAAAATAAAACATGCTTAATCGTACTATCAGGCGAAAACAAAGCATTTTCTCGTAGGATACGACTTATATTGCTATACGAATTTCACATGGAATGACAAACCGATTAAGGTTACATTAAATCTATCAAATCCCCCACTCCCCTACTTGTTTAGCCTGCTAGAAGCCGCTATGATGATACTATACGTATCAAAGGAGGTGACAATATATGAGCCAAGAGGAAGAAGTTGTACAAAATGAAGAAGAAACCGCCCCAGAGTCCACCGAAGAAGTGGTGAACGAAGAGGTGTCTGAAGAAGTTGCAGAAGCTACCCAAGAAGCTGCTGCTGCGGAAGAAAGCACGGAATCCGAAGAGGAATAATCATCCTAATTATATATTCTCCCCCAACCTATTGGTTGGGGGTTTATTGATGTTTGGAAGACAGTAAAAAAACTTGTAAATTTATTTAAATTTCATGAATAAATAATCTGAACATTCAAATAATACTGGTGTACCAAAAAAAAGGAGATGATTATGAATGGCTAGAAACAACACTTTAGTCGTACAACAAGCAAAGGCAGCATTGGATCAACTGAAGTATGAAGTCGCTCAGGAAATTGGTGTCCCTCTCTCCCCTAATGGTTACAACGGTAATTTGGCAACACGTGATGCCGGTGCCATTGGTGGCAACATCACGAAGCGATTAGTGCAAATAGCTGAGCAACAACTTTCCAGCTTCAAACGCTAATCCTTTGATGTAGGAGCAAGCAAAAAAGACTGATTCACTCGATCCTCCTTAGAGTGAAAATCAGTCTTTTCTTTTTTTCCTTCGAAATGATCATGTATTCCTTCAAATTCCTCACCAGTTTCCACGGAAGTATTCTATTCTGGAAATAGTTCTAGTATGATTACGTTGTCCGTCATCTGATAAAGGAGTGTTTACCTTGACTGAACAATATGAAATATTCCGTGATCCCTATCGCATGCTCATTCTTTTGGCTACATTAGTTAGCGAACAAAAAGGCGAAAAAGCTCTGCAATTTGACAATGTACCTTATTTCGAGAATGATACGTTCCTCATCCAGAACGAAAAGTTTGTATACAAAAAGATTCCCACCGAAATCACTTGGTATCAATTCCTAGGAAGAGACATTGCCTGCAATAAAGACTATACCCGCGAAGAATATAACAAAATGTTCGTTGATTGCCTTGCTTCTCTATACAACATCACATAATACATACACGGAGGCTGTAACAGCAGCCTCTTTTCATTGCATATGAAACCAAAAAAAAACGCTATCCATCGGAATCATCCGACTAGAATAGCGCTTCATTTTGAATCCTTATTTCTTTTTCACTTCTTCAACAAATACGTCACTTGCGTCTCGGTTACTCCCAAGCTCAAGGATCGTATATTTCTTCTCGCCAATCATGATGACATCTTCGATTTCTGGAAGCGGATCCCCTAAATATACAGTGCCTAAATATACATTACTGCTCTTCAAACGCAAATTCCAACGATGCTGTTGTTTCGTCATTTCCTTGTTCCTCCCAAGATCTACTGTCATCAAGTTACCATAAATCAAGCCAATATGAAAGCCCCACTATCAAACAAGCCCCTAAATATGGTACAGTAGTGTCAGATTGTCCGGAAGGGTTGACAGCTACTATGACAGCACAAGGAGTCTCAAAGGAAGAACTTTCCGCCCTGCTCCCCATAAAAGACGTAGGCCATGATTCATTGGCGAACATATCTTACATTCCCAGGTCCAAAAAGAAACGAGGAACGCTTCCGTTTTTCCAAAAGCTGTTCCGTAATTGGCGTAAATAAGAATGATAACCATCTGTTGACAATCACTTAAATCCTTGGTATATTACTAATTGTCTTCAAAAAACGACTTGTTAGCTCAGCTGGGAGAGCACTATCTTGACAGGGTAGGGGTCAGTGGTTCGAGCCCACTACAGGTCATACTAAGAAAGTCCTTACATTGTAAGGACTTTCTTTCGTTTTTCACCCCCAGCAAACAAAGGTTTATCATTTATTTACTGAGGTAATACTATCATATGCACTACCATTAGTATGCATGGGAGAGATATGATCGTATATGGATATAAAAACAAAGAATCTATTAATCAATGCACTAATCCTAGGATTAGGTTTTATGGGTGCCGTAGATGGCATCCTTTTTCACCAGTTTTTGCAGTGGCACCATGTCATTGACCACCATAATCATCGGATTGAGCTGTTCTCAGATGGTGTATTTAATTTATTTGTAACGCTGCTGCTAGTGTTTGCCTGCGTTCAAATATTTAAAGATGCTTCAAATGATCATCTGAGTTTCAACTGACGAAACTTTATCGGTTCAATGATTATTGGTGCCGGCGCTTTCAATTTACTAGAAGGTTTAATAGATCATCAACTCTTAGGCTTACATCATGTTAAACCTGCTAGTCCGAATTGGTTGATTTATGATATTGGTTACTTAATCTCAGGGGTGATTTTAATAATCATCGGATGCGATTATGTGAAGTTAAAGATTGACACTAGAAAAAAGGTACGATGAAACCGTACCTTCACGACTGCTCCTCACTCACCACAACGGAATCTCGTATCTGTTCAAAAGAAACAGGCGTATAATCCCAATGCTCCACACTCACATTAAAATAATGACGCCCCTCGTATTTCTGGCTGTGAATGTGGCCGTGTACATTGACGTAGGGCATTTGTTTATTCATATACATCGGCTCATGGGATAGGAAAAAGAAATTCTTATAAATGATCGGGTACTCGCTCACTTCGTCAAAACCGACTTCAAGCCACCAAGTTCTCGACCTTCCCCGATCGTGATTGCCTAGGATGAGGATTTTGTAACCATTTAGCTCCGAAACAATGGCTTTGGTTCGCTCTTTATTCAAGAAGGAAAAATCCCCTAGATGAAATACTTTGTCTTCTTGGCTGACGACAGCATTCCAATTGGTAATCATAGTCGCGCTCATTTCGTCTGCATCGGCGAAAGGCCGAGCTTCGAAATCAATAATGGATGAATGACCAAAGTGATGGTCCGATATAAAATAGGTATTAGCCATTGAATCCCACTCCTCTTCTACTACTTAAACTTCCACTTTTTCTCCACCATAAAGACCACAGCAAAGTAAACACAGGCAAAGCCCAAAGAAAAGGCGCATAGCCAATATACGCCAGTACGGGTACGCCTACTATTGTTCCACAGACGATCGCAAGCATGTTCCACGGAATCATAGCAGCTAGAATGAGGCTTGAATCAGCCACAACACGGGCAAGTTGACTGCGAGGAAATCGCTCTTCCCAAAAAGGAAGTAAACTCCGCCCCGTCATCATAATAGGCAATGTTTGTGTGCACGAAACAAGTCCAAGCCCAAGGCCAAATAGGGATGTTCGTACAGTCGCTGAAAGGAGTGAAGAGGACGTCGCCCCTAGCAGCTTTTGCATATAAGTCTCTAGGATACGATACTTTTCTAAAATGCCGCTGTAAGCACCCGCGAGGGCGATAAGTGCAATTAGCTCGGTCATGTTAGAAAGCCCTTTGGTTTGCAGCGAGTTAAATAAGCTGGAATGGTAACCAAACCACATATCATGCAGCCATTCATTCCAAGTCATTTGTTGCAAGCTCATGCCAATTACGATCGCACAAGCAATCGACAAGAGGAAGCCATTTCTTGTTTTCAACCTTAAAAGGATTGAAATCAATAGAACAAATACTGGCAGCAAGAGCCACAAGCTGTACCTAAAACCCGAAGCAAACTGCTGATTGTGTAACGTGATGTCACTTTGATGCCATTCTCCACGAAAATCGCAAACTAAGAAAAACCCCAGCGCGACACTTAGCGCACCTATTGTTGTGGGTAGTAAGGCTTTAAAAAGGACTTGCATGGATACGCCTGTTGAAGAAGCTACAAGTCTATTTGCACTGGAAAATGGTGAAGTCCGATCACCAACGAAAGCACCTGATACAAGTGCGCCAGCAACCATAGGAAGCGGGATATGCAGCAGCAGCCCCAGACCAATTAATGGGATACCCACAGAACTGAGTGTACCCGTAGATGTGCCCAACACCATAGAGATGCAAACGGAAAGTACAAATGAAAAGGTTAGAAAAAAACTAGGATCAACGATACTAAGGCCCAAATCGATCATAAATGGGATCGTACCGCTCAATGTCCATGTAGGGATAACCATACCAACTAGGGCAAGAATCCAAATGACCTCTTTGGTATGCTTGACACCTTCCAACATGCTTTTCAAGATGTTCCAAAATGTTGTTTCCGCTCGCCAAATAAGGAAAGCCAAGGTCAAAAGCCCCACTGAAAATCCAATCACCAAAGGAATATGTAAAAAATAAGCGACAGCAAGCCCTATAATCGTTATCGTGATAACTGCACTAAGTTGTCTAATCGTTAACATCGTCTAGGCTAACATCCCTTGTATCGTCCGTTTGGTTTCATGAATTGCTTCCTTCAGAGGCTTCGTCTCCCCTTGAAATGGATGAACAGAACCAAAGGTGTGGTTACCCTCAGGAATTCTAATCCAAGCAATGGCGGCATTTTGCTCAACAAGCCTCTTAGAACCTCGGATTCCTCTCTCTCCATCTTCCGTCCCCTGAATAAGGGCGATTGGGAAATTAGCACCGCTAATCCTTCCCACGATATCGAAACGCTCACGATTATGCTCCATATCTTCTAAAATTTCGAGGTCTAGCGGCATGTTTTGCTTCGTGCGACCGTTCATCGTGTACGTTCGTCCTGTTGCCCGCATCTCCGCTTTATTTTCCTCCGTAAACAAATCGACATTCGCAATCCCGTTCCAGCTAATCACACCGGCAATGTGTTCAAGATGATCAAGTGCATAGATCAAGCACACAGCTGCCCCCCTGCTATGACCTAAAAGAAGAACGGGTTTCTGAGTGGCTGAGCCTTCACGGTTACGAATATCATTCACAACAGCATCCAAATCTTCTAAATCTTTGGAATAAGTTTCTCGAGCAAATTTCTCAAGCTCCGTAAACTCAAGTAAGTCAGCTCCCACGCCGTTGTGCGAAAAATTGATCGAAATCACATCGACCTCTTCGGCTAACGCCTCAGCCGCATGCGGAAACATTCCCCAATCTTTGAAACCTTTGTACCCGTGACAAATAATTAAAGTCCCTCTGGCCGGTTGTGACAATGCTTCATAAAAGTCACCTCTTACAACACGATCAGTCTCTATCCATAGTTCAAACGGTTTACCCGTGCTTAGTTTCATTCGTATTTCCTTCCTCTCCAAACCGTGTTCTAAATCCTGCATACTTCTGTTATTTTATCACAAATCTAAATAGATCAGCATTAGCAGGACTACTGGTCATAAATTTAAGACATTTAGTAAAAACTTGATTATGTGCTTATAAAACTGAATGAGGAGGAAGCTAACCTATGCATCCACTCCGAGCAAACAGCTTGCTCCTAAAGCTGTTTTACTCACTGTTGCTTACAAACCTTCTTACAGCTGCAATAGGTATAAACACATGGGCTCACGGCTATATGCCACTGCTTGAAGAAACCGCGAGTTCCGGAGAGTTCCATCTGATCGTTAAAGTTTCACCTCATGCGGCTTATCAAACTGAAGCTATATTTGTAGATAAAAAATTGCAACGAGAGCTTGAAGATGGAGGAACTGGTACACCATTCATCGCACCGCTTCCCCCGGACACCACGCTTTCCTTTGACAAAAAAGGTGTGCCACAACGTTATGGTGTCACCCCGAATGGAGAAGTGGTAGATCTCGCGGCGAGACTCACGTTAAACATTTCAAGCACCGCTCAAGAAACACTGCGTTCGCAAGTTCAAGTTGTTAGAGCCAAGCATTATGGTGAAATACTTCCCTGGGAGGAGGCTAGTGAAGTCCTCCCCAAATACAGTAAATTCACCATCGTAGACGTGGAGAGCGGTCTCAGCTTTGAGGGGCAGCGCCGCGCAGGCTCGCATCATGCGGATGTACAGCCGCTGACCAAATCCGACTCTGCGACGCTCAAAACCATTTACGGCGGCGCCTGGAGCTGGGACCGCAAAGCAGTCCTCGTGAAGCTGAACGGCCGCACGCTGGCCGGGTCCATGCACGGCATGCCGCATGGCGGGGATGGTATACCGGGAAATGACTTCAACGGTCATTTCTGTATTCACTTCCTCGGGAGCGTGACGCACGGCTCCCGCTCCGTCGACCCGGCGCACCAGGTCATGGTGCACCGAGCGGCAGGCTTGCTGACGGAATACATCAGCAAGCTCTCGCCTTGGGCGCTGATCGACGTATGGATCAGCGCAGCGAACCAAGGTGACCTGCAGCTGCTGCAGGTCACCACAGGGCAAGAACAGGCGCTGCATGTGCGAAGCATGCGCCGCCTGTCCAAGTTCCCGGAGCGGGACGTGTCCCAGCTCCTGCAGCTTGACACCGCGGTCGACGTTTCGGCTACGCCGGTACGTCCTTCCGCGGTTGCGAACAGGCGCGTGCTCTTTCATCTCGAAAGAGCTTCGCTGGATGAGCGCTGGTATATCCGCAGCGCTGTCATGCAATAATAAAGCCCGGCATCTCAGGAGCTAGTCGAGAGATGCCGGGCTTATCATTTTTATTTTACAGTAATTTTACCCTTCATGAAATTCTTATGAGGCTCACAGAAGTACGTATACTCACCTGGCTTAGCAAACGTAACACTTTCCGATTCACCCGTCGCCAAAAGCGCTGTTTGGAAACTGCCATCATCCGCGACAGCGTTGTGTTTCACTTTATCCTTATTCGTAAAGATAACAGTCGAGCCTGCTTCAACGGTAATATCCCCTTCTTTGAAAGCAAAGCCCTCAATATTCACGTAATACGTTTTAGCTACCTCTTGCTCGGATCCAGAAGTCCCTCCGCTAACGAGATTAACCGTCCTCGTTGCTTCATCATACATGACCTTAATACCGAACACTTCAGCCAAAAAACGGGAGTGAACGAAGGTTGAACTGTTAATCAACTGAGCAGGACCGACCATCGATACTTTGGCGCCATCCACATTGGCTTCTGAGGATCCGATCATGAGTTTAACCGTTTTTGCGTCCTTCTTTACGGTTACCGTTTGGGTAGCGGCATCATAACCTACATCTGATCCAATGCCTTCTGCAAAGGCACGGTACGGCACAAACAAAGAGTTATCAATAAGGTAGGACTCATCGAGCTGCAAGGGCTTGCCATTCAAAGTGAGCTTCATATCGGATTTTACCTGCTGTTGTACCGCTGCTTTCATACTCATGTCAGCCGCCATGCTATCATGTCCAGGCTCATGTTCCTGAGCCGAAACTGATAAGATGCTTGTAGTGAGCAAACCGAAACCGAGTACAACCGCGAATAAACTTTTTTTCATATTAAAAATCCTCCTTTGAATTTGTACATCTACTCTATAGAGTAAACGTATCAATGGAGGATTCGGTTTACTTTCGAGCGATTATTGTTCCGGTTGACCCGAAACTCTGCGCAGCTCATTAGCCAGTCGATGAAATTCTTCCCTGGCAGCAGTGGACGACGTCGCCTCATATCCGGCCGAAAGGAAGGGTATAATTACATTGGCATCTTTAGGAGACAGCGGATACGACTCGGGAGGCTCGGGTACTGTTATCGTACTCCACCAACCTTCTTTTCCATACGATTCATCGTAATCCACGCCAATCCCATGCTCAACCACATCGTTCAAGTATTGATAAATGTTTATGAAATTAGACTTTTTACCTCCGCTCCAAGCATACGTTTGCCAAAAATGAGAGCAAGCACCCACATTACGGACGGCTTCCATCACGGCATAAGAACCATATACACCGGTCGTATACTCGGGTGTCGCCTCACTTGCTGCCCGGAGATAGGCAATAATGGTTGGCATTTGGGCACTTGAGGCGTCAAAGTCGACAGCAAAGTAAATACAGCTGCCAGGTGGTTGGCCCAGATCATGAGCAACCTGCACAGCCGTTGCCCCATCAGCCAAACCAGCACTTCTTCCTCCGAGAGCGCGATTCGCCGTTGTTTCGAAAACGGATACGATTTGGAGTCCTGCCTCGCTGATCGTGTCTGCTTCACTTTTGGTTAACGCCTTGTAACCACTCGGAACGAGATATCTGGCTACAAACAAGTAGCCATCATTGACGAAAGCAGCGGCGGTTTGTGCCGTTAAAGGCGTTGAACAATCAAAACCTTTGATCACTTTCTATCACCTATTTTCTACTAGTTTTCATACAGAATATGCATAACGAGGCTTGAGCGCTACAAGGACAAGTTGAAAGCCTATCCATGTAAACACAAATAAGGCTCTTTCCTTTAAAGAAAGAACCCGTAATTACTTCATCTTGGATGTCATTAACCTTCTTTTGTTCCGAACCTTTTTGCATTCCTAGCACGCGCACGTTCGACCTCGACCTCACGATTACGAGGCTCAGCATTGGTTACAAGCGAGTCCAACAGATTCCGGGCAACTAAACTAACCTCTTTGACAGCTTGATTGAAGGCCACCTCATTCGCCTTTGAAGGCTCAGTAAAGCCCGAGATTTTCCTTACAAATTGCAGCGAGGCCGCCTGAATTTCATCATCAGTAGCCAAAGGATCGAAATTGAATAGTGTTTTAATATTTCGGCACATAGCTTTCTCCTTTTGATATCGTAATAAAATTAATTTTACAATAACATCCGAAATTAAGCACACTATCCATTCATCGCGGCAAATAACCGATGCAGCTGGCGCATTTTCTCGATTATTGAAATAAACGAATAAAGGCCGACGAATATCGTCAGCCTCTATCTTTTTTCAACTATTCATTCTTGGTATTACTGATAACCTCGGTACGAAGAACCGTATGAATTGCCATAATTCGTTTGTTGTTGAGGTTGCTGCATATTTAAAGACTGAAAGCTGCTTTGAGCCGTTTGTTCAAGCTGTCTGCACAGCTGGGAAACTTGTTGTAATTGTTGAATAGCCATTTGGTGGCCTTGCAGCGCGGATTGTATGATTTGGACGGCTTTTTGTTCCCGTTGTGCTAGCTCTTCAAGTCTCAATGCGTTTTGCTGCTCTTGTTGAAGCATATGTTGGTACATCTGTGAAGATTGTTGCGTTTGGTTTATGAGTTGTGCAATGATCCCTTGCGTTTGTTGAAATTGGCTATTGATATTTTGGTCTTGATACATTGTAAATCCTCCTCATATTTGGATCTTAAGCTTCTACTAACTCAGGTCTTTTGATTTGTAGAGGCGGGGGGACAAGCCACCCCTTTTCTTTGCTTAGTCGAAGAGCCTTTAATCCGATAGCAGCCTTGGTGACATGGTACTTTGCAAAAAGAGCACCTACGTCTTCACGAATAGACTTGCCTATTACCTGACTGCAAGTGATCAGACCCGCCGCCAAATCTGCCGATACCATAGCTGCGATCTCGGGATCAGTGAATCTTGCCCCGATAGGTATCTCCTCTAATTTCGCTTTCGGGCGGTCAGGATGTACCGGATGAGGAACGATACCATTACTATTAAGAATTTCGTCGCACTCTTTGACTTCTAACTCGGCTTGGTTGATGACATCGCCGATGATTTCTTTTAAGTCTTTATCTCCAGCATGATAGCTTAAGGCTCTATAACCAGAAATACATCCCTTCGCTGCCATGGAGAGCTGCCAAACATCATAAACCTCCCCGTAATGCAAGGGCTCGTCTTTGGGTTTCCCGCTTAAAATCCCCATTCAAACCTCTCCTTCCTTATCTCGCTTTTAGCAACCTTGTATAAGATTTCTCATCGGGGTGACTTTTATTCCCACAAAAACAAAAAAACCTGATTTCTCAGGCTTTCGTCGATTTGCGTTATTGCCTTGATTGACTAGGATTGGTTAAACCATTCATTCTTTTGAACAATTCCTTATTGCATTGATATAACTCTCTAAAGAAAGCGTACTGCTCTTCGTAGACGGATCTGTTCTTCAAAATAGGCGAAATCGGTTTCTCAGCTTGCTTCACCACGATCTCACACGCTTCCTCTATAGATCTGTATACTCCTACCCCTACTCCTGCCATCATAGCCGCGCCAATACAGGCCTGCTCTTCCATAATGGATGGAAATAACTCACAGCTTAGCACATCTGCAAGTATCTGCAGCCATACGGCACTTTTAGCTCCACCACCGGCCATCACGATTCGGTCAACTCTTACACCCAATGCCACCAATACCTCCAACCCATCGCGCAGCCCAAAAGCTACTCCCTCCATGACTGCCCGAACCAAATGGGCTTCATTGTGCTTTAGCGTTAAACCGAACATAGCTCCTTTGGCGAAAGGGTCCATATGCGGGGTTCGCTCCCCTGTCAAGTAAGGTAAGAAAAGAAGCCCTTCTGATCCTGGGGAAACCTGAGCGGCACTTTCATCGAGTGATCTGCTATCCTTATTGTGGAGGATATTTTCTGTTAGCCATCTATGAGATAAGCCAGCATTCAGCATCGCCGCCATCATATACCATTTGCCTGGGACAGCGTGGGTGAAGGTGTGCGTTCGCAGCAAGGGATCATAGATAGGTGTTTCTACAGGGACAAACCATTGTCCACCTGTGCCCAATGTACATGAAGCCTGTCCCGTGTGTAAAATCCCATTGCCAATAGCCTGCATGGGTTGGTCTGCGCCGCCAAAGACAACAACAGTACCTGCTGGTATGGCACAATCATTTGCTACCTCAGTTGTCAGCGTTCCTGCAACCTCCCAAGGCTCATGAACGGTTGGCAGCAGTTCCGGATCGATGCCGAGCTGTCCCAACAGTTCACTAGACCAACACTTATTGGCTACATCATAAGCTAATGTGCCTGATGCATCTGTTGACTCGGTTCCTACTTCTCCTGTTAGCCTATACCTGATATAATCCTTTGGCAGCATGACTTTCCAAATCTTCTCATATGTATCCGGTTCATTCTGCTTTAACCACAACAGCGATAAAAGCAGAAACCCGGTCGCAGCCCGGTTCTGTACTAGCTTGCCAATCTGCTCGAGAGAATACTTCGCCTCAAGCTGTTCCTTTTGTTTGATTGAACGCTGATCGCACCAAATAATCGCCGGCCGAAGCACCTGTCCGTCCATCCCTATCGCAACAAGTCCATGCATTTGTCCAGATAAGCCAATAGCGTAACGGTCGCTGCTACGTATTCCTGCTTGCCTGACAGATTCAGATAAGGTTTGTTGTACTGCCTCCCAACATAGCTGAGGCTCTTGCTCCGCATAGCCGACCAAGGGCGAATGAATGTCATAACTTTGTTGAGATAAGCCTATCATCCGTCCCGCGGGGTCCATGGCAGCCGTCTTCACGCTGGAAGTCCCTAAATCTATTCCGAGAAGTGTTGTCATTATATATCCCCATCCATTTCTGCAAAAGTTCAGCCTGTTTTTACTGTCCAGTATGCTCATATCCCATCAGTGCCAGCATCGTGCATGAACAATTCTTCGACACTCAAGGTCGTTGTCCCTTTAGGAATATTTGATAAGCGTGCGACATTTCGGTCTAAAACGTAAAAAAAGCCTCTCCATATCATCGAAAAGTGATGAGATCGAGAGGCTTTTTTGATGTTATAAAATAATAAAAACCCTTATATACCAAGGGTTTCCGTGCTATGGGCCCAGAGGGACTCGAACCCCCGACCAATCGGTTATGAGCCGACCGCTCTAACCAACTGAGCTATAGGCCCACGATAAATTATTGGTTGCGGGGGCAGGATTTGAACCTGCGGCCTTCGGGTTATGAGCCCGACGAGCTACCGGGCTGCTCCACCCCGCGTCATTAGCTGCCGCTCAACAGCGACAAAAATAAATATACACTAAATGCGCGGTCTAAGTCAAGCGTTAATTTCTAGGGTACTTAGTGTAAATTACGTGTTATAACGTACGCCAAATCGCCCTTTTTTGGACTTAAATACTTCCACTTCTTGTGGACATTCATAGCCATAAATCCACCAATCTTCTTCCATTCTTTTCGCCAGGCAGCCCGCTTGAAACTTGGAATCGTATAATTTAGCCCAATATATCCAGTTCATTACATTCACTCCGTTATGTTCATATCGTTAATCCTATCTTATCCAAAATAAGGCCAGCTTATGAGCACTCCCCCCTAAGCAATGAGTTACCGCTCAATATAAAGCAAAAAAACTACTTGAAAGTGATCTAGAGATCAGCTCCAAGTAGCTTTTTCGTTGAATTATCTATTGTTTGAAAGTAGTCAACAACCGTTTAACAGATTCACCATATTCGTTCGTGAAAGTCTCAAATACTTTGACCTGAATCGGAAAGTCCAGTTGGTTGGATCTTGCATTTAGGTTAATTGTGTTTGTTCCATTGTACAAACGTCCTTCGCCTGACAAGGCTTCAACTGATTTGCCAACCGGATTTCCAACATTATCGAATAATTCGAATGAGAGCTTACTATTAAACTTATCTACCGTTACTTGCTTATCCGGTTTAATGTCCAGATCCAGCTTCAGCTTATAATCATACGTCATATTACCTTGGAAAATAGCTGAAATTGTCCAATCTTTAATAGTAATACCATACGGATACACGTTCAAAGTTTTGCTCGTTGGATCATTCTTCTGAACAGGTACTTTCGCCGTCGCAAGCAGTGATTTATAAGTCGTTTCTCCACTCACTTGTTGGCTGTAAAGGTTCATTTTGAGGCCTTCACCTTTTTCAGATGCTGGAAGTGCATACGAATAACTAACGACATACGAGGCATTAGGAACAACACTTAGTGCAGTAGCTTCCTGTCTTCTGCCTCCGTATGCATAACCATCTTTACTAACAAGCTCCGTTTGGATCGCCGGAATTGGGATCGGACGGTCACTGTTGTTCGTCAGTTTAAACTTCGCCACTGCCGTATTAAAGCCATCGTCTTCATTACTTGTTACATGTAATTCAACCAGCGAAACATCGACATTGGAAGGAACGAATTTATTCGTAGAATCCAGTTTAACTGGTGTACCTAAGGTATATTCAGGGGCTGGAATGACTCCCTGCGTCACAGCTCCTGTAGGGAGAAGAATATTAACACGTCCTACCCGATAGGTGTCTTCGTGGAACTTTCCATCACCCGTTGCAGTGGCAAAACTCTCTGGTGTCACTACATTCAAGCTAGTAAATTCCGTATCTAGATCTGTTGGAATAACAATATGGATATATTTCTTCTCACCTGGATCTAGTACGACGGAAGCTTCGGCGCGACTGCCGGAATAAACGTTATTTTCTGTTTTCCCATCAATCCCAAAGTTAGGTACGGTTTGACGTTCTTTGGTCGGATTCACGACTTGAATTTGAACAACTGTGGAAACGCCTTTGGCTGTGATTTCCTTATGAATGTCCACAGGTATGAATCCTAGAGTCGAGCGCAAAGAAGGTAAGGTAAACGCTTCTCCCCATTTCAGGATCGCGGTTGGTTTCGTTATGGTGCTGTCACTGCCATTCCATACGATACCAGAGTCAACGGCCACAGTAAGCAGTGTTGTTTCTTCTTTTGGATATACCTCAAGATTCACATCTACAAAGCTGAGATCGGTAAGAGCAACATCGTCAGTCCTTTCAACCGTCGTTAGGTAGCTGAGTTCCTGCTGGCTCTTGGGTTGAATAGATTTAGGGTTTTTGGCACTTGGCTGCAGCGTATATTCGATGCCATCAGCCATCCGAACCCGCAGTTCAAAGTCAGGTACACGAGAGATTTTACCACTCGTATTTTTAATTCGAATTACGGCACCCAATTTCGTTGAATCCGACTCGTGCTCATTGAGCATGCTTTTAATTTCGACCTCAATCTTATCCTTTAGCGCATAGCTTATATTTGTATTTGCTGCAGCTGCTGCTGCCAAGTTCAGATCATCCGCAGCCCATGCAGGAAAAGATGCTGTAGTTAAAAGTGCTGCTGTTAGAACAATGGTAGCTAGTGATCTCTTCATCGTCTTATTCACTTATTTCTCCTCCAATTATAGGGATCTTTGAGCAGGAGCTCAAAGTCTCTCCTTTTTAAGCTTCTGTTAGTTACCGACTTTTACTTTATCTTGATCTTTTAGTTGATGTTGACCGGATATAACAAGAATTTCGTCTTCTTTGACGCCGGAAATAACTTCCTGATTGGTCTCATTCAAACGGCCAAGTTCAACTTTACGCTTCTGTACCGTTTCACCATTCACAACAAAGACAAAATTATTACCGCCTTCGCGGACGATGCTAAGACTTGGAACGACAGGTACGTTTTGTTCATCATCTTTGGTGAGTTCTACTTGTGCCTTGGAGCCTGGTTTCAGCTTGCCATCCGGATTTGGAACCTCCAATTCCAGATCATAAGCTTTGGATTGTCCGTTAATCACATCCGATAAGTAAATCACTTTGGCTCCGGCTTTCGTCGTTACCCCTGGTATGTAGAAAGTCAATTCGCTTTTGCCTCTAACAAGGTTAGCCGATGCTTCGGTAAGCTGAGATTTGATTTTGACCGGATTCGTCTGTTGAACTTCCCCTACGCGGCCACCTGGCGCTAACGTTTGACCGACAGTAATATTGAGATCCGTTAACACGCCGGAAGCAGGTGCTTTTACCTCAAGATTGCTAAGAGTCCTCTCAATATTCCGCGCATTTACTTGCGCTGTTTCTAAACTAGTCTCTACTTGTGCGAGTGAATTCGTCTCTTGCAGTGTTTTCAGTGATCTACGTGCGCTTGCTAAATCTTTCTTTTTATTAATAAGCGCCGTTTCCGCCTGCTCTAGTTGAGATTTCGTTGCTGTGCCCAGATCATATTCATTGCGAACCGTGTTGTAGGCTTTCTCTAGATCACTAACGGAGGTCTCCAACTTAGAAACGCCATCCTTGGCATCTTCAATCCCGTTCGAATTCCTCTGTTTAGCCTCTGTAAGTCCTGCTTGCGCACCTTTTATATTAACAGAATTCAAATCCTTCTGAATCAAAACATCCGTTGGATCCAAACGGAAAAGCACATCGCCCTTCTCTACGATATCTCCGCGTTTCTTCACGATTTCAATGACTTCGCCACCAGACTTCGCGACAATATCTAATTGAACGGATGATACTACGTCTCCGACTTGTTCGACAGGCTCACCAATCTTTTGCTTGGCAATTTTGGCCGTTTTTACTACCTTAACCCCTTGCTCTGCTGCAGCAGTTGTTGCTGCTGGGCTTGCTGCTGGTGATGCGGAACATCCTACGGCTATCGCCGCGCTGAGCGCGACGACACCGAATAATTTAGTACTCTGTTTTATCATAAACAACTGACGTTTCATATTCGTTTTCTCCTTTTCCCCTGTTTAGCTTATTGGAGGGCAGATGTTGCTTGCTCCGATTGAATAGAATTCGACTTTCCTTTTTTCTTGAAGAGGCGGCCTTCTCTTTTCTTAAATAAGATCTCATACATAATAGGCACAATTACGAGTGTTAGTAGCGTTGAAGTTGTAAGACCACCAATAACAACGACAGCCAAACCTTTGGAAATAATCGTTCCTTTGGATAATCCAAGTCCAAGGGGCAATAATGCAATGATTGTTGCACCTGCCGTCATGATAATAGGTCTTAACCGCGTAATTCCCGCTTCAATAAGGGAGTCACGAATCGAATAATTTTGTTCTCTAAGCTGTTGTACACGGTCTACGAGTACAATCGCGTTCGTAACAACGATACCGATCAGCATGAGGAAACCGATGAGTGAAGTTACATTGATCGATTCGCCCGTTACTAGGAGTCCCAAAAGGCCACCAATTGCAGCAAGCGGCAGTGAAAACAGAATGGCAAGCGGTGCTCTAGCGTTTCCAAAGGCAATAACCATAACCATGTAAACAATGAAGATGGAAGCGATGATGGCCATAAACATTTGCATAAAGCTTTTATTAATATCATCGGATACGCCTTTCACTTCCCTAGTAACGCCTGAAGGAAGTTCTAACTTGGCTAACTCTTCCGTAATTTTCTTGCTGACGCCGCCTTTATCCGTGGCATCAATTTTCGCTTTTACACTGACGATTTGCTCTTGGTCTTCACGACTAATGTTATTTGGCGCTTCAATCTGCTTGACTCGAGCGACTTCATTTAACTGAATCGTTTGACCGGTAGGAGTCTTAACTAAGAAAGTACCCAGTTTATCCACAGAATTCTTGTAAGCAGGATTCAACATAACTTTGGTGGCATAGGTGACGTTATTAAATTTAAGATCGCCAAGCTTCTCTTCCGCAATCCAGGCGTTGACCGATTGTAAGATTTGAGCACTCGAGAGTCCATACAACCGTGCTTTGTTTTGATCTACTGTAATCTCTACTTCGGTTTTGGAATCACTCAAGCTATCTTTAATATCGTTAAGCTCAGGGAACTCCTTCAACTTGTCTTTAACCAGCTGCGATGCTTGCTTGAGATAAAGCTGGTCATCCCCTTTAAGGGAATAAGAGAAATCGGATCCAGTTGAGGTAGGAGGTCCACCGGTAAACAATTGTATATTCGCATCGGATCCTGGAGGCATCAGTTTCAACATATCTTCCTTGTACTTTTTGACACCTTCCGTCGCATCGGTTTCTGCTGTTAGCTCGAAAAACATCATCGCTCGATAAGCATATCGGTCACTGCTCTGGTTATAACCTACAAGGGATTCAATATACTTGAATGCGGGTTTGCCAGCTTTGTCCGTATGTAATTTCAAGTCTTTTTCAAGTTCTTTGGCCTTCTCATTCATCATTTCGATCGATGTTTCTCGTGGCATTTTAATCTCGATAACCCCTTGTTTAACGGCTTCACTATTGGGCATGAAAGCCACAGCTAAATTAGGAACTGTAATGATGATCGAGAGTATAAGGGCAACACCAGCCATCAATAATGTTTTGATGCGGTTATTTAATGACCATATAATTGCTTTTTTGTATTTCTCGGCCATAGGTCCCACGTGATTATCATCGTGATTGGTAAGCTTCTTGCTTCGAAGTACCATTAGCTTCGCAAGCATCGGGATCACCGTTAATGCAACGATCAATGAAGACATCAAGGCAACGACAAGTGTAATTGCAAAAGGACGGAATACTTCACCAACTACCCCGCTTACAAATCCAATGGGACCAAATACACCCACTGTTGTAATTGTAGAGGAAGTAATCGCACTAGAAACCTGTTTTGTCGCTAATTTAATAACAGATTCGTTACGCTCTTGAGCTCTTTGCAGTTGACTGTAGATATTCTCAATAACGACAATACTGTCGTCCACGACCCGCCCGACTGCAATGGCCATTCCTCCTAACGTCATGATATTAAGGGAAATGCCTAGAGGTCCCATGACTAGTAAGGTAACAAGAATGGAAAGAGGAATCGAAACAAGTACGATGATCGTCATACGTATATTACGCAGGAAGAGCAAGATCATTAATGAGGCAAGCACTGCGCCTAATCCGCCTTCTTGCACCATACCGTGGATGGAGTCTTTAATATCGTTGGCTGAATTATAAATTTTGTGGAATTTCACGCCAGGCAGCGTTTGTCCCCAATCTGTCATCAGCTTATCTGCACTATCTGCAAACTCTACAGCATTCGCTGCTTTCGTTTTGTAAAGCAGTACGCCAATGGCTGGTTGATCATCTAATCTTGCAATGAACTTGGACTCGCTGATAGCTTCAACTTTAGCAATTTGTTTGAGAAGAAGCGTATCGCCTGTTTTCGTTGTGATTTTCAAATTGTCCAAATTGTAAATCGTATCCATTTCACCTTTGACTCGAACCATCTGCGTGTTTCCATTGAAATCTACCGTACCCGCAGGGCTAGATACCAATGAGGCTTTGATCAAACCCGATACATCTGCTGGCGTTAGACCATAATTATTTATCGCAGGCGCATCCAGCTTAATGGTAAGTACTGCATCCTGATTGCCTACAGAATCGATATGGTCGATCCCTTTAAGCGCATTAAAGCCAGGAAGAATCGTGTCTTTGTAGGCTTTATCCAGCTCGGTTTGGTTCATTCCCGCCTCACCATAAACCGCTAAGTAATAGACCGGTTCGGAAGAAAAGCCTGCTGTTAACACTTTAGGCTTCTCAGAGCCTTGAGGCAGCTTAACATTGGAGATCAGGCTCTCCACATCTTTCTTAACATCTTCAGGCTTCTTGTCTTGGTCTAACTCCAGGATAATCTGTGAATAATTGTCCTGTGATCCGGAGCTCAGGGTTTTGAGTCCATCCAACCCTGCGACAGCCTTCTCTAGCGGCTTTGTAATTTCATCCAGCACATCCTTCGGAGGTGCTACATATGTAGTGCTAATAATGACGACCGGAAATGTAATATCTGGCATACTTTCTACCTTTAATGTGGTTGTAGAAAACGTTCCTCCTACGACCAACAGCAGCATGACGATGAAAACCGCTGCCACATTTTTCATTGAAAACTCGGTTAACTTAGACATTCTCACTTCTCCCCTATCACCAGCTTTAATACCTACATCCTTCGTTCTCACTCAATTATCATACTTGGAATTTCTTAACAAAACATAAACTAGAATTGAAAATTTTATTTTTTTCTCGGTCAGGATTTATTATAGCTCTTCATTTTGATAAAAACAGGTGAGTGAAGTCATATTCCAGTCATATATTGGTCATATGAGCAGCTAAACACTTATGACTTCTTGTGACCAAAATGAAAAAAGCGAAGGCTGAATGCCCTCGCTTCCAATAATGAATTAGTCCGTAGTGATAAACCAATCAGCTTTCTGTGTGGCCAGCAGCTTTCTCTGGCCTTGAAACTCGTCATAAATACTGAGTGTATACTTCTCTAAGAATTTGGTGTTATAAATGAGACCCGGATCTGGATTTGTAATCTTGAAATTCTCTCGCTTACCAAGACGCATCTTCGTATCTTCATCAGCGGTTGAGTCCCCGTTGATAACGTCGAAATCTTTGAAATCAAACTTTTTCTCAAATCGTTTAATCCCACCGCCATCTTCAAAAACAAGCAGCAAGTTATGGCCTTCGGTATTAATCTCTGTCAGTTTTTCTTTCGTTAGCTCGTAGTTGAATTTTATAGTAAATACTTTATCCTCAATCGATGTCCCAATTTTATCAATCGTAATGGTATAGGGGAATAATTCTACATTTTTAAGCGTTGTCGCAACATTCGTCTTCTCATCAGGCAGCCAGTAGGAAACTGGGTTCACATAGGAATCTGCAACGGCTTTCTCCCCTTCTGACAACTTCCCTTCTGTCACTGCTTCTCCAAGAAGTAAGCTCAAATTTGCTGTGGTGTAACCTTTTGGCACAGAAGCCCATACATTTAATAACGCTTTTCCAGTTGGACTAATCTTGTTCTTTACTTCAGCGACAGTTGCCGGGAAAACCGTTCCATCCGATGATCGGAAATTGGCGACGAACTTAGATACATTCGTGAAACGCTTCTCCAAATTGGTTGCTTCCACCATAGCGGAGTACATGATATTCGTTTTATCCTCATAAGTGGATACACTTCGAACTACATACTTCGCTTTACGTCCAATATCATTGGATGTGTAGGACTGCCCCATACCAATGAAAGGAATGGCCTGAAGCTCCGCCTGTGTGGAAAACTCCAGCACATCCGTTGCTGCAGTACTGCTTGTACCAGTATCCGTTCCTGTCGGAGGTGTATCTCCTTCATTCTCTTGAAGAACTAATTTAATTTGAGAAAATTCATATGTATATGGCACTTTACCAGCAATTTGCAAATTAACGCTCGCTCCTGCTCCCAATCCGATTACTTTAGCCGTCTGAATGAGCTTGGCATCGATTTTCACAGCGCCATCAAGAAGGAAATACCCTGATAATTTCGGGATAGGAAGTGACTCCTCACCTTTATTACTTAGTGTCAAATCGGCCGTTAACAGATCTTGATCTTCCCAAGGCAGTCGGTGCAAGCCATTAAGCTGCGTTGTATAAATACCTGATTTACTTGTGAAGGAATACTCCTTACCTACAGAGCCGCCTTCTTGCTGTGTAACGGCAGGTAGCCCAAAATTCGCAACGGAAACATTCAATTTCAAGTCAGGAATTGTTTCTGCAACTGCCAATTGCCAAGCTTCCGCGGTAACGGCTACCGGAATAGAACCGGATAGCTGAATTTCTTTGGTTTCCTTCGGATTGATCTTCAAATCTTTCAATCCTTTGGCTTCCAGCGGATAAAGCAGACCTTCTTTCGTGCGAATCGAGAAGAGGTAAGAAGGAATGGTAACGGTATGATTGCCAGCGTTCTCTAAAGTCAAATATACGGTGGGAACGTGATATTTTTCATTCTTGTTACTGACAAACTTTTTAATTGAAGCTTTCACGTTGGTTCCATTTACAGAAATTACTGCAGCACCATCTGAAGGCGTAACATCTGTATAGGTATCCGGTACCGCGACTTCACCCAGGACACGTTCAAAATTGGACTGGCTAAAATCCCATTTGATAAATTGGACAGCAAGATCTTGCAAGTTCGTGCTTGTATTAACGGTCGCATAGAACGTTAAATCTGTCGTTGAACCGGGAGCAACCCGGTTCTTATCCTTATCTGCAGGCAGCAAGCGTGCTGAAAATTGATTGCCGGATTTGCTTTTCAAACGAACCCAATAATCAATAAATTGCAGCTCACTGCTCCCTTCGTTGTGAATCGTAATGGTAAATGTCGCGAGCTTCCCGTTTTGATCAGGCAAAACATGGATCTGTTTCAATTCAAAGTAACTGCTGCCTGTGATGGAAACCTTACCGATAGTCGTAGTTATAGCAGATGGACTGCTATCTGCCAAAACAGGCGTTACAGCTCCGAGCGCCAATGCGGCAGACAAGGCAATGGTTGCCAAGCGATAGCGTTTCTTGATGTACATGATAATGAGATTCCTCCTTCATAATATGATCTTATTTGAAATTCCCTCCTGCCTTAGCCAGCAGGTACAGCCTGTTGTATCATCGGGTTCATAGGCGTATTCGGGTTTTCCTTCATTTGTTTAAGCATCGCATCGCCCTGGGTTTGCCATTGCTTGAGCGCTTCGCGAGCTGTCGTTTTCCCTTGAAGGACATTCATAAACTGAGTATGACCAATTTCTTGTACCTGATAAATGTTAGGATTAGTGCGATAAATTTTCGTGTTATTATCCATTGGAGCTGGTGTCACATTGTAGAAAGCTTCCATATGGAAGTCCAATCCATCTTTGGGCTTCAAATATTTGGAGCGGGCAACCAAGTTATAGGAGCTATGAGATTTCAATTTTGCCCAATCCTCGCCATTAATGAATTTTATGAATTTCCAAGCATCATCAGGGTTTTGCGCTTTGGCATTTATACCCATAATACCATTCATATAGATGGATCCGCCAACACCTTTTGCTTCCGGATGGGATGGGATCGTTACGACATCCCATTCGATTGGTGTATAGCCTTTAAAATTGGCTGCATTTTTGTTAGCATTCGCAAGCTGTTGAATTTGACCATAATTGATAATCGCCATAGCCAATCGGCCTGACATGAAATCATCATACGCAAAAGGGTTATTTTGATCATACTGACGGTTCATTTGCTTTTGCGGATCCATCATCTCTGGGAACACTTTTTCTTTTTGCATCTGAGCCATTTTTGTCCAAACTTTTTCCCATTGGTCCGTATCCACCGTCATTTTCTCACCGGCATCATCAAACATTTTCAATTGCAGTGGAGCTGTGTACATTTGCATGCCATAGAACAAATCTCCGCCTTGAGATTGCGTTGTAAAGGAGAAACCATTGATTCGACTCTCTCCTTCCCCTTTAACAAGGCGTTTGGAAAGATCGAAAGTTTCATCCCATGTCATCCCATCCTTCGGAAAATCGACTCCCGCATCTGTGAACATTTTCTTGTTATAAATGAGTGCCGAAGAGCTGAATGTCGGAGCAAGTGCGTAAAGCTTCCCGCCGCCTGCATTTTTCATGCCATCGATAACCGCCGGAACGATTCCTGCGGTGTCGAATTTATCTTTCGTTATTCGTTGATCCAGCTGTGTGAGCATGTTGCTTTCAATCATTTCCGGCAGCTGTTCATATCCAAGCATAACCACATCCGGCGGATTATCACCCTGCATCACTTCCTTCAGCTTCTCCATTGGATCGGGCATTTTCTCTCCAGGTTGAATGTTGCCATAGCGGTACTTCTCATCCATCGTTGGAATCATTTCAATCTTAATATTGGGATTGGCGAATTCAAATATTTCGGTGAATTGTTGTCTGAAATACTCATCATCACCTCCGTACATCATAGAAGTCGCGATCTTAAGCACGCGCTCCTGTTTATCATCGGTTTTTTCCCCTTTGGTACAAGCAACAGCTAGTGGAGCTACCATAACCAGTGTTAGGGTTGTAGCAAGCATTTTACGCGATAACTTTTTCATTTTGATTTTCCTCCAACGGTTTGTGAATTTGATTCCATTCGTTCGTTATCTTCACTCGTAGATAAATCTTTCGGTGCTTTAATCATAATTTTCTCGCCGTCAAACTCCATCGTAGCTTTACCGTCAATCTGCAGTGCGTTCAAGTAGGCCTTCGGAACCTGCAACCGTCCCGCACGGTCTAGAACCACATATTCCTCATGGTCTTCACTTGTGAGCCCAGCCGATGTTCCATCAAGCGTCGAAAACGAAGGATTGCGGGCAATAAACTCCGAACTTGTCATACCGTCTCGAATGGCAACGACTCGCCCTACTTTGCCTGCCATGGACATATCATGGGTAACAATGACAATCGTCACTCCCAATTCTTTATTCAGCCGTTGGAAAATAGAAAGAATCATATCCGCCGTCTTCGTATCCACCGACCCCGTTGGTTCATCCGCTAGCAGCAAACGCGGACGGTTTGCAAGCGAAATCGCAATAGCCACGCGCTGTTGTTCCCCACCTGACAGTTCTTGCAGCTTGTTATTCAAGCGGTGGCTGAGGCCCACCCATTCAAGCAACTGTTTCGCGTAGACAGGGTCATAGTTCCCGCTGAGCATCATTGGCATTTCCACATTCTCGAGCGCGGTGAGGTAAGAGACAAGATTGCGCGCATTATTTTGCCAGATGAAGCCGACCGTATGTCGTTTGTAATCAACCAGCTGCCTATCAGTAATCTTCAGTAAATCCCAATCGCCGACTTTCACTTGACCTGCAGAGGGGCGATCAAGCCCTCCTAATATGTTCAGCAATGTGGACTTGCCGCTTCCGCTATTCCCGATAATGGCCATAAGCTCACCGGCATCGATCTGAATGTTTAGCCCTTGCAAAGCGACAACTTCAATCTCGTCTGTTTTATAAATTTTGACTAAGCCTTCGCAAGTAATCACGCTATTTCTCCTCTCCCAGCTTCACAGCCTGATGAACGCGCAGCCTTCTAATGTGTAAGAACAGCAGCAGTGCCCCTGTTATCATCATGAAAGCAACCACGAAATATAGCTGATAGGTGTCTTTGGAATCGAAAACAACTCGGAACGGCGGCACCTGCGTCTTCACATTCTGGGAAGTTTGAAGGAAGGGCAGGAAGAAATAACTCGTTAATTTACCAATTCCGATGCCTAACGCGATGGACAACCCAGCTGTAAAGCCTTGCTCAAGGAGCAGCATGCCAGTCAATTGTTTGCGGGAAAGCCCCATGGCGCGAAGCACCCCAAACTGTACAACTCTGCTGGATAAATTGAAGAACCAATACAGCATATAGCCGATTAAGGACACGATCACAGAGACAAGAAAGCCCAGGCTAAGAATGCCAAAGACGCCGCCTCTTGCTGGAAGCTTCTTCTGAACAATAAGCTCGTTACGTACATCCTTTACGGAGGCTAGCTCAATCCCTTTGGCTTGCAGAGTTGCAACAATCGGTGCAACTTTAGCGTCAGGTTTCATTTTGAGCCATACTTCATAGGGAGTAGTAGGTGCCTGATCGTATATGTAATCCAAATTTGCTATGAAAAATGGAGCCTGATCCGGATATTGACTCGGCCAATATGGCAGGATACCAACAATCACGAATTCCACAGGTTGCTGACCGATGGTTATCGAAAGCAGATCACCCGCTTTAAGCGCATATTTACTTGCATAATTCGAAGGTATAATGACAGCTTGCTCATAGCTCCCGAGCAAATTCAAGTATTGATTCGGATGAGCTGGAAATAAATCGGGTCGGAACCAAGCAACTTTAGCAAAATCGGCATTATCGATTCCCATGATCATTCCCTGACCGGTTGATTTACCAGAAACAACAACGTTTCCTTTCATTTGCAAAACTCTGGCCGCAGCCTGGACGCCCTCAAGATCACGGAACATTTGAAAAGGCGGCTCGACGTAACGAATCTTGGAGGGTGCCTCCTCTCCAGGTTTCGGACCACCTTGACCTTGGCCTCCACCCGCTCCAGAGCCACCGCTGCCACCGTTATTACCTCCGGCACCAGATGTCCCGCCCCCCTGAGCTCCACCGCCGCTTTTCCCTGCGTTCGGATCCTTCGGCAGTTCGTCTGAGAATCCTTCCCATACGGTTTGCAGCACAACATCGGTACCATATTGATACATGATCCTCTCCGTCGAGTTCAGATCGATCGTACGTGCAGCCGAAGAATTGTACACGCCTAGGCCGAGCGTAAGAATGAGCAGAAGCATGAGCGGGTAGTAGGATTTGGCTGAGCGTGAAAGCTGAACAAGCGTCAAGTATAGCGGCACGGGAAGGAATTTCCGTCCAAGCCAGCCGAACAATCGCAGCAACCACGGAAAAATGCGCAGAAAGAAAAGTCCTAGCGCAAAGATCGAGAGTGCTGGAACGAAAAACAGCAGCGGATGAACCTGTAATTGATCGGTCGTTAGCCCTGTTTGTACGGACAATACTTGGCGTTGATCAAATAAGTAGAAGCCGTAGCCAACAAGTCCTAACAGTACGATATCGATGAACCACCGCTGCCATAGTGGCGAGCGATCTGACCTTGCGAGCTGCTGCTTATAGTTGACGATCGAAGATCTTGCGAAAAGGACAGCTGGAATCACACTGGCAAGAATCGCAATCAGAACTGCGAGCCCGCCGTAAAGCATCGCCTCATTCGTAAAACTAACAGGAATCGATTTACGATCAACGAACGTTAGAAATCCGCTGGAAGAGCCGATACTTTTGGCCATGAACCAGCCCATGAAGGGTCCAATCAGCAGTGCAATCGCCCCAAGTAATAAACCTTCCAGAAAGTATATTCCCACAATCTGCTTCGTACTGCCCCCACGGCTTCGCAGGATGGCAATCACACCACGCTGTCGATCAAGCGATTGTCTGGCATTCATCACAATGTAGTAGAAAACCATCGCAATCATTGGTGCCGCTAATGTGAATAATAAAATCTGCATCTGTAGACTTTGAGCTTTAAATTCAGTAAGAATCGGTTTAAACGAAACATCTACCTTTGTATTCTTGAGTTTTTGGAACAAATCGATATCCAGACGCTCCAAACGGTTCTCAAGTGGCGATAATTGACTGGTTTGGATATTCCGCAGATCGAATGCATAATACCAATTGGCGAGTTGAAGCGGAATCTTCTTCTCCGTCAACAACGTTTTCATGAAAACATCATCATGAATAATAAGTGCGTTTACTAACCCTTCTAAGCCTTGAAACCAATAAGCACTCGTTTCACTTTTGGGTTTGAAGGAACCAACGATCTTCACTTTTAACAATTGACTCCCGCCTGCACCCGAGACCGAATAACTGAATATATCCCCTACATGCAGATCGTTTCGAAACAAAGCTTCTTCTAGGACCACAGCTTCCAATATCCCATTTTGCACTTGCCCAGAAGCCATCTGGCCGATTGACCATTCAACCTGATCGGTTAATCCGCTTAATGTCGTTAATGTCATTTGTCGACGTTTACTAGGGTCTGCTTTTGTCCCATTTGCGGGAGTTAGCTGCGCTCCTTTGATGGTATAGCTTCTTGCATAGGTCTGTAATGGAAAGCCAACATCTTTCGGAATTTCATCTTGTATATACACATTGACGTCATTGAGCTCTGTAAGCCCTGCACGTTCTGTCCCAACAGCTTGATAGCGCATGAGCAATGAGCCTGCTGGAAGTCCCTCGCTCTTTTCTTCTAAAGATTTGGCGACGACTCGCTTCAGTGACCCATCGGCATACATCGGAATGCTCGTGGTAAAAGCAACAGCCATCACTAGTCCAAGCAAGGTGCTGAGCGTTAGCCAGCGGGTATTCCACATTTTCCGAAATAAAAACCGCAGCATCGGCATGGACATTAGCGACCCACTACTTTCTGTCCAGCTGTGAGACCTTTTACAATCTCCACATCCGTTGACGTCTGCTGACCAATTTCCACGTCCACTTCCTTCTTATTTCCTTGATTATCAATGACTTGGACATAATTCCGACCCGAATACGAGCGAAGTGCAGCCAGAGGGATCGTCGTGGCGTTTTCTTTTCTTTGTGTAATAATCGTGACACTTAGCGGTGTTCCTCGATTCAGCCCTTTCGGAAACTCACTAAGCTGAACGACCAAATAATTATCGATCGTGTCCTGCTCACCTTGCCCACCTTGACCAGGAAACCCGCCGTTATTATTGTTGTTGTTTCCAGCTTGCGGATTCGGAAGCTGCTTCACTTTCCCTTTGTGCTGGCCGGCAGAATTAATATCTACCTGCACATCCATGCCAATAGCTACTTTCTTCGCATCATCTGCACTAATACTTGCGGCCACAGTTAGTTCATTCAAATCAGCGAGAGTCGCAACGGATTCTCCGGACTTCACGGTATCGCCTTTCTTGGCTGTTACAGTGACAATGGTTCCGCTGAACGGAGCGAGCAGCTGCGCTTTACCAACTTGTGTTTCAAGCTTGGTCAGTTCTTCACGCTTCAACTCAAAATCAATCTTGGCCTGCTCGATTTGCTCAGGCGACATTTCATCCGCTTTACGTAGTGTTTCGATCATCGTAAGCTCATCCTTACGAGTTTGAAGCTTCTTTCGCTTCAGATCGCTCGCCATATCCGATACATCAAGCTCCGCGATCGGCTGCCCTTTTTCCACGGAATCCCCATTCTTCACAAGAATGGCACTGATCCGTTTGGCGGACATATCTTCGGAGAAAAACAGCTTCTCCTCTTGCAAAGCCATTAAACGCCCACTCCCTCTCACTTTCGTTTCAAGGGTTTCCGTTTTCACCGTGTATTCGGGCTTTTTGGAAAGCTTAGGTGGATTAATCGTCGGAAGCGATTCTTCTTCCTGCTCCATAGGCAAAAGTGAACACCCAGACGCAAATAGTATTGTTGAACATACAAGAAGTGCAGCTAATGGCTTCATCGTCCAATTACGTGACGAATCTTCCGTCCACCATTTCGTAAACATGATCGGCAACCTCCAAAATTGTAGGGTCATGTGTTGTCATACATATCGTGACTTGCTCTGCTTTCATAATGCTGCGGAAAACGGACATAATCTGCGCCCCCATTTGCGAATCCAGCTCAGCTGTAGGCTCATCCGCCAAAATAAGGGAAGGCCGATGCGCAATCGCCTTTGCAATCGCCACACGCTGCTGCTCACCACCGGAGAGCTCATACGGACGATGGTGCATCCGCTTGCCAAGCCCAACGAGTTCCAAGCAATGCTTCACTCGCTCTTTCCACTGGGAACGCGGAATACCTGCCATTCGCAGCGCTAGCTCGACATTTTCCCAAGCAGACAGCAAAGGCATTAAAGCATAAGATTGAAAGATAAAACCAATTTCCTTGCGACGTATCAACGTCCGTTCATCGTCACTGCTGAGATGAAAGGCATGCTCTTGAAACAAAATCTCCCCCTCATTCGGCTGATCAAGCCCCCCAATTAAATTAAGCAGCGTTGTTTTCCCGGAGCCGGATCGGCCTTTGAGCATGACAAGCTGCAGCGGTTTGAGCTCCATCTCAATCCCTTTCAGTACCTCTAACTTCTGGCCTCCAACTTGAAAGGAGCGGTGTACACCACTGACCGTTAATAACGGAGAATGAAGTTGGCTGTGACGAAAAGAGCGTTCATCAGAATGCGGCTCCTCATCGATAGCCAAAGCGTCAATTGCGCTTCTTTTGCGAAACCAGCTTGCCATTTGGTATAACTTCCTTTCATTTCCAAACTGTATGTATGATAAAATAGACGGCAGATCTTTCCAAAAGGTTTCATGAAACTGAAAATTTCCTGAAAGCTTTTTGACGATGTATCCGTTTGTATGAATCTATTAAAATATACTATGAAATGGAAAATATATCCATACATCGAATTGCCTATTTATAATAGCTCCGCTTCTCATCGCTATTTCCTCCTTCATCCTTATATTTGTAGGATAAAGCAGTTTTTTTAAGAAAAAAGCAGGGCAAATATAAAGTTTTTCTTAAATTATTGCAGTAGACGAACTTCAAACAGTGTTCGTTATTGCCTGTATGACGACCATCCCGGATACTTGATAACCGTTAATATCTACGAATAGACCTTCATTTTCATAGCATATCCATACTGGAATAATCATGCATCTAATCCAATTCAGAGGGAATAATAATATCGATCGAATTTCCGTTATGAATTGGGGAGGGCAATCTACATTGGCACTGTTTTTTACAAAGAAAAAGAAACGAAAACTACAATCTTCACATCCTACGCCAACCCCTTCTACCCAACAGAAGCTCGACTGCTCACTTTCAATGAATGCTTATGAATTACATGATATATTCGAAAATTGCAGTGAAATCGTCTTCAGAGAAATTACTTTCGGGACGTCTCAGAAGATACAAGCACAGATGATCTGGGTTGATGGCTTAGTCGAGCGTGAGCAACTTGAAAATGAAATTTTAGAGTCCTTATTACATAAATCTTCAAGTACGAAACTTCATCCTGATTCGGATAAGGAATCAATACTTGAATCAATAAAAAATAGTGTTTTAAGTGTTGCTCAGGTTAGCGAGCTAACAACCATCGGTGACGTTGTAGATAAAATTTTAACAGGTGAAACCATCGTACTTTTTGACCGCATCTCCATCGCCCTATCCATAAGCACCAAGGGCGGTGCGGTTCGCACGGTTTCTGAACCCCAAACAGAGGTCGTTGTTCGTGGACCTCGACAAGGATTTACTGAAAGCTTAAGAACCAATACAACGCTTGTTCGCCGAATATTAAAAACACCTAAACTAAAAACAGAAGTTTTCAAAATAGGTGTTTTAACAAAAACAGAAGTAGTGATTGCCTACATTCATGGGTTAGCAAGTCTTGAAGTGTTAGATGAGGTAAGAGAGCGACTCTCACAAATAGATGTGGACACTATTCTCGATAGTGCCTATATTGAAGAGCTTATTGAGGACCATTCTTATACGTTGTTCCCTCAAATTGCCCACACGGAGAGACCGGATAAGGCTGCAGCAGAATTGGCGGAGGGGAAAGTAGTTCTCTTTGTCGATGGCTCACCTTTTGTATTAATCATTCCCACAATTTTCTTTCAATTTTTTCAATCCAGTGAAGATTACTATGAACGATTTCCAATGGCATTTGCGGTTAGATTAATTCGCTATCTTTTCTTTGCTATTGCTCTCGTTTTACCATCTTTCTATATTGCAGTCATAACCTATCATCATGAAATGCTGCCTGCCCAATTACTCATTAGTATAGCAGGATCCCATGAGGGAGTACCATTCCCCACATTTATTGAAGCACTGTTAATGGAAATTACCTTTGAAGCGCTACGAGAAGCCGGGGTTAGACTTCCCAAACAAGTGGGACAAGCGGTAAGCATTGTCGGTGCTTTAGTCATTGGTGAGTCCGCCGTCCAAGCAGGTATTGTATCTACTGCGATGGTGATCGTAGTTGCCATTACAGCTATAGCTTCCTTCACCATCCCAGCCTTTAGCGTAGGTATTAGTATCCGATTAATGAGGTTCCCCTTGATGTTATTGGGTGCGGTCCTTGGTTTATATGGTATTATGCTTGGTTTGTTAGCCTTGTTGGTGCATCTCTGCTCACTAAGTTCGTTCGGGGTACCCTACTTCTCTCCCATTGCTCCATTTAAATGGAGAAGTATGAAGGATCTAATTGTTCGAGCCCCAATATGGGCAATGAACAGAGTCCGTTTGAGAAAACCAAACAGACTACCGAAGAAAGGAACGGAATGAAATGACTAGAATAGCTTTACGATTAAGCTATATGTTCATAATTCTTTTAATGATTGCCGGTTGCTGGGATCGGCAAGAAGTCGATAAGCTAGCCATTGTCATTGGTCTGGGAATTGATGTCATCTCTGGGCCGGAGCCGTTTCTAATTACTGCACAGGTCGTAAGCCCCTCTACTCAGAAAAGCGGCCAAGATGGAGGACAGGATAATCCATTTGTCATTCTTGCTCAAGGAAAAACAATCTCGGAAGCCATCCGTAATTTTTCCAAAGATACACCAAGAAAAATGTTTTTTGCTCACAATAACATCATTGTTATCGGTGAGAAGCTTGCCAAAACAGGCATTCAGGATTTCATGGACTTTTTAGATCGGAGCCCTCAATTTCGGAGAAATGCATGGCTCATGGTAACGCCTAAAACGGCTAAAGAAGTCTTACAGTCCAAATGTGATCTTCAAAAATACTCAGCAATCGGCATGAAAGAAATGATTTATGAAAGATATCATCCCTTCTCTAACAAAATGCAAAGAAAAGATACGATGAGCAGGCTAGAAGGCCCATCCGCTGCAGCCCTCGCATTAAAGGTTGATATCCTAGATGAGAATCAGCTTGAATCAAAAAAATTGAAGGAAGCAGGGAACACGGTTCAAAATCTGGATAAAAATTCAATTACAATTATGAAACAACTTCGGATTAGCGGTTTATCTGTATTCAATAAAGATAAATTTGCTGGGTACCTGAATGATGCTGAAAGTCAGGGACTGCTTTGGTTCCTTGGTGAGCATAAAGAATATCCGATAAGACTCTCTTGTCCAAATTCTGAACAAAAGTATATAGTTTTTCTTTTGAATCAAACGAATAAAAAACTGAAGCCAGTTTTGGATCATCAGCAATTGGGGATGAAAGTTGAGATTGGTAATAATGCTATTGTTTCGGAAAATAATTGCCCGGATCTAAGTCTTTTTAATCAACAAGATAAAACGAAGTTAGAGCAGCAATTGAATTTAGCCGTAAAGAAGCAAATGATGCAATCCCTAGATAGAGTAAAAGAATTGGGAACGGATGTCGTTCATTTTGCTGATGCCTTTTATCAAGAAAATCCCGCTGAGTGGCAGATGCTCGCCCATTCTTATGAGAAACGATTTTCGGAAATACAAGTTACGGTAGATGTAAAATCAAGGATTCGGTTAACCGGCATGACATCTGAGGCTCATACTCGCAACTAAAAGATGTCAGCTCTTTTTAGTACGAAGTGTCCCAATTATCCAGAGCAAGGACGGAATACCCAAGATCAGAATCGGCAGCGTAAACATTTCGGTAAAATATTTAGGATAATAGTAATCCGACTCCATAATGTTTCTTGGCAAGAGTGCAATAATGAAGACAATAGGAGCATTAAACCAGAGTATGTTCTTCCAGTTTTTCAGCTTCAGAAATTGCCCCATCCCATAGCAGGCTGCAAAGAAAATAACCGATAATCGAATGAATACACTAGCTAGCCAGACAACAACGAAAATGACGTCCACATTTTGAATAAAATCAACAACAGAGATCACTCGAATGATTTCAAAATAGGGATACCACATCTTTGCAGGCATATGGGGTCCGAAGGTTGTAATCACAAATAAAGTCGTCAAAGCAACCAGAAGACTTGCTACGAATGTTCCTATAACTGCAGCTGAAATCCCAGGTTTAGGGTTGGGCATAAACTTAATAAGCATAATGAGGATCACATTCTGTCCTATGATTGCTGCAGGCGGAAGTGCTCCTTTTAGAAGGGGCATGAGAGGAATGTCCTTAAACACGGGTAAAATGTATTCGGTGCGCCAGTTATTCAAACTTAGCAGTAACGTCAAAAAGACAATAAAGATGATTAGTGGCCCAATAAATTCAGCGCACCTCCCAATCACTTCAATACCTTGACTAACTGCGTACACAACAACAGCTAAAATGCCTGCGATAATGACCCAGGAAGGAGTGTGAGGCATAATTAAATTCATACGGTTCGTCAATTCACGCATAATCACACCTGTCACGGAGTACCATTGAGCAAAATAAATCAGTACCACAAAGCTTCCTAACCATTTTCCTAAAATCAACTGTGAATATTCAACAAAAGATTGATTGGGATAAAGTTGACTAAGCTTCGCGGCTGCATATACAGCCCATGCGCAGATCCCCCCGCAAATTAACATGGAGATCCAGGCATTTTTATGAGAAATGGCTATCGTTTGACCAATCGTTAACAATAAGGCTACACCAACAGCCATCGTGGTCATGAGCCAAAATATTTGATTGGCGGATAGCTGTGTTTTTGCTGGCCTCACTTAGCAGACTCCTCTACACATTATCTGACCAGTATTGACGTTAATCATTTCAAATATAACCAAAAAAAAGCTTGAGGTTCATCAAGCTTTTCGATTCCGGACCGTATTCTTATTAGACGATGATTTCGATATTTCACTAAAACAGATGCCCAGTAGGATTAAAATAACACCAACCCATCGAAGCCAGGATATCGTTTCGCCAAGTAAGAAATAAGCGCTAATAACTGTAATTGGAAGCTCCACAGCGCTAAGTATACCAGCCATTCTGCCGCCAATTCTCGGAATTGACACGAGCATAAATAATAAAGGCAATGCTTGTCCGACTAAACCTGTGATAATCCCCCATCCGAATAGTCCATTCCATAAAACCCCAGATGTTAAGTATGTGGGAGGATACATCGGAAATAGCGAAAACGCTCCTATGGTAAGGGTCAGTGCTGCGCGAACAATCGGTGAAGACTCATTACTCATATACTCGGGTAAATATAAACTTATTGCGAAACAAAGTGCAGCTAGTAAACCATATCCGATCGCTAACAATGAAAGATTCGGAAGCTTCGTTTGGAATAAGCCAACCGCTAATACCGTTCCCCCAAGAATGAAGGCTATTCCAATCCATTTCTGCGGCGATGGCAGTACACGTTTAACAATAACATCCAATAATGTAACCATCCAAGTGACTTGGAAGAGCAAGACAATACTTAAGGAAACAGGTAGAAGCGTTATCGATTTAAAATAGAAAAATATGGCCCAAGCTGATGTTATACCTGTTCCTATGATAAAGAGCCAATCCTTCCCTTGTGGGAACTTAACACGCTTAATAACTGGCAAAATCATCAGCCATAAAATAATCACGGCGAACCCATACTGTGCATTAGTCAAGTCCATGATAGTGAAGCCTTTATTATATAAGTAATCTACTAAAGGGGCTGTAAAGCCTAAGAAAGATGCTGCCAATAGCATAAGAAGTGTATAAATCCATGTTGAACGGAACATCGTTACCCTCCATTTATAAAACCTTGCTGCTAAACAAAATGCTCAAGTGCTATTTATTTCCCATAGGAGTATCTGCTTTAGGAGAATATACACCGAAATGGTCAAGACTTGATTCGCCATTTACTTGACCGGAAGCAGTGAAGTTAAATTTCAATTGATAATCTCCAGCATTATAAATAAGAACTTGTTGATTGTTGATTTGATCAATCTTATCAGGATTCCCTAATATTTTCTCAATTATGGATCTGGTTAATTGGGAAACATCTCGTGATGGGTCTGCTAGAGAACCATATGATCTAATTTCGTCAATGACCTCTCCCTTCCCAACAACAAAAGTAAAGCTTCCATGTCCCATCCCTAATGAGTAACTTTCCGAGTATTCACCTGTGGTATTCTTTGCATCAGGTTGACCTAGCTTCTGATGGATGTCATTGATCAATGTTTTGCCTACAATAAAATCTGTTCCTGAGACTTGCCCTTTTTGGGCTAACTCTTTCATTTGTTCCAAAATGACTGAATGATCAACAGAACCGGTGTCGGCGACTAGTCCATTATTTACCAATCGATCAAGTAATGTCGCTGCTTCAGCACGGGTTATAATCTTCTGAGGTAGGAAGAGGTTCATATCTTCACCCTCAATCACTTTATTTTTTATAGCAGTGGCTACATAAGGACGAAGCGAAATCGAAATATCTTTTAAATCGGAGAACCGTGTGCTCAGCAAGTCATCAGCCGATGTCGCATCAAGTAACTGAATTTTGGAATTTTGTTTGATAAGGGCTTTTAAGATAACTGCAGCGGCATCTTCTCTTTTTACATGTTGTAGAGGACTAAAGTCTATACCGCCATTCGTATTTGGATTGGAAGTAAAGAAGTCTTTCGTTTCTTCCACAAAATGATATGACCAGCGGTTCAGCGGAACATCATTAAAATCTTGATTGGTTGACTCGTTTTTCAAGTTGAACATTTTTGCAACCATAGTTGCCAATTCTTCACGATTAACGGGGTTATCGGG
The DNA here is from genome assembly GCF_001426375.1 of Paenibacillus sp. Root444D2. Classification (GTDB taxonomy): domain Bacteria; phylum Bacillota; class Bacilli; order Paenibacillales; family NBRC-103111; genus Paenibacillus_E. The sequence continues at coordinate 100,295 of NZ_LMEO01000012.1, forward strand.
GTTAAATTGATTATCATTATCCCCGTCTACAATTCCTTTTCCAATAAGGTCTTTAATGTTTGCTTCAGCCCAATGGCCTACGATATCGCTAAGAATTGGCCTTACGCCTCCGGCAGTGTTTACTGGCAGTCCCGAATCGTTGAATTTGAATTTTTCTCCGACAAGTCCACTAGAGATATTTACACGTTGTCCGATATCATTGATTTGTTCTTTGACTCCTTTTATCGGATCTGAAACTTCCGAATTTGTTGCATATACAAATGAAGCTCCGCCAACTAATAAAGAAGTAATAGCAATTGAACTAATTAATTTAAAGTATTTCATTAAAAGAATCCTCCTAATACGTACATTATTATTTCCAATGGAGTGGATAATTAGTAACCGTAGGCACTTCAATCATGATAGCTTGCATACCTTCTATTTTGGATTGAAATATTACTTCCGACTCAGATTCCGACTCTATAATGACAAAATCCTTAAGGTTAAGAGAAAGATTTAATCTGAATCTTATTAAACAACCAAAGGACATTTCGACTTTACAAACATACAAACCATTGATCAATATTACTATTTCTATGATAATGATAAATTTTAGCAATGATAATGAAAGACACACAAAACGTACGCACTCCTGGTATCCAAGAATAATTACCCATTTAATAAATTTCCATTGAAGAGAATGATAAGAGTTCGAATAAACAGAACTAAGAGAACAACACTTAGTAACGCAAGAATCACAGCCGCGATGTCCATTAACAACCATGAATTTACAAACATCGCATACTTCAAAGCTGCATTACTAAGTGCCGCCATTGGAAAGCTTACAGCCCACCAAGAAGCCCCGAACGGTACCGACTTTTTGAACACTTTGACAAATAAGACAACGAATAAGAATAAACCAAAATAGAATAAGATTGATGCAAACTGATCAATACGCTGCATGAAATTCGTATAACCAAGAAAACCAACCTCAAACGGTGCAATCAGTATGATCAGTGATGGCGTTAACCCTGCTGGCATAGGGGCTTGATGAATGAGTCTTGAAACAATCATGGTGAAGAAAACTAAGGCAACAATACCTCCAATAGCCAAACACAAGAGATTCACCTCATGTGCCCATGTGAATGGCATTGTTCCTCCTGCAACAGCCACATCGATTGTAGCTACCCCGGGAATAAGCCATGCAGGAACCGCATTACCCTGTTCTTGGTTCCCGTTCAACAATCGAGAAACGATAACATAGCTTAGTATTAACGTTGTCACAGTCCCGATGATCCAAATAACCTGTCCCAAACTTTGGCTGTATGAACTAAGCACAGAAGAAAGCAGAAGAAGTGCAATTGTAATCGTACCGAAAAAATTTCCTGCTATGGGATGTGTAAATTCCCCCACAACTTTACGTGGATATAATACACATTTAGAAATGTAAGCAATGCTTAGCGCGATAAACATGATGACAGCAATGAGACCAATCACTTCTGCAATGATTGGGGATGTACCGAACAGTTTGCTAGATTGTCTCCATGCTAAAGACAAACCCGAGATCCCCATAACCGACCCGAATAAATTAACGGGCAGGAATTGTATAGAGCCCATTCCCTTGTGTTGCTGCACCACAGATGTTGTTTCCATAACAATCAACCTTCCTTTGTTTCCATTAATATGTTACCTAATTGATTGGTTAACCTGTTATCTATTTTAATATTCAACCTACCTTCCTGTCAACATAATCATTTGAAATCATTAATTTAAACCCCTACTTGCAACAAATAGACAAATTGTTTAAGCTTAACATATCCAGATAACTAGTCATTTATGAAAGTTGGTGATCATCCTTGACCTTAAAAATAGATTCGCTTATAACGATTGATTCACAATCACCATTACCAATTAACATTCAAATAAAAGAACAAATAAAATTGCTAATTGGCAGCCAAGTACTTTCTCCTGGAGATGATCTTCCTTCGACTAACCAATTAGCCGATCATCTTTCTATTAATCGAAATACTATCCAATGGGTTTACTCTCAATTAAAAGATGAAGGACTGCTAGTCATTCAAAAGGGTCGCGGAACTCGCATAGCAGATGAAAATAAAATCGAAGAATTTAAGCGAAGTAACCCTTACTATCCATTCGTTAAAGAAATGATGTCCCAGTCAAGTGAGGCGGGTTATCACTCAGAGCACTTACTTTTGGCAGGGTTTGCCTATTTGCAGCTTTATGGCAAACCTGTCAAAACCCATTCCACCTATTTGTTTGTCGAATGCAAGGTGCAATCATGCTACTTTTATTTAGATGAGATTGTAAAAAATACATCTGCTGAGATCCAGACGATTGATATCGATGCCCCAGAACACGAATTATTAGACTCGATTCGACGTGCTGATGTTATTGTAACGACATCGGAGAGAGGTGATCGTGTTAGAAACCTTAGCGGCGCTGCTGGTAAAACAATCATCACAGTAGGCGACCCGAATGATGTATCTTTGCTTCTCAATCTTATACGTCCATAAGTCTCCAAAATAGTAAAAGACCATTAATCGCCACCTTCATAGCGATTAACGGTCTTTATTTTTTAAATATATTTCACAAACTCGCCAATCGGTTTACGATAACCGCGCGGCCGCTGGCTTGACGTATCTTCTTTCCCTATCGTAATTAACATAGCTGGAACATAGCGTTCATCTATTTGAAGAGCCTCAATGAGCTTGTCTGCTTCAAAACCGATCATTGGACAAGTATCCCAGCCTTGATCTTTCGCAGTAAGCAACATGGCCGATAGACTTGCATTCCGGATCGCCTCATCTCGCTTGAACGGCTCTCCCCGTTCTTCATAGAAATTTGTCACTTGCTGCACTTCGGCATCTAACTCTTGTTTACTAAAGAATCCTAAATGGAAAAGTCCTTCATTTATTCTTGCAGAATCCTTATAGGCTTCCAAATCGCCAAGAACTACAATAACTGCAGACGAGCTTAGAATTTTGTACTGTTTATAAGAGGCATCATACACCTTCTGTTTCACCAAAGGGTCTGTGACAACAACATAATTAGCATGCTGTAAGTTATAAGCGGATGGTGCAAATTTAACCAGGGCAAAAATTTGCTCTAATTCTTTTTGTGAAATATCGATCCCTTGCGTGAATTTGCTTGCAGATCTTCTAGATTTTACAACCGATTCAAAATCATTCAACGTAAAGTCCCCCTAGCAATTTATGTAATAGATGCTCAATACTTTATTCTAGTAGAGTAATGACTCGATAGCAATATGAAATTACATTTTTCGACATTTTTCTATGATTCACCTAACACTGTTCAAGAAAGGTTCGATTACGAATCACATAATCCAGAACTTATTTGCAGGAATTTACTTGCATTTGGGGAACTTAAAAGAAGCAACAATCTAAATGGCTTATAAAGAAGGAGAAAACAAACATGATTGAAACGATCAAAACTTATTTGAATGAGCAAAGGGATCAACACATAGAGGAATTAATGCAGTTTTTGCGGATTCCGAGTATAAGTGCTGTCGCCGAGCATCAACCAGACATGATTCGTTGTGCAGAATGGACGGCTAAATCTTTGAAAAAAGCCGGTCTTGAGAACATTGAAATTATGTCTACTGGGGGACATCCCGTTGTCTATGCAGACTGGTTGCATGCTCCGGGTAAGCCAACTGCGCTTGTCTATGGACATTATGATGTTCAACCGGCTGAGCCGCTAGAGCTGTGGAACACACCTCCATTTGAGCCTGTGATACAAGATGGCAAGCTATTTGGCCGCGGCAGCACCGATGATAAAGGGCAATTGCTGCTTTATGCCAAAGTGATTGAAGCTTTTTTACGAACGCACGGCAGTCTGCCTGTTAATGTGAAGTTTTGTATTGAGGGTGAAGAAGAGATTGCGAGTAAGCATCTTCCTGCCTTCGTTGAAAAGTATAAAGATAAATTACAAGCCGATACCATTGTTCTTTCCGATACACAAATGCAAGGACCAGGAAAACCTGCACTTATGTATGGTCTTCGCGGGCTAGCAGGGTTTGAAATTACGGTCGATGGCGCAAATAGTGACCTTCATTCGGGCCTGTTCGGCGGCGCTGTTCAAAATCCGATTCACGCTTTATCGAAGGTGCTGAGTTCCTTCCATGATGAAAATGGTCGAGTAGCCGTAGAAGGCTTCTATGATCGCGTCATTGAGCTCTCAGACAAAGAACGCGAAGCCTTTAAACAAGTAGAACCCGACGCGAACAAGGTTCGATCGGACTTACATGTTGAAACACTATATGGGGAAAAAGGGTTTTCGTTCTACGAACAAACGACTTCTAGACCAACCTTGGAAATCACGTCCGTGAGCGGCGGCTTTCAGGGTGAAGGCATTAAACCAATCATTCCTAATCGTGCTAGCGCGAAAATAGCTTGCCGTCTCGTTGCCGCACAAGTACCCGAGGAAATCATGGATGCGGTTGAAAATCATATCCGCGCCATCTCGATGCCTGGTGTAAAAGTAACCCTAGACCGCCAGCTGCGCGGAAATCCTTTTATCACGCCAATTGACGAGCCAGTTATGGTAGCAGCTGCGGAAGCTTATGAGGATACCTATGGCGTTTGGCCTGTATATACTCGAAGCGGAGGTTCAATCCCTATTGTTGAAGTGTTGGGACGTGTATTAGACGCCCCCGTAGTGCTGCTTGGCTTTGGTTTGCCAGGTGAAAACCTGCACGCACCGAATGAGCATTTCCATTTGGTCAATTGGGATAAAGGTACAGAGACCATCAGCCGTTTCTGGCTGAAACTAGCCGCAATGAGTAAATAAACACTGAAAGGAAAGATCCTTAACATGAGTACGAATCACCTAACGATCCGCAATGCCAGCTTGGAAGACTTAGCAGAAATTGTACGAATTTATAATTCTACCATTGAAGGACGCATGGTTACGGCTGATACAGAACCCGTGACCACTGCGAGTCGCGAAGGCTGGTTTCATGAGCACTCAGCGGATTTCCGCCCTTTATGGGTATTGGAAAACGGCAGCGGTATTTGTGGATGGCTCAGCTTTCAGTCCTTTTATGGCCGCCCCGCCTATAACGCAACAGCAGAAGTCAGCATTTATGTCGATGAAGCTTTTCGCGGCCAAGGCATTGGTCGTTACCTGATGGAGCACGCAATAGAGGCTAGTCCAAAGCTGGGACTGAAGACACTGCTCGGCTTCATTTTCGGTCATAATGATCCCAGCCTCCACCTTTTCCGTAAATTCGGCTTCGCCAATTGGGCCCATCTGCCCGGCGTTGCTGAACTTGACGGAATCGAACGCGACCTCATCATTCTTGGTAAACGTGTAGGATAAAAAATAAACAAAGAGCGCTTTCCCCTTATGCCCGCGATTTCAAATCGCCTTCTAAGGGGACAAGCGCTTTTTTTAATAGAATTTATATGTTTTGGGTAAGGGGTAAGCAAAGCTTACCCCTTATTTGTTCGAGCGCTCCAGGTAAAGCGCGTTTTCCGCGCTTATTTGTACTAATAAGCCTTACTACAAGCCACTCAATTCGTCTACCATCTGAGCTTCAACCTCAATCTCTATCAACAACAAAGGATCAATTAAAGCCTTCACTTCAACCATCGTTGCCACGGGCTGCACGTCACGGAAAAACTCCCCATGTGCCCTGCCGAACTCCTGCCATAGCGAAATATCCGTCACATACATACGTGTTCGAATCACATCTGACATTTGCCCACCGAGTTCTTGCAGCGCCTGCTCAATCGTCTGGAGGACGAACCGCGTTTGTTCATACGGATTACCGATGCCAACTACCTCTCCATCCCTCATTGCTGTTGTGCCAGCAACTTCGATCCGGTCCCCCACCCGAATCGCCCGACAATAGCCTACAACCGGTTCCCAAGGTGAACCTGTAAATACCCTATTACGATTCATAACTCTCTTCCTCTCATTTTTGTAAATAAGCAGCTAACTTCTTCTGCAAGCCTTCTGTCACAGAAAGCAGCGGCAACCGAAGTGTTCCGGATTCAATGATACCTTGCTGCTCAAGCAGCCATTTGAGAGGTGCTGGATTTGGCTCTTCGAAAAGTAATCGAATGAGTGGCAGCAACTCATCGAATAGCTTTTTGCTCATCTCGTGTTGTCCCGCTTCAAAATGCTGATAAAACGATACAAACCGCTCAGTCATTACGTTCGCTGACGCGCTCATAACCCCTTTAGCACCGGAGCTAAGTGCCTCAAAAAGCAGTGAATCCTCCCCACACAAGACGGGCTTGGAGCCTAAACGAGTAAGCTCAGACACCAATCGGGTGTTAGGCGTACAGTCTTTCATACCTATGACACCATCGAGTTCAAGTATCGTACGCACGGTATCAAGTTCCAACGTCACTCCTGTGCGATGCGGTATTTCATATAAAATGACAGGCACACCAACGCTGGCTGCCCGGCGAAAATGTTCAATGATCCCTTGCTGACTCGGCCTATTGTAGTAAGGCACGACGACTAAAACGGCGTCAGCCCCTAATTTCCCAGCAGCCTCCGTCTTTTTCACCGTGGACAACGTATCATTCGTTCCTGTACCAAGTATGAGTGAAGCGTCTACTTGCGCAGCCTCGCGAGCTGCTTGTGCCGTATCGAATAAGATCGACATCTCCTCATTCGTAATCGTCGGCGATTCCCCTGTTGTCCCATTGACGACCAGTCCGTCTACCTCATCTTGAAATAAATTATAAGCAAGATTATAAAAAGAGGATGCATCCACCTCGTGTTCCTCATCAAACGGCGTAATAATGGGAACATAGATCCCATGTAAGTCTTTCTCTCTTAACATTCCAATCATCTCCCAGTCCTCATTCATTTGTATATTCACTTTAGCATGGATCATTGGATCACAGTTAGCTATAATAAATGATAAGACTCATCAAAAATTTTGATAATAAAGCGAGGGGTTCCCATGGATTTAACCTATTTCCGAACCTTTCGGGAGGTTGCACGGAGAAAGAGTTTTACACGAGCTGCTGAAGAATTGGGCTATGCGCAATCGAGTATTACGATGCAAATACAAAAGTTGGAACGAGAATATGGGGTCCCTCTTTTCGAAAGATACGGGCGTCAGCTTCGGTTAACTGCACCCGGTGAAAGCTTGCTAAAGCTAGTCTTGCAAATGCTTGACCTCTATGATCAATCCAAAGAAATGATAACAAGCGAAGTCAGTGGAACACTGACGATAGGTACGATTAACTCACTCGCTGCTTACTATTTACCACCCTATTTACATGTGCTGAAACAACAATTTCCTGGACTGAATATCCAGCTCTTCCCTGATAGTGAAGCTTCCCTTATTACCAAAGTAAGAGATGGGGACTATGACATTGGACTCCTACTAGATCGTTATCCTGCAGATACCACACTTGCTTGTACAAAGGTCAGGGAAGAACCTTTAGTTTTGGTGGCACCGCTTGAGCATCCGCTAACGAAACGAACACAAATACAGCTAACTGATTTTCAGCAAGCCGAATTTATCGTTACAGAAGAGGGCTGCATCTATCGAGGTATGTTTGAAAAGTTACTAAAAGATCATGCTGTCCCGCTTCAAATTGGATTTGAACTCGGTAATTTAGAAACCATAAAACACTGCGTCATGAATGGGCTCGGTATTGCCCTGCTGCCCCAAATTGCTGTACAGAACGAACTGGAACAAGGAAAACTTGCCCATCTTCCTTTTTCACATTCAGACTTGAAATTGGACCTTCAACTGCTGCTGCACCCCAAAAAGTGGATGTCCCAGCCTTTGCAAACATTCATTCGACAACTGACAGAAGGTTAACCTCCTCCAGAAAGAAAAACGGATACTTCGTCCTTTAGAGTCGATCAGCAGCTTTGTGAAGTTAGATGGGCTATACTGGTTACACGCCTAAAGGCTATTTGGCAAAATTATAGTTGTACCTCATTTCGAACCCATTTGTTACGAAACTGCCTTAATAGGACCAAATTGTTGTACGTTATGCAACATCTAAGGGAGATTAGATGGATTTAGGCAGCAATTGTTGCACTCTCTGCAACATCTTTCAACAACGAATAAGCCTTCATTCATCCAGCAACCTCAATCCAGGATATATGACAATTTATCCGGACCTCAATGTAGAGTAAGATTGGTCGAATGAATTGACGATCTCTTTTCTATAACATAGCCATCAGAGTTCTCACATGCTAAGTTACTTTAATTTAGGCCCGTCGCTCTACACTGTAAGTTCTCCCACAGAAGAGAAAAAAACATCACCCAAAACATATTAATTAAATAATGAAAAAAGAAGCTCTCCTTTTCGTAAAGGTAGAGCTTCTTCTGTTATGAACTTATATGCGGATATCGAGATTGCCACCCAAATGCGGTGTCGCTGAAGCGGTAACCAGCTGTTGGGATTTAGCAAAATCCTGTACTAAAGTACTAGATGAAGCTGCTTGCATATCACTTACTTTGCTTAAAAGCTGAAGGCCAACGGCTTGCTTCAAAGCATCTCCACCACTAATCGCAGTTAGAACACTATTGATATTCACGAGCACTCCTCCTCTCATCGTTCGGTAGCTGGCAAGCATACGGTGTAACCGAGTAGCCCCTATAGCTTTGCGTCTGTCGCTTTCGCGTCATTTGCCATTTCGCAGATGTTAGGCAGTACCTATCACTTATCCAGTATAGGATATACTTACATAATTCGTCAATCCTCGCAATTGAGCAAATACAGACCTACACACCAAACGCAGCAGGATTCAATCTCCAAGAACGAAGCAATTCCATGTCCTCTTGTTTGATTTCCCCCTTCTCCAGAGCCACTTCAAGCAGTGTAGAGTAGTTGGAAAGTGTGTACAGCGGCATATCAGCAGCTTGGAATGCATCGGTAGCTTTATCTAGCTGATAGGAGAAAATCGCGAGCACACCCAACGCTACAGCGCCAGCTTCTTTGACAGCAATAGCTGCTTTCAAAGAACTGCCACCCGTAGAGATCAGATCCTCAATCACGATCACCTTTTGACCTGGTTTCACAGTACCTTCAATCAAGTTTTCCTTGCCATGTCCTTTGGCTTTATCACGAATGTAGATCATCGGGAGACCTAGCTTCTGAGCAACCCAAGCGGCATGAGGAATGCCCGCTGTTGCCGTACCAGCAACAACCTCAGCATCCGGGAATTTCTCTTGAATCAAAGCTGCGAAGCCGTCGGCGATCGCTTCACGTATAGCCGGGTGTGACATCGTCAGACGATTGTCACAATAGATTGGCGACTTCAGGCCAGAAGTCCATGTAAAAGGCTGCTGCGGTCGAAGTGCCACCGCTTCTATATCTAATAATGACGCTGCAATATGCTGCGCGATTGTTTCGAGTTGACTCATATTCCTACCACCGTTCCTTCCGTTGTTAGACCAAGCATGCTAAACAATTGAATCGATAATCGCTTCAATTGCTGCTCTTGGATCCGCTGCGCCTGTGATCGGTCGGCCGATCACGACATAATCCGTCCCCTGCGCGAACGCCTCAACTGGTGTCATGATGCGCGATTGGTCGCCCACGTCGGCTCCCGCAGGGCGAATGCCTGGCGTCACGGTGACGAACCCGTCACCGCATGCTGCCTTAATCGCGGTCACCTCAAGCGGTGACGCGACGACCCCCTGAAGCCCCGCAGCATGCGCCAAGCGGGCATAACGAATGACGGCCTGCTCAACCGTACCGGTCAGGCCGATCTCGTCATTCAGCACCTGTACACTAGTGCTGGTTAATTGCGTCACGCCAATAACGATCGGGCGCGAACCACCTGCAGCTAGCCCCTTGTCAACACCCTCCAAGGCGGCTTCCATCATTTGCTTGCCTCCGGCAGCATGGACATTGAACACGTCCACCCCAAGGCGCGTCACGCTTTCCGCGCCGCCTTTGACCGTGTTCGGAATGTCATGCATCTTCACATCGAGGAACACCTTGTAGCCGCGATCCTTCAGACTCGCGACGAAGCCAGGACCCGCAGCATAGAACAGCTGCATGCCTACCTTCACGTAGCAAGGGATGCCTTCGAGCTGCTTTAGCAGCCCTTCAGCACCTTCTGCGTTCGCATAATCCAAAGCGACCATAATGCGTCCAGTAACATCTGTACGAGTTAGTGTACTCAAGTTCGTCACTCTCCTTAGAGTTTTGCTTTAGCAAAACTGACTTCGTAAGCATAGTCTTAGACATGAATTGGCATTGCACGTGAGGAGAAGTTGATCGCTTCAAGCATATTAACAAGCGCTCTTACTGTATCAAGTGATGTCATACAAACCACACCGTTCTCTACTGCTTCACGACGAATGCGGAAGCCGTCACGCTCTGGCTCTTTACCTTTGGTCAGTGTGTTCACGACGAATTGTGCTTCACCGCTGCGGATAAGATCCAGAATGTTAGGTGAACCCTCGCTCAGCTTATTCACAGTCGTTACCGGAAGACCAGCTTGTTCGATCGCTGCTGCCGTTCCGCCTGTTGCAATGATTTTATATCCAAGTCGATAGAAGCCCTTTAAGATTTCAATCGCTTCTTCTTTATCTTTGTCAGCAACCGTTACTACGACAGATCCTGCTGCAGGAATTTTCATCCCCGCTCCAATTAAGCCTTTATAGAGAGCTTTGGCAAAATTGATATCGCGCCCCATTACCTCGCCCGTCGATTTCATCTCAGGTCCGAGCGTCGTATCTACACGGCGCAGCTTCGCGAAGGAGAACACTGGCACTTTAACTGACACGTACTTGTCTTCCGGCCATAAGCCGCCTTGGTAGCCCATATCAGCCAGCTTTTGTCCCATAATGACGCGTGTAGCCACGTTGGCCATCGGGATGTTCGTTACTTTGCTCAAGAAAGGCACGGTTCTGGAAGAACGCGGGTTGACCTCGATCACATATACTTGATCGTTATGAATAACGAACTGGATGTTGACCAGACCAACTACGTTCAGCTCAAGGCCGATTTTCGTCGTAATGTCGATAATTTGTTGTTTAATCTCATCTGAGATGGATTGCGGCGGATAAACCGCGATAGAGTCACCGGAGTGAACCCCTGCGCGTTCAACATGTTCCATAATTCCTGGGATTAGAACCGTTTCTCTGTCGCAGATGGCATCAACCTCTACCTCTTTACCAAGCATGTAGCGGTCGATCAGGACCGGATGCTCAGGGTTGATTTTCACGGCATATTCCATGTAGCTCAGCAATTCTTCATCGGAGTAAACGATTTCCATTGCGCGTCCACCTAGGACGTAGGAGGGGCGAACGATAACCGGATACCCGAATTTCGCTGCTGTACCCACAGCTTGGTCAACCGATGTAACGGTGCCGCCTGGTGGTTGAGCAATCGAGAGCTTGCTAAGTAAGGCTTCGAATTTCTTGCGATCTTCCGCTGTATCGATACTTTCCAGATCGGAACCGAGAATGCGTACGCCCGCTTTGTGTAAAGGTGCAGCCAAGTTAATCGCTGTTTGACCACCGAATTGAACGATAACCCCGATTGGGTTTTCGCGTTCGATCACGTTCATCACATCTTCAAAGAACAGAGGCTCGAAGTACAAGCGATCGGACGTATTGAAGTCTGTTGATACGGTCTCTGGGTTGTTGTTGATGATAACCGCTTCGTAACCTGCCGCCTGGATCGCCCAAACCGCATGAACCGTGGAGTAATCGAACTCAATCCCTTGACCGATACGAATCGGACCGGAGCCCAATACGACCACTTTTTCTTTTGTTGTTTCCGTAACTTCATCTTCTTGCTCATAAGTTGAATAGTAGTATGGCGTTGAAGCTTCGAATTCTGCTGCGCAAGTATCTACCATTTTGTAAACCGGCTTGATATTTTGCTTCAAACGGTGCGTTCTGACTTCAGCTTCTTTGGTGAATGTCGAACAACCAGCCAAAGTACGAATCTCAGCAATCGCACGGTCTGTAAAGCCTTTGCGCTTCGTTTCGAATAGCAGCTCGTTTGTAAGTTCGCTAGCTGCAATCTCTTTCTCGTATTTAATCAGACCGTCCAGTTTGTTCAAGAACCACCAGTCAATCTTCGTCAAATTCTGCAATTGTTCCACGGTGTAACCTCTGCGATACGCTTCTGCGAGTAAGAACAGGCGCTCATCGTCTGGTTTTTGCAGGCGGTACTCGAGTGTTTCTTGATCGATAAGATCCGTCTCTTTTAGGAACAAGCGGTGTACGCCGATCTCTAGGGAACGAACTGCTTTATGAATGGACTCTTCGAATGTACGGCCAATCGCCATAACTTCGCCAGTCGCTTTCATTTGCGTACCCAGCTTCCGGTTTGCCGCTGTAAATTTATCGAACGGCCAACGTGGAATTTTGGAAACGATGTAATCCAAAGCTGGCTCGAAGCAAGCATAAGTTTGGCCTGTTACTGGATTGACTAGCTCATCGAGCGTGTAGCCAATCGCAATTTTAGCAGCCATCTTCGCAATCGGATAGCCAGTTGCTTTGGATGCAAGCGCTGAGGAACGGCTTACACGCGGGTTAACTTCGATTACATAGTATTGGAAGCTGTGCGGATCAAGCGCGTACTGTACGTTACAGCCACCTTCGATGTTCAAGGCGCGAATGATTTTCAGCGAAGCCGAACGCAGCATTTGATACTCGCGGTCCGACAAAGTTTGGCTTGGTGCTACAACGATACTATCTCCGGTATGTACACCTACTGGATCAAAATTCTCCATGTTACATACCACGATGCAGTTATCGTTCGCGTCACGCATGACTTCATACTCGACTTCTTTCATTCCCGCAATACTGCGCTCTACTAGACATTGACCGATTGGGCTGTAACGAATTCCGGAAGCAACGATTTCCGTCAACTCTTCCATCGTGTTACAGATACCGCCGCCCGTTCCGCCTAATGTGTAGGCAGGTCGAATGATGATTGGAAAGCCGATTTCGTTAGCAAAATCTACCGCTTGAGCAACCGTCGTTACGATAACGCTATCTGGTACAGGCTGCTCTAATTCTCTCATCAAGTCTCTGAAAAGGTCACGATCCTCTGCTTTCTCAATCGCCGTAAGCTGTGTTCCCAGAAGCTTCACGTTCTCGCTTTCTAGAACACCCGCACGAGCTAGTTCAACAGCCATGTTCAGACCAGTTTGACCACCTAGTGTTGGAAGCAATCCATCCGGACGTTCTTGACGAATGATTTGCGTTACAAACTCAAGAGTAATCGGTTCGATATATACTTTATCCGCCATGTTCGTGTCCGTCATGATCGTTGCAGGGTTGCTGTTGATCAGGATAACTTCCATGCCTTCTTCTTTAAGTGCTTGACAAGCTTGCGTACCTGCATAGTCAAATTCCGCTGCCTGACCGATGACGATAGGACCGGAACCGATAACGAGAATCTTTTTGAGTGTATTATTTTTTGGCATATTGCAGTTCCTCCTTCACAGATGTCGATGCCGTGGAAGCTTTCCACTGTGCAAGCATTTGCGCTTGGCGCGGCTGCTGTGGGTTATCGATTTTGTGCTGACGAATCAGCGAGACGAAATCATCGAACAAGTAGCTGGAATCAAATGGCCCCGGTGCTGCCTCAGGGTGATATTGAACCGAGAAGGCAGGGTATTTCTTATGTTTCAAACCTTCAATAGTACGATCATTATTGTTGATGTGCGTCACTTCAAGGTCGGTTCCTTGTACGGACTCTTCCTTAACTGTGTAACCATGGTTTTGCGATGTAATGTAACAGCGTCCAGATACGAGATCTTTAACCGGATGGTTACCGCCGCGGTGACCGAACTTCAGTTTATCAGTGTCAGCGCCGCAAGCCAGTGCGAACAGCTGATGACCCAAGCAAATGCCGAAGAGCGGGATATCGCCGAGTAAACCTTTAATCATTTCGACAGCGTGAGGTACGTCTTTCGGATCCCCAGGGCCGTTAGACAGCAGTACACCGTCTGGCGCAAGGCGACGAATTTGTTCAGCTGTAGCATCTTGAGGTACAACAACAACGTCACAGTCACGTTTGCTTAGATCGCGGATGATTCCGCTTTTAGCTCCGAAGTCTACGAGAACGATACGTTCTTTGTGTCCAGGTGCGCCGTATACACTTTTTGTGGATACACGAGCGACTTGATCCGTCATAAGTTGCGTTCCTCTTAGGATCTCAGTAAGCTCAGCAATGGATTTATTGGATGTTGTCAAAAGGCTTTTCATAACGCCGTGATGACGGATTTTACGTGTTAACATGCGCGTATCGATGCCGCTGATCCCAACGATGCCGTATTCTTTCAGCAGGCTACCCAGCGTATATTGCGCTCTCCAGTTACTAGGAATCTCTTCATGCTCACGAACGACAAAGCCATGAATGAAAGGACGTACGGATTCAAAATCATCCCGAATCACACCGTAGTTCCCCACCAAAGGATACGTCATGGTCACGATTTGACCGCAGTAGGAAGGATCGGAAAGCACCTCCTGATAACCTGTAATTCCTGTATTGAATACAACCTCGCCGACGGATTCACCTTCACTACCGAACGATTTTCCTGTAAAAAGAGTGCCGTCTTCCAGCAACAATCTTGCCTGCATGTTCTTTCAACTCCTTCGCTATTGTCAAACGATTCTCACGAACCGCAGATGTCATGCCTACAACTTCCATTTTATTGCATAAGACTTGCATAAAAAGCAATCATTCTGTATAAATATACACGATTTATCGATCTACGTACAGATCTTATTGCGGATTTTAGCTTGATTTAAACACGATTTAAGAACAATTTATGACCAAACGACTTTACCGGAAGCGATTGTAACAACTGGCCAGCCTTGCAGCTTCCAGCCGATGAACGGCGTGTTTTTGCTGCGTGAAACGATTTCTTCTTTGAGAACTTCGCGCTCTGTTTCCAAATCCACGATTGTGATATCAGCTGCGCTGCCTACTTCCAAAGTTCCGTATGGAAGACCGAATACGTCGGCAGGTTTTTTCGTCATTCGATCTACGAGGAAGCCTAATGACCATTTACCTGTAAGCACAAATTTCGTGTACAGCAGAGAGAACGCAGTTTCGAAGCCGAGTATGCCGAATGGAGCGAGCATCATGCCCTTCTCTTTCTCTTCTTCGGTGTGCGGCGCGTGATCTGTTACGATAATGTCTATCGTTCCGTCTTCCAAACCTTCAATGACAGCCTGCACATCGCGCGGTGTGCGCAGCGGCGGGTTCATCTTCCAGTTGGCATCGAGCCCTGGAATGTCTTCATCCGAGAGCACGAGGTGATGCGGACATACCTCGGCAGTTACTTTAATGCCGAACTGCTTCGCATGTCGGATCAGACGAACCGACTGCTCGGTGCTTACGTGGCACACGTGGTAGTGAACACCCGTCGCTTCAGCTAGCAGCACGTCGCGACCCACATGAATCGCCTCGGACTCGTTCGGGATTCCCTTCAGTCCGTGCTTCTTCGCGAACGCACCTTCGCTCACCGGCGCGCCAACCACAAGCGTGTCATCCTCGCAATGAGCGATGATTGGCATACCGATGGATGCAGCCAAGGCCATTGCATCTTTCATCATTTGCGCGCTTTGCACGCCGACGCCATCATCGGTGTAGCCGATGACGCCCGCTTCTTTCAGCGCAGCGAAATCGGTCAACTCGCGGCCGAGCTCGTTCTTCGTAATCGTGCCATATGGGAGAACACGGACGACACCTTCCGTCGCTGCTTTATCCAATATGTAGTTCACCGTCTCAACAGTATCGATCACAGGCCTTGTGTTGGGCATGCAAGCGATGGTTGTGAAGCCGCCTCTTGCAGCGGAACGTGTTCCGGTCGCGATATTTTCTTTATGTTCAAAGCCAGGCTCTCTCAGGTGGACATGCATATCGATGAATCCTGGAGTCACCAGTTTACCTGAGGCATCAATGACTTCATGGCCTTCGGTTTGTGGAGCCGAACCTTCTACTGCATCTATAACCTTTGCAATTTTATCGTTCTCTACCAAAATGTGTTTCTTCGCTTGTACATTATTTACATCGACGGTAAGTCCGTTTAAGATCCAGATACCCATTGTGATATTGTCCCCCTGTTTTATGATAAAGCTCGTTCGATGACCGCCATACGAATCGGAACACCATGAGCAATTTGTGTGAAAATTTTGGATTTCTCGTGTTCTACCAGCTCATCATCAAGCTCTACATTTCGATTGACCGGAGCAGGATGCATGATGATTGCGTGAGGAGCCATGCGGCTTGCACGCTCTGCAGTTAACCCGTATTGCTCGCGATATTCCTCTGCTGAGCGGATGATTCCTTTGTCGTGCCGTTCAAGCTGCACACGCAGCATCATAACTACGTCAGCTTTCAGTGCTTCCTCGAAGGACACATACGGTGCGAACTCAGCCAGCTCCGGTGCTTGCATGCTTTCCGGTGCGCAGAACTGAACTTTAGCTCCCAAGGCGATGAGGCCCCATAGGTTGGAGCGAGCGACGCGGCTGTGCAAGATGTCTCCGATAATGGAGACCGTCAAGCCTTTGATGGCGCCGAACTGTTTGCGCATTGTGTAGAAATCGAGCAGGGCCTGCGTTGGATGCTCGTTATTGCCGTCCCCCGCGTTAATGAGCGGGATTTTGATTTTCTCAGCCAGCTCTTGCAGGACACCATTCGGCTTTAATCGGATGACTCCGGCATCAATGCCCATGGACTCGAGTGTACGGACTGTATCGTAGATGGACTCCCCTTTTTGTACACTGGATTCAGCAGCGGAGAAATTCAGTACATCAGCTCCGAGCCGCTTTTGCGCCAGTTCAAAGGAGAACCGAGTTCTTGTACTATTTTCAAAAAACAAGTTGGAAACGAATTTGCCTTGAAATTGATTCGTCACTTTCGAAGAAGATTGTTCCCAGTAGGCAGCACGATCGAGTATGCTCGTTATCTCCCCTGCGCTTACGCCTTTCAATCCTAGAAAATGCTTGGTTTGTGTACTCACTATGCTCACTCCTGTTTCCCCCTCTGTTGAAGTATCATGACGCCGTCTTTATCATCGATTTCCGTAAGCAGCACTTCAATACTTTCACTTTTGGAGGTAGGTACGTTCTTTCCTACATAATCAGGGCGAATGGGCAATTCACGATGCCCCCTGTCCACTAGTACGGCAAGTTGAATCATTTGTGGTCTGCCCAGATCGATCAATGCATCCATGGCTGCCCTCACTGTTCTTCCGGTGTAAAGCACATCATCGAACAGGATGATTTTGCGGTCTTGAATTTGGATCTTGCCGCCTTCCTGGACATTTTCCACTGATTTCACCTTAACGCGATCATCACGATAAGAAGTGATATCAATCTCACCGACAGGAATCGGCACACCTTCAATTTCAAGAATTCGATCTGCTACTCGACTGGCCAAGTAAATACCGCGGGTCCGAATCCCAATCAAGGTACAATTCTCTACCCCTTTATTCTTTTCCAGTATCTCATGCGCAATCCGTGTTAGCGCCCTGCGAATTCCCATTTCATCAATAATCGTGTGTTCGGCCGTTTCATTCATCTTTTTCGCCTCCTGAGAGTTTTGCTTTAGCAAAACTGACATCGTAAGCATTAACTGAGTTTTCCGTAGGAAAACTTACATCGTAAGCATTGGCTGAGTTCCCTTGGAATACTGGCATCGTATGCATTCGCAGGTTTTCCTTTTGCAAAACCAAAAAACTCCTTGCCATTTGTTGGCAAGGAGTTACGAGTGCATAAAGATACAGAGCGGGGCATAAGGATGCGCACATCCCTAAGCTTAGTCATACACTGAATCCGCGACTCAGTATATCCCGTCTTTTCTCATCGACTACCTTGCCAGTCTCTCTGGACTGTTTTTAAAGGTACATATTTAATTAAAAGAATTATCCCACTTTCGACACGATAAGTCAATATCTATTTCAAGAACTTGCTTTGAGCTAGCGCTCAGCCATGTGTTATAATTTACATATGAGAAAACCTCTATCTAGGCCATTCATAGATGAGCGATCGCGTTTAACGCGGAGAGACTTTGGTCTACGACCAAAGATCCCTATATGAGGCTTTATCATCAATAAGAAAGCGGTTTTCGGAAACCAAAAACTTATACTTTCTTATGTGGTAAAAACACGAGCTTCGCCTGTTTTCTAACGAAAACTCAGTAAGGCTTAAGATGCCCGTTTTACTAGGGAAAAACGCTAAGGAGGAACCTATGTTCAAATTGTTTCGGCTTCTGAAACCGTACAAAGCTTCTGTGGTTGCGATTATTACTTTGATGCTCTTGCAATCACTGGCGCAGTTGTACCTGCCCACACTGCTCGCTGACATTGTCGATGTCGGGGTTGTGAAAGGAGATATTCCTTATATTCTCCGGTTTGGCGCTTACATGCTTTTAGTAGCGATGGGCGCGATGCTTTGTGTTATCATCGCAAGCTACTTGTTGGCACGAACGGCGACAGGATTCGGCAGGGATTTACGACGAACACTTTTTACCCATGTAGAAAGCTTTTCCTTGCACGAATTTGATAAACTCGGTACTTCCTCCCTCATTACCAGAACCACGAATGACATCGCACAAGTTCAGCAAGTGATTGTCATGATGCGCATGTTCATCGGCGCACCTACAATGCTAGTCGGCGGAGTCATCATGGCCACTTATAAGGACGCCCATCTCGCCATTGTATTAATCTCCATCATCCCGATTCTTGCACTAGCTATTGTGGGAATCATGCGTAAAGGACTTCCCTTATTCAAAGCATTACAGCTCAAAATCGATGGCATTAATCTCGTGCTGCGTGAAAATTTAACCGGCATCCGCGTCATTCGCGCCTTTAACCGTTCCGATCATGAAAAACGTAAATTCGAAAAAGCGAACTTGGATTATACGAAAACAGCCATAAAAGTAAATGTGATCATGGCTACGATGATGCCCATCATGATGCTTGTATTTAATCTTGGAGTTGTCGTCATTCTTTGGTACGGCGGAGTTCGTATTGATGCCAATCAAATGCAGATTGGTGACTTAATGGCCTTCATCCAATATGCCATGCAGATTATGTTTTCTATGTTCATGATGACGATGATTTTCATGATGATTCCACGTGCATCAGCTTCTTCTGTCCGTATTAATGAAGTTTTAGCCCATCAATCTAGCATACATAGCGCTGAAACGGCGAAATCTCTTGATACCAATCAAGCTGCAGTTGAATTTAAGCATGTATCCTTTAGTTATCCCGGGGCTGAACAACCAGCAATCCGTGATCTATCCTTCCGTGCTGAGCCTGGTGAGGTAACAGCAATTATAGGAGGAACAGGATCGGGAAAGACGACCCTCATTCATTTACTGCTGCGCTTCTATGATGTAGAGTCCGGCTCTATCCTCTTAGATGGTCATCCCCTGCCTGCTTTGAAGTTAGAAAGTCTAAGACAGCAAATCGGTTATGTCCCACAAAAAGCGGCACTTTTCTCAGGAACAGTTGCGGATAACATTCGTTTTGGACGTGAGATGGCAACGGATGAGGAGATTCAGCATGCTGCAACCACTGCGCAAGCAGCCGATTTCATCGCTGAAATGAATGAAGGCTATCAAGCTGTTCTCGCCCAAGGCGGAACGAATTTATCCGGTGGCCAGAAGCAGCGGCTTGCCATTGCTCGTGCACTTGTTCGTAAACCGAATATCTATGTATTTGATGATAGCTTCTCAGCCCTTGATTTCAAAACAGATGCTAAACTTCGTTCAGCTCTCAAAACTGAAACCGAACAAGCAACGATGATCATTGTCGCCCAACGTGTCAGTACCATTATGGACGCAAACCGGATTATCGTACTGGAAGAAGGACAAATTGCAGGGATCGGCACCCATTCAGATCTGATGAAAACATGTGCTGTGTATCAAGAAATTGTTGCTTCTCAGCTGTCAGAGGAGGAAATTGCATGAGCGTGAAACCAAAAGAGAAAGCTCCTTCTCAAGCGGGGGTAAATCCCGGTCACTTTGGCCGAGGCGGCATGGGTGGCATGGGAATGCCGGTCCAAAAGGCTAAGGATTTCAAGGGAACTATACGACGGTTGTCCAGGTATATGAGTCCTTTCCGTGTATCTATCCTATTTGTTTTTATCGCGGCTGTTCTCAGCACACTCTTCAGTATTATTAGTCCCAAACTCATGGGTAACGCAACAACCATATTGTATGAAGGCTCTGTCGCGAAGTTCAAAGGTGTTGCCGGCGCCAAAATTGACTTCGATGCCATTTTCCAAATCATCATTATTCTTGCAGCCCTCTACATCCTTAGCGCCATACTAACCTTCATCCAGCAGTGGATTATGGTCGGTGTCACACAAAAAATAGTATTTAATCTTCGTAGAGATATTAGTGAAAAGCTAACCCGAGTACCTCTCTCCTTATTCGACTCTCGCAGTCATGGGGACACGATGAGCCGAGCTACTAACGACGTAGATACGATTAGTTCTACCATGCAGCAAAGCTTGACGCAGTTGATTACTTCAGTTGTGACCCTAGTCGGGATCATTATTATGATGCTAACCATTAGTCCTTTGTTGACTTTAGCCACGATCGTAACCTTACCGCTAAGCATTTTGGGAACGAAGATGATTGCATCACGGTCTCAGAAGTATTTTAAAGGACAACAGAAGACACTCGGTGAACTGAATGGTCACGTGGAAGAAATGTATACGGGGCATACCATAGTCAAAGCTTTTGGCCGTGAGCAGAAATCTGTTGAGCAATTCAATGTAATTAATGAACGCTTGTATCATTCAGGCTGGCGTGCACAGTTTATCTCGGGGATGATATTCCCCCTTATGTCCTTTATTGGGAATATCGGCTATGTATTGGTCAGTGTGATTGGTGGCATCATGGTAACAAATGGGGCTATTAAAATCGGAGATATTCTTGCGTTTATTCAGTATTCAGGACAATTTGGGATGCCCATCGCACAAGTGGCTAATATAGCCAACGTGATTCAATCCACAATCGCCGCCGCGGAACGTATCTTCGAGTTATTAGATGAGACTGAGGAAGTACAAGAAATCACCCATGTAAAAACAGCCAAGAATGTCCAAGGTCATGTTCAATTTAAACAGGTTACCTTTGCTTACAAAGAGGATACCTCATTAATTCAAGATATGAATATCCATGTAGAGCCAGGACAAACGGTTGCCATTGTTGGCCCTACAGGGGCGGGTAAAACTACGATTGTCAATCTACTGATGCGTTTCTACGAATTAAAGGGTGGAACGATTTCCATTGATGAGGTAGACACACGCGAAATGTCACGCAGTCATCTTCGCGGACTGTTCGGTATGGTTCTGCAAGATACATGGCTGTTCAACGGAACAATTCGCGAAAATATCGCTTACGGACGTGATGGTGCCACAGAAGACGAGATTGTTAGTGCGGCTCGCGCGGCCTATGCCGATCATTTCATTCGAACCTTGCCGGAAGGTTACGATACCAGACTGAATGAAGAAGCATCCAATCTTTCACATGGGCAAAAGCAGCTTCTGACCATTGCTCGCGCCATACTTGCGGATCCAACCATTTTGATTCTTGATGAAGCAACGAGCAGCGTAGATACACGCACGGAAGTTTCCATCCAAAAGGCAATGAATAACCTGATGGAGGGTCGCACAAGCTTCGTCATTGCCCATCGTCTTTCCACCATTCGTGATGCTGATCTCATTCTTGTTATGAATCATGGCTCTGTTATCGAACAAGGAACACATGAACAGCTGTTGGAACAGCACGGCTTTTATGCAGATCTGTACTATAGTCAGTTCGCTCAAAAAGCTCTATGAATACACATTGGCTCAAATGCCGCCTTTCTGATAATATAGGAGAGTCAATCTAAATTTTAAGGAGATGTCACCATGAGCGAGATGAATACGTTAGAAATTATTCAGTTTATTAAAGAAAGCAAGAAAAAAACGCCTGTTAAAGTATACGTAAAAGGAAACCTTGAAGGTATTAACTTTGGCGAAGGCAGCCAATCCTTTATATCCGGCGGAAGCGGCGTTGTTTTTGGCGAATGGAGCGAAATTCAGCCTGTTCTTGAAGCAAACAAAGCGCAAATTGCGGATTTCGTCGTTGAAGCAGATCGTCGTAATTCTGCGATTCCAATGCTTGATCTGAAGCCAATCAATGCGCGAATTGAACCAGGAGCAATTATTCGTGATAAAGTACATATCGGAGATAACGCCGTTATCATGATGGGCGCTCTCATTAATATTGGTGCTTCTGTTGGCGATGGTACTATGATCGACATGAATGCTGTTCTTGGCGGTAGAGCACAAGTCGGCAAAATGTGTCATATCGGTGCTGGTGCAGTCGTTGCAGGCGTTATTGAGCCCCCTTCCGCACAGCCTTGTGTGATTGAGGATGATGTACTTGTTGGAGCGAATGCAGTGATCTTAGAAGGTGTTCGCATCGGAAAAGGATCTGTTGTTGCTGCCGGCGCTATCGTTACACAAGACGTTGAAGAATACACGGTTGTAGCAGGAGCACCTGCACGAGTGATCAAGAAAGTGGACGATAAAACGAAGTCCAAAACAGAAATTTTACAAGATCTGCGCACCCTGTAAGGTGTTCTGGAGGAATTCACCATGCTTAGCCCTTTTATAGAGCTGCGCCGTCAGCTTCATCAAATTCCGGAGCCGGGCTTTCAAGAGTTCAAGACGCAACAGCTACTCCTTGACCACCTAGCTAAGCTTCCTCAGGATAGACTGACGATTCGCACATGGCGCACTGGTATTTTGGTTTATATCAAAGGTACTAATCCGACCAAACGCTTCGGATATCGAGCGGATATGGACGGACTGCCCATTACGGAAGAGACTTCTCTTCCGTTTCCTTCCCAGCATCCAGGTTACATGCATGCGTGCGGGCATGATTTTCACATGTCGATTGGGATGGGTGTTGTTACCCATTTCGCTCAGCAGCCGATGAAAGATGACCTGGTTGTATTGTTTCAGCCAGCTGAAGAAGGTCCAGGCGGCGCTTTACCTATGCTTGCTGCTGAAGAATTGCAGGATTGGAAGCCCGACCAAATGGTGGCTCTCCATATAGCTCCTGAGTATCCAGTAGGCACGATTGCCACTAGGCCGGAGATCTTATTTGCCAATACGTCTGAGCTGTTCATTGACCTGCTGGGCAAAGGCGGACATGCTGCTTATCCGCACCAAGCGAACGATATGATCATAGCGGCGACACAAATGGTTGGTCAACTGCAAACCATTGTTTCTCGTAATGTGAATCCGCTTGATTCGGCCGTTATTACCATTGGTAAAATGGAAGCTGGCACTAAGCAGAACATCATCGCGGAAAAAGCCCGTTTGGAAGGCACAATTCGTACCCTTTCCGCTGATTCTATGAACAAGATTAAGAAACGCATCGAAGCCGTAGCTGCAGGAATCGAAAGCTCCTTCGAGTGTCAAGTCTCTATTGATTATGGCTCGAATTACCGCCAAGTGTTCAATGATCCTGCTTTGACAGTGGAATTCATGAACTGGCTGCGCGGTAAAGATAACGTACAGCTTGTGGAGTGTACAGAAGCGATGACAGGCGAAGACTTTGGCTACTTTTTGGAGCAAATACCTGGCTTCATGTTCTGGTTAGGGGTAGACACCCCGCATGGGTTGCATAACGCCAAGCTTGATCCTAACGAGAGTGCTATTGATGTAGCCATAGATACAATAACAGCCTATTTGCGGTTTAAATCTAGTTAAGTAAAGAAAAACCTCCAATCTACTTCAGAGTAGATTTGGAGGTTTTTCGTATTTTCATTTACATACCGTCGACTTATCAAATGCTTTACAATTAACTAGCTCACGCTAGCTTGTTTACAAATCGCTCAAGACGATCTAATGACTCTTCCAATACTTCTTGTGAATAGGCATAAGAAATGCGGATATAGCCTTCTCCATAAGAGGTAAAAGCATCTCCAGGAACAACAGCAACATGTTCCTCATGAAGCAGCTTCATGGTAAAGTCCTGAGAACTCAATCCGAATTTAGCAATGGATGGGAACAAATAAAATGCCCCATTCGGCTTCTCCAACTCGAAGCCCATTGCAAGCAGACGATCGTAGACATAATCCCTACGAACTTCATAGGCATTGCGCATAGGCAGCGCATCATCTACACCAACTGTTAAAGCCTCTAATGCCGCATACTGGCTTACAGAGCTTGCACAAGTTACATTATACTGATGCACCTTGACCATATGCTCCGTAATGTAAGCCGGCGCTAATGTAAATCCAACACGCCAGCCTGTCATAGCGTGGGATTTGGAGAGGCCATTAATGACAATCGTTTTCTCGCGGAGCTTGCCCATCGTTGCAATAGACTGATGACGAACACCGTACACAAGCTCGCTGTAAATTTCATCGGATAAAATAAACAATTCCCGATCTTCTAATAATTGAGCCAAATCGGTCAATTCCTGCTCCGTGAGTACTTGGCCTGTTGGATTAGATGGGTAGCATAAGATAACGCAGCGCGTGTTAGCTGTTAAATAAGGCTCGAGTAACTCAGCCGTTAGTTTCAAGCCATTCGGCCTGGTATCGACATAGACAGGGACTCCCCCTGCCAATCTGATTAATGGCTCGTACCCAGGGTAGATAGGTGCGGGAATAATAACCTCCGCCCCAGGTGTAAGAATGGTACGTAACGTAATGTCTACCGCTTGACTCGCTCCAGCGGTCACGATAATTTCATCAGCTGCGCGGTATTGTTGGCCGTATTTCGTGAGCACGAAATCGGATACCGCTTCACGCAATTCCAATAGTCCTGGATTTTGCGTATAAACCGTCTTATTTTGATCCAGAGCCCTTTGTCCCGCCTCAATTATATGCCGAGGCGTCGGGAAATCAGGCTGTCCAATCGTTAACGTCAAGGCACCCGGAATCGTGCTGACGAGGTTAGATATTTTGCGTATGCCTGAAATTTGAATGTCTTTCACTTGCGGATTAATCAGATGCTCCATGTGATTCACTCCTCTCCCACTCTGAAGAACCCTAGGATGTTCGAATTGTTTGCAGAAGATTGTCCATATCAGTTGGAATTGGCGCTTCAAATTGCAGCCATTCCTCTGTACGCGGATGCTTAAAGCCTAGAATGGCAGCATGCAGCGCCTGACCATCCATCAGCATCCCTTTGCTCTTACCATACATTGGATCACCAACAAGCGGGTGACCAATGAATTTCATATGCACACGAATTTGATGGGTTCTTCCTGTTTCCAGCTTCAGCTCCACCAAGGTAAAATCACCAAACCGTTCGATTACTACGAAATGAGTTACAGCATGCTTACTATTTTTCTCCGTTACTGTATACATCTTACGGTCATTTGAATCGCGACCGATCGGAGCGTCAATCGTACCTTGATCATGCTGTAGATTCCCATGTACCAAGGCAATATATTTGCGATTGACCGTATGAGCCTTTAACTGCTCAGCTAAGCTAGCATGTGCTTTGTCGTTCTTTGCTGACATGATAAGACCGGATGTGTCCTTATCAATCCGATGTACAATTCCAGGACGCAGCTCTCCATTGATGCCAGATAGATCCTTACAATGATACATCAATGCGTTAACCAATGTACCTGAGTAATGACCAGGCGCTGGATGAACGACAAGTCCCCTCTGTTTATTGATCACGATGACATCAGTGTCTTCGTATACCACATTAAGCGGAATGTTTTCCGCAGCAAGCTCAACACCCTGGGGTTCAGGAATGCGCAAAGAAATAACATCTTGTTCAGACAGCTTATAGTTTGGTTTTATGGCTTTCCCATTCACTTTAACATGCCCGTCTTTGACCCATTGCTGGACGAGTGTTCTTGATACATCTTCTTCCAATGCTTCGGTAATGAATTTATCAATACGTTCACTGGCATACTGCCCTTCAACCGTCCATTCGATAACATCATTTGCCGCGGCCTCAGATGAGGTCTGATTTGTGTTCATTCGTTGCTCCTTTTTTCTCTTTTCTCCAAGTAAGTAACGATTCTAAGAAAATCAGGATTACCCCGATCACAATGGCCGAATCAGCTAAATTGAAAATCGGATAAATATAATAAATGGCTTTGCCGAACAAGCTAAAATCAAAGGTAAACTGCAGGAAATCCACAACTTCACCGAATAAAGCTCGATCAATGAAATTACCGATTGCACCTCCTAGTAGAAGACTAAGCGCAAAAGATAGCAAAACTTTTCTTTCACGGATCGTTCGACGCATGTACCAGAGAATACCAATCACTACAATAAGGGTAATCACGATGAAAAACCATCTTTGGTTTTGCAAAATGCCAAATGCCGCGCCTCTATTACGATGCGACGTCAGGATAAAGAAATCACCCAGTACTGGACGCTCCTCGCCAAGCGGAATCCGTTTTACAATAAACCATTTGGATACTTGATCCAAAATAAATACGATGAGCGCATAAAAATAATATTTCATTATCTTTTCCTCCTAAGAGTGCTTTAGCAAAACTTATTTCGTAACAAGTTCCTTATTTCCTTAGTTTCAAGGAATTACCTCACTAAAAAAAGCTGTCACTCGGCATTATAACGGTATGCATCAGCTGTAAGAAAGGAGCTGTACACGACCTATGAGCCATTTATCCGAGGAGCAATTAAAAGAATTATATTTGCAATTATTGGAGGAAAAGGTTTATCTCGAGAAACATTTTGCCATAAATGATAATTATGGCCTGTCCAATTCTTTTAAAGATAGTACGGGAGAGCTCTCCATGTACGATAATCATCCAGGAGATATCGCCACAGAAATTTACGAACGGGAAAAAGATATTTCACTCAACGAACATGCTGAATTTCATTTAAATCAAGTCAATGAAGCCTTAGCTCGCATGGAGAGTGGAGAATACGGTATATGTGTGTTCAGTAAACAACCGATTCCCTTTGAGCGTCTTCAAGCTATCCCTACAACCATTTACAGCTTAGAACACGTTCCAGATCCTGACCGGTCATTCAGAAGACCTGTTGAAGAACAAATACTCTACCCACCTTTTGGCCGAACCAGCTTTGACGAACGTGACGATGAGACCGAATTCGATGGGGAAGATGCCTGGCAAATCGTTGAAAGTTGGGGCACCTCCAATTCGCCTGCCTTTGCTGAAGATCCCAATGTGGATCACTATAATGAAATGTATGTGGAAGCCGATGAGCACGTTGGTTATGTTGAGTCCTTTGAGAGCTTTGTTGCGACAGACCTGTATGGTGAACATGTCACTATTGTTAGAGGCAAGGCCTACAATGATTATATGCATAAAGGCGAGGGCGATCCTCTACTCGAACCAGAAAACCTTTCCTACTCGGAGGATGAGCAGCTCTAGAAAAAATAGGACTAACGAGCTTCGCATAAGCGAAAGCTCGTTTGCTTCCTTTTACTCGTGGTAATGAGCCGAAACAACGTCATTACATCTGGCACAAAGTGTCGGATGTTCTTTACTTTGCTCCACCTCAGGAGTCACTATCCAGCAGCGCTCGCACTTCTCGCCTTCAGCTACAGTGATAGCAATGGCAGCGTCCTTCGATTGATACACCTCAGCAGGAGTCTTTGTTCCGGGTTTATGCAGGCTCACAGCAGACACGATGAACAACTGATCCAATTGCTCCAATTGCATTAGTAAGTCGTAAGTAGCTTCATTCGGATATAGATGAACAGCAGCTCCTAATGAGTTACCGATGACCTTCTCTTTACGTGCTTCTTCGAGAGCTTTGAGAACTTCATCTCTAACATCAAGGAAGCTATTCCATTTATTTTCCAATTCTTCGTTGTATAAGCTTGAATCCACTTCCGGCAATTCTGCTAACTGCACGCTGCTAAGCTCAACTCCAGGAATGTACTTCCATACTTCATCAGCAGAATGCGGAAGAATAGGTGAGATCAGTTTCGTGATCGCAATTAAAGAAGCATATAACACGGTTTGCGAAGCTTTCCGAGCTGGATCATGAGGAGCGTTTGCATACAAACGGTCCTTGATAATATCTAGGTAGAATGAGCTCATTTCAACCGCGCAGAAATGATGAATCGTTTGGTAAACGACATGGAATTCATACGCTTCATAAGCCTTTACTACCTTCTCAATCATGCGATTCAAACGAATCAAGGCATAACGGTCGAGCTCCGACAAACTCTCCGTCGCTACGCGATCTGTTTCTGGATTAAAATGACTCATGTTCCCCAGCAGGAAACGCATTGTGTTGCGAATTTTACGGTAGACTTCCGTCGTTTGGTTCAAGATATTATCCGAGATCCGGTGATCCGATTGATAATCGACTGAGGATACCCACAGACGCAGAATATCAGCGCCTAGCTTACCACACACAACATTCGGATCAATCGTGTTTCCGATCGACTTGGACATTTTCCGTCCTTCTCCATCCAGTGTAAATCCATGGCTGAGAACGCCTTTATAAGGCGATTTCTCTCTTGTGGCAACACCTGTAATGAGTGAAGAGTTGAACCAACCACGGTACTGGTCAGAACCTTCTAGGTACAGATCCGCAGGCCACTGCAGCTCAGGACGCGATTCAAGGACAGCTACATGGCTAGAACCAGAATCAAACCATACATCCATGATATCCGTTTCCTTACGGAACTCACCATGACCACATTTGGAGCAGCTAGTTCCCTGAGGAAGAAGATCCTTCTCCTCCTTGATAAACCAAGCATTTGAGCCTTCTTGTTCAAATAACTGAGCTACATGTTCAATGGTTTGCTCATTGACAAGCGGTTCGTTACAGCTTCGGCAGTAGAAAATTGGAATAGGAACACCCCATGCACGCTGCCTCGAGATACACCAGTCTCCACGATCTGCAATCATGTTATGCAGGCGGATTTCGCCCCACTCTGGCGTCCACTTCACTTGCTTGATCTCATCCAGCATCTCTTGTCTGAATTTATCGATGGACGCAAACCATTGCTCTGTTGCTCGATAAATAACAGGCTTCTTCGTGCGCCAATCATGAGCGTATTGATGCTGAATTTCGCCAGCTTTAAGCAATAGACCTGATTCTTGCAGCTTTTCGATAATCAGCTTGCCGCCTTTTTCGTAGAACATGCCTTCAAAACCCGGTGCTTCAGCTGTGAAATGCCCTTGATCGTCAACAGGACACAGCACTCCGATGTTATAACGTTGTCCAATTGCGAAATCGTCTTCCCCGTGTCCAGGAGCTGTGTGTACGCAACCTGTACCCGCTTCCAGTGTGACATGCTCGCCAACCATCACAAGCGATTCACGGTCATAGAACGGATGCTGGCACGTAACGAACTCAAGCTCACTGCCTTTAACCGTCGACAATACTTCGTAATCGGTCCAGCCAATTTCCTTAGCTGCTGCTGCAAGCAAGCCTTGTGCAAGTACATATTTCTTCCCACCGGCTTGAACAACAGCATAATCGAACTCAGGATGAAGTGAAATGCCCAGGTTTGCAGGCAGTGTCCATGCCGTTGTCGTCCAGATCACAATCGCAGCATCCTGCGGCAGCTTGCCTTTGCCGTCTTTAACAGGGAACGCTACATAAATGGAAGTGGAGGTTTTTTCTTTGTACTCAATCTCAGCTTCTGCAAGGGCACTTTCGGAAGATGGGGACCAATAGACAGGCTTCAAGCCTTTGTAGACAAAGCCTTTTTGCACCATTTTACCGAACACTCGAATTTGCTGAGCTTCATAGTTCGGCTGCAGTGTGATATACGGATTCTTCCAGTCTCCGCGGATACCCAGACGCTGGAATTGGCTCTTCTGTTTCTCAACAGACTGCAAAGCATACTCTTTGCAATATTCACGAAACTCAGGGACGGTCATTTTTTTACGATCAACTTTTCCGCTATTTGTAATGACTTGCTCAATCGGCAAGCCATGCGTATCCCAGCCTGGAACGTAAGGTGCATCAAAACCTTGCAGCGTTTTAAATCGCACGATGATATCTTTTAACACCTTGTTCAGCGCATGTCCGATATGAATATCGCCGTTCGCGTACGGCGGTCCGTCATGGAGAATAAACTTGGTTCTGCCCTTACGACTCTCCTGTACTTTGGCATAGATGTCATCAGCTTCCCAATGCTCTTGCATTTTCGGTTCCGCCTGCGGCAAATTGCCTCTCATCGGAAACACCGTTTGCAATAAATTTAATGTTTTGCCATAATCCATGCCAACCACTCCATTCCTGCCTCAATCTTTATGTTGTCATACAAACAAAAAAAGCCTCTCATCCCCAAAAGGGACGAGAAACTTTAGCTCGCGGTACCACCCTCGTTAAAAAGCTAAATGAACTTACACCTCTGGTGTAATGAACACAAGCTTAATCACTCGATCATGTGTAACGGCATGACCCGTTTCTCTCTACTCGCTTCAAGAGACGCTCCTGGGGGATATTCGGTACGCTGCAGAGATTAGGTTCACACCAATACCCTAATTCGCTGACACTGCTAATACGACCTACTCGTTCCAGTCATAGCTTTGCTGAGATACATTTAACAGGAGTATAACCAATTCGTTAGGCATAGTCAATATGACAGCTACCTAATATCGATTCCTACTCTTCTTTATTTTCAAACTGCATACTTTGCCAGCCTTCTGTGCCCAGCAGCTCTAATTGTGCTTCAAGCAGTGTACGGAAGCGTGTGCGATATATGGAGGCTTGTTTCTTTAACTCTTCAATCTCCAAAGCAACCTTGCGTGAACGCGTCAAGGATTCGTTAATAATCCGGTCTGCATTCTTCTCAGCTTCCTTCAAGATCAGCTGTGCTTCTTTTTTGGCATTACTTCGCACTTCATCCGCAGCTTCTTGCGCAACGATAATCGTTTTGCTAAGTGATTCCTCAATATTCGTGAAATGGTCCAAACGTTCCTGTAGTGTCACCGTTTGATTCTGCAAGTCTTTATTCTCACGAATCAATGCCTCGTAATCCTTAATGACTTGATCCAGGAATTCATTCACTTGATCTTCATCATAACCGCGGAACGAGCGGGAAAACTCCTTATTATGTATGTCTAGCGGTGTTAATGGCATCAGTGCCCCTCCTTAGCGTTTTGCGCAGCAAAACTGACTTCGTAAGTATAAGCTGAGCTTTCTTCCAAGAAAGCTAGTTTGAACCCACATCTATACTGAATCAGTTCGACAGAAAATAAGCAATTCCTGCAAAGTTCGTGGATAAATGTTCCACATTCATGCAAATTTGCCGATCTTCACACGAATTCGTCCTTTTTTCGTTACGCCTTCCACTTCAAGCACCTTAAATCTGCCAAATCCTTGCAAAGACACCATGTCCCCCTCTTTAAGAGGCTTACTAGGATCTTCCTCCAGCTTCCAATTGACGCGACAGCGTCCAGCTTGAATGGGAACCAGTATTTTAGCTCGGCTTAGCCTGAATACATCGCTTACAATCCCGTCCATGCGCATCGATGCAACAGACAGACTCAGCTCGTCCAATTGTACTTGAGCAAGTTCCAGCTTATCTAACGCCAGCAATTCTGTCTGTACATGAACCCTATGTACTTGGGACAAGTTCAAATGCAGGTAATCCGCAGCATCCTGGGTAACCAAACAATGGCAGCCGCCCTCTATAACATGAATATCGCCAACCTTGTCTCGCT
The DNA here is from genome assembly GCF_001426375.1 of Paenibacillus sp. Root444D2. Taxonomy (GTDB): domain Bacteria; phylum Bacillota; class Bacilli; order Paenibacillales; family NBRC-103111; genus Paenibacillus_E. The sequence goes on from NZ_LMEO01000012.1 coordinate 131,902, forward strand.
TCATGCCGAGTCCAAGAATGGCGCCCATGTAATCTCCATGTTCTAATGTTAGAAATTTGCCGTCTCCGGAAGAAACGGACAAGACCGCCATTGCCATATCTTCCCCATCCAAAGATCGGTAATCTGGGGCAATCAGAGCCCTTCTTCGTTCCGCGGCCGAGTATCCGCCATCTAGACGGCAGTGCACATCAGGGTGCCGATTCACGAGTGATGTCAGTATAAAAGCCTGTCTGGGATCTAGAAAATCCGTTAACTTTACAGCATGCTGTTCAGCTGCACGTTCTACCCAATCCCAGGCTTTATCGACAAAATGGTGTTCATCCGAATGAAAATGACCATAGAGTTCTTTTGGCAATGTTAGAACAACCCCACAATGAAATCGAGCACAGCTATAATCCCCATAACCACAAATCGCAGTGCGATTAAGGCCACAATCGGCGAAAGATCAATGAACCCTATGCTTGGAATGATTTTCCGGAAAGGGCTTAAATACGGTTCAACCAATTTTCCAAGGAGTCCTCCAACGAAGCTATCACGTGCATTAGGAAACCATGAGAGGATCAAATAGCCGATAATCATGAAATAATAAATTTCCATCAAAATACTAAGATAATAGTGAACGTAATTCACGTATGCATCCACCTCTGTGTTAGGATATGCGCCTATTCTTCACCCATCATCTCGGAGATGTGACCATGAATATCAACTGAATCTGGAGTACAGAGGAAGATATTTGGTCCTAGTTTGGATATAGACCCACTCAAAGCATATACCGTCCCGCTTAAGAAATCTACGATACGTATGGCTTGATCACCACGAACTCGCTGCAAATTGACGATCACAGCTCTTCTGGAGCGAAGATGATCTGCAATATCCTGTGTCTCTTCATAAGTTCGAGGTTCACTTAGCACGACACGTGCATTTTTCTGTGAATGAATGCTGACGACATTCGCCTTATTTTTATTACGTAATTCATAAGGATTGGTTTCAGGTTCTTCTGTGGCCTCCACAATACGCTCCCGCTCCACAACCTCTTCCTCTTCTTGCAGCCCAAGAAAATTCATAAATCGGTTATAAACACCCACTGTAGTTCCCTCCTTATCTTGTTCTTAAATCAGGTTAACTAAAGTTCTTTCCCTACTAAAACAGTACCCAAACGAACCCAAGTTGCACCTTCTTCAATTGCTACTTCAAAGTCTCCAGACATGCCCATGGATAACTCCGTTATCTCATACGGGAAAATTCTCCGTTGATTTAGATGGTCTCGCAATTCTCTCAATCCACGGAAGACAGGTCTTGTTGCATCGGCTTCCATCTCGTAAGGTGCCATGGTCATCAAACCTGTGATATGTATATGTTTTAGCCCACTAACTTCTGCAGCAAAATCAAAGAAATGCTCAGGTGCAATACCATACTTTGACTCTTCGCCGGAAACATTCACTTGCAATAAACAATTCACTTCAATTCCCAAAGCTGCAGCCTGCTTGTCCAGTTCTTTGGCTAGAGAAATCCGATCCAACGAGTGAATATAGGCGAATTTGCCAATGACGTCCTTTACTTTATTCGTTTGCAAATGTCCAATGAAATGCCAGGTTCCCCGTTCGTGGAGCGCTTCCCACTTCGGCTTTACATCCTGCCAGCGATTCTCACCGATGTGCAGAAGTCCTGCATCCAAAACGCTTTTGGTCGTCTCTAAGGAAACGTATTTCGTTACAGCAATAATCTTAGCTTCGTTCTCTTTCCGTCCTGACCGCTTACATGCTGCGGCGACACGGGCTTCAACCTCATCTTTACGGGATAGTAAACTCACTTATGCAGACACCTCAATTCAACGCTGTGCTTGCATCAATCTCCTCAAAGAAGACCAATCCAAGCAATCATTCTACCTGTAGAACCGCCTTCTTTTCGATGTGAAAAAAAGAGATCCGTGCTACAACTCGTACATAACTGAGATACTTCGATATGGGACGACAAAATTCCTGCTTGCAGTAACAATTTTCGGTTCAATTCTTGCAAATTCAGCATATACTTGCCATTTCCTTTGTCGACCATAACAGTTTGACGCTCTTCAGATGATGCTTTGACATCCGAAAGTACATGGTTCACACGATTAGCTACAGTCTCATCAACCTCATAGCAGCAAGCTCTTATGGATGGACCAATTGCCGCGCGAATGTCTGAGGCCTGACTACCAAAAGTATGTGTCATTAAGGATATAGTAGCCATGGAAATGTTTAACACTGTGCCTTTCCAACCTGCATGAGCAAGCCCGGCAACACGCATAACAGGATCATAGAAAAATAACGGCACACAATCTGCAAATTGCGCACAAAGAACGATCCCCTTCTCACTCGTTATGAAGCCGTCCTTCGCCTGAATGGCCGTTTCCCTGGATGTTCTGCCCATGCCCTTTTCCTGTAGACTTACTACAGTGACTTCGTTACCATGCACCTGCTCTGCATACGTAAATGCTTCAAACGGCAGTCCAACGGTTTCAGCGATCAACTCACGATTCCTCACCACATGCTCTGGTACATCGTTCACATGCAACCCGCAATTAAGTGTCGAATACGGCGCCTGACTCACTCCGCCATGGCGGGATGTAAAACCAACTGTTAATTCCCTGTACTGCTCCATCCAGCTTGCGATCGTAAATAGGACTGGCCCCTCTTCTTTCGCTTGTTTCACAAATGGTTCCACGGTTGTCTCTCTCCCCACACTTGGATCTTTACTTCCTTTTACTTTAGCACAAAATAAAAAGACACACGATGTTTGCTTCGCCTGCCCATAAAGCAGCAGCCTTCGCTCGTGTGCCTTCCGTCAATTACGGAATTGCTGATTGAACTCATAAACACCTTCGTTATCATCCGTTTGACGATAAGGCCGGACATCTTCTAATTTCACAAGAACGACATCCGCACCGATTTTCACAATATGCTTCCAAGGTATAATGACATCTGTCCCTGAACCAAACAACCCGAAAAATCGGCTTTGATTAGGTACAACAATCGATTCGATACGACCCTGACGCAGATCAAGCTCCAAATCACTGATTTGCCCGAGCTTTTTACCATCGACAATATTGATTACATCTTTCGTCTGGAAATCAGATATTTTCATGAGGCTATTCACCACGAATCTCATTAGGATTTTTAACTGATTTTGTACTAGTATATGTGCGGTGTGGGCAAAATGTCCTGAAAACCAAAAAAAGACCTTCACGGCTTGTCACAGCCGATCCAGTCTTTATGTTAATTACGATTTCACATGTTTCTGCATCTGACAGATGGCCGATTTCTCAAGCCTGGAAACCTGAGCTTGGGAAATGCCGATCTCATCGGCAACCTCCATCTGCGTTTTCCCTTCAAAAAATCGCATAGAGAGAATCATCTTCTCCCTAGCATTTAATTTACGCATAGCTTCACGAAGAGCAATCCCTTCAATCCACGACATGTCCTTATTGCGCTCATCACTGATCTGGTCCATAACATAGATGGGATCTCCGCCATCATGATAAATCGGTTCGAATAACGATACCGGGTCTTGAATGGCATCAAGCGCGAATACTACATCCTCCTTGGGCACATTAAGGGCCTCGGAGATTTCGTAGATCGTAGGCTCGCGTGAATTCTGATTCGTCAAGCTGTCTCTGACTTGCAGAGCCTTGTAAGCAATATCTCTTAAGGAACGAGAAACGCGAATCGGGTTATTATCTCGTAAGTAGCGGCGAATCTCACCTATAATCATCGGTACAGCATAGGTCGAGAACTTGACGTTTTGACTTAAATCAAAGTTATCAATGGCTTTCATCAAACCAATACAGCCAACTTGGAAGAGATCGTCCACATACTCTCCGCGATTGTTGAACCGCTGGATCACACTTAGAACTAACCTTAGGTTCCCATTGACCAATTTCTCTCTTGCAGCTCGCTCCTGTTTCGTCTGCAAATCAGAGAACAGTTCACGCATTTCAGCATTGGTCAGAACAGGCAGTTTGGCGGTATCAACACCACATATCTCAACTTTATTTCGGGTCACCGTGATTACCTCCCAAGGAGAAACATTACTGTTAATTATCCCCGTGAGCGGTTGATTTATTCCTGTCCTATCCCATGAAGAGCGACTTGACAAAAGGGTTTCGACTCGCTCCCTCCCGTGACTGCTGAACAATTTCGACATGACCCGTCAAAAAATATTTTTCAGACCATCTTATTAAATTCTTTACGAAGCCTTTTAATAATGCGCTTTTCCAATCTAGAGATATACGATTGTGAAATGCCCAGCAAGTCAGCGACGTCCTTTTGCGTTTTTTCCTCCCCGTCTTGCAGGCCAAAACGAAGCTCCATGATGATGCGTTCCCGCTCTGTTAACTTATCAAGTGCTTTATGAAGCAGCTTTCGATCTACCTGTTCTTCAATATTTCTGTAAATGGTGTCATTCTCGGTCCCTAAAACATCAGATAAAAGAAGTTCATTTCCGTCCCAATCAATATTAAGCGGTTCATCGAAAGAAACTTCCGTACGTATTTTACTGTTTCGTCTCAAGTACATGAGTATTTCATTTTCAATACAGCGGGAAGCATATGTAGCTAGCTTGATCTTTTTCTCAGGATCAAAAGTGTTCACCGCTTTAATTAGGCCGATGGCACCGATAGAAACCAAATCCTCGATATTGATGCCAGTATTTTCGAACTTTCTAGCTATATAGACAACCAATCTCAGGTTGCGCTCAATCAGCATAGCTCGCACTGCAGCATCCCCGGACGGTAACTTTTCCAATAAGTACTCTTCTTCTTCTCGCGTAAGTGGTGGCGGTAACGCCTCACTACCACCAATGTAGTAGATTTCTTCGCCTTTGAGACCTAATAGCATTAAAATACGATAGTACGCTAGTTGAAAAAGCATTTTCCACTTCAAGAACATGTTAGTTTCCTCCTAAGAGTTTTGCGTATGCAAAACTTTCATCGTAAGCATATGTAGAGTTTTGCTGCTAGCAAAACAAATTTCCTAAACCGAAGAAGTGGTGGTTTACGTTACTTATTACTCACCTTCATTTTGAAAGCGCTATCCTGCTGAAATCAAAGCTGGATGGATAATCGCTTGATAAGTGCCGTCACTGCATAGCTTTCCTCCATCAAGTCCGATAAGCACCTTAGACGCTTCAATTTGCAAATGATTATGGGTGATCACCACCTTATCCGGTTTAATGGCCAGCATGAATTGGGTATTCCGATTAACGCCACGGTATGGCACGAGACGCAATCGATCCTGCCAAACAAATTCCTCTACACCCAAACCACTTATGATCTGATCAACATCTGCCGATCGAATCCTTTGGAGCCATTCTACAGGCAATACATCCCCCCACTCAGACACTTCCATGACCATTACAGGGGTTCGTGTCAACGGGTCATACAATTGATTCCCCGTGTCTATTAAACCTTTACAAGAGGCTGTATAATCACCCACATGAATCGTTACTTCCGCCAAATAAGATGTCAACACCTCACGCTGTTTCGAACTCTGAAACACCGTTCGAAACCACCATAGCAAAGGTAAGAGCAGCACAAGCACAAACAGGAGGCCTCCAACCTGCACCTGAAACATGGCCACACCTGTTTGCGTAAACACAATCCCCTTCATCACATCAGACGAGGATGCCAGTACATAATGAATGCCGAACATACCACCGGCCACAGCAAAATTCACTAAAAGGAACGTTCCGATGTTTCTTAATAAATTTTGTAAGGAGCCAAACCCAAAAGCAGTCATAATCATACCGACACAGAACATACATTTCACAGAAAATGTAAAAAGAAATAACGGCACTGGCAAGAACATAATGACCACATAGGAAGCTCCCAAAACCGACGAACCTACGATTCTCCACCACTTGAACGATATTTTCCGCGTTTTAGCCGTTACGATAAGCATGGCCGCATCCATCAGAAAGTTCAGCAGGAAAATGAGATCCGCATAGACGACCACAATTTCCTCACCTCCAAGACGGATGCTTTTATAGTAATTTTTCTGACGAAACTTTAAGGTTCTAAATCAGTATATGGGAATCCAAATTCAAAGTCTGTCTAAACTTGCTAGTAGGATGATACTTTTTTTGTCAGTTGACGCGGCCTATTCCAAGCTAGAAAAGCCCTAAGAACAACAAAAAACCGAAGCCTCTACATCATGTAGGGCTTCGGTCTCTTTACAAATATTGTGTAATTATTTGTCGGTATTCCGTCCGCGATTACGCAGAAACGTCGGAATATCTAATTGGTCGTTAGAAGGTTGTGAACCAAAAGGTTTCAAGTTGTTCAAACGATTGTCTGGTGCAGGAGTTTCTGGTTGACCCGTGCCAGGACGTTTGATCGGTTGATGAACAGGCGCTGCCTTATGCTCGAAACCAGTTGCAATAACAGTAACGAGAATTTCATCTTTGAGTTTATCATCAATGACAGCTCCGAAAATCATGTTCACTTCGATATCAGATGCAGATGCAACGATATCAGCTGCTTCATTGACTTCGTACAAGCTGAGATTCACGCCACCCGTAATGTTCATCAGAACCCCGCGCGCTCCTTCAATGGAAGTTTCCAACAAGGGGCTGGAGATCGCTTTCTTAGCTGCTTCAGCTGCACGATTCTCACCTGTTGCCACACCGATACCCATGAGGGCCGAGCCGCGCTCTGTCATAATCGTTTTGACATCCGCAAAATCGAGATTGATTAATCCAGGTACAGCAATTAAGTCTGAGATCCCTTGTACACCTTGACGAAGTACGTTATCTGCTTCGCGGAAAGCTTCAAGCATAGGTGTCTTCTTATCTACAATCTCTAGTAGACGATCATTCGGGATAATAATAAGCGTGTCTACTTTCTCTTTCAATGCTGCAATTCCTTGCTCAGCTTGCAAAGAGCGTTTGCGTCCTTCAAACGTGAACGGACGTGTAACAACACCCACTGTTAAAGCGCCTACTTCTTTGGCGATTTCAGCAATCACCGGTGCTGCTCCAGTACCCGTACCGCCACCCATACCGGCTGTAACGAATACCATGTCTGCGCCGCGAAGCGTATTCAGAATTGTCTCCCTTGACTCTTCTGCCGCTTTCTTACCTACTTCAGGGTTCGCACCTGCACCTAGACCGCGTGTCAGTTTATCCCCGATTTGTAATTTATGCACAGACTTAGCTAAGTGTAAAGCTTGAGCATCTGTATTAACGGTGATAAACTCAACGCCTTTAACACCGTTCTCGATCATCCGGTTTACTGCATTGCTTCCGCCGCCACCAACACCGATGACTTTTATTTGAGCCAATTGGTCTAAATCCATATCAAATTCAAACATGTGAGTCATATCCCCCTAACTTTGCGTTCACTATATAAATTCACTGAAAAAATTTTTTACCCGTTCAAGAAAACCTGGTTTATTACTATCGGAGGATTTTTTTGCTGTTGTCTTCGTTACTACTTTCTTCGAGAAACCCGAATTCCGATTTTTCATATATTTGGATACGAATTGAATGATACCAACGCCACTCGTGTAGGAAGGATCACGTACTCCAATGAAATCCGGAACAGCGATACGTACAGATGTTGCAAGTTCAGCTTGTGCGACCGCAAGTATGCCTGGCATACAAACCGTTCCGCCTGTAAGCACATAACCACCAGCTAAATCACCATATCCTAAACGATGAACTTCCGCACGAATCATTTGGAAAATTTCTTCAACACGGGGTTCAATAATATTCGCGAGGTCTACTTGCGAAAACTCTTTTTCCACATTGCTTCCCATTCTCGTAACCTTAAAGACTTGATCGGGCGCTGAATCATCTACAGAAGCACAACCGTATTTCAGCTTTATTTTCTCTGCGATTTCGAGCTGAGTCCGGAGTCCAATTGCGATATCATTACTGATGTACTCGCCACCGATTTGAATCGTCGACGTTGCCACAAGATTACCTTGTTCAAATACAGCAATCGTTGCTGCCCCTGCACCTACATCAACAAGAACCGTTCCAACAACTTTCTCATCCTTTGATAAGGCTAACTGTCCAGATGCTAGCGACATCAAGATGAGGCCTGCAACCTTCAGTTCGGATTTTTCCACAACACGGATTAAATTATGTATCCCTGTCTTCGCTCCAGTGATAATTGTTGCTTCCACTTCTAAGCGAACACCAATCATGCCACGAGGATCATTAATACCTTCTTGTCCATCTACTAAGTATTGCTTAGGTACAACTCCAATAATTTCACGTTCGGGAGGTAATGCGATGACTCTAGCCGCCTGAATAACACGATCAATATCCTCTTCTCCGATTTCTCGGTCTTCATTAGAAACAGCGACAACACCATGACTAGATTGAAGAGCAATATGATTACCTGAAATTCCTACGTAAACCTCGGAAATTTGTACGCCGACCATTCGTTCAGCATGATCGACAGCGCTGCGAATTGAATTCACAGTTTGATCAATATCAACGATTGCGCCTTTACGAATACCCTCTGACTCGGCAGATCCCACACCTATTATATTAATGGTTCCGTTTACGACTTCCCCAATAATAGCTCGAACCTTGGATGTACCGATGTCTAAACTAACAATGATGTCATTGTTGCTCAAGCCCCTGGCACCTCCTGTAACTTGGGTAATAAAGTGAATTCCTCACAAATACTTCTATACGTATTCCACACAACCGCCATATTCCCTCTTTTTTCTACATTTTTTTTGCTAGTAAAAAAAGTCATTTACATATCTAGTCTTAATGATGAGAAAATGATATAGATCCTGTCTAGTAAATACTTAAATCAATGTAATGAACTGATAGATACCTAATTAACCATAAATCTAATTTTAACATTATTTTAAGTGATTGAGTAGCCCATTAAACGTTTTTTTGTCAGGAAGGACGCGCTGTTTCCTTTGGTGATGGTTTGGGCGTCGCTTTTGGAGTCGCCTTCGGGCTTGTCTTACCCCCATCTTTGTTCGAATCAGGTGTAGGACTTGGGGAATTGCCCCCAGCTTTCTGACCGGATGAATTGTTCGCTTCATTTTTGGAATCTTCATTGGGTTCGAAAGGAGCGTGATATTCTACTTCTAGCATTTTGATAACACCACTCGTAATATGATCTTCTTGTAAGCTTGCTATATAAGCAGGTAAATTGTCAATTTTCTCAGGTAAATAGGCAATGGTTGTATACACTTCAAATTGGGATCTTGTGTACAGTTTGATCTTGTCAGGGTATGGTTCCGATGGGTCCGGTTTAATTTCGGATATGTCAGAAAGCGCACTCTCCGGAATTTCTCCAAGCACTTTGCAAAGTGCGGCCTTATTCGGATCGCCGTCTGTCCACCCCGTCAAAATTGGCATATCTAAGGGAATGCTTCCTGCAGAAAGCTGCACGACAGCACCATCAGCAAGCACAGCCTGCTTCTTACCATCTGCTCCAATTTGGAACGCCACTTTCGGGAATTCTTCTACATTAATACGGATAATACCTGGAAAATGCTTCTTCACGACGGCTGTTTTGATCATAGGCATCTTGGCAATGCGCTGCTGGATAGCTTGTGAGCTAACTGCAAAGAAACGATCACCGATAGCAATTTGACTAGCTTGTCCAATTGCTTCTGAGGCCATGAGTTCATTTCCTTCAACCTCAATGGCACTTATTCGGCTAAGGGAAGATTGAAAAAACAAAATGATAAGAACAGTGATGAAAAAAACGAACAAGAAAATGAGCAGCTTCCGATTCGTACGCGCACGCGGCTTAGGAACAGGCAGAGTGGGTACTTTGCGGTCTTCTGACAAGATGGGCACCACCTATTATTTTCGTATGATAAACAAATGAAAACCGTGTATCCCCACCTGCAAGCAGGAAGGGATCCGCGGAAGTCATTCAAACATTCTACTCGCTTGGGACGGGTGATTGGCGATGCACGGAGGCTCCCAGCATGGAAAGCATATGTTCAATTCTATCATAGCCTCTATCAATATGATGAATTTGCTCAACGATCGTTGTGCCATGCGCAGCCAGACCGGCAATAACAAGCGCTGCACCGGCTCGCAAATCAGTCGCTTCAACTGTAGCTCCATATAGCCTTGGAACCCCTCGGATAAAGGCTGAACTCATATCTACACGGATATCCGCTCCCATACGGGAAAGTTCATCAACGTGTTTAAATCTACCTTCGAATATCGTTTCTTTCATTACGCTCAGTCCATCTGCTAGAGATAACAGCACCATGACTTGCGATTGAAGATCCGTTGGAAAGGACGGATGCGGTGAAGTAACAATTCGTTCGACCGGCTTCGGTCTAGTCGGACAGCTTACATGTATTATATCACCGTCCGTGATGATTTGAACACCTGCGCGCTTGAGGACATGGATAACCGAGGTTAAATGAGCAGGGTTCACCTTTTCCAAGGTTATATTTCCCTTCGTCGCAGCTGCTGCAACAAGGAATGTTCCGGCTACAATACGATCGGGTATGATGCGGTATGCGCAAGGAGACAATGACTCCACTCCGCGAATCGTAATGGTGTCCGTACCTGCGCCAATGATATCGGCGCCCATCGCATTCAGGAAGTTTTGCAAATCCTGAATCTCAGGCTCACGGGCAGCATTGTAAATCGTTGTGATGCCCTCTGCCTTAACAGCAGCCATCATAATATTTTCTGTTGCACCAACACTTGGGAAGTCTAGAACAATCTCGCTGCCGTGCAATGAATCTGCCTTACAAACAATTTTGTTGGCGAATTCTTCAATGTTGGCTCCTAGAGCCTGCAGACCTTTAAGGTGCAAATCGATTTTACGTTCACCAATCGCGCAGCCACCCGGTTGATAGACCGTAACACTGCCGAATCTAGCGAGTAGCGGACCCATTAGAAAGATGGAAGAACGCATCTGCCCCATCAATTCTTCTGGGATATGAGAGGAATGAGCTGTGGATGTTGTAATGGATACTGTATCCCCTTGCTGCTCAGCACGACAGCCCAGCGCGCGAAGAATGCGCAGCATGGTGTCAATATCGAGCAAATTAGGAACATTATGCAAGGTATGAGTGCCGCTAGCCAGGATGCAGGCTGCTAAAATTGGTAATGCGGCGTTTTTCGCGCCGTGTATCTGGATGGCTCCCGTAAGAGGTCTTCCACCTTCGATAACGAGCTTCTCCAAAGTTCCACCTCCGATTTACCTCTCACCCATCACCAGAACTTCCGGTACTAGCGATATGCCGTACTGTTTCTGTACGATTAGCTGTACCTCGCCTATGAGAGTGAGAACGTCCTCGGCTGTAGCATCTCCAGTATTAACAATGAAATTGGCGTGAAGCTTAGAGATTTCAGCTCCACCGACACGTTTGCCTTTCAGGCCAGCTTCTTCGATGAGCTTAGCTGCGAATCCCCCTTCGGGGTTGCGAAATACACTCCCAGCGCAAGCTAATTGAAGCGGTTGCGTGCGGAGGCGCCGATCCCGGTAAGCCGCCATGGCTCCCGCTATTTCTTTGCGCTCTCCAACCTGTAATTCAAAGACAGCTTCCGTTACAATGCCAGGCAATGTTTGCAGAATGGAATGTCGATAGGCATACTGCAAATCCTCCGCCTGCATCGTGACCAATTCCCCTGTGTCCAGGATGACTTCAGCCTGCTTGAGTATGCGTGACACATCGGACCCATGAGCCCCTGCATTCATGTAGACGGCGCCTCCCACAGAACCGGGAATGCCAGAAGCAAACTCCAGTCCGGTTAAACCCTCTTTGGCCGCTAGTACGGACAATTTAATGAACGAATAGGAACCACCTGCGTAGACCATCGCACCATCAAAGCGAAGCGTTTCTAACGCATTGCCAAGTTTAATAACGACCCCTCTAATGCCTTTATCACTTACAAGCAGGTTAGATCCTCTACCGATGACCGTCCATGGAACACCGCGTTCATATAGAAATCGGATGACAGCAGCTACCTGCTCTTTCGTTTGGGGGATAACGAGGCAATCAGCCGGACCGCCGATTTTCCATGTCGTATAAGGGGCTAGTCGTTCATTCGTTCGAATCTCGCCAATATTTGCTGCCTGTAAGTCGGATATTAACTGTTGCATGGGAAAACCTCCTTCACAGAACGTAGGGCGAAATTATCTTGAAAAGCAGCTTCAAGCTTCATAATTTCATAATACGGACCGAGTCGAAGATGGCCGGTCTTCGTTGTTTGGCGCCATATTAAGCCTTAGGTGTCTGTCACGGTTATAGTGTAGTTTATGTAAAATCGGATAGAGTGTGACAATCGCCTATTCGGTTTAGTAAAATCAAGGCGATAAGCTATAAGTTTCAATCAGTTTTACGATTGATGCAACCGCATCGCTTTCTTTTCGCGATTGCATCGCTGCCTTGTAGGCCTCTCGATTCGTATGAAGAGCTTCCACACGCTCTACGAGCGTATCGGCTGTTAAGGCTTCTTCTTGTATAACGTCCGCGTAGCCAGCTTTCTGAAAGGATTCCGCATTTAGAATCTGGTCTCCTCGACTTGCCTGCAGCGATAAAGGAATAAGCAGCATTGGCTTTTCCATGACTAAAAATTCATAAATAGATGTGGCACCGGCTCTTGAAATAACAAGCTCTGTCATTGCCAAAATATCGGGGAGCTCTTCATTCAAATACTCGAATTGTTTATACCCCCGGGTATTAGCAAGCTCTGATGCAATATTGCCTTTCCCGCATAGGTGTACGATCTGAAATTGAGCAAGTAATTGCTCCAGGTTGCCTCTGACAGCTTGGTTAATCACTTGTGAGCCTAGGCTGCCGCCCATCACCAAAATGACCGGTTTTTGCGAATGAAAATCACAAAGCTGGTAAGCGCGAGACGCTTTACCACTGAGAATGTGTTCACGTATCGGTAAACCTGTCAGCTCAGCCTTGTCTCTTTGAACATGCTGTAAGGACTCCGGAAAGGTTACGCAGACCTTGGTTGCAAAAGGAATTGAAATTTTGTTCGCAAGCCCTGGCGTTATATCCGACTCATGAATAATCACCGGAATTTTATTCATCCGACTGGCAAGAACGACCGGGACGGAAACGAACCCGCCCTTCGAAAAGACGATGGCGGGCTTCAAACGACGGAGCAATCTATAAGACTCATAGACGCCTTTCATCACTTTGAAAGGGTCTTTGAAATTTTTCAGATCAAAATATCGACGTAATTTTCCAGACGAAATCGAATAAAAAGGTACCCCTTCGCGTTCAATGATGTCTTTCTCGATGCCCGTAGCCGAACCTATGTATTTAATTTCCCAACCTAACTGCGCAAGCTTATGCATCAGCGCTATGTTAGGTGTAACATGTCCTGCGGAGCCTCCTCCGGTAAAGACAATCGTTTTCATTCCCCTGTCACCTCGAATAGCGGGATATATTGAGCAGGATGCCGACCGATGTCAGCATAAGCGTCAATGAAGACCCTCCTGCACTTATGAATGGCAAAGTAATGCCGGTTACCGGGAACATCCCAATAACAACACCAATATTAATAATGACTTGAACGGCAATCATGCCGATAATGCCTACAGCGATCAAACTGGCAAACGTATCTGGTGCAGTAATAGCTGCCCGCATTCCGCGCCATACAAGAATCGTGAAGAGCAGCAGCACAAGCGTACCGCCGATAAATCCAAGTTCCTCAGCAATAATGGAGAAAATGAAGTCCGTTTGCGGCTCTGGCAAATAGCTGTACTTCTGACGGCTCATACCAAGACCAAGCCCTACAAGACCTCCCGGTCCAATCGCATAGAGTGATTGAATCGACTGATAACCTGCACCTAACGGATCCTGCCACGGATCCAAGAATGCTGTAATTCGCTTCAAACGGTATGGGGCGGCAATGACGAGTCCGATAAAACCCGCAACCCCTATCATACCTAGATAAGAGAGATGAAGCAATCTCGCCCCCGATGTGTAGATGATGAGCAGCGAAGCTCCGACGAGAACAGCACCTGTTCCAAGGTCAGGCTGCAGCATAATGAGACCGAACGCTAAGCCCATAATGCCAAGCGGTGGCAATAATCCTTTTCTGAATAAGGTTATTTTCGCTTGGTTTTCGGATAACAAGTTGGAGAGAAAGAGAATCATCCCAATTTTCATAAATTCGGACGGCTGAATACCAAAGGCACCAATACCTAACCAGCTTCTTGCCCCACCGCGAACAACCCCGATGCCGGGAATCAGAACGATAATCAACATGGCAAAGCAAACAAAAAGCGCTACTCGGGCAAACCTTTTCCAAACTAAATAATCAACATTCATCGTAAAAAACATGGCGATAACACCCAAAACAGCAAATATAAATTGACGTTTCAAGTAGTAAAGGGAGTCGCCAAATTCGCGAAATGCAAGAACACTGCTAGCGCTGTAAACCATAATAACGCCAATTGTCAAAAGCAACAAGGTTGGAACAATAATCCAAATGTCAGGAGCGGACCGTGCTTTACCCATAACAGACACCTCTTCGTGTGTTGTGGGCGTCATCCATGATACATATCAGCAAGCAGCGACAATATCGCCAACCAAACAGCATATGTGGATAAGCCCTATTTAAAGGTTATGCACGGACTCCTTAAACATGCGTCCCCTGTCCTCATAGGAGGGGAACATATCCCAGCTTGCACAAGCAGGTGAAAGTAGAACAATATCTCCAGGTTCACTCATTTGCCAGGCTAGCTGAACGGCTTGTGCCACCGCGTCCGCTGCATCCTTAGCAGTATCGACGGTTTGAATGCGGCTAATCCCTGCCATCTCGGCAATATGCGTAATTTTCTCTTTCGTTTGACCTAAAGTAACGATACCTTTAATCCGCTCACGAAAAGTAGGCAGAAGTTCCATATAATCTGACCCGCGATCCAAACCTCCTGCAATCAGAACAACACGCTGGTTGAACGCCTCAATCGACTTTATCGAGGCCGCTGCATTCGTCGCTTTGGAATTGTTATAGAAGGTCACATCCTTCAACTCTCTAACGAGCTCCAGACGGTGTTCTACGCCTTGGAAGCTTCTGAGCACATCTGCTATGGCATCCAGCTGAACACCAGCGGTAATGGCTGCTGCCGCCGCTGCTAACGCGTTCTCGACGTTAAAGCTGCCTGGGATCCCCATTTCACTTGCCGGCATTATCGGCTTCACTTGGCCTAGTTCATTTGCATAAACAATGACCTCAGTCTCTACATCGAAGTAGACGCCAAAAGCGAGCTTTTCTTTCATAGAAAAAGGGAACAGCTTAGCCTTCAGACTAGGAATTAATGACTGGCAGACCTCATCGTCCCAATTCAGGATTGCCGTATCTTCTTCGGTTTGATTCGCAAATATTTTAGCTTTCGAAGCGATATAGTCATCCATTGAACCATGATAATCCAGATGAGTTTCGTACACATTTAACAAAAGGGCAATCGTTGGTCGGAACGAAGTCGTTCCTTTCAGTTGAAAGCTGCTAAGCTCAACAACCATCCAGTTATCAGCTGTAACTTCAGGCGCAGCCTCGGTTAATGCGCGCCCGATATTACCCGCTACAACGGGAGATAAACCAGCTGCGTCCAGCATTAAACCAATCAATGTTGTCGTCGTGGTCTTGCCATTCGAGCCCGTTATACCAATAATTGGAGCTTCACAGAATTGATAAGCAACCTCAACCTCTGTCACGACTTCAATTCCGAGCTCTTGTGCTTTGCGAATCGGCTCTATCGTATAGGGAATTCCTGGGTTCTTCACAACGAGAGAAACACCCTCATGCACCAAGGACTCCGGATGAAAGCCGCATACAACAGAAATACCCAGAGCCGTAAGTTCGTCGGCTTCAGGGCATGCGCTTCGCTCTTTTTTGTCGTTGACCGTGACCAAGGCTCCTTTTTGATGAAAAAGCTTAGCCGCAGCGACTCCGCTGCGAGCCAAGCCCAAAATAATCACTTCAAGTCCACGATAATCCCGCGGATGCATCATGCTCTACAACACCTCATTCATATATAATCCGAGTACAGCAAGCACGAGACCTACGACCCAGAATGTGATAACAACGCGCCATTCCGACCAGCCAACCAATTCGAAGTGATGATGGATCGGACTCATTTTGAAAACACGCTTGCCTCTCGTCTTGAAAGAAACAACTTGGATCACAACAGAAAGAATTTCAACCAAGAACACACCGCCAACAATCGCAAGCAGCAGCTCAGCCTTGGTCAAAATGGCAACAGCCACAAGGCCGCCACCAATCCCGAGCGATCCCGTGTCACCCATAAATACTTTGGCTGGATGCGCATTAAAAACGAGAAAGCCGAGTACGGCCCCAACCATGGCTGCCGAAAAAATAGCCGCTTCCGGCTGCGTATTATTCATAGCAATAACCGTGTAAGCACCAAATGCAATGGCACTTGTCCCTGCAAGCAGTCCATCAAGACCATCTGTAAAATTCACCGCATTCGATGCACCCAACATCAGAATGGCCATTAACGGAAAGTACAACCAGCCTGGGTTGAAGTGGAAAGCCACAAATGGAATATATAAGTCCGTGCTGTGCCCTTGTATGACAAGCAGGTAACAAACAATGGCGGAGATCAAGAGCTGACCGAACAGCTTTTGTTTCGCTGTAAGACCAAGTGATCGCTTGAAAATAATTTTGATATAATCGTCGAGAAAGCCAACTAACCCATAGCCTAATGAGGCTATTAACAGGATTAGAAGATCCGTATTTTTATCCGCAAAACGAAGCGTAGCAAGGGCCAGCGCGAGTAAAATAATGACCCCGCCCATCGTCGGTGTCCCTTGTTTTTTCAGATGCCCTTGCGGGCCATCCTCACGAATTTGTTGTCCGAATTTCATACGCCGCAAAATGGGTATAAAAAGCGGTCCCATAATAAGCGCAAGCACAAAGGCTACGCCCATCGTTAATAAAATTGCGTTTTCCACGTTGGTTCCCCCTGCTCGTTTTCGTCTTTCGAAAACGATCTACTGTTTCATCTTATAATTAAATATAACCGCCATCTAGGCTAGTAAGGCATTAACCACATGTTCGAGACGCATGCCGCGCGAGCCTTTTACGAGCACAAGGTCATCGGCTCGTACCTCAGCCCCGAGCTCTGCCGCGAGCTGCTCTTTGTCATCGAAGGCGCGTACGCACGCCTTCGGGAATTGCTGAGCCGCTTCATCCGCGATGTAACGGCCAAGACGGCCGAACGTGAAGACATAGTCTACACGTTCCGGAGAGAGCATCCGGCCAATGCCGCGATGGAACTCCTCTTCGTGCTCACCAAGCTCCAGCATGTCGCCGAGCACGAGGAACTTGCGACCGAAGCCGCTCAGCTGCTCGGTCAAATCGATCGCTGCCCGCATGGATGCCGGGCTGGCGTTATACGCATCGTTAAGCACAGTCAGCCCTGAGGCTGCTGTCAGCTTCTCGATGCGCATGCTTGTCATCTGCAGCGAGCGAAGTCCCGCTGCAATTCCCTCGGGCGAGACGCCGAAGGCCTCGCCGATGGCAATGGCTGCTAACGCATTAATTACATTATGCGTGCCAAGCAAGGGAATGAACAATTCCGGGTACACCGGTGAATTGATCTGGAAGTGCGCCCCGTCCGCATCCATCTGGATGTCGGTCGGGAACAGATCATTGCCCGCGCCGCTGCCGAAGCGGATACGGCGCAGCCCCTCTGGCAGGCCTCGCTCCGCGAGGGCCTGTTCAACCAGCGGTTCGTCGCCGTTGTAGACGAACAGCCCACCGCTGGGCATTCCGCTAATAATCTCGGCCTTAGCCCGAGCTATTTCTTCCCGCGAGCCCAGCTGAAGCATGTGCGATTCGCCGATCATCGTAATGATCGACGCTTCCGGCTCAGCCAGATGGGATAGCAGTTCGATCTCACCACGTCCACTCATCCCCATCTCGACCACGGCGAATTGCGTGGTCTCCTCAAGCTCGAGCAGCGTGAGAGGTAAACCAATATGATTATTCAGGTTTCCCCTTGTTTTATGCACTTGAAACGTACTGCCCAAAACGGCGGCAACTAAATCTTTAGTCGTCGTTTTGCCATTACTCCCCGTAATGCCAATAATGCGAACCGGCAGCTGCTTGCGATAAGATTTAGCCAACTGCTGCAGAGCTGTTAGCGTATCCTTGACGCGAATGATAGGCATGCCTTCTGGGGGGTGAGGATGGTCATCTTGCCATAAGGCAGCCGCAGCACCCTTGCTGTAAGCATCTGAGGCATAAGCGTGACCATCGAAATGATCCCCGATCAGCGGCACAAACAAACTTCCTGGTCGTATTGTACGTGTGTCGGTAGATATACCCATTATTGATATATCCCTATCCGCTGACGTTGAGGTCACCAGCACACTTTCAACGCCTAGCATGTCTGTCATTTGTTCCAACGTGCGCTCTATCATCGTCCTCTCCCCCTTATCGCAGCCTTAGCCACCAATCGATCATCGAAATCATGCTTGACCCCCATGACATCCTGATACGTTTCGTGGCCTTTTCCCGCTATCAATATTACATCTTTAGGGCCTGCCCCTTCAATAGCCTTTTGTATCGCTTTTTTGCGATCCACGATTAATTCATACTGTTCCTTTGGGAAATTAACCTCTTTTAGACCAGGAACGATATCATCCAGAATGGCATCTGGATTCTCCGTACGCGGATTATCTGAAGTCACATATAAATAATCACTATACTTGGCCGTAACCTTACCCATAAGAGGGCGTTTCGTTCGATCACGGTCACCACCGCAGCCAAACACAGTAATTACCTTACCTTCTGCAAAGTCACGTACAGTTGACAGGGCATTCTCTAGTCCATCTGGGGTATGAGCATAATCAACCAAGACTAAGTAATCCTGTCCCTCATTCACAACCTCCATGCGCCCATCTACGACCGAAATATCTTCTAAACTATTCCGGATCGCTTCAAGGGGAATCCCTTCAGCCAGTGCCGCTGCAATGGACCCGAGCGCATTGTACACGTTAAATTTACCAACTAATTTCATTCTGAAAAAAGCCTCTCCCGCAAAGGAAATAAGCTGAAATTCCGTGCCTTGAGCCGTAATTCGAATCTTTGTCGCCCTTACATCACATTCGTTCTCTATCCCATATGTAATAATTTGCGCCGCTGTCAGCTTACTGAACGTATGGGAAGCAGCGTCATCCGCATTTAAAATAGCATACTGACGCTCTTTGAAATCAGCTGAGAAACCATTCCCCAATCTAGAGAAGAGCAAACCTTTTGCACCTGCGTAAGCATCCATCGTTTTGTGATAATCCAAATGATCTTGCGTTAAATTCGTAAAAATACCCGACCGGAAATGAATGCCCTTCACTCGACCTAATTCCAAAGCATGGCTGGACACTTCCATAATGCAGTAATCCGTCTTTTGTTCACACATTTGGCGAAAACTGCGCTGTAAATCAACAGCTTCTTGCGTTGTGCGCTCCATTTCTGTATAGGTATCGCCGATTTTCATTTGAATCGTTCCCATAAGTCCCGTCGTGAAGCCTTGATCCCGCAATATTTTCTCGATTAAATAGGTCGATGTCGTTTTGCCATTCGTACCCGTAATCCCAATTAATTTCAGTTCTTTGCTGGGATAGCCATAGAAATGGGCTGATAAAGCTGCCATTGCATATCTCGCATCTTTCACAACAAGCTGGGGAATTGGCAAGTCAAGGACTCTTTCCGTTACAAGCGCAGAAGCCCCAAGCGCAATCGCTTTTGGGGCATAATCGTGACCATCTGCTGTCAGTCCAGGGATGCATAGAAACAAATCCCCTGCTTTTATTTTACGAGAGTCTGCTTCAATCCCAGTAATCTCTGTTTCAGCATCTCCATGTATGTGGGTAATGAGCAGTGCGGAAGCAAGCTCCTGAAGTTTCATGAGCAACCCTCTCCTTAACGTTTTTGCTACCTATTATTGACAATTTTATGCCTATGGAAAAGCTAAACATGTCTTACTTGCAAATCTTTTTTCGGGCCGTCCAAACCAGATTACTGCGGCGGTGCATTATTCGAGAGAAAAATGCGTATTGTAGAGCCTTGATCTACACGTGAACCCGGTTTCGGCGCTTGACTGATTACATATTTGCCACTGCCCGACTTAGCCAGCCTAAAATTCATGTTCAGATCTTCTAATATATCATCAACGGAGGCTCCAACCAAGTCCGGCACCTCAACAACCGGTATTTCACCATAGCGATACTCTTTATCAAGCTGGTTTTTATCCGGTTCGACTTTCATATACCGCAAAGCATCAGCCATCATATTCTTCACAAGCGGAGCTGCTATCAGACCTCCGAATTGAATCCCTTGAGGATCATCCACAGCTGCATAGATGACAATCTTCGGATTATCGGCTGGCGCGAAGCCAATGAAAGAAACAATATGCTCATCCGGCGAATAACGTCCGTTAATGACCTTCTGCGCTGTCCCCGTCTTCCCACCTACGCGATAGCCGTCGATAAACGCATTGCGCCCTGTGCCTTTGGCAACTACGCTTTCAAGCGCTTCGCGTACTTGCTTTGATGTGTCCTCCGAGATGACATTGCGCACAAGCTCGGGCTCTACAACATCAACAACCTCACCCGTATCCGGATTCGTAAACGATTTTGCTACATACGGCTTAAAAAGTCTTCCTCCGTTAATAGCCGCAGAGACAGCAGTAATTTGCTGGATCGGAGTGACCGACACCCCTTGACCGAATGCCGTCGTCGCAAGCTCAACAGGACCCACCTGAGACGGCTTAAACATAATCCCATTTTCTTCGCCGCCGAGGTCAATTCCCGTCTTTTTCCCAAAGCCAAACTTTGAAATGTAATCAAACAACTTTTCCTTGCCTAAACGCTGTCCCATAACGACGAATCCGGGGTTACAGGAGTTTTGGACGACTTGCAGCATCGTTTCACTGCCATGACCTCCGCGTTTCCAACAGCGGAGTCTAGCTCCTCCGACCTCAATAAATCCGGGATCGTAAAATTGTTCATTTTTTAAATCAACCTTTTTTTCCTCTAACGCTGCAGCTAGCGTAATTATTTTGAAAGTAGATCCCGGCTCATACGTTTTCCAAATCGGTAAGTTCCTGTTATAGGTTTCAGCCGGAAAATCCTTATAATTGCCTGGTTCATACGTAGGCCTGCTCCCCATAGCAAGGATTTCTCCATTATTAGGATCCATCATGATGGCAATAACATTTTGCGCCTTATACTGTACCATAGCCTGATCTAATTCTCTTTCAAGCACCGATTGCAAGTGACTGTCAATTGTCAGCTTCATATTGAGGCCGTCTTTTGGCTTCGTATAAGTATCCGTTGTCCCTTCCAACGTTCTTCCTGCTGCATCAGTCATATAAGATATGCTTCCGGCTATTCCCGTTAATTGGCTGTTATATTTTGCCTCAATGCCTGTCAACCCTTTATCTAATCCAGCAAAACCAAGAATATGGGCAGCTAACGAGCCAAAAGGATAATATCGTTTGTTATCTTCTGCTACTACAATACCAGGAAGATTTAGATTTCGTACTTCCTGCGCTTTTTCAATCGTTATTTTGCGTCCAGAAGGCTTGATATCGTTTTGGGATGTTTTCTTTGTAATCTGTTTATAAATGTCATCTTCGTTCCCTTGCAGCACTTCGGCAAGTTTGGCCGCAGTACTTCGAGCGTCTTGAATTTGAACAGGAATAGCGACTATCGTAGGTGTACTCATACTGTATGTCATTGTAATCCCATTGCGATCTTGAATTTCGCCTCGCTTGGGCGCAAAGTCTATTTTTCTCCGCCAACTATCCTCTGCTTTATTCGCTAAGTCTTGTCCAATCCATAGCTGGACATAAGCAAGACGGAGAATAAGTGCTGTAAAGATGACAGTGCCAATGATAAGCGCAGTAAACAATCTGCGACGAACGGTAACGTTAGAAACACGCATGAACGTTCAGTCTCCCTTCCCAATAAGTCAAGATCATTCCTAACATGACTATTCGGGACAAACAGGAGTTAGAACAAGCTCTCCATTAAGGCGTCTTTTTGGCCGTAGACCGCTGTGCTTCTGTTTTCGTATTCGACGTTGGTGTTGGCGTCGGTGTAGGTGTTGATGAACTTGCAGTTGAAGATTTATCACTTAGTGGTTTAAGCTGCAACGTCACACTTCTTCCCTCGCCTTCCCCCGTAGTGGCCTGATCCGAGACATATCCTTCACCGGAAGTTTGGCATTCTACTTTAAAGAAGGAGCAGGCTTCAACGGCATCTCGAAGTGATCTACCAACCAAGTTAGGCAGCGGCATTTCGTCAACAGTTTGCATCGCCACATATATTCGTTGTGTAGATAAGATTTCTGTACCTGCTTTCGGAAATTGATCAACAACCTTGGCTCCCTTACCGAAAACCTCAAGTGACAAACCGCTCTCTTTAGCTGTAGCCTTGGCGCTTTCTGCTGTCACATCTGTAAAATTAGGCACAGTTAGCTTATTCGCTTCTTTCGGCACCATTTTAGTTTGCTTATTCGAAGCTACGCCCATATATTGCAGCGATTCACCAACAATTTCTTTAAAAGCAGGAGCTAATACCTGCCCTCCTAAGTGATAGTTACCGCCAAGATCAGGTTGATCAGCGATTAACGTAACTAAGATACGAGGATTTTCAACAGGAGCGTACCCAATAAAAGATATAACCCACGAATCCGTGGAATAGGTCTTTTCACCGGGAAGGACTAAGTTAGCTGTCCCTGTCTTTCCTGCGACGCGGTAATCCTCCATAAAAGCAAGCTTACCTGTACCAATTTCTTGGTCAGATACAACTTGTTCTAAATATCCGCTTACTAGACTAGCTGTCTTTTCACTTACGACTTGCCTAACGACTTGTGGCGCAAAAGACTGAATGCTTTTCCCTGTTTTCGGATCGACAATATCCTTAACAATGTGCGGCCACATCAATTTACCACCGTTAGCCATCGCAGCATAAGCGGCTGTTTGTTGAATGGCTGTAACAACGACCTTTCCTTGTCCATACGTTGCTGTCGCAAACTCAGATGGATATTTCATATCGATTAAACCCGAAACTTCATTCGGCATATCAATATTCGTTTTTTGATCGAACCCAAATTTGTTAATGTATTCTTTCAACTTTGGAGAAGTTAGTTTCTCGTAACCCAATTTAACGAAGGCCACGTTACTAGAGCGCTTAAGGCCATCTAAGAAAGATATTTTCCCCCACCCAACGCGGTTATGGTCATGAAGCTCTCTGTCTTCAACCTTAATACTACCGGACTGGTACATCTCATTCGGATTAAATAGACCCTCTTCTACTGCAGCAGCTAAAGTTACTAGTTTAAACGTAGAGCCTGGTTCGTAGCGAGAGGCTACCGCATTGTTTTTGAAGTCACTTTGATCTTTAATCGTCCAATATGTATTGGGGTTAAAGGTAGGCGTATTGGCCATACCCAGAATTTCCATCGTTTGCGGATCAACTGCAATCGCCGTCAGGCTCTTCGGGTGCCACTTGTCATTTACTTTGGCGAGCGCGTTTTCCAAATAAAACTGAATATTTTTATCAATGGTGAGTCGCACATTGTTCCCGTCTTGCGCTGGCTTGAAATTGATCTTGGAATCAGGAAGTTCAACACCCTTTCCATCCTTCTCATAGCTTAACATCCCGGGAACCCCCTTAAGGGTTTGGTCTAATTTAAGTTCTAATCCTAGCGCAGCTTCGCCTTCTTTATTCGTATACCCTAGAATGTGAGAGGCTAGTGTTTCACCTGGATAATAGCGTTTCTTGTCTTCTAAAATATTAATTCCTACGTTAGCTTTTGCGTTTAACTTGAGTTTTGTTTGAAGCTCTGAAATTAACGCACGAACTTGATCTGCCTTCTCTTTCTCAATCTTCCAACCTTCATTTCTAATCTCTGTATAGACAGCAAAATCCGACCCATCCGGCTTCATTTTCGTTGCCCGCTCACGGATTTTATTGACAAGCGTAGGCTTCGTTACATCCGACTCTTTCAAAATTTCCGCTAATCCTTGCGTAACATTCTCAGCGATATGATAGCCATCAATCATTTTGGGATTAAGTGCAATGGTATACGACGTTGCTTCAACGGCTAGTACTTTGTTATTTCTGTCCAGGATACTTCCTCTAACAGGGGCTATCACCTTATCTGTTTCCCATTTCTTCTCGGCCTCCCCAAGCAACCATGAAGCTTCTACCACTTGAATCCAATAGACTTTAGAAATGAGGACAACAAAAAGAAGGGTGAAGAACCCTCCAATTAGCAAAGATCGCAGCTTAATTTTTTTTGTCATATGGAATACCTGCCCATTACGGTTTAGAAACTACTTTATTATTTTTGCTACTGCTTGTATTTGATTTTGTTTTCTCTGGAGTGACCAAACTTATTTTCTTTTCATCTCCTAAATTAAACCCAAGCCGTACAGCCTCACCCTTCATACGTTCAGGACTTTGCAGTTTCTCTACTTCTTGCTTCAAAGCACTGTTTTGAGCTTGCATTTCACGAATATCACTTTGCATTTTCAAAATATTAGCATTCATCTGATAAATAGCCGCGTAACGCCAGATAATAACACCCGCCACAATGACACAAAGGATTACTGTGAATAAATATAGCATTTTCTCTTGTGTCGGTAACGTTTTATTGCGATAAACAACCTTTGTTGTTTCTTTAATCTTCACTTTAGGTGCTGGAGCCGAACGTTTTGGATCGAGAGCCAAATTGCCTTGGATGTAAGATGGCATATTTTATTTCCTCCTTTGTGTCAAAGCTTTTCAGCGATTCGCAGCTTCGCGGATCTTGCTCTTTGATTGACTTCAAGCTCATGTTCACTTGGCACAATTGGTTTTCGTGTTACTAATTTTACAACTCCGGTCTTCTCGCAAACGCAATATGGAAGATCCGAAGGACAGGTGCATTTTTCAACGTTTTTCACAAAAAACTGTTTGCATATGCGATCTTCCAGTGAATGGAAGGTAATGACAGCAACTCTGCCTTGAGGGGCAAGACAACGGAGTGATTGCTCCAGTGCTTCTTCAAAAGCTCCTAACTCATCGTTCACCGCGATACGCAGCGCTTGGAAGCTTCGCTTCGCTGGATGACCGCCGGTCCTTCTCGCTGCAGCGGGAATACCTTCTTTGATCAGCTCGACCAGCTCACCTGTGGTTTCAATGGGCTGTTTGCTCCGAGCTTCTACAATAACGCCTGCGATCCGCCTGGAAAACTTCTCTTCGCCATATTCGAACAAAATTCGTGCGATTTGGTCAGCAGGCCACTCATTAACGATCGTTTTGGCAGTTAATGCCGTCGAACGATCCATCCTCATGTCAAGCTCTGCATCATGGTTGTAGCTGAAACCGCGATCCCCCTCATCAAGCTGAGGAGATGACACGCCAAGATCGAAGAGAATTCCATCCACCTGCGGCTTGCCATCACGAAGTGCTCTAGGCTCATTCAGGAGCACCTGCTCCAGCTCTCTGAAATTGCTTTTTACGATTTTTACGCGATCCAGGTAAGGCGCTAGCACAGTTTGAGCATTCGTTAGAGCGACTTCATCCTGATCTAAAGCAATCAGCAAGCCATTAGGACCTAACTTAGAAGCAATCAGGGAACTATGCCCTGCTCCGCCCATCGTACAATCCACGTAAACGCCATCCGGCTTTATATGTAAACCCTCAACAGATTCTTCCTTAAGTACCGTCACATGATGAAACACTTGGTGTCCTCCTAAGAGCTTTGCTTTAGCAAAGCTTTCTACGTAAACCTCTATAAATCAAAATTAAAATCGACGAGTTTCTCAGCTATTTCATTGAATGACTGTTCGGATTCATTGGCATAGCTTTCCCAAATTTGTTTACTCCAAATCTCAACTCGGTTGGAAACACCGATAACCACACAATCCTTTTCAAGTTTGGCATGGTCCACAAGGTTACCTGGAATGTTCGCTCTGCCTTGTTTATCGAGGTCACACTCCGTAGCACCGGAGAAGAAGAACCGGGTGAAGGCACGCGCATCTGATTTCATTAACGGCAGTGCTTTGAGCTTCTGCTCGAGTATCGCCCATTCCGATTGCGGATAAACGAATAAGCACTGATCCAGACCGCGGGTGATGACAAATGAGTCGCCGAGGGCTTCGCGAAACTTGGCCGGGATGATCATTCGGCCTTTCTCGTCGATGCTATGTTGATATTCACCCATGAACATAGCATGGCGCCCCCTTTTCCTCCACTTTGTACCACTTTCCACCACATTTGAATCAATATTCGCTAAAAATAAAAGAAATCCTGCTTTGAGAGCAGGATTTTCAAAATTATTTTCAATTTTAGGTCTATTCTGCGTCTTTTGTTCCTTGTTTCTCATCTTCAAGTGCGTTTAAAGAAGCATTTTGATCTTTGAGCTGTAATCGCATTTCTTGCAGTTGTTTATTTCTTTTGCGCCTGAATACCCAGATCGGTACACCAATCAACAGGCCAATAACGAGAATCGGGAATGCAGCTGCCAGGAAAACGAGAATACCTTGCATGACAGCAACTAGTACATTTAGGCTAGAATTCCATGCTTTTTGAATGCGTTCCTCTAATGTTAGCTTATTAGGATCAGATAACAGCGGCTTATTTCCCGTTTGCTGGTACATACGAAGCTCAATCGTCGAGAATGAGACATTTTGATCTAAATACCTTATTCGACCCTTTATCTGTTCAATCGCTTCTTGTACCTTGGAGAGCTCGTTTGAGAAAGCAAGCAGCTCATCCGTTTTTGAAGCCTTCTCCATAAAGCCCAATAATCTTGTTTCAACCATTTGTTTTGCTTTGAGGCGTGAATTAAGATCCACATACTCCTCTGTGACGTCCTGCCCCTGTACATTCCTTTGCAGCGATGGACTCATCTTCTCAAGGCCATCTAGCAAGGAGACAAACCCATTTGCTGCGACTTTGATCGTATATGTCCCGCCTCGTTCCCCCGTATTCGCATTTTCCGAAAACTGCAGAATGTAAGCCCCACTTAGCGCTACCAGGTCGCGGAGGGCCGTCTGAGCCTTGCTGTAGTCATCTACAGGCATGACCAAGTTAGCTCGGTAGATTAACTTACGATTAAATCCCGCTGCTTCATCGCTTCCGGTTGCTGGCATGACCGTGATCGGTGCATTTTTTACGTCAGAAGGCGCTTGCTCAGCGGCTCCGTCTTTTGACTTGGTCAAGGCATCTGCGTTGCTTGTTTTTCCTCCAGCAGCTGCAGCAGCGGGAGCCGCTGATTTAGCGTCAACTGACAGTGCCGAATCAGACTTTACAGCGTCGTTCGTCGCAGCCATTTTCATTTCTTTTGATGATGCTGCCGAGGAGTCACTTTTTGAAGAACTGCAGCCTGATAGCAGACTAATCAATAGTATACATGTTGCTAGCAGGAAAGAAATTTTCTCCCGATCAAATCTATACCTCTTTGTTTTGTTAGCCGAAATGCTGCTCTGCACGAACCTACAATTCCCTTCGCTTTTTAAGACCCCCATCTTGTCATCCCCTCGCTACCAAATATAGGTTATACACCCTATAAACGGGGGTTATGTTGGAAAGGTTGCAAGTCACCGAGTCACTTCAGCAAATAATTGCTGATAAAATAACCTTAGCCAATCCGTTGTTGCCCTTACACAAAAAAAAGAAAACCTCTCAGCCCACTCCAAAGTGGTCTGAAAGGTTCTCCAGAGCTTTTGAAAGCTCTCCAAAGCTCCCTAGATCTTAATGCTCCGCCCAGCTGTCCAGGTACATCTTCTGCTCTTCTGTCAACGAGTCAATGCTAGTTCCAAGGGATTCCAACTTGAAGCGAGCAACTTGCTCATCCAGCACATAAGGTACATTAACAACCGTTTTGCCTAATTTCTTGTACTCATCATTTACATATTTAAGTGACATAGCTTGCAGCGCAAATGTCATATCCATAATTTCAGCCGGATGACCGTCGCCTGCAGCTAAGTTAACCAAACGTCCCTCAGCAAGAATGTATACTTTACGACCGTCCGTCAGTTGGTATTCTTCAATATTACGTCTTACTGTACGCTTGGAAGAAGACATTGCTTCAAGTTCCGGTTTGTTTACTTCAACGTCAAAGTGACCTGCATTCGATAGAATCGCGCCATCTTTCATTACTTTGTAGTGCTCTCCACGAATCACATCACGATTACCCGTAACCGTTACGAAGAAATCTCCCAGTTTCGCCGCTTCCAACATTGGCATTACAGCAAAGCCATCCATGTAGGCCTCGACACCTTTAATTGCATCAATTTCGGTTACAATGACATTCGCACCCAAACCTTTTGCACGCATGGCCACACCTTTACCACACCAGCCATAACCGACAACAACAACAGTTTTACCAGCTACAACCAAATTAGTTGTACGGTTGATGCCATCCCAAACGGATTGACCTGTTCCATAACGATTATCGAACAAGTATTTACAGAAGGCATCGTTAACCGCGACCATCGGGAATTCAAGCTTTCCTTCTTTCTCCATCGCTTTCAGACGAAGAATACCTGTTGTTGTTTCTTCAGCTCCGCCGCGAACTTGTACAGCCAAATCTTTACGTTCGGAATGCAGAATAGAAACCAAATCGCCGCCATCATCAATGATCAGGTCAGGCTTCGTTTCGAGCGCTTTAATTAGCAGCTCTTTGTATTCTTCCGGACTCGGATTGTACTTCGCAAAAACGGTAATACCGTCCTCAACAAGCGCTGCACAAACGTCATCTTGTGTTGATAGCGGATTGCTTCCCGTAATCGTTACTTCAGCTCCACCAGCTTTTACTACTTTTGCTAAATAGGCTGTTTTCGCTTCTAAATGTAAGGAAATAGCGACTTTCAATCCTTTAAAAGGCTGTTCCTTCTCAAATTGCTCACGAATACGATTCAAAACAGGCATGTGCGCCTGGACCCAATCAATTTTCAAATGACCTTCAGGTGCTAATGCTATATCTGCCACAATACTTTTTTCTACAGTCGACATGTTAGTCTCCTCCTATAAATAATAAATTCGATGCAAACCATCCACAGGAATTGGTGTCTCAAGTAAATCTCGGAGCCATTCATTCCCATACCGATTCATATAAGCACACCCATTATACACTCTTTCTTGCGGCTTGGCGAACGGTACTATCGTTAGTCTTATGCGTTCTAATTGTCGTAACGCTGCATCGAATTGCGCCTTATATGCTTCTCCTGCTTTATTACGCAAATATTCGATTTGCTCCAGGATTTTCTCCAGATTCGTTTCTCCCAGCTTTTTAACCCCGGGATTGATCGCGGCTAGAGAATTCACAAGCGGCGCGTAGTTCACACTGAAATCCGATTTTACGGCATCGAAGCGCTCATTCAATTGCAATGTATCTTGCGCATCCAGCCATTCTTGCTTCTTGTGCTCAAAGCGCTCAAGCACGTCTTCAAATGTAAAACCATATTTGTTCATTTGCTTCTGAACCGTACCCTCGATCAAAGTAAACTCCATTCGCGGTGCTATGATCGGCATTTTCATGCCAAACTGTTCAAAAGCATGCTTCGTCAGCGACCAGTAAGCAATCTCACCCGGTCCTAAAACAGTAGCCAGAACAGGGAATAAAAATTCCTGCATCAGAGGCCGCGACATCACGTTGTTGCTCAAATTCTCAGGCATTGTTAATGCTAAATCTTGAAGCTGCTGTCTAGTATAGCAATTGTCCTGCTTCTTATCTGTAAATCGTTCACCTTCACGATGCAACAGCAGTCGCTGTCCATCTGCAAATACAAACAAATTAGCTCCGTCTTTGCTTATTTCAGCTTGACTCTCATATCCTGCTTGCCAGGCAGCATCCTGACTCTTCTGTAACGATCCAGAGAATGCTTCATTCTCAAGGATCAACTTCTCAAACATGGGCGCTTCCAAAGCTCGTAGGGAAGGTTCATCGGAATCAATGAGGACAAGCCCGTATTCGCCAAAGAGGATAGCCATCCAGCGAGCAAAAGCTTCAGATAATGTCGCCCCATCCTCTGTTATTCCCTCCAGCTTAGCAATTAGAGAAGCTTTAAACTCTGTATCCATTAGAGATTGATCTAACGCCGTCAAGGCCTCTTTCCATGCTTCAGGTTCAATAGGCAGCCTACTAACGGATGTGCGGCGCCCTGTCGGATGATCAACCTTGATTTTCTCAATATGCTGAGCATTCGATAGCGTATACGTATGGTTCACTTCATCGAAATCATGATCCTCACCAGCAATCCAAAAGATCGGCACAACTGGGCGTTGTAATTTCCCGCTCCATTCACGCGCCAATTGAACAATGGTTATGGCTTTGTACAAAACAAGCAGCGAACCGCCGAACAATCCGGCTTGCTGGCCACCCACAATGGCAAGTGCATTCTTATCAGCCAATGCTGAGATTTGGTCAAATGCAGCCCGTGCATTTCCTATTCTCTTATTATATTGCTGTAAAACTTGAACTAAGCGCCCTCGATCAACTTGGAGTGAGGTCTTTGGTTCATCTAACCATTGCACTCGGGACTGCCAGTCTTCCAAGTTTCCAAAGTGGTAAGGATACAAAGCTTTAGCTTTATCCGTTTGAGCTATGTAATCTTCCGCTAACTTCTGATTTTTCTTCCAATGAAAAGTTTCCATTTGCATACGCGACTAGTGTCTCCTCTTCATACCAAATAAAACGACTATTCTTTGATTGTACACGTAAGGTCAGCAATCGTCAAAACTGTATTTTTAATAATTACAATTGGACGTTAAAAAGCCGCCCCCTGCGGGGGCGGCTGGACAATTTTAATACAAATGACAAGCTACGAAGTGATTTGGTTCCACTTCTTTGGATGGCGGCATCGATTCCGCACACTGCGGCATTGCTTGCGGACAGCGTGTACGGAACGGACATCCGCTAGGCGGATTAAGCGGACTTGGTACATCACCTTGTAGAATAATGCGCTCACGTGTACGCTCAATTTCCGGATCTGGGATCGGAATCGCAGAAAGCAGCGATTGTGTGTAAGGATGAAGCGGCTTCGCGTAAAGTGCGTCTGACGTGGTCACCTCAACGAGGTTACCAAGGTACATAACGCCGATACGATCGGAAATATGCTTAACCATCGCCAAATCATGCGCGATAAACAAGTAAGTCAAGCCCATTTCCTTCTGCAATCTCTTGAACAGGTTGACAACTTGAGCCTGTACGGAAACGTCTAATGCAGAGATCGGTTCATCCGCAATAATAAATTTCGGCTCAATCGCAAGTGCACGGGCAATCCCGATACGTTGACGCTGACCGCCGGAAAACTCATGCGGGAAACGATTGGCATGCTCATCGTTCAAACCAACGGCACGAAGCAATTCCATCACGCGCTCTTTACGTTTAGCGCCTTTGTACAAACCATGAATATCAATACCTTCAGCAATGATATTTCCAACCGTCATACGAGGGTTCAAGGAAGCGTAAGGATCTTGGAATACCATTTGCATATTCCGATTAAAATCTTTCAGCTTCTTGCCCTTCAACTTATGAACATCTTCACCGTCGAAAATAACTTCGCCTTCTGTTGCATCATAAAGCTTGATAATCGTTCTACCCGCGGTCGATTTCCCGCATCCGGATTCCCCTACGAGACCAAATGTTTCACCGCGGTTAATTTCTATGGAGAAATTGTCAACAGCTTTCAATATTTTACCGTTGCCAAGATTAAAATGCTTCTTCATGTTACGAATTTGTAAAATAGGTTGATTAGATTTAGACATGTTGATGACCTCCCACTCCTACAGGACGTTCAACCTTCGGTGCATCTGGGTGCAACAGCCAGCAAGCGGCACTGTGTGTCTCAGAAATCGAAGTATGCTCTGGATCTTCTTCCAAACAATGATTCATAGCATATGGACATCTAGCTGCAAATGCACAACCTTTTGGAGGTGCGAATAGATCTGGAGGCGTACCCGGAATCGGCACAAGCTCTTCATTGCTATTCGTATCCAATCGCGGCACTGAACGAAGCAAGCCCCATGTATATGGATGCTGCGGCTCGTAGAAAATTTCATCTACTGTGCCTTGTTCAATAATTTTCCCAGCGTACATAACGACAACACGTTGAGCCATATCAGCTACAACACCAAGGTCATGTGTAATTAAGATAATAGATGAGTCCGTTTTAACAGAGATCGTCTTCATCAAATCAATGATTTGCGCTTGGATCGTCACATCAAGAGCCGTTGTTGGCTCATCCGCGATAAGCAGTTTAGGCGAACAAGCAAGTGCGATAGCAATCATAACACGCTGACGCATACCACCGGAGAGCTCATGCGGATATTGATGAATACGGCCCTCTGGAGAGTTAATGCCTACAAGCTTAAGAATTTCAATCGCTTTCTCTGTTGCAGCCTTTTTGCTCAAACCTTCATGTTTGATCAAACCTTCAGTAATTTGATCGCCGACTTTCATCGTCGGATTCAATGAAGTCATCGGATCCTGGAAAATCATACCCATTTCAGATCCACGAATTTTCTCCATTTGTCTGTTGGAAAGCTTGGTAATATCCAATTTCCCGTCAAACATGATAGAACCGCTTTTTATATAACTAGGCGGAGTAGGAATTAAACGCATGAGCGTTTGTGCCGTAACGGATTTACCGCAACCGGATTCACCTACAATCGCCAACACTTCACCTTTTTTCAAAGAAAAAGATACGCCGCGAACAGCTTGAACTTCTCCTGCATACGTCCGGAAAGAAACTCTCAAATCTTTTACTTCAAGTAAATTGTTATTGGTGCTCATCATTATTCACCCCTTCTTACTTGCGCATTTTTGGATCAAGCGCATCACGAAGCCCATCGCCGAGTAAATTGAAGCTTAAAAGAATCAAGCTGAAAATAATAGTCGGGAAAATAAGGCGATGCGGATATAACCGGATATAGTTGGCGCCGTCAGATAGCAAGTTACCCAGCGATGCGAGCGGCGGCTTAACACCAAGACCAATGAAGCTAAGGAACGCTTCCGTAAAGATAGCAGCTGGAACAACAAACGTAATTTGCACGATGATGATACCTAACGCATTAGGAATCAAGCTGCGCATAATAATTCTCATTGGTGATGCACCAAGTGTACGAGAGGCAAGCACGAACTCTTGCTCTTTCAACGTTAGCATTTGACCACGCACCAAACGCGCCATTGGAACCCAACCTGTTATGGCCATAGCCAAAATAATAGATGGAATACCAGAACCGATAACCATAATGAGTAGAATGGCGATTAGCAAGAAAGGAATCGCATATACGATTTCAATCGTACGCTGCATCACTTCATCAACTTTCCCGCCATAGTAGGCAGAAATACCGCCATAAATAACACCAATAACCAAATCAATGATAGCTGCGATAATCCCAATGAATAATGAGATACGTGTCCCCCACCATACGCGAGTCCATAAATCGCGGCCGAAGTCGTCAGTACCAAACCAATGTTCTCCGCTTGGAGGCACATTTTTTACTTTTAAGTTTTGAGTCTGATAATCGTAGCTTGAAACAAAAGGAACAATAATCGCAAACACGATTAAAGCAACTAATATAATTAAGCCAGCCATAGCCAGTCTATTTTTCTTAAGTCGTCTCCAAGCGTCCTGCCAATAATTGAGCGATGGTCTAACAATTTTATCGCCAGTTAGAGATTTATTTGAAACGGGAGCAAACTTGTAGTTATTCTCTGTTGATTGATTTGGAGTTTGCATTGTTTATTTCCCGCCTTTCCCAAGACGAATTCTAGGGTCTACAAAGCCATACACTACGTCTGTAATAAAGATTACTAAGATAAGAATGCTTGAGTAGAAAATGGTTAATCCAGAAATCATCGTGTAATCATTGGAATAAACCGATGTTACAAAGTGTTTACCCAAACCTGGCACAGAGAAAATTTGTTCAACAACTAGCGTTCCTGTGATGACGTTTACAAATATTGGACCTATAATTGTGATAACTGGTAAAATGGCATTTCTTATCGTGTGCTTAACAACTACTGTGAAATTGGTTAAACCTTTGGATTTAGCTGTCTTAATGTAATCCTGATTTAGAACGTCCAACATGGACGTACGCATCAAACGTGCCAAGATGGCAATGGTTCCGAATGAAAGCGCAAGTGATGGTAAAATACGATAGCTTGGACCTTTCCATAATCCTGCAGGGAGAATACCCCATTTAACACCGATATAATAAGAAAGCAATGGACCAAGAACAAATGATGGGATAGATACACCCAGAATCGCAATAAACATGGCCGTGTAATCGCCTGCTTTATTATGCTTCAAGGAAGCAATAATCCCTAAAGCAAGACCTGCAATAATAGCAATAGCGATAGAGATTAACCCAAGTTCTAGTGAAGAAGGAAATGCTTGTTTGATAATATCAGTAACTTTGTGAGCAGGGAATTGATAGGAAGCTCCTAGATCGCCATGGATGATATTGTTCATGAATGTCAAGTACTGTTCCCATAATGGCTTATCTAAACCGTATTGCTTCATCAGCATCTCTTTCGTCGCTTTAGGAATCCGTTCAGAGCCTTCTCCAAGTGGATTACCTGGTAAGTTTTTCATCAATACGAATGTAAATGATGCAATTAGCCATAACGTAATAAGCGCATATAAGAAACGGCGAAGAATGAACTTAACCATATTGCTCCTCCTTTATTAAAATTAACTACTGCTTAGAAATTTAGAAGAGGCCGCTCCACGAGGTGCGAACGGCCCCTTCTTGTAACAACTTAACTATGAAGCTTTTGATTACTTAATACTAGTCCATTTCAGTTCCCATTCTTGACCAAATGATGGAAGAATCAAACCGTTAACTGAAGGTTTTTTCAAGTAAGCACGTGTACGGAAGTAAAGTGGTGCTACACCTTGATCATCCATCAGGATTTTCTCAGCATCAATCATTGCTTTCGCACGTTTGGAAGGATCGACTTCTGCTTGAGCTTGCTTAATTAGTGCGTCATATTGCGGGTTGCTGTAGTCGCCTTCATCAAACTCTCCGCCAGTTACCCACATATCTAAGAATGTCATTGGATCGTTGTAATCCGCGCCCCATAGGGAAAGAACGATTTCGAAGTCATGCTTCGAGGACAACTCGATACGCAATGCATGCGGAACTGGGTTCGCTTCTGCTTCGTATCCAAGGTTTTGTTTCCATTGTGCAAGGATGAACTCAAGTGATTTTTTCGCAGTTTCTGTATCATCCGCGTTCACTTTCATTTTAGGAAGAGCTGTTAAACCAGCTTCTTTCAAACCTTCAGCAAGCAATTGTTTTGCTTTAGCTGCATCGAACTTAGGTTGAGTTTCGCCAGCAGATTTACGGAAGTCGCCGCCTGCACCGTCAGAAGTACCGCCAGGCACTAGACCTGTAGATGCTACAGAACCGTTAGCAAGAACTGTATCAACATAAGCTTGACGATCGATCGCCATACCTAGAGCTTGACGAATTTTCTTGTTAGCCAAGGCAGGAACTTTTTTCGTTTGGTACATCAAGTAAGAGTTAGTCAACTCAGGTTTAGGCAAGTTATCTGGTTTACCTGCATAAAGTTTAAGTTGATCGCGGTTGATTTCAGCCAAATCAGCTGCATCTGTTTCATATAGGTTAAGTCCTGTATTTGTATCTTTTACGATATTGACAGTTGCTTTCGTAAGTTTAACGTTAGCAGCGTCCCAATATTTCTCGTTTTTAACAAGTTCAAGTGTTTGGCCATGATCCCATTTGCTCAAAATAAATGGACCTGCACCAATTACTTTATCAGCTTCTGCTCCATATTTATCGCCAGCTTTTGTAACGAAATCTTCTCTTTGTGGCAAGAAAGTTCCGAACGCAAGCATTTGTGTAAAGAAGGTAACTGGTTTCTCAAGTTTAATTTCAAGTTGTTTGTCGCTAATTGCTTTTACGCCAAGTGCATCTTGGGCTTTTTTAACATCTTCAGGTGTTTTCGCTTTTGTTACAGCTTCTCCACCTTTAATCCAAGCTACTACGAAGCTATATTGACCTTTTGTCGCTGGATCTAATGTACGTTTGAAAGAATAAACGAAATCTTGTGCTTTTACTGGTTGACCATCAGACCAGTTCGCATTGTCGCGAATGTCGATTGTGTAAGTTAGACCATCAGCAGAAATTTTAGGGAAATCTTTTGCAAGTCCAGGAGTTGCTTTGCCGTCTTTGTCAGTACGATAAAGACCTTCGTTAAATGCGCTAATGAATGTGAAAGCAGCATTAGCTGTTGCTTTGGAGCTATCCATAACAGGTGGCTCTGCAGTAAAGTTGATTTTAATTTCTTGCGGTTTGTTAGATGCCGCAGGAGCTGTTGTACCTTTAGTATCCCCAGTCGGAGAAGCAGATGGTTCCTCTTTTTTGGCACAACCAATTGCCACACTACCCATAAGCGTTAATGCTACTGCTGTAGAAACCCATTTCGTCGCTTTCATAAAACTCCTCCTTTAAAATATGTATCTAAACATC
Source organism: Paenibacillus sp. Root444D2 (assembly GCF_001426375.1). GTDB lineage: Bacteria > Bacillota > Bacilli > Paenibacillales > NBRC-103111 > Paenibacillus_E. The sequence goes on from NZ_LMEO01000012.1 coordinate 168,387, forward strand.
TATGGTTAGGTGTTTTGATAGTTTTATTCACATAAACCTTACACCTTAAACCCAAAAACAAATGAAACCGCTTCATACGTGTCAGTATATCTGACTCGAACCTCTGGTAAAAAAAATTACTAGACTCCACGCAAGGAATTATAACATATAACTATGCTTTGTCCAGAACTAATTTCATCTTCATCAACCTAAGATAAAATTTTAATTCACCTTTGTTAAAATAATATGAAGAAAAAGGTCCTATACGGTTTCTAATTATACAACCATCGGTCAATAAAATCTAGACGGATTTCATTGTTATTTTCTACAATTCTTAAATAAATATTACAAACATACACTAAAAATTGATTTATTCACATTATTTCCACAAAATCGTCTTGCTTAGGTCGAAAATATATAATTTTTCCCGATATGCAGGAAAAATAGCAGGATGTAAAGTGCTGATAGACCCAGAAAACTAAGCCTCCAAACTACCCTGCTGACCTTTAATAATTCGGTTTTTCCTTTCAAATGCGTCTGATAACCACCAATGATCCCAAAAGCGATGAGCAGCACGAGCGCAATTAGCCAGAAACCAAAATTCGTATGAAACAATTGATTCCACATCAATGAAACAGAGCCTAACAGAAATAACGTCGTCACGTCCATGGTAAGTCTCGTTGTCATCTTCTTATCTCTAAGAAAAACAAAGACTAGAAACCACAAAAGGATAAACGTAATAAACGGTGCCACTGCTAAGACTGCATATAACGTAGAAATCCAACTGGCTAACACATTCATCATCAAGAATTCACCTACTTATTCTAGGGCTTTCACTAATTGGAACACGGTTTGGTGAGTCGGAATCTCAAGATTTAATTCTTTTGCCATTTTTACTAGGCTTCCGTTAATATAATCGATCTCAGTTCGTCTGGACTGTTCAATATCCTGAAGCATAGATGAATGATTTAAGTTAGTGGCTTTACAGACACTTAGCAGCGTGTCCCATAGATCATCAGGCAGTAAAATCCCCTTGGCAGTCGCCACCATACGAGTTTCTTGGTAAAGGTTATTCATGAGGGAGAGCGTCCAGGGTGAAAGCAGCAGATCTCCGTTTTTCACACGTAAAATGGCCGTAAGCGGATTAATTACAGCATTTATCGTCAGCTTGCTCCAAATCCTTACATCCATGTTCTTCGACATCATTGTATGAAATCCTGCCTTCTCAAGCATCTCAACTAACAAAATATGTGTTGAATTTACAAAATGATCTGAATCTTCCGATGTTCCTATATAACTGATACCATGTCCGGTGTGAGTAACTGCTGTTAAGCCCTCTCGTCTAGCCCCTTCCGTCGTCACAGCGAGCAGCAAGCGATCCCGCCCAAGCTCTTCTCCTAACCTCTCTTCATGCCCTATTCCGTTCTGAAAACTAATTAAGTAGGTGTCTTTAGACATTTGGGACTTCAAATTGTTGATTAATTCTTGTGTAATCGCAGGCTGTTTGACCATGAGAAATATGTAGTCAAAATGATGTAAAGACAGTTTAACCGTTTCTGCCTCTTCTATATAATAACGAAAATCTATGTCCCCATTACGAGTAGTCTTAATTGCTTCTGCAGTTCCATCCAACTCGATCCCCATCTGATCTAGCTTATCTGCTTGTTCTATCGTTCTTGCAATGACTGTCATATGTTCACAAAAAGCAGACAACTTGGCAGCGAATAGCAGTCCTAAGGAGCCTGCACCAATAATCATAATGCGCATCTCATGTCCCCCTTTACATACAATTCCCATTATACAACAAAAAAGCCCCAGTCCAAGGGCTCTCCTTGTTCTGAAGCTTCTATATGTAAGGACGGGCGGCAAACTCAATCTACTCTTTCTAGGTTACCATTCGCATCCATCTTGAACCGCGGCTTCTCTTCTTCCTCTTCTTCAACGAGGAAGGCCATTTTCCTAGCACGATCCATAATTTGAATCAATGCTTTATAATCATCATTCACAACACGATAATCGGTCTCAACTTCATTAACTTGCTTATTCAACTTGTTGTTTTCTCTGCCCAATCTATCTAGTTCGTCCTCTTTGTCTTGCAGCTCTTTTTCCAAATTTTTAATATGACGATTCATATCTTGGTACGTGTTTCTCCATTGTCTTAGAAACCGGATCACAGCGTCAATCGATAATGTTTCTTCCGTGAATGTCTCTACTTTGCCTGTAGACAACTCAGGTCCATCCAGCAGTCCAATGGAAGAAGAACCGGAAATCGAAACGGCAGCATGCTTTTTGAGCTGCGTTCTTTTCTGACGTTGTGCTTTGGCAATCTGAATAGCCGCTTCATATTTTTTCCTTACAAAACTGTTCCAACGGAATCCACATGCTGCCGCTGTACGCCCAATGCGCTCTCCAACCTCTTCGAATGCAGATAATTGTGTGCTACCCTCTCGTATGTGACGCAGTGTCACTTCCGCTAAGATTAAGTCGTCTTCATCGCTCCAAGCATCTTGTCTAATTGCTGACATATGGTCGAACCTCCTAACATAATATAGGGATCTTTGGTCGGAGATCAAAGTCTCTCCTCTGTGGGATCTTTGGTCCATAGATCAAAGTCTCTCCTCTGTGGGATCTTTGGTCCGTAGATCAAAGTCTCCTCCGCGGGAACTTTGGTCAAAGATCAAAAACTCGCCTATTGGGGATGCATCATAATAAAGAATCAATTCGTAGAGAGCAGGGATAAATTGATTCGTGCCATTATTATTATTTCTATGCCCGTACTAGAGTTCATAGAATCTATTTGATACTAAATGGTATTGCCAAATTTTTTGTCACTCATACATGGGATCCCGATAAAAAGACATACTACTACTATCTGATGAAATGTTTTCAATTTCGTCACCGTTTGACGGTTTACACCGCTCATTTCAAACGGTATAATGTGTTGTAGTTAAAGTGCAACGTGGTATGAGAGGGGGATGTTACGAGAATGGATCGCATGTTTCGGGTTCTAGGTTTTTGGACACTTGTTATCGCACTAATGAGCTTAGCTGGCGATATGATACCTATGTCTCTGATTTTCTTTTTTCAAACTGCCGTATTCGTCATTCTAGGCTATATGCGCTTGTCAGAACGAACTTACATATTGTTGTTCTGGGGATATATGATTATTTCCTTCAGCGGATTTACGTATTGGTCATTTTTCAAAATGTCTGTCTAAACCCCACAACAATAACAACAAGCAAAAGGGTGAACCGACTGTTACTCAGCGGCTCACCTTTTTTTCATTGATAACTGCATGTTTGCTTGCAATGAACACTTTGAATAACTCACTCATTTGATCACTTAGCAGCAACTGCCTAATTGACCGATTCCGCTTAGACACTTCACTAAAAGGGTTCGGATCAAAGTGGTCTTGAAGTCTTTGCAATATCCCTTGCTCCACCAGAAACTCCCGTTGCGTCTGAAGTTTGCAGTAAGTAAAGCCACTCTGTTTTGCAACTAATTGACAAGAACTGAAATTAACATGTGATGTCATATCCTGCTCACCCTGGTGGATGAATGGATTATCTTGAGCTTGATGTTTGCGATAGCACATTAAAGTTCCATTATAACGGTGAGGAGCGAATAGTTCTTCTGCTGTATCGCCATAATCAATGATGATGCAGCTGCCGCTTTGGATCCGTTCAGCCACACGTGAGACCCAACTTTCAGCTTCAAGGTTTATCTCCCCTATTTGACCATCCAACCATTGAACTTTGGTGCGTTCTAGGAAGTCTAATATATGTCGGGAGCTGATAGTAAGCCAAATTTCTTGAAAAATCTGCTCCTCCTCTTGCCATTTCACATAGGACTCTTGGAAAAGCATATCTTTATAGCGTATTCGGTGGATCGGGAAAGCATCCAATAGCTCATTCGCAAGAACATAAACCTGATCTTTCGGCGTCTGAGCCAACCATTCTGTTTCACTTGAGAATTGAATAACTTGTGCGTGTTCTTCAAGCGCTGTTCGCTGCTGCTGACGGTGATATGTACTAGATTCAATGATTGTATAGGTTAATCGAGCATAAACGGCGGGATCAGTTCGCTTTATTTCGCCCATGATGTGAAGGGCCATTCGCCCGTTGCCTCCCCCCCATTCAACAATATGAACGGGTTCTATATGAGGACTTTCACTATTCAGCTGCTTACAAATAAATGATGCCACTATTTCCCCCATTACTGAACCAATAGAGGAACTTGTATAGAAATCTCCCTGTTTACCAATTTTCGGCCTCTCATTTCGATAATACCCATATGGTTCGCTGTATAGACAAATATCCATATAGTCTCTGAATGTGATGGCTTGCAATTCCGCTGACTGAATGGCCTCTTTTAAGGCTGTCACAACACTTGGGTGTCCGAGCTGATGATTCAATGAAGAACCCTCCAATTCTTTACTTAAAGACAAAACATAAGGAAACCATTATAATGAAGAAGGATTTATGGAAGGAGAGACAGAAAAGCATGTCAAAGAAGTGGATTACCTTAACAGCGGTATCGGCAATCAGCCTAATATCGTTAACAGCTTGTACAGACAACACGAAGATCAAAGAAGCACTCGAACAATCCCTAACTAAACAAAAAGAAATGAAATCTTACACCTTCGATGGGAGTACTACATTAGCCATAAGCGATGGATTGATGAAATCGTCCAACCCTTTAACTAACGGGCTGTTATCTTTGGTCAGAGAAAGCACAATCGATTGGAAAGGCATCAGCAATGTGGAGCCACTCCAGTTCCAAACGGACTTAAAAATAACGCCTAAGGGCTCTACATCCCCTTTTGAGATTCCAATTCTCATTAAAGATAGCAAATTGTATTTTAATATGCCAGCATTAAATAAAACACCTGACGAGTACTACGCAATTGATCTACAAAAAATGAGTCAGAACAGTACTAGTCCATTAACTGTAGACACTTTGAAAAATACTTCTCAATTATCAACCACTCTTGGTAATCTTATATTTAGCGGGATTGATCCAAAATGGTATAAAGAAGCCAAGGAACCAGTTAAGCTGAAAGACGGATCTTCAGCCAAATCCATCAGTGTTGAACTTACCACTAAAAATGAAAAAGAATTGAATACGCTGCTGCAAACAAAGCTTCCAGAGTTTATTGGGTCATTACAGAACAATGGATTACTTACAGCCGATAAAGCCGAGCAACTCAAAAAAAATCAAGCAAATGCTTTACAACTCAAGGCTCCGGGTAAAATGGTTGTTGCTATTGATGACACCGGCTTTATTCGTGACCAAACAATTGATGTAGGCTTCACCCTAACTGTTGATGGCAAAACGCAGGATAATCATATTCTTCTTCATCAAACCTACGACGCTATCAATCAAGCTGCTCCATTAACGAAAGAAATACCGAAAAACGCTAAAAGCTTCGATGAGATCCTTAAATTAATTACACCGGCAAAAAAATAGATGTAGAGCAAAATACTTACCTCTTCCCCAGAGGTAAGTATTTTTTTGTGCTTCATTTAATAGAAATATGATAATCTGTTCTTAGGGGGAGAATTCGTTCAATGATATATAAATTCATAGCTATGATGTTGTCTATTCTATTACTTACTCAAATAACACTACCGCTTCATACAATCTCAGCCGAAGAAAAGACACCTACACAAGACGAAACCAAAGATCTCGTCCAAAAAGGGCTTACCATTTTCGAAATTGACAAAGAAGTGGCCCGATTAAACGAACAAGATGCAAACATCGTTGCTCAAATCAAACAAAATGAACAAGATATCATCAAGCAGAACAGCAACGTTGATAACACCCGAAAACATGCCGGAAAAGTGCTGAGAGCTTATTATACAGGGGATCGAGATTCGATCTGGATGCTGCTGTTTACCGTTAGTTCCTTTACGGATGCATTGCGAATGTTCGAGTATTTACAAATGATTATTAGTAATGATCATCGCGCTTTATCAGCTTTCACAGAATCGTTTAAGAAATTGAAAAGCCTGCGAACCGAACTTGATTCTTCACGCGTCGAACTTCAGAAAACGAAAGAGAAATTCCTCACACAGCGTGAGAGACTCGTAAAGCTTCAAGAAGAGCTGGATAAACAACTAGCCGTCAGTGCACAAGCACAAGTCATAGAAGCCCAAATAAAAAGCTTAAATGACCAATGGAAGCAAGAAGGCATCCCTTTATTTCGCGAGTACTTGAATAATTTATCATCAGCTTTCCGAGAACTGCCACAGTATGTAACGAAAGAAAATAAATTCATGGACTTATCTTCCATCAAAAATCCGGTCATAACGATTAGTGATACGGATTTCAACGCTTACCTTCATTCAAAAAATGAGCTTTTACAGAATTTGAATTTTGAATTTGCTGATGGGTCGATCATTGCAAAAGGTAAAAAGGATCATTTACAAATCGCGTTGGAAGGAATGTTTTTGTTGAAGGAACATCCCGACATGAATGAAGTCCGCTTTGTTGTGGATAAACTTGAATTCAATGGCTTCCAACTGCCTGATACCACTATTGAAGACTTTATGAAAGAATTCCAGCTTGGTTTCATCCCGAAAAAAATTGTCAATTATCTCGATGTCGTTAGTGTAGAGACGAAGAATGGCATCGCAGTTGTAAAACTCAAATTATCCCTGTAAAGTAACAGAGGATAACGAAGTAAAGTGAGGACTACAAATGGAACCGAAAATTGGTCTGATGATGGATCTGCCCGAAGGAAAAATACCTGGATTTTACGCGCAAATCGTTAAAGCTCTCGCTGGTAAAGTTGAATTATTTGACCGCGACAAAGAAATGCTTATTGTCAGCAATGAAGAACAACAGCTCGCAGCGCTCGATGTTATGGCTCATTTCAATATCGAGACGAACCTAATGCAGCTTCGGCTGCTGCCGGATGATGCTGAATTGACTGATCTATTCAGTGATTATGGCTTTACTAGCAGTGCAGAGCACAATTATTTATACGATAAGCTTGTTGTACAATTCCGCTTTACAGCAGATAGCCCCCAAGCTGAAATCGACCAAGCGGCCCTTCAGATCGAAGAACACCTACTTGCTCAGTACCAGGCTCAGGATCACACTGTGTACGTCGTCGATCGGCAGCTCGAAGAGCTCATGCAGGGTATTGCCAAAGCTTATCGATGCCGCATTGAGATGCTGCCTTAGAACACACCAAAAAGCCCACATCCCCTTATATCGGGGTGTGGGCTTTTTGAATTTATCAGAGCAGATCGGCTGCCAATTGCGCAAGATGCGAGCGTTCACCACGTTCAAGAGTGATATGCCCACTAATACCTTCTTGTTTGAATCTTTCAACCACATAAGTTAATCCATTACTCGAGGCATCGAGATATGGATGATCGATTTGGTCTGGGTCACCCAGAAGAACAATTTTACTGCCCTCTCCTACGCGGGAAACGATCGTTTTCACCTCGTGCTTGGATAAGTTTTGCGCCTCATCAATAATGATGAATTGGCCGGGAATTGAGCGTCCGCGAATGTACGTCAGAGCTTCCACTTGAATACTACCGAGACCTGCTAATATTTTTTCAATGTCTCCCGGCTTTTTGGTATCGAATAAATACTCCAAATTATCATAGATCGGCTGCATCCAGGGACGCAGCTTTTCATCTTTTTCACCAGGCAGATAACCAATATCCTTGCCCATTGGAACAACGGGTCGAGCAATTAGCAATTTTTTATATTTACGATCATCCTCAATCTTCATAAGGCCCGCAGCTAACGTGAGCAGCGTTTTACCTGTACCCGCTTTCCCAGTCAGGGTGACGAGCGGGATTTCGTCATTGAGCAGGAGCTCAAGAGCCATTCGTTGCTGCGCGTTACGCGCTGCAATCCCCCAAATGGGATCGTTACTCATGAAGAGTGGCTCCAGCTTTTTGGCATCGGGCGTCACTTTCAATAAAGCTGATTTGGAGGAACCCAGCTCATCCCGCAAAATGACAAATTCGTGAGGATGCAGCATATAGCCCAAATTAAGCGATGTCACAGTCAAGAAACGATAAGAATAAAACTCATCAATGATAGAAGGATGCACGTATAACGTTATATATCCTGTATACATATCCGTTTGTGCAACAATGCGATCAGTTAAATAATCCTGTGCAGGTATACCGAGGACATCCGCTTTAATACGAACTAATGTATCTTTACTCACGATAACAACTGGTCTCGGGTATTCATTCCCCTGCTCTTCAAGATGATAGTTGAGCGCGACCGCAAGAATTCGGTTATCATTCGTTAATTCAGCAAATGTTTCCTGCAGCTTCGCGAAGCTGCGATGGTTGAGTTCCACTTTAATGCTGCCGCCATGTTCGAGCGTGATGCCATCGGACAAGTTGCCTTTCGTTCTTAATCCATCCAGCAATCTCGAAACATGTCTCGCATTACGGCCTATTTCGTCCGCATTTCGTTTCTTAGAATCGATTTCCTCCAACACCACGGCGGGTATGACTACTTCATTATCTTCGAACGCGAATAAAGCATTAGGGTCCTGAAGCAGAACATTGGTATCCAACACGTAAATTTTTTTCATTGGTGTGTCCCCTCCCAGATTTGGCGTTAGATCATTGGTTATACGAAATACATACAACCTAGCTGTGCCGGACAAACTAAACGCGAGATTCAGGAAAGAAAGGAACGATTCAAGTGAGACTATTGTGCGTAGTTATAGTAATACTGACCCTCGCGGTTGGCTGTAGTCAAGCGCCGAAAAGTGGTGCCCCCTCTCAAAATCCGAATCAAAATCAAGTAAAAGTTCAACAAATCGCCCCACAAAAGCTCGAGATAAAAGATTCTAAGGCTGTTGCAGAACGTTTGGAAAACCTAGCCACCAGCGTCCCTCAGGTTGAAAGCGCGCACTGCGTCGTCTTCGGTAATACCGCCGTTGTCGGCATTAACATTAAGAAAGATTTGGATCGAGCCAGAGTCGGCACCGTCAAGTACTCGGTAGCTGAAGCGCTCAAGAAAGATCCATACGGAGTTAATGCTATTGTTACTGCAGATTTGGACTTAGATCAACGCTTGCGCAACATCCGGGATAACGTTCGAGCAGGAAGACCAATTACTGGATTCGCAGAGCAAATGGCAGATATCATGGGCCGTGCAATGCCTCAGCTGCCGCGTGATATTCGCAATATGCCAAACAATGCGGGACCTAACGTTACGAATCAGGCGGAAATGCCGAACCCGTAATCCACCGAAGATAACAAAAAGCCTGACTGCATACGCAGATCTAGGCTTTTTTTATCGCATCAAAAACTCGGCCGGCTGGATTCACAGTGACTCGGCTTACACAAGTTTTCTCATATTCAGGCTCGGTCATCATTTGGGCGCGATCCATCCATTGCTTCGGTAAAGCTGTGTTGTGTTCAGCCATATCGTTTGCGCCTCCTACTAGGTGGTTGAAAACGCTCCTTACACTTACAGTATAGCATAGCCGGTGGCAAGCGTTCCACCCTTATGTATCTATTTTCAAATCATGAGAACACTCCTTTTTCAGCCACATATATCCTAGTGTACGTCGGTTTAAAAAAGTTATGTCGACAAGCATAAACGTCTATTGATTATTGTAAATCGGATTCGAATTAATATCATCAAGCAGCTTTTCCGCCGATTCACGATCAAAACTTTGTTTACTCTTAATACTTTCTTGTTCATAGGCGATGTGAATTTTCATCCGATCCAATTCGTCCACAATTTCCATATGACTGACCCCATGATCTTCACGCAAAATAAGCGCAAAAAAATCAAGTGTCTCTTTGGCCGCTTCGTCATCCGGTCTTGCTTGACTTACAATATGCATTTGCAACCAGTTAAAAAAGGCGTCTTGCAGTTTCATTTTAACGCCCGTCCTCTCTAAGTAAAATAACATCGCAGCCTAATTCCAGCCAACGAAGCCATTGATTTTTCCAAATGATTTGATCGGCATCTAAAGCGCTATCATCTAATGATGACACAAAGCCCCAAGCTTCCTCTTGCTTCAGTAGACGATCTAGAAAGGCTTCTGCACAATGCGATAAATGAAAAGGATCACCATCAAACACAACAGCCTCAGAATGCGATAAATCAAGTTCTACGAGCTCTGAACCACATATCTCTACATCGTCACTTAACAGCAGACTAGCTTTAAACATTGATAGCAATCTGGGGTGCCTCACATTCGCCAATTCACGGAAAGCTTCCAGCTTTGTGAGCGGAGAGCAGAGCAAACGATCAGACCCCAACACCAAAGGAGAATAGCCTGCAATCGGAGTTAACCAGTATCGAGTCATTCGCCCCTCCTTAGAGCTTTGCTTTAGCAAAAGTAATCATAAATCTATTAAGTGGGTCTATTACCGCTTCTTTTCTCGATAAAATAACGAATGCGAACCAGAAACATTAACGATATGGCAACAGCTAGGCAGAGCACGATAGGTAGTCCTACAATTTGAAAAACAAGCAGCATAACCGATCCAATGGCCAACAGCACATAGATGATAGCTGTCTTGAGAACCGGCAATTTACGCGTCCGGAAAACTTTGTTATACACATAAGACATAAATATAAAGATTAACAGATAAGTGATGTACAGGTGATTTCCAAACCACTCGTTCAAGGCAGTCAAAACATACACTCCATTTCATTCAAAAAGTAAAGTCAATTATCATTATCCCTTAAAATTACAAATAAATGAGAAAACCTCTATCGGAGTCATTCATGGATGAGCGACCGCGTTTAGAGGTAGGTTTTATCGCCATGTAGAAAGATGCTTCGGTATTACCGAAACGAACACTTTCTACTGTGGAAAAGGGAAATGCGGCACAGAAGCCCACATTTCCCATATTTAGAACAGTTTGTGAATTACACGTTAGCTTCAGCTGTTTTGCGGTGTTTCTCCGCACGCTCGCGCTCGCTTTTGTTCAAAATCTTTTTACGAATACGGACGGATTTCGGTGTGATTTCACAATATTCATCATCGTTCAAATACTCAAGTGCTTGCTCCAAAGAGTACATGCGAGGAGTTTTCATTTTTACAGTTTCTTCTTTGTTCGCGGAACGGATGTTGTTTACCGCTTTTTCCTTACAGATGTTAACGATGATATCATTGTCGCGCGTATGCTCACCAACGACCATTCCTTCGTAAACTTCTGTTTGTGGATGAACGAACAGGATACCGCGATCTTCAACAGAAAGGATTCCGTATAAAGTAGATACGCCAGATTCACTGGAAACAAGTACGCCCTCATGACGTCCGCCAACACCAGCTCCTTGGTAAGGACCATAGCTGTCAAAAGCATGGTTCATAATACCGTAGCCGCGAGTTAACGTCAAGAAGTTCGTTCTGTAACCGATCAAACCACGTGCAGGGATTAAGAACTCAAGACGAACGTTACCGCTGCCGTTGTTGATCATGTTGACCATCTCGGCTTTACGGGAACCTAAGCTCTCCATAACGGAACCCATGCTGTCTTCTGGAACGTCGATGATTAAACGCTCAATCGGCTCCATTTTTTGACCGTCGATTTGACGAATGATAACTTCTGGTTTGGATACTTGTAATTCAAAGCCTTCACGGCGCATGTTTTCAATCAAAATACCTAAGTGAAGCTCACCGCGGCCAGATACAACGAAAGCATCCGGGCTGTCTGTATCTTCAACGCGCAAACTTACGTCTGTTTCAAGCTCTTTGTAAAGACGCTCGCGAATTTTACGGGAAGTTACCCATTTCCCTTCACGTCCTGCGAATGGTGAGTTATTGACGATAAATGTCATTTGCAGCGTTGGCTCATCAATTTTCAAAACTGGCAATGCTTCCGGATTCGCAGGATCTGCTACCGTTTCACCAATGTTGATATCTTTGATCCCTGCAATGGCAATGATGTCCCCTGCAGCTGCTTCTTCGATCTCAATACGTTTCAAGCCTGTGAAACCAAAAAGTTTCTCGATTCTTGCTTGCTTCTGACCGCCTTCACGCGTCATAACAGCAACAGTCTGGCCTTGACGGATTTTACCACGGTTCACACGGCCTACGCCGATACGACCCAAGTACTCATTGTAATCCATCAATGTAACAAGGAACTGAAGCGGTTGATCAACATCTTCTGTTGGAGCTGGGATGTGACTAACAATCGTTTCATAAATAGCTTCCATGTTGTCATCTTGTTTCTCAGCATCAAGACTTGATGTACCTTGTAATGCGGAAGCATATACAACGTGGAAATCAAGCTGCTCATCCGTAGCACCTAGCTCAATGAAAAGATCAAGAACTTCGTCAACAACTTCTTGAGGACGAGCGTTCGGACGGTCAATTTTGTTAACAACTACAACCGGAGAAAGATTGCTTTCTAATGCTTTACGTAGAACGAACTTCGTTTGCGGCATGGTGCCTTCGAAAGCATCAACAACCAGCAAAACACCGTCTACCATTTTCATGATACGCTCTACTTCACCACCGAAATCGGCATGTCCAGGTGTATCCACAATGTTAATCAGGTAGTCTTTATAATTAATTGCTGTATTTTTTGCAAGAATGGTAATACCGCGTTCTCTCTCGAGATCGTTGGAGTCCATCGCTCTCTCTTGAACAGCCTCGTTCTCGCGGAAAGTACCGGATTGTTGAAGTAATTTATCTACTAGTGTCGTTTTACCGTGGTCAACGTGAGCGATAATTGCAATATTGCGAATTTTGTCTCTTGCGTGCATGAATGTCAAACCCTCTCTACCCTATAATTTTCGTCTCTGTTCATAAAACAAGCGTCGGACGAAAGCGCCGACGCTTGACATTTACACTTATTATACGCAGTTTCTCGACATTATGCAAGGTAAATGCCGCTCAACATAAAACTTTTACAAGTATATGCCTGAAATTACCACACATTTCGCTTGCGGAAAATCATGACAAGTCCAGCTACCACAAGGATCAAAGCGATTACATAGATCCCTAAATGAATTAGTAGAGTTAACCCGAAACATACAGTTGAAATGATTCCCAGCACCATTGCACCTATCAAAACACCGCGATCACTTCCACGATCGAACAGATGCATCTCATATAATCCGATGGCTACACCAAGAATGAATCCCGGCCATAGATAGCTCATTGAACCCCAACCAAATATATTGCAGTAAAAGAACATTAGTGCATAAGTCGTTAATATACCTCCAGGTACAAGAACGCCTGCGGGCAGTGACCGATTAAAAAAGAATACGTGGAACAGCAGCCCAGGAATAAGTAAAACTAGCGGCCAGAAAAACGAAAGAAGAACATGGAAAAAACCTAATTTACCGAGAAGCAATAGGGCGGCCAGGCCAATTAACAGGATACCAATGGAGTAGCTATTTCTAGCCATTCAAATCCCCTCCTAATTCACTTATCAATAAGGGATCAACTTCGACACCCTTCAACAAATAGTTTATCGTACCTGGCTAGAAATTGCTAGGTGTTTGGCGCTACTATCGGCCTCGCCGTTTAGCCTCCAGCAATGCGTCCGGCGACGCATGTTCGCCGCTGGTGGTGAGGGCGGAGCGCTGCAGCAGGCGAACGCCCTAGCCCAACAGACCGAGCGGCAGAGCTAAGCGCCGCCATCAGCAGGTACTTGCTGATGGGAGTCAATCGCTTCTGCGCGGCAGAAGCGAAGATGAAGGCTTCCCAGATGCTCTAGCGAGAGCATCCGGCTGCATGTAAGCTTAGCAAGCTGCTGAAGCTTGCTGAGGCCCTGTCTGTCCGTGATCTGATACACCGGTGAACAAGGAATCAGGAAGCCGGAAGTCGAGCTGCCGATGACCCGCTTCTCGGCCCCCTCTTCGCTGCCGGCTGTGAGCACTTCAGTCTTGGCTATAAAAACGCCAGACTTATCCACAGATAGCTTTGCTGAATATTCACTAAGGATAAGGTGAATTGAAAGCGATAGCCACAGCCCGCTTAACGATGCGAATCGCAAAAGCACTCACCTTACCAAGAGCGATGGACATCGCTTTACTTGCGTTCAAATTCTTCAGCATGGGCATACTACTACGCGTGCAGCCCGTTTTCCCCCTGTCAAACAGGTTTGCTTATGGACAACTTGGGAGGTAACATGAAACCGTTATTTGTAGATAATAAAAAGAAAAAACCGCTTTGGACCAAAGCTTTCCTGATTACATCTTTATCCAATTTACTGCTTTTCTTTAGTTTTCAAATGCTCATTCCAACGATCCCTACACATGTGTCGCAATTAGGCGGAAATGATATTCAAGTCGGTCTCGTCATTGGCATTTTCACGATTTCTTCACTGCTAACCCGCCCTTTTGCTGGGCGAGCGCTAGATTTGTTTGGAAGAAAACATGTGCTTTTGGTTGGACTCGCGATTTGCGCGCTGACTATTGCCGGATATTCCTATATGGCTGCTGTTACGCTTATTCTTACTGCACGCTTTGTTCATGGGATCGGTTGGGGGATGTCCACAACCTCCTTAGGCACTGTTATAGCCGACATTATTCCAGCGGAGCGCCGCGGAGAAGGAATGGGCTATTACGGGTTGTCCAATACATTCGCTATGGCACTTGCACCGCTTACAGGCTTATGGTTGATGCAAACCTATGGCTTCCCCCGCGTACTTTTAATCTCAACATTGTTAGCACTGCTTTCCTTGTTAAGTTCTCTTTTTATTACCTATACCAAACCGTTGCCTCTCGAAAAGTCGGCCCAAAGGCCAAAGCTTATGGATCGTTTATGGGAACGAAGCGCAATGCTTCCCTCCGGTTTATTGCTATGTACAGCAATTTGTTATGGAGGAATTGTGACCTTTATTACGCTGTTCGGCCACGAAGCCGGCATTTCGAATGTCGGTTGGTTCTTCCTTTGTAATGCCTCCATGGTGCTAATTGTTAGACCTATAACCGGCATGTTGTTTGATCGAAAAGGACCCGAATGGGTGCTCCTGCCCGGCGCTCTATTTACCCTTGCAGGACTCTTGCTTCTTTCTTATGCTCACTCAGAAGCTAGCTTAGCCGCAGCAGCGATATGCTATGGCATAGGGTTCGGATCCTTGCAGCCGGCGCTGCAGGCTTGGACCATTGCACGTGCTGCTCCAAATCGCCGCGGTGCAGCCAACGGAACCTTCTTCTCCGCCAATGATCTCGGTATTGGGTTAGGAGCGATGGTTTTGGGAGCTCTCGCTAACATAAGCGGGAGTTATGCACTGATGTACCGTTATTCAACAGTGCTTATTCTTGTTTTCATCCTTATTTATGGATGGTGCTTTTGGCAAGCTCGACGAGGCGTTCAGATGGCACAGCATTAACTTGAATATCGTACTTTATCGGACATTTGGAAAAAAGTTTCAATTTCTAACATGAAAAAACAAACCGCTTCGCTGATAACTTCAGCTTGGCGGTTTTCCAAATCCTCTATTCATTTCTTGCATTGAATTGCAGCAATCGTACCCATTTCACGGTTAAGCCGATCATAATAACGAGAGAAGCCGCCACAATAGGGATCCATACATGCAGCGATTCATAATCATGCAGCAGCCAATCAATCATTTTCTCATCTTTAACGAACATTTCCCCCGCTGTATATCCGAGAATGCCTGCCCCCATAAATACAAGAATTGGAAATTTATGCAGCAGATCCATCACTAGTGAACTTCCCCAAATAATGATGGGGATACTGAGCCCTATACCTAGAATGATGACTGTATTGTTCCCATTCCCTTTAGCCGCAATCGCAAGAACATTATCCAAACTCATAACGAAATCCGCTACAACAATCGTCCATATCGCTCTACCAAGCGTAGAGGCTTCCTTCACATTTGCATGGCTGTCATCATCCGTAAGCAGTTTTATGGCAATCCAGAATAGCAGAATAGATCCCCCTGCTTGTATATATGGGATATCGAGCAGGCTTACAGCAACTAAAGTCAGGACCAATCGCAATGCAATAGCGCCGAAAGCTCCCCACCATATCGCAAGCTTACGCTGGGCAATCGGCAAATTTTTGCTCGCCAACGCAATGACGACGGCATTGTCACCGCTAAGCACAATATTGATCAACATAATTTGTAAAAACAAAATGAGCGCATCAATCATGCTTTACAACCTCCCAAGATGCATGGCAAGCAGGTGGCGATGTCTGCGATCTTAGCGGCGAATAGGCTAGAAGTGGAGAGACTTTGAGCTACGCTCAAAGATCCCTATATTAAGTCCGACACCTTCTTCATTTGTCCATGAACAATTTCAATGGTTTCTGTTTGTAAGACAGCTTTCTCAATTAATTCAGATAAGAAGTCCATGCTCATTTCGATTTTCTCAACCATACGCAGGTTAGGATTGGTACTTGGGGATGGAGGAAGAAATAAGGAACAGCAATCCTCATAAGGCAAAATCGAGATCGGGAAAGTGCCTATGGATTCGGCTATTCGAATAATCTCTTGCTTGTCCATCATCATGAGCGGCTGTAGAAGCGGCAGCGTTACAACACGCCCTATGACATTTAGGCTTGGCAGTGTTTGACTAGCAACCTGACCTAAGCTTTCACCGGTCACTAACGCACTTATACCTTCTCGGTCTGCAATCTGTTCAGCAATGCGATACATCGCCCTTCGTATAAGCGTTACTAATAAATTATCTTGATACTCACGGTGGATAGATGTCTGTACTTCCGTAAATGGAACCAAATGAAGCTTCAATGAATCCGTGTAAGCAGATAGTTGGTGTGCCAGTTCAATCACTTTATCCTTCGCACGCTCGCTTGTGTAAGGATAACTATGAAAGTGAATCGCCTCGATGGAAAGTCCCTTGCGCATCGCTAACCAACCGGCAACCGGACTATCAATTCCCCCAGATAGCATCAGCAGCGCTTTACCACTCGTTCCAGACGGGAATCCTCCTGCCCCCTCAATAACCTCTACATACATGAGTACTTGCTCTTCGCGAATCTCCACCCGCAGCTCAACCTCTGGATTATGAACATCCACTTGAAGACCCAGTGAAGCTTGGAGCACATAGCCTCCAACCAAATAATTCATTCGCTGTGAATCAATTGGAAATGATTTGTTCACTCTGCGAACGGTAACTTTAAAGGTTGCAGGTTGTTTAGGCAAAGCCTGCATCATACGCAGCGCCATCTCTTGAATGGCTTCGACCTCCATAGGTGCATGATAGGCAGGACTAAACGACGCAAGTCCAAAAACGCGCTGCAAAGCTGCTGAAGCTTCTTCATAAGCTGCTCCCCCTAGCTCCACATATACGCGTCCAAACTCGGGAATATACCTTAAATCAGGAAATGAACCTAAAACTTTACGAATTTGAGTCATGACGCTTCTCTCAAAACGCTTACGATTTTTCCCTTTGAGCATCATCTCGCCAAAGCGCAAAATTAAACAATCCGGTTTCATCTTCGGTTCCCCCTTCTGACTGATGATTTGCTGAGCATGGGAGTAAGATCCTTTACGACCTCCCGCAATGCGGTGACAAATAACGCTATCTCTTCTTCTTGATGTTCGTCAGAGAAGCTGATTCTAAGTCCGCTAACAGCTCTCTCTCGACTACAGCCTAAAGCTAGCATCACCGTACTTGGATCAGATTCCTCTGAAGCACAGGCTGATTTCGTAGAAATGTATACTTGCCGCTGTTCAAGAGCGTGAACGACAACCTCAGCCTTCATTCCAACGAAGGCAAAGTGAACAATATGGGGAGCCATCTCCTCTTCCAGTTCGGATCCTGTAAGGGTAAGCTCAGGGATTGATGAGATACCATCCACAATCAAGCGTCTTAACCGATACTTATGCTCTGTTTTGGCTGTAAGGTTGTCTACGGAAAGACGCAGTGCTTTGGCCATTCCTACAATGAGTGGGACGTTCTCCGTACCGGAGCGAATACCATATTCTTGACCGCCCCCTAGAAGCAGCGGTTTAAGCTGCACACCCTCTCTGCGGTATAGAAATCCAACTCCTTTAGGTCCTCTGAATTTATGAGCAGATGCACTACATAAGTCAACGCCCCACTCTTTAGGTTGAAAAGGAAGCTTTGCAATGCCTTGAACGGCATCAACATGAAATAACACCTTTGGAAATTGAGCTAACCATCGGCCGATTTCTTGGATTGGCTGAATCGTTCCTACTTCATTATTGACATACATCACGCTAACAAGGATGGTGTCTTCCGTTATTGCTGCTTGAAGGCTCTCTAGCTCAACGCACCCCTTGCTATTCACAGGTAAATAAGTAACTCGAAAACCCTCACGTTCCAGTTCGAGAAAAACTTCTTTCACCGAAGAGTGTTCGATTTGCGTAGTAATGAGATGCTTTCCGCGGTTTTGATAGCTGTAAACGGCACCTTTAATCGCCAAATTATTACTTTCCGTCCCGCCAGACGTACATATAATTTCAGCAGGCAGCACACCTAATGCTCCTGCAATCACCTCTTTGGAGCTGTTTAGCAGCTTCTCCGCTTGTATGCCAAATCGATGAATTGAAGATGGATTTCCATAATGTTCCTTCATCACTTCGGCTATCGTATCAATGACTTCCTCATAAAGCGGCGTTGTCGCCGCGTAGTCCAAATAAAGCATTTTTTGTTGATTCCCCTTCTTCACGCTCTAGCTGCCGCGCACAATCAATTTCAATTCCTTTCATCATTAAAGCCTAAAATAGGGCATAACTCAAGCATTCTCGGATAACACAAAAAGCCGACCTCCGCATAAACATGCGAAAATCAGCTTATTAGCTAATGATTATAACGAAAAATTCTGCCTGTGACCCATCACTTTAGTGATGTAGTCTTGCGTTTCTCTTGGTAGTAAATGGAGCTTGTTTGCAAGATCCTGATCGGTCTTGATGCCTAATCGGTCAACACGTCCAGGTCCTGCATTATAAGCTGCAAGAGCAACCCCTTCATTTCCGTTGTACTTCTTAATTAAGTTGCTAAGGAAATGAGTACCCGCATCTACATTTTGCTTAGGATCAAATGGGTTCGTTACTCCGAAGCCTCCGCCTGTCCCGTCCATAAGCTGCATTAAACCTTTGGCACCTGCCGGCGATACGGCCTGGTGATTGAATTCTGATTCTTGCTGAATAACCGCCTTGACTAGCGATGTATCCACACCGTATTTATGACTTGCCTCTTGGATTAAACCGTCAAACTGTGAGACCGAGGATGCTTTGCTCACGGATTGTAGCGGTGTATAAGCTCTATTCAAAGCCCCTAAAGAACTTGGCATACTGTTTGTTGTGTTACCTACCATGGAAGATAAA
Source organism: Paenibacillus sp. Root444D2 (assembly GCF_001426375.1). GTDB lineage: Bacteria > Bacillota > Bacilli > Paenibacillales > NBRC-103111 > Paenibacillus_E. Next base: position 187,622 of record NZ_LMEO01000012.1, read on the forward strand.
GTGTCTTGGCTTGTAACGCCAGTTCCGTTGGATTGCCCCATGATCGTGTCGAGCAATGCACTAAAATCACCTGAATCATCCGTACTTGATGCCGCGGTTTCACCGGAAAGCAAACTCATTTTACTCATCAACTGAAGCTGGAGCAGTTCTTTCATTACTCTAGGATCAATGCTGTTCGTGCTATTCATCCGTCAGACCTCGTTTCTATCCATTCATGTTGTCTTCATTGTACACGTTTTGTGCCCTGACGACCATCCCCAATTTATAAAGAATCATAAGAAAAGAGACCGTCAATTGACAGTCTCTCTTCTATCTCAAGAAATGTTTTGCTGTAGTAACTCACTCTCATCCGACAATTTTCTTACCATGACACGAGAAATCCGCAGATGATCTGTCTCTTCAACAATAAATATAAACTCATCGTTGTAACTTACTTGCTGGTTCTTGCTTGGCGGTATCTCTGTTTTCGAGTAAATCCATCCACCAATTGTATCATAATCATCCGACTCAATTTCAAGTCCGAAATACTCATTCACTTCATCAATTAGCAGCAATCCGTCAATGGAAAAGGTGTTTTCATCCTTGATTTCGATTGTAGGACGCTCTTCATCGAACTCATCTTGAATTTCTCCAACAATTTCTTCCATAATGTCTTCCAGTGTCACAAGACCTGATGTTCCACCGTACTCATCTATGAGCAGTGCCATCTGACTTTTTCGTTTCTGCATCATTTTTAACAAATCACTAATAAGAATCGAATCTGGCACCGTCGTTATCGGTCGGATAATTTTCTTGATCCCTCTCAGGTTCGCATCCGGCTTGAGTAAATCCTTGATGTGGACGAAGCCAATAATATTGTCTTTGTCCGGATCACATACCGGGTAGCGCGTACGCATTTCTTTGATGGCGATCGCAAGATTCTCAGAATAGGAAAGTCCGGCATACAAACATTCCATTTCTGTTCTTGGGATCATAATTTCCCTGGCAGTCGTCTCTGCAAATCCAAATATATTATCAACAAGCGTGAGCTCTGTATTATCTATAAGTCCGTTTTTGTGACTTTCTTTCATAAGGACACGAATTTCATCCTCCGTATGCGCCGATTCATGTTCAGTTGCAGGCTCGATTCCCGCACGTCGTAACATCCAGTTCGAAATACCATTCAATAACCAAATAAACGGATACATCACTTTGTAGAAAAATACCATGGGCCCTGCAGATAGCAGAGTTATTTGTTCAGCTTTACGAATCGCATACGTCTTAGGGAACTGTTCGCCTAATGTAATATGCAATGTGGTCATTAAGGAGAAAGCTATAATGAAGGTAATCGTATGGAACACCGATTCTGGCAAATTCAGAGGAGCGAATAATGGTTCCAGAATTTTGGCGAACGTCGGTTCCCCGACATAACCAAGTCCCAACGAAGTGAGTGTAATCCCGAGCTGACAAGCACCTAAGTAGGCGTCAAGATTATTCATGATTCCTTGTGCAAATTTCGCATTGCGGCGACCTTCTCCAACAAGCGAATCAATGCGACTACCTCTTACCTTGACCATCGCGAATTCAGCTGCGACAAAAAAACCATTTAATATGACCAGTCCAAACATTAACAGAAAACTGATTAACGTTCCGGGCAAAGGATCTTCCAATACCTTACCTATCCCCTATCAAGCACGTTTACCGCACCAAGGAGAATAGGTACACCTCCCTTAATTTCGATTTGAATTTGAATTATCACTTTTCATTATATAATAATACTGTAATCATTCAAAGGTGCGAATATGACTCCTGAAGCCAAATAGTACGAGCAAATGGGAGTATACGCATTAAAACGATGCCATAATGAGTCTCTACCCGCTATTTATCACTTTGAAACGCGAATTTACGCGATTTTTTTCAGAAAAAAACAAAAACAAGCCGATCTCTCGGCTTGTTTGAAATCGGTCATGCATAAAAGGGTACTAACAAAAAATAGGCGGCGACGGCAATAAAACCAAGCGCGATTGACCAAGACCCTAGTCTTTTATTCCCCATAAAGAACGCAATAACGCCAAGCAATATACCCGAAATACCTAGCAACACAGGCCACACAAAAAGGGAAGCCAAGGCAACGAACAAAGCGACATAGCCTACTGCTTTATTACGCGTGACAGCCTCTACCAATTCTGCAACCTCTTCATCAGACACTTCAGAGTGGGTTTCAAGCCTCTCTGGCTTATTGGCCTTATATTGCTCGGCATAGTTAATTCTTCGCGTAGGTGCTGTAATTTCGGCTGCGTATTCTTCCTTATGGTTCAATCCGCTTTCAACGCGGAGCTGATCTTTTTGGAACCGCTCCTTGGTGGCATGATCTAGAGGGACATCGTCTTTATTCATGCTGCCTCCATGTTACGCACCTTAATGTTTATTCTTAGCTTTGAAAGTGTGGCAGCAAGTATTAGCTACTTTGTTTGCTGCATCTTGATGATCCGTATCAAATGATTCCCCTGCAAACTCTTCATTATAATTGGCGGCAGCATGCTGATCGACTTCAATCATAATCGTTCCTGCACTACAGTTGTTGCCTTGCGCCCAATATTCGCAATTGGCAACTGCACATTTTACATCCGGCATAATCATCACCCCTTTAACAATTTGCCCGCTATCAGGGCGAACTATGCTTATTTTAAGCTGTCAGAAAGCACCAAGAACATCGCTTGAGACCAAAGAAGCGGCAGCGCTGGCTCTCCCCATTTGGCAATCCATTCCGGGTGAGATGAGGGATCTCTAAGGCTTTCCGCGACTTGCTCCGGCAATCGGCCAAGCTTATCTGCTTTACTCATTACCCAATCTAAGCATCGCTGAGCCTCTTCACGATTACCCAGCTTCGCCTGGTACCATCCATACCATGCAGTAAGCAGCAGCCACTCTCCGCCCCCATAATAGCGATCCTCGACATATCTTTGGATACCTTCATGCTTGAGGTCAGCTTCAATAGCTTGTACCGTCTTCAACATAATAGGATCATTAACTTCACAGACACCGAAAGGAACGGTCAGCCACAACAGACTTGCATCCACGCCATTTAAAGCAGGCTGCCATACTTCTTCCAAGCAATGAATAGATTTAACGAAACGCCCCTCATAGACGGCATGATCCATGATAAACTTTTTTATCAACGCCGCTTTCTCTAGCAGTGGAGGACGATTCTCTAGTTCACCAAGTGCCTTTAAACCGCCATAAACACATGCTAATGTAGCTGGATGAACGTAATCAGGAAACTCTTCCCAACAATCAAAATTCGGAAAATGCCAGAACGTCATCAAATAATCAACAGTTATCTCAATACTCTCTCTCAACTCATCTAAGAGCTCGGAATGACCAGTTATACGAATATGTTCCGTAAGACCCCATAGCCACGCTCCATAACCATCCAGTTGAAAATGTCCCCACTCTGATACATCATCACGGCCATCTAAATGATAACGTGTTCCAAAAAATTCGGAGCGGTCTATCCATTCTTTGGCTTCCTGTTTACGAATTAACGCATCCACACGCGGACGCTTGTCCTTCAAAACATGATGTACCCAGCGATAGAATAGCTCAGCACTTTCGGTTTCCATAGAGCGATCCATCGCATTCGCGATAAAAGTCCCATCTCTGAGCCAACTGTAAGAGTACGGCGGAAATAACGGTGAAGCTACATAACCCCCGCTAGGATGCTGGTTCAGCTTAATAATCGAGATACTGCTGTTGATTAATTGTTCACGCTCCATGCATCATGTCTCCTTTTAAAAGAAAAAGGATGCGCTTATAGTCGCATCCCTTCTTGTATTTGCCAATTCAATTAAAATTATACTTTTTCGCCTTGCATACGACGTTGAGTGATGTAATCTGTTTCATAGTAAGACAAATCTTCACGAAGTTCCTCGAATACTTTGGACAGCTCAATCGTCAAATCACGTACTTCACGTGATGGCTTTTTGCGGAAACGAATAGCATCTTGTCCTGTATAAGCATAACGACCATCTTCAGAGTAGCATTCATTTTTAGGGTAGAAAAATGTATTGACACATGTATGATAAACCTCATACAGTACTTTTTCCGAAAAATCCACATTAAAAGTAGGACGTCTCAAGCTAACGCCCAATTTCTCGTACGCCACTTCACAAAATACTAATAGATGGCGAGTATCCTGCAAATAACCGCGGTAAAACTCATCCATAGCAGGATCATTCTCCACATTTAACTGTGCGAGCGAATTTTGATTCAGAAACAGCTCCATTTTGGCAGTCGTTTCTTTTAACTTCGTACGCGTTGAATCACAAATATTTTTCACATTAAAAACAGCCATTTATGAAGACCTCCTATAATTGCGCTATTCCTATCCTACCATAAATTAACCCGAAGTGGTATATGTAAAACTCCAGTTTCCATGTATAAAACAATCCTCCGCTCCTCACCCTAGTCAAAGGTAATTCGTTTCGTCAGCGGAATACTAAGCACGTTTAGAAGGAGGAGCTTTTTATGTGGCGTTATCTGTCATCTATGACTTTAGTTCTTGGTTTAGGCATTATCCTTTTCCCACACCATTCAAATAACGAGAACCAACCTGGACCCGAAGTGTACAGTACAAAGTATGAAACAACTGCAAAGTTATCTCTTCTGGAACAAGACGTTAAGCTGACTGATGATCTATGTAGAAGCCAATGTTCCATCGATTATTCGCGAATGCTTAGCAAAATTGAAAGCGGAGAGCCAACTTTAACAGTGCTAAGCGAAATGAAAAAAGAACATGAAAAAATGGATGTGCTTATTTGGTCGAAGCAAAGCCAACCTTTGGAAAAAGGGATTACAGTAGGTGAAGTGCCAAGTTCTTATAAAGAACAGGCCCTCTCCTATTTAAAGGAAGCTAAACTAGCCGTCGATGAAGGAAAACATTACCAATCACCTAAATTCGGCGCGGCGCAGCAAATTTATTTCGTTCAGGGCACTCCTTCAACTAATAGAGACAGCTCCTTAGTAGGTGTTATTCATCAGGATATTCTTCATCAAGTAACTGATCACCAGTTGAAAAACTTACGCCTAGAGCCTTATCCTAGTGAAAATCGTTGGAAAGTCGAGTCAGTGGATACGGACACTTTACAAGATAAAGTCGTCGATCATCCTGAGGATAATCAAGGAACAAGCCACTATCATCAAAATGAAGTAGTGGTCCGCTTCAAGCAGGATCCAACGGAAACTCAGCTGACACAAATCAAAAACGAAATAAAAGCCATTTCCGCCCAAAAACTCGGTTATACGTATGTATTCCGCACGCAAAGCATGGAAGCCAAAGCATTAATGACTTATTTCAAAAAATGGGATGTCGTCTATGTAGAGCCTCATTTCCTCTACTTAACAAATGATTATTATGACGATCAAGAAGAAGCTGCGAATAAAGATGACTCCAGTCAGACAGATTCGGGAGCCTCGAGTTCGACCTCAACTGATATAACGGCTAATTTTATGCCTAATGATAATCTATACAGTAGGTATCAATGGAACTTGCCTCTTATCGAGACTGTTCAGGGATGGCAATTATCGCGCGGTTCGAAAGATGTGATCGTCGCTGTTGTCGACACAGGAGTTGACTTGAAGCACCCTGATCTGACTTCTAAACTTTTGCCTGGCTATAATGTCATTAGTGATAATGACAACCCGCAGGATGATGTTGGACATGGTACACATGTCACAGGTGTTATTTCTGCATTAGTTAACAACAATCTAGGTGTAGCAGGTATGACTTGGTATAACAAAGTATTACCAGTCAAAGTTTTAGATCAAACTGGAGCAGGCAGTACCTATTCAGTCGCTCAAGGTATCATTTGGGCTGCTGACCATGGCGCTAAAGTCATGAATCTCAGCCTTGGCAATTACGCGGATTCAAGCTTTCTCCACGACGCCATCCGATATGCCTACAATAAAGATGTGGCACTCATCGCGGCGAGCGGCAACGACAATACAGAAAGACCTGGTTTTCCAGCCGCTTATCCGGAAGTGTTAGCTGTGGCCGCGAGTGATTCTCAAAATAACAAGGCACCCTTTTCAAATTATGGCGACTATATTGCTGTGACGGCCCCTGGTGTCAGTATCGCGAGTACGTATCCAAATAATCAATACGCCGCGTTATCGGGTACATCCATGGCTAGCCCTCATGTCACTGCTTTGGCAGCCTTAGTTCGTTCTACGAATCCTAGTTTGAAAAACACGGAGGTTTACGAAATCATTAAACAATCCGCACAAGACCTTGGTACAAAAGGCAGAGACAAATACTTCGGCTTCGGATTAATAGATGTTGTGAAAGCTGTAAAAATGGCCGAACAAAGCTCACAGCAGATTTCTTACTTTCCGCAAAACCTATCTCGTCAAATGCATCTCATTACGAAAAAGTATGCCTATTAAAGTAAAAGGGGCTGTCCCAAAAGTCAATTTATGATTTTTGAGCCCACTTAGAATCAGATTCATATGTAAAAAGAACCTCCATCTCACCACTTTAGTAGTGGAATTGGAGGTTCTTTTGTTTATATTTGGGACATGCTCAATCATGCGAGTACTTTTGGGACAGCCCCTTTTTGATCAAATGTACGTGCTAATTCTTGTGCGATTATTACAGCATTTTGTAGGGAATCGCTCATCAGTGGATGCCTCTAAGCTAATTTTGCTTCGTTTCAAGACCTTCCTTTTATCCTTGCCGCTTTGTAAAACTTGAACTCTTCTCTAAAGTAAAATAAGAGCCTCTAAAGGACTCTTATTTCTCTTCATTAGCCACTTTTTGCGAAAATAGAAGCTTCTGGAGGCTCTTATTCGGATAAACTTAACTTAAACACTGGTCTAAGTATCAAATAGAAGCCTTTGGGAACTCTTATTCCGCTTCTTTACTCACTTTTTGTGAAAATAGAAGCTTCTGGAGGCTCCTATTTTTTTCTAGAAAAATTAAATACCCGCAGGGCCTAAGCCTTGCGGGTAACCGACAGTATGGAAAGTTTGCCGTAAGCCGGGTTCTGTACTTCCAGTGGTCATAGCGGGCGTCTGTCCCCTGCCACCATTGAAGTGACAATCATCTATCTAGGCCATACATTGCTGCACAGCTCAAGCGACCAACCCGAACGCGTCTCAGGCTAAGACTGCCACCTCGAAAGCGGCTTGCGTTCCTCTAGGTCTTGCTCCAAGTGGGGTTTACCAGGATCTATGTCACCATAGAACCTCGTGGTCTCTTACACCACGGTTCCACCCTTGCCTGTGAATCCCTTGCGGGAAACCATCGGCGGTCCATTTCTGTGGCCCTATCCTTCAACTCGCGTTGACTGGACGTTATCCAGCACCCTGCCTTATGGAGCCCGGACTTTCCTCTCGCTGTGGCTTACCCACAGCCAGCGATTGTCTGTCAAACTTTCCGGTGCATTTGCTAGTATACTAAGAATGCCTTCGAAATACAACTGCTGATCGTTTCCTCAAATACCATTTGAAACTCAGAAGGTAAATAAGGCATGCCAAGAAATAGGCTTTTGAGCAATCTAGCCCTAATCCCTACAGGAACTGGAATGGCTCTGTTTCGACCTCGGATGCCAGCACCTGCGTGTCCGTCTTGGCCAACTGCGCGGCGAGATAATCCGCTACGCCGCGCTTCATGATCTTCTCGACGTTATGTCCAACGTCGATCAAAGCCAAACCCGCCGCAAGCGCATCGTGCGCGGTGTGGTAGTCGATGTCGCCGGTGACCAGCACATCGGCGCCGGCGAACAAGGCGTGCCGCATGTAGCGGCCGCCAGAGCCCCCCAGAACGGCCACCTTACGGATGGGCCGTTCCAAATCGCCTACGACGCGCACCGCCGGCACGTCGAACACCTGCTTCGCGAGCTCCGTCAGCTCGCGAAGAGTCTTAGCCGCGGGCAGCTTGCCCACGCGGCCTAGACCGAACACTCTACCCTTGAGGTCCATCGGGTAGAGGTCATAGGCCACCTCCTCATAGGGGTGGGCCTTCAATAGAGCCTGAACCGCCTTGCGCTGTACGCTGGCGGTTACGATGGTCTCTACGCGTACTTCCTCTACGCGTTCAAGCTTGCCTGCTTCCCCGATAAACGGGTGCGTCCCTTCTTGCGGCAGGAACGTCCCCGTTCCGGGGATGTTAAAGCTGCAGTGGCTGTACTGCCCGATTCCACCCGCTCCCGCGGTGAAAAGGGCATCCAGCACAGCCTGGTGATGCGTCTCAGGCACGAAAACAACCAGCTTCTGCAGCTTCTCCGTATGCACATCCTCCAGATGAGTAAGCTCCGTCAAACCGAGCTTATCAGCCATCATATCGTTGATGCCGCCTTCAGCCACATCCAAATTCGTATGAGCGATATAGACAGCGATGTCATGCTTAATTAATTTTTCATATAAACGACCGGCAGGCGTATCCGTTTGCAGATGAGCGAGCGGTCTGAAAATAATCGCATGATGAGCAATAATAAGATTAGCGCCTTGCTGAATGGCTTCTTCAACCACTTCATCGGTGACATCCAAGGCTACGAGGACCTTTTGGATTTCCTTCTGCAAAGACCCTAGCTGTAAGCCTATTTTATCATCAGGCATCGCATAATGCTTCGGCGCCAGCTGTTCAAACAGCTGGATTACGGTTTGACCTTTTGCAAACAAGCGAGTACCTCCTTTATTTCCTTCATTTCTTGACCGACCTGCTCTGCCTTAGCAACAGACGCTTCTGCGGAGGATAGTTGGAGCTGCCCTTTAATCATGGCCAACTTTTTCAGTTCGCTTTCCCACTTGATAAACCATACTTCTGGAGCCTCGCTGATGAAGTATGGCCCCATTTGAAGCAAGCGTTCCTTCGATACCCTAACCCCACCTGGCAGTTGACGTTCAGCGTAAAGAACATTCAATGTATCCTTTTCCGCATCCGGCACAGCTATGGCTGTCAATATCTCATAAATCTTACCGTCTTCCTCTAGAATCGTTTCGGATTCCAGATTCCAACCCTGCTGCAGCAACCAACGCCGCACATGATCTTCACCGACATTGGGCTGCAAAATGAGATGAGTGACGCCTTGCAGCTTATGCTTTCCAGCTTCCAAAATACTCGCCATCAAACTTCCGCCCATTCCGGCGATCGTAATGACATTGACTTCTCCAGCCTCAATAACGGCGAGTCCATCACCGGATCTTACACTGATTTTCTTGGACAATCCGCTTTCTAGAACTTGTCTTGTTGCCGCTTCAAAAGGCCCTGGATTCACCTCGCCAGCCACAGCAAACAAAATAATACCCTGTTGTGCCAAATACGTTGGCAATAGGGCATGATCGGAACCAATGTCCGCTACCTTTGAGCCTAATGGAACTCGGTCTGCAATCATTTGCAGTCTTTTCGATAATTTCACCATATGTTACATTACCCACTCTACCCATTTTTTACGCAGCAAAAATAATGCCACGCCTGCAGAAACTAACTTGCCTGTAAACGATAATTGAATGAGACGAGAACTCATATTGACATCTGTTAGAAACGTCATCGCTTCAGGAGCAAACCATACAATACTCCCAACTAACAGAAGCACGCTAGCTGCTTGCTTATTCGTATGATGCGCAAGCCAAGCCATCCATATAAGTACAATACTAACCGGAATCCAACTAATTTCAAGTGAGAACCACCCAGGACTGTCAAGCTTGTGCAGCAATAGCCACCCATATGTACCGACTAGCCCCAGCCAGCCGCATATCTGGAAAATGGCCATACGGCCTACTAACCCATTAAACAGCCAGACACTACTACAAAAAGCTAAATAACCAACATAGGCATAAGATGAACTCACTTCATACAAATCTAATAAATACAAACCGAGAAAAAGCAAAGCAATCGAAGAAACACCACAGAGCAAATAAGAAATAACTGGTGCTTTCTGATAATGCCGATATGCAAATGCATAACAAATGATGACAAAAAGCGTGGAAATTCCAATTTGCATTGGCAATCCAAAAGAGTTAAAATTAAGAGCAGATAAGGCAAGAGCGGCAATCACCGCCATAATGGCCAACCATATTTTCCAATTACTGTTCGCTACCGAGGATGCGGATACCCCCATTAATGAAGCAGGTTTAGGCGTTGATTCATCCACATACAAATTCATTAGGAAATCGCAGTAATGCTCAGGAAGCAATTTGCTTCTGCGCCAATGATGGATTTCACTGACAATCACTTTTCGTTTCTCTGCATCCATTTATTCGCTCACCTTCCTAGCTACTTTATCGGTGAATTCTTCCTCTGGCTTTAGTAGTAGTTTTTATAATAAAAAAAGACCCCGCCGAATTGGCAGGGCCCTCTCACAGCGTCTTTATTCCAAGAAATCCTTTAACCGTTTGCTACGGCTTGGGTGTCTCAACTTCCGCAAAGCTTTAGCTTCGATCTGACGAATCCGTTCACGTGTAACACCGAAAACTTTACCTACTTCTTCAAGCGTACGTGTACGTCCATCATCTAGTCCAAAACGTAAGCGAAGTACATTCTCTTCTCTTTCCGTCAACGTATCCAGAACGTCCTCAAGCTGTTCCTTCAGAAGCTCATACGCGGCAGCATCAGCTGGTGCCAACGCTTCTTGATCCTCAATGAAATCTCCCAAGTGAGAATCGTCTTCCTCACCAATCGGTGTTTCTAACGACACAGGCTCTTGTGCAATCTTCATGATTTCACGTACTTTATCTGTGCTCAAATCCATCTCTTTGGCAATCTCTTCCGGTGTAGGTTCACGCCCTAATTCTTGCAGCAATTGACGGGAAACACGGATAAGTTTATTAATCGTTTCGACCATATGTACCGGAATACGTATCGTTCTCGCTTGGTCCGCAATGGCACGGGTAATCGCTTGACGAATCCACCATGTCGCATACGTACTAAACTTATATCCTTTGGTATGGTCAAACTTTTCCACAGCTTTAATAAGCCCCATATTACCTTCTTGAATCAAATCTAGGAACAGCATGCCTCGACCTACATATCTTTTGGCGATACTGACAACGAGTCTAAGGTTAGCTTCTGCTAAACGTCTCTTCGCTTCTTCATCCCCATTTTCAATCCGTTTGGCTAACCCTACTTCATCTTCCGCGGAAAGAAGCGGTACTCGACCAATTTCCTTCAAATACATCCGAACTGGATCATTAATCTTAATCCCTGGCGGTAAGGCCAGATCATCATCGAAGTTAAACTCATCGCGCTCATTTTCTTCTGGATTCATGGAATCCTCATCGGATTCGTTCCCTACATCGATCCCTTGCTCCGAAAGCTGTTCGAAAAACTCATCGATTTGTTCAGGATCCTGATCAAAGGGAGCTAATTTCTCCATAATATCCTTGTAAGTTAGTGAGGACCGCTTTTTCCCCTGCTCAATTAGCTGGTCTTTCACCTGGTCCAGGGTCAATTCTGTCTCTAGTTCTGTACGCTGATCATTCGCCATGGTACGGACTCCCTCCTCCCTAGTCATTGCAGTAATACTAAGTTGACTTCAATCGTTTTTCTAGGGCAATAATTTCAATAGCAATTTGTGCAGCTTTAAGATGGTCGCCCGCGCGTTCTGCACGAACTCGTTCTTCTTTCTTGCGTTCAACTTCTTCTTGCATTGGAACTTTGCGAATTTGGCGAATATAGTCGTCAATCACTTGTTCGTTAATTCCATGACCAGCACCCATCATTACAATGGAACTAGCCAAGCTCTCCAGCTGTTCGTCTTGCAGCATGGCAATGTATCGGCTTGCATCCGGCTCAGCATTCTGAGCGTAGTAAGCATATAAATAAGCAGCTAAGACTGCGTGAGCTTCAACATTGAATTGATCACCTAATTGTGCTTCCACTTGTGAGCAGACGTCACGGTCATGCATCATTACCGCCAATATCAACCGTTCTGCATTATGATAAGCGGGCAAAAGTGATGGTGATTTTTTGAGTGTTCGTTCCACTGTTCTCCCATTATTCATAACATTATTCCACAGAATTGGTTTATTATCCCCCTCTGGTCGGTTTTTTTCCGATTGCAGCAAGATTTCGTGAAGGTCTAACTTCATCGCCTCATACGAAGATTCCGGGAATTCAGAAGCCAATTGTTTCAAATAATGTTCACGTTCCATCGGAGATTGAAGATGACTGATTAATTTCACAGCAGATTGCAGATAACGAAGTCTGTCACCGTCCTCATGCAACTTAAAATTTTTGCGGATGTATAATAGCTTATATTTCATCGATGGTACGGCTGGTTCAATAATCTCCCGTACGAATCGGTCAAAACCATAGTTTCTTACATAATCATCTGGATCCTTGCCGTCTGGCAGCATGGCTACCGTGACTCGGCTGCCTGTCTCTTCTAGAATAGGAATACTTTTGAATGCTGCTGATTGTCCTGCGTTATCCCCGTCATAACAAATGACGATTTGGTCAGCGTTACGGTTCAGCAGAGCGGCATGTTCCTTCGTTAATGCTGTCCCCATCGTGGCGACACCATTACTAATTCCCGCTTCCCATGCTTTAATGACATCCACATAGCCTTCAAAGAGAACTGCTTGTTGAAGCTTACGCATATTAGGTCTAGCCAGATGGAGGTTATACATTGTCCGGCTTTTATTAAAAAGAATGGTTTCCGGACTATTTAAATATTTGGGCTGCGCATCGCCCATCGATCTGCCTCCGAATGCGATAACTTTGCCAGTAGAGTCGCAAATAGGGAACATGATGCGTTCCCGGAATTTATCCACATAGCCGTTACCTTCATGTTTGGCAGAGATTAAACCGCCCTTCTCCATCAGGGCTAAGTCGAACTCTCGTTTATCTAGCTGTTGAACGAGTGTGTCCCACATGGCCGGTGCATAACCAATTTGGAAGGTTTCGATCAGCTTATCCGAAATTCCTCTTGAGGCCAAATAACCTTTTGCCACTTTGCCTTGTTCCGTGTTCCCAAGTATATAATTGTACAATTTCGCTGTAAAATCATAAGCTTTTAACAAGGTTGCTTTCTCTTGCTGCTGTTCATTTTGCTCCTCTGTTGCTTCCTCCCAAGTGATTGGGATATCCGCTTCTTCTGCCAGCTTGCTTACGGCCTCGGCGAAGCTAAGTCCTTCGATTTCCATTACGAATCGAATCAGATTCCCACCCACATTACAACCAAAACAACGATAAATTTGTTTTTCCGGTGTGACAGTGAATGAAGGACTTTTCTCAGAGTGGAACGGGCATAGCCCCTTCATATAATGCCCTTGCTTGCTCAAATGTACGTGCCTACCAATGACATCAACAATGTCATGGCGCTTAAGTACAGCCTCAATGACCTCTTCAGGTATGCGTCCGTACCTCATTTTCGTTCCACCTACAATTCAGGTCGCTTTTCCGACTAATTACTATTCGCTACTTGTTTTCGATTTCCTGCAAATATTTTAAAAGTTTTGTCAAACCATGTAGAAAATTTTGACGATCTGCCTCCGTAAAAGGTTTTGGCCCCTTCGAATGCTTTCCGCTTCTGCGCATTTTGGCCGATGCGTGACGACGATCCAAAAGGAAATCAATCGAACTATCGGTATATTCCTGCCCTCGATTCGTTAAGCAAATAGATCCCTTAGCCAATCCTAAGGCGGCGAGTCCAAAATCTTGTGTCACCAAAATATCACCTTGCTGAATCTGATTGGCAATATATAAATCGACAGATTGATCAGAACGGTCCACTTGAACGACCTTCACGCCTGGGTTCTCCTTCATCCGATGATCGAAAGAAGCAACTAGCACAACTTGTACACCAAACTGCCTACCTGCTTGCTCAATTTCAGATTTTACTGGACAAGCATCGGCATCAACGATAATACTTCTCGCTCGCATACAGTTCAGCCCCTGCTCTCTAGAAGAAATCTCACCGTACTATTATATACGATGGACTTACAAAAAATCCTGCAAGGGAAAACATAAAACCTTACTGGACTCGTTCGATATGGTCCATGATTAAACTTGCTGTCTCTTCAACGGCACGGTTGGAAACATCAAAGATGACGCAACCGATTTTGCTCATAATTTTGTCAGCAAAAGCCAGTTCTATTTTAATACGTTCTACATTGGCGTAGGTTGCATTTTCTGCTAGCCCTAATGTTCGCAGCCGTTCTTGACGTATGACATTCAATTTATCCGGGTCAATCCGCAGCCCAATGATCTTATCCTTTGGAACCGTATAAATCGCAGCAGGCGGCTGCATTTCCGGTACCAATGGAACATTGGCGACTTTAAATCTTTTGTGCGCCAAGTACATCGATAAGGGTGTTTTGGACGTCCGAGAAACACCTAATAAGATGATGTCTGCTTTTTGTATGCCGCTAAAATCCCGACCGTCATCATATTTGACTGCGAATTCAACCGCTTCAACTTTTTTGAAATAATCCTCATCGAGCGGATGAATCATACCCGGTTGTCTGCGAGGCTCTTGGTGTAATGCTTGCCCTAAGGTAGCAACAACTGGCCCAAGTAAGTCAATATGCGGGATATCGTACTCCTTCGCCTTGGCTATCAGATCGTCTCGCAATTCAGGTATAACCAATGTAAACACGACAATTCCGCCATGTATCCTAATCGCATTGATGACTTTATCTATTCCTTCAAAATCATGGATAAATGGAGCTCTCATAATTTCAACGGGTACAGGATGAAACTGCATCGCAGCGGCACGCACGACTGATTCTCCTGTTTCCCCAACTGAATCAGAAACTACATATACGCGAGTAGGTAGTGGGTGATCCATTTCCCTAAGCCCCTTTCAGCAGGGACGAGGCCCTACATTAGTCATTTGTATGTAAAGTTGATGTAAACAGAACGAAAGCATGAGAAAAACCTCACCGATATGCGGACAGCACAAGGGCGAGGTGATTTCCACCACATCATATCAAAGCCGAAATCACATGTCAAATTAGAATCAACACTATATGTTGTATTTTTCCATTTGTTCAATAAAGCCTCTTGATTTCCACTGAACACCAATATGGATATCCATGTAAGCTCGCATGCAAGTCTTCAGCTGCGCTTTCGTTTCATCCTTTACCTGAACGGCACCAAGTCTCCGCATATCCATGCGAGGAAATATTTTCAAAAGCTTAAGCGCTCCTTCACCGATAGGAATAGCCGCGGTATCTTTATATCGACAGCGAGCACATAAAGTCCCACCCATTGCAGGACTAAAGGTAGTAATCCCCGAAGTTTCTCCACAGGAGACACAAGCATTGGTCACAGGAAGATAGCCGGCTAGATCAAACATCTTCATTTCATAGAGATGAACGACGATCTGCATGTCCTTGCCCTCTTCAATAGCCATTAGTCCAGCTTTCAATTGCTCAAATATATAAGTGCTGCCCTCTTCGTCACCAAGCATCCGGTCTGTCATCTCCACCAAATAGGAAGCATGCGCAGACATATGTAAATCTTCACGTAAAGCATGATGGGCTTCGATAATCTCAGCACTATTCAGAGACCCCATCTGACCCCTTTGTTTGAAAAAAACAAAATCGCCGTACGTAAAAAGCTGCGTAACGGCGGCATGTCGACTTTTCACTTTCTTAGCACCCCGAGCCATGACACCAACCTTACCCAGCTCGGGGGTGAATAAACTAATAATCTTATTTCCCTCTCCATAGTCCATACTACGGAGTACAATCCCCTGTACGCTGCGCAGCAAATGACTTCCCCCATGAATGCCGCTCTGAAATTTACGAGCCTAATGAATATGAATTTACATATTCAGACCTTCGAGCGGTTCTTCGTTACTTTGATCCTCTTCCTGTACATCGGTGTCCATACCTGGTTCTCCGGAGACTTGTTTGTACAGCAGATAGGCATCTACATCACCGGTCTTTGAAAAATACGTCCACGAAAAATCTTTCATGTTCAGCATCCTCCCCATTGAACGTGATGTTCTTAGGATGCGCAGAGGAAGCTTCTCTATGCGAAATAAAAACTGGAACTGTTAGGGAAAAATCTATTAGTCGTGACGGAAGCCAAGATCACGCAGGACTCTGTCTTGATTTCTCCAGTCTTTTTTCACTTTAACCCATAGTTCCAAGAAAGTTTTAGAACCAAGCAACGTTTCGATATCACGGCGAGCCTGCCTCCCAATTTCTTTGAGTAAACTTCCTTGTTTACCGATGACGATACCTTTTTGCGAATCTCGCTCAACAAATATGACTGCCGAAATATGGACTACACCATTGGGCTCAACACGCATGTCTTCAATCTGGACGGCAATGGAATGCGGAATTTCTTCCCGCGTCAAATGTAAGATTTTCTCACGTACGAGTTCAGCGCATACGAATTGTTCCGGGTGATCCGTAATTTGGTCGGCTGGATAGTACTGCGGACCTTCCGGTAAATAGCGAACAATTTGTTCCAACAATGTTGTTACATTGTTACCCTTGAGAGCAGAAACCGGCACGATTTCAGCAAAGTTATACAAATCTTTGTAATTTGTAATAATCGCCAGCAGCGCTTCAGGCTGAACAAGGTCAATTTTGTTTAACACCAAAATGACAGGCGTTTCAACATGCTTTAGCTGCTCGATAATATATCGGTCGCCGCCGCCAATCCCTTCGGCAACATCAACCAAGAACAGGACCGCATCCACTTCCCCAAGTGTTCCATGCGCCACTTTGCTCATGTAATCGCCTAACTTGGAAGTCGGTTTATGAATACCTGGCGTATCCAGGAAAACAATTTGGCCGTTATTGGATGTATAAACCCCATGGATTTTGTTTCTTGTTGTCTGAGGCTTATCTGACATGATAGCAATTTTTTGCCCGATGATTTGGTTCATCAGCGTTGATTTCCCAACGTTCGGACGTCCGATGATAGCGACAAAGCCTGATTTAAATTCTTTTTTAGCCACTTCTAGTTATCCTCCATTTATATGCAAATCTTTCGTTGTGAAAGCACCTGGCAATAAGGCAGACACGGTAGTTTCTGCAAAATCACCTTTTAAATTACCAAGGTAAACTGGCATATCCGGCTCACATAGTTCCACCAATACCTGGCGGCACACACCGCATGGGGAAATAGGACCTTCTGTGTCCCCCATCACCGCTATAGCTTGAAAGGAACCTGCCTTATGACCATCAGCAATTGCGCGAAATAACGCAGTTCGCTCAGCACAGTTGGTCGGTCCATAGGCAGCATTTTCTACATTACAGCCATAGTGTACATGACCGTTTGCGTCCAAAAGCGCCGCACCAACTTGAAAATTCGAATAAGGTGTATAGGCTCTTTTCATCGCTTCTTTCGCGTGTTGAATGAGTTCTTGTTGATTCATTGCCATCAACCTACTTTCATTTTATATTAACGTTATAGCATGTTAAGGCATGAAAAAGCGAGGATTGTGACCATGATGCCAATGAGTGCTCCAAGAATTAGTGCTGGAAATGGTCGCTTCCTCTTGTCATACAGCATAATAAAAATAAGTACAGAGAGCGTGTAGGCAAGCAGAGCAACTATCGTTTGCGAGACGAAAATCGTAATGACAGTAGCAATTGCGAAAGCAACAGCCGTTAACAAGCTAGGTCGTACCAGTTTCCCTTTATCTGAGAAACGTGTCTCAATCACGATAACCGTCAAAACAACAAGGGCTATAAGGACCCAAATTGTTCCCGCTGATACTGGAGCATCTTGCATTCTGGAATTTCGCAGCAAGTGATCGATAGGCTCATAAAATACAATCATGCCTACAATCACCGCAAAACCTGCGGACACCAATACGGACGCCGCGGCGACGTCCTTCGCAATTTTGGCTAACGGATGGCGATCTGGCATAGCCAGATCCACCGTTTTCTCCACAGCCGTATTGATGAGCTCAGTAACAATCATTAAAGTTACCGCCAGCAGAATAAACAGAATGTCCGTTTTGGGCAGATGGATAAATAGCGCTGCCAATAAAACAAGAAAAGCAACGCAAAAATGGAACTTCATATTGCGCTGCGTATCTAAAGCATATTTGATTCCCTCATAGGCATACCGGAAGCTCCTGCGCCATTTACGGAAGCCGTCCGACATTAGCGGGTCAAACCTGCCTTCTGCAAAATGTCCTCCTGCTTAGCAAACATAATCTTCTCTTCCTCTTCACTTTGGTGATCATAGCCGATCAAGTGCAGGAACCCATGAACGAATAGAAATCCGAGCTCACGCTCAACGGAATGTCCATAATCTTCGGCCTGAGCGATGGCACGGGGAACCGAAATGATAATATCACCTAAAGGCTCAATAAACCCTTCAGATACCGTCTCACCGTCCTGAAGTTCATCTGCGTCGCCTTCACCATCATCTTCGTAGTTGATACGAATTTCATCCTCTCCGAACTCGCTCATTGCAAACGAAAGAACATCGGTCGGTTTATCTAAGTCACGGTACTGTTTATTAAGCTCTTGAATCGCTTCATCGTCTACAAATGTAAGGGCAACTTCACCCGCCGCAACGCCTTCAAGTTCGCCTGCTAAACGCAGCAGCTCTTCAAGCTTTTCAATAAAAGCAGGCGTGATTTCTTTCACTTCTTGCTCACTGTTCCACTCTAATGTTAAATCCATACTTGCCATTATGTGTCCCTCCTTTAATTTGTCGTCGATATCATTAAGCCCCTGACTTCTTTGGAGCTAGCTCACTTGGATATTCAATCCTCGAGTGAAAGATCCCTAACAAGGTTTCGTTTAATGTTTTGGCAATCTTATCGAGTTCTTTGAGCGTGAGATCACACTCATTAAATTGACCGTCATCCAAACGAGACTTAATAATTTTGTGCACCATCGAATCAATTTGCTCTAGCGTCGGATTACGCAGTGATCGAACTGCAGCCTCCACGCTATCCGCAATACCCACAATTGCTGCTTCTTTGGATTGCGCTTTGGGACCAGAGTAACGAAAATCCTCTTCGCGGATTTCTTTCTCACTGCCCTCTTCTTCGGCTTGTTTCACCGCTTTATGATAGAAATAGTGCAGAAGCGTCGTCCCATGATGCTGTTCCGCAATGTCTCGTAACGGCTTGGGCATTTTGAAATCCTTAAGCATTTCAACGCCATCACGTGGGTGCGCTATGATGATCGACTTACTTAAATTCGGATCAATTCGATCATGCGGATTCTCAATATTCGTTTGATTTTCAATAAAGTAGCTAGGGCGCTTTGTTTTGCCGATATCATGATAATAAGAACCAACTCGGCATAGCAGCCCGTCAGCTCCGATGGATTCAGCTGCGGCCTCCGACAAATTACCCACCATGACACTGTGATGATAGGTCCCCGGTGTCTCCGTAAGCAGCTTGCGCAGTAAAGGATGATTCGGATTAGAGAGCTCCACCAATTTGAGCGGAGATAGAATACCGAATGCAACTTCGAAAAAGGGCAGCAGCCCAATAACGAACACAACCGTTAATAATCCGCCTGCAGCCGCGAAAGAAAGCGATAGAAGGGCTTCTCTCTTCTGAAAATGATCTTCCATTAACAGCATCGATGTAATCGTTAACATGGAGAAGAAGGCAATCATGAGACCAGCTTTCAGAATGGTAGCCCGTTGGCTTGCCCTTTGAATCGTGAACACGGCACTGAAACAAATAGCTAAGCTAACTAATCCGAAACGGTAGTCAAAAAGCAACACATGCTCCGTGTTAAAGATAATACTTGCCATTAAGGAGAATAAGACCGATGCAATGAACGCTAGCGGAGCATCCAGTAAAATGGCAATCAGGATACTTCCTAACGCAGTCGGAGCCAGATAACCAATATAAGGATAATCTAGATTTTGCACGAGAGAAATCAGTTTCATTCCCATGACATTGATAAGAAAAATAAGAATGAGCATGACGAGTTGAGAATTATTGTATTTGATTGGCAATGCGCTTTGTCGGACAAACATATAGACGGCGAATGACAAGAGAGCCGAAAGAATACTGAGCCCTAATTGCGGCAAGTAATTCGCTTTGTCCTTCAAGAGCTCTAGTTTATCCAGCCTAGCGTATATCTCTTCCGTAATGACATCCCCCACTTTAACGAGAACATCATTCTTATTGATGTATACCGGCTTCACGCTCTCTCTAGCTTGTCCTTTGGCATCCTCAGTGCCCTTTTGATCAAAAAATTTATTCGGCGTTATGAGGGCTCTGGCTATTTCGGTAACCATTTCACGAGATGTATTCTTCGTCAGGTTCGATGTATTGACAAGCTCAGCAACTTTAGCTCGGGCTGTTTGCGCATCCAAGATTTGATCATTCATCAATTTGTAAATGATGTCTTTCGTCACTGGACGCATGGCCGCTAAATCATCTTTGGTCAACCTTGGAAGCTTAAAATAAGTTTCTTCCGGCAGCGGGTACTGCTGTTCGGCAAGCCCCTGCTGGATTTGTTCAAGCAATAAATCGTTATATTGACCGCTGATACGAAGTGATTTAATCGATTGATTTTGCGTATCGCTGATTAGCTGTGGAATAACCCGGCGATAAATGCTGACTTTGTCGTCGAATTTCACTTCTTCATCCGCATTGATTTGCAATAATTTATCATAAATAACATCAATAAGCGTATCATTTTTGAGATTCACAATGCGATAAACGGGTTGGACGCGCTTGGCAGCGTCTTCTTTCGCTTGTTCAGTAGCAATTGCGTTTTCAATTTGTCTAGGAGCATATATGGTTTTTTCACTCGTCGTTCCTAACACAATATCATAAACTTGGGGCACAAGCTTAACGTAAAGGGACATATAAAAAATTAACGCCAGCAAGAGAAACAACAGTACCCGTATACCTGTACTGTATTTCCATCCGTTCAGCTGGTAATGAAATTTGCCTTTCATTTGCACTTCATTTTTCTTCACGGAAGGTCATTCCTCTCTACCTAACAACCCTGCTCAGTTACTTATCATTTTCAGCATTGTACGCAACAATGATTTTCTGAACAAGTGAATGTCGAACCACATCCTGCTCATCAAAATAAATAAAGCCGAGTTCTTCAATATTACCGAGAATGCGGTTTGCTTCTACGAGACCGGACGATTTGCCACGCGGCAAATCAATTTGTGTAACGTCCCCGGTAATCACCATTTTGGAACCGAATCCAAGTCTTGTTAGAAACATTTTCATTTGCTCAGGCGTAGTATTTTGCGCCTCGTCCAGAATGATGAAAGAATCATCTAACGTTCTCCCGCGCATATAAGCCAGTGGTGCAATCTCAATAAGTCCTCGTTCTAATGACTTGGCCACTTGCTCAGGTCCCAGGACATCATTAAGAGCATCATACAATGGGCGTAAATAAGGGTCAACTTTTTCCTGCAAGTCCCCCGGCAGAAAGCCCAGACTTTCTCCAGCCTCAACAGCAGGGCGCGTTAATACAATCCTTTTGACGGCCCCTTCTTTAAGCCTCGTCACGGCAAGTACAACAGCTAAATAGGTTTTACCTGTTCCTGCGGGTCCAATTCCGAAAACGATATCCTTCTTCTTAATCGTCTCGACATACTTCCGTTGTCCTATCGTTTTGACACGTATAGGTTTACCTTTGTGCGTTGTTGTAATTTCACCTTTGAACAAATCAAGCAATTGGTCGGTTTTCATCTGCTTCGCAAGTTCAACCGCGTATAAAACATCCCGCTCTGTCAGCGTATAATTATTACGGATGAGCTGTAGAAGAACCTCAAAAAGCTGCTGAAGTGAGTTCACTTCCGCAGCATTCCCCTGAATCGTTATTTCAGCTTCACGCGTATAGATTTGTGCAGGAATCTCCCGCTCGATGACATGCAGAAATTTATCCTGCGGTCCGAACAAGGCTAGTCCCTCAACCGGATTTTTCAATGTTATTTTCACAGATTGCGCGTATTCTACCAACAGGCCTCATTCTCCTCGTATCACAATTGGTTGTTCTTCGGCGATATTTTCTTCGACTTCAAAATGCACGTCTATATAAATTTTACCATTCTCTGTTTTTTCATGCAAAATTTTTTCGCCGACAATTCTAGCATCTGCTCCTTCGGCTCCAAGTAATTTGGCTTTAGCCTGCTCTAAGCCCGCCTTTTTAGCATTCGCTGGGTCAATAGGTTCCTCGACAATTTGAACCTCCATCACCTTTTCATGAAGCCAACCGATAGGAAGCGAAAAACTCCGCCAAGCCAGTGTTTTACGCTCTGGAATCGTTTCGAAATGCTCGAATTTCTGCTTGCCATATCCGCTTACTTGCAGTGCTCTTGTCCCAAATACAAGATAATTGCGAGTCGTAGCTTCACCTGAATATACGCTATATGTTTTTGTTAGCGGAGTTTCGATTCGGGAGGTATACCAAACGATCCCCTTTACTTTACCACTTGCAACCACCACTTGACTATTTTGTTCATCGCCGATAGTTCCCGAGATAAGCACGTCCCCTTTTCGCACATACGTATTCGGCTTCACCATCGGTTTGCCTTTAACTGATAAAATCTCGGTAACGAGCGCGTTTTTGGCAGCAACTAAATTCCGAGGATTCATAAGCGGTCCCTTATCAGGAATAGTTGCCTCGACAACCTTGATCGTGATATGGGTACCTCGAATTTCGACACCAACCCAAGCCGCATTCGGCAGCATTCCTTGAATCGCGCGCGATAGCTCCTCTGCTTTCTTCAACTTAAACTTCCATTGAAACGTATGTATGCCCTGTTTGGAAGCAGCTTGCAAAATTTCCGACTCAGAGATACGATCATTCCCTTCCACACTAACTTGCCATACGAGCGAAGTCAATAAGTAGAGACCTATGATGAAAGCAGCCATTCCTGCAAAAAAAACCTTTCTACGGCCCAGTCTGTCCATAAAAAAAGGCAGCCCGTGCCTTTCCGTAACATGCACCCGGCAGCCTGTCCGTTTCAGGAGCGGTTTTAGTCTGAAAAAGTCTTTGATGAGAATTAAAAGCTCAAGCTTCCCCCCATCTGCAGCTTGAATATCCCATATGGAGAAGCCCTTCTCCATCATGGGATTGATTAATCTTTCACAACCTTCACCTCGTATTTGAATGCACACATAACCTCGCAAACGAGCAATGAAAAGGGATTGTTTCATGACTCAGCCTCCTGTTCTCAGTCCATACTTTCATCTATGGTTCATATTTCACATTATCGATCAAGCCCTCAATAAACACTTCTTCTGAAAGAATAGCTCGAATGACTAATTGCTTTCCGAACACTTCTAGCGTCCCTTTCGTTAATTCGAGCTTCAAGTTTTCACTTGAAAAATGAAGTACACCCCGATGATTCTCTACATAAAGCTGTACGTTGCCGATCATCGTAATTCGCGGCAAGTCCTGTACCACATCCTGAGGAAGATCAAGGATTTTGGCCGTGAACTGGTTCCATTTGCGGGTCAAGCGACGCATAGCTGGGAGTACCCCCTCTAACTAGATGATCATGAATACAGAAAAAGCGCAGAGACTTTCTACCAAATTATGCGGAGAGAGCCAGTTTTATGTGAAAAACCTGTATAGCAAAGAACGCCCACTCGATCGAGTGGGCGTTCTTACATCCTATTATTTGCGATAAGGCTTCTTCGACCTAGGCGGGCCGAGAATTTCAGCCCACACAACTCCTTGCAGGAGTTGTCCTTGGCTCGGTTGTTCAGGAAAGGGACTCGGCGTAGAGATCGCATCTGCGTAAACAGATGAGCTTTCATTAACAATCTGCGTAGGCGAGCCGAATGGAGAAGCCTTTTGATTGGGCTTTGTCGAGACCGCCTTAGCTTTATTAGAACGACCATACTCGTCTTGTACGTGTCCCGATTGCAAAGTCGATCCTAACCCCTTCTGGTCTGATTTCTTCGCTTCTACTGGTCGCGTAGAGCCATGAGGGGCATCACCAAAGGATGGCATTCCAGGTCTCGCATTAGTCCCCTGATTCGCTCGTCGGCTCTTACTTCGAATTTGATAAAAAAAGGCGAATGCAATAATAACCAGATACCAGTTCTTCAACACAATTCCAATGAGCTGTTCCATCTGATCACCTCTTCAAAACTACTATTCTTTCTCACTCTTACCATCATTTATTTTGCCGAGTGAAGAACGCATTTGTGTATCTGCATCGATATTTTTAAGATTCATATAGTCCATGACACCTAATTTACCATTTCGAAGTGCTTCAGCCATCGCAAGCGGTACCTGTGACTCTGATTCGACCACCTTCGCACGCATTTCTACAACTCTGGCTTTCATTTCTTGCTCGGCAGCAACGGCCATTGCACGTCTTTCCTCAGCTTTAGCCTGAGCGATTCGCTTATCGGCTTCTGCCTGCTCCGTTTGTAAATGGGCGCCAATGTTTTTACCTACATCCACATCCGCGATATCAATCGATAATATTTCAAAAGCCGTTCCGGCGTCTAACCCTTTACCCAGAACCGTTCGAGAGATCAAATCCGGATTCTCTAGGACATCTTTGTGAGAGTCGCTGGAACCAACTGTAGTTACAATCCCCTCACCTACACGAGCGATAATCGTTTCCTCACCCGCGCCCCCTACAAGGCGGTCAATGTTCGCTCGAACCGTAACCCTCGCTATAACCTTTACTTCAATTCCGTTCTTTGCCACTGCTGATACATTAGGCGTTTCAATGACACGTGGATTTACACTCATTTGAACAGCTAACAAGACATCCCGACCTGCGAGATCGATAGCCGCTGCGCGTTCAAACTCCAAGTGAATCTTCGCTCGGTGAGCAGCAATTAACGCATTGACAACCCGATCAACGTTACCGCCTGCAAGAAAGTGACTTTCTAGCTGATTGACACTTAAATCAATACCCGCTTTCGTAGCCTTAATCATCGGATTGACGATCCTACTCGGGGTCACGCGGCGAAGCCTCATAGCAATTAAAGTAATGATGCTAATCCTTACTCCAGAAGCAAGTGCTGAAATCCAAAGCATGACAGGTACAATGCTCAGCAATACCGAAAGTGCAATAATAACAATAGCCGCTACCAACACCAAATATAATCCTGGTTCTATGTTCATTTTTTCCTCCTAATATAGGGATCTTTGAGTGACGCTCAAAGTCTCTCCTCTTCTCGCACTACAACACGAACTCCTTCTACTTCCACAACAACAATGTTCCTTCCCGTGGGAATAAAACTGCCATTCGTCACCACATCTACGCGCTCACCATGAATAATTGCAGTCCCGGCAGGGCGGAGCGGAGTAATCGCTTCTCCCGTCATTCCAATCAAATAGGATCGATCCGGGTTGGATGTAAATCCTTTGTTCGTCGTTAGCTGCTCCTTTAGAATAAACCGGTTCCAAATACCGCGGTGCTTAAAAGTTTTGATCGCGAAGGAGATCGCTACGATTGCCAACAACAAGGCGATACCCAGCATTATCGCTGCTTGTGTGGGATCTGAAGATGCCATCAGAACCCCGCCAAAGAGGCATATTGCACCTAATACACCTAGAATCCCAAAACTCGGAACGACCAATTCCAGGATAAGAAGAAGTAACCCGATTCCGAAGATAGCCAAGTCACCGAAACCAGCAAAACCAGCTAAATAAAAACCAAGAAAATAGAGTGCAAAACCAGCTACCCCCGCTAAGGCGAGCAATCCACTGCTGAAAAAAAGCAGCTCCAATGCAATTCCAATGATCCCAACCACTAATAATACTGTCGCTGTAACGGGATGAGTCAGAAAGGCAGATAAGTTTTCTACAAACATCATCTTTCACTCCTTCCCCTGAATCTTCCTTATCATTAATATGTACGTTCCAACACACAAACTGTTTCGTTTTTATTAAAGAGAATGAGAAAACCTCTATCGAGGTCATTCAGGGATGCGCGACCGCGTTTAACGAGGAGAGACTTTGGTCTACGACCAAAGATCCCTATTTAAGTTTATCGCCAATAAGAAAGCGTTTTCGGGATCCGAAAACTTATACTTTCTTATGTGGAAACAAAAGACCGAGAGGACTTGGTCCACTCGGTCTTTTCAAACATATTTTGTATTAACCTAATAATTGTTGAACTAACTGATTGATAAGTTTACCATCAGCGCGTCCTTTAACCTGAGGCATTAATGCCGTCATCACTTTGCCCATATCCGCTTTGGAAGAAGCACCAATTTGCTGGATGGTCTGCTGTACAATGGCTTTCACTTCTTCCTCAGAAAGCTGTTGCGGCATGTACTCAGCTAGAATAACAAGTTCTGCCTTCAGGCCCTCGGCCAAATCATCTCTGCCGGCCTTCGTAAATTCATGGAGGGAATCCTTACGCTGTTTGATTTCACGAGTTAGAACGTCAAGCACTTCATTGTCATCTAAGGCTCTTTTCAGTTCAATCTCTGAATTCTTAATGGTAGATCTTACCATCCGAATTACGGAAAGTTTAAACTTGTCCTGACTCTTCATCGCTTGCTTCATATCTTCGTTCAATCGATCGCTTAAGCTCATGTTGCCTCCTAGAACTTTCTCTTACGAGCAGCCTCAGATTTAAGCTTACGCTTAACGCTAGGCTTGTCATAATGTTTACGTTTTTTAACTTCTGCAAGAATGCCATCCTTAGCGATGGAACGCTTAAAGCGACGAAGTGCAGCATCTATAGTTTCGTTCTTACGAACTCGAGTTTCTGACAACAGTTTTCCCTCCCTCCGAACAGACCATCTAAGACAAAACGGTTCATCAAATCTCATTATAGGTCATAGTAATTAGGGTGTCAATCGCAAACCTTTCGATTCGTGAAAGGAAGCTTAATTGTGAACGCCTAGAGGCGATAAACGTGCCCCAGCCATAAGATGATAATGAAGATGGTGAACAATTTGCCCCGCGTTAGCTCCAATATTCGTTATAACTCGATAACCTGATTCTTCTACTTCTAGTTCTCTAGCAATTTGTGCAGCCGCACGCTGAATTTGCCCGATCATGTTCCAATCCTCTTCTCCCGCATCCGCTAGTGAAGCAATATGCTTCTTAGGAATGATAAGGACATGGATAGGCGAAGCTGGCTGAATATCATGGAAAGCAACAATCTGTTCATCCTCATACACTTTCTTAGAGGGAAGTTCCCCCGCAATAATTTTACAAAAAATACAATCACTCATTGTTCGGCTTGTCCCCCACTTTCGTGAAAATACTACTTTTAATTTTATCGGAAAAGAGCTAAAAAATCCAATCCAATCTATAATTTTAAATGGAATAATTGCAAAAAAAGAAACACCTTATTAATTATAAGATGTTTCTAGATTGAACTGGTTTCATTCCATTAATAATAGGGAAGTAAGGATAAGGCTAGTAATCCAGCTAGCGGGAGGATTTGTCTTACAAAGCGGCGCCTTGGAAATCCGTAACCGTAACCTGGAAATCCATAACCTGGATATCCGTATGGGTATCCAAAACCGGGATAGGGAAAGAAAGCTCTCATCTGTTCCTGATCCATTCCACCAATCGGAACGGCTAAGTATAAATTTTCATCATCTACATCTTCCACAATACCGTCATAAACCGCACCACTAGTTAACGTTACACTCACGTAACGATACATATGCTTCTTACAAATGGCATGAACTTCTTGATGATTCATAGGCTTATGCCTCCTTTTTACCAACAGCATATTCAGCTATAGGCAAAAGGCTACTTAGTGAATATATTTGGGCTTATCTCATCACAAAAAAATTTAACGATTATGCTGGTTTTTATGAGCCTGATGAATCTTTTTCCACTTTGCTTTCTCGGCTGCTTGAAGTCCTTTATCTTCTTTGCGTGCCAAATAAGCGAGCTCCTTTTGTAATTTTAAGTAGTTATTAAATCGTTCAACTTTCAAAGTCCCTTCATCTAGTGCTCTTTTAACAGCGCATTTCGGTTCATTTTCATGCTTACAATCCTGAAAGAAGCACATTCCTGCAAACTCTTCGATATCTTGAAAAGATGTGCTTAATCCATCCGAAACGTCCCAAAGCTGGAGTTCACGCATTCCTGGTGTATCAATCAATATGCCTCCTCCAGGCAGCGTGATAAGCTCCCGGTGAGTCGTCGTATGCTTCCCTTTGTCATCCCCCGAACGAATATCTCCCGTATCCAGAATCTCCATCCCATAGATACGATTCACCAAGGTTGATTTACCCACACCGGACGAGCCAAGAAGCGCGACTGTTTGTCCTGGAGAAATATAAGCGGCAAGCTCATCTAGTCCGCGATTTTCTGCTGAGCTAATAATATGAATCGGTACACCTACAGCAACAGCCGCGACCTCTGCAGCCAGTGCCTCCGGATCTTCGCATAAATCCGCTTTACTTAGAACAATAACCGGATTTGCTCCGCTCTCCCAAGCTAACACCATATATCGCTCAATACGGCGTACATTAAAATCTAGATTAAGCGCTGTGAACAGAAACACGGTATCAACATTCGTGGCAACAATTTGTTCTTCGGTGACTTGACCAGCTACTTTACGGGAAAACTTACTTTTACGCGGCAATACAGCATGGATCGTTGCTCGTTGTTCTTCTCCCCTTATGGAAAGTACGACCCAATCGCCTACAGCGGGGTAGTCTTCACGACGCAGAGCTAGATGCCGCATTTTACCAGACACCTCGGCTAGCGCTTCCCCGACTTCCGTCTGTACGCGATACATATGTTTATGTTCCAAGGAAACCCGTCCAACCTGGTATCCCTCGTTTAGATAAGGTTCGAAAGCTTTTTCAAAAAAGGAATTCCATCCTAAATCTTCATTTTTCAAGTGTGTATTTCATCCTCTCATGTGGTTCTATTCTGAAGTATAGACCGCAGGTATTGACATCACACGGGAAATAATGATTTAGATTATTTTTTCCTTCTTCAAATTTTATACGGATGGTCAATTAAATTGTAGACTGGAAGTCTATTTTTGCATATAATAGGAGTAAATCGATGGTAGGAATGGAGTGAGCGGATGAGCCAATTCATGAGAGCCTCCACCCGCAAAAAGCGTGATGTGATGATGGAAGCCGCCTTAACCATGTTTATGGAAAAAGGCTATGAGAATGTGTCCGTAGACGATATCATCGCGGCGACGGGATCATCAAAGGGAACGTTTTATCATTATTTTAAAAGCAAAGATGCCATCATTTCAGCGCTTTACAGTAAACAAATTCAATTCATTCAAGAATGGGTGAAGCAACCTCCCTCCAAGGTCCAATCCCTTGAAGGACACATTAATCGCTTATTTTTAGACTTAGCGTCCAACATTCATTCCTCACCACGACTTGTCCGAAGCTTACAAGCTTTATCCTTGCAAAATGAAACCGTAAAAACGGAAGAACAGCAGCAATTAAACGTATTATCTGAAAGTTTATTACATTGGCTGCCTGAACCTAGAAAAATTGAACTGCTCGTTTGTATCTATACGGGAACGGTCCGTACTTGGTGCAATCAAGATGATGCCGATTTGCTCTCCATGATGAAAAACAACTTAGCCTGGCTGTGGGTAGGTTTGCGCTCCAGCGAACCCTACGCACCTTTGCAGGTAGAACCAGTCCCCAAGGAGGAAAACAAAATGAAAGTAGCTATTATTGGCGGAGGCTTGGCAGGCTTAACAGCGGCCGCTTATTTATCTGAGAATCCGCATGTCGAAGGTATCCTTTTCGAGCGCAGCCCGCAGCTTGGAGGACGTGCTTTTACTTACGAAAAAGCAGGATTTACACTCAACTATGGCGCACATGCCATCTATGGGATTGATCGACATACATTAACAAACATGGAACGTGAACTTGGACTATCTTTCTCTTCCAAACAAGTAGATAAACGCAAAGTTTTTTACGCGAAACATAATCAACTTACAGCAGCACCACTCGATGCCATTAACCTCCTAAGAACTGATCTGCTCAGCACGATGCAAAAAGTAAGATTCGTCGGTGAAATTACAGCCATTATCGCGAATATTCACAACTTAAAAAACTACGCAACTCTTGCTGATTATTTGGCAGAGTCCAATGCGGACGAGGATGTTAAAGAGTTATGGGAGCATTTGGTTTGCTCCAACTTCTTCATTACACCTGAGGATGCCCGCAATGTATCCGGCGCGGTAATCAGCGAGTACTATCATAACTTGTTCCTTTCCTCGAAGCCCGTCAATTATGTATTGGGAAGCTGGGCTGTCATTACGAATCAGCTTAAGCAAAAACTGACGACGTCCGGCAGATGGGAAATCGCCCTTCAAGAAGGCGTGGAAAGCCTCCGTTACGCAGATCGTAAATTTGTACTGCATACCAAAAACCGTGAAGTTGCCTTTGACAAAGTGATCTTCGCTATGCCAGTTCAACAAGTCGTCAAGCTTCTAAAGGGTACAGCATGGGAGCCATTCCTATCTCCGTATGAATCCAATACCGCAACCGAAGTTATGGTATATGACGTTGGGTTAAGCCGTGTTGTCGCGAGACCATTCAGCTATATCAGTGACATGGATAACAAGCTGTTCATCAGCGATGTTTCCGCGACAGACCACACATTGGTACCAGAAGGGGGTCAGCTGCTGCAAGGTATTGCATATTTAAGTGACCGCTTTGATAACGAGGAACAGCGCAAAGCGTATCTTGAAGAAAAGAACCTCCAAATGGAAGCCCTATTTGATAAACATTATCCAGGCTGGCGCGATGCTACAGCCGTGAAACGGGTTTCGAAAAAAGCGATGGTATCCAGCGTGAAAAACATTGCTTCCAATAATCTACTGCCGATACGTGTAGAAAACGTGCCTTTCTACTTCTGCGGAGACGGCTGTACAGGTAAGGGTGAGCTTGCAGAACGCGCATTCTCTAGTGCCCGTACCGCGGCGTTATCCATTGTGCACGAAGTGGAGCAAGCACTTCAAAAAGTTTAATCCGTCCAACATGGGTGGATAATTATAACGAACAAACAACCAGCCCTCCCATTCGCGGAAGAGCTGGTTGTTTGTTCGTTTTATTGTTTGGTCACACGCACATCATCAAAGTGAAGCGTAGTTCCGCCAGGTGAATCCACGTAAAATCCAACATCGATCTGACCATTGGTCACCATAATATCACTTACACTGATGTATTTCCAAACACCGCTGTTACTGATGTTCGTATAAATGGCTGACCCGCCATAGTTTTGAATCTCAGCTCTGGCAGTCGTCGGTGTC
This sequence comes from Paenibacillus sp. Root444D2, assembly GCF_001426375.1. Lineage (GTDB taxonomy): Bacteria > Bacillota > Bacilli > Paenibacillales > NBRC-103111 > Paenibacillus_E. Next base: position 218,718 of record NZ_LMEO01000012.1, read on the forward strand.
GTGTTCTTCATGCGGACCCAGGCTTCAAATTTGTATTTTACATTATTAACAGGAACACTAATAGTTTGATGAATGCTTTGTTGATAGGCGCCTGCTGCAAAGAAGTATGCCCGCTTATCACCCGTCCATGGGGATTCCGGCGGATTGGTTGTTGAGCCGCTATCCACGCCATAAGCAACAGCTTGCGTGCCAGGATGCCACTCAACCCAATTATGACTTTGACTCGTGTCACGTTCGAAACCAGGATTGTCTAGCAGATTCTGTTCAGAAACCGGCGTTCCCGCTGCCGAAGTTGAAAGAAGCAAGCGATCTAAATTGATGTTCCCACTGTCAGCGGCGTCGTATTTAAATGCAATCGTGTTTGCCCCTGCGTTTAACGCCACCGTTTGCACATTATCCTGCCAGACGTTCCAATTCGCACCAGGACTTGTGAAACTGGTTTGTCCTAGCTTGGATCCATTGATGTAAGTACTCAACGTTTTCGTTGCTGCACTGCCATTAGCATATCGCAGTGCTACCTGATAGCTCCCAGCGCTAGGGACATTCACGTTGTATTTCACCTGCGCGCCTGCTGCGCTCAATCCGTCTACAAAAGCCGTACCACTATAGTACCAATGGTTTGCGTTCATTGCACTGCCACCAGAAAGTTCAGCACTCTCTGCTTCATATTTACCGACGATTGGCGCAAAGGGTACCGTGATGTTGTCGATGTTGGCATTGCCCGTATCGCCCGACTCTGAGTAATACTTATAGGTCACAACATTCACACCGGCTGTCAACGGCAGTGTCTCTGATTGCGTAGACCAAGTGTCCCAATTCGCGAGATTAGCGAGCGAGGTGGACTTTACTCTTTTTCCATTAACAAAAATACTGACTGACTTCGCTGAGTCTGAGGCATTCGCATAACGTAAGGAAACATTATAGTCACCGCCTGTTTTCACCTTTGGATAGAAGGTGACACCAGCGCCGTCATTACCCAAACCATCCACAAATCCAGTTCCCGTATATCCCGTATGATTGGTGTTAGTTGAGGCCTTTGCAGCAACTGTATTGCCAGAAAGCGATGCATCCTCAGCTTCCAATTGCGTAGCAGTTGCGCTCACTGCAGCAACACCTGCAACAGCAATAGATTTAGAAGAAGCTGTACCTGCCGCCACTTTCACATAGGTCACAACGCCATAGATGTCCTTCCCAGTTGCCCAGCCTTCCCCAGCCGCAGCTTTTAATGCTTGAAGGCTTGCATAAGAAGTCATAGCTGTACTGTTATTCGTTACGGTAGTTCCAGCAGAACCGTGCAGCTTAACGATATAGGATTGTAGAGTTGGCGTGTAGCTGCCGCTCTTTGCCCCTAATGTAAAACTTAGCGAGCCTGCACCATTATCCTGCGCAGTCATATTTTGCTTAAAATAAGTACCGCTTTCATAGTTATAACTGGAGCCATCATCATCATAGTACATGAAACTCGACTGCGTCGTATCCGGAAACACATCTACATCAACGGAAGTGACTGAAGCCTGCCCAACGTAATCCTGCACTTTCTGCGTCGGGATAATGGCACCTTTTTTAATAAAGAGAGGGATATCTGTCAACGTGTCCGGATTAACCGAATATCGGATGGTTTGACCGCCAGTTATTGTATTACCTCGTGCATAGTCAATCCATGAACCAGACGGCAAATAGATATCCTTACTCGTCTGCTGTTTATCTACCACAGGCGCGGCTAGCAGCCAATCACCGAACATCCAAGCATCCGTGTAGTTTTTGACAGCCGCATCTGTCGGATATGCTTGCATCAATGGGCGAACGAGTCCATTCCCATTCTCGTAAGCACTTCTCTCATAGGCATACATATAAGGGATCAAGGAGTACCGAAGTTGAATAGCCTCTTTAGAAGCCTCTTCCGCCGTCGATCCGAAATACCATGGCTGGCGCTGTTGATGATTGTTCCCATGTACGCGGAAAACAGGTGTTAAAGCGCTGAACTGCATCCACCGTGCGTATAAATCGGGATTCGGATTGTTCGTCGTGCCATCCTGCTGATTGAATCCCCCAGTATCCATGCCCCACTTCACCTGGCCATTGTTCACGGAGGATAGCATAACTGCCCTTTGCTCCTGCATCCCAGCAGCCCAGTTGATCCGTTCACCTTTATTGTATTGAATGCCAATATCACCAGACCAAAGCGTAGTCGCATACCGCTGGGCACCTGGGTAGAAAGTTCTAGCTGTTTGCCAAACACGCTGTGCTCCACTCGTATAAGCCCGCCCCCCCTCGTACATGGTCTGAGACATATGGCCTGTTGTGAAATTGCCAAACCAATACGATGCTCCACCTGAAGATACTTTATCCGTCTCATCATTCCACCAACCCATGATCCCTTTATTGAGCGCATCTATGGAATGATTCCAGAACCAGGCACGTTCACCAGCATTATAAGGGTCAATACTGCGTACAGTTACGGGTATGAAATAATCCTGATACTCGTTATGACCCGGGTAAAAATAACCGCCGTTTGTCGCGTCTGTTCCTTGGGTCGTCACACTCATAGAAGCATCCTTCGTAACGATGCGAGGCTTCGTAATTCCGATCATTTTGATGCCTTTAGCATCCATTGTTGTCTTTAGAGAAGTCGTGGAAGCAGAAGGGAAATTCGTCGTATTCCACGCGAATTCACCGTAGTTGGTTTCCCCGTACTTTTTCCAGTCATAGTCAAAGGCGTAAGCATCTATAGGGATATTTTTGGCACGATACGTATCCACGTTATTCGTAACTTCCGTTTGATTCGTATCCCACTCAAAGTTCATGAATCCAAGCGACCACTTAGGAAGCATCGGTGGTTTGCCCGTAATTTCCCCTACACTGGTCATGATTTCCTTCGGGGTACCGAGCATAATATAATACTCCACATTTTGTTTCACATAACGTCGTCCCTCAGAAGGGGTCCCGCCATAATAAAACTCCATCTGACCGGTTGTGCCATCTGTATAGGGGTAACCGCCATCGCTATCGACTAATAATCCATAACCCGCTGTACTCCAAATAAGGGGACCACCCGAATCTCCCTGTTCACCCGCATGGGCGGCATGACTGGACGAATTCCGCAGCAGGTCACCTCCGCTATCAAAAGCATTGAAGCTCCGTATGCCATACATATTGTCACCGGTGCCATGAACGAAGCGAACACCGTCTGAGAATACACCACCCCCGGATGGTTCCCAGAATAGCGTAGTACCATCCGCCTTTTTGACTGTCATACGAACCGGGTTCTTGGTAATCTCAATCTTCATACTGGCGGTTGTGATGGTCATTGGATTGGCTGCTGTGTTAATCGTAGCTCCTACAGCTGACCACGTTTTGTTCGGATCCAGCATCGGCGTTTTCGCGCTTGCCGCTATGCCATTCGGTCGATAATCCACCTTCAAGATACCGTTTTGCACCGCTTGTACAACCAAGAGGTCATCATTCGGCTCCGCACCATTATCAACGGTTAGCGTCAAGGTATCTCCGGTTACACTTGAAGTAATGAGATTGCCTAGGCTGCTGACATAAGCATGTGCAGAAGAAGCAGGAAGCAAGGTAAGCATTGAACCAAACAACGTAAACGCTGTTAAAAAAGCAGCGATACGTGGAACCTCTTTGCTCGGTAAACTCATCAATGATACTCCCTTTCGACTAGGAAATGAGAGAGGGACATGCCCTCCCTTCTTTTATTGCTCTACGATCGCGATGTTATCGAGATTAATACCGAGTGAACTAGTACCATCGTAGCTGACTTTCACCGTGTTGAGACCTGCACTGAGCGAGACGCTAACCGCAGCCGTTCCCCACGTATCCCAGTTCGTTGTTTGCGGTAAGGCAAGGTCTGTCACTTTGGAGTTATTCACATAAATAGCTCTTGAGCCATTGCCTGCACCGGAAGAATACCGAACCTTCATCGTATAGGTACCTGCTGCTTTGACAGAGACATCGAAGGTAACATTGTCTCCCAGAGTCTCAAAGCCGTCTACAAACCCTGTACCTGTATAACCCGTATGGTTTGTGTTCGTAGTTACGCCGCTTTGTGTGCCGAATTCTGCTTCATATTCCACCTTGTTAACGCCACCCAGCACGACAGATTGAGCAGATGCACTTGAGCCGAGCTTGACGTAAGTGAATTTCTGTACCGTGTCGTAGTACCAGCCTGTTGATGCTCCGGTTAGGGCGGTTAATGTACTGTACTCTGTCATCGCAGAACCACCCACCGTTACAGAGGAAGGCTTAGTCGTAAACACTTGTAATGTCTTCGTAGAATTAATGGCTGGTACAGCGATTGTTTCTTTATTCAACCCATATTGCTCTGTAGACGTTATGGTTTTCACCGAACCGCCGATATCATCATTCCAGTCATACGTTGTTGTGCCAAGCGGATAAATGCGGAATGCGAGATTGGTGTAGCTCGTCAAGCTATTGCCAATAGTTCCACCCACTTGATATTGCGCGTTCAAATTCAACGGAAGAATGCTGCCTGACTTCACAAACACCGGAAGATCATCTATGCCGGCATTGTAGCTGATTGTACGGCCGCCAGGACGCTGAGCACCGAACCAGAAATCGATCCAATCCCCCTGTGGCAGATAAATACTCTTGTTTGTTTCTCCCTGATTCATGACAGGAGCAACAAGCAAATTACTCCCGAACATATACTGCTGCGTCAAACCGTACGTGTTTGTGTCCGCCCCATATTCAAGCGCCATAGCCCGCATCATCGGAATGCCGGAATCACTTGATTTCTTCGCTTCGCTATAAATATAAGGAAGCAAATTCATGCGTGTATTCGTATATTTGGCAAAATGACTAATGATCGTATTGTCGCCTGTACGCGCTTGTGCGTTCCATGGCGAACGTTCCTCATTAATACCGGAGCTGCCGTTAGACTCAGAATGAAACTGCATAATAGGTGCAAAAGCAGCCATTTCGGTAGCACGTTTGTACAACTCAGCCGTTGGATAACTGCCTGTGAATCCTGCCATATCCCAACTCCAATAAGGAACACCGGACATACTTGCCGTAAGCCCTGCATTTACAGCCTGTTGAAAAGCACCAAACGTCGACTCTTGGTCGCCGGACCAGAAAATCTGATTCGCCTGTGCGCCTTGCGTGCCAGAGCGACTAAAGGAGACCGCATCGGCTTTCTTCGAGCGTGCGTACTCGTTATATGCCTTCACATATTCATTTGGGTATTGATTACGCATTTCATCGCCCTTTTTACCATTTGCGAATGTATTTGAACGGCCCCATACCATTTCACCGCCATCTGTTTTGAAGCCATCGATACCCACACCATCAAACAGATAAGCGCGTTTAGACATCCACCAGTTTTTGGCAGTCGTATTTGTAAAATCAAGCAACAAGCTGTTCTCGAACCATTGTCCTGCTGGTATCCGGTACTGACCTCCACTGCCGTTGCCCACGGCATAATTCTGAGCAATCATATAGGCTTCGTCATTATCTTTCTGGGTATAAGGCGTCGAAGTCCATTTCTGAATAGGAACCTGCCAGAGCACCAGCTTCATCCCATTGTTATGCACATTGTCCGCCATAGCCTTTGGATTCGTCCATTTCCCCGATGTCGGGAAAGTGAAATCGGTATAGGCATGCGCAGCGCTGCCCGTTTTTGGGGTATAGGTGGCGTCATTGAATATGTAAAACGTGTTCTCATCACTCCACTGTTCAAGCACAACGGCCGTTGCCGGAATATTGTTGGTGTTCGCGTTATTAATGGCTGTAGTCACCTTGGTTTGACGATCCCACTCGTTAGCTGACATCCATAACCCGAAAGCCCATTTCGGCAGTGCTGTAGGCTTACCCGTAATGTTAGCGTAGTTACTCACAACATTCTTCAAATCATTACCGTAAATGAAATAATAATCCAGTGTCGAGGCAGCACTACCCCCTGTATCAGCCGTAAAGCTGAACATATTGGTACGTTCGGTTGCCAACCTGAATTTGGAATAATACGTTGAATTTACGAAGATGCCATATCCGCTGCTGTTAAGCATAAAAGGAATTGCCATGTAGGTGCGGTCATTTTGATTCTTATACTGATTGAAAACGTAGGTGTCCACATCATTTCCGCGTTTACGGAAGTTGTTATAATGCTCACCAAAGCCAAAAAACTCCTCTGAAGCCGGCGAATAAAAATGATCTTCTACCTTGTTGATGATGGTACTGCCGTTGGTTAACCAGGCTATGTTACGATTCGTTGTACTGTCATATTGACGGGCAATCAGCGTCGTCCCATCAGGCTTATACACACTAAGTTTGAAAGGATTCTTATCCACCTTCACCTTCAACTTGGAGGTTGTAAGCCAAGTGGTTGATGGGGTATCCGAAACCGTGTAATTACTAAGTCCACTGCTTAACGTTCCTGTCCCCGTTGGAGAAACCTGTACACGGAGCACATCATCCGCTGAAAAAGACAGGTTGATCTTCGGTGTCAAAGTGCCTGTATTCGGCACCGCGTTCAGCACAACACGGTTCGTGTTATTCGTGATGGAGCTGACACTGCTAACGGATTCCCATCCAGTTACCGTAAAAGTAAAAGGTCCGCTTGTCTTCTCATTCGCGCCATCCTTGTTGCCATGAACGGTATAACTGATCACATCCCCTTTAGCAAAAGTGCCAAGGTTTGCTTCCCAGTAAGTGTTGTTGCCGCTGTTGTATTTGTAAGCTGCTCCGACAGCTGCTTGATTGACACCATTTTTCGTCCAGGTCACCCAAGCCGTTTGTCCTGATTCAATAGGCCACGTTGTTATTTTGATATACACGGTATCGCCTGCAACAGGATCTCGTGGACTCCGTTCCGTCGCCTGAATCTCGTACAGATCATCGATGCCGTATGGCGCATGATGGACTCCATCAATGGCATAAATAGGGGGGACGAAGAAACAGAAACAGAGCAAAAAAGAGAGAGAAAATCGGAATGGTACTGATAAATTCCTTACATACATAAACGTTTCCCCTTTCGCACCAAAATTTGTTTGCTAAACACGAATGACTTAGAGGCTCCACTACTGTTATTCCTCGCCATGTATGCGCCGCTCCAAGCATCCCCCCTTTCAATATTTGGCGGCCACGAATCCTATATAATCGTGACCACCGTTTGCTTACATCAGATATTCCCTTTCTACAATCGTCTGTGCGAGCTGCAGCCATTTGTTTGAATCCGATTGCCAGTAGTGATGATCGCCCTCGCAAACGTGCACATCGCAGATTTTCGCCGTATAACGGCTCCACTCCGACAAATGGTCAACAAGCGCATGTTCATCCTTCTTACCTGTAAAAACACTGAATCTAGCACGAAGTGGCTCACGATTGAACTGCGGACGATATTCCTCCACTGGCTGGCAGCCAATCTCAGATGCATCCCCCTGCATGCCATTCGAAGCACCACGAGGTCGAAGAAGGTGCGGGGCGCTGCAGCCAGATAGAAATAAGTGCCGTGGTTCAGCAATGCCTTCTGCTTTCAAGCGATGACTTGCCTCAAAGGCAAGCAAGCTGCCCCAGCAGTGGCCGATAAACACATATTCTTCACCAGGCATCAGCTGCTGCTTGACGTATTGACAGGTCTCGTGCAGAGCTTGCTTCCACAGTTCAGAGGAAACCTCGCGCATGGATAATCGAGCTTGACTCAGTTCAATATGTTGGAACCTAACACGAGCGGGTAATCCTCTGCTCCAAGTAAGGTACGACTTTGAGTGATCTCCACAGTGAGGGAACCCGAACAAAATCACTGCGCTATCACCAGACTTCCTGCCGATTCCGGGACAGTAATGAGCAGATTCTTTTGGCTAATTAAATAATGACCAGGAAGCAGGTGTTCCATATGATCGACTGGTGACAGTTCCGTTTCTGAACTTGAAACGGTGGATACACCATCCGGTTGATGTAAAATAAAGGTTATTGCTTGATTATGACTAAGACTGCTTGACCAGTGCAAACGAATCTGACCACTGACTCTTTTTGCTGAAATGTTCACACGATTGCCTAGGTCATCCTCAAACTCTGTCTGCAGTTCACCCACAACATAAACTCGGAAACATAAATGCTCATAGCGGTTTACGCTATTGCCCACATGATCGCCAAGTGAATAATTCTCAGCCAGATTTAGTGCGATGACACTATCCTGTTTCTGATAAACAGGGATCGTTTCCAAAGGTGCAGCAACTTTCATTAGGCAAGGGCCTTGGATCTCTTCCTGATCAAACAAAGATAACCAGGACCCTTCCGGGAAATAAATCTCTTTAGCACCACGACCCTCCTCCGTAACGGGAGCGACCAGCAAGCTTTCTCCGAACATGTACTCACTAATCATTTCGGTGCAATGCGGATCAGCCGGGAATTGAAGGGACATTGCACGCATCATAGGCAGCCCTGTTCGGCTGGTACGAATCGCTTGATCATAGATGTAAGGTAATAAGTTCATCCGAATGTCCGCGTACCTTTTGTATAAATCGATAACTAGCGGCTGATCTGTTCGTTCAGCAATATTCCAAGGCGTTCGGTCTTGATTGAACTCGCCTTTCGTTTCGGCATGATACTGCATCACCGGGCAAAAAGCAGCCATTTGAGTGGATCTTATAAACAGTTCTGCTGTCGGAATGTCACCATGAAAGCCACCCAGATCCCAACCCCAGAACGGGATGCCCGACATACTACTGGATAATCCGGCAATCATCGAGGAGCGGAAGGCCTGGAAGGTCGAACGCTCGTCGCCAGCCCAGTGCATAGGGTACCGCTGCGCTCCCGTGTATCCCGCCCGACTAAAGGTAATGCCTCCATCTTTGGCATACTGCCCTATGAAATCGTAGTAACTGCCCACATATAAATTGGGATACAAATTGCGCATTTCGCGGCCTGTAGATCCGTCATAAAACTGCAGATCATGACCGAAAACGAATTCGCCGCCATCCGTTTTAAAGCCATCCACACCGATTTCATCTGCGAGGTATTGGCGCTTATTAAACCACCATTTCGCTGCTTCAGGGTTCGTAAAGTCAAGAATATGACTATCCTTAAACCAGTTATAAGGCAATGTGTACGGCTCCCCATCCGCCGTTTTCACACAGTAACCTTGCTCCAGCAATGTAATTTCATCCTGATCGCGCTGACCGTGAGCAACGCCATACATATGTTTATGAATGGGTATTTGCCATAACAGCACCTTCAAACCCTGCTCATGCAGCTCTTCGACCATCCCCTTCGGATTCGGCCAACGGCCCCACTCTGGGAACTGGAATTCATCATAGCGAAACGGTTGGTTACCGTCCTTGACATTGTACTGCGCATCATTAAAAATATAGAACGTCGCTTCATCACTCCATTGCTCAATAACTAGCACTGTAGACGGGATTTGATACTTCGCCGTTAGCTCAGCCTGTTTCAAAACTTCTGCCTGGGAATCCCAGTTATTGCTGGACATCCATGGTCCAAACGACCACTTCGGCGGCAATACAGGTTTGCCCGAAAGATGGGTGAACTGTCCGACCATCGCGAGCGGAACCTCTGCAAATAAATATGCAACCAGCTGTTGATCTGCCTGCGACACGTCCGCTTCCACTTCTACAAGATTAGATAATCGCGTATGAAAACGGAAGGTTGAATAAAGCGCCGAATCCACGAAGATCGCATATCCTCCGGAGGATATGGCAAAAGGAACCGGCATATAAGTCTTCAATCCTTGATCCCGGTACTGATTGTACACATATTGATCGACTTCATGACCCGAATATTCATAATGGGAAAAGCGTTCCCCCATGCCGAACCAGCGATGCTCCGACCTCGTTTTCAAGTTCAAGCGAAGCTTATGCATCGTTTGCGATCCGTCGGTCAGCGCCTCGATGAGCGGCTTTCCTTCTGCGGCGAAGCCTTCCATCAGCACGCCCTCCGTGCTGCGCAGCGCGAGCGCAAGTTTGCCACCGCGCACCTCGGCTTCCAGCCGTGCGCGTCCAACAGCCAGCGCCGCCCGCTGCGCCGGCGCGCCCTGCAAGCGTTCGCCCTCTGCGGCGAACGTCAGCTTGATCGCGCCACTTGCGTCGGCGCGGAAAGAAAGCTGTGCGGTGCGGGTGTCCACCGCACCGTAAGCCAATTCGACGACGAAGCCATCCGTCGTCTCATACATAGCATGGACGCGTTCCAGCGCCGTCCATGTCCGCACTTTAAAGCTGTAAGTCGCTGAACTCAGCGACTTGCTTCCGCTTTGAAGCGCAAAGGCATAGCTGACCTCGTCACCTGCGAGGTAAGGGCCAAGCTGCGCTTCCCAGACCTTTTCCCCGCCGTCCGTCACTTTCATGACGGCGGTCACGGCTTCGGCCGCCGGAATGCCACCAACGGCAGCCTGCACGGTCACAACCTGACTCGCCTGAAAAGGCTGAGTCAAGAGGCGTACAAGTACCGAATCCCCCGCTTCGGGATGGCGGGGAAACCGTTCGTAAGGCAGGATGACGTAAGGGTCATCGTAACCCGTCGGTTGATGCACCAGAGTGACGGTGTCTAAGCTGCCACTACGGACATCGCCTGAAACAAGTGCAGCCTGTGCAAGCTCCAACAGTACGCCCCCCCATGTACTGACGGGTGGTTCCCCCGCTTGTTCACGCCAATAAGTAAGCAGTAATGGCTCCTTGGCTGTAGAAGCGTCTACCTCATACAGCTGCGAATCTTCCTTCTGAAGCGACTCCACATGAGCGAGCAGTTCTTTCGCCCGAACTGTGTCCCCTTTATTAGCGTAGTACCACGCCAACAGGCAGGTAAGATCCGCTCGCTCACAACCTCCATAAAAGGTGTCGCCAGCTTTAAATCTTACACCTTTATTAACAAGTCTTTCTTCCAATTTATACAACGCCTCGATCAGTATACGGTCTTCAATACCCAGCATACCGAATGGAATCGCCGCTGTGATGATATCCCCATGAATCGCTGTATCACCCAATTCGCTAACAACTCGGCCCTCTTTAATGAAGCTGGCAAAGACAAGCTCACGGATCGCCTTCAGTAAACGCACACCCCGCTCGCCAACCCCGTTCTGGATATTGGCTTGAACCGCAGCGAAGTATATCGCCAAATGACTCAAATAAATGCCTACGTTCCCACTCTGCAGCCAATGAGGCTGTGGTTTCTGCCAATTAGCATCTAGAAGCAAGGTGGTTTGCTCGATTATCCCTTCTATTTCCAACCTAAAATCCTGATCTTCCGTAACCTTCAGATATTCGCCGAAAGCCCATATCCGAAGCGCCGCATCCGTTAGCGCCAACTGCCCCTTAAATTGATCGCTGCTCATCAAACGCAGTACAGGTAATGCACGCTCCGACTCATCTCGCTGGATAAGCGCGTAACTCAAAAAAGCAATATCTCTAAGAGTGGCAAGCTGCCCCGAGATTGTAATCTGACCTGTATGTTCATCTAGCGAGTATTTAACATTCTGATTTGAATCTAGTGTTTGCACCATAAATCCTCCTACTCCATCCTATGTGTATGAATGAGAAAGGGGCCGTTGCCGCAACAATGCCCCTTCCCTGCCGACTCTATGTCCGCACAACGCTATTTAGTTACTAATTTTTCAATCTTAGCTTGCGCTTCATTGAGTGCTTTTTCCGCTGTATAATCGGATTTCAATTTCGCTTTATCCAGCTCGTCGCCGATCGCTTTAGTCAAATCGTTCCATTTGTCCGGAATTGGACCTACTGGCGTCAGTACAAGCGAATTCAATGCATCAAGCACGATTTTCTTCGAAGCTGGCGGCGTTTGTTTGAAATAAGCCTCCATGACTTTTTCATCCGAAACTGCCGGTACACTCCAGCCTTTCTCAATTCGTTTGCTGACAACAGAAGGATCGGAGGACATGAATTTGATAAACTTCCAGGCCGCTTCGGCATTTTTCGTTTTTTCTGAAACAACAAGGCCATCTGCAAAGAAATGATGTGCTTTCTTCGTATTACCAGGCTCCAAAGCAATATCCCATTTGAACGGGGCATCCGCAAAGCGGCCAAAGTTCCAAATTCCGCCACGCAGCATAGCAAGCTTACCCGCTTTAAATGCGTTTAAGTCAGCATCAGGTTGGTTAAAGGTATCGTCGTTGAGCGCTGGAGACACTTTATACTTTTTCGCTTTATCCAACATCCAGTTCAAGGCTTCAATATTTTCTTTACTGTTTACAGTAGGCTTGCCATCTGCACTCCAGATACCTCCGCCGTTCTGAGCAATTGTTTTGTAAAACTCATAGAATTGAATTGGCGAATAGGTCCCCCATACGCCGCTTTTGGCGTCAGTGAGCTTTTGAGCCGCTTCTAGCTCTTGTTTCCAAGTCCAATCAGCCTTTGGATACTCAACTTGCTTTTTGTCAAACAAGTCCTTATTATAGAAAAGAACTACGTCTGAAAATGACTCTACGACTCCATATTGTTTTCCGGTATATTTGAAAGAGTCATAGGCGAGACCTTTGTAGATTTCCGGCTTGAACGTCGTGTCCTTCGCAATGATCGGCGTCAAGTCTTTTAGTGTGTTTTTGGCTGCATAAGAGACGAAGTTTTCGTAACCGACCTCAAATACGTCAGGCGCATCCCCCGATGCGAGCTGTGTATTGAGCTTCGTGTAGTAGTTGTTGTAATCGACGATATCCACTTTGACCTTCACGTCAGGATTGGCCGACTCGAATGCTTTCACCATATCGCCGAGCGTCTGTTCTTGAGAACCGCTTGCGGTGTACTGCATGAACTTGAGGGTAACAGGTTCTTTCTTTGTCTCTGGTGTTGCCGTTGCAGCTGCCGTTGGCTCTTGTTTTGGCGTTGACGCAGGTTCTTTTTTCGTATCCGCTCCACACCCCGTTGCTGCAAGAGAAACAACCACACTTAACGCTACGACCCAACCTGTTTTTTTAGTAACCATCTTTAAACCCTCTCTTCTTATGAATTTTCTTCAGTTAACTCACCATTGTCTTTTCATTTCAACACTTACGTCTCAAACGACTTCCATCACCCCTCTCATTATCCTTTAACGCCACTCATGGTCATTCCCTTAATGAAGTATTTCGATGCGAACAAAAACACAATGAAAATCGGTACAAAGCTGATCACATTCCCCGCCATCAAAATGTTCCACTCCGTCGCCCATCTGCCCTGCAGCTTGCTTAGTCCAATCGGAAGTGTCATCAACTCCTTATCGCTCGTAATAATAAGCGGCCATAAAAAATTGTTCCACGAAGCCATGAAAGCAAAAATGGCTAGCGTTGCAAGAGCTGGTTTGCTAAGCGGAAGAATGATACTCACAAACACCCTCAAATAAGAAGCTCCGTCCATTCTCGCCGCCTCAATCAACGGATCAGGAATGGTCATGATGTGTTGTCGAAGCAGGAAAGTCCCGTAAGCACTGAAGATTCCTGGCAAAATGAGTCCGAGATATGTATTCGTCAAATGCAGTTTTTGAAATACGATAAAGAGTGGCGTCATCGTCACCTGCATAGGAATCATCATCGTGATCAAATAGAGAACGAATAGTGTTTCCCTGCCTCGGAAAGGTATTTTAGCAAAAACAAATGCAGCCATCGCACATACAACGATCTGCGATGCCGTCGTCACTAAAGAAACGCCAACACTGTTGCCCAAAAAGCGATAGATCGGAAAGTATTTCGTTATCTCAACGTAGTTGCTGAATTTAAACGTATCGGGAATTAAATTAGGCGGCATTCTGACGACTTCCAAGTTATCCTTAAAGGAACCCGACAGCATCCAGACGAAAGGAAACATGAGAACGACAGCCGCCACTATCAAAATGAGATGTGAAAGCAAGTTCCGATACGGCATATATTTATCTGTCATAGGTAACCCACCTTTTCTGAAGCTGCTGCTGAACGATGGTGACGGCGAAAATAATGACGAATAAGATCCATGACTGCGCAGAGGCAAAGCCCATTTTATAGCTTTGAAAAGCATTCCCATAAATTTGCTGCACAAGCGTGCTCGTTTGCCCTGCCGGACCGCCGCCTGTCATAACTAGCACCTGATCAAAGAGCTGAAAGCCATTGATGAGTGATATGACAAGTACGAAAAAAATACTAGGCGTGAGCAGCGGTAGCGTTACACGAAAAAACTGCTGAAATCCACCTGCGCCATCAATCGTCGCTGCTTCATAATAATCCTCCGAAATATCCTGCAGCCCCGCAAGAAGAATGACGGTCACATAGCCGATATCCTTCCATACACTTACCGCGATAATTGAGGGCATTGCCCATACAAAGTCCTGCAGCCATACAGGTCCTTGTATTCCGATTAATGATAACAGGTAGTTAATGAGTCCGCTCTGTCCATTCAGCAGCCAGCGCCATACGATGGAAACAGCTACCCACGATGTGATGACGGGTACAAAGATGAAAATTCGATAAAGCTTAATACCCCTTAGCTTCCTATTTAATAAAACGGCGAACAATAAACCAAAAGCAAGAACAGATGGCAAATAACCAAGGATGTACTGAAGAATGTTCATTAATGATGTAAGCGTTTTCTCATCCCGCAAAGCTTCGGTGTAATTATCCACCCCAACGAACTTCGCCGGGGTTAACAAATCCCAATTCGTAAAAGAGATGACCGCGGAGGAGAGCATCGGAATGAGTTGGAATAGAAACAAACCCGCTAAACTTGGTAATAAAAATCCGATAATGACAACTGCTTTGGAAAATCTCTTTTGTCCGACCATGACGTTCTCCTTTTCCGGTTCCAGATAATAATTAATACTAATTATTCCTTGGCTCTAACTGTTGCTCTCTCCACAATCGTTAGCGGCAGCATAATTTCATTCGCTTCTTGCTCCACGCCGCCTTGAATCATGTTGATGAGATGCTCGGCCGCTATAGCGCCTTTTTCAGTTATATTTTGCCGGATTGTTGTTAATGGCGGGATAAACATCTTCGACATCGTGATATCATCAAAGCCAATAACAGAGATGTCTTCCGGAACTTTTTTACCCATGTCCATCAAGCTCCGAATCGCTCCGAATGCAACCATATCCCCTGTAGCAAATACTGCTGTGATTTCAGGAAACTTGTTAGCGATGAGCTGACCTGCAGCCACACCATGCTCATAACTCATGGATTCTTCAAACACATAGTCCGGGTTATAAAAGAAATTCGCTTCACGAATCGCACGTTTGTACCCGAGGAAACGTTTCTCAACAACACCGTCTTTACGAATCGCTCCAGTCACAAGTCCAATGTTGGAGTGACCCTTATCAATCAGATATTTGGTAGCCAAATATCCACCGTATTCGTCATCAATACCGATTCGCTTGAAGTAACTGTCGTTAATGTAACTATCGATCAGAACAATCGGGATATTAATCTTCTTAAAACCGTCATAAAACTGTTCCGGATAAATACCCATCATTATGGCGCCATCCAGATTACGCTGAACGGATAAATCCAGATAACTTTCCCCTTGGTTAACGCCAGATAACAAGAGGTGGTACCCATACTCGCGAAGCTTGCCCTCAATACCGCTTATCATTTCGCTGTAGAAAGGGTTTTCAAGTATAAGCTGTTTATGGGATTCTGTCTGTGGAATCACGATGCCAATCAACTTGGATTGGTTTTTGACTAAACTTCTCGCCGAGAAATCCGGTATGTAGTTTAAGGTTTCAATTATTTTCTTAATGCGCTCGATCGTCTCATTGGAGACTTTATCCGTTCTGCCATTTAATGCATAGGACACTGCGGCTGCTGAAACACCTGCGACTTTGGCCACATCTTTAATTGTTGGTTTCTTCATTCCTCTACCCTTCTTAGTTACACGTTTAACTAGATTATAAGACACAATAGTTGATATTACAATATGATAGCGCTATCTTTTTACCATTAAATTGATTTATCAGTTACGCGTTTAACTAAATTATTTTTAATGTCTATTTGAAATGGGCGAATTCCGTGCAACTTCATGCAGCGTCAGCCGTCTAATCAATAGTCAATGAACATCTGTTGGGGGTGCTTTTCGTATGAAAGTTAAGCGAAGATTGAAGATATACGCGGGGATCATCATTGCAATTGCAATTCTCCTGCTTGTTTTGAACATAACGCTGCAGCCTCCCCCTAAACCATCGAATCCTGCAGCTATCCTTCCAAGTACAACGATGCCAACAAACTCAGATCCTGTTCCTTCAAGCTCGCCAACCCCAGTTGTTCCAATCGACTTAAAACCAACGATGCGTTGGTATGATCCTGCATCTGTTCGTATCGGAGATCAAGTAGCCGCGTGGAAAATCACGGATAAGCAGCAAGAAACTTACGGTAAAGGATCTGTTGCCTACACCATGGAAAGTGAGGCAATAATATCCGGTTCGTTTATGGTTAACTACGAGGATGCAGATTACAATAGCAATCAAATAGTGTTTATTGCAGATGAGAAATCCTCCTTTGGATTACCTCAACCTCTAGTTTTTAAAGGACATTCCAACAGAATGATTCTGCATATACCTAAGTCCGAAGATCAGAGTAGATTCGGGATTCCTGGTTCTACGGGCCGTGCAACAATCGTCATCCATAAATACTTTTCGGTTTACGCTGATATCCTCGAAGGAGTTTCCGATGTCGCGGAGGTTAGCCATATTAAAAAGGTGGAAACTACGCCTCCCCCTGCCACGGAAATCGTACAAACTGAATTTAATAACACACTTCAAACTTTCCCTTTGTCTCCACTCGCTTTGGATGCTGGCAAAGAGACGGATGCTGTATCACTTAAACTCATGCAAGATTGGTTCAAGCAAGTTAACAATCAATTCACCAAAAGCTTAGGTTCCTTTCATTTCAAACGAATTAGCCCTGCACAAAAAGATCAACTTCAAGAGTGGCTTATGCAGTCTTTCACCGAAACCAAAGCCAAAGAAATACTTGCTATACACGCACCCCAATCAGGAATTCACCATCTTCTTTCCAGCAGTTCACTTGATCTTAAACCATTTGGTGAAGTCAAAGAAATTAAAAATCAGGAGCTCAAACTTGAAGATTCAGAGACATTAAGTTATACGGCTTTATACATCCTATCAGGCACCCATGATGCTCAGTTCACTTATGTTCTAAAACGTGTAAATGGGGCTTGGAAAATCCATCAATATGCGATGAAACTTATATGAAGAAAATGGCTTATTCCTTCCTTGACAAGCGTGTTTGTCAAGGCTGATGCCAAGCGACTTACATCCAAGACGTATGTTGTATAAAGTACATCAATGACTGATACTATCGTCTACTTTATAGGAAAAAAGCTGCTCCAACGCTCTGACCATCTTATCAGGCGATAGAACAGCTTCTTTTCATGAAGTCATTCTTCTATTTAGTTGTTATGGTAACCGTTCTGCTTGTGCCATCCCAAGCGACTTTGCCGCCAAAGGTTTCCCCGACGAAGCGAGCAGGCGCAAGTGTATAACCGTTCACCAGCTGAGCTGGCTCATCTAATTGAACAGCTTGGCCGTTCACATACACCGTTTTCTGATCAAGAGTTAGGCGTAACGTTGTACTTCCCTTTTTGGCTGTAACTGTTCTAGTAGCGGCCTCATAATCCACCGTTGCACCCATCGCTTCGAATATCGCACGCAGCGGCGTGAATGTTGATCCTTTTACAATGACAGGTGCCTGCTCAAATTTCTGCTCTTTCCCATCAATTTCAACAGATACTTGTGAAGATAAACCGAAGGTACGCAAGGCTGTTTGTTTACCAGCTTTATTATAAACCCTGATCTGAATGACGGAACCCTCCGGAACATCCCCGGCTCGCAGCTCCAGACCGTAAGGCAGATCTGTTTGAGAAGCAATTACTTGTCCGTTTAAGATATACTCTACTTTGCCAATGTAAACGTCAGGTATTTTGACAAAGGGAATTAACTTGGTTTGTTTCGTAAAAGCTTGATGATTCGCATCTACGGGTAAATAGCCCACACGATCAGTAGGTTTAGCTGCGTCTGTTACCTTGGAAAGCAAATAAGGATTAGCAATTAACTTGCTGTAGTAATTTTGGATCTCAGACGAAGTCGAAAGTGAATAGTCGTTTTTCGCGTTCTCCATCTTTTGATCGACATTAAAGTAAGTGATAGCCTTCAATCTTGGATATTTATAAGGCATAATCTCATATAAACGCTGCAGATTAAGCTTCGCCCATTCCGTGAAATCCTCGCCTGCCGAGTGCGCGTAATGCGGGACTCCTGTTTCACTTAACATTAACGGTTTACGGTCCGCATAGGTGTTGTAAAGCCTCGTTAACCTCTCTACACTGCTCGTAGAAATCATAGAAGGAAGAGACGGATCCCCATTTTCATAAGGCTCAATATATAAGCTAACTCCAACCCAATCTACATAAGCATCCCCCGGATAATAAGGGTCAATATCATTCGCTGGTACATCGCCAGGACTCCAAACCATCGCGACATTCGGTGCTTCAGCAGCGAATACATCGTGCAGCATACGGAATTTAGCAATATATTGGGCAGGGTTTCCGTGCCATTTGACCCAAGCTCCATTCATTTCCCCAGCAAAACGCAAGAAGATCGGGATCCCTGCCGCTTTGGCATCTTGTGCCCATTTACGCAAATAGGTGCCGTCTGTAACCGGATCTAGGCCATCGTCAGGTTCCCATGCAATTTGCAAAGCGCCACCTGCATCTTTAGCTCTCTTCGCATACATAGCAGGGAATTCTTGACCCCAGTGTGCATAGGCCAAATAAATCGCGTGCTTTTTACCATAAACCGTTTCCATTTTCGTAAAAATATTACCTACCTTGGGATCCTGTTCGGAGTACACCCCCAGATAAGTGCCATATGTAGGTTCAAACTTGGCCAATTGACTGTTCTTAGGCAGGGCTAATTGTTGTACCGTCGTCTCATTACGATCCTGTCTATACAATTCAATCGTTGTTCGAATTTGATCGGCACGCTGCAGCTTTACAGCCCCCCAATCTTTCCCGGCTTTTACCCAATATTCATTTTCGGATTCGTAAAAGCTAATCGCTTGATCGTAATCACCGATTGTATCGTAATAGGCGGCCAAGTTTCCATTGAATAAAGCTGCATTCTCCCATTCTCCCGTGCTCGCGTAGTGATTAGCCAGGAATTTCCAATGCGGCACAGCCTCATCTTTATTCCCACTTGCACGAAGTGATTCTGCTTTCTGCCAGTGATCCCATACGATGTCTGCACGAGCAGGCGCCGGCGCACTTGCTAGACTAGCTACGATAATTCCTACAGCCAACGTCATAATTCCGATTCTTTTTTTAGTGATTTTCAAGATAAGATGACTCCCTTCGACCCTGTTGTAAGTTTTTATGTCCATAACTAATACGTTTTGAATGGAATAAAGTAGCATTTTGTCGAAAAATAAATAAAAAAGCAAAAAACCAATGTGACTGGGCCCATTGGTTTTTGGATGAAATGATAGTATTTACTTAGAGGATTTAACTAGTACAGCGCGAGTGCGTTTACGTTGTTCATCTGTTAATTGCTGAACGTAGGAATAGTTACCTCGCGGAGCAATCCCTTTAATCGCGCCTGCTTTAAAAGTTCCGCCTGCTGCCGGAATGGCAATGCGTAACCCGTACGTGGACATTACTGTACCAATTGGATTACTAATCGAACGGAGGCCATCCGCTGTACCTGCGAAATTGAGCGCCGCTGCGAAGCGATCCGATGCGCGAAGCCATACAGAACCGGAATCACCAGGGAGCGAAACAGCACCCGTATTCCCACGAATAACCGATTGATTTCGGAACAATAATGTCCCTAAAGTTCCTCCATAAGAAACACGTACATCCACATTATTGGCTTCTACTGTTCCTCTGACAAACCCAGTTGTACGACCCGATTTAAACACTTGAAGACCGACAGGGTAGCTTAACAAGTGACCAGGAACTGTAACGAGCTGCCCCGATGCACTGACTAAGTATCTTGGATTCAATAAACTATTAGAAAACGGCAGAGCTATCGCTGAATCTTGGAAATTGACTTCACCCGGACGCAATCTCACGAATTGAAAGGCTCTCCCTATGGTATTACCGGCAATCGCTGCATCCGCTGGCCCTGGTTGCACAGTTGCTGAGAAGGCTGTGGAGTTGTTTTTAATGAGAACATGGTTGTTGCTCAGAATATAAAGCTGGTTGTTTTTAATCACTATGACGCCTGCTGTTCCTGTGGAGAATGGATCCGGTTTACCAATACTTACTCCCCCGGGGACAGGACGAATTCTATTGCGAAACAATGTTGGCCGGATGGCTTTTGGTTTAGAAGATGAGACACTCGTTTTAAACTTCCCTGAAGGGACAAACCGAACGGGAACTGCCTTGCCTGCTTTAGCAACCATTCCTTTAAGGCTGCTCAAACTGGAGGGGACGGTTTTTTGATGCGTGTAAACAATAACGCCTGCTCCGAGTGACGGTTTACTGGGATCAGCATAGCCAACACCCACTGCCATGACCTCGGATCTTTTTAGTAAAACGGGGGAAATTCTGTTCTTGTGTTTTAGCGCCTCATGAAATGTAGCCATTCTCATTCTCCTCTTCCTTAAAGATGTTGCAGTGTATGCCAACTTGTACGAGTCGGTTTGATGACTTCACCTAAAGATGATTTGGAGGATGTAAAAAAAGGCTAACGAAGTGGAGCGTCGTTAGCCTTGGATAGGGATATTAATTTGTGAATAAAATACTAGATTCTCTATGGCTTATGATTCATTTGTCACTTCATGCTTTATAATCTCGGAAGTTAATAGGACATGTAGTTAACAAATGTTCACCTTCCTAAGTAAATTCTGAGCAGTATACAAGAAGAAGCTACAGTTCCTCAACGACAATGCGACTCCCGCGCCCAGATGGCTCTGCTGGAAGGACGATTAATTTACGAGCTAGACGAGCACGGAGCTCTGGAACGTGGGAAATGACGCCCACGGCTAGACTATCCATATGAAGCTTCTCTAGCGCACCAATGACCATGTCCAGCAGCTCTTGGTCAAGCGTACCGAAGCCCTCATCGAGGAAGAAGAATTCCAGCGGGTATTCCCCCTTCAGCTGGATCTGTGCCGAAAGCGCGAGCGCTAACGCCAGCGAGGTAAGGAACGTTTCACCGCCCGACAGGGTGCTTACTGGGCGTTTTACCCCGCCGTTGGCATCATCACGGATGACGAAGCCTCCTCCGGAGTCGACCTCAATCGCGTAGCGTCGACGCGTTAATTCACCTAGCCGCTCTGAAGCAGCGCGGCTAACTTGCATGAGCTGCTCTTCGGCGAGGTATTCGACGAAGGCATTGGCCTTAAGGACGGCTTGCAGCTTGCCAAGCCGTTCCAGCTGCGTTGCCTGTTCGGCACGACGCGCCTCAAGCTCGCACCACCGCGCATGCCGCGTAGCGAGCTCGCTCGCGCCTTGCGCCGCCTTTGCCCGCGTCTCGAGCGCGGCCTCGGCGGCCGCTTTCGCGGCGCTCAGCTGCGCCTGCGACTGCGCCCACTCGTCCGCGCTCAGCACGCGGCCCTGCAGCTTCGCTGCCAGCTGCGCCAGCTGGGCGCGCAGCGCCTGCTCGCGCTCGCGGTGCTCCGCCGCGAGCTGCGCCCACTGGCGGCGCTGCTCGGGCGCCAGCGCCGCGGCTTCTGCGGCTTCGCGCGTCGCGAAGCCGTTATCCGTGAGCGCGCCGTGCAGCGCGCGCTCGGTCTGCGCCAGCTGCCGCGCGGCGGCGGCGGCGGCTTCGGCGGCGGCGCTGTAGCGCTGCGCCGCCAGGAGCTGCTCGCGCTGCGCAGCAGCGTGCGCGAGCTTGGTCATCTGCGCGAGCTGCCGCAGCTGCTCTAGCGCGGAGGTCGCCTCCGCGATGAGCTGCGGCACAGCCGCGCCGGGCGCGCGCAAAGCGAGCTGCCGCGACTTGTCAGCGGCGAGCTGCGCCAAGCCCTGCAGCCGTTCATGCAGCTGCAGGGCAGTACGATCCTGCTCCAGTGCGGCGCGCTGGAGCTCGTCGATCTTCCCGTTTAGCTCGTCAAGAAACGGGATGCTCTTCTCAATTCGGCCGCGGAGCTCCTCGGCTAATCGCTCATTGGCAAGAAGCAGTTCAAGCTGCTGGTCTACGTCTATCCAAGAAAGTTCCGCATAACGCTCCTGCCAACCTTTTAATTGCTCACCTAGCGTTGTTGTTATTGAAGCTAACCTGCTATCCGATTCTGATAACAAGCTCACAGCCGCTTGCATCTGAGCATCTGCTTGCACGAATTGTTGTGCGAGAAGCGCATGCTCTTTCTGCATACTTTGGAAAGAATGCTCAAGTTCTTCAGACTGGGAAATACAGGTAGACAGGCTTGCCTCCATAACTTTCCATTCCTCATGCAAAGCCTCAAAACTTATATCTTCATGAAGCTCCCCAAGATTGGCATTAGCTTCTTCTTCTTTCCCAACAGCTGCCTCACCCCAAGCCATAGAGGATTGTTCACTGGTCAATTCAGCTTGTTCCTGACCGGATGCAGCTAAAACCACCGCCAAATCAACGGACTGCCGATGCACTGCAGCCAATCTGCGCAGCAGCTGCTGTCCCGTGAATTGACGCTCTTTTGCATGCTGAATTAGCTCTTCTACTTGTCGAATCAGCTCTTCATTTGCCCCCAGATCATAGGCAGTTTCAACGGGCACTCCCCTATGCAGCTTTAATGGATGTTCTGTCGCACCACATACAGGGCAGTGTTCCCCATCCGCAAGCTCACTGGCAAGAATCGCTGCCAAAGCATGACGCTCTTGCATTTTCCAACTCAACTTCTGCCTCTCTTTGTAAGTTTGTAAAACAGGTACGAACTTGGTGAATGCTGCACTTTGCAAGTTAACCACACTACCCGTTTCCTGCAACTCCTTCAGCCATCCTGACAATTTAACCTGACAGGCTTGCCGCTTGGCTGCCAACTGCAATTGACTTTGTTCCACTACCAAGTAAGCGCCAGCTTTTTCTTCTCTGGCCTTCTTAGCTTCAAGCTCTTGGGCTTGGAGTTGTTCAATTGCCTTCTTTTCTTGAGAAGCAGATTGTAATAGTTGTCTGGATACAGATGTGGTTTCCACCATTTTCAGCTGCTCTTTAAGCTCAGTTTGTTTAAGGATTGCTTTTTGTTTTGTTTCTATGTTTTTACTCACTTCAGCCTGCAAATGCGTTAAAGTTGCCTTGATTTCAGCTTCTTGATTCTGAGTGATTTGAATTTGACTTTGAACTTGTTCAAGCTCTTGCTGAATGACTAGAGCCTGCTGCAGTTGGTCCAACCGCAATAAAAGCGGCCCTTCCTGTAAAGCCAGCTCTTGCTGCGCATGTTCAAATTTGTGAACAGCTTGCTGATACGATGTTTCAGCTGTCTGCTTTGAAGCTTCTGCAATCTCAAGCTGCGTCTTCCCTGTCAACACATCTTCGGAAGCCAAAACATGCTGTTCCAGATAGGGCCTCACCTTTTCAGCCTGCTCTGCTTTTTGAAGAAGGAGCTCCTTCTCGAGGATTAACGGCTCTTGTTCCTGCTGCTTTTGCTTTTCTTGTTCCAGCGTTTTTTTCTCCATCTGCCACTGAAACACCTGCTTATGCTCGTCATAAGACTTTTCCTGCTGCTCCAAATGATGACGACTTCGAACCGCCTCTTGTTCTGCTTCCAGAAGTTTGGCATTGGCCTCTTCTAGCGCTCTCTCTGAAGCATCACCAAGCCCCTGCTGCTCTGCAGCGAGCTGCTTTACTGTGCTGTCCGTTTCTTTCACTTTGGAACTAACCTTCGCGCTCAAATGATCCCCATACTGTTCAAGGTGAAATAGCCTCTGCAGCATTTGCCTGCGATCCTTGCCGGTCAACGTCAGAAATTCTGCAAATTTCCCTTGCGGGAGCACGACAGCTCTCGTAAAGTCCTGCATAGACAAACCCAGAATATGCTGTACCTGCTGATTCACCTCACCCGCTTTATCCGCAAGTACAATGGTCTCAGTCCCTTTGATATGTAAAAGCCGAGTAATGGTCCCGTTTATGGACATCTCCGCTCCGCGCTTGAATTGCCTCTCGACACGATAACGCTCAGTGCCAGCCGCATTCGTCAGCTCAAACGTAAAAGAAACGAACAGCGTCTGCTCCGCATGATTCATAATCGCTTGCGTGCCACCGCTTGCTCTTTCCACTTTGCCATATAACGATAGCGTGATCGCATCAAGAATGGATGATTTCCCACTGCCCGTTGGCCCAAATATGCCAAACACGCCCGCATCCACTAATTGGCTAAAATCGATCGTCTGCATTTCTCGATAACTCTGAAGTCCGGACATTTGCAACTGAATTGGACGCATACGCTTGTCCTCCTTTCATAAAAGCACTAGAGCTTGTTATATGTTCCATCTGTTTTTTTCTTTGTTAACATCAAAATCAGTCTTATTCCCCAGCAGCATCCGCCAAATCCTTCTCCTGCAGCAGCTCCAAAAATAACCGAACCAATTCTGGTTCAGGCTGAGCGCCGCCTGTTTGACGAGAGTAGAAACGCGTGAAGTGCTCCTCCATCGACAGATCAGATCTGGATACCACGGCTCGAACAGCCTCCATCTCCGGGTAAATTGGCCGAATATGTATAAAGCCTTCGTATGCTTTGCGCAGCGATTGAATCTGTTCGATAGACATGGCTTCTGTCATTGTGACTTCCAAATCGATCCAGGCAGAAGCATCGCGTTGTTCATCCAGCCATTGATGTACTTGCCCAATTCCTTCTTTGGCTTTCCAACTCACAAGAGGGCGGCCCGAAGTAAGAAATATTTCCTTAGGCTCTGCAGCTTGTCCCGGAGCTAGATCGAGTACTGTGACCGACTTCGCTTGGCCTGCTTCCGAGAAGCTGTAGGCGATAGGGGAACCGCAGTAACGGATAGGAGACGCTGCTTTCACATTTTGCGGTCTATGCAAATGGCCAAGCGCAACATATTGCGCTCCTGCCGTCAGAGCATTCGTATCTACCGTATAGGCGCCCCCTACTTGGATGGGACGTTCCGATTCAGTTTCATGACCGCCAAGAACATACAAATGGCTCATGATCAGATTCACTGTGCCGACTTCAAAAGAAGCCGCTTGTTTACGAATAAGTGCACCCACGCGTTCGGAATATTTGCTGCGTAGTACTTCCTCCTCGGCAACATCCGAAAGCAGCTCCTTGAGTCGTGATTCCGACGGGTACGGCAGCGCAATCAGACGTGCCAGCTCACCTGTTCTTGCAATACCAATCGACTGAATGTCAGGGGCCGGTAAGCCAATAATCGTGATCCCTTGTTTAGCCGCAAGCGGACCTGATGCTGCAAGCCGATCCGGATGATCATGGTTGCCGGAGATTATGGCCACTTGGCGCTTACCGCCATCAGCCAATCTGGCAATGCCTTCATAGAAAAGCTGTTCAGCAGCAGCGGGAGGATTTACGCTGTCATAGATATCTCCTGCGATCAGAACTAAATCGATGGCTTGATCTTGAACAATCTGCACAAGCTCATCCATGAAAGCCGTCTGTTCCTCTAACCGGCTGCGTCCTTCAAGTGTACGTCCAAAGTGCCAATCGGCTGTGTGTAGAATTCGCATAACTCAACTCCTTTCTAAACATTTCATATGCTCCGTATCTATCTATCACCTTTTACATCTCCAACAATTTCGCCCCGTCAAAGAAATACAAGAACTTCCCTATCACAGGACGCTTCCAAATATGTTCCACGGCTCGGGTATACAGTGTTATTTGCTTCTCATAACGCACCATCAGCTCTGCGTCACTGTTTCCCTTTACCGCATCCGTTTTATAATCAACTAACACGAGTCCTAGCTCGTCTTCGAATAAACAATCGATAACCCCTTGAATTAACACGGTCTCACCTATCGTGGAGCGGTCAGTACCCATGTAAACCTCATCCGCGGGCAGTCCGTAGCTAAAGGGCACCTCACGCTGCACGTTCGCAGCTTGTACCATTCTTTTACCAACTTCTGTTTCGAAAAACTTCAATACAACCGGAATATCTACAACATCACATTGCTCCTGAGTAAGCGTTTGTTTATTCAGCATCTCCTCAAGAGTTGCCTGGATGCTTGATACCGTTGGCGATTCCTGCAGAGATAGATTTTGCATAACAGCATGGACAACGGTCCCCTTTTCAGCTGCAGTTAGCTTTTTCTCTTCCATGAATCGAGGCCTGCGCCATACAGCAGTCTTTGGCTTCACCTGCGATTCATACAAAGCAGCAGCTTCTGCTCCAGTCGGGAATTCCATTTCTCCCGCTATTCGATTCCGTTCAGACAAACGCTTCATTTCCGATACTGTGGTCTTAGCAAAATGCTTTGGCGCATCCGGATATTCGTATGTCCACGAGAGCCGATCCTCCAACCAATCCTTCCATCTACCCGCCGTAGGTACAGAATGACTTTGATGAACGGCTGACATTCGTTCTGCGTCGGGTAACACACTTTCAGCTTCCAACTGTTCTTCCATTTGTAAGCTCTCGGGCTGGATAACCGTTAACTTCCATTTTGAAGGATCTTGCAACAGACGCACGCTAGAAGATGCCTCACTAATGCCCAGGCGTTCTCTCCACAGAGCCGCATCTGGATGACGAAGCAGGGCAGGTCCGACCCAATCAAGATAGCTCCTTGCCTTCGCCAATTCAAAGTCCGGCAAATACCAATCTGTCCTAGACAGATGACGGCCCCACCCACGCAGCAGCTTATCGAGTGATTTCACAGTGCCAAGTAAATACAGCTTTTCTCTCGCCCTTGTGAGAGCAACATACAAGACGCGCATTTCCTCTGCAAGCAGCTCTAGCTTCATTCTTCTTTTGATAGCTAAGGAAGGCAGTGTCGGATAGCTTACACGCAAATTCGTATCCACAAAACGAGGTCCAAAGCCGAGCTCTTTATGCAGTAAAAACGCGTCATTCAAATCACGTTGATTGAACATTTTGGCCATTCCTGCCACGAATACAACAGGGAACTCAAGCCCCTTACTTTTATGAATGGACATGATGCGAACCACATCTTCTTGTTCACCGAGCGCACGCGCTGTGCCTAGGTCTCCGCCACTCTCTTTCATTCGTTCGATAAAACGCAGGAAGCGGAATAATCCCCGTAGAGATGTGCTTTCATATTGTCTTGCACGATCGTATAACGCTCTTAAATTTGCTTGTCTTTGCAAACCACCAGGTAGTCCCCCGGCGAAATCGTAATAACCCGTTTGTCTGTAGATGCTCCAAATTAAATCGGCAAGTGAGCCTTGTCTAGCGTCATTCCGCCACTTTTCTAGAAGCCCAAGAAAATGGTTCAGCTTTTGTAAAAGAACTTCGTTATCATCCGACTCTGCACTTTTAACTACCTGTAAGACAGACTCGTAAAAAGGCACTGATTTATCCGCGACCCTGATTTGCGCTAAATCCTCAGCGGTTAGCTGAACAACCGGTGAACGCAGTATGGCCGCTAATGGCACATCCTGATACGGATTGTCGATGACTTTCAACAAGGAAAGCATCACTTCTACTTCTGTTGCAGAAAAATATCCGGTGCTCAGTTCCGCATAGGCCGGTATCTCCTGCTTTTTGAGTTCTTCAATGATGACAGGAGACCACGCCTGCGTCGCCCGCAGCAAAATGACGATATCGCGATAGGTCGCAGGACGATCCCCGCCCGTTCTTTTATCAAAAACCTGAAAAGCTTCCTGTCCTCCAGCACCAAGTAATTCTCGGATTTGGCGGGCAATCGCGCGCGCTTCCAGCTGCGCTGTTTCTAGTTCTTGCGCTTCTATTACGGGATCAGAGGCTCCTTCGGCCCCCTCTCCAAAAGCTTCTGATTCTTGATCATCGGTATCATCAGTGAACGATTCACTTTTGTCTGGCACTTCCGTCCCACGATCGACAATCAGCATTTCTACCGAACAGTCGGAAGCAGATGGCGGATAGCCCGCTCCGTATACAAGTTCTGCGCGCTCATCATAAGCGATTTCACCAACAGTTTCGTTCATCATTTGTTTAAAAAGAAAATTGACCGCATCGACAACCTGAATGCGACTGCGGAAATTACGCGCCAAATCGATTCTTCCGCCTTCTGCAGACGTTTCTGGCGCTTCATCCTTATTGGAACGGTACGCCTTATACTTCTCCAGGAAGAGACCTGGCTCAGCAAGACGGAACCGATATATACTCTGTTTCACGTCGCCTACCATAAATCGATTGCCAGGCTTCGTATTCGAGATTAGTTCAACAATAGCTTCCTGTACGCGGTTCGTATCCTGGTATTCATCCAGAAGTACTTCCACGAATTGTCTGCGATAAGCCTGAGCAGCCTCGGATGGAATCAGTTCCCCGGGAATAGAGCCCTCTGCGCTAAGAATTTGTAAACAATAGTGCTCCAAATCAGCAAAATCGATCAAACCCTTAGCTTGCTTAGCTTCTTGATACCGCTGTCCGAAATCAACAACCAGATCCACTAACGTATGAAGCAAAGGAGCCATTTCGGCAATTTCTTGATGGAATTGTTCAGGTGTACGCCCGAACAGTTCTTCCTTCATTTTGTTAATTTGCTCTTTGGCTTTATTGCGCAGTTCTTTGACTTCCTCTTGCAGCTCTTTGTCATAGTCATCGCCTTTGCATGCTTTGAGCTTGCCAAACTCGACAGTCTGGAAACCAAGATACAAGACGGACCACGGATAGGTGGTCGTTTCACGCAAATTGTTTACGAGCAGCAGATCTTCTCGCAGATTGTCCAAATACGGGGCTGGACCTCCAGGCGATTCAGCGATCTGCTGCGCTTGCCGCAGCAGATCAGCGGCTCCTTCCAGCTCTAAAGACAGGTCGCGGATCAGACTCTGCTCCCAGATCGAATAGTCCGCTGGCGCAGTCGCTGCGGCAACGTAAGGCAGCGCCTCCTGCATAACGGAGGCTGCCTCATCCGGCACGTCCTGCGGTACCTGCGGCGCCGGCGGTCCAAACATCGAAGCCGTCGCTCTGAGCCAGTACTCCGGCCACGGATGACTGCGCGATACATCATACAGCTTCTGAATAAGCTGCATGATCGCGTCGTCGTTGCGCTCGCCGCTGAACGAATCGACCAGCCGCCAGAAGGCGCTGTTCTCTCCGCTCACGGCGTAGTACTGCTCAAGCATTTCGCCTAACAGGTCTTGGCGAAGCAGGTCAGCCTCCGTCTCGTTTGCGATACGGAAGCCCGGGTCTAACCGAATGAGGCTGAAGTAACGTTGAACAACTTCCAGACAGAAGGAATGCAGCGTTGTAATCGATGCGCGTCCCATCAGTGCGAGCTGCTTGCGCAAATGCTGCGAATGCGGCTGCTTCATCAACTCTTTTTCCAGTGCTTCACGAATACGATGCTTCATCTCAGATGCCGCTGCCTTGGTAAACGTCGCGACCAGCAAACGGTCAACATCAATCGGCTCCCACTCATTGGATATCCGGCGTATAATCCGCTCGACGAGTACGGCGGTTTTGCCTGAACCAGCAGCAGCGGCAACAAGCATGTTTTGACCCTTGAGTGTAATTGCATCCCATTGATCATCCGTCCATGTGCTGCCGGGTGGCTTAGACTGTTGTTGTTTATTCACGTATGTACGCTCCTTTCTGCTTCTATGATTGGCTCACATTTTGCTCCAGATCGGACCAAAGCTGATCTTTGCCCCGTTGTTTGAGCTGATGAACCTCATTGCCTTCAAATAACGGATCAAATTGACAAATCGATTTATACGAACAATGCAGACAGGCTGTTTTTTTACCCAAACGGTACGGAGCAATATCTACATGTCCATCCGTGATACCCGTTCCGATCTGTTTGACCTGTTTCCGCACATATTTACGAAGTGTATCCCACTGTTCATCCGTTGCTACTGAAGAGGTTGAATAGAAGGTTCCGTCCTTCTTCAAGGCAACTGGGATAAGCTGTGAGTGACCTGCACTCTTCACCAGCTCATCGTCCATCATACCGGCTACTTCCGCATCAGCTGTGATTAGGCCTTTCATTTTATACCGTTTGCGCAGCTCCTTCTCCACTTCAGAGGGGTCGAGGGCATTTTTTTGCTGGAGCATCGGATTGTGCACATGGAAATAAAGCACGCCTGCCGGCCTCGCTGCAATACCCAACCACTGCTCCGCATGCGTAATAATAACATCCAAATACGTCAGCATCTGCAGGGAAAGACCGTAATACACCTCAGATAACTGTAAGGAAGTTTGACTCGATTTATAGTCAATAACACGCAAAAGAACGCCTTGCTCGCCATCCGCTCGATCCACTCGGTCAATTCGACCGATAATTTCCATGGTGCAGCCATTATCCAACTCGAAGGTCAGTGATGGCAATTCTTTGCCAGGTCCAAAATCAATCTCCAGCCCCAGTGGCTGGAACTGTCCATGCTTGGCATGTTCACCGAGCACAACTGCTGCTCTGCCTACAACCTGCTTCAGTTTTCTTGCTATGTAAGCATAACGGCTTGAACTTAACAGAATTTCTCCTTGGAGCCTTGGCGCGAGCTCGTCCACGACCTGAGCGGAACGCTCCATGCATTGCTCAGCTGTAAGCGAGCCCCAGTCGAGCTGATCCTGCTGGAGCTTTTGGACAAACTGATTTAGCGCTGCGTGAAACAATTGCCCAATGTCCGGAGCATCTAGTCGATAAACCCGTCTTTCCTGCAGTCTTAAGCCATGGGACACGAAATGCGAGAAAGGACAAGCCACATACTTCTCCATTCTCGAAACACTTGCACGTAAATTTTGCCCATATAGAAGCTTACTTGTCTTCGAACTAAGGCCATTCTCTTTATTCGTATATTGCAGCGCCTGAACTAATGATTGCAGCTTCAGCTGCCATGCAGGCTGCTCGGCATACCAATTGTACGTTTCCCACCAAAGGTCAGCCATTCGTCCACCTAGCATCCAATGCTTCATGCGGACAGCCAAATAGGAGATAGCTTGAATAGGGTGTGAAATATAAGCCGCCTGTTCGCCTTCTGGTGATTCAGCTGCTGGTTCAGCAAGTAAAAGCGGGGCTTCTGTTCCCGGAAAAAGCTGACGCATTTGCTTGATTAGCTCCGAAGGCAGAAGGGATTTCCCTTCCTCATCGGCAAGCGGATAGCTCATCCAAAGCCTTTTACCTGGCACGGTTAACGACGTGTACACAATAAACTGCTCGTCCAGCAGCTTGCGTCGACTGCCATCGGCCATTGGCAAGCCTGACTCTGTCAGTACACTTCTTTCCGCTTCCGTAAGGACGCCCT
This sequence comes from Paenibacillus sp. Root444D2, assembly GCF_001426375.1. Lineage (GTDB taxonomy): Bacteria > Bacillota > Bacilli > Paenibacillales > NBRC-103111 > Paenibacillus_E. Next base: position 249,958 of record NZ_LMEO01000012.1, read on the forward strand.
TTTCATCCATTTGAGCAGGGATAATACCATCGTTGACGCCCAAAATGTAAGCATATCGAATCCCGCTGGAACGTGTCCGATCCATGCTTCCAATCAATAGCTGATCCATCGAGGGTGGTACTAAGCCAAGCTTCATGCTCTCCATACCCGTCTCAATTAGTCCGTTAAAAAGCTCCAGACTCAAGTCGTCTTCCCCCATCGTCTCCACCAATTGATCGAGCATATCCATGACGCTATCCCACATTTGGCCATGCTCTCGCGCTTTTTCTGGCTTCCCATCTTGGATCGCTTGCTCACTCCATGCCTCTAATTTCTCAGGAGCCTGAACAGTGACCAGAAGCTCATATAGCGCTTCAACCTGATCTTTAACGGAGCTTGCTTGCTGTAAACGTTTCGAAAAGGCAAGGAGCGGTCTTACTACCCACGCTTTGCTCGTATTTAAGGACTGCAGCTCTGCCGTTTGCTCCTGTACACCATCGTCCGTTTGCTCCAAATTAGCTCGGAATTTAAAGGTCCATGGCTTGCCGTCCGTCCATCTGTACCCTTGAATGCCGAAAGCAAGCACATAATTCTCTAATTTATCCAGCTCCGTCCGCTGGGAAGCTGCTTCGATCGGCAGCAGCAGATCCGTCTTGACACATCGAAATACGGCATCGTAATGCCAATTGTGCTGCACAACCTCCAAGGCTGAGCGAATGAATTCAACGAGTGGATGATGAAGAACTGAACGCTTTTGGTCGAAAAAGTGAGGAATGTCATAATCGGTCAAAACTGCTTTTAACAAATCCTGATAGCCCTCCATGTTCCGTACCATGACCGCAATTTCCCGCCATCGAACTCCTTGTTCACGAACCAGTTGCAGCATATCCCTTACGGCACCCTCAACCTCAGCACGACGATGGACAGCCTCTCTAATAACAAGCTGGTCGCTTAATTTCTCGTTTGGCGCAGGCTTATATTGCCCAGCACCGCCGCCTATACGTCGATCAAACTTCCGCTCTAAATAGCCTAGAGCCGGACTATCTTCATAGCGCGGCGAAGTTTCAGGAGCCATAAGATGAACTTCAGCTGCCGGTAAACCAAGCTTCCATATAAGATCTTGTATCCGCACCATCGTCATCGCTGTAGGGTGAAACAAATCCAGCTCATCGGGCGTATCTCCAGCCTGCAGCTCACGATCAAGACAAAGTGTAACGGTCACCTGTTTGCATGCAGCGAATAGCGCGCCAAGCACCGCAAACTCTTGCGGCGTAAAGCCGTGAAAACCATCGATCCATACCGATGCCGACCGCAAATAAGCGGAATTCGGTATTTGCTCCGCCAACAGCGTTAAATAATCCTCGCCGTCCAAATACTGACGGGAAAGCTCAGATTCAAATTGCCGATAAACCAGCCCTATGTCATGCATTTTATCGCGCAGCAACCCGCTCTCTCCGAGCGTAACCACACGTCTATTCTCGTGTTCTTCCAGCTGCTTAGCGGTTACACAATACCGTTTCATTTCTGTGAAAAGCTGATTCAGCCGGTCTACGAAACCCATTTGCTCCGCCGAATGACCGAATAGGTGAAGCTTGTCTTTATATTTATGTAAAATGCTGGTTAGCAGCAATTTCTTGCCTGTATCATCAATGGGCAGCCTCGCTGTGCCGCCTTCTTCTTGCATGACACGCCATGCCAAACGGTGAAAGCTTAACACCTGAGCGCGGATCATTCCACGAATGCTTGGATCAGAGACAAGCGCATGCTCCGCCTGAAACGTTGCTTGCTCAGGAACGAGTAAAATAAGCGGATGACCTTCCGGCTCTGCCGCCAAATGCTGCTTCATCTCTGTGAGACAGCGTTCGCTTTTGCCACTTCCAGCTCTGCCGATTAGGAATCGAATGGACATATACAGGGCCTCCTTAGTGCTTTCCTTGGAAAACTTGCTTCGTAAGCATATTCTTTGTTCTCATATCTCTCCTATTCTATCATACTTTTGGTAGAAAAGAGGTGTGGGAGATGATGGGCTTTCGCAAAAACAAATAAGCTGTTCCCTCGCCATTAGGACCGAGAGATCAGCTTATTTGTCTTATATGATTTTTTTCTAATCTATACGGCTGACTGCTATTTTGTACTTTTCATACCACTGTTCCCAATCAGCTTTTGGAAAGTCCATGGGGTGTCCATCCAATAAAGCGTACATCATATCGAGGCAAATGTGCCAACCAGATAAATCTTTGGGTGTATGATCGGTTATTGCGCTAATAAACTCATTTAATACGAGTAAACAGCCTTCCGGTTTTGGGTATAATTCGAAGCGAACTCGATCCTTACCCCACTCGAATTCCAGGACGGAGTATGGCTTGAAATCTGTAATTTTCATATCGATAAATGTCCCAGATTCGTCCTTCATATCAAATTTGATATTTCCCCCAATGCGAAGATCCTCAACTTGGAGATTAGACATCCATCTGGCGAGCTTATCATTCTCCGTTAAAGCAGCCCAAACTTTTTCAACGGAATGTTTGAGTGGACGATCGAAGCGAGCGATATAGTCACCTTCAACTTTTTGTATGGAAGCTAACATATTCTTTATTCCTCCTCATCTAAAAACTGTTCAATCGCATCCAGCCTGTTCGAGCAAACTTGACGATAAGGCTCTAGCCAATTATCAATTTCTACTAACGGTTCTGCACGTAAATGGTAAATATGCTTCTGTGAATCCTTGCTAATCGTCAGTAAGCCTGCTTCCCGCAATATGCGAAGATGTTTTGATACGCCTGGGTTAATGGCTTTATTCTGATTTCGCATGATAATAACCGTCCTGTTTTTATTATATAACCACACGGTTATATTACCATAGAGTTATATAGTTTCAAGTTTGAGCAACACAAAAAAAGCAAGGCTTAGTTGCCTCACTTAATTAGATATTATGGCTGTTGCAAAGCAGCAGGCATCTCGCCTATATAAACCGATTGCGGACGAAAAATGCGATTACAGCTTGCCTGTTCTAACAAATGAGCCGTCCATCCGACCATACGGCTAGCTGTAAAGCTAGGAGTAAATAAAGATTTCGGCAAAGCGATGGCCCGCATAACAGCCGCTGCATAAAATTCTACATTCACATACAATTTCCGTCCAGGTTTATAGACAGCCAACAAATCGACGGCCAACTTTTCAACGTGAATTGCAAGTTCGAACCATGGATCCTCTGAAGCTAATTCCGTCATGATTTGCCTTAGCGCTTCCGCTCGAGGGTCGCTCGTTTTATAAATGCGATGTCCAAAACCCATCAGTCGATTACCTGTTTCCAGCTGTTCAGTCAACCATGATTCCGCACGATCTTTGGCTCCTATTTCATCCAGCATATGAAGGACTTCAGATGGCGCTCCGCCATGAAGCGGCCCTTTCATCGCGCCAATCGATGCACAGAGAGCTGAAGCAATATCAGATTGTGTAGACAGCACTACACGTCCTGCAAACGTAGAAGCATTCATTCCATGTTCCATAGCTAATATGAAATAAGCCGTTAACACTTTAACATGTACAGGCTGCGGTTCTGTGCCAGTTAGCATGTACAAATAATTGGCTACATGATCCAGCTCTGGATTAGGTTCAATGGGCTGAAGTCCCAATGACTGTCGATACTTATAAGCAATAATGGTTGGCAGCAAAGCTGTGTAAGCCAAGACTGATTCATATTGGGGAGGCCAAGCAGCTTCCTTCACGGACTCTGTTCCTAGAAACGAGATCGCTGTACGAAGCACACTCATCATATCACTTTCCAGTGGCAGCAAGTTTAAAGCCGCTTTCAATGTTTCGGGCAAACGCCGATGCGCCGACCATTGGGCTCTGAAATGAACAAGTATCTCCTCTGTTGGCAGCTCACCATGCCAGAGTAAATAAGCCACTTCTTCGAAACTCTTATCCAAGGCTAACTTCTTAGCCTCATAGCCGCGATATACAAGATATCCTTTCTCCCCATCCACCAAGGACAATTCTGTTTCTGCTGCAATAATGCCTTCTAAACCAGTTACGGATGCCATACTGTCATCTTCCTTTCGATGAGAAGTGAAATTGTTCTTCTCTCATCTTAGTCGGTAATGACAATTTCATCCAATCGGATTTTCCTTTCATCTCGATAAATAAAATTCAATAAAATAAATGTATCGATCATATAAATTTATCGATATGACTTCATTTATGATACCGCTATTCTTCTTCGTAAATCATTTTAACGGTCATCCCACCGTCAATAGTTAGATTCTGGCCGGTGATGAATCCAGCCTTTTCATTGGATAAATACAGACAAGCAGCCGCGATATCCTCCGGTTTCCCCACCCGGCCTACTGGGTGCTGCTTTCGATCTGTTTCTGAATGGACAACGATTTCCTTCCGAGAAGAGAGCTGCCATTCTCTTACTTCGATCCAGCCTGGAGATATCGAATTCACACGTATTCCATAGCCGCCTAAACTAACGGCCATAGCGTGCGTTAATGCAGCAATTCCACCTTTGGAAGCGGAATATGCCTCCGTATTCGGTTCTGACATGAACGCCCTCGTGGATGCTATGTTAATGATTGAACCACCCTTACCGTTCTGCTTCATGATTCTGGCGGCGGCTTGCGAACAGAGAAATGCCCCTCCCAAATTAACGGAAATCACTCGTTGAAACTGCTGTATCGTGAGCTCTAAGACATCAGCATTGTGCATAATCGCTGCATTATTAACCAGAACATCGAGACCACCCAAATCAATAGCCGTAAGTTCAATCCAGTGCTGTACTTCTTCTTCCTTCGATACGTCCAATTTCATGAACATCGCATCATCCGTGTATGGACGCAGAAGCTCAATCGTTTCCAAGCCAGCATCTTTATCGACATCCGCAATTGAGATACCATATCCTTCCTGAGCAAAAGCCACGGCAATGGCGCGTCCTATACCTTGACCTCCTCCAGTAATTGCTGCAATTTTCCTCATAGAGTACCTCCTCCCTAGTAGGTTATTAAGCCTTTTTCCATGACTTTACCATGCCCAAAAAATCGGATAGCATTTAACTTTTGAGGAAATTAATAGGGCCCCCGAATATGATCTTTCACCTTATCCTGATAAAAGTTTTGAATACGTTCCAGCTCCTCTGGTGTGAACGAAGGAACATGTACTGTACCGAGGTTATCCTCTACCTGACGTTCGTTTTTAAACCCTGGAATTACGCAAGTAATGTCCGGATTGTCCAGAATCCAGCGCATTGAAGCTCGGGCCATATTTCCACGGCCTTCCGCAATCCAAGCCAGCTCCCTAGCCAGCTCAACACCTTTATTGAAGGGCAGTCCTGCGAACGTTTCACCCACGTTGAACTGGGCACCGTCTGCATTGAAACTCCGATGGTCATCCGCAGCAAATGTGCTCGTTTCTGTAAATTTCCCGGTCAGTAGCCCGCTTGCCAAGGGTAATCTTACAAGAATTCCTACGCCCGCTGTTTTCGCCTTTGGAAATAACTCTTCGGCAGGTTTTTGGCGGAACAAGTTGTAAATAACTTGAAGCGCCTTCACGCCAGGAATCCCGATAGAGAATAAGCCTTCCTCAACCGTCTCTACACTCACCCCGTAATGGCGGATTTTGCCTTCTCTTTTTAGCTTGTCGAGTACTTCGAACACATGTCCATCCTTCAAAATAGAAAGTGGCGGACAGTGAATTTGATACAGATCGATTCTTTCACGTTTCAATCTTTTCAAGCTGCTCTCACAATAGTGACGCACCGATTCCTCGGAATACGTACTAAGATCGTGCATATCGCCGGCGCGGCAAAACTTCGTAGCAACATAAATGTCATCTTCTTTTCCTTTGGTGGCTTTAGCTAAAAGCTCCTCCGCATGGCCAGAGCCATAAACATCGGCCGTATCAAAAAAGTTTACCCCCGCATCCATTGCGTGATGTAGACCTTTCAGCGCCTCATCATCATTTGAGTGTCCCCATCCGCCCCCAATTCCCCATGTACCGAAGCTAACTTCACTAACTTGAAGCTCTGTGTCTCCCAGTTGACGATATCTCATACGCCTCTCCTCCTTCGTGTTATTGCTCACAATTTGTGTGAAGATTATTCAACATATCTAATCTGTTTCCTTTGGCTGATAGCTAACAAAAGCCAGATGCCTGCTGTCGGGCGACCAAGGATTGACGTTGATTGTACCCTGCCCCCCAAACAGCTTAACCAGCGTACGAAATTCTCCACCAGCACTAGACATCAGTCGAAGTTCTACATGCTTATTCGCTGGATGGTCTCCAGGGGCGACATCATCCTTGTAGTAGGAAATATAGGCTACGGATTCTCCATTGGGAGAGATATGCGGGAACCAGCTGTTGCTTTCATCAAATGTTATTTGTGTCTGTTCACTGCCGTCAGCATTCATTCGCCATACCTGCATAAGGCCAGTACGGACTGAGTTGAACCAAATGTGCATGCCATCCGGCGAGTATTCGGGGCCGTCGTCAAGACCGGGAGAATCAGTCAGTTGCGTTTCAACACCGCCGGTTACTGGAATGGTATAAATATCATACTGCCCGTTCCGTTCGGCGCAATAAGCTAATGTGCTGCCGTCTGGCGACCAGCCATGCAAATAGCTGGGTGCCATTGGTGTGATGAGGACCGGACTGCCGCCATTCAAGGGCAAAACATAAATGCGCGAATGACCGTCCTCCTGAGTATGGTGACTTACCGCAATGAGAGTATTGTCTGGTGACAGCACATGGTCGTTGTTACATTGCGTGGCATATCCCGTATCAATAATCGTACTTTCTAGCGTGGCAATGTCGAAGGAATAGAGGCGACCTAGGCTGTTATAAATGAGCCGCTTACCGTCAGCCGTCCAGTTAGGCGCTTCGATTAGCCCGTTGAATCGGGTCAATACCTTTCGTTCGCCAGTCTGAATATCCACAGTTTCAAGGGTACTAATTACATTTCGACCTAAGATTTTGTTAGGTTGCTTTAAAGTATTCATCTGTTGTTTGCTCCTTTGCCATTTCATTGTTTGAAGTGGGATCGCAACTTTAAGAAAAATTACAATAGGTATGTATGTATTCAAGTGTTTCTTCTCTATTACCTTCTTTCCATCCTATACAAATTTGGTTATAGACAAAAAGGCCTTAACCTGAAATGGTTAGGCACTTTTGCTGCAATGATGTATTTCATCGTTAGATTCAAGTTGAGGTAGCATTATGATTGCTGCAACGATGTTTTTCATCGTTAGATTCAAGTTCAGGTAGCATTGTGATTGCTGCAACGATGTTTTACATCGTTAGATTCAAGTTGAGGCAAC
>NZ_LMEO01000012.1:257266-388676 GCF_001426375.1 Paenibacillus sp. Root444D2
CATCGTTAGATTCAAGTTCAGGTAGCATTGTGATTGCTGCAACGATGTTTTACATCGTTAGATTCAAGTTGAGGCAACATTGTGATTGCTGCAAMGATGTTTTTCATCGTTAGGAGGGGGATTGGGAGTATAACGGCTCATAAAAGGTTGATGGAACGATGTTTTTCATTGTTGCAAGGGAGCTCAATCTTCGTTCCAACGCTGCAACGATACTTTTCATCGTTGTGTTACAGGTCGGTAAACACGGCGTGCACTGTTTATCGTGTTCAGCCTAACTCACAGACATCTTCGACTACTTTTTGGACAACCACCACTTAATAAAGGGGCTGTCCAAAAAGTCATATTCGGGAAAATCAGCTCTCACTTTGTGAATTACGCATTTTGCCTACTACTACCATTGGATTAATCCAGTGGTAGTAGAGATTTGGCGACCTAAAAGTCAATTCCATTGGATTATTCCAATAGAATCATGAATTTCATAGCCTGAGAGTAGATTCATTGGAAAAATCCAATGGAAGAATGAATTTCGTTCTGCATACCGATTGGAATGTCCCAGAAGGTAATACGGCTTAAGGGGCTGTCCCCAAGTAGATTTCTACTTTTGGGACAGCCCCTTACAAAGTCCAATCTATTCGTTATTCCTACTTACTCCGTACCTCAAAGATGGCAAACTTCAAGTAATGTCCCTCGTCTACACCGAGGATGCGAGGATGGTCCATGCCCGCCTCACGGAACTCGATTAAACGTAGAATTTTACCTGCGTCAGTCGCCGCCGCGTGAATAGTCTCTAGGAATAACTCAGGGTGCATGTGATACGAACAACTCGCTGTTACCAAGTATCCGCCTTCGTTCACTAGCTTCATACCGTGCAAGTTAATATCTTTGTAGCCGCGGCAGGCGCCTTCCACGGCGCTCTTCGTTTTTGCGAAAGCAGGAGGATCAAGAATGACTACATCCCAAGTCCGTCCACCTTCTGCAACCGGCTTCGACGTATCCACTTTAGCTTTACCGCTGCCCGCATTGGCACGAACTTTACGCTCGTCCAATCCCTTGACTTGAGTACGCAAGTATTCGAAAGCATCTGCGACCACAAACTCTACGCGTTCTTCAAAACCGTTCAACGCAACGTTCGTCCGCGCACTTTCAATCGCATGCTCCGAAATATCGAGGCAGGTTACTTTTTTCGCACCAAATTTACAGGCATTTAACGTGAAGCTCCCCGTATGCGAGAAACATTCCAGCACCGAAGCGCCGTCCCAATATGGAAAGGAAACGATTTTGCCATTCGCATTCACAGGGAGTGTCTGGCTCACGCCATCCTCCTCAACCTCTTTCAATTCAATTCCGCTGCGATGGCCCCATCCTGTCATTAGGGGAGCGATGGCTGCGCGATTCTCTCTTTGGTCAAAGAAATAACCGGTTTTCTGACCTTCTTCAATGTCAACGCGAATGCGCAGGCCATTTTCTAAGATGTCAACATGCTTGGGACACTCGCCATACCGTAAGCCCTTGGTCTGTTTCAACCCTTCCAGCTCACGAATCGAAACATCACTGCGTTCAAATATGCCTGTGGGCTTCACAACCTGAACTAATGCGGCAACAATTTGTTCTCTGCAGCGATCCATTCCCATGGTGAGAATCTGAACAACCAGCGTATCCTCAAATTTATCTACAATGAGACCCGGCAAAAAGTCGGCTTCCCCATAAACCAAGCGATAAGATTGCGCATCTTTCACAAAGCGCTTGCGATGCTGCAAGCATCGCGTAAACCGTTCAACAAAAAATTCTGTTGTCATCGCTTCAAGCGGTTTATAGGATACGATCCGGACCGTAATTTGGGAAGCCTCGTTATAATAACCCGTTGCTAGGTATTGGCCGAGATGCGTTTGAACAGGAATTAGCTGTCCTGGTTCGATCTCACCATCTACACGATCGATTTCACTTTTGTATACCCATGGGTGTCCTTGCTCCAAACGAGGTTTGCGTTTCTTATGTAAAAATACTGCTGCCATTATGCTTTTAGCCGTCCTTTTTTGTGAAACCGTTCACTCTCATCAGCTTGCTTGTCATGCTTGTCTGTACGGTCACATATATTGGTTGAAAAATGATTAGCACGCTCGCGAAGGAGATCTGCTGCAATGATAACTACTACCATCGTACTGCCTGTATTAACAGGCTTAGCTCTATTTCTGTTCGGTATGAAGCTGATGGAAACCGCGCTTCAGCGGTGGGCAGGCCCCCGCCTCCAGCTGTGGCTGGAGCGGTTTACCCGCACGCCGGTACGTGGCCTCGCCACCGGCACTGTACTCACGGCGGCGCTCCAAAGCAGCACCGCCATTACCGTAATCGCCATCGGCCTCGTCGGCGCTGGCGTACTGACCTTCCCGAGAACGCTCGGCGTCATTCTCGGCACGAACATCGGCACGTGCCTCACCACCGAGCTGATCGGGCTCAGCCTCGGAGGCATCGGCCTGCCGGTGCTGCTCGCGAGCGCCGCCGTCTGGCTGGCGAGCTGGTTCGCCGGGCCGCTGCCGCAGGGCAGGGCCCCATCTGTTATCGCCACGCAGCCACTAGCGGCGACAACCGGCTCGCCCGCCACCATCGGCGGACGCAGCTGGCTGCGCAGCGTCCGCTACGGCTCGCTTGCGGTCAGCGGCTTCTCTCTCGTGCTGCTCGGCATCGAGATCATGCAAACCATCGGGCCTGCCCTTCAGTCCCGAGGTCTGTTCGCCTGGTTCGTGCTCCAGGCGCAGCATAGTCTGCTGTGGGGCGTCATCGCCGGCGCCGCGGTCACCGCGCTTGTCCACAGCAGCGCAGCCGTCATTGCGATGGCGATGGGCCTCGCAGCCGTTCAAGGCATTCCCGTCGAGCTAGGCGTAGCGATTACCATCGGTGCCAATGTCGGCACCTGTGTGACCGCACTGATCGCCGGGATGAGCAGTTCCCGCGCCGGGCGATACGTCGCCTGGTCGCATATCCTCCTCAATGTCGGAGGCGCAGTCCTATTCTACCCCTTCATCCATCAGCTCGTGAGCCTTTCAGCTCTTCTTGCTAGTGATGCATCCGAACAAATTGCCCGTTCCCAAACGATATTCAATATTGTGTGTTCCTTACTCGCCTTGCCGTTATGCTATCTTAATATGTGGAAGCGTCTTGAGTTCCGCTCACAATAGCAACACCTGAGCTTGTCCCTAATCTTGTAGCCCCTGCTTCAATCATAGCAATCGCAGTTTGCAAGTCTCTAACGCCACCCGATGCTTTCACGCCAATCGTGTCGGATACGTTTTGGCGCATTAAACGAACGTCTTCCACCGTAGCCCCGCCCGGACCAAAGCCAGTAGATGTTTTAACAAAATGAGCGCCAGCTTCTTCAGAAAGTCGGCAAGCAGCTGCTTTTTGCTCATCATTTAGGAAACCCGTTTCCATAATTACTTTAACAATCGCTTTGCCTTTTACAGCGTCCACAACTTGTTTAATGTCCGAACGAACAGCGTCATATTGCCCTTCAAGCAATAAACCGATCGGCAATACTGTGTCAATTTCAGCAGCCCCATTTTCTACAGCCTTAGCCGCTTCAAATGCTTTCACTTCGCTCAAGCTTGCGCCAAGCGGGAAGCCAACAACAGCAGCAACCTTTACACCCGTTCCTTCTAGTGCTTTACTTGCTGTTCCAACAAACTGGGAGTTTACACAAACACTAAAAAATTGATGCTTCGCAGCTTCCTCACACAATTTGTGGATCGCGGCTGTGCTCGCATCTTGCTTTAATAACGTATGGTCAATGTATTTTGCAATTTCCTTAGCGCTCAAAGTACTCATTTGATGCACCTCATCGTTTTTATTTTTGATACCATTCCCTATTTAAACCCTTTAATGAGAAAACCTCTAGCGTAGTCATTCAAGATGAGCAACTACGTTTAGAGGTAGGTTTTATAGCCTTAAGAGAAACGCATTACAAATTCACAACATTAGCCGCTTCTAAAACACGAACCAACTGTCCCTTACTTTCATTAACTCCGGCTTCCGTTACCTTAACGCGGCAAACTTGGCCAATCATATCTTCGGAGCCTTGGAACACAAGCTGCACATAATTATCGGAGTAACCCATGTACAATCCGCTGTCAGGAGCGCCTTTGTAAGCACGTTCTGGAATGACTTCCAGGACTTCACCTACAAATTTCTGCGCATAAGCAAGCTGCATTTTCTCGGAAAGATCGATGAGCTCGTGTACACGGGCATTTTTGATTTCCTCATCCACTTGGTCTTCCATCCGCGCAGCAGGAGTACCTGTCCGTTTGGAGTAAGGGAATACGTGCATTTCGGAGAATTTCATTTGCTCCATAAACTTGTAGCCGTCGCGGAACATTTCCTCGGTTTCACCTGGGAAACCTACAATAACGTCCGTCGTTATCGCAACATCTGGCATGATTTCATGAAGACGTTCGATTTTACGAGCGAATTCCGCTGTTGTATATTTTCTGCGCATCCGTGCGAGAACTTGATCATCGCCAGCTTGCAGCGGGATATGCAGATGACGGCACATTTTGTCCGAAGACTTCAGAACTTCAATGACTTCATCTGTAATTTGGCTAGCTTCGATTGAGGAGATTCGAATTCGTTTCAATCCTTCAACCTTGTCCAAATCCCAAAGCAGCTTCGCTAAGCTGTAGTCTTCAATATCTTCGCCATATCCACCAGTGTGAATACCCGTCAATACGATTTCTTGATAACCTGCAGCCACAAGCTGCTCAGCTTGTGCAATAACGCTTTGCGGTTCACGGCTGCGCATCAAACCGCGTGACCACGGAATAATGCAGAAGGTGCAGAAGTTATTGCAGCCTTCTTGGATTTTAAGGAAAGCTCTTGTCCGATCGGCAAAATCAGGCACATCAAGTTCCTCGAACTGACGTGTTTTCATAATGTTGCGCACGGCATTGATCGGCTGACGATCCTGCTCAAATTGTTTCACAAGCGGAATAATTTTCTCCCGATCCTGTGTTCCGATCACCATATCCACACCTGGAATAGCCATGATTTCAGCTGGTGAAGTCTGCGCGTAACAACCAGTTACGGCAACAATCGCCTCAGGATTACGACGAATCGCACGACGAATCATTTGGCGGCTCTTCTTATCCCCTGTATTCGTAACGGTACATGTATTAATGACATACACATCTGCCGTATTCTCGAAATCAACCTGTTCGTAACCCTCATTTTTGAATAGCTGCCAAATGGCCTCTGTATCATAGAAATTTACTTTACAACCTAATGTATGAAACGCTACCGTTGCCATAACGCTTATCCTCCCATCTCTCCGGTTTCATAGAAAAGGCACGTAAGACCTACCATTGCGGCAGTCTCCGTGCGTAAAATGCGCGCACCCAGTGATACGGAAGCGAAACCAGCCTCTTCGGCCTGCTTAATTTCCTGTTCCGTAAAACCACCTTCAGGGCCAACCGCAATCAGCACTTGTTTCCCTGGTCCCAATTTACCGGCAGCTTGCGCTTCCTGAATAGCAGGCTTTAATTGCTGACCATCTTCCTTCTCATAACAAATCCAAGCGACATCCGCTTCCTTCGCACGCTGCAGCAGCTGCTTCCAGGAATAAACAGATTCCACTTGCGGCACACGATTCCGATGAGCCTGCTCTGCCGCTTCTTTGGCGATCTTCTGCCAACGTTCGGTGCGCTTTGCTTCTTTCTTTGCATCGTACTGCACAATCGTGCGCTCTGATAAAAAAGGAAGAAACCGGGCTGCCCCGATCTCGGTCCCTTTTTGAATAATGAGTTCCATCTTATCGCCTTTGGGCAAGCTCTGTGCAATCCACACCCGAACAGCCGCTTCAGCATCCATAGGCAGCTCTTCCACGATCTCCGCGGTCGCATGCCCTTTATCCAGCTCCGAAATGCGAGCGAGCACTTCACGGTCTACGCCATTACTGCAAATAATCTTATCTCCAATATCTGCTCGCATGACTCGAATTAGATGATGTGCGTCGTCTCCCTCAATGGTGACTGTATGTGTAGCTTCGTGAAACTGTCCAGCCGGGAGAAAATAACGCTGCATAGTCTAAGCCCCTCTATCTTCATTCATTTCGTTATTGAAGTGAAACTTCCACTCACGATCATACCTTTTTTGGTCATGGAAATCTACAATGGGTTGAATTTGGAATGCTTACATCCCCAAGATCCAAGCAATCGGCGTTGAGAAAATACGGATGATGTCATTCCCCAAACTTAAGTAAGGATCTAACGTCACTTGTCGTAAAGGTCTTACAAATACAACTAGCAAGAAAATGACCGATGCCCATTGTTCAAACTTCTGCAGCGACTCCGTGTATCTCAGATCCACTAAATCTTGAATAATTCGATAACCATCTAATGGCGGAATTGGTATTAAATTGAATAGGAACAAGGTTAGATTCGTATTGATCATTAATTTCAAGAAGATAAGGATCGCGCTTGCGCTCCCCTTAGACATACCTTCTAACCAACCGTATTTCTGGAATAAAGCAAATACAAATAAACTGATAAAGGCAAGAATCAAGTTGCTTAGAGGCCCTGCTGCGGTCACAATGATCCCCATCAAGCGTGGGCTTTTAAAATTCCCGCGGTTCACAGGAACAGGCTTCGCCCAACCAAAGCCAGCAATCAACAGCATAATCGTACCGAACAGATCAAGGTGAACCATTGGATTTAAAGAAACTCTGCCGAACTGATAAGCCGTAGAGTCTCCTAATTTATAGGCGCTATACGCATGAGCAAATTCATGAATGGTAAAAGAAAGAACGAGGACTAGAATAACAAACGGCAATGTACTCCAGTCATAAAACAATAATCCTCCCATGTATGGACACCTACAGCTTTCTAGCTACAATCACAACCCAATTCGAATCATAGTTTTTCTCTACGATCGTAAATTTGGCTGCAATTAGTGCTTTTTCGACATCAGCTTCTTTGTTTGTAATAATCCCCGAGGTGATATAATAACCACCTTGCTGCAAGACTTCATACACATCATCTACGAAAAGAACAATGACTTCAGCCAAAATATTTGCAACTACCAACTGTACAGGAATAGAAACACCCAGCTTCGCAGCGCCTTCAGTCTCGCTTTCTTTCAGTACTCCAAGTAAATCACTAAGTTTGACAGTAATCTTATCTTCGAGCTGATTCTGTTTTGTATTATCAAGTGCACTCGTCACAGCTACCGGATCCAAGTCAACTGCTAGCACATGTTTCGCGCCAAGCTTTGCAGCAGCGATGGATAGAATACCGGAACCCGTTCCAACATCAATGACATCGTCCCCAGGCTGGAGCACCTTCTCCAGCGTTTTCAAACAAAGAGACGTTGTCGCATGCGTACCTGTACCGAAAGCCATCCCCGGATCAAGCTCCAAGATCAATTCATCAGGCGAAGCCGTATACTCTTCCCATGTTGGTTTAATCGTCAAACGGTCAGACACACGAATAGGTTTAAAATATTGCTTCCAAGCATGCGCCCAATCCTCATCGTCTACTTCTACTAATTCAAATGTTGGATTTCCAGTGTCAATATCGAACTCTTTAAGCTGCTCGACAGATTCCTTCAGGTTAGCCATGATCGGCTCCATATCAGTGCCATGATAGAAGTAGCCTTTAATAACGGCTCTTCCTTCTGGGATATCGTTAAAAGGTGTTTCGTACAATTGACCAAACGAGGTATCTCTCTCTTTGTTTAAGGTCCCTGATTCTTCAATGGAAACGCCCCCGGCGCCCAGTTCATGAACAAAGTTCGTAATCATTTCTATTGCTTCTTCTGTCGTATGTACAGTTAATTCCTGCCAAAGCATCGGTATTGCTCCTCCTGTCGGTTATCACTTACAAATAAACCAAGCCGTAATCGGCTGTTTGGGCTATTTTCACATTGATTATTGTACTACACTTCGCTTCTTGGGTAAAATGGCGCCCAACATGTAAGCGCTCTAAAATATTTTATTTCCTAACAACTTCCTAATACCTTCATGATAAATTGAGAAAGTAGACAGCATCAAGTCAGCCATAATTCATACGTAGAACGGAGTTTCCCTATGCTCAAAACACTTTTTTTGTTTATTGTTATCCTCGCGCTTGCGCTGACAGCTCCATTCACTACAACTACATTACTTGCTGACAACTATAGCCAGGTCACCGCTCACCGAGGCAGTTCCGCTGCTGCGCCCGAGAATACTCTAAGTGCATTCCGCCAAGCGATCTCAGACAAAGCGGGTTATGCTGAACTTGACGTCCAGGAAACTTCTGACGGAGTCGTCATGGTTATGCACGATGACAATGCCCTCCGTACAACGGGAATTAATAAAAACATGTGGGAAGTCACCTCTTCGAAGCTACTAGAGGCAAGCGCAGGCAGTTGGTTTAGCCCGGAATTCCAGAATGAGCGCGTGCCAACACTGGATGAAGTCATAGGATTAGCCAAAGGCCATTTAAAGCTAAATATAGAAATGAAAAATAACGGCCACGGTAAGCTGCTCGCAGAAAAAACAGTCGATCTTATTCAATCACACGGTTTCGAGAAGGAATGCACGGTGACTTCATTTGATGACAAGCTGCTTCATACCGTGAAAAAGCTTAATCCCCAGATCAAGACTGGCCTTATCGTGGGGCAAAAAACGGAAACCATTGAAACCATCATGGAGAATTCTGATTTCGATGTTATTTCTGCAGCCTATCCCCTCGTAACTGAATCATTCATGAAGCTTGCCGTGACACATCAGAAGGAAGTCTATGTATGGACGGTCAATCAACCGGCGATCATGAAGCAGATGCTTGCACTCGGTGTCTCCAGCATTATAACGGATCATCCAGACCAACTTGTTGAAATCATGAGTGGGCCATAAGCACTTTCCTATATAAAAAAAGCATCTGTTCATAAAGGCATTAGCCTTTTGATCAGATGCTTTTTATGCTTACATAGTTCCGCCAGCGCTTTGAATGACACGTACAGCCTGCTCATAGATAGAATCGTCGATGACGACAGCTAACACAGTGTCAATTCCCGTTACACCGCCGCCTCCGCCGTCACTCAAACCGCTTGCCGCTGGGTCGGCTGCAATCAAGATACCTTCATCCGGCGTAGACACATCCGCGGCCTGGGTTAACCTCCCCAAGCTGCCGAAATCGCCTGCATAAGGATTCATCACGGATTGGTACCCGCTGCCTGCATATTTGCCAAATCGATCTACCTGAACGTCAATCGCACGCAGTGCTTTCAGCTTGGAAGCTGCTCCCTCTGCTTGCTCCGGTGAATGAAAATAGGCGAGAATATTTTTCTCAGCCATTACTGTTCTTCCTGTCTGTAATCCGCCGATTGCGCTCTCTCAGCCGCCTCGAAATCATCGGCATCAGCTACTTCTGCCGCAAACTCAACATCCTCGTTTTTGACGATAGGAAGCTGGTTGGCACTTTGCTGCTTCTGCTTTTTGTTCTCACTCATGTTTGAACCTCCCTGAATCGGTATAAGTAAACCAATTTTATTGTCCCAAAGAGATTCATTTTTATGCAATGAAAGACTTATCTATTATTCCGTCACTTTGAGAATTGTAATTAAACCACCCATTTCGCCATTCGCCATTTCACCGGCATTCATCGTGTGGTCCAAAATATGACAATGGAACATCCAACTACCTATGGTATCGGCGGTCAATGCAATATCATAGGTCTCACCCGGGCCTATAAGCACAGTATTCATCGTTTGTGGTTCCTTAACAGGATGACCATCCTTCGCAATCACTTTAAAATCCATGCCGTGAAGATGCATCGTATGAACCTCCATCGTATCAATATTGGCCATACGGATACGGACTGTTTCTCCTTTTTTCACTATAATTGACGGTGTATCGGGATAGCTTCGACCATTAATCGTGTAATAGTCCTGATCTTCCTCATCCGAAGTGTTAACGTGGAAACCGCTAAGCATCATCGTATAATCATGGTCGTATTTGGTTTCCGATGAGCTGCTCTTAGGGTCAATAATAAATGCGCCATAAAGACCGTTACCTATCTGCTTCATATCATCATAGTGGGAATGGTACATGAAAGTCCCTGGATGACTTGCAACAAATTCATATGTATAGTTATCTCCTACTTGTACGGTTTCCTGTGTTAAGCCTGGAACACCGTCCATCCCATTTGGAAGATGCAGACCATGCCAGTGTATAGCCGTCCGCTCAGGTAGTTTGTTGTCCAGCTTAATCCGAACACGATCACCTTCTGTAACTCGTATGACTGGACCAGGTGCTTGGCCATTAAACATCCATGCGTTTGTGACAACCCCTTTGACTGGCGACCATGGGCCGATTTCAGCCGTCAAATGAAATTCCTTCGCACCGTCTGCCGCAATCACGGGCACCATTCCAATCCCATGAAATGCGTTATCAACTTGCTCTTGTTCTTTTTCAAACTGTGCCGTCGCAGATGAAATGATCTGTACCTTACTCAGCGCCTTATTCCACTTGACTTGAACATGGAAGGCTTTCTCAATGGTATCAGTCGAAACGAGCAAAGAGCCATTCATTCGGATAGGATCCATATCTGCCTGATACAGTACACCATCCAGGACGATTGGCGTTGGATGCATCATCATATTACCCATATCACCCATAGATTGATGTTCTTGATGGGCCGAGTGGTCCATGGAATTCGAATTATTTTCAGGATAAAATGCGCTATTGATTAGTACGGCTTGATGCTCGGCATCCCATCGAACCTCTGACCCCAGAATTTCTCCAATGCTGCGCAGCGGAAGCATCAGTTCGGACATATCACTGCTGATCATCGCGCTTCCTTCCACCATCCTGCCATCAACCATTACTTTTACAGAACCTTCTCCATCTTCCTCATGCATTTCACCGCCATGTGCAGAAGAAAGTATAGGGGAGACCTGCACCATCAATGCAAATAATGCTGCTAAGAGACCCATTTTTTTCATTGACATGATAGAATTTACCTCCTAATAAAATGAAGAGACCATGGGTGCAATGCACACCACAATGATCTCCTCCAAGATTTGTTAAAATTAATGAGTCAAGAAACTGTTCAAAACAGAAGTAGACATCATCGTTTTTTCGTTCTCAATGCGCGCTGCGTATGGCAATTGAACGGATTGACCATCAACAATAGCCGAAGTATCGTTAATTTTCACTACCAGGGAATGACTGCCTTTGATCACTGTAACGCTACGATCCGCTTCATTCCATTTTACCGTTGCGCCGTTAGCCTCCGCCATATCACGAAGAGCAGATAGCGATTTATCCGTCGACATCCACTCCAGCATTTGACCTGAAGTCGGGATTCCACTAACATAGCCAACTACCCCAGCACGCTTATTGTCATAAGTTTTATTAATAACTGCATCAACTTGGCCTTTCAACGGTTCCGGCAAAATCATTTCATCTCCGGGATGCTGCATATTGCTCATGACATAGCTGAAGCCATTCAAGTTATCTACCACTTGCAGCCCAGTAGCTTCTCCACCAGCTGGAATGGAAAGAATACGAGAAAGCTTTTTCGTATCTACGTTATAAGCCCAAGTGAAGTTATTCGCATGCATGCCGCTGTCTTCGCCAATAAACAAAGTTCTTAGCTCATCTGAGTAAGACAGATTATCAGGGTTCGCAACTAGATCCTCAACGGCCGTATTGCCTTTGTTATCAGCTTTTGCCAAGTCTTGACCAACAATTAGCCCCTTCATCATAGAAGGAACGTAGTCACTGTTGATTGGCTGCTTGCTGCGATCTATTTGTCCCCCTTTCATATCAAGCTCATAAGTTACGCCAGCTCTGATTTTTTTGACTTGGATATCGTCTGTAGGATCAGCAGCCTTCGTATCTTTTTCCATGGATTTCTCAACATAAGACATCGCTACATAAACTTTATTATCCTTGGCGTTAACTGCAACGCCTTCCATTTTGTTGAACTCAGCTGTCGCTCCGACAACTGCTCCATATCGACGAGACTCAAGGAAAGCAGCTGCCTTCTCCATACCCGGCTTCACTTTTAGCCATTCCACTTTACCGCTTGGATACGATTTGATTTTTGTAAATCCTGCTGTATCTTTGTCTGCTGTTTCGAAAATATCGCTAAATTTCAAACCTTTGTCTACATAACTTTTTACTTCAGCATCCGTCGCATGACCAAGCGGAATCCATTGAAGATTTGCGGATCCACCATTCTCGTCACTTGTTTGGATCCATTTAGCAGCATACAGCGTTCCAGCAGACAGGTCTTTCGCTTTGTCCGCAACATAGAGGAACAACATCGTATTTCCACCATCATCACCGAAGAAGACGGTTTTCATGTCAGGTGCAACACGGCCAAGTTCGTGTGAGAAACGACCCATACTATAATGCTTTACTACAGTAGATGTGTTATCTGCAAGGACAGTAACTTCAGGAATATAACCGTTAGCATAAGGATTTCCTACTTTTTTATCATCTTGATAGAACGATCTAACAAATGAATTTACATATGTTTGTGTAGGATCCGCTTCAAAAGCACGTGCATCGGCTTCATACTCTTCACTGCTTAAGTGTGTATTCCACGGTGTTAAAGAACCGTTACATGGAATCCACAAACCGTCTACGCCACTAAAATCCACTTTTTTCAAATCGATAGCCGCGAGTTCACCCGTTGTTTTATTTTGATCTAACGTAGTTAGTGACATCGACGCAGGAACCATTCCATAAGCTGACTTTCCAGCATTATTTAAAGTTATATATTCATAGTGAGTAATCAAAGAGAGTGGGTTGCCGCCTTTTGCCGTCGCCTTTGCGCCATCCACTTTAAATAAGGAGTTGGAATCCGGTGCATCGGAGACAAATGGAGTTGGGCTGTTAGGGACACTTGTGTCCATGATCGGCTTTCCATTCTTATCTTGAGATACACCAGCAACGGTGCCATTAATGGATTCATCCGTTTTAAACAGTGTTTTATACGTTAAAGGGAACGATTTAACCGTACCATCTGTATATGTAACTTGAACAGAAGAGCCAGAATACATTTTCGCCATATCTTGCGGGGTAGTTGGTGCAGCCATTCCAATGAACTCAACTGATTTCACTTTGACCTCGTTAGCCGCGTAAGCCATATTCGGAAGAACACTAGGAGCTAAAAGAGCAAGTCCTAAAACTGGCATTAACATTTTGCGGGAATTAAATTGATTTTTCAAAGTAATCTACCTCTTCCTATTAAAATAATTCTATTCATTAAAAGTTTACAAGTCTTTTGTAAAGGGACTATAGGATAAATTGGCGTTTTGTGTAAAATTGACGTTTTTTTTTTGTAAAGCCCCCATTTAACAAAACAAAAAAACACTCCGTTTCATAGAGCTAGACTAAAACCAACTTTAGTCTATATCTAAAAACGAAGTGTTTTTATCCCATTTATGACTCTCTTTAATCGCCTAAGAAGGCTCTTTTCATACGCTCGAAAATGGACTGATTCTGCTCAGACGTATTTTCGCCGCTTTGTTTACCGAATTGACGGAGCAAATCCTTTTGTTCTTCGCTCAGATTCGTCGGCGTCATTACGATCACTTTCACGTGCTGATCTCCTTGACCGAATCCGCGAAGGTGAGGAACCCCTTTACCTTTTAAGCGGAAGTACGTATCGGTTTGGGTACCAGCAGGAATTTTGAGCTTAACCTTCTCAGTAAGCGTTGGAATCTCGATCTCATCACCTAATGCTGCCTGCATGAACGTTAATGGAACTTCACAATAGACGTCATTGCCTTCACGTTCGAAGAATTCATGTGTTTTCACACGAATAACGACATAAAGGTCGCCCGCAGGGCCCCCGCGAGTTCCGCCTTCACCTTCGCCGGAGACACGCAATTGCGCGCCATCATCAACACCAGCAGGAATCTTGATGTGGATGGTACGCTGTTTTTTCACTTTACCAGCGCCATGACACGTTCCGCATTTTTCTTTGATGATCTTCCCTTGGCCATTACAAACCGTACATACGCGACGGTTAACAATACGGCCAAACGCTGTATTCTGTACCACTTCCTGCTGCCCGCTGCCATGACAACCGCCGCAAGTTTCTGGCTTCGTACCTGGCTTTGCACCGGATCCGTTACACGTATCACAATTCTCAGTTCGAGGAATATGGATATCGGTTTCTTTCCCGAAAATCGCTTCTTTGAACTCAATCGTCATTGTGTATTGCAAATCGTTCCCGCGCTGCGGAGCATTCGGGTTACGACGATTTCCACCGCCGCCACCGCCAAAGAACATATCAAAAATATCCCCAAAGCCGCCGCTGAAGTCTTGGCCGCCCATACCTTGGTTAGGATCTACATGACCAAAGCGATCATATTGGGCTTTTTTCTGATCATCGCTCAAAACATCATAAGCGTCTTTCGCTTCTTTGAATTTATCTTCCGCATCTGCGGCTTTATTCACGTCAGGGTGATACTGACGTGCCATTTTACGGTAAGCCTTCTTAATATCATCTTGCGATGCATCTTTGCCTAGCCCTAGCACCTCATAATAATCACGTTTACTCATTGTTCCACTCCCATGTTCAAGACTACAAACGGAAAGTCAAAGCCACGGAGAACCCCCTGGTGGCTTTGACTATTCGTTGATTAATAAAATACAGGTTTAAAAATTGGCTTTCAGAACCGAGAAGATTGGACGAAAATCGGTGAAGGAGGAACGGAGCGTAGGCAAACCTACGTGAGTACCGGACTTCCCGATTTTCGTTCAATCTTCGATGCCGTGATACTTCATGAAAAAACATCGTTATCAAAGTCAACTTTTTAAACTTCATATTTAATTAGGATATGATTATTTTTTTGGTTCGTCAACAACCTCGTAGTCCGCGTCGACAACATTTTCTCTGCCTTTAGGTGCTTCGCCAGCACCAGCATCGCCGTCTCCAGTACCTTGCGCCTGAGCAGCTTGCTCATACAGCTTAACTGAAAGCTGTTGAATCACTTCTGTCAACTCTTCTGTTGCTTTTTTGATCGCTTCGAGTTCGTTACCAGCTAGAGCAGCTGTCACTTTCTCTTTAGCAGCGTTCGCTTTGTCGATCTCGCCTTGGTCTACTTTATCGCCAAGATCTTTGATCGTTTTTTCAACGGAATATACGAGTTGATCCGCTTCGTTGCGAGCTTCTACAAGCTCTTTACGGATACGGTCTTCCTCAGCATGAGCTTCCGCATCTTTCACCATTTGTTCAACTTCTGCATCGCTTAGGCCGCTAGAAGAAGTGATCGTGATTTTTTGGCTTTTGCCAGTTCCTTTGTCAAGTGCAGACACATTAACGATACCGTTCGCATCGATATCGAAGCTAACTTCGATTTGCGGAACGCCACGCGGAGCTGGAGGAATATCACCAAGCATGAAACGGCCTAGTGTTTTGTTCCCGCTAGCCATCGAACGCTCACCTTGAAGAACGTGAATCTCAACGCTTGTTTGGTTATCTGCATAAGTGGAGTACACTTGTGATTTTGTTGTAGGAATCGTTGTATTGCGGTCGATCATTTTTGTGAACACGCCACCCGCTGTTTCGATACCAAGGGATAGTGGTGTTACGTCAAGAAGAACAACGTCTTTCACTTCACCAGTCAATACGCCCGCTTGAACCGCTGCGCCAAGGGCAACAACTTCATCCGGGTTAACGCCTTTATGAGGCTCTTTACCAGTTAATTTCTTGATCGCTTCAACAACTGCTGGGATACGTGTGGATCCACCAACAAGAACTACTTTATCGATTTGACTTGTAGACAAACCGGAATCCTGCAGTGCTTGACGAGTTGGTCCAAGTGTTCTTTCAACAAGGCTAGCGGAAAGCTCTTCGAACTTCGCACGAGTTAGGTTCAATTCCAAATGCTGAGGAACGCCGTCAGCTACTGTAATGAACGGCAGGGAAACAGTCGTTGTCAGAACGCCGGAAAGCTCTTTTTTCGCTTTTTCAGCTGCATCTTTCAAACGTTGTACCGCTGCTTTATCTTTAGAAAGGTCGATGCCTTGCTCTTTTTTGAATTCAGCTACGAGGTAATCGATGATGACTTGGTCGAAGTCGTCGCCGCCAAGCTTGTTGTCTCCGCTTGTTGCTTTAACTTCAAAGAAACCATCGCCTAATTCAAGGATGGATACGTCAAATGTACCGCCACCAAGGTCATAAACGAGAATTGTTTGATCTTCTGTTTTTTCCAAACCGTAAGCAAGTGCTGCTGCAGTTGGTTCATTGACGATACGAAGAACTTCAAGACCAGCAATTTTACCAGCATCTTTAGTTGCTTGACGTTGGCTGTCATTGAAATAAGCAGGGACCGTAATTACGGCTTGAGTTACTGTTTGACCAAGGTAAGCTTCAGCATCAGCTTTTAGCTTTTGCAGAATGATTGCTGAGATTTCTTGTGGCGTGTAATCTTTGCCATCGATGTGTTCTTTGTGGTTAGTACCAATGTGACGCTTGATAGAGCTAATTGTTTTGTCTGGGTTTGTGATTGCTTGACGTTTTGCTGTTTCACCAACAACGCGCTCGCCATCTTTCTTGAAACCAACTACTGAAGGGGTTGTACGGTTACCCTCCGGGTTAGGGATTACGACGGCTTCGCCGCCTTCCATTACGGCAACGCAAGAATTTGTTGTACCTAAGTCAATACCAATTACTTTACTCATGTAAAGCTGCCTCCTTTTGCTCCTATGGAACATTTCGTTTATTTGAATGTTGAGAAAAATAAGATCTCTTACACGCTAACTTTGACCATGGCAGGTCGGATGACTTTATCTTTTAGGATATAGCCTTTTTGCAGTTCTTCTACCACGATACCTTCTTCGTGTTCTTCGGATTCAACCTGCATAACCGCTTGGTGGAATTCCGGATTGAACGGTTGACCTACGGAATCGATCGGTTTAAGCCCTTCTGCTGTTAGCAGTTGATCGATGCCGCGGTACGTCATATCCAAGCCTTTCACCAAAGCGTCGAAATCCTTCGTCTCTTTGCTTGAAGACAGCGCGCGATCGAAGTTATCTACAATCGGTAAAAGCTGCTCAATCAATTTTAGCGAAGCGTATTTCGCGAAGTCTTCCTTCTCCGCTCTAGCGCGGCGGCGGAAGTTGTCGAAGTCCGCTTGAACGCGTAATAAACGCTGATAGTTTTCTTCTGCTTGCATACGCGCCGTTTCCAACTCGCTAACTTCTTTGGTTTCCTCAGAAACCTCCGCTTGCGAATCTTGGCTTACCGCTTCTTGTTGTTCAGCGGCTTGCTCGCCTTCGGCTGCGTATGTAGTGTTCACGTCTTGCTCGGCTGTTTTGTTATCTCCAGTACTCAATTGTCCTTCACCTCCTAAACATAATACATCATAATCTCTCTGACATCAGTTTGCCCATCTTTAGGCCTCTTCAAAAGGCTGCTTCATCTTAATAACCGTATGAATACGCAGCACAGCGGCAGCAACTTCTCCAGCCGCTTGCAGAGCGTGAATTTTCACATCCGCTGGATCCACAATGCCTGCTTCTAAGAAGTCAGTTACTTGTCCGGTATCACAATCGATACCGAGACTGTCGGTTTCAAGCGCTATCTGCGCGGCCTTCAGCTCTTCAACCTTCTCGAGCGGATTATATCCCGCATTGACAACAATCTGGGCCACCGGCTTACGAAGTGCCCCTGCGACAGCGGCAACTCCGAAGCCTTCCATGCCCTTCATCGTCTCGCGAACGCGCTCGAGATCATGGGCGACCGCCATCTCCGCGGCGCCGCCTCCAGGCAAGTACCCGCCGCGCACGGCGGCTTGAACGGCTGACGCAGCATCCTTCGCGATGCGCGAGCGCTCATGCGCCGCTTCGCGTGTCGCGGCGCCGACGATCACGGTCACGTGCTGCTCGCCGTGACCGCGCGCTACGCGCACGCGCTCCAGCCGCTCGTCGTACGCGGCATAGCCCGCGTGCCCAAGGGCGGCGCCGAGCTCGGGTGCGCTCTTGCGCAGCGCCGTGCGCCGCACCGGCCTAGCGCCGGTGTGCTCGCTCAGCAGCTGCATGTCCCTGCGGGACAGTCGCTGCAGCACGATAATGCCATGGTCGGAGCAGAACTGCTCCGCCTCGGGGTCAACCCCGCGGTCTGATGCGATCAGACCGACGCCAAGCTCCAGCAGCGAGCCTAGGCTGCTGCGGAACTGCTCCCGCAGCTGCATGTAGCGCTGGAAGCCTGCCTCGGTGACCAGCGCTTCTTCGCTGACCGCCTCAGGCTCCAGAGCATCATGCAGCACGAGAATTCGAGCATCACGCAGCTCATGCTCGAGATGCAGGTTCATCGGCTTCTGGTTCAGCAGAATGCCGGTCCATACCTCGCTGCTCGCCTCTTCATGGGCGAGCACGCTGTCTGCGAAGCGGTAGCCGTCTTCGCGAAGCTTCGCCTCACCGACCGCTTCGGCGGCTTGAACGATGAGCTTTGCGATGTCCGCCTGCTCCCTACCGGCCGTGATAGCAATGCGTTTCAGCGCGCTATCACCTAGACCGACAATTGCGCGGCTTCGGCTTTGTAAGCTTTTTACCGCAAGCTCGATGCCTTGCAGCATTCCGCTGACGACCTTAGCGACCGGTACGCCACGTGTTACCTGAGCGACACCTTCCTGTACCAACGCTCCAGCAAGAACCGTTGCCGTCGTTGTACCGTCGCCGATTTGGCGCTGCTGGCTGCGTGCGACCTGAATCATTAACCTAGCCGCGGGATGGGTGACGTCCATTTTTTCCAAAATAGTTACACCATCATTGGTAATAATGACTTCACCCTGCCCGCCAACTAGCATGGTATCGAGACCTTTGGGTCCAAGTGTCCCCTCGACCGCAGAACAAATCGCTCTTACGGCAGCAGCATTGTTGACCAGCGTAGAGTAACGTTCCTCACCCTCGCTATGAACTGTTTTCATTCCGCTCATTTGCCGTACCAACGCCCAAGAACGACTTCTAGATGCTTCGACAAATGTTCCATTAAGCTAATGACCCTGCCATATTCCATTCGGGTAGGACCCAATATCCCTATTGTTCCAAGAGGTTTATCACCGATCGAATACGAGGCCGTTATTAAGCTGCAATTATTGATAGCTTCAATACTATTTTCAGCACCAATTTTAATCTCAATGCCTTCATTTGACGATGTAAACAATTTGATGAGGGTGGGTGCTTCTTCCAATAGATCAAAGATGCTCTTGACCTTGTCAACATCCTTGAACTCGGGTTGGGTCAGCATATTCGTCATACCGCTTAGGAAGACGCGATCTTTCTCGTTACTTTGAAGCACGCTTTCCACAACCGAAAGAAGCTCTTGATACCCGTTCACATATTTGCTTAACTCGCTCGAAATTTCATTGTAAAGCCTGGATTTAAACTCTATCAACGGTACATTTTTAAGCTTTGCATTCAGAATATTAACGACTTTCTCGATCTCAGACATCCGTATGCCTTCAGGGATGGAAACTGTTTTATTCTCCACATGACCCGTATTCATAACAATAATGGCAACGGCCGTCGTCTCTGTAAGCGGGATAATCTGTAGGTGTTTCAGCGTTGTACTGAATACCTCAGGGCCAAGCACGATCGATGTATAATTCGTAAGACTGGAGAGCATTCCCGCAACGTGCTGGATCACACCTTCCATCTCTTGAATGCGTTCGGCAAAAGCACCCTTCATGGAGTCCAAATCGTTATTATGCAAGGTACCATGTTGAAGCAAATGATCGACATAATAGCGATAACCTTTGTGCGAGGGTATACGACCTGCGGACGTATGGGGCTGCTCCAAATAACCCATTTCTTCGAGATCAGACATCTCGTTACGGATCGTCGCCGGACTGAATCCGACATTGCCCCGCTTCGAAATACTTCGCGAACCAATTGGCTCTGCTGAACGAACATAATCATCAATGATAGCACTTAAAATCATGCGCTGACGCTCCGTCAACATAAGGTACCCCTCCTCTTCACAAATCACTATTTGCCACTTTCGTTAGCACTCGTATTTAGTGAGTGCTAAATCCTAATACAAAAATAACAGACCCTTAGGTCTGTTGTCAAGTCAATCCAAACGTTTAAGTACGGCGATTTCGTCGCAGCAATACTGTTTTTTGCAATGCATACAATCTTTCCAAACCTTCTCCGGGAAAATCTCTTTTGGCACGAGGGTAAAGCCGTTTTTTTGAAAAAAAGCAACTTCATACGTGAGCGCCATCACTTTAATAATGCCTTGGCTCCTTGCCTCTTCAACTAAGAAGTTCACAAGTTTTCCGCCGATTCCTTGTCCCTTGTAGCCTTGGGTCATCCCAAGTGAGCGAATCTCAACAAGATCAGGCCCAAGTCGTGTAAGGGAGCCGCAGCCAATCAGCAAGCCATCCGATTCGGCGACAACGAAAGTGTCGATCTGCTCCTGCAGCATCTCTTTGCTCCGCGGCAGCATAATCCCCTGCTTGGCATAGCCTTGTATAATATCATGCAGCTTCTCGATATCACTTATCGAAGCTTTTCTAACGGACACTGTAGTTGATAGACTCACTGTCATCCCACCAATCGCAACAAAATGCATAAAACCCACGCTAGCGCCACGACGGCTTTGCCGCTGATTCGCTTGTGGATTCATGTATAAATATACAATAAACCGTATATTTGCACAAGAGTTTTTTGCATCAAAACAGGTCTCTCTATGTTTCTCGCCTAGGCAAGGAACGAAGCAAAGACTTCGTTGCCAAGCAGGATGCCATGTTTGGACAATCGATACCCATCCGGTGTTTGTTCAAGCAGCTGTTTTCGCAGCCAGCCATTCAAGGTTTCCCCGAATTGTGATTCGATGGTAGTTCCGAATTGTTCGATAAAATCCGCATTCCGCACACCTTCGAGCAATCGCAAACCAACCATCATGAAGTCTTCCATAGCTTCCTGCCGCGTTACCTCAAATTGTTCCATGATCGGTAAGCCTACCTTTGCAGCATCAATATAAGGTTGAATTCCCTTCACGTTCACATGACGCTGGCCATTCATATATCCATGAGCCCCTGCTCCGAGTCCATAGTAAGAACGATTGCGCCAATACATCGAGTTATGTCTGCTCTCTCGACCCGGTTTAGCGAAGTTGCTGATTTCATATTGCTTATAACCCGCTGCCTCTAACCTCTTCATGATGAGTTCGTACATATCGACTTCCTCATCCTCACTTGGAAGAGGCAGTTGATTCTTATTGAACAATGTGTGAAACAACGTATTCTCTTCTACTTTTAGGCTATAGATGGAGTAATGCTGCAGATCTAGAGATAAAGCCTCATCCAATGTAGCCTGCATGATGTCCACGGTTTGTTTGGGAAGCCCGAACATCAAATCAATGGAAAGGTTATTGAATCCTAACTTTTTGGCATTCGCGATGCTTCGATGCACGTCATCTGTATTATGAATGCGCCCAATTGCGGCAAGCAAATCATTATTAAAAGATTGCACACCGAAACTGATCCGATTGACGCCGCCTTCTTTCATAACAGCCAGCTTATCTTCGTCCGTCGTTCCTGGGTTTGCTTCCATCGAAAACTCGATTTCAGCGCTATCTGCTGGAAAATACGTACGAACCATGCGGAGAAACCGCTCCATTTGATCAGGAAGCAAAACAGTTGGTGTTCCCCCGCCCACGAAAATCGTTTCCACCTTGATCGGCGGATTATTCCTAACCGTAAGCTCCATCTCGCGCTCAAGCGCATCCAGATACTCCATAACGGGTTGGCCTTTGAGGACATAAGAGTTGAAATCACAATAATGGCATTTGTTTGTGCAAAATGGGATATGAATATACACAGCTGTTGGGGCCGTATAGGTAACTAACATAGGGGTATTTCCTTTCTATTGAGAAAACCTCTATCGAGGCAATTCAAGGATGAGCGACCGCGTTTAGAGGTGGGTTTTATCGCCAATAAGAAAGCAGTTTTCGGGAACCGAAAACTTATACTTTCTTATGTGGTAAGAAAAAGCCAAGGGGCAGAGTTACTCTGCCACCCCAGCTTCTCATTCATTTCGATCTATTCTTCGATTTCATTTCAATCTATTCGTCGATTTTGAGAACAGCCATGAACGCTTCTTGCGGCACTTCTACGCTGCCGACTTGCTTCATGCGTTTCTTACCTTCTTTTTGCTTATCGAGGAGCTTACGTTTCCTTGAAATGTCACCGCCATAACATTTGGCGAGTACGTTTTTACGCATCGCTTTAACCGTCTCACGCGCAACGATCTTCTGTCCAATCGCCGCTTGAATCGGCACTTCGAACATTTGCCGAGGAATCAGTTCCTTCAGCTTATCACAAATGATTTTGCCGCGATGATACGCAGTATCACGGTGAACAATGAAGGAGAGAGCATCCACTTGCTCGGCATTCAAAAGAATGTCCATTTTCACGAGATTCGATTTCTTGTAGCCGGATATTTCATAGTCAAATGAAGCATAGCCCTTTGTTCTTGACTTCAACATATCGAAGAAATCATATACGATCTCGGATAACGGAATTTCGTACGTTAATGTCACACGGTTGGTATCCAGATATTCCATGTTCAAATATTCACCGCGTTTGCCTTGGCAAAGCTCCATAATCGTTCCTACGTAATCATTCGGAACAATAACCGATGCTTTGACATATGGCTCTTCAACGAAGTCAATACGTTGTGGATCTGGGTAATTCGATGGATTATCGATTTCCATTACATCGCCATTCGTCAATGTGATGCGATATATAACGCTTGGCGCCGTCGTAATTAACGGAATATTGAACTCACGCTCAATCCGCTCCTGAATAATTTCCATGTGCAGCAGACCCAAGAAACCACAGCGGAAGCCAAAGCCTAGCGCTGTAGATGTTTCCGGTTCAAAACGCAGAGAAGCATCATTCAGCTCCAGCTTCTGCAAAGCTTCACGCAGATCGTTGTAATCCGTTGTTTCGATCGGATACAGTCCGCAGAACACCATCGGGTTGATCCGGCGATAGCCTGGCAATGCTTCAGGCGCCGGGCGATCCGCTTCGGTAACCGTGTCACCGACTCGTGTATCCCCTACATTTTTGATACCGGCAACAACGAATCCAACATCTCCAACCTCAAGGGAAGGAACGGATGACATTCTCGGTTTGAAAGCCCCGACTTCAATGACTTCAAACACCTTGTTCGTCGCCATCATTTTGATTTTGGAGCCCGCTTTGATCGAACCATCTACGACACGCACATAAACGATTACGCCTTTGTAGCTATCGTAATGGGAATCGAAGATCAATGCTTTCAACGGATTGTCCGGATTTCCTTGCGGAGCCGGCACTTTCTCACAAATTTGCTCGATGATCTCTTTAATCCCAATACCGGCTTTCGCGGAAGCATGAACAGCCTCGCTAGCATCGAGTCCGATAACGTCCTCGATTTCCTGCTTCACTTTGTCAGGATCAGCACTAGGTAGATCGATTTTATTGATAACAGGTAAAATTTCTAAATTATTTTCCAATGCCAGGTATACGTTGGCAAGCGTTTGCGCTTCGATACCTTGTGCAGCGTCTACAACAAGCAGAGCGCCTTCACACGCTGCAAGGCTTCGGGATACTTCGTATGTAAAGTCTACATGTCCCGGTGTATCAATTAAATTAAGAATATAATCGATGCCATTGTCAGCACGATAAGCTAATCTAACCGCCTGAAGTTTAATCGTAATTCCGCGTTCCCGCTCCAAATCCATCTGGTCCAGCACTTGCTCCTGCATCTCACGCGATGATAACGCGCCCGTATATTCCAATATGCGGTCGGCAAGTGTTGACTTGCCATGATCGATATGAGCGATAATTGAAAAGTTGCGAATTCTTTGTTGTCTTTCTCGAATGTCCGTCATGCTAAAGACTAACCCCCACTACATGCAAATAATTTTCATTATAGCAGTTGTGGGAAGTTGCAGCAATGTACCCCTTAACCTTTCCCTAAGATGGCATCAAATATAGACACGAATAACTTAATTCCATGATGTGAAGCAATCTGCAGAAAGTCCCCTAATTTATTCCCAACGTGATTCAATGAATTATCGTGATCAGCAACCGGTTCGGTCTTCTTTTCAGCCTCTGGCTTCGCGGCAGTCTTAGCTTTCGCAGCTGCATCTCCTTTGGCCGCCCCAGTTGGTGACGCCTTAACTGTGGACACTTTCACAGGTGGCGTCTTGACATCTGACTCCTGTGCAGTTTTGGAGGATGGCTGAGGTCCTTGTATGCGTTCCATCCCGCTCGACGCCAAGCTGACTCCGAATAAAATACAGAACAACAGCAAGAGTCCAAACAAGCCTACTTTCATATAAAAATGCCTCAGCCTCATTTTGATATCCTCCTTAGAGTTTTCGTAAGAAAACTGGCATCGTAAGCTTTAACTGAGTTTTGCAATAGCAAAACGAATTCTATGACTGCTTAGGGGTAATAACCGGCGCATCCACTTTCTTCGCGTTCAAAATCACCTCTGAAATAGCTTCTGCCAACCAATCTGTGGTTCGATAGCACTCTTCGAGTGAATTGTACGGACCGCCGACCTCAATTAATATATTATTAGGCGAAAAGTTCTGATTATATAATCCGTTGCCTTCACTGGCTTCTTTTGCATGAATTCCTTTGGATATACCGGGATGCTTGGCTTCTAACGCTTGATGAATTTTGCTTGCGAATTCCTCGTTCTTTTTCCAATTCGGATTCTTACCGCCGATGATGAAATACACCTGGGCATAATCTTTGCCGTCGAAGGTTGCGGTCGTTTTATTGCGAGCAGCGGAATCCCGATGAATATCGAAGTAATATTGCAAATCCGGATGTGAAACAGCAGCTTCCTGTAACGTTTTCAAGGAATATTTGTAGGAATACGGATATTCGAAATTTTTGACTGTACTTGGATAGACCGTCTTGGAATGTACGGCACCGATGCCGTCCTTTTCCAAATTTTGAGCTAATCTTTGACCTACGGAAATGATATTCACCTTATCGCTATAAGCCTTGTCAGGATCCGTAACACCTCTTAGCTCCGGCAAAAATGACTCATTGCTGTGTGTTTGATAAATGAAAGCTATATTATCCCCCGCGGTTCTTGGCGGTTGTCCCGTTGGGTTTGTGATCGCAGCGGCACCACCCGCAGGTGAGGGTTCTGGTGATGGAGGAAGCTGAGGATTCCTCGCCTCTGCCTCTAGATCCTGAGAGTTTGGACTGTAATCAATAGGATCACTGGGATTCGTTTCTGTCCCTTTTACCAAGACCGTCGTTTTATTCGCATCCATACCAGGAACTTCACTAGCCACAAGGCTTTTGGGATCGCTCGGATTAATGTCCGTCATGAACTGAAAAGCGAAATGAAACACATTATGCTGAGAAAATGTAAATTTCTTCTGATCTTTATGTAGATGAGGCACTTCCATGCCCAGCATATCGATAAAAAATTGATTCGTGACGGATGCAGCTAAGCTCTTCATAGAAGATACTGGCGAAGTAGTCATAACTCTATTCTGCAAGAAGCCGCCTAGGCCAATAAGAACAAAAAGAGCTAATGTGCCGAAGCTGAGTATAAAAAAAGTTTTCCCGACGGAACTTGCGCTCTGAAACGTTTTCCGAACATGGCTGAGATTCAATGTAGCTGATGTCCATTTCATAGTTTGATTCCTCCTAATCTATCTTACTTCAATCTATGAAACGAGCTCCGTCGATAGAACCCGAAACACTAGAATTTTTCTGATAGAGAGAAAAAGAAACGCAAATAGACCTGAGACGCTGCTCAGGCTCTTTCTTCAGTCGATCCACTTCAAATTCACCTGTAGCCTCATGAATGGGAACGTAGATACCTTATTTGGGGCTAAATTGGTCTTTTTCATGTCTAGGCGGAACGACAATCTCTTATTCCTCCTTCGAGCGCAGTAAATCAGCCAAAAATGGCAAAATAACGCTTCTACGTTCCTCTACTTACCTAAAAGTGCAGTTATTTGATAAATAGCGTATCGTAGTTCCCCTTGGATCGACTTCTTGCGCCTGAACCCTTGAGTAATTATAATCCCCCCCATGTCTCGGGTCCGAAAAAGCTGTTACTTGTATCATTACTTAGTAGTCAGTAGTAATCGCGGGTTAAGCTAAATAGTAATATTACGCATATACGCAAAAAAGAACCCCATATGGGGTTCTTAAGTTTATCCTATTCATGCTACGCGAGGGATTCGAAATCAAATGACCCTTTGGCCACAATCGTTACCCCACTCGTTTTGTTCAGAACAGTAGGTCCGTTATATAATTTGAGCAGCGACTTGTCACTCGGTTTATGTTTATGGTCTGTGGTTGGTCGGTTACGAACTTTCTTCATGTGCTTCAGCATAAATAATCCTTCCTTTCACAATGGATTTGAGTGAAGACACGAGCTTCGCATTTCTTTCCGATAACTCCATCATGACTTGATGATGATTGCGCGCGGGAATATCCGTCCTTGTTTTGAAATGTATGGATGAAACAATGGTTGGATGCAGCTTAATGCAATAAATGTATTCAAACTCGCCATCTTCTTTATCCTTGGCTTGCCCCAGGTAGATGTTCGTATCTTTGCCCCGGTAACATTCGGCTAAATAGCTAGTTGGGTCATTGACGTTGAAACTGTGGTTGTTGCTAACCTGACCGGCACGGCCAAACTGCTGCAAGGTGACACCATCTTCGAGAAGCTCAAAGAGCGTTGCCGCTGTCACTTCTTGAAGCTCAATTATACCACAATTGGTATCAAATGTCTTATGGAATTTATCCAAAACGCGGTCATAATCCACACTGGACACACTAAGCGAATCCAAAGCATCGAACAAAAAACTGCGTATAGCATCGTTCTTCTTCATATCGGATTGCTTAAAGCGATTCTTATGAACACCGATACTATGTTTAATCGGGTAGAGATGAGGACCTGCTAGCTCCGCGATTCCCGAAACGGCCTGCTGATCATCGATTCGCAGAGGGTTATAACCCTCCAGATATTCAGGAAGTTCACAATTTTTAGACATCACAATGAACGTGCGGCTGTGACCCAATTCTCCGATACAAAGCCCTATCAATACGAGTATATTCCCGTAAACCAAGGGATCATGATAATCCGCATGTGTGATAATAAGAAGGGCAAAATCCGTCTCTTCGATATGCTTTTTTAGCATTTTCAATTTATGATTGGACGCTGTAAGCACACCCTGATTAATAACCGTAACCTCGGATGAAGACGACAACTGCGCTTGATAGAATTCTGCCCACAGCGAACTTGAAGGGGAGCAGCCTATAAATATCTTTGGTTTCATTTCTCTCTCAGCCCTAACTCTTTGAGCATTTGCTTCACGACGAAAGTTGCCGGTCCTAGGCCAGCCATTAGCCCAGAGGAATGATTCGCATCATAAGTAAGTGGTGTTAGGCCGATTAAATCGGAGGCTATATGTAATTTTTCTTTTTCCGGAATTAGAAAATATGTTCGCTCTAGACCTATTTGTCCAATAAATAGCCCCAATTCCAGAATAACATTGTCACGTACCGTGCTAACCAATGAATCTCTCAAAAGTGTCAAATCATTCGGTTGGAAGACAAAGATAGCAAAATCACTAGACTTCGCCTGCTTAATAAGTGGAGCCAAGGTTGTATGTGAAGGTGGGAAAAGCAATTGACTCCAAACTGTTACATCAAATGAAAAATGGAGATTAGACTGCAAGGCCTCTGCAACTTCAACACTTTCAGCAGATGACCCTATGAATAGCTTCGCTTTATTTGCGCTGCTCAACAGAACCACGTCCTCATTTAAGGTGATCGTCCCTTATTTCGACGCCCCCCTCCTTATTCCTTCCAAATTACGTAAAAATGGACAAAAAGAAAGAACTGTATCCGCCAATCTAGCGGACCCAGTTCTTAAAATCATTTAGTGCGTATAGGCCGCCACATTATCGACACTTACGGCATCGTGTAAGGCAGCATTTAAGCCGCTAGCAATAATATTGGCGATGTCTTCAATAAACTGGTCGATCTCCTTCGGCGTGACAAGCAGATCGTGTCCTACGGGGTTTAGCACCTCTTTCACAAGCATTAGACGCTCTTCCTCCTGCATACCGTCCAGAAGGCCTAGGATCTGCCCTGTATTTCGCGTCTGCTCGCTAAAATGTTTCTGCATCAGGTCGAAGGCATTATTGACGATGGTAGACGCATATACAACGGTCGGGACTCCAATGGCAACAACGGGAATGCCAAGGTTTTCTTTGGTCAACCCTTTGCGTTTATTTCCGATGCCTGAACCGGGATGAATGCCCGTATCCGCGATTTGAATGGTCGTATTGACCCGATCAAGGGATCTGGAAGCCAGCGCATCAATAGCAATAATGAAATCAGGTTTGGACATATCGACAATCCCCTGAACGATGTCACTGCTTTCAATTCCCGTGGTTCCGAGCACCCCTGGCGCTACCGCGCTAACTGCCCGATACCCTGGACTAACGTCCTCTGGAACTAGTTCAAAGTAATGACGTGTGACCATCACGTTATCCACAACCAAGGGGCCAAGAGCATCGGGTGTCACATTCGAGTTGCCCAGACCGATAACAAGAGCCTTCGCATTCTTAGGAATGCCGATTTCACGCAAAAACTGTTCAAACTCTTGAGCCAGTTTCGTGGCGACGCGGTCCTGTAATTGGCTGTCTTTCTCCCGCAGAGCTGGCACTTCTATCGTTATATAATGTCCGAGAAGCTTACCAAGCGCTTTGGAGCCCTCTTCGTTCAGAACGTTGATCTTGGTAACTCGTATCCCGTTTTCTCGTGTCGACTCCTGTTCAATGCCAGGTATCGGTTGCCCCTGATTAGCTGCATGAGCCATATCCCTTGCATCTAACGCAAGATCCGTATGTGTTGTAAAAGAGCCTAAGTCCATTGAAGTTCCCCTTTCTCAAAATATAAGAATTTATATGTTTCACATTATAAGCTTTGCATATTTCTGGGGAAACGCGCCTGTCCTTGGAGGACAGCTTAGCCGTTATCCTTGGGTGCATTGCATCCCTTATTGTGCTACGATTTACAACCACTTATACAAAAACTAAGACCACTGAAAACCTATTGACAGGTCTTGCATTTTCAATAGTTGCATGGTAGAATACTTAAAGTTGTCAGCAAACAAACAAATGTAACGTTGAACCGTGTTTTGTAAGTAGGAGGTGAATTTCATGCCAAACATTAAATCCGCTATTAAACGAGTAAAAGTTAGCGAAAAGCGCCGTCTTCGTAACGCTTCCCAAAAGTCCGCTCTGCGTACTGCTGTGAAAGCTTTCGAAACAGCTGTAAGCCCAGAAGCTCTAATTAACGCTTCTAAGAAATTAGATAAAGCAGCTTCTAAAGGCTTAATCCATAAAAATGCCGCTAACCGCAAGAAGTCCCGTCTGGCTAAAAAGCTGAACGCTCTTACGGCCCAAGCGTAATACACGGACATAAAGCAAAAGTCCAGTTCTCTTCACAGAGAGCTGGACTTTTTACTTTTCCAAAGGTTGTCCTCCTAGGCAGCAAGCCTAAGAAGAAACAACTCAAGACCTAACACTTTATCGATTTTCCCCGTTTTCATTTGGAAATCGAGATCCGCAAGCTGCGACATGATCCTGCTCAGCTTCTCAATATCATATTTGCGCGCCTGCCCTTCAGCCACCTTTACGGCAAAGGGATGCAAACCGATCTGTGAAGCCATTTGCTGCTGGGAATAGCCTTGTTTACTTAGCTCTTTCACCTGCAGCATGATGCGGAACTGTCTGGCGATGAGCGC
This sequence comes from Paenibacillus sp. Root444D2, assembly GCF_001426375.1. Lineage (GTDB taxonomy): Bacteria > Bacillota > Bacilli > Paenibacillales > NBRC-103111 > Paenibacillus_E. Next base: position 287,058 of record NZ_LMEO01000012.1, read on the forward strand.
CGCGATCTTGATCGGCTCCTCACGCTGCTTCAACAGCTCTTCAAGAATAACGAAGGCGCGTTCCAGCCTTACATTTACAATATCTTCTATAAGAATGAAGACGTTCTGTTCTGTACTGCGGGCCACCAATTGATCGATAACATCAACTGATGCTTCCGCACCTACTCCTACATATAAAGAAATCTTCTCAATTTCTGCAGATAAAGATTGCAAATTCCCGCCGGTGTATAAGATCAGTTGGTCGGCGGCTTCCCCCGTAAACGTAAAACCCAGCTGCCCAGCTTGTTTGGCCACCCATTGCTGCAATTCTTCCGGGCTCAGTGATAGGAAGGGAACCGCGGCTTCAAGGTCCTTGAGCGCTTTCACAATCTTCTTACGCTCGTCCAATTTATCTGCATCTACCGTAAACACCACGACGGTATGTTCCGCTGGAGATTTCAAATAATCGGTCAAACGATCCAAGTGATGTTCAATCTTCGAACTTTCCTTCGCCCCAGTGAAAAAAAGCGCATTCTTCGCGATAACCAGCTTCTTCGGAACCATAAAGGGAAGGGTCTCTGCATCCTCCAGCACCGCAGAGAGACTAATCTCACTTAAATCAAATTTACTCACTGCAAACTCTTTGTGCTCGGGCTCTATGAGCAAATCCGTTAATAGCTGAATAAATTCCCTCATCTTATATTTCTCAGGACCGTAGCACAAATAAACCGGTGCAGGGCGCCCTGCTTGTATATCTTTCAATGCTCTCTTTGCGTCCATAGCTAATGTTCACTCCTTGCAACCATTTTACCAACAACAAAGGGATTACGTCAAAGCCCGAAGACCTTGAGGTAACCCCTTTGTTTGTCTATTTAAACACCGGTTAAAGGCTCTAGAAACCTTATACCGTGTGGACAAACCACCAAAACATTGCCGCTTCCTTATACAACATACGCTAGAACCGTCACATTGGTGCATTCGTATCACAAATTTACTTAGCTGCTTCCTCTTTCGCATTTACATCAATGAGAATAGTGTGAAGCGTGCCTTCGCTTTGAACTTGATAAAATAATTTGTCGTCCTTAGACCATTCCACTAGCGTAATAAGATCACCAGACTTCCAAACTTGCTTGGACGCAAAAACAACTTCTTGGGTAGAGCTGTTTCGGATCACAACATGCTGCTCTTCAACAACAGCCTCGAGAACGCCTGTTGTTGATTTCAACGATTTCGCACTAGGTGCTGTCAAAGAATATATGCCTCCAACATCATTCGTTTCTCCACCATTCTTAGCAGCAGGCGTAGGTGTTGGTTCCGTAGTTTTCAATACCTTCTGGTCCGGCACTTTATTTGAAGTTTCACTGCCTGCTGGCGGATTCGTCGATACAGGGTCCGATCCCTTCTTCTCATTAGTTCCAGCGGAAGCTTGATCTTTCAGCCGTTCAGGCTCTGAGGTAGAAGGTGCCTGGCGCAAACCATTCGTATCTTTCGCGGCCCCAGATGAACTCAGCGTTTGCGGGTCCTCCAGTTTCGCGTCTGTTGTAGCTTGCGGCCCCACTATCTCATTCCCCGTTGTTACATCTGGCTTAGCTTTCTCTTGCCCAAATGACTCAGCGGCCGGGGCATTAGGTGCCTCCTGCTTTGCGTCTGCACTGTCTGCTGCCTTCTTCTTGCCAGCATCTTCTGCGGCCTTTGAATCGGACCCCGCCGTGCTTGGCATTTGTCCGGCAATCTGCTTTCCAGATGCAGCCTTGGGCTGCATTAAATCATCTGCTTGATCCAGCATAGGATGCTTTAGGTTGAATGCAAAAAAACCAAGGATGAGACCTGCGGCAACGACACCACCTGCGAATTTCCAGGAGAACTGTGATCCTAAACGGCGTGTCCAAGGGAGTTTGGGAGGCTGCACAGAAGCTGTCTGGCTAGCATGGGTGCCGAAAGCAGCCACCTTGTCGGTAATGGACGCCGCGGCATGTTTATCAATATCAGCTAGCTGCGGCATGATAGCATCGACCAAACTGTATGGAGGAATGACCTTTGGTAACTGGGTCAGTTCATCGGACAATCTTTGTAAACGTTCAAACATCTGTGCACAGTCCAAGCAATGCATCAGGTGAGCATGAAGCTCATCTTCCTCTTTTGCATCTAAATCCCCATCCAGCTGTCTTTGCATAAATTCCATCACCTCTTGACAATTCATCCCCGAACACCTCCTTTCTGATATTCTTGGAGCAGCGACTGTAATTGCTGTCTAGCTCGAAATAAGTAAGACTTCACCGTGTTTAACGGTAAGTTGAGAGATTCTGCAATTTCATGATACGAAAAGTCCTGCAAATAACGGAGAACAACAACAGATCGATGGTGTTCGGGAAGCTTTTCGATTGCTTCTCTAATATCTTTGGCTAAATAGCCAATTAACATTTCCTGTTCAACATTATGTTCTGCTGTAAAGGTCATATCATGCTCATCAATCGAAACCGTTGGTTTCGCCTTGCGAAATTTATCGATGCAGATGTTCGTTACAATCCGCTGTACCCACGTCTTGAAGAGCGCTTTTTCTTCATAGGAATTAATTTTTGTATAAATCCGAAGGAGTGCCTCCTGTGAAGCATCGAGGGCATCCTGTTCATTATTCAAAATATAATAAGCGGTTCGATAAACGTGAGACTCAATTTCTCGCAATAGGGTAATGAGAGCATCACGATCACCGGCTTGTGCAGATCTTACCAGTTCGGGTGCTACCACTGGGATCCCTCCCTCTTGCAATCTTACAGACGCAGTAGCGTCTCATAAGGTTGCAACTCTTTTAGAATAAAAAAACAATGGCCGTCTTGCAACTACCAGAATATCAAACTTCCTGAAATAAATACACTTGTTATTAGACGTATGCTAGACCGATTAGTTTCACCTTCGTCTCACAAACCGTTCTCCCCTCTCTCTCATTCATCAAATTACTCTCCATTGTAAGCTTTTTTAAAAGAAGGAATAGTACTATGTTTGGGTAGTACCGCCTAAGAAATTGCCATAACCGTTTAATTCTAACCGAAGTGGTAAATATTACAGATGAGCTATTCGAAAGTGGAGGGCTGCATCATGTTCAAACAATTATTTGGCAGAAAGCATCTGCTTCGAACCCCTAAGGATCCCAACAAGCCAATCACTTCAAGTCCAGATTCCAATAAACGGTTATCAGCATCATTGCAAGAAAATTTGACTACCATTCAGACAATCCTGCACCATCCAAGCGATCTGCTCATTAGACAGTTTACAATCGGTACAGAGCAATATCCGTGTGCTTTAGTCAGCATTGATGGTCTGGTCGACATAGCTATGATTAATGAACAATTACTAAGCCCGATGCTCCATTCCTTTGATCATCCTGTTACCTCATCTTCGGATTTAATAAACGTATTGAAGCAGCAAATTCTGACAGCTTATGAGTTGGAAACAGTTGAACTTCTGGACGAAGCTTTAATGGCCATTCTATCAGGCGATACGCTTCTTCTATTCAACAATCTCGCACAATCCATCATCATTTCCAGCTGCGGTTGGAAAACCCGTTCGATTGAAGAACCGCAAACTGAATCGATTATTCGGGGACCCAGAGCAGGCTTTACAGAAGACATACGCACGAACACCGCTTTGCTTAGAAGAAGAATTAAAGAAACCAACCTTGTTTTTGACACGTATCAAATCGGTCAAAGAAGTAGACGTGAGGTAATTGTCACTTATATTGCAGACATTGTGCATCCCGACCTTGTGAAAGAAGTTACTCGCAGAATAAAGACCATCGACATAGATGATATCGAAGGGTCCGGTTACTTGGAGCAATGGATAGCAGATAGTTTCCTTAGTCCATTTCCTCTTATTATGAATACGGAACGGCCTGATCGCGTATCTGGAGCACTTCTCCAAGGCAGAGTTGCCATTCTGGTTGATGGAGACCCCTTCGTCCTCATATTGCCGATTACATTCGCTTCAAGTTTACAATCACCCGAAGATTACTACCAACATTGGCTCATCTCTACGTTGACTCGGGTACTCCGATTAATATCGGCTTTCATCGCTACCTTTTTGCCAGCTCTTTATATCGCTTTGCTCGAATTTCATCATGGGATGATCCCTTCAAAATTGGCATTCTCCATCGCTGGAGCTCGGGAAGGTGTGCCATTCCCTGCAGTCGTTGAAGCTTTCGCTATGGAATTCACGCTCGAACTTCTCAGGGAAGCAGGACTCCGACTGCCCAAACCAATCGGCCAAACTATTGGGATCGTAGGCGGTTTAGTTATTGGAGAATCAGCTGTGGCTGCCGGCATGGTAAGTCCCGTTATGGTTATCGTCGTTGCCGTCACTGCTATCTCTTCTTTCTCGCTGCCTTCTTATTCGTTTGCCATTTCACTGCGCGTCATGCGATTCAGCATTATGTTGGCCGCTGCTTTTTTAGGCTTATACGGAATCATCTTAGCCTACATCATGATCAATATTCACCTGGTAAATCTGAAGAGCTTTGGCGTTCCATATTCCACCCCTTTTGCGCCAATCTTATTACGGGACTGGAAAGATCTCATTTTAAGATCACCGCTGTTGTTCGTAACAAAGCGGCCAAAAATGATGCAAACGAAAAATGATCAAAGAATGAGAGGAAGGAGAAATAGAGGATGAAATCTTTTGAATATGGCGATAGTGAGATCGGTTTCGTGGATATAGTCATCACGATTTCATCCATGATTATTGGCGTAGGTATACTATTTCTGCCGAGGGAGCTAGCGAAAACGGTTCAATCTTCTGACGGGTGGGTGTCCATGCTGCTGGCAGGCCTTCTTACGATCGTCTCAGCCTGGATGCTAGCCAAAATTGCGACTCATTTTAGCAAACAAGGTTATTTCGCTTATGCCTCAGCAGCCGTTACGAAGCCTATTGCCCTCATTGCAGTCCTTTCTCTCATCGGTTACTTTATCCTATATAGTGCTTATGAAGTTAGGGCTATTGCTAATATTTCCAAACAATACTTATTTGAGCGGACTCCTGTTGAAGCGATATCCTTAACCTTCTTACTGGTTGTCGTATATGCGGTTTCTGGCAGCCGAGTCGGTATTATTCGTCTTAATATTTTATTTTTACCCATTGTTATCGTCATCTCACTCGTTGTACTCACCTTTAGCATGAACATATTTCATTTAGACGACTTAAAACCTTTCTTAATCTCAGATTGGAAAGGTTTAGCGAAGGGAGTGCAAACAAGCGCGTTCTCGCTCTTTGGTTTTGAAGTCATCTTAATTTACATCACCCTAATGAATCACCCAGAGAAAGCCCCGAAAGCTGTTATGATCGGAGTAGCTATTCCTATTGTTCTATATACGGCAATCTACATTACTTGCGTTGGTGTATTTTCACATTTCGCCCTTCAACAAATTACGTATCCTGCCATTGAGCTTGCCAAGGAAATGCAAATTCCAGGCGCATTCTTTGAGCGTTTTGAATCTATATTTTTTACAATTTGGATTATGGCTGTTTTCACAACGACGATTATGGCCTATGACTGTTCCATCTATCTGCTTATGTCCGTTTTCCCTAAAACAAAGAAAAAAACGTGGGTATTCCTACTAAGTCCGTTCATTTATATCCTTTGCATGTTTCCACGAAACTTAGCTGATTTCGATGAAATAAGCGGTATCATTAGTTATATTGGATTAATTGTCGCCATTCTCTTTCCTATCCTCATCCATGTTGGTGCTAAACTTCGAGGAGTGAATAGTGATGCTTCTTAAAAAAAGGAGCTGCTGGACCAGTCTAATCTGCATCCTCTTCCTTTTAACAGGCTGCTGGGATCGTATAGAAATAGACCAACGGGGGTTTGTAGTCGGCGTTGCTATCGATTACAGCAATACTCCGAAATACAAATTCAAAGGAACCTATCAGATTGTCGTACCCAGTGGGCTGAAACAAAGCAGTCAAGGACAAAGCGGATCAGGCAGTTCCAATAAAGCCTACTTTAATTTATCAACAACCGAAAACTCCATGCCTGCCCTTAGCTCGAGATTGGCAATTAGGACGAGTCGTTCCCCTTATTTCGAACATCTAAAAATCATTATCATTTCCAGCGAAGTAGCCAAAGACGATAAAATTTTCGCTGACTTGTTGGACTTTTTCTTACGGAATAGTGAAATGCGAAGAGGCGTTCAAATATTAATTGCCAATGGAAAAGCCTCAGATATATTAGATATCCCTACTTTTAATGAACCAACACCTATCGATTATATTACATCTATTGCCAGAAATGACCGAAAATCCAATTACATGTTACCCGAATCACGAATAGGTGATGTCCACGAATTTTTGGTCAAACATGAAAGCTTCGCTATTCAAACTGTAAAATTGGAAGAGAAAGGCGTTTCAATGACCGGATCCGCTATCTTCGATGGTCATACGAAGGAACTGGTCGGATTCTTGCAAGGCGATGAAACGCAAGGGTTGAACTTCGTCACTGACCAAATTAAAGGCGGGATCATCGAAGCTAAGATTAAAGATCACACTTTTGCCTTCCGAGCGGAAAGAGCGAAAAGTAAAATAACAATGCAGCAGCTCAATCCAACAAAGTTCAAGTTTAATATTAAACTTGCAACTGAGGGCGTTCTTGATAAATCGATTTCAGATTATGATCCCTCTAGTTCAGAAGCAATTAAAGATTTGGAGAAAAGCTTGGAAGATATGGTCAAAGCCAATACCCTTAAAGCAATTAAAAAGCTCCAACAAACTTATAAAAAGGATGCACTGGGACTAGGGGCCTATCTCTATCAAAATCATTATAAAATATGGAAACCAATTGCAGATGATTGGGATCAGGGATTAAATATATTCACACAATCAGAAATTAACGTACAGGCTGAGGTCATTATAAGGCGTATCGGAAATATCATCAAAACGACAGAGGAGTAATGCATGTATGTGGTTTTCTCTCATTGGAAGGTTTCCATCAGGGATGATACTGATCTGTACCATTCTCTCATTCGTCATTCCCTTCGGTGTTCATTGGATATACAAAGAGCTGCACGCACATGGGGATCCACCATGGAAACAGGAGCCTACAGCAGCAGAAGAACACGAAGATCTACAATCGAACAACTCTGGATAGAGGCCATTCAGATGTTAATTAATCTATTATTTTAACACGGGAGTAAATCCCTTCTTTGCGGACTTCAAGTTGCACTTCCCCCATTTGATCTGTTCGTAAAACCTGCACTTCATTTTCATCCAAACGCCTTAATACATCGGGTGATGGGTGACCATAACTATTCATAGCTCCTACGGATATGACGGCCCAGGTAGGCTTCCAAAAGTCGATCCACCCTGGTGTCGTCGATGTTTTGCTGCCATGATGAGCAATTTTCAGTACATCGACCTTGTGATTTATATGTTGTTCTTGATCAATTAACGAAGAATGTTCTTTAAAATAATCGACCACAACAGCTTCAGATTCTTTCTCCATATCCCCCGTAAATAACCAACGCGTCCCCTGCATCTCGAGCAAAAAAACAACGGACTGCGCATTCTGTTCTTTGACAATTTCGATGAGCCGATTATCTTTTTCCAAAGGATACAGGACCTGCAATCTGGTAAGCGGATCGATCTGAATCCAATTGCTTACGTTCGCAGGCAAAAGCGGCACTTTTCGCGTTAGCAGGGTATCAAATAATTTCTCGATACTTGCCCCTGGCTTAAGCGTTCCATTAAAAAGAAATTGCTTGACGGGCATTTGCGCAATAACTGCTTGCAGACCGCCGCTATGGTCAGCATCTTCATGTGTGAGAACGACGAGATCAAGTTGATGAACACCGCGTTTCTTGAGCAGCGGAACAAGCAGCTTTTGGCCAACTTCATAAGGATCCTTGCGAATTTTCCAAGCTTCACCAGGTTTCCTAAATGTAAGAGTCCCTCCACCATCAACCAGAATATGTCGATCATATGGCGTCCGAATCAGTATAGCATCACCTTGACCCACGTCGATAAATTGAACGAGACCGGAACGGTTGAAGCGCTCAGGCGAGTATCCTATCCAAAGCAATAGCAGGAAACCTCCTGCCGCACATACTAACCATTTCGATAAGTTCACTTTCCTTTTACCTTTGACACTTACCAAAATGATTGGAAGCTCTCCTCCAGCTTGTTGAGACAAGCGCTGACATAATCCATAAATCATAATGAGAAAAGTATAATAAAAAACAATCCAGGGTAAGCTTGGCGACGGCCACAGCAGCTTAAACTGCTGTAAATGCTGAAGCTTGTCTGTCATCCAGAAAATCACTTCGTTTAACCAAGAAATAAGCCAACCGATGCTTTTCCCAGCAGGAACGTAAACCATTCCCAGAACTAAAGCAAGCAGGCCAGCTGGGAATACAATCATGCTAATAACAGGAACCAGGAAGGCATTAGCCAGCCAAGACAATAAAAAAAACTGATTAAAATAATAAATGGATACCGGAAAGGATACCATTTGGGAAACAAGCGTGATAGAGGTCGTATTTCTTATAATTGGGGAGGAAATCCAAGGAACGAATAAATCATTGACTCTTTGTACGCCAACGATGAGACCAAGTGTAACCAGAAACGAAAGCTGAAAGCTGACATCCAGCAGGAAGTATGGATCCCACAAAAGCATGACCCATGCGACAATCGACATAATATGCAAAACATCCTTAAAGAGCCCTCGCCGTGCTGCATAGAGGGCAATTATAGACATGAGTCCGGCCCGAACAATGGAGGGGGAAGCACCTGTCAGTAGGATATAGAATGGCAATAACCATATACAGATAAGCAAATAGGTCTCCTTTGCCAGCTTTAATCGGCGCATGATCCAAATGCAAACACCAAGAAATACGGCAATATTCAAGCCGGAAATGGCCAAAATATGCGTCAATCCCAGCTCCGAAAATTGCTGGAAGCGCTCGGGATCGAGATCGTCCGTCTGACCGATCAGCATGCTCTTCATGAACCCCGCCTGCGGCGCGGGGAAGATAAGGTCCATTCGCCTGCTGAGGGCGCCGCGCAGCTCATCGTTCCAGCGCAGCAGCTGGACGACGCTTAAGCGCGCAGCCGCAGGCTCGACCTGCGCCTGATCCACCCCTTTGGCGGAGAGCAGCCAATGGGTGTGGTGAAGGCGCAGGTATCGGCGGTAGTCGAAGCCGCCGAAGTTGCGGGCCGGGGACGGGCTGCGCAGCGTCCCGTGCAGCGTCAAGGCGTCGCCTCGGCGCCAGCCCGACGCCACCGCCTGCTGCTCCTGCTGGAGCAGGCGCAGCGAGACCTGCACGCTTTCCCCGCCGAGCGGGAAAGCTTCCGCACTTGGGAAGCGGATGGACTCCGCTTCCATCGTGAAGCTGGCCCTGTCGCCGTCAACGGTGACAGGGCTGGAGAATCGGCCGAGCAGCGTGACCTCGCTGCCGACCAGGTTCTGCTGCTGCGCTAGCGGCAGCAGCGCAGAGACGTTGCGCTGGTCGGTCCACTGGAAGTAGCCATAGGCTACCCCGACCAGCAGCAAGGCGCACAGCGGCTGTCTGCCAGGCAGCCGCAGCGCATAGATGACGATAAGCGCGGCTAACAGCAGCGCGCTCGTCATCAAAGATAACCACCGCAGCTCGGTATAGAGAGCGAGCGCGTAGCCAGTTATCCACAGACAACACCCTATAACAACTGGTCGTTTCATTAGCATTTGCATATGTATTCGCTCCCCCTCCTCTTGAATGTTATAAAATCGAATTGCAATCATTTACATGAGTTACGAAAATAGACGAAGCGATCTATACACTGAAAATTCATCATTCATCTTTCTTCTTTCTTCTTTCTTCTTTCTTCTTTCTTCTTTCTTCTTTCTTCTTTCTTCTTTCATCTTTCATCTTTCATCTTTCATCTTTCGCCTTCTTCCTTTATCTGGATCTTCAACATTCACCTTCATCATTTATCTCATCATCCATCTTCGTCATTGGATTTTTTACAATGCTTTCTCTCCTCAGACCTCGAAAAACAGTTTCTATTGGAGCAATTCCAATAGAAGTCTCTTAAAAAGACAATTTTCAAGGAAAACATTAATTCCATTGGATTTTCTCCAACAGAAGTACGATAACCCCAGTCAGAATATCGATTACACTGTATTTACTCCAATGAAAATGTAGATTCCGCGCCATTACCGCACCTTTGATATCCATACTTTTCCCCATCTAAAAAACAAACAAAAAACCTCTCCCCAGATCAGCTCCATAGGCTGCGTCTAGAAAAAGGTTCTTCCTCTCGCTTCAGTAAACATATTTAATTCACGACATCAGATACAGTACCAGGTGGAGGTTCATATCCTTCCATTCTACGGAAAACGATGCCTCTGTTCTCCATCAAATGGCTTACTTTCTCATGATCCTTTGGGTACCCGCGATGGAAAACGATCTCCATCACACCGCTGTTGGCCAGCATATTCGCACACGTCCAGCAAGGCTGATCTGTCACATAGACAGTCGATCCTTCGCGATCTTCCCGATCCGTGAACAGCAACAGATTTTGCTCAGCATGAATCGTACGAATACATCGCTGTTTACGAATAACTTCTTCCGTATCGTCCACAACTTTCAGCTCAATTTCTTCTACAAGCATGCAGCCTGCTTCTGTACAATCTGGAACACCCATCGGAGCGCCATTGTAAGCAGTTCCAAGCAGCTTCTTACCCTGCACCAACACTGCCCCCACATGCCGACGGTTACATCTTGATCTCGTTGAGGCCATGTAAGCAATATCGAGGAAATAAGTATCCCAATCTTTACGGTTGCTCATAACGGATTGCAATTCCTCCTTCCGAAGATCCTTGTATGTTCTTGGATCCCTTTTTTCATTTCTAGTATTCTCTCATATTTCCTAGCAAAATAAAAGAAAGGAAAGAATATTAAGAAGTTACATAAAGAAATACCATTAACTTCTCAAGCATTTTCTCTCCGATGCCCTTCACCTCCATCAGCTCTTCAATCTGGCTAAATCGTCCCTTTTTCAACCGATAGTCCAGTATGGCCTTTGCTTTGCTCTCTCCAATACCCGGTAATTCAACTAATTGCTTGAGCGTAGCTGTGTTTAGATCCAATTGATCGGTAGACCGTGCTGATGGCAAGCTAGCTTCTGGTTCTTCATTAGATACAACAGTAGGCGTAGGTATTGCTGTAAGTGCAGGTATTGTCGTATTTGGTTCAGTGTCACTCGTTGTTTTCGATTCTGTGTCTCTCGTTTCCTTCGGTTTTGTATCTTTCGTTCCCTTCGATTCTGTATCTACTTTTGCTTTCGGTTCTGTGCCTATGTTTGATTTCAAATCTGTTTTTCTTACAACCTCTGCTTCAGCTACCGGCTCATCTCCAGTATGAGAAATCATAGCCTGCATCTGAGAGTTCAAAGGCATAAAATCTGTTTGTATCATAGATCTGCCTCCACGAATGAATGGCCAAACGACAAAAGCAAATAAACAGATCGCTGCCATCATGAGCAGTATCCTTCCTCTTTTGGAACCAAAAAAATCCACGAATTCCCTCCTAAGAGTTTTGCTTTAGCAAAACTGACATCGTAAGCATAATCATTAGAATTTTGCTTTAGCAAACTTGCAACTTAAGTCTTTCCAAACATAATTGCTGACATATGAACATATACATGAAAAAGCATCTGAATGGCATTTATAACTGACCCCGTTCAATAAACTATGAAAGAAAGTGACTGATTTTTCGGGAGGGATTACTGGATGAAAGCAGGATTCATCGGTACTGGGAGTATGGGAAGTATTCTGATTGAAGCGTTCATTCATTCTGGAGCTTTCAATCCGGAGCAAATTATTGCGGGAAATCGAACAATTCATAAAGTTGAGCTTCTAGCGGAGACATATCCTGGACTTCATGTTGCCGGGTCGAATAGAGAAGTCGTACTGGGGAGCGATCTCATCTTTCTATGTGTGAAGCCGTCTGAATTTAAGAAGGTTATTGATGAAATCAAAGAGGACGTGCTTCCCTCTCAACTCATCGTATCCATTACAAGCCCTGTCCTGCTCAAACATTTGGAAGGTCTTCTGCCGGCGAAAATCAGTAAAATTATCCCGAGTATCACGAACTACGTGCTAAGCGGTGCTACACTATGTATTCATGGGAATCGAATGCAGCCTGAGGACAAAGAATGGCTAGAGAACCTATTTGCGCATATTTCCTCACCTATTCGTGTATCCGAAAATTATACGCGGATCTCTTCTGACATATCCAGCTGCGGTCCCGCTTTTTTAGCCAAATTCCTGCAATCTTTTATTGATGCAGCCGTTGAGGCAACTGGTATTTCTATTGAGGAAGCTACCTTACTTGCCAGTGAAATGACGCTAGGCACTGGAAAACTGCTTACAACCGGAGGATTCAACCCTGCTACCCTACAAAAACGCGTATCTGTTCCCGGCGGAATTACAGCGGAAGGATTACGTATTTTGGACGATGAGCTTGCGGGGATATTCTCACGAGTCATTAGTGCTACACATGCCAAATATGAAGAAGACATTGAGAAGGCTGAGCTGCTGTTTACTTAGAATCAGTAGCCTTCCCAAATTGCCCACTTTGTATTGTTATCCTACGACAATATTTACTAATTTGCCTTTTACAACAATCAATTTGCGAACGGCCTTTCCGGCGGTCGCTTCTTTGACTTTATCGAGGTCAAATGCGATTTTCTCCATCGCTGCTTCATCTGTATCCTTGGAAATCAGAACACGATCAACAATTTTACCATTGACCTGTACAACAATCTCAATTTCATTGTCGACTGTCCACACTTCATCATAGGTTGGCCACGGCTGATACGTAATTGATTCTGTGCCTCCGAGCTTCTCCCAAAGTTCTTCGGCCAAATGCGGCGCAATTGGAGATAACATCTGAACGAAATTTTTCATCGCTTCAAGCGGTAAACGCTCTGTTTTATAGGCTTCGTTAACGAAAATCATCATTTGACTGATCGCTGTATTAAACCTAAGGGCTTCGAAATCCTCGGTTATTTTTTTTATCGTCCGGTGCCAAGTACGTTTGAATGAATCACTGCCTAATGTTTCGTCGGCGCTGATTTTGGCGTTTATCTGACCATTCTCGTCAACAAACAGTCTCCACACACGATTCAAGTAACGATAGATGCCATCCACGCCTGTTGTATTCCATGGTTTTGTAGCTTCAAGTGGTCCCATAAACATTTCGTAAATACGTAGTGTGTCGGCCCCTTGATCGCTGACGATATCATCCGGATTTACAACGTTACCACGAGACTTACTCATTTTCTCCATGTTCTCACCAAGAATCATCCCTTGGTTTACAAGCTTATGGAAAGGCTCCTTGGTATGAACAAAACCAAGATCATAAAGCACCTTATGCCAGAAACGCGCATACAGCAAGTGGAGAACAGCATGTTCCGCTCCGCCGATGTAAAGATCTACAGGCAGCCATTGCTGCTGAAGCTCATGCGAACAAAACTCTTTATCATTACGCGGATCGATAAAACGTAAGTAGTACCAGCAGCTGCCGGCCCATTGCGGCATGGTATTCGTTTCACGGCGAGCTTTCATGCCGGTTTCCGGATCAATTGTGTTTACCCATTCGGATACGTTCGCAAGCGGTGATTCTCCTGTACCTGAAGGTTTAATTTCATCGACTTGCGGAAGTAAGAGTGGCAGTTGATCCACGGGAACAGGCTTCATCGTGCCATCTTCAAGATGAAGAATTGGAATCGGCTCTCCCCAATATCTTTGACGGCTGAAGAGCCAATCTCTCAAACGGTAGGTTACTTTGCCGCGGCCTTTGCTGTTTTGCTCCAGCCACGCGATCATATGGCTGATCCCTTGTTCGATATTCATGCCATTAATCGGACCGGAATTGACAATCGCCCCGTCACCAGTGTAAGCTTCCTTCTCAACATCTCCACCTTGCACGACTTCGACAATCGGCAAATCAAACTGTTTTGCAAACTCCCAGTCACGTTGATCGTGTCCTGGAACAGCCATGATTGCTCCCGTTCCGTAACCGCCAAGCACGTAGTCAGCAATCCAAATCGGCACTTTCACGTCATTAACCGGATTGACAGCATAGGCCCCTGTGAAAACACCTGTCTTGTCTTTTGCCAGATCCGTACGCTCGAGATCGCTTTTGCGGGAAGCCTTTTCTTGATACTCCTTAATGGCAGCAGCTTGATCTCCCGTAGTAATTTGCGCAACAAGCTCATGCTCAGGTGCCAGAACGCAGTACGTGGCGCCAAACAATGTATCTGGACGTGTAGTGAAAACCGTCAAACTCTTCTCATCGTATCCGTCAATCGCAAATTGGACTTCTGCGCCTGTTGATTTACCAATCCAGTTGCGCTGCATATCTTTAATGCTTTCGGACCAATCCAGCTCCTCAAGATCTTCAAGCAGACGTTCAGCGTACTCGGTAATTTTCAGTATCCATTGACGCATCGGCTTACGAATAACGGGATGGTTACCGCGCTCGCTCAGACCGTCAATTACTTCTTCATTAGCAAGAACAGTTCCCAGCGCTGGACACCAGTTTACAGGCACTTCATCCACATAAGCGAGTCCTTTATTGTACAACTGGATGAAGATCCATTGTGTCCATTTGTAATACTCAGGATCTGTCGTACTGATTTCACGATCCCAATCGTACGAGAAGCCTAGTGATTTAATTTGACGACGGAATGTATCAATGTTCTTCTTGGTGAATTCTCGCGGATCATTTCCCGTATCCAGTGCGTACTGTTCAGCAGGAAGTCCGAAAGCGTCCCATCCCATTGGATGAAGTACGTTAAAGCCTCTCATCCGTTTGAACCGTGAAACGATATCAGTTGCTGTGTAGCCTTCCGGATGTCCTACATGCAGACCAGCTCCAGATGGGTAAGGGAACATATCCAGCGCATAAAACTTCGGCTTATCCGAATTCTCAAGCACCTTAAACGTTTTCTTCGCATCCCAGTAAGCTTGCCATTTCGGCTCAATTGCTTGTGGATTATAGCCTTGCTGCTCTTTTGTTTCTTTGGTTTCTTTCGTTTCCTGTGTCATGTGTAAAATCCTCCCTGTGTACAGCCATCTTCTTCATGATTCAAAGCGCTGCAAGCGCCAAAAAACCCCTCATCGCTAGCGGATATCGCTAGGGACGAGAGGTTAGATTCCCGTGGTACCACCCTAGTTAACACAGACATTCTTTGCCTGTGTTCACTCTGCCCCTTAACGCGGGTGAGACGATCCGGCTAGCACCATATATAGGGACCTTTGAGTGTAGCTCAAAGTCTCTCCGCTTTGGGATCTTTGAACGTAGTTCAAAGTCTCTCCGCTGTAGGGATCTTTGAGCATACTCAAAGTCTCTCCGCTTTAAATGGTGATTCACCTTCTAGCTCCAAGGCGAGTTCACAAGACTGACATCTACCGGCTTCCACCCTACATCCGGCTCTCTGAAAGATGCTGTACAAGTTACTAATCCTCTTCTAAGCTCTAATCATCTAATTAGCTTTGATTATATGTAAAATAATGCCGCACTGTCAAGCCGCAATGAACCTCATTGTGTTATTTCTTAGCAATAAAGAAAGCTCTCTCTGTCATAGAGGTAGGCTGCTCCCAAGTGAAGTCAGCAGCCATATGCACCTCAGTGAAACCGACTGCAAGCAGCATTTCCTTAAGCCATTGTAAAGAATAAGCCCTTTGTAGATGAGTTTCATCGATGCGTCGGAAAGTATCCTTTCCGCTATCTTTGACAAATATGGTCAACTCGTGCTCAATTTGTACTCTTTCATCATCTAACTCGCTTGTCCAAATGTAGGCAACATCGTCTTCATTCAGGAAAAAGGGCTGAGAATCTGCATAAGCGAATAACTGCTCAGGAGTATGTACATCGAAAAGGAAAAGCCCCCCAGGCTTGAGCCCCTTAAAGGTTTGACGGAAAGCATCAATGATATCTTCTTCCTCTAACAAATAGTTGAGACTATCACAGATGGAAAGCGCAACATCCACTTGTTCACCGAGGTCCCATTCACGCAGATCCTGTTGTACCCAATGAATGGTGCCGCCGCGCAATTGACTTTTGTGCTCTCCCGTTTTTTGCTCAGCGACTGCCAGCATGTCTTCTGATAAATCAATACCCGTCAGCTGGTACCCCTCCAAGGCAAGAGGAATCGTCAAATTCCCAGTACCACAGCCCAGATCAACAATCGTAGATGGTTTCATACCAAATCGTTCGAAGCTTTCTTTCACGAAACGAAGCCAATCTTCATATGGCATGCTATTCATCAAGCGATCATAGGTGTACGCGAATTTTTCGTAACTCATGTTAACCTTGCGTCTCCTCTTGCTTCAGATAGGTCCAATCATCTTCCTGATAAATGAGCCCGTCCTTCATTAGCTTGCCTAATGCGCGTTTGAAAGCTGCTTTACTTAGGCCAAACCGATCCTTGATGACATCTGCCTGCGTTTTATCCGAAAATGGCATCGCATTCCCTGGTCGTTCTTGGAGGACACTCAAAATGGTCTCTGCATCTTCATCGCGCCCTTTTTCCTTCGGAAGCCGCATCGACAGATTGACCCGACCATCCTCTTCACGTACGAATGCGACACGCACTTCAACCATCTCACCTACACGAAGCAAGCGTGTCCGTTCCGGAGCAGCTATAAGTCCAATAACACCATAACCAAGGACTCCGGCTTCGCAAATGACGAAGGTGCCAATTTGCAAAGGTCTGTACACACGTGCTTTGACCCACTGATTACTCCAACTCGAGGGTGCACGAACGCAAAGAGGAGCCAGGTCCTCTTCCAGAGCCAGCTTAGCGATCAAACGTCCTTGCCGATCGTGAGCTAATGTGGCAAATACCTTATCTCCTACTTGTGGACGCAGCTCCTCAAGCTCTGGCACATGTCTGTAGGGAAGCAACAGGTTGCGGCCCAGTCCCATTTCCAGAAAATATCCAAATCTAGGATGAATATCTACAACTTCCAGAAGTCCTACTTCGCCCATGAGAAGAAGAGGACGCTTCATCGTAGCCATCAATCGATCCTGTGTATCGTGGAACATGAAGGCTTCAACATGCTCTCCGGGTTGTATCTTACCTACGATTTCTGCATAAGGCAGAAGAACATCCTGCTGGCCGTCAGTAAGGAAATAACCGTTAGGAGGAACCTCCCTCGCTACCTCTAGGGTAACAAGGGATCCTGCTTCCATTCTCATACGCGCTCCACAACTTTGGCATCGGACCAAAGTCTCTCGATATTATAATATTCACGATCATCGCGGTGGAAGACATGAAGAACAACATCCCCTAGATCAAGCAAAACCCATCTTGCTGTATCAATACCCTCGTAGCCTCTGATATTAACGCCGTACTCATGCGCTTTCTTTCTAGCTTCGCCGGCAATTGCTTGCACTTGTGTTTCTGAATTCCCGTGACAAATAACGAAATAGTCGGCGATTAGGGATACGCCTTTCAAGTTCAGGGTTACAACATCTGCCGCTTTTTTATCTTCAGCAGCCTCAACGACAAAAGCCAAGACTTCTTCTGGGTTTTTACTCATTCAATCATCCTCCAAGGTTTATGTGTTTATTTGTGTAATCAAATCGTTCCGAGTCAAAATCGTAAGCGGATAAATCCGTTTACCTTTGGCAATTAAAAAGCTAATCGTAGAATCAAAACCGGCGACCAGCGCCTTCTCTAGGCTTTGCCCAGCGATTTCGCGAATGATATCTACACCTGGAAAATCACGTCCGGGCTCCATATAATCCGCTAAGCATACGATTTTGTCCATTAATGTCATCTGAACACGACCGGAGGTGTGATACCGAATTGCATCTAGTATCTCCTCATCATGGATGTCAAATTGCTCCTTAGCGATATAAGCTCCAGCGTGGGAGTGCCAAAGCTCCTTATCATAGTCCAGCAAGTCTTGGGGCAATCCGTTCTCGCGGATAATCTTAGCTTGCTCCTGAACGGGCCAATACTTGCAATAATCGTGTAAAATGGCCGCCAGATCGGCTTTGACGGGGTCTCCGCCAAAGCGTTTTGCTAAGATAACGCTAGTTTCCATGACACCGAGTGTATGCAGCCAGCGTCGCTCAGGCATTTGTTCCTTAACCGCCGCTATCAGTTCCTCACGATTCATACAAACGGTTCACCTCCATATAACCATTCACCGCATCTGGGACAAGGTAACGGACTGAACCGTTCCTTTGCCTTTCATTACGAATAGCTGTTGACGAAATTTCAACAAGCGGCATGGGTACAATCGTGACTCGATTACGAATGTTAATAGGCATATGCGATAAGTCAAGTTCATAACCAGGTCTAGCTAATCCAATAAAGCGAATATGCCGCACGATGTCATCAATGCGATGCCACTGCGGCAAATATTGAACCATATCGGCACCTATAATATAAGCAAATTCCGTACCTGGATATTCCTTGCTTAGCAGCTCAATCGTATCGATACTATAAGATACGCCGCCTTTGTTGATTTCGATATCAACTGGACGAAAAAAAGGATTGCCTTCCGCTGCAAGGCAAACCATCTCCCAGCGCTGCTTCGTCGTCGCTTTCGGCGCATTTGGCTTATGCGGCGGCACATTTGCCGGCATCAACCACACCTCGGCGAGATCTGCTTCGACCCTCGCTCTCTCCGCCGCGATCAGATGACCGGTGTGGATAGGATCGAAGGTGCCACCCATTATTCCGACAAGCATACTTCCACCTCTTTAGCGCGGCAGTTCAATCTTCTTCTTGTCACGCGATTCTTTGTAAAGCACGACGATTTTACCGATAACCTGAACGAGCTCTGCGCCAGATTTTTCGGATAATTCAGTGCCGACCTCGTCGCGGTCTTCTCCACTGTTGTTGAGTACAGTAATTTTAATCAATTCACGAACTTCCAATGCTTCTTGAATGTGACGGATTAAATGATCGTTCACGCCGCCTTTACCTACTTGAAAAATTGGATCTAAATGGTGCGCCATTGAGCGCAAATAACGTTTCTGTTTGCCTGTTAACATTGATGTCCCTCTATTCATTCTTATTCAGCTAACGACTGTTCTACCACCTGTCTCATCGCCGCAACGGGCGCAGGGGTGCCAGTCCAATATTCAAAGGCAAAAGCACCTTGATAAATAAACATACCGAGTCCGCCATGTATGCGGGCTCCTCTTGCTTCCGCTTCACGAAGGAATCTTGTAATTCGCGGATTATAAATGAGATCGCTGACCAGATGATGCGAACGCAGGAGTTCAAGCGGCAACGGAACTTCCTCGACATGAGGATGCATACCGGCCGAAGTTGTATTCAGAACGAATTGGACCTCATCTACAACAGGTCCTAGCTCGTCCATGCCAAGTCCAATCGCTTCGGTGTACGTACTGATCGTGTCTGCAAGCTCCAAGGCGCGTTCTTTGGTACGATTCGCGATGTAGATACGGCGAATCCCTTCTTTTGCAAGGGCATAAGCAACGCCTCTGGCCGCTCCACCAGCCCCAAGGAGAAGAACACTTTTCTTTTTCAGATCAATACCCGTCTCTTCCTTGAGCGATCGCACATAGCCAATACCGTCCGTATTGTAACCGATGAGCTTGCCTGATTCATTAACGATGGTATTCACCGCCCCAACGATCCTAGCCCCTTCATCGATTTCATCCAAGTACTGCATAACTTCCACTTTATGCGGAATCGTTACGTTGACACCTCGATATCCTAATGCCCGTATCCCGCGAACAGCATCCCCAAGTTCTTCTGGACGAACGTGGAAAGCAGCGTAAACTGCGTTAATACCTGCTTCCTCAAAAGCCCGATTCAACATAATCGGGGAACGGGAATGCCGTATCGGATCTCCGAAAACCCCATATAGAATGGTATGACTGTCAATCGGCGTCACCAGTTTCTCCATGTTCTCCTCTTGTCCCCCTAAATCAACGACTCACGTGTGATAACCTTAATCCCCTTCGGCGCATGAACGGCAAGCTGAGCTCCAGCTAAGCTATTCACTTTAATCCAGCCTAAACCAGAGATCAGCACATCCATCTGTTTCCCCTTCGGAATGTGCAGCGGATGCTTCACAAGCTTAGGCAGCTCGTCCAAGTCCGCTAGGTTAGGAGGCGCAAGCATGACACCTTTATGTTCTTCATACAAATCATCAGCCTTTTCCAGCTTTGTACGATGAATTTGAATGGCATTAGACGTGTAGCAAGTAAATGATTGATGTTCACCGCTAATAAAATCAAATCGAGCTAAGGCGCCAAAAAATAACGTTTGCGCTTCATTTAACTGAAACACCATCGGCTTAAGCGGTTTGTCTGGCATGATTCTAGCTAAATCACGCTTTTTCACGACTTCGGTTAAACGATGAGTATGCACAATACCAGGTGTATCAACAATAAACCGACCATCATCCAGTGGGATTTTAACCAGATCCAGCGTTGTTCCAGGATATTGTGACGTTGTAAGCTCTGACTCCAGATCACTATAATCACTGATTAAGCGGTTAATGAGCGTCGATTTACCGACATTCGTTGCACCGACCACATAGACATCCATGTTGCCGCGATATTCCTGCACAGCTGTAATAACACGATCGAAACCAATGTTTTTCTTTGCACTGCAAAGGATGATATCAACAACCTTGAGGTTCTCCTCTTTGGCTCTGCGCTGTACCCAATTAATGATCTTGTTTGCGTTCGTCACTTTTGGCAGCAAATCGATCTTGTTTACGACTAACAGAACAGGATTCGTACCCACAAAGCGTGCAAGACCGCTAATCATACTGCCTTCAAAGTCAAAAATATCTACGATTTTCACAACCAGAGCTTTCGTTTGGCCGACATGTCCTAATAATTTAAGGAAGTCGTCCTGCTGCAATGTGATACTCGAAGATTCATTATAATGCTTGATGCGATAGCAGCGTTGACAAATAACTGGTTCCTTCTGCATCGCTTCAGCCGGGATAAAGCCCAGCTTCCCCTTTTCTTCCGTTTGCAGCAATACGCCGCACCCCGCACAATGATTAATCGTTTCTGTACTCATGAATCCTCCTATTTCTTCATCCTAGCTAAAGCCCATTTCTCAATACGGCGATTGATTTTCGTGAAAAACCCCTCATCCTTAATAGAAATGGGTTGAACTAGGATCGTGTATAGCCCCATTCGATTGCCTCCAAGAACGTCAGTTAACATTTGATCACCAATGACAGCTGTTTGTCTGGCATTCGTACCAAGCAGCTTCATAGCTCTGTGGAATGAAACGTTCGTTGGTTTCTTAGCTCGATGAATGAACGGAATGCCAAGCGGCTCCGCAAAGGCTGAAACCCGTCCATGATTGTTATTGGACACGATGACGACCTTGAAGCCCATTTTTTGCAAACGGTTCAACCACTCTATTAACTCCGGAGTCGCATGCGGATCTCGTGCGCCTACGAGTGTATTATCGAGATCTGTTATAATACCACGGACACCAAATCCCCATAGGTGATTGGCATCAATATCATAGATCGTATGTACAGACTGTCTGGGCACTAGCTTATTCAGCAAACAAATTACCTCCAACTGCTTCCTCGTAAATCAGAGAGACTTTGAACTACATTCAAACATCCCTAAGCGGAGAGACTTTGAACTACGTTCAAACATCCCTAAGCGGAGAGACTTTGAACTACGTTCAAAGATCCCTATATTATATACGTGAAACTATACCATAGTGATCCACTCGTTGCAAAAAGAAAAGAACATATTTTCCCGCTAGGAACGGGCCGGAAGCGGTAACCAGTTCAGTACGTTTTGAATTTTACGGTCCCAATAGCCCCACTCATGTTGGCCTGGCTCCTCCTCATAGGTCAGATCCATACCTAATTCGCGGCAATAATCTCGGAATCGAATATTATCATCATAAAGGAAGTCTTCCGTACCGCAGCATTGATAGAGCTTAGGGGATTGTCTAGTCGCGTCAGACAGCTGTTCAGCCAAATAAAACAAATCATTCTCGCTGCCTTTAATCTTGGACACATCTCCATAAATCAGTTTGAAATCGTCAGGAAAATTCAATGCTCTGTCTGATATATCTAATGCCCCCGATAAGCTTGCCGCTGCGGCAAACCTTTCCGGATGTGAAAGTGCCAGTTTCATCGCGCCATAGCCACCCATGGACAACCCAGCCACATAATTCAATTCTCTTTCCTCAGCTAAGGGGAAAAATGATCGCGCTAATGCTGGCAATTCTTCACTAATAAAGGTCCAGTATTTCGGCCCCAAAGCCATATCGGTGTAAAAGCTGCGGTTGACGGCTGGCATGACTACCGCTATCCCCAATTGCGAAGCATACCGTTCAATCGAGGTTCTCCGCATCCAGATCGTATGATCATCAGATAAGCCGTGCAGCAAATATAGCGTAGGATGCTTTACCCCATAAACTGCAGAAGCCAATCCGATTTGATTTTGAGCGGCTTGCGGCAAAATGACGTACATGGATGCTGAAACCCCAAGGGAATCTGAATAAAAATGACAGTCGATAAAAGCCATAAATAATAATCTCCTCTCATAGGAAAACCACCACCTCGAAAGGTGAGTGGCTTCTTTGTTCTATTTCATTTGTTCTTTTAAACGAATAATAGATTGACTAACGGTCTGGTAGTCGACTTCAGTGGAATTCTCCTGACTGTACTTCGCGCGCTCAAACAGTTCGAGTACCGTTTCCAGCTCTTTTTTCATCCACTTACTTTGGTTAGACCACCTTGTCGTCGCTTCTCGCATGGTTTCGTACTCATGTCTCGTGTAGCCCTTGCGACGGCTTAGCCGCAGCAGTTTTTCGAATTCAACAATAATTTTCTGATTGAAATTAACGACTTGCCTTTTCTTCCTGCGGGTTCGCCATGCTTTCCGATTGTCGCTTTTCAAGACAAAGAATAAAACAGCTGCAACAACTACGGCAGCTCCTAAACCACTTAATGTCAACCACAACCATGTAAGGCTTGGAGCCTCTTTTGTTGCGTCAGGCAAAGTAACTGGGTCACTTTCCGTTGATAGGTCAACGGGTGGCGGGGTTTGCTCTGGAAATACATTCGGCAGTTTGAAGCCTGAGGTCGGTTCAAAAGGTATCCAGCCAAAGCCTTCAAAATACACTTCAACCCACGAGTGAGCGTCTGAATTTCTAACGGTATAGGTACCTGCTCCATCCGCATCGATTTCAGAACCCAGTTGACTCAAAATACCTAAATCCCTAATTTCCGCGGGAATCGGTGAAGTGCCCGATGAATAACCTTTCACCCAGCGAGTTGGAAGCCCAATAGAACGAGCGAGTACAGCCATAGCTGATGAGTAATAATCACAATACCCTTGCTTCACTTCAAATAAAAAGCGGTCTACGAAATCCTTGCTCTTGCCCTTACTTTCATCTGGCGTATTCGTATACGGATAATGATCTGATAAATACTTCTCAATTGACTTCGCTTTGTCATAAGGATTCGTCGCTGCCTTGGTAATCTCAACAGCCAGCTGCTTCACTCGTTCAGGAAGGTCGGCAGGCACTTGTAGATACTCCGCCCATTCTAGTTGATTGGCATAGTCAGATTTGACTTCTCGCAATAACGCTTCTTCCAGTATAGGCTCCTGGGTAACAATTGTATAATCTTTAGGATAATTATTTCTTCCTATATAGCGAAGCTCGGACTGACGAGGAGACCATATTAGACGTTGAAACGGGTTCTCACCTTTATTCACTTCCACAATTTTCTGGATGGCGAATCCCCCGAATAAAACAGGAAATACTTCCTCTCTATCCATGACAACCGTTTGAGTCACTTCTTTGGTTTTCAAAAGTGACAGATCAAATCGCGGATCAAGCGGCAGCGGATTACCATTCACACGATTGACTGGCAATTTACGCTCCACGGGGCTAAGCTCCCAGCCTTTTCCGTTATATAACGATCTCGTTTCGCCTCGAAAATAGGTTCTCTTACTCGTTTCAACAGTCATAACCAGCGTGTAATCATAACGAAAACCGCCGCCAAGCCGACTGTCATCTCGACTATAACCGGAAGAAGCATCGGCACTCGTAGATGATGTGATGCTGACACCTTTTCCAAGTAAAGGAACAGCTTCGCCACGGCTTACTTTCCAAGCTGTATAAGGATCCGTTAATATCGGATTCACAGTTGGCGCTAGCAGGCCAACTAGAAAAGTGACACCGACTATCAATAGAACGGGAACAATGAGCGTTGACGGGTAATCCGTAATCGTTTCCCAAATGACCGGGGCCCGTCTCTTCAGTTGACTAAAATGCTGCACCATCAACAGTGAGAATCCGCAAAATATGACCATAGCTACTTGCGGCCACAAAAAGATCATACTGAAGGAATCGCGAATAGCAAAAAATAAAATACTGACAAAAATAAGGACAAACACACGCATTCTCGATTGGACAGACCACATGGCAAACAAATAAGTAATCCATGCAATTAAACTAAACCAAATGTATGGTTCCAGCTGCCCTGCATTCAGAGCAATCCATTTCACCGCATCATTCCATGTTGCCAAATTAACCGCCACAAAATGATAGCCCATACCAATTCCGTGCAGCCAAATAATCAAACCGAATTGAATCAAGGATCGCCAGCCGCGATGTAAATGCGGTATAAGGTAAGTAGCCGCTACAATGGAGAGAGTTCCCGTCACAAAGGCGACCGTTTCAGGCAGCCACAGTCCATCTTCTTTCATGATCCAGATAACAAATTGATAAAGGAAAATACCAGTAAGAATTGCTGTTACTCGCTGTGACCAATCTGTCAGTAAAATCCTTTTCCATAATGTGTTAGGCATAACGTTTCGCCCCTCCCAACAGGTTAGGCAAGTCCGTCAACTGACTAACCTCATAACCCATATAACCTTGTGAGCGAATCGCCTTGATCCAATCCTCTTGATTGCCTTCCTTGTCCAACCCTTGCGGTTTGAATGCATGGTTGGATTTAGCATGAACCCAAATATGGCATGGATTCATCTGGAGATGTTCCAGGTGATGAATCACCTGAATCATCGCTGAGCCCTTTTGCGGTGAAATGAGTACAAAGAAGCAGCCTGCTGGCCATTCCCGTGAACGTTCCTTGATAATTTGGTGAAGTGAGTGATAACCATCAGCCTCTACACCAACCAAATGCTGTATGATTTGTTTGTGATGATTCTGACTTTGCTTCGGTTCAAAATAAGAGGATTCCTTCCCGATCGAGAGTAATCCTAGTGCTAAGTCACGACTCGCTCCATAACGAAATAAAGAAGCTGCAACAGATACCGCCAGTTCAAATTCGGCAGAATCCCGATAGGCACGGGCATTCCGATCCAATAGAATAATCGTCTTAGGAAGGGATTCTCGCTCGAATTCTTTGGATTTCCATGTCCCTGTCTTCGCAGTGGCATTCCAATGTATACGTGATAATCGGTCTCCATAAATATATTCACGGACACCATTAATTTGCGTCGTTTCACGATGTGCTCGCGTCGTAGTGGAGTGATGCTGCATGCCTTTAAGCATTTGGTGAAATTGCGCCCATTCCCGAATAGCAACCGTTTGTGGATACACCGTGATCGGCTGCTGAAGCTCTAAACGGCCCTTATGCTGAAAAAAGCCAAAAATATCCTCGGTTAAGCACTCCGTTTCACCAAACCGATAATACCCTCTTCTTAATGGCGGAGTACTGTAAAGTAATTCACCTCTACGTTTCCAATCTGGAACAATGGAGCCTTCGAAAATCGTCTCTTCCCCATTCTGTCGAATAAGCTGGTCTTTAATCATCATATAAGGAATAGGCCAGTACCCCGGAATCTGTACGCCAATACCAATCTGCAGCGATTGCCCAGCCTCTATTTGAGTTTCTTGCCCTATGTTCGCAATCTTGCGTGTACCTTGCGTACGTTTAATTCCACTCCAGTTGCCAGAGAGCAAATAAGCAGACAACAACGTGATAATAATAAAAAGCATGGAGGCCAGCTTCCCACCTTGAAACAACAGGAACAATAAACTAGCTGTGAAACAAGCAATAAGAAGCCATAAAGCTGCCGGAAACCGGGGAAGTTCCCCGAATCGTTTGAATACCGGTCGATTCATAGGCTCACTTCTCCAATCGAACCGGCACGCGTACTTGCTCGAAAATCGCGCCGAGAACTGAGGAAACCGTAGCTCCGTCCATACGGGCTTCGGAATGAAGAATCATTCGATGACCAAGAACATAAGGAGCAAGGTATTTAATATCATCAGGAATCACATAGTCTCTTCCATGGAGAAACGCAAAAGATTTGGAGGCTAAAACCAATGAAAGCGTTGCCCTTGGACTGGCTCCAAGGAATATGGCCTGATGTTCACGTGTTTTTCTTGTAATGGTCACTAAATAATTGGCTACCGCTTCATCCAAGTGGACATGACGTACCTGTTCCTGGATGGCCAGCAATTGAGACGTATCCATGATTGCCTGCAGTGCTTCCATCGGATGCACTTTGCTTTGGGATGTAATCATCTGCTTCTCGGCGGCTTCACTCGGATAGCCTAGACTAAGCTTCATCATGAATCGGTCAAGCTGCGCTTCAGGCAAAATATATGTACCTTCGAAGTCGATTGGGTTTTGGGTCGCAAGCATCATAAATGGTGAAGGAAGCTCATGTATATCACCATCGACGGTGATATGTTGTTCTTCCATTGCTTCCAGCAAAGCAGACTGTGTTTTGGTAGTTGCCCGATTAATTTCATCGACAAGCAAAATGTTCGTCATAATCGGTCCTGAACGGAACAGGAACTTCTCTTCTTTGGGATGATATATAGAAACACCTGTTATATCGGAAGGTAATAAATCCGGATTACATTGAATGCGGCGAAATTGACCATCTATGGATCGAGCAAGCGCTTTAATCAGCACTGTCTTGCCTGTACCCGGCACATCTTCAAGCAAAACATGCCCACCGGCCAGCATCGCAGTTAGCAACAATTCAATCTCAGAGCTCTTGCCAAGAATGCATGATTCCAAATTCGCTTTCAACCTAGCTAGAGCTTCTACATGATGATGTGTGGCAGTTTCCATGTGTGATCCTCCTTAGAGTTTTCGTAAGAAAACTTACGTCGTAAGCAGTTGATGAGTTTCAGAAAGTTTACGACTTAAGTATTAGCTGAATTTTTCTTAGCAAATTGCGTTTATACTGCCATTTAGGGTAAAAATACTATCAAAAGTCCGTATTCCTTAAAATTGATAGGAAAATGAGCGTAAATCTAGTTTACAGTAAAGTTTTTCGTCCGTATACTTGTAAATCCTCTAAATTTATTTGTTAAATTTAACCATCCGTGCTATTTGACAATCCATGTCCCAATAGGGTTTGAAGAAGACCCCTAACGGAAGAAAGGGGCTGTCCCAAAAGTAGATAAATCTACTTGAGGACAACCCCTTAAGGCTTATTGAATTTTCCAAATATGACTTTCAGACTGCCCCTTACTCAAGCATTCATCTTATCCTTTAGGTTTGACAAATACGGCAGCTATGAAGGAGAAGATGATCGCCGCGGATATCCCCGCGCTGGTCACTTTAAAAATACCGGTGATGATCCCTATATAGCCATCTTTATGGAGCTCCTCTAACGCCCCGTGCACCAGAGCATTACCGAAGCTGGTAATCGGAACGGTTGCACCTGCACCGGCAAATTCAATGAACGGATCATACAAATTACAACCGTCGGCTATAGCGCCCAGCACGACAAGCGTGCTCATAGTATGAGCGGGCGTAAGCTTACCCACATCCATCAAAAGTTGTCCTAAAACACAGATGGCTCCGCCAATTAAAAAAGCCCAAAAAAAGTTCATGCATACAACCCTCCAGACTCAATTGAAACAGCATGTGCAATGCAAGGGATGCTTTCCCCTTGTTGGAAAGTAAGCGGCGAGAGTAATGCTCCGGTCGCTACGACTAGAATTCGCTTCAATTCGCCACTCTTTATGCGCTTTAGAAGATGACCATAAGTGACGGTTGCAGAGCAGCCACAACCGCTCCCTCCCGATTGGACCGTCTGCTTCATGCGATCATAAATGATCAACCCACAGTCGTCATATGTCGTTTGATCAATTGGAAACTTGTGCTTATCGAATAGTTCGCGCGCAATGTTCACACCCACAGTTGCCAAATCACCGGTGACGATTAGATCGTAATAACTAGGCTCAATATTCAGTTCTCGGAAGTGAGTTTGAATGGTATCTACTGCTGCCGGTGCCATTGCAGCGCCCATATTAAACGGATCCGTGATGCCCATATCAACGATTCGTCCGATTGTCGCTGAGGTGATGACGGGGCCATCACCGGTCTTACCCAGCACGGCGACCCCTGCGCCGGTGACTGTGTATTGAGCTGTCGGCGGCTTCTGCGATCCATATTCCGTCGGATAACGGAACTGCTTCTCCGCCGTACAGTTATGGCTGCAGGTGCCGGCCATTACGTAGTTAGCGGCCCCCGAGTCCACCAGCTGCGCGGCTAGCGCGAGCCCCTCCATCGATGTGGAGCAAGCACCGAATATGCCAAGAAACGGCATATTCAACGTACGCACAGCGAAGGTATTGGAGATGATCTGATTCATCAGATCGCCTCCAATATAGAACTGTATGCTGCCGCTCACCAGCCCGGCCTTATCAAGTGCTCGCTGCGCAGCTTCCTCTAGCAGCGCCTTTTCGGCTTTTTCCCACGTTTTTTGACCAAGGGTCAAATCACCATGGACGATATCGAAATCCTCACTAATTGGCCCTTGGCCTTCATCAGGTCCTACAACCGTCCCCGTTGATAGTATCACGGGTCGATTCTCGAAGACCCAGCTCTGATGTCCCTTCAGCATAAGGTCAACCCCCACCCGTAATGATAAGATGTACGATACCAACAACAAAGGCTGCGACGGTTCCGTATACGATGACGCTACCAGCTAACTTGAACATATTACCGCCTACCCCAAGAACAAGTCCTTCCGCCCGATGCTCAATTGCTGCTGAGCATAACGAATTGGCAAAACCTGTTACAGGAACGGAGCTTCCCGCCCCGGCCCATTGGGCTATTTTATCATACACACCGAAGCTCGTCAGTATGACGGATATGATAATTAAGACGGCAACCGTTGGATTCCCTGCCGTTTTTTCGGTAAAGCCAAACCAATTAACGAACATCTCCATGAAACATTCACCGATTAAACAGATTATCCCTCCAACAAGGAAGGCTCGCAGGCAATTTATTAGAACGGGTCTTTTGGGTTCTTGCTTCTTCGCTAGCTTCTGATACTCCTGTTGCGTCATTGTCAAATTCTTCTTCTTGTTATTGGCCATGTTTTCCCTCCTGCTTCCTCTAACGCCCTAAGTTCTTAGAATCATATGCAAATCCTGAATGACCTTCGTTAACTGCACCGAACATGCCTCATACATCTTCTTTGCCTGCGGATGACTAGTCGTCAATGAAAATAGTTCAAGATCTGCCTCACATTTCTTCAAAGTGGCTAATAAGGCAGGCCTTTCACTCGGTTGAGGCACTTTTAATTTATCATCATAAAGATCGACCGTTAATTCGCCATGCGTGTCTACTTGTGCGAGGAACACATTCTCCTTCGTTACTCCTAGCTTATCCAGTTCCGTATGTAGCCATCCTCTTCCTCTTCCTGTTGCAGCCAAGGGTTCATCTTGAATGACACCATCCATGATGACAGACTGTGTCGGTTTCTCGATATTCAGCTTCATCCCCAAATGATTTGGTGTCAGAGGCTGGAGTTCACTTTTAAGTAGAACACTTAAATCACCACTAGCTTCAAGCATAGCGAACTCGACATCTGCCATGCGAAAAACACTTTTGGTGCGCAGCTGCGACAGCAGCTCATCGCCAGTGTAGCGTTCTTTTTTCAAATTGTCCTCCAGAATTTTACCATCTTTAATGACAATAGTTCCCCTACCCTCAAACCAAAACCTCAATGTCTTACTTTTGAGCGTCAAAGTCTCCAGTATCAAAGGTATAAGAACCCAGACAAGTATAGCGACGACCCCATGCCAGAATCTGAAATCCATATCCATGGAAATAGTCCCAGCCAAGTCCCCAATCGTAATACCGAGAACATATTCAAAAAAAGTAAGTTGGGAAATTTGTTTTTTACCGAGAATTCGCGTTAGTACAAACAACAAGACTAGTGCAAAAAACGATCTGATTACGATACTCACCCAATCTGCCACAAGCTCTCCCTCCCCTTCCTAAAGCTCGAAACAACCTCATTATGTGCTATTTTGAAAGCAAGTATGATCAAATTGAGTTGGATTTAAATGTTAACGATTCGTGTGAAAAAATAAGTTTGCACGTTTTTATTTACACGAGTAAAATGTGTTTTATAATAAAAGAATAAGAGTAAATTGCTCCTTATCCATTTTATTTCCAATTTATTTTACACGAGTAAAATACAAGGAGGACGATGAGAATGACGACAGTGACGCTGAATATCCCTGAGCTCTCACGACAATTTGAAAATGACGGTTATTTACTGCTTCGTAATGTACTTTCGGAAGAAAGGATTACAGAATTGAATAATGCTGTAGACGGCATCCTTTCCGATGAACAAGAGTCATTATCCTACAACATTTACAATAGCGTAGAACGAGCCCCCTCAATTTTGTCCTTAATGGACAATCCGACAATTCTTCCACTTATCGTTAATTTGATGGGTTATAACATCCAACTTCATATCTCGCATCTTACCGTGCGCAAGCCTAATCCCGATGATCTCAAGACCGAGACCAACAGCTTTATTAACTGGCATCAGGATGGACCAACGCCCAAATTCCCAAGTATTAACGGACTAACATCCACCTACTACATTAAAGCTTGTTATATTTTGAGTGATATGTCTGAGCCAGACCGCGGGAATACGAAAATCATTCCGGGAAGCCATAAGTGGCCAGATTATCAACCCGTTCAAACCGACGTGAACGTGCCTTTACCAGGAGAAATACAGGTTTGCGGTAAATCTGGCGACGTATTCATTTTTGCACAAAATCTTTGGCATGCCGGTTCCCCGAATCGCTCCGACTTCACCCGCCGTCAATTATTTATCGGCTATAGCCCGATCTGGATGAGGCCTATCGATTACCACGCGGCTTCGCCGGCATTGCTCGAAGGGGCAGATCCGATTCGCCGCCAACTGCTGGGTGCAATTAGTGAAAACTATTTCAACTTCTACGTACCGGAAGAGTCCATGGTCCCTCTTAAAGAACTGTGGTTAGGTCGTGCTGCAACGAAAAGCGAGTACATTTAGATTTGTCCAAATTTATGATACCCTTGAGGAAACAAGAAAAGGGAGTTCCTTATGATTACCAGGAAAGAAGTGGCAGACCGGGCGGGTGTTTCGGTAGCCGTCGTTTCATATGTACTAAATAATCGGAGCATCGTCAAAGAGGAAACCAGACAAAAAGTGCTTGCCGTTATCAATGAACTAGGCTATCGCCCCAATCAAACTGCCCGCAGCCTCAAAACTAGGAAAACAGGTCAAATTGCCGTCCTCGTCCATTTCGTGGGAAACCCATTCGAGGGTGGACTGCTATTGTATATTGAGAAAAGAGCTAAACTTAGCAATTATTCTGTGTTTTTTCATTCCTTTGAACCTGCTCGTGAAGAAGAATTAAAAAATACACTAATGGGGCGTGTAGACGGCATTCTTCTTCTTGGCCAAACGCTAAGTGAGGAAAGTCAAGCATTTTACAGCTTGATGGAGCTCCCCGTCGTATCTCTTATGCAGCCTGGTGTTTCCATGCCGAGCATCCCCGTCGTTGATGTGGATTGGGTAATTGAAATGCGGCGGTTAATTGCGCATCTGCAAGAACAGGGGCATAAGCAGATTGCCTTTATGACCGCTGGAGATCCGCAGGATCCGATTGCTCATCGGCTCGTAGCTTTCCGCGAAGCCATGCGTAACGAAGGATTGAAACTCCCTGAGCGATATATTCTCGAAGGCGCCGGCCGCTTCGAGCAGGCTTTCGAGGCGTTAACCGCAACACTAAAGCAAGGTTTTGCTTTTACTGCTATCGTAGCAGCAAATGATTTGATGGCGTCTGGTTGCCTCGCAGCTTGCCGCGAATCCGGCATTCTTGTCCCACAACAATTAGCCATCGCCGGGTGCGAAGATATTCTAATGTCTTCGCAAGTCTCGCCAGCTTTGACATCTATCTGTTATCCGCGGATGGAGGTTGGCTTGGCGGCGACAGAACTTCTGTTATCACTCATTGACGGAGTTAACAAGAAGATACCTCGACTGGAGGGCAAGCTTTCAGTAAGAGCTTCAACAGTAGAGAACTCCTTGAATGTCACATAGCAA
Source organism: Paenibacillus sp. Root444D2 (assembly GCF_001426375.1). Lineage (GTDB taxonomy): Bacteria > Bacillota > Bacilli > Paenibacillales > NBRC-103111 > Paenibacillus_E. The sequence continues at coordinate 319,400 of NZ_LMEO01000012.1, forward strand.
TTAAGATGTACGAATCAGATAACCGCTATGAATAATCTCAATTGGATTTAATTGTTATATAGCTAGATGAAAAGTTAGGGCATATTAAAGATCGCAATCAATTGAAAAACGATCAATTTGCTTGCTATCCTACACAAATCTTAATGAAGAGGTGTACAACATGACTGTAGCTTCTCAAGTAAAAACAACACTGGCTTCACTTAAAAGTGCGCAAGCAAGCTTAGAAACGTTTGCTCTAGGCACGCAAAATCAAGAGGCCAAACAGTTGTATGAAGCGGCCGCCTTATCTGCACAAGACATCGTAAATCAAGTCGCCTCCCGTGTGCAGCAATTAGAAAATGAAGAACCTCAGTACAAAGGCTTCTAGTTAACAAACCAAACCAGCCGGCTGCGAACAAACGCAGACGGTTGGTTTTGCATTAGAACAAGATAACGAATACTAGAGTAAATAAAACGAATAGAATTAATATGAGCAGTATCAGTTTTTCTTTTGGCATTGAAGCCGCCCTCGTTTCGGATTAGATTCCTATTTATTCCAATGGCTGACCGGATGATTTTCTTAGCTCGTTTGCCAAACGATGAAATTCTTCTCTTGCCTCAGCATCCTCGGTTGCCAAATAAGCCGCAGACAAGAACGCAATGATTTTATTTGCATCTTCCACACTTAACATAGATTCAGCACCTCGCAGAAGTTTTATTTTCCGGTCCAATAATCGAACGTCATCACGTTGTTTTTGAAAAAGGAATAAGGCATGTAACAATAGCCTTGGTCTCCCCATGCTTTCCCCCACGAATTCCGCACAATGACTGTTCCCTGTCCCTTCTTCTTACCATCCTTATACCCGACGGCTAATAAGGCATGCCCGCCTAACATTTGCTCTTTTTTTCGATTCGGGTACGGGATCCTCCCTGTTCTTGCCGCCAGTGGACTTTCGAAAGATTGATACAACCAGATTCCGAAGACAACAGGCTGGCCATCAGCTAATGCAGCTTTGATCCCTGCCAAGTCATGAATCCGATGATATCCATCAATACGGTAGCTTCCTGCTGCAGCTTCCGCCTCTGAATCAGGCTTTTTTTTAAATTTGGCTATTCGATAAGGCCATTCGGCTTCTGGGCATACCCCTATTTTATGCAGCACTTTCATGCCATCGCGTACTGTGGCTCCCGAGTCCCAATTGATCGTACCCTCTAATTTACGCTCATGCCAATAATGAAAAAGGCGAGATAGCCGTAAAGTGGAATTTCGTTCTTGACGAAGCCAATACTCGCGCAGCCCGCTTACAATGGCATTCGATGTGCAAGAACCTAAATTCCCCTGATTCACGATAGGAGACAGTTCCTTGCGCAAATCTACTTTGCGGGGCAATTGCGATTCCCGGATATAATTGACGCTTCGGTAATAATAATCCCGAAAATCTCGCTGGTCCCGTTTAACCGTGTATTTACGCATCCCGTTGCCTCCCCACCGTTGTGTTAGCAGAATTGTACTTCAGTATATTCACCCATAGACTACAGCGTGCAAAAAGCACGCATCCCTATGGAATGCGTGCAGGCTGTTGCAGATTAATTTTTCATGGCTTTTTGATATATTTGTAAGTATTTTGTTGTCATTTGGTACGTTGTAAATCTACGAATGACATAACGACGAAGCTTTGCCGGATGCGGATAATTCCCTTCCTTTACCTTTGCAACCATCTCGGAAACGGAACGACAGATTAATTGAGGAAACCCCGCCATAACTTCGGGTACCGCACCACGTCGCAATGCGATTACTGGTGTACCGCAGGCCATTGCCTCAATCATGACGAGTCCGAAAGGCTCTTCCCACAACGTTGGAAACAGCAAACAACTTGCATATTTGAGCAGCTTCTGTTTGTTCTTCCCTCCAACAGGACCCACAAAATGAATGTTGGGATTTCTTCTAATTCGAGGTGCAATCTCATTACGATAAAATGTTTGATTTTTAATAGGTCCAGCAATAATAAGGTTTTTATTCGTTCTCTCCGCAATCTCAATCGCGTGCAGGACACCTTTCTCTCTCATAATACGTCCCATAAATAACATGTAATTGCGCTTTTTATCACTGAATTCATATTCCCTGGGATTAAGTCCGTTATAAACATAATGTCCGCGATTTTTACCCATCACCATTCTAGCACGTTTGGAAACATATACAGGAAGCTTCACCCAATGCTTCACAGGGAGATGCAACGTACACACCGTCGGAATATTCTGATTAAACCGTCCAAGCGCAGAACTGAATGTATGATCATGAATAACGTCAACATCCCGCGGCATATTATTCAAGACATACCTTGCTATTCCTTGGTTACGAAGACCCTTGGGGAACGGGACTAGCTTAGCACTGGTTCTACTGCCCCTTGCTGCAAATACGGTGACTTGATGTCCTCTTTGCACAAGGTTTTCGGTCAATTCATGCACAACTTTCTCCGTTCCTCCCTGGTTCCTGGGCGGCAGTTTCTGTGCATCTGGAAAGTTAGAAATCACCTGCACAATGTGAAGACGTTTCATTCCCCTATCACTCCGTTTCTCTTAACATTTTTTCTATGTGTTCGCGAAGCCATGGCCTCAGATTGGCTCTCTTGTTCGCTTCAGAAAGAATCGATGTTATAAATCCTCTATGGTTTCCAATGTCATGCCATTGTCCCTTTATCTCACAGGCAAAAATGGCTTCGATTTCGTTCAATGTAATCAGTGCGTCCGTTAATTGAATTTCTTTTCCTACGCCGGCTTTTTGAGTGGCCAATACCTCGAAAATCTGAGGTGTCAAAATGTAACGACCCAGGATGGCCAAATTAGACGGCGACATGGGAATAGCTGGTTTCTCAATTAGGTTTAATACACTATGAAAACCTTCATTCAGGGCTTTAGCCTCTATAATTCCATACTCCGAAACGAACTGATCCTCGACTTCCTGTACACCAATAATTGACCTTTGATATCGATTATAGTAATGAATTAATTGTGCTAATGCAGGCGTTTCGGCATCAAAAAACGTATCACCCAATAACACGGCAAAGGGTTCATTTTGAACGAAAGAGCGGGCGCACCAAATAGCATGTCCTAGCCCGAGCGGCTCGGTTTGGCGAATGTAGTGGAGGTTGGCTAGCTGGGTTGGCTCCTGCACACGCCCTAGAAGATCAAACTTTTGTCGCGTTCTTAGATAGCTCTCCAGTTCAAAAGCGGTATCGAAATGATCTTCGATCGCTTTCTTCCCTTTCCCAGTCACGATGATGATGTCTTCAATGCCTGAAGCTACCGCTTCTTCTACGATAAATTGAATGGTTGGTTTATCTATGATAGGCAGCATTTCCTTGGGCATAGCTTTGGTCGCCGGTAGGAATCGCGTGCCCAGACCTGCTGCAGGTATGATCGCTTTTCGAATCTTCAAACATATCACCATCTCTCAAGTAAAATAACAAAGCTTTATTATGTTTAAAATATGCAAACCAGTTTGGAATGCCACGGACAACTATCTTTTTCACTCAAAATATACTGGTTAAAACAGGTCATAGGCACACGATAAACTTTCAGTTATGATGAGGGTGTGAACATGATCAACTGACAGAAAGGAACAACCACCATGACGATGACATCATTCACGAAAGTGTTACTTGGTTGCGCCAGTCTCTTATTCACGTTGACCTTAGGGACTCAGACGACGGAAGCAAGGGAAAGTCAATTTACTAGAAATGGAACAGGGCCCCTCTATTGGAGCACTTATGAATATCAATACACACGTAATGCACCTATGAACGAGGCAGAATGGAAGAAAAACATTGATTGGATTGCAAGCGATTACAAAGCATCGGGCTATGACATGATAGCCTCCGACGGTTGGATTGAAGGTGCTCAGCACACAAATGAGAACGGTTACATTTTATCCCACAATGATAACTGGCAGCACGACTGGGCGTATTGGTCTACCTACATTCAAAATAAAGGCATGAAGCTCGGTGTTTACTACAACCCTTTGTGGGTAACGCGGAGCGCCGCGGCAGATCCAACGAAAACAATCGTCGGAACGAACTACAAAATTAGTGAAATTGCCAGCTCCGCAGATAAATTTAATGATGATTTGTATTGGGTAGATGTTACAAAACCCGGCGCCAAGGCGTATATTCAAGGCTATGTGAATTACTTCAAGCAGCTAGGTGTTCCCTACCTGCGAATTGACTTTCTTTCTTGGTATGAAACCGGAACAGATAAAGGCAAGACGATTGGGGTTAATCATGGCTCTGAAAACTATCAGACGGCTCTAAAGTGGATGCAGGAAGCAGCCGGCGATGATATGGAATTAAGTCTCGTCATGCCTCATTTGAACAATCATGCTGCTGGCGAACTGCCATATGGTGATATGGTCCGAATCAATGAAGACCTCGCCCATGGCGGTTGGGAAAACTTGAGTGGTCAACGTCAAAATTGGGTGAACAGCTGGTCGCAGTGGGCAAATCCGTTCCAAGGATTTACAGGATTTTCCGACATCGCTGGCCGCGGTTCCAATATGATTCTGGATGGGGATTTCATCCGCATGAATACTTTCAAAACGGATGAAGAGCGCAAAAGCATCATTCAATTATTCACCATGGCGGGATCACCTATTGCGATAACCGATCAGTATTCCACGATTGGCAATTCCGGCAGCTATTACAAAAACAAGAACATGCTTGAGCTCCATAATCAAGGATTCGTAGGCAAACCTTACTATAATAATGGGAAATCATTTAGCAGCGATCCGGCGGCAAGGAATTCAGAAAAATGGCTTGGACAACTACCAGACGGCAGCTGGGTGGTCGGGTTATTTAATCGGTCAGATGGTACAGCCACTCGTTCGGTCAATTATCTGAAAGATTTGGGACTTACTGAATCAGCGAATACGACCGAGCTTTGGACAGGAACTAGCCTTGGGAAGCTTAGTGCCTACAGCCCGAACCTTGTGAAACATGCATCAAAGGTTGTCAAAATTGAACCTGAAGGCACGAAGCTCAATTATGCTGCTGAGGTTGCCACTTGGATGGGCGGTACGCATTTTAACAATAATTATGCCGGTTATCAAGGGTTTGGTTTTGTGGATGGTTTGGGATTGACGGGGGCGAAAATCGTCTATGCTGTCCAGGCAGCTGAGGAAGGTGACTATGCGCTCACCTATCGTTATGCGAGTGCGTCAGGGATGAAGAGCTCTCTTCATGTAAGCGCAACTAATGATAAGGGAGTTGTGGTTCAACCTTCGCGGGTCGTTTCATTTGGTTCAACTTCAGCTTGGCAGACATGGAAGAACCAAGATGATCGTATCCATTTGAAAAAAGGTGTAAATCTGATTACTTTAGAACACACGGCCTCAGATACGGGTGAGGTTCACTTGGATGGTCTTGTGCTCGACAAGAATCGATTATCCGACATTGACTATTCGCTCCTTCAAAATGGGGATTTTGAAAGCGGTGACATTCGAGGTTGGTCGGAATGGCATCCAACAGGTCAGACAGCAAAGTACGGCGTTGATTCCTATGATGCGTATAAAGGTAAATACAAGCTCTATTTCTGGGACACCAAAGCCTATAAGCAAAGCATTCATCAGAAATTAACCGGTCTTCCGAATGGATCTTATACCGTCAGCGCATGGGTCAAAGAGACGTTATATGGAAATAAGCCAACGACAGTCCGGATGGAGCTTAGTGAGTATGGTGCAAAGGCACTATACAAGAACATTATTCCTAGCAAAGGTTATCAACGCGTTCAAGCAACCGTTAACGTAACGAATGGCAGCTTGGATATCGGATTCTATGTGGATTCACCGGGTTTAACTTCTTTGCAAATCGATCAAGTATCGATTGAGAAGATGGACTGATTGAGCAGGAATAAAAAGGAGCTCGCCAGCTGTAGACTGGCCTGAGCTCCTTTACATATTACTATTAAAACACAAGACCTACTTTTTATACGGGTTGTCCCTGATAAGCTTTTACCTGTAAGGGAGCATTGAGGAAATTTCCAGCTTTACCAACGAAAGAAGTGAAGTGATCACTAGCATTATGACTGGCAATTGCTGCTTGATCTTGCCAAACTTCAACCATGGTAAACTTATTTTCTACTTCTGTATCTTTGAGCAAATCGTATGAAATATTACCATCTTCAGCTCTCGAGGCAGCTATTAATGGTTGAATCTCGTTGAGAAAGGCTTCGTGTTTGGCTGGATAAACATTGAATTCTGCATGAATAATAATCATTGGACGTTAGTCCTCCATTCTTCGATTAAGTAGTGACTAGCTCCATTGCGTAATGGCATCGATAGGCAGACGTACGGATTTATGACCGCTATCCTGTGCTTTACCAATTGAAATAAGCATTACTGGAATATAACGATTTTTATCTAAGCCAAAAGCTTCGGCAATTTTATCTTTATCAAAGCCACCGATTGGATTTGTATCATAACCATGAGCGCGCGCTACAAGCATTAGCTGCATAGACACAAGTCCAGCATCAATAAGGACTGTTTCTTTATTTACAACCGGATCAAGTGCTGCGAAGTGTGGTTTAATTTTAGCTAGTGTCATTTCTTTTACCTCTAAAGGCATATAACCCAACTCGACCGCCTTGCCGAAAATTTCATCGGCATAATCCGAATTGTTTAAATCACCAAATACAGCAATCACAGCTGATGATGTTTCGACTTGAACCTGGTTAAATTTAGCAAGTGGCGCAAGTGTTGCTTTACCTTCGGCACTTTCGATAACAACGAATCGCCAAGGCTGCATATTTACGGAAGAAGGCGCGAGTGTTGCTTCTTTCAGGATGTCAGTCATCTCTTCACGACTAATTTTGACGGATGGATTATACTTTTTTATAGAACGGCGTCCAGTTATAATTTCTTTAAAATCGTTCGTGATTACGGTGTTATTCATTGGTCATTTCCCCTTCAATATTGGCTAATATTCGTTAACATGCGTTGGAGCATATCAGAGAGCTTATTGCATTCTTCTTCGTTAAAATCTTTAAGCATCTGAGTAATGAATTGTGCTTTTTCTTCTTTAAAGGAAATGATTTCTGTTCGTCCATGATCGGTAAGACGTACGAGCGTGACCCGATTATCGCCAGGATTCATACGCCGTGAAACCATTCCGCTTGCTTCAAGTTGTTTTAAATGCCGTGTAACGGCTGCGCTGTCAATGTTAACCTCTTTTTGAAGCGTTGTTTGACTAATTTCATCCACCTGATAAAGCTGATGTAAAAGACGAAGCCGCGACGGGCTAATACCCGTACAACGTTCAAATTTAGTGCTTATTTGTTTATTAAGGCTAAGAAATTTATCAAATAAACCAGTTTCGTTGACATAGGATTGGGTCAAAATATACCTCCTTTGAGACGGTTCATTCATAATAGTTGATAGCTCAATTGTTGATGCATCAATCATTGATATATCAACTAATATAGAGGATCTTCGTTAAAACTTCAAGTGTTTCGTAAAATTAAGCCTTAGTAAATTGTGGAATTCTGCTCCACTGCTTACTTTCTATTGCGATGAATAGCCTCGTATCCGGCCCTATATTGGATTAGAATGGTCAGTCCTCCCGAATTGAATTCACACCAAAACAAATACCCCGCCAATTGTGACATTTATCACGCTTGGCTGGGGTTATATGTGGTATTCATCACCCTGCTGGGGTTATTTAATACTCATCACCATTACTGGAGTATATGTGCTGCTCGCCACTCATAACTAGAATTCTACATCCTACTTCGATTGGGCTTCTATAGTCAGCCAATTACTAGCGAAGATAACGCATAAGCGGCTGGATATTTTGCTTCTTTATACAGTCTACGACCAGCTTGGCAACGGCAATACCGCCTCTTTCCTGGAAATGTGTATTATCCTCTGCGCCTTTGGGGAAGTTAGGGAACTCACCTGGCCACGCCCACATGAACAATGATTTCGTTTCCTCCGGACCTAGTTCCTCAAACAATTGCCTGCTCTCTTCTGCCAAATCGATCAGAGGAACGTTCTCTTCCTCGGCGAGCTGCTTCATCGCGCTGATATAGTCACCATGCGTATCTATGATTTTACCGGCAGTGTCAAAAAATCTTCGCTGCACAGGCGTTACTAGAATCGGGACAGCTCCCTGCAATCTGGCCTCTTGTATGTAGATGTTCAAATACTCTTTATACGTTGTAAAAGGGGATGTTGCCCGCTCTGCATCCAGCTTCTGATCGTTATGCCCAAACTGAATGAACAGGTAGTCATTCGCATTCATCTGGTCAAGAATGGGTGCCAGGCGTCCTTCCTCCAAAAAGCTTTTGGAGCTGCGGCCTGAAACCGCATAGTTGGCTACAGCGGCATCCGCTTTGATAAAAAGCGGCAGCATTTGTCCCCAACCTGCGTACGGATAGCCATCCTGCGGTTGATCGGTTACGGTGGAATCACCGACGATATATAAGTTTGCAGCTTGCGGCGCCGAAGTAATTTCTAAAGCATTTATTCGCGGGGCGACGCCAGAGAATTCCAATCTCAGCTGTCCATCTGCCACATGAACGGTAAAGCTGCTAGTAACAAACTCTCCTGCTGCCGTTAGAACATCGGCCAATACAAGTCTTCCAGGCCCCACCTTCAATCCTGTGCATGTTGCAGTTATCAGGTCTCCCATAAGTGTCTGAACCGTATAACTGCCATTCGGCACATCCACTACGAAGACAGCATCAAACGGAATGCAGAAATCTTGACGAAGCGCCGCGGGACGCCCACGATCTCGTTCAAACACAGTTGAACCATCCAGAAAGCCGTAGCCCATTCTTTCATTGTAATACGTTTGACCGCTAACTCTTGTGTACCCTTCTTTCAAATAGCTTGAACTCTGATCTGGACCAAAATCGAACCTGAAGTTTACGCTCATAAACGCCTACCTCCTACCAGTCTTTGCGATTAAGCAAGGATGCTAAGAAAGTAAGCCCTAACCCTTGTCCCCAGCCTTGAATCCTTTTGTAAGGAACCCCTTTATAACCATCAATGTCTCGCATTACCGCTGTCCCAGCTGAAACATGGGTTACTGTCCCATCTTCCGTGATGCGTGAAAGTATGCCTTGAATTGATTTGTTCGTATATTTGTTGTAAAGAGGACCTGAACTGATAAGCGCAGCCGCGATACCAGCAGAACCGCTCGTTTCCAAATAACCATCCTTGTCCGTTAAGACGGTATGCCAGAGCCCACTCTCATCTTGCAAGCGGACAAGTGCGCTCAATTGATCACGCAGTGAGCCCTCGAGAATCATAAATGAAGGATGCGTCACATGCACCAGTCTCAGCGCACGTGCCATCGTGATCGCTGCCCAAGCATTGCCGCGGGCCCAGAATATGCTCGACATATGATTTTGCGCTATATGATCCCAACCGTGGTAGTAGAGATTAGTAGTCATATCTTGCAAGTAATTCTCGTGACCGTGATATTGTTTTAACCCATCTTCGAAATAATCGTCACGCTTTAGTACGGAACCAATCCTCAGGAGGAAGTAACCTGCCATGAACATGGTATCCACCCATGCCTGCTGCGGAAAGTTATAGGTTTCCGAGTTCACCGTGTGCTGGAAAATACCTTCTCCGAAACGCTCAGCCTCATGCTGAAGGAATTCAGCCATTTGTGAGGCAAGATCGATATACCGATCTTCACCGGTCTCTTTGTACAGTGTCAACAAGGAGTGACCAATCGAGATCCCGTTGACAGATAACTTAGGCAAGCCATCCTCCAGCTTCTCATCGATCCAATCCTTCAGCAGCTGCAGATATTCCTCCTTGCCCGTCGCTTCATAGGCTTCGGTTACGCCATAGAAGGCTACACCACCCGGCCAATCCCAATTAAAGTCCATCCGGAACGTTCTATGAACAACACGGTCAATAACCTTGCGAATTTCATCTGGATCAAATTGTAAGGCTGGCATCTTTTCATTTCCTCCCTGTAGTTGGCTATTTTCTATGTTTGTATTCATCTTTACCTATCCCTTCAAACCGCTCGTCGATATCCCGTCAACAATGTACTTCTGGAATATGATGAAAACAACGAAAATCGGGACAAGGGATAACGTTGACATGGCAAACATGCCGCCCCAGTTATTCAATGACTCGCTATCCAAGAAAAGCTTCAATGCTAAGGAAACCGGATATTGACTCGGATTGTTCAAATAAAGCAGCGGCGTATAGAAATCATCCCATCTCCAATAGAAGGAGAAAATCGCCGAAGTCACGAGTGCCGGAACAATTAAAGGTACGATAATTTTGTAAAAGATGCTGTACTTGCTGCAGCCGTCCATTTTCGCGGCTTCATCCAATTCAGGGGGAATCGTACGAATAAACTGCATGATCAAGAAGATGAAGAACGGAATCCCAAAGAACTGAGGGACAATAATCGGTTTAAAACTGGATAACCAGCCTATTTTGGCAAATAAAATATATTGCGAAATAATCGTTACGTCTTGGGGGAGCAGCAAAGTAAGCATAACCGCTGAAAACCAGAATTTGCTTCCGGCAAAACGAATCCGGGCAAATCCATATCCTACTAAAGCGGAGGAAACTACCGCTCCTATCGTTGAGAGAATAACAATAATGAACGAATTTTTCATGAATGTAGCAAACGTATTGCCAGCAAAACCTTTCCAGCCCGACACATAATTGTTCCACTCGAGCCGACTTGGGATCAGACTGGTAGCTGTTGTGTAAATTTCATCATTCGGCTTCAGTGAGCTGGCAACCAGCCACAAGATCGGATAAATCGCCGTTATCGCGATGGCACAAACGATGAGATGATAAAGCAGCGTTTTCACATTTTTCACTCGTAAAACCATGGTCTACCCCTCCTAGCTTTCGTAATGAACCCAATATTTCGATGTTTTGAAAATCACTAAGGTAATGAGTCCGATCAGGAGCAGCATGAACCACGCCATGGCTGAAGCGTAACCCATTTCGAAGAAGACGAATGCTCGATGGAATAAATAGAGCGAATACAGCAAGGTATTGTTTAGCGGCCCACCCTCTCCATTTGAAATGATGTAGGCCGGGGTAAAGGTTAAGAAGCCTGAAATCGTTTGCAGGATTAAATTAAAAAGAATAATTGGGCTTAACAAAGGCAGTGTGATGTGGAAAAATTTGCGAATCGGTCCAGCACCGTCTACACTTGCGGCCTCGTAATAGGTCCCCGGAATATTTTTAAGACCGGCAAGAAAAATCAGCATGGAGGAACCAAATTGCCAAACTGACAGCAGTACTAACGTTCCAAGCGCCGTTGCCGGGAAGCCAATCCAAGATGTACTGGTGTGGATGCCGATATTTCCTAGAAACGCATTGATTAGTCCCTTATCACCGAATATTTGCCGCCACATAATGGAAACCGCTACGCTGCCGCCAATCAATGACGGTAAGTAATACGTGGCTCTGTATAAACCAATTCCTTTTACCGCGCGGTTCAGAAGCATGGCGACGAGCAATGCAATAATGAGTCGCAGGGGAACGGACGTAAGTACATAAGTCAGCGTCACTAGGATCGAGTCCATGATTTTGTCGTCATCTGTGAACATTTTCTCGTAATTAGAGAGTCCCACCCATCGTGGAGCGGAAAGCAGATCGTACTCCGTAAATGAAAAGTACAGTGATGAAAACATCGGAAACAGCGTGAAGATCAGAAAACCCAGGATAAAAGGTGATATAAACACATAACCGACTATGTGATCATTTTCACGTAGTTTCATAGTTCCACTCCCTTACATTCGTCAATGTCTATTTATTTAGGGAGGGGGGCCTGCATGAAGCTGCCCTTTTCCCCCTTTGTAAAGCTGCTTAAAAAGTTCTTATTTCTTATTTTTGGCAAGAATTGCGTTGGCATCGTTCATAAATCTGGCTGCGGCCTCTTCCACCGAGAGCTTCCTGTACAAGATTTGCTCTTGCATATCCCGAAGCAGCTTGCTTACTTCTGCAGCCCCTGGCGGATCCGGTGGATCCATAACACTGCTGTTCTGCTGCGCCCAAGCGACGTAATCATAGACTTTCTGATCAGCCTCTGTTAGTAGGGGTTTCAGACCTTCTTTAACAGCAGCCGAAATCGGAATCCCGCGGTCACCATTTATGAGCTTATTCGCTTCCATATCATTAATAAACCAAGAAATAAATTTAGCTGCTTCCGTTTTCTGCTTTGAGCTTTTCGAAATCGAGAACAGCATGGTTGGCTTCAGATAAAGTCCTTGTTTCCCATTTGGACCCGGCAGCCCTATCATGCTCAATGACTTCTTAGCGGCTTCCTGCAGAGTCACGAATTGATTGGACCACGCCATTGTCATGAAACCATCACCGAGTACAACCGGATTCTCCTCCGGTGTCAATTTGGTTAAAGATTCTTTATCCCAGTTTCGCATATAGCCGGCATCGTACCATTTGAGATACATCGTAAAGTAATCTATAAAATATTGGGGATCGCTATAACCAAGACTCGTACCATCCGAGCTAAAATAGTGCTGATTTTGCGTACGCAAGTAGTAAGGAAAGAACTGATCGAAACGCATATGATCGAGTACTTTGTCTTGTCCTTTCATACGCTTGGCAATTCGCTCCAGATCAGACCAAGTCCAGTTCACAGGAATCGAAGCGATACCGGCCTGCTTCAGCAGGGCTGCATCGAAAGTCGCTCCCATCGCATTCACCCCTAGAGGAATACCGTAAAGCTTGCCGTCAATTCGTCCAGAGTCTATCGTTTCCGCTGAAGCTGAACGAACATCAATCGTTCCGTTGGTCGTAAGCTCATCTAAATCTTCCAGCTGATTCTTCGAGCTATATTGATTTAAGTACGAGATATCCATCTGGATAATATCCGGCAGTTGGTTGGCCGCGGCTTGCGGAGCTAGTTTTTTCCAAAAATCATCGAAGCCGGCATATTCTGTATCGATCTTCACGCCTGGATTCTGCTGTTGGTACAACTCTATCAGCTTCAAGGTGTAGTCATGTCTGGCTTGACCGCCCCACCAAGCGATTCGAAGCTTAACGTCATGCTTGCTTTCACTTTTCGCTGTTTCTATTGTTCTTGATTTCCCAGTTCCCCCATTCGCTGATTGCTGACTCGAGCTGCATCCGATTACGGTTAACAACAACATGACTAGGAGCAGGACTGGTATTGGTATGCGTTTCATAGTTAGCTTCCCCCTATGAGTCACCTGCGCTCCACACTTCTTATTATCAGCTTGGAAGAGCGAAAGTTGAATCTAATTTACCGCGATAAATGTTCAAAAAACAGTGAAAACAAGGTTTAAAGCGTCAACTTCTTATACTCGGAAGGAGCGCAGCCTGCAATCTTTTTAAACACTTGGGAGAAGTATTGCGGATTGTCGCCAAAACCCAGTTGTTCCGCTAGTTCGAACATTTTAACATCATCATTATGTCTAATCATCTCCATTGCTTTCTTAATCCTAACGGTGACCACATAGTTAGAGAACCGTTCTCCTGTCTCTTTCTTGAACAATTTCCCCAGATAATCCGGGTTCATATACAGCATCTGATGGGCTACCCAATTGAGAGAAAGTTCAGTGTTGGCTAGCTCCATATTTATAATATCAATAACCTTTTGGACGACTTGCGAATGTTTATTTTTATTTTGTTCGAAGTTAATAAGCGAGATTTCGGATGCGATTTGCTTCAGCAAATGGATGCTCGCTTGCAGGGTCTCCAGTTGAGATATTTGACCGATTAGCCCCATGTAATGATTCATTTGCTCTTCCGCACATAGTCGCGTCATGGAAATAAATATTTGAATAACATACGACTTGGTCGTCTGAATATCGAGTCGGGAATTGGCCAGTTGATCGTGAAACGATTCAATGCTCACTTCAGCTTCCTCCCAATTGCCCGCCCTTATCGGGAACAGAATCCGATCTTCGTCATAGACGAAATCAGCTTTGCTCAATACGGCGGAATCCAGGATATCACGCATCGTAATCAGTCCGCCTTCACCGAGATAAAAGCGATGACCTAAACAATCGAGCGCTTGCAGATAAAGACGCCTCGCCTCTACGATATCACCCGATTCACTTAAGGCAACAGTCGTGTCAATTTTGTAATAGAGCATAAAAATGCGCCGTATCTCTTTGATTTGCTCTTGTAATCGCTCCATATCTTCGTGATCCTCAATCATAATTAGAATTTGCTCGGCAATGGTTGAACTTAGCAAAGGTTCATCGAGAATGTCCTCAGCAATATTTTTCACGGCAAAAAGATGCTCATATTCGAACTTGTCTTCCAGACGGAAAAGCAATAAGCGCACTTTCTTTCCGCTAACCTGCAGCCCAAATAAATCCTGATAATAATCCCAATCTCGGCTTCCATACGACTTGTTCGTCACGAATTCCTTCAGAAACTGTTCCTTCACATGGGGCAGTACCTTCCGCAAATTCGCCTTCATCGACTGAATAAAGCCTTCCTTGCTCTCTTCCTGCTTGTATTCCGCTGCAATTTCGCTTAAGGCCTTCAGAATGCTGTTCTCGTTGCATGGCTTTAGTAAATAATGCTTCACCCCATATTGCATGGCGATTTGGGCATATTCGAATTCATCGAATCCAGAAAGCATAATGAACCGGATGTGCGGATGGGTTTCTTTTACTCGGGCCACAAGCCCGAGTCCATCCATACCAGGCATGCGAATATCACTAATAATAATGTCAGGTGTATGTTCACACACGAAAGCGTAGGCTTCAACACCATTTCGCGCTGTTCCAATTAACTGTGTATCCACCGATTGCCAGTCTACAATGGCAGAAATACCCTCAAGAATCATCCGTTCATCATCAACTAACAGCACTTTATACATAAGCAGTTACCCTCTTTTCGTAATAGGAATACGGACTGTAATACGAGCACCGCCGCCCGCGCGATTTTCCACTTGGACGCCGAACTCTTCGCCATAAGAAAGCTTGATCCGTTCATCAATATTTTTCAAACCGATACCCGTACCTCTGGATTTACGTTCTCCTGCCAGGATCTGCTCTAAATAGGCTTCATCAATACCGGGTCCATTATCTTGCACGATGAGCAAAAGAGATTCGCCTTCTTCCTGGCCGATAATTTGAATCACACATGGCTCTAGCATGACTTCTACTGCATATTTAATCGCATTTTCCAAAAGCGGCTGCAGCGTCAGCTTTGGTATACTGTTACTTCTTATAGGTTCTGGAACATCGAGTCGAAAATCGAGCCGTTCTTCAAATCTGACTCTTTGAATCGTAATATAATGCTGCACAAGCTGCAGCTCTTCTTCCACGGTGATGATATCCTGCTTCAAACTAATCGACGAACGGAGCAAATAGCCGAGTGATTCAACCATTTGGGACACTTGCTTCTGTCCATTCATCTTGGAGATCCAATTGATTGATTCAAGCGTATTGTAAAGAAAATGCGGATTAATCTGCGCCTGCAAGGAACGAAATTCGGTTTCTTTGATGATCAACTGTTTCGTGTAGTTCTCTTTGATCAGCTCTTGAATACGCACTAGCATCATGCGATACGTACGCTGCAGCAAGCCTACCTCATCCATCTGCTGTGATAATGGTGCGATCGTCGGCAGTTCGGACTTCTCCAAATCGCTAATTTGCAGGCCGCGCATGTTGGTAATTAAGCCTTCTATCGGCCTTGTTACGCTTCTTGCAACCGTCATTCCAAAACCGACAAGGAGGAAAAAGCTAAGCAGGAATGCGGCAATCATCCAGTTTTTCATCAAAATAATATGATAAAAGATGGTTTGGAAGGGCAGGGTGTTGTAATACGTCCAGCCCAAATAATCAGAGTGAATATGGGAAACGAAATATTTCTCTCCGTCCTGTTCCATAATGCGAAAGCCCTTGGATGCCGACTCCGCTGGATTGCCCTCACTTAGCAAGGATTTCAAACTTGCTGCGCGCGGGTATATTAAATTCCCGTCTGATACTATGACGAGCTCGCCGTCCCTTGTTACGGCTTCTTTTGCGTATTGGTTAACAATTTTATCTAAATTCACATGCAGCACCAAGGTGCCCAGCTTGTTTAGCTCCAATTGGTCGAAGGAACGAATTTGTCTGGCAGCAATTAAGCTGTAATCCTGCGCGTCCGGGTTCACCCATCCCAGGGTGCCACTTCCCCGGTCAGCCGTCGTTTGGATAAGGTCTCTCCGCTCTGATGAGAGCGTTGTCAAATTTCCGCTGGAATAGCTGCTTCCCTTCACATCGGTTATATCTGCTGCAATGATATACGTCTCAGAATTGATATACTGCACGAGCCGATCCACAAGTTTAGCACGTGATTGGATACGATTGTAATCGGATTCATCCTCGTTCATCACGATCAAATTTTGCTGAATTTGTTCATCCGACATGATACTAAAGGTCAATCGTTCCACTTTGTTTAACTCGTTCTCAATCAAGGTAGAGGATAGATTCAGAACTTGAGATGATTTCTCATAAATTTGCTGATCATAAATCGAATAGGCAATCTGGAGCCCCACTAATGAGATACAAGAACTGACTGCCATAGTAATTGTAATGAGCAGAAAAAGCTTCGCTTTAATGCGCAGATTGCGTATTTCATTAAACCACTTGCTTATGCCTGATTTCATGCAACGTCACCACTTTTCTTCGCTAAATAAGGTTCATGTTGGTGAGAGTCTTCGTGATGGAAGTCTCATTTACCTTTAAAGGTAGCAAAAAAGGATGCTGGTATTAATAGCCAGGCATCCTCTTTCTTATATGAAATTAGGCACTCTCCAATGAATTCTACCGCTTACTTCGCTTCAGAATCCGTACCCCGTAAGGCTGGAGCTGCAAGATAGAATCAATCTTCACAGACGACGCGAAATCCGACGCCAGCATATCCGTATATGCTTGTTCATCCAATGTGATGGTGTGAGTTTTATTGCTAAAATTCAGGAGGAAGATGAACTCATTCACACCGTCCGTACGAATTTGAGCTGTTACCTCTGCAGGAAGCTCTGTTTGCAGAGCACCATCAATGCCCGCTTCTTGAAGGATCTGCTTATAGAAGCAGCTCTGGAAAATTTGATCTGTACGAGCTGCGATATAGTAAGCTTTACCTTTACCAACCGCATTGACTGTAAGCGCAGGTCGCCCTGCGTAGAAGTCATCACCATAGACGGCAAGAGTCTCTGCACCTTCTGTATGAATCAGCTCACACAGCTCACGAACCTCATATTCACCTGAGATTTGAAGCGCGTTGCCCTCCGTGAAGAGGACACGATTCACCTCATGATCATGCAGTCCGTCGATTTCCTCAGACCAGATACCAAGTGTTTTGCGAAGCGGTCCTGGGAAGCCGCCTTGAAAGCAAAGGTCATTCTCATCCACGATGCCAGACCAATACGTAGTGACGAAGGTTCCCCCGTTTGCTACAAACTGTTCGATTCGTTCGGATACGCCCGGACGTACCAAATATAACATCGGAGCGACAACAAGCTTATATTTGCTGAAATCACAGTCCATATCGATGACATCAACAGGAACGCCTTGTTCCCAAAATGCGCGGTAGTGGCTTAAAACCGTTTGTTCGTATTTGATCCCCATATTTCGAGGACCTTGCGAATCCTTAACGGCCCAGCGATTTTCCCAGTCGAAAATAAGGGCCGTTTGTGCGGGCACTCGTGTCCCAATGAGATCTGTCAGCTTCTCCAAAGCGCCGCCAAGCTCAGCTACATCTTGAAATACACGCGTATGCTCATGACCAACGTGATCAATCACCGCGCCATGCAGCTTTTCGCTGGCTCCTCGGCTTTTGCGCCACTGGAAATATTGCACGGAGTCAGATCCATGTGCCACAGCTTGCAAAGAAGACAGAAGATGCATGCCCGGCTTCTTCAGCTTTGAAACGGGCTGCCAATTCGTTAAGCTCGGTGTACTCTCCATCAACAGGAAAGGCTTACCGCCCTTAAGCGAACGAAACATATCATGGTTGAGTGAGAACCATGCGGCTAGATTGCTCTGATCTGTCGCATCATGCCAAGTTGGATAAGCATCCCAAGAGATGACATCCAGTACATTAGCGAACTTCCAGTAATTAAGACCTTCGTAAGCGTCCATGAGATTCGTCGTTACGGGCAGCTCTGTATTTTCAGCCTTCAGCGGAGCGATTTCATGACGGCAGAAATCAACCGTTTGATCCGTTACGAACCGTTTCCAATCCAAATTCATCGCGTGGACCAAATTCTCGCCATGCGGTGCAGGAGATTCAATCTGAGACCAATTCGTATACGTATGGCTCCAAAATGAAGTCCACCACGCCATATTGAGAGCATCCAGCTTTACATATTTGCGCTTCAGCCACCCGCGGAAAGCTTCCTGACAATAATTACAATGGCACTCCCCTCCATATTCATTGGAGATATGCCAGCCCACTACGGCAGGATGCTGCGCATAGCGCTCTGCCAACTGCTTGTTCATGATTGTGACTTTCTCCCGATAGACCGGGGACGTATAGCAATGATTATGACGTGCACCAAATAAATTGCGCACCCGGTTAGGGCCTACCCGCAGTACTTCCGGGTATTTCTCTGCCATCCATGCAGGTCTAGCGCCACTCGGGGTAGCCAACCACGCATAAATGCCGTTGGCCGCGAATGTGTCCAACACACGGTCGAGCCAATCTAAGGTAAACACACCTTCCTCTGGCTCAAGCGCCGACCAAGCAAAAATGCCGACAGCCATCACATTACATTTAGCTAGCTTCATCATGCGAATGTCTTCTTCCAGCACATGTGGATCGTGCTGCCACTGATCAGGATTATAATCGGCACCGTGCATGAAAACGGGTAATTTCGGACTTATTGGCGGATATTTCTGTGACAAGATGATCACCTCTAGGATAAATGTATGGACTCATATTAGGTTCATTGCATCCAAGTTTAACAGTTTCACTACCACAAAAATACCCGATAAAATATCGATTACCCGTCATTTCTTGCGATTTACGTACGAATCTAAGCGATCCTTTTGGGCGCCTTCCTATTTGACCCAAGCAATGTTGTATGTTGTACCATAAAAAGCCTGATAAGCATCGTTTTCCTCGCGATTATTGCAGTAAATACAACATTTCTCCCTATAACAACTCTATAGAAGGAAACAAGGCTAAATTGTTGTACAACGTACAACAATGACAGCTTAATGAGAAGAAACAAACGAAATTGTTGTACTCCGTACAACAATCACTCCTATAGATCAAGAAAAAAAGTCAGTCTAGACTACTAACTAATAACCGAAAAATTTCTGGTGTAAATCTCCACGGATTCCGATCTCCGGCTAATGACATAAACAAAAAAGAGCCTACCCGAAGGTAAGCTCCTCATAAAGTAACACTTATTGTTCTTCGTAAATCACTACGGACTTCGTTTCTTCTTCCCATTTAACTGTAGCTTTTAGAGCTTCGCTAATGAAACGAACCGGTACAACCGTGTTGCCTTCAACGATGGCCGCAGGAACTTCCAATGTTACTTCTTTACCGTCTACAGTAGCTTTCGTGCTATCGATAAAGAGCTTAACTGTAATTCCGCCACGAGTAACGGTTACCGAACGTTCTTCGGCGTTCCATGTTACTTCGGCTTTTAAAGATTCGGATATCGCGCGGAATGGTACCAATGTGCTGCCGTCTTTGATGAAAGGATTAACTTCCAAAGTAGGTTCCTCACCATTTACGTACAAAAACACACCTTTTTTACCTAGCTTTTCAAAAAGTTTGCCAAGTTTCTTGTAGGAATTCAAGTTCTTTATGTTCGCTTTTACGGCTTCCTTTTGAACATAAACCGCATCGGTTACACTACCCTGCTCGTCCAAAATGTCAGCAACAGCAGAAAGTGCAGCATCACGATCTTTAATCGCATCAAGTTCAGCCTTCAATTCGTCGCTAATATGTGCACCGTAGTTAGTCAAAAGTAGATCGGCAATAACAGCACCAGCTGGCTTATCCTTTACATTCTCTAGCGCATGAAGAAGACCGTGATATCCGTTTTTGCCTTGGTTATCATATGTATCGGAGGTTACAGTTACATCCTTATCTGCATTTACTTTTACATTCAATTCCACTGCTGGTTTGGACGAATCCGCTTTATCCGCATTGTTGCCATTCTCGGATTTTGCAAAGGCAGATCCTGTCATAAGGCTAGTTACAACAATACATGTAGCTGTGATCATCCAGGGCTTGTTCATTTTCATAATAACGACTCCTCGGTTGTTGGGATTTTATTAACTCCCTAACATATTCGACATCTTTCCTGTTTTTGGAGGGGTCACTTCGAAATGGTTAAAAAAATCCGCCTCCTGAAATCAGGAAGCGGATCTCTCTTCAACTTATTTTTTCGTAATCAGCGGATTAGCTTGATTCTGCATTTCAGCAACAACTTTATCGATACCTGCTTGCTTCAGCTTATCATTAAACACTTTCAGACCATGCTTATCATCATTAGGATCAACCAAACCGTAGAAGAGCGGTTTACCGTAAGTCTCCATTACGTTGCTAACAGCGGCGACCTCATTTTTCACTTTGGTATCATCAAATGTAAATGTCTCTAAAGGATGGTTGACAGTCACTGTCTTTTTCCAGTTTTCTGTGAATTTTTGCGTTTCAGCAGCTACCGTGGAATCCAAACGTTCATGTAAGGAGTTCCAGCCCCATGGATCCGTACCGGACGGAGGGAAATCCGCAGAAGCAGGAAGCGGTTTGAACTGATCGTTGCCTACAGGCTCATAGTGCTTGCCTTTAATCCCGTAGTTCGTCAGGTCATGAATTTCCGGATCATAACGGAGTAAGTCAATCGCCATTAAACCACGTTCGTAGTTTTTGGAACCTGCATGGATGGACATCCCATTATTGATGAACGGATTGGATAGACGCTTTTTATCTGCACTCAGATCATACAGCTCCACTTTCCAATCTGGGTGCGTAGTCAACATTTCGGATTTTGCACGCAATAATGTTCCTAAGTTCCACTCAACGGAAGCAAGCTTACCGTCTTTGAATGCTTGTGTTTTGTCGACTTTATTGGCAATGGCATCTCGGGACCAAGCACCTGTTTTTTGGGTATCATTCATTTTCTTAGCAAAATCTGCGAACTCAGGTGTATCAACATAGTTAAATAATTTACCTGAACCATCCGTTACTTTGTAAGCGACCGGTAGTTGAGGCACAACGAAGTTCCATTCATTCGGTTGAACCAATTCAATGGCATTAAACTCACTAACACCGATACTTGGTTTGAAGTCCTTCTCTTTTTCAGCAACCGTTTTCAAAAATGTCACATAGTCGTCATACGTTTTAAGCTCCGGCAAATTGTATTTTTGACGTAAGTCTCCTCGGATACCGACCATATGGTAACTGTACTCAAAATTATTTTGTGGAACCATATAAATTTTACCGTTGATTTTCGCTTGCTCCCAAGCTACTTTTGGCTCTTCCGCCCATGTTTTCGGGGCAAACTTTTTAATCATATCTTCTGTCAATTCCATATAGCCGTTTTTCGTAGCTTGCTGCGCATAGTAGGACCATGTAGCCGAGAAGACGAGATCGAAATCCTCGTTAGCTGCGAACATAAGCGGATATTTTTGTTGATACTCGCCCCAATCTAAGAAGCTAACATCCAGCGTCGCGTTAATCTTTTGCT
This sequence comes from Paenibacillus sp. Root444D2, assembly GCF_001426375.1. Taxonomy (GTDB): domain Bacteria; phylum Bacillota; class Bacilli; order Paenibacillales; family NBRC-103111; genus Paenibacillus_E. The sequence continues at coordinate 341,059 of NZ_LMEO01000012.1, forward strand.
TCATGATTTTATTAACTTCACCATAAACCTCATCAAAAGCTTTCGGCTTGGAACCAAGCAAAACCATTTTCAGCTTTACTTCTTTACTTGTATCAATACCATTGCTTGAAGTTGCGGAAGTGCTTGCTTGAGGTGTCGCAGACGTGCTTGGTGTCGGTGATGCATCCTTCGTTCCGCAAGCCGTCAGAACAGTACCCATCACGAAAAGTGATGCCAGACTGAGTTTAGCTAATTTCTTGGTGTATGCCATTTTTTTCTCCCCTTATAAAAGATAGATAATTTATGATAACCGGGAATGTGAATTCCCGGGGTTACCCTTTTACAGCTCCAACGGTTAAGCCTTGCACGAAATAACGCTGAACGAACGGATATAAGAAGATGATCGGTCCTGTAACAAGGATGGCGAGCGCCATTTTCAAGCTTTCACCAGGCAATTCCGTAACCTGCATACCCGTAATGGCCATAACCTTGCGAATACCTTCGAGATTGCCCAGCATTTTATAAAGTAAATATTGCAGGGTATACAGTTTCTCATTCTGTACAAACAGCAGAGAGTTAAACCAATCGTTCCAATAATTCAGTGCGGTGAACAGTCCAATTGTGGCCAGTCCCGGCTTCGCCAGAGGTAGAATTAAACGGATAAAAATCGTGAAATCCCCTGCTCCGTCAATCTTCGCAGATTCCGTAATAGCGTCTGGTATGCTCCGTAAAAACGTTCGTAAGATGATAATATAGAACACGTTTAAGAGCGGAGGCAAGAGCAGCGACCAGAAGGTATTCTTCATGTGTAAATAGTTAACCATTAGGATGTACCAAGGTACAAGTCCGCCATTAAAAAGGGTGGTGAAGTAGAAAAAGAAGGAAAATCCTCCTCGCCACTCAAAATCCTGACGTTGAAGGACATAGGCAGCCATCGCTGATATGAACAGTCCCACAATCGTCCCCGTTACGGTTAAAGCAATCGTCAACAGATAAGAGCTGACAAATTGCTGAGGATGTTTGAGCGCAAAAGCATAGGCGTCCCAAGAAAATTCCTTAGGCCATAATCGAAAGCCATCACTCGTAATCGAGGATTCGCTCGTTAACGAGCCGCTAATAATAAGTATAAATGGAATTAAACAAGCCAAGCTGATCAAACTGATAAACACATAGCCAATGATATCCAGCATCCGCTGATCGATTTGACTCTTTTTAACACTCGTCGTACTCATAGGTTCACCCCGCAAATTACATTCTGTTTAAAATAAGGCATTCTCTTTATCCGATTTACGCACAAGGAAATTCGTTACCATAATGGTCGCAAAACAGAGGATGGATTGATAGAATCCAATCGCGGATGACATCCCGATTTCATTGTTGACCAGGAGTGAACGATACACATACGTGTCAATGACATCCGTCGTTTGATACAGCAGACCATTGTTGCCCACGAGTTGGTAGAATAGTCCGAAATCACCGCGGAAAATACCGCCAATCGCTAGTAAAACAAGGATTGTTATCGTTGGACGTAGGGACGGAAGTGTAATATATCGAATTCTTTGAAACACATTGGCACCGTCAATTTCAGCAGCTTCATACGTTTCTCGATCAATACTCAGAATGGATGCCATGTAAAACACAGCGCCGTAACCAACCGCTTTCCACGCTGAGAAAAAGATGAGAATATACTTCCAATATTCCGGAGTCGTATAAATATCAAGCTCAGGAATATGTAGGGAGCGAAGCAGTGTATTGACAGTTCCGTGCTCATAATTAAAAAGATTGTACGCTACAGCACCTACGACTACCCAGGATAAGAAATACGGTAGAAACATAAGGGTTTGCGCCGTTTTGCGAAACAGCTTTGAGCCGATTTCGGCCATCAAGATCGCGACCACAATTTGCAGCCCATTATTAATAAGGATGAAAGCGGCATTGTAAAGCATCGTGTTCCTTGTAACTCTAAACGCATCACCCGTCATGAAGAAGAATTTGAAGTTATCAAATCCCACCCATGGTGAGTTCATAATGCCCAAATCATAACGGTACTGCTTGAACGCAAGCACGATACCGGCCATGGGCACATAGCTGAAAAGCAAGAAGTAAAGGACTGCCGGAGCAATCATGAACAGCAGTGTTTTCTTAGACTTGAGTCGATACAGGAGTCCTGTTCTCATCTTTATTCGTTCCCCCATCCGGTTCTAGTTGTCTCTCCTGTTACTAAATTAACAGGTTCCATGCAGCGCAGTAACCCGACAAAATATCGATTCCCTGTAACTTTTGCAGATAGCACCTAAGTTAGTGGCTTTGCTATCTAATATGCGCTAATCTTAAGCTACACTAGGATAAACGATTCCGCCGTCCTTCAGAACGAGCGCGTTTATGCTTACATCATAAGTTTCTTCGAAAATTCTTGGGGGCGATTTTAACTATGAAACTTCTTTTCGCAGAGGATGAAAAATTCACGAGAGAAGGTATTCGTAAATCAATTGCATGGGGAGAACTCGGGATTACTGAGCTTGTCGAAGCGGTCGATGGTTTAGAAGCGGTTGCTATCGCTGAGCAATTTCAGCCCGATATTGTGCTGACAGATATTCGCATGCCGCGCATGGATGGCATTGAGCTTGCCACACACCTTCGCCGGAAGTATCCGCTGTGCAAGATAGTTTTTATGAGCGGTTACGCGGACAAAGACTATTTGAAAGCAGCGATTTCATTGAAAGCGGTTAGCTATGTAGAGAAGCCGATTGATATCGAGGAACTGGAAGAAGCGTTGCGAAGCGCAATAGCCATTTGTTTGGAAGAGCAGCGGCATTTGGCGAACGACGCGGTAGCCAGAGATAATAAGAGCTATATCAAGCAAGAAGCAGCGCTTCAGCTCATTCGCGGGGGATTTGACGAGGAATTACTAGGTAAGCGGCTGTTGGCCGTTGGTTTCGAGGCGTCGCTTCACGCCCCAGCGGTTACGATCTTGTCCAAGCTAATTACGCCTCAACCAACCAAAGAAATCATCAATTCCATCATTGAATCAGCCTTGACCGGCTTCGAAAACCCGTATTTGTATGCACTGAAAGATGACAATCACGTCATCCTTCATTTATTTTCGAGCGGCAAAGAGCCTATAGAAAACAGCGGATTGCATCACGTTAGTTACGAGCTCTCTTCTGCTTTAAAAAAGGAATTTCATTCCTTCTCCATTGCCGCGGGGAAAATAGTACCAACGGTTAAACGGCTGCAGGAGTCGTATACAAGTGCTGTCATTCGTCTTCAGGAGTCATTTTTTCATAAACCTTGCTCCGTCATTCTGCATGATAGCCATGGCAGCGAAGTGCATTCCGAACATTATCAAGTTCCGGCTGAGTTATTCAACAGGTTCCAAGAATCACTTGTAGAGGAAAATTTTGAGGAAATCTCCCGTTTGTTGAACACGGTCACCGCAGACATTCACCAGCATCCTGGAACGCTAATTGTCAGCGTCAAAGAGCTCTATTATCGTTTTGCTTTGGAAATGGACAAATTTGCTCGCAGCCGAAATATCATCCTGTTCGATGTCTCGGAAGAAAATAATGTGCCGTGGAAGCTTATTCTGGAATGTCATTTCCTAGATGATATTCATCGAGTCATCACCCAGAAGCTGGATGAGCTGAAGCAATCCTTCAGGGAACGCGGGAACGGAACCATGTCATCTGCCAGCTCGCGGATCATTCGTTACATTCATCTGCATTTTGCAGAGGATAACTTGTCTGTCCAAGATGTGAGTGATCATATGCAAATGACTGCCTCGCATCTCATCTCGATTTTCAAAGAAGCGACTGGCAAAACGATCAAGCAATACGTCACAGAATACCGAATGGAAAAGGCGAAGGATTTGCTCCGAAATAATCGATTGAAAGTGCTTGACGTCGCCTCACAAGTGGGTTTTAAAGATGGGGAGCATTTCGCCAAAATATTCCGAAAATCTACGGGGATGACACCTTCTGAGTACCGGGAGCGATGCCAGCTATGATGTTCACTTTGATTCAAACGATACGAAAATGGCTGTACAACGCGAAATTAAGGCATAAAATCATGGTTACTTATTTGCTGCTGATCATGATTCCACTTGGCTTCTATCAATTCATTGCATCGGATAAAATGTCAGCCATCATCATTAATCATGTGACGTATTCGGCCAAGCAAGGCTTCGACCAGACCTATTCGTTCCTCAGCTACCGCGTACAGCGAATAGCGGAAACGACGAATATTCTGGTTTCGAATACAACCATTTCTGACATTTTAATGGATACGAGTATCACGCAAAATATTAATCGTGAGCTGCAGGATTACAGCAATCTCAAGCAGCTCCTCCGATCTATGCAGGACAGTCTTGATATTTCTCGGGTCATTCTGTATGTGCCGAAGGCGTTTATTTTTTCCAACGAATCGGAGAATTTCCTCCCTCTCGAACAGACCGCTGACAGTCCTTGCTTCGACCGGTTAAACGAACTGCATGCCAAATATTTATGGTGCTCGCCGCCGGAATTAGGTACTCATGCTACCCATGATAACTCCTACCTCTATGTGGTTAGGAGCATTCTGGATCCCAATAATTATTCGGTACCCATCGGCCAGCTGCGGGTGGATGTACAGGCGGAGACACTGCGCTCCATGCTAAAAAAAGCCAACGTGGTGAAGAAAAGCGCCACCTTCTTAGTCGACCAGAACCATCAGATCGTGCTTGCATCTGAACCTCTCACTCTTACCGACTTTACCCTGCCGGATATGGCCAGCGACGCAGTTACGATGAATTGGCAAAGCAACAATAACTACTATTTGTACCGACAGCTTCCATCGAATTGGGGTATGGTGACAGTCATTCCGCTGGATGAAGTCGTTCAGCAGAGCCATGAGCTTCGCAATGACTTGCTAGTTATTTTGCTTATTGTCAGCAGTCTTGCCTACCTGTTAGCCTATCTGCTCTCCTTCTCGGTCACACGGCGCATTTCACAATTGACAAGCCGTTTGCGTGATGTACAGAAAGGCAATCTAATCGCACTTGCTCAAACGCAAGGAAAAGATGAAATTGGAGAGCTGATTCAGACCTATAACTACATGATTGAACAAATTAGTTCGATGAATAAAGAGCATTACCGATTAGGACAAGAAGTGAAAAACGCGGAGTTGAAAGCACTCCAGTCGCAAATTAATCCTCACTTCCTGTATAATACGCTCGACCTCATTAACTGGATGGCTGACAGCGGTCTTAACACGGACATCAAAAAGGTCGTTAAAGCGTTAGCCCGCTTCTACAAAGTCAGCTTAAGCAGCGGGAAAGATATTATTTCGCTCCGCGAAGAATTAAAGCATGTTTCTTTTTACGTACAGATTCAAAATATCCGATTTGAAAATAAGATTGATTTTCAGATCCATGTGCCGGAGGAGCTGTTAGATAACGCGATTCCGAAGATTACTCTTCAGCCCATCGTAGAAAATGCGATTCTGCACGGTATTCTTGGACGTACTCACCGTGAAGGTACGATTACGATTAGTGGCACGAGGGTGAATGACAACATTCACCTGATCATCAAGGACGACGGTGTCGGCATGCGTGCCACCCAGGTTGAAGACATTATGACGGGTACGAGCCGCAGCAAAATCAGCGGCAGCGGATACGGCGTCAAAAACGTCATCGAGCGCATTCGCCATTATTTCGGCGAGCCAGCGAATTTGACGTATCGCAGCGTACCCAGCGAGGGGACGGAAGTGGAGATTACGATTCCGGTAACAACGGGATCAGAGATCCCATGATAGAAGAAGAGCCATGGAAGCTGCTGCTTTCCATGGCTCTTCTTCTATCTATTTCAAATAAAACACTTCACGCATCGGTTGGATTGGCACCGCTTCGCGGAAGTCGAAGGATCCGACGACCATCTTCGAAGTAATTGCATTCCATCGATTACAAGCTTCGCTTTCTGCTAAATAAGCGAAAGCAGCCTCTACATCATCGCACAAGAAGCAATAAAAAAATTGTGCGCCATTTTGAAAGATCGAGTAATCCCTAATCCCGGCTTTCGTGTGTTCTTCCATAATTTCCGGCCATGGAGCCAGATGCATAGTCACGTATTCCTCTAAATCTTCTTCACGTATAGTCCATGTCCAAGCGAATTTCCCACTACTCGTCATACGGTCACCCTTTCCCATTAACATTCAATCAATTGTACTTTACCGCGACAGCATCCTCCCGTCAATAAATTCATCGTCCAAGCTTTTATGCAGAAAAAGACGACAACCAATTAGGGCTGCCGTCTCTTTTTGCACCGTTTTTATTATTCAATTTTACGTGATGCGCCAATAAACCAAACGATAAAAGCGTAGCACAGGAGTGCAATAAAGCCATAGCCGCCGAACACGTCATACTTTGAAGCGAAGTAGCCGAAACCAAGACCTGTGAGAGTGTGCACGAGATTCTCACCTAACGACTGGAAAGAATCGATTGTTGCCCGCATAGAGGAATTGATCCGGTGATGCAAGTAACCGCTTGCGATCGGCTCCATCACGCCAGAGAACAAACAAATGAAGAGCATCGCTGTGAGGCCTATGATATCCTTACTTATGGCAACATAGGTGAAGCCGACGGCGAATACAACCATAATTATGAAAATCAGCGCTCTATAGCTGAAGCAACGTAACAGTACGTGTGCAATCAAATTGCCAGGGAGCTGCAGCAGCATGATCGCGGCGGATAACACGCCGAAGTATACAACCGGCATTCCCAATCTGCTCACGTATAACTGCCAGAATTCTTCGATGTAGCCCATGGCAGCACCTGTCACCATGGCTGAAAGCATCACAAGAGTGACACTTGGATTCGTTCGAAAAAAACGCAGAGACACAGCGACATATGTCTTAAAAGGAATAACTTCCTCGTCAGAAGTGCTGTCTTCTGCAGCAGGCTCAATCAATAGCAATGAGAGGACTAGAGCGATTATAGTACTCCCGAGTGATATCCAATAGTTCAGCTCAAAGCCGTATTTACTTGCGAGGAAGCTTCCGCACAAGGCGGCGAGTATCGCGGATACGAAGTCGCAGGCATTCAATCTGCCAAGTTGCTTTTCGAACGAAGAGGCCTTCCCCTGCAGCTTTAATGAATCATATAGCAAGGCATTTTCTGAGCCGCTGCTAGCTGATCTACTCACGCCCGCCAAGAAAACGACCAGAACAAAGTGCCAGAATTCCGTCGCAAATAGCAAAATCAAAAACTCACTGCACGCCAAGAGGGCGCTTAGTACTAGCATCCTTTTTCGGCCCCACTTGTCGGCCATAATGCCAGTCGGAATCTCCAGAAGGACGATTGTCAGGGCGTATATAATTTCGGTATACACGACCATCTGAATGGTCATACCCCGCTCTTCCCAGAAAAGCCTCTCTATGACGTAGGCTGGGATAAGGCTGGAAAAGAAGCGGAGCACATATAGTTTGGGAAGATTGGCTGAATAGTCCATGAAGGAGCTCCTCTCCTAAATCTGATTGGCTAATTAGGCTCAATCAAATCAGGAGGCGCTCGGGGTGGACTAGCGATTACGTCTTAGCAGGGAGGTCGTGCGAAAGCTATCATAATAGGGTCTCTCCTTTCATTCAGATTGTGGTTATCATCATCATAAGTTGCGAAGCATGGCGAGTCAATGTGATTATTTGAGCTTCTTTTCAATGCCTTTTAACGGATTATCATCCGTAGGATGACCGTGTAGATACCAGGCAAGTATGCCCATTGAAATAACCGCTCCGGCTAATCCAAGTCCCATGTCTTTTTGAGTATCAAAAACATCACCTTGCAGCCCGACATATTCCTCCCCATGTTGCCCGGCTACAAAAGCAGCCACCATCTCTATAATTTCGAAGCAGGCGCTGCAGCTGAAAACGACTGCCGTGGGAATGCCAAATGACCAAAATCCACGCTGCGCGGCGGCCCGGGTTAGCAATTCACGGAACGGATATGCCCAGAGCAACCCGAATGTGAAATGAACGACCCGATCGTAGTAGCTTCTCTGGGAATGAAACGAAGCCTTCAGCCACTTGTCAAACGGTGTTCCCTGATAGGTATAATGGGCCCCATAAGTATGTAAGCAAAGAAAAATAAACATGAGTAAATAGGAAGCATTAGAGAACCGGAAAACTTTATAAGTAAAAGCGAGAACAAGCACGACGATAACGGGAAGTATGCTCTCCATCAACCATTGTATCCGGTCAGTGGGTGCGATGGCCGTGAATCCCCAATACACAGCAAATACGAAGATCATCAAGTGCAAAGGCCAATTGCGGGAAAACGGTATGTTCAGGTTCGTCAACATGTTCGTCCGTTCCTTACAGATGGGATGCCAGTCATGTAAAAGTCAACCTTTCTTCCGCCTTGTTTTTACTGGATATAACAAAATCCCGTTAGCCATTTCGGCCAATGGGAGATTTATCAATACATTAGTCTTCTGGTGTACGATCCAAGTATAAACGAGTCACTGAAGTAACATCGCCCTTTTCAATATCTTCTTCCGTTGCTTTTTTTTCAAGAGGATCATGCATGTTCATACCCGGTGCAATTGTCGGCTCGTTATGATTGGATTGGGACTTGTCTTCCAAATTGATCACCTCCATCAACCATAGTTTGGATAAATATGCTGATTCTATACTTGGACGGCAAATTCTTTATAGAATTACTTAACCTTTCATACGCGGAACGTCGATGCATTATTTCGGGAAATCTGCGCTTCATTATCATTAACTTCAACTGTTTTCCACGGCCTCGTTTATGAAGCAATCTCTGCCGTTTCACGGACGAGCGCGTCAAATAGGCTAATTGCCTTGGACAAATTAGAACACTCAGCCGATAAACAGGCGAAGCCTTCCCGAACACGTAGCTCAAAATCAGTTGGAGCCAATTGAAAACGGCTGCACTGAGCTACCGCTCCTTTTTCGTTCAGAAGATAAACCCCATTGCATGCAAACAATACTTGAGCCAAACAACTTACCGTCCGAAAGAGATGACCTGCTGCATATGAAACATCCTTGCGGCTCATTGCTTTTTTGGCATTCGATACGGAAAATTCAGCTTCCCACATAAACTTCGAGATTGTTGCTTGCCGAAGGGTAGCCGGATATGGATCTGTCAACATTTTCATCTCAGCTACTAGGCCATCAGGATCCCAGAGAGGTCGGCAATATGCTGCTTCTCCCATGTAAATGGATGTGCAAAATCCATGAGGATGCCCTGGCTGATAATGGATGTCGATCCGCCCTTGGCGGCAATCGTTGATCACGCCAGTTACAATCTCCGTATCGCGGTAGAGGAGGTCCAATGAATAACCTCCTACCTTTAACCAGCCGCCGCCGTTAATCCATGGTCCCCATCCGCCTAGTGGCGTAATTCGCCCACTGCGACGTTCGTCGTCTATTGCCGATGCTAATCTATCAAGAGCATCCGTGTCGATCGGGTATCCAGATCGGTAGTAGAGTCCAATGTCAATGTCGGATTCAGGTGTTTCTGTACCACGAGCCCGAGATCCGCCCAGCACGACTGCCCTGATTCCCTCGACATTACGTAATTGCTCAACAACCGAATCAATTACATCGTTTGCATCCATGTTCCATAGCCTCCGTTCCATATGAAAGCCAGCCCCAGCATGATGAAGGGGCAGCTCTAAACACATGTGTATTAAAACTGTAGGACAAGTATGGTTTGCGGTTCAAGAACTATTTTTTCTTTCCATATCAGATTTCCCTCTGCCTGTTCAAAAGAGACGCTTTTCCCGCCAATCATTACGCTCTTCACTTCTCGCCCAACCAACTGGCCACTTCCAAAGCTGGACAGCTTTAGTTCACCCATCATTACCTCTAACTCCAGCTGCCCATCGTTACTGCGAAACTCGCCCCAACCATCGTTCAAGCTCCAGAAACAACGAAAATCATCTGCTTGCCATCTTGGGTTAAAGCCGATATGTCCGCCTACCATATCATATTCGAAACCGCTTAGAGCAAGAAGCAGGCCATAGGACGCCATGGAACGGGCATAATTGCTGCCGCATTCGAACTCGTTCCATGGGTTGCGGCGCTCTCCATCGTATCGGTCCCGGATAGACTTAACAGCATTCAATCCTTCCATCACGAGCCCTTCATAAATCATATGGCAAGCAGCTTGATATTCGAACCCATTCATGCATTCGTCTGCATAAGGAACTGGCACGATCGGGCTGTTCTCATCAGGCCAAGTACAGATCATCAGACCAGACTCGTCATTCAAACCATAGATGCGGCAGGCGTTAGGAAAATCCCGCAAATTCTCAATATAATTATTGTCATAAATTGATTGGACCGCTCGTTTCACCTTCACAGGATCAAGGACATATCCGAGACCAACAAGATGAGCAAACCATTGACCAAGTACTTGATCTATGCCGCAGCCTTCACCAATCTGATATTTATGTTCCCCTGCCTCATCATTCCAGTACACTTCTTCTGCTTCATATTTTTCCAGGACTGATCGGTCTTTGAGATCGACCAACTGATGGAAGTACCGGCCATTGAACAGTTGCTCGTTCGTCCAAGCGGACCCTTTTGCGCAAAGCGCGTCGTACTCTGCCGCAATCTCCTGTTCACCGAGAGCTTCCGCCATTTCTGCTGCCGCCTTCAATGCAGTCAAGTACATACTCGTCAGCCAAGAATTAGGGCCGAACAATTCCATGTCCAGCGTATGATGCTGACGCCCTTCCATGACACCGTCCTTGTCAGCATCCCATTGGTCCTCGTTTGTAGGATCCCAGGCATATTCGAGAGTTTTGCGAACATTTGGCCATATCGAGCGCAGCCATTCCGTATCGCCCGAAATTTTCCATTCCCTATAGGATTTAATCACGCCTCCCATCTGACCGTCGGCAGCAGCCCTAAACGTGTTATCAAGAGTCGTTCGCTCAGCCGGCAGCATGAGGCGGAACGCCATTTTCCCATTCTCAAACTGGGCGTATTTGTACTCGATGTCGCGCATCGAACGGGCAAGAGAAGGGAACAAGAAAGCTGTCGCCTGCTCGTAATTCCATACATGCGTGCAGGAACCTTCACACGAGCCTTCGTTCGTATGAACGCCCTCGAAACCGTATAGTGTCCCGTCAGTCAATCGCAGTACAGTAGGGGATTTTAGGATCGAAATATTGCTGCTAATTGCGTCAATCACAGTGTCGGGTAGCGTAGAACGGAAGAGTGTCTCTTGGAATAAGCGCGTCTCCTTGTTCAATCGATCATAGTGTTCCAAAATGTAATTTGCCGTATCGGTGGAGTCATGGAATAACGTCGAGTAGTAGTTTTTCCAAGAAGGTAGTCGGCCACTTTCATCCCCACTGCCGGGATTCCAGAAGTTAACGCAATTCGGAAAGTTCCAGGCAAGCACGAACCGGAATTTAGCCTTCCCACCGGCGACTACAGTACTATGCCCGCTCAGCAGGCCAACATCCTGATGCTTTTCATGCAGCCTTTTCGCATCAAGCTCACGCGGTCCTTCGTAATTTCGCTCCTGAAAGCGGCCTGGCCGACGGAAATCCTTCCAGAATACGGTCAAGTTATCGAACCATCCACCACGGTACCAATACGATTGGTAGCTGACGTCATCATGGTCAGTCATCAACGTCAGATCGCCGAATTCCGCTTCATCCGCTTCATACTGTGTGGAAGACATACGGATTGCACGTCGTCCACCGTATTCCACCGCTTCATTGACGGCTCCCTGACGAAACGGATTTGACACATTGCCGACCACACTGATCTCCAGCTCATCCGCTGACCGATTAGTCACCTCATATTCGAAAATGGCACAAGGTATAGATGAATCCCGATCATTCAGAGGAATGAATGGATTAAAAGCTGTCAGTTTGACCGTGATCGGGTCATCAGCATCGTTGAAGTTCATCTCTGCGAACGGGAATTGTCCACGGAACGATGTATTCGAAAAGTGCGGAAATCCGGCCATGTTTTCCCGTCTGGGTCCATACCCATAACCCTCGTATTTGCCTTTCCCTTCTCCTGTGTATGGTGCCTGCATATCCCCATTGAGTACTTTGGTCAGTTTGACCTCACCTTTGCATTCCGCTTTTACGGCAAAGAAAGAGAATCCGTTAAAGCTCAGCTTATTGGGCCGGTTGAAAATCTCCCAATCAATCAACCGTCCGTTGCCAGCGAGACCGATACTTCCCGTTCCAATCCCGCCAAGCGGAAAAGAGATTTGGCTCGTCTTGGCTCCTGTATACATAAAATCTTTGTCCATACGAAACTTTTCGTTTACTAACTTGTTGCTCATTTCTTGACCTCCTTAAGTTCCTAACTGATTTCATGAATCCTAACAGGCACTCACAGTTTAAGTCCACCTGCCGTAATGCCATCAAGCAAGTATTTTTGTCCGGAAATATAAAAGAGCAGCGGTACGATAAGCGACAATGTCACCCCTGCCAGGATGGAAGACAAATTCCCCGTCGCGAACGCTCCGGTTAATGCCGTCATACCGATCGGCTGCGTCATTTTCTCGAAGGAATTCAGAAAAATTAAAGGGCGGAAAAAATCGTTCCAATGCGCGATGAAACTGATGACCGAGGTAACGGCAACCGCCGGAAACGACATGGGAAGAATAACTTTAAGGAAAACCCATAATCGGCTAGCACCGTCCATATTAGCGGCTTCGTCATAGGTAGATCAGTTCCGTGCACGTGCACGGAAAAGGCTAAAAAAATTTGTACCGAAGATACTATTACCGATAGGGGCGTCCCCCGTCGCCACTTTCCCTGCATCTGAGTGGCAAATTAACATTGTGAGCTCCAACAACATAAATCGTGCACGTAAACGACCTTATCTTAACAAATGCCCTCATGTTTGTAAACGCTTTTATTAGAAATTAGTTCATCTTTCCTATTCCTACTCTTTCCTGTATCGTTCACGAGCACGGGTATTGACCAGCCCGCTCTGTTAAGCTACGATTAGACCACTAGATTCCATTCTCACGGAGGCCGCATGAACATTACCAGTAAACAAATCGCCGAGCTGTGCGGAGTTACACGGGGAACGGTGGATCGGGCGTTAAACAACCGTCCCGGTATTAATCCGGAGACTCGTGTGAAAATACTGCGGGTCGCAGAGGAGCTCGGCTACCGCCCCCATTTTTTAGCACAAAGCCTTGTTAAAGGACATACCAAAACGTTAGGTATCGTGCTGTTTGACATCCATAATCAGATTTTCTCCCAGCTATTCCACGCATTCGAAGCCGAAGCTAGGAAACGGGGTTATATCGTTTATCTTGTCCTTTCTAATCGCGACAAGGACCTAGAGCTAGAGTATATCAACAACTTGTTAGATCGTAGAGTTGACGGAATCGCACTATTGCCGACCAATTTCAACAAAAAATTCGAAACTCTTTTGACTCGCTCGCGGACACCTATCGTAACATTCGGCAATCGCCTTTCAGGCCAGTTTCCTTATGTTTGGATCGACGATAAGCAAGCAATCCGAGACTCAGTCGCCTTTCTTTCCAGTCAAGGCTATCGGCACTTGATCTACTTAAGTCCGCCTCTGATGCGAAAGGGAAAAGAGAATATTTATGTGCCCGAGCAACGATATCTTGGTTTTATCGAAGCATGTGATGAGATCTCCGATATGCGGCATAACGTCATCGCACAGAAAAATTATTTGGCTGAATTGGAGCAATTGATAGAGAAAACGGACAGCAAAAGCGCGATCTTATGCTCTAGTGACGTGTACGCACTTGAGGTTCTGAAATGGTTGAAATCCCGTAAAATCCGAGTACCTGAACAAATTGGCCTCATGGGTTTCGATAACATTCATGTATTAAAATACATGAATCCCTCACTAACAACAGTTGATTATAATGTGGATGAAATCGGCACTAAACTAGCCGACATTTTAATTAGCCAAATTAACAATGATGAAGTTCCTGCCGAGACCCTTATCGCTCATCATGTCCTTCAGGGAGAATCCGTCACTCTTGACAGAGACTTATAAGTCTCTGTTTTTTTAGCGCGAAGTGAGTTGCCAACCGAAATAATTTCAAGAGCCATCTGTGAACGATTGGCCCTTGGCGGCAAGGGCTTGACGAATCTGATCCAGAGCCTTTGGTCCCATACCATGCAGCTTCAAGATCTCGGCCTCGGTGAGCTTGGTGAACTGCTCTAGTCGCAAGTAGCCTGCATTAGCGAGCGCTCGACGTGCTGGATTGCTTAACCTCGGAAGATCAGATTTCTGGTCGTCGATAGTTTCCGTATGATTAGGTTCAATGTTTTTGTTCTTTGGCATAGTAAGTTCTCCTTTTTTTCTCCCATTAACGTTCAATGACAACCTGTGTCACGATTTTCTCCGGCCCAATCTCGTACCCTGCAAACCAAATCTTTACACTTTCTCCCATTTCGATGTCGGAGAAGTCCGCATTTTCATCGTTCACCCACACTTGTGTAATTGGGAGCAGTCGATGCTTCACACCATCAACTTCGATTGTTCGTTCTGTGTTAACGCCTTCACCCGTTTTCTCTAATCGCGTGACATTACCTCTTGCATCGCCTATTCCATTGTCTCTTGTCATTATTTCAAGGCGTAGTCCCGTTGTTTGCCCTGGGTAACTCGTCAACATCATCCCTTCGCTCCAAACCTTGACTATAGAGCCGATTCTTACGTCCCTCGCATGGACTGGCTTCCCTTCAAACTCGATGTTCGCATCGTCCGACATCGTGTACCACGCAGCTTCAGGCATTTTCATTTCTTTGTCTAAGAATTTATTGGATGACACAACCAGAAACCGACCCTTTTCATCGATTGCAGTGATTTTGCCAGTCAAACCTGGTTGATCGCCAATTGTGTATACCGAAATGTTCAGTGGAAACTCGCCACCAACCGCCTTATAGATCGATTGTCTGAGCTCGGTTTCCTCTTCCTCAGACAGCAACTTCGAATCATCGCCAATTCGGCGGATTTCTAGGAAACCTTCGTTTTCGTTGCTGTATGATGACTGGAACTTCACACGGTGGCTATCAAATACGTTTTTCAATAAGGGGAGCTGATTCACATACTTTTCCAACTCCTGTTTTGATATAGATGTTACCTTTCCAGGAGTTTTGGATGGATCAGCTCCCTCATCTCTGTTCAGGAGATTCGATTTCCCGCAACTTGAAAATAACATGGTCACAAATAATATACAAACAACTACACCGAACAACCTCATCTCTTTCCTCACGACACGCCCCCTTATTCAAGAGTAGGATAGATACTATTAACAGGTATCCTTTCATGATTTTGTAAATATTAGACGCGTTAAAGCTAATCATAGTTTCGTTAAACTGCCCTTCTAAATGGCACAAAAAAACCCACAGCAACAGGCTGCGGGTTAAGTTTTTGGCAAATATAGCTGCTATAGCTGTTCCTTGCTACAATCTTACACTCGCCACGACTGGATAATGGTCTGACGGATAGCGACCGTTGTACAGGCTTCGGTCGACGTTGATTGAACTCACTTGAATTTCGGGCGTCACGAAAATGTAATCTATCGGCTCTCCCGTGTCGCCGCCGTTAAAGTCATGCCAGGTGCAGCCTACATTATCGTCCGCGCCATAACCATTACAAAGCCCCGCTTGTGTCAGAATTTCGATCACATCGCTGCTTGGGCCGCAGTTAAAGTCACCCGTCAATATTGTCGGAATCCCGTCTCGACCGTCCATGGTGCGGATTCGTTCTACAATAAGCTGGATGCCGTTCGTTCTAGCTTCCTCACTCATATGGTCCAAATGAGTATTGAACACGTACCACTCCTGTCCGTCTTGCTGCCTCAGCCGTACCCAGGTGCATATTCGCGGACAGCCAGCGTTCCAGCTCAAGTAACCTAGCCGTTCAGGATACTCGGATAGACCGAAGTTCCCGCTCTCGACTGGCTTCAGCAAACCACGATGATAGAAGATGGCGCAATGCTCGTCTTCGTTCCCTCCCTGACGGCCTTCACCGAGCCAGGCGTAATCCGATAGCAGCGCTTGCAGATCCTGCAGCATAGCGTGCGTTCCCTCCTGCGTGCAAACAATCGCTGCCCCTGCTTTTTTTATGGCCTCAGCCGCTTCATTGATACGGTTCGGCCATGCATTGTCGCCATCCTGCTGGACATTAACCCTCAGGTTAAACGTCATCACCGTTATATCCATTGTTCTCCTCCAATAGTTACAAATAACCTGCCAACTTTGTAAGAATTTGCGCTTGTTCTGTCGTCAACTTTTTGCCGCTTTGGGCTTCCACTTCGTTTAAGAAAGCATGAAGCATGCCTTCCTTTGCCTTTAGATTTCCTCGCTTCTCTGCTTCCTGAGCACTCAGAAGCTTGCTGCAAAGCCCACTTACAATCCCCTGATCATCAGCCATAAACTGACGAATGAGTCCACACAGCCCGTCATAGGTCACAGAAACCTGAAACGTAAATGTGGCGGTACTGGTGTTTCCTGCCAAGTCTGTGGCTGAAACCGAAATATCGTGGCTTCCAGGTTCAAACGTATAGGCAGGTTGCCCAACGAGTGAAGATGAACACGAATTCGTAACAAGCCCGGATAATGCGTCTGCAGCTGTGCAGCCAATATAAACCGCTTGTTGTACAGTATACGAACGTTCGCCCGAGAATTCAATAACCGGAGCCGTTTTGTCGATCCGAATGTCCATCGTTCGTGGAGTCTCCTTGATACCTGAGAAGTTCGTAGCGGCATACGTCACGCTCGTAACCCCTTCGACAGATATCGGGAATTGGAGTGATGATCCCTTTACGGTCGTTTGAGCAATCTGCTGCGCCCCCAATGCCGAATAGGAGATGGAGTAGGCACGGTTTGCTTCAATCGTTACGGCAGCATCCTTGTTGATCCATCCGCTTTCGTTCGGAGACGGATTGATGCTTGCGACTGAGATTGGCGGGACTGAATCTTTGACGCTAATGAAAAAATCATCATAATATGCAGATGAAATATTATAACGGCTCGTTACCGCGATTAGACTAGCGTAAGCTGCGTTGGCCGGCGCCTTTCCTTTGAGAGTCACCTTCTGCCATTGGGCTAATCTGGATTCGTCCAAATGGATTTCGAGTGTGGAGATCGTCGCGTTGTTCTTGTCAAAGAAGCGGAACATGAATCCCGGTTGACCTGATTCAATGTACAGATTGACGCCTGCTTGGTATTCTTCCCCAGGTTTGACCGGAATCTTGTCACTTTGTACGGCAACGGAAGCTGTCCGGAGTTTATCCGTGATCTTCAGGCTTTTGGAGCCAGAGAAGCTGCGCTCGCCGCTGATCTCAAACCGGTAATCTGTTCCTGTCGCGAACAAGGAAGTCCAGCCGGGAATGACGCTATTATTCACATTATCTTCCAACCCTGCGTTGTGGACAGGAACTGGGATGCCCGGTGGCTCCTCCACGATTTCCCCATCTACCTTCATTCGGTATAAAATTGTATTGGTCGCCTGATCGGTAAAGTACAAGTCCCCATCCATTCCCAGATCAAATCTTGATGTGTCCGCCAACGTGCGGAACTCCAGCGTTTGCGGATCGATAACGGTCAGTTTGTTATTAAAGAGGACATAGAGCAGTCCGTCCTCCGACCAGCGAAGCGGATGATGAGCCCATTGGCTAAAGCTCAGACTCGGATAGATTTTCTTACTTTTTACAACGTTGTAGGTATTTGGATCTATGGCAAAAATGTACTCGTAAGAAGCGCCCCAGATCAAGCCGTCCGGTCCGACGGCCAGATCGCCGATGAAGATCGGTTTCGTCAAGCCGGGAACCCGAAGTGGGAATTCAGCAATTTTCTGCTCCTTACCAACATCCCATACGAAGATTTTCGCTTCCTCTTCCGTCGGTTCGGAGCCAAGGCCGTTCCGGATCGTGGTAGATCCATATATTTTGCCATTAAGGTAAGCTGTGCTGAGTACGCTTTGATTCTGAACAACGTTGCGGTGAACTTTCGTTTCCCCCGTTGCCGGATCATGAACCGTTAATGAACCGCCTAACGTCCCATAACCGGATATCGTGGAAATAAACAGCTTGCCCTGACCGCCTGTGATATTTACAAGCCGTTCTTGATCATCCCCTAAAACAGCTAAACGTTTCGGATTTGAATCGCTCGGTTCAGCTGCCAAGTTGTATTCATACAGGGCGCCTTCCGGATAAACCCCCATATATACTTTGTTCCCAACAGGGTATACACTATCTGCTTGACCGATGCTGAAGGGCTTGGCCGTGTTATCCGTCAGATTGACAAGCGATGATCGTGCCTGTGAGCCTGTCGTGATCAGCTGTGTTTCTGAGACGCTTTGGAGTCGATTCACAACTCCAGGAAGTCCTGGTATGATAGGCGGTTTGAGATAAACCTGCTTCGTTTCGATATTCATCAACGTCACGCCGCCGTCATAACGTACTGTCACCAAGGTTTTGCCGGGCAGTTCAGGGTTATTCGGAATCTCCACCCAATCCGCACCGCGAAAGCCGGAAGCATATTCCATTCCAGTCAACGCGACTTCATGCGTCGCAAGATCGAAGGTCTTCAGCTTTTTATCTGACATATAGTACAGTTTTCCGTCTAGTGAGTCCGTGGCATGCAATCCCGTCACATTCTCCAATTGGACGTCCAGCCAAGCTTCTGTTTGCGTATCGTAGATGTAAGCTTCTCCCGGCACCCCGCTGCCATCCGTATAACGGGCAAACAAATATCGGTCGTCAATGGTGTCCAAGTCATATACAGTATCATTCTTAACGCTGAGGGAAGCGGCAATATTCGTTTTCATACCCGTTGCCAAATTTACCCTCACAATTTGCTTCTGTGCGGTTCCCGCATAGACGTTCCCGCCTTGGTACGCGATAGAACGTACATATTCTTGATCCATAGCGCCGATGACTCGGCCGTAATCCTTGGTCATTTTGGAGGCAGGGTCATACTGGTATACCTTTCCGCCGGGATATGTCCCCACGTAAACACGTCCCTGCTCATCCGTTGTAATACTATTCGGTACGGATTGCCCATCGAATTGGGCTACCTGCGTTGGCGTATGCGTAACTGGCGAGTAGCTCCAAAGCCTTGCCCCGCCACCATCAGCTGCTAGGTATAAGGTTCCGTCAGGGGCGACAGTATGCGCCCAGGAACTCTCCGAAGGGCCGATTGGAATGCTTCGCAACAGCTTATAATCCTCCAGATCAATGACATTGAGATGTCCCGGCTTCCCTTTGCTCGTCGCATAAAGCACATAATGCCCATCTTCTCGGCCTACAGTGCCGTTGAATACTGCAACCGTATAATTATTCGGAATTAGGAGCTCCTCAGGAGTCCCGTAAGTTTTCTGTGAAAGCCGACTGCCCTCAGCCGAAACGAAAACAGCCCCCCAACTTGTCAAAGTGATTAATAGGACCATCATGAGCACGAACACACGATACTTACTGTTTGGCATTACAAAACCTCCTAAGCATTCTCATTAATTTCCCTCTTCAAAATGTAAGCGTTTTCACGCAAGCTCAGAACCCGAACTCTTCTTCCCTTCCACTGTTCTAATACTCCTCAAGAGCTCATTTTTCATATTTCAAAAGTGTCCCCATCACATTGCCTGGCTGCTCATAATTCCGGTAAGCATCTTCCGCACGCTCCAAAGAGAAAATATCAGATATAAGCGGCTCTACCTTGATTCGCTTCTCCGCCAGCAGACGAACATATTCGCCGATATTCCGGCCTTCTGTCCAGCGCACGTATCCAATCGGATAATCGCGGTTTTCCAGCTCATATTGAACATCGTACCTCCCGGGACCGCCGGCTCTGGAAATTAGAACCTCTGCTTCCTTGCCGAACATAAGCCCTCTAGAAAACTCAGTCGATAAATCTCCGACAATAACGATCTTACCTTTATCCCTGATCCACTTGAGTGAGCGGTTAATCAGCACTTCACCGGGGCCACTCGCACACAGAATCACACTATCAGCGCCATGACCGCCAGTCAGGTGTCCAAGCCTATCTTCTAACTGTTCTTGATCGACAAAAGCATGCCCGCTTCCCTGTTGTTTGAGCAACTCAGCGCGACTGGCATTCAAATCTATTCCGGCTACTAGAAAACCCGCCGCAGAAGCAATTTGGGCGATCATCTGCCCCAAAATGCCTAATCCAACGATAACCGTGGATTCCCCGAATCTTAAATCCGCTGTGCGCAGCGCATGGATGGCAATGGCGCCTAGCCCCGCAAATGCTGCGTCCTCTGGACGGACATGGTCTGGCACAACAGCGGTTAAATTGGCCGGGACAGTCAGCCATTCTGCATGGCGTACATAAGGGGCCCCGTAGCAAGCAACTCTCTGGCCTAATTGCAAACCGGTCACATTATCCCCGATCTGTTCAATGACGCCGACGGCGCTGTAACCTAGCAAACCTTGCTGCTCCGAAGCGCGTTTGATATACGTTATTTCGGTTCCGGGACTAATCGCCGAGTACTCAGTCCGTATACGCACATGACCATCAGGTAGGACGCCAAGGTCAATGTCTGTAATCATAATATTGCCTTTTACAGCTGCAACAGCCTTCATTCTGGTTCTCCTCTTCCCATCCGAATTCCTAGATTTAATCTACTGGTTTCTTGCGATATTCACTCGGTGAGATGCCGCAATATTTTTTGAATGTTGTTGTGAACGTGGATGAGTTCAAATACCCGGTCTTTTCCCCGATCTCCGCGATACTCAGTTCCGTATGTTTCAAATATTCTTTTGCGTGCGACAATCTGACCTTATTGAAATATTCCACATAATTGATGCCGAACGTTTTCTTAAAATAGTTCGAGAAATATTTGGGACTCGTATTCAGCACTTCGGCCATATGATCTAGATACAAGTTCTCCATATAGTGCAGCTCGATATATTGGGAAATGAACTCCGGATTCAGCTTGCTCTTCTGATCATGATTCCGCTTGTTGGCGATGAATCGGACCACCTCTATAAGCGCGTTCTGGATTTCGCCATAACCAAAAGCGTTATCCACTTTCCAACAAAAGTCCATTTCCAATTTGCAAAAATCCTTATTTCCGGAAGAGGAATCCTCGACCTGCTTGGAAAGGTAGAAAAATATGCACTTGGCTATATGCGCAAGCTGATGGTAATGAATATTCCGATCCTTATTTTCCTGAATAATCTCTGCAACAATTCGGATGCCATCGTCTGCTTTTCCGCTTAACAACGTATGAGACAGCTTCTCAATCTTCTCAAAAGGAAAATAAATATCCGAGACGTAGCGAATGGCGTCCATGTCGACAATTGTCCGAGGCATATTAACATTCCGGTAAAGCATGCCGTATGTAATGTCTTGGTAGGCTTCATTGCAATTACTAACTTTAGAATCGTACAATTTGCTGACGCACCCCCAAACTGAGTACCCTTTCAGCTCTTCTTTCATAGCACGATTTACAAAAGACTCAAGTGCATCCATAACCGTCTTCCGTTCGGAGGCTTGTTCGATTCCTATGAGAGCCAGAAACTGCATACTGCCTGCATGAAATACAACAGAGTGATCTACCTTGCTGCTCAATCCGCTGCTCAAGATATCTGTCATTTCATCAATCCTCAGAAGGGGTTGATCGTACTCCTCGAGACGCTTAACGTGCAGGACAGCCATAACAAACTGACGC
This sequence comes from Paenibacillus sp. Root444D2, assembly GCF_001426375.1. Classification (GTDB taxonomy): domain Bacteria; phylum Bacillota; class Bacilli; order Paenibacillales; family NBRC-103111; genus Paenibacillus_E. The sequence continues at coordinate 362,704 of NZ_LMEO01000012.1, forward strand.
TTCCGAAAAAAATCGGAATAATACTTTTGCATTTGTATGTCGTATTCCTGAGCATGCGAAAAACCATCCAGCATTTGCAGAAAAATTCCTCTGCGCATCTCAGAATCAACAAAGTCCATTTGTTTCTTGAGCGATTCATTTTCCGCCTGTACGCTGACAATACCGCTGTATATTTTCCGAAAATCGTTCCCCTTTACATGCCCGCCGCCAAGCAATTTGAGTATATCTTTGACCGGACGGTACAAGTAGATGCTTAGAAAGGCGGAAAGCAGAACGGCACTGATGATCGCGCTGATCATAATCATGTGATTGGCGGTTGCAACCGAATTAATATTTTGGAATTGATACGGAACTTTATTGATATAAATGTAATCGTTGTACTCCGACCTATAGAAGTTATATTCGAAATTCTCGCGAGTTAAAGAACTTTCCTGTGACGAATTAAAATAAACATCATTTAACACCTTATCTAGATTCCATTCCTTGTCCGTGCTGAAAATCATATTGCGATTAGCGTCGAGAACGATCAAGGAAGCTCCCGGAATCATCGCGCTGAGATCGATTTTCTTCAGCAGTTTGTCTGCATTCAGCAGAACCATGACATTCTTATCGGACATTCGGACTTTATTGCCGTCCATGGCCACCATTAAGCGCTGTTTTCTGTTCGTTAAACCGTCATTCGAAACGGAAAAGTCTTCCACCGGAAAAAAAGTTAACGCATGCTTGGATTTGGCAAACGCCCGCCAATACTCATAATTCCAGCTTTCGTGTTTGTACTTTTTTTCGAAAAGAATCTTCAAATCACTAGTGCCTTTAGCCGTAACGGCTAATTCAATGTTGTTGTAAAATACGATCACATCTTCGATATAATCCACGGAAGAGGCCAGCCTGGAGATGTTTTCCTGCATCGTGTATGCCTTTGTCATATCGATGCGTTTGTCTTCTGCCGATTCAAGATTGTCGTATGGCAGTCCTTGGATGCTAAACATGAGATTGTTAACGTTCGTAAAGCTGCTGTCAAACGATTGAATAATATTTTTGATAGCTAACCGGTTATTTTGCGTCACTTTCTCATAGATCCCGGAAATGGAATTTTTATAGACAACATAGTTGGATACAAACATGATCACAATGACTAGCAATAATGCGAAAAAGATTTGCAGCAAGCCTCTGTTAGCCATTAATCGGTTCATTGGTGTCACCTCATTACCTCTCACCTTTGTCTCCAACTAATATTCCACATTTGTCTATTTAACCCTTCTCGGAACCAAGCATCACCCCTTTCGCGAAATACTTTTGAGCAAATGGGTAGATCACTAAGACAGGAATCATGGAAAGTACAATCGTCGCGTTTTTCATCGCTTGCGGCGCCAGCGCGGCCCGATCGACAAGGGCGGCATCATTTTCAGCATTGAAGATAAGCATATCCCTGAGTACAACCTGCAAGGGGTACATATCTTTATCGCTCAAATAAATCATCGGGAGGAAGAAGCTGTTCCAATGTCCCATGAAATAGAATAATCCGATGGAAGCAAGGGCCGGCTTGGATAGCGGGATGACGATACTGAACAAGATGCGGTATTCAGAAGCGCCGTCTATGACCGCAGCCTCCCTAATTTGGCTGGACATGTTCTCGTAAAAGCTTTTCAGAATAATCAATTCCATCGTCCATATCGCATTCGGCAGCACAATCGCCCATACTGTGTCCAAAAGTCCCAACTGCTGTACGACCATATAAGTTGGAATAATACCGGCGTTAAAGAACATCGTCATCACAATGGCCAGCATAAAAAACTTTCGTCCGAAAAATGTTCGCTGTGAAAGCGGGTAGGCGGCAATCGAAGTAAACAGCAAATTAATGAATGTCCCAAGCGCCGTATAATAAATCGAATTCAAATATGCTCTTGGAATTTTATCGTTTTTAAGCACTTCCATGTAGGCACCCAGATTAATTCCTTTCGGAAATAAAAAGACTTTTCCTTGTATGACGGATGAGGTCTCACTTAAAGAGACTGCTATCATGTACAGAACAGGATACAGAGTCGCTATGGCTACACAGATCAATAGGATCCCATTCACAATGCCGAAGACAGACAGTCTGTGTTGTCCTACCATAGCCCGTTCCCCCCGATCCTTTTGCTCAAATAATTAGCACCCAGCAGCATAATCATGGCTACTACCGCTTCGAACATGCCAACCGCAGCCGCATAGCTGTAGTTTGATTCCAATAAACCTTTTCTGTATACATACGTGGAAAAAACATCGGCAACGTCATAGGTCATCGGATTGTATAAAAGCAATACTTTTTCATAACCAATCCGAATCATCGATCCCGTCTTTAAAATAAACATCACAAGTAAGGTTGGCAGCAGTCCAGGAATGGTAATATACCAAATCATCCGGAATCTGCTTGCTCCGTCGACTCTCGCCGCCTCATACAGCGTTGGGCTTATTCCTGCTATCGCTGCCAAATAAATAATCGCTTCATAGCCCATTGTGCCCCATATTTCAGACACTACGTAGATCGGACGGAACCAATCGGGATCAATCAGAAAATACTTTTTTTCAATGCCGACAGCAGAAAGAAGTTGATTGAATAACCCATTAGTGGGTGAGAGAAAATCGATGATCATACTGCTGATAATGACGACGGATAAGAAAGCAGGAAGATAGCTTAATGTTTGAACCGATTTCTTGAACCACTGCAATCTGACTTCATTCAGCAAAATGGCCAATATAATCGGAAATGGAAAGCCAAATATCAGCGTATAAAATCCTAACAATAGTGTGTTTCTGAATAATATCCAGAAATCTTGATTGGTGAAAAATTGGATAAAATGCTTCAGTCCGACCCACTCACTGCCCAGCACGCCCGAGAAGACGCTGTAATCCTTAAAGGCTATAATTAACCCGTATAAGGGTCCGTAACGGAATAAAACGTAGAAGATTATACACGGAATGAAAAGTATTAGCAGCTGTCGATCCCTTCTCATATGCTTAAATGCGGCCGATAATCGGGATTGTGTCTTTGGGTGTTTTTTCGATGGTGCTGCTGAAGCATCTAATATTGGTTGCTGCACGGTTCCATCCCCTCCTTTACCGATGAAGGGCACCCAGAAACTAACTTCTGAGCGCCCGGCTCACCATCTCTAGCTGCTTGATCTCTTATTTGGCTGCATCATACCGTTTTTGAGCGTCGTTGTAGACTTTGATATACGCATCCAGTCCTTTTTTCGCAATCGTTTTTTTCCATTCTTCCCACTGGCTATCCCCGTATTTTTTATCAAGGATATACTTGGCGTTAAATTCTTCGGCTGCTTTTTGCAGCGTGGTTTGCAGTTGAGCTAGGGTCGATATTTCTTCATCTGTGAAGTTCAAAATAGGATCGACGGGCTCAAACTTTTTCCCTTTCAGAATCTTATCTTGAGCTTCTCGTTCTTTCTCAGAAAATTTGTAATACACACTGCGTCGATCCGGTCGCAAGTAGGCTCCCTCTAACCACATCGCATAACGGTCTTCCAGTACGCTGATGTCAACCAGAGGCAAATCCTTCAGTTGCGGATAGACAGGGACCCCATCTTTGCCCCACTCAAAATTCACGCCCTCGACCCCAATCGTCATCAATTCGCCGCCGGACGGGCTAGTCAAGTAGTCAAGCAGTTTAAGAGCTGCTTCTTTGTTTTTATTGTTGGAGACTGTCACGCTAAAATCAGATACTTTAGGCAGTGTTCTTACATTGCCCGTCGGTCCTATCGGATTGGCATAACGCAGATTATAGTCGGGATTTTTATCCTTAATTTGGTTATAGAATAAATCCAAACGTCCAATCCAATCCCAAGTAACAAAAGATTTGCCGGTGGTCATCTTCGTTGTCCACGAATCCTGTGTATCCGTCAAAAACTCAGGGTCCATCAAGCCTTCGTTGTATAATTTCTTCATGAAATCCAGCATTTCTTTGTGCTCGGGCTGAACGCTTGCATACTTCCAAGTTTTATCTTTCTCGTCATAATAGGAAGGATACGTATCTCCGTTGCCTAAGCCCCAGCCGAACGACCAGTCTCTAAAAATATTCACAAGACCTTTCGAGGCATACGGATAGGAGTCCGGGTAAGCTTCTTTCAGTTTTTTGAGCGCTTGATAAAACTCTTCCGTATTCGTCCATTCTTTTATCCCTAATTTGTCAAAAACATCTTTTCTAAACATAAAACCGTGATTGACATCCCGATTCAGGTTGAATATTGGCCAGGTATAAAGCTTACCGTTTTCATCGCCGTAAGATTTTATGACCCAATTGTTTTCTTCCACATATAATTTTTTGAAATTCGGAAGCTGGTCCGTGTAATCATTGATGGCAACTACACCTTTTTGTTTACCAATTTTCTTTAATTCCGCCGGCTTGAGACCGCTGAAAATGTCCGGCAGCTTGCCTGAGGCGACAACAACCTTAAGCTTATCTTGATAAGTTTGAGGCGAATACGTTTGGAACTCGACTTTAATGCCTGTGCGCTTTAATATTTCCTGAACAACCAGCCGATCTTCTTTAATATTGGATGAATTGCTCGGCAGCATCCAAGTCAGTGTCGTTGGTTTGTCCACCAGGGGAAGCTTTAATCCTCCGGTATCTCCGTTAGGTTTGGCCGCAGCGCTGGGCGAGCTTACAGGTGTGCTCGTCGCATTGCCGACTGCACCTGCATCCTTGTTTAAGTCGGCCTTTCCACTGCAAGCAGCCAGAATCATAATGATCGTTGATAAAACGGTAATGATGCGGATCGGCTTTCTTGTCATTTGCGTTCCTCCCTTTTATTTGCATTTACGCTTTTGGTATTTACTTGTAAGCGCGTCAGCTTCCCTTTTTATATTAAAAGCGCTTCCAACTTTCGTAAATAAAACGATTTCCACCGAGTTATATTTTTCTCGAGATTTCCTTCAAAAACAAAAAAAACCTTGTCATATCAAGGTTTTCCTGCGTGTAGAGAATGATAAAGAGGTAGAAATTCGTGAAGAATGAGGAATCGCAACGTCTTCTATTATCAGCCGATTGTGATCTTCCCCTCCGGGTAACGATACGGTTCTTTTTTCGGTAATGGTGATAAGGTATAAGCCAATGTGACGGGACCAAGACGTCCTACAAACATTAAAATAATGATAAACACCTTACCGAATCCCGAGAGCTGTGACGTTAATCCAACCGACATTCCTGCGGTAGCATACGCCGAAGTAACCTCGAACAAAATGCCTAAGAAATGGAAGTTCTCGGTGATCGAGAGGATCATTGTCGAAAGTACAATTAAGATAAAGGAGAGCAAAGTAAATGTAATAGCTTTATAAATCCGATCCTTCGAAATTCTTCGGTGGAATAGTACAATTTCTTCCCTGCCTCGAACCATTGCATAAACCGCTCCGACGAGGATTACGAAGGTAGTCACCTTAATCCCCCCACCGGAAGAACCGGGCGCGGCTCCAATAAACATCATGATAATGATAAAAAACTGTGTAGCTTGCCTCATCGAGGCAATATCGACCGTGTTCACTCCCGCTGAACGTGATGACACGGATTGCAGCATCGCACTGAGCGTTTTGCCTACGGTGGACAAAGGCTGAAGCGTGAGGGAATTGGTGAACTCAAACACGAAGACGACCAGTGTTCCTACCACTATCAGAGCGGCGGATGCAGTTAAGACAACCTTGCTGTGCAGCGTTAGTTTTCTATTCTTAGGGAATGTAAGCAAGTCAGAGATAACGATAAAGCCGATTCCGCCTAAAATGATAAGTAACATCGAGACGATGTTAATGTAGGGGTCCTCTACATAATGCATGAGACTTCCCAGTCTATTAGGTATACCGCCAAAGAGATCGAATCCCGCGTTGTTGAATATCGAGATGCTATGAAAAATGCCGAAGTACAACGCTTGGCCGATTGGCATTTCAAATGACCAGCGAAGTGCGAATAACAGTGCGCCTGCAAGTTCAATATATAGCGCGTAGATCAACACCTTACGAATAAGACGAACTATACCTTCTGTTGAATGGTGGTTCATCGCTTCCTGTAAGATGAGACGTTCCTGAAAAGAAATACGGCGGCGGAGTACGAGTGCAATGAGTGTGGACATCGTCATGAAGCCGAGACCGCCAATTTGGACTAGCAAAATAAGAACAATCTCCCCAAAGGCCGATAAATGTGCTCCTGCATTGATCACGGACAGCCCGGTAACACATGTAGCGGAAGTCGCCATAAATAAGGCGTCAATAAATGATAATCTGCCTACGCCAATATAGGAGATTGGCAACCACAGTAGTACGGCACCAATTAGGATGATCACTAAGAATCCGATCGCCATAACTTGCGGCGGACTCCAACGGAATTTTTTCTTGGAATGAGGTAACATATAGGACTCCATGAACTTATGATTATCCGACTATTGTATAATCTGTCAATAACAAAGTAAAGAAAGCATGAACAAGACGGCATGCCACTAAATTGCCTTATAGAATTTTTGAAAATTATTTCTTTTTTTCATTCCAATTATGGTAAGATATCGTACGATAAGTTTAAGAAGGGAGCTCCCACCGTGTCTCGTATTATTCAAGTAGATGAACGCCCCTCCATAGGCGAAAGCATTCCCCTTAGTTTACAGCATTTATTTGCTATGTTTGGCTCCACCGTGCTGGTCCCTATTTTGTTTCATGTCGATCCAGCTACTATTCTGTTGATGAACGGGATAGGCACCTTGCTTTATATTTTCATTACAAAAGGAAAGATCCCCGCATTCTTGGGGTCAAGCTTCGCTTTCCTCTCTCCCGTTTTCGCCGTCCTCGCCTCCAAAGGATATAGTTCGGCGTTAGGTGGATTTCTGGTCGTCGGATTGATTTTTACGATCATAGCGTTGTTAATTCGTGTCGTGGGGACACGCTGGATTGACGTCGTATTTCCACCTGCTGCGATGGGAGCGATCGTTGCCGTTATCGGTTTAGAGTTGGTACCTACAGCCGCCTCTATGGCAGGCATTATTTCGCCGGCTAATTTAAAAGAAGCCTGGGTTCCAGATCCTATCGTTATATCGGTTTCTATTTTTACACTTTTGGTAGGAGTCGTAGGTTCCATTGTCTTTCGTGGACTTTTGAAGGTCATTCCGATTCTGGTAGCCATCGTTGCAGGCTACCTACTCGCTGCATTGCTAGGTTTGGTGCATATTGGAGAAACATTGGGAGCTGCTCAGTGGTTCAGACTCCCTACTTTCTACAGCCCAACATTCGATCTGGCGAGCATTTTAATCATCGCTCCTGCTGCTTTAGTTGTCATAGCGGAGCATATAGGCCACTTGATTGTAACCGGGAATATGGTAGGAAAAGATTTATCCAAAGACCCTGGATTAAGTAGATCCTTACTCGGAAATGGCATCTCTACCATGCTGTCATCCTTAGTAGGCTCAACACCAAATACAACTTACGGTGAAAACATCGGTGTCATGGCGATTAGCCGCGTATATTCTGTGTGGGTTATAGGAGGAGCAGCGATCCTAGCGATTGTTCTCTCCTTTGTCGGGAAAATCTCGGCGTTGATTCAAACTATTCCAACTCCTGTCATGGGCGGCGTTTCCTTGCTGCTGTTCGGTATCATCGCCTCTTCGGGGATCCGCATGCTTGTGGAAACCAAAGTCGATTATTCCAAACCGGTCAATCTGATTCTAACAACCGTTGTTCTTGTCATCGGCCTTAGCGGAGCAACGCTGAAATTGAGACATTTTGAACTGAAAGGTATGGCTCTAGCCACCATAGTTGCCATTCTGCTCAGCTTGTTCTTCAAGCTGCTGGAGGTTCTCAAGCTTTCTAACGACAAATAATCAAATGGTATAAAGAATGGCTATCCCTAAAGTCTTAAGAGACCTAAGGGATAGCCATTTATTTAAATATGATACTAAATTAAAAACCGTCCAGTCATCGCTATATCTGCTTCAAGCTCCTAAAAACATGGATGGCATCAAAAAAGGGCTTGCTATACCTACCATCCTCTTGAACGCTCCAACAGGTTGCTAGAACAGAATGTGCAAATCCCCACGATATCAATCTCTTCTTGTCTAAGTTCAACTCTTTTACAAATATATCAATTCGCTTCTCAATGACATGTGTTGAATCTCCAATAGGCAATTTATTTAACAAATATTGAATGACATCGTATTCTCTGTCTCCAATCAACCCTTTAGGATCAATCGCTAACCAAGGTTCTCTAGCAGCCATTAAAATATTGTAATGATGTAAATCGCCATGAAGCAAAAATGGTTTATCCGGCATAGCATTCATTGATCTATAAGTGTCCACAGCTTCTTGCAGTATTTCCTTAGTTATTGGACCGAGACCTTCTGTATTTCTCTTATAAATATTGATTAATTTCTCTTCCATATTCATTGTTGTTGGAATGCTAGATGAATTGGAAGGAGCAGGAATCCACAATTTCTTCATTACTTGCGAGGCTATATGTGCAGCTTCCTCCTCATTTTCTAATGAGGCAAGTGTTTGCCCAGGAATCAATCGTTCAAGAATAAGAATCCCTTTTGCTATATCTACATCAATGATTTTAACAATGCCATTCCCATTATACAGTTTAAGGGTTTCGACTTCAGATACAAATTCATCACCTGGAACGACGAGTTTTATCACAACTTCAGTTCCGTCTTCCCGTATGGCAGGAGCCACAAAATTAAAGGATAAATCAAACGGGGACATCATTTTTATTTGCCAACGCTTTTCACAATCACAAATAAGCTTGTCAAAATTTCTCAACCATTCATCAGCTTTATCCTTATGGACGTCTCTTATTGTTTGAACGAATTGTTTTGGTAAGCTGTTCATTGTCTTTACCCCCACAATAGTCAATTCTTCTCGATCAATTGAAAGTACAATCGATCTCATTATAAGATATATTGTTCAGATTAGGTACTTATCTACATATGAGAATGGTTTCATCTAATATAGGATTTGTTTTTATGTGAATTTTTTATTAAAATAAATAAATTCGCTAACCATTTTGCAAAGAAGGAACCCATATGCCTTTTCTCAGATTTAAAGGTTTTCAAAAGGATTTCATTTCTTCGATTTCAAGTACCATCATCCTACAATTTTCGAAGTTAACTGGCGTTGTGCAAGAGAAAATAAAAATTGAACTTCTTCTTGTGGAACAATTAAATAATTCTCCCCTATCCTTAGAAATATATATGTTCCCTAGAGATCAGGAATTGCATGATAGCATTGTTAAAGAACTCTATACGATTTTATGTGAGCATGGCTTTCGCGATGTTCATATCTTTTTTATCCTACTTTCTCCTCATTTGTACTATAAAGAAGGACAACCATTAGTATCCAATCATTCAGAGCCTTTTTTAATTACATGACTTTATGGAGTGGAAAAAAAACATGAAAAGGCACGCTTTTAGCGTGCCTTTTCTCTATTTAGCACATCCACCACGGCCTAAGTCAGCAAAAATATTATCATCAAAAGTAGATGATCGTAAATCCTAACTCACAGTCATCTTCGTCGATTTTTTGAACAGCTATTTTTGCTGCAATGATGTTTTTCATCGTTAGATTCAAGTTGAGGTAGCACTACGATTGCTGCATTGATGTTTTATGTTTTACATCGTTACGAGGGAGAATTGGCGCGAATAACTTTTCATATAACTCCCGACATTCACTTTCCAAATAATCAGATTATATGGATAGCTCCAATCTATTTCGTAGCCGCGGAACATCTCGTGAAGCCGATTATTCATCGTTAAACACCATATGTGTTTTTTCCTGTTTGTAATAATCTAATCTGTCCTGTAAAGTACCTGTATGAAATTCGAATTTATGACCGTCTGGGTCTGTGAAGTAAATAGACCTCTTGTCTTTCTCGTCTCTTAGGCGACCTGGTAGGATGTTAACGTGCAGTTTCTTTAATTTCTCATAAAGTTCCTCAAAGTCGGCTTCTTCAATTGAAAAAGCGATGTGTGTGTAGGAATGGTTTATTTCATTACGTGGAATATCTCGTTCTACATTCAGGGCAAGCCACATGCCATTCAGATCAAAATAGGCCGTACTTCTTCCTTTAACTAACAGCTTTGCATCAAAAACTTGTTGATAAAACGAAATCGAATTCTCTAAATTAGAAACCGAAAATAATAAATGATTCAAACCTTTTATCGACATCCGATCACCTCGTGATTTATTTATTTTTACTAACCCCAGCTAACTCTTTAATCATCTCAGCCAAATGCACAATCCCCCATTCAAGCTCATGAAGCTTGGCATAGGCGTACGAAATACGCAAGTAACTTCCCGCATTCCTATCATAAATCGAACCCGGGTTCAGCAATATCCCTGCTTTCAAAGCCCGCTCGAACAGCATTTGCATGGGCACACTCACGGTGAGGCGAACCCAAATGTAGAAACCGCCTGACGGCACTGACCATGAAGCAATCTCCGTAAAATTGGTTTTCAACAACCGAACAGTTAGATCGCGTCTTCTCTTAAGTTGGTCTCTGACAAAGACAAGATGTTCTTGATATAACCCTCTACCAAGCCATTCGGCTGCTGCCCATTGAGATACCGAGCTCGAGCCGTAATCGTTCTGCATTTTGATATCAGCCAATCGATCAATAACCGGTTCTGGGGCAACCACCCAACCAATTCTTAGTCCTGGACTTAAGGTCTTTGACAAACTCCCCAAATAGAGAACTAGCGCGTTGGGATCCCTAGACTTTAGCGGCAGTGGAGGCGGAGTTTCGAACCAAAGCTCCCTATAGGCATCGTCCTCAATGATTGGAAGTCCTTCATCCGCGCAGATTCTCATCAGCTCTTGACGTCTTGGCTCTGACATCAACGTGCTCGTAGGATTATGAAAAGTAGGAATGGTATACAGCAGCGAAGCGTTATAGCCTTCTTTGTAACGGCTAATCAAATTCGTCAGAATACCTTCTTCATCCATGGGTAGGCCAACCAGCTTAATTGCACTAGATTGAAACACATGGACCGAATACAGATAGGATGGCTTTTCCAAAAGGATGGAAGAACCTCGCTGCAGTAATCCGATGGATATAAGCTGTAAAGCTTGGAGTGAGCCAGATACAATAAGAATGTTGGAGGGCGAAGTTTGAACGCCAATTCCATGCATATACGCGGCTATCTGCTCCCGCAAATACTGATTTCCCTTAGGTTCTTCATACCCCAAAGTGAAAGGATTCACTGAAGAATCTTCAAAAATCTGTTTCATTTGTTCAGAAGGAAGCAGCTCCGGTGAAAGCTCTCCAGTCCCCAAACGGATAATGCCATCTTGAAATTCCGCACGATTAATGTGCTGAATGGCAGGCTGGTTTGGATAATAAGTACCGGCTTGCACATATGAGCTCCAGTCTGGGGGAGGCGAAGCAGCTAGAAGGTTCCAGGAGTTATTGATAACTCTAGTCCCCCCTTTGGTGTTTCCCTCCAATAACCCCTCGGCAATCAAATCGCTCAGGGCGGTCACAACCGTACTTCGATTGACGTTAAAGCGTTCAGCCAGCGCACGCTGCGAGGGAATTTTGGTCCCAACTGCCCATTCGCCTAGTGATATTTTATTTTTTATAAAATCTTTAATCTGACTAAATAAAGGCGTTTCCGATGATACATCCGGTTTCCAGTCCATGCTATGATCCTCTCCTAACAAGTTCAAATATAACATTTGGTTGGGTGATACGCCATCCATTTGGAGGGAGACATCCTTTAGATATGCACTATACTAGGGAAGAATAGTCTTATAGATGGGAGAGATCTTTTTGCTGGAAACTGTTTTACATGGGCTTATTTTGGGTTTTGGACTCATTCTGCCTGTAGGGGTACAAAATGTTTTCGTATTCAACCAAGGTGCCCGCGGGCCCTCTTACCTTAAAGCACTGCCTGTCATCCTCACGGCGTCGATTTGTGACACGATCCTAATTTTATTGGCAGTCTTAGGCGTTTCTTTCGTCGTATTAACCTTCGCTTGGCTTCAAGCAGCGCTCTATGGATTTGGATTCTTTTTCCTGTTATATATGGGGTGGGTACTCTGGAAAAGTAAACCAGGTTCGGTGACCTCACAACGGGAACATGAACCAAAAAAACAAATCCTGTTTGCAGCATCCGTCTCCTTAATGAATCCCCACGCGATACTGGATACGATAGGAGTTATAGGTACAAATTCCTTACAATATGTTGGCGGAGAAAAATGGGTTTTCACTGTCTGCGTTATTCTAGTTTCCTGGCTCTGGTTCTTCGGCTTATCGTTCGCAGGATGCCTAGTGGGTAAGCGTGATCCTAGAGGCCAATTCATTACCAAATTAAACAAGGTTTCTGCTTGTATGATATGGGCTGTTGCTGTCTATATGGGCTTTCAGTTCTTATAAAAAGGAATGGAGGAAACGTTGGACTCTTGGAGCATCACTTAAAATAAACGGCTTTGTCCGACCGTCGACCTTCATTCATCCACTCTAGTTCTACTTAGAGGAGCGAACTGCAGCTTCAAGTCGCAAATTAGCCTTTATGCGTTGGAATTGTTGTAGAAATTACAACATTGGTAATAACTCTACCCACACCCCCTCACAAAACAGATGAACGACTCTAAAATCAATTTTTGGAGTCATGCAACCAGTTGTGAGGAGGCATAATAAAAGGTTCAATTAAATGAGCAGGTTGTCCTCCGACACCTGCTCATTATTTGTTTCATTCCAACCAAATATCTAAAAAAACTACAAAAAAAACTAAAAACTATGGCATACCTGTGGGTAGAAAGGAGAGCTATACTTAAGGCACGTCAATGAAAGCACTTACAAAGTAGAGAGAGGAGGTCCCTATTACGATGAGAATACTTCGAAAAATTGCTCTCGGTATCGATTCATTTATCGAGTCTGCCGCCCTCATCGGCTTGCTTAGTATGATCATCATCGTCACCGCACAGGTCATGACCCGTAAGCTGTTTAACTTCGTATTCTTCTGGTCGGAGGAAGTGACTATGCTGCTTCTTGTCTGGTTTTCCTTCATGGGCATTGCGATTGGCTTTCGTGAGAAGCTGCATTTGGGCATCGATTCCTTCACGCACAAGCTTCCAGCCTCCATCAATAAAACTCTTGATAAAATCATCGAGCTTGTTATTCTCGCCTTTGGTGCCTATCTCGTGTATTTTGGATGGGACTTCACCGTCATCATGAATGAATCAGAATTACCGGCGACCGGCCTGCCTAACAGCACGCTGTATGTCATCATGCCGATAACCGGCGTCATGACCTGTGCCTATGCGCTCTTGCAGTTGTTTGGTATCGAGACAAAGCGGCATCAACATATAAAAGAAGGAGGTCCCGAATAATGGATCCGACCATTGCTATTCTTATCCTAACTATCACCTTCGTTGGTCTGATCGTCCTCCGCTTTCCGATCTCGCTCGCTTTAGCAGGCTCTTCCCTGCTCACCTTACTTTACCTGAAAGTCCCGCTGGCAACCGTGGGTCAAACGATGATTCAAGGGATGAACTCTTATTCCCTCCTGACCATCCCGTTCTTTATTCTTGCCGGGCAAATTATGAGTGAGGGTCAGATGGCACTGCGCCTTATCAATCTCGCTCAAGTTCTCGTTGGAGGCATACGCGGTGGCTTAGCCATGGTCAACTGCGTCGCCTGTATGTTCTTCGGGAACATCTCCGGATCAGCCATTGCCGACGTCTCCTCCATCGGCTCTGTCATGATTCCGATGATGAAAAAGAAGGGCTATGACACCGATTACGCAGTTGGCGTTACAGTCTCTGCCGCCATTCAAGGCGTTGTTGTGCCGCCAAGCCACAACCTCGTGCTTTATTCCCTTGCGGCCGGCGGCGGAATCTCTATCGCATCGCTTTTTCTAGCAGGCATAGTTCCTGGCTTGATCCTATGTATCTCGCTTATGATCACAAGTTATATTATTGCCATCAAACGCGGTTATACGAAGAGTGAAGCTGTCCCTGTGCGAGAAATTCCAAAGATTGTACGCGATGGCCTGCTTTCCCTTTTGACAGCTGTCATCATTCTAGGCGGTATATTCACGGGATGGTTTACGGCTACAGAAAGCGGCGCACTAGCTTGTCTATATGCCTTTATTCTCACCTTTCTAGTGTATCGAGATATTCCCATAAGCCGGATGTGGATTATTCTCCAACGTACTTTTCGAACTGTAGCGATGGTGCTCTTCCTGATCGCTGCCTCCGCTTCGTTCAGCTGGGTACTGGCCTTTCTCAAAGTTCCCGGCATGTTAACAGATTGGATGCTGGGCATCACTGATAGCCCCATTGTTATTTTGCTGATCATTAACGTCTTACTGCTCTTACTAGGCGCACCGATGGATATGGCTCCACTCATCTTAATCATGACGCCTATTTTACTTCCGGTCGTGACGACGCTTGGCATGGATCCTGTTCACTTCGGCATCATTATGATGTTAAACTTAGGCATTGGACTGCTTACACCGCCTGTCGGAACCGTCCTCTTCGTAGGCTCTGCTATTGGAAATATTTCGATTTCTGAAGGCACTAAAGCCATGATGCCGTTCTTTTATGTCATGTGCGTCGTGCTCATGATCCTTACCTATATACCTAGTCTTGTCATGTGGCTTCCTAACTTAATGAAATAAGGAAACAACTCAACTAATACGATAAAAAGGGGAATATTCGATATGAAAATGAAAAGAAAATACATCACGGCACTAAGTACAGTGATTGGTACTAGTCTCTTACTTGCAGCTTGCGGCGGCGGCAGTACACCGACCAATAGCGGTTCAACAACGACTCCTGGGGCCGCCAGCCCTGCTGCAGCGGTGAAGAAAACCGATGGTCCTAAACTCAATTTCCGTCTAGCTGAGACACACCCCGCTGACTACCCAACGACGCTAGGCGATAAGAAATTCGCCGAACTCGTCAATCAAGCATCGGATGGGCGCATCAAAATCGATGTATTCCCTGCCTCCCAACTCGGAGAAGAGAAAGCCGTGATCGAACAAGTTCAACTCGGTGCGATTGAATTCACACGTGTCAGTACGGGAGCGCTTGGCGGGTTCAACAAGCAGTATGAAGTGTTCAGCTTGCCCTACATTTTCGATAACGATAATCATCAATGGAAATTCCTTGAAAGCGAGCAAGGAACGAAGCTGCTCGATAGCTTAGAGTCTTCAAGAATGAAAGGACTGGCATACTACAGCTCAGGAGCTCGTCATTTCTATTCCAAGAAGCCGATTAAAAGCATCGCCGATCTGAAAGGACTCAAAATACGTGTTATTCAAAACAAGGTCAATATTGATCTCATGAACGCACTAGGCGCGAATGCAACACCAATGCCTTATGGAGACGTCTTCAATGCTTTGCAAACAGGTATCATCGATGCCGCTGAGAATAACTATCCGAGCTACTTCTCTTCCAACCATTTTCAACAAGCCAAAAATCTCATTCTTGACCAGCACCAACGGGTGCCTGAAGTGCTTTTGATTTCTAAAGTAGCTTGGGATAAGCTGTCTGCTGACGATAAAGCACTTATTAAAAAGGCTGCTATTGAATCCGTCAAAACGCAAAAAGCAGAATGGGATAAATTCGAGAAGGATTCCGAAGCCAAAGTGAAAGCGGCGGGAGTTACGATTACGGACGTATCTGACCTGGGACCATGGCAAGATGCCGTTAAGCCTGTTATCGAGAAGTATCGCAATGACTACAAAGAAACGTTAGAAGCTATCGAGAAAGCTAGAAAGTAAGCTAGAAAGTAAGCTAGAAAATAGCAAGACCAAGAAAGTAAAAAAAGGACATTCTAAGGGGGCAATCTCTCCCTCAGGTGTCCTTTTTCATTTCGCTTCTATTTGGCTTCATCCAGCCTTCCGCCACATTTCCTGTATTCCAACGGGGAGCAGCCGATCAGCTTTTTGAACGTACTGCTGAAGTAAGAAATATCCGCATAACCAAGTCGTTCCGCGATCTCGGAAACACGTAAAGACGTTTTTATCAGCAGCTTCTTCGCTTCCTCCATGCGCATTTCAATGACATAGTCGACGAACTTGCCTCCCGTTTGCTGCTTAAAGAGTTGGCTTAAGTAGCTGGGGTTCAAATGGACCAAGGCTGCGGCATCGGTTAAGCTTATATCTCTGGATAAGTTCGAGCCGATAAAATGCTGTACTTGTTCAATGACAGACAATTCGTCCGTTCCGACTAGAGGGGAATCCGCCAACCGCCTCGCTGTCTTCGTTGTCCTGTCTTGCATCCATCGGCCCAAGCAATCTGCCATTGCCTCCATTTCCACAGGCTTCAGCAGATAGTCCTTAACTCCGTAGCGTATCGCTTGCTGCGCTAACTGAAAATCGTCATACCCGCTCACTAGGATTAAATTGGCTGATACCTGTGTCATCTGCTCCGCCAAAGCAATGCCGTCCATGATCGGCATCTTTACATCCGAGATAACCAAATCAGCGCTATGCTTCAGCAGTGCATCCATAGCCTCCAGACCATTCGCGCATTCCTGCACGATTTCGAAAGGAAGCTTGGTTTGTTCCACAGCTTTACGAAGGACGACACGAACCCACCTTTCATCGTCCACAAGAATGACTTTGTACATGACCTCCTACCTCCCTTCCTCTACGTGAGGCTTCAGCGGCAGCTTGATTCTCACGAGAGTTCCTGCATCTGCACCACTTTCTAGCTCTAGACCGTAGGCGTCACCAAACAGATAAGAGATCCGTCGATGTACATTGACGATGCCGATTTGTGATACCGCTGTAATCATGTCTTTCTGCAGCAAATCGAGTTGTAAGGCACGGAGTTTGGCAGCCAGAATTCCCACACCGCTATCCTGAATCTCTACAATAAATTGATGATCATTTAATTGAGCAGCTGAAATAACAATATGAACAGGCTGTGCACTCGTTTCAATACCATGAATGACACAATTTTCGACCAAGGGCTGTAAAGCGAACTTCGCGATGATTTGTCCTTCTGCCCATTCAGGGATCTGGAATTCATAGGTGAGTTTATCGTCAAACCGATATTTCTGAATCCGTAAATACATGTCGCATATCTGAATTTCCTGCTGCAAGGAGATCGTTGCCCCAGCATGATTCAGATTGTAACGCAGTAGTCGAGCAAGGGACGCAACGAGCACAGAGATGTCGGTCATATCCTTTTCCAGTGCCATCCCTCGCACCGTTTCTAAAGCGTTCATGAGAAAGTGCGGATTAACCTGCGATTGCAGCACTTTCAGTTCTGTTTCTTTTTGGCGCAGCTGAAGATCCTTCTCTCGGAGCTGAGAGTAGTAAATTTCATCGAGCAGTACCTGGAGCTTTTCGACCATTTTATTAAAATCATTCGTTAGCTGCCCAATCTCATCCTTGGATTCGATATCCGCGCGAGCCAGAAAGTCGCCCTCTTTCACTCTTTTCATGAAAAATTGCAGCGCCCTTACAGGCCGAACGATACTTGTAGCAAAACCAATCCCAATCAAATAGGCCATAAATAATGTGGCAAGGACTGTCCACCAAATCGTTCGCCGAATATACTCGGTTCCACGCGTCAATTCTTTTTCCGGTATCGTCGTCACCAACCGCCAATTTAAATAGGACGACAGACTGAAGGTGTAGAATGGCTTATCTCCTGTTTGAGCTTGGTATGATCCGCTTTCCTGCTGCAAAATCCATTCTAGCTGATCCCAATCCGCCAAATGACCAATTTCCGTATACTCAGGAGAATAAATATAACGCCCGTATGGGTCAAGAATAGATAAATACCCCGTTCGTCCAATTGTAACGCGTTCAGCAATCTCTTGAATCCGCTTGAAGTTGACTTCCATAATTAACGTAGCAACGGGCTCTAAGGTAAGTGGACTCACTAAGCGCTTCACGATGGAGAGAACAGGCACATATTCCAGCTCGTAGCGCTGAGAAGGCGGTCTGATGATCAACATAATATCACTGTTGGAGGGTACACTGGCAAACCATGGCTCCTGTATCAATTGCAGCGCAGGGGTCACATTTTTGTTCATGCTTGTATCCAAGACCGTCTGGTTTTCCATAACAAGCATAATCCGAGAGATGTCTGATCGCGAATAAGCGGTATCGTTCAAAAGCTGCATCATCGGCTCGCGGATGCCTGAATTCTTCACTTCTTGTTCGCTTGTCATCCTTAGAAACTGCTGCATCGACGGATGATTCTGCATGCGAATCGAGTCGATCTCGAAATCTCGAATATAGTATTCAATATGCAGCTTAACTTGCTCGATGATTTGTTTGTTACTCAAATCGGCTTCCTCACGCAGCACTTCAGATGATTTCTGATAAGAAATCATCCCCACCACAAGCAGCGGAATGACCACCAGCATGGCCGAATAGACGAGCAGTTTCACTGTCAATGGACGATCACGCAGAAACAAGTTTCTGTAGAACCAGATCCAAGCTCTACGACCTCTTCTACCCATGTTCAACCTCCATTTCACCGAATTTGTAAACGCATTCAATGGTTAAGAAAGAAAAACCAGCTGCAAGCGCAACTGGTTACCGTTTTACAAGATCTTCGCGAATCGGTGTGAAGACATCTAATAAGGCGGATTCTTCTAATGCTGTAACACCATGCTTGGCGTTACTTGGTATGTATACCGTCTGGCCTTGCTCGATAACGGTTACCACACCATCTATGGTAAACTCAATTTTCCCTTTTAAGCAATAGGACATTTGTTCATGAACATGGCTGTGTTGGTAACCAACGGCTCCTGGCTCGAAATGAACCTCCATCATCATTAAACCAACCTCAGCTTTCAGAATGCAGCGCTGAACGCCTGGCTCGGCTGCTTCCCATACGCCAATATTAGACATCTGACTTTCCCCTTTCATCATTAAACGATCTTACGAAAAAATAAAAGGACCGCAAGCGGTCCTTCACTTACTTTTTAATTATATCTGAAAAGCACCCAAATGAACATACTTGAATCTAAACGAACATTAAGAGCTAACGGCTGCGCGATCCTTCCCTTTGTCCGCTTCGCCTGCATTTTTATTCGCAGCTTCACGATCCTGCTGCATTTCTTCTACTGTTTTCACTTTCAAGCGAGCTGCACCTTCATAGCTGCGCGTAGGAACGAGGTTTCCAGCTGCTAGCCGTTGCTTTGCTTCTGTAATAGCCGCGCCGTACTGAGGCAGCCATGCCTCCTGTGCGACCAGCATTTCATCGACCATCTGCCAAATTTCTTTGGGATTGCAGACGGCTCCTACGAGCGGATCCATCATAAACGCTTGACGAAGCAGCTTATCATCGCCATGCACGGCAGCTTCCACAGCAAGCCGCTGTACAGAAATACTCACATTGCATACCGCTGCCGGTCCAAGCGGCAGGTCTCCAACATGAGGCATCGAGATGCCGTTGCGATCTACATAGCCCGGCGCTTCGATGATCGCATCATCAGGCAGATTCGAGATGACACCGTTATTGACTAAGTTGAAATGTCCGCGATACACGCGTCCTGTCTCAAGGCCCTCAATAATATAGGAGCCATGCTCTTCACTGCGTTTCTCAGCATCGTAAACAAATGCCTTATCCTTCATCCAGTTCGGAAACTCCGTCTCGAACCAGTTGCGTCCCTCCGTGCAAACACGCAGATAGCCTCCTGTTTCTCCATTAATCCAGCTGCCCATGTCGATCCAATCTTGGATTTCGCTAGCACGCTTTCGGTACCAAGGCACATACTCGCTTAGATGTCCGTTGGATTCTGTACTATAGTAGCCAAAGCGGCGCAGCATGTCGATACGCACTTTCTCCGTACGCTTGAACTCCGGATGGTTCTCGAAGGCTTCAAGCAGACCGCCCGTCAAATCCTGACCATTGTGACGGATCTGTACATACCAAGTTTGGTGATTGATGCCTGCACAAATAATGTCTACTTCCTTTTTCTCCAAGCCGTATACTTCCGCGATTTGTTGATGCCCATGCTGAACACCGTGACAGAGACCAATTGTCCGCACACCGCCGTACTTGTTGCAAGCCCAAGTCAGCATCGCCATCGGATTCGCATAATTTAACAGCAGCACATCAGGCGCCGCCACTTCTCGAATATCTTGGCAAATGCGAAGCATTTCCGAAATGCCGCGCTGACCATACATAATTCCCCCTGCACATAGCGTATCGCCCACACATTGGTCAACGCCGTATTTCAGCGGAATATCCACATCGGTGGCAAAAGCCTCCAGACCCCCCACACGAATCGTACATAAAACATACTTTGCATCTTTCAAAGCTTCTCTACGATCTGTTGTAGCTTGAATCTCTATTTTTAAACCATTTTCTCGAATATCCCTTTGGCACAGCTCCGTAACCATATCTAAATTATGTTGATTGATGTCTGTAAAAGCGACTTGAATATCATGAAATTCAGATACTGCTAACAAATCTCGAAGTAATCCGCGTGTAAATCCAATACTCCCTGCTCCAATAAAAGCTACCTTAAATGACATATCTATCGTCCTCTCTATCGTTTAATCTACAATTCACATTGTATCAAGCGCGAAAGAGAAAACGTTATCAAATTCCTAACTTCATCGGAGGTGATTTGTCAAAAATCCTAACTTTTTTCTGGATATTCCCACTTGTGAGTATCCATTGATTTCCGATATTCCGTAGGGGTTAAATCTGTATAATCTTTGAAAAGCATATGAAAATACTGTCGGCTCCCAACCCCGATATAATCACAAATTTCTGAAATCGGCACATCTGTTTCCAGCAGCAGCATTTTAGCTTTTTCCATTCGAATCACGGTTAAATACGTCATAAGGGTTTGCCCCGTTAACGATTTGAAAATTCGTTGTAAATACCCGGGGTGTAAATTTACGGCTCCAGCAATATCCTTCACTTGAATGTCGCGGTCATAGTTCTGATGCAAATAATCCATGCTTTGTTTCACATACCACTCACTTTGCGCCATGCCGCTGCTTGCTGCTTCTTGCCTAAGACGCGCAATTCGAATGAGCAATTGTGCAATGAGCAATTGAACCATCGTTTCACTTTTGGCGGCTGCTTTATCCAGTTCAAGCACCAAGCTTTTCATAATGTGGTAAACCTCATCGGGGTCGCGCAGCACTAAATAAGGAGATTTGACCTCCAGCAAAGAAGACAACAATTTGTCTTCTGCCGCCAGTTGGTGAATAGATGGAAACACACCCTTTTGCTGGGTAAAGCGGAACTCTACATTTAGCATTCTACAGGGAACAGCCTCGTCAACGATCAATCGATGGGAGACATTTGCGTCCATAATAATGAACTCTCCCTTTTTGAGACTAACACTTTCGATTTGTGAAGACTGCGTTTGGATTTCAACGTCGCAGGAACCTTGTATGGTATACATAATTTCTACCGCATCATGGCGATGAAAGGACATATAGAAGCCTTGCCATTGTTTAAAATAATATGCCATCACCTGAGGATGGCAGTGATGTTCGGTTAAAAAAGCGGGAAATAGGCTGCCGCTATTCTGCATGAGAATCTCCTTTCCCCCAAGAGGAAGTCCTTATTTCTGAAGGGGTTTTACCTGTTTGCTGCTTCACCAATCGTGCGAAATGGTAACTGGTTTGGAACCCGCTTCGCTGAGCAATTTCCGATATCGATAAACCCGTATGGGCTAGTAACTCAATAGCACGCAGTACACGATAGTGCCACACATATTTAATAGGGGTCGTTTGCTCATATTTACGGAAAAGCCGGACCAAATGCTCATCCGATACTCCCGCATGCGCGGCAATCATTGTCAAATCGAGTCCTTCCTTGAACTCTTGATGAATGTAAGCTTTTGCACGTAAAACTGAAGGATGAATATCTTGCTGCAGCTGCGCTTTGGACAGTTCGGATAGAAACAATTGAATCGCTGTGTGACCGAGACTTCGCATGACAGGTCCTGTATCCGCATGCTCGGATCGGATCGATAGCATAAGGTCAGTTATTCGGTTCAAGTGTTCAGAGATTGGGAGGCTAAACGGAACCTGCTCCAATGCTTGCACTTGATCCACAGATAAGGGTTGAACGCTTACGGCCACCCAACGATGCCAACTGTCCTGTTCATCTGCAAATGTAAAATGCTCGATGTGCCCGGGCTTCAGAAGTGCCACATTGCCGGGCTCTAGTCGAAAATGAACGCCATCAATGGTCACTTCCATAGAACCAGTATGTAATAGAACGAGCTGAATATCTAGTTGGATGCGAGGACCATACCTGCCACCCGGTGGATATACAATCGAACCGACCGTAGCGGAATCGATATGATTAAAACGAAGATGTTCCAAGGGATTTGCCATGTGCTTCATCTCCAGAAAAGCTGTGTCATCATTAAGGCAATTGTAACCGCCTGTAGGTAAAAAGAAAATCCCTTCGTATGGAAGGGATTTTGCATCCTATTTATCGTTTAAACAAAACCGGAAAATACTCATTTGCAAAAGCCTGACCGTGATAAGGGCGCGGTCCTAACAGACGGGAATTATCATGACGCTGTATGCCTGCGCGGTAGCTGGTGCCGCTAGGCATCAGATGCGCGACGACAGACATACGAGGCTCATTCGTCTTATTTGCGCCGGACCCATGGAATGTAAGTGCGTGATGAAAGCTTGCCTGACCAGCCTTCAGAATGCAGGGCTCCTCGACCCATTCGCGACCTGCCGCATATTTGTTCCTAAGCTCCTCCATGTTCGAATCGAAGAACGTATTGCTATCAGGTATTAGTCCCCACTTGTGAGATCCAAGTATGGTCATCATCCCGCCGTTGGTTAGATCCGTGTCCTGCAGCGCTATCCATACGGTCACCATGTTCGAATTGCTGGAGCATTGCCAGTAGCCGTAATCCTGATGCCAGCCAACGTTACCTGACTGCGTCTCCTTATTGCCGACACCTGGCTTATAAATAACCTGATCGTGCCAGAGCCGAATTTCATCTATCTCCAGCAAATCGGCTGCAAGCTCACCGATTAACGGATCTGTGACAGTTCTTCGGATCTCGTCATTGATCCACCATCCATTATCTAGCTTGCGTAATGAATCAGGGTTCGGGTTCGCACGGTAATGGTTCATCGGAAGCCCATCGCCATCGTAATCGCCAGTCCAAACCCGCTCGTGCGCAAGTCGCAACCGCATGATTTGATCATCGTCCAGCAGCTTCGGAGATATCCAGTAACCGTCGCGATTGAATGTATCCTTATCCTGAGCCGTAATTTTGTACGTTCTCTCTACTTGCAAAGTCATCGTAAATTCCTCCTTATACGTCTTGCTTTCATCATACTTAATCCCTTGTTGATTGACGTTCACAGAGCTACAAAGTAGTATGAGAAACATACAAGACAAATAAGAACATCCGAACGTAGAGGAGGTCCCTCCCCGTGCCTGCGAAACAAAGTCCACGCTGGACTTACGACATTAATAAGGAAAATCGCATACTTGGAGTTCCGGAATTGCTCCTCTTCGGTTTCGATGAGATTAGGTCGGCACTGCCCCTTTCCTTTCATAAGCATGACGGATATGAATTCGTTTTGGTTGAACGGGGTAAAGCCAGCTGGGAGCTGAACGGGCACGCTTATGAGACAAAAGCAGGTGACGTGTTTCACACAAGCCCTGGCGAGGTTCATCGCGGGGGCTTCAATGTGATTGAGCCCAGTCGATTCTGGTGGTTCATCATCACACCGCCGCATGCGGAAGACTGGTTGCGCTTGCCGCAAGACGAGATTGAGTGCTTCAAACATGCACTAGAGGCGCTGCCCAGAGTTACCCATACTGGTCTGCAGGCTGTTGACGACATTAGACAGTTGCGAAATGCGCTAAATTCCAACAGTCCATTACGAATCTCCGCTACCCGCCAAGCGCTGCTTGGGCTGCTGCTTCGAATTCTTCAGCCTAGTCAAACAGTTGTTTCTCTCGCTGACGATCTATTACGTCAATTGGATGCACTTATAGGCCGGATCGCGGAAGAGCCGCAATGGCGCCCCTCCATCGAAGAGATGGCTGATTTTGTCCGGATCAGTCCCTCCCACTTCTTCCGCACCTTTCAGGAATATACGGGGCTCCCGCCAATGGTATTTATTGAACGTGCGCGAATTAAGAAAGCTTGCATACTGCTGGTTGAAGGCACGGATACGGTTACAAAGATTGCTAATGAATTGGGGTACGCATCCAGTCAACATTTTGCCACCGTGTTTAAACGCATTACCGGCATGACCCCGATCCAATGGAGAATGTTTGAAACTAATTGGAAAGATACACTCTAACAAAGCAGTGCCCATGTGACGTATCGATTGATTCACTATTTCTCTCACAACTGGTATTCAAAGCTCCAAAGTCCGATTTTAGAGTCATTCAGTCTTCGTTAGGGCAAATGGGCTATAGTGGTTACCAGTGTTGTATTTTCTACAACAATTTGCTAGCCCAAAGGCTATTTTGCAACTTGAAGTTGCAGTTTGTACAACAATTTCAGCCCATTTGTTGCGAAATGGCCTGTATAGGACCRAATTCGGTCTAACCCCCTAATACTGGACACTAGTCGACTAAAGCAACAGATTACTTATTAAATTGCGAGTTTAAACGGCTTTACTTCATTTTTCTTTAACTCCGGTCTAACCCCCTAATACTGGACACTAGTCGACTAAAGCAACAGATTACTTATTAAATTGCGAGTTTAAACGGCTTTACTTCATTTTTCTTTAACTTCTCGAGAAATTCTTTGGGAGAATAGTCATACAAGCTCGAATGAATTCGACGCTCGTTGTAAAAAGTGACAAACCGATCTACTTCTGCAAATGCTTCCTCGTAACTCATAAAGATGTTTCGTTTAAAGCACTCTCGCTCTAAGGTGCTATGGTAAGACTCGACATAGGCATTCTTGTTGGGGGTTCGATTCGGTGTACGTTCATGAATAATCTGATTGGACTCACAGAACGTTCCGAAAGCATGGCTAATGAACTGAGGGCCATTATCTGTTCTAACGGTTAATGGCTTCTCCTGGTCCATTGTGCCTCGCATCAGGATGGCCTTTTGTAGCACGCGGAGAACATGACTTGTATCACAAGCTTTACCGCGATGACATCCGACTAGGTGACGATCGTAGACATCAATAATATTAGCGGTATAGAAATGCCTCTGTAAGCCAGTTACGTAACCATATTTAATATCCAGCTGCCACAATTGATTAGGGCCTGTAACCTCCATATTATTGGCTAGACGGCGTGGATGAGCTTTAGAAGGCTTTGCAGGTTTAGCAAGAATCTTCATCTCTTTACATAGCCGGTATACTTTCTTCTTGTTGATACGAAGTTTGTATTTACGGCGTAAACAAGTGGTTATTCTACGATAACCATAAGCAGACTCCTCGCCTTCTAGGAGCTTTTCAATGTAATGTTTAATGAGATGATCTCTTACTTTTTTGCCCGCGAAGGTAAGGGAATACCCTGAGGCGGGGCGCCCACGCCGAGAGGTTTTCTTCTGAGAGTTAGCTTCTTTCGGTTGATAGTAATACGTAGAACGAGGCACATGGCAAATCCTTAGAATGGTTCGAACTTTATAACCTTTTAAGATCCATTCTCGGGCCACTTCCATTGGATGTGTGGATGTTTTTTTTTAACTAAGTCACGAAGTACTGCGATTTCTAGTTCTTTTTCACCTATGAGCTTCGTAGCCTGCTCGTACTTCTCTTTCCATTCTTCTGTGGTTTGAGGATTGTTAAATTTATCTAGATCCTTCTTCTTGCCCATTGTAGGCTCCACCTCATCTCGATATTGTTTCATCCAATTGTATAACGAGTAAGGGGATAATCCATGGTTCCGTGCTGTTAAAGCAATGTTCCCCCGCTCAAGCGCTTCTTCCACGACCTGTATTCTCAGTTCGTCAAACTTGCTATGCTTTACCCTCATACGAACAACCTCCGGCTAATTTCATTGTATTTTCTTAGCCTAAAAGTGTCCAACTTAATTAGGGGGCTTTATAGAAT
>NZ_LMEO01000013.1 GCF_001426375.1 Paenibacillus sp. Root444D2
CGCTAACTTATCCCGAAGGATAAATCCGCTCGACTTGCATGTATTAGGCACGCCGCCAGCGTTCGTCCTGAGCCAGGATCAAACTCTCCATAATAGAAAGATTAATTGCTCATTGACTTGCTAGCGAGATTTTGCAATCTCAATTGTAGTCACTTGCGTGACTGAATTTGCTGATTTGCTTCATTCATTTGTTCAGTTTTCAAGGAGCTTTATTGCGTTACCGTTTAAAGCGTTAATGTATCGCTCTTGCGGTGACAAGAAGTAATATTATCAGGTTTCAAAACGAATTGCAAGCAGTTTTATTCATCCATTATCTTACATCTTCTCAAACCCCGTAGAAATGCCTTTTCGGCGCCATATATCCTTTTTTCCAAGCAGGTGAACGCCGCCAATCCAATCGTCAATTCCATTTAGATACAGATGATCCAACTCACATGTATGAACTAGTTTGCCCATGTCCGTCCTATGTAATCGCCATTTTTCAAATTGAGGCGGCAGTGCTTCGCTGTAACTAGGCAGCTTGTCCCCTCCAATAAGATGGACCAGCGGAACCTCACATTTGCGGATACTATCCACAATAGCCCAGAACTGCAAATCACCGAGGCCGTAATGACTGGCCGTTTGGCCTACACTTTTAAACAATGACAGAATCGGCATTTCCTCCTCCCCTATCAGCTCCAGAATAAGCTGCTGGTTGGCTGACAAGCCATTTTGAGAGGATGGGTAGCGTTCTGAATTGGCCTCAAGGGCTTTTTTTAGAAAAGGCAGTGCAGATAAATCCTCTTCCAATAATGTCTCCATAAGAAGGGGCTCAGAAGCTGAGTAAGCTGTCCAAACCTTGCAGGCCAAAAGAAGCTGGTCTTCATTAACAGGCAACCACTTATGGTTCAGTTGAGTAATTTGATCTTCATTTAGTTGTCCTAATCCATGAAAGAACTCAACGCCAGGAAATTGATTGATACTTAATAAAGATAGTTTAAAGGATCGATTAGGGAGAGCGAATAATCTCGATAGCAAATAACAAAGTATCAATTGGTCATATAAATCATGCTCAAACCACAGGACAACTTCGTCTACATCCTCCGCGAGCTTGTCCAGCGCTTTTTCCTGCTGTAGGGTAATGGACTTGAACATTCCCTCAGGAATGCCGTGCTGGCGATTCATATAGGCTGCCCTCATAGATAAAAGGACACTATCAGACATCTGCATGCCGATAGGTCCTTCATATAGTGACTCGCGCCATACCAATATGTCTCCATCGATATCTGAAGCACGCAGCTTATCTCCAAATGCGTCTCCATTCACAATATGAAGTTTATTCGGCATGGCACTGTCCCCTTATTTATGAATTTAAGCTTCACCTAAAAGCTGTAAAAGCTCCTGTTCATCCTCAATGATCCGAATTCCAAGTTCTTGCGCTTTCGTCAGCTTGCTTCCGGCGCTTTCCCCTGCGATCACGATGTCCGTTTTCTTAGAAACGCTGCCAGTAATCTTAGCTCCTAGCGCTTCCAGCTTCTTGGCACATTCGTCACGTCCCATGGTCGATAGCGTACCTGTGAGGACAATGGTTTTACCAAAGAACGGATTGTCAGGGCTAGCCAATACAACCGCAGGCTCTTCAGCTATTGGATTGACGCCAGCAGCGAGCATACGCTCAATACTGGACACCATTACAGGGTCACGGAAGAATGAGTAAATACTCTCAGCTACTATTCCGCCTACATCTGGAAGCCCGATTAGCTCCTCAGGCGTAGCCGCCATAATCTTCGTTAGGCTGCGATAGTAGTCTGCCAGCACCTTGGTCGTGGTTTTACCCGAGTTAGGAATGCCCAGGGCATAAAGGAACGAAGCTAGATCGCGCGATTTACTTTTTTCAAGGGCATCAAGCAGGTTGCGGGCCTTCTTCTCGCCAAAGCGATCGAGCTTGACGAGATCCTCGAATTGTAGGGTGTACAAATCCGCAGGATCACGGACATCCAGCTCTTGATGCAGCTGTGAGGCAGTCATTTCGCTGAAAAACTCAATATCCATCGCATCGCGCGAAGCAAAATGCGCCATACGCCCAACCAGCTGCGGACTGCAGCCGAGACGGTTCAAACAGAATAGATGCGCACCACGCATCTCAAGTTCACTGCCGCAGGAAGGACAATGCGTCGGAGCTACAATCTCCTCGCCGTCATTCTCCTCGGTTACTTTACCGAGAATCTCAGGAATGACATCATTGGAGCGACGGATGTAGACGAGGCTGCCTAAAGCGTGCTTGAGGTTTTTGCGTTCGATGTCACCGACATTGTTGAGGGTGCAGTTCTGTACAGTTACGCCAGCGAGATCCACGGCTTCAACGCGGGCTAACGGTGTGATTTTGCCTGTGCGGCCAACTTCCCAAGATACACTTTGCAGGATCGTTGTCGCTTCTTCGGCTTCAAACTTATAGGCAATCGCCCAACGAGGGAATTTCTCAGTGTAGCCGAGCACTTCTCTTGTTCGCATGTCCGTAATCTTAATGACACTTCCGTCAATCAGAAAATCAAAGCCAAGGCGCTCTTCGGCAATTTGCTCTAGCTCTGCACTTACTTCTTCAATTGTGCTGAAATAACGTGTGCGGTTGCTTACTTTAAAGTGGTTGTCACGAAGAAACTGAACCATATCGAAATGATTATCGAACTGGATGCCGTCTGAGTAACCCACATTATAGAAGAAAGCGTTCAACTTACGCTCTGCCGTCACTTTGGGATTGAGATTGCGCAGTGCTCCAGCTGCAGCGTTACGGGCATTTTTGAGCGGATCCGTAGCAGTCTGATTGTACGCCTGGAGAACGGAGAGGAACATCATGCCCTCACCCTGCACTTCAATGGTTCCGTCCTTGTACGGGATCTCCAGCGGGATGGATTTGATCGTCTTGATCTGGGCTAAAATGCCCTCACCAACCGTACCGTTTCCTCGCGTGGAGGCTTGAACTAGCTCTCCTTGCTTATAGGTAAGGTTCAACGTGAGTCCGTCGAACTTCAATTCCACCACATACGTCGGGTCTGGCAACGGGTTCTCAGGATTCTTGCTGTTGTAATCTGCAATTAACTTAAGTACACGTGTATGCCAAGTCTGCAGGTCTTCGGCATTTTGTGCTTTGTCCAAGCTCCAGAGTCGGGCCAGATGCTTGTGTGGATCAAAACCTTTGAGAATGTCGCCGCCCACGCGCTGAGTAGGAGAAGAAGGCAGGGTAATCCCTGTCTCCTTCTCCAACGCGGTCAATTTATTGTATAAAGCATCCCACTCGGCATCGGAAATCGCCGGTTCATCGAGCGTGTAGTAGTTATGGTTATGTTTGTTGATTTCTTGGATGAGGGTTTTCATTGCCGCGATGGCATCTGTCATTACGGGCTCTTCCTCTCTAATGGGTAATAGGGGGTTGGTGCGGCAAATAAAGGCGCAAGCGGCTCCTATTCTTTCGTAATAGGAGCGAACTTCGCAAGCAGGCGCTTCAAGCCAACAGGCGCCGGGAAAGCAATTTGCAGCTCGGTATCATCACCCGAGCCTTTCACTGACACAACGGTGCCGATGCCCCACTTGCCATGCGACACTTTGTCGCTGGCTTTGTAGTCCGGCACCGCGCCGCCTGCGGCAGGCTGCGGAGCCCGGAACGCAGCCGGCTTCGCCCCGGCTGCTGGGCTTGGCGCAGCCGCGCCGGTACTAGGCCGTCCGAACGAGGACGGCGTGCCCCAAGCGGACGAGCCGGCGGAGCCGCGGCCCGCTTGTGAGGCAGTGGCGCTGCTGCCACTGCTGCCCCACGAGCTGGAGCTGGTGCGGCCAGCTCGCGAGAAGCCTCCGCCGATGGAGCCGCCCATCGAGACATTCTCCAGGAGCTCCTTCGGAATCTCCTGAAGGAATCTCGATGGCGCGTTCGCGGCGGTGCGGCCGAAGAGCGTGCGCATACGGGCGCACGTGAGGAAAAGCTCTTGCTCGGCGCGCGTGATGCCGACATAGGCCAAACGGCGCTCCTCTTCGAGTTCTTCGTTATCGGCGAAGGCACGGCTGTGCGGGAAGACGCCTTCTTCCATCCCGATGATGAATACAACCGGGAATTCTAGACCTTTGGCACTGTGCATCGTCATGAGCACAACGGCGTCCTGCTCTTCCTCGCTTTTTTCTTTATCCAGCGTATCGATATCGGCGATAAGCGCCAAATCGGTTAGGAACGAAATGAGCGACTTGTCCTCGTTACGTTTCTCGAAGTCCATCGTCACGGACAGGAACTCCTCAATATTTTCGAGACGAGCCTTGGATTCAATCGTGTTCTCGCGCTGCATTTCCAGACGGTACTGCGACATCTCCAGTATTTTCTCCGTAAGTTCAGTTACAGATAAGTATTCAACCATTCGGTTCAAGTTATCAATCATTTCGCGGAAATCGGCTAAAGCGTGCTTAGCCTTGGACGTGATCTCCAATGAATCGACTTCCTCCAGCATGGCATATAAGGAAATACCTCTTCGTCCCGCCATTTCGGCCACTCGGTCCATCGAGGTGTCACCAATGCCCCGCTTCGGCACGTTCACGATCCGGCTCAAGCTGATATCATCGTCCGGATTGGAGATGAGGCGCAGATACGCCAAAATATCCTTGATCTCTTTCCGATCGTAGAACTTTACGCCGCCAACAATGGTGTATTGGATATCGGATTTAATGAGAATTTCCTCAATCACCCGAGATTGTGCGTTCGTCCGGTACAAAATGGCGTGATGACCGAACTTTTTACCATTGGACTTATTTTTATTAATTTCACTCGTAACAAAATAGCCTTCTTCGTGCTCGGAATCAGCTTGAAACAGCTTAATCCTTACGCCGCCTTCTTTATCCGTCCATAAGTTTTTGGGCTTACGGCCCGTATTATTGGCAATGACTTTATTGGCAGCCTGCAAAATATTAGAAGTGGAGCGATAATTTTGCTCCAATAAAATAGCGGTAGCATTCGGATAATCTTTTTCAAAATTAAGGATATTCGAAATGTCAGCCCCACGCCAACGGTAAATGGATTGGTCACTGTCACCCACAACGCAAATGCGCTTATGTTTGGCCGCAATCATTTGACACAGCATGTACTGCGCTCTGTTCGTATCCTGATACTCATCAACATGAATATATTGAAATTTATTTTGGTAAAACTCCAGAACCTCTGGAACTTCATTAAACAAATGAATGGTTGCCATAATTAAATCATCAAAATCCAGGGAATTGTTGCTTCTAAGCTTCTTCTGATAAAGCGTATAGATTTTCGAGGTCAATCCGTCGAAGTAGTCACCGATTTTATCTTCAAATTGTTTAGGAGAGATGAGTTCATTTTTGGCTGTAGAAATGGCTGCTTGAAAGGTCTTAGGTTCGTATTTCTTGGTATCAATGTTCAGTTCTTTGCAGCACGTTTTGATGACGGATAACTGATCACCGGAATCTAGAATGGTAAAATTAGAGGTGAAGCCGATGCGTGAAATATCTCTGCGCAGCATGCGCACACACATGGAGTGAAACGTGGAAACCCAAATATCATTCCCACTGCCGCCAACCAGCTTGCCAACGCGGTCCTGCATCTCACGTGCCGCTTTATTCGTAAATGTAAGGGCCAAAATGCTCCATGGAGCCGCTTTGCGCGTGCCAATCAAGTAAGCAATACGATGCGTCAGCACTCGTGTCTTCCCGCTTCCCGCTCCAGCCATAATCAGAAGTGGGCCGTCAACAGCTTCAACTGCTTTGCGCTGCTCGGGGTTCAACCTTTTTATCGCATCTAAAATATTGACTGTCTCGTTCATAAGTTACCTTCCTGTTCTATCAAAGTTCACGGTCTGAAGAGCCTGCTCCAGATCACTATAAATAATGTTACCGACGACGATGGTATCTGCGACCTCCGCTGCTTGTTGCGCTTTATCTAGGCTGTCAATGCCTCCGCCATAGAATAAACGGGCATTCTCCAGCACTTGTCGCGTCCGCCTTACCAGCTCCATATCACCAAACACACCGCTATATTCCAAGTAAACAATAGACATGTGAAATAGCTTGTCCGCCATGCGAGCGTACGCCGCAACATCCTTGACGTCCAAGTTCGTACGAGCCGAGGTTAACTTCGCCGCTGTAGCTTCGCTATTCAGAATAATATAGCCTTCGGCTATGATCTCGTCCCAGTTAAGCATAGAGCCATATTCCTTCAAGGCCTCATGATGCTGCCCAACGATCCATTTCGGATCATCCGCATTCACCACAACCGGAATTAAGAATAAATCGAACCCTGGAACGATAGCCTCATGATTGGATATCTCAAGCACACAGGGCACCTCATATTGGCGAATGCGAGATAGAAGATCTACCGTGTTATCGAAAGTCACCCCAGTTGAGCCACCCACCATGATCGCATCCGTCCCAGACTGGCAAAGCCGATCGAGCGCTTCATCTGAGATGTACCGATCTGGGTCAAGCTTAAAAACATGCTTCCACTTACGTATATCGACGATCAATTGTTTCCCTCCGATTAGGCGGCAATACTGCCATACTATCAACAGTCTATGCTACGTATTCGGGTGTGTCAAATGACAAAAGACGGGCTAAGCGCCCGCCTTTTCAAGGAATATGTACATAATGTTATCTGATCTACGCCCAAGCTTGATTTCTGGCTAAATACGCACAAATGTTCCCAATTATTTTACTTCAATATTAAGAATTTTCTCTACATTGATATCCTTATGATCATTTTGCTGAAGCTCGAGTCTGATCTCATGTTTACCTGCCGCTAGATTCGTTAGGGTTAACGGACCCGTTTTACCAATCATCGCTTTCTGCTTACCGTCCACGTACAAATGTAAATGTCCCTCACCCTGTACGGCTTTCTGATCCATATGATCCGCTATCTGGAAATTACTAGTCTGATACGTGATCGTAACGTTTCTGCCATCTACTTTATAATCGGCATCAATGGCTGGCTTGGCGCCCGAGGCTACCGTCTTCACACTGCTTTCCGTCTTCCCTTGAGCCACTGTAGTCGCTGCCTTGGTGTCCTTCAAGCCTGCTGCACCGCTACTGGCAACTTCCTCTTTGGAACCACATGCTGTTGTTAATGCTCCTAGTACAATTAAAGTAGCTGCTCCGTAAATCCACGTTTTTCTCATCAGCATTAGCACCCTTCTCCCATAAGTTTGGACATCCTATGTTCCTTATATATGAGTGACAAGCTGGTTCCATACCATGATTATGAGAAAAGTGGGACAAAATAAAAAATAAACATATTTGGAGCGATGGAATGTTTGATAAAAAAAGACGCCCTTTAGCTAGAAGCTAGGACGTCTTGGTCTTGAGGGAACGATGAGATTTAGAAGCTATATTTACTTCCCTCATGTTGTTGTTTACTAAGGAAAGAGCTTTCCCCTGCGGTTGAAGTATGGGAACCTGTTTGACTGCGGGAAGCGTTGGCGGAACTTGCTGATTTGCTAGTAATGCCAGCATTTTCAGATGCGCTGTATCCAGATGATGCAGCATAACCCTGAGATTGACCGTAGCCGGTTTGTCCATAATTCTGATCTTGAAAATTTTGTCCTTGCTGGTTGCTAATATAGGCTTGCTGTTGAGTTGTCTGATTTGGTGAAGACTGTGTGTGGGTTGAATAGCCTTGCCCTTGATTACTGTACACCGCATTCGGATATTGGGAGGCACTAATCATGGGTTGGATAGGTGTCTGTGTTTGATATAAAGCAGCAATCTGGTTCTGTACTTGACTCTGCTGCTGATGTTGCTGTTGCTGGGCGATAGGCATCTGGTCTTGCTGCTGATAGCTCGCCGTATTGGTTTGACTCAAATTTTGTTGTACAAAGGACTGCAGCTGAGCTGCGGTCTGACTTTGTTTCTGCAGCTCCTGTACAATTTGCTGCTGAGGAGCAGCTTGAATCTCATATTCGCCAAGCTTCTGGATTTCCTGAAATACGGCAGCTTGATCCTGCAATGTCTTTTGCAATAACGACTGGAAGGCCTGCCTGATCTGTGGATTCGCGGCTTCCAAAGCGGCAGTCGTATATTCACGGGCACTGCGTTTCAATTCGGAAAGGACAAAGTTCGCGAAGTCCTCGTCTTTTAATTGTACTTGTTGCTGGTGAGACTGCTGCTGTTGTTGATAAGGGTTTTGCTGATACATGGCTTCTTGCACCTCCTATTATGTACGAATTAATGGGTAATGCCTGATTGCTGCTGTAGGGTGTTGATGAGGACACTAATGTTTTGCAGACGCTCCTGCGAAAGTTGAGACAAGGTTTGTTTCAAGGATTGACTCTGGCTGTTCACCGCACCTTGAACACAAAGCTTTGTTAACAGCTCTTCATTTTTCAGCGTATCGGCTACATACAAAAGCTCTTTACCTGAAATAGGATGGTTCCCTTGATTGCTATACATGTGAATGTTACCTCCTTTCCATTCCTTTTTTGTAGGTTTCCCAAATTATTCCGTTTTATGTGTCATTGGAAAAAAAAGTTAAACAAAATTTTGAGAAACTATGGTCCCCAACTGCTGCAGCTGTTGCAAAGTTGTACATCGTACAACATTATTTATGCAAATTCGTAAAATTTTACCGATTGTTGTAAGAAATACAACATTTCCGGCCCAAAGTGGACGTTTTGAACGAAATAGGGCTAAATTCTTGTACAAAATACAACCTATTCAGATTGATGGGGCGAAACTAAGGAAATTGTTGCACTCCGTACAACTTTGGACTTCTCACTGGGAAGAAAAGAAGAAGGTAGGTGCGGAAGGAGAACAACAAAAAAGAAAATAAAAGGAAAGAAGTAAGAATGAAGAAGTAGTAGTAAATAGAAAGTAGAAAGTAGAAAGTAGTAGAAAATGAAAAAACTGCCCCCACAGCACGATAGCTGTAGAGAGCAGTTTTCCTGTTAAGAGGCAGGCTGAGCCGGTTTGCCGGCATAGGTATCCGCCAATTTCTGTATATCTGCGGCTGTAAGCAGGTACGCCCACTGTCCGCCTTGCTTAGCCATCCAAACTTGATCTTGGCTTAGCTTGCCTTCATAGATCTCCGTGACTTCTTTGCCATCAACAGACAAGCCTAGCTCTACTTTAAGCTCACCGCCCGCAGTTGGCTTCTGAGCTGCTGGCTGCGGAAGTTCAGCGCTGCGAAGGAAGATCAGTTCATCCAACAGCGGATTCGCCTCAGTGCCTTTCAACTCTTTATCACCAAGCTTCCAGTTCGCCTCGGCAGCCACCTTGTCTTTGTC
This sequence comes from Paenibacillus sp. Root444D2, assembly GCF_001426375.1. GTDB lineage: Bacteria > Bacillota > Bacilli > Paenibacillales > NBRC-103111 > Paenibacillus_E. The sequence continues at coordinate 9,246 of NZ_LMEO01000013.1, forward strand.
TGTTTTGGTAAGCGTCCAAGTCTGACCTTTCCACGTTAGCTTTACGCTTTGCACCTTATCGCTTTCGAATTGGACTGGGCTGGCATCAGCAAAGTCTACCGGTGCTTTGCTGATGCCAGAGAGCGTCTGATCGCTCACCTGATACACAGCAGGAGTTCCCTCCACCTGAACATAGGAGAAGCCTTCAATAGGAAGAGCTGTACCCACCAGCAGTCCTTTCTTTGAGCCGTCTTTTAACGTAACTTCATAAGTTCCAAGCGGCTTATCTAACCCATAGTTGGATAGATTACTTACCTGATCTTCAACTAGTTTCGTTGATGTCACCAAACCTAGGGCATCCAACCACGAACCTACTTGATTCGTATTAATCGGCGCTGCTGCCGGATTTTTCATTTCCCAGCCGCTGCCACTCCGGGCTAATTCAATCTGCTGTGCCTCTGTTTTTACATGGATGGACTGCACTTCTTCTTGTTTGAGTGTGATGAGCGATTTCGGTTCATCTTTTTTCTCTTGAAAGAAGTCTTTGCTCGAAGCGTACCAAAAACCGCCGATACAAATAACGACTAACAGAATCGTAGGAATAAACCGTTTCATCCTCGTCTCCTCCTCCACCAAATCAAGCCGCCAATGACTAGGAACAAGAGCGGTAAGAACACGATCGTTACGAGGAAAATGGTATTCGCTTGGCTAGGCGTTATCATCGCTTGTTGGAACGCATCCCCTTGACGCGGACGGATCGTGATCTGATCCTTCTGTTCCTGCAGCCAGCCGATACTGTTCAGAGCAAAATCCTTATTACCTTGATTCTGAATATCTTCATCCAGTACGAATGTCGATCCCCCTAGAATAACAGCTTTAGGCTTGTTATCCTTGCCCGCAATCGCGTAACCCAGATTGAGCGGTCCTTTGACATCTGTCGCATCCTGCTTGGTCTTGGATTGCGCAAGAAGGTTAATATCTGTTTCTCCGTAAGCTTTGTCTGTTGTTTTCAAAAGCAGAGACTGCGTGTAGTCTGGCGCACTTTCATCCGCATTCAAACTTACAGCCAGCGACAACATCGTAATTAAATTATTGCTGGACAGCTTATTGGTAATGTCATGGGGTCCATACTCCGGAATAATCGTCAGCGGATCATAGAGCGACGTTTGCTTCGGTTCAATTGCAATCGCATGTTGATCCTGAATGCCGTATGTTTTCATGATCGCATCGATGTTTTTCCACTTGGTCGCCATATCTTTATTGAAGCCTAACGCCATATAAATCTTGCCTTTATCCTTCAAATAAGCCTCTATCAGCGCCGCTTCTTTATCATTCAGGTCATTTTGCGGGCCAAGCAGCATGAGCATCTGCGCATCGTCCGGTATTTTGCCCTCAACGAACAGATTAAGGTCCTTCACGACATAATTAGCGGCTTCCAGACTGCTTTTCAAAATGGTCATGGCATTCAGTGGATATTCCTGATGACCGGAAAGCAGATAAACCGTGTGCTTCTCTGTGGACGTGAGGCTCTTAATGGCCTGGGTAAATTTCTCTTCCCCTGAGAACGTGTAGGAACCGTCCTGTTGGCCGACAAATAATTCATAGAAATTGATATTCTGCTTTTTAGAACCCATCTCAAAAATAATCGTTCCGCCTTGATCGACACCATACTGCTTGGCCATCGAAGGCTGTTTCAGCATATCGTATTCATCATACGTAATCTTGCCGCTTTGCTTCTTGTATTCAGTCACCATATCGGTGACTTGTCGCGTTACAAAACCGTTGTTGTCCCCACTATTCGTAAAGGCAACGATGTGAATATCTTGGTTTAAGTTTTTGAGTGTGGCAACTGTTTGCTCGGAGAGCGTAAAGCTTTTATTTTTCGTCAAATCGACCTGAAAGCCTTTCAGCGAGTGAAGGAAGATGGTCAAAATGATGAAAATGCCGATAACGGCGATCGATAAAACAGTCGCATTAGTTCCCCGTATCCACTTATTCATCCCGCTCACCTCCAACGCTTTCTTTCAAGGACTTGTATGCAAAGAACCAGGAACACAGCTGTCAATGTGATATAAAAGAGGATGTCTCCGCCGTGCAGGACGCCTTTTTGTAAGTTTGTCAGATGGCTCGTCAATGAGAATTGAGCGACATAATCCTTCAGCTTGCCTGTCATACTGCCGCTTACCCAATCAAGCAGCCATAACATAAGCAAAATAACGAAGCCTGAAATACCGGCAACCATCTGGTTGTTAGACAAACTGGAAGCGAACAAGCCAATGGCCATCATCGCGCATCCTAACAGGAACATACTTAGATAAGACAGCCACATAACAGGCTTATCTAACGTTCCGAAGGCAGACATAATAAGTGGATAGATCAAGCTGATCCCCACTAGCCCCACTTGTACAATAAAAGCAGATAAATATTTACCCAGCACGATTTCACCAATACCTGCAGGTGAAGTCAGAAGCAGCTCATCAGTCCCTTGACGGAACTCATCTGCGATGAGACGCATCGTTAAAAGCGGGATGATAAATAGGTAAACGAATGTGGTATTTCCAACAACGGAACGCGCATCTACAATCGGCGGCTGGCCGTTAACGAAGTTGATGTAGAAGAAGAAGCTCGATAGCAGCACATAGAAAGCGAATGCCACGTAAGCAACAGGAGAAAAGAAATACATTTGCAGCTCTTTCGAGCAAATAGCCCAGACTCTACGCATCGGTGTCTACCTCCTCCTTCGGAGTGCTGTCGACTTCGGTAGGCTCATCCGTCGTCAACTTGAGGAAGATATCCTCTAAGCTGAGGCTTTCCCGCTTCATCTCTAGAATCGGGTAGCCTGCGCCTGCCAGGCGGAAGAACAGCGCCTCGCGGATATCGGAGCGATCCGCGGAGGTGACGAGCAGCTTCACGGTTTCGGCTGCTGCTGGCAGTTCTGTGAGCGCTGCTTCTGTTGAAGCTTCATCGGTAATGAACACATCCTGCGCAGCAGGCGCAGCGATAGTTGCAGCGTCGCTAAGCGCGTCGACTTCTTTCACTTCTGCGACCGCCTCTAGGCTGCGCAGCTCGGTCAAGATCCGCTCGCGAGGTCCCTTGACCTCGAGCGACACCTCGAACGTCTCGCCCATCGTGCGGCCGAGGTGCTCAGGGCGCTCGTCGAGAACGACGCGGCCTTGGTTAATGATGAGAACGCGGTTGCAAATCGCGTTAATTTCAGGAAGAATGTGCGTGCTCAGCAGCACCGTATGGTTCTCTCCCAGCTCATGAATCAGCTGGCGAATCTCGATGATCTGCTTCGGATCGAGGCCGGACGTGGGCTCGTCCAGAATCAGCAGATCCGGTTGGTGCAAAATCGCTTGCGCGAGGCCCAAACGCTGCTTGTAGCCCTTAGACAAGGAGCGGATGATTTGCTTCTCGCGGCCTTGCAGACCTAGCTTGTCGATCGCTTCGCCGACACGCAGCTTCTGCTCCCGTGCAGGCACATCGCGAAGATTTGCGATAAATCGTAAATAAGCCTGCACCGTCATCTCGGGATAGAGAGGCGGCGTTTCGGGTAAGTAGCCGATTTTGCGGCGTGCTTTCTTCGGGTTATCAGCCATGGAGTGACCATCCACCCATATTTGACCATGCGTAGGGTTCAAATAACCCGTAATCATGCGCATCGTCGTTGTTTTGCCAGCACCATTCGGCCCTAAGAAGCCGACGATCTCGCCGCGCTGCATCGAGAAATCGATGTTGTGTACGCCGCGATCATTTTCGTACAGCTTGCTGACTTGTTTGACCTCAAGCATCCAAGATCCCCCATTTCTACTCGTTCATATAACCATCATCACTATACCCGTGGAACAATAAACCAACCTTAAGCAAATCTGAAAAATAGATTAAAAATTTGTGTCTGAATTGTGAACAAACGAGATGAGGGAGATGCTGGGGGCTATATCGTAGAATGCTAAAGCAAGCTGAAATGTTTGTATAAGTAATAGAACTCCCTAGCTGCAAGGGAGTTCTATTACTTGTGGCATCATGATAAGGATTAAATGGTAGCCTAAAAACCTAACATTTTAGAGATCTTTTCAAGCAGTCGTTGCTGTGATGTCAATTGTTGAGATATGTCATCATATCGTTTGTTTAGTGATTCCGCAGCAGCAAGCATTTCACTTCGGATTTCTTGTTCCAACCTTTCACTTACCTTTTGCGTGTGAAGATGAATCAAATTGCGAAGGTCCTTTACATCCTCCGAAACGCCTTCATATTTTTGATTCAGTAACTCCGTTGTGGCAGTAAGTATTTCACCTTTGGGATCTTGCTCTGGAGCTTCAGTTACCTTTTGTTGAACAGTTTCGATCACGTGTCGCAGTTCCGTTATTTCTTCAGTTACGTTATCATAGCGTTGGTCCAGTAACTCCGCTGTGGCAGTAAGTATTTCACCTTTGAGATCACGCTCTGAAGTTTCAGTTACCGTTTGTTGAACGCTTTGGATCGCATTCTGCAACCCTTTTACTTCTGTAGAAACACCCTCAATTTGTCTGTTCAGTAATTCAATTGTTGAAAAGACTTCACTTCTGATTTCATGTTCCAACATTTCACTTGCCTTTTGCGTATGGAATTGAATCTCATTACGTAAGTTCTTTACATCCTTTGAAACGCCTTCATATCGTTGGTTCAGCAACTCCGTTGTGGCAGTAAGTATTTCACCTTTGAGATCTTGCTCCGAAACTTCAGTTACCTTTTGATTAACGTTTTGGATCACATTCTTCAGCCCTATAACTTCTTCAGATATGGTGTCATAGCGTTTGTATAGCGATTCTGTAGAAGCATTTACTTCACTTCGGATTTCTTGTTCCAACATTTCACTTGCCTTTTGCGTTTTGAGATGAATCTCATTTCGCAGGTTCTTTACATCCCGCGAAACACCTTCGTAACGTTGGTTCAGTAACTCCGTTGTAGCAGTAAGTATTTCACCTTTGAGATCTTGCTCCGAAACTTTAGTTACCTTTTGCTGAACGTTTTGGATGACATTCTTCAGCCCTAAAACTTCTTCAGATATAGTGTCATAGCGTTTGTATAGCGATTCTGCAGAAGCATTTACTTCACTTCGGATTTCTTGTTCCAACTTTTCACTTACCTTTTGCGTTTTGAGATGAATCTCATTTCGCAGGTTCTTTACATCCTCCGAAACGCCTTCATATCGTTGGTTCAATAACTCCGTTGTGGCAGTAAGTATTTCACCTTTGAGATCTTGCTCCGAGACTTCAGTTACCTTTTGCTGAACGGTTTGGATCACATTCTTTTGCCCTATTACTTCTACAGATACACCCTCAATTTGTCTGTGTAGTAATTCTAGCGTAGTAGTAACCTCACTTCTAATGTCCTGCTCGAATAAATCAGCTACATATTGAGTTAGAATCTGGATCACGTTTCGCAGTTCCGACATTTCTTCAGAAACGTTTGAAACTTCGTCAACCTTTTGCCTGAGCGTATGGATGATGTTACTAAGTTCCGCGACTTCATTACTTAATTGAACGAAATGAGAGTTTGGGTGACCCATCATAGGTGACAAAAGCCCGCCAACTGCTATAGATGATATACCTGCCTTTTGATTCAAGTCGTCTATATGTTCCTTTAAATTCCTTGGGGATTTATTCGCTTCTATTTTTTGCGTAAGGAGCTTTACCCTGTTACTTAATTCCATTGTTTCTTTACTTAATTGCAAGTTGGAGTTGTTCATAACTGGAAGTAGGATTGATTCGTCTACGGAAGGAGGTACATTGGCATTGGAGTCAGGAACAATAGCAGCTGTAGGAGGTAATGATTCTTCATCATTGAGTGCAATAATAGCCTTCTGACGCATTTCCTGTAAATGTTCTTTTATAAATTTAGGCGATTTATTGGCATCGCTCAACTTGGATATGATCTCAAAAATTTCGATGGCTTCTTCTGTGTACCTTTGGGATCCGCCAAAAGCTTTAGTCGGAAGAAATTCGCGATAATAATTTGTCCATCCCCTTACAACTTCTCGTGTTTTTCCGATTTTACCAGCGATCTCGGTGAACTTATATGTCCTTTTCATTGTTATCTATCGTCATCCTTTCTTCTTATGTCCATTAGGCTTAGGCATCAGTTGTAACATATTATTCAGGACATCAAACAAGTGACAACAAATGAAGGAAACATTTAAGAGTCCGCTTTTCCTTACCTTCGAGAGAACAACAAAAAACCCAGTACCTATGCGGCACTGAGTCTGTTTTAATACACTATTGATCCTCTACTTCACCAGCTGACCGCGAGTAACACCTAATTGGTTCGTCGCTTTCAACGAACGCCATACTTGCGTACCGCTAATCTCACCATCAATCGCGCGACGGTACAAGTCGAGAATTTCGCGCACCTTGTCTGGCGTCTCTTCAAGGAACTCAACACGGAAGGAGCGGATGCCTAAATCCATGAAATGACTCAAGTACTCGGCACCAGATTGGTCCACCGCGTTATACACCGTATTACGACAGCCTTCATCGACACGCACCGGGTGAGACATTCCGACACGGTCTTGTAAAGAAACGCTGTGATCCTCACAAGGACGACCGCAGTTTGTAAAGTTAGTGCCCTCGCTCAGGAACGTACAGTACACGCAGTGCTCCGTATGGAACATCGGCATGTGCTGATGAATAACAACCTCAAGCTTCGAGGTCTCAGCACGACGAAGCAAATCGACCATTTGCTGAATGTTCAAATCGTACGAAGGCGTAATCTTCGAAAGGCCCGCTTCTAGGAACAAGGCAGCCGTTTTGTGGTTGGCCACATTGAGCGAGAAATCCCCGATTAACTGCGGTTTCGGCGCGTCTGGATTTTCCAACCGATGCTTCAAGAAGAAGTAGGCTGCGCCCGTATTACGGATCAATACCGCATCCGGATTAAGCTTTAATATATGGTTAAAATAGCCCGTTTCCCCTGGCATGTGAATACGCGGTGTCACCAAGGCGATTCGGCGCCCGGCTGCACGAACGGCTTCCACGGCCGCTGGGAACTGCTTAATAAATTCGAAATCCGCATAAATAAACTCGATTTCCGTTGTTTCAAGCACAGCCTTCACCTGATCCAGGTTACGGCAAAGTGCAGTAAGCTCCACAGCCTTGCGTTCCGCTAGGGAAAGCGCAGGAGCATTCGCGGCAGCGTTGGTGATAGCTGCCTCAGCAGCTGACTGAATCACGTCGTCATACACGCCGATTTCACGCTTCATGTAAGCAGGCGGTTTCTGCCGCTCGTCTTCCATCAGCTCCACAGCCATGCGGCGCATGCTGTTAAGCTCACGCATTGGCACAATCAGCTCACCGGTCAGCTGTAGATCCAGCTGGCTGAGCTCAAAAACCGTGCCGCCAAGGCGTCCAAACTGCTCCGTAAAGAGCTGTTCGTCCATCGGTCTTTTCTCCGCGCGAACGAGCGGAAGCTCGGACTGTACGAAGACGGTATGTCCGCCTTGAATATCCGTCCACCAGCTCTTGAGCGGCTCGCCTTCTACGCCGCTTACCTTCACGCTGACCGGGAATGTCCGGTAAGGCTTGTCGGTCTCGAACGTCTGGCGCAGGCGCTTGTCAAGCTGCGGATCATTCGTCTTCCAGATGCGGTCCCCGACATGCAGACGGCCCAGCTCCACATCATTGCGTCCCATAATGATCTCGATGAGTCCGCCCTCGGCTTCGCCTTCGAGCTTCTCTCCCTTGCGGCGCAAATCGTAGATGCGCCCGCCTTCTTCCTTCTTCGTCGGATCCCCCGCGTCGAAAACAAGACCGTCACCGCGCTTGAGCGGCGCCTCCAGCTCACAGATCACGCCATCGCGCAAAATTTGCTTGATGCGGCCCACGAAAACCCCGCGGCTCTTCGGAAACGTGCCGTCGACAAGCTGCTTATTGTTGGTTCCATTCAAGAAGCCAACCGTAAATCCACGCGAGAAGCTTTGCTGAAGCTCACGAACCTCTTCTTTGGTCGGACGAGCATCCTCCCCATCGAAATAGCGGTCAATCGCACGGCGGTACTTGCTCACGACATTGGCCACGTATTCAGGGGTCTTTAGACGTCCTTCAATTTTGAATGAGCGTACGCCGGCTTCAATAAGCTCCGGAACGATCTCTATCGCTGCCAAATCCTTTGGCGACAGCAAATACGTGACATCGCCCATCGGCTTTTGCACGCCGTCGACCATCAGATCATACGGCAAGCGGCATGCCTGTGCACATTCTCCACGGTTAGCGGAACGCCCGCCCCACATTTCAGAAGTCAAACACTGACCGGAATAAGATACACAAAGCGCACCGTGCACGAAAACTTCCATCGGAAGCTTCGCTTGATCGCCGATTTGTTTAATCTGCTTCAAGTTATTTTCGCGCCCTAAAACAACGCGCTCAATATCGAACGGCTTCGTAAATTCAACCGCCTCAGGCGATGTAATCGTCATCTGTGTCGATCCGTGAATCGGAAAATCGGGGGAGATTTGGCGAATCATTTTAACCAAACCAAGATCCTGTACAATGACCGCATCCACACCGGCGTCCACACATGCATCTATCAATTGCTTCGCATCATTCAGTTCTTCCTCAAACACAAGGATGTTGAAGGTAAGAAAGCCCTTTACTCCATATAAATGAAGGAACGACATAATATCCGGCAGTTCAGCCATCGTAAAGTTATGCGCGCGTGCCCTAGCATTAAATTTCTCCACACCAAAAAACACGGCATCCGCACCATTGGCAACAGCCGCTCTCAAACAATCCCAATCCCCCGCAGGGGCCAACAATTCTATATCTTCTCTGCGTATCGTACGCATGGCAGCAAATCCTTTCAATAATAGATCCTCGGGTAAACCTCAAAGTCTTCTCTTTAGTGTAACAGAAAGGATAGGTAGGAATCTAGGGCGGGGGGTAATTACAAACTTAGCCAATATCCGACAGCCACAGCTGATTGCCAAACGTTTCCTCTCGCAACACCAAACCCTTTAGAAGTTAACAAAGCTTCCTATGAATGCTATAATGGCAAGGATAGTGACCTTTTTAGTAATTGAGGGATACCTTTGGTTTTGTCGAAAATTCGTGTTCTTAAACTACTGATCGGACTAGGCCTTGTCAGCCTATTTACCATTGTCCTACTTTTATTTTTGCCAAAAGTAGATGAAACCAAGCTCCTCTATGCGACGAGCGGGGATCTTTATGATGCGGCAGCCTATGGAAATTTTCAGCAAACCTTGCAAGCAGGCGTTCACATTGACAAGCAAAACCTGCCTTCCTTAACAACGAGCCAGCTTCGAAAGTATAATGCGATTTATCTGGATCCTGCCCTTGCGCAAGATGCCGGGTGGGCGGAGCAAGTTACGAAGCTTGTCACATTCGTGAAGCAGGGCGGACATTTATTAGTGGAAAATGAGTTTGCTGACCGGTTTCCGCTGGATTTTCTTGGAGCTGCCAGAATTGTTGATTTAAAAAAGGTACCTCTGAACAAATTTGGCTCACCTTTCTTATCAGGGGATTCACTATCTCTCAGCTACCCGCAGGTGCCAGTTAATCTTCAGGGCATTCAACAAACCTTTCAATTATTTACGCAAAGCTATCTTAAGCATAATACAATTTACGATCTACCTGGTTTTAACCTCGGATACGGTTTCGATCCCTCCACAGGTCAAACGATTGTGGCAATGAATAAACCTGTGGAGTCGAAGATGCCTGTATCGCTTGTTATGCAGAACCGCGTTGGAAAAGGCACCGTGCTGATCAGCAGTAACTTTCTGCCGAACCGGTACTTCCTAACAGGCTACGACATGATGAGCGGTATGGATCCGAAGCTAGGCTTCTCACAGCTGGCTGCAAAGTTCCAAGCAGAAATGAAACGGGTTCCGGGAACGACTTATTTCAATAGAAAAACGTTACCGATTGAGCCTTATTTTAACTTTGCTTTTGCTGCAGCGAACATGCAGTATCGCAGTGAGCTGCTGGCTTATGTATCGAAAGAAACACTTGGTTACAGTGTTAAAAAAATTCTTGGCCCATACGGAAGGCCTGCGATGGCCTTTCAGAACCATTTTGAGGCGATGCCGGCAATTCAGCAGAAAGACGGCATTGCTTGGGCGGAGAAGCTGAAGGAATATAACGAGATCCCCTCGTTTACACTCGTACGCAACGCCTTCTACTGGGGGCAATGGCGCGAGAGCGTGACGGTGCAGCTCAATACGGGAACGAACGCGCAGCCGAAGTTCGTCGGAGAGCTGCCTGGCTCGGGTTACGCGAGCGGGCTGCACGTGATGGCTGCTGGCAAGCCCCTGCGGCAGGCTTTGTTTCCACAGTATCGCGATCTGTCGAGCGCGATTGAGCTGCCTTACCGCGCGTACCCGACGGCCGCGGATATGAACGGCGACGGCCGCACGGACCTCGTGGTCGGCAGCTCGGATGGATTCGTGTATGTGTACACGAATCAAGGTGTTGACGCGGCGGCCTACACGAGTGAGCCGCCGCCAGAGGGCTTGGCGCTGCCGGACACGTTCGGCGCGCCGGTGAAGCTGTTGCTGGAGTCCGGCGAGCCGCTCCAGCTTGGCCCTTACAGTGCCGTTCACGCCGCAGACGTGAACGGGGATGGCCGCACGGACCTCGTCGTCTCCGACGAGTCCGGGGCGGTACGGCTTCTGCCGCAGCTCGCTAGCGGCAGGTTCTCGAAGCCCGCGGTGCTGCTCGCGGGTGGGAAGCCGCTGCAGCTGCCCGGAGGGCCTGCAGCGCCGTTCGTCGCCGACGTCGATGGCGACGGCAAGCTCGACCTTGTCCTAGGCGGAGCCGATGGACAAGTATGGCTCTACAAGGGCCGCAGCGCAGCGGGCCTCACCCTAAACCAAGGCAGCGCCATCATCACGCTGCCGAACAAAGCCACGCACGCCGCACCATCCGTGCGTGACATCAACGGCGACGGCCGACTTGATCTCGTAGTCGGCAGCAGTGACGGGGACCTACAGGTTTTCACCCAAGAAGGCGCTGGCGCTTGGGCAGATGAGGGTCCCCTACAGGGCACAACCCTGAACCAAGTCGGCGATCACGCCTTGGTTGCCGGCCACTACTCCGTCCCGCTTTGGATAGATCTTAATCACGACGGCAAAGACGACCTGGTCGTCGGCGGTATCGAATTCGGGTCCCCCGTTTCGATCGACGACCCGCAGTTTCCTTATCAAGCGGAGCTCCAGGAGTTCATCCAATACGCGCGTGACAATCATTTACAAATCGATCCGCACATGTTCGTGCATAATTTCAAAAGTGCTGAACAGGAACGTACCGAGCTTTTCCTTCACAAGAAAGCTTTCGATAAGCTCGGTATCCCTTGGCTGCACCCTGGAACGAACCAACACACGTGGCGCATCAATAACATAGATCAACAGCAAACACTGGAAACTGAACATCAGCAAGGATTATGGTACAATTTCGGATTCTTATCACCCGATTCGCCCGTTATTTCACGTCCCGAAGAGATTTGGTCGCTTCCCTTCCTATTACAGGATAAACAAGGGAATACAGATCATACGATGCTGATTCATACACCGACGCCGGTACTGCGGACAGGAGATTATGCAACGACGGACGTTTTCGAATCAATGGCTAAATTGGATATGCCGATTGATTATTTCGAGCACATCGAGTACCATTTTCCCGTACCGTCTTTGGTTGCCGACTTAACCAATTTTGCTGATTACTTTAATAAACTTCGTATGAAGCATGATTATAATTTTATGACCGAAACACAGATGGCGAAGTCATTCTTAACCGCTATGAAAAGCGAAGTTCGTATTAGTCAGTCATGGGCTTCTTACTTATGGGACAAGCTGAAAGATCGTTTATCAGGCAGCAGTCCGCACTTTCACGCCACTTTGACACCGAATACCAACAAGGTGCCAAGCTTGGCTGGTGAGTATGCTGCAACACTTGGTGTTGTCATCGAAAAGGGTGAAAAACTTGCCCTATACTCCCTACAAAGTGATTCGGATATTTACACGACAATTGACAACCAATCCTATGTAGGTTTGGCTAAGCCATCCTCCATCGGTATTGGAGTGACCAAGGAAAAGTTCCACGTCGTACGTTCTAATGTCCCTTTTGAGCTGACACAGCAAGGAAACACTCATCAATTGGTCCTGAAATCAGCAGGTCTGCAGCAAGTGAAGGTATTCAGTCCTACGGAGCTACTTTTCGACGGATCCGATGCCAAGATCGAGCATGACTCCCAAACACATATGTACAACATCACCCGATACGGTGATTTAACGACACTTACTTTTACAGCAAAGTGAACTAACATTCCTTTATCTAATGACCACTTTTAAATTAACCAGGAGGCTTTCCAACATGTCTAATGAAGAATTATTAGCGCAGCTTGAACAGCATATTCGCGAGCGTTATGAAATTGCTGAGGATGACGATGATTTTGACGTTGATGTTCATCTGTTTGATTATGGGTTCATTGACTCCATCGGAGCCACAGCGCTCATCGCCCATATTGAGAAAACGTACAGCATCCAAGTGACGAATCAAGATTTAATGCTGTACTCTATGAACACGGTAAGCGAAATTGCCGATTTTATTTCCAAGAAGACTGCGAGGTAACCCACTCATGTTGACATGTAAAATTTCTTTAGAAGGCCTGGCTGAAAGTCAGCATGGACAAGTCAAATACGCGTCCGCCTTTGCCGATGAGCATATTCAGGATATTGCCCTTGTGGATGGTCACATTATCATTACCCATAACTCTCCGAATGGAAACGAAGGTATTACAGAACGGGTTCAGCGTCTTATTGAACGCTTCTCGCACGGTGATTTCGGCTTCAAGGAAAACATTCTATTCGAGAACAAAGTCGATACTCCCTATGAAGGCGATATTATCGCTGAGCTTGTAGAGCGTAAAGCAATTAAAGTGTTGGAGCCCGGCCTTTTTATTTTCCGTGAGCCTTTCTCCAGCTTAATGCGTTTCTTGGATTATTCTTTCGTTACAAAGATCGCCAAGCGTTTCGAAGGCATGCAGGAAGAGTCTTATCCAGCTGTCATTCATAGTCACACTTTGAATAAAACAAATCACTTCACTTCTTTCCCGGAGCACATTCATTTCGTGACTCATTTGCGTGAGGATTTGGATGTCATCGAATCCTTCTCCCAATCGATCCGCGAAGCTGGCGGTTGGAACCAAGAACAGCCATTGGCGCTTGATAACAATATGGTGAAGCCGAACTTCATGATGAATCCTTCTACTTGTTACCACTGCTATGAAGGCCTAGAGAATGAAACGCTTGAGGGTGACGGCATCGTCGTTACAGCCATTGCGAAATGTCACCGATTCGAGTCCAAAAACCACACCGATTTCGGTCGTCTGCTCGACTTCTCGATGCGCGAAATTATTTTCGTCGGTAAACCAGACTTCGTCAAAGAAAATCGCCTAAAATCGATTGAATATCTGAAAGAGCTTGCCGTTGAGTGGAACGTGGACAGCATGATGGAGATCGCCAACGACCCGTTCTTCACGAACGATTTCCAAGTGAAAGCGTCCTTCCAACGCAATCAAGAGATGAAATATGAGCTGCGCTTGAGCATTCCTCATGTGAAGAAATCAATCGCCTGCTCCTCTGTAAATTTCCATAGCAACACGTTCGGAAATGCTTTTAATATTAAAATGGGCAAGCGCAACGCCGTTACAGGCTGTGTAGGCTTTGGTATCGAGCGCTGGGCGTTCGCGTTCTTGGCACAGTACGGTCTCGATGAACAGCAGTGGCCTGCTACATTCCGTGAGCAGTACCATGCTTGGCAGGAGAAGGCGCTGTAAGTGCCTTTTCTGTTCTATCCGTAACTACTTTGCTATGTCGACCATAAGCAGATCCCCTGATGGATCATTGATGTATAACCATCGATAATGAATCCCGATGAATGATCCTCGCCAAGTGAACCTTGACGATTGATTCCTCGACCGTCTAAGTTGCATTTTGTACAACAATATCTCGATAAAGCGGCCTTTACCAGCAGCAAAGTTGCATTTCTTACAACAATTCTGTTCCAAAACGCCTGATTGATGAAAATCTCTTTGAATTGTTGTATTTTTTACAACATATAGCCAATATGCTTAAGGATTTAAAAGAATTGTTGCACAAAATGCAACTTCACCACGAGTTGGGACGACGGTCTTGCTAGCTTGTTGCACGTTTACACCCCAAGTAACATCACATGGCCCACACACCGACATTAGCTGTACGATATACAGTTCCTTGTCAACTGTGGGCCAACTAATGCTTCATGCGTTCTCCATGGCAAGCCAGACGTTATGAAGCGTCCATCCTATACAAAGATAATGAGTGATACCGTTGAAAGTAGCTGCATTTCTCAAAAAAAATAGTTTCGTACTCGGCCTGCTGCTGGCAATCGTCGTCTCCGACCTGCTCATTTCTTGGTGGAACCCGATGGTTAGCTCGCGCCGTTTTTACAAAAACGACTTTACCAAAACGCTCTACCACCACGGCTGGTCCCAATCGGGTCCAGTTTTCTTCGGTAATTCCTCCGTCACGGGTGCGTATATCGAAGAGAAATCCGAAGCCCATTTGGTTGAGATGGGACTTTCCTATGGAAAGCTAACCGACCTGAAAGCCATCCTATCGAGTAACCTTTACCAGGTGAAGGATGAGCTTGTGATTGGCATTGATGTTCACACCATGCTGGACTCACTTGAAACCGATCCAACCTATCAATGGTTCAAACCCTGGTATCAGCCTTATGTTTACACGTACCGCGACTATTTCCGGGATTCCGGTGAAGAGTTTGCTCGTAATTTGAGTAAAGGCAGCCTAACCTATGAGCCTCGCTGGATTGATAAAGAGCTGTACCCCGGTCGCAAAGACGATGCTTTCCTAAAGACGAAATGGACCGAATACGACAAGCGCTTTGGTTCCATGACACTGAAAGATTTTCAGGCAAATTTGGATGCTCTGCAATGGGTTATCCAGTATGCGAATAAGCATCAACTTCCTCTGCGTGTGATTTGGATGCCGTGGAACAAAGGCTATGCGGATCCGCCTTACGTCGCCTCCTTGATGCAAGAGGCAAATCGCCAGCTGCAAGCTGCGAATGTGCCTACGCTGGATTTGCTGCACAAATACGATCCACGCTATTTCCATGACCTTGTCCACTTGAACCGCGAAGAGGGCGCGCCGCTATTTACAAAGGAGGTAGACACATGGTTAAAATCCTTAGGAAAACCATCGAAGTCCTAATCTATCTCGTGATGCTGTATTTGGTTTTCATCTATTTTACTGGCAAGGGCTTGTTTATCTACGAGAAATTCTAGTATTTCTAAATCTTCTAGAAGTCTAAGATGAGACTGATCAAGCTTTCGAAGCGAGGAGTTCTATAGCTATGTTTTATATGCACATGAACGCAATTATCGCTATGATTGGCATGGTTGCCGTTCTGATGCTCACCCGTAAGTGGGCTAATAACAAACGCATTCTGATGATTATTTTCAGCCTCTGCTTTCTGCTGCTGTTTAGCCAGAAGCTGCTTATTTTCTATGCTGCTTTCACGATCATTAATTATGCTGGCTTTGTTTATCTATGCCGAACAACGTTCTGGCGTAAAGCGACCTTTATTTTCGCGATTGCCGCTAATGTTGTCGGTGTGTTTCTCGGTGTCCGGCTTTTCGTCATGGACATTTTTCACAATCCATTGTTCGATGCTATCATCTATTTAGGCCTCATTTATAACGTTCTTAAAGTGATCGATGCTTATTATTTTGCTTATTTCTTCGGTAAAGAAGGTCAAGTTCCAGCCATTGATTACGCGAATTACCTGCTCTTCATTCCAACTTTTACATCGGGACCGATTTTAAAATTCCGTGATTTCATGGCCGATAGCAAAAAGCCTTACAACGTAGACGCCGCTCTTTTTGAAGATAGTGTGAAACGGATCATTTTAGGTTTGTTTAAGAAAATTGTTGTGGTCACCTGGATGACCAGCGTTTTCGATCAAGTGCTAAAGCAGGATTTGCACACTCATCAGTCGTTATTTCTATTGATCTGGTTCTATGCACTCATTTACTTTGATTTCTCCGGTTATTCCGATATGGCGATCGGCTTTGGGCGATTGATGGGCTATACGATGCCTGAGAACTTCAAGCGTCCTCTCTTCTCACCTTCCATGACACAGTTTTGGCGAAATTGGCACGCGACGTTAGGTGATTTTTTCCGAGATCATATTTTCATGTTCTTCTCCCGTACTGCTCCATCCCGCTGGGTAGCCTCCAGCTTGTCTGTTCTGATTATGGTCTTGATTGGTCTGTGGCATGGCTTTACATGGCTTTATTTCTTCTACGGGCTCTATCATGGGATTATTCTGGCCATCGAAAATATCTTTAAAATCACTACCGTTAATAAAAAGAAAGTATCCAAAACCTATTTCTACTTTCGTTGTTTCGTTACACAAGCATTAGTTACGTTCTCGGTTATTATCTACAGCTCCAATTATGAGACGGTACTTCGGATCTATAAAGGCTTGCTTCATTTTACTGGATGATAGTGGTATAATTTGTGTGGTTGTTTACCATTTATGGAGGTGTACCTAATGAAGTTAGGCGTTTTTATGGTTCTGTTCGGTGGAAAACCTTTCGAGGAAGCGTTGGATTACATTGCTGCGAAAGGCTTAGATGCTGTTGAAATTGGTACAGGGGGCTATCCCGGTACAGCTCATTGCAACCCAAGCGAACTTCTCGCAGACGCAGGGAAATTAAAAGCATTTAAACATGCGGTGGAATCCCGCGGTTTGACAATCAGCGCGCTTAGCGCACACGGTAACCCGCTGCACCCGCAAAAACACATTGCTAAAGAGTTTCATGATGCTATCATACAAACGATTGATCTTGCTGAGCGCTTAGAGGTACCTGTGGTTAATACGTTCTCAGGCTGTCCTGGTGACCATGAGGATGCGAAGTATCCGAACTGGCCGGTAGCGCCTTGGCCGAACGATTTCCAAGAGATTCTGGACTGGCAGTGGGGGAACAAAATTATTCCTTACTGGACAGAGACAGGCAAGTACGCTTCCGACCGTAATATTAAAATTGGTCTGGAGTTGCACGGCGGTTTCTCCGTACATACGCCAGCAACTCTCCTTCGTCTGCGCGAAGCAGCAGGTGATGCGATCGGCGCGAATCTTGACCCGAGTCATATGTGGTGGCAAGGAATCGATCCTGTTCAAGCTGTTCAAATTCTTGGCCGTGCCGGAGCGATTCACCATTTCCACGCCAAAGATACATCTCTTGATGTTAACAATGTGAACCGCTATGGTGTAACAGACATGCAATCCTACGCTAACATGCTTGACCGCGCTTGGCAGTTCCGCTCTGTTGGTTATGGTCATGATATGAAAGTTTGGGCTGACATCATTAGCGCTCTGCGCCTTGTTGGTTACGACTATGTCGTGAGCATCGAGCACGAAGACGGTTTGATGTCCGTAGAAGAAGGATTCTCCAAAGCGGTGCAAAATCTGCAACAAGTGCTCATCAAGGAACCTCTTGGTGAAATGTGGTGGGTATAAGCATTCGCTCAAGGATAAACGACTCCGTCGTCCTTCTGGGACGAGCGAGTTTGTCAAGACTGATGACGCGAAGTGTAATAAAACTTATACTTTCTCAGCTACTTAAATAAATCAAAAAAGCCCGCAGGCGCCGTTGATCTTACGATCTTGGTCCTGCGGGCTTTTATCTTGTTTTGCTCTGATTTACCAGCCGCTGATCATAACGTAATCCATGATGCCGAATACGATCAAGGAAATTCCCGCAAACCCAAGGGCAAACAAATTTCTTCGAGGGTTGATCAACTGTCTAATAACCGCAATGGCGATGACAACCGTGAAGATCAAAACGTAAATATCAAAGCTTGTATACGTACTTGTTGTTGCTGCTGCTTCCGCTAATAACATGGTGAAACCTCCTTATAGTAACTCGGTGCAAGGCACACGTCCTGCTATTTTAATTCTATGTTAGCTTGATTGGGCAATAGATGCAAGTGATTACACTGATGTGTAACAAGTTTGTCACCTTTTGCAGGCCTTGACCCATATGATAAGGCCATGAATGGATGGATTCAACGAAGCTCATACATCAAATCAATGATTTCTTTTTGATAAATCGTGTTTTCTCATACCTGCCTCGTAAGTATAAAATGTCCATCTCTTCGAGTATTTATAACTCCGAGCATATTGAGATTCAACTCATGACTTATACATCAGCGGCCAAAATAAAAAATAAACCCGACATCCCTATCAAGGGACGTTTCGGGTTCTATGTTTTCTTAGAGTAACATTTCTTAAACGACTAGTCCGTACACGGGGTCGAATTCTTTATGCTCCTCTAAGTATACGTTTTGTAGTTTTTCTGCTAATTCTTTCTCCTGCCAAGCTAAGAATCGAAAAGGATCAATACCTAAAGCAGAAACAATCTCTTGTAACTCTAACGTCGGTTTCATAACAAGCCTCCATAAAGTAGATAGATTATACTGCTTATATCCTCAATCATGGATAGTTAGTAATAGGGATATTTTCGTATGCAACTTATAACCTAATTATAGGTCTATTCTCCCTCATTGTGATAGAGGGTTAAATTGTCGAAGCTTGTATCATTCTATTAAGTCTTAACAAAATTAAAGGTATGTTAGTCGGAATTGTGACAAAAAGAACAAAATAAGCTTGGCGTCACGATCTCTTGTATCGTGAGCCAAGCTTATTCGGGTAACTGACTAACCTACTGATTCTTCTAGCACCTCAAGGCGCTTCGCATAGTTCTCAGAGCGCTCCCGATCCCGTTCAAGGATCGGTTTCAAATACTGGCCGGTGTAGGACCCGGCCACCTTCACGACATCCTCCGGCGTACCGGCTGCCACGATCAGTCCTCCGCGGGTACCACCCTCGGGGCCTAAATCGATGACGTGGTCCGCCGTCTTGATCACATCGAGGTTATGCTCGATGACAAGTACGGTTTCACCGTTCTCAACGAGACGGTGAAGCACCTTCAGCAGACGATCGATATCGTGGATGTGGAGCCCCGTAGTGGGCTCATCCAGGATGTAGATCGTCTTGCCTGTGCTGCGGCGGTACAGCTCCGCCGCAAGCTTCACACGCTGGGCTTCGCCGCCGGACAGCGTAGTAGCTGGCTGGCCGAGGGTCATGTAGCCCAGGCCCACATCTAGAAGTGTCGTCAGCTTACGATGAATACGCGGCAAGTTCTTGAAGAACTCGCAGCCGTCCTCAATCGTCATTTCTAACACTTCGGAAATGCTCTTGCCTTTGTACTTCACTTCCATCGTCTCGCGGTTGTACCGCTTGCCTTTACAGACTTCACAAGGCACATACACGTCTGGTAAGAAGTGCATCTCGATCTTGATGATGCCGTCTCCACGACAAGCCTCACAGCGGCCGCCCTTCACGTTAAAGCTGAAGCGGCCTTTCTTGTAACCGCGAACCTTGGCTTCGTTCGTATTCGCATAAACATCACGAATATCGTCAAACACACCGGTATACGTCGCTGGATTCGAGCGTGGCGTGCGGCCAATCGGTGATTGGTCAATGTCGATGACTTTATCAATGTGTTCAAGTCCCACAATTTCCTTGTGCTCACCAGGACGCACCTTAGCTCCGTTTAAATCACGCGACAAGGTTTTGAACAAAATCTCGTTAATCAACGTACTTTTGCCTGAACCGGATACCCCTGTTACACAGGTGAATACTCCGAGTGGCACTTTAGCCGAGACGTTGCGCAAATTATTTTCTTTGGCGCCTTTGACCTCGATCCATTTCCCATTCGGCTTGCGTCGCGCTGCTGGAATAGGAATGAAACGTTTGCCGCTAAGGTATTGTCCTGTTAGAGAGTTTTCGTCTTTCATCAACTCTGTAGGCGTACCTTCCGCAATAACTTGTCCGCCATGAATACCGGCACCAGGACCGATATCGATAATGTAATCCGCAGCCATCATCGTGTCTTCATCATGTTCCACGACGATTAATGTGTTGCCGAGATCACGCATATGTTCGAGCGTCTGAATCAGACGCGTATTATCTCTTTGATGAAGCCCAATGCTAGGCTCATCCAAAATATAAAGGACACCCATCAAACTAGAACCGATCTGTGTAGCCAAGCGAATCCGCTGCGCTTCTCCACCCGATAACGTACCTGCAGCACGATGCATCGTTAAGTAATCAAGACCCACGTTGACAAGGAACCCCAGGCGAGATCTGATTTCTTTGAGAATCAAATTGGAAATCGTCAGCTCACGTTCATTCAAGTCCAGCCCTTTGAACCATTCCTCAGCGTCACCAATTGAAAGGGAAGTTGCATGCGCAATGTTTTTGCCATTGATCGTCACAGCTAACGTTTCGGGCTTCAGACGCTGTCCTTTACACTTCGGACAAGGCTTCGTGCTCATATACGTCTGGATATGCTCCCTGATCCCCTCAGAGAACGTATCTTTGAATCTGCGCTCTAAGTTGCGAATGATACCCTCGAAAGGAACCAACGCTTCCTTGCTCGCTCCCATATCATTCTCGTAGCGGAAGCGAATCTTCTCCCCGCCTGTTCCATAAAGGATAACCTTTATTTGATCACTGCTGATCTCAGAAACAGGCACATTGCGCGGAATGGAATAATGTTCACAAACCGCAGCAAGAAACTGCGGGTAATAGTTGGAAGTGCTGCCGGCCCAAGCTTCGAACGCTCCCTCTTCAATCGTTAGCTTCATATCAGGAACAAGTAAATCAGGATCAACAATCATTTGACTGCCTAGTCCATCACAATCGGGACAAGCGCCAAAGGGACTGTTAAACGAAAACATTCTCGGTGCTAATTCTTCAACACTGAAGCCGCACTCCGGACAGGCTAAGTTCTGGCTAAAAAGAAGCTCTTCTTTGTCAATGATATCAACGATTACCCGGCCATTCGCCAGCTTGAGCGCTGTCTCCAGTGAATCCGCAAGACGAGTTTGAACATCCTCTTTGATCACGATACGGTCAACAACGACCTCAATCGTATGCTTTTTATTTTTGTCGAGCTCAATCTTCTCAGCGAGATCGACCGTTTCACCGTTGACACGCACCCTGACGAATCCCTGCTTTTGAATATCAGCAAGCAGCTTCGTATGTTCGCCTTTGCGTCCTGAAATAAGGGGAGCTAGAATCTGGAGCTTCGTTCGTTCCGGATACTCCATAATGCGATCCACCATTTGTTCCACGGTTTGCGATGTAATCTCAATACCATGGGTCGGACAGTGCGGACGTCCAATTCGAGCATATAGTAAGCGCAAATAGTCGTAAATCTCCGTTACTGTCCCAACCGTGGAACGCGGATTACGGCTTGTTGTTTTCTGATCAATGGAAATAGCCGGGGATAGACCTTCAATCGAATCTACATCCGGCTTATCCATTTGCCCTAGAAATTGTCTGGCATAGGCAGATAGAGATTCAACGTATCTGCGCTGCCCCTCCGCATAAATCGTATCAAAGGCAAGCGAAGATTTCCCTGATCCACTTAAGCCTGTGAGAACAACAAACTTATCACGCGGAATCGTGACATCGATATTTTTCAGATTATGAGCTCTCGCTCCTTTAATGACGATTTGATCTCTAGACACAGTACCCTTCCTCTCCTATGTGAAGCTGAAGCCCCTTCTAGGCGTCAGCTTTCATTTCCATAATAGCATCACGCAGCTGCGCGGCACGTTCGAACTGCAGGTTCTTCGCAGCCTCTTTCATCTCGCCTTCCAAACGCTCGATCAGCGACGCGCGATCCTTCTTCGACATCTTCGCACCCTTCACATCAGCCAGATAATCCGCTTTCTGTTCAGCCACTTTCGTAGCCTCAATGACATCGCGAATTTTCTTGGCAATCGTTTGCGGTGTGATCCCCAGCTTCTCATTATGCGCTTCTTGCAAACTTCGACGGCGACTCGTCTCATAGATCGCTTTCTGCATGGAGTCTGTTATTTTATCTCCATACATAATGACACGTCCGTCTGAATTCCTCGCGGCACGGCCGATGGTTTGAATCAGCGATCGTTCCGAACGTAGGAACCCTTCTTTGTCCGCATCTAGAATAGCGACCAACGAAACCTCAGGTAAATCAAGCCCTTCCCTGAGGAGGTTAATCCCCACAAGAACATGGAAAGTCCCCAACCGCAAATCACGTAAAATCTGCATACGTTCAAATGTCTTGATATCCGAGTGCAAGTATCGAACCTTAATCCCTATTTCCTTAAAGTAATCGGTTAAATCTTCCGACATCTTTTTCGTTAAGGTAGTAACGAGCACCCGCTCATCTTTACGAATTCGATCATGAATTTCCGCTATTAAATCATCAATTTGTCCTTTGGTTGGTCTTACCTCAATAATAGGATCCAGTAACCCTGTAGGACGAATAATTTGTTGTGTCATTTGTGGACAATGTTCCAGCTCATAAGGTCCAGGCGTAGCTGATATATATAAAATTTGGCTGACTTTCTCCTCAAACTCCTCAAAGCGTAAAGGTCGGTTATCCAGTGCAGATGGCAAACGGAAACCATGATCAACCAATACTTCTTTTCTCGCTCTATCTCCATTGTACATCGCGCGAATTTGCGGCAAAGTCACATGAGATTCATCGACCATAAAGAGCATGTCGTCCGGGAAATAATCCAAAAGTGTATAAGGCGTAGCCCCTCGCTCACGGAAAGTCAGCGGTCCTGAGTAATTCTCAATCCCATTGCAGAAGCCCATCTCTTGCATCATTTCCATATCGTAACGAGTCCGCTGTTCAAGCCTTTGTGCTTCGAGCAGCTTCCCTTGCTCTTTCAGCTCAGCAAGACGCTCCTCAAGCTCACGTTCAATATTCACGAGAGCGCGTTTCATCGTATCTTCATGCGTCACAAAGTGAGACGCTGGGAAAATCGCGATATGCTCGCGTTCGCCGATAATCTCGCCGGTGAGCACATTAATTTCCGTAATCCGTTCGATTTCGTCACCAAACAACTCAACTCTCACCGCTTGCTCGCCATGCGACGCTGGGAAAATCTCAACAACATCTCCGCGCACGCGAAACGTGCCGCGCACAAAATTCAAATCATTCCGCTGATATTGAATATCCACGAGCTTGTGTAAAATCTCATTGCGTGATTTCTCCATCCCTACACGTAAAGAAAGCAGCATATTGCCATATTCAATTGGCGAACCCAAGCCGTAAATACACGACACGCTCGCCACGACAATAACGTCACGGCGTTCAAATAACGAGCTTGTCGCTGAGTGACGAAGCTTATCAATCTCTTCATTGATGCTGGAATCTTTCTCGATGTAGGTGTCAGAGGAGGCAATGTAGGCTTCTGGTTGGTAGTAATCATAGTAACTAACGAAGTAGGAGACGGCATTATGAGGGAAGAATTCTTTAAATTCACTGCACAACTGTGCGGCTAACGTTTTGTTATGCGCAATAATTAGGGTTGGACGGTTCAATTTGGCAATGACTTGCGCCGCTGTGAACGTTTTTCCCGTTCCCGTCGCACCCAAGAGCGTCTGATGCTTATTTCCCGCTTGTATACTTTGAACAATTTCCTCAATCGCTTGAGGCTGATCACCTTGCGGAGAAAAATCGGATACAAGTTCAAACTTCTTAGAACTAATTACAAGTTCACTCATCAATAATCACCTACACTTATAGTGGTTGTTTAAAAAGTTGACTCTCATAACAAAGTCATTCAGGAAGCAACTCGGCATCGAATCTTGAACGAAACCGGGAAGTCCGGTACCCATGTAGCAAATCTCTACACTTCGTTCCTCCTTCTCCGTACTTCCTCCAACCTTCTCGGTTCTGAAAGCGAACTTTTTAAACCTACATTTTATCGAAATAAATCGAACTTTTATCCTATTAACTTTCCTTATGCTATTTCCGATATAGAAGTTTATGGAACTTATTCGCCACAAATATGAAGGATTCTCTAAATTCATCCATCATAAGAATGTTTGTTCTGGTTTTTCCATTATACTCTTTTTGAATCATGGATGCAAACGGCAATATCTGTTACGGCCTGTATAAATTTTGTGGAGAACGACTCCAACGAACTTATCTGGTTGCTTTATGGTTCCTATTCTTTTTATGCTAATTAGGAGTGGTACAGTCATGGATTTGACAACAGTTTTAGGATTAGTATTGGGTCTTGTAGGTTTAGTCGGCGGGTACATGTGGGATGGCGGTCATATTAGTTCATTGATCATCCCGAGTGCCATGCTGATCGTTTTCGGCGGAACCTTTGGCGCAGTAGCCATCAGCTTTCCGCTCTCTATTTTAGCCAAAATACCTAAAGCTCTAGACATTGCCTTCAAAGAAGTTAAAAGAGATCCGGGGGCAACGATTGATGAACTTGTGGATATGGCCTCTATCGCTCGTCGAGAAGGAGTACTAGCCCTTGAGCAGCGTGCACAGGAGCATACAAATCCGTTCCTTAAAGATGGCTTACTTATGGTGGTGGATGGAACTGATCCTGAGTTGACCAGACAAATTCTAGAACTAGAGATGGATGCTATTGAACACCAGGTTAACAATATGTCAAAGGTGTTTGAAGCCGGAGGCGGATATGCTCCAACCATGGGAATTATCGGTACCGTTATGGGGCTCATTCACGTTCTCGGTAATCTCGACGACCCCTCCAGTCTCGGTCCCGCCATTGCCGTTGCTTTCACAGCCACTTTATACGGTGTTATGAGCGCCAACTTGGTCTATCTTCCGATTGCTAATAAAATTAAGGTTCGCGGTAAAGAAATGGTTTCCGAAATGGAACTGATGTTAGAAGGAATTCTTGCCCTTCAAGCTGGTGAGAATCCACAGTTAATTAAGAAAAAACTGAATTCCTTCCTCCACGATAAATCAACGAAGAAAGTCGTAGAGGAGGATGTCGACAATGGCGCGGAGAGGTAAGAAGCACGAGGAACACGTCAATCATGAGAGATGGCTCATTACTTACGCTGATTTAATCACCCTTCTGCTCGTTTTCTTCATTATTATGTATGCAATGAGTAAAGTCGATGTTCAAAAGTATTCCGTTCTGGCCCAAGCCTTAAACATGCAATTCCAGAAAGCTGACTCGGTTTTGGATAAAGGCTTTGGCGTAAGCGGTCAAATGACCCCTAAGCAAGGCGATGCCCAGACACCGCAGAACCAGAATCAGAGCCAGGACGATCAGAAGGAAGAGAAAGATAAAACAAAGCCTGAAGAGAATGAAAAAGAGAAGCGCGAAAAGGAACTTCAGGATCTTTTAAAACAAGTCCAAGCTTATATTAAGGATCAGAATCTGGAGGCACAAGTGTCTGCCAGTGATACAGAACGCGGTGTGGCTATCACCCTTAACGACTTATTCCTATTCGACCTAGGAAAAGCGGATCTGAAAGCGGCCTCCTTTCCTATTCTGCAGAAGCTTGCTTCACTTATCCCTACGTTGAACAGCAAGATTAGCATTGAAGGTCATACCGACAACTTACCGCTGGCTACAGGTTCTCCTTTCAAAGATAACTGGGGCTTATCCTTCGCCCGTTCCCTTTCGGTTCTTCGCTATTTTAGCGATACAGCCAAGCTGGATAACAACAAATTTATTGCTACCGCATATGCCGATACGATGCCAAAAGTAGCCAACACCAGCGATGAGAACCGCAGCAAAAATCGCCGCGTTGAAATTATCGTACTGCGTGATGGGCTTTCTCCAACAACAACGGTTAAATAAGCAAAGACCCTTCCTCTTTCAAACGAGAGGATAGGGTCTTTTTTTAATCACATGGATTTCGTCGAATCATTGGATAACAAGCCGGTTAGTTTACTTCGCAAATAGGAAAACAGGTGCAGAGGTTTTTGCTCTAGGAAGTACAATGCATCCTGATCCGGAGCTAAAATAATACCTAATTGATGATGATCGCCAGAGTAAATCGCTCGCTGTAAGAAGCGTACCTCATCTTGCTCATTCAGCACTTCCAGCCTGCAAAAGGCGGAATTCAGCCCCATGGCAACGTGCAGATCGGTTTTAGTCTTGATTTTGTGACCGTTCACCTTATGAATGAGTTCGCCAGTTTGAATACCTAACTCGTGGGCAGGACTGTTTGGCACTACCGACAACACCATAAGACCTCGCTGTGAGTGCACGTAGAACGGCACCAGCTTATCTTCAACCCAGTGGTTATACCGAATCAATCCTTCATGTAAAGTAATGCTTAATACGGCTCCTACAAGCAGAATCGGCGACCAGAAATGGGCGGCTATAGCTATAACTAACAGGGTGATGCCATATAAGTAGAGTAAGCTTGCGCTGAAACGAGCTTGCTTACGAGGGAGCTTCGATATCGTTAGCTCCGTAAAGCCGATCATTGCCGGAAAGGCAAGAAGTGTCCATCCTGACGCGAGGTTCGAACCAAACAGTGTTTCCCATGGAAGAGCTTGTATACTTCCCCCTGACATAGGAACGAGCAAGAACAAAGGGACAGGCCAGAAGCCTTGCAGTTGTTGCCCGCCGATAATCTGCCCTCGTCTTCCTTCGAGGAACAACGGTGTTGCCATACGTGCCCCTTGAAAGCCGACGAGCGTCCCTTCTAGAAGATGAAGTACGGCGACAATGACCAGCAAGGAAGGAATATCCGCGCCAACTACAATGTCCAGAATCGGTACCGCCTCCTGAAGACTGGCTGCATTCGGTATCCACGAAAGAATCACTTGCGCGATTCCCAAAATACCTACCGCATAAGCCAGACACAAGAATCTAACGCGCATCATCACTAGAATAATCGAAAGGACCCATAAGAGAATTACCGTATTCGCTTCAATATTAACACCTACGAAGAGCATAAGTATGGAGGCACTGAGACCGCCTAGCCATCCCCATAGTACAGTGCGCCACGTCTCACTCAATAAAGAATGCAAGCGCGTGTGAAAAAGCTTACGTTCCATCTGAATCTGCTTCCGATAGTGCAGCACAATAAATAGAATTCCTATATAGTAAAAAGGATTCGCAAACAACTGCCCCACAGCATGCAGCAGTCTGTCCAAGAGTTGAATCAACACATCCATACGAATCTGGGCTCCTTGATGAAAAAGAAATAGGAAGGCTGCCGTAGCAACCTTCCTACACTAATTCGACTACGAGCGCTTATTTCCTGCCCATCCCGACGAATTTCCAATATCTGATCCTTATTATTTCCCGATTTGCTTTTGGATTTGCCCAATTGCTGCTTTCAGCTGCAAATCATTCTTCGGCTCACGGATTTGCGCCAAAATTGATTTTTCGATTTTAGTCGCTGTTTCCGTGTCTACCTCGCCTGTCATCGGTAAACCATTTGTCCGTTGGAATGCTTTAACAGCTGTAACTGTCTTATCATTGAAATAACCGTCCGTGCGCTCCGGGTTAAAACCCAGACCTGATAACATGAGCTGTAGATTCTTCACATCATCGCTTGTCGTATCCTGTTTAAGCACGCTTTTCTTAGACAGCGGAGCTGCTTTGAAATAACCTGGCTGCTCAACTGGGATATCCGGTTGGATCCCCGTTTTGTGAATCCAGTTGCCATTAGGCGTTAACCATTTGTATACGGTCATTTTAATATTGCTGCCGTCGCCCATTTCCTTCTCAAAAGTAACCTGAACGGTTCCTTTCCCGTAGGAAGTTTCGCCAATAATCTTACTGCCAACCGCTTCTTGGAACGCTCCTGCCAATATCTCTGAAGCACTCGCACTGCCCTTGTTCACAAGTACAGTGACCGGATAGTTCTTGCCTGAACCCGTTGATGGTGTCGGCTCCCGCTTCCCATCCCGATTCTCGACCTGGACGATCGGCTTGCCGCTTTTGACAAAAGGATTCACGATGTCCACAACTACGTTCAACAGACCGCCTGGATCATTACGTACGTCGATAACAAGCCCTTTCATCCCTTTGGCTTCAAGGCTTTTCAGCTCTTCAGCGAAACGGACGGCTGTATTCGAGGAGAATTGGCGAATCTCAATCTTCCCAATTTGGTCCTGCAGCATTTCGCCATAAACCGTTTCAACGTCAATATTATCCCTGACCACGATAACCTGCACTGGATCACCGGCACCTTGACGAAGTAAATCCAGCTTCGCTTGCGTCCCTTTAGGGCCGCGGATTTTCATGACCGCTTGGTTGAGTGTAAGCCCGTCCAATTTCTCTCCGTTAACAGAGACAATCACGTCTTTGGATTGAATACCCGCTTTCTCAGCAGGAGATCCCTTGATTGGAGACACGATAACGAATTTACCTTCCTCAATCGAAACCTCTGCCCCAATGCCTTGAAAAGAAGACGTAATACTCTCATCGAACTGCTTCGCTTCCTTCTGATCCATATACACAGTAAACGGATCTTCCAGAGATTCCAGCATGCCATTGATTGCACCATTGACCAACTTATCATGATCCGGCTGCTTCAAATACTTGCTCTCGATCAATTGAAACGTTGTAGAGATTTTGCTCAAATCCTTACTCGATAGCCCGGATGAAGTGGCAGTGGATGCGGCTGTACTGCCCGCTGGCTGCTCTTTCCGCCCCCAAGAAAAGGATGAATCCACAATCGTCAGTGTCACGATACTGCTTGCAAACATGGCTAACAAAACAAATACTATGACCGTGCGTCCTTTGAATTGCAAAGCGCGTTTCACCACCTTTTTCCTAAAACCCATCTGGGTTCGCCTGTTTGTAGTATATGACAAGCTATTCCCGTTTTATAACCAAGTCCCCTTATCGTAAGAACGGTTTAGGATCGGTTGGAACTTCATTCTTCCTAACCTCAAAGTGCAAATGGTTCCCTGTGGATTGACCTGTCGAGCCAACACCGGCAATTTTCTGTCCGCGTTTAACTAAATCGCCAACTTTGACGTAGATCCCGTCATTCATAATATGTCCATATACCGTCCATAACCCATTCCCATGATCCACGATGACGCA
The DNA here is from genome assembly GCF_001426375.1 of Paenibacillus sp. Root444D2. GTDB lineage: Bacteria > Bacillota > Bacilli > Paenibacillales > NBRC-103111 > Paenibacillus_E. The sequence goes on from NZ_LMEO01000013.1 coordinate 38,206, forward strand.
ATTCCCGTAGCCGTTCATCCAAGATGCATAGATGACAGAGCCGTTCTCTGCCGCGAGGATGTCCGTTCCTTTGGGAGCTCCCAAATCAATCCCTTTATGGCTCTCTGCTCTGCCTGTAACTGGGTTGATTCTATTCGTAAAATCAGATGTAAGTGGCGCTTGAACGGCCAATGGGTAACCCAGTTTCCCACCGGAATAAGTGAAAGGCGACTTCGCATTACTAGCAGCCCGCTTCTTCGCCTGTAGGTCAGCTTCTTGCTTCGCTAATTGCGTAATCTGTTTATCACTTTCTTCTGAAATATCCTCAAGTACCTTCTCTTGCTTCGTAAGGGAAGCAATCTTAACTTCCTTGGCCTTCTCCTTCGCTTTCAGATCATCCCTAAGGTCATCTGCGTCAGCGTAAAGTGCCTTAACCTTCTCAAGCTGCTGCTCCGTATCTACTTTCTTCTGGGCAACCGTCTCTTTATCTTTCTTATTCGACTCTAGTATCTCTTTATCTTGATTGACAATAGATTTCAAAGCTTCAATACGGTTCAAGAAATCAGAAAAACTAGTCGCGCTAAGTACCACATCCATGTACGAAACAAAGCCGTTCATATACATCAAACGCACTCGGGATTTCAGCATGAGATCACGGCTCTCCACACGCGCTTCCGCTTCATCCAATTGTTTAGCATTATCTGCTAATGTGTCCGATACCTGATCGATCTCCTCATTCAGCTTCGTGAGCTTCATACTAGCCTCATTCACCTGATTAACAAGCGTTTTCATATCCTTGGTCGCCTGGTCCTTCTCCGTCTGGACCTTCGTTATTTGATTCTGCGCGTCATTCGCCTTCTGCTGCGCTTGCGCCTTCATCTTCTTGAGCTGAGTCAACTGCTGATCGATCTTTTCCGTTGTTGAAGCGGCATATCCCGCATATGGAACCGCCAATGAAGCCGCAATCCCAAGAGTCAACACCACAGGTAGAATCTTCTTCTTCAAGCACGTAGCCTCCCTATCATCAAAACCTGGCACTGCATAAATCATTTATTCTTTCGAATCTCTTAGTCTCTTATCTTATTAATCTATGAATCTTTGAAAATGAAAAAATAAAAATAAAAGCTTTTAAAGTCGGCTTTCAGAACCGATAAGGTTGGATGAAAATGAGGGCAGGAGGATGTAGCAAGCTACATGAGTACCGCACTGCCCCTTTTTCATTCAAGATTCGACGCCGATTAAGCTTCAAGATCAACTTCGTTATCAAAGTGGGCTTATTTAGCCACCTTTTAAACCCTGAGGAATTTGCGGACCGAGATTAGGGACCCCCAGATCCCTATTACCATACCAATGCCTAACAATAAAGCCGTCATCGTAGGAGCAATCTTCCCGAAAGGTGTTAATTCCACCATAAGCAAATTCAAGTTCAGTGAACTTGTGTTAAGCAGCTTCCAGTACCCGCCTAGAATAATAGCTGTAGGGATCACAGAGCCAATGAATCCGAGTAGAGCACCTTCTATAAAGAACGGCCAACGAATAAAGGAATTCGTCGCACCCACCAGTTTCATAATTGATATTTCCTTGCGTCTGGCCAAAATCGTAATTTTGATCGTATTCGCGATCAGGAATACGGCGGTAAATGAAAGTAGAATAACAATACCAATACCGATCCAACGAACAATTTGTGTCACCTTAAATAGGGCTTCGACCGTACCTTTGCCATAATTAACTTTATAAATAGGCTTTGGATCTTTGCCGATGTTAAGCGCGCTGATTTGATCAGCAACGACTGCCACATTTCGCGGGTCATCGACTTCGATTGTGAATGCATCATTTAGCGGGTTATTTTCCCCTTCGAATCCATCTAACAAAGCTTTACCGCTCTCACCAAGCTTTTGCCTTAAATAAACAAGGCCCTCTTCTTTCGAAACAAACTTAATGGTTTTTACCTCATGAATAGCTTGGATTTGAGATTCGAGTGCCTTAATCTGATCCTGCGAAGTGTTAACCTCCAGATACACATTAATCTCAACCTGTTTCTCAATCTGACCTGCAATATCATTCACATTAAGTGTAATAAGGACGAAAACACCTAAAATAAATAACGAAATGGCAATCGAACTGATCGACGCGAACGTCATCCAACCATTCCGAACGACATTCTTCGTACCTTCTCGCAAATGACGAGAAATTGTACTAATCTTCATAACCGTATTCCCCCCGTACCTGGTCACGAGCAATGAGTCCGTGCTCAATCGCAATGACTCGTTTACGCATCGTATTGACGATTTCCTTGTTATGCGTAGCCATGACTATGGTGGTTCCCCGGAAGTTAATTTCCTCCATCAATTTCATGATTCCCCAGGATGTCTCAGGGTCGAGATTTCCTGTCGGTTCGTCGGCGATAATGACAGCTGGGTTGTTAATTATTGCCCGGGCAATCGCTACCCGCTGCTGCTCGCCTCCAGAAAGCTGTGAGGGCAGCGAATTCGCTTTATCCTTCAACTTAACAAGTTCGAGCACTTCCATTGTGCGTTTCTTAATCTGCTTCTTAGGTGCCTCGATAACTTCCATAGCGAAAGCCACATTTTCAAAAATATTAAGCTTAGGAAGCAGTCGATAATCTTGGAAAATAACACCAATATTACGGCGAACATAAGGAATCTTACGCTGTTTGAGCTTTTCCAAATTAAAACCGTTCACGAAGATTTGACCCTTGGTCGGCCTCTCTTCTCTATACATCAACTTCATAAATGTAGATTTACCTGCGCCGGAAGGTCCAACAACATAGACAAACTCGTTGCTGTCCACTTTCACATTAATCCCTCGCAATGCATGAGTGCCGTTGGAGTATGTTTTCCATACGTCCTGCATTTCGATCACAATATCACATCCTAATATAGGGATCTTTGAGCTTGCTCAAAGTCTCTCTGCTTTGGGATCTTTGAGCTTGCTCAAAGTCTCTCTGCTTTGGGATCTTTGAGCTTGCTCAAAGTCTCTCTGCTTTGGGATCTTTGAGCCCAGCTCAAAGTCTCTCCGTTTTGGTGATCTTTGAGCCCAGCTCAAAGTCTCTCTGCTTGTAAAGATAGCTTTTAACCATTCGACACAAAAGCTGAAATTCCTTCTAAAATAGCTTTGAGAATCCTGTTGAATACCGTCATTATATCATTTTCTTAGAGAATATGAGAAATCCAACGCTAGTAATGTCGAACAGGAAAACTATAATATACGCAAAAACCGCCCCACATAGGACGGTCATGCATTAATTTTGTTTAATTTTAGGTGTCGGCTACACTAGACCGAATGAGCAATTCCGTTGGAAGCACCAATTGTTTGGTTACCTGACGACCTCTAGCATGTCAATAAGGGCGGATTGATAACCGATTTCAGTGTCCGATGGTTTGTTCTTCTGGGCTGCTGATTAATCCTCTAGCAAGTACTAAAACCCCCTAGCTAACGATACATATAGTAGTACAGGCATCCTTGTGCCTGAACCGCTTGTATCTGAGCGCAAAGGAGCCGCTGTGCATGCCAAGCCAAATTAGAAAAGTTATCTTCTATGCGTCTATCTTTATAGGCATACTAAGTGCGTTTAGCATTGCTCTGTATTACTATGGATCTCGACCTACATTTCCTGCAGATTTTACAGTTGCTGGGTGGCGGGTTGGAGGAATGCCCTATGATAAATTTCAACAAGAATACGAAAAGCGCCTACAGCTGCTCTCATCCTATCCCGTTCAATTGCAATCCTCCCGTACGAACATTCCCAATAAAAAACTGGCACTTGGACAATTGGGTGTTCAATATCAAACGGAAAAACTAGTTCGTTCACTTGGCCAGCTATTCGGAGGCTCTCCGATAGAACGTATAAAAGCTCGCTGGACTCTCCGTCATGCAGATATACCGCTTGAGGTCACTGTCAACCAAGCGCAGCTAAACACCGTACTCAAAGAAACTTGGAAAGACCTCTATAGCCTTCAGCCGGTTGCCGCAAAACGAATCGTAACCAATGAAGATTTACTCGTTTTCGAGCCCGAACGTAAAGTGTTAAGAATCGATACAGCCCATTTGCTTGAACACTTGAAAGAAATTGCTCCCTCCATTGCCTATATTCACAATGCCGCCCCAATCACACTCTCCTTGCCTTTATACGAGCAGGGCCCCGCAGTAACGACGGAAACATTGAAGCGTCAGGGTATCGATCGCAAAATTTCGGAATTTACGACCTCATTCCCCCCATCGGGTGAAGGGAGAATTCACAATATACGCTCAACAGCCGCCTCTATTCAGGATTATCTAATGGCTCCCGGAGAGACCTTCGACTATAGCAAGATAATTGAACAAACCGAGGCCAAATTCGGCTATAAGGAGGCACCAGTCATCCTAAACGGCCAGCTCGTGCCAGGCATTGGAGGCGGCATTTGCCAAGTCTCTACAACGCTATACAACGCTGTCTTGCGGGGTGGTCTAGACATTGTTGAGCGGCGCAATCATTCACTCCCTGTTAGTTATGTTACACTCGGCCAAGATGCAACTTTCGCCAGCGGTTATATTAACTTCAAATTCCGCAACAACACAGATGCCTATTTATTGATACGAACCATAACAACAGAACAAGCCGTCACCGTGAAGCTTTTCGGTCACATGTCGCCTTCCATTACCTATGACATCGATTCCAACATTGTAGAAACAATTCAACCACCGGTTAAATACTTGCAAAATTCCAGCCTGAAACCTGGCATTACACGCCCTATCAGCACCGGCAAGGTCGGCTACAAGGTAGAAACGTATCGAACCAAAAGAGAAAATGGTACGGTCGTCAGTAAAGAATTAATCTCGAAGGATCAGTATTCTCCAGTGCCTACTATCATCGCCGCCAACCGGAGTGACATCCAGTCGGAAGAAATGAATCCCTCAACGCCAGAGCAGCCCATCCTTGAAGACGGCGTGAAAGGACCGGTTAACCGGTAATATAGAGAGGCTTCTGCCTCTTTTGCGAATAGGAAAGGTCATGTGACTGTAGTTACTAGGTCATTATGACTTTTTTCTATTATGATAGGAATATGAAATAGCACACAAGGAGGCTAGGCGATGAGCAAAATCGATTATTTCAAAGAATTAAACTATCGACTGCGCGGACTTCCCGAGAAGGAGCGCCAAAATATATTGTCTGTTTATGAAGAATTGTTTCAGAAAGCAATTGAAAACGGCAAACAAGAGGATGATGTAGCCCAATCTCTCGGCTATCCGCGAGTTCCTAACTGGGATGCTCAGAAGGAGACACCTAGTACGGAGCAGGAGCCTTCCAAAAGCACGTCTGGCGAACGGGCAGAGAAATCTTATCCTAGACCTGAACCGACTGCGGCGCCTAAGCAAGCTCCTGAGACGAAGGGCTTTCCACCATATACGCCTCCACAGGGCACGAATCCTTATGTGAACCCCAATCCATACCCTTATCCGGTTAAACAGGAGTCGAGTATTAAGGCTATAATCGTAAGTATTATGCTCGGATTTTTTAATCTCCTTTTCGTTGTTGGTCCATGGTTCGGTGTTCTCGCCGCGTTAATTGCCCTATTTGCAGCGGGCTTTGCGCTTATCATCTCACCAATTGTTGGTATTCTCGGAAGTTATATGGGAACCGTCGGCAGCGATATGCGTTTCATAGGTTTCGCCATGCTTGCTTGCTTCGGATTGGGTATCATTTTAACGACGCTCAGCTCATGGTTGTTCAAACAATTCTTCAAACTAAGCTGGTTGTACATCCGATTCAATGCCAAACTAATTAAGGGGGCTTAAGCCATGAAACGTGGAGTCAAATTTTTCTTACTGCTCGGCTTTGCCTGCCTTGGGGTTGGCCTTATTGGAGCAGCTGTTTCTTTCAAAGAGGTGGATTGGAGCGCAGGTGTCACGAATATTGATATCGAAAAAAAGATTCCGGCAGCCAATATTGATACATTAGTCATTCAAAATGACATCTCCGGAGTAACTTTTATCCCAAGTAATTCAGATGAAATTAAAGTACATCTCGTAGGAACGGTTGGAGAGCTTACTGCTAAAAGCTGCACCATTGAGGCGGCGACAGAAGGAAGCAATGTATGGCGAGTAGACGTATGTACGCAGAAGAAACCGCAAATTAATTTCGGCTTCAATTTGTCAGATCTGAAAGCACTGATCAATAATCACGGTTTCCGATTACGAACAGAAGTCACACTTCCAGAAAAAATGTACAAAGCTATCACGGTTTCCTCGGATACTGGGGGCATCAACTTCAAAGAGGTAAAAGCCGATAAGCTTACAGTCACCACCGACACAGGCGGCATTTCCATTGATCGTTACGAAGGGAAGCAGCTAAACCTTCAAACAGATACGGGTCGTATCAATGTAGAGGATGGGCAAGGCGATGTAAAGATGAAAACAGATACAGGCAGTATTACAGCTAAGCTGCATGATATCGGAGATTCCGTATCGCTTCAAGCCGATACAGGCTCGATTCGTCTTCAGCTCGATCCTACTCCAAAAGGCGCAAGCTTCGATCTCAATTCCGACGTAGGCAGTGTCAATTTAGAAGTTCCTGGCTTGATTGTACAAAGGTCCGATCATCATTCGGCAAAAGGCACCATCGGCGATGGCAGCAAAAAAATAAGTGTGCGAACAGATACGGGGTATATCTCGGTTAACGGTAGATGACAAAAAGCCTTCAAGACCATCAGATTCGATGGTTTTGAAGGCTTTTTATCTATTCGTTTACTTGCTTTTTTCTAAAAATTCTTGCAACCACTCGTTCGACTGCACAAGCACTTGCTCGGCACGAGCGATCGCCTCAGTCACTTGGTTACTGGCTGTTCCGCCGTAGACATTACGCGCGTTAACTACTTGCTCTGGCTGTAGGACCTGATAAATATCGGACTCGAAAAGGGAAGAGAACGTTTTGAACTCTTCGATGCTCATATCGAGTAGGTATTTTTTGTTTTGGATGCAGTATAGCACTGTTTTGCCAATCACTTCGTGCGCCTGACGGAAAGGCAGCCCTTTGTTCACAAGGTAATCGGCGATATCCGTTGCGTTCGAGAAATCTTGGTTCACAGCTTGTCTCATGCGATCCGAGTTTACTTTCATCGTAGCGACCATAGGAGCGAATAATTGAAGAGCGCCCTGCAGGGTACGAACCGTATCGAACATGCCTTCTTTGTCTTCCTGCATGTCCTTGTTATAAGCCAGCGGCAGTGACTTGAGCACGGTCATTAGACCGAACAAGTTGCCGTAGACGCGGCCTGTTTTGCCGCGGACAAGCTCAGCTACGTCCGGGTTCTTCTTCTGCGGCATAATGGAGCTGCCGGTGCAGAAAGCATCATCGAGTTCAATGAACGCGAACTCGGTCGAGGACCAAAGCACCATTTCCTCGCTGAAGCGAGAAAGGTGCATCATGATCATAGACGCGTTAGAGAGGAACTCCAGGATGAAATCGCGGTCGCTGACCGCATCCAGGGAGTTCTCGTACACGCGTCCGAACCCGAGCTGCTCCGCCACGAAATGGCGGTCGATCGGGAACGTCGTGCCGGCGAGCGCGCCAGCGCCGAGCGGCAGCATGTCTACGCGCTTGTAGCTGTCCTGCAAGCGCTCAAGGTCACGCTGGAACATGCTGACGTAGGCCATCATGTGATGCGCGAACAGAATCGGCTGCGCACGCTGCAGATGCGTATACCCTGGGATAATCGTATCGAGATTATCCTTCGCTTTCTCAAGCAAAGCCTCTTGCAGCTTGATCAGCAGGCCTACGAACTCAACCACCCGCTTGCGCAGGTAGAGATGCATGTCCGTAGCCACTTGATCGTTACGGCTGCGGCCCGTATGAAGCTTGCCCCCGACAGGACCGATCAAGTCGATTAAGGTTTTCTCGATATTCATATGAATATCTTCATTCTGAATCGTGTACTCCAGCTCGCCGCGGCGAATCATGCCTTGCACAGCCAGCAAGCCATCCTTGATTTTCTCGACATCATCCGCAGGAAGAATGCCGCACTTGCCAAGCATCGTCACATGCGCCAAGCTGCCTTCAATATCTTCCTCGGCCAACTCTTTATCAAATGTAATTGACGCGGTATATTCTTCGACCAATTGGTCGGTTTTCTTCGTAAATCGTCCACCCCAAAGCTTAGACACCGTGCATGGCTCCTTTCGTATTAACACCTAATATAGGGATCTTTGAGCAGCGCTCAAAGTCTCTCTGCTGAACAGTCCTTACAATAGACAAGCTTATGGACAACCCAAAGGCTTTCCACAAGGGAAAGCCAGCGGACCGTGCTGCTATATAATTACTTCTTTGCTTTTTGTTCTACGCCGGAGGATACTTTCAGACGAAGCGCGTTCAAGCGGATGAATCCAGTTGCATCGCCTTGGTCATATGCTTTCGTCGGATCTGCTTCCATTGTAGCAATTTCCGGATTGTACAAGGATACTGGACTTTTCACACCAGCGCCAATTACGTTGCCTTTGTACAATCTCAAGCGTACAGTACCTGTTACGTTCTTTTGACTTTCTCCCACAAGCGCTTGAATCGCCAAACGCTCAGGTGCAAACCAGAAGCCGTTGTAAACAAGTGTCGCATATTTGGTAATAAGGGAATCACGAAGGTGCATAACATCGCGGTCCATCGTGAGGGATTCCATTTTGCGGTGAGCGGTGAAAAGGATCGTACCGCCCGGAGTCTCGTACACGCCGCGGCTCTTCATGCCGACGAAGCGGTTCTCTACCATGTCCACACGGCCAATACCGTGCTTGCCGCCGATTTCATTCAAGGTTTCCATAACTTGAAGAGGAGACAACTTGTTGCCATTGATGGCTACACAGTCACCTTTGTCGAACTCAAGCTCGATGTACTCCGCTTGATCAGGCGCATCTTCTGGAGCTACGCTCAAGACGTACATGCCTTTGTTCTCGTCGGATGCAGCATCAAACCAAGGATCTTCCAGCATGCCGCTCTCGAAAGAGATATGCAGCAGGTTGCGATCCGTCGAATACGGCTTCGCCGCCGATGCAGTAACCGGAATGCCGTGTTTCTCGGCATAAGCGATCATCTCTGCGCGACCCGGGAACTCCTCGCGGAACTGCTCAAGACGCCAAGGCGCGATAACGGACAGCTCAGGCGCCAACGCCGCTGCTGTCAGCTCGAAGCGCACTTGGTCATTCCCTTTACCGGTAGCGCCGTGAGCAATCGCTGTTGCGCCTTCAGCGCGAGCGATTTCGACCATGCGCTTCGCGATCAAAGGACGAGCAATCGAAGTGCCTAACAGGTATTGCCCTTCATAAAGAGCACCCGCTTGGAACATCGGGTTGATGAAATCCTTCGCGAACTCTTCGCGCAGGTCGTCGATGTAGATCTTGGATGCGCCGGTTTGGAGCGCTTTTTCCTCCAGACCGTCCAGCTCATCCTTTTGCCCGATATCCGCTGTAAAAGCAATAATTTCGGCGTCGTAAGTCTCCTTGAGCCATTTCAAAATAACTGATGTATCCAATCCGCCGGAATAGGCGAGAACGATTTTTTCCTTAGCCATGTCTACTAATCTCTCCGTTTCTATGTCTGCTACGAATTATTATATCATTGTCGCGGCCATAATAGCCTTTTGCGCATGAAGACGATTCTCTGCTTGGTCAAAAATAATGGAATTCGGGCCGTCAATAACACCCTCGCTCACTTCTTCCCCGCGATGTGCAGGCAAGCAGTGCATGAACAAGTAATCTTGCTTAGCATGCTTTACAAGCGCCTCATTGATTTGGAAGTTTTTGAAAGCAATCTCCCGCTCCTGCTGCTCCGCCTCAAAGCCCATGCTTGCCCAAACGTCCGTGTAGACGATGTCCGCATTTTCAATCGCTTCGCGTGGATCGCGAGTTAGGAGGACACTGCCTCCAGTTTGCGCTGCGTTCTCTTTAGAAATCTGAATGACTTCCTTGTCGGGATCGTAGCCTTCCGGCGAGGCAATCGCGAAGTTCATCCCTAATTTACTTGCACCCATCATGAGGGAATGCACCATATTGTTGCCGTCTCCGATGTAGGCGACTTTGAGACCTTTCAAACGGCCTTTTTTCTCCAAAACCGTCTGATAATCAGCCATAACCTGACAAGGATGAGCATAGTCCGTCAATCCATTGATAACTGGTACCGTTGATCCACGAGCAAGGTCAATCACTTTGCGGTGTTCATACGTACGAATCATGATGCCATCCAGATAACGGGACAGTGTTTGTGCAGTATCCCAAACGGTTTCGCCGCGTCCAAGCTGCAGATCATTTTTGCTAAGGAAAAGAGCCTGACCTCCAAGTTGGTACATTCCTACTTCAAAGGAAACACGCGTGCGCGTCGAGGATTTCTCAAAAATCATTCCCAGCGTCTTACCAGCCAACACAGCATGCGGCTCTCTTGCTTTTTGTTTACGTTTAAGCTCAATCGCATAGTGAATCAAGTATTCAATTTCTTCTGATGTATAATCAACTAAAGCAAGAAAATCCTTGCCCTTTAACTGGGCAGCCAGTTCTTCCTTAACAGCCATATTCATGTTATCCAACCTCTCTAAACGGAACTTTTACTAGACGCTGCTGATGGTTGATGCCTTCTGGGAGAGGACACTGCACACCACATCTAGGGCTTGATCTAAATCTTCTTGCGGTATGGTCAAAGCGGGCACCAGACGAATAACGTTTGGCCCTGCCGGAATCACGAGTACACCTTGCTTATGAATTTCGCTAATGATTTCACCTGCTGGCTGTGTGCATTCAATCCCAATTAAGAGACCAATGCCGCGAATATTGCTGATAAGCGGATTGCCTGCAAGCTTGCTCTCCAGCTTCTTCACCGTATATGCGCCTAATTCCGCAGCACGTTCAGGCAATTTATTTGAGATAATCGTGTCAACAGCCGCATATCCTGCAGCCGTAGCTATCGGCGTTCCACCAAAAGTTGACCCGTGGCTTCCAGCGCTGAATGCTTCAGCCAAGAACGCTTTGCCTAACATAGCGCCGATCGGAAACCCTCCACCAAGGCCTTTGGCCAACGTGAAAATATCCGGCTCCACCCCATAATGCTCATAGGCAAAAAGCTTACCCGTACGTCCCACACCCGTCTGGATTTCATCCACGATCAGAAGCAGATTTTCTTGCTTGCAAAGCTCTGCAATTTGTTTCACAAACTCTGGATCAGCCGGCAGTACGCCGCCTTCCCCTTGCACCATCTCCAGCATGATGGCACATGTGTGCTCATTTACGAGATTGCGAACAGCCTCAAAATCGTTATAAGGCGCATAGACGAAGCCTCCAGGAAGCGGATGGAAGCCTTCCTTCACTTTATCCTGCCCTGTAGCCGTCAATGTCGCCAGCGTGCGTCCGTGGAACGACATGTTGAACGTGATAATCTCGTACCGACCATTGTTCAAAACCTTCTGGTTATAGCGACGTGCCAGCTTAATTGCAGCCTCATTCGCTTCCGCACCAGTTGAACAGAAGAATACCGCGTCTGCACAGCTGTTATCTGTAAGTAGTGTAGCCAGTTTCTCCTGATTCGGAATATGGAAAAGATTGCTCACATGCCATACTTGATCGAGCTGTTCAATCAACTTTTCCTTCACCGCTTGAGGCGCGTGCCCGAGGTTCGTCACCGCGATCCCGCTCATCAAGTCGATGTATTCCTTGCCTGTATCATCCCACAGACGGCTGCCCTCACCCTTTACTAGTGTGATTGGATATCTTGCGTAGGTTGGAAATAGCGAGCTTTTTCCTGTTTCAGTCATGTACATTCCCTCCTTAAAGTTTGTGGTTCAACCCATGAGCTCGAACTTATGCCAAGCTAGATAAAGACATATTGCTGCAGCTGCAAATAAAATGATAGCCGTTACTCGATTCCTTCCCATCTTCATCCCGTATGCGATGAAAAAGATGGCTGCCGCTAATTTGGAGAAGCCTTGGTAAGCTGGATCACTCGAAAAGTAGGAATTGCTAAAAATAAGTGCAATAAGCAAGGTTGTCGAAATAAGTATTTTAAACCATAAGGGCTCTCTTCGGAATTGTTTAAACATAAAAGTAATCCGCTGCATCACAGATACCTCCGTTCAAAAACCTTTGATTATTGAGTGGTAACGATGTTTTTCATCGCTATGGAGGCAGCCTGACATTAATCCTTAGTTACAGCGATGAAAATCATCGTTAAGTGAGTCAATTTACAGGTAAACCTACATTACGGCCTTATTTAAGAATGAAATACATCGTTAAACTCGCTCCGGAGTCTTGTAGTTGCACCATTAGGATGAAAAACATCGTTATTGCGGTATTTGCAATATTTTAGCCAATGCAATGAAAAACATTGTTATCTACAACCCAACTTGGTGGATGTATTCCTCATATCATTTCTTTTCGGTTACTTAGTGTGCTTGTTAACGCACAATCCTCGTGCCAATCCCCGTGCCCTTCAGCACTTTGCTCAGCACATTCGGCTCAGAGCCGTTCACGATGACAACTTCTTGGACCCTGCCTTGAATGCAAGCAATCGCTGCTCGAACCTTCGGAATCATGCCCCCGTAGATATCACCGTTCGCGATCATTTCTTCAATCTCTGCCACGCTGACAACGGGAAGCACCTGCTTCTTGCCATCGACTGTTTTCATAATGCCGGGAACGTCTGTCACCACAACCATCTGCTCTACACCAAGGTGAGAAGCAACAGCCCCTGCTGCTGTATCGGCATTAATGTTATAACGCTGGCCGCCATCGGCGCCAAGCCCAACGGGAGCGATCACCGGGATGTAACCCATGTTTACGATACCTTGAATCAGCTCAGCGTTCACTTTCGTGACATCACCAACAAGGCCAACCTCGTGGCTATTCGCCACTGGCTTCGCTTCAATTAAATGTCCATCCACACCAGACAATCCAAGCGCCATTGCGCCTGTTAACTGAATTCGGCGGACGATCTCTTTGTTAATCTGACCGGAAAGCACCATCTCAACGACGTCCAATACTGCTTCATTCGTTACCCGCAGACCGTTCACGAAACCGGACTCAATCCCGAGCTTCCCGAGCGTTTCCGAAATGGCAGGACCGCCGCCGTGAACGATGACCGTTACAATGCCCTCATCCTGAAGCTGACGCATATCTTCAAAGAAACTAAACGGTAATGCCGCCAGCGTGCTGCCGCCGCATTTCATCACAAAGCAATTGTTCTTCACGAGCTTTCGTTCCCCTTTGCTTCCTTATGTGCGATCCTAAGTGCAAAAACTTAACTAATACCTAAGTTCGATAAGCCGCATTGATCCGCACATAATCATATGTTAAATCGCAGCCCCAGCCCGTTGCTTTGCCAGCGCCCATATGTAAATTCACATGAATTTGAATCGTGTCTGTTTTCAAATAAGCAAGCGCCGCTTCCTCGTCGAACTTCACCGGACGCGACTGCTCAAGAACTGCGATATCGCCCAAGCGAATATCGACGGTGTTCACGTTCACCGGCTGTCCTGAGTAACCTACAGCTGCAATGATCCGACCCCAGTTCGCATCCGCGCCATAAACAGCGGATTTGACCAAGCTAGAGCCAATGATCGACTTCACGATCTTACGTGCCGCATCGTCGCTCTCCGCACCGACTACTGTCGTCTCGATCAGCTTCGTTGCGCCCTCGCCGTCGCGCGCAATCGCCTTGGCGAGGTACTCGCCAACGTACTGGAACCCTGCCGCGAATGCTTCCCAATCCGGATGCTCCGGATTCAAAGCTTCGCCGCCGGCCAGCCCGCTTGCCATCGCCACGACCATGTCGTTGGTGCTAGTATCCCCGTCAACAGTAATCATGTTGAACGTGGTATCCGTGATCCTGCTCAGCAGCAGCTGCAGGTATTCGCTATCAATCGGCGCGTCGGTTGTCATGAAACCGAGCATCGTTGCCATGTTCGGGTGAATCATCCCCGAACCCTTCGCTGCCCCGGCAATGTGAACCTCCTTGCCGCCAACGACAACACGGACGCACGTCATCTTCTGCGTGAGATCCGTGGTCAGGATCGCTTGGCAGAAGTCGTTTCCACCTTCTGCCTTCACTTTAGCAGGCAGCTGCTCGATGCCGCTGAGTACTTTCCCCATCGGCAGTAACTCGCCGATGACGCCCGTGCTCGTCACGCCGACGTGGTGCTCCGCCACGCCTAGCGCTTTCGCACTAGCAGCGCGCATCGCGTATGCGTCGTCCTCGCCTTGCTGGCCGGTACACGCATTCGCGTTACCGCTGTTGACGATCATCGCCTGCAGCTTGCCGCCTTGGGCGATGCTCTCCTGCGTCACGCGCAGCGGTGCCGCTTGGAATGCATTCAGCGTGTAAACGCCTGCCGCTGTCGCCGGTACATCACAGACGATTGCGCCTAGATCATAGCGCTCCGTCTTCTTTAATCCACAGTGCAGACCACCTGCACGAAAGCCTTTCGGCGTCGTTACTGTGCCCTCTGGCACGACAGTAAAGCTTACTAGATCTAGCATGTTCGTCCTTCACCTGTCCTCATCTTCTCGTTATGGATACACCGGTGCGAACAACAGCCCTGTCGTTTCGTCCCAGCCTTGCATCAAATTCAAATTCTGAATAGCCTGACCTGCAGCGCCTTTAACCACATTGTCGATGACAGAAACGATAGTCACACGCCCCGTGCGCTCATCCACCGCAAAACCGATATCGCAGTAGTTCGATCCGAACACTTCCTTCGTAGAAGGGAGCTTACCATTTTGACGAATCCGCACAAACCTCCGGCCTTCATAATACTGGCGGTACAATTCGATAAAATCCTCGGCGGTGTGTTCACCTTGTATAGTTGCATACATGGTAGACATAATTCCGCGAGTCATAGGCACAAGATGTGTCGTAAACGTCGTAACAACCGGTTTACCTGCAACACGGCTGAGCGCTTGCTCGATTTCCGGAATATGCTGATGCTTATTCACTTTATAAGCTGTTAAATTCTCATTCACTTCCGCGTAGTGCACGCCCAGATTAACTCCGCGCCCCGCGCCGGACACGCCGGATTTGGCATCAATAATAATCGTAGATGGATCGATCCAACCCGCTTTGACTGCAGGAATGAGACCAAGCAGCGTCGCTGTCGGATAGCAGCCTGGGTTAGCGATTAAATCACTGCCCTTCACTTCATCCCCGAACACCTCAGACAAACCATAAATCGATTGCTCCAATGTTTCCTCGGAAGCTGCCGGCTTTTTATACCATTTTTCATAGTCGGCACTAGATTTCAATCTTAAATCCCCAGAAATATCAATGACCTTCAGGCCAGCTGCCAGAAGCTTTGGTGAAAGTTCTGCACTCACACCAGCTGGTGTCGCCAAGAACACAATGTCCGCTTTGCCCGCAATCAAATCAACATCAAGCACATCTAGAATATCCACAACCACTTCCTGCAAGTGTGGAAAATGCTCCGCAAGCGGCGCTCCTGCATTAGAAGTCGAGATGACCGAAGTGATCTGTACCAAAGGATGCGCCTGCAACAGACGAATCAACTCCGCACCACCATAACCTGTGGCTCCAATAATAGCCGCTCTAACTCCTTGACTCATTCGAATTTCCCTCCCGATGTTCCGAAAATATATGTATTATTATACAGTCGTATACATAATAATTCAATGAATTTTTTTATGCGGATTTTGACAATAGAATTGTGCATACGCAAGGCATTTCAAGGATTTTTTACATTAAAATCGACAAACCTTTTATTCTTTGGGTTCCTGCCTTCCGACAAGAAGTATACATAATATGCATCGTTTAAACGCAACATGTGCATAAAAACATTTTTTTCTTATCGATTCCTATTTATTTAACAAATCAATTATCCCAAATTATACGGCATACAGGCAAATCCTGTATGTGATTAATTCAAATTATTCAAGAAGTGTGGGTAAGTAGTATGGTTATCCACAAATTATACACACTTTATCCACAAGCCACTCATTCCTCAACAAAGTTATACACAAAAAGACGCACTATAAGTGCGCCAATCTATCACAAAGCTTCTCGCTATGCATGTCGTTTGAAACCTTCCCCTAGTACCTCATTCGTTTCGCTCAAAATGACAAAAGCCTGCGGATCCACCGACTGGACTAATGTTTTCAATCGACTTACTTCATTTTGTTTCACAACGACCATTAAGACCGTTCGCGATTCGCCTGTAAATCCCCCGGACCCATTAAGTTCCGTAAGTCCGCGGTCCAAATCGTATAAAATCGCCTTACGTATGGCTTCTGTATGATCAGAAATAATGAAGGCCACTTTGGCATAGTTGAAGCCGAGTTGAACGATATCGATCGTTTTCGTAGTGACAAATAACCCAATTAACCCGTACAGGGCATTCTCCGGTGTGAAAACAAGCGCAGAGCTTAGAATGACCAAACCATCAAAAATCGCTACCGAAAAGCCTAAACTTAAGCCCGTGTATTTATGCAGCATTTGCGCGGCCAACCCAAGTCCGCCTGTGGATCCTCGCCCTCGAAAGACAATACCGAGTCCAAGTCCAACACCAATGCCCCCATAGACAGATGCTAGCAAGGGATTATGCGTAGGCACCCCTAAATGGCTTGTTACAAGTACGCATAGTGGAAATATGACCGACCCGACTGCCGCCTTAACCCCGAATTGCCCGCCTAGTAACCATAGGGCTAACAAGAAAATCGGTATGTTCAGTGCCCACTGCGTAATCGCTGGGTTTAAGCCCGTCAAATGCTGAACAATCGTAGAAATACCTGAAACCCCACCTGTCGCAATTTGATTGGGGTTCAAAAAACAGTTAAAACTAGCCGCCATAATCAGCGAGCCGATCAACATCAATATATACTCAAATACGGTATGTGCTGGACTTCCTATCCGTATTCGCGGTTCATTTCTGGGCACGAACGGCCCTCCTCTCGGTACCATCTAATCAGGCCCACAACTACAACAGGGGTGCACTCATATTTTTACCGTAAAATATTTCGTCCATTTCCCACTTTACACTTTCTGTTATGTCCTTCTGCTCCGCTTCGCTCAACTTGTCTTTCGTATAACCGAACAAATAATTGTTTAAATCAAATTTCTTCAGCTTACATTTTGTATGAAAAATATTCTCCTGATACACGTTCACATCGATCATGTCGTACATGTTTTTGATTTCCTCAGGAATGTAGTTCTGAATCGAACTAATATCATGATCAATAAACAGCTTATGCCCGTTTATATCCCGTGTGAAGCCTCGAACCCGATAATCCATCGTCATAATATCCGTATCGAAGGAATGGATTAAGTAATTCAGTGCCTTTAGCGGCGAAATTTCCCCGCATGTGGATACATCAATGTCCGCCCTAAACGTGCTGATCCCTTCATCTGGGTGGTATTCCGGATAGGTATGAACCGTGATATGGCTGGTATTCAGGTGCATAAGTACCGTCTCCGGCAGGGGCCCAGGGGATTCCTCAAATGAAGTTTCAGGAGCACCCTCCACAGGGCCTTCTGAAACCAACATCGTTACGCTTGCCCCTTGCGGATCATAATCCTGCTTAGCCACATTGAGCACATGAGCACCGATGATATCCGCTACCGCTTTGAGAATTTTGGTTAGCCGGGCAGCATTGTACTGTTCGTCAATATATTCTATGTAGGCTTCGCGCTCATCTTTGGTTCTGGTGTAACAGATATCGTACATATTGAAGCTCAATGATTTCGTAAGGTTGTTAAAGCCGTGCAGTGTAATGCGCTGCTCCGTAGTAAGTGTCATGTTTCTTCCTCCTTGTTGTTCCATCCCTACTAATTCTTTACCCAAACTCTGATTGACATTAAACTTGAAAAAATCCTACACCTTTCAGATGTAGGATAAACGTCTATTGCTCCATGTATGCGTTTTGTATTTAGTGTTCAGTGCACCAAGCTCTTCCAATACACAGCTCCTGTGCACGTTCTACTCAGGCTTCCGAATCTGATGACGAAGGTATGCATCGATGAACATATTGAGATCTCCGTCCATGACTGCGCCAATATTACCAGTTTCCGCTGAAGTCCTGTGATCTTTGACCATGCTATAGGGATGAAACACATAAGAACGAATCTGACTGCCCCAGGCAATGTCAGACTGCTCGCCGCGAATCTCTGCGAGATGCTTCAGCTGCTCTTCGATCTTCCGCTCGTAGAGCTTAGACCTAAGCATCTTCATCGCTTTCTCGCGGTTCTTAATCTGCGAGCGTTCTTGCTGACAGCTCACCACGACACCTGTCGGTATGTGCGTAATTCGCACAGCCGAATCCGTGGTGTTAATGTGTTGACCGCCGGCGCCGCTTGCGCGGTACGTGTCGATTTTGAGATCCTCGGAGCGGATCTCTCCTACGTCTGTGTCGTCTTCGATCTCCGGCATGACGTCACACGACGCAAACGAGGTGTGACGACGACCGGAGGCGTCGAACGGCGAGATCCGGACGAGCCGATGCACGCCTTTCTCCGCCTTCAAATAGCCGTAGGCGTTGAAGCCTGTGATCTGCAGCGTGACACTCTTCACGCCAGCTTCGTCGCCGGGCAAATAGTCGAGCACCTCGACTTTGTAGCCCCGCTTCTCCGCCCAGCGGCGGTACATGCGCAGCAGCATCTCCGCCCAGTCCTGCGACTCAGTGCCGCCCGCACCGGGATGCAGCTCCAGGATCGCATTCAGCCGGTCATACGGCTGATTGAGAAGCAAGCCTAGCTCGAAAGATTCGAGCTTCTTCTTCAAAGCATCGATGCCTGCTTCAATGTCTTTCGCTAGGCCGGCATCGCTCTCCTCTTCCTCGAGCTCGACCATGACCTGCAGGTCGTCGAACTCGTTCGAGAAGCCTTGGAATTGATCGACGACACTTTTGATGGCGTTGAGATCCGCGATGGTCTTCTGGGCACGATCGTTATCGTCCCAGAAGTCCGGCGCCCCCATTTTTTCCTCAAAATCCCCGATCGCTTCGAGCTTATGATCTAAGTCAAAGAGACCCCCGTAATTCGGTTAGTCGCTTTGCTGTCTCTCTTAAATCCTGTTTTACTTCTGGTTCCAGCATGTCTTACACCTCATTTATTCTCTCGTGCCTAGTTTATACAGATCATGGTAGCAAGCTAGCAGCTTTAGCTGCCTTGTCCGTGGCACTGCTTGAATTTCTTCCCGCTGCCGCATGGGCATGGGTCATTGCGTCCAATGCGCTGCTCATCGCCGCGCACGAGCGGTTTCTTCCCGCCTGCTTCATTCTTCGTATCCACCGCTTGACCTTCGGCTACCGCTTGACGCTCCAGGTTGCTTTGTACGTGAGCCTTCATGATGTACATCGCGACTTCTTCGCGGATATTGTCGATCATCTCTTGGAACATCTCGAAGCCTTCGAATTGATACTCACGCAGCGGATCCGTCCCGCCGTAAGCTCGAAGATGAATACCTTGGCGCAGCTGATCCATCGCATCGATGTGATCCATCCATTTGCTATCTACCGCACGAAGAGCAACGACCTTTTCGAATTCGCGCATGAATTCTTCACCGATCTCCGCTTCACGCTCATCATAACGTTTGCTAACGAGATCTTTGATGTAGTCAATAATCTCTTCTTGTTCTTTGCCCCAAATATTTTGATCCGTAATCTGGCCTTCTTCTGTTAAGAAGTTGTTGTTCACGAAGTTAGCCACTTCCTGAAGCTCCCACTCCTCCGGAATTTGTTCCTCCGGACAGTGTGCTTTCACGATGCGTTCAATAACCGCGTTGATCATACCCTCGATGACTTCACGAATATTTTCGGACTCCAGCAGCTCACGGCGCTGTTTATATATAATTTCCCGTTGTTGGTTCATTACATCGTCATACTGAAGAACGACTTTACGAACGTCGAAGTTGTTACCCTCAACGCGTTTTTGGGCCGATTCCACTGCACGCGAGATCAATTTGCTTTCGATCGGTTGATCTTCTTCCATCCCGAGGCGGTCCATCATCGCCATGATATTGTCAGCGCCGAAACGTTTCATCAATTCGTCCTCAAGGGAGAGGTAGAACTGTGAAGAACCAGGGTCACCTTGACGGCCTGCGCGTCCACGCAGCTGATTGTCGATCCGTCTGCTTTCATGACGTTCTGTACCTATGATATGCAGTCCGCCTGCATCATGTACGCCTTCACCGAGCACAATGTCCGTACCGCGGCCCGCCATGTTCGTTGCAATCGTTACAGAGCCTGGTTGACCTGCGCGTGCTACGATTT
Organism: Paenibacillus sp. Root444D2; assembly: GCF_001426375.1. Lineage (GTDB taxonomy): Bacteria > Bacillota > Bacilli > Paenibacillales > NBRC-103111 > Paenibacillus_E. The sequence continues at coordinate 58,417 of NZ_LMEO01000013.1, forward strand.
CAGCTTCTTCAGCATGATACTTCGCATTAAGTACTTTGTGTTGGACGCCTTTTTTCTTAAGCATTTCCGAAAGTTTCTCGGAGTTCTCAATAGATACCGTACCTACAAGAACCGGTTGGTTCAGCTTATGACGCTCTACGATTTGCTCAACAACCGCTCTGAATTTACCCATCTCTGACTTGTAAACAACATCCGGCATATCCTTACGAATCATCGGACGGTTTGTCGGAACAATGATAACTTCAAGACCGTAAATTTTCTTGAGCTCTTCCTCTTCCGTCTTCGCAGTACCTGTCATACCCGCTAGTTTGCGGTACATCCGGAAATAGTTCTGGAATGTAATTGTCGCCAGCGTCATGCTCTCATTCTGAACTTGCAGCTGCTCTTTGGCCTCAATGGCTTGGTGCAGCCCATCACTATAACGACGGCCTGTCATAATACGGCCCGTGAATTCATCAACAATCATAACTTCGTCTTCTTGTACCACATAATCCACATCGCGCTTCATAATGAAACGAGCCTTGAGCCCTTGAGTCACGTGATGGTTAATATTCACATTCTGATGATCGAATAAGTTCTCAATGCCGAATGCCCGCTCCGCTTTAGCAACACCTTCTTCAGTAAGAGCCACGGAACGAACTTTAATATCTATCGTGTAATCCTCTTCTTCTTTTAACTTAGCCACAAATCGGTCTGCCGCGTAGTACAAGTCTGTCGACTTAGCAGCCTGTCCCGAAATAATCAATGGCGTTCTCGCCTCATCGACCAGAATGGAGTCAACTTCATCGATAACCGCAAAATAAAGCGGACGTTGAACCATCTGCTCTTTGTAAAGCACCATGTTATCACGCAGGTAGTCAAAACCATATTCGTTATTCGTTCCATACGTAATATCACAAGCATAAGCTGCTTGCTTTTCCTCATGTGATAGATCGTGGAGATTAACGCCAACCGTCAAACCGAGGAATTCATAGATCTGACCCATTTCGGCGCTGTCACGTTGAGCCAAATAGTCATTGACCGTAACCACGTGTACGCCTTTGCCTAGCAAAGCATTCAAATAGACAGGGAGTGTTCCAACGAGCGTTTTCCCTTCCCCTGTTCTCATCTCCGCGATACGGCCTTCGTGAAGCACCATACCCCCGATGAGCTGAACGTCGTAATGACGTTTACCTAGTACACGTAAACCTGCTTCTCTAACAACAGCAAAAGCTTCCGGTAAAAGATCATCAAGTTCTTCGCCTTTTTCCAGACGGTTTCTGAACTCAATTGTCTTGCCTTTCAATTCCTCATCGGACAGCGGCTTAATGCTAGCTTCAAGGTCGTTAATATAATCTACGGCCTTGAGCATCCGTTTAATTTCCCGTTCATTGGAATCACCAAAAATTTTCTTCACTAGTCCTAGCATCGGTGAACCCCTTTCCCTTGCATTCGTATCCTTAAATTGTACCACTTTTGACGGTCTTGCCGCAACAAATGACCAATCCTACATCTGTATAAACCATCCACAACATGTGAAAAGAGCACGTTTTTACTTATTTTCTATAGTATTGAATCGATGTCCCGATTGCATGCATGAGAAAAAGCTTAATTCGACAGAATCGAATCAAGCTCATTTTTTTGTTATAGGGATGTCTCGAGTTGTTCCGCTTTCTTATTAAACAGCCGGCTCAATCAGACCATACTTGCCGTCATCACGTTTGTAAACTACATTGACTTGATCCGTATCCATGTTGGAAAAAACGAAGAAATTATGCCCTACCATGTTCATTTGTAAAATTGCTTCTTCCACATCCATCGGCTTCAAATCGAAGCGTTTGTTGCGGACCAGTTCAAAGTCATCTTCCTCATCCAAATAAGTGACTGGCGATGTTTCAACCTTAAATAAATCACGCTTGCCGCCATCTTGGCGAATTTTTCGATTTGTCCTCGTCTTATGCTTACGAATCTGACGTTCCAACTTGTCCACGACCAAATCAATCGACGCATACATATCATTGTTACGTTCTTCAGCTCGCAGCAGCACGCCTGTCAGGGGAATACCTACCTCAATCGCTTGTAAACCTTTAACCACACTTAGCTTTACTTGTACATCAGATGTAAGGGGAGCTTCAAAATACCTCTCTAGTCTGTTCAATTTCTTGTCGACATAGTCCCTGAGGGCTTCAGTTACTTCAAGGTGTTCTCCGCGAATGCTAATCATCATAGTTAAACATCTCCCTTCCTTCTTACATTATACTACATTCAACCCCCATCTTCATAATTCCTTTAAATTCCGAGCATACTATTTACGCAAAAAAACACCCCAGAAATATGTCCCAGGGTGCTAATTAGTTCATAGATGTATTAAACCGGCACAAAACGTACCGGAAGCTTATATTCTGCTTACATTAGCGGCTTGCGGTCCACGTGCGCCTTCTACGATGTCAAACTCTACAGCCTGACCTTCGTCTAACGTTTTGAAGCCTTCTGATTGAATCGCTGAGAAATGCACGAATACATCCCCGCCATCTTCACGCTCAATGAAACCATAACCTTTTTCTGCGTTAAACCATTTTACTTTACCTTGCATAACGTACACATTCCTTTCGTTTTAAAAAGTAATAAAATGTAAGCCCTTACTTTTCGACTATATCACCAGCCCGCTTGACCTGTCAATTTCTAACTTACCATTTGATGAAATATTTTGAAAATTCGGGTATATACAAGCCGTGGATAAGTGCAGAATTTGTAGAACATTGTCGTATCGGGCTTTTTACAACTTATTAACAAAGTTATGCACAGAGTTGTGCACATTATCCACAGCGTTCTATAACTAGGCCATTGAATCTTTAAACGATATCTTAAATGGATTATTACTCAGCTATTACGTTGACTTGTTTGATTGCCGATATTAAATAAACACCTGTAATATTTGAAATGTCAATAATACGTAAGAGAAAACAACATACTTAAGGAGAATACTATGACAGATTGGGTTTCCTTGTTTAAAGAGGCTGAAGGATTACTAAGAATTAGGGATGAGCAAGCATTGACAATATATCTTGAAATTATCGATAACAATCAGCAACTCTCTGCCATATCTTGCTATCGGATAGGAGAGATATATAACCGACTTCGTGACCCTATCTCTTCCTTTCAATACTTCCGAACAGCTTTTGAAAAAAATCCTCGGCTAAGTCAAATACTTTTAAAAGAAGATCATCCTGCTTACACATACAATTACATGGAACCACAAGAAAATCATATTGAAAATTGCCCTCTGTGTGGAGAAAAAGGCCATCCATACGCCACTTACAATACTACGACTTCAATGGATTTCATCCCAGGTTTTCACCCAATCCGACTCTGGATGTGCTGTGATTCATGTCATCACTTATTCGCATTTAACTATCCTGTAAACCTTGGCGAGCTTCTCGCTAATAGTGCTTTTGATTTCAATTTAAGCCCAAAAACAACATTCTTCCCAACCATCAGTCAAATGATGAGGAATTTAACTTTTATAGCTCCGGGAGACCGTTTACTTGAGGTTGGTGTAGGTGCAGGTGAATTATCAGCGGTCGCAAAGGAATTCATGTTTAACGTTACAGGATTAGATATACGACCTCCCTATGCAGAAGCTGTTACCAATATGCTTGATATTCTAGTTTACACGGTAGATTTCCTAGAATTCGAAACCGAGGAAAAATTTGACGTTTTGATTATGGGCGATGTCATAGAACACATGTTTGATCCTATTCAAGCTATAAGTAAAGCACATTCGCTTCTTAATGACAAAGGTGTCCTTTGGATTTCTACACCCAATTTCGAAAGCGCGTTTTCCATGGTAAAAAAAGATACTGACCCTATGTGGAGAATTGTTGAGCATTTAAATTACTTTTCCTTCCGTTCTCTCAAAAAATGGTTGGATATTTTGGGCTTTGAGGTAGTGGATTACAATGTTTCGGGCCACTATAACGGGTCTATGGAGGTTACCGCTATAAAAAAATAAACAAACAGTTCAGTATTCTTAATTACGTTGAATTTAGAACTAATATTTGCTTTAAAAACCTGACTATTTAAATCCTTGGAGGAAATCAATGAACCCCCTTCTTTCTCTCTGTATGATCGTTAAAAATGAAGAAAAAGTGCTTGAACGATGCCTTCTTAGCGTCAAAACACTAGTCGATGAAATTATTATTGTCGATACGGGGTCAATAGATCAAACCAAAGCAATTGCAGCCCGCCATACGGACAAAGTATATGATTTTTCGTGGATGAACGATTTCTCTGCTGCACGAAACGAGTCAATCCGCCATGCTTCTGGGCGTTGGATATTAATTCTTGATGCAGATGAATATGTGCAACCGGCAGATCATGATAAACTTAGAAAATTTTTGCTGGAATATAAAAGCGATAGGCCTTGCGGATTTGTGCTGAACATTATGAATTTTGGTGGCAGCGGAAATGACGAATCGAATGTAACGGAATCGACGGGAGCGCGCTTGTTCCTCAACGCTCAATCCATTCGATATATTGAACCGATTCATGAGCAGTTAACATCCGACTTCGGTACACCTTTATTCACACCTTATCCGTTCCTGATTTTCCACACTGGCTACACAGTACAGGTTGTTCAGGAAAAAAACAAATCGGAACGAAATTTATCGATATTGGAGAAAATGAATGCGGGCGAAAAGCGGAACAACCCTTACTTCTGCTTCGTGCTCGGCAATGAGTATACAAGCGCCGGACGCGAAGATGAGGCTCTGGATGTTTACCGGCGGTCCTTGGAACGAAGCAGCCCATCGGATACGTGGTATTTTTATCTGCTCGAAAGACTTGCCGTACTTGAAATGAAGAAGGGCAATTATTCGAAAGCACATGTAAATATTCGAAATGGTATAAAACTACTACCTGAGCGGACAGATTTCCTATGTATGGAAGGGATTCTATTGGAAGCTCTTGGGCTCTGGAACGCCGCTGAGAATGTATTTCATCAATGCATTCAAATTGCAGTGGAAGCTGAAAAGAAAGGTTCGCCATATTGGATTATAAAGCCATCATATGGGAAAATTGTCCCCCATCAGTCCATTGCTGAGATAAAGCGTAGAAAAGGCGATATTACGGGCGCAATTCATCATTGGGTGAAAACTCTGCAACATCAACCAAAGAATTACGCTGTTCTTCAGCTATTAATGGAGGCTCTTCTTCAATCTGAACCATATGATCAAGTAGCAGACATTATTGAACAACTCTATCCTATTGACCAACCTATGAACAAAGTGTTATTACACAAAATCGCATTGAAAATCGGGAGTATTGAACTTGTTTCCAAATATGCTTCTGATGTGCTTGAGCTTGGCGTGCAGCTTGACAAAGCCGATATTGTTCAGCAAAATCTGCTGCTTCGCAATTGGTCTACATCGACCACTTCTTCTCTTCGGCCGAATTCGTTGGAAGATTCGCTTGCTATTGCCGCTGCTATTGTTCATCAAGAAATCTCAATTGCTGATACTGCCACGGGAGACACCACTGCTTGCACCGCCCTCGTGCAGGAAGCCTTGTTAGCCATTAATAATAAAACTTGGAACAACGAAGTCCTAACGAACCAAGAGGATAGGTTTACTCAAACTTTGCAACTGCTTTGGCGTTACGGATATACAGAGATCTATTTGTCTCTTATGCAAATTATGGCAAGTGAAACAGTCCTGAATAATATGGCTGACTGGTTTTACACTCGTGGATTTCATGAACAAGCACTTGATCTGTACAGTGTTCTCCTTGAAAACAACTTGCTCCATGCAAAGGGGCTTAAGAATGTCGGAGTATGGTATATTAACTGTGGAAATATGGAAGAAGCACTCCCATTTCTAGAAGCATCTTTCAAAAAAGAAGCTTTCGTTGACATCATCGGGCTCTATAAAGAGCACGCCAGTCCTGAAGCTTATCGAAGGTTTAAATCTAGTTACATAGAGCAATTTCCAAATACTTCTCAATGCATATTTCTATAATAATAGTAAAAAGGACTGTCCACGTGGGCAGTCCTTTTTACTGTTATTTAATTAATTGTAAATGTGAGTGCATTACTTGTTTGTCCGTCAGCGTTAACGACGGTAACGTTAACCACACCGGAACCGCTGGGTACAGTAACTTTTAAACTCTTCGAGTTCATATATACAGCTGTAGCTTGAACTCCACCAAAATACACCTTCGAAGTACTAGCAAAGTTTAAACCATTAACATAAACAAGAGAACCTACGGGACTCGTAGTCGGCGACATACTTGTGATTTTTGGCGCCGGAAGGACTGGTCCATTATCATAAGTAAAGGTTGCCGATGCTGACTGTGTCGGACTGCTCGGTACTGTAACTTTCAAACTTGTACTATTCATAAAAGTTACAGACGCGTTCACACCGTTTATCGTTACGTTCGCTCCACTTTCAAAGTTCGTGCCGTTAACGTAGATAACATCTCCACCCGCTTTGTTGCCATGATTCGGTGATAAGCTTGTAATTGTCGGTGTAACTACCGTGTACAGGTAGCCTTGCGGTAGCGTACCGGTACCGCCATCCGGATTCGTTACCGTTACGTCAACCTTGCCAACCACAGTTCCAGCCGGCACTGTAGCTTTAATTGTCGTAGCATTTACATAAGTACTGCTAGCAATGTTTGAGCCAAATGTTACAGTTGCACCGGACATGAAATTCGTACCGTAGATATATACGATATCTCCGCCCATAACTTTTCCTTGATTAGGAGAAACAGTTGTTACGGTTACTGGTTTAATAGCCGGGAGCGTATACTCATAGCCTTGAGTAAGAACAACTTCATTCGTAACATTAGTCACTTTCACATCCACTTTTCCAGGTGCGTCTCCAGCCGGAACAATTACCATCAAGCTTGTTCTGCTCATATAGGTTGTAGAAGCAGGTTTTCCGCCAATCGTTACTTGTGAGATGCCATTTACAAAATTCGTGCCGTTTACATAGATGGTTTCACCACCTGCAACAAGTCCAGTATTAGGCACAATCGACGTAATCGTTGGTATAGGATATTGAACAGCGGTATAGGTATAAGCAGTTGCCAGCGTGAAGAATTTATTGTTCAAATCCGCTACTGCAACATCTACTGCACCTACATTATCACCTGCTGGAACAGTGATCAAAAATTTCGTTGTAGATACATATGTCGTAGACGCTTGTTTTCCGCCTACAAATATTGTCATACCAGTTTTAAAATTTTTCCCGTTGACATAGACCTGGTTTCCGCCTGTGATAACACCTGTATTCGGTGTAACTGACGTAATTTCCGGATCTGCTGTCAGAGGTGCAATATATGTATATCCTCCGCTCAATGTAACTTGTTGACCATCTGTGTTTATGACAGTTACATCGACGCTGCCGATTGCATCGCCTGCAGGCACCTGAACTGACATTTCAGTGGAAGATATGTAGCTCACAATTGGAGCATTCTTACCTCCGATCAATACTTGCGACGTAGATACAAATCCCGTGCCGAATACATATACAATATCTCCACCCGTTACATTTCCCGAATTAAGAGCCACTGAAGTTATCGTTAGTGCCGGTGCCGGTGTTGGCGCTGGTGTCGGATCTGGTGTTGGCACCGGTGTTGGCGCTGGTGTCGGATCTGGTGTTGGCACCGGTGTTGGCGCTGGTGTCGGATCTGGTGTTGGCGCCGGTGTCGGATCTGGTGTTGGCGCTGGTGTCGGATCTGGCGTTGGCGCCGGTGTCGGATCTGGCGTTGGTGCTGGTGTTGGCGCTGGTGTCGGATCTGGCGTTGGTGCCGGTGTTGGCGCTGGTGTCGGATCTGGCGTTGGCGCCGGTGTTGGCGCTGGTGTCGGATCTGGCGTTGGTGCCGGTGTTGGCGCTGGTGTCGGATCTGGCGTTGGTGCCGGTGTTGGCGCTGGTGTCGGATCTGGCGTTGGTACCGGTGTTGGCGCTGGTGTTGGTACCGGTGTCGGCGTTGGTTTCGGGTTTGGACAGTTCACAGTTAAGTTGGAACCAGATATATGGAATTCTTTGGCTACCAATGACCCATTGAAAGTACTTTTACTTCCGGTTATTTTCATTGAGCCGTAAGGTGCATAGAAAATTCCATTATACTCACTATTGCTTCCCGAGACTTCAATATCTTTTAACGAGTAGAAGGCAACGGAGTCATTGCTTGAAGCATACTTTAATCCTGACCCGCTGATTTTAATGCTTCCGGTAGCGAAAACAGTTCCGATTCCACTAACCTGACTTCCGGAGATTGTGACGTCACCGTCCACAAAAATTACTCCATTTATTTTAGTGCTGTTTCCAGAAAAGTTTGTTTTACCATTATACACTTTCGTTGCTTTTTGCTTGTATTCATCGGCATTTAACTGAAACATCCCCATAGGTGCAGACTTTACTTTTGAGTTAAATGTATTGTTGTTGCCAGATGACTTGAATGAATTTCCATATTCCAATTCATCAATGCTATTCTTGCTTCCGGCAACCACGACATTCCCGTTAATGTGAGCTTTACCATTGATACTGTTACCTGAGCCTGTTAAAGAGAATGTTTGATTCGGATCCCCTGCAAAGAGTGCATAGTCAAAAATGTTCTTCGCTTCACTTGCGTGCACCTCGTCCGCCAAAACCGTGTTGAGGGGCATTAATGCTAAACATACTACTAAAAAAGCTCCTAGTAATCTATTGAATTTGATCATGTTACTTTTCTCCTCTCAATCAATTAATAAAAAAAACACTTCGCAACCTGGCAATCTTAATAGTTTCTTAGTCCTATTGAAGACCCATGGCTTTGCGTCCCTACATTTCTATAGGTTTGCCAAATATATTTAATTAATCGTAAATGAGACAGCATTACTTGTTTGTCCGTCAGCGTTGACAACAGTGACATTAACGACACCGGAACCGCTTGGTACATTAACCTTTAAACTCTTCGAGTTCATATATATAGTTGTAGCTTGAACTCCACCAAAATAAACCTTCGAAGTACTAGCAAAATTTAAACCATTAACATAAACGAGAGAACCTACGGGACTCGTAGTCGGCGACATACTTGTGATTTTTGGCGCCGGAAGGACTGGTCCATTATCATAAGTAAAGGTTGCCGATGCTGACTGCGGGCTGCTCGGTACAATCGCTTTTAAACTTGTACTATTCATAAAAGTTACAGTCGCGTTCACACCGTTTATCGTTACGTTCGCTCCACTAGCAAAGTTCGAGCCGTTAACGTAGATAACGTCTCCACCTGTTTTGTTACCATGGTTTGGTGACAAGCTTGTGATTGTCGGTGTAACGATTGTGTACTGGTAACCTTGCGGTAGGGTAGCGGTACCACCATCCGGATTCGTTACGGTTACGTCAACCTTGCCAGCCGCAGCTCCAGCAGGCACTGTAGTTTTTATTGTTGTGGCATTGACATAAGTGCTGCTTGCAATGTTTGAGCCAAATGCTACAGTTGCACCGGACATGAAATTCGTACCGTATATATACACGATATCTCCGCCCATAACTTTTCCTTGATTAGGAGAAACAGTTGTTACGGTTACTGGTTTAATAGCCGGGAGCATATACTCATAGCCTTGAGTAAGAACAGCTTCATTCGTATCATTAATCGCTTTCACATCCACTTTTCCAGGTGCGTCTCCAGCCGGAACTATTACTCTCAAGCTTGTTCTGCTCATGTAAGTTGTAGAAGCAGGTTTTCCGCCAATCATTACTTGTGAGATGCCATTTACAAAATTCGTGCCGTTTACATAGATGGTTTCACCACCTGCTACAAGTCCTGTATTTGGCACAATCGACGTAATGGTTGGTATCGGATACTGAACAGCGGTGTAGGTATAGGCACCTGTTAGCGTGAATAAGTTATTGTTCAAATCTGCTACTGCAACATCTACAGTTCCCACACTGTCACCTGCTGGAATAGTGACCAAAAATTGCGAGGCAGACACATATGTCGCAGACGCCTGTTTTCCACCAATGAATATTGTCATACCAGATTTAAAATTTTTCCCGTTGACATAGACCTGATTTCCGCCTGTGATAACACCTGTGTTCGGTATAACTGACGTAATTTCCGGATCTGTCTTCGGAGGTTCATTGTACGTATATCCTCCAGAAACAACAGCACTCGTTCTATCCGGATTCATAAAAATAAGGTCAACAGGACCAGGCGTTGTCACCTTCGGGGATGTTACTTTCAAATATGTTGAATCCATATAGATTACCGATGCAGGTTTATCACCAAAAAATACAGAGATTCCGCTCATAAAATAGTTCCCTGTCACATACACAAGCGTACCGCCATCCAAAGGCCCATTATTTGGATCTATGACCGCGACAATTGGATCAGCTTTATATTGGTAAGAGGCTGACGCTTGTTGACTATCCAGGTTAGTTACTGTAACACTAACAATGCCTTGCTTCCCGGCAGGAGCAGTTGCCGTCAATTGTGTATCGCTCACAAACACTACATTACTCGCCCTCATCGTTCCGAATTGAACGGTTGCCCCGTTGACAAAGTGATTCCCATTAATAACAACCGTCTCTCCGCCCTTCGGATGACCATAGGACTTATCTAGCGATGTAACTTGAGGCGCTGGAAGCTTGACATTAACGTTAACACTCGGAATGGACTTCGATCGGCTTGCACCTGCATAGTCCTTATAAGTAATAACTGAGCTTGCTGTCGAAATCGGGAATGTCCCTGTTTTCGTTTTGCTTACCGGACGAATTTTATAATTGAATGAAAGAGTGCTATTTTTCAATTCATTAAAATCCCATGTTAGTGTATTGCCGGTAATTGTCGGTTTAGGGATATTATTGTCTGCCGAGCCAGGTACAATTTCAAAATTCGGATCGACAATATCCGTCACTGCAACATCAAAGGCGCTCGCCAACCCAATTTCTTTAACAATAGCTGCATACATTTCAGCCAAACCGGTTGATCCAAGCACGAAGTGATGATGTGCTGCTGTTGTGGCCATTTCTTTAAGCAATATGTTCGGCCCACTTGTATCAGGATTCTCACTCGATTGGAGCAGTGCAACTGTATAGGTTATAATACCTGCATCCTTAGCATTCTGTGCCCTTTGTTTCGCATACCCGTAAGGGTCGTTCGAAGGTTGGTTAGCGTCTCCATCTGTCATAATGACGATGACTGGTTGCGCTTCAGTACGATGATCCTCTAACAAGTTAATAGCCGTCTGAATAGCATCGCCAGTCGCCGTACCACCATTTGCTTGAATTCCATTTATGTAATTCTTAGCAATGTCTTTATCCGTTGTAAAGGGGATGCTACCGATCATATTGGTTGATGAAAAATCTACAACCGCCACCCTGTGCTTTGTCATATCCATTAAATCAACGAAACCTTTGGCGGCATCCTTTGCATTCGCCATTTTATCTTCACCGTTATTGTAGCCCGGTGCCATACTTCCCGACTTGTCAATGATAAGTACGACATCATTCGGCACAACTACATTGACTGGCGGGGTACCCGTGATATTCAACGTGACATCCGCTGTATCCTCTGTGGTCAATGTCGTTGGGGATACAGTCTTGGTTACACTTACATAATCATTTACTGCTGCTTCCGCTGCCGAAGTTCTCAGCATCAATCCACTAAAAACCATGCTAAAGGTCAGCATCACTACTAACCATTGCTTTATTCGTCTCATGATTATTCCTCCGTCAAATTTGATATCATGTATACAAAAAAACAATAGCAGGTTGCTATTGTTTGAATGACCAAACAAATGGGCAACCTGGCGATCTGATCGACTAAGATAAGCGATTAGACCCATGGCTTTGCGTCACTATATCACTATAGTTTTGCCAAAATATTCTCAATTTCTATACCTTTGGAACTAATACTTATTTACTAGTTTAGTATATTTTCTTATTATTTATTTCGCAAGTATTTCCCTGGCGCTTTTTACAAGTATTTCCTCATTTTTTCGACAATATATTTGTATTACCGATTTTTATCGATGAAAAAGCCAACACTCTGCTCTTCTTCATGTTGATATAGCTCTCGTGAAACTTTACCAGAGTTTATACGCTGAAGTTTTCCAACCAATGATTGTTGGATCGTTATAAATTTTTCGAGATTATTTTGTTCCAACATAAAACATTCTTTGATGTATGGCTTTTCATGTTCATTGAAAGAGCGTCCCTCTTCCAATAATATTTCTTCGATTTGATGCCGCAACTCAACCTGATTATTCTGTAAAGAAAGAAGCAAATTTTCATTTGCTTCTTCATCTAAATCTAATCGAGATATTTGAATCGTTGTTTCTCTTAGGTTCTCTAACAGATGCTTTACAGGAGTCGAATGTGTCATACCTTTTGCACCTTCTCCCCACTTTTCAAGTTCTTCAACGCCTCATTCCATGTATCTCGCAATTCTGTAAACATCGTGACACAATACTGAGCAGATTCGGAATCAAGCTTAACATTCGCTTCGAACAACTTACTCTGAAGAAACGCATATAAACTGTTTAAATTGTGGGAGATTTCATATTCCATGTTTAAAGTGGATTGAAGTTCTTCGATAATATTCTGAGCTTTCGAGAAATTGGTATGTTTTCCTGCAAAATCTTGTTTCTCTAAACAAGTAATACCCTGTTTAATAAAGAGAATACAACCATTATAAAGCATCAAAGTCAGCTCTCCTGGGGAGGATGTCTGGACACGGGTGTTTAAATACTGGTTCTGTGCGTGAAGCATAGATTCTTCTTCACCTCTTCTCGTCAATGATTGTACCCACTGTCAGCTCCTGAAGTTTCTCCACCAATTCGATAAATTTCTCAGATGGCACTTCATGAATGACTTCTTGGGTATCTTTATTTAAAATTTGTACAATTACATCACCAGTTGATTGGTGTATTTTATACTTAAATTCATGTGGGGTTCCTTGAACCGCTTTATTAGCCTTATTAATTGAATCAAGTAACGCTTTCTCCCCAACCGTTAGTATTTGTGACTTGCTCTTTTCTTTTATTTCAGCATACTCTCCGGTTGCCTTAATCGGCTCAGACACATCCTTTGTTACTGACGGCATTTGAGCATGGGGAAGTTTGGATTGAATATCCATTAGGTTTCCTCCTTTTCATTGAGCATATTTCCAAAGATTACCACTACATGTAATTAACCCATTTGACTTTGCAGCCAGCTCATTTGTGAATTCCCTTTTTCAATTGCAGTCTCCATCGTGCTGAACATTCTATAGAAGTTGTCCTCTTTCTTGTTAAGCTTTTCTGTCATATCTGCGATTTTTTGAGCGAGATCATTGTCCTTCTTGCCCAAAGACGTATAAGTGCTAGTATATGATCCGTTTGTCGAACCAGCCTTTTTCGAAATCTCCGACATCGTATTGCCAGCATCCTCATAGATCCGTTGTGCAATACCACGATCTGTACCAGTACCATGTGTCGTGAACAAATTAATGGCGGCTTGCGGATCCGCATCAATAGCAGCTTTTAATTTCGTCGAATCAATATATAATTTTCCGGCAGTGGAAGGATCATATTTACTATAAGCACCCGTCGTAACACCAATATCATCAAGTGATTTATAGGTAGACGCTATTCCAGTCACCTCAGTAGTCACATCGGAGCGTAAATCCAAATATGCTTTAGACACAATCGTGTCTCCGCGAAGAAGACCTTGTTTGGCCTTAATTTCCCAATTTTTTATATCAACATCACTCATTGCCTTCTTTTGATCGCTAGTAAGTGGTTGATAACTCCGTTCTACCGTCTCATCCAACTTGGATTTCATAGCAACGCTTGTATCGTTATAAGTCGATACAAAACTGTTTATTTTTGCGTAAATGGCATCTTTATCAGCCTGCGTGAAGACAGGATTGCCACTAGCATCCGTTCCTGAAGCCGTTGGCCAGTTGTAGTTATACTGTAATTGCTTGCCCTGTTCACTTAACGGATAAATAGCCGTGTTTACTGCACGGTATGAATCCTGTAGCCACTCGTTCTTTGTTTTTTGCTTATTGAGATTATCGATCGGTAGCTGCTCCGCTTTCATTAGCTTGCTGACCATACCGTCAATATCCATCCCAGAGGACAAACCCGTTATTCGCATAACCATTCTATTCATCTCCTTAGTTATTCATTGTCTACTATATTTATCGTACAAAGTGGTATCATTGATTAGCTTTTTTGTAAGAAATTCGAAAATTTCTTGCAAAAAAAAGAAAGGCCTTCGAAATCGAAGACCTTTCTTTGTATAAACTGATTGTTGATTAACGGAGCAATTGCAATACGCCTTGTGGTGCTTGGTTCGCTTGTGCCAGCATTGCCGTGGACGCTTGTTGAAGAATATTGAATTTAGTGTAATTCATCATTTCAGAAGCCATGTCAGTATCACGAATACGGGATTCTGCAGCTTGCAGGTTTTCTGTGTTTACACTAGTGTTGTTGTAAACATGCTCAAGTTGGTTTTGGTATGCACCAAGTGCGGAGCGAGCAGCGTTAACCGCTTTGATAGCAGTATCTACGTTACCACTTTCGGTTGTAGCCAATGCCTGTGTACCTACACCACCAAGTGTCAAACCTGTAATATCTGCTTTCGTCATGTCCATGATTACTTGATCAGCAGCACCGCCACCTGTTTGAATCGTGAAAGCAGCAGTACCACTACCATCCAACAAATTGATACCGTTAAATTGTGTGTTTGTAGCAATATCAGTGATAGCTGTTTTCAATTGTTGGTATTCAGAATCCATTGCTGTACGATCAGTGTTGTTGTACGTACTACTTTGCGCTTGAGTCGAAAGTTCTTTCATGCGCGTCAGCATGTCAGAAACTTCGTTCATTGCACCCTCAGCTGTTTGTGCAAGAGAAATACCGTCCTGAGCGTTACGCATACCTTGGTTCATCCCTTTGATTTGGGAGCGCATTCCCTCGGAGATTGAAAGACCTGCTGCGTCGTCTGCCGCGCGGTTGATGCGGAAGCCGGAAGACAATTTTTCGCTTGACTTACCTTGTTGTGCGTTGTTAAACACGAGGTTGCGGTGAGAGTTCATTGCGTTAAGATTGTGGTTGATAATCATGAGTAATTCCTCCTTGAATTTTGTATTCCACATCCATGTGGATTATATAGGTCTTTGACCTTACATATATTATTTCGGCTGAAACGATTAGAAAGTTTATAGCAGTTTAGTTCTTTTTCACTAATTTTTTTTTTTTTTTGTCGTTTCACTATTTATTATAGAGCTATTTAACTAAACATCCTCTAAATTCAGCATTTTTCTCATATTTTCGATATTTGGAAGCTCAGTAATCGCTTCTCTATTGCTTTGCTGAATGGCCTCAAATACTTCCTTACGATATATTCTGGTATCATTAGGAGCATTGATGCCTATTTTTACTTGATCGCCATCTATCGATGTGATAAATACTTCAATATTCTCGCCTATGAGAATAGACTGCCCATTTTTTCTTGTAAGAATTAACATGTTACACCCTCAATTCCTTTCTCGTTGAATTTTGGGAATAAAGGTGTTTGGGTACTAAAGTCTCTCGAAGGTGCATGCACAATTTGGCTACCTGATTGATGGTTAATGTTAATAACAAGCGGAGCTACCAAGTTCATTGTTGATTTCTCAAATGGTTTCTTTAAAGTTATGATCCCAAGTGCAAGTACCTCTTCGTGTGTATTTATTTTCAGCCATGTCTTATCTTTCTCATCCAACTCAAAACTATAGTTCTGGAAAAAAGTAAATGGGTTAGCTACAACAAAACCGATACTTTTTTCTTCTATACTCTTTAAATAAGCAAATGGTCCCTTTTCATCAATTGTCTCAAATTCAAATAAATCTAATTCCTTAAAGCCAAGAATTGAACCTTTAAAGCTAATTGTTTTCCCATTTATATAATCAAACATTCTATATCCTCCTTTTCAATAATTTAAGGCAATAGCATTAGCTATTGCCTTAAATTATTGATGATAACCTACTTATACCAATCATAAGAGCTTACATTTATTTCTATTGAATTCTTTTGCTTTACATAAATATCTATATTCCCCGGAGTATAGCTAATCTGAGGTTTCTGAGCCGTATATTGAATCTCGGCTTTATGAGGCGTAATATTAATTTCCGGTTTTCTCATTTCATAATTTAGCTTCACGTTGAGGTTTGAAGCCTCACCTACATACTCCACAGGGTTTTGTTCATTCATTTGGTTTCCGGCGATCTCGGCAAATGGATTACTAGGATTTGTGATCATGGCCATTCGGTTGCCATCTTCAACAATCTTACCGATTGCTTGCAGCGCTACTGATTGAAGTTGGCTATAAATTTGATTCATCCATTCCAAGTGGTTTCCCTTACCTAAGGCACTCCAGGCAGCAGAAGAATCAACACTTAATTCTCCACTGGGACTAGTAATATCGATTGTTGCAGCCTGCTGTTTGATATCCAATTGCCCTGGCGGAGATTGAATAGCAAGCTGCGCATTCTGAGTATCAATACCAATCTCTGCATACGTTTGGCGGATAGATAATCTAGGTATGTTCAAAGACGAACCTCCTTATTATCTTAAGAAGTCTATCAAGCTGGGTTGAATAATCTTTGCTCCTGTTGATAGAGATGCTTGATATACATTTTCATCCGTTTTTAATTTAGTGATAGTTTCCGCCATATCGGCATCTTCTGTTTTGCTGCTAAGATCAGTAAGGTTTACGTCTAGATCTTTGAGTCTGTTATCCATGAGATCTATACGGTTAGCTCGCGCACCTACTTCAGATCGCACCGTTTGAAAATTGTCAAATCGTTTTGATAGATCGATCATTAACCCCTTTGCCACAGTCAAATTTGCTGGTGTTCCAGGAGGACTTGGAGAGAAAGCATCCTGCAGACCCTTTAAAATTTTAAATAAGTTGTCGTTGTTGCCCGGAGCTCCAAACACATCGTTTCCGGTTTGATTTATTGGGATGGTTATACCAGCAGATACCTGGTAGTTTATCTTCTGATCATCCGGTACATCTACTGATGCTGTAGCAATTGAATAGGGTTGTTTATCTGTGAATTGCCCATTAAATGTATACTTCCCATTTAACTGGTCATTCCCAAGACCTACTGCAGTTTCATATAGTTGTCCCATTTCGATGCCAATCGCATCAAGCGCAGATTGCGGATTAGTTCCATTTAATCCTTGGACCGTTAATTCTTTAGCTCTTTGCATGACGTCGTTTATTTGTGATAGGACTGTGTCTGTATGGTCAACAGCAGATTTAGCCGCATCAATGTTTCTTTGGTATTGATCATTAATAGAAATTTCACTGCGATACCGAAGTGCATATGTAATTCCTACTGGATCGTCCGAAGGTTTATTGATTTTTCTCCCAGTAGAAAGTTGGTTTTGGCTTACACTCATTCGTTTCACATTATTACTAATATTACTTAGTAACTGTGATTGGATCATTCCTTGTGTCACTCTTAAGACCACTTATAATGCCTCCTCTACGTACGATTATCTACCTACTATCCCCATACCGTTAATCACTTTATCTAACATTTCATCGAAAGTGGTCATAACTCTTGCTGCAGCTGAATAAGAATGTTGGAACTTAATCATATCGGACATTTCTTCATCCAATGAAACTCCACTTACGGACTGTCTGCGGCTGTCAACTTGGTCTACGAGCGCTTTTTGGTTATCTAATTGGCGGGAGGCTTCTTGAGCCTGTACGCCTAGTTGTCCTACAATGGATCGGAAGAAGTCATCAACTGTTCCTGAATTT
Organism: Paenibacillus sp. Root444D2; assembly: GCF_001426375.1. Classification (GTDB taxonomy): domain Bacteria; phylum Bacillota; class Bacilli; order Paenibacillales; family NBRC-103111; genus Paenibacillus_E. The sequence goes on from NZ_LMEO01000013.1 coordinate 76,182, forward strand.
AGAATGGCCCCAGAATTGGTCGGATCAAAATTAAATTTAGTGTCCTTCAACTGGCTCATCAATAGTGCTAAGGTATTATTTCCTTTTGTAACTGTCTCAGCTGCACCTGTTACATCAGTTCTAAGTGATGTTGCAATTTTTGAAGTATCCTTATCAATAATAGGGTTTAATTGAAAGCTCTCAGCTGTAATTGTCGAAAAACCTGATTTAGCAGTAAAGAAATCCGGAGCCGATTGAACGGGATTATCTAATGTATACCCTAATTTATGAAGTCCGTTTAATCCTTTTACAGTAACCGTTAAATCGTTAGCAAGTGTTCTTGCCGCGCCTGTATAGACTTTGCCGTTCAAAACTGTTTTATCCGGCAAGACTGACCCCGCAGGTATAGTAATCGTAATGTCACCGTTAGCAATCGAATTTGCTAAAGTATCCAATTGCGTTTGATAGTCAGCCACAAATTTATCTCTAGAGATTATCATGCCTTGTACTTCACCACTATTCAGATTACCTGAAGAGTAGTCGGACATTAATGAGGCTGAGGTGGTCGCATTGACAGTATCACCAGTTACTAGATTTGTATTACCCATATTAATGGTATACCCATCAGGCGTATCAAGAACCTGTACGTTTACAATCTTCGACAAATTATCGGTTAATAAGTCCCTCTGGTCTCTTAAATCATTGGCATCGTCGCCTAAGCTTTCGATTTTTTTGATTTCCAGATTCAAATTCGCAATCGAAGAAGAAACTGAGTTGATTTCTTTTGATTTTAATTCAATATTATTGGTCAAGTCTGATTGTAAATCTTTTAATTTATCGCTTGTAAAATGAAATGCATCTGCCAATGCTACTGCATTTTCTCTAACGATCTTACGACCTGCTACATTTTCAGGGTCTTTACTCAGATCTGACCATGATTTCCAAAAATTATCTAAAACTGTTCGGAGTCCCGTATCCGAAGGTTCATTCATTACCGTTTCTAGCTTTTCAAGCGTATCCGACTGGATATTCCAGCTGCCAAATGCCTTATTCTCATTCCGATACTGATCATCCAGAAATTTTTCGCGTACTCGAGTAATCGAGGTTACTTCAACCCCAGTTCCAAGTTGACCAGGAGCATTGGAGCGGTTTATGCCAAAGGCTTCAATAGGGATACTTTCTGTCGTATTGGCAACTTGCCTAGAGAAACCAGGCGTGTTGGCGTTAGCAATATTATGTCCCGTCGTGTTAAGTGCTGCTTGTTGCGTGAATAAGCTACGCTTCGCCGTTTCCAGCAAATGAAATGTGGATCTCATAATTGCACTCCTTTACGCTTTCGTATCGAACCAACCGCTTCTTGCTGACGCATGATACTGTTGATGAGGATTACTGTATACGGCATCTTGTTCAGGTGTATTCATCAACAAATTTATAGAATAATCAATAAATGATAACGAATGCTCAATTAGATTCTGATTTAACTCATTGACCTGTTTTAATTCCTTAATCTTATTAGATAATCTCTCATGTATATCTGTAAGGCTCTTCTTCTCTTCAGCTTTAAAAATTACTTTAATTAAATCACTGACTTTAACTCGTGGGTCAGGCCTATACCCTCTCGATAACAAATATTCGCCAATCAATTGAATTCGAAGTTGATTGATTTCCTCTATCCGCTTAATCAATTTGCTCTCTTTAAGGACAATTTGGTTTAATCGATCTACCAGATTGTCCACGAGAACCGGTGTTTTTACCTTGGAAGTCTCCAATAGGGCATCATGAAGGGAAATTAGCTCCTCCATCGTTTCCACAATGGCTGAAATAGACACTCGAAATCACCTATTCTCTGCAAGATATACTACTTATTACTACGTAAATAAGGGTACAATTTATCTGCGATTTTGTGGGCGTCAACTCGATAAGTTCCTGCATCAACGGACCGCTTTAGCTCTTCAATATGTTTTCTATGTTCACTTCTTTCAAGTCCGTTCGTGTTTTCCAGTAATTCTTTGGCCTCAGCAGAGATTTGCACTTCATCTTTTCTTTTTTTCTTTTCCGTTCCGTTTAGAGGTCTACTCTCATTGTTTTGTGTATATTTATTAATATTTCCAATTCGTTGATTTTCATTGATTTTCATAGGTTACACCTCTTTATCCCTTTAATGAACAAAAACCGATAATCATTAATACTGTTATCGGCATCCGGCATATGAAACTTTATATCTTACCGTTTATGTTTATTAGTGTCTGTCCTTCAAACGATCTTTAATATTAAAAGCCCCCCTGCTATTTTGTGCGTTTAACTCTTGCCTCCGCACCTCATCCTCGGTATTGTTCCTCACATCTTTGGCTAACTTACTTCGGCAAGATTCGCAGATCGTCTTATCCCTAATCAAAGTACTGCATACTTCGCAAGGGTAGGACAAATTTGGCGCATTCAGTATTGAAATTCGTCCTTCGCGGATGAATTTAGTTATCTGTTTAATCGAAACTTCTGTTGCTTCGCTCAAGTCGTTAATGCTTGTCCCTTTATTTTCACGTATATACTTCACACATCTCTCATATTGCTGATCTATTTCTTTGACACAATTCGGACATACGTCATTAAAGCCTTTAACGTATATTTTCCCACAACGCGGACAATTAGCTACATTCATGCCCATTGTATATTCCCCTCCCATTATTCCCATTACCCAATTATTAATTCCAGTTTACAGCAATTCGACAGCGTTTGCACAATAATATTAATATTTTTGACAGATGTGTTGACAATTCCTGCTACCGTGCCCACGTTAGTCCGAATACTTCGGCAGATATGTACTCTCTAAGAACCTTGGCACATTGATTCATGGTGCTCCCAGTCGTATAAACATCATCCACAATATATATAACAAACGAAGTTGCAGAGGATTCTCTCAAATACTCATGATTCAAGTCATTCACCTCAAAAACATGCTCCAAATCGTCCAACCGTTCGCTCCTCTTCTTGAAACTTTGTTTATCTGTATGCTTGGAACGCTTAAGAAGGGGTATGACAGGAATCCCTATTCTCTGACCTAGTTCAACAGCCATCTGCTCCGCTTGGTTAAAACCACGTTCCAGCATCCTACGCCCACTCACAGGTACGAAAGTGATAAGCACCTTCACAGAATCGGATTCTACTGGTAAAGTGTCTCTATCCATATGTAACAAATGATACGAATGTACAAGCATTTGTCCGAGGACCGTTTTCAAACGCTCATCTCCACGATACTTATACCGCGCCAATAATTCCTTCATCGTTTCATCATATCTGACAGCGCTGCGGCTTCTAATAAAATAGGAATGCGGCCTACGTTGGCAGTCTGAGCAAAACTCCCCTCGTCCACAAGTTGGACAAAACACTTCTCTAATCCACGGAATTCGTGAGTAACACGAATGGCAAAGTCCACATTCACCAACATGGAGAGTGCTATTCTGCTTGCAAAGTAAACATTCTTTTCTTAACGGACTAAACAGTGACGCCACCGAACCCATCACTTTTTTAATCAAAATTCTCATATCCAATTGCTGATAGCTCATTCATTTCCCCCTTAATAAATAGCCCTGTTTACGAGCGATGCGATTCATCTGCTTAATTTGTCGAATAGCCTCCTTTTGAGATTGCGTGATTTCTTTTGCTGCAAAATAGACCTTCCCTGCTGGATCGTCCTGCGACCTGCCTGCTCGCCCAGCCATCTGAACGAGCGCTGCTTCATCAAATAACTGCGAGTCAGCATCCATAATGAACACATCAGACTTTGGCACCGTGACTCCTCGCTCTAAAATCGTTGTTGTGACCAGCACATGGATCTCTCTGTTTCGAAAAAGCTGGACTTTTTCAGTTCGAGCAGGATCCTTTGATGAAGTTCCTTCAACAGACAGAACAGTTTCACTCATGCCATGGCTTAGTTTAGCCCTTAGAAGACTAACCATTGGCTCAACCAACTGAATGTTGGGGACGAAAACAAACACCTGCGCACCTCGTTCCACCGAGGTCACCAATTTAGCAAATACTGACCTTGGCATTGTTTGTGACTGTACCACTCTACTCAAAGGTGGAACCGAAATCAAAAGAGGAACAGGCAATGGATGCCTGTGAAAGCGCACCGGCACTCGAACATGCGGTAATCGCCTCCTCTTTACAGCGAGCCTTACAGCTCTCGGCGGTGTGGCTGAAAGCAAAATATTCGTTCCGCTTGGCTTACAGACTTTAGCTGCCGCATAAGTAAGCATGGGATTGTTATGATAGGGAAAAGCATCGATCTCATCAATAATGACAAGGTCAAAGGCCTCATGAAATCGCAGCAGCTGATGGGTTGTCGCGATCGTGATCTGCCCCTGCTCCCAGCGCTGCTCGCTTCCACCATACAGTGTCACCACACTGTAATCGACAAATGCGCGTCCTATTCGCGGTTGCAGCTCCAGCACCACGTCTTTGCGTGGTGTCGCGATAAGTACACGCCCTCCTCTCGCAACGGTGTGATGGATTAATGGAAAGATCATCTCCGTCTTTCCCGCGCCGGTAACCGCCCAGATCAGAAACTTCCGAGGCATCCGATAGTTCCTTTCAGCACGTGCTTTTACTCTTGCTCGTGCCCACGGTCCGACCTCTGCCATCTCCCCGCTTATATATCTTAGTCCCTCCAGAGACGCCCTCGCTTGTGCATCACTCAGCCCCCATGGCTCCAAATAAGTTCGAAAATGCTCAGATGGAGCACTTCTCTCCTGGTCACTATGTCCCCAACGAAACTCCACCACTCCCTTCCCAACTGGCACTATTTCCTCCGACCTCCCAAGAATAAGCAAGAACAAAACCGCGATCTCCCCATGGTCAGGCACTCCTCACAATATGGACACGCTTGTCCACAATGTAGGCAGTCCGACCAAAACATGCGCTTCTCACCACTACCACAGCGCTTGCAGCGATAAGTCCACATTTTCCGAAATCCTTTGCGCCAATCTCTGCGCTCCACAATCCCCAGTCCATTCCCCACTTCTAAGTCACCGTTGAGATGACCCAATTGCAAGTAAGATAACCAAGCATCCTCAGGGTGGAGATCTATTCCAGCAGCCTCCAAAAGCTGTTGGAATTCCTCAATAAGCAGCGACCTCCCGCTGCAAGCTTCGACAATCTTGGCGTATACCGTGGCATTCAACGGTATTCTTGGAGACATTCCTTGCCTCCAGATTGCATAGCGAATCATTTTCATATCCGAATCATTACCGTTCGGTATCTCACATTCTTTTGCTATCAGACGAAAACGCTGCAGCGTACTCCCAACATCCGTCTCGAATTCGAATGAACGCTCCCCTTTCAGCCTCTCAAGCAATCGCACACCCTGCCCTAACGAAATAAAAGGTTCGAACAGTACGAGGCCGGCGTCGGCTGCGTATTGCTCGAACCAATATTGGATGTCCGTCTGCGAGTGAATCGTTAATCGCCACTCCCATTCTTTTCCCAAACAAACTGCGTAAAGTTGAACCTTCATTCCTCACCTTACTCTCTTTGTAAACTAAGTACTTGAAACCATTGCCTTCAACCGACATGGATCTTCACTAGATCTTCCCTGCTGCTTAGATGAACCACAGTCACGGGCTCATTATCGTGTTGACGTAAATAGTGGTCAACCGCATCATAATCCGTCTGATATCGCAGCTCTAACGAATGGCTATGGGATAAGCGCTCAATGATTTTCCTCGTATCGTCGGACGATCCTTCATCGAATATCGTTGCCTTCACTTCGTTGCCCTTAAATCGCGAGAAGAAAAACAAGGAGCGAATATACCATTCAATTTGGTTTTGATTATTTTTGGTGACGAGCAGCACATTTGCCGTTTTCTTGCTTCCACCTCTGCGGGTTCCGAGCAATAAATGGAGCACAGCAATGCTGATTCCGTAGCAACCTAAGATCCAAAGCAATCCAATCCACATAGCGGGTCCCTCCCTTACCTGCAGTGTATGCTGCAAAGTTAAGGGGGGTTCCTTATCGTAAAATGGAGATTACAACGTTACCCAACCATTTTTGATTGCTATAATAACCGCTTGTGTACGATCATCAACTTCCATTTTTTGGAGGATGCTGCTGACGTGGTTTTTCACTGTTTTTTCACTGATATAGAGGAACTCTCCAATCAGCTTGTTGCTTTTACCTTCCGCCATAAGACGTAGAACTTCTGCTTCTCGCTTGGTTAACGGGCTATTTGCATTATGTATGTATTTAAGACCTGAATCTTTGACGCCTTGGCCGGAACCAACTACACCCACATCATCCAAATAGGTCATACGTCTAAGCTGATTAATCAGCTTGCCAGTAACCTTCGGGTGAATGTAAGCATGACCCGCCACTACGGAACGAATCGCATTAATGAGCGACTCCGCTTCCATATCCTTCAGCAAATAACCTGAAGCCCCTTTGCGAAGAGTTTCGAATACATAGCTCTCATCATCATGAATGGATAAAATGATAACTTTGATATCCGGAAATATAAGCTTAAGCCGTTCGGTCGCCACAACGCCGTTCTCAAGCGGCATATTAATATCCATGAGAACAATATCCGGCGTGATTTGATTGCACAGCTCAATAACCTGGATACCATCACCGCACTCGCCGATGACTTCCATATCATCTTCCATATTAATAATTCGTTTAACACCTTCGCGAAACAGCTGATGATCGTCCGCAATGACAATATGCACATTGCGTTTATGACTCGCCGTGTTGTCCATTCTGTTTTTCCTCCTTGTTCTCTCCAACGCCGCCGATAGGGATTAGCATCGTAATTTTTGTACCTGAATCTTTTTCGGACTCTAGAACCATCGTGCCTTCCAGCAGCTCAACACGCTCACGCATGCCCAGCAAGCCGAAATTATTTCCCTTGGCTATTCTTTGTTCTGTCTGCGGCACGTCGAAACCGATCCCGTTATCCACCACGTAGATTTGCACTTGATCCGGCTCCAGTGTGAGTTCAACAGATAGGAAAGTAGCTTTCGCATGCTTATTTACATTAGATAAAGCTTCCTGCACAAGTCGGAAAATAGCAATTTCAAGCCCAGACGGAATGCGAGTCTCCTTGCCAACGAGATTAAACTGTGTGCGAATTCTATGCTTTTCTTCGAAATCCTGTACATATTTACGCAGTGTCGGAACGATTCCTAAGTCATCGAGCGCCATCGGACGGAGGTTGAAGATGATCTTACGAACTTCTTCAAGCCCCCCTCTGACTTGACCCTTCAAATCTACTAATTCTTCCTTTACCGCGGGAATATCCTCTTTTACAAGCATACGCTGGGCAATTTCAGTTCGAAGCACAACATTCGCCAAAGTTTGAGCCATACCATCGTGAATTTCACGCGCAATACGCTTCCGCTCTTCTTCTTGGGCCAAAATAATCTTCAAACCGAGTAATTGCCTGTTCTTGGCGGATTCGAGTATACGAGTCACCTGATTGAGGTCGCCCGATAAATATTCCAGTACCACATTCATTTGCGATACGATTGTTTCTGCTCGCTCCACCTGCTTGTCCACATTTTTCGTGCGAACCTGCAGATCATTGCGCCGAGTTTTAAGATTATTTTCTTTTTCCCTAGCAATTGTCAGCTGTAATTGAAAAGCAATCGCGGCTTCATAAGCAATCTTGATATCTTCCTCACGGTACTTGTTGAAATCACGACTGACCTCCGTAAGTCTAATACGAGATCGCTTGTAATCCTTTTCCAAATTGTCAACCAGCTCGATAGTAACACTCGTTTCATACTTAATATCTTCGAGCTCGCGAGTAAGTGACTCTTTTTCCAAACGAGAAGCTTCAGCGATTTCAAACATTTGATACTTGCTGCTCTCCATGACGTTAATTGCGTTTTTAATGACACGATCTATAGCGTCTGGCTGCAAATGAAACGAGCTCCTTTATAAAACAATATTAGAAATTAGTCTACCCCATATTGTATCATAGTTCTACCCGTTTGCCGTGTACTTCTAGCACTATTTATTCGATTGTAATCCCATAATTTTTAGGTTCCCAGCCTACTTTAAAGCCTAATTTCTCTGAAATGAGTCGCAAAGGCACCATCGTCACATTATTCATGATTTTTGGAGACACTTCAGCGGTCACACGATCTCCGTTTACAAGCAGATCAGCGTTATCAATCCACAGGTCAATTAGCTTGTCACCTCGCACGACGGTTACCTTCCGTTCTTTGTCATCCCACTTCACATTACCGCCTAATGCTTCTGTTACGAAACGAAGAGGAACCAACGTATTATCATTCACAATCGTCGGGGCCTGCTCCAATGTATATGATTTATCATTCAATGTCGCTTGTTTCTTATACACATTCAATTTTATCGTATTTTTCGGCAGAGCGGCTAGCTGTCCTTTGTAAATGAAAGAAATATCATCAATATTAATTTTCCCTTTTGAGGCCCTTTCATCCTGTCCATTCGCTGGATTAGCGACATAAACACTCTTGATCTTGATCGGGAATTTGAGGTCAGACACATCAGCCGTTACCTTGCGCCAGCCTGTCCAGTTCATATTTTCAGTAAAACTTACGTAATTCAACTTACCGTTCGCATCAATGATTTCTGCACGCACCCAGTTAAAGCTTCCGTCACCGAGCACTTTGGCTGTAATAAATTCCGGTTCTCCTTCAATCGGAGCACCATTCATCCCATTGAATCTAGCATAAGCTGCTTTCGTACCTGTTCCTTTTGTAAAATCATACGAGATTTCCAGACTCTGATTACCGCTAATTGGTACAATATTTACAGCTGAAACAACTTCTGCCGGGTACTTATCACCTGTTGTCATAACCGCAAATTTATCTAGATCATACCAAACCTTTTCCTGGCCAACAGGCAGGGTAACCATCGTGCTATAACCATCATATCTCGCAATAACCTGAGCAGCCTGAGAGCCCGAAGCGCTATCCACATGAAGAATACCGTCTTTCAAAGTCCCTTTAACCCCACTTAGCTCCCAGGACGCAGATGCCGCTGGCAATTCACGTGTTGCGCCACTCCTAGTCGTTACAGATATAGGCAGCTTGAAATCCCCACCTTCTGTAAGTGAAAAGGCTCCTGAGTTAAATTTCATCGAAGTAATCTGATCTCTTCCTACAACCTCGACATCCATCGATGCTGAACCTTTGCCTGACTTGGCAATGATTTGGGTCTTACCTGGTAATGTCGCTGTATAAACATTATCTTTGAACGCTCCATTCGTCGTGGAACTACTCCACTGTGGAACAATACCCTCTACAGAAATCGGATTATAATAGTCATCATAAGCTTTAAATTGATAAGTGCTGGATTCATTCATGAATAAAATATTTTGACCTTTTAAAATAAGTCCCTTCAAATCGCCCTTCGGTGCCGTCGAATACACACCCACACCATTTACAACGGAACGCTGATTGCCATTCTCTGTTTTATTAACAAGCTTCGGATCAAAATCTCCGAGTGGTCTTGAAACCATCTGCGTCGATCCCCCGCCATCCAGGACCATCCCTCTCCAAACGCCAGCACTAATCATAAACTGCTGAAGCTCCGGGAGCGTCATTCCTGCACTGCCTGCACTACGATCTGAAGTAATAATATAAGCTGTCTTCATATCCTTGGAGTAGCCTATTGCTGTTCGGGAACGTGGGCTGTAGCCACTGAAATCTCCAATATTACGTGTAAAATAACTCGGCTTCGCCTCATCCACTAGCAGTGTGCTGCCGCCAATCAGCATTTTAAAATTCTTCCAATCATACGTCTTAGACGCATCATGCGGGACCATATCATATTTGGTAGTGATCTTATCTCCGACTTTGAGGTGATTTACGATAAACTCCCTGGCTAGACCAGAGCCTCTGAGGATATAGCCATCTGCAGGAGCAACCATTTTAATATTCGTATCTACGGCAATTTCCTTAACTACATCATTCTGTATGAGTGCTTCTGTTGGAACATGGGTTCCATCTACCGCACGCTGCGTTAAAGCCCAAGCATTCGTATAGAGGAAAAGTCCATCTGCGATCATCGCGACATCATTGTCGTCCCAATAATACGTTTTGTTCACACCGCCAAGCTCAAAAGAAGTCCCATCCTTCGCCGTCACCCTGCCTTGAAAATCAAAAATATCAATAATCGGTTGATTACTCTTCGTAATTGCAAAAGAATAAAGTCCAGATATTTTCGCCGGGGTCGCCATTACTTGACCATTCGTGATTTGCGCTCCTTCCGGAACACCTTCCGCTTGTGTATTGAAGAAATCCCCATTCACACCTGCCACAGCACCAGTATCCTTCACCATCCCCAGAACACTCTGATTCTTTGTGAACTGATTCTTCGTTCCAGCCATTGCGTCTATCTTCACGTTCGGATTCGTCAAATCGACCTCTACCACATTGGCGTTCACCGAAACGTCCTTATTGCTCCTAGTTGTCGTCCAAATGTAATTCTTCATAATTGCACCAGATGTAATCGTCTCCTGCGAACTAAGTGTCAACGTCGGCCCTGCCGCGTTTACCGTAGTCCCCGCAACCAATTGCCATACCAATGCGCAAGCCAGCGCACCCATTCCTACTTGCTTCTGTACCGTCATGTTGCTTTTCCACTCTCCTCTTTCAGTCTAAGACTAGTATCTATCTTTTCGGATATCTATTAGACTCTTAAACTAGTGAAAAAGTTACGATCTGAGAGAAGTTGTATTTATACGTCAAAAATATGGCGAAGAACAGCAATAAAAAAGAGAGCACGACCCTATTCGGATCTGCTCTCTGCTTGAGATGCATAAGCTATATATTTACAAAATTCGTTTTATTTTAGCTTCTTGTTCAATGGACCGAGCCGATAGGAGCTCGATAATCCTATGCTGCTGCTCTTGAATGACTTCATTTCTCTTCACCGTTTCATTGGTCTCCAGAACAGCTTGCTTGATTTGAGCTTGTTCTAATTCCAATCTGTCTAATCGATTGTCGATACCATCTAATCGATTGTCGATACCATCTAATCGTCCGTCGATACTGCCTAGTCGATTGTCAATTCCATCTAATCTCTCTATTACTGGTGATAATTCAGCCCTAAGTAACGCGGTTAGTGTTTCTTTCAATTCACTCTCCAACATCATCACTCCCGATCCATTTACTTAATCTGTTTTACCAATATACCATAATAATTGACCCTCATGCATCTTCCGACTACATATATATTATACCATATAAAAAGGAAATATACAAACATTTGTTCTTGTTTATTTGATTTCTAGTTATTACGAAATGCAAAAAAGTCGCCCAATAAGGACGACTTTCATTAATTTTAAACCAATGCTTGTGTTTTCAAAGACTCAGCTTTATCTGTACGCTCCCAAGGAACATCCAGATCATTACGGCCGAAGTGACCATAAGCAGCTGTTTGACGGTAGATTGGACGACGCAGGTCAAGCTCTTTGATGATGCCCGCAGGACGAAGGTCGAAGTTAGAGTGGATCAGCTCAACGAGCTTCTCTTCACTTACTTTACCTGTACCAAAAGTATCAACAGCAATGGACACTGGACGAGCCACACCAATTGCGTAAGCTAATTGAACTTCACATTTTTCAGCAAGTCCAGCTGCAACGATGTTTTTCGCAACATAACGCGCTGCATAAGCACCGGAACGGTCAACTTTTGTTGGATCCTTACCAGAGAACGCGCCGCCGCCGTGACGAGCGTAACCACCATAAGTATCAACGATGATTTTACGACCAGTCAAACCAGCATCCCCTTGAGGTCCGCCAATAACGAAACGGCCAGTCGGGTTAATGAAATAGTTTGTGTTTGCATCCAACAAGTGAGCTGGAACAATTGGGTTAATGACATGTTCTTTAATATCTTTTTGGATTTGCTCCAAAGTTACTTCTTCACCATGCTGTGTGGATACAACAATCGCATCAACACGTACTGGTTTATCATCTACATACTCAACCGTTACTTGAGTTTTACCATCAGGACGCAGGTATGGAAGAGTTCCATTTTTGCGAACTTCAGTCAAACGACGAGCCAATTGGTGAGAAATCGAGATTGGAAGAGGCATAAGCTCAGGCGTCTCGTTAACCGCGAATCCGAACATCAGACCTTGGTCACCAGCACCGATTGCTTCAATTTCCTCATCAGACATCGAACCTTCTCTTGCTTCAAGGGCTCTGTTAACACCTTGTGCAATGTCAGGAGATTGTTCATTCAAAGAAACGAGAACTGCACAAGTTTGGGAGTCAAAACCATACTTTGCACGCGTGTAACCAATTTCCTTAATTGTTTGTCTAGCGATCGCTTGAATATCAACATATTCAGAGCTTGAAGTAATCTCACCGATTACCAAAACCAAACCAGTTGCTACAGATACCTCACATGCTACACGAGCATTCGGATCATTGGCAAGAAATGCATCCAATACCGAGTCAGAAATTTGGTCACAAATTTTATCCGGATGACCTTCTGTTACGGATTCGGATGTAAATAAACGACGTCCACGTACTTGCGCCATATCATTCATCCTCCTAATATCATTTAGTATGTTTGAAAAGCTTCTACACGATGCCTCTATATGAAAAAAAAGTGGGCCCGGCTTTAGCGGCAGCTTTTCACGCCAAACGGAATCCCTCTTTTGCGCTCAAGCGCTGACAAGATCCTTGAATTCCGCAATGGTAAAAAATAAAATACAAACAGTAATTCATGAATAAAGACAACAAAAAAATGAACCTTTCCCGATTGGAAAAGGTTAAATTAAATATTGACCTTCAATTAGTTATCTTACGTCATTTGTCGTCTAGTGTCAATGCAGCAAACCGTGAAGAAATTATGAATAATTCCTCAAAATTTATAAAGAAAATAGCGCTTCTTCTGCCCTCTGAATCAGTCTTTTAGTAATCGTTCCTCCTACTGCCCCAGCATCTCTCGATGAAATATGTCCCCAGTAGTCTTCTTTCATTGAAGAAGAAGGAATCGAACCCAATTCCGTAGCAAACTCTGTATCCGCATGAAGCGACATTTGCTTACCAACAGGCAAACCTAATTCAGCAGCAATTTCATACTTTAAAATATCTAATGCTTTTTTTGATTCAGGAACCACTTTATTATTGTTTCTAGCCATAACAAACGCCTCCTTAGAGTTTTTGTTGTGATTACGACACTCCATAAGCTATTGCCGATGATGTGAGTACACCACTAGTATGGCTAGATTCCTGAAGTCGAACCGCATAAGAACTTGTCAGATTGGGTAAAATTATGGAGAAGACTTATATTGAAATACATGCAGTATTTAGCATAGCATTACACAAAAAAATTTATTGAGCAGCCTTATTTCCGTCGGCATTCAGCAATAAATAGCTTCCTCGTACCATGACAAAGATGTCCGCCGTATTCTTCGGCGACGGCTTAATACCGCGGCCTTCGGCCGGGAAGATCAAAAGATGATTCAGCGCGACTTCTGTCCCCGCTGGCAGATCCTTGCCTCCCGTTACATCCGGGATGCCATTTTCATCGTTGCTCACGGCTAGTACTTTGCCTGTTCGCACGATAAACTCGGCGCCAGCACCGGCGTAAAGCGTTTGTCCATTTTGCAATTGGACAACCTTCATTGTCGCTGGCGTGGAAGAGCCCGCGCCTCCGTTGCTCCCGCTAGGCTGGCCTGCGCCAGCATTAGCCGCGATCGCGGAGGCGACAAGCTCCTTCACCTTTGCTTCGCTTAAGGTGTTCTGATCGAAATAGCTCTTTGTGATCACCGGGTCGGTCGCGGAGCCAGGAGCTGGGGCTTCGGCTTGGGAGGAAGAGATTACTATGGAAAACAAAAATATCGACAATGACACAAGCTTAATTATGCTTCTAGCCAAATTATCATCTCCGTTTGAGGTTAGTGAATAAAAAAAGACCCCGAAGGGTCTCTCTTTAATTTAGAGATTAAGGATTTACTTTTACAAGTGTGGAAGCAGATACACCTGATGGAGCGATTGCTTTGATAACAAACTCAGTAACACCGGCATCGATTGTTACGTTATTACCTGTCAATGTCACTTTAGCGTTTGTAGCCCCGTGAACATCAGAAACTACATATTGAACACCAAGCAAAGCATTGTATCTAGTAATGTAGTCAACCCAACCAGTAGTTGGAGCTGTATAGAATGGTGCTCCTACTCCTGTCTCAAGTTTGTACTCAATACCATAGTTATCAACAACTTTAATTCCATTCATCAATTCAGATGCTCTATAAGTAGCACTTGTTGTAAGTGAAACCTCTTTATTAGCATCCGCAGTAATAGTCTTAACAGTAACAGCATCAGATTTAACATTGATTGGCATTGTTGCATCTTGCAGGTTACCGTCTTCTTTCTTGAAGACAACAGTTACATTCGTAGTACCTGCTTTGTTACCAATAATCCAAGCGTTATTAGCATCGTAAACGGCTTTTGCTACAGTTCCGTCAGCTGTAGATGCGCTAACTATTCGATCTCCAGGAATTACTACTGTATCTCCGGATTTGTCTTTTGCCGTTACAGCAATTTTACGTGCAAGTTTGCTATGCTTAGCAAAAATGCCATTTGCAGCATCAGCAACATTATCACCATTAGTGTCAACATCATTAACATTTGTTAATTGCTTATCATCAGCAATAACAAGCGCGCTGTCAATTGCAGCAAAGGAATCAGCCAATGCGTTCACGCTGTAAGTCAAGTCGTTTTTAACAATTTCCAACGTATTATCTACAGTTTTAATTACAACTGGAGTTGTTTTAGTATTATCAATCAACTCAACTTTAACTTTTCCTTTAGCTCCCACAGCAGCACTCGCTTGACCAAGCAAATAAAGTTCTTTGCTGTTAAAGTCTCCGAGTTGTGTTGCGTCGAACACAAACACTTTATCTTCTCCAGCTGCAGGTGTACCTGCACGTCCAGGAACAGCAGGAGTAGCTGATGGATTCGGTACCCATACGCCATCATTATTAGTGCTGAATGCTGCATATGTGTTACCCGTAACAGTGACTTTCAAAGTGTATGCACTAGCTGCAACTTTTGAAGTATTAACACTACCAAGTTTTTCACCGTGTTGGTCTTTTACATACCACTTGATTGTTGATTTACCACCAGCAATACCTTTAATTGCAGGAGCAGAACCGTCAAGTACGATTGTTTCTGGTTTACGAGCATCTTGTACAGTGAAGCTTTGTTGTACATTTTGTTGAATGTTAGCATTGAAGATACCTGCGTTAACAAACACAACACCTTTACTTCCGGAATCAATCGTGCTCAATTTGATTTGACCTTTGTGTTCACCAGACTGTACGATTGCATCGTTACCATTACCAAGAAGTCCTGTAGGAATAGATGCGCCTGAAACAGAAATCGAGAATCTTTTTGCAGCTGCGTTATCAGCAATATCTTGAGCAGTCAACTTGTTGCCTTGAGCATCATAAGCCACGATAGTGATGTATTTATCTACATCTCCTGTAGCAAGTACACCAGTGAAAGAACCAAATTCAACTTTTGTAGCAACTGTTGAAGACTGTGTTTTAAGTGCTACTGTAGCACTAGCAGAACCAACATAAACATTAGCTGTATAGTCGGCATCTTTATCAACATTCTTCACAAGCTTGAATTTAAGCTTGTCATAAGTACTAGCAGCTTCATCTAAAACTAAAGCATCAAAAGTGTATGGAGTGAATACTGTAGTTGCTTTAACACGATCTGCGGCTAAGGAATCCTCAGCAATTACATCACCATATTGGTCATAGCGAGTAACTAAAACTTCAGCAACATCGCCCTCTTTAGTGAGCGCTGTTTTAGTAGCAGGGTATTTAGCAGCTCCAAGCTCAACTTTTGTTACATATGGCTCAGTTCCCACTTTGAAAGTCTTTTGTACGGATACAGAAGAGTTAGTAAGGAAGACGTTTACTGGAATAACATCAAGTTCTGATTGATATTCAGTAGCAGGTGAAGATCCTGGCTTAATTTTAGTGTTAAGTGTCAACTCAAGAAGACCTGTATCGTCGTTTCTCTTAACATTTTCAGAAGCACCACCAACATAAGCTGTGTAGTTACCGCCAGTTAGGGAAGCATTCTCACCGTATTGGTTTTCTGCTTTAATTTTAACAATCACTTTAATAGATTTTGCAATTTTGTCACTTGCGTTAACAAAGCTAAGTTTAGTAACTTTTTCGTTTTCAGCTGTGAAAGTTGCTGTTGTTTTGTCAACGCCTGCTGCATCAAGACCGGAAAGAGTTGCTGTGTAAGTACCTTCGCTGATTTTAACGTCAGTCAAAGTTAATACTGCGGATTTCTTGTCATCGGACCATTTTGCAGTAGTTGCGATTGATTGTGTACCTTTAGTCAAAGCTACAACTGCTTTAGTTGTATCCACTGGTTTGTTGAAAGAAACTGTTACTGCTTGAACGCCAGTTGCTTTAGCTTCGGAAAGGGATACTTTACCTGGGGATACGTATTGAGCTTTCGCTTCATAAGCACCAGTCAGGAGAAGGTCGCGAGTTGCGTTACCTTGACCACCGAATTTACCATCAGCGCCAGCAGGAAGAAGTTTCAATTCAAGAGCCAATGCTACATAGCCTTGTGCCCAGCCAGAAACAGTTGTATCTGTACCTGTTTTTGCTTTTGCTTCAGCATCTTTACCTAGTACGCGAACCAAGAAAGTTGCAAGTTGTTCTTTTGTTACTTTACCAGCTGGGTTGTATTGACCTTCAGCATACCCGTCAGTGATACCAGCAGTTTTCAAAGCTTCGATGAAAGGAAGTGCGTAGCCGTTAGCTGCGTCATCAACTTTAACATCGGAGAAGCTGGAAGTTTTAAGATCTTTGTTTACGTCAATACCAGTGATCAAAGCTGCAACTTTTGCGAATTGAGCACGGTTCATTTCGTCTTTAAGACCAAATGTAGTTTCGCTCACTCCATCAAAAATACCTGCGCTGATCAATGCATCGAATTTCGCTTTAGTAGCTGCGTCAAGATCTTTAAGATCTGTGAAGTCAGCGGATGTTTTACCGAATGCTACGGAAGAAAACATGGATAATGCCATTGCTGTGGAAAGAATTACTGATAAACTTTTTTTCATAACCTTTTTTTCTCCTCCTTGAATATCTTTGGTTTTATTTTTTAGGTTGAATCTAACAATATTTGAGCTCGATTTACTCATTGTTTGGTTCACCCCCTTTCCAGAGTTAGAGCATAATATAACTAAGTTCGCGTGCAGCTCTAGTGGCTGCATTGGAAACTAGTAAACTTAAAGTAGGAAAATAGACACCCACACCAATTTACATTATACATTGGTCGAATAGCGTCGTAAAGAATTATTTTAACAATTACTTGTAACTGAAGCACAAACTTCTTATTGTGTACTTGTTTTCAAAGTATTAAACGCATAGAAAAATAAAAAGTTGCGGAATTCGAAAAAAGTTTTTAAAAAGTTTTTTATTGAAAATAAAAAGAGACCCCTAAGGGCCTCTTTTTATTTCATACATATTAGTCTTGAACAACAACTAGTGTCGTTACTGTTTTACCGCCGGAGATTGTTTTCAGAACGAATTCTGTTACATCCCCACCGATTGCAAATGTTCCATTTGCATTCACTACTACTGTGTTTGCTGCTCCATCTGCTTGGATATCAGAMACTACATATTGTGCACCCAAGAARGCATTGTACTTGTTAATCTCAGCTGCTGTTGTGTACTCAACACCGTAGTTATCTGTAATTTCTACATTAGCTAGGTTGATTACATCAAGAAYTGCTGTGTCAGCCGAACGATCGTACGTGATGTTTGCATCTGCTACCATTGATGCAGCAGTTACTAGATCGCTTTTTGATGTTACTTCTAGTGTTGCATTTATTACCAATTACTTTTGCTGTGTTGCCTTCTTGAATAACATTCACAATGTTATTGTCTGAGGAGCTTACGCTAGAAATACGATCTGCAGGAATTGCTACTTTTTCACCTGATTTGTTTGTAGCAGTAATTTTGATCTCTTTAGCAAGTTTGCTATCAAAAGCATTGTTAGTTGTGCCTGTCAATACTTTGTCTGCATCTGGAGTCAAACCATTGTCACGTGCAGCAAACACACTATCAATCGCTGTTACCGCGTAAGTTAGATCTGTATCTGCTGTCACTTCAAGCTCATTCTCAACTTTTTTCAAGCTTGCTGWTCCTTTTACAAGTTCAGCAGTTACTTTCGCTTTACCTGCATCTGTTGCTACGAACTTCAATTCTTTTTCGTTAAAACCTGTTAGGTCTGTWGCATTAAACTCGTACGTAGCGCCGTCTGCTGTTGGTGTTCCGCCCGTTAGGCCAGAGAATGTTGCATAAGCAGATCCTGTAACAGTCACTTTTACTTTGTAATCCGCTGCGTTCGTTGCTGCGGTATCATCAAGTTTTGCACCGTATTGATCTTGTACGTACCATTTAACTGTTGTTTCGCCATCAACTAAAGCTTTGTTAGCTGATACCGCTGTTTTTACTGCAATCGTCTCAGGTACACGTACATCTTGTACCGTATAGCTCTTTTGCACGCTATTTTGTACATTAGCACTAAAGATCCCAAAGTTTACAAATACAACGCTTTTTGCACCAGCAGTTACTTCGTTGATTTTGATTTGGCCTTTGTGTTCGCCGCTTGTTACGACAGCTGCATTGCCGTTTCTAGCTGTGTTGTAATCTGCTCCTGAAATGGAGATGGAGAATCTGTCTGCATTTGCATTATCTACGATCTCTTGTGCAGTCAATGCTTTTCCATCTGCATCATAAGCCACAATTGGAAGGTAAGTCGCGCCGTCACCTTGTGCAATTACGCCATTAAATGTACCGAATTCAACTTTGTTTGCAACTTTCGCTGATTTAACAGCTACTGTTGCTGTTGCAGAAGAGGATCCAACGTACACAGTTACTGTGTAGTCTCCGCCTTTATCTGTGTTTTTAGCCAGTTCAAGTTTCACTTTGTCGTAAGATTGAACAGTTTCAGCTTTCAATTTCAGTGTATCATTGCTGAATGGCGTGATGATCGCATCAAACTTCGTACGATCTGTTGTGAGAGCTCCCTCAGCRATTACGTCACCGTATTGGTCATAACGCGTAATACCAAACTCAGCAACATCACCTTGTTCGGTCAGAGATSTTTTGTTAGCTGGGTATTTAACTGTTCCCAATTCAATCTTACTTACATAAGATTCAACGCCGATTTTAAACGTTTTTTGTACAGACACAGATGTGTTTGTTAGGAAGATGTTAACCGGAAGAACATCAATCTCGGATTGTGTTTGATCA
>NZ_LMEO01000014.1 GCF_001426375.1 Paenibacillus sp. Root444D2
CCTTATTTACAGCATGCGCGTATGGCGGAATTGGCAGACGCACTAGACTTAGGATCTAGCGGGTGACCGTGGGGGTTCAAGTCCCTCTACGCGCATCAATCATCCCCAAGTCGTACTATACGGCTTGGGGATCCCTATGCGGAAGTGGCTCAGCGGTAGAGCATCGCCTTGCCAAGGCGAGGGTCGCGGGTTCGATCCCCGTCTTCCGCTCCATTTATTAAGCGCCCTTAGCTCAGCTGGATAGAGTATTTGACTACGAATCAAAAGGTCGGGAGTTCGAATCTCTCAGGGCGCGCCATTTTTTTTAGAAATACATATTACTTTCGGGACGTAGCTCAGCTTGGTAGAGCACCTGCTTTGGGAGCAGGGGGTCGCATGTTCAAATCGTGTCGTCCCGATCATAGTAAAGCATAATCTAGTAGTGAATTCACTGCTAGATTATGCTTTTTTTTGTATTAAACGATAACGGTTAATTGCATTGTTGAAGGTTAGTGGCGTTAAGGAAGCGAAGCAGACATTAACCTCTTTCCCAGTTGTGCGTTAACTGAGAAAGAGGTTATTTTTACCTATAAAATAGAGGAAAATGTCATATCATGTCGAATGAAATATGAACAGATTATTGGTCTAAGGGGAGAGTTTGATGAAAGTAAGTCATTCAAAATGGATTGCGGCTTTGATCGTTACAATCATATTGTTGGTAACGTTACCTCATCTTGATAAAGCTACTGCCGCGGTTTTGCCTAGTGGCTCAGATGTTTCAGTTGCTTCTATTGAAGTCACCGTGAAAAATACTGAGTCACAACCAATTAGCTCAGCTAAGGTTGTTGTTATCTCAGAGATCTTACCGTTTCCATTACGAATTCAGTTAGACGGAGTCGGTCATGGTAAACTAGAAAATTTACCAGTTGCAAATTATAGCATCTATATCTCTGCTCCTGGATACTTCAATGATACGTATATCGGCGGTCAAGTGAGTGGTAACTATTCGCATAATGTGACGTTAGAACATAGAGGCGGTTATACCGCTTTTGAGAGTAAATTCAAGGAACGGTAACATGGAATACGTATGGAACGGTTCCAGCCAATAGCCAAATAAATATAAAATTTTTAGACAGCTATAATTCGGTAGTTGGTAACGTGTATTCAAATATTAGTACGACGCTTAATCAATTTACTTTGCCAACGGCAATACCCATTCCAGCGGGAGCGACAAGAATAGGCTTGGAGTTGAAGTCAGAATCATCTGTCTTGGCTCAAGTGACAAGTCCAATATGGAAATCGTCCATGTATTCGCCTGGTCAATTACTCTTCAAAGATACCAATCCAAACGGTGGAGTTATTGATGGAGTGCTGAATTGGACTGGTTCTACGAATGAATCTCAAGTTACAGGGTACCGTGTATACTATCGTACAAAGAATGCATTAAATGTTTACCATCATTTGGGCATTGTCGGAAAAAGGGCAGATAAAGCATATCAGTTTACTCTGCCGACGCTGCCATTAGATGTCGTAGAAATCGGGATAGTAGTAAATAACAGCAATGGAGAAGAACCTGGAAGTTGGCCCATTGTATTCATGTATGATAATCGTTTATCGGATCCCTTAACATCTGTCTCTACAACATCGAATTTACCTGTGCCAAGTAATTTCGAAGGGCAACTGTATTACCCGCAAGCGGGGAAAATAGCTGGTTGGCTAAGATGGGAAGTATCGTCAGATCGTAATATTCTCCTTCAACTAGCTGGTCAAACGATTTACTTTACCGATGCAAATGGAACGAAATTACAGTTGATCGGTTCTGCCTTGGAACCTCCTATCATAGATAACCATATGAATTACAACGGTTTAAATATTAACGAGCCTATCATAATCCCGAATGGCGCAACGCAGATTGCAATATACTCTGTGCTAGAAAGTGGCAAAGAGAATGACATACCTGCCTATTATCCGCTTCCCCCAACGATTCAATTCACAGATTGGGACGAGCACTCTCGTAGTATCCGTGGACATATCACATGGAATCAGGACAACAATGAGTCGAACATTAAGGCATACTATGCTTATTTTACAGGGTATAATGTGAGTCCTGTTGAAATAGGTCATGTAGCCAAAGGAGCACCATGGAGGCTTTCCATTCCGACGTCTATCATGATTCCTCAAGGAGCAAATTTTATTTCCATCTATACAATGGACTATAATAATCACTTGTCACTTTATGGCTCAGCGGTCTATATTCAAGACAATTATTCTTCTTACCAGGTACAATATGCGCTTAAGCAAAAATGCTTTACGGGAATTACAGCAATCGACATTAAGCAGATTCTATTAACTCTCAACAATCCGTCCAACCCTTTCTCCCAAATTAGTAAAGAGGACACACAGGTCTTGTTATCACTCATTAAGCCGATTATGACAGCTAACTAGAACTTTATGACTATTTAAGGTCAGTCTATTTCATTAGAAATAGGCTGGCCTTTTTCCTTTTGTTTCGGGATATACGCAAGTTATCTGACAGCAATCGAGATAATAATCCAAGAAATTAACAAAAAGTGAGTAATTATATCAACAAATGAGTAAAAAAATATTAAAATAATGGAAATTTTTATTTATAATAGAGGAGAATCTCCTTATTAAGAAGAACTAGTACTAATTAAATAGTTGGGGAAGTTTATTTGAGAAGAATAAGAGGTACATCTATGCAGAATTCATTGTTTTTTAAAAATGTGATAAATTCTGATTCCATCTTCGAATCGATCGGACAATTGAGTGATATCGCCAAGAAAACAATTGGCTGCGAACATATCTCTCTCTTTCTTATAGACGAGAAACATCAGAGCACCCCAGCATCTTATTCGGTTAATATTAGTACGGCAGTCATGGACCAGTTACAGCAAATAGTGCTGCAAACACAGTTTTTTTTCCGAAATCCCGATGGTATACGTTTATCTGTACATAATGCAGAAAGTCATTTGAAAAATTATCTTATCATGAGTAAATACGAGTGCATATACGGTTTTCATATAAAGCATGGTCCTTCTTACGGGGCTTTATTATTCTCATTTCCTACAGATATTCAACTTACGGAGGATCAATTGCATCTGTGCAACCTCATTAAACTGCATATGGAGCAATTGATTAAAAAGATTCAATTCCGGAGACAAGTACTGAAACAGAAAGCCTACGAGAATCTTTTTAATACGTTGAGGGTTAAAGATAGCTTCACGGTCGATCACTGTTACAATGTCGCTTTCTACTCTACTTTGCTTGGGGCGAAAGCGGGGGTAAGTGAGGCCGAACTGGAACGATTGAAGTTAGGGGCTCTTTTGCATGACATTGGTAAAATAGCAATTCCCGATCATATTCTGATGAAACCTGGGCGGTTATCAGATGAAGAATTTAACGTTATTCGCCAGCATCCTGTAATTGGCTATGAGCTGTTAAAGGATTTGCCGGATGTTGAGCATCTTCTGCCTATTGTAAAATGGCATCATGAACGCATGGATGGGAGAGGATATCCAGACAATCTGCAGGGTGAAGAGATTCCCTTGCTTGTCCGCATTGTAAGTATTGCAGATGCATTTGATGCGATGACTTCTACGAGAGTATACCGAGATTCGCTGCACGTGCATGAAGTCAGGGAACAACTTCTTATTCACGCAGGCAAGCAGTTTGATGAGGAATTGGTACGAATTTTCTTAAGTATCATCGATGAGCAGATGCAGATGAATGGATAATAACTTATCAACATGCAATTATTTTAGGAATGAAAGCTGGGATAGATTAATGAAATGTCGCATTCTTATCGTCGATGACGAACCCCATAATTTAAATATACTGCGTATATTTTTAAATTCGTTACACTATGAAATCATCACGGTTGAGGATGGCAAAGAGGCTTTCTCTATGGTCAAAGAGATAGCACCTGATCTTATTTTACTTGATGTGATGATGCCTGAAGTGACTGGATTTGAAATATGCAAACAATTAACAGCTGAAAGCGATTTTGATATTCCGATTATTTTCTTATCTGCAAATGCGCAGAAGGAAGACATTTTACAAGGACTACGCTTAGGAGCCATTGATTATTTGACCAAGCCATTCGATCTGGATGTGCTGGAACGAAAGGTTGAAATTGCCCTCCACCAAAAAGCGAAGGTTAAAAACTTGAAGAAAGACAATAAACAATTAGCTAAATTGGTGTATGTGGATGCGTTAACTGGTTTATATAATCGAGCATACTTGGATATTACCATTCGGATGATCAAAGAGGGAACCAAGAAGTTTCAAGCCGCTATGATGGTCGATATGGATTATTTTAAGGACATTAATGATAACTATGGTCATTTGGTTGGAGATCAAGTATTGAGAGAAGTAGCAACCATCATATCGTCGAAAATCTCTTGCGAGCATGATCTAGCCTTTCGGTATGGCGGGGACGAGTACTTGGTCTTACTCCAAAATGAGGCAAATTGTGTAGAGATTGCAGACAGCATTATTAAGGCTGTCGATGGTTTAAAGGTTAGCCTAGCACCGCATAAATCACAGGAATTTTCAGTGAGCATCGGGTTGACGAATAATTTCGACCCTACCTCGTTCGATCAAATCATTATGCAAGCTGATTCTGCACTTCTTGGGGCCAAGAATAATGGAAGACATCAAATAAAGATTCGATAATAAAAGGGGAATGGGTGGGGCATGGTCATGGAATTGAAAAGTTTTCAAAAGTTATTTCAAATGACGAAGGTCATTAATTCTCAGTTTGAAATGTCTGAAATCCTGCAGGTCTTCGTTGACGCGATAGCAGGAGAGATTACGCAAGCAGATCTTGTTGGTTTTTTCCTGAAACAGCCGGATGGTACTTTTCAAGGATATAAAGGCAATAAATTGCCTGTGGATATAACGGAGCTGCTAATTGATCCTAGAGAAGATGAGTTTGTTAGGGATATTTTACGCAACCAAGCTAGCGACTATATCTCGGATACGAGTATCGATCTGAGGTTGGATCAATCCAAGAGACAATTGTTAAAAATTAAATCAATCCTCGGGATTCCCGTCATTGTAGAAAATGACGTGTTTGGGCTTGTCTTCGTCCACGATTTCGGAAAACCGATGAATATTACCCAAGAGCAGATGGAAGTTACTGAAGCTTTTGTTAACATGGCCAGTGTGGCGATTCGTAATATCCGTATGTTCGAGCAAAGGCAGCTTCTGATGGAGAAGCAGCAGCTTCTTCTTGACGCGACGAAAGCTTTATCGGAGTCATTGTCGGTCAAAGATGTTTTGAACACTTTTTTCCATTACATGCGTAAAGCCAGTGGATCTAAGGATATCGGTATTCATCTATATAATGAAAAAGAGCATACGATTGAACCTTACCAATTGTCTTCTGAGAATGTAACGGTTGACGAATGGAAGGTTAAGCATAGAGAAGTCAAGTTAACCATTGAAAATGACCGCCTTTTGTATGAAGTCATTACTCAGAAGAAATCAGCGGCAATTGAGGATGTGTACGCGGATCCGCGGCCTAATCATAAAGCATTCGTCTCTTTTGATATTCGAAGCATTATGGTATTCCCGCTCGTGGCCAAAGGTTCCGTTTACGGTGTTGTTGCGATTCCCTCTATCGGAAAGCCAAGGAAGTATGAAGCGAGCATATTGGAATTCTGCCAATCGATTTCTGATGCTACAGCTACAGCACTTTCGAATGCTCAGCATACGGAGACATTGGATCATTCCGTCAATGAGCGTTCTATAGAACTGCAGCATGCAAACTTCAAGTTAGAGGGTCTAGTACGTGAACTAGAGCATCTGAATGAGTTGAAGAGCGATTTCATCGCGACACTTTCGCATGAGCTGCGTACGCCGATTACAGCGGTTAAAGGATCTGTAGACATTCTTAGCAAAGGGATTCTCGGGGGTCTCAACGATTCGCAGAAGGATTTACTAGATATAGCGTCCAAGTCGATCGAGCGTTTGCTGGATCAAGTGAATGAATTGCTGGATTTCGCTAAAATGGAAAACGGTAAATTTGAACTGGTGTATACCGAAGCTGATTTCAAAGAAATCATCAAGGAATCAGTTACTATCGTACAGTCACTGATCAATAAGAAGAAACTGATTCTGGTTGTTGAATCAGATGCAGAAACGGATACGATTGTAAGCGTCGATAAACAACGCATTCTACAGATTCTATTGAATTTACTCTCCAATGCGATTAAGTTTACGCCTCCTATGGGTGTGATTACCATAAAAACGATATTCGAAGAAACGGTACTTACGGTTGAAGTGCATGATAGTGGCATAGGCATCCCTTACGAGAAGCAAAAAAATATTTTCACGAAATTCTACCAAGCCAATAATCAAATTAATGGGACAGGCCTAGGTCTTGCGATTTCAAAACAGCTTATCGAACTGCATGGCGGTCGAATTTGGTTTGAAAGCACGGAAGGTCAAGGTTCGGTATTCAAATTTACTTTACCTAAAGGAAGGGAGTAACCAATATGCGGGCGATTGAAGTAGGATTGAGATTTTTAGTGCAGCAAGGTGTGCGATATGTGTTCGGTATTCCAGCAGGCTCAATCAATGCAATCTATGACGCCCTTTTGGACATTCCTGAGCTTAAGCCTATTGTAGCTAAGCATGAGAACAGCTCAGGTTACATGGCAGGTGCTTATACGAGAATTACTGGGCTCCCATCGATTTGCGTGGCATCTAGCGGACCGGGGGCGACGAACCTCGTGACGCCGGCTGCGAATGCTTGGAAGCAGAAGCTTCCTGTTATATTCATCACAGGCTCGGTGCCATCTGGTAAAATGGGCAAGGGCGGCGCGCAAGAGCTGTATGCAGAGCCGATCTTTGCATCGATTACGAAGATGAGCCGAACGGTTCTAGACCCTAATCAACTGCCAGAGATTCTGGCAGAGGCCTATCACACAGCGATTAGCGGCGTGCCAGGTCCTGTGCATTTGGCAATTCCCATTGATATTCAAATGACGGATATTGGCGATAGAGAGCTTCCGGTGTTACCTCCAGTTCAACAGCCAACGATGGATTTGGCGGCAGCTGAGGCGGCTGCTAAGCGGATCAAAGCAGCAGGTCTACGTGGAGCGATTCTGCTAGGTAATGGCGCTAAAGCATCCTCTGACAGTATCGTACAGCTGGCTGAAACACTTGAGTGGAGAGTGGCAACAACGCCACGCGGTAAAGGGGCCTTTCCCGAAAATCATCCGCTTTCCTTAGGGATATATGGCTTATCAGCGAATATCAAAGCGAGTGAGTACTTGAACGGTAACGATCATGAGGTGCTGCTGATCATCGGTTCAAGCTTAGGCGAGCTTGCCACAAGCAACTGGGAACCGCGATTGGTTGCGGGTAGAGAGCTCATTCACATCGATTACGATCAAGGTGAGTTAGGAAAGTGCTACGAAACCCAGTATCCTGTACATGGTGAAATCAAGCTTGTCATTGCGGAATTATTAGATCAACTTTCGGCCGATGGACAAGATAGATCATATGCAAATGAGGCATTTCAAGGGCTAGGGGAAGCAGCAGCAGCTTCCGAACAGGTCGAAGAGAAATGGAATACGTTGTCGGCGATCCGTCGTCTCAGTGCGACAGCACCGAGGAATGCTCGATTCTTCCTAGATATCGGTGAATTCATGACCTATTCGATCCAAAACTTATTGATTGAGAGCGGACAAGAATTCGATATTGATATCAATTTCGGAGGCATGGGCTCTGGAATCGGGGGTTCATTAGGAGCACAATTAGCAGAACCGACTCGACCAACAATTTGTATAACAGGCGATGGCTGTTTCTTCATGCATGGTCTCGAAGTGCTAACCGCTAAGGAATACAATCTTCCGATTCTTTTTGTTGTCATTAACAATGCCCGGCTTGGGATGGTTTATCATGGTCACATGTTGCAGTACAAAAGATGTCTGGAAGACTTCTCGCAAGAGAGAGTTAGTATTGCAGGTGTTGCCCAATCACTTGGCTTGCGTCATGCCGAGGTTAGATCTTTGGATCAACTGCAGGGAGAGCATGTTCAAGAGTGGCTTTCTCATGGAGGGCCTGTGGTTGTTGAAGTTATTGTTGATGGCAACGAAATTCCGCCAATGGGTGAACGAGTTAAGTTCTTGCAAGGGGCAACGTATTAATTGGCATACAATGATGTAAGAGTAAAAGTTTTTGGATGTTTGTATCCAAAAGCTTTTTTTTGCATCTAGTTCAGCGAAGAACTGTATTCTTGGCCAAGTAAATGATATGGTGGAGAAGAGTAAGAACAATAAGGAAGGGGCACTTCATTCATGTTGAAACGAACAATAGGTCGTTTGAATTACGAAAGCTCAGTCGTTATGTTTGGTGCAGCAAGTCTCGGGAATGTGACGCAAGAGGAAGCGGATGCATCCATCTCTTTTGCCTTGCAGCATGGGGTTAACCATTTTGATACCGCTGCCAGTTATGGGGATGCCGAAGTACGTATGGGTCCTATGATCAGTCAAATTCGCAAGGATATTTTCCTAGCTACGAAAACAGGGCAAAGAACGAAGAAGGAAGCGAAAGAAGAAATTTATCGCTCTCTGGAGCGGATGCGGGTGGATTCTGTAGACTTACTTCAACTGCATGCGGTAGGCTCTATGGAGGAGTTAGACCGGTGCACAGAAAAAGGCGGAGCTTTGGAAGCAGCCTTGGAAGCGCAAGCGGAAGGTATTGTTAAGGAGATTGGCATAACTGGACATGGGCATGATGCTCCGAGTGTACATTTGGAAGCGTTACATCGTTTTCCTTTCGCAACCGTGCTCCTGCCGCTCAATTATTATATGTATAGTTTGCCGGAGTATCGGGAAGCTTTCGATGCACTCATGGAAGAAGCCAACAAGCAAAATGCAGCTGTCAGGGTCATCAAAGCGATTGCTAAGGCTCCATGGGGAGAGGGGGAAAAGCGCCCTTATGCGACATGGTATGAACCTTTTGACCAGCAGCAGATGATAGATGCTTGTGTGCATTTTGTGTTATCTTTCCCTAGTGTTTGCGGATTCGCAAGCGCGGGAGACATTCATTTGTTTCCTAAAATCGTCGATGCCGTGGAGCGATATGGCTCCATGAACGATGAGGAAGCGGAGCGTATCCTGGGCAGTATCAGCGGATACACCAGTATTTTCGGAGCGCCGACCTCAATCGCTTAATATTTTAAATTAGGGGCCCTTCAGTTGTTTTTATATGCTGGGGGCTTTATTCGTCGTTTAAATTGGTAAGAGTTCCTTTCCCTCGTGCGTCGCTAACTGCAGGAATCCTGCGAATATATATAAGCGTACGTAAGGAGGAAGGTAAGATGTTTAAATCATTTTGGAAGAAAAAAAGGTTTTGGCAAATTTTTAGCGTTGTTGTACTGATGGGGTGTGTGATTGTATTCGTGGCTTGTTATTCCTACATTCGTGGACTCGATGTATCGAAGTTAAGCCAGCCGCTGCCAGAGTCAACACTTGTGCTGGATAAGAACGGTAAACCAGCTTCACAGTTATCTGCTTCAAAAATTGAGCCTGTCCAGTTCTCACAATTGCCGAAGGCACTGACAGATGCGGTTGTATCTGTAGAAGATAGAAGATTCTATGAGCATACGGGTATTGATATGAGATCCATCTTCCGTGCAGTCGCTCGCGATGTGCTGCGAGGCAGCTATTCGGAAGGAGCCAGTACGATCACACAACAGCTGGCTCGTAATCTGTTTCTCAATGCGGACAAAACACTTGGTCGAAAGCTGAGAGAAGCTGCTTATGCGATTAAAATAGATACAACTTACAGTAAAAATGAAATTCTAGAGATGTACTTAAACAGCATTTATTTCGGGGAAGGGAGCTGGGGGGTACAGGGAGCAGCTAGAACGTATTTCAACAAAAATGTGAAGGATTTAACCTTGCCTGAGGCAGCCGTTCTTGCCGCTCTCCCTAAGGCTCCTAGTCGGTACTCACCGTTTAATGATGAAGGTCAGGCACTAGAGCGAAGGAATACTGTGCTTGTATTGATGCGTGATGAAGGTAAAATCACCGCGCAAGACTATGAGAAAGCCAAATCTTCACCGTTAGGTGTCGTTAAGTCCGATAAAGGCAACGAGTTGAAGGGACGCTATCCGGCTTACGTTGACGCGGTCATTAATGAAGCTGTTCATGAGTATGGGTTTACAGAAGAACAGCTGTTGACGGGTGGCTTGCGAATCACGACGGAACTAGATCCCTCGGTGCAGAACGCAGTTGCGGATGTTTTTAAAGACGAGAGTCTATTTCCGGAAAGCAAGCCAGATCAGCTCATTCAAAGCGGCGCTGCAATTATAGATCAGCGAACCGGCGGGATTCGCGCCTTAGCTGGAGGACGAGGAGAAGGAGTCTTCCGTGGGTTTAGCCGTGCCACGCAGTTAAAGAGACAGCCAGGGTCATCTTTTAAGCCGATTGTTGTCTATGGACCCGCGTTGGAGAAAGGCTATATGCCATCTTCCCTCTTATTTGACGGTCCATTAAACATCGAAGGCTACCAGCCACAAGATTGGGATCACCAAACGAGAGGACAGGTGACGATGCAAGAGGCTGTTGTTTCTTCTTGGAACGTGCCAGCCGTGTGGCTGCTTCACGAGATAGGGATTGATCGTGGACTCCAATTTGCTAAGTCCCTGGGCATTACTTTACCAGCTCAGGATCGTCAGCTTGGCATCGCACTTGGCGGGCTCTCAGAAGGGGTGTCGCCGCTTCAGATGGCGCAAGCATTCAGCGCCTTCGCCGCCAAAGGTGTTCTGCATCAAGCGCATACGATCACGAAGATCGAGACGAGCAGCGGTCATTTGCTCGTTGGGGCAAGTCCGAAGGGGACTCCCGTGATGCAGGCGGAAACAGCGTATGCGATGACAACGATGCTGCAAGTGGCTGTTGCGCAGGGAACAGGCAAGAACGCAGCTATGAATCGCCCTGTTGCAGGTAAATCTGGCACAACGCAGCTGCCGCAGACGAAGGAATTCGAAGGCTTAGGCAGCGGAAGCGCTAAAGATGCGTGGTTCGTTGGTTACACACCGGAGCTAACGGCTGCGGTGTGGGTTGGTTATGATCGTACGGATAAAGCGCACTACTTAACGACATCCGGCGGAGCTGTTCCTGCTGTTTTATTTCGCGAGATGATGAGTAGGGCCTTGGCCCAAACACCTATTGTTCCTTTTGATATGCCGATTGTGGGGGCAGAGACTCAAACTGCTAAGGATTCGAACTCATCGTCCTCATCTGGAGACTCAGACCAGGACAATAAGGAAGATAAAAAAGAAAGTCAGCACGGACATGGCAAGGGGAAGAAAAAATAGATATACAGCAAAAAGCCGTCGACATTCCTTAATGGATATCGGCGGCTTTTATTGTGATGATGGGCCAGTTTTATGAGTTAGTCATCATTGTGGCTGCTGCGATTCTACTTTTCACTCTTTTTGTGATCATCGTTTTTTCCTGAATGTTCATTGTTACCGTGTACTTTGGATTTAGTGTTGTTATTTTCTTTGTCTTTATTCTTGTCTTTATTCTTGTCTTTATCCTCATCTTCGTCATCATCTTTTTGCGCGTTCTTAACTTCGTGGGAATCCTGCTTCTTTAGCGTATTGGGCGCTTGTTCTTGTTCCCATTTCGTTTTCATATGGATATTTAGTTTACTTGCATCCAAGTTATAGTGCTCAGCAAGCAGCTGTTTTAATGCCTGCTCAGCATTTGAAGATTTGAGGTCAACGGAAGCAAGCAGCATTTTGATCCATGCAGCGGCTTGGTCCCCTTTGAGATGAATCGTACCGCTATTTTCAGGCTTCATATTCAGATCGTACAAGATGCCATTCGCACCCTTGGTTTGTGTAATATGCAGTTTAAAATGCTTCCCATCCACCTTCAGGTCTATATCCTCCAAGTTAGGATAAACTTCATTGTTCTTCTTGGAAGGGGGTTGTGTGCTGGATAAAGGTTCAATTGGCACAGTTGCTGCAGGTTGCCCGCTTGTTGCTGACGGTGCTGGTGTCGATGTTGGCTCAGGGCTCGCTGGTGTCGCAGGAACGGCCTCAGTCACGGGTGCCCCGGCACCAGTTGAGGTCGCTTTCACATAGGCAGCCTGCTGCTTGCTATTGACGATTAATTCGATCTGATCCCCAGGCTTTAAATCAGCCAGTTGGGCTTTTTGATCATTTCGGTAAACCCATACGGATTTGGCTAATGGAATTATTTGATCACCGGTATTTGTGTTTATAGTGACAGCATCCGAAGCGATGGATTTAAATGTCCCCAGGACGGAAGTCGAAATCGTTGTGTTAGGTGAAGTTGCCGCATAGGCCGTCCACCCACAAAGCATCAAAACGACTAGGGTAATAGATAATATCGTGATTGTTAATCTTTTGCGCATAAGAAGCACCTCCACTAACAGCTTTCGATTCGAAAGGTTGTTTTGGGACGGTACCCCGCATCGCCGAAAAGCCAAAAACAGAGCTGACCGAGCCTAAACCATGCATAAGATGGACGCAATCAGGCAATGGTAAAATCAACTAAACGGCAGGGGAGGTTGTCAACATACTCAATAAATTGCTGCTTTGGTCAGGATTTGTGCTGCCCTGGTTATCTTTATTTTTGATGAAGAAGAAAAGTATTTATAGGTATATGCCTGTCTGTATTTTCTCGGTACTTTTGGTCACGATCGTGTATGAGATTGGCTATACATATAAGTTGTGGATATTAAAAGATGCCATCGTTCCATGGGGCTATGTGACAAATACAGCCTTTGCCTATGGGATTTTTCTTGTCGGAACTTTGTGGGTTTTTCACTTTACATTTGGGCGGTTTTGGTTATATGTCGTTGCTAATCTGTTGTTGGATGCCTTTTATGCCTTTGTGTTTCATCGGATTGAGGAAAAGCTAGGCATAGCGGATCTTGTCAGTGTGAAGCACTATCACATCTTACTCATCATGGTGGGGCTTTCATTAATCCTGTATCCGTATCAGCTGTGGCAAGAGAGGGGCTGGAAAAGTATGGATCACGGTGACCGCGATGATATCACGGTAAGGATCAGTACCCCGACTTGGTTAACGAAAAGAGAAAAAGCTAAATAAGTAAGCCGCCTCATCCTAGGATGGGCGGCTTCTTTTAATCGGTGTCATTTTGCAGACGCTGCATGAATTCCTCAGCAGCGCGGTACCCTTGCTGACGCAAATACCAGTTGTTGGCTGCGGCTTCAACGAGTCCGGCAACATCTCGTCCAGGCTGTAGTTGGATTTCGATATGTGGAATTTTAATATCCATATACTCGGTGAAACAGGGTTCAAGCTCCAAATCGTTGTTGAGCGCGTGCTCCTGCCACTTCGTAAGCTCAATATCGAGTACGATTCGTGTTTCGTCTTGGAAAGCTTTGCGGCCGTAAAGCCGCGAGACGTTAATCAGTCCGATGCTGCGAAGCGCCAAGAATTCCTTCGTCTTCCCATTATGGGTACCGAGCAGGGTCTCGGGGCTAATCTTCTTCAGTACGACAATATCATCGGCTACGAGGCGATGTCCTCTGCGAATTAAGGTGTGGGCGGTTTCACTCTTGCCAACCCCAGACTTACCGCGAAGCAGAATGCCAATCCCCGAGACATTGACGCAAACACCGTGAATGGCAATCTCCTGAGCGAGCGATTTGCTCAAATACAAATCAACTAAGTCCTGAAACTTACTCGTGGGGGAAGCCGTACGGAGGAGCGGGATTTTCTCTTCTTCGCAATATTTGGTTAAATATTTCAAGCCTTCTTGGTTTCTCGTCACGACAAAACAAGGCGGGTGATATTTGACAATATTACCGATATGAAGATTTCTTTCGTTCTCGCTGAGACTGTGCAAATAGGTAATTTCTTTCCTGCCTAACAGCTGAACGTGCGCTTGCGGGAAGTATTCAAAATAGCCGACAAATTCAAGTCCAGGGCGATGTGCCTTTGTTTTGGTAATCGGACGGTGCAGTTCCGAATGTCCGGCAAGTATTTCGAGCGAGAAACGCTCAACCAAATCTTTCACTGTGACGGGCTTCACAACAGTCCTCCTTAACGTTTTACTTTTACTACTCTAATTGATATTGACAATCTATCTCTAGTAGATTCGCTTGCGAGTGGCTACTATCCTGCTATGAAAGCGCTTGAATAGATAATAGTCAGCTTTTCGTTACAATTGAATGCTTTGTTGGTATGATAATAGGAGAAGCTTTTAGGAGGAGTAAAAAAATTGGACACTTATAAAAACTGTCAAAGCTGCGGGATGCCGCTCGCTCGTGATGAGCAAGGCGGAGGAACAGAGAAGTCTGGCAGGAAGAGCAAGGTATACTGCAGTCATTGCTACCAAAACGGTGAATTCACTTTGCCTGATTTAACCGTAGAGCAGATGAAGGATCGGGTGAAGCAGAAGCTGGTTGAGTTTGGTTTTCCGCGGTTTCTTACAGGCCTTTTTACTCGAAATATCCCTAAGCTAAAAAGATGGTCACCAAACAAGTAATTGAGTTTGACTGCCGTGACGACAAAAAAGGCTCTATGCAAAGGATTGCACAGAGCGAATGCCAACAGTGACTTTCGTATGTTATGTAAAAGAAAGCAGCTTATCTGTTGAAGCCGCATTTTTTAGCAAGTGTTGGCCATGTTGAGAGAAACATGCTTTCCCACCTGTCTTCAGGTAATACCATGATCCATTTTGCGATTTGGTCCAAGCCCATTTCACATAATGTGTGAACAACTTCTTCTTTTTCACAACCGGTTTTTAATGCTAACATCTCAAAACCACCTCAGTCGAATGTATTCAAACAATTATGTATATGCAGCCGTGTGCAAAAGTGTGACTGATTTTTTTGAATGTGAATGCTGGGATGCGGATTGGGTTGGCGAAGAAGCGGATAAATCGTCATTAGCGGTGTTAAGAAGAGAAGAGGCTGAGCAGTTGTTTGCTGCGCAGCCTCTTTGTTGTGCAGATGAGGGGTTTGGGTGAGTAATCCAGCCCCTTATTTGTGCTAGCGGGGCGGAGATTTTGTCCGGAAAATTCCGATGGTGAAAGGCAGAGCTTGTTAATCTGATACGATGTTTATCATCGTTAAGTATAGGGATTGCTCGGATTCATCACGTTAGAGATGAAAAACATGCTTACAGGAAGGGAATAGGGCGATTCCCACGAAAAAAGCGTCTGGAACGATGAATTTCATCGTTAGAGTGTTGAGATTGCTTGAATTCATCACGTTAGTGATGAAAAACATGTTTACAGCTATGGAATAGGGTGTTCATTTCAATTCATTGAGAATGTGAGGATCAAGAGTTTGCAGTACTTGATCAAGCTCTAAATCAGATACATCGTCATCTCTATATCTCGCTTGGTTATATGCTGATGTGATGGCATGAACGGCTTGGCTGGACAGCTGATATTGGTTTGATAGCTCCAATTCTGTTTCATTTGGGGTATGGGCTTTATTGTAAGTATAGCCTTCCTCAGCAGCTTGCTGGATCAAAACACGATAAAGGAAACGGATGCGCTCCCGATTGTTCGGCAAATGTGACCATTTTGGTTCATTTGCTTTCCCCTTCGACCAACTCTTCATCGTTTGCTGCCACCACATGCGCGGTAGTTCTTTCCAAGCTAGAAGATTCTCTTTTTCATCCGTGAAACCTTCAGTTCCTTCGCCTTTGTTGCTTCTAAATGAACGGTTCATCATGCGTCGGATAAGCGAGACCAGAGCAGGTGTCAGCTTGGCAATGATGATATAGATGGCGCAAAGGATAAGAGCGATAACTATGAGATAGCCGAAAATGACCTGGGCATAGTGAAGCAGCATGTCAAACCAGCTTGGTTCCCTAGTGGGAGCAGGAGGTGGAAGCGGCAATGGTTGTGCTGAAGGACTTGGCTCTAGCGGCTGATCAGGCGACGGATCGGACAGCAAAAGACGCAGCAGCCAAGCGATCGAAGCACGAAGAAGAGAGCCGATTCCTTGCTGCAATTGCTGAAAGTAGGCAACAGCTGCGATACAAGCAATTAATGTAATTAACCAAATGCGGCTTGAACGCTTCACTGACTCAGATAGTGACGATGCTGCAGCGCGTTCATTGCCTGCTAACGTGGCGCTAAGGAGCTGAGAGCGATTCGTAGCTAAGAAAAAAATGACCAGCGAACAGAACCCGAATCCATTCATCCAACCTATATACGGATGGAAAAGATCCAACCGTGCCATAATGGGGACTCCTACGAAATAAACCAATCCTGCGGTAACAAATATGCTCGCAGGGAAGAGCGAGAGCCATCCATCCTTGATGCAGCGAATTCCGCGATAAGCAAGTAATAACCCAATGGCTGCGCAGGTCCAGCTATGCCAGTTGTTGCCTTGCAGGAGGTAGGCTATCATTAAACCTGCTCCCGCACAGAGCATTAACTCGTAGAGAGTGCGAGTTAGCCATTTTATACGTCCAAAAAAGCAGCCAAACACATAACAGAGTAAGAATTGTAAGCAAGTTATCCAGAGTAAGGTCTCAGACAC
This sequence comes from Paenibacillus sp. Root444D2, assembly GCF_001426375.1. Lineage (GTDB taxonomy): Bacteria > Bacillota > Bacilli > Paenibacillales > NBRC-103111 > Paenibacillus_E. The sequence goes on from NZ_LMEO01000014.1 coordinate 16,529, forward strand.
ATAGACCTGGATAAGAACTATAATCGGAAAGAAAATAATGAGTTCGAGTAAACCATACAAGATAGCTAGATAGAATTCTCTCACAAGAAAATTAGTTCGTTGAGAAGGCGTTTGAATAGGCGTTAACATTGGAAACACCTACCTCCTCTCCATTCAGCTCAAGAAGGCCATGCTGCAACGGGATGATAAAAACAGAATGTCCTAACGATTCAAGTCGCACAATACTTTCTTCGATCCCCTTAGACACGAAGGAAGTCAGCAGGATGATGTCCATCGCGTTCCCTTCTTGCTCGATTCCATGATCCAGGAAGTCTTCGAAGGAGCGAGAGCAGGAGATGGCAAGCTTGGCCATCGTTTCAAAAAGGTGCTCCAAATGTGGCCAACCACCCTCGGGGGCAAGGTACACGGGAACTCCAGGTTGACCCTGGAGAGAGCCGTTGTAGCCAAAACCAACAGGAATACCTTGACTCACGGCATATTCAGCAAGTGTAGCTGCGTACGAGAGAGCTTTCTCAACAAGCTCGGGATCGGTCACAGCATCCCACATCGTTTCCGTTATTTGCGTATTTACGGCTAAGAGCAGTCTAGGGTCAGCGGTGAAATCTCGATTATATACTTGGAGTTTCTGGCTGCGTGCAGTCGCCTTCCAGTGGATGCTGTTCATCGTATCCCCAAAACGATATTCCCGTGCGCCGGAAACGAGGAACGGATCCGGCATGATCCAGCGTTTGACGGTGATATCGCCTTGCCATCGGCTGGAGAGGAGCGGGATGTCATCTCTGCTTACCAAGCGAGGGTAAACAAGGAGCTCCAACTGCATGCGGTGGATCGAAGAAGCTGCTTGCACACCAACCAAATCTCCCATCGAAGCGGCCACCGTTTCGAGCTTATACCAACCTCGCTTCGCACAGTGTACCCCGTGGCGTCGAACTATTTTTGTATAAGGCATAAGGCTGAACAGACTGCGATGATTCTGGAAAAGAGCTCCGCTGCTCACTGCGAGATTGCTCATCTTCGCGAAGTGAAGCCCCGCGTGAATTGTTGATTCCAAGCGAAGCCAAGGAATTGGAGCCAGCTTGCGATTGACGATCGTTTCGATCATGACAATGTCGTCCCCGGCATGGCAATGCGTCGTACTGAAGGCTCGCTCAATGCGAAGCCCGCGAAACCCCCAGCGGGCAAATAGCTGATGCTGAAGGAGGAACAGAGCGACAGTGATGATGAGAATCCAGCTAATGCTCATCGGCTACCCCAGCTTTACTTCCGTAGGAACGGGGGTAGCTGCAAGGATGCTGACCAGCAGCGCATGCACCTGCTGGTCTTGTTGGCGCGATCGCGTACGCAACAGGATGCGATGCGCCCAGACGGGCCCCACCAGCGCCTTGATGTCGTCCGGCAGCACGTAGTCGCGGCCGCGAAGCGCCGCGTACACCTGCGCCGACTTCATCAAGGCGCGAACGCCGCGCGGGCTGACGCCAAGCGCGGCATCCGCATGCACGCGCGTCGCTTCCGCGAGCTGCACGATGTACTGCAGCAGCTCGTCGCTGACGCGCACCTGCGTGAACAAGTGCTGAGCTTCGAGCAGCTCAGCACGGCCCACAACCGGCAGCAGCTGATCGAGTGGATCATGCTGCTGGTAGCGCTTCAAGATCTGGACCTGCTCGGCTGCGGACGGATAGCCCAGTGAGAGCTTCATCAGGAAGCGGTCGAGCTGAGCTTCCGGGAGGGGGAACGTCCCCTGATTCTCGACAGGGTTCTGCGTGGCAATGACGAGGAACGGGGCATCGAGCATGCGCGTTTCACCGTCGATGCTCACTTGGCGTTCCTCCATGCTTTCCAGCAAGCTGGACTGCGTGCGCGGGGTCGCGCGGTTAATCTCATCGGCAAGCACGATGTGAGCGAATAACGGACCTGGGCGGAATTCGAATTCGCCCAGCTTCTGGTTGAAGAAATTGATGCCGCTTACATCTGACGGCAGCAAGTCGGGCGTGAACTGGATGCGCTTCATTGTGCCATCGAGGGAACGGGCCAGAGCTTTAGCAAGCTGCGTTTTCCCTGTACCGGGAACATCCTCTAGCAGCACATGCCCGGAAGCAATGAGTGCAATGACCATAAGCTCGACGGTATCGTCCTTGCCAACAATGACTTTACCTACGTTTGCTTTAATAAGTGAAGCGATTCGTCCTATTTGTGCGAAATCCAATGGGTTTTCCTCCTTGTTTGTGTGAGCAGTTTTATTGTAATCCGTGTCTTGTAAGCAGTTTTACTACAATTCCTGTCCAATGAGGGAACGTCGATTCGTTATTTCTTTCGTTTAGCTGTTTTCAGGAGCTTAAGCGGAACCTCGTTCCGCTATTCCTTGAAAATTGCCAAGAATTGCTCAATTTTGACAAAATAACGCATCGTAGTTCCCTTTGGGGAACGGAAACGAGCATTTTGCAAGAAATAGCGTACTCAGGTTCCCTTCATCATCGCGATGACCCAGTCCAGCGACGGCCGAATGGAGCTTGATCGCAAAGTCCAAGTCCAGCGACGGCAGAGTGGAGTTTGTTTCCAAAGTCCAAGTCCAGCGACGGCCGAATGGAGCTTGATCGCAAAGGACCAATTCAGCTGTGGCTGAATTAATGTTTAATTCCTTAAGACTGCACCATGCTAAGCAGGAGATTGTCCCAGATTGATGTCCTTATTAGTGGGTTTTCTTTCTCTCACTTAATTTTAACAGACAAAAGGTGATTTTTGCCATTACTTCCTCATTAGAGCATCAACCAGTTGTGTATTCCATAGGCAGTTAGTACAATGATGTTTATTAAGAATACGCTTACGAGAAGTGTTTATGAAGTAAGCTTTTTATACGAAAAGCTTTAGGAGGAAGAGCATGTACAAGCTGCTACTAGTGGATGACGAAGAGGACGTTCGAGAAGGTGTCGTCCGTGAGATAAATTGGGAAGCTATTGGCTTTGAAGTGGTAGAGAAGGCGGAGAACGGCAGGGAAGCGCTGGAAATGGTTGAGCGGCTGCAGCCGGATGTGGTTGTGACGGATATTCAGATGCCGTTCATGAATGGGCTCCAACTAGCTGAAGCGGTCCGTGAGCGTTTTCCGACGATTAAGCTCATCATTCTTACGGGGCATGATGAGTTCGAATATGCCCAAAGGGCTATTAAGCTTCATATTGATGAATATGTGCTTAAGCCTTTTTCCGCGCAAGAGCTTATCAATGCTTTGCTGAAGGTGAAGGAGCAGATTCAGGAGGAAGTGTCCCATCGGGAAAATGTACAGCTGCTGAAGGAGCATTACCGCAAGAGCATGCCTGTGCTTAAGGAAAATTTCTTGGCGACCCTGATGAACCGGAAACTCCCGCGAGATGAAGTATACGAGAAGGCCGCGAACTACGGGATTGAGATTACTGGGAATAGCTATGTTGTAGCGGTGCTTAGCATCGATGGGGTGCTCATTCATGAAGAGGATTTGGAGAATCGCAGCGAGCTGGCGCAGTCCGTTTCTTTGAAATACTCCGAGGATCAGGCGCTGAAATATTTTGCCCTGCTGAATATTACGGAAGAGATCGCCGATAAACGGCGTCTTGGTCTTGTTTTCATGCATAACGATCAAGTGGTTGTGCTCGCCGCGAGGGAAAGTACAGATAGAGAAGCTGCGCTTCAAGAAACGATGAAGGTGCTGGAAGAAGTGCGCCAGAACGTTGAGAAATATTTGAAGTTTACACTTACCGTTGGGATTGGAACTGTTATGAAAGACGTAACCAAGATTAGCTATTCGTATGAAGACGCCGTGTTGGCGCTGGATTACCGGCTTATCTTAGGCAACAACCGCATGATCTACATCGATGATGTGGAGAAGCGGAACGTGGAGAAGATTCGTTTTGACGATGTGAAGGAGCATGCCTTGACGCGCTGCATTAAGGTCGGGACGAGTCAGGAGATTCGGGAGACGATGGATGAGCTTTTTCAAGGGATAGAAGGCGGTGTTTCCGTTAAGGACTACCAAATCTATTTACTCGAAATATTGACTTGTATTCTGAAAGCGGCTAAGGACTCGAATCTTAACGTCGATGAGGTATTTGGCGATCATTTTATTCCTTTTACAGAGATTAATAAATTCACATCCTTGGAAGAAGCCAAGCATTGGCTTGCCGAATTATGTGCCAGCATGATGAATCACATCGCGACGGATCGTCAATATACGTACAAAAACCTGGTCGAAATGGCCAAGGATTATACGAAGAGCCACTATCACGAAGGAGATATCACGATTAATAAGGTGTGCAGCCACCTGCATATTAGCGCGGGTTATTTCAGCAGTATTTTCAAAAAAGAGACGAAAATGACTTTCGTGAACTATTTGAACCATATTCGTATGGAAGCAGCCAAGGAGCTCTTGCGTTCTACAGATATGAAGGCATTAGAGGTCGCGGAGAAGGTTGGTTATGCCGATGCCAATTATTTCAGTTTTTCGTTCCGTAAAAATGTCGGTGTTTCCCCCAAAGAGTACCGAAATAACAGTTCCAAAGGGCTTTAGTGGTAAAGGAGCGGGTGGTAGAGCTTGAAACGTAAAGTAAGAACACTATTCGAGGCCTTATATAACGTACTACTGGACACGATGAGGGTGAAAAGCATTCAATTTACGATTACAATGTCGTTTATTTTGATTACGGTGATCGTCATGCTGATCGTTTCGCTGGTGCTTTATAATAAATTTTCTAGAACAGCGGAAGAGAGTGCTTTTCTGAATACGCAGCAGGTCATTGAACAGGTTCAATTTAACTTGGAACACTATATTAAAGGGATGGCAGACACCTTCGAGGTGGTCGATGCGAAAATTGCCAAGAGCCGCGGCATTCCTACGGATAAGCTGCTCGAGCAGTTGGAAACGATTGCGAGTACACGCGAGGATATCGTCTCTATTCACCTTTTTACAGCAGATGGTGGATTAGTAACCGGCATTCCCACGACCGAGATGCGCAAAAATACGCGGCTGCTTGAGCAGTCGTGGTTTAAGTCTGCGCTGGATAATCCGAACCATCTCACTTTTTCCCTACCGCATATTCAGAATTTGTTCAAGGATCCATACAAATGGGTCGTATCCATGAGCAAAGGTGTTTCCATTGAAAAGGATGGGAAATGGGTGGAGGCTGTGCTGCTTGTAGATGTTAATTTCAAGACGCTGGACGACGTGTTTCGTACGGTTTCTCTTGGTAAAAAGGGCTATGTTTACATCATTGATGACTCTGCCGGTAACATCGTCTATCACCCACAGCAGCAGCTTATTTATATTGGCTTGAAGTATGAAAATGTGGAGCAAGCGCTCAAATTTTCGTATGGAAAATACATGGATGTCAGCGATGGCGAGTCGCGGCTCAATGTGGTCAGGACGGTTAATAACATCGGTTGGAAAATTATTGGCGTCTCCTACATGGATGAAATGGTTACAACACGGAAGGAAATCAGTACGTTCATGATTTGGCTTCTCGTCATTGTCCTTGTTTTCATTTTGTTGATCTCATCCTTCATGTCTGCGCGTATTTCACAACCCATTAAGCGACTAAAGAAGTCGATGGAAATGGTTGAAAAGGGCCATTTTGACACCTATATTCATGTCCGGGGCGCTGATGAAGTGGAGCAGCTTTCGCGGAGATTCAATCTGATGGTCTCACGGGTTCGTGAGCTGATGGATCAAAGTATCCATGAGCAGGAGACGAAGAGGAAGAATGAGCTGGAGGTCCTGCAGTCTCAGATTAATCCGCATTTTTTGTACAATACACTCAATTCCGTTGTTCGCATGGTGGGTAATGGGAAGAAAGAAGACGTCGTCAAAACCATCACGTCCTTGTCTAAGTTTTTTCGGATATCGCTGAGCAAGGGCAAGAATATCATTACAATCGGGGAAGAGATCGAGCACATTCGGAATTATTTGATTATCCAGAAGATGCGGTATAAAGATAAGTTCGATTACGAGATTCAGGTGGATGAAGAGGTACTCACTTATAAGACACTGAAGCTGATTTTACAACCTTTTGTGGAAAACGCGCTTTATCATGGCATTGAATATATGGTAGACGAAGGCCTCATTCACATCTCGGTTGGCAAGGACAGTGAGAAGATTTTATTTGAGATTAGAGATAACGGTGTTGGTATGTCGGAAGAAACGCTCAAAAACATCATGACCGGTCATGTGAAAAGTGAAAAAGGGTCAGGGGTAGGGCTGCGAAATGTACATGAGCGGATCCAGTTATATTTCGGTTCGGAGTATGGGGTCAAGGTTGAAAGTGAGCTGGAAGAAGGGACGACAGTCAAGGTTTGGATTCCAGTAGTTTTGGAAGATGAATAGGAAGGAGAAGCCATGGATAAAACAATGAAAGTAAGACCCCTACTATTTGCCGTCCTGGTAGCCGTCATCTCCATGTCCTCCTGTTCCAAACAAACGGAGGAGACCACACCAACGGAGCAGAAAAAACATTTTGAGGTTGTACTCCGAAGTCAAAACGGTGACTACTGGAAGACGGTGAAGATCGGCGCCGAGGTGGCCGCGAAAGAATTTGATGTAGCGCTGGATTTCCGTGCTCCAGGCGACGAAGCGGATGTGAAGGGGCAAATCGCTCTAATGGAGCAATCAATAGGCAGCGGACCGGACGCCATTGTGCTCGCTCCCAACAGTTATAAGCAATTATCTGGGGTTGTAGATGATGCGTCAATGCGGGGAATTCCTGTTATCACGATCGATTCTGAAGTAGAGTCACGCAAAGCCAAGAGCTTCATCGGAGCTAATAATTATGAGGCTGGGCAATTGGCTGGCAAACAGCTCATCGAGTTGGCTGGGACAAGCGGTGATATTGCTATTGTTAGCTTTATGCAAGGAGAGCGCAATACAGAGCTTCGGGAACAGGGTCTTTTAGAAGAATTATCTAAATATCCGGATGTTAAGGTGATTGATAAGGTTTACAGTATGACGGACTATGAGCTTGCTGCGCAGCTAACCCGTAACATGATGGAGAAGTATCCCCAATTAGACGGAATTGTTGCTCTGAATGAAATCTCGTCCATTGGCGTTGCGCATGCGATTCAAAGTATGGACCTTCAGGATAAAGTGAAAATCATTACGTTTGATAGTACCTCCGAAGAGCTGGAGCTCCTTCAAGAAGGAGTCATCCAAGCGACCATTATTCAAAATCCATTCAGTATCGGATATTTAGGTGTGAAGAACGCGGTTGCAGCTTCGAATGGGAAGAAGGTTCCCAGCCGCGTGGATACAGGGATTAAAGCCATTGATCTAGGTAATATGTTTTGGTCAGACAATCAAAAGCTGTTATTCCCATTTATAAAGTGATGAGAATTTCGATAGAACATATGAGGATATTGCATTTGTTTTGCTGTTTTGATCCAGTATAGTAAGGAATGTAAATAATAAACAACACAACCTTTTAGGGAGGGTCTTATCTTGAAAAAATTGATTACTCTTGCAGTAGCAGGCGCATTGGTTGCAACCGTGGCAGGCTGTGGCAATAAAGCAGCAACACCTTCACCTGCTCCAGCAGCAACTACTGGTGCAGCAGCAACTCCAAAAGCAGCAGACACAGCTAAAAAACCAACAATTGGTGTAGCTATCTACAAATTTGACGATACATTCATGTCTGGTGTTCGTGCCGCGATCGCTGATGCTGCTAAGGATAAAGCAACAGTTGATATCGTTGACAGCCAGAACTCACAACCAACACAAAATGATAAAGTGGATCTTTTCATCACGAAAAAAGTAAACGCTCTAGCAATTAACGCAGTTGACCGTACAGCGGCAGGCGTTATCATCGATAAAGCAAAAGCTGCAAACGTTCCAGTTGTTTTCTTGAACCGTGAGCCGCTTGCTGACGACATGAAGAAATGGGATAAAGTTTACTATGTAGGCGCTAAAGCAGAGCAATCCGGTACAATGGAAGGCCAACTGCTGGTTGACTACTTCAAAGCTCACCCAGAAGCGGATAAAAACAAAGACGGTAAAATCCAATACGTTATGCTCAAAGGCGAGCCAGGACATCAAGATGCTGAGCTTCGCACGAAGTTCTCCATCCAAGCGATCACAGATGCTGGTCTAGGTGTAGAAAAAGTAGCGGAAGATACAGCTATGTGGGACCGCGTTAAAGGTCAAGAAAAAATGGCAGCATTCCTAGCTTCCAGCGAAAGCAAAATCGAAGCTGTTCTTGCGAACAACGATGATATGGCTCTTGGCGCTATCGAAGCTTTGAAAGCAAAAGGCTATTTCAAAGATAACAAATTCTTACCGGTTGTAGGCGTAGATGCTACAGCTCCTGCTCTTCAAGCGCTTAGCGACGGCACATTGCTCGGAACAGTTCTGAACGATGCGAAAAACCAAGGCGCAGCAACAACGAATGTAGCAGCAGCACTTGCTAACGGTAAAACACCAAGCAAAGAAACAACAGGCTACGATGTAACAGACGGTAAGTATGTATGGATTTCCTACAAAAAGATTACAAAAGCTAACATGAACGAAGCGAAGTAATCCGAATAGAAGCGGGCAAGAGCAGCGATGTATCATACGCGGGCGCTCTTGCCTTCCTTATTTGGGAACCCGTGCAAAGGTAAAGAGACAACGAAGAAAGGCTTCACTTTGTGGGGATTATCGTGAGCTGTAGGGGGAGTTACCATGACTGTACATGACTATTTATTGGAAATGAATCAAATCTCCAAAGAATTCCCCGGCGTCAAAGCGCTGGATAACGTTACCCTCAAAGTTCGCCCGGGAAGCGTGCATGCGCTGATGGGAGAGAACGGTGCGGGCAAATCGACGCTGATGAAATGCTTGTTCGGTATTTATAAGCCGGATGGCGGAGAAATCAAATTGAATGGCGAGGTCGTTTCCATTCAAAGTTCGAAAGATGCATTAGAAAACGGTATTTCCATGATCCATCAAGAGCTTCATCCCGTTCCTCATCGTAACGTAATGGAGAATATCTGGCTTGGCAGATTTCCGCTAAAAGGGATCGGACCTTTGAAATTAGTGGATCACAAGAAGATGCGTAAAGATACAGAGAGCTTATTCAAACAGCTCCAGATGGATATTAAACCGGATACACTGGTCGGAACGTTATCTGTTTCTAAAGTACAATCCATTGAAATTGCCAAGGCTGTGTCATTCAATTCGAAAGTCATTGTTATGGATGAGCCGACTTCTTCCCTAACGGGTAACGAAGTTGAGCAGCTGTTTCGCATCATTCGCGACCTGAGAAGTCGTGGCGTTTCGATCATCTATATTTCACATAAAATGGAAGAAATTCTTGAAATTTCAGATGAAGTGACGATTATGCGCGACGGTACCAAGATCGGTACGTGGGCATCGTCGGAGTTAACAACTGACATGATTATTTCGAAGATGGTCGGACGAGATCTGAAGGAGCGTTTCCCTGAGCGCAGCAATGTGCCGAACGGTGTATTAATGAAAGTCGAAGGACTGACATCTGTCATCCCAAGATCATTTAAGAATGTATCCTTTGATCTTCGTAAGGGAGAGATTCTTGGAGTCGGCGGTCTTGTTGGTGCTCAGCGGACGGAGTTAATTGAAGCTTTGTTCGGGATGAGAGGTGTTGCTTCCGGCAGCATTTCCATGCATGGCAAGCAAGTAAAGCTCAAGTCGCCGATCGATGCTATTAAGCAGAAAATCGCTTTGCTCACGGAAGAGCGTCGTGTAACGGGTATTTTCCCCGTATTATCTGTTCTTGAGAACACTGTGATTGCGAACTTGGGCAGATATATGAACCCACTGGGCTTCATTAACGAAGCTAAGCGTAAAGTAGAAGTTGAACGAAGTATCGAAATGCTTCGGGTGAAGACGCCGAATATGCACGCGCTGATCAAGAACCTGTCAGGCGGTAACCAACAAAAGGTGCTGCTTGCCAGATGGCTGCTCACAGAACCGGACGTACTTCTGCTTGATGAACCAACACGGGGAATTGACGTAGGTGCTAAATTCGAGATTTACTCCATCATCGCTGACCTTGCGAAGCAGGGGAAAAGTATTATCATGATCTCTTCTGAAATGCCCGAACTGTTAGGGATGTCAGACCGAATCATGGTCATGTGTGAAGGACGCCTTACAGGCATTGTGGAAGGAAATAAAGCAACTGAAGAAGAGATCATGCGCCTTGCTGCACAGCATATGGCATAATGGAGGGGGCCAAGAACCATGAGTACGAAGACAGAAACATTGAAATCCAGAGATATTAGTGGGTTCGTGACCAAATACGCAATTTACATCGTGCTAGTCGTGTTAGTTATCGGTATCGCGATATATGATCCACGCTTTTTATCCGTAAATATCCTTCGTGATATTTTACTGCAGTCATCCACGCGCGTTATTATCGCATTGGGTGCGGCATTCATCTTAATCACAGGGGGAACGGACCTTTCGACAGGACGTATCGTCGGTTTGACTGCCGTTATCTCCGCTTCCATGCTGCAAACGCAGGAGTATGGAAGAAGATTTTTCCCGAATTTGCCGGAGCTGCCATTGATCGTGCCGATCCTTCTTGCGATCGCAGCCGGTCTATTGGTAGGTCTAATCAATGGGATCATTGTTGCAAGATTCAAGGTTCCACCGTTCATCGCAACTTTGGGTACGATGGTAGCTGTATACGGAGCTAACTCCTTATACTTTGATATGAAACCGAATCAGTCACAGCCGATTGGCGGATTGAGACCAGATTTCAGTAAGCTGGGGACAGGCGCGATCGGAACCGGTTCGACTTATTCCATTCCTTACATTGTCATTATTGCCATTGTTGTAGCTATCATCGTTTGGATTGTGTTCAATAAAACGAAGCTGGGGAAATATATGTACGCAATCGGCGGCAACATTCACGCAGCGGTTGTTTCAGGTATTAACGTAAACCGTTACCTCATCTACATCTATTCGCTTGCTGGCGCTTTATATGGTCTAGCAGGGGTGCTGGAAGCAGCAAGAACAGGTGGCGCAACGAATAACTACGGGAATATGTACGAGCTTGATGCGATCGCAGCTTGCGTCGTCGGTGGCGTATCCACTTCCGGTGGTATCGGGACTGTACCTGGTGTTCTTGCAGGGGTTTTAATTTTCAGTGTTATCAACTATGGTTTGACGTTTATCGGAATTAGTCCTTACTGGCAGTTGATTATTAAAGGCGTAATTATCGTCGCGGCTGTTGCCTTCGATATGCGTAAATACATGAACTCCAAATAAAGACAGTAAACACCAAGACGCTTTATATCATTTGGTTATAGGTAATAATGTGAAACAGGCTGTCGCGATTTAACGACAGCCTGTTATCCTGTATTAAATGAAAGCGATTACTGACGTGGAGGGCATAGTCATGGCAAATCATAATTCGGCTAGCTGGAGAAAGCAAATAGTATCAGTTTCCTTGAGAAGCAAAATTGTAGGCACATTTATTATTGTATCTTTACTCGTTGCAGTAACCAGCGGCATGTCGTATACATACTTAAACAAAGTGGATAGCTCTTATTCCAAGCTCCTAAATGATAATGTCACAATTATTCGAAATGTGTCAGAGATCAAAGAGAAAACGCAAATACAGAACAGTATGCTGTTCGGATACGTTTTAGACCCTACGAAGGACAAAGAGAAGCTTTTGACAGAAATGAATGGAACCCTTTCTTCGATCATTACAAAGATGGGAGAGGTTTCAAAGAACGAGGATGAGCAAAGTGCTATCCAATCTATGGCAGATTCGAACATGACGTTTGCTCGCTTAGTGAAGAAAGTGGCGGAATACGCCGACAAAGGGAATGTGGCTCTAGCCAAAGCGGAAGCGATGCAGTGGGCTATTCCGACAACGGAAACATTGACGCAGGCTGCCGCGAAGATTGAAGAACTGGAAAGGAACGTTCAAGAGGAAGCTTCGGTCCGCAATCATGATGTGGTTGTTTCGACCGTTCAAACGTTGATCTGGGTCAGTATAGCAGCCTTTCTTTTCGCCTTGGCCATCGGCCTCTTGCTGTCTCGCACGATTGTAAATCCCATACGATCTATGGTACAGGCAGCCGAACGAATCGCAGCATGCGACTTAACGGTTGGTGACATTAACGTGAAGAATAGGGACGAATTACGACATTTGGCCACCGCTTTTAATCAAATGAAAGCCAATCTGCATAGCTTAATTAGTCAGGTAGGTAGCAGCGCCCAGCACGTAGCTGCTGCCTCGGAAGCGCTTAGCAGCAATTCTGAACAAGTTAGCGAATCTTCGGAGCGTATTACATACACAGTTCAAGAGATTTCGATGGGTACGGATGCGCAAGTGCGCAGTGTACACTTGGGAGTCTCCATCATGGAGGAAATGTCAGCAGCCGTTATTCAAATTGCAAGCGTCACGCAGTCGGCTAACCATCAGTCTTTCCTCGCGCAGCAAGAGGCAGGCGAGGGCAATGCGGCTGTCGAGACAGCGATAACACAGATGAATGCTATTTATCAGAAGATGATGGAACTTGCAGAATCGGTACAGAGTCTTGGTCAACGGTCTGAACAAATCGTCAATGCGAACGCGATGATTGCAGGTATTGCGCGGCAGACAAACATGCTTGCGCTCAATGCCTCCATTGAAGCGGCGCGTGCCGGAGCCGCTGGTAAAGGCTTTGCGGTCGTCGCCGACGAGGTCCGCAAGTTATCTATGCAGACTGGAGCAGCGGCGGAAGAAGTCGCCCATCTTGTTTCCAGTATTCAGGATGAAACAAGAAAGGTTGTCAGTTCCACCGAGGCAGGGAGCCGAGAGGTGCAGACGGGGCTTGAGGTAGTCGGCGTAGCGCGAGATACCTTCAAACGTATTCGCGATGCGATGGACGAAGTTGCGAAGCAGATCGAGGAAGTAGCGGGAAGTTCGGGCGCTATATCCGAGAAAACACGTGCAGCCGTGGATGTGATTCGCGCGATCGATGAAGTCGCCGGGCAGACCGCTGCGGGAGCAAGAAATGTATCTTCCAACATCGAGGGTCAGTACGCCAGCATGGAGGAGATTTTCTCCTCAGCGACAGTGCTGAACAGCATGGCTGCTGATTTGCAGACCTTAATCGGAAGATTCCGCGTGTGAGGAGTAAAGTTGACTCCGAATTTCGGAGAATTCCTCGGTTGGGTAGAATGAGCTGGCTAATTTGGCTGCTTTTGAGTGCTGAAGAGTGCTTTTGAGTGCTGAAGAGTGCTTTTGAGTGCTGAAGAGTGCTTTTGAGTGCTGAAGAGTGCATGAGATTGCTAAACAGCGGCTAAAGAGTGCTTAAGAGGAACGACAAGACGCTATTTCGGGAAAAATGTGCTGAAAGTCGAATCTAACGGAACGTGACGGCTCTATTTAGGAAAATAGAGCTAATTTGGACGCGAAGCAGCGAAATAGCGAATCCTCGTTCCTCTTGGGTCATGAAACGGGCGTTTTTTCGTCAAATAAGGCATCTACGTTCCCTTTGCGGAACATGCAATCGTAAATAGCTTTAAGCACAAAGAAGGACCTGAGGCAGCGCCGCAGGTCCTTTATTTTTATGGTGCCTAATCTCTCACTTCTACGATAAGTTCAATTTCCACCGGTGTGTGAAAAGGCAGATCACTCGTGCCAATCGCTGAGCGAGCATGTTTGCCCTTCTCACCGAACACAGCCACTAACAAGTCAGATGCGCCATTGATCACATAGGGTTGATCGCCAAAGCCTGGAGCGCTGTTGACGAAACCGAGCATTTTTACGATTTTGACAACGCGGTTCAAATCTCCAAGATAGCCCTTCATAACAGCTAAGCAATTGATAATGGTTTGGCGCGCTGCCTCTTGTCCTTGCTCGATCGTTACTTCACGGCCAAGTTTGCCTTCGTACATAAGTTCACCGTTAATACGGCAATCCTGACCGGATAAATAGATGAGATTCCCTGTTTGATTACAAGGAATATACGTGAAACGCGGCTCCGGGGAAGCGGGAAGCGTGATACCTAGCTCTTGTAGACGTTGTTCAATTTGGGACATCGTGTTGACCTCCAAGTTATATGATGATGAAATCGAATCGAGACTGCCGATTCATTCGTTATGCCTCTTTATTTAGAAACCATGGACGCCAGCTTTCGGTTATAACTCATTCAGCGACTAATACACGAAAATGAGCATCCGTAGTTACCAATGTTGTATTTTCTGCAACAATTCCCATTCCCAAAGGCTATTTGGCCTGTTGATGTTGTAGTTTGTGCAACATTTCGAGCCCATTAGTTGCGAAATGACCTGTATAGGGCTCAATTGTTGTACATAATGCAACATCGAAGGGAAAGAGGCGGGATCTGGGCAGCAATTGTTGCACTTTCTACAACATCATTCAACTGAGAATATGCATTCATTCTTCCATCATTCTTCCATCCATCCATACATACATTCATTCATTCATTCATTCTTCCATCATTCATTCATCCGGCAACCTCAAGTGAGCATTAATGATTACCGATGTTTTATTTTCTGCACCTCAAGTAATCATGTATGACGATGGATTTCGATTAATAGACCTCAATGTAGTATAAGATTAGATGAATGAATCGACGGTCTTTAAATGGCAGTAATGATGCCAGATTGATAAGCTTACTCCAACATACCTCGTGCAAGCACCGGAAGGCGCTCATATGTATCACCGCGCTGCATAATAACCTGATTATGCAGGTTGACTGTGCTGCAAATGTGATTAGGGATAATACGCAGCTTGTCGCCTATCTGTATGTTGGCTGCTTGGGCAAGTGGCCCAAGATCAAGCATGCCATGCTCTTCAGACAAGCGAACGAGAATGGCATCCTCAAGGTTCATGATGTGGCCGAAGCCCCGCAGCTGAAGCGGGTCTGTGTCCGGCTGCACATCGGTAGCGAATGTTTTGCTGCCGCCATCGATGATCGCGAGATCCGCCGCCGGGCGGCTAACGACCGTGACCAGCACGCTGCCTGCGCAGTCTTCGATGTCGCAGAGGCCTAATCGGGCTTGCATCCGATCATAGTACACGTAGGTGCCTGGGCGGACCTCCGTTACGCCTTCTACCGTAGCGGCCGAAGCGGCCGTCGGTGTGGATCCGACGCTAACGTCCGTGATAGCGATGCCTTGCGCTCTAAGACGCTCGGCCAACTTCACCATTAGTGTGCCTTCTTCTAGACCAGCTGCAGCCACGTCGAGGGTAGGCTTCCCTGCTAGCAGGGAGCCGCGAAACGTATAGATGCCGGTCAGCCGCAAATGCGGCATGAGGGCGATCTCCGCGGCGAGCGCGGAGGCCTGCTCGTAAAGTACGCCGGTTCTGCGAAAGCCGGTATCGATTTCCAACCGGACTTGCAGCGAGTGGCCAAGTCGGCTAGCGCACTGCTCTAATTGCTGAGCGCCTGCCAAGCTATCGACGCCGAAGATCAGCTCGATTTGCTCGCTCAAGCGAATCGCTCTTTCAATCTTGCTAGGAGTCACAAGCGGGTAAGCGATGAAAATATTGGTGACACCACCCGCCGCCATAACCTCTGCTTCGGACACTTTCGCTACCGTGATACCGACAGCGCCAGCCGCAATTTGTTGGAGTGCTACGGAAGGAAGTTTGTGTGTCTTCGCATGCGGACGCAGCTTCACCTGATGTTGGCTAATAACATCAGCCATTGCTTGAATGTTTCGTTCCATGCGTTCCGTGTCAATAAGCAGGCAAGGTGTTTCTAATGTTTCCAGTGTTTCCGATGTCTCCAGATTCTCCAACGTTTTCATCATCCTTCCACACTCTCTTTCACGGCATTTTTGCCTTCCTCTAAGTGACTATAAAGGGTATACTTTGAAATATTCAAATAAGTGCAAATCTTCTCGCCGCCTTTTTTAATCAGAAAAGCACCTTTGGCATCCAGGAGTTGAATCATGCGCATTTTGTCTTCCTTGGTCATAAACGCAACGGGTTTGCCTACTTGCTCTTGTGCTTCTTGAATTAGGGCATCAAGCAGATCGCTTACACTCGTAACGAATGATTCCTTTACTTCTGCTTGTTCCCCAGGACGTATAAGCGTCTGCAGCGTTTTCTCGGCGATCATCAGCTCTGTGATATCGTAGTTAATGCACAGCGAGCCAACGATAGTGCCTGCTTTATTTTTCATATACATCGAACTGGAGCGCAGAATGCGTCCATCTTTGGTTTGTGTTAAGTAGTTAAACTTGTTGCCGTTGACATGATTACCCCGCAGCAGCTCCAAACCGAGATTCGTTCCGGGATCTCCGACTTTACGTCCTGTGATGTGACCATTCGCAATCGCGACGATGGAGCTGTCGTAAGGACCTGTCAAGTCATGCAGCACGACTTCGCAGTTGTCACCGAATTGAGCGGCAAGTCCTGTCACAAGATCCGTCAAAAACCCAAATTCATCTTGAATTGATTCCACGCCTGTCATCTCCCTTTGTAAGGTTATCTGAGCAAAATGGTAACATAAACCGATTGAATGTCAAACGAAAAGTTTGTTTAGCTGAAAAAAAGTATGATTTTCTAGCGATGCTCATGTTAATATGTAAAACAAGACCGAAGGAGGGAACACCCATGAGACGCTGGTTTGCCAAATCCCTGAAACGTAAACTGTCTTTGCTTATTTTGTTCGCGGTTGTATTACCCCTGCTTTCAATGGGGATTGTTTCCTATAGCATCGCAACATCGGTGACGGAGGACAAAGCGAAGCAGGCGGGCATGAACACGCTGAAGCAAATGTCGGATAAGCTTGATATTGTTATTCAAGACGTTGAGAATATGTCGGTCTTTCTGATCGGGCAAAAGGATATTCAAACGTATCTCAATAACGAAGAAGGGGACGTCAACAGCTATTCTCTTATCGTGGGCACCTTATGGAATCTATCGTATTCCAAAAAATACATCTCCAACATTACGATTACACCGAAAAACGGCAACCCTGCACTTTCTACAACGACCATAACCAATTCAGGATTATTTCCTCTCTCACAGCAATATGAATCCGTTTACAAGCTAGCTTCCAAATGGTGGTCTCCGCTGTATGAAATTCAAACATCGGACGGACCGAAGAAGGTCATTTCACTCATCAGACCCATTCGTGATGTCAGTACTTTCAAGACTTTAGGTACGCTTACCGTATCGCTCGATCAGGCAGAAATCGAGCGTTATTTGACAGGTGCAGGATGGGAAAGCAGCGGGTTCGTTCTTTTGTTAGATCAGTATGATCAGATCATGTCGGGTGGCGATCCGAGTTGGTTAGCACGAACTGTCGGAGAAGTTTTTCCGAAAATGGGTGAGCTAACTGAGACAAGCGGTGTGCTTAACGTACAAAGAGACGAACAGCCGCACACGGTTCTGTTTAATCCGATTCCTCGGTTAGGATGGAAATTGGTTGGTTTCATCCCTACACAGATCTATCAAAAGCAAAATGGTTACGTGCTTACAGTGACAGCTGTTACGATTGTAATTGCACTGCTGCTCGCAATGGGAATGGTGCTCTACTTCTTGCAATGGGTAACGAAGCCTTTGATAAAGCTGACCAAATATCTGAAGGATCTGAATCCAGATGAGACGATTCCTACCTATGAGGTGAAAAGCGTCGATGAAGTCGGACTGCTTGTCCACAGTTATAATAAGCTGAGTGAACGGATAGGTAGACTGAAGGATCAAGTACAGCTGAACGAGGCGATGAAAAAGGAAGCGGATATTATGGCTCTGCAGGCGCAGATTAATCCGCACTTTCTGTATAATACACTTTCCTCCATACATTGGATTGCCTTAATGAATAAGGATCGACAAATTGCTGAAATGGTGGGTGCGCTCAGTGATTTCTTAAGATTTAGTTTGAATAAGGGCGAGGAGTTTTGCGCCGTTCAGCAAGAAATTTCTCATGCACAGAATTATGCCTATATACAAGCTATTCGGTTTCCTGGTCAGTTTGAGATTGAATTTTTTATCGATCCCGCGATGGTGCAAACCTCGATGTTGAAGTTGCTTCTACAGCCGTTGATTGAGAACAGTCTTATTCATGGTATCCAGAAGAAAAAAGCGAAGGGTCACATTTATGTGCACGGAGAACTGAAGGATAGTCAAATGAAATTCGTTGTTGAAGATACTGGAATAGGCATGGACGAGATGAAGCAACGCGCGATTCAAGATCAGCTCGCTTTGGCCAATCGACAACTGGGTATGCTAAGCGAAGTCGCGAAAGAATCGAAGATAGTTGTTACTAGCTACGGACTCATCAATGTTCACCGGAGATTATTACTGCATTATGGAGCGGAGTCTGGGCTTATTGTTGAGAGTACGCCTGGCGTTGGGACGAGCATTTCATTTTCAATTCCTCTTTGGATGGGAGAACTGGCGACATGAGAATCTTGATTGTAGACGATGAGGTTATTATACGAACAGGCCTTTGTACCGTAATTGATTGGAAAGAACTCGGTCTAGAACTGCTTCCGGCCGCCTCTTCCGCTGAAGAAGCCTTGGAGCGCATTCCTGAAGAGAAGCCGCATATTGTGCTGACCGATATTCGTATGTCAGGTATGGACGGTATCGAGCTTGCACGCGAGGTGAAAGCGATACTGCCGGATACGGAGATCGTTATCCTGACGGGTTACGATGACTTCAGTTATGCTCAGCAGGCACTGCGCGAAGGTGTGACCGATTACTTGCTGAAGACAAGTCGTCCGGAAGAGATTATTAAAGCTGCGCTGAAAGCGAAGCAGAACATTATGGATAAATGGGAGTCGATTAAACAGGATAATCTTCAACAGGCTGCACTGCGCAATCAGTTGTTGGAACGGGTGCTCAAAAGGGGCTTGAACGACGATAGGGAAGCCCAGGAACAGTTGCAAGTATGGTTTCGCAAGAATGGTGTAGATGTTCACCCAGAGTCAGGTGAGTCTGCAGCGATGCAAGTTCTCCTTATCTCTGTATCCGGATGGGGGGAGACGCCTATCTTGGAGCTTCTGCAAGGAGCCGCAGAGAATATCCTCCTCGAGCTGCTCCCGTGCGTTACGCTTATGAAAAAGGACCATTTGCTGCTTGTCGTGCGTCACGAAGTTGGGCTTACTGATCAAGCTGGGCTGACAAAGGCTCTTAAACGCGTTACCGAAACACTCAAATGCTCGGCTTTTGCAGCACTTGGAACTGTAACGCAGGATTACGAAGGCTTACGGGAATCTTATCGTACGGCGAAAGAAGTTTTTACTTACCAAGGGCTGCTAGGAGCACGAGGACTGTTTACGGTTGAAGATATCAGGGAGCGCAGCGGAGGTCGTACGGTTTGCACCGAGAAGGAAGAATCGGAGCTTACGGCGATCTTGATGAGCGGCAATGCCACAGAGCTGAGACACTGGGTGAACCAGAAGGTGCGGGCTCTAATGGAAGATGCCTCAGCGACGCCGCTGACGGTGCAGGGCTATTTGCAGTCAATGATCATAGCCGGTCATCGATGGCTTGAAAGGGCCAGTTCTTCCCAAGAGGGGACGGTTCCTCTTAGTACACTCCCTACCTATGAGGGGGAAGGGCGTCCAGAAGAAGAAGTCTTTAAGGTGCTTTCTGCCGTAATGACGCGTTTTCATCAAGGCTTGGATCAGAATCGCTACGCCTATATTCACAAGTCCATTGCCTATATCCGGGACAATCTGCATCAGCCGATTTCACTTCAACAGGTGGCTGGATTCGTCCATGTGAATCCCAATCATTTTAGCGAGGTATTCAAGCGGGAGACAGGCTGTACGTATATCGAATTCGTTACTCAGGAACGGATGAAACGCGCTGTGGATATCCTCCAGGGCACTCAGACCAAAGTCAGCGAAATTGCCAGAAGAGTTGGTTATGAAGATATCAAATACTTTACGCAGCAGTTCAAAAAGTATACAGGAAGAACGCCGTCTGAATTTCGACATGGGAATAAAGACTGAAGAATGTCCCCCTCTGCGCCGAAGTTTCTCCCGTACCCCCTCCTGAATATGTCCTCTATACTAAAGTTCATAGAGAGAGCTTGAGCTTATGTATCTAAGAAAACTTTAGGAGGTCTAAACAAATGAAAAAGTCATTGATCGTTACACTGGCTGCTACGATGTCATTAGCTTTATTAGCCGGTTGTGGTTCAAGTGAAACAAAAGAGGGTGCAGCAGGTACCACGTCTCCCAAATCGACGGATGCAGCCAAACCAGCTGAGAAAGTAAAATTATCGATTTGGCACAACTATACAGGCGAAGATCTTCGCGCCAAAACGATGCGTGAATATATGGAGAAGTTCAAGAAGGATCACCCGAATGTCGAATTAGATATACAGGGAATTCCGCCCGATGGTTACCGTCCGCGGTTGAAAACAGTTGCTGCCGCTAATGAAATGCCAGATCTTTTCGTGATGTGGCCAGGTGTCATGACCAAGGAATTCGTCAGTGGTGACTTGATTCAGCCGATTAATGAGCTGCTGGATAGCAAAGCGGAATGGAAGAACGGTTTTATGCCAGGGTCCTTTGATGACTTCACGATCTCAGGCAAAACCTACAGCGCACCGATGGCTCTATCTCCTACTTCGATCCTTTACTATAACAAAGAAATCTTTAACAAATATAATGTACAGCCGCCTAAGACATGGGACGATCTCATGAAGCTGGTGGATACGTTCAAAAAGAATAATGTTACGCCAATCGCACTCGGCAACAAAGCGGCATGGGTTGCGCAGTCCAGCATTCTCAGCTCACTTGCAGACCGTGTAACGGGTACGGAATGGTTCCTGAAAGCAGTGGATCAGAATGGTGCTAAATTTACGGATCCAGAATTCGTTCAAGCCTTGACGTATCTTCAACAGCTTGGTAAGGCTGGCGCTTTCCAAGAAGGCTTCAACAGCATTGATAATACACAAATGGAACAAATGTTTGCTCAAGGTAAAGCGGCCATGATGATCGATGGTGGTTGGGCATTGCCGAACTTAGCGTCGAATACGTCCAAAGAAGCATTAGCTAACATGGCTGTTACCGTTCTGCCAACCGTGCCTAACGGCAAAGGTGATCCTAACACCCTTTCAGGCGTAGTAGGAACAGGACTTGGGATGAGTAAGAAAGTTACCGGCGCTCAGAAAGCCGCAGCCTACGAACTGATCTATACCTTGTCTGGCCCAGAAGCACAGAAAGCCATCTTGGAAAGCAACCAGCTCGTTAGCTACAAAGTAGATTTGGATACAACCAAAGTATCTTCCTTGTTTGCAGAAGTGTACAAAATGATGAACACGGTCAAGAAAACGCCAGTTTACGATGGCAAGCTTAGCTCCGCTAGTGCCGATGTCGTGAACAATGGTCTTCAAGAGCTCCTTATGGGGGGCAAGCCTGAGGACATTGCCAAAAAAATTCAAGACGCGCAAGCGAAAGCCGTCGGGAAATAATGTATGGCCACAGGACTCCAGCCAAAGCCCGGCTGGAGCCTTTTTCAAAAAAGATAGCAAGGAGGGAAGTTATGACCGTATCCGCAAGAATCAGAGGATTCATTACCATAGGGCTGCTTCCGGCCTTAGTGCTCTATCTGTTTTTTGTCATTGTACCGATTTTCTGGTCGGCGTACTACGGATTTTTCGATTGGAAAGGTATCGGAGCAGCCAAATTTATCGGGTTTGACAACTACGCAGAAGTGATCCAAGATCCAATCTTCTGGAAAGCTTTTAAAAATAACATGCTTATCGTTGGAGCTTCCGTTTTCGGTCAGGTACCAATTGCTATGATACTAGCGCTTCTCCTCATGCGCAGTACGCTATTTCAACGTGTTATTCGAGCCTCCGTCTTTATGCCCATGGTGCTATCCTCGGTTGTTGTCGGGATCATCTGGGGATACATTTACCACCCGCAAATCGGTATTCTCAACTTCTTACTAGAGGGCATCGGGCTTGATAGCTGGAAGAAATCTTGGCTCTCCGATCCGAAAGTATCGATGTTCGCGCTCATGGTGCCGATCATCTGGAATTATATTGGTCCCTACATGATTATGTTCATTGCCGCACTACAGAATATTTCACCGGAGATTGAAGATGCCGCTCAGCTGGACGGCGTGGGTCCGGTGCGCAAATTGTTTGCAGTGACATTGCCTATGATTTGGGATACCGTCAAGGTGGCCGTTGTGCTTTGCATATCCGGAAGCTTGAAGGCGTTCGATCTTATTTATGTCATGACGGGCGGTGGACCGGCGCACTCCACGGAACTGCTTGCTTCTTATATGTACAACAGCACATTCAATGTGTATCGTTTCGGTTTTGGCAGCGCCATTTCCACGGCAATTATTATTCTTAGCTTGTTCTTAATCGTTGGCAGCCAATATCTCATGAAACGAGACTATCGTTAGGAAATAAATTCTCTCAGGAGGGACATCTATGGAGCAGGTAGTATCGATGCAGACGGGTTTTCCCGCTGGAGGTAAGAAGCGAAGAGGGTGGGCGCGCGGTGTCATCAACGTCTGTTTGACCCTGTATGCACTTGTCACGCTGTACCCGTTGATTTGGTTATTTATGAGTGCTTTAAAGTCCAATGAGGAATTTCATTCGCGGCCCTTTTTACTGCCGACTGTTTGGAAATGGGACAATATCGTCCGGGCATGGAAAGTATCTGGAATGGGCCTTTCACTCTGGAACTCTACCGTAGTGACGGTGGCCTCACTGGTACTGACCCTAGTCATTGGAGCGCTGGCAGCCTTTGTTTTATCGCGTTTTGAATTTAAATGGAAGCCATTTTTTATGGGCTTATTCCTACTTGGAATGCTTATTCCAATCCATAGTACACTCGTACCTCTATTTATTATTATGAAAAAAATCGGCCTGCTGAACTCGTACGGCGCACTCATTTTACCTTATGTGGCCTTTGAACTGCCATTAGCCATCTTCGTCATCGCGGCTTATTTAATTACGATTCCCAAAGAAATTGAAGAAGCGGCGTTAATCGATGGCACTGGCTATTGGGGCATTTTCTTTCGGATGATGCTTCCGCTTAGCTTGCCAGCGCTCTCTACGGTTGCGATCTTAGGATTTTTACGTTTTTGGAATGATTTCGCGTTCGCGCTAGTCTTTATCAGCAAGCCTGCGCTTAAGACAGTTCCGCTGAGTTTATCTGCTTTTGCTACAGGGTATATGACCGATTACGAATTGACGATGGCTGCACTTGCCATTGCCGTACTGCCAACCATTATCGTGTTCTTGCTGTTCCAGGAGCAGATCATGAAGGGAATGACGGCTGGTGCTGTCAAAGGATAACTAAAATCGCCATCCTTGGATTCCGAAAAAGAATCCTAAGGGTGGCGATTTTTATTTATGTACATGATCATCCCTCAAGCTCGTCCTCATAGTTTACTAACAAAATTATGCTACGATTTTGGAGGGGGGATAGCATGAATGACATTACTTTTGAAACATTACAGGATTTGATTGCCAATTTCTCTATCGTCACCGCTTATTTATTTTTGACCAGTCAAGTGATTTATAAGGATTGGAACTTAGGTACGCCTACTACTCTGTATACCAGACTTCATATAGGCGTTTTAACTGGCATTTTAGGTATTGTCCTTATGGAATTTACAGTTGAGCTGAACGGTACGATTTTGGATTTTAGACATCTGGCAGTTACGATAGCGGCACTATTCGGAGGAGTTTACTCTGCCATAGTTACGGGGATCATTATCTCCCTTATGCGTTTATTGGCATTTGGCGCACTAAGTCCTGCTACTATTTTCGCTGCTTCAAACACTCTTTTAATTTCGATTATGATTGGTTTGGTTTGTACAAGGAACCTATCCTATTGGAAGAAATGGACGTATGCTCTATTGGTTAACAATCTCTTTACGATCATCACTTTTCATATCAATATGGGGAATAAGGGTACGATTCCGTCCCTTATCTATTTGATAATGATGACTTTAGGCGGAACGTTAACAGCTTATTTGACACAATTTCTGATTAAAGCGAAAACCCATTTCCAAATGATTGAAAAGGCAGCTACGTTTGATTTTCTTACTGAGCTCAATAACCATCGTACATTTGATGAGGCATTCAATTCTTTATTGCTGGAAGCAAAGGATAAGGACGAAGCCTTGACCTTGATGATCATTGATATTGACCATTTTAAAAGAGTGAATGATACCTACGGTCATCCTAATGGGGATACGGTGTTAAAACAATTGGGGAAATTGTTAAAAGATGCCTCTCGCTCTTTCGATATCGTATCACGTATCGGTGGGGAAGAGTTCGCTATCTTGCTATACGATTGTCCACATAAACATGCCTTAATCATTGGGGAGCGAATTAGAATGGCTGTCAAAAACCAGGAATTTCTGCTGAATGAGGGGAAGGTCATACAGATTACGGTATCTGTAGGCGTTGCCACATACCCTGATACCAATGAGAATATCATAGAAGAAGCAGATAAGGCTCTGTATAAAGCCAAATCATCTGGTAGGAATTTGGTTTGTTCGAATCAATCTGCTTGAATGAATCATAGAAGATATTACCTGGAAATATTTTTCAGGTTATTCTCGCGGCACCCTTAAAGCTAAAAAAGATCCCCGCCCGCAAGATGACTTTCGTTGGGATATTAGATAATAGGTAAATAGATAAAAGGAAATAGGTAAAAGAAAATAGATAAAAGAAAATAGGTAAATAAGGAAATAGGGGAAGTAGGTAAACTGAGGTAAACAGGTAGGGTAATAGGAAGGCAAGTTGTACATCGTACAACAATTTCCTTGATTTTTTCCCTGACAAGCAGAAGATGTTGCATATCGTGCAACAATTTAGCCTTTTTATCGCTGAAAAGCTACTATTCGGCTAAAATTGTTGTATTATTTGCAACATTCACGGGGAAAACACAGATTAACTTGCGTAATGTTGCATGAAATACAACATTACGCAAACGATTAAGCAAATGATCCTACAAATCACTCATGACTTGCCCTTGCGCGTCATCTCCGCAAGCCCAACCCACTGCTCCTCGGTCACCTCGAGCAGATCGTTGAACTGCCCGGCGCCCTGCAGCCATTCGCCGCCGTCGATCGTGACCACTTCGCCGTTAATGTAGGCGGCGTAGTCCGAAATCAGATAAGCCGCGAGGCTCGCGAGCTCATCCTTCTCACCGACCCGCCGCAGCGGCACGCGGTTCAAGAGCTTCTCCGACAGCTCAGGCGTCGGAGCCAGCCGGCTCCACGCGCCGTCGGTCGGGAATAGCCCCGGCGCGATGGCGACTTGCCGGATGCCGTGCCGCGCCCACTCGACGGCAAGCGAGCGCGTCAGCGCAAGCACGCCGGCCTTGGCCGCAGCCGACGGTACAACGAAGGCCGAGCCAGTGGAGGCGTAAGAGGTGACGATGTTCAGCATCGTACCGCCGACGCCTTGCTCGATCCATCTTTTGCCCACTTCTAACGTGGTGTAGAACGTCCCGTGAAGGACGATATTCAGCACCGCATCCACGGCGCGAGGGGATAAATGTTCTGTCGGGCTGGCGAAGTTGCCGGCTGCATTATTAATCAATACATCGATACGGCCATAGTGCTGTTCCACAGCGGCCACCATCTCGGCAACTTGAAGCGGGTCACGAACGTCACAGCTTTTGTAGAATACTTCTTTGCCATCACTGCCCATTTCGGCAGCTGCTTTAGCAAGTACCTCCTCGCGTCGGCTGGTAATCGCGAGTTTAGCGCCTAACGTCAGAAATTTCTCGCCCATTGCTCGCCCCAGACCGGTACCGCCGCCTGTAATAAGAATAACTTTATCCTTCAGCAAGGTTGAATCGAACATATCCATCGCGCCCTCCATCATCAGTTTACGCTGCTAATAATTAATGCTGTGAATGCTGCTCTATTGCTGCTGCTCTAGGAACGCAGCTTCGAATTGCTCGATCCGGCTTGCTAAATCTTCTGGAAGCGGGGTGCCTTTTTGTGTATGAACATCGACATAGACGCCAGTGCTGGTAGCGAAGCTCACAAGCTGCTTATTCTCCCGCTTAACAATGGCATACTGAGTTTCAATCGATGAAGTGCCGATCCGGCTCACTTTCATATAAATATCGAGGTTATCGTTAAAATGAGCTTGAGACTTATATTCGACGCTTTGGCTGACGAGAAAGAAGGTTTTATCAGCCAGATTACCATCCGCATTTGCAAAAAATAAACCCAAACCATTCATATACTCACAGCGGGCTTGCTCCATATAAATGACAGAAGAAAGGTGACTCAGGTGTCCGTTCGCATCGGTTTCACAGAAACGAACTTTCGTTGGTGTATAAAAGCGGAAGCCCTCTAATTCGAAATTGTTCATTGCGATCTAGTCTCCTGTAAAGTAGGTTTGATACTGCTCGCGAAGCTCGCGTTTCATAAATTTACCGACCGACGATTTAGGTATTTCGTGGAGGAACACAACATCGTCCGGAATCCACCACTTCGTGAATTTGTTTGCCAAAAAGGTGAGTAAATCTTCTTTGTTGTCATCCGTTTGTAATGCGGCGTCTTTCAGGACGACGAAGGCGAGAGGCCGTTCACCCCATTTGGGGTGCGGCACGCCGATGACACAAGCCTCGAACACATTCGGATGCGCCATTAATGCGTTTTCTAAGTCGAGAGATGAGATCCATTCCCCGCCGCTTTTGACCAGATCTTTGGCCCTATCCACCAGCTTCACAAATCCCTCAGGATCAATAACCGCGATATCTCCGCTGTAAAACCAACCGTCCTGGAACGATTCCTGCGTTCGGGCATCTTTGTAGTATTCCGTAGCTACCCATGGCCCGCGCAGTAGGATTTCACCCATTTCCTTACCATCCCAAGCTACCTCACCACGAGGTCCGACGATTTTCATATCAAGTCCAGGCACTAGCAGGCCCTGAGTAGCCCTCGCATCGTACTGTTCATCGTATGAGGCCTCTTCCTGATAGCTTTTGAGGCGGGCGACGGTAACGAGAGGACACGTTTCTGTCATCCCATAGGCATGATAGAATGGAACCTTGAGCCGCTGCTCGTAGCTTTCAATCAGACTGCGCGGGGCAGCAGATCCACCACAGATAACTGCGCGAAGGGATGATAAGTCTACTTGCAGTAATTCCTGCACCTTAAGTGCGGCTGTCCATACTGTTGGAACACCAGCAGCAATCGTTACTTTCTCCTCAGCGATCAAACGAAGCAGGATGTCCGGTGTCGGCGAAGGTCCCGGAAGCACTTGCTTGCTGCCGAACCAGACAGATGCGAATGGAAGTCCCCAAGCATTAACGTGAAACATCGGCACAATAGGCAGAACCGTGTCGCGTTCAGAGAGTCCTAGTGTATCCGCCAAGCCAATGGAGAGGGAATGCAGGTAGATCCCGCGATGGGAATACACCACACCCTTGGGATTACCCGTTGTCGCAGATGTATAACAGATGCCTGCGGGAGCGCTTTCATTTATATCGGCAGCGTATATATACTGAGGGTCGCCGCCCTCTATCATGTTCTCATATAAATAGACGGGATGTAAAGAAGTAGGCGGCAATTCCTTTTTGTCCGTCATCAAAATATAGCCTTCTATCGTCGTAAGTTGATCCTGAATCTTCTCGATGATAGGGAGTAAGGTCTCATCAACGAAGAGGAAACGATCTTCCGCATGATTAAGAATATACGCAATATGCTCAGCGGGGAGTCGGATGTTGACGGTGTGCAGCACAGCCTCCATGCAGGGGATGGCGAAATAAGCCTCTAGATGCCAGTGATGATTCCAAGCAAAAGTAGCAACCCGATCTCCAGGCTTTACACCAAGTGCTTGCAAGGAGCTGGATAACTGCTTCGCTCTTCTCCCAAAATCAGCGTACGTATACCGATGGATACCGGTGCTTGTACGTGAAACAACCTCTTTTTTGGGGAACAGGGTTTGTGAACGTTCAAAGAGAGAGCGCAGCGTTAATGGGAAATTTCCCATGTGGAAACACCTCCGGAGATTGTCTGATTCTATTGTAATATATAAGCCGGAAGGACAGGATATGTCCCCAAAAACAAGTGATTGTAAATAAAAAACCGACTCCGCCGCATGTGGACCATGCAGATGGAATCGGTTTAACGCTATCAGCTCTTACGTATTCAAAATAAACTTTTCAATAACATGTCTGACGCCATCGTCGTTATTGCTCTTCGTCACGTAGTTCGCCAGCTCCTTGAGCTGCGGCAGCGCGTTGTCCATGGCAACGCCAAGTCCAGCGACTTCCAGCATTTCACGGTCATTCCAAGCATCGCCCAGGGCAATAACGTCATCTAAGGAGCAGCCGATATGCTCAGCAAGGAAAGTGATCGCATGCCCTTTGGTACCTTCCTTGTGCATGAATTCCAAGTAGTGCGGTTTGGACTTCGTAATGTGCAGCTTGTCCCCGAGCAGAGGCAGCAGCTCTTCGCGCAGTTGGTCGCAAACTTCCGGCGTATCGATGATAAGCATCTTAGGTTGCGGGATATCAATCCATTGGCGCAGATCACCAATGATATAAGGCGTTTTGGAGAGACGCACGTAGGCTTTAATTTTATCGTTATCTTCACCTGCATAAAGCTCATCCCCATGGTAAAGCTGTAAATGAAGGTTGCGTTTTTCACAAAAATCGAGCAGGAGGCGGGCGCTTTCAACTGGAACTGTACGCTCGTAGAGGATTTCCTCATCAAATAGATTTTTGATTAAAGCGCCTTGATAAGTGATAATCGGAACATTAAGTCCGATCTGGTTGGCTATCTTGGCTGCGGATGGGAAGCTTCTTCCCGTTGCAATCGTTACGGTTACTCCTTTGGCAACAGCTTGGTGCATAGCATCAATAGTCTCTTGTGAGATGGTTAGATCATCACGCAGCAGCGTATCATCTAAGTCAGCGGCAACTAGTTTGTAAGTCATGTAGTTCTCTCCGATCCGATAAGTAGTCTATATGAAAAATTCTGCTATAAGCATACCCGAATTACTTTGGAATTGCTACAATAAAGCCTATAGTTGATAGGTTAAAAAGGAGGCACGTAACCGATGGCATCCCCTTATACGGACAAACTAGAGACTTGGCTTAGAGAGCACCGCAACAAGGCAAATGCGCCAAGTATGGAAGCCTACATGAAAAACCAATTCCCATTTCTCGGGATCCGAAATCCAGAACGAGTAGCATTGACCAAGCAATTCACCAAGGAACATGGCTTCCCCAAAGGTGAGGAGGGGGTCAGAGTTGCCAAAGAGCTCTGGGAGTTGCCGGAGCGCGAGTTTGCCTACACGGCATTATTGGTCCTAACTGGGCTGCGAAAAACCGCAGAACGGGAGCATATCGATGTCTTGGAGCATTTCGTCGTGACCAAATCGTGGTGGGACACCGTGGATATGATCGCTGATCACTTAATCGGCTTTCATTTGCAGAGGTTTCCTGAGTTGATTCCATCCTATGTGGATAAGTGGCTGGCTTCGGATCATATGTGGCTGCAAAGAACGGCGATATTGTTCCAACTAAAATATAAACAACGGACGGATGTACCGCTTCTGTTTAGCTGTATCAGGCGCATGGCCGATTCGAAGGAATTCTTCATCCGCAAAGCAATAGGCTGGGCGCTTCGTGAGTATTCGAAGACAGACCCTGCGGCGGTGCAGTCTTTCGTTGCAAGTACAGAGCTTTCGCCGCTAAGCGTGCGGGAAGCGTTGAAAGTGATTCATCGTAAGGAAAAATGAAATAGGAGATCCACAGAGGGGAATGAATAAATCCTTGTGTGGATCTTTTTTAATTCCAGAAATTCATGCAATGTCATCATACCTGACGCATATATTAATAAAATGAAATATTTGTCATGTATATTGACATAATCATAACATTCGAGTAAAGTTATTAAAATTCTTTAAAAGCGCGTTACGAGAATGAAAGAAAAAGGAGAGATGGAAGATGAATAACATGCGGGCTAACGATCTATTAGCGAGATTACCCAAGGTTGATCTTCACTTGCACTTGGATGGCAGTGTGAAGCCAGAGACGATTCTGGATCTCGCTCGTAGGCAAGGTATTGAACTCCCTGTTTATGATAAAGATGGACTCATTCCGCATATGCGAGTAGGTGAGGAGTGTGGAAGTCTCATTGAATATTTAAGCAAATTTGATTTTACTACACGGTTTTTACAATCAGCTGAAGCCTTGGAGCGGGTTGCCTATGAGGTTGTCGAACAGTCCGCTGAGCATAATTGCAGATATGTAGAAGTTCGTTTCGCACCGCAGCTGCACCGGAACACCGGTTTGACGGTTGAGGAAACGATTCATCATGTGGTAGAGGGAATGAAGCGGGGACAGCGTGATTTTGCTGTGAGAGTCGGCGTTATTGCGATTTGCATGAGAAATCACTCTTGCGAAAGCAACCTAGAAGTGATCGAAGCGGCTGCTAAGTATGTAGGGAAAGGCTTAGTCGCTGTCGACTTAGCTGGTGATGAGGCGTCGTATCCGCCGGAATATTTCCGGGAGGTGTTTGCGGAGTCTGGAAGACTTGGTATTCCAGTCACAATCCATGCTGGAGAAGCAGCGGGAGCGAAGAACGTGTTTGAAGCCGTTATGAATCTCGGCGCTGTTCGAATTGGGCATGGTGTTCGATTGAAGGAGAACAGGTCCATATTGGAAATGGTCAAGGATCGCCGTATCCCGCTCGAAATGTGCCCGATTAGCAACATCCAAACGAAGGCAGTTTCCGGTTGGGAAACATATCCGATTCGCGAATATTTGGAACAAGGGCTGGTCGTAACGATTAATACAGATAATCCCAGCGTATCCGGAACCAATATTACGAATGAATACCGGGTGCTCAAAGAGCGATTTGGCTTTACGACACCGGAGCTGGTTAAACTGATCATGAATGGCGTAGATGCAGCGTTTATGGAAGAGCATGATAAGGTGTCGTTAAGACGAGAGATGGAAGATGAAATGAGTAGTTTGGGCGTGCTCAACTAGTAGCTTAATGAGAGAGGAATTCGTTGCGATCAGGCAGCGGATTCTTTTTTTATGAGACTTGACAATATAGGATAGGGGGGTATACTATAAAATCTAATAGCGGTATTCAAAAAGGCGACATGGCCGTTGTGGATGAACTGCCCAAACAATGAATACCCTAATGAGATCATTTAACATAATAGAAGGAGTGTTGGAATGTCTACTATTATTTTGAAAGTTGATGGAATGTCCTGCAATCTCTGTGTGAATTCGGTTGAGAAAGCGGTGAAGGAGCTGGGTGCAGAAGGCAAAGTGAATCTGGCTAACAAAGAAGTCGAAGTACAGTTTGATGAAAGTAAGCTTAGCGTGGAAGCGATCAAAGATGCGATCGAAGAGCAAGGCTACGATGTGGTGCAATGATGAAGAAAATAGGCGTAATTCTCCTCACAGCGGCTATATTATTGAGTGCTTGTGGTAAAGCAACAAACACTGAACACTCAGCTCATTCAGAAAATAAAGAACAGGAACATGCTGGCCATGGCAGCGGTGAATCGGCGGATAAAGACGGTACTCAGGCCGTATTTAAGCTTTCGTCTGACCCCGTACAAGCCAAACAAGAAACTGAGATGACGATACAGATCCTTGATAAAGATGGGAAATCTGTAGATGAGTTTGACCTAAACCATGAGAAAAAGATGCATCTTATTCTGGTTAGCCAAGATCTTTCCTATTACAAACACATTCACCCGACCTATCAAGGTAAGGGACTATTCACGATTCGTACAGCGCTTCCTGCAGGCGGCAACTATAAGTTGTTCGCTGACTTTAAACCTAGCGGGCAAGCGCAAATAGTCAAAAGTCACGTTATCCAAGCAGGTGGAGAAGCTGCGCCAGCCATAGCCTTGCAGCCAGACAGTAAGCTTACCGCAACGGTGAATGGTATGGAGATATCGCTGGCGGCTGATCATCTCATGGCGGGAATGGACCTGAATTTGACCTATACCTTTAAGGATGCAGCTACGAAAGCGGCAATAACCAATTTACAGCCCTATTTAGGTGCAGTAGGACATGTGGTTATTCTTGATGAGAAAGCAGACCAATATCTGCATGTTCATCCTGTAGATGAGAAATCATCAGGGCCAGAAGCCAAATTCAAGACATCATTTCCGAAGAGTGGAATTTATAAAATATGGGGCGAATTTCAACGAGATGGTCAAGTGATAACAGTTCCGTTTGTCGTAAAGGTGCCGTAAATGGAAACGTATATTATTACAGGCGGTTCAAAAGGACTCGGTGCTGCGATCATTCAGCAGCTTCTACAGCAGGGAGCTGCGATTCACTGCATTTCTCGCAGCTACAGCGAAGCTTTGCGCCAAGAGGCGCTGCGCGCGGAAGGTACACTTACCTTCCACGCTTACGACTTGGCGGACACGCAAGGCCTGGATTCGCTCATGGAGCGAATCCTCTGCACGGTGGATGAAGCGGATTCCATCACGCTCATCAATAATGCTGGCATGCTCGAGCCGATGACGTCGATCGGCCGAGCAGACCATGACGACCTGCAGCGCAGCCTGCAGGTCAATCTCATCGCGCCCGCGCTGCTGACGAACAGCTTCATTCGGCTCACGCAGGCGTGGCCGATCATGAAGCGGGTCGTCGGCATCTCCTCGGGCGCGGGGAAGAAGCCCTACCCCGGCTGGGGTGCCTACTGCACCGCCAAAGCCGGGCTCGATATGCTGACGCGCTGCGTAGGCGTCGAGCAGATGAACCAACCGCACCCGGTGGAGATTTACTCCATCGCGCCGGGTGTGGTTGACACGGATATGCAGCGGGAGATTCGCGCTGCTGAAGAAGTGGACTTCCCGCAGGTGAGCAGGTTCGTCCAGCTCAAAGAGCAGGGCGAGCTGCAATCGCCCGAAGCTACAGCGAGGCAGCTGCTCGAGCTGCTGCAGACAAAAGCTTTCGCGCAAGGCGAGATCGCCGATCTGCGCACCAAAAAGCCCGAATCGATATAATCCGATTCGGGCTTTTTGCCATACCTTATTGAATGCTCCCTGACACAGCAGTACCTGATGACAGCTCTGAAGTACAGAACTTACAGCGTGTAGCTTGTACGGGAATTTCGGACAAGCAGTGCGGACAAGATTTGGATGTTACTGTTTTTTCTTTCGGCTCTTCTTTTTTACGGAACTTGCTAAGCTGTTTAATAACAAGGAAAATGACAAAAGCAACAATTAAAAAGTCTAGGAAAGTTGAAATAAATTGTCCGTAATTAAAGGTAGGCGCACTGGCTGCAACCGCATCTTTAAGGGTGTTGTAATGAACGCCATTTAATGAAATAAATAGATCATTGAACTTCACTTTACCAATCAGTAGCCCAACAAGCGGCATGATCAAATCATTCACGATGGACGTAATGACTTTCCCGAAAGCGCCCCCGATAATAACCCCAACTGCTAAATCTACCATATTCCCTTTGAACGCAAAATCTTTAAACTCCTTAAGCATCGTTTCGCTTACCCCCATGAGACAATAATTGTTAGTATTGTAGCATATTTGAATGCACGCAAACAATTGGAGGGTGTTTGTAGGATGGTTGTTCGTTCCTACTTTTGTGCCAATCCTGACGGAAATTTCTTGGCTTTAGGTTCAGTGTCTTCGTTCCTGCTGCTTCCGGTATTGACTCGGTGTCATCCCTTTAATGCGCAGAAACGTACGTGAAAACGTGGGATATGAGGAAAATCCGGACTCATACGCTACGTGAGAGATGGGCAGATTGGAAGAAATCAGCAGGCTGCAGGCATGGCGAATCCGAAGCTCATGCAGGAAATCAACAAAGTGGATGCCGAACGATTCCCCGAAATGCGTACTCAATTGGGTCGGATGAATGTGAAACTGTTCGGATAATGACGTTAAGGATAATGGGTCCAAATAATGATCGTAAACATATTGCACGACGGACCAAATGTCCTTTGAGGATACGGTACACTGCCTCTCCGTCCGTGCTGTTTCGTGGTTGTCGCTGTTTCGGACAAACAACGACAACGCTTCCAGCAGCAGAGATCTGAGCATGATCGGCCTCCAGGCCAATGATGAATCGTGTTCATTGTATATGCGTTCCCACAGTCGGAGGCCTTCCTCGTAAGCTTTGCCCTGTAATTGAATGTGAGCCGGCTGGGTGTTGTCACGGCCGAGTAAAAACTCATGCAGGCCCCAAGCGGATTCAGGTCCTGAAGTGAGCAGCTTCATATCAAAATTGCAAATATACATCAGCAGTGTCTCGTCTGCATCGGCTTGGTACTCATGAATCTGATAAGGAAGCAGGAGTACAATCGTGCCGGGCAGCATGTCATGCTCGGTCCCGTTAATCCGTTCTTTACCTTTTCCCTCCAGCACGAATGAGAATTCGATAAAATCATGACGATGGGAAGGGACCGAGGTATACTTCTTTTTCTTCATATGAAAAGGAAAGTCCGAGTCGATATTCGGGTATTCGAAAAGGTATTGAGGGTACATGATACGCTGTTTCGCCTCCTGATCTTTGTAGCACCATTATAACTGCTTCGTTTTCGTAAAGAAATGATAGGAATATTAAAAATTTGAAATATGAGCTGCTGCTTTGCGAGCTACAATACAGTCATTACCTAACTACATGATGCGCAGTGGCGCAAGGGAGATGGAAAATATATGACTAAGACAATCGAAAACCGCAACGCGTTTCACGGCATCTTTACAGCACTGCTGACTCCGATGCACGAGAATGGTGCTATCGACTTTGATTCTCTAGCCCGTCTGGTTGAGCATCAAATCAGGCAAGGAATTCACGGGTTTTACGTAGGCGGAAGCACCGGTGAAGGGTTTATTTTGACAACTGAAGAGCGCAAGCTGGTGTTGGAGACGGTCGTCCGGATTACAAACGGGCGCGTAACCATTATTGCGCATGTTGGATGCATCAGTACGATGGAATCGATCAATCTGGCTAAGCATGCCGAACTTCAAGGCGTCGATGCCGTATCCGCGGTCGTTCCGTTTTATTATAAAGTGTCAATGAAAGAAATACGTGAGCATTACGAATCGATCATGGCGGCTGTGTCACTGCCAATGATCGTCTATCATTTCCCTGGTGCAACGGGAGTTAGCCTGTCCATGGACTTCTACGAGCAGATGAGCCGTCATCCGCAATGTATAGGCGTCAAATTTACTTCACTTAATCTGTTTGAAATGCAGCAAATTCGCGCAAGATGCGGACAAGAATTCCTTATCTATAACGGACATGACGAAGTTTATACTGGCGGCGCATATGCAGGTGCAAATGGCGCCATTGGCAGCACGTTCAATATGATGCCCGGATTGTTCGCTCAGATGTATGAGCTTATCTCGACGGAGGAGAACCCGCCTATGGCGTCGTTGCAGTCTATGCAAGCGGAAGCCAACAAGGTAATAGCGCACATGATTCAGTTCGATGTTCTCGCCTATGAGAAATACATGCTGTATCTTCAAGGCGTCTTGGCAACGCCAGTCGTCCGTCAGCCATTGAAGCAATTCACTGCCGAAGAGCGGGAGCAGATCGAGACGTTCTATGCGCAGAGTGATGTACTGCGCCGTTACCGATTCGTTGCGAACACCGAACGTTAGGAGAGATCGCTTTGATTTTTGATACGATGAACCAGTGGGAGCAAAACCAATGCCAATACGGGGATGCTGTGCGCCGCGCGCTCTCATTCGTCGCCAAAGTGAATGTCGCTGACATGCCGTCTTCGCTCGAGATTGAAGGAAAGCTGATGTACGTGCTGAAGCAGAGTCCGACGACTGGAGCATTTGAGGAACGGCTTGCTGAAATCCATGCGCAGCACGCAGACATCCATCTCGTAGTGGAAGGAGAGGAGTGGCAGGGTTTCGCCACGGCCTCTGGCAACAACAGCGCGGTGGAAGATCGGCTGGAGGAGAGCGATTACGCGCTCTTTGAGCATGTTGAGAACGAGAAGCGCATTTTGCTCCGGGCAGGAGATTTCAGCATATATTGGCCTGGGGAAGTTCACCGCCCTAACTGCCATTCTGGGGACGGCGTTCACTTAGTGAAGCTTGTTGTCAAAATCCATCGTGAATTGTTTTGAGGAAAGTGTAAAGAGACATCTCGGATCATGGATGGCGTTGAAGCGCTGCTGTCGGTTCGGGATGTTTTTCTCAATAATGCTGCCCAAAGAAATTAAATATGTATTGTAAAATGCTAATATACGCATGTTTAAACGGTGCTGCATTGTTCTTTATAATCAAAGTAACAAATTACTTTATTGTTTTATTGTGATTGTTAACCACAAAAGACACAGGGGTGACAATATGAAGAATTTAGTGAAAAAGGGAGTCGTCGTTTTATTAATTACGGGTGTTGCAGCGGGATGCACGTCGAATCCCAAGCCGCAAGCCGGCGGAGAAGCAGCAGGAGGCGGTAACGCCAAGCCAGTGACGCTAACCATGTGGGCAGGCACGGGGTTTAAGGATATTGAAGGCTACGATAGCAAGAATTATGGAGATTGGGAGAAGCAGAAGGCAGGAGAATTCCAAAAGCTGCACCCGAATGTAACGGTGAAAGTCGAATCCGTGCCGTTCTCAGACATCGAGCAGAAGGTTAACGTAGCTGTCGCGGGCAATAATCCTCCAGATGTTTTGTACGATAACATACCGATTCGGATCAGCAAGCATGCGCGAAACGGTGTGTTAGAAGAGCTTGATGATGTCGTGAAAGAGGATAAGGCAGACTGGAAAGAAGCGTTTCTCAACATGGGTACGATCAATGGGAAGTTGCTTGCGCTACCTTTAGGGAGTGTTCCGCAGGTTGTCTTCTTGAATAAAACCATTTTCGAGAAAAAAGGGGTATCTGTGCCGCAGGATCGCTCTTGGACTTGGAATGAAATGAAGGACGCCTTAAAGAAGGTGGCCGATAAAAATACGTATGGCATCGCTTATTTTGCCAAAAGCGAGCAAGCGGACCAACTGATGGTCAGCAATTTGCTTTCTGCCGGCGCCCAGTGGGCGAACAAGGATTTCACGCAGTACACCGTTAACAGTCCCGAAGGTGTCGAAGCACTAACCTTCATGCTGAGCCTTCAAGACGAAGGGCTGGTTGCCCCAGGTACCGCCACCATGGATGTAAATGCGAATTTTGAGCTATTCAAGCAAGGCAAGCTGGCCGTTTTGAATCACACATCACCAGTATACGGTGATCTGGAAGTTGGGAAGAAGAATGGCGCGGTCGATCCGTCCGTGGAGCCGTTCGGAATCATCCCCGTCGTGAAAGAAGGGGTGACGCCTCGGATCACAGTTACTGGCGAAAACGGGTACGCGATTTTTAAACAGAACGATTCGGAAAAGAAAAAAATGGCTATCGAGTTCGTGAAGTTTTTGACCAAGCCGGAAAATATTAAAGCGATTAACAAGGCGACTTATGGGATAGCAGCGCGCAAGTCAGGCACTTACGAGATTCAGAATAAAGATGCCTCCCAGTTGTTCGAGCAGCTTAACAAATTGGAAATCGTCGATTTAGGTAAGAACAGAGCGTACTTCTCTACGCTAAGACAAAAGTTTTATCCGGAAATGCAAGCCGCTTTTCTGAAAGCAAAGAGTCCGAAACAGGCACTTGACGATTTCGTGAAAAATGCAAACGAACTGGCAGCCAAGAAGTGAGAAAAATGTTTATCGAAGTATATTCAGAAGAATACGGTCTGTGAAGTCACTTCGTCCTAGTCTGTCTCACAGTACTGGGACGAAAGTGTTTTAACTGCCTACGATATGATGAAGATAGTTGAGGTGATTTGCAGATGAAGCTTCGTGAATTGATGTGGAGTTATTTTTTTATCGGGCCTAACCTGGTATTTTTAACTGTTTTTATGATTCTTCCGTTATTTTATACGTTTTACTTAAGCTTTTTTGAAGCTGACATTTATTCCTCCACTTTCGTTGGATTGGAAAATT
This sequence comes from Paenibacillus sp. Root444D2, assembly GCF_001426375.1. Taxonomy (GTDB): domain Bacteria; phylum Bacillota; class Bacilli; order Paenibacillales; family NBRC-103111; genus Paenibacillus_E. Next base: position 54,387 of record NZ_LMEO01000014.1, read on the forward strand.
ACCGTAGTTTATTCGGGGAAGAGTTGTTTCGCAAAGCGTTTGTCAACACGTTTTATTTCGTTCTGATCATCGTTCCCTGCGTCGTCGTCATTTCGTTAGTCTTCGCCGCATTGATGCAGGGATTCCATAAGCTTGGCAAAAGCTTTTTTCGACTCGTGTTTTATTTGCCGGTGGTCAGCACGCCGGTCGTACTTTCCTTGGTCTGGGGCTGGATGTATAATCCTAGCTTTGGCATTATCAAGTATTTTTCAGAGAAGCTCGGTTTCGGTGCGGTTGATGTGTTTTCAGGGCAGTTGAGCGCGATTCTAGCGCTATCCGGGGTTGTTCTCACTTGGATGGTCGGTCAGCCTATTATCTTGTATTTGTCGGCGATGGATGGCGTATCGAAAGAGTTGTATGAAGCTGCTGAAATCGATGGTGCTGGTCCGCTGCGATCGTTCTTTAGTATCACGCTTCCGATGATTTCCCATACAACGGTATTAATTGTGATCACCTCGACCATTAGCGTGTTCCAAATATTCGTCGTCATCCATTTGCTTACTGGCGGCGGTCCGTATCATGGAACGGAATCACTCGTGTACACCATTTACCGGACAGCTTTCGTATCTCTGGAATTTGGTAAAGCATCGGCTCAAAGCGTCGTCCTGTTTTTTATTATTTTAGTAATCTCGCTGCTGCAATTCCGACTCATGAAATCCAAATCGGACTAAAATAACAGCGTAGATTAGGGTAGAGGAGAATTGAAGCAGATGAAATTACAGATTGTTTCCAGGTATGCGTTGCTTTTGTTGGCTTCAATCGTTTTTGTTTTCCCGTTATATTGGATGATTACAGGCTCCTTTAAAACTCAGGTATCGATCTGGGCTACTCCCCCGGAATGGATCCCATCCCAGTTCAGACTTCTTAACTATGAGCATATTTTCTCCACGACGCCAGCGACGCTGTGGTTGTTCAATAGTGTGTTTACAAGCTTGGTAACTGTCGTTTTTGTCGTTGTTTTCTCAGCAATGGCGGGATACGCGTATGCCAAAAAGAAATTTCCCGGTGATAAATTATTTTTCCTCGTCGTCATTGGGACGATGATGATGCCGACTCAGGTTACACTTGTTCCTTTGTACATTATTTGCAGAGAGCTCGGTTTGATTGACAGCTACTTGGGGGTCATCCTGCCTGCGATCGCCTTTCCGTTCGGGGTGTTCATTGTACGGCAGTTTGCCAAATCGAAATTGTTGAATCAGCGAGAATAGACGGCGCCGGCGAAATTCGCTTGTTTGCAACGATCTTACTGCCGCTCCTCCTGCCAGCGCTTGGGGCGCTATCGATTTTCGCCTTTATGCACACGTGGAACGATTATTTATGGCAGCTTATTATTTTGCAATCCAAGGAGAAGCTGACGCTCCCTCTCGGCATCTCGACGATTACGTATTCCGAGAACAACGTGAATTACGGCTATGCCATGGCGGGGGCGTCGTTGGCGGCCATTCCGATGATCGTTTTTTTCCTAATGCTGCAGCGAAGCTTTATTAAAGGAATCACGTTAGGATCCGTAAAAGGATAGGCAGACGGCCATTACTTGAGAAAGAAGACCTGTGGCTTGCCATCTTGGTCTTCTTCTTGTGCTTCGATGTAACAACGCATCGATCTCGGGTTATAATTGTGTAATGGGGGTTGATTGTGTGAAAATCATTGTCGTTGAAGACGAGGTAGACATCTTAAGGGGAATTCAGGAGGTCATTGACCACAGCCAGCTGCCCTTTGAACAAGTTTTCGCGGTTCACACGGCCGAGGAGGCTTTGGAGCTAATCGAACAATACAGACCGGAAATCATTTTAACAGATATTCTGCTGCCGGAGATGACTGGTTTAGATATGTTGGAGTCCGTGAAAGCGTTGGCATACGGGCCAAAAGTCATTGTGATCAGCAGCTACAATAATTTTATATATGCCCAGCGCAGTATTCAATTGGGAGCGATCGACTATATTCTAAAGCCGATCCATAAAGAGGAGCTTGCCGAAAAAATCGGTGTCGTATATGACATGGTTCAACGCGAACTTATCAGTCAGGACCAGATTAAGAATCAAATCGCTTATGCCCGTCTAGGCACAGAAGCGCTGCAGGAAAAGTTTGTGCAGGGGCTGTGTATGCAAAAGACGGCACTGCAGGAGCATATTCATCACCGGCTTCAGGTATGGGGTATGCAGTGGCTGGAGACGGATTCGTACGTATTGATTTCGTTAAGCATAAATAGGGAAGATGTACGAGGCAAGCAGGATAAGGATATGAATCTGGACTTGTTTGCCATCGGTAATATTGCGGATGAAATTTTGAAGAGCTACCAGCCTTCCGTGATCATTCGCAGCATTCATCATGACTGGGTCATCCTTACCGCGTGGGAGCAGGAACTGTCGATTGCGCAAGATATCCACGAAAGGGTGTTGAAATATCAGAAAATCATTCCCGCTATTGGAATCAGCGAACGGCAGCACTCCTTTCAAGCCATATCGGAAGCGTACGAACAGTCGCGCAAGGCGTTAAAGGTCGCATTAATGAACAGCAATCAACGAATCGCCAGTTACGCTGATATTATTGATCGGATTGACCATGAGGACATTGGGCTCGTCAGACAATGGGTTGCTGAGGCGGTGCTGGGAGGGGATGCGGAAGTCGTAAGCTTGTGGCTGGAGGAAATGATCCATCGCTTCATCCTAGACAGAGATGTAAGTAAGACTGGTGATTTGTCGATCAAATGCTTCGAATGGATCTTGGAGGTTCATTCCTGTCTAGCTGAAAAGGTGGATATGGAAATCAGTCATTTTCCGCTGGAACTGTGGGAAAAGGCGGAGCGCTGCCCAACCGTGGACGATTTGAAGCGGCTGCTGCGGGATCATCTGAGCGAGCTGATGAAGCTTGTCGCCGATCAACAGCATCCCAGCTTGCCTAACTTTATGATCGATAAAGCGAAGCGGATCATCGACGGGAAGTACGGGGAAGCGATCACTCTGCAGAGCGTAGCCGACGAGCTGAGCATTCACCCGGTGTCGCTGAGTAAGCTGTTCAAGAAAGAGACAGGACAAAATTTTTTGGATTATTTAACAGAAATCCGCATCGAGCAAGCGAAGCGTATGCTGCGCGACACGAACTTGAAAATCTATGAAATTGCCGAGAAAATTGGTTATCAGGAAATCCAATATTTCGGTAAGCTGTTCAAGAAAAGAACGAACATGACCCCAAAGGAGTTCAGATACGGGAGATGAAAACGTTAAGAATCAGCAACCTTACCTTGTTCGTTAAAATGTTCATCCTCCTGTTTCTATCCGTTTCATTGCCGGTTACGATTCTTGGAGTGTGGTACTTTAACAAATCCAGTGAGCAAATCGAGCATGTCACATCCGCCTTGCTGATGGAAAATTTGCAGCAAAACCGTCTGCGTATCGAGCAGTTTTTCAGGCAAACGGAACTTCATTCGGAGTCGATCATCGCTTCCCAGAAGCTGGAGGTGCTTGATAATGAGCTGGAGGATCGGCTTTTTCTAAGCAGATCACTTTCGTTAATGAACGAATTAAAGGGAAGCTACGAGCTAACTATTTACCCTGCTGATGAAATGAGGTATAGAACTTATTCTTTATTGATTCAATCCGGAGTGAAGTCGCCTAACTCAGAGTGGATTGAAAAGGCGATCCAACTTAAGGGGAAGGGCTATTGGTATTTCGATAACAATTCGTTTATTTTTGCAAGAATGATCCGAGCGATGTCTGATCTGCGGCCTTTGGCAGTTATTCAATTGAGCTTTCCAGCAACTCTTGTCAACCAGCAGATCCTGTCGCCAGCGGAGTACCCGAACTTTCAGCATTATATCGTCGACGACGAGCTTGAAACCGTTCTGCTTGCCGGCAAGGATAGGACACTGTATCCGAAAGAGGATTTTTTCCTTTCGGAAATTCCGCTCGCCGATCTTCCATGGAAGCTGGTCGCTGGCATTCCCGAGAAAGATTTAATCGGTCCAGTTGAAACGATCAAACGCTTCTCTCTGGTGCTAGTGCTGGCGAGCATAGGATTAATTTCGATGCTGCTTGCGCTGATAACGAACAGCTTTATTTCCCCGATCAAATATATCGTAGGCCAAATGAAAAAAGTCCAATTGGGGCAGCTTGTACCGAGCGGGAGGTACGGAGAACGAAGCGATGAAATCGGCCAGCTGGCCAGAGGGTATAATTCCTTGATTTTCGGCTTACAGGAACTGCTCGCGACGACCAAGCAGATGGAGTCTGAGAAGTCTAAAACGGAAATGCAAATGTTGATTCATCAGATCAATCCGCATTTTCTGTACAATACGTTGGACGCAATTAAATGGCGAGCAGATCACGTAAAGGAAGAAACGATTGCGGAGATGGTCACATCGCTAAGTAATTTAATCAGATACAGCATCAATAACGGGGAAGAGTTCACCACCGTCGAGCGGGAAATTGAGCATGTCAAAAGCTATCTTAGCATCGAGTCGCTGCGAAATCATGAGACTTTCCAGGTCGTAATCAACGTTCAGCCGCGTGCCTTGAATGTGCCGATTTTAAAATTAATCATCCAGCCGCTTGTAGAAAATTCGGTGCGGCACGGATTGAGCAAGCTATCGTCCGGACAGGGCAAAATTCTCGTTCGTGTGTTTATCGAGGGGGAAGAACTGGTGTGTACGGTAGAGGATAACGGTCCAGGCGTCTCCGAAGAAGTGCAAGTCCGAATGATAAAGCCGAATCTGCCGTCGGGGTAGGACTATATAATGTCAATCGCAGGCTGAATATCCGATTCGGCTCCCACTATGGGGTGTCCCTGACCAACAGGGAAAATGGCGGATGCAAGGTGACGATTCGCCATCCTTTGATGTAAACGGGCTTAGAAAAAATCAGGAGGTGAATGGGATTGTACAAACTGCTTATTGTTGAAGATGAAGAGATTTTTAGGAGAGTGCTGCCAACCATTATTGATTGGAATTCCATTGGTTTTGAAGTAGCAGGGGTATGCGAAAATGGATACAAGGCTCTGGAGTTCTTAGACAAAACAGAAGTAGATGCTATTCTGACGGATATACGTATGCCCGTATTTAATGGTCTTGAATTGGCTATTGAAGTAAAAAGCAGGTTCCCAAACACGAAGGTTACCTTATTCAGTGCTTTCAATGAATTTGACTATGCAAGGAAAGGCATCGAGTGTGGGGTGTATGGATATATTTTAAAATCCGATGGGGAAGATGAAATTGTTAATCATTTTACAAAGCTAAAAGGAGTTTTACAAAAAGAAAATCAAATCCGTATGGATAGTGATGATGTTTGGAGGCAGCGGGAAACCCTCTTTAAAGAAATGATGGAAAATCATTCGGATATGGATGAGAAAGCGGTTGCAATGGTTCAGAGAGTTGGTATTTTTGTTAAGAATAAAGATTACCGCATGACTTTGTTTCGAATGGATGAATACAAACATATGACCTTCTATTCCGGGGCGGACAGAGCGCGTAGTATCCAGGAGTTTATCCGCGGGTATTTATATGAAAATATTGAAATTCAAAATAAAGGGATGGTTATCTCGTTAAATGAGATGTTCTGTGTTGTATGGACGCTTCCTGAAAAAGATTTTGTGCAAACTGTAACTGAAGTCTATGAGAATTTGAAGGAAGAGCTAGGCATTTATAAAAAAAATGAAGAAGAATGCCTTGAGATTTCTTGTGTTATTGGAAGTATGGCAGCTAATTTAGATGAACTTTGTAATTCGTATACAGCCATAAGAGATTCATTCCTGCACAAAGCTTATATGGGCAACTGTATGATTCACTATAGTGAACTAGATCATAACAGTAAGCGGATATTTACCTTCACGGAAGAAGAAAGGCAGATGAAAGAAATCATGACGCTTGTTACTGGCAAAGCGCATGTAAAATTAATGGAGTATCTGGATACACTCAAAAATCAATTTATTGATTCCAAATTTACGGATATGGATATGATTTCAGGTTTTGCTGTTAAGATAGTTTTAACTATAGTGGGCGAATTGGGAGAAATGGGGAAAAAAACAGATGCGTTTTTAGAAAAATCTAACTATATGATAAAGGAACTAGGATATTGTGAGACGATTGTAATGATTTTCAAGAAGTTGGAAGCGTTTACTATAGAGGTCTTTGATTTACTTAATGATGAGAACAATATGAAAAACAGAAGGATTGTTGATGAAGCCCTGGCGTATTTAAGGAAAAATTATTCGGGTCAACTAAGCCTTGAGGAATTAGCGAGGTATGTAAATGTTCATCCAGTACATCTTTCCAGACTTTTCAGTAAGGATACAGGAAAAACATTTAAACATATCCTCACTGAAGTGCGAATTGAAGAAGCAAAAAGGCTTCTAAAGGATATAAACTATAGAGTCTATGAAATATCTAGTATGGTTGGTTATGAGAAACCCCGTTATTTTAGTGAACTTTTCAGAAACGTCACAGGACTTACGCCATTGGAATACAGAGAAAAATACAAAGGGTGACCTGAATTTATGAGGAGTTTGCATGATTAAATTTAACTTTAAAAAGTCTCTGGAAAAGAAAATTATTTTATTTGGCATTGTTTTTTCAGTGATATCTATAACATTAACTACCTTAACCTGTTATTTGGTCACGAATAAACTTATTTTGTTTCAGTTTGAACGTGTAAATGATATAGCTACAGGTGCAGCGGTAGAGAAGGCCAATACTTATTTGGGCGAAATCGCCAATATGGTTAGTTTATCTATGAAAAATGAGTATTTTGATAGGATTATCAGTTCAGATGAATCTGACCCTTATGTACTCATAAAAGCACAAAAGGACTATGAGGATTTTCTGAAAAATCTGATTCTAAGTAATGATAAAGTGGATTCCGTACTTGTTGTTGATAATAATAGAAATATTTTCATCGGGGCTAGTAATTCTGTAGGAAAATCCTATGACAAATACGGAACTGCAGAATTTTATAACCAATTAAAGAAACCTTATCTGCAAAACGCTGAAAGTCAGTTTTTCCTTGATCGATACAGAGAAGGGTTATATGAAAGGTTAGCTATTATAAGTCCTATAACTGAGCCTTATACCAATGAAATAAAGGCATATATGGTTGTGGTGTTGAGTTCAAAATTCATTGAGGAAATGCAGTTTGCAGGGAATGGCATTTTTATTACGGATCATGCAGGGAATACTGCTGAAGTTTCCTACAATCAAGATGCAGGTGAATTGGCTGAACAAAAATTCTCATTTAAAAATTCTTTAAACTATGAAGGGTGGACGATAACCAATACGTTCACTTTTGACAAGCTTCAAAAATCCATTAATCAGAACCTTAATACCAACATTCTGATCGGAATATTATGCCTGATTTTATCCATTATTGTGCTAGCTATTACAGGCAAAAAAATTGTTAAGCCTATTAAAAATATGGAAGTACAGATAAGTTCACTCAATCACAGCTACATTGAAAATAAGCCAATAGCATTGTCTAAGCGGAGATTTAGCTTCAAATTGACTTTGCTAATTTTGTATTCCTCCATAGTCACTGTTCCAGCTGTATTCATAACAGGCAGCTCTTATATATCCGCCAAGCACACGGTAGAAAGCAAAGTAGGGTCTGTCTTTGAATATAGTGCTCAAATTCTCTATCAACAGATGGCGTTTGTTTACAATAATTATCGAAGGATGACTATTGAGACTTCCTCTTTCAATGAGAAGGTTCAAAAGCTTCTGGATGTTAGCAAAACTTCTAATAACGTGGATAAAGAGATTCGGGATGAGATGAATAATATCATTCTTTCCAGAAATTTATTTGATAAAGGAATATCGAATATAACCATTTATGACGCAGATCAGCGTCTGGTCTATTCCTCTACCTACGGAAGGCCATTCATGATGCGTCCAGATGCCAAATCTGATTTAGATTATGTCAAAGATCATTTTAGCACTTTATTATGGCGAAGCTATACGGATTCACCTTTTAATAAGAAAGGTATACGGATAGGCATGCAAATAAGAGGTGTTGCAGATGGCATTGAGGCTGGAAAACTATTAGGGTTTATTTTAGTTGATTTCAATGGGGAAGATATAGAGAAGATGCTAAATGTGTTTTCTAAGATCAGCTATTTGGATTTATATCTTGTGGACCATTCAGGCAAAGATATTTTCAGCGATATCGGTCGAAGTCAAAAGAAAAGCTTGTTAGAGGTATTACCGTACAATAAACCTTCCTTAGAACAGAATGAAAGGGTGTCCTTCCGGGAAGGTGGAAATAATTATCTGATGATTTCTAAGTACTTTACTGAAAATGGGTGGAGTTTAGTTTTCCTTTTAAAGGACTTTAATGAGAATGAATACATCCTTTTTTACAGCATAGTGGTTCTCTTAGGGCTTATCCTACTAAGCTTTGGGTTCTCCTATGGATTTTCTTCTATGCTTTCATTGAACATATCATCATTGGTTAAAACAGTAAGAAACGTGAAGAGAGGGAACCTGGAGACCCGTTTTAAGAGCACCACGGAGGATGAAATCTATGAATTAGGTAATAGCTTCAATGAGATGCTTGAGCGTATCAATCTACTCATTGAAGAAAAATATATATCCGAGGTTAAGATAAAAGATGCTGAACTTAAGGCCAAGGAATATGAATTGAATCTTCTACAGTCACAAATCAACCCTCATTTTCTTTACAACACCTTAAAAACAGCTCAATATATGGCTTTTGCTAAGGATCCTCGAACAGAGAAGATGATCAAACTGCTTATCGCATTGTTTAAAACCAGCATCACCCGGGGAGAAAAAGTGGTAAAGGTTAGTGAGGAAATCGCTCATGTGAAAACCTACGCAGATATACAGCAAATGAGGTTTGGGGACAAAATCAAGGTAATCTTCGATGTAAGTGACGATATGTTAGAAACTCCGGTTTTGAAGCTGACCCTGCAGCCGATCGTGGAAAATGCCATTTATCATGGCCTGGAGGTAACGGATCATGGAGGCACCATCGTCATAGAGGTTCGAAAGATGGAGGAGAAGTTGAGTATAACAATCAGCGACAATGGTGTAGGAATGACAGAGGATAAATTGAATGAAATCAAGGCGAGGCTTGAGGGGAAAACAAAAGGAGAAAGTATTGGAATCATCAATGTTCATGAACGAATCAAATTATATTTTGGAGATGATTATGGTATTGAAGTAGATAGTACTGCTGGAAAAGGTACCAAGGTCATCATCCATTTTCCTCTGTTAGAGCAGCAGGGTTACTTTTTTTGAGTAGCCCGGCTGCTTTTTTTAAAACAAAGCTTGAATCAGGTTAAGAAAACGTAACAAATGTTAAGTTAGAGTCATACTCATTGCTTTTGAAAACGCTTTATAATTAACACTAGTAGTACTACTGATGGATATCCAATACGAAAATTATAAGGAGAAGAAACATGGATGCTGAAGTAATAAAAACCTCCGAACTGTTTATTAAGAATAATTCAAAGCCAGGTTTTAATAAAAAACTGAAACATATTTTAAAATATAAATATATGTATCTCATGCTTATCCCTGTGCTCATATGGTATGCGATCTTCTGTTACGTCCCGATGTATGGAATCACCATGGCTTTTCAGGACTATACGATGAGCAAAGGATTTTTTCACAGCCCGTTTGTCGGATTGAAACATTTTAAAGAATTATTTGGTGAGGAAGATTTCTGGCGGGCATTTTGGAATACCGTTATCATTGCGATTTACCGACTTGTCACACAATTTCCAGTTCCGATCATTATCGCATTGCTTCTAAACGAAGTAAGGCATCTCAAAGTCCGCAAAACGATTCAAACGATTATCTATTTACCGCATTTTATTTCGTGGGTTATCGTTGCATCCATATTTATCACATTTTTTAGTCCGGAGTCAGGGTTTCTCGCAGCAATGTCTAATGGCCATGCTGCTGATCTGCTGACAAAACCGGAAATGTTTAGGCCGGTGCTGATTTTAACGGATCTCTGGAAAGAGTCGGGATTTGCCACTGTCATCTATATTGCGGCCATGGCAAGCATCAATTCAGAACATTATGAAGCAGCTGTCATAGATGGAGCCGGAAGATGGGCACTTGTTAGGCATGTTACAATACCTGGCATTCGTAACGTAATATTTATCATGTTTATCTTAATTATCGGCAGGGTTTTGACGTGGGGATTTGACCAAGTATATAACTTCTACAATCCAATGGTCTATTCAACAGGCGACATTCTAGATACCTACATTTACAGAACCTCTATGGGAGGTAACAAATTCAGTTACGCAGCAGCGGCCGGGTTGCTAAAGTCTGTTATATGCGCAGTTTTACTAATAGTTTCAAACAGGATTGTAAAGGCATTTGGTCAAGAGAGTGTCTACTAACATAGGGAGGAGGTTAAATAGTGTTTATACAAAAAAGGTTTTCATTGGCTGATACGATCATATATTTAATCCTCGGATTATCAGCTATTCTCATAGTGCTGCCTTTGTGGAGACTCTTGGTAATATCTTTTTCCACACAAGAAGTATATATGACAGACCCCTATCACCTGATTCCAAAGAGTTTCAGTATTACAGAGTATAAGAGAGCTCTAAGCAGCATTGGAGGAATCGTAAAAGCCTTATTAAGATCCGTGGAAATAACGGCACTTGGAACATCAATAAGCATGATCCTCACCAGTTTTGGTGCTTATGCACTATCCAAAAGGGATCTTCCAGGCAGGGCAATCATATTTCGCTTAATTGTATTTACCATGTTTTTTGGCGGCGGATTGGTTCCATTTTATGTACTGGTCAAAAATCTGCATCTCATAGATACGATATGGGCGTTGGTTTTACCTACTGCTATCTCTTCTTATAATCTGATTATTATGAAAAATTATTTTGCCAGTCTTCCGCCAAGTCTAGAAGAAGCAGCGAAAATTGATGGTTATAATGATATCCAAATCCTGTTTAAAATTATTATTCCTATATCTAAGCCTGTTTTTGCTGCTGTCAGCTTATTTTACGGAGTAGCATTATGGAATGACTACTTCTTAGCGATATTATTCATAAATTCAAATGATATGTTTCCGCTTCAGGTGTTATTGCGACAGATGATTATTCAGGACTTGGTTACTGCGGAGGTAGGGGTCACGACCACGGGATCGAATATTGAGCAGTTTAAAATGGCTTGCATTTTCATTGGAATGATTCCGGTGCTTATCATTTATCCAATCATACAGAAATACTTTACCAAAGGAATCATGATGGGTGCAGTAAAGGAATAATGGAAATCCTCCACGTGGTGGATTATATATGGCATTAACAATCAATAAGTTAAAAGGGAGAGGTAAAAGATGAAAAAACGTAGTTTGATCATTCCTTTGTCTATGTCAGTGCTGCTGGCAGGTACAGTATTAAGCGGATGTTCACAAAATGGACAGCCAAATGCAACAGAAAGCCCGAAAAATTCGAGTGGACCAGCTGCAACCACCGCGCAAAAACAGAGTGAACCAGTTCCAATCCGCTGGGTGCGTGCAGCAAATGAGCAGGACCCCACAAAGGATCGTATCCTTCTGGAATTGCAGAAAAGATTGAATATTAAGCTTGAAATTGTAAGTATTCCCAATGATCAATTTGCAAACAAACTTAACCTCATGATGGCTTCTGGCGAACAATTTGACCTGGCTACGGTCGACCCCGGTAAGACATTAATCGAATGGGCCAAGAATGACTTGATTTTGCCTTATGATAATTATTTGAAAAGCGGCAAGTATCCGAACATTAATGCAATCGTGAATTCCGAAGTTTACAAAGGCTTCAAAATAGATGGAAAATCTTATTTCAAGCCGCTGGGACTTGCTCCCATGCAGTGGGGTTTTATTATCCGTCAAGATTGGTTGGATAATTTAGGCTTAAAAATGCCGACTACAATCGATGAATTTTATAACGTCGCAAAAGCCTTCAAGGAAAAAGATCCTGATAAGAATGGCAAAGCTGACACCTATGGCGTTTATACGAGGGCAGGCGGGTATGCGGATCCTTCCATTACTATGCTTAGCCAGTATATAGAAAGAGCATATGCCATAGCAGGCAGGACAGACAATTGGGTAAAACTTCCAGATGGAAACGTTACACGATTTGAAGCTTCTCAAGCTGGAAAAGATTCGGCTGCTTTCTTTAGAAAGTTAGTAAAAGAAGATCTTATTAACAAGGATTGGCTTAGCTTAAAACCGGATGGTGCCCAAGGCCCTGAGTCGGATGATTTTGGGGCAGGAAAATACGGTATAGCCGCTACCACTAAGCCTGACACATTTGTAGATAAGCTTAAGCAACTTAATCCTAATGCTAAGGTTGCCTATCTTCCACCGCTTAATGGTGTGAATGGCGTACCTGCTAACTTAGGTCATTCTGGCGGTTACTGGAGAGGGAACGTTATACCGAAGACTGCTAAAAACCCTGAGAAGGTTTTAGAACTAATCGAATATACCCTGACTAAGGAAGGCAGAGAACTAACCGAGTTCGGAATTAAGGGAATTCACTTCACAGATGTTAAAGAAGAAAACGGCCGCATCGTTTATACACAAAATAAAGCTGAAGCTGATAAAGATTGGGACACTAAAAAGAATGGTTATCTGTATCCACTGGCATGGGGTGCGATGAATTATTTTGAATATGCTTACATCCCAATCAAGGAAAAGAATTATAACTATGACGAGGCATTTAAGAACATACAGCCAATGATTACTTCAGAAATGGCAACAGGCGCATTCCCAGATTATTTTGCTACCAACGCTAAGTATACAATGGCTCCACCGTTAATGAATGTTTTTGATGAGAAAGTTCTTGGAGACCAAGGAAAACTAAGATCAGCGTTCGGAGAAGGTTGGTTGAAGGCAGTCATGGGCGACGACTTTGAAGGTGCTTGGGCTGAACTTCAGAAAAAGTGGCTGGCAGCAGGCGGTCAAGATGTTATCACCGCTGGACAGGAATACTATAAGAAAAACAAGTAACTTAAATTTTAACAGAAGAAGCCAGATGCAGGTCTGGCTTCTTCTAATTGAGCTTCCTATATGTTGAAGGAGATATTATAAATGATTTTTAAAAATGCAGAGTTATTTAATATAGAAGAAGTTCATGAACTAAAAGAAGAGGGTGTTTATGCATTATCCCGTATTCCGGAAAGAGTTAGGGCCGAGCTTAACGACAAAGCTAAGAGGGCTGCTTATTTCGGTTGTGGTACAGAAATAAGATTCAATATTGAAGATGAATTTGTAAAACTTGTATTAAAGAGGGCACCGAAGGAAGGGGCAGTACTTGATACAGGAATTGTAGAAATATATTTTGGAAGTTTCCAAGCTTCTTGGGAATATAGCCCCAGAATATTAACAACTGAAGCAATTACGGAGATTATTATCAAAAAGCCTAAACATATAAAAATTTTAGAAAGGCTTACCGAGGAACGTGGACTTCCCTTTGATCCAAACCTAGTAAGAGTGATTTTGCCTTATGATTGGAAAAACTACCTCATAGATATTGAAGGGAATTGTGCGCCTCCAAGGGCTGAGCAGGTTCCAAATCAAAGATATTTGGCTTATGGTTCTTCTATTACTCACGGAAGTTCAACTGTTGGACCTAATGCATCTTATGCCATGAGAACTGCAGAACTTTTAGAAGCTGATTTAATCAATTTAGGATTTGCCGGAGGCGCTTATATGGAAGCAGCAATGGCAGATTATATTGCAGCAAGAAGTGATTGGGATTTTGCAACTTTAGAGATGGGGATAAATGTAATTGAACAATGGAGTGTCGAGCAGTTTGCAGATATAATTGACTATTTTATTTCCAAAATAGCTTTAGCAAATAAGGACAAATGGATATTCTGCATGGATTTATTTACCTGTTATCTTGATTTTGAAAATAGCGATAAAATCATAAAGTTTAGAGAAATTGTTAAAGAAAAAGTTGCGAAACAAAAGCTGCCGAAACTTGTTCATCTATCTGGTACCGACTTGCTTAAATCTGTAACAGGACTGACAATCGACCTGACACATCCCTCAGCCTTAGGTATGGAGGAAATAGCTAGGAAGCTGAGCTATGAAATAAGTAGATACAGCAGGAATTTTAACCACTCAATAAAATCAGGATCGAAGAGAGCTTATGAGAATGATTAAAAAAATAATCTTGTTCTTATTTATATCCGTATTTGCTCTTGTTCAAATTCCGACATCTTTGGCTGGGGGAAGCCAAGTAGCAAAAGCTTCCACTGAAGATGGACCTTATTTTCAAAACATGGATTTGTACGTAGCGGGGACAGAAGGATACAACACGTTTCGCATTCCCTCTCTCTTAACTGCCAAAAGTGGGACGCTGCTGGCGTTTGCTGAAGGACGCAAAAACAGCGCTGCCGACAATGGCAATATCGACCTGGTACTGAAACGGAGCTTCGATCAGGGGCGAACATGGCAACCGCTTCAGATCGTTTGCGATGCGGGGGGCGATACGTGTGGCAACCCGACGCCTGTGCAGGATGAATCTACAGGTCGAATATGGCTGTTCGTGACCCAAAATTACAGTGCGGATACATACGCTACAATTGTGGGTGGAACGAGCCGTGGCGTGCGCACAATATGGAGCACTTATAGTGACGATGAAGGAGCTACATGGTCGCAACTGGTCAATCGCTTCAGCGAAGTGCAGGCTCCGAACACCCGATGGGACGGAACTGGTCCGGGGATCGGCATCCAGCTTCGGCAAGGTACGGCCAAGGGAAGGCTCGTGATCCCGGCCATTGATCGAAACATTCAAAGTGACGATCATGGCGTGACTTGGTACGAGAGTGGAAAGCTGCCGCCCGGCTTGGGCGAACCGGCCGTTGTGGAATTGACGGACGGAACCCTGATGCGCAACGACCGGCTGTCTAGCAACCAGGAGATAAGAAGGAGGGGAATATCGACCAGCCCAGATCAAGGGGCTACATGGTCCCCGATTTCTTACGATAATACACTGATCGATCCGATTTGTGAGGCGAGCATCATCAGGTATATGCCTTCTGACAATTTGACGAGTAACCGCATGCTGCTGTTCTCCAACCCAGCTGACACAGTGAGCCGGGACAAGATGACTGTTCGTATCAGCAATGACGATGGGCAATCGTGGGCAACGTCCAAGACGGTTTACAAAGGACCTTCCGCTTATTCCTCATTGGCGATTTTGTCTGATGGGAAAGTCTCCCTGCTCTTCGAGGGAGGCGAGTATACGCCTTATGACAAGATCATGTTTGCGGTATTCAATCTCGAGTGGTTTCAAGCCGCTGAACCGGATATGGACAATATACTGTTTTCCGACGGCAGCTTGACTCCCATGTTCCGAGGGGATATCTCGGACTACCTTCTTGCCTTATATAACGGAACCGAACAATTAACGATTACACCTGTAGCGTCGAACAAAACCATCGCAATAACGGTGAACGGTGAGCCGGCGGCGGCAGGAATACCGAAAACGATCCTTTTGGGCGACTTACAGGCCATTTCGATCGAGGCGAAGCTTGGTCAAAGAGTTCGGCAGTACACGCTTCACCTCGATCGAACCAAAGCGTCACCGGTACTGCTCATGCATTGGGATTTCGATCAAACAGATGCATTCGGCATCTCGGATTTGACCGGCAAGGGACATATCGGAGTGATGCATAACAGTGCTGAGCTTCGTCCGGGCTTGGCCGGAAATGCTTTGTATTTGAACGGTAACCGGGCAAATGTAGAAATCACGAACGAGGAAGATATGCATCCCGGTACGGATGACTTCACGTTGTCGGTATGGGTCAACCCCGAGGCGTTGTTTCAGCCCATGCATGTTTTGTATTGGTACGGCAAAGCAGGCAGTAAAGTTCCGCAATGGTGGTTAGCCGTGCATAATACCGGAGCGGTCCGCATGAACATGGCCGGTCTGCCATCCGGGAAGGAAGTAGGCCTTGCTACACAAGCGGGACTCGTCAAGACGGGGGTTTGGACGTATCTTACAGCTGTTCGGGACGGTTCAGTAAACAAAATTTACGTCAATGGCGAATTGGCCGCCACTTCCGCCAAGTTTGATATTCCAACGATGAATGTGACGAACCCCAGTGCGCCGCCACTGGTTGGTTATGATAAAGGGACGGTTGCCAACCGCGACTGGAAAGGGTACATGGATGAGTTACAGATTTACAAGTATGCCATGAATGAAGCGGATGTCCGGAAGCATTATTGGCGTATTGACAAGTCAAAACCTGTGACTCAGGCTGCTGTAGAACCAAGCGTACCGAACGGCGCGAACGGTTGGTATACCTCTGATGTGACGGTGACGCTTTCCGTTTATGATGATTTTTCCGGAGTTGCTCGAACAGAATACCGGTTGAACAGCGGGGAGTGGAAAGCTTATGAAGGAGCGTTTGCCGTCTCCACAGAAGGAATGAATATGCTGGAGTACCGAAGCGTGGATCGGGCGGGCAATTTAGAAGATTCCAAGAGCATGGCTCTCCGTATTGACAAGACGGCTCCAAGTCTAATCATTGTGCCGGATAAAACTGAGTTATGGCCGCCTAACGGTAAGTTGGTTCCGATTAAGGTGGACATCCAAGCGGTAGACAATACATCTAGAATAGCTAATATCAAGCTTGTTTCTATCACCAGTAACGAAACTGATGGCAAGAAAGGTAAGGTGGATCAAGAAGCCGATATCCAAGGTGCGGAATATGGAACCGACGATCGGACTTTTTTACTGCGAGCCGAACGTAATGGTGACGGTTCAGGACGTATCTATACGATTGGATATACGGTTACGGACCTAGCTGGCCATGTCATGAGCAAGATAGCCGCTGTATCGGTGAAACATGACCAATCCCAACATAACCAGAATTCTCAGAATGATAATGATGGGGCTGATTCGAATTGACTTGGGCGTTTATGCAATAGAGAGAGGATGGAGAAACTGTGATAAAAAAATTTGCAGTAAGTCGCGATGACGAATGGTATGAAGCATGGCCAGATGTGGCTCTGACGGTTGGCGGAAAGCTTGTTTGCGTATTCTCGCAATGCACCCACCATGGGAATCGGTCAGCTACTCGCCTGATGATCACGGAGAGTACTGATCGAGGAAGAACTTGGGGGAACAAGAGGCCATTCACTGAACTGACAAACGGCCGACCGTATTGGAATTGTGCCCGTATATCCCGGCTCCGTGATGGACGGCTCATCATTGTTGCGGACCAAATAACGAAGGAACGGGAAGGCGGTGGCCGTAATTACTTATGGATCGGTGACGCCGAAGGAACGAATTGGACGGGACCGATCGAGACTCCACTGGAGGGGATCGTTCCCGACAAGCTTTGTGAGCTCCCGTCAGGCCGATGGCTGCTGTCGGCCCACTCAGCCAGTGGGCAGTGGCTCCGATATTCCGATAATCAAGGGAAGGAATGGTCGGAACCGGTGCTAGTTGCAGCACAGGAAGGCCTGAAGCTGTGTGAAGTAAGTATCCTTCCACTAGAAGACGGCACACTTATGGCCTTTTTGCGAGAAAACTCCGGTGAAGGCTGGGATTGTTATAAAGCCATATCCTACGATCAGGGCGAGAGCTGGAGCGGGCTTTATCGGATGCCGTTACCGGGCTGCCATCGGCCTGTATCCGGTCTGCTGCAGAGCGGGCGCGTCCTAATCACATACCGGTTCATGCAGGGCGGGAAGGGGTGGCTCGGCACATGGACGCAAAACTTCTTTGCTGCTTTGACGGATCAGGAATCTGCCAAGGCGCAGGAACGGCGCGATCAGTGGACACGGATATTGCCAGTCGATTTCGACCGCAGTCCGGTGGCCGATCTCGGTTACTCCGGATGGGTACAGTTTGAGGACGGGGAAATCTATGTTGTCCAGTACATTGTGGATGACGCGCCTAAAGGGCAAATTCGGGGATACAGCCTCCGAGAGGATGACTTTTTAATCGCAGCGGAATAAATGGAAAGGCCAAACACCCAAAGAATGAGTGTGGATGAGGCGGTATCGGTACCCATTATCCATACTCGATTCTTTGTTGGATTTTATACAAAATAACCGGATTCTATGGTATGAATTGTAATCGCTTACATTAGATTACAGGATGAAGATAAGGGCAACAAAAACTTTATTCTTGATAAGATTACCTCCGATGTTTCGATAATCAAGGGAAAGATTGGTGCGGAGCCGGTGCTAGTTGCGGCGGATCCTAGTCTCAAACTTTGTAAAGTCAGTATTCTTCCATTAAATGAGGAACTCTTGTGGCATTTATGCGAGAAAAAATCTATGTCGTGCAGTACATTGTGGATGACGCCCCAGAGGGGCAAATCCGGGGATACAGCCTACAAGAGGACGATTTTTTACTTGATCAAAATCAACATAGATTCGTTGTTTCTCTTACTAAGTTGGGAACGAGTATGGAAGAGCTACGAACCATTTCGCCATGGGCGTAGCCTTCATCATCACTCGTTTTTTCATTATTTAATTCATAGAGTACAACAGCTAAACCTCCTGTGATGCTAACCTATCTGCCCCCCCCCCCCCATTTGAAACTCAACTTTAGCTTCATTAAGTACCTCACGGAGCGTTTCAATCAATGCGAAGTGATCTTCAGACGTCCCAACTGAAATCCGCACATGATTAGGGAGGTTCCAAGCTCCGCCATAACGAATAATAATTCCTTTATTCATCAGCTTTTCATAGATGCTTTTAGCGTCCGGGCCAAGCTCAACCAAAAGGAAATTACTCATGCTGCGTGTGAAATTCAATCCCATTTCCTGCAAACTTTCATATAACTCCTCTCTCCCGCGAGCGTTCATCTCACGTGTCGCATTAAGATGCTGATCATCCTTAATCGCCGCAGTAGCGCCAACTTGTGCTAATGCATTCACATTGAATGGTTCTTTGACCTGGCGAATACTATGCAAAATACTTGGGGACGCGATACCATACCCAACACGTATACCAGCTAATCCGTATATTTTGGAAAAGGTTTGTGTGACGACGATGGGGTAGCCCAAACGTACAAGCTCCAACCCATCACTATAATCATCCGCTGTTACAAAGTGACTATAAGCCCCGTCGAAAATAACAAGAACATAAGAAGGGAGCTCATCCATAAGCCGATGTAAATCTTGTTTCTTCATATAAGTGCCTGTTGGATTATTAGGTGAGCAAATATAAAGCAGTTTGGTTTGTTCCGTTACAGCAGCGAGTATATCGTCAACATCATAACGGTAATCTTCGCGAAGCGGTACTTGCACGACACGAGCACCCATTAAATTAGCCCCGAATTCATATTCGCTAAAAGTTGGAGATGGAACAATAATCTCATCCCCTGGTTCCAGGAAAGTTTCCGAAATAAGCGTAATAAGTTCATCAGCCCCATTGGTTATAAGGATTTCATCAGAAGAAAACTGTAATCTCTCCGCTATTGCCCCCCTAAGATCAACCGTGTCGGCGTCTGGGTAGCGGTGGATATCAGTCAGATAAGATTGAATGGCTGTTAGTGCCAATGGTGAAGGACCTAAAGGATTTTCGTTAGAAGCAAGCTTGGTGACCTTTTCGATACCTAATTCTCGTTGAACTTCCCAAATGGGTTTCCCGGGAGAGTAAGGCTTCATGCGTGAAAGGATACTGCGAGGGCGAATGTGTTTAATTGTCCGACTCATAATAATCACTCCTAATTCATTTTAGTAAGTCTATTTTAATGCGTTACTATAATAATACATTAACTCGTTAATGCAGTAAAGTATAAATAATCCCCGTATCCCATTTTTTGGAGAACATAGTATAATAAACGAATAAGAAAAAATTTATACTAGGGGAAGGGACTGCAGCATGATGGGGAAAAATAGATTTGGTATCCGTTCCAAGATTATGATTGGGTATATGTTCATCATTGTCTGTTTAACCATTTCATTTGTATTAGTCAATTACCAAGTGACCTCCATGCAGGAAGATAGAAATTATATCATCGAGCATGATTTTGCCGTCCATAATGAAACGAATCGTATCGAAAAATATGTGATGGATATGGAAAGCGGGCAGCGGGGCTATTTACTTACGGGTGTGCTCAGCTATTTAGAACCTTACAACATAGGAGAGTCGAAATGGCGGGAATCCTACAGTCGTCTTAGTCAGCTAAGTCGGGATAACGTCATACAGGAGCAAAATCTTTCTTCCATTAAGGCGTCAATCGAACGATGGCTGCAGCAGAGTGGAGGAAAGTCCCTATCTTCAATGAGAAATAACATTAATAACGAAACGTATTTTGATTATAATTTTTTACTTGGGAAGCAAGTTATTGATGATATACGCTCACAACTGGATCGTTTTCGAAGCGTTGAAATGGGACTTACCAAGGAAAGATCGGCGCATTTAGATGCACAGAATCAGATGCTTACTAATTCTTTATTCGTCATGCTAACGCTTGTTGTTATATTTTCAATATCGGCTGCACTATTAATTTCCCGATCTATCGTAGGCACGATTAAGCAAGTAACAAGAAGTATTATGAATTTAAGTTCATCGAAAAGAGATCGTTCTAAACGTATACAAGTTACCATGAATGATGAGGTGAAAGATCTTGCGGAAGCAACGAATCTTCTGCTTGAGAATCAAGAAGAGATGGAATGGCAGCAGCGAAAATTAACGGAAGTCGTTCATATGCTGCAAGGTATTTCGGACCTGGAAACACTCGGGAAATCCTTTATTAGTAAAGCGGCTGAGCTGTTTGATGCTTCTTTCGGTCTTTTTTATCTTCGTTCTTCCTATGAAGGCAAGGATTCTATGATTAAGTTGGCTTCTTATGCCGTCATGGGGGGAAGTGATGACATTGGGGTCCATCGCTTCCAATTGGGTGAAGGACTAGTCGGTCAATGTGCGGTAGAGAAGCGAATGTTTCACTTAACCAAAGTACCAGCTAGTTACATTACCCTATCGTCGGGACTCGGAGCGGCGCAGGCGCAAAGTGTTCTGATCGTACCCATTATACATAACAATGAAGTTATTGCTGTCATGGAGCTGGCCTCCTTTGATAAATTTACTCCGCTGCAGCTTGAGCTGCTTGAAGATATTCTCGAAGTATTAGGTACAATTGTACATAGTGTGCAAACGCGTGTTGAAGTTGAGAGGCTTCTAAAAGAATATCAGATCATGACGGAAGAACTTCAAACGCAGCAAGAAGAACTGCACATGACGAATGAACAGTTGGAGGAACAAAATCGTTATACGGAAGAAAGGTCACGAGAATTAGAGAATATTAAAGCATCATTTGAAGAACATGCGATTCAGCTGCAGCAAAGTTCTCGATATAAATCGGAATTTTTGGCGAATATGTCACACGAACTCCGTACCCCATTAAACAGTGTGCTTATCCTTTCTCAAATGCTGCAAGAAAATAAACAGGGTTCATTGACCAAAGAAGAGCAGGAGTACGCCCGTGTTATTCATTCTTCAGGGAATGATCTTCTGCATCTGATTAACGATATTCTTGATTTATCCAAAGTCGAAGCTGGCAAATTAGATATTCATGTCGGTGAAATGAATGTATCTGAGCTTCCAGATATATTGCGAAGTCAATTTGCCAAGGTAGCCGAACAGCAAAATCTCACTTTCAGCATCGTGCGCGATTCACAGGTTCCAGACATTTTTTATACGGATGAACAACGATTAAGCCAAATTATTAAAAATTTACTCTCTAATGCCTTTAAATTTACACATAAGGGCTCCGTTCAGGTGAATTTGAGTATGTGCAGCGAAGAGCAGATTAAAGAGTTTCTGCCATTGGCTAAACATAGACAAGTTCTAGTCATATCCGTAAAAGATACTGGGATTGGGATATCTCCTGAGAAGCAGCAATTGATCTTTGAGCCGTTTCGCCAGGCGGATGGAACAACGAATCGTAAATATGGAGGGACAGGCCTTGGGTTATCGATAAGCCGTGAATTAGCCCGACTTCTCGGTGGCAGGGTTATCATGCAAAGTGAAGAAGGAGTAGGCAGTACCTTCACGCTTTATGTTCCATCATTGGAGCAGGTCTATAACGAAACTGAAGCCATGCAGAAGGAAGCAGCAGCTGCGTCTTCCCCGATGATAAGTGACTTTCTGCTTAGGGATGCCTATAAGAAAGCCGCTGACCCAGCAGAGAAGAACAATTTCAGCGGAAGAAAAGTACTTGTCGTCGACGATGACGTTCGGAATGTGTTCGCTCTAAGCAATGCATTTGAGAAAGAAGGAATACTGGTTAGCGTTGCCCATAATGGACAAGAATGTTTGGAGATTATGAAGAAAGATCAAGATATCGACCTCATCCTAATGGATATCATGATGCCTGTTATGGATGGTTACGAAGCCATGCGAATGATTAGGAAAGATACCCGATTTGAGAAAGTGCCGATTATTGCCTTGACAGCCAAAGCTATGAAACAGGACAGGGACATTTGCTTGCAAGCAGGAGCCTCGGATTATATTAGCAAACCGCTTAATTTAAGCCAATTGCTATCCCTGATGCGTGTATGGCTCACCAAATAGAAAGACCTTTGACCCTATCCATTTATGGATGCGGTCAAAGGTCTTTTTATTTTATGAGGTTAATAATTAATGATAGCTTACTTCTTCAAATCCAAACGCACATCGCGACCATCGTCCTGCACAGATAGTTCTTTACCAGCGGCTTTCAGGGAATTAGCGTAACTCACCCAAGCGTCCAGCATGATGGAGCCATCTTTCCAATCCTTCACTTCACCGAATACCGTAAAGCCATCGCCGCTGCCAGTAGCCATGAAATCATTGGTTGTTACTTTGAACGTTCGGTCTGTATTAAATTTGCCATCGACATAGATAGGAGTACCATCTACCAGAGTGATTTTGGAATATTTCTCACCGAGTGGCTTCGTGCTGTCCCACTCTACTTTCAAGCCCGAGAATTGAATAGCTGGAAGATTGGTATACTTGTCCGTAACTTCGAGTGCTTTTTTGATTTGTGCAGCAGTCATTGTACCCGTAACGTTGTAATTGCCGAAAGGGAACACTTCAAACATTTTGCTGTATGTCAGCTCACCTTTATCTACATCAGCGCGAATACCGCCGATATTAGTGAAGGCGATGTCTGATTTCTCAGAAGCGCGCATGGCATCAGTAATACTATTCCCTAATTGGGAAGCGCCATCCCGATCAACTCCGCCATTGACAGCAAAGCGGAAAGATTTACGAGTTAGCGGTTCTGCAGCAACGACTTCAACCTCTCCGGATTTCGCTGAAATTTTGGCTTTATAATCTTCAACCGTTTGGTGAATCTTCGCGTCAGCTGTTGTCAGGTTCGTATATGTTTCAAGCAAGCTTGCATTTGAGGATACGACTTGTTTTGTGGTTTTGTCTACAAACAGTTGAATGTGCCCAACCGCATAAAGCCAGCTTTGAGCCTCAACAACAGGAATGCCATTCACGGTACCGGCAACACGCATATGGGAGTGACCACCAACAATTGCATCAAGGGTACCATTCCCGGTGCCTTTTGCAAGATCAGCAAGCTCGCTAATGATTTCAGCAGACTTTTGGTTTTGCTCACCAGGTAGGTGGGAGGTAACCATAATGATGTCGACACCTTTTGCACGAAGCTCAGTGGACAATTCTTTAGCCAGAGGAACCGGATTTACAAAGGAGAGGCCCTCAATGTTTGTTGATTTCGTTGTTGTTGTCGTTTGTGGCGTTGCGAAGCCGATGATACCGATTTTCAGGCCATCTTTCTCAACAATCACATAGGGCTGTGTCCAGTCAACGCGTTTACCTGTTTTATCATCGATAATATTAGCCCCGAGAATAGGGAATTTTGCTTTCTTAATGTTGTCGATTAGAACGTCACGACCGAAGTCGAACTCATGGTTTCCAATAGCCGCGGCATCATATTGCACTTGCGCCATCGTATCCATCACGGATTGACCATTTGTCGTATTGGAAATTAACGTACCTTGCCATGCGTCACCGCCGTCAACAACGACCGTTCCTTTTGGATTTACAGCACGGAAATCGGTCACGATACCGCCGAGTGTTTCGATACCGCCTTGACCTTGATTGCGCTTTTTATCGAAGCCGACTTCGATTTTACCGTGAATATCGTTTGTTGTTAAAATATCAACCACTTTAAATAAAATGGGCTTAAGTGCCTTAGCTACTTCATCACGTGTTACTTCTGCAGTAGGGTTGAAGTTACCGTCAAGGGTAGGTGTGAAAATTCCGCTGATGACGGCATAAGCGACATAAGGACGGGATTCTTTAGCGATGGAGGAGGAATCTTTGAAGTAGTTCAACACATTCTCGTTCACTTTTGGTAGTTGGCCGCCAGTTACGACTTTAACGATCAACTCAGCAAGCTCTTGACGAGTAACGGCAGCATTTGGGTGAAAAGTACCGTCAGCAAAGCCACTAATTAGTTTAGCTGCAACAGCATTCGCAACCGCTTGTTTTTGCCAATTTGCAAGGTCCGTGAACGTGACAGAACCAAGATCTGCACTTTTCAATTTGGCAGCACGGTTAATCATTGTTACCACTTCAGCGCGCGTAGCGGCATTTGCACCACGGTAGTCTGTATCCCCGTAGCCTTCAATAGCGCCGTTATCAATCGCAAGACGCATATCTGATTTCATTGAAACGGAAGAAGAGGGTGCTGCTGTTTCGGCAAATGCTAGACTGCTAGCGAAAGAGCTAGTAAGAACAGTAACAAGAGCGAGCGCTGTAAGGCGGGTGGTCAATGTTTTTTTCATGTGTTAACAATTCCTCCTTCAAATTAATAGAACTTCGGTTAATAAGCCCATCTATTAGTATAAGGGGAAATGGTAGATTTTGAGAAGTAAAGAAATTATTATTAGATGAAACAACAAAAAAAGCCCTTAACCTTCCAAAGGTTACGTGGCTTGTCGCTCTGTATAAACTTCAAAATGATAGATTGTATTGCGTGTCAGTACCCGGAAATCCATTCCGTCTCGATCTATGGCTTGAACTCTAGTTGTTTTGAAAGGTATGTACCTATTAACGCCTGATAGGATCATTGGGCACCCAACCTCAGTAGGATTCATTTCACGGAATGTTTGCCCTTGAATTTCATCAAAATCGAATCGTTCCGATCGATGCTTGGGTGTAATCCCATCCACTTCATAGATTTGAAGAAGCTTTAGTAATCTCATATTTGCACCCTCCTACCTCATCTTCTTAACTCTAGTATACACTGACTTAATATCTAAGGCGAAATCTATGAACCTAACATAAACCTAATAAAGTTCTGACACTTTCCTAGATTCCAATATATACAATTGATTCATTGATATCGGGGGTGTTGATGGGATGATGCACGCAAAAATCCTTGTTGGGGAAAAAGAAGTTCTTATGTTTTTTGAATCCATGTATCAGGATCATTTACAGATAGCGGCTCAAACCATAATGAAGCATTTATCCAATGCTCAGGTGAGAAAAGTATTTGATGATATTGGTTTGGTGAATATTACGAATAAGGAAGTAACGCTCTTCTCGCTGGATGGCGAGATGGAAACGCTTAGTATCTATTAAAAACGGTCTAGTCCAATCATGCTCTTTTCGTTACAATAGAAGGAGATGAATGGAGGAGGTTATGTACAGATGGCAGTTTTGAAAATGGAGCATGTCGGTGTAATGGTAGCGAACTTGGAAGCATCGATTCGTTTCTATGAAGATATGATTGGACTTAAGCACAAAGGAACATTGTTACATACGAATGGTGTGATTAAACTCGGTTTTCTTGGTTTTGAAGCATTAAATGAAACTGAAGTTGAATTAATAGAGGGTTATAACGCAGGTTTACCGCAAGAGGGCAAAGTTCACCATTTGGCCTTTACTGTGGATGATATTGAAGCTGAATTTACAAGAATCAAAGGATTGGGAGTTGATCAGTTGGATGCTGAAATTACGACCCTTCCGAATGGCTCCAGATACTTCTTCTTTAATGGTTTAGACGGAGAGCGTATCGAATTCTTTCAATCTACACGCTGATTCGTTAATAATCTGCTAGATAATGCAACCCTTTTACTAGAGTTGTAGTCTCCCCTCTGAATTTTCCTTCAATAGATAGAATGGAATACTAATGAACTTCAAAGGATGCAGAGGGCTGCATCCTTTTTTATTTAGACTTTTCTGTAGGAACAATTCAAAACAATTGCAATTGTGGAACATTTCTAAAGGGGTTGTAATTGGTTTCTCTGCGTGTTACATTATTCCTCGTTGCTTTGAAGCGGCAAATCACCATGAGTCATTAAATGGAACTTGCACTCAAACAACAATCTATGTTATTATAGCTTTCCTACAGAGAACGACAGAGATTGACAAGAAAAAAAGTGCTTGCAATTGATGGACGAGCTGTGGTATATTACTTCTCGCTGCTTCGGTAACACGGCAGTGAGCGAAAGAAATTGATCTTTGAAAACTGAACACGAGTGAGTAAGCACGAACGAGAAATCGTTCAAAAATGAGATTGCAAAATCTCGCTAGCAACGCAAATGAGCAATTAAGCTTTCAGATATACGGATATAATATAGGGATCTTTGATCGTAGATCAAAGTCTCTCTGCTTTGTCCACTATTATGGAGAGTTTGATCCTGGCTCAGGACGAACGCTGGCGGCGTGCCTAATACATGCAAGTCGAGCGGATTTATCCTTCGGGATAAGTTAGCG
>NZ_LMEO01000015.1:0-256 GCF_001426375.1 Paenibacillus sp. Root444D2
TTCACCATGACAACATCTTTGCCCTTGTCAGCAAGCCAATTAGCAAGGTTATATCCATAGTGTCCCGTTGGTTCCATACCGATTATGACGTTCTTTAAATGATGCTTCTGCCCAATCTCATGGATCCATCGCTCTAATTTCATATAACCTTCAATTGTATTTGAGAAAGAAAGATGCCTCTTAGTAAGTATGATTCCTCGAAAATTTGTTGCTTGTGCGACATGTGTTTCTTTCGCTATATCGATTCCCACAATGA
>NZ_LMEO01000015.1:264-85532 GCF_001426375.1 Paenibacillus sp. Root444D2
AATTGTATTTGAGAAAGAAAGATGCCTCTTAGTAAGTATGATTCCTCGAAAATTTGT
This sequence comes from Paenibacillus sp. Root444D2, assembly GCF_001426375.1. GTDB lineage: Bacteria > Bacillota > Bacilli > Paenibacillales > NBRC-103111 > Paenibacillus_E. Next base: position 322 of record NZ_LMEO01000015.1, read on the forward strand.
TGCTTGTGCGACATGTGTTTCTTTCGCTATATCGATTCCCACAATGAGATGAGTCGTGGAAATTCGTTCGATCCGTTGATTTTGACCGTCAGATTGCTTAAACTTCATAATAAGAGCGCCTCCTTGATGGTGTTGGGTTATACCCTTTGACAAACCCATCATACCGAGGCGCTCCTTTTCTTTCAAAGTCCAATTCTTAGGACTAACAGGAATGTTTAGCTCCTTGATGGTGTTGGGTTATACCCTTTGACAAACCCATCATACCGAGGCGCTCCTTTTCTTTCAAAGTCCAATTCTTAGGACTAACAGGAATGTTTAGATGCCACGGTATATGCAAATTTGGCTATTCTGCTTAAATGGCGGCTTTTTATTTTATTGGATCAATTAACATCAAGATAAGACAAAGCCTGCCTGCAATTCGGCTGCCTTTTTTCTTAGGCTAATACTCCAGTCCAATTTCAATATTGCGTTAAGAATATGATTTCGAATGGAGGAAAATACTAATCAAAAATTTAATTAGGGAGTTTTTATCATGGAAATAATTAAACCCATTCAGCTTGGTTCAACTAAATCGAATATCAGTGAAAAATTAACATCAGCAGAAATGGGTAAACTTTGGGCAACATATATGGGAAACAGCATGTCAAAATGTATATTAAGCTATTACCTTCAACACGTTGAAGATGAAGAGATCAAGACTTTATTAGAGAATGCTTTAAAATTAAGCATAGAGTTCATGAAAACAACGAAAGATATTTTTAAGAAAGAAAACTTCCCAATTCCTAACGGTTTTTCAGAAGAAGACGTTAACCTTGGTGCTCCTCGTTTGTTTGAAGATGTATACTATGTTCATTACTTGAAATATGCATGTAAAGCAGGAATGAGTATTTATAACGTAGCCGTACCACTTGTTTATAGGAAGGATGTAACGGAGTTTTTTATTTATTGTATGGATTCTACCATGGCTTTGATGGGACAAATCAAAGATATATTAATGAATAAAGGATTAATCATTAAACCACCTATTATTCCAGTTCCAGATAAAGTGGAATTTGTTCATCAAGGTTTTTTAAATGGTTTTTTGGGACATGTACGTCCTTTACACGCATTAGAAATTGCTCATTTATATGATAATATTGAAAACAATGTAACAAGCAAAGCATTAATCATGGCATTTAGCCAAGTAGTAAAATCGGAAAAGATTCGAAAATTGTTTATAGAAGGTAAGGATCTGACTCATAAAAGCATTGAACAATATATGGAAAAACTACATAATGAAAATCTACCTTCACCATCATTTCTTGACCATTTGGTTACAACATCAACGTTTTCTCCCTTTTCAGATAAGTTAATGTTATTTCATAAGATTGACATGTTTTCAATGAAAATTAGAGCGTTTGGAAATTCTGCGGCTGTAAACGGAAGACATGATATGGGAGCCCTCTATGCAAAGTCATTAATGAAAATCTCATCATTTGTTGAAGATGCAGCGAAAATTTTGATTGATAACGGATGGATGGAGCAACCACCCTTTGCTGTTAATAGAGATAAGATAGCGTCTGAAAAATAATCGTTATTGTTAATGAGAAAAGAACCATCCGCGACTGGATGGCTCCTAGAATTTGATACTGGTCGGTTGTACCCACTGCATCTAATAGGTCCTTCGCAATAAAATCTGGTGATGCTTGCTCATACCATTTGTGATGGTATTTTTCCAAAGACTGCTTACCCCAGCCTATCTCGACAAGGATTCTTTTGGCTCCTACTGCGGCAGCTGCAAGCATATCAGTTGAACCCACATCTCCAATAACAGCACAATGAGTCAGATCTAGTTCATGCTCAGCTGCAGCTTTTTGAAGCATTCCAGGTCGTGGTTTATGACACTCACAGCCTTCTTCAGGCTCATGGGGACATATATACGCTGCATCGAATCCATAACTATCAAATTCTTTTTGAAATTCTAATTCTGTCGTTAGTCCCTTGGATATGTTGTGTTGATTAGTAAGGGCAAATATTTTAATTCCATGGTCTTTTAATAACTGCAATGCTGCTAAAGATGAAGGGAATAACTCAAAGTCTCGAGGATGAATGAAGTGACCGTTCCCACCTAATGTTCCATCACGATCGACAAAAACAGCTTCAATTTTCAATGAAATAGCCCCCTCATTGTGTAGTTGACAAATCTGGTAAGCCATCTGGTATTTTACCATGTGCGATTTCAATTATGTAATGAATCAATCCTTTCGGGAAAAACCTATAGTCATTAAGACTTATTACTGGAATCCACTCAATCCCAATGCAGTCCTCATCCGGAGCAATTCCATTTCCGACATTTTGCTCAAAAATGTGGTCCACCACATGAGTTTCGGGGTCTATCAAACTGTTTCCATGATGATTCCTACCAATCTACTCCCTAAGAAACACGAGTTGCTTTACATTTATAAGGCATCCTACTTCCTCTAGAAACTCCCTCTGAAGGGCTTCAACTAAATTTTCACCACGTTCTTGACCGCCTCCTGGTAAAGTATAGTCAGCATCGAATTTATCGTCATATTTCTTGATAGTTAATAACCTATTATCTTTAATTACGATTCCCTTAACACCACTTCCAACTTTCAATACGCACCCTCCTGTCAAAAGGATTTTAATAGTTACTATTCGATGGGGACTTCGGGATTCCTGTTAGACTTATATTTAAGTAATCTGCCCGTTACTTCAACGGACAACGGCTCCGATCGTTTGCCGGCTACCGTCGTGTTGTGATTGAACTATAGTATCCGTTAACTGAGTGTTGTCATGAAGCTAGACCTAGCTTCATTTGAGTGACTAGTCACAGCACGTAACGATCCTGTAAAATAAAGATATTAATCTATCCGATCGGAGATTTCCTAATGACAAATGTCTTCCCTGAATTGCATAACCTGTCCGACACTTATCCTTGTTTCCAAACAATCCCAGATAATGAGTGGGCCGCCGCCAAACCACGGCTTAGAACATTTTCTGTTAAATCGACCTTATTTCGTAAAGAGGATGCCGCTGAGTATGCCTTGTTCATCATTGCAGGAACAGTACAGATCACGAATGTGACCGAAGGGGGCCGTGAAGCGCTTTCCAACCGACTGTCAGCCGGTGATATATGCGCCATTATGGTGCTAAGCGGTTTAAGCGAACGCGAATACCCTGGTACCATTACGGCGGAGACCGAGGTGACGGCCCTGTTTGTTGCGAAGAGCTCGTTTTTAAGATGGATTCAAATGTATGCACCTATTCGGAATGCGGTATTTAGCAACATTTTGGATGGGTTGATACGTATGGGCAGCATCCTTTCAAGTAAAGTTGCGCAGCCACTGGACTCTCGGCTCGCCGAAACGCTGTTGAGGCTGACGTTGGAACAGCAGCCGACCGTCCAGATTACACATCAGCAGTTAGCTGTCGAACTAGGGTCCGCTCGTGAAGTAGTTAGCCGCGTTTTGAGCCGAATGCAAAAGAAGAGTTGGATCGATATGGGACGGGGTTGGATATCGGTTCGGCAGCGGGGAGCATTGATGGAGCTGGTTGGTGATCAGGTCACAGAAGGCAAGAACATCTCATGGTAAAGTATAAGTCAGTCGAGCCAGACTGAGGTTTACCCATTACATGACTAGGAGGCTATTACAATGAGAATGCCATTATCTAAGGGGGATATCGCCCCTGATTTCACGTTTACAGGTATCAACGGAGTTCCTCTCCAGTTGTCCGATCTTCGCGGCCGCAAGGTGTTGCTTGCGTTCTTTCGCAACGCCGCCTGCGCGATGTGCAACTTGCGGGTGCGGCATTTCATCCGGCGCTACAACCAGTGGAGCCTGTTAGGACTGGAGATAGTAGCTGTGTTCGAGTCTCCGGAAACTAGCATGTCCCAGTATGTCGGCCGCCAGGACGCTCCATTCCCGATAATTGCTGATCCTCAAGCCGATCTGTATAACCTATACGGTGTCGAAGTATCCGAGGAGAAGGTGAAAGCGACAATGGCTGATGCGAATACACAGAAGTTCGTAGCTGAGGCGGCGGCTGAAGGTTTCACTTTGACTCCGGAGGAAGGATCCAACTTCTATCGCGTCCCAGCCGAATTCTTAATCGACGACAACGGCATCGTACAGGATGCGCACTACGGCCAACTTGTGATAGATCACTTACCGCTCGACGTAATTGACCGTTTTGCTTCTAGTAATATTTCAGAAATATCTGTTGAAACTGAAGGTTAAGCCAAAATAGATCAGGTGATTAACATAGGTTTCATTCAGATTTTGGCATGCTTACATTAGCGACAAGAGGTTGGCACTTTCAAATACAAGATATTGGCAAATTGTTGGCGTAATACGAATAAGACTTTAACATCGGTAGTACCCGATATTAAGGTCTTTTCCTTTTGGGATTTCGGCGAAAAATGTGTGCCTTACTCAATTCGAAAACCTGCATCCGCTCTGGCGGGAGCCAAGGGATTATTAACCAATCTCCCCTTTTTAAACCAACTTATTGCCGGCGTTCAAAAACAAGACGTACAGCAAGACCAGTTAAAACACTCCCCATGAGCCAACGCTGTACTGATAACCACGTAGGGCGCGTGCCGAACCATGTGGCAACCCTACTCGCAGTAAGTATAATCAAGAGGTTGACTGTAAAACTAACAGTTATTTGAACTAGACCCAGAGACGCGCTTTGAAAAAACAATGATCCCCGCTCAGGGTTTTCAAACTGAGGCAGTAGCGACACATATAGAATAGCAATCTTGGGATTGAGCAGGTTAGTCATGAACCCCATTAGAAATAACTTCTTTGGCGGGTCAATTGGAAGATTTCGAGTCGACAAAATAGTTGTAGCTCCAGGCTTGACTGCATTCCAAGCAAGCCAGAGTAGATAAGCAGCACCTGCTATTTTGACTGTTTCGAAAATAAATGGAACTGCAGTAAAAAGTATCGTGAGTCCTAACATTGTTGCAATGATGTAAACAAGAAAACCAAGCATGACGCCAAGAAGAGAGATAAGCCCCGCCATACGCCCTTGCGTAATAGAACGAGAAATTAAGTAAATCATGTTTGGACCAGGAGAACAAACCATACCAAGCGAAACAAAGGCAAAGGATATCAAAGTACCGAAGCTCATGATAAGTTTTCTCCTTTCTGATGGATTCTTTTAAACCAGGGCCATATTTTACCTTTATAAGCTGCATAAAACTGTATAATTTTCTATGATTTTTGTCAATTTCGAAATTAATCTGCCCGATAGCGCAATGACGGCTGCCCCGCGGCAGCCGTTTTGGTGTTGAACTATCGTTTGCCGTTAGCTTAATCCTCCAACCTTTTCTTTAACATCTGTTCATCGTCTTTAACATAATTGCAATGTTCATACGTTTTAATTGCAGCGTTGTTCCTTCTACCTGTCAGTACCTTAATACTTTTCACTCCGCGTTCTCTAAGGTTTTCTTCCAGACAAGTAATAATTGCAATTGCAATTCCTTTTCTTCGAGCGACTTCTTCTACATAGAGTTCGGTAATTTCTCCGTGTGGTTCTTCATAACAAAATGAATAAAAACTTTGAGCACAGCCAAAACCAACGATTTTACTACTTATCTCTGCTACAGCAATCAATTCATTACGATTTATATTTAGGCGTTCAATTATCTTAGCTGGAGGTCTTTTTACACCATCGTTAAACTCTTGCGTTCATCAGCATCGGTTAAGGATGCTAGCCTTACACTAGCAACTGAATTCATTTCTAATCACCTCGTCCACTCATATATAGATACATATTCTACCATATTAGTACAATAAATTGTTGAAGAAAACTGCCCGAGGGAGTTGAGCGAAGTCGAATACAGTACTGGCGGCAAGGAAATGCTTCAAATTTAGAACTTTCGGCAAAGAAATGCTTCCAAAATCACAATAAAAACGGGATTCGCAGCTGCAGATCCCGTTTCAATTCATTGAACTATCGTACCCGTAATCTATTTTAGGAGACAAAGGTCATCTAACCGACTGGTAAACGAGACCTATGGCTCCAGAATCAAAGGTCTTGTTTTCGATAAGTTTAAGATTGACTTTCTCCTTGAGACCTTGAAATAACGGCAACCCGCTGCCGATCAGGACGGGAGAAACCGTAATTTTATACTCATCGATTAAATCAAGTTGCATAAGGTGGTGTGCGAACCTAGGACTGCCGAGGATGACCATATCCTTACCTGGCTGCTGTTTGAGGTTCTTGATCTCTTCCTCGACATCTTCTTTCACCAATCTGGAATTGTTCCATTCGACTTTGTCCAGTGTCGTGGAAAAAACGATTTTGGCTGTCTTATCGATCCACTCGGCATGATTCCGTTCATGCTGCGAAGCTGATGGGTTCGAAGGCACAGATGGCCAATAACCGTGCATTAATTGATAAGTCCCTCGTCCCCAAATGACGGTATCGGCAGTACTTAGAATTTCTTTCGCGTATTTCTCTAAATCACCATCGTAGGAAATCCAGCCAATGTCCATTGCACCGTTTGGCCCTTCTACAAAACCGTCAAGCGATGCGTGCAAAAATAGAACGAGTTTTCTCATTTTCAGTGCTCCTTTGTTCATGAGGGATGTCTACATTAGTTACATTTTAGCACATTTCAGCTTGGATTGTTTCTTATGGATTGCTAAGCTAAACTACCAGTTAGCGCAATGAAGGCCGCCAATCTGTTCGCGGCAGCCTCGTTTGAGTGGGTTGTATCCATACAAGTCGGTTTTTGATCTTGATTTTTGGCCTTCTACTATTCATAAGGCTGGTTGTTTTTCCATCGCTTCTCGCCATTGTTCTTCCGTTCCTACAAAAAAGGTAAGTTTATCAGGGAACTTTTCAGTTTGTCCATGGGGTCCACCCTGCCCGCCCCCTGATGTGCCCTGCCCATGGATCATTGGCACATCTGTTGGTAAATCAATTAGTCGACCATCTTGCTCAACATAAATTAAAACCATTGTTCCTGAAACATTCTTGCTTGCAGTCATTAGTTTTCCAGAAGGTGGGACCTTATAGATAAAAGTACGGTCTTCTTTTTTTAAAGCAGGAAAACCAGGTTGTTCGTATGTAATCTCAACCCATCCCGTAAACCCTTTTGGCAATAAGAACTTATGTGTAGTTCCCTCCGTTATATTTAATAAAATAATGCCTCCAACCACAATGGAAATAGTTACTATCGCAATGAAGAACGGAATTATTAAATTAGAAAGACGTGCCTTATTTATCATTACCGATCTCCCCCTACTTCCTAGCTTAGTCCTTTATATACTTAGACGGAGGAATAGATATTTTGTTCTTTGCAACTGATAATAATTATTTCAATTCTTACTTGAACTAGACTGCCCTTTAGTTGAATAGCAAAAAAGGACCCACAGCAACGGGCTGAGGGTCTAAGTTTTATATTTTAAAGGGGGTCGACTTTTATTATATGCTTGATTCATTAATGCCACATGAAAATAAGATTTCAATCATATTACATTTACATAGACTAATCAAACGCTAAATAGCTTGCTTCATTAGCGTTTTTACTGTTTTTTACTTTTGACTTTTCAACCGGTTTTAGAAACTCAGGTGTCGTCTTTACACTAACAATACCAAGATCCTTGGGTAGATTTTCATCCTCTACTATTTGAAAACTTAAGATAAATTCCGAGAATGAGTTTGCTACTAAGTAAACATTATTCCATAATTCCTCTTCTGAGGGGGCAAAGTGTTCTTGGTCATGATCCCAAAAGTAAATTTTTCCCCATACATCCTCAGTAACCCCAATGCAAAGTTGATCCCCACCAGTAATATCCACAAAAGGTATCATGCTTTCAGGCATTCGCCCTAGATAGCATTCGATATTACTGATTAATTCGTTATTGTCATTTTGCAAGTTATAAAAATACCCCATTCTCCCTCGTTCATTGTGTTTTGGAATGTTGGTTATTAGTGAATAGCTTATTTGATGGTTATAGTTTATTTCCTACCCATATAGAGACACATTTATTGGAAATATCTTACCACAAATTACTTACACTTAACTACGTTATCCTGCCCGTTAGTTCAACATAACAAAAAAAAAGCCGGTACTCGCAAATACCGGATTACTTCTTATTTACGTCTACATATGGATAATCATGTTATTCATTCACACGACTCACAATTTTTAGAACCGCATCTCTCGTTAATTTGTTTCCACCAACAGCGATGAGGTTTACCGTAGCATGAGCTAGCGCTAGTGGTACCTTGCAAAATTTCAACGCTGGACCTTCCTTCAGGTCTGCGACATATGAGTCGGCTAGTTGTAAATTGCGACGTGTGTACTGTTGCATCTCCTTGAATCCCCAACCGTCAGGAAAGAAGTCAACGCCACGTTTAAGATCCTCCACTCTATTTCGGAGGATATTTACCGACTGAAGTCCTCTTCCGAAGGCAATCGCCTTCGTTAGATCGGATTGAGTCCCGTCATGCCACAACCATAGTTCTGATAGCATTTCTCCAACCATACCAGCCACGCTATAGGTATAGCGGTCCAAATCCTCTTCCGTATGAATGTTCCACCCGTTTTGAACCCATTCGGCCATTTGTAACGACATCTTTGCTATGTAATGATATACGATTGGAGCTCCAGAGGCTGGACAAAGAAGCGCCCACTCATCGAGTTGCATTGTAACTTCCGGTAATACTGCCCCATACGGTGATAGTAATTTTTTTGTTTCGATACTATGTGGGGATTGGAATGTTTCGTGTATCCCGAGTAATAATTCCACTTTCAATTGGTCTGTAAGTTCATCATGATCCTCGATTTCATCTATAGCTCGCATACACAAATAGGCAGATGTTACAGCCTCCCTCAATCCTAAATCCAAGTAACTTATCGGAATATAAAAAGTACGGCTCGTTTTCTTCAACATGGTCATTGCATCATTCAGAACGACGTTATTAATAGATTTTCCCTCCAAGTAATAGCTTAGCTTCTAACTTATTCATAGCTTGATATCATGATAACATACGTTGATATTGTCAATCCAAATATACTAAGCCGCCTTTTAGTTTAATAGCAAAAAGAGACCCACAGCAACGGGCTAAGGGTCTAAGTTCATATTTTAAAGGGGCGGCCGACTCTTAGTATAATCTTAAATGATTAATGCCACATGAAAATAAGATTTCAATCATGTAACAATTACTTAACTATCGTATCCGTTAGCTCAATTGTCTGGATTCGGGATGATGCAACCATCACTCGCTCATTATTTTATTTTCAAATCCTCTCTAATTTTTTTACCTCATTGTAAATTAAATCCTCCTTTCCAGATTTGAGTATCTTCTAATTTAACTTAAACAGTAAGAATTATTGGTTTGCTTTAATATAATTATCATACCATTCCCTACCAGAAGCCCACTTTTTAGAAGCGGGATTCTCTTTTAGTATTTCAGTACAGGCGATTGCCATAATATATTCTTCTAATCCATTTTTATCACTATTAGCAAATTTGTTGAGCATATAATTTAAAGACTTTTCTCCTTGCAAAACAATGTATTTGTAATCCTTATTACTATCTACACCCTTAATATAGTCATATGGATTAGAGGATAGTGATACTGTATAATCTTTTGGATTAGTAATATTGTTAAGTTTTCCTTCGATTGTTTGCTCAAAGGTTTTATCCGTTGATATTTTCTTTGCAGTATTACTGCAACCAATCAAACTAAATACAAATAAAACAACGAGACATATAACCATCACGTTCATTAATCTTTTTCTCATTAATTTCTCCTTTCTTCCTTCTATAACCCTAAACGCTTATTCCAATAAATGTATTATTATAAAGTTCGATGAAGTATGATTTTTTCAGGGTAAATACTTCCAATTATACTGCCCTTTAGCGTAACAGGACTACCCAATCGCTCGGTAGCCCCTGTGTTACTTTATCACTTTATAGTATTTCTGTAGTTAATCGAGCGCCCAAATACCTAAAAACACAAACCCGATACCGAGTAGGATATAAATTACTTTAACTAACCACCAAGGTAATGCTCTTAATAACGCACCAAATTAAATTAACGACAAAGAAAATTATCCAAACAAAAAATGAATCGGAAACACCTTCGATATCACGTGATTTTAATTCTTCGGCAATTGCATCTTGTTTGCGTTTTTCACTTTTAACAACTATTATGCCTAATGTAAGAAAAATGAAAGCGATAGACCAAAAAATAATGGCACCAATAAGCTCTAAGGTCAAACCTCCACCTCCGAATTAGATGTAATATTCCGTTCATATATTTTTTCCATAATTCAGAAATTGAAACACTACTGTCCGTTAGTTTAGTCGCTGGGGCGGCCATCACTTTACAAAACCTGCCTAACAAAGATTCTTCATATAGAATAATCATCACTCCAACCTACTAAAAAAGCGTTCACCCAGTAGAGTGAACGCCTAATTACTTCTTTTTTTCTTCACCACATGTTATTTATCAGTGTCTCAATAAAGGAAGGGATTATCTAATTCGATGCTTCTCAGTTTTTGAATCATAATAGCGCCAATGTATTCTCTCGCCACCGTTAACCCCGAACTTAGTCCAATGCCCCGTAAATGGCAGCCCGAAGTCGAGGATGAATGAAGGGCTCAAGGCTCGGCAGCAGCTGCTGCATGTACACGACGGACAATTCTTCCTTAGGATCGACCAACAAGTAAGATCCGGCTAGACCAGCCCAGCCGAATTCACCAATCGAGCCGTTGATGCCGCCGGCTGCAGGATCGGTCATAACACGAACCCCCAAACCATAGCCATAACCACTCATATGCGGCCAGTTAAAATCCTTCATCTGTTGTGGATTTAAATGATTGGTTGCCATCAAATGAACCGTTTTCGGGCTAAGAATCCTCACCCCTTCCAGCTCCCCGCCCTTCGCCAGCAGCTGCGCAAATCGGCTGTAATCGCCGATCGTCGAAAGCAGGCCACCTCCGCCGCTTTCATGACGGCTTCCCGGTTGATAGCGGGCGTCCATCCTGGTATTAGGAGTAAGCGTGCCGTCTTCTGCACAATCGTACATGGTACATAAACTTTCCCGCTTATCCTCCGATATCCGAAATGAGGTGTCGGTCATTCCCAACGGAACGAAAATTTCCTTCTGCAGAAACTCTCCGAATGTTTGTCCGGACAGCACTTCGATCAATGCTGCCAAGATATCGTGGCTTGTACCATACTTCCAGTGCGTGCCGGGATCGAAAGCCAGCGGAACTTCTGCCAACGCTTTGGACAAAGCCTGCATGTCTACTGTCGCTGCAGCGTTCTCCATGATTGTACGGGTTTGCTGTTCGGTTTCCGTGCCGTCACCACCATACGTAAGCCCAGAGGCCATCGTGAAAAGATCCTTGATCCGGATCGGACCCACTGCAGGGGATAAAGACTTGGTACCATATTCGTTATATCGGTACACCTGCGGATTTTTGAACTCCGTCAGGTATTCCTCCAACGGATCGTTAAGCAGATAAAGTCCTTTCTCATAAAGCATTAGTGCCGCTGCGCAGGTAATTACCTTGGTCATCGAATAGATCCGGTAGATTGTATCTGGAGTGATCTCCTTCTTCTTCTCCAAATCCGCATAACCCAGGGTTTCCTGATAAACAACTTCTCCCCGCCGCACAACGGTACAGGCACAGCCGGTAGGCCCCTTTTCCATGACACTCTTAAGTAGCGGTGTCAATCGTTCATTCAGTCGCTTACTTGGGTTCATTTTCCTATCCCTTCCCAGAAACGTTTTCAACTATAATTATAACATAATCTTCCATAAGAATTAGAGCAATACCTTTTTATCTCGGTTTTTTAGAAACGATCGTTTGTGTAATAATCTGATGCTACTATTAGCCGTGACCGTTTGCGCTGATAATGATATGTTGACTGAATCTGCCCGGTAGCTGAGAAGGCCGCCGATCGTTTGATGTCGAAAGCCTTCTCTTGATGTTATTTAACTAATGTATCCGTTAGCTCAATGACCAATAATCTAGAATTAAATAATATTGCCTTCTACATTATACAGATGCCCCAGCCCAGCGAATTCTATCAGTTATCTACCCAGTATCCGAAACCCTATATTTTTGAAACTAAACTGCCCGTTCAACCGGGTCAGTTTTACACTCGTTCTAAAGGACGAAATGGTTCAGGTGGTAGGTCAACTCGGACTGGGTCCCCAACTCGAACTTCTCCCCCAGTTAGCACGATAGCCATTACACCAGCTTTTCGGATTAGATTCCCCTTCTCATCGTGGTCCAACACCGCACTTAATAGACCCGACTGGAAATTATCTATTTGTGCGCAAGGATTGCGAAGTCCCGTGATTTCAACAACTGCTAATTCACCGATATACAGCTTTGTGCCTGTTGGAAGTCCGAGTAAGTTTATCCCACGGGTTGTAATGTTCTCGCCCATCTGCCCGGTCTCGACATTAAAACCTACATTTCGTAGTTCATCCAACAACTCCGAATGAATGAAATGAACCTGGCGCAAGTTGGGTTGATTCGGGTTTTGTGCAACTCGTGAACGATGCTTTACGGTCTTTCCCATGTGTGCGTCGCCTTCAACTCCCAGACCAGCAAGAAGCCTAATGACATCGACTGTTTCTTTGCTAAAAGTATGAGTTGCACTACAGCTGACTGACACAACTACTCCAACTTGAGTTTCAAGGTTATTCGCCATTCACAACGCCTCCACTCCGAATTGAAAATAAACCTGTCAAAAACAATCATAAGTGTCGCCTTTGTAAGTTGCAACGTTCATTCAAGATTTCTGCCCTTTGGTCAACTAAAGTTTTGTATTAGCGCAACAGTTCACGTTTTTTTGTAACTATTATGCTTGTATTGAACTTTCTTTAATTTTCTATAACAATTTCCCCTTCATCCCTTGGTTCTTCAAACCCATTGAGAAAAGTTGTCAATATATCCTCAGTTATCGTAAAGGCTGCATTGGCATCAAAACGTTGGCTACGAATCTTAAGGCGCGTTCGTAATTCATCAGGATGTACTTTCAAGTAAATAAGTCTCCATTTCCCACCGGAGTTTTCAATAAGCCGCTTATATTCATCCCTTTCGGATCGGTTCCAAAAACTGGAGTCGACTACAACCTGTTTTTTATCTTCAATTAACTTTACTAGTTTATTACGTAATCTTATATGCGCTTCTTCCAAGTACTCCCTATATTTTTCAACGGGATAATCAATTCCATATCGACCATTAGTAGACCAAACCTCTTCATCAATAGAAAGACGTACATAACCATACTTTTCCAAATTTTGAGAAAAGGTAGTTTTTCCCGAACCGGCTATTCCACACATTAGTACGATTAAAGAGAAATCACGATCTCGTTCTCGATCAATCAAATGCTCTATACTCAACTTCTCTAACATAATTTATCCCTCCTAATTAGTAGTATCGGTAAAGAAATTGCCCTAATTATACCATTTTTGATGAAAACAACACTCAACTTTCCTGCCCGTCCCTCAGTAGTGAGTTTATAGAAAATTGAATCGTTAACTATTGTACGGCTAGATAAGGTTAAGTAATTTGTATATGAAATGGGAGCCACCCTTGACAGAAAATGAAAACACAAATACAAGGAGTCGTAATTCATCATGAGAATTGACGGGAAGCACAATGCATTGATTACAAAAGAATTCGAATCTATGTCCATAGTTGCTCAACCAATGAATTCGCCACGTTATACAGTTGCAAGCATCGATAAGCATCAGGCAAGGATCCTGGAAAAACGGTGAAATACATATTTCATCAACATCTTTTGCCCTCATTGCAGACAACTAAATTCATTCGAACACATTAAGTAAGCACCTCAAAAAACTGGGTGCTTTTTCTTTTTTAATTAATGCAAGCGTAGACATCTGCAAATCCCCGATTTTTTAAGCATGCCAAAGGTTGTTACCATGGCAACACATTCATAGTTTGTATAGCGCCCCTTTATTGAACTAACGTTCACCGTTAGTTGAACAATCTTAGAGGTAAATTCGTTTCCCAGTTGACTCCTTATACAAACAATACTTATCAAACAAACTTCCATGCTCATCTATAGCTTGCAATTCCAAAGAATTAGTAGTCATAACGATATTAAGAAAATGGGGTACCGCTAAGGATTGTGCTGTATGCCAAGATCTTTTAGGTAAAAACCAATCAGGCATCGCTCCTGCCCCACCAGCAACAATATAAACGATCCCTTTTTCAAAATCGACCTTACCATTACAGATTGGGTGACTTCGTTCGTACACAATCGTATGAGAATTAATGACCAAATCGACTCCATACTGTTCCATTAGAGGGCATAGTTCTTGTAAATCTTCGACCTGATACCCACCAGATACAAAAGGAGGGTAATGAAAATAAACAATTTTCCATTTTGCAGAAGTTGATTGTAAATCGCGAATAAAAAAATCAAACTGCTCATTCCCAGGTACCATCTTCCCCGAACTATTTGGGTAGGTTTCACGTTCAATGAAATCTGTGCTGTCTAAGCAGATAAAGTGGGTATCTCCATAGTCAAATGAGTAGTAATTTTTTGGGGAATTGTAAGCAAAAAAGTCATAGTACCATGAGGCATTATCCTCATGATTGCCTAAGCAACTATAAAACGGAGTATTCGTTAGGAACTCCTTACCTGGACCAAAAAAATATTTCTCCCAATCCTCGTAATTATTTCCGTCATTAACAATATCCCCAACAAACAAGGTAATATCGGGGCGGTATCTTTGCATTTGACTAAATATATTCCGATTTATTTGCCCCTCGGATTTATCGAAACCGCTATATCCACCAGTTTCACTCGTCACAGTAAATGAAAACGACTCTCCCCTCCGAACTGCCGTTTTGAGGAAATGGTATCCTGATTCGATCTCACCTCGCTCATTCACCGAACGTACCTGATAAAAATAAAGGGTATTGGGTTCTAAGTGATTAACTGTAAGCCGATGAATCGTTGAATACTCATTTTCATCTACGGTTACAAGCACATGTTCGGGTTTCTTGTAATTCCCCTGATATCCGCTATGTATTCTTTCAGCCATTAAGACATTTACAGTTGAAGAAGCAGGTTCTGATGTCTCCCACATAATGGTTATGGAATTTTCAGTAGGACACTGTAAGTAAGGTCCCTTCACAATAGTTAACATGTTATACAAGCCTCTTTTCGCTTAAATATATTATGCCAAAATAAAGAACGTACGTTCACTAATCATATATCATTTTCCATTATTTTTACATGAATAATTATCATCATCCAGCCCGATAGTTGAATGAAAACCAAAAAGAAGCCGCCTCAAGGCAGCTTCTCTTCCGCTATCGAGGGAGCGTAATGATCCATCGCCAAGGAAGAACAAATTCGAGTCAGGATTGAACTATCGTGTTCCGTCCCTCGGTTCAATAATGTTCTTCACACCTGGTTGAATTGAGATACAGAAACACTGATCATTTTTTTGCTAATCCTTAATCATGTCAATGACTTGCTTCGCAAACGCAGCATAGGGTTCGATCAGATCAGGACTCCGATCAATAGCCCACCTGAGGTTATCGAAAGCCCTTAATAGCAGCAAATGCCTCGTTTCCTTTGAATTCCTCAACACTTGCGCTTTCTTCTAGTCCTAGGATTTGGTAATGCATCAATTGAGCAACAGTTGCATGCGGTACCACGCTTACTTCTGCATTCCAATCCAGCAATATAACTTGGTTTGCCTGATTGACAATCGTATTCTTTAAAGAGATATCTCCATGGTTTAAACCGAAGCGGAACGGTTCACTCTTCAAATTTTCAAACAGTTTTCTTACTCTCTGCGATTCCATCTGAGTGATTACTCCAAGCTCAATCAAGCGATCATGCTCAGTCAAACTATTGATATTATACTGCACATACCCTTGCCAACTGCCGTCTGATCCGGCATGAGAAGGTGACTGAAAATCACCAACTACTGGATCAATCAGATTCCCTCCATATCCCTTCACTTGAATCGAATGAATAAGCTTGGCATATTCGCCCAGTTTCCTCCAAACATCGGACTTGGGAACAGTACTGTCTAACCCGTTGTCACCCTCAATAAAGGATTGAATCATATATGCGCTTTCATCAACTATACCAATAGACAACACCTCAGGTCCAGGAACGCCAACTGCGGCTGCTTGCTCGATACACCATTTTTCTTTGATAAAGCTTGGAAATGTATCTTTATCGTTCATGCGGACAACAACTTTGCGACTCTCCGTCTCAACTACGCAAACCTGATTTGTGATGCCTTTACCTATGATCTGATATGAAGTTTTTACTTGTTCCAGAAGAAAATCGCCTGCAATTCGTTCTGCTTGTATAACTACAGAGTCTTCCATAGTTTCTTTAATCCCCCTCAAGTGTCGTGCTTCGAACAGTTTACCACACACTTTTTTGGAAAGTACGTTTATAACTAAACTATACTGCCATTAGCTTAATGAAAATAAGGAGCAGCTGCAGTGGCAAGACTGCTCCTTATTGGATTGAACTAACGTTTCCGTTAGTTGAACGATAAAGACTGCCCAAGGGCAGTCAGATGTATTCAACTACGTATGCACTTTTTCGAACTCATCTTTAGTTAAGCCATAAATATATTCGTCGTAATGTTGGCCCTTAGTAAAGACCATGTTCCTTATTCTTCCCTCTTGAACGAAGCCCAGATGCTCCTGCAATGCTACAGAACCCTCATTAAATGCATAGACGTGAGCATTAATCTTACAATATCGTAATTCCTCAAAGTAATACCGCAGTAATATTGTTATGGCTTCAGAAGCGTAACCTTTACGCCAATGCTCACGAAATATCGAAACCCCATATTTGAAGGTTCCATAACGAGGAGTACAGTTATTTGTGCATATGCTCCCGACGAGTATTCCATCGAGCGTTTCTATTGCCATGAAGACATTATCACCATTTGAGGGATTAATGGATTGGTGTTCGGCCCACGCCTTTGTACCTTCTTCTGACCTTGGGAAGTGTATCTCGTCACATAGTCTAGCGTTCTCCGAATCAAGATCATTGTTATGGAACTTTTCCCAGTCGGTGGGTAACACCGGACGCAACTTAACTTTTACACCAGCCCAAACGTAACTATTCATATTGATCCTCTTAATTCTTTGGTAATCCCTGCAAGAAAATGTCGAATATATTCAACGATCTAGTGTGTTCATCAAGATCCTCTTTAGTAATTTCAATTCCAGATGGAAAAAGATTTACCCATTGAAGGTTTAATGCATTAATTGCAGGAATCCAACAATCGTAAAAGAATTCTTCAGTTGCCACAGGTACAGCGAACGATTTTTCATATTCGTTTTGTGGTGTAGATATAAATGCAAGAACCGACACATTAACCCCACCTTTTCTTTACAGTTACGCTTTTTATTTCAACATTGCTACCAAACTATCCTGCCCGTTACTACAACGAACAGGAGCAAATCGCCGCAGCGTCTGCTCCCGTTTATTGAGCAATTGTACTTAATTAGAGCTTAAAAAGCACGGTTAATTCACCCAAAACCCGATCTGCAGCAATATAAATGCCCATCCAGTATACAAAACAGTATACAACCCGCCATATGCAAGACTTAAGCCAACTCGATTACGGCACGCCCTCCCTTTTAGAAAGACATATCGGTATGCCCTATAAAACAACCAATACAGCATTATACCCATAAACACGATAATCCCCCAGAGCATGTTACCGACCAAAAAAATAAGAATGAGCATCACAATCGTAATGGCGATCCAGGCAATAACTGTTAGTACGATCCCAAATAGGCCTTCTCCGGAGAACTCTACCGGAAACAGGTCGCCCACCGAAGCAATATCCAGTACATCCCACTTTCCAAACGGTTTCCACCCTTCCTTATATAAGGGATCGTTCTGCAACCTTACTCCCCTGTACAAACCAAAGGACAGAAATGTAAAGAGTACTACGGCTAAAACGCCGGTCGTGATCTCGAGCTCTACTAAAATTGAGCGATGGCCGATGGCAAATACCAGGACTAAGGTAAGGACCATGGCAGAAAGGGATAACAGCGTCGCCGTCTTCGCATTAATCACCTTATAACGTTTCAAAGATTAGCCCCCCAGTTGTTTTCTTCATACCATACGAAGCAAGCTTTCGCTCAGTTTCAATAGCTAGAATAAGTAGCCGGCGATATTTACCGCATACCAGAGGCGTTATTATTTAGCAGAATCGTGCGTTCACGTAACGAGGCCACCTCATCTCTGCGGCAGCCTAGTTGTATAGTAAATTGAAATATTGTTCTGTGTTAGAGTTTAGCAGCTCATTAACTAAAATGCTTCTTTAGAACAGATAATTTTACAAATCTTTTATCGTACCTCTGCCGTTCCAGAAGGTTATTTAACCAATATAAGGCTCTTTGTTCTTCCCTATTTCTAATAAACGTTTCAATCGCTTTCTTGAAATTACGGTGATATTTAAACTCCTCTTTGGATGTTAACTCCAGTGCTTGATGGTAATAATCGGATGCTTGATTAAGTTCCTTCATTTTTTCATACATAATCCCCAAATAAATCAAACCACTTGCTATTTCTTTTTTAGAGAATGGTTGTTTTAGTGCATCTTTCATCGTTTCAATTGCTTTTTTCCTAAGAAAAATCAATTCATAGGAATTTGCTCTTTCTACATAATGTTCATATTTTCTAAGAGGTCTGATTAACGAAAAAATCCCCATATTCAACCTACCCTCTAGGCTTTTTCAGCTAATTTCCCTCAAGTGTTGGTAAAATATTCATCAGCGCAATCTGCCCTTTAGTTGAATAGCATAAAAAGGACCCACAGCAACGGGCTGAGGGTCTAAGTTTTATATTTTAAAGGGGGTCGACCTTTATTATAGGCTTGATTAATTAATGCCACATGAAAATAAGATTTCAATTATGTTACATTTACTTAACTCTTGTTTCCGTTAGCTCAATCGATCTTTTACTTAAAATATTTAAGATATCCCCAAAGGAGTAAAATCGGGATAGCTGCAAGAAAACATGCTATAGAGATGCTGTCACTTTGTTTTTTATCATTGGTGGTTTCTGTATTATCATTAGCTCGTTGGCGGTCACCTGATATCAGTGCGCCACTTGTAATAATAGTAGAGATTATTAGAATTAAACCAATGCAGCCCGATATTCGTTGACTAAAACCACTATTTAGAAATAATGACAAAATAAAAATTTAGTGTTTTATATGAATCTCATTTATTGACCATCGGTGCATGTTTACGCTTTCCGCCGTTTTTGTCATACAGATATCGCAAATGGTATGATACATGGTGAATCTGAATGGATTACATCTATGACAGTAAAAGGAAGGCTATTATGAATTTGTCATCATTATTTACTGCTATTGCACCACTGGATTTGAGAAGTTGTTTAATAATTCAGCAAGGCCAGCTTGCCTTTAAACACTATAGAGATCCTCAAACGGCAACAGCAATAGCAAGGATCAACTCCTGCACCAAAAGTGTCCTAGCCTCGCTGATTTGTATCGCAATTGATAAGGGATTGCTGCCGCCACTAATGACACCCATATCCGTATTTTTCCCACAGCTTGCTTTGTACCGTGATTCCCGCAAGCAGGAAATTACACTGCAGCATCTGTTGACGATGTCTGCCGGATTTGACTGGACAGAGTTTGGTGGACAGAATTCCTTCCCGCGTATGACTAGATCACCCAATTGGGTGAATTTTGTTTTGGAACAGCCCTTATCGGATTCTCCTGGAGCTAGAATGGAATACAATTCAGGGGTTTCACAATTATTGTCTGCCATCTTGGTACAAGCAACGGGTATGACAACTGCCCGCTTTGCTGAGTTATATTTGTTTGGGCTTCTTGAAATTGAATCCTATAAGTGGGAAATTGACCCTCAAGGCATTCATACAGGTGGATTTGGACTTTGGCTTCGCCCCTCAGATATGCTGAAGTTCGGGCAGCTATATTTACAGCAAGGAAAATGGGATAACAAACAGCTCATTTCACAGGAACTGGTCGCACGTTCGGTACAATCCGCAATACTCGTGGAAGCTCCTCGCCATGGCTACTATGGCTGGCATTGGTGGACTGATTCATACCCTGTTGATCCAAACGATTCGTCCTCGCATTCTGTGGAGTACTATTACGCCCGTGGATATGGAGGACAATATATTCATATAGTCCCTAGTCTTAAGACCGTTGTTGTTCTAACCAATGATAAACGAAAAAAAGAACAGTACCCTGCAGATGTGTTCCGCCAATTAATCGCACCTTTACTGCAGCAGCAGCTATAATACATTTTCGTGCACCCAATAGACGCCGTAAGATCTTCCGGTGTCTTCCATAAACATACTAACTTTGTTTTGACGTGTTCTTAATCCAAAAATAAAAGGTAATAGTAAAAACGATTATAGCGAGAATAAGTAACAAAGCACCGATTAAAATTGGTAAGTATGTACCACTTTGTTTATTTAATTCCTAAATAAAATTTATTCACTCTACTTCACTATGCTGTCAGTTACCTCAACGCGGCTGCCGATTCATGCCGGCAGCCGCGTAGTTTTTTGATATATTAAAAAGTGACGGGAACCTCCACCAAATCTTGAATGCTGCCGTCGCGGGCGCTGCGTGTGTACACCATCAATGTACCGTTTTGTGTAGTGGGAGATTGATCAAACTGGAGCTTTACGTCGAATAATCCAAAGGCTGGAGCGCCTTGTGCAGCCGTTACAGCTCGTTCTTCCGTAATGAAACGCCCCATCGCGTCGCGAATTTGGTAATTTATCGTCGCTTCGAACGCTCGGGCTCTACCCGTCAAATGCTGTCCGGGAGCAATCCTCGTTCCGGGCAAAGGCTCTAACACTACGATATTCGTCGAGGACGGAAGCGGGACGACCAAACGGAAACCGGGATAAATGACATCAGGTGATAAACCCTGGCGGTTTCGGTTGGCTCGAATCAATTCGCTCATGGATGTTCCGAAACGGCGGGAGATCCTGTACAGAGAGTCTCCCTGCTCTACTTCGTATACGAAGGCGGCAATAAACAACAGCTGAGCCACTCGGAGAATGTCCGGATGCTGTATTTGGTTGAGTCCGGCCAACATATCAACGCTTACAGAAAAACGTTCAGCGATCCTAAATAGTGTATCTCCCTGCTGAACCTGATATAAAACAGAGCTTTGCTCCGCCATACCTGGCAATCTCGCTACCAGTACTTGACCTGGAAAGATTCGGTCGGGGTCTGTAACAGATGGATATAACGCATTAATCTGCACTAGCGACGGTACGTTGGTGCCCAATTGTTCAGCAATCGTATACAAGGTGTCACCCGGACGAACAGTATACAACAAGTGGGTCCCTGATGAAATCGGCATGGAGACGCAACTCCTCTTTAAGTAGGTTTATACCCATCATATGCCGTATTCGTCCGCTTACGTGATTATCGTTGAACCTTGACTGCCCGACAGCCGTATCCATCTCAGGAAGTTTGAACCAGACTGGCCCGAGCCACGATTCGGTGCGATACCAATCGCGCCACACCTCATTCACTTTTACTTTTTGGGGGCTCAACGCTGCACCTGTTTCCAAGCCAGAGGGGGAACGAAGCAACTTTGTTTCATTTTGGAGTTGAACCTCACGCCTTACCTCCTCCATACCGTACAACGATTCGTAGCGTGGAGCGATCCACCTATCGCCGTTCTGCGTTTCGATCAGATAACGGTCTCCCCATTTCGACTTGATTTTGACGGTTTGTGGGGCTAATTGAATCCAAGTCGGCTTAGTAAGGCCCGGATCGAAGTATATCGGCTCAACACCGAATAATTCAAGATTCGCTTGGGACGGAACTTGCTCTCCAAGCGCTGCATTGAATGGCATAATCCACGCCTTGCCGACCCAAGTAGAGATCTGGTAGATAGGCACTAAATACCCTTCCCCATGCCCTACTCTTCTTTGGCTTGTATTAAGTATTGTAACCGTTTGGGGAGCCAGTATCCCGATCGTAGTCCCGTTATCGCTGAGCAGGGTTGTGTTTTCAAACAAGGTAATAGTGTTTTCTTTCGGCATGTTCGTCTCGGTTGACATGGCAAAGGCTGAGTACTTCTCCCAACCCAAAGTCCCTACGCATAAAGCCAGAGTTATTACAAGTACCAACTTCTTTTTCATGATCAGGCTCACATCTCCCTTCACCTGAAAGACTGTTCATTTTGCTTAATAACGCTAAACTGAACTGAAAGGTTGCGTGTATTAAGGAGAGCATTGCCATTTTTTCTTCCTTAAAAGCAGAAAATGCGTTGCTCTGCTGTCCTTTAGTTTAACGAAAATAAAGGATTAGCTGCCGACTGACAAAGCTGGCTCCTCCACTATCAGTACCTCGTTAGATTAATGAGTAATATAAGTACATTATGAATATTTTAATCAGCAAGATTACTAAAACTGCGATCCATCCAAAAAAGAAAAGACCTAAACAAGCACTATACATTTGTTTCCCGAAACTCTTTTTTTCATCTGAGATCTTGAGTGTTAATAGAAAACTTATTAATACTAAAAAAAATAAAGACCAAAAATGCTCTTGAATAGACAGATGACTCCGCCAAATAAAAACGTAGCTAATATAAAATAAAATATAGATTCTTTCTTGTTCATTTTTCACCTTCGATTTTTAAATGAAACTAAATACCTGCATGTAAGTTCTTGTCTTACGAAAAAGACAAGAACTTACATCCATAAAATAATAAATCCGCGCTGAGCTCGGATCTCTATAGATATATGTTCTTGTCCTCTTACAGGTGGGGCGCGTTCAAGCTAATATCTTCATTCGTCGGAATGTAGTATGGAACAATCTTATGCTTCGGTTTGATCCATTTGTACCCGAGCCATGTCTGGATACGGTAATATCCGTGATAAGTACCCATAGATTTCAATGGCTATGGAGAAATCGTATTCATTGTTTTCCCTTGGTTCGATGGTTCATCATATAAAAACTCTTCTCTTGACGGTTGAATCCATTCGAAAAATTCTTCGGGATATTCGGGATGTTTCGGTCTAATCCAAGACTCCCCTTGTTCAGTAGTAATCTTGTACCAAATCAATGGCTCAGATTCATTTATGAATCGATCGTGCCATCCCGGTTCCGCATCTAGCACGCTCACTACTTGCTTCAACAGCTATCCCTCCAATAAAAAAATAATATACCTAATATTACCATATTTCCCTACCCGTAGGTGAGTAAAAAAGCTGCCGGTCACACAGGCAGCCTTTTTACTCATTAGATCCCATAATAATGGTGTTATAGTATGTTATCGTTTACATGTTTTTTAAAAAATGATCCATAAGATCATTATCATAACCATTACTTTGATGGAACAAGGTGTGGCATTAAGATTCTATTCTGTACAGAATCCGCTTCACCGTTTAACCGTTTAATTAACAAATCACCAATCGTTTCCCCAAGCTCCTGAGGATTTTGCATTATGACAGATAGATTATGATGAAACAAAGAAGAAAATTCTAGATTGCCGAATGAAACCACTTCGATGCTTTCCAGCGGTATACCCAATTCTTGCAAACCCAAATAAACACCGAAAGTCATTTCGTTATTTGCTGAAAAAATAGCAGTTGGGCGATCAGGTAATTGGCTGAAGTACCGAATAGCTTCAATACCCGATTCTCTGGTGTAATCACCTTCAAACATGAATTCATTCGTTGGCGTAATCCCCGCTTCTTCCAACCCAATAATCGCGCCTTGCCTTCTTTCCCTTGCGGTACTAATCGTTTTTGGACCATTAATAATACCTATTCGCGTATGCTTTTTCTCCAGTAAATGCTCAATTGCAGACTTAGAGGCGTAAATATTGTCTTCTGTTACTGTATCCAGTTTTAAATTGGAAAAACGACGGTCAGCCAAAATGACATGTATGCCTGAATCACTGATTGCCTGAATTTGATCCCTGTTCTCACCGGTACCAGCAAGAATGAGAGCCTCAACTCTTTTTTCCGTCAGAAATTCGAGAGCTTCCCTTTCTTTCTCAGGATTCTCTTCGGTGTCGATAAAGAGTAGATGATAGCCTAGTTGGAAACAGCGATGCTGAATCGTACGGGCAATTTTCATAAAATAAGGATTCGCCATATCAGGCAGAACAATCCCCACACTGCGTGATTTTTCTTGTTTTAAGCTTCTGGCTATCGCATTTGGTTGGTAGTTAAATTTGCGGATGACTTCCAACACCTGCTGCTTGATATCCTCACTCACATAACCGGAATTGTTCATAACACGCGAAATCGTTGCTGTGGACACCCCTGCTTCTTTAGCTACATCCTTGATTGTCATTTTGACCAAGAGGATCCATCCTTTACATCAGAGTCATCGAGTCGATTCTCCATGTTAACGTTACCACATTAATACTATCTGGAGAATTTCGTTTCGTCAATAAATGAAGACTAGGAACCCTTAGGTTTTCGGCGGATCAATTACGGTTTTCAATCAACTTGGCTGTTCTTAACAACCTTTGCACCAGAACAGCCGTTTCTGCTCTTGTAATGTTATTCTGCGGCTGCAAGCCTGCATACGATCCGTCGACAATCCCATGTTGAACTTATGCAGAAACCGCTTGTTTAGCCCATGGAGCAACCGACGCGCCATCTATGAATTTAGACAGAATGGACTCCACATCTGAGGCCTAACAACAGTTTCCATGCCTGTAAACGTCCTACGGAAATGAAGGAAGAGAGCAGCAGCAATAAGGCCGTACTTAAAATAAAAACCGATTTCAAGCGAAATGCATACAATGACCCCTTTCTAAATTTGATGTTCTAAACTAAGTATAAAGGTTGTGAAATACGCAAATAAGGAGAAAAAATTTGGCGTGGTGGATTTTCTTTTGATCGATGAATGACCTTAACTTACATAGTGTGGTTAAAAAAACAACAAGCGAGGCCGCAAGCAGCGCCTCACTTGTTGTTTAGTATCTCAGCAATAATTATTTGTTCTTATTTACCGCCAAATTGTTTATAAACGTCTGCCGCATTTTCTTTCGTAACTTCCAAAGTATCCAACGTGATGGACTTTTCGACTTTCTCACCGTTTTCCAAAATTTTAATAGCGTTATCTATAGCGTCTTTACCGCCTGTTGGGTAGACATAAGTTGCCGTTAGCCTGCCTTCCATAACGGCTTTAATCCCTCCGTCCGGAGTAGGCAGCGCATCGATCCCGATGAATTTCATTTCTGTTTCACGTTTAGCATTTTTAGCAGCAATGAAGGCTCCTTCAGCCGCTGGATCGTTATGACCGTAGACGATATCGATTTTTTTGTTTGCTTGGAGAATGGATTCCATGACTGTGATGGATTTATCTTTTAACCAATCGCCATTTTGGGAAGCAATGACTTTGACATTCGGATTACTCTTAATTCCTTCCATGAAGCCGTCATGGCGTTCCTGTTGAGGCGTCGCACCTTCAAGCCCTTTAACTTCAACAACATTACCGCCTTTGTCGCCGAGAATCTTCGCAACGTACTC
Source organism: Paenibacillus sp. Root444D2 (assembly GCF_001426375.1). Taxonomy (GTDB): domain Bacteria; phylum Bacillota; class Bacilli; order Paenibacillales; family NBRC-103111; genus Paenibacillus_E. The sequence goes on from NZ_LMEO01000015.1 coordinate 25,870, forward strand.
CCCTGCTTTTTTACCGATCAGCTTATTATTGCCGCCGATATACATGGTATAAGCGTCGCCTTCCACTTTTCTATCCAAGACGATAACCGGAATGCCTGCATCGTACGCTTTTTTCACAACGGCTGTAAGCGGCTTTGCTTCATTCGGGGAAATAATAAGCAAATCAATTTTTTGTTGAATAAAATTCTCGACATCGGCAATTTGCTTGCTGTTATCTTGTGCTGCATCGGCATACACGACTTTTAATTCCGGATGTTTGGCAGCTGCTGCAGCAATCTGATCATTCATAGCCACGCGCCAAGGCTCGCCTAAATTCGCTTGCGACATCCCGATCAGGTAGCTTGATTTCTTCTTAGGCACTTCCGACGCCTTCGCAGCTGTATCCGCAGTTGTTGGAGCAGGCGTTGTTTTACTGGAAGTCGTCGTTGAACCGCTGCCGCAAGCACTTAAGGAAATTAACACCATTACCAATAGGAAAGACACGATCAGGTTATTCTTTTTCATGAACATAACACCCTCTCAAATTTGTTATTTTTTTCTTTGCAGCACGACGGCTGCAATAATGATTAAACCTTTGACAACCATCTGCAAGTTATTATTCACGTTCAATAATCCAAGCATATTATCGAGCACGCCCAAGATTAGAGCCCCGATGACTGTTCCAGGAATCGTTCCGATCCCTCCAGATAAGCTGGTTCCTCCGATTGCGACTGCCGCAATTGCGTTCAATTCATAGCCAATACCGTCATTCGGGCTGCCTTGGTTCAACTGAGCAGCGTGAATGAGACCGGCTACTGCCGAAAGGACGCCGCAAATCGTAAATACGGCGATCTTAACTCGATCCACACGAATGCCGGATAAACGGCTTGCTGTTGGATTTCCGCCGATCGCATACACATATCTTCCAAATCGTGTATACCGCAGAAGTACGGTAAATAGAACGCTAATCATAACAAAACAGATGGCTGGAACTGGAATGCCCCATACACGTTCACTCAAAACCGAATAGGCAACTGGCGCTAAATTTGCTTCTTTGCCATACGAAATCGGAATGCCGATACCTCCTGACCAGAAACGGGCTATCCCTCTCGCAATGCTCATCGCAGCCAACGTGACGATGAACGATTGGATGGATAATTTCGTGCTTATCGCACCGTTAAACATTCCGATCAGGGCGCCAATGATCATAACGATGAGCACCGTGCTTAAAGTTCCCAAATCCTTATGCATCATAAGATCTGCGGCTACCGTAGCCGTAAGACCCAATATGGCGCCGACGGACAAATCGATTCCTGCCACAAGAATGACCAGGGTCATACCTACGGCAATAATGCCATTTTCCGAAATCGAGCGGATCACATTGGCCAGATTGGATGGGTTCAAAAATAAATATTCCCCGTCCCTAACGCATAAAACGGTCGCGAGCAGAACGATGGCAACCAAACCGAAAACGCTTTGGAACCTCTTAATCACCTGAAACGACGTTTTACGGTTCCACCGGATATCCTTCTCTAGGTTTTTGTTGTTCAATTTTTGCAAAGACATGCCGGTTTACTCTCCTTCCCTCAAAGTCGCTGCGGCTAACAATTTTTCTTGTGTTGCTTCCGAATTGCTAAATTCACCTGTAACCCTGCCCTCGCAAATCGTAATCATTCGATCACACATCCCAATCAATTCAGGAAGCTCAGACGACACCATGATAATGCTTTTACCTTCGTCCGCAAGCTTATGAATGAGCTGGTAAATTTCAGCTTTGGCTCCCACATCGATTCCCCTTGTCGGTTCATCCAGAAGCAATATATCGGGATTGATCATCATCCAGCGCGCAAGAACTACTTTTTGTTGATTGCCTCCGCTTAAATTCCCTACATGCATCATCGTGTTTTCCGCTTTGATCTTTAAATTGTCCATTTGAATTTGGCAAAGTGCTTCTTCATCTCCAAATCGGAGCATAAACCAACGGCTGAGCTGCTTAAGCAGCGGTAGCGTCATATTTTCGCCAATCGGACGTCCAAGAACTAACCCCTGCCCTTTGCGATCCTCCGTGACAAAAGACATTCGATAGCCGATGGCCTCTTGAGGACTTCGGATTTGAATCTCTTCGCCCTTCAATAGAATGCGTCCTTCCGTTTGCTCAGGAAACATGCCGAACAAGCACTCCAATATTTCCGTTCTTCCTGATCCCATTAACCCAGCTATTCCAAGCACCTCTCCTTGGTGAAGCTTAAAGGAAATGTTAGTTAACCTTTTCTTTGCGCTTCCCGCAGGAGGCTGAAATGCCAATTGATCTACTGACAGCATCTCCTTGCCTTGCTTCATTCTGCGGCTTGGATACAAATCGGATACGGAACGTCCCACCATCATCTGAATCAATTCGTCTTTCGTAACATCACTAGTTTTGACGGTTGCGATATATTCGCCATCCCTCATGACTGTAATGCGATGCGTAAGCTCGAAAATTTCTTCCATGCGGTGGGAAATGTAAATAATGGAGACCCCTTCCGCTGAGAGCCTTCGGATCACTTGAAATAATTTCTGGGTTTCGGCTTCACTAAGCGCAGAAGTTGGCTCGTCCATGATTAAGATGCGGGCGTTAAGAGATAATGCTTTAGCAATCTCAATTAATTGTTGCTCGCCCAAACGAAGCTCTTTGATTCGGGCCGTCGGCTTTATATCTAAATCGAGCGCCTCCAAGTATGGCATTATCTCTCGATTCATTTTTGGAAAATCAACGAAACCCATCTTCGTCCGCGGTTCTCTACCGAGGAAAATATTTTCGGCTACCGTCAACTCAGGTACAAGCTGCAGCTCCTGGTGGATTTTGGCGATGCCTAAATTTCTCGCATCTACAGGAGAATGGATGACGATTTTCCTATCCTCCAGATAAATATCCCCTTCATAAGTCCCTACCGCCCCTTGCAAAATATTCATGAGCGTCGATTTGCCCGCACCGTTTTCACCCATGAGTGCAAGCACTTCGCCTTTTTTCAGCTCTAAGTTGACCCCCTTGAGCGCTTGTACATTCGAAAATGATTTACGAATCTGATCCAAACGAAGTAATGTCCTGTGTTCTTCCATTGTTTCACCTCCTACTCTTGCCTTAAGCTGATTATAGGCGGAGAGGGCAATTGAAGTATTTACGAAAAAACGCCATTTTTGTTCATTTTACGCAATAAAAAAAACAGCTATCCGGATATTTTCCGAATAACTGTTATTTGCTGCTTCCATTCGCTTGGACAAACTCATTTATATTTTCTCCGGTTACCTTGGTGCTGCTGAGTGTAACTCTTTTAGGTATATTAGCTTCATGATTCAGTATTCGCAGAGCTGACTGTATGGACTCTTTCCCTCCTGTGGGATAAATGAACGTGGCTTGCAGCACCTTTTGCTTTACGAGCTGAAGCCCACCCCATTGGCCTGGCAAACCGTCGATCCCAACAAACTTGGTCTCCTTCCTGCCTATAGATTCCGCTGCTTTATAGGCCCCTAATGCCATCGGATCATTATGTGCAAAAACCACATCTACTTGCGGCCACTCCAGCAGCTTGTTCTTCATCATATCTTCGGATTTATCACGCAGCCAATCGGCAGTGACCGATCCGACTAGGTGTATCTTGGCATTACCCGCAATCGTTTCCCGAAATCCCTCGCTTCGGTCTATCGCAGGTGTGGAATCAAGAAGGCCTTTGATTTCCAGCACTTCCCCTCCTTTGTCGCCCAGCAGCTGTTCGATGAATTGTCCTGCCATTCGGCCGATTAAGCGGTTGTCTGCACCGATGAACGTCGTATAATCTGTACTTTCGATTTCACGATCCAATACGATAACCGGGATTTTACGATAAGCCGTTTGGACAATAGGCGTAAGCGGCTTCGCTTCGTTAGGCGAAATAATCAATAGATCAATGCCCTGATTCATTAACTTTTCCACATCGCGAATCTGTTTCTGGCTGTTCTGCGCAGCATCCGTGAAGATAACGCGCACTTCCTTATGCTTGGCGGCTTCCTCCTGAATTTCACGATTCATACTCACTCGCCAAGGTTCTCCCAAATTGGCTTGGGACACGCCAATCAAGTATTTGACTTCTTCCCCATCATTCTCAGATTGCGAGCAACTAGTTAAGAACAATAACACCACTGCAAGAATGGCTAACCATTTGAATGCGTAATTCACTTGATTCCGCCCTTTCGATATTCGATAGGAGATACGCCAAGCACCTTTTTAAAAGCAGTGCTGAAATAATGCTGGCTGCTGTACCCGACCTGTTCTGCGATTTCGTATATTTTCAACGTTGGATCGTGGAGCATACGAATAGCCTGTTTAATGCGAATCTGCGTCAGGAAATCAATAAAAGACACACCTATTTCCTGCCTTAACAACCGGCTCAAGTAAGCAGCGCTGATCTTGATAGCGTCAGCTGCTTCTTGCAGTGTAAGATCTTCCCTAACGTAATGATCGCGGATATATTTTTGTGCGAGCATCACTATCGGAGTTGCACTGCTTTCTTTCACAGCTTCTTGAATTAACTGTTCATAAGCCAGAGGGACCTCTCTCACGCCTGAAATCTCGGCTTTGTAATAAACGACTACCGTGGTTTTAACATAACGCTCCACTGCGGCTGTAATCGTTGCTGAGATATCGCCATAGCTATTTTTTCCGTCGAACGGCACGATAGCCATGATATTATCTTTACGATCTCGAAATACAGTACTGCAACCCCATTCGCGTACGATATCTTCCACCACATTTTGTACAGCAAATAAGAGCAGCAGTCGATCCCATTCCTCCGATTTTTCTTGGAATTGCATGTTATCGATTGCCTTGACCAAAATCATCCCGAAAGAAGCCTCTAATGGCACCTGCAAAAAACCAAGCTGTTCCTTTACTTCGATTTCCGTTAGATGTCCACCGATCCAATCGTTCATAAAGCGTTCTTTTACAAACGGAAGATGCTTGGTTACCTGCTGTGCAGCCCAATCCATGTATTTCTTCTCCGTAAGCCGTTCCTTGGCTGCCATCAGCACTGTGTTCAATTGCTCCTTCGATACCGGCTTCAGCAAATAATCAAATACCCCAAGTTTGAGTGCCTGTTGAGCATACACAAATTCATCATGGCCGGTCACCAGAATAATCAATGCATCAGGCAAAAACGATTGCAGCTTTTCGACAAACGCGAGTCCGCTCATCAAAGGCATGCAAATGTCAACCAACAAAACATCAGGCCTTACCGCTTCTGAGATCTCCAGAGCCTCCATACCGTCCTCGGCTTCGCCAACCACTTCCATATCGAGAAATGACCAGTCTATATTTTGCCGTAAACCCTTGCGTATTTTGGGTTCGTCATCGGCGATGATTACTTTCCACATCGTTCACTACACTCCTTCTGAGCGGATACCAAACTTCTACTTGGGTGCCTTCCCCGATTGTGCTATTTATCCGAACGCCATAGTTATCTCCGTAAACGAGCCGGATCCGTTCATGTACGTTAAATAAGCCATATCCTAATGATTCTTTGCCTGCATGCCTGCCAGACAGCACAGCCTGCAATTCCATTAATTGCGTGGAGGGAATGCCCGCACCATTATCCGAAACACGTAAACAAAGCTTATCATCGACCTTATGCACCTTGATCTGAATATGCCCTTCTCCGCGCCGTGCCTTAATGCCGTGATAGATGGCGTTCTCCACTAAAGGCTGCAGAGTCAGCTTGAACACCATTTCCTGGCTGACCTCGGGTTCGACGTAAATTTCATAATTAAGCTTATTCTCATAACGTGCTTTTTGGATAAACAAGTAACTTTGGATATGCTCCATTTCCTCACTTACGGGAATCGACTCCCTGCCCTTGCTTAAACCGATGCGAAACAGATTCGTCAGTGCCATAATCATCACAACTACATCGTCCGCTTTTCGTTCTTGAGCCATCCATTGTATCGTATCCAGCGTGTTGTAAAGAAAATGCGGTTTGATTTGAGCTTGCAAAATTTTAAGCTCCGCTTCCCGTTTGCTCTTCTGTTCTTCATAAACAAGATCGATTAAATTGCGAATTTCAATAATCATGTTATTGAAGCTGCGTCCGAGTTGGCCAATTTCGTCTTGGTTCGCACTCTCGAATTGAACGGACAGATCGCCGGCTTCCGCGCGTTTCATAAGCTTTCTCAGCTTACCAATCGGTTGAACAATCGAACGGGTAAAAAACAAAGCGGTCACTACAGCCACAATAATGGTCAACCCGCCTAAAACATAAGAAATCTTTTGAAGCTTTGTCACATCTTTCAACGTTTCATTTAATGAAAAGACACCGACCGTTTTCCATTGGGTGAAGTCGGATAACGTATATATAATTTGATACCGCTCATTTCGAATGGTTTTGACGATGGATTGTTCATCCGATTGTCGCATCCAAACCGCTCTTACCCGATACACAATTGGATTCTCTGGCGCATAAACAATTTCTCCTAGAGCATCTAAGATATAGATGAATCCGCTTTTCCCAAGGGTCACGCCACGGATCACACTTTCGATCGTAGCCAGCTTAAAATCGATCAGTACCACTCCTTGAAAAGCGCCTGTCTCCGGATTTGCAATCGCTTGCACAACAGAAAGCACGTCGTCAGGACTATAACTCACTAACGTCGTAATATTTCTGCCGATCGGCTTGCTGATAAGCTGTAGTTCGCCAGGGTGTTCCATCGCCTTCTTATACCAGTCTTCGCTTGTCAACGGATCTCTAGAAACACGAAACATTTCATTGCTAATATCCATGTCGTTCTCATTCACAATAATAATCCCTGCAATTTCTGGATGTATGGATGTTAAACTGCTAAGCAACCTTCTCACTTCAGTTTCGGTAGATTGTCTCCGCTCCGATGAAACGCTGGGATTCGTATTTATAAATTGAATCGCATTCGGGTCTAACGAAATTATTTGGATGCTCTGTTTCACGCTTTGCACATAAAAATCAACATTTTTCTTCACTTGATCAATCATTTGAGTAGTATGGTTGTTGGCTTCATCTTCAAGCGTTTGGACCGAAACTAAGTTACCGATAATCCCCAACGTAGCAACAGGGAGCAAAATTAACGTTATAAAATAAAGCAAAAGTTTAAACCGCAATCCTTTTCTTTTAAACAATTGGAACAACCATTTCAAACAAACATCCCCTTTTCAGAATAAAGGCACAATGGTGCGGGATGCTCCACGGGCTTTAGACAGTTCCAATTTTGTGGTAGAAATATCTACAACGACAAGCTCCGAAACACCCGAATGCACTAAAGTCTGGATCAATTGCTGACCCATAGCACCCGCACCTAAAAGAATTGCCCTATCCCCGGCTTTCACACCTAGCCTATTCATAGCGTGGACGACACAAGCCATTGGCTCAATGAATGCCACCTCGGCAAATGACATACTTTCGGGATCTTCACAACGCACCGTACATTGATTCCCCTTGCCCGTTTTGCAATTATGGCATTGACCACAAAAAAAGAGAGGGATCTGCACTCACTCTGTCTCCTTCGCACAGTACTTAGTTTTATCTTGTATGTTATCGTTTACATGCATGTACAAAAAAAATGATCCCTATAATCATTATACTAACCCTTAATGCGATGGAACAACGACCGTAAATGCGAATAACCGCAGCCTTCATGGATGAAAGCAGCGGTTATTCAATTGTTTCATAATCAATAATCAAAGCATGTTTTCAAATCATTCTGATTGAAGGTTAAAATATCAGCAAGCGGTAATCTTTTAGCTACAGGCAAAATAATGGGATGATCTTTATGTGGCTCCGTTTGATACCAATAAGCTGTACTGGAGTAATCATCACTCCGATGATTATTATGTCCATGCTCGATCGTCACTCTAATGGATGTGTCGAACATCACAGGATCTTCAATGTGGAAACGGTACGCTGAGATTTTGCCTGACCAGTTCGGCCCTCCACCAAGTATAAGACCGTGATTCGGCGTACATTGTTCCTGCTGCGGGCACCAGGCCGTGTTGAAATAATCCTCCATCCCCGTGCCGTGGAGTGAAGGGGGCCATGGTTCCCCATCAATGAAGATCATGTCATCCCCTTCTCCGTACCAGTTCCATTCCCGCGTCATACGCAAGTTATGAATGTTCAGGTTACAGCCGACATAGTGGCCTTTACCAACCGCATCCAACATCACATAGTTGCCGTCGCCCGTTATATTTTTTCCGCCAAATTCAAACAGTGCATTGGAAATGCTATCTTCGATACCATCCGTAAGTTCACGGCGCCAGATGGCATGAAACCTAAGATCACTGTCGATTGGGAACGCATATTGCTCATAATCGATATAGTAGTAGAATTTGATCGGTTGATCAGCATCGGATTCGACCTCTATTCTGGCATTTCGGCCAAACGGCATCGGGAAGAAGCAATTCAGCGCTCTTCCATCTTCCGGACTCATCGCAAGGGGCGCAGAGCTGAAGTTTTTTGTGATGCCGTGACCCATGCCGAAAAAATCGCCGATAGGAGCCTGTACACTTGGATTCTCTTCCCCATCCCAATACATCTTGAGTACGACTTTTCGGTGCAAGTATGTTTCTATCGCAGCGTCGTCAAGCGGTGCCATTGTCATCCAGATATGAGTAATACAGCCGGAGCCATCTATATCGAATATTTTGATTTTTTCTCCTGGGTACAACTTGCTATAGTCACGATTTCCTCCCGTTGTATCATAGCTGGAAACCCTTTTGCGTTTTCCTTGTCGAGTGCGGTACAAATCTCTTAACGATGATCCTAACATGGTCAAATCAGCTCCTTGTTGTAAGTAGCCGGCATCATTTAATACCGGTCATTTTAATGCCTTCCACCAAATATTTCTGCATGACGAAGAATAGTAAAAAAGTAGGTAATGCGGCAATAACGGCCGCAGCAAGCACAATGTTCCACGGCGTCACGTAGCCCCCGCCAACTAAGTTAGCCAGTTGAACCTGAATAACCCACATGCTCTCTTTTTGCGTAATGATGAGCGGCCATATATAGGAATTCCAATTAGCCAAGAAAAATCCGATGGTTAATGGGGCAATGATCGGCATGGAAAGCGGCAAGGCGATTCGGAAAAACGTCCCTGCCTGAGAAAGCCCTTCTATGTAGGCTGCCTCTTCCAGTTCCTTAGGAAATTCCCGATAAAACTGACGGAACAGAAAAATTCCATAAGCGTTAAAAATGGCAGGAATAATCAAACCGGCAAAAGAGTTGGTCATGCCTAAATTTTTCGTAATTAAATACAAGGGCAGCATGATCACAGCAAAGGGAATCATTAACGTACTAAGCATCCAAGCGAAGATCACATTTTTCCCAGGAAATTGAAAGCGAGCAAGCGCATATCCGGACATCGCATGGAACAGCATAGCAACCGCAGTCACGGTTGTGGACACAATCAACGAATTCATAATCGATCTGAGCAAATGCGATGATGTGACGGCCTCTTTGAAGTTGGGAAACTCAAATTCCGTCGGCCACAGCTGAATATCGAAGATATGAGTTTCCGAACGAAAGGAGCCTATAAATAGCATGTAAATGGGAAAAATCATGGCGATCCCGACAATGATCGAAACCGTCGGTAGTATGAATCGGTTCATTATTCTCATAGTAGCACCGCCTAATCTTTAGAAGAGAAAAATTTAAGTTGTATCATCGAAAATGCGAAAACAATCAGGAACAAAACAAACGCGAGCGCGGAAGAATACCCCATATTCAACATTTGGAACGCTTGTTTAAAGATATAAAGTACGCTAACCTCCGTTGAATCCATCGGTCCGCCTTTTGTCATAACGATGATATGGTCGAAAATTTGAAAGGACGCGATCGTGGTGACAATCAAAATAAACGTATTCGTTTCCCGCAATAAGGGGAATGTGATATGCCGAAAGCTTTGAAAGCGGGTTGCCCCGTCAATATGGGCCGCTTCGAAATAATCAATCGGAATTTCCTTGATAGCTGATAGAAAAATAGTCATGTTATATCCGATGTTGATCCATAACAATGTCAGAATGACGCAATAGATTGCCTGTGTAGGAGAACCGAGAAATTGTTGTGTTCCGATACCGACAAGAGAAAGCAGTTGATTGGCAAGGCCGTTTCTCGGATCAAGCAGGAACATGACAATGATAGCTGATATGACCGATGTGACCGCAAATGGTAGTAAAAACATCGTTCTAACCACGCCCACCGTCTTACCACGAAGCCCATTCACTAATAACGCGGAAAGCAAAGCGAAACAGAATAACAAAGGCACATAAATAACACTAAACAGCAAGGTTCTGGTTACCGAATGCCACCACTGATCGTCCGAAAGTAAGGTTACATAGTTCTGAAACCCAACATACACTTTCGGTGATAACGCGTTCCATTCATGCAAACTTACATAAAAAGCATATAAAATCGGTATAAAAACAAATATCATTAATCCCAAGATATTGGGAAGCAAGAAGCTGTAAGCCGTAACCCATTCTTGAATCATGCGGGCATTGCTGCGTCTTGGAGTCACTCTTTACCCCTCCCCGAATTGAAAAGGGAGACCGTCTTGCAGTTTTACGGAGCAAGCCGTCCCCCTCCCCAGAATCCTGTTATTTCTGTTTGCTTAGAATATCCGTGATTTTCGCATCAACGGTTTTGGCAGCGTCGGCACCTGACATTTTACCGAACATGACGTACTGCATGGCATCACCAACTGCATCAACCACTTCGGACGGATATCGCGGTTCTGGGATAGCGGAGTTATAAATTTCTTCAGTGAACACTTTACGCAAGCCTTTGTTATAGATGTCCTTACCTTTTTCGACTACGGATTTCCGTGGGGAGTAAGCGAACTTCACTTCCGTACCCCATTTCAATGCATGGCTGAGATCCGATGAACCGAATGCCCACATCACGAACTTAGCTGCTTCAGCCGCATGCTTGCTTTGCCCGTTGACAGCCATTTTCCAACCGCCTGCATCCGTTGCCGCTTTGCCTCCTGTAGGAGTCGGGATTGGAGCTAGACCGATCTGAACGTCCTTATATTTTTCTTCAATTCGATTGATGGCCCACGTTCCGACAATTTGCATAGCCGCGGTTTTGTTGCCCAAGTTATCAATTTCCCAAGGGCCGAGCTGCAGTTTTTTCGGAGACAGACCTTCTTTAAAGAAGCTTCCCCAGAAATCGAGTGCTTTTGCCGTCTCTGGTGTGTTGAAAGTAGATTTGGTTCCATCAGCACTCAGCACGTTACCGCCTTGCTGCCACAGGAACGGATACCAGATAAAGTTAAAGTACGGGCCTTTATCCGGCGGGATAATCAGACCGGCTACCTTATCAGTTGTCAGTTTTTTCGCAGCGGCATGGAGTTCATCCCAAGTCTTCGGCACTTGCACGCCTGCCTTATCCAGCATTTCCTTGTTATAGTAAAGACCTAGCGTTTCCAATTCAAATGGCAGAGCCATGATCTTGCCGTTATACGTCACAGCATCAAGAGATGCAGGAAGGAAATCCTCTTTAACGCCTGGCGCGAAATCCGGAGTCAGATCTTTCATTAAACCGGATTTCGCGAATTTCATGAAATCACCTGGGCTGATCATGTAAATGTCTGGACCTTCTCCGCTGGCAAAGCCAGTAGGAAGCTTGGTAGTTGTGTAGGAAGCTTGATCATAGGTTGAATACTCGATTTGCACTTGATCTTGTGATTTGATGTACTCATCGATCAAATCTTTGAAGAACTTACTCTCGGCTTCGGTGTGCATGTCCCAGAAAGCCAGCTTGACTTTGTTCTTGGCAGCGCTTGTATCCTTGGCGGCTTCCGTGCTTTTCGGTGCAGCGTCGCCTGCTTTTTGCGTGTCCGTTGTCGAGGATCCGCAACCAAGTTGTAAAACAAGTGCAGAGCTAATCGCCGTAACCCCTAACGTTTTCCATTTCCGTTTCATCTGTTGTATCCCCTTTCATTTCGTTTACATCTTGAGTATAATCCGGGGGAACAGCTGTACATAACGAGAAATTATTTAGTTAGGTGGACTATTTTTGGATTTTGGACAGGAAACGATCGATCTTCTCATCCATGCTTTGAACCACTTCTTTGCCGGATACCCCGCTGTACAATATGCTTTGCAATGACTGGGTAAATGTCCGGTTGATTTCTTCCGGATATTGCGGCTCCATCCGCTCCGTACCGAAAATTTCATTGGTAAAAACCTCTCGCAGACCGCGGCGATAATAGTCGGTTCCAGCTTCCATGACGGACTTGCGCGGGGAATAAGCAAACTTCACATCGCTGCACCACTTGAGCGGTATGCTCGTATCGCCGGAAAAAGCCCACATCACAAACTTCGCAGCTTCGCTTGCATAATCGCTTCGCGAGTTCACCGCAATTTTCCATCCGCCTGCAATCGTGAGACGGTTCCCGCCATCCGGTGTCGGCAGAGGAACGACACCGATTGGTTGATCGGCATACTGCGTCTCCAACATGCGAATATTCCACGTCCCGCTTACCTGCATCGCCGTTTCACCATTCGTCAAAATGCCAATATCCGTTGCCGGCCGTGATGGCTGCATATTAATTAACCCCTGACTGACCATACTGTGGAAAAAATTATACATGTTTTCGCCTTTCACTTGGCTCAGCCCGGAATGCTTGCCATCCTCCGAGATTAAATCGGCACCGGTTTGCCATAGAAACGGAAACCAGGAGAAGTTCTGGTAAACACCACCGAACGTTTCTATCGTTAAACCGCTTACATGTGATGTTCTCAGCTTCTTCGCCGCTTCCATCATCTCATTCCAGGTTTTGGGAGGAGTTAGATGCTGCTTTTGAAACATCGATTTATTATAAAATAGCCCCATTAATTCTGTTTCAATCGGAACCGCATAAATCGTATTGTATAGAGTAACGGCTTCCAGCGCCGTCGGGTAGAAATCCTCTTTCATTGTTGGCGTAAAATAGGAGGTCAACGGCATTAACATGTTGACATCCGCGAGCCGCTTGATCATAGGCGATGATACAAAAAAGATATCCGGACCTGTTCCGGATGCGAATGAAGCGAGCAGCCGCTCCCCTGTAAAATAATCATCGCTGGACACGTACTCCACCTTGATCTCAATGTCTGGGTGCAGCTGCTGATACTGCTTGGCAAGTTCCTGCCAAAACTCAAACTCCTTAGAAGTATGAAATGACCATAAGCGAAGCACTGTTTTAGGTGCACTCGCATCCTTGCTTGGTCCTGTCTGCGAACGAAACAGCTTGTCGAGTTCAGGTGATTTCGTTGTCGTGCTTTGCTCACAGGCAATTAGCAGGCCGAACACAAGCATTAAAAGCAGCAGCTTTCTGGCAAGCTTTCCCCTTAGCGATATTGTTTTTTCCATGTCAATCCTCCTTTCGGAAGAAAAATTGCCGATATTCCACAGGGGTGACACCCATTTTCTTCTTAAATAATCGCGAGAAATATTTTACTTCTTGATAGCCTACCATCTGTGCAATTTCATACAGTCTCAATCCGGAATCCATCATCAGCGTTTTCGCCTTCTCCATACGAAGCCCTGTTAAAGATTCAACGAATGAACTGCCGGTTTCAAGTTTAAAATAAGTACTAAAATAACTTGGATTCATCTGGACATGACGCGCTGCGTCTTCTAATGAAATGTCTTGCGAATAGTTCGATTGAAGAAAAGACAGCGCCTTTTCGATCGTCCGATTCTGCTTTTGTGTTTTATTCCATTCCATAGACAAAATACAGGATTCAATCAGTTTTTCCATAAATTCAACATACTCTTCGAGTGTAAAGTTCTTGTCAAATAAATCGATCGGACGAGCCAAATTTTCAATCACAAGATCGTACATTTTTTGTTCATAGGTCAAGCGAATAACGGAGGATACCAATTGCAAGCAAAATCTCCGAAACAACCGAAATGAAACGTTCCTTTGTTTGACCGTTTCTATGAACTCGGTCAGTACGAGCGAAAATTGATCAGATTGACCGCCTCGAATCGCCTTGATGAGCTCCATTTCCAACCCGTTCGGATAACCAACCTCAATGATGTCCTCCATTTTCAAGTCATCGTAATCGCTTATCGTTCCACACCCGTAAAGCCATTTATTTTGAAGGGCTACGCGTGCATGCTGCAGAATTCCCGGCAATTCGAGGTAAGAGTCGGTGGCGTCGCTGATCCCGATGGAAATCGATATTTTGAGCCAGCGGCGGACTTCCTCGATGCTTGTTTTGGCTAACTGTCTCGTATCGTCTTCATTGATGGTGAGAAAGAACAATTGAGCACCGCTCACGAATAAAAAATGGGAATCCGAGTTTGCTCTCATACCGGTAACATCCTGGACAATATTACGAACGGCGAACAAGACCAATTGTCTGTCCCCCCATTGATCCTCGTTGATCAGTTCATCAATGAGATCCACTTCGATGACCATGATCCGAAACGTAGAAATATCGATAGGGAATAAAGGGCTGAGCAGCTTCGGAGGCTCTTTCTCCTCCTGCAGTCCGAGCAGCCAATCCTTCCACAGCTTAGAGTAATTCGGCCGACTGGAGCTGGTCTGAGACACAGCTGGAAACAATTGTCGGTCCTGCTTCACTCTTCTCAGCACACTCTCGATGTCCTCAGGCTTCAGCGGCTTTAACAAATAATCGAAAGCGCCATATTTAACCGCCGTTTGTGCATATTCAAAATAACCGTATCCCGATAAGATGACGACATGTACTGGATATTCCTTCAAATGACTAAGAAGATCCAACCCGTTCATATGCGGCATGCGGATATCTGTAATAACTAGATCAGGCATCTCTTTTTTGACCGCCTCCAGCGCATCATACCCATTCTTGGCTTCACCGATCACAATCCAATCACTGTCAAGCTTTGGAATTAGACTCGTTAGACCTCTGCGAACTCTCGGCTCGTCATCTACCACTAAAACCTTGTACATGTTGATCTTCCCCCGTTGTGTCTTAACGAATATAAGGCAGGACAATGGTGACGATGGTACCTTCGCCGTAGACCGAATATATCGTCGTCCCGTAGGTCGGCCCATACTCCATCTTCAACCGCTCATCCAAATTGTAGATGCCGATACCATGGCTTCGGCGTTCTTTAATTTGTTGAAGCTTATCCGCTGAAATTCCGCCGCCGTTATCTTCAACGATGACCGTAAGCTTCATCCCTTCTTCATTTCCAGCGCTCTGGACCGTGATCCGAATGACGCCGCCCGTATCGATATCCTCCATGCCATGTATGATCGAATTTTCTAAGTACGGTTGAAACAGCAATCTCGGAACTTTTAAATCCATTGTGTCTATTTTCACATCAAAGAAGACTTCAAATTTATCTTCAAATCTCATTTCTTGCAAATAAGCATAATTTTGCGCCCACTTTAGCTCCTCTTCGATCGTAACCAACTGTTCGCCCGGCTTAATGGCATATCTCATAATATCGCTAAGAGAGGTAATCATACGGCTGATTCGGCTTTGGTCATTCTCAATCGCCATCCAGTTGATGGCATCAAGTGAATTGTAGACAAAATGTGGATTGATCTGAGCCTGAAGCGCTCTAACCTCAGCTTCTTTTTCCTTACTGGAAATCAACCTGACTTCCTTAATCAGGTCGTTTATTCTTCCACGCATTCCGAGAAACGCGGCCTGCAACATGCCCATTTCATCTGAAGATTGGGTTAGCTGCGCCATTTCGAAATTGTCTTTTTGAATATGCTTCATCGCCAGTGCCATTTGACGGATCGGGCGTGTAATATAATTCGATGTAAAGGCAGCCAGCACAATGAATAAAGCAGCGAAGGCGACAACCGTTGCTGCCAGAAAGCGCTTCAGATCGTTGGTTTGTGCGTTCAAATCGGATTGTGGTACAAAGGAAAAATAATACCAGCCGTTATAAGCGGAACGCAGGAAGGTGCCCCGATAGGAACTGCCGTTAATTTCCTGGGTAAAGTGTCCGTCTTCCTTTTGGTCCAATTGTTTAAAGAAAGGATAAGTCGATAAATTAATGCCGTAGGCATCGGGATTCCGGTTCCAGATCAAGTTGCCTTGATGATCCGTAATTAGTACTACGCTATTGGGGCTTACTTGAACGTTATTAATGATCTTATCCAAAGCATCAATCTTTACGTTAGCAATTAAAGTGCCTAACGATTGTAGAGAATCATACACATCCTTGACCTGCATGCCTACAGCAAAATAATGCGAAGGCTTCGAGTTGTACTGGTTTGGCGGAAGCTCATAGCTTGGCAGCCAAACAGCCCGTCCGGTACCTAAAGAAATGAAGCGATCCCACATCGGATGATCTTGGTAAAATTGCGTAAAAAGGTTAGGTCCTTTAAAATCACCGAAATACGTGGCTTTAAGCGTGAACAAATAGATGGAATCCAAATCATCCTTCCCTCTCAGGAAGTCGCGAAGAAAGCGATTCACGGAATCGTCGCTGAGTGGTATCTGATCACCTGGCTCCGTTTCATATGAATCACTGATTTGTTTAATGATATCTTCATGTTCATAAATATCATTCAATTGGGATTCGTATCCCTTGAGAAGCTGGTTAACGTTTTGATTGACGAGTGTGAGTACCTGCAGCCCCTCTTTATCCGTCCTTTGTGCCACAAGGTCTTTGGAACTCTGGTAGAACAAGATGCCAAATATCATGAGCGGCGATAAAATAAACAACACGAGAACAATCATTAATTTCGTCCGCAGATTCCAAGTTTTCAGGAACGATAGATGCATGGACCGCTTCTCCAATTCACGTAGTCTTTGACAAAAGTATACCATAAGCTGTCTGGAGCGCAGTCAGAAAAATCATCCATCTCCATCTGCTAGATGAAAGAAAAAGTGCTTTACACCTTAGTAGGTAAAAGCACTTGCAGCATGTCTATAAATTTCTGATTCGTTTCATATTTTTCATAACGCTATCTACATCTTTACCGAATATATCATGAAGCCTTTTATATTGGTTATATAAGTCCTCATAAATCTTAACGTTCTCAGGAATCGGCAATACGGTCTCTTCTTTGACCCTGGCCATGAACACGGCCGCCTCTTGAAGGGAATTGTAACCACCCGCCTCAGAACCGGCTACTACTGCGGCAAACATCGCTGCACCGATAGCAGGAGTTAAATCAGTATCGGACAATGTGATCTCCATATTGTTCACATCCGCGTAAATCTGCATGAGAAGCTTATTGCGTTTCGGCAGACCCCCGCAAGCATACAGTTCATTTACGTCCAAACCGCCCTTGCGGAAAGCTTCTACGATTGTGCGCGTACCGAATGCTGTGGCTTCGAGCAGCGCACGGTATATTTCATGCGGCTTCGTACTGAGTGTCATACCGAGCATCATGCCGGTCAAGTCTGCATCCATTAAAGTAGAGCGATTGCCGTTGTGCCAATCCAGCGAGAGCAAGCCGCTTTCTCCAGGCTGCAGGTGTGAAGCCTTTTCCTCTAACAGCTCATGGATGGAAATGTTTCTTTGCATGGCTTCGGCTTCCATATATGCCGGTACTGACTCGTCAACGAACCATCCGAAGATGTCGCCGACAGCAGATTGTCCGGCCTCGTAACCAAACAAACCTGGAATAATGCCGTCCTCCACAACACCGCAAATGCCCTCTACGGATCGTTCTTCCTCGGCAAGCAGCATGTGGCAAGTGGATGTACCCATCACCATGACCATCTTCCCCGGAGAAACCACGCCTACGGCTGGTACTGCGGCATGCGCGTCAATATTGCCCACTGCGACTGCAATTCCTGGGCAGAGATTCATTTGTTCGGCTATTTCCGGTAACAAGCTTCCGGCCAAGCTTCCGAGTGGCGATACCTCACCACGCAGCTTCGTCGCATATAAATCTGCAAAGCCGGGGTGCAGTTGCTCCAAAAACTCGCTGGATGGATATCCTTCGTTTTTGTGCCAGTTGGATTTGTACCCGGCTGTGCAGCTGTTTCTTTTCAACTGGCCGGTCATTTGCGCGACGATCCAGTCAGCGGCCTCAACGAATAAATCCGCCTCCGCGTAGACTTCTGGATCTTCTTTTAATATTTGCAAGCTCTTCGCCAGCATCCACTCCGAGGATAGCTTCCCGCCGTAACGCTGCAGCCACCGTTCTTCGCGCGCTTCGGCCAGCTTATTAATAGCCGTCGCTTCTTCTTGCGCCGCGTGGTGCTTCCATAGCTTTAACCATGCGTGGGGCCGTTCCTTCCATGCGTCTTTCAGGCAAAGCGGCTGAAACTCCGCATCCACAGGCAGCATGGTGCAAGCCGTAAAATCGATGCCAACGCCGATAACTTGAGACGGATTGATCCCTGAAGCTTTGATCACCGCAGGTACGGATGTGCGCAGCACTTCCAAATAATCTTCCGGATGCTGCAAAGCCCAATCGGGCTTCAGCTTCATACCATTAGAGGGGAGGAATTCATCAATCACGCCATGTCGATATGGAGTCACGTACACAGCTTCCTCGTGACCACTCTGAATATCGACGAGCACCGCGCGCCCCGATTGTGTACCATAGTCAATTCCGATTGTAAAAATCCTGTTTGCTGTTGGCATAGGTACCTCCTTAGAGTTTTGCTTTAGCAAAACTTTCTTCGTAAGCGTAAGCTAGTTATCGATATAACGGTCCGAAGTTCGCGCATGCGCGGAAATCGGCACCCGTAGGTTCCATCACGCCGAATGCGGTCCACGTGCTCGGACGGAAAACGCGATCTTCCGGAACGTTATGCATGCAAACCGGAATGCGCAGCATAGATGCCAGCGTAAGCAAATCGCCTCCTATGTGGCCGTAGCTGAGCGCACCGTGATTGGAACCCCAGTTATTCATCACTGTGTAAACATCCTTGAACACACCTTCTCCTGTGATGTTCGGAACGAACCATGTAGTCGGCCATGTTGGATTCGAACGTTGGTCGAGCTTGTCATGAACGTCATCCGGGAGTTCAACCGTGTAGCCCTCGGCAAGTTGAAGAACGGGGCCAAGCCCTTTGATCAAATTGATTCGAGCCATGGTAACCGGCATTCCTTCGCGTGTCGTATAGTCGGTGGAATATCCGCCTCCGCGGAAGAAGTCAACAGCCGGGCACCACTGTGTCGCTTCCAGACACTGCTTCACTTCGTCCTGCGTGATTTCCCAGAACGGCTTCATGGCAGGCTTTCCGTCTTTCTCTTGTCTACCGGTTCCATCCAGTGCCGCCGGGCCGGAGTTAATGAGATGAATGATTCCGTTTGCTGCCGTTCCGGTCAGCTGATGGCCTGTTACGCGCTTCACCGCATCCGGACTCCAGTATGTGCGCACATCAGCGAAAATTTGCGCCGCATCGGTCAAGAGGTGACCGAAAAGCATCGTAATTCCGTTAAGCGTGTCATTCTCAGTCGCAAGCATGAACGGTTCGCGTATGCCGTTCCAATCAAAAGAGCTGGTCAGAATCGCTTCCATGAAGTCACCGTTCGGGAAGTGATCCGTCCAAGCTCGTTGGCCTTGGAATCCCGCTGCTATCGCATTACGGCCGAGCGCTTCCTCGCCGTAACCCATTTGTGCGAGCTTCGGATTGCCCACCATCATGTCACGGGCAATGAGTGTCATTTTCACTACAGTCTCCCAATCGCCTTGTTTCTGCTCATCTGTCCTTGTCAGATGAGGCGGGTTCACATCATGCCCGATTTGACAGTTCTCTTTGGTCCACCCAAGGGCTTTCTCAAACTCATCTTGATCATAAATGCCGCGATCCATTCTACGCACGAATTCGCTCATATCCACGTATTCATTTCTCATGCCCAAGTAGTTTTGGAAGAAGTTCTCGTCCACAATACACCCTGCAATTCCCATCGATACTGATCCCAACGATAGATAGGATTTCCCCCGCATCGTTGCCACGGCAAGACCCGCTTTGGCGAATTGCAGCAATTTGGCCTGCACATCTTCAGGGATAGAGTTGTCTCCCATATCCTGTACATCTTTGCCGTAAATGCTGAATGCAGGCAGCCCTTTCTGGTTATGAGCGCTTAATGCTGCAGCCAAGTATACGGCCCCAGGGCGTTCCGTTCCATTAAAGCCCCAAATCGCTTTGGGCATATGAGGATCCGTGTCCATCGTTTCAGTCGGGTAGCACCAGGAAGGAGTTACTGTGATCGTTACCCCGACGCCCGCGCGCGCAAACTTTTCCGCTGCCAGTGCAGCCTCCGCAACACCGCCGATACAAGTGTCAGCAATTACGCATTCCACATCCAACCCGTTCGAATGTTTCAAATGGTCGGTCAAGAAACGAGCCACTGTAACAGCCATATCCATCGTGACGTCTTCTAATGACTCACGAATCCCGCCTCTTCTTCCATCTATGACAGGACGAATACCGATTTTAGGCATAGAACCTTGTAAACGATTCTCAACTTTAACATTTTCCATGATTGATCACTCCGTTTTTTTGAAATTTGTGTGTTACTGGTCATCTGATGTAACGATACCTTTTCTTATCATTACGTTGGCATATAAGGCACTTTCACCGGTAGCCACTACCGCGTAAGCATTTCTGCATCGCTCATAAAAAGCGGAACGTTCCAACGCCACGATTGGAACAGGTTGATTCGCGGCTCGCTGAACAATTTGCTTGTAATCTTCCCAAATGCCAGGCACAACAGGGTCGCCGGGATCTACTTGCATGACGGTGACTGCATCAGCTGACGTATCGAGAGGAAAAAGCTTAAGCACAGCCTCAAGAAACGCGGATATTCCATGCCCGTCTGCCCTTACTAATCGCTTGGCGCAACTGGCCGCAGGAAAATTGCCGTCGCCTAGAACCAGTTCATCCCCATGTCCCATCTCCATGAGAATTTTAAGCATCTCGGGTGATATAAGACTCGGTATCCCTTTTAACAAGATTCTCAACCTCTCTTCTTACAGCAACAAGGATCTAATTTACTAATATGTAATCGATTACGTAATCGTTTACATACATTCTAATTCCACAAACCTTCGTCTGTCAACCACATTTTGCTTATTCATCCCACGCATTTTTCGAGAACAAAAATAGTCTCCCCTGCCTAAAAAATTTCCCGTTACATTTCCACTTTCGTTGCACTTATACTTAAATATTCGCGGGTTATACAACAAATGCAAAGAAAACTTCATAATCCTCCGTTGTTTTCATGTACCCAAACACAACCAACCACCTTTAAGGACATGAATAGTCCGAACAGGTGGTCTGAATTGTGCCTTCATAGTTTGTAACCTATCTATTTGCTATATCCTGTCTATGCCTAGCTCAGCCAAACGATCCGTCCCTTCGAGCCACATCGTTAAATGACCTCCCGTTCATCATTCCCTGGCAGTTCGGGGAAACTCGCATGAGGCTCCGCCTGATACCAGAACACAGTCGAAGCTATATCGCTTTGCTGTGGCAAATATCTTCTTCCGGACCGCCAGCCCAAATCCTGGATCGTCACCTTTAGCTCCCGCTCGAAACGGATCGGATCCATTACATGCCAGCGATACATGCCAAAGCGCTGCTGGCTGCGGTATAGACCGTCAGGCTTAATGACCTGGTGCATTCCCAGAAATGGTGTCGAATAAGTGCCATACTGCCCCTGTGGTTGCTCCCAATTCCAAGCCCCGCCAAAGTAATCCTCGGTTCCAGTACCGCATATCGTCGGGAATTCGTCATCACCGTCCATGTAAAATTTAATTTCTCCTTCTCCCCACCAGCCTGTATTGTTGACTTGCCAAGCCAAGTAAGTACCTACGTAATGACCTTTGCCCTTCACGCCGTCGATAAGCGTATGAACCCCTTTATAAGGTACAGGGTTGCTTCTTCTCCATTGCGCATGCAAATAAGCCATGTCTGCCGGTACTTCAGTCAACGTGTAGTCGACTTGGTAATACAGGACGACCTTATCCGGTTCAAGGTTTTCAATAGTAATCTTGGCAGATTTGCGGAAAGGCATTAACCAGTAGCTGTTCATTCCCCCTGCTGGATTGACAGCTATCGGAATCGAGTTGACATTACATCGTTCTTGCCACCCATTGCAAAAAAAGTCGCCGAGCGGGACTTCGATTGAAGGCTCCGTCTCCTCGTCCCAGTACATGCGGATAATGAGGTTGCGCCAATGGCTAGGGAAGCAGGTTAGCCAAATATGCTGAATGGCTCCAGGCCCTTCGATTTCCGCCATTGTAAAAATTGAACCAGCCTTAATCTCTACAGATGGGGACAACTTCCAGCCGACGCCCAAATCCCGTGCGCAATCGGCGCCCGTTCCATCTACCGCCATGCCCCCCTTTCCATTGTCGCCTTGAAAATTCTCCGCACTAATTGATCGCGTCTTGGCATTCGATAATCGTGCTAAACTTCCCATCCCCATATCCAAACCATTAAACATAACCATCCAGTCTCTCTCCTATCCGTTATTTAATTAAGTTCTTCATAAATTTAGGTTCGCCTCTTGCTCTCCACCTGTTATCCCTTATATAATGTAAACGTTTACCGTAATAATATTATCAAGTTTGCCTGTCCTTTGCTTTGGCCATAATTGTTAAAACATATCCATTCTTGCTTTATTGGAGGCGAAGAATCTCATGGAAACTGATAAAAAAAATCTCTTCATGCATCTTTCACCCAACGTACGCAGAGCGTGGAACCATCGTGTACCCGAAATGAAATTGAAATCAAGGATTATTTTCGATTATGAGCTTTTGTATTTGGAACGAGGCTTACTGAGAGTCCGAATTGAAGAAACACTATATACACTTGAGCCCGGTGATATCGTTCTTTTTAAGCCGGGGAAGGAGCATGAATTTCTAGGATCTACAGGTGAGAGTTGGATGCCACACATTCACTTTGATGTGCTGTACTACGACAATTTTGAAGATGTTCCCATTAATTTCAAAAGTAAGACAGAATGTCTGGAATACGAGACTACCTTGATTCGTCCGGACGTTCTCGGCAATATTTTAAACATTCCCGATGTCATCCGGATTAAGAATCATAACGAGGTTCATATAAGCCTGGTTCAATTGATTCATGCCTATGAAAGATGTGTTACGGATTTCCCAATTCTTCAAAAATCCCTAACGCTTAGAATCCTGTATCTCATTTTGAAAGGTCTGGAGCCGACCGCTAGTTCTCCGTCTATCCTTCATCAGACCGCTTTAGAAAACACCGTAACACACATCAAAGAAAACTACGACCAGCCTATCAGCCTTGATGATTTATCAAAATTAGCCTGTCTGAGCGTTTACCATTTCTCGAGACTGTTCAAGCAAAAATTCGGACTCTCGCCCCATCAATTCCAAATGAAATACCGGTTTGAAAAAGCAAAGGAGCTCATGATCTACAGCCAGCTTTCCTTGACATCCATCGCAGAAAAGATCGGCTATAGCAGTGTTTTCGCCTTTAGTAAGGCTTTCAAACAATCAGAAGGTATATCACCCAGGCAATTCATGCAGACGTTTCCAGGTATCTAGTATTTAGCTGTAATCATTGTGCTTAAAACAAAGAACCATGTGTTCCTTATCGAGCTGGACCTTTTGGGGACTCATCGAACGGCAAATATCCTTGGCATACGTACAGCGATTTGCAAATTTACAGCCGTCAAGCCTGTACTCCTTGTCTTCCATATCAGGAAGCACGATATCTTCATTCCATTTCTTTCCAACTCTTGGTATTGAATCTAACAATAATTCCGTATACGGATGTGATGGCTTATTTAATATAAGTTTTGCATCGCCGAACTCAATTAATTGCCCGCGATACATCGTCGCAATATAGTCGCTAACATAGTAGGCCGTTGAAAGGTCGTGCGTAATGTAAATAAAATTAACCTTGTACTCGTCTTTGAGCTTTTTAAACAAGTTCACAATATTCATACGTAGAGAAGCATCAATCATCGCTACAGGTTCATCGGCGACAATCAAACTCGGTTTAGGAATCAATGCACGCGCGATAGAAATCCTTTGCAGCTCTCCACCGGAAAATTGATTCGGATATTTCCCTCTAATATGGTCAAGTTCAAGCCCAACTGAATGTAAGACTTCACTCACAACCGTTTGGGCTTCTTGCTTATTCTTGGCAATCTCCAGATTCAATGCTGTCTCAAATAAATAGGTGTCCACCGTTTTTCTCATGCTGAATGAGGTGAAGGGGTTCTGGAAAATGGGTTGTACTTTCTTTAGGAACTCTTTTCGGTTTTTTCGTTTGTCGTAATAAGACAAAGGGATTCCATCTATCTTAATCTCGCCTGATGACGGTTCCTGAAGTCGCAGAATCATTCTGGCCAGTGTCGTTTTCCCACATCCGGATTCGCCTACGATACTCATAATTTGCGGTTTATCGCCTGGCAGTTTCAGGTCGATCTTGTCTACAGCTACGATTTTCTTGCCCAACAGCATGCCGCCGATTTTAAACTGCCGTGAGAGATTATTGATTTCCAACCGATTATGCGCCATGTCTCTCCACCTCCGCGGCAATATCCATATCACTCAGCAAGTGGCAGCTGGCAAAATGATCGGCCCCAACCTCATATCGAGCCGGTTCCCTTGTGCGGCATAAGTCCATAGCAACAGGGCATCTTGCAGCAAACCTGCACCCTGCAGGGGGTTGTTTCAAACTAGGAGGCGTGCCTGGAATTCCTTCCTTCTGACTATTGTCACCTACTTTAGGCAATGCGTTAATTAACATTTTGGTATACGGATGCTGGGGATTAGTAAAGATCTGCTCCGTCGGTCCAACTTCGATCATTTGCCCAGCATACATAATGCCCATTCGATTCGTGATTTGATAATGGACACCCATATCATGGGATACGATGACCATAGAATTCCCCATTTTCTTTTGGACGCGGGACAGCATGGTCAAAATTCCTCTTTGGACGATAACGTCCAATGCGGTAGTCGGTTCGTCAGCCAGTACAATTTCCGGATGGAGAAACGTAGCCAGTGCAATCAATACACGCTGCCGCATCCCTCCGCTTAATTGATGGGGATAAGCGTTCAACACCTCAGGCGAAAGCTCCAATTCTTTCAAATAGCCCGCGATTTCGGCTTCTAGCTCTTTTTTGTTCTTTTTATCATGGTATTTGCTGATTGCGTCGAAGAACTGGCTTTTGATTCTGGTCACAGGATTCATTACGTGCATCGCACCCTGCGGTACATAAGAAATGATCTTCCACCAACTTTTGTGGATTTCGCCGTTTTTATAAACCAGCGGATTGCCATTTTTATCTGTCGAGTGGATCTCCACTGAGCCTTCTGAAATTTCCAGGGGATAGTTGATCAAATCGTACATAACTTTCAGCAATGTCGATTTGCCGCAGCCCGACTCACCCGCAATGCCAAAAATTTCGTTTTTTCGAACTTCAAAATTGACATGGTCCACGGCTTTTACGTATTCGGTCAGCATGTTGTATTGTGCGCTTACGTTTTTTAATCGCAGCATGTTATTTCCCCCTCCTTAACGCAGAATATTGCTGATATCCCGTCATAGTCAGGAACAGTGCAATGAAGATCAGAACAATTGCGATTACTGGCGAACCGATCCACCACCATCGTCCAGCTAACATAGCCTGATGCTGGTTTGCCCAGTAGATCATCGTTCCCAGTGTAGCTTTTTCGTTGCTGGACATTCCGATTACGGCCAAACCGGATTCGGAGCCTATGGCAACCAGGATCGTATTGACGAAGTTGGCAACAGACCATCCCGCAACATAGGGAAATATCTCTTTCATAATAATTTTCATTGTGCTTGCACCTGAAAACACAGCGGTATTGATAAACTCTCGCTCACTCAACGATAATGCCATGGAACGAAGCTGTCTTGCTGGCCACGGCCAGTTAAAAATAATTAAAACTAGAGCGATGTAAAATAACGAGGCTCTTCCTTTCATCAAGCTCCCTAATAGAATCAGTATGGGCAAGGAGGGTATCACGATAAAAGAATCCGTAAGCAGCGTAATCAATCTGTCGAGAAATCCACCTTTAAATCCTGCTAAGAGACCGAGCAGCGCACCAATCACCGTTGCGAAAAAGGCAACCATAATCCCAATAATAAAGGAGTTTTGTATAGACTTAGCCAATAACCAAAATGTATCTTGACCAAGATTGGTCGTACCGAAAAAATGTGCTGAACTCGGTTTTAAGTTTTTCGGATATGTTCCCCACTCGGTGGGGTTGCCAGAGTGAAAAAGGGGAAGGATGAATCCTAAAATCAGAAAGATCCCCAAAATGAACACCCCGGTTTTCAAACGAAAATTCCAATTTTTCATGCCATTTCCTCCTGAGAGTTTTGCGGAGCAAAACTGGCTTCACCACAAAGCGCCATCCGCTTGCTACTTATAACGCACCCGGGGATCCAGGAACGGATACAAGAAATCTATAATAAATGTCGCGCCTGCCACAGCAATAATCGAAATGGTAATTGTACCCATGATTAAATTATAATCTGATTGTAAAATGGCTCCAAAGATTAAAGTTCCTATGCCCGGATAGCCGAATAAGAATTCCGTTATCAATGCGCCATTAAAAATGCTCCCGAGTTGCAGCGCGAGCATTGTAACTTGAGGCAAAGCGGCATTCGGCAGCACATATTTGGTCATGATTTTTCTTTCTTTCAGCCCTTTCAAGCGGGCGAAATGCACGTAATCTTCTTCTGCAATGCCTGCAGACAACGTCTTCATACTAATGACCCACCAGCCGGTTCCGACTAAAACAATGGAAAGCGCCGGTAGTGCCGAGTTAACAAGCAGACTCTTTATATGCTCCCAGGAAAAACCTTTTCCCATAAAATTCGCAGAAAGCGGAAAAATGGGAATGATGTACGCAAAAAGCATGATTAAAATTAATGCAAATATATAATATGGGATTGGATACAAGGCGATAGAAATGGCTTCGAGCACTTTGGAGTACGCTTTCTCTTTGCGGAATCCTGACAAGAGACCTATGGCATTTCCGATAAGCCAAGAAATGAGTGTGGAAATAAGCAGCAATCCCATCGTCCACGGCAAAGCACGGCCAATCAGCTCGGTTACCGGTGTCGGGTAATTAGCCAGGGACGGTCCGAAATCATGGGTAAAAACAACTCTTTTGATAAAACCGAAATATTGCTGCATGATCGACCCTTGCAAACCGAACGATTCGTTTAATGTTTTACGCATGGACTCAACTGCTGTCGGTTCCATAAAAGCCGATTTGGAAGTCATTCGACCGATCATTGCTTCCACGGGATCAGAAGGTAAAAATCTCGGCACAAAAAATACCGTTGTGATGCCAATAAAAATGACGAGTACAAACGTTATTACTCTAGATAGTAAAAACTTATAAAATCCCACAGGAGTCACTTCCCCTCATTTAACATCTAGATCCAATGGTAAGGCTAAAATCGCACACCGAGCCAACCAGGCCCGGTATGCGACCTATGTTGGAAAATAAGGCTTTACTTACCCGTAGGCTTGAAGTGAGGCGTGTAGTATTTAAACTGTGACCACCACCACCACGGGCCTTCAAATGCATTTTTAGATGTTTGGAAACCAGTCCAATAATACGTATCGACAGGAACGAACTTCGAGGTGCCGAACATAGGGATGAACGGCATACCCTTAACGAATTCCTTATTGATTTCGGTAATATGGCTAATAACCTTAGGGTCGCTGCTTTGCATACCGGCTAACTCGTCGATCAATGAGCTTACTTTGTCGTTGGCCCAGCGATTGCGGTTACCTGGCGCTTGTTTTCCGTTATCAACAATGTATTGTTTGTGCCATCCTTGGAAGTTAGCGGTGCTGTCAGGCAGCAATCCGCAAGCCGGCCAATAGGAACCAACCTCAAATGCGCCAGTAGATTCGCTATCCCAGAATGTAGCGCCATCCATTTGTTGTACATTTGCGTCAATGCCGTTCTTTTTCCAGCTGTCTGCTACCGCAAATGCAAGTCGCATGGATTGCACTTCGAAGTTGGCAGGTGCATTGATCGTCACTTTCCATGGCGTGCCGTCAGGTTTCATCCATTTGTCGCCTTGCTTCTTGAATCCGGCTTTTTCAAGCAGTTTACCGGCTTCGTCAGGATCGTATTTATACCAACCTACTCCAAAGGTGTTTACAGCTTCTTTCGTATCCGTCGGCAAACCTTTAATGCCTTGCTGCTTCAACATTTCCACCATGTCTGTCGCATAGCTTTCGTCAAATGGCTTATAACCGTCGCTCAGTTGAAAATCTTTAAGCCAACCCAACATAGGCTTGTGGTATTTCTCTTGCAGCACAGAGATCGGTGGCAGTTGAATCGGTGAAACTCTCAGCATCCCGCCGAAGGTAGCCAAGGATACGTTCTTGATATCCGTCATTAAAGCCATCGCCCAGCGTACATCCTCATTATTGTACGGAGCTTTCGAGGCGTTAAAGGACATACCTCGTTCACAAGGGTCGTTCATATCTGCGTAAGGGAAGTTTTCATACCAGGCAAGAGCCGTTTTGTTCTTTTGACGGAGTACATCCCAGCTCTCAGGCGTAATATCCTGCAGAATGTCCATGTCATGTTGAATGGATGCGATGATCCGTTTTTCTTCCGGCCCGAAGAACTTGAACAGGATGTATTGCGCGCCTGGCTCGCCAACGATTTTACCGATATCGCTCTTTTGCCAGTCTTTACGTTTCTCATAGAGGAACCAGTTCCCCTGAGGATCACGTGATTTCAACGTATACGGTCCGAGACCGACAGGATCCTTGAACTTAAATTTCGTCGGATCTTCTTTTTCCCAAATATGTTTAGGCATGACTCGGAAGGCAGTTCCCCAGATGACTACACCTAATTTTTGGGCTAATCTGGTTTCAGGGTTAACCGTTTCTACCTCGATCGTATATTTATCTAGAGCTTTCATACTTTTCACGAGGCTCGCGTAATAACCGCTGTATCCGAGTTCTTTCGTTTTAATGATCATGTCTGATGTGTACACAACATCATCTGCCGTGAATTCCACACCATCGGACCAAGCTAAGCCCTCTTGCAGCTTGAATTTGAATTTCGTATTGGTGTTGTCCAGTGGCTCCGGAAATGTCGCCGCCAAGTCGGGAATTTGTTCCCCTTTTTCCGTATTAATTTCCCATAAGCTTGAGAATATCAATTGATGGAACCCGGCATCCATCGGCACCGCACCTGGCACGTATGGATTTACCAGATCCGGGTCAGCGGTTTTACCGCTCAAAATGTCGACAATCAGTGTTTGATTTCTTGGCGTACCGACATCGGTCATTTTCCCGTCGCCCACAGTGCTTGAAGCAGTTGCAGCTGCACTTGCCATTGGTTTACCCGAGTCCGTGCTTGCAGGCTCTTGCGTATTAGTCGCTTCTTCACTGCATGCACTCATCAGCAGCATTAATGTTAAAACCAAGCTAATAAAACCTTGCTTTTTTCTCACTTCGACTCCTCCTTTGTACGATTTATTAGATTGTATCAGGTGTGCAAAATTAAAAATTTTAATAATCTTTGATTTCTTTTAAAAGCATTAGCACTTTTATGAAACCGTTTTCTGAAAATCCTTGGGGCTCATATTTTCAACGTTTTTAAACACGGTGCTAAAATAAGCAGCATCTTGAAAACCTACCATTTCTGCCACTTGATACACTTTTAAATCCCTTTGTCTTAAAAATTGCTTTGCCATACGCACTCTCACTTGATTCAAATATTCACTGAAAGTGATATTCATATATTTCTTGAATTGGGTGCTAAAATACCATGGATTCAGAAATACGGTGTCCGAAACCGTCTTCAAGCATAGATCTTCCATATAATGAGTTTCGATATATTTCTTCACAGCATGAATGTACTGAGGCGTAGGCCCTTCGACATGCAAATTCGTAACGATGTTCATGATCATATTTTTCAACCAATCCAATAACGCACGGCTTGTGGGCAACAGATTGATTCTTTCAATATAATCCGCAAATTCCCCGCAAATAGGTTGAAGTCCATGATCCATCAATTGATGTTCCAAATACAGTACTTCTTTCACTGCCTCATTCTTCAGTAATTTCGAATCCCAGATAGAGTCTCTGTGAGACAGTTGACACCACTTCGTTTCCAGATAGTGACTTAATTTTTCGAAATCTCCATTCAGTAAATATTTCCCCAGTGTCTCGCTTGAAAAATAATGACTAAAATGCTGTGTTTTTTGCTGGTCCACATATTTCTGGTACATCTCCACATCTAAAACGATGGTCATTTCATTGAATTGTAGAAAGTCAATCATTTCCACACAAAAATCAAACGTTTGTTTCAAGCGCGCCGTGCCACGATGGCAGTCGGCAACGGCCCAATTCGTGGAATAACCTCTCTGTAACAAGCTTTGACGATAACCGTAAAATCGTTGCCTTGCTGCGGATACATCTAAGGAATGTTGAAAAAGAATTACGTAATGATGATCAACCGCGATACATTCAACATATTCCTTCGGCATATTTCCTTTTTTTAATTCTTGTTTGAGATGCTCCATAAATCCAGAATCTGTGAATCCTTGAACAGAAACGACGGCCATTTTTAGGTTATCGTAATCGGCATACTTTTCGAACCATTCTTGCTCGTCCGAAATAGCCGCTTTTTTATCACGCTGCACGATACCTTCTTCAAGCTTACGTAAAATGTCCAAAATACTCTGATAGTGACACGGCTTTAATAAATAATCATACGCCCCGTTCTTCATTGTCTGTCTGACGAACTCAAAATCGTCGTATCCGCTCAAAACAACCACTTCGGTTTGCGGGTATAACGTCCGAATCTGTTTCGTAAGTTCAATTCCGTCCATATCAGGCATTTTCACATCCGTAATCACGACATCGACGCAAATATCTTGTAGAATGAACAGTGCCTCCGCAGCGCTTTGAACCATGCTTATTACTTCGTAATTCGGGCAATATTTGTTCAAAATATGTGAGATTCCTTGTAAAACGGTCTTCTCATCATCAACGAGCATCATTTTGAGCATATAAAGGTTCCCCTCTTTATATTTAATGATAGCGCTCACATTACTGTCGCCAGATTCATCTCTTTTTTTATGCCCAGTCTCACTTTAATTGTTGTTCCTTTTCCGACTACACTTACAATAGAAACTCCATACTCCTCTCCATACATATACTTCGCTCTTTGATGAACGAGTTGGATCCCCAACCCCGCTTCCTCGCTTACAGACTCGCAAGTAGACAAGAGCATCTGAATTTTCTCCTCTGACATACCAATCCCATTGTCGGTCACCTCAAAATACAAACCATCCGCATCCATATAACCCCGAATATGAATAATTCCATCATGCTTCATATCCTGGAAGGCATATTTAATCGCATTTTCCACCAATGGTTGAATGACCAGCTTAGGAATTTTATAGTCCGCTATCTCATGTTGAATCTCAAATTTATATTGCAATTTATCTTCATATCTCATTCTTTGGATCATCAAATAGTTCGCTAACTGTTCCATGTCTTCTGTCACTGTCACAAACTCATTTTTATGCGATATCGAGTACCTGAGAATATTGGAGAGGGCAACAATACTTCCTCCAATCTCCTCTTCTTCTTTCATAATGGCCTTCCAATAAATCATATCTAACGAATTGTACAGGAAGTGGGGATTTAACTTGGAGAGTAAGCTCAATAATTCCGCTTTCCTATGATGCGTCTGCTGCTGGTAGATCGTTTCAATCAGATGATTAATACGTTCTACCATGTAATTGAAATGAAAGAAGATCGTTCTAAATTCATCATTGCTTTTATGATCCAGAACAACGTGTAAGTTGCCTTGCTGAACACTTTCCATTCCTCTCATGATCTTTCCTAAAGGCCGCAAAACGACCTGTGCCGTAGCGATCGCGAATGCCATAATAGCCGCTAGAATACAGATGACCATGAAAATAAAAATCCGATTGAATTGGTCGATTTGATGTAGAATTTCGGCTTGAGGCACAGCGCCAATGATCTTCCACCCCTTTTCCTCGAGCTCATATTCCACTTGGGAACTGAGCATATTGTCCAGAACGGACACCGGTTTTCCAATGAACTCCCGATTTTTCGCGTAAATGATCATATTATCTTTGGCAAGATAAGCCTTCCCTTCCTTTCCCAGATGCACTTGATCTAAAATCTGACTAAAAAGGAGTTCATTCAGACTAATTTTGAGTATGCCCAAACGATCTTTTTCTTGAATCAGACAAAGCGCGGAGAAGGAATACGGTTCCGACTGTAAATCCGTCCATACCATTTCATCTGAATTGTTTTTGAAACCCTCATTTAACAACTTTTTAATCGTATCATCCGCTTCAAAAACAGCAGTCGAATAGTATAAATTAATCGGCTGTGAGCTGACTGGAAAGATGTAGATATTGTCTATCCATTCCATATTGGTTGTTCTTAATATTTCATTACTGATTTTGTATTTGGCGATATTATAATTAATCGTATGATTTTTAAGATCCGATAAATAATTTTTCACAACTTGATTATTTCTCATCCCCACTGCCAAATTAATAAACTGCTTCGTTTGAAGCTCCACCCGTTTTCCAACCTGATTAACGGTTTCTTGAAAATAGGTGTCCGACTTTTTTAAAATAATGGCGCCCATCCAATGCTGAAATATCCCGATCTGCAACAGTAAGATAAGACTGGAAAAAAGTATAAAAAATAGGATGATCTTCGACTTGAGCGAAGTATGCATGCCATTCTCCTTTGCAAAGAGGTTCATACTCAAATTGTAATCCCTTTTATCCCCCTTGGAAGTTTGTCTGAAAACACTCGCTGTTATGGTTTTTCCAAAACGATATCATCGACTTGAATCCATGAGTCAATCCCTGGTGCCCAATAGCCGACGAATAGGGTTACAGATGTATTAGAACCAGAATTAAAGGAGACTGTTTGCTGCATATAATTCAGTAAACCTCCATAATTAACTTCGCTAATGACGCCTCCGGATGAATTGCGTACGCCGAAAAAACCGCCCGTGAAGTTGTTCGAGTTCCGAATCCAGCCCTTCAATACGTAATTGGTGTTCGGCAGCACGTTCACTTGCTGCATAAGGGCGTTCCAATTCGTTGAAGACGTATGGATCCAAGCATTGTTCGCCCCGCTGTGCGCTAAACCGATGCCCCGGTCGATGCCTTTATTATCAGGTCCATCCGTGGTCCATGGCGCGGAAACCACTGCGGTAGCTTGTTTCTCAAAGCACGTGTCCTGAACAACGCCGCTCGCATAGTAGACCGATAATTCACTGATGGAGGTAAATTTTGCACTGCCTCCGGGTGTACCGATGATGCGAATGCCGTCACCCCATGTGTCGTCAAAGGTAAATGTGTACGTTTTGTTCGGACCGGCTGTATTGTTATAAGGGTAATTCGGCCCGACCTGCACGTTCGTTGCATCTACCCATTGCGAATTACGGCGTATCTGCACCTTCAAGTCGCCACTGAACCAGCCGCCGTCGCTAAATATTTGCCCGGTTGTGTAGACGAGTTTGTTCATGTTGTAATTCCGAGGCCACGTATATCCCCACCAGTCTGTCGTCTTGTTCTCTTGATCCCAACTATCCTCATTTTGCGTGGTGCTGCCGTCGTTGTAGAATTGTGTATTGCCGTAATGCGCAACCTTCTCAATAGGCTTCATGCCGTTTGCCGGAGCTGCCAAGTTGGTTGTGTCGCTTTTCGCGTTCGCCGCCGTCGTCGAGACGTATGGCTCTACGACGAACTTGCGCAGTGAGAAATTATAGTTGGTTGCTCCACCCACGAAAGTATTAGACTGCACGTACATTGTTTTGCCATCCGCGCTAATGAACTTAGAAGGAATAACCGTCGTGTAGCCGCCATTCTTCGTATCCGACCAAGGGTACCCGCCAAAATCTTTGGTCATGAACTTCTTCCACGGGCCCCAGGGCTGCGGCGCTTCATAAAATTCGAACGTGTACTCCGTCCAAGACGTATACAGGTAACGATTTAATGCTTTATTGTAGACGATGCCGCCCTGAGATAAGACAGACGTATTGCCAGGATGGGCGGAGTCACGGGTGCTGACGTAAATGCGTCGGTCGTCCTGAAGCACAGGCTTGCGCAGGTTGATATCATTCGACCAGGTCGCGTTACCATTCAAGTCCCCGGTATAAAACTCCCAGGTCGTAAGATTCTGGATACTCGACTTCGGTATCCTTGCGAGGAACAGCTTGTTGGGATCGGACACCGTATTGTCGAACGAATCCCGCCAGTTATTGTCGAGCCCGTAAGCGTATACATAATTGTCGAACGTGTTCCATGCAGAATTGGGTCCATAGTCAAGGAACATAATCGTAGTGAATGTATGATTGTTAAACATCGGAGCTGCTGTGTTCCATGTCCAAGTCGTACCGTGATCTGTCGATTTCGCAATCGTCGCATTCGGCGCGTCATTGAAGTCGAGGTTTAAATCCTGTACGGCCAAATAGAGCTCTCCGTTCACGCACACCATCCCGGTCGGCTTGCGATTATAGGCGCCGCTTGTATTCCAAATTTGCCCAACTGCACTATTGGTGGCGAGTGTCATGCCGCTAAGGCTGCCAATGCTTCCGGTAATACGGTTTACAGCGATGTCCGGGTTCGGTGGCGCGGGTGGTACGCTGTTCGGTGTGGTGGAACCTAGCGTGAAGCCTTTTCCATCTCCGTTGGCCGCATACAGATGGCCGTCATCTGCCCAGCACGATGCCCACAAATCGCCTTGTGAAGCCGTATTGATTGTATCCGACGACTCGATTGCTGTTGTGGAGAAAAAAGTGCTGTCCTGCGGCACGACTGCGTGCGCCGGTAATGACAGCGCACCTGCAAGCATCCAGCAAGAAGCCACTGAAACCAGAATTACGAATTTGCTTTTTTTCCTAAATATCTTCATATCACTTAGCCACCTTCTTCTTTAAAATTCTCTCGGATTTTCTGCAACGGCTATGTTCTCCGATCTTCATTCAACAAGGGCATGACTCACCTCCTTGTAATCGCAACCATTCTCCGATTACATTGCTAATATTATCAGACTACTTACCTATTTTCTTTGTTGGTATTTGTTATTCATTATCCATTCTTGCTATTCACGAAAACGAATACGTACTTTCTCAGAAGCCGGGTACATACAATCAAAAAAGCCTTTCAAGTGAATATAATCCACTTTAAAAGGCTTTTATCTACTTGCAAGCAATTCAATGATTAAAATGACGTTGCGAATGATATGATAAGGATCCTTTACAGGCAACGCGACGACTTGATTGATCAATTTGCCGCTTCGCGAACGAATTTGAATCCACTCTCCAACGCTGCGATCCGGGTTGGGAAAAGTCTTGAACGAATAATCGTGAAGCCTGCTGTACTGAGCCAATAACTCCGGATCTCCAATCAACTTATAGAGGAGCATTATTGTATAAAGCGCTTCGGAATGAGGCCACCGCAATTTAGAATCCCAATTCTGTTCTATTTGTTTTACCATGGATGTATGTTCAATGCCTTCCTTGTTCCTTCCCGGAGGACCTCCCTCCCTGTCGACAAAGCAATCGGCGAAAATGCTGGAATCATACCGGTCGCTTGAAGCGGTTAGCTTCGAATTCCCCTTATTTTCCATCAAAAAGGTGAAGCATCCAAAATATTTCACATTTAGTTGTTGATATAGCGTTCGAAAATGTAACCGAAATCCTTGACCTTTAACTCAGAGTGCTTAGTCTTCAACCAATTGTAAGTAGATTCGTTGATTGCATCGAATTGGGCTACAGGGGAAGTAGTTTGAGTTGTGATACGGCCTGTCGCTTCTTTAGCAATAACTACGCTTTGCTTCGCGTAACCAAACAAGTCCTCGTTATGTGCTACCGTCTCAGAAATCTTAATTAAGGCTTTATACAAGTCTTTGATCTGCTCAATTTGCTTCTTGTCCACATCAATTGAGAAGTTGACGTCACCGATAACGAACTTGATCTCGACGTCAAGATCGATAGTTCCTGCAGTTTCCAAATACACCTTGGAAATTGCATTTGTGTGGTAGCTGTAACGTTTCAGCATACGCTTGCTGCTAATAGCACTATCTCCATCAAGGTGGATTAGGGCAAAGTTGGTAAAGCAGTATTCGTCTTTCTTAGACTTAATAATGAAGAAAATCTTCTCGCCATCCTCATGCATGACATAATCATCTGAATCTACCTTGTCGAAATCACTCGGACTAATTACCTTACCGATATCACTTAAACCTAATGCATCTGCCGCAAACTTCTTGAACAATGGAATCATCCTCTCATTTTGGAAATAAGGATAAGTTGGTATTCAACTCGGGAATTAGAAAAACCGATCCTTAGTGTTACCCTATTATACATTAATGGTAGATTTCACATAAGTAGTTGGATTGCAGTGATTAGAGTGTTATGAGTCCTAATTATATCAGGAAAAGCTTTAGACTGTTGATCGTATCCTGCCCTTTACCGAAATGAAACCAAAAAAGGAGCTGCTTTTATGCTGCTGCTCCTTTTTTGGTTTCCATTAGATTAATTCAAAACTATCAAGGCTCTTATTCTATTCTCAAATTACAAGTCACAATAGGCTGTAGTGTTAAAACTTTCCGGACCGATCCGAATTGGCTGCGTGCTGTTAGAACTTACAAATGCGGAATAAATAAGCTCGTTGTTAGGCGGGGCTGGAACGTTGTAATCGGATCCACTAACGTTAAAGGGAAAGATAAGCGCTCCATCAGTTCCGATTCCGGGTATTGTTAAGTTGGCGGAATAGACCAATGGATTGGTGAATAATCTTTACAATATATGAAACTAGCAGAGACAATTCTTGGATGATAGTCCTCCTTAAAAGAGAAAAAAATACCCGCATGTGTTGAGCAATTCTGCCCGTTTGCCAATTTCGTCTACATTGTTTAAGTCAAACTCGAAATAATCGATGTTATTACATTTTGAAATTAAAGTATCATTCTTTCTCCTCGAAATACAAATCAGATGATGTTCTGGATCAATGAGTTGTTCAGCAATTGCTTCGCCAAGGCCGCGAGATGTACCAGAAATAATAAAATACTTCAACTGTACCATTCCTTATAACTTAGTACCAGGTACTAATACCTTAATTCCTGCGGCATTTTCGCAGTGGTCTATTGTTGAGCTAATCTGCCCGTTATTTTAATTGATGCGCTTCCAACTTCCTACTTGAATGAGATAATGTTCTTGTCAATCGGTACCGGTAACCAGTCCATATTCTTGGCCTCGATCGCAATCGGAACAAATTGTTGTCTTTGAGAAATGACAAGAATTTATTCCGATAAAGTAAAAAAATCCGCAATTTCTGCGGATGCTTATCGGTCTATATTCTTGTCACTAGACAGCAGTCGTAAGCTAGACTATTCACCCCCTACTTACTACTTACCAATTTTGTTAATAGATGCATGCCCAGTTCCCCATCCCTAAGCTACCGGCTCCTCCTCCATCCACTTCTTCATACTATCTAAAGGATGAAATCCTGCGAATTCATGAGTCTGAGTGAGGAAACTGAATCATTTCGCGGGATCGTAACGCGGCTGTAACAGTTGTTTCATTTAGCAGTTGTTTCATTTAGCAGTTGTTTCATTTCATGTAGCGATATTCCAGGAGATTCTTCAAATTTGAGATTTTCTGCAGCAGCTTCTCCCCGACATTGGTTTCCCTCACCAGCTTCCGCTCCAGTTCTTTGTCCACCAGCCTTTTTACCGACAATACGTCCGTTCCGTTACATAGCACATCTTCTTTTGAAATAAATTTCTGATGGGCAACGAGCTGCATGCCAAAGGAATTATACAACAAGGTATATCCGGCGATGCCCGTTGTGGATTGATAGGCTTTGGAAAAACCGCCGTCAATGACAACCATTTTCCCGTTTGCTTTAACGGGGTTCTCTCCACGAATTTCTTTAACTGGCGTGTGGCCGTTAATGATATGTCCATGATCCGGATTCATATCAAATTCCAGCAGGATTTTCCGGCAGATATCCTCATTTTCACGCAAATGGTAATAAGGGTTCTTTCTCTCCTTATAGGTTTCTTTATCTTGGATAAAGTACCGTTCAAAGGTGGTCATTTCTCTCTTTCCAAATAGCGAGGAACATTCCCCTGTCCAGATGTACCATACCATATCCGTAGCCAGATCATCCGTCTCTTCCGGATGCGCAAAGGCGTAACGTAAATAATATTCAAAAACATCGAGCAGCTTACGGCCCGAATAAGTCTTGTCTTCAATCTGCATTACTTCCATGTTTCCTTCTTCATCCAAAGGAATACAGCCGTGAAATAACAAATTCCCGTTGTATTTTAGATAAAGGCTGCCCTTTTTCATAAAAAATTTCATATGTCTGGCCAGCTTTTCGGAATGCTGAACGGAGAAAAGCAGCTTTTCCATCACCTGCTGTTCTTCCTCCAGCAATTTTTCAGGCTGCTGCGGATTTACGGTTGAGAAACAGGTGTTTTCCAGCGGGTAAGTTTTTCCGCCGATCTTGATTTCAGTTTTGTCGTAATCGATTTGCTCAAGCAAAACCCTTTCAGACATATTAAAGTATGGGCGTCTCTTGATAATAGGGATTTCAAGCTTAAACTGGATCATGGCAATGGCTTGATGAATTTTTGTAATCTGCAGGATTTCCTGCTCCGAACCGTTATGGTCGGTCTGCAGCTTCGGTCTAAAGGCCGGATTGTCATCATAGTATTTCTCCGCCAAGTTCAGCAGTGGGCGAAGATTGATTCCATATACGTCTTCGATGATGTCCAGATTGTCGTATCTGGCGCAGATCCGGATAATATTCGCAAGGCAGACCAGGGAACCCGCATAGGCGCCTATCCACAGGACATCATGGTTCCCCCACTGAATATCTACAGAATGGTAATTGATCAGCGTGTCCATAATTTTATCGGGGTCCGGCCCGCGGTCATAGATATCTCCGACCACATGAAGATGGTCAACCACCAGGCGCTGGGTCGTATAAGCAAGGCCGATAATGAGCTTGTCTGCCTGGCCCAAGGAAATAATTTGCCGGTATATTTCCTCGTAATAAGGGTCCTTATTGTTGGTTGAATCCGTATTGTATAGAAGCTCTTCTACAATATATACAAACTCCTCCGGCAGAGCTTTACGCAATTTCGAGCGCGTATATTTGGAAGAGGCATTAGAAATGAGCTTAAGCATTTGTTCAATCGTTCGTCTGTACCATCGGTTCAATGCTTGTTTATTGCACAGGTCTCCTTTAACTAGCTGTATTTTTTCTTCTGGATAATAAACTAACGCCGTAAAATCATTGATTTCATGATCCGTCCAAACCTCATGGAACAAGGCTTTGATTTTCTCTTTTACGGTACCCGAACCGTTTCTTAGTACATGCTGAAATGCCTGGAACTCCCCATGCAAATCACTGACAAAATGCTCAGTTCCCTTGGGAAGATTGGAGATCGCTTCAAGGTTGATGATTTCTGTTACAACTTTTTCTTCCGTATCATATTTCTGGGCCAATAAATCTAGAAACTGCGCATCCAAAACAGATGTCCCCCTTCAAGGAAATATGGTGATGTATAAGAGGTTTTTTAAATGGGGCTAGCCACGTACCTTTAAGCTTAGTGTAAACAGTAAAGGGAAAAACATTAGGTTTCCTAGGTTCCCATTGGTACTCTTACTAACAGCTATTATAACTGAAATATCAGTTATAATAGAAAATGGCATGGTATCGTTTATTGAGACCATGATGTCAAAAAAATGGGGCTTTGAAGTGTTGAAAAATCATATACGCATAAATGGAAAATTGCTTCAAACCAACAAAAAGTTTTCCGCTTTAAAGTTGAAACAAAAAGAGTGGATCGCTTCCTTACTCAGAAGTAAAACGATCTCTCTGATGCTCGAGCATCAACGACAAACAACAGGCGTTATCTGAGAATAATTTTCTATCCAAATGAAAATGGGAAACTACCTTCAACAATCCGATTGTCGATCGGTAAGGCAGCTTTCATTTTGTTCAAATACTATTATACTCGTTAATACAGCAAGGCTGCAGACGTGATCGGCATCCTGACTTAATTTATTGTCCTATTGTTTCCGTTAGTTGAATATAGTGCTGCAATGCAGCAGCTAATCAGGATTCTGGATAAGGAAACAAATCAACGATTCGCACGGATTGACCGCTTTCGTTTGTAAACACTACATGTTCTCGGCTAAATCCACGTGGGCTTTCCAAGCCACAGGCCGCAGCAAGAGAGAATAAACCTTCCCTCAGTTGAAGAATGTAGTTCATTACCCGCCATTGCTTTTCCTCTGGCGCCAGAGCAGCCTGATACTTGGAATCAGTAGTTGTAATGCCGGTCGGGCATTTTCCGGTATGGCACTGCATTGCCATGATGCAGCCATTAGCCATCATAAAGCCGCGAGCAGAGTTGACACAGTCGGCGCCCAATGCTAGTGCAATTGCAACTTTATCAGGCGTTATGAGTTTACCGGAAGCGAAAATTTTGAAACGGTCGCGCACGCCGAATTTTCTAGCTATATCGTCGAGGATGAGCAAAGCGGAAAAGAGCGGTAATCCCATGCCATCCGCCATCGCTTTAAAAGTCGCTCCAGAACCACCCTCAGAACCGTCTACGGTAATGAAATCCGGATAGATATCCAATTCGATCATAGAATGGAAAAACGGTTCTAGTCGCTTCGGATCGCCAACGACGATTTTGATGCCCACCGGTTTGCCTCCCTCTTCTTGGAGGGTGCTTATGAAACGGAGCGCTTCCATCGGATTGGTTAGAAATTCAAACCGATTCGGTGAATTCACTGTTTTACCAACAGGCACTAAGCGAGCTGCTGCGACTTTCTCGGTTACCTTTGAACCTTCGAGGTGACCGCCACGTATTTTGGCGCCCTGATGGAACTTCAATTCAAAGGCCTTTATATTTTGGACCTTAGCTTTGTGCTTGTATTCTTCTATTGAGAACTGGCCACTACCATCTCGGAAGCCAAACATGCCAGGCCCAATTTGTGAAATGACATCGACCCCCGAGGCAAGATGTACATCCGCAACCCCGCCTTCACCTGTATTGATCCATGAGCCGCCAGCCATACATGCACCGCTCCCTGTTGACTGAATATAATGCTCGCCGACTGCTCCGTAGGATGTGGCCGAAGCGCCGAACATTCCCTTGAGCCTCCAAGGGTTTTTGCGGTTTCCGCCTACTACAATGACATCATCATCATCCAGCAACCAAGGTTTTACTTGTTCTTCTACGAATTTTTCCTTCCGAGTAAAAAGCCCCTCATCGGTAATTACATATTTTTTTCCGGGTATCATCCTATTATTATCCACCCTAAGCTCACTAGTTAATTTCGGAAACATGGCATTTGACAAATAGAAACCGGGCTTCTCATAATCGCGCCTACCGCCGAATGAGATGAGATCTGTTCTGTATTTCGCTGCATACACAATACCGACAAAATCGGCTCGCGAGAAAGGCTTCCCTTCCGTATCGTTGTCAAACCAGTATTGGCGGAACTCGGGCCCGAGCTTTTCAAGCAAGTAGCGCAACCAACCAAGGAAAGGGTGGGATCGGATGATGGAATGCTTTGGTTTTTTGGATAAAGCATACATATAACTAAAAAAAATGAGGGGTGGCAAAATAACGATAGCAATCAAAATGACCATCAGTACAATATGTACCATTTAGAAAAACCTCCAAGTCGCTAAAAGTGAACCGTATTTAGTATTCCATCTTATTCCAACTTTAAGCCAACATGATAGTATTGGTTAGCTACATAAATTTCTGCCCGTTAGCGGAATAGGCCACCGAATTTATCACCGGCAGCCTGCTAGAACTTGTTATGAAGCTATCGTTTCCGTTAGCTTAACCCATTATCCGTGAATATCAAGACCAATATCAAGACCAATATCAAGACCAATATCAAGACCAATAACACTATTGTCCTTTGTATCGACCACAAGAAAAAGCGAATGAGCGAATACAGTAGAAAAATACTTTACATTCCTCTTCCCAGTTGTAAGATTATTGTTTCGATATAAATCTGTTACAACTGGATAAATTCCCTCAATAAGCTTTTCTTCGATGATCTTCCTTGAGTGAGGTTTTAAACCCCTAACATTTCGTAAAACACCGTTTTTATAGACTTTTTTGACGTCCGTATAATGAATAGATATCTCAGTAACTATAACCAGTCAAACAAACAATTCAACCTCCACAATGAGAGTAGTTTATTAATTCAGCATTTTAACATAAAGCAAAATTTTTATCCATATTATTCCAAGATAGCCTGCCCGTTACTTCAATGAACGAAAGTGAAGGAGCTGCCGCGATGCAAGCTCCTTCACTTCCGTTCTAAATGATGGATTAACACGTTTTCCTTGAAGTTTGTTATTGCATTTCATATTCTTTGAGTTCACAATTGCCTGTGTAATATAAGTAGTATTCATCGTTAGATAGCTCATTAAAATAGGTATTGATTACTCTACACACACTGCCATGTAAGCCATATACTCTATATGCAACTTGGAATAATGATTCGCCTGTTATAAGTCTGCTTGGAAACTGTT
This sequence comes from Paenibacillus sp. Root444D2, assembly GCF_001426375.1. Classification (GTDB taxonomy): domain Bacteria; phylum Bacillota; class Bacilli; order Paenibacillales; family NBRC-103111; genus Paenibacillus_E. The sequence goes on from NZ_LMEO01000015.1 coordinate 68,405, forward strand.
TCCTGGCGTATTTAAAATCCACTGAGTCTCGAGATATTCCTTCAAAAGCACCATAGTTTTGTTCAATAAGTCTGTTGTCGATAATAAACTCTTTATCAATCGTTCAGTTAAGTCGATATCTGTTACTCCACAAACTCTGTTTTCAGCATTCCATTCAGTTTGACCATGTCTTGTAACAGATAATTTCAAGTATTCATCTCTCCAAACAATACTTTCTCGTTAGTAAAATCACCAAAGGTCATATTTTTCTTTTTTGATTCAACAACCAAGTATATAGTTCTGCATTATTGAATGTTTCGTGCATTACTCGGTGATCGTGCTTTAATCCAGCATAGTAAGTAAATTTTACATTCCCACCAATACTTATTAAAGCGTTAACCATATCCTTTGTTCCTGAAACAGGGACAATATCATCGTCTACACAATGAAAAGCCCATATAGGTATATCTTTTAGTAACATAGCCTTATCCGAATCGAACCACCCTGAAATTGGAACTATAGCCGAAAATAGTTCCGGCGATCTTGAAGCGAAATCCCATGTACCGTTTCCACCCATACTAAATCCAGTAACATATATCCTGTCAGAATCAATTCGATAATTTGTTATTATTTCATTAACCAAAGCTGTGATCGAATGATATTCCAACGCCCAATTAGAATCGGATGGACATAGTGGAGTAGCTACAATAAAAGGAAATTCTTGTTTACTTTCTGCAATCCAAGTAAGCCCGTAATCATCTAGCACACTAATATCCTCTCCGCGTTTTTTAACACCATGAAGAAACAAAATTAATGGATACTTATTGTCTGCTTTTGATTCATAATCATGAGGTAAAAATAATTGATATTTTACACTCATTTTCTGTGGTGTTTCTTTGTGAAACTCATAATTATTAACTGCCATTTAATAGCCCACCTCTAATGATAAATTGGGAGAATTATGGCCACCGAATTTATTCGATTGAAATTCCATTTTTTTGTAATTCACCTTATTATATCATCTATAATAATGAAAAAAGCTACCCTTTTACGGATAGCTTTCCTTATTTATTTTACCATCAATACTATATGTAGCTAGTTCTCAACACTAACTAATTAACTTCAGTTGGGCTTTTTTCAATATAAGCTTTTGATAAAGTAAAATGTATCTATCCAAGAGCTGACTAACTGATATGACTTTTTCATGTGTTAGACTTCCATTTATAAATGCTTGATTAATCATTTCAAAGCGTAATGATTCAATTTTTTCTTGAAGAATTGATTCCATCGTATCATTCTCCATTCTATGTTATATTTCGTAAGTTGATACCTCTAATTAGTATTTTAACTCAAAAATATTAGGAAAATATTAGTAATTTGTTTAAAATAATATTATTTCACCCAATATAAATAAGTAAGGTAGAAGCCACTCCTACTCCTCAACAAAAATAAGGAATATCCTAATTTGGACATTCCTTCGCATACCTAGCTATCGTTTCCGTTAGCTCAATGAACTGACTTTTATTTATGTTACGGGTCACCGTAATGTATCTAAGCACAAAGTACAGTGTGAACACAAAATATACATTATTATATAAAGAAGAAGCCACTCCGACAATGGAGTGGTTCTTCTTTGGATAGAACTTTCCTTTTATTTATTAGCCACAATTGTAAATTCCCATGGAATGTTTTCATTTTCCCAACCACGATGCTCATCAAATTTCTTTAAATTAAAGCCAGATGTAATAACGGAATTTATTATTTCGCTAAGGGTATAAAGCCTAATCGAAACATCTGGAAAGTCTTCTTGTTCATGTTCATCGAAATAATGTTTATATGCTACATCCCCACTATGTAATTCTTCGTCAAAGTAACTTTGTTGGATTTGATATTCGGTTTTAGAGTTAGAAACGATACACCTTCTTAAGGGATGAAAGTCACTTAGAACCATTACACCATTATCTTTAAGTAATGAAAAAAGAAGAGACATGAATTTTTTAATGTCATTGAAATAGTGTAATATTCCACCTTCTAAGTATAGCATGTCAAAATGACCTCTATACTTTTCTAAGTCTATATCATAGATATCAGTAATAACATATTGTATAGATACATTGGCGGAATCCGCCAGTTCTAGGGCATACTTTTTATTTTCTTCCGATATATCAAATACTGTTACATCTGCGCCTAACAGTGCTAACGGGACTGCTTTTCTTCCATTTGAACCACAAAGATTAGCAATCTTTTTTCCAGCAATCTGTTCAAAATATTGCTTATGTTTTTTTAGCTGTGCCTTGGGATTCACCAATATTTGTTTTGCCTTATCCTTAGGTGAACCATCTCGTCTGTTCCAAAATTCATATGCTCGATGTTCCCAAGCTATCTTATTTTTAGCACTTTGTTCATTCATATTAGTCGAATCTCCCTTCCTATTAATCTATTTTGATTTCCTGTCTTGACAAGCATGTTTAATAAAAGAAACCGCATACAACTCAAAAGAAAAATACATAATACCATTTATTGGAACATTATGCTATATCATTTCGCTTCAAATTTCACTCATAGTGTCATAAATTTCGCTTAGCATTTCTGAAATATTTCAAAATTGCTTTACAACATTTGAAATATGTAATCAGACAACTGATCCGCGAAACAATCGGATATTTCGCGGTGACCCGTATCACAAAGGGAGCAATAATAAATAGCCCTTCCACCACGCTATACTCCCGTTAGTTTAATAAAAAAAGTAGCTTATCGGAAGAAATGGCAGCGCCCCAGATAATGGAGCTATTTCAATTCATTCTCGTCAAGTACAGCTGGGAGCTCGATCCAAGCTCGTACACCTTGATCTTTTCTAAAGCTGTAATGTAAACCGTAGTTTTCGCCGAAATGCAGCTGAATCCGCTTCTGAACATTAATAATTCCGAAGCCTCGATTATTTTCCTTACCCTGCAGGATACCATTCATCATCTCGATATCCACCTGGCGATAACCGTTATCTTCTACACTGATGATGACATTATCATCCGCGCTTTTTACCGAAATCCATAATTCCCCATCCTGGCTCATGTTCTTAATCCCGTGCAGAATCGCATTCTCAATAATCGGCTGAAGAACGACCTTCGGCATGACAAATCGCTTCGCTCCCTCTTCAATATCCCAATGGACTTGAAAGGCATATTCATAGCGGAATAGCTGCAAGCGAACATAAGCCTCCGCGTGATTGATTTCCTCCATAACCGGAATTAAAAGTTTCCCTTTGCTGAGCCCAATTCGCATAATTAGCGATAAATCCTTGATCATTTCAGCAGACTCTGCTGCCCCTTCCATTAGCGTATGCCAATATACAGATTCCAAGGTGTTGTAGAGCAAGTGCGGATTAATTTGTGTATGAAGAATAGATAATTCAATCTCCTTATGCTTCAGTTCGAGTTCATATTGGTCATAAATCGTTTGATTCAAGCGATCAGTCATGCGTATAAAATGATTATTGAGTAAAACAATCTCATTTTTGCTATCCGAGTGTAAGGAAATAGCTAAGGGTCTACCTGGATGATAAGAATTCGTGATGCGGGCTAATCGAGAGATCGGTTTCAAGATCGACTGGATAAAGTATATACTCGCCAAAATCAAGATAAAGAAATAAATAACCATGATCCAATCAACCAATCGCTGCACACTAATATGATCGATAATAATCGACTGAACAGGAACTCGCATGAGCAATTTCGTTTTCGAATATTCACTTGTATGAAGAACGCACATGAACTCATGATCAGCCTCTTTCAGCTTATAAACCCCTTCTACTTGATTAGCCGGAACATGTACCGAGGATCCGATCTCAAAATTGGTTGTATTCGTCGCGAGCACCTCATTGTCTTGGTTTAACAACATCAATTCCGCATCCGCATACTTGTCAAAAGGTGAAAAATCCAACTGAAGAGGTGTATCAATGCCAGATACAACCAAATAACCAATCACACTTTCCCCGTTATAAATGCTATTTAATTGGCGCATATAGGCAACAGTTTGTAAATTATTAGGGTTGTATCCGAATTTATCAATAACACGAATAACCCCCTCCCCCTTGGCCTGACTCACTTCCTTATACCAAGAGAGCGCATTCAAGTCTGTTGAATAAAAAATACCATTGTTCAGAAGATCCGGATTGGGGACAAACGAATACTGCTTATCTGTATCCGAAAAAAACAGCGAATATCGCACCGCACTCGTCGAATAGTTGTTCAAATATTTATCAAGGGCTTTAAAAATTTCAAATCGTTCATACTCCGATGAGGACGGGATGCTTGCAAGCTGTTGGATTTCCTGAGATATCATGATTTTCTCTGTCTTTTCCTCGAAATCACTGCTCTCTCTATCTAGTGTCAAATGACTTCCTCGCACTAACTGGAGCAGCGCGTTCCCCACCTGCTCTTCCGTAATGGACTCCAGCTTCTTAGCTACAAACAAATCCAATACTAATATCGGGATGACGACGAATAAGATGAGTAGTACGATCAACTTTTTCATCAAATTCATATTACGCAGCATTTTTCGCATACCGACATTCCTTCCTTTCAAGCTGTATCCTCGGAAATTATTCCTCCCAGCCGTCTCATTCATACTTAGCTTCGCTATTACGGCCACAATCTCCTTTAAGCCAAAGAAAACGCCATCAGAATAAGCATTCTGAGGGGCGTTCTTTGACCTAACCCTTGACACTGGAAACGGTTAATCCACGAATGATAAATTTTTGGAAAATGAGAAAAAACACAACTGGCGGCAGCATCGCCATCGTCAAGATAGCAAACCGCACACTCCACGGAATAACTGATGTTGAGTACACCACATACCGATAAATCCCTGTGGCAAGCGGGTACATCTCCTTTTCCGTCATTACAATGCTAGGCCAATAGAAATCGTTCCATGTTGTTGAGAAGGACAGAATCAGCAGGGTCCCGATAATGGGTGTAGAGAGTGGAACAGCAATTTTAATGAATGAATTGAATTCACTCGCTCCGTCGATTCTCGCTGCTTCCAGAATTTCTTTGTGGATGCCATCGAAGAAGTTTTTGAGCAGAAGCATGAAGTACGCGTTCGCCGCCGCCGGCAGCCAGAAGGCCCAGTACGTATTGATCATGCCCAAGCTTTTCAGGTTCATAAAGTTAGGAACAATATACGTGGCGGGCGGTATCAACAATGTAGCCAAGAAAAACAGCGTCACCCATCTCTTGAACGGTACCTTCAAATGTGACAGTGCGTAGGCCGCTAAACCAATTAACAGCAGCGAGCACACGACATTTCCCATGTAGATGAATAGGGTATTCTTCAAGAAAGTCAGTAAGGGTAAATCGAACCCGTTCCACGCATCATTGTAATTAGTCCAAATCCAGCTTTTCGGAAAAAAGGTCGGTGGAAAAGCAAAGAATTCCTCCCGTGTTTTGAGCGAACCAAAAAAGGTATTAAAAAACGGGTATAACGTCGTAATGCCAATGACGATCATCAGCAGTACCATGAGGGTGTAACCGGTTTTCACAGAACCTTTTTTCATATCATATGGCGATATAATGCCACGTTCATCCCGCTTCATGCCTTCTCACCTCTACGCTGCAGCAAATTGTATAGCACGGAAAGTAAAATTAAAACGAAAAACATTAAGCTGCCCATTGCACTCGCTTTGCCAAAATCAAGATCACGGAACGCCGTATGATTCATCCACAGCAAGTACGTAAGCGTCGCATTATTCGGGCCACCATCGGTCATCGATAATTGCGCTTGAAAACCCTGTGAAGTTGTGATCAACTGCAAGAGAAGCAGAAGCAGCATCAACGTCTTGATACTTGGCAAGGTGATATGACGGATACGCTGCCAGACACTGGCGCCATCGATCTCAGCCGCTTCGTATATGTCCCTCGGAATACCCACGACTGCAGCGATATAAATGAGAGTGGCTGCGCCAAAGCTTTGCCACGTTTCTAGCAGAACAATCGAACCCATGGCCATCTTCGGACTGAAGAACTCCACTTTTGGGATACCGAACGTTTGTAACAGGCTGTTAATTGGGCCAACGGCATCAAAAAACCACTGCCACATCCCATAGAGCACGATGGCTGGAACAGCGCTTGGCAAATAGCCAATTATACGGGCTGCGCCTTGAAACCATTTCAATTCGGAGACAACGATTGCGATAAGCGGCGGTACCCAGAATCCGAGTAGGACGCCTAAGCCCATATAGTACAGCGTATTTGTAATCGAGGTGATTAGCAGTCCATCTTGAAAAATACTTACATAGTTAGCCAAGCCAATGAAATGATTGCCATCGACAAAATCAATATTGTAAAAGCTGTAGAAAATCCCTTTAAAAATCGGCACCCATAAAAATACAATAAATAACACCATTTCAGGAAGGACAAACAGCGTCCCCCACAAATACCAGTTGATTTTCTTCTTCACCGTACTACTCGCTACGACAGGCCGTACACTCAATTCTGCTGCCATGTTGAACACTCCTTAAAGTTTTCGTTAGAAAACTTACTTCGCAAGCATAAACTTATAAAATCGGACCTAAACCGCTAAACGGCTTAGATCCGATTTTCCGGTGCTACTCGACTTTCACTTTGTCAAATACTTCTGTTTGCACTTTATTCGAAGCATCAGCCAACGTCTTTTTCAAATCAACATCTTTGGTTGTGAACACTTTTTGGATCACATTGGCCATCTCGGTATAATATTTCTGTGCTTCATACTGCGCTTCAGGCTTGCCATCCCATAGGCTCAGCAATTGCGGGTCATATTTAAATACGTTGTCATATTTGGCCAGTAAATCGGTATACTTTTTGCCGAAATCGGAGGAATCCTTCCAGTAATTAATCGGTTGTGGAATGTAGACACGATTTTTACCTTTACGGTCTTCGATTTCTTTTTTCGTGGAATTCAAGAAGTCGTCTGTGAAGTACTCATCCGTAATCCATTTGAAAGCAACTTGCTGTTGATCCTTATCACTCTTCGGATTGATAACACGATAGTTACCGCCAAGAACGCCCGTATGCTTGCCGCCTTTCGTCATCGAAGGCATTGGATATACGACCATATCCTCTTTGCTGATACCGCCTTCATTGATCGCTGCATCAGCCGCGTTGCCGCTTCCGCACATCACCATCGCACCGCGTCCTTGGGAGAAAGCGCTCAATGCGTCGCCATACCCTAAGGCCCAGTTCTGAGGAATTAAGTTCTCGTCTTTTAACTTTTTATAAAATTCAAGCGCCTTCACACCAGCATCAGAATTGAACACGCTTACCACTTTCCCGTTATCGAGCTTCTGCACATCGCCGCCAGCTGCATAAAGGAAATTCGTCCAGTTCCAGCCTGCTTCCGGTCCTTTACCCATTGGAATAAAGCCCGCGATGCCTTTGGCCGGATCATTAATCTTTCTCGCTGCCGTTAACAGATCGTCCCACGTCCAATCCATTGGAGGCAGCTCGACACCTTTATCTTTGAAAAGCTTCTTGTTCAGCGTAATGGTCATCACGTAACCGTCGATGGGCACTCCATACGTTTTACCATTCACCACAAACGGTTTGGAAAGAAGATCATTCATGTCCTTAGCATGTTCCCAGGCATTAATCGAATCGGTAATATCAGCGACCCATTTCTTGTCAACGAGCACTTTACCTTCTGTTGCATACGTCGTATATTCGGTTGGCGCGCTATTCGAAGCCATTTTGATCCCAATTTCCAACGGGTTGTACTGCCAGTCGTCTTTCTTAAAATCAACATTCGGGGTTTTCGCCTTAAAGCGGCTGATCCGCTGGTCAAGCTGGTCATTCTTTTCCTTCTGGTCAGGCTTGAAGCCTTGGGCTGTAATTGTCACTTTTTTGGCTGCAGGCGTTGCTGTTGCTGCTGCTGTTTCCTTTGCTGAGGCGGGACTGCTTGTTGTGCTAGTCGTGGTACTGTTCGTACCACATCCTGCGAGTAAAACGGTCAGTGCAATCGCACTGATGGCTGAAGCCTTTTTAGCTTTCATGTTTGGTTCCCCTTTCGAATCGTTTCATCAAATGTTAGTTCCTACACTTTCGATTATAAAGGGAACCGCCAAGAACGACGATGTGTCCTGTTACGCTAATCATGTCGCATCTTACGGACCCGTATGTTTTAACTCCGATATATTCAACCCGAAATGTTTTTTAAAAATTTTACTGAAATGCTCTGGTGATTCGTAACCGATTTCCTCTGAAATTTCGTACCTGCGTTTGTCCGTGGTCAGAATCAATTGCTTCCCTTTTTCCATACGAAGCTTGGTCACATAATCCCAAATGTTGACTCCCATCACTTTTTTAAACAAATAACTCAAATAATTAGGGCTTAAATGCACAGCATCGGCGATATCTTGTAGCTTCAGGCCTTTATCACAGAAGTGTCCTTCAATATAGGTTTTTGTCTCATAAACAATTCGGTTATTAGCCTCATCAACCTGCGTGTTTGTTAAATTCTGCTCGTTCGTCGTTTTGCCGATATCCTCAATGTAGAACATGTGATGCCCTTTGTGTTTTTCGCTCCAAGCCAAGCTCTCCAGAGCTTCTTGATAGATAACAGGCAGCTGTGTGATACCCTCCCGAATGCGGCTGATCCCAATCTGACATTTGACATTGACGTATTTCTGCAAATTCGTGTGACTCATCTGGGCGACCATCAACAAATGATTAATGCTATGAGAGCCCCTAATCTCCTCTTCAGGAATTTGCAGCAGCAAGGAGAAAGTAGAATTATGATTATTAAAAACAAGATGACACCACTGATTCACGGTCTCCTCAATAATATTCAAAGCGGCGTACTTCAGAAGACTACGGTCCTTCAGCGTCGATATTTCCTGATCATGAATGCCGCCTCGATCTAGGGATAATTTGATCACTAACATGCTGTAATGCGTACCCCTCATTCGGGTTCCAAGCTTCTCCATAATGGCAGGTACCTCGGACTCATGGACCGTTCCGGTGACAAGCTCATTCAAGTAATAATTCATCTCGAGCGACGTATGCTCTGACAGGGTTCGGCTGCTCTCCCAATTCGAGAAATGCCGCTGCTTCTCTTTCTTCTCCCCCAGCAACTTAGCTGCTACCGAAATGAGATGAGGCGGCGTTATCGGCTTGACCAAATATTCCTTGGCTCCGAAACGGATCGCCTTCTGTGCGTACTCAAACTCGCCATGGGCGGATAAAATGACGATTGGAATCGTAGGATCTTCCATGAATATATTTTCAATTAATTCAATACCGTTCATCTTTTCCATCTGTATATCCGTAAAAACAAGATCGATTTTCTCCAAATGTATAAAATCCAACGCTTCAAAACCGTTATATGCGATAAAAACCTCAGCGATGTCCAGATTCGACTGTTTCAATATAGTAGCCACGCCTTTACAAATCATCGGCTCGTCATCTACAACCAAAATATTAACCATGCGGCCACCTCACTATCCTTTTATGCATCAATACCATTTTATTGTACAACAAATGGCAATTAACATGTGTTTTATTACGGTTATTGTGTCTTATGTTCCGAATTGTGAGGATAAACAATTTAAACAGCCTGGATCCTAATCGGACTATATTGCTGGCTCGGACTTAAGTGGATTACAAAGACGAGGAGTTTAAATAACCTCCTCGCCGCCGACAAACATGAATTTGACTTATTTAATTGTTAAATTAAAACCGGTCTGAATGAAGTAAAGACTAGGATAAGCAATATTCTTGGTCGTCAATCCAGTAAACGTTGCGGAACCATTATTCGTGTACGTATAGATAGCAGCACCTTTATGTTGTCCTGCAAAGCGTGAAGTTGTCACCCCATCGAGACCAGTACCGTCAATAGTAACGTTATTAAAGTTGATATTCTGGAATCCTCCACTATAACCAAATTGAACTGCATCGCGTTGCGTGTTAAGAATAGTAACGTTGGAGACAGTCAGGTTTTGTATAGGATCCGAGGAAGCTTCTAGATCGATCGCACCACGTTCCCCATTGTAAAGATCTTGACTAGTACCCGTGTTAATTAGGGTATTATCCGAGAACACGATACCGGTGTTGTTTTGGAAATGGTAACCCGGGAATACAGTGTTCATTCGGAAACCGGAACCACCAACAGTATCTACAATTAAGTTGTTAGTAGCTTTGTGTCCGCTTCCTCCGAAGAATGCAATAGCACCTGCGCGCCAGTTATTCTCAATTGTGTTGAAGGTGAAGGTATCATTTACACCCATTACAGCGCCATTGGTGTTATCTGTCCAAACAGCGAGAGCATCATCGCCGTTATTGCGCAAGCTTGAATTGCGTACTGTTGAGTTGCTCGTTCCTTGACAGAAGTTAATGCCGTCGGCAAGATTGTTTCTGACGCGGCTGTTTTCAATCAGCAGACCATCGGCATGAATAGCTGGCGTGTGAGCATAATCGGCTACCCAGAAACCACATTCAAAGTGTTCTTCCCAGATGTCGTGAATTCTGGAGTTTGTCCCGAAGTTATCCATAAATGCCTTGTATATGGCATTTTGGTTATAACGCGAACGGAGATTCGAGTTCATATATACGTTGCTGAAATCAAGTTGACCGCTGATACGGAACGAGATGCCGCCGCCAGCCGCATTTGAATTCGTAAATAGGATGTTTGTAAACCAAATGCCTGCACCCGTAATTGTTAGGTTATTAATCATGTTGCTGGCAGTACCGATCTGCCACATGCTGCTAAGATGGAACGTTCCTTCTGGAATGTACAACGTTTTTCCAGATGAAACAGCTGCACTGACAGCAGAGTTAAAAGCTGCAAGATCATCTAGTCCATCGTTCGGAACGGCACCGTAATCGGTTACAGAGACCGAGTTAGCCGGACGTGAAATAGCGGTAGGAATTGCCTCAATTTCGAGGAAGTCAACGCCATATTCTAAGCTGTCTCCATTGTTCTTCTGTATACGGATCGTATCTCCTTGGTGGAGGGCTGTATCCAGTTTAAAGTGCACTTCATCAAAACGGAAAAGCGGACGTCCACCGCCAGGCGCATTTGCAGGCTGGTCACTGGAGAAATATTGCCAGCTATAGTAGGATGTCAATGAAACGGTTTTGGTTTTAACGCCATTTACATAAACGTCAAGCGAACCGTTCAATCCCATGCCGTTACTCGAATCTGGCATCGTAAATCTCATGGTTACACCTGCTCCGCCTTCCCCCTGTCTGATTGCCCATTGCGCAAAGGAGCCGTTCGAAGGAAGAGCTACATAGCTTTGACCAGAAGCTTCAGATGCGGTAAGCGATTGATCAAATGTAGGTGCGGACTTCACATTGGCACCACCACCGATGGATGCATCCTGCGTATCATATCGGGTATATGGCATGCTCGCACCACGTGCAGCATAGACAACAAGGCTTGTAGTGCTAGTGTTGTTTGCTTGTTTCATACTTACTTCATTCGCATCGGCTGCAACCGTTGCAACTACCGTGAAACTGCCATTTACTGCGGTCCATGTACCAGTAAGGGCTACATTAACGGATGCTCCCGCTGCGATGGCACCGCTATAAGAGCCAGTAAATGTTTGAATGGCTGAACCAGAAGAATTTTGAAGAGCTACGGAGACGTTATGAGCGCCGTTTGCGGAAGCTATGTTGCCTTGGTTTTTCAGATTTACAGTAAATGATACGTTATTGCCGGCTACTGGATTGCTTGGTGCCCATGAAGCCGTTGCTACCAAATCAGAGCTCGGAACCGCATTAACAACCAAGTTGGAGCTGCTTGTGTAGCTGTTATTGCTTTCATTCAGCTCGGTGACGGCATTCTCCTCGTCCACTTTCGCTGTCGGTGTGTAGCTGCCTGCCACTTGGGCTGCGATGTTTACTGACACGTTAGCCGTTGCACCTGCTGCTAAAGCTGCTACTGGGGCAGATCCGACTTTCGTCGTGCYTACGTAAAAGTTAACGGTTGTCGCCGTTGAGGAGGCGGTGCCGATATTTTTCACAACAGCGTTAAGTGTAATGGCGTCGGTTTCAATTGGCGAATTCGGCGTCCAAGTCAGGCCGGTGATCGTCAGATCCGGATTCGGAGCTGGGGTACCGATGACTTCAAACTCGGCAACTTGAGCCCCCGGCGCACCRGAGTTCGCCGTGATTTTCAATTGTACGTCGCTGACTGTCGCTGTCACAGGAATTGTGAGCACGTTGCCGGAAGACGGATTAAACGTGTATGTAGCGGGAGAAACAAGCGTCGTGAATGYCGTGCTGCCTTGCGCTTTTCCCAACACTTCAATCATTTGCGTACGCGTTGCCCACACCGAGTCTGGGTTCAGCTTGACAGCAACAGACGAGATGGAAGCATTTGCGCCCAAGCTTACGGCAAGCGTAGCCGGATAAGCACCGGAAGCGCTCTCCCAGTATGTAGTGGCACTGCCGTCATTCGCATTTGTTGCGATAAATGTTTGCGTGCTTGACGATGCTGTGATCGTTTTGCCCACAGCGAGGTTGGTGCCGCTTGCGACACTGCCGTTACGCGTTACCGTATTGCTTGCGGCATTGTACGTCGCTGACTGTCGCTGTCACAGGAATTGTGAGCACGTTGCCGGAAGACGGATTAAACGTGTATGTAGCGGGAGAAACAAGCGTCGTGAATGCCGTGCTGCCTTGCGCTTTTCCCAACACTTCGATCGTTTGCGTACGCGTTGCCCACACCGGGTCTGGGTTCAGCTTGACAGCAACAGACGAGATGGAAGCATTTGCGCCCAAGCTAACGGCAAGCGTAGCCGGATAAGCACCGGAACCACTCTCCCAGTATGTAGAGGCACTGCCGTCATTCGCATTTGTTGCGAYAAATGTTTGCGTGCTTGACGATGCTGTGATCGTTTTGCCCACAGCGAGGTTGGTGCCGCTTGCGACACTGCCGTTACGCGTTACCGTATTGCTTGCGGNGTTTGCGTGCTTGACGATGCTGTGATCGTTTTGCCCACAGCGAGGTTGGTGCCGCTTGCGACACTGCCGTTACGCGTTACCGTATTGCTTGCGGCAGAAACGTTGCCTGCTGCATCTTTCGATGTAACGTAGTAACTGACCGTGGCCGTATCCGGTTGGTTATCGGTGTAAGTCAGCACATTTCCAGCTACACTTCCGCGCAGACTGCCATTCGCGTAGATGTCGTAGCTGGTTACGCCGACGTTATCCGTTGAAGCGTTCCACGTCAATTTAATTTGACCAGAAGCAGGCGTCGTATACGCCAAATTTGCTGGTGCAGTCGGCGCCTGTGTATCCCCAGTCGCGGCTCCGTATACTTCAAATTCGGAAAGCTGCGCAGCAGGCCAGCCTGTATTGGCGGTGNGCCAAATTTGCTGGTGCAGTCGGCGCCTGTGTATCCCCAGTCGCGGCTCCGTATACTTCAAATTCGGAAAGCTGCGCAGCAGGCCAGCCTGTATTGGCGGTGACTGTCAATTTGACATATCGGGCAGAAGCTGCCGTGAAATTAATGGTCACAATGTTGTTGCTTGTAGGATTAAATGTATAGCTAGCTGAGCCTGTGAGATTGGTATATGTAGAATCATTCAAGCTACCGAGTACGGAAAGCGTTTGGGTCCGCGTTYCCCAGCCRACAGGAAGCTTCAGCACGACCTGATTGACGGAATACGTGCTTCCCAAGTCTACGCGAATCGATTGGGGAAATGCATTATTCGTGCTTTCCCAGTATGTGGCTTGATTGCCGTCRTTGACGTTAGTCGCCACATAGACATCGTTATAGCCAGTARCGGTGACTGGTTTGCCTGCCGATAGATTCGTGGCTGCAARAGCAGCTGGCACTGCTATTCCTAACTGRGCGAACAATACCGCCAAAATGAGAGCGACAAGCATGCTTTTTGACTTATGAACTCGATTGAACTGCAACTTCATTAGAATTAAACCTCCTTATTAGTAAACATGTAAAATTTGCAGGTACCTGTTACAAAAATAATGAAAGCGCTTCCCACTCCTTMAGCGATTAGATTGAGGCCGCTTAATTACTAACCTCCACCTCCTATCMTAGCGACGGCCGCTATCTTAATCATAACAAACAAGTGAACGAGAGCACGATGTGCTTCCTTACTTAGTTCGTGTGCAAAATTACGAAATTCATACAATTNAGCGACGGCCGCTATCTTAATCATAACAAACAAGTGAACGAGAGCACGATGTGCTTCCTTACTTAGTTCGTGTGCAAAATTACGAAATTCATACAATTCAAGGAAGATTTCTTTATACTGTAACACGTCAATGACGATCACTAACGCTTAACCAAGCAGGCTGTTTCGTTCACACATTGGTGCACATCTTGAACGGGGTGCGATGGTTCAAGGATAAACGACTCCGTCGTCCTTCAGGGACGAGCGCGTTTGTCAAGGTAGATGCGAAGCAAAAGCATAAAAATTTATACTTTCTTATCTACGAACAAAAACAGCTTACTCGGTTATCCGAGTAAGCTGTTTGTCGATTAATTAAGCCACATCACCAGTTGTTGCCGGCAACTCTATTGACCGTAAAGTTCGGGCTCAATGATTCACCATAGATAGCTGTAACACCAGGATTATTGATTTTTACATTAGTAAAGCTTGCCGCACCGACTACCGGTCCTTGGCCTTGCTCCGCTCTAGCAACAAGCTTGATGCCGTAGCGGGTCGGATTATTGATGTTGACGTTCTCTATGCGAACGTTTTGCATTGCAAGCGCATTCGGATACATATTCTGGAACATCAGCCCGAAATACACTGAGTTGTTGATGTCGACATTTTTGACCACGATATTCTTGAATGCACGATCACCGACATAGAACCAGATTGCTCCGAAGTTCTGGTAATCGTTGATCTTGTCGTCTGCTCCTACACTGGTCCAGAAATCTCCGCCTGTACGGTCCAGAGTGATGCCGTCGAATACGGTATCCACGTCACCAAAGCCCAAAGTATTGTAACCAAAGCTCAAGCTGCTGATCGTTAGACCCGGATACGTCAACGTATCTGCGCCGTAGAGGTTCTGGAACAAGTTATCCGAACCGCCGTACGCCGCAAAAGCAGCCGCACGTCTTACAGTAACCGCGGTAAGGTTAGTGAACTTGTTGCCTACATTATACGATCCACCGGCATCAACCGCGCTGAACTCTGCGAAGGAATCGTCGCCGGTTGCCCTCGCGTAGTTGTTGTCGATTATGTTGTTGTTGGAACCGTTGGTCATGTTGATTCCGTCTGCAAATGTGTTTTTAATCCGGTTGTTTTTGAACGTATTGTTAGAAGCGCCAACTCCCCAATACAAGCAGACGAAGTGCTCCGCCCAGATGTTTTGAATCGTTACGTTTTGCATGCCATTACCATCGATGAATTTACCAGGTCCATCCACTCTGTACTGATAGTTACCCCAAGCGGATAAGTCTCTGATGGTTGAGCCATTCGCGGTCGCAGCAATATTAAAGCCAACATCTGTGTTGGATTGATCCTGTGGTGCCGTCAGCTTTGTATACCATGGGCCCGCGCCGATGATTTCAGTTGCGCGTCCGTAAATGAAGATTTTGCTATTGATTGTCCAAGAGCCAGCTGGTATGAAGATCCCTTTCTTTGTTGTATCTTGTCTAAATTCATTCAATGCTTGATCGATCGATTTCGATGCCGTAACCTGGACGTATTTACTCGGATCGGGGTTGGAAGCAGCCGGAGCGACGTTTTCCGTTTCGATCATGTCTACGTAGATCCAAGAAATGTCACCGGCATCCTTCTGGATTTTGATCTTCGTTCCTGCCGGATAGACTTGGTCGAGCATCAGTTGGGAATCTTCATAGAGCCAGTAAGCTTTCGTACCCGAATTATCATAACCGAGTCGACCAAGCGTAGTAGGCGTAGCATACAAGTAAGAGAACTTAGAGGATACGCTGAATTTGCCTTTACTTACACCATCGGCATAAATACTGACGGTTCCCGTCGTATTTTCAGCAACGGCATTACGCAGAACGAAAGCGTTGGCCGGTGAGGTCAGCGTAAACTCGACATATTCGCCATTTGTGTCCAGATAAACCGCCGATCGTCCGGAGGCTTCACCGGCAAAGTCGCCAGGTGTAAAGTTCGGAACCAATCTCGTTCCGTTTGTGGCATTGGAAGGCAATTCCGCTTCAATAACGGTAAAAGGCATATTAGCGCCCCGTCCCGAATAAAGGCTTGTCAAACTTGTGTTGTTTGCTTGTTTGATGCTTACTTCGTTAGCATCGACCGCAACCGTCGTGGTTAATGTGTAGCTGCCATTAACAGCTATCCAAGTTCCCATATTCACATTGACGGATGCTCCCGCTGCGATGGCACCGCTATAGGATCCAGTAAATGTTTGAATGATTGCACCAGCAGAGTTCTTAAGAACTAAGGTCAGGGCATGAGCGCCGCTCGCAGAAGCGATGTTGCCTTGGTTTTTCAGATTTACAGTAAAGGATACATTATTGCTGGCTACTGGATTACTTGGTGCCGATGAAGCGGTACCTACCAAATCAGAGCTCGGAACCGTATTAACAACCAAGTTGGAGCTGCTTGTGTAGCTGTTATTGCTTTCATTCAGCTCGATGACGGCATTCTCCTCGTCCACTTTCGCTGTCGGTGTGTAGCTGCCTGCCACTTGGGCTGCGATGTTTACTGACACGTTAGCCGTTGCACCTACAGCTAAAGCTGCTACTGGGGCAGATCCGACTTTCGTCGTGCCTACGTAAAAGTTAACGGTTGTCGCCGTTGAGGAGGCGGTGCCGATATTTTTCACAACAGCGTTAAGTGTAATGGCGTCGGTTTCAATTGGCGAATTCGGCGTCCAAGTCAGGCCGGTGATCGTCANTACGTAAAAGTTAACGGTTGTCGCCGTTGAGGAGGCGGTGCCGATATTTTTCACAACAGCGTTAAGTGTAATGGCGTCGGTTTCAATTGGCGAATTCGGCGTCCATGACATGCCAGTGATCGTCAGATCCGGATTCGGAGCTGGGGTACCGATGACTTCAAACTCGGCAACTTGAGCCCCCGGCGCACCGGAGTTCGCCGTGATTTTCAATTGTACGTCGCTGACTGTCGCTGTCACAGGAATTGTGAGCACGTTGCCGGAAGACGGATTAAACGTGTATGTAGCGGGAGAAACAAGCGTCGTGAATG
>NZ_LMEO01000016.1:0-95900 GCF_001426375.1 Paenibacillus sp. Root444D2
CCCTCTGATGAGGAACGAACTGCTTTTTTTCTTTATCTCATGCTTTTTCCATTTGGCAGATCCACTTCGTTCAAAAGTAAGGCTTTTGCAGTGCTCTCATGTGAGGGGCTTCTTTTTTTGAAATTGGCTTATAGGGAGTGGAGCTTACTTCTTTTCAACCTTTTAATTGGATTTTGTTGATTGAGATTGTGGATGAATGAATTTTCATCCGGTGACTGATTTGATTTTCTGGTTTTGATTTTAGCCTTTAGTCTTTAGTTTTGGTATTAATCTTTAGTTTTGGTATTAATCTTTAGTTTTGGTTTTAGTCTTTAGTTTTTGTTTTCGGTTTTTTGTTTTCGGTTTTTTGTTTTCGGCTTTTGTTTTCGGCTTTTGGTTTCTGGTTTCTGGTTTCTGGTTGTGGTTTGCTGATTTCTGGTTTCTGATTTCCTTCTCCGGAAACTGGCTGCAGGTTACAGGGTTCAAGTTTGGTGGAGAAGAGGAATTATAAGGTAGTTGTTCTGTCTTTCCCCGAGTTATTTGATGGTAAGTTGTACAACGTACAACAATTTTGTTGGTTTTTTCTCGCCAAGCTAAAGATGTTGTATGGAGAACAACAATTTTTCCTTTTTTCATCCAATAGAGCTACTTTTAGCTGAATTGTTGTATTTTTTACAACAATTGCAGCGATTACGCGGATTTGTTTGCATAATGTTGCACAAAATACAACTCTATTTGGATCAGTCAAGCCTTTTTTATTATCGTTTATGGTTTTCAAAATTGTCCAAAAGGAAAATTTAATCCGGACAACCTTATTGCCGGACATCCTTCTGCTCTTGGAGCAGTGGCATCAGTAAAATCATAAGATTTTCAACTTTTTTGAAGAGATTTATCCACTCTTTTTCCAGCAGATTGCAGATAGAATAAGCACATAAGCACGAAATGTTAAAACGAAACACGAGGTGAGGTCATGAGTGAAGCACTGGTCCGGATGGAAGGAATTGAGAAGCATTTTCCTGGTGTGCATGCCCTCCATCAATGTCGTCTGGAGTTGGCAGCCGGAGAAGTGCACGCGCTTGTTGGCGAGAACGGCGCCGGAAAGTCTACGTTAATGAAAATTGCCACGGGTGTCTATCAGAAAGATGAAGGCAGAATTATCCTGAAAGGCAAGGAAGTGAACATCCCCAATACGAGAGCGGCTCAGCAGCTTGGCATCTCGATGATTCATCAAGAGCTGAACTTAATGCCGGATTTGACGATTGCCCAAAATATATTTATTGGGCGCGAGCCGAGAAAGGGAATTAAGCTGTTCATCGATGATCGGAAGCTGAACGATCAGGCACAGCAATTGCTGAACGAAATGAATCTTCAGCTCGATCCTCGCACGAAGGTGTCGGAACTGACAGTCGCCAAGCAGCAAATGGTGGAAATCGCCAAGGCTTTGTCATTTCAATCCGAAGTGCTCATCATGGATGAGCCGACGGCGGCACTCACCAATGCTGAAATTGAGGAGCTGTTTCGAATCATCGAACAGCTGCGCGGGCGCGGGGTAGGCATCGTCTATATTTCTCACCGGATGGAAGAGTTAAAGCGAATTACCGATCGCATCACCGTCATGCGTGACGGTCGTTATATCGATACGGTACAGACGAAAGATACGACCATCGATCAGATCATAGCGATGATGGTTGGTCGCGAACTCTACGTCAGCACGCAGCAGACTACCGTTGATGCTTCAGAGATAAGAGTGCTCGAGGTTGCGAATCTGAACCGCGGTTCTGCGGTGAAAGACGTCTCCTTTCATTTGGCAAAAGGCGAGATTCTTGGCTTCGCGGGTCTCATGGGAGCTGGTCGTACCGAAGTGGCGAGGGCCATTTTTGGCGCAGATGCGATTGACTCGGGCAACATACGCATCCACGGGCACAAGGTGCAGATCAAAGCCCCGCATGATGCCGTGAAACATGGAATCGGTTATTTATCAGAGGATCGTAAACGTTATGGGCTCATGGTGGATATGGACGTGAAGACGAATATCGCCGTTGCCTCTTATCGCAAAGCGAGACGTCTACTCGGGTGGATGCAAGACGGTAAAATTGATCAGTCAGCTTCCCACTATGTGGAAGCGCTTCAAATCAAGACGCCGAGCATTCATCAGCAAGTTAAATTTCTTTCAGGCGGTAATCAGCAGAAGGTCGTTATCGGTAAATGGCTGCTGCGGGACTGCGACATTCTCATCTTCGATGAGCCGACGCGAGGTATCGATGTTGGCGCGAAAACGGAGATTTATAAACTGCTGGATGAGCTAGCCGCACTGGGGAAATCGATCATTATGATTTCGTCGGAGCTGCCCGAAATATTGCGAATGAGCCATCGCATCATGGTCATGTGCGAAGGACGGATTACCGGTGAGCTTCGTCAACAGGACGCCACCCAGGAAGCGATTATGAAATACGCTACGATGCGAATCAGTTAGCGGATGTCTTAGGAGGAATCATGATGTCAACATGGCTTGTACGTAAAAAAATAGTACCCACGATATCAGGTCAAACCGGCGCTGCACAGAAGCTGCTGGCATTCGCCAGCTTGATTATGCTGGTTATTATCTTCTCGGTATCTTCCAGTAATTTTTTTCAATTCAATAACATTGTAGCCATTATGCTATCAACAGCCGTTATCGGCGTGCTTGCTCTAGGTTCAACGTTCGTTATCATCACCTCTGGGATTGATCTGGCCGTCGGAACCGTCATGACCTTCTCGTCGGTGATGGCCGGAGTCATCATCACAACGTGGCATTTACCGATGCCGCTTGGCATTATCGGGGGCATTGCCACAGGAGCCATTTGCGGTCTCATCAGCGGGCTTCTCGTTGCGAAGATGAAAATTCCGCCATTCATCGCAACGCTAGCAATGATGATGGTGACCAAAGGACTTTCTCTCGTCATCTCAGGGACGAAGCCGATCTATTTTAACGATACGCCGGCATTCTCGCAGATTTCGATGGGGTCCATTCTTAATTCAATCATTCCTGGCTTCGAAATTCCGAATGCCATTCTCGTCTTCTTCGGCGCCGCCATTATCGCCAGCATTATTTTATCGAAGACGATCATTGGACGCTATAACTTTGCCCTTGGAAGTAATGAAGAATCCACGAGGCTTTCCGGTGTTAATGTTGACTATTGGAAAATTGTCATCTACTCGCTGACTGGCGTGTTCAGTGGTATCGCCGGTATTATGATGGCCTCCCGCCTTAATTCTGCTCAACCCGCGCTTGGCTCAGGTTATGAGCTGGAAGCGATAGCTGCAGTGGTCATCGGAGGCACTTCCTTAAGCGGCGGCAAAGGATCCATTCTTGGAACCGTCATCGGTGCTCTCATTATGAGCGTACTCACGAACGGGCTGCGAATCTTATCTGTTAAACAAGAATGGCAGACGGTTATTGTAGGTGTTGTCGTTGTACTGGCGGTCTACGCGGATATGATGAGACGTCGCAAAAAATAGAGGTATTTCACTCCAAATCGGAGTCACATACAACAAACTAAGTAAGGGGAGATTGAGATTGCATAAACGGACGAAGAAATTTGCGGTAGCATCATCGCTATTATTATTAACAACGATAGTACTTGGGGCATGCGGTGCCAAAACGACGGATACGAAAACAGCAGCAACAACGGCTGCACCAGCCGCATCAACAACTGCGGCGCCTGCGGCAGCAAAATCGGATAAAATTTATATTCCGGTCATCTCCAAAGGCTTCCAGCACCAATTCTGGCAAGCCGTTAAACAGGGGGCTGAGAAAGCCGCCAAAGAATTTAATGTAGAAATAACGTTCGAAGGTCCGGAAACGGAGTCGCAAGTGGATAAGCAAATTGAAATGCTTCAGGCTGCACTGGGCAAAAAGCCAGCAGCCATCGCTTTCGCAGCGCTGGACAGTAAAGCGGCTACGCCGCTGCTGGAGAAGGCAAAAGCAGGTAAAATACCTGTCATTGGCTTTGACTCCGGTGTGGACAGCGACATTCCGGTAACGACAGCCGCCACCGATAACAAAGCTGCAGCCGCGCTGGCAGCGGACAAAATGGCAGCGTTAATCGGCAACGAAGGTGAGATTGCCCTTGTCGTGCATGACCAAACGAGCCGCACGGGCATTGATCGCCGAGATGGCTTCACGAATCGGATCAAAGAGAAATATCCAAATATCAAAATTGTTGATACGCAATACGGCGGAGGCGATCAACTCAAATCCACGGATTTGGCCAAAGCCATTATCCAAGCTCATCCGAATATTAAAGGCTTCTTCGGTGCGAATGAGGGATCCGCGATCGGTGTAATCAATGCAGTGACAGAGCTGAAAAAAGACGGCAAAATCACGATCATTGGCTACGACTCCGGCAAACAGCAAATGGAAGCGATCCGCAGCGGTAAGATGGCAGGTGCCATTACACAGGATCCGATCGGCATTGGATACTGGTCAGTGAAAGCAGCCGTTCAATCGATTAAAGGGGAAACGGTTCCTAAATCAATCGATACAGGGTTCCACTGGTACGACAAAACGAACATTGATGCTGCTGATATCAAACCATTGCTCTACGAATAGGAAAAAAGAGGCTGTGCCCATACGGGCAGCCTCTATTGTCTTTTTATAAAACTGCTGTGTACAATACACATAGAGCTTAATTCGATTTCGCCAGAGGTGACCCATAATGTACAAAATCATCATGATTGATGATGAAGATGAAGTCAGAGAAGGCATCAAGCGGAAGACGAATTGGGAGGCCTGCGGCTTCCAACTGGTTGGTGATTTTGATAATGGCAGAGATGCCTATGAGGCGCTGGATAGTCTGCAGCCGGATGCCGTCATTACAGATATTTGCATGCCGTTCATGGACGGCCTTCAACTGACAGAGCTAATTGCCGCGAATTACCGGGATGTTAAAGTTATTATTGTAACCGGTTACGAGGATTTCGATTATGCGAAGCAGGCTATCAAACTCAAGGTCAAAGATTATTTGCTGAAACCGATCAACTCCGCAGAGTTTACTGAATTTCTTCATAAGTTAAGGCTAGAACTGGATGAGGAGCGTAAACAGAGGGAAGACGTCACCTTTCTCCGTCATCAGTTTCACGAAAGCCTGCCTCTTCTTCGAGAGCGATTTCTTGAACGGTTAGTTACTTCCTGCATGAGAAGAGATGAAATTGAACGCAAGTTCCAGATGTTTGGACTTTCTTTGAGCGGTCCCAGTTTAACGGTACTTGCTCTTGATATTGATGAGTTTCACCGTGAGTTCTACAGTGACCCAGTGGCTGAGGAGGAGTTGTTACGCTTTGCAGCCTACAACATTTTTCATGAAATCATGGAGAAAGAACAAGGCGGCATCGTGTTTCGAACGCGTGATGACAAGCTTGTCGCACTGCTTTCTGGCGATTCAGAAAGAATCGAATTGACCTGCCAAACACTTGCCGAACATGTGAGGCACAGCATCGAGAAATATTTGAGCATGACGGTAACGATGGGAATTGGTCGCACTTACAGCGATCTGTCAGACCTGCCAAAAGCATTTCAGGAAGCGCTTTCTGCGCTGGATTACCGATTTTTGCTAGGGACGAATCGGATCATTTCGATTGGGGATATGGAATTTGGGAGCAGCCTGGACAATCTTAGTTACATCCATATGGAGAAGAAATTGATTTCTGCCATCAAAACAGGTGAAAAGACAGTCGTAACAGTTACGCTGCAAGATTGGATCAACGAAATGAAGAAGGGCAACTGCTCGATGGATAAATGCTACGGCAAACTGAATAAACTGCTCGTCGCGTTAATGAATGTATTGGTGGAGACTGGTTTCGAAGAAGCTGCGGTGCTTGGCGATCATTCTTTCATGCAGTTATATGCGAGGAAAACCTTAGATGATGTGCGGATCTGGTTAGAGGAAATTTGTTTTGCACTCATGGACTTGCTGGCTGAGAAACGAACCAAAGTGTCTCAAGCCCAAATGGAAGCCGCGGTCGCCTACATTCATGCGAATTATGCGGATGAACAGCTCTCGCTTCAGCAGGTTTGCAATCATATTTATATGAGCATGAGCTACTTCAGCGCTTTGTTCAAACCGCATACCGGCGAGACTTTCGTCGAGTACGTGACCCGATACCGTTTGGATAAAGCCAAAGAAATGCTCGCTGCTTCGCAGCTCAAAACCTACGAGTTGGCCGCTAAGGTTGGCTACAGTGATCCGCAATATTTTAGCGTTATTTTCAAAAGAAATACAGGCATGACCCCCAAAGAATTCAGATCAGCGCACAAAGGTCAGCCGAGCCTATGAGAACCTGGCGGCGTCCTATTCAATTCAAAAGCATTCATACAAAGATTGCACTGGCTTTTTCATGCTTAATTCTTTGCACAACCATCATCCTAAGCTACAGTGCTTACCGTCTCTCTACCGTTGCCGTTACGGATACTTCATTGGAGTATACCAAGCAGCTTATCGAGCAAGTAAGCAAAAATATCCAGACCTACATTGGGAACATGGAAAGTATATCTGCTCTATCGCTAAGCAACGCTGATTTGAAACGTTACTTGGCTTTGAAAAACCCTAAGGGAACAGAGGGAGAGCAGCTGGCGAGTCAGATCAGCAGTTATTTTCATGCCATTGTTGCTTCTCGAAATGATATCGCATCCATCGTATTTGCGGGTTCCAATGGGGCCATTGTATCGGAACGCATGGATGCAAATTTCAAATCATATGCCGAATTAATTACGCAAGAGTGGTACAGCAAGGCTAATAGAGACAATGGTGATGTGGCCATTTCTCCCTCACACGTTCAGCACCTATATAAAGATGAGTACAAATGGGTCGTGTCGATCAGTAAGCAAATGCCAAATCCATTGCCTGGAGCGGCAAGCGGTGTCCTATTGGTCGATTTGAATTATAACGTCATTAATGATTTGTGCAATCAAATTCAGCTAGGGCAAAGAGGGTACGTCTTCATACTCGACCAAGCAGGCGATCTGATTTATCATCCTCAGCAGCAGCTTATCTACTCGGGGCTGAAATCAGAGGATATTCCAACCCTTTTACAGGCGAAAGACAGCACTTTCCATACACAAGAAAATGAGCAAAGCAAAATCTACACCGTCCGTACAACGAAATTTGGCTGGAAAATTGTTGGGGTTACTTACGCTGGGGATCTAAGCGGAAATAAGAAGGACATGCAGTTGACTTCGGCGATGTGGGGCGGTATTTCGTTAATTATTGCCTTAGCGATCTCCATTTTGCTGTCTGTCACCCTAACCAAGCCGATTAAACAACTGGAAGTCCATATGAAGCAGGTGGAAAAAGGCAACTTCGACATTCGTGTCGATGTGGAAGGTGCGAATGAGATCAGTAAATTGTCACGAACCTTTAATCTAATGATCAGTAAAATTAAAGAGCTCATGAACCAAACTTTGAAAGACCAGGAGGTCAAACGAATCAGTGAGCTAAAAGCGTTACAGGCGCAGATTCAGCCCCATTTTCTGTACAATACACTGGATTCCATTATTTGGATGGCCGAAATGGGCAAGGTAGATGAAGTGGTTACGATGACTTCAGCCTTGTCCAAACTCCTCCGTTCGAGCATTAGCAAAGGGGAAGAACTCATTCCAATTGCGGTTGAGTTGGAGCACATTCAGAATTATTTGACGATTCAGAACATCCGTTATCGGAATAAATTTACGTACGTGGTCGAGGTAGAATCGGACATTCTTAGCTGTCGAATATTGAAGATTATTTTGCAGCCTCTGGTTGAAAATGCCATATACCATGGAATGAAGCATCTACCGGAACGCGGTCATATACGCATCACGGGACGCAGAATCGAAGGGGTTATTGAGCTCAAGGTCATGGATAACGGTGTTGGGATGAGTGAAGAGAAATTGAAAACGTTGATGCTCAAAACACGTCAAACAGAGTCAGGCAAAGGCTTCGGCTTGCACAACGTGAATCATCGCATCCAGCTTTATTTCGGGGAGCTGTACGGATTGCAATTTGAGAGTGAGCTGGAAGAGGGCACGACGGTCACCGTACGAATTCCGGCCATACCCCCTGTCCATGACGATAGCGAGAATTGAGGTGTGAAGTTGAAAATTAGAGCAAGCTACGTAGCGATTGCAGTCATACTGGTCCTGCTCATGACGACCGCGTACCTCATCGTGTCAAAGGGCATAGAGGCTAAGGACAGGCCGCTTATCCTCCTTCCCAAGACGATCGATCCTCACGTGGAATTTTGGCGGGTTTTGAACCAAGGCGTGACTGCTGCGGCCAAAGAGTACAATACGGAGGTGAAAGTGATGGGTATGCCGTCCGAATCAGACATCGATGAGCAGATCAAGTTGGTGGAAGAGGCGATCGCATTGAAGCCGAAAGCCATCATTTTGGCGGCAACGGATTATAACCGGCTAGTGCCTGTTGCTCAAAGAGTAATTAGCTCCGGCATTACGCTAGTTACCGTAGATTCCGGTCTGGAAGGCGGTGTTTCAACTAGTTTGATTGCAACTGATAACTATGCAGCAGGGAGCAAAGCAGTGGAGGCGATGAAACGCTATGTACAGGGACCTGCAACCTATGCGATCGTCAGTTTTGTCAAGAGATCTACAACCCAGCTGGATAGAGAGAATGGGGTGCGAGACCATTTGCAGAACGACTCTTCCATACAGATTTTAGATACGTTATATAGTAATGGTTCTGAAGACAAAGCGTATGAGCAAACGAAAAATCTCCTTGCCGAACATAAGGATATTCGCGGCATTTTCGGATTGAATGAGGTTTCTACGATAGGGGCTGCGAGGGCGTTGAAGGAGTTTGATCCAGAGCATAACATTAAGCTGGTCGGCTTCGATAGCTCGATGAATGAAATTGCTTTCCTGGAGGCTGGGATCCTGCAAGCAACCATTGTGCAAAAGCCATTTAACATGGGATATTTAGCGGTGAAAACAGCACTGCAGGTTTACGATGGGGAAAATGTGAAAGCATCCATAGATACAGGCTCGGAGGTTATCACGAAAGAAAATATGTATACGAGGGAAAATCAAAAGCTGCTGTTTCCATTCGTTGAGAAATAGAAAGTGTTTTATTAAGAAGCTCCTCCTTGTGAGGGGCTTTTTCGACATATTCGAAATTATACGATTTGCCTTTGGTGGTATGCAAAGGTTATCCATTATTTGTTCGGGGGCTCCAGAATAAGCGGGTTTTCGCGCTTATTTATGTTATTTAGACGAAGAAAACAGAACTTTTACAAATTTCCCGGGAAATATTGGGTTTAATGTCGAAAGCAAAGGAAGCCATAATAAGAACGGAATCTAAAGGAGTGATTATTCCTTCTGGAGCAAGCGGGTTTTAGGATCGAACAGGGGGGGACATAGAATGGGTAGCATGATTCGGATTACAGGTTTACTTGTGACGATGTTTCTGAGTGGGTCCAGCTTAATTGGATGCTCGACACCAGAATTACATAAAAGGAAGGACCCGAAATCAGTATCCATCGAGACATTGCAGCTTTCACCAGCTGGAACAGGGAAGACATCCGCACCTTCCACAGCGACTTACGTAGACGACGAAATCGTGGAAACGCAGCATTCATACACGGGACCTCCACATATCTCTTCTTCTGGCAAAATTGCCTATCTCACCTTCGATGACGGACCCTCTGAGAGTACGAGCAAGATACTTCATATTTTAAAAAGATTCGGTGTCACCGCCACTTTTTTTGTTGTCGGCGCGGATACGAGCGAGGGGAGGGCGCTTTATAAGCAAATCGTCGCTGAAGGCCATGTTCTAGGGAATCATACATACTCACATGACTATAATCGTATTTATAAATCACCTGAGGCATTCATGAAGGATGTGCATAGGTTGGATCAGCTCTTGGAGGAAACGGTCGGTTATCGTCCAGATATTTTGCGATTTCCTGGAGGGTCGAATAATCACTTGAGCTGGAAGCCAGGAGGCAGAGGGATTATGAGTAAAGTAGCTAGCGTGGTAAAAAAGGAGGGGTACCAGTATTTCGACTGGAATGTGAGCTCAACGGATGCGGCAGCTCCTGTGCAAGACAGGGAAATGATTATCGACTCCGTGCTTAGCGCAAGCCGCGGCAAGAAGAGCATTATTGTGCTGATGCACGATAACACCTACAAGACGACAACCTTAGAAGCGCTGCCTATCGTGATCAAAAAGCTGCAAGCAGCCGGCTTTCATTTTGAAAAATTGAAGAAATCCTCATTCACGTTCCAATTCTTGGAACCATAACAGTTGCAGATACCTCTTACTTTGACTACGATAAAGATAGTCGAATGAGAGAGGCTGGCGTTATCTATGCCTGATGTGTTACAGATTGGACCGTTTCAACTGCAAGGAAGATTACTGGCGCTGCTGCTAGCTTGTGCTTTGGGATTATGGCTAATCCGGAGAGTAACGCAACGTTTGTTGAAAGACACCGAAATCGTGATTGCCAAGCCTATTGAGGATCTTGTTTTTAACAGTGCTATTATCGTTTTACTGACTTGGAAGCTAGGGGGCATTGTCACGCAGCCATCCCTATTGTGGAATAATCCATTAAAGCTGCTTATGGTGTCTGGCTCGGGCACGGAGATTGCTTTAGGTGTGCTGATTACTTGTATCTACATGTACTACCAAATCCGAAAAAATCGAATACCACTCTTCCTTGTGCTGGATGTTATAACAATTGGAATAACGGGTGCTGTTTTCCTATTCTGCGCACTGATTCCAGCATATGGGCTGGCTACAGCGGTACCTTGGGGTATAGGAGTCGATGGTACGGTATCTCGTTTTCATCCTTATCACGCTTATATTTCGCTGCTTCTTGTGCCGCTCCTTATTTGGCAGCATGTTATAGAGCCGCGGAAGAAGACGCTTGGACAAGGCGTACTGTTCAAATATTTGCTTTTGTACGGGGGCACGGCAGGGATGCTGACCAGCTTTTTTGCTGCAGCTAAACCGACATTGCTGTATCTTAGCTTAGCGCAGCTATTGTTTCTATTCATGCTTATCATTGGAATGCTTCTCCCCGTTTTGACACATAATACTAGCAGAAGGGAGCTGAGTGCAATGAGTCAAAACGATTCCAAGACGCAAATCCAGCAAGAACAGCAAAACCAAGAGCGCGAGAAGTCCGCAACACCTGCAGGGAAAGAGGGCTTTGTTGATAAGAAATTGGACGGTCCCAACCGACCTTCGACATGAGTCAAGACAAGAATAAGATGGCCAAATCAGCTCAAGTACAAAGCAATCAGAACCAAAGCAATCTCGATCCGTTCGAGATTGAATTTCTCCCTCAGTTTGAACAAGGGCGCGGTCCGCGAGAAGCTTTTGAAAATGAGCATGGCGTCGTCATCGGCGACCATGAGTATGAATCGGACAATTCACCGCTAGAGCAGTGGACGGCTGAGACCGACCCTGCGGTCATGGCCGGAGATGAATGGGTTCATCCTTTTAAGGATATTGGGTTCCAAAGTGCCGAGAATCGCGAATATTTTGAAAAAGGTATCGTACCGCAAAGCGGTATCTTCATGCATCCGGATAAAGATGTTTCTTATGATCCGTACAAGGAATCGATAAAGAAGAAGGAAGATGAAGCGGAAGCGTAAAAGCTTTCGCTTTATTTCTATTTGGGACATTGGACTTTGCTTTCACGGCTATCGGATGTATAATATAAGTTGTAACGATTACGTTTTGAGAGTAACTAATAAATCCTAAGGGGTGGCACATATGGCAATGTCTTTTGATTCTTACATGAAAGATATGGTTAAACCGATGAGAGAAGATTTGACTCGTCTGGGTATTACAGAGCTTCTTACACCAGAGCAAGTAGAAGAAGCGATTGAAAAATCGAAGGATGGCACGATGCTGTTAGTCGTCAATTCCGTTTGTGGTTGCGCAGCCGGCCAATGCCGTCCAGGTGTAGCCAAAGCACTTCAAAACGATACACTGCCAACATACACATACACCGTGTTCGCTGGACAAGAGAAGGATGCAACAGCGAAAGCGCGTGAATTCTTAGCGCCATACCCGCCATCATCCCCTTCCATCGCATTATTCAAAAATGGTGAACTCGCTCACTTCATTCAACGTCACCAAATCGAAGACCGCTCCGCGGATATGATTGCTGGCGACTTAATTAGTGCCTTCAATGAATTCTGTAAATAATAAATAGCATTAAGTAGAATTCGGAAAGGCCCGCCTTGCAGTATTTGCAAGGGGGTCTTTTTGCTTTTTGAAGCCATGTCCGATGGATTTGCCTTTGAAATTTCAGGAATGAAAGTCTATACTAAATCTTAAAGAATGAATGGTTTCAAACTATAGAAAAGGTGGAGAGATGCATGAGTTTGCAAACCGAAATTATCGCGAAGCTCGGCGTTAAGCCGGAGATTAATGTGGATGAAGAAATCCGCAAACGTGTGGACTTTCTGAAAAACTATGTATTGGGTGCGAACGCAAACGGCCTGCTGATTGCCATCAGCGGCGGCATCGATAGTGCTGTAGCTACGGGTTTATGCAAGCAAACGACGGACGAGCTGACGGCCGAGAAGGGCAAAGAGTACAAAACCGTCGGTGTGTTTCAGCCATACGGTCAGCAAGTGGATATCGAGGATAGCTACGCGGTGGCCAAAGCCTTCGATTTGAAATATCAAATCGAGAATAATATTGAAGAGGCCGTTGACGAAATCGCCATTGAAGTCGAGTATGGTCTTAAGCATATCGGTGTTCATCAGCATGTAAGCCGCGGCGGCAAAGGCAACATCAAAGCGCGGACACGCATGGTTATGCAGTATGCACTTGCTTTTGAACTTGGCCTGATCGTTGTAGGGACAGACCATGCATCTGAAGCGATCACTGGCTTCTTTACCAAATATGGCGACGGTGCGGTCGACATTACGCCGCTGAGCACGCTGAACAAGCGTCAAGTGCGTTCATTGGCCTCGAAGCTTGGCGTACCGCAAAGCGTGTTGGATAAAGCTCCGACAGCCGGACTTTGGGACGGCCAGACGGACGAGAACGAACTGGGTATTACATATGGAGATAACAGTGACTATCTCGAGGGCAAGCAAATTGATCCGGCTGTGCAGGAGAAGCTGGAGAAGCAATATTTGAAAACGGAGCATAAACGAATCCCGATCCCGGGTGTATAGGGCTTCGCAAAGACATAAAACAACCCCCGGCCAAAGAGGTCGGGGGTTGTTATCGTGAACGATTCTATGGCATCTGTTGGCCGCGGGAGCTCGTATAGAGGGTATACCACTCTTCGCGAGTCAGGGATTCGGCTATTCTCACGGCGTCTTTGCAAGCGACAATGCGATCGGCGGAAGACGTACCGATAACCGGTTGAATGCGAGCAGGGTGCTTCATGAGCCATCCGAGCACGATGGATTCCGGTTTAGTTTCATATTTGTCGGCTAATGTCTGCACGAGAGCCGTTGTTTGTCTCACAGTTTCAGGCGCGTCATCGAGACTGCCGCCAGAGAACTTTCCATTGGCAAGAGGTCCCCAAGCCTGGATTTGAATGTCTTGCATTTGGCAATGCTCCATGATGCCGTCTGCGAAATTGGTGTCCAAGCCGGCCTTCTGGTTGACTGAAATGCCTTGATCCAGCCAGTCTAGACGGGCTAGGCTCATTTCCAATTGATTCACAACGAGCGGTTCTGGCAATGAATTTTGAATGAAACGAATTTGTGCGGATGACATGTTGGAAACACCGAAATGACGCACTTTTCCAGCTGACCTCAATTGATTAAAAGCTTCAGAAATCTCTTCCGGTTCCATAAGCGGGTCTGGACGATGAAGCAAGAGAATATCCAGATGTTCCACACCAAGACGCTGTAGAATCCCATCAACCGAGCTTATGATATGGCTTTTGGAGAAGTCAAAGCGAGTTGGAAGCACTCCGTCACTAGGACGAATTCCACATTTGGATTGCAGAATGATTTGGTCGCGCAGATCAGGTCTTTTTTTGAGGATTTCTCCGAAAATAGATTCGGATTTGCCTTTTTTATAAATATCAGCATGATCGAACATCGTAATACCAATCGACAATGCAGCTTCTACAGCTTTTTCAGCGATGATGTAATCTTCCTTTGTATAAGGAGTCGAATTCCATTCCCCGCCAATTCCCATACATCCATAGACAACTCGGCTATTCGATATTCCACGTTTCTCAAGTGGCATGATTCTCATTATGTCGGCCTCCCAGCATTTAAATCTATACCCAGTATACCCCTAGTCGAGGCTCGGCATAAGAGCTGAAAATAGTGTAACTTACTTACCTCGAAGTAAGCGTTGGGGGAGAAGAATGAACAAGGATAGACTAGGGGCAAGTACAGACAAGCTCTTACTCCCCCTTGACCGCAAGCAAGGAATCATGTAAATTGTACGCACAACGTTGCAAGAAAAGTGGGGCTTAGGTGTCTATGATTATTGGAGTCGGAATGGATTTAGTTGAAATTGCACGGCTTCGCAAAATGTTAGAGGGTTCGACGGGTGAAAGGTTTCTTGAGCGGATTCTAACGCCTCAGGAGAGAGAGTTGGCGCAGAGACGGCGTGGCCGGCTTGCTGAGTTTGCTTCTGGCCGCTTTGCTGCTAAGGAGGCCATTGTCAAAGCGATTGGCTGCGGCATCGGCAAGCAAATTGGCTTTCAAGACGTCGAGGTGCTGCCGGATGAACTTGGCAAACCGATATGCCGTGTGAACGAGGCAGCGCTGCTGCGGGCAGGCTTAATAGGCAGCCACCGCATCCATATTAGCATAACCCATACGGAATCGATGGCTGCCGCCTATGCAATTGTGGAGAAAGTCTAATCGGCGACTACTTCTTCGAATTGAGCCACTCGGATAGAAGTCCGATATCTTCTTCGGAAATCTTGGTATTATAGACGGGCATGCCGCCTCCGCCATTCTTGATCTTGTTCGCGATTTGCTCGCTGCTCAGTCTGCTGCCGACCTTTTGCAAATTCGTCTTAGGTCCGACTTTGCCAGCAAGATCAACGCCGTGGCAGCTGATGCACTTATTCGTTGTGAAGAGCTCCTGCGCCTTCACGAACGCAGGGTTGCTCTCGGCGGCCGCAGTTGCTGCCGGTGTCTTCGTGGCGGCGCTGCCACCCGAAGTACCGCCGCCGCACGCGGCCAGCGCTAGAACCATCGGCGCAATGATGAGCGCGCCGATGGTTCTAAACCGCCGTACTGCTTGCAGCGGCGGTCTAGATGTTATGCCGGATTGCTTATCCTCCGGCATCCGATATTCGTTCAGGCTTGCGCGAGTGCAAGCCTTTTTGCTTTGTTCCATAGTGAGCTTCCTCCTACCGTCCCCAAATTCGCAGCATATAACCGCTTAGAATAAGGCTAATGCCGCCCATTCCTTCCAATACAACACCGGAGTAACCTAAATACCATACGCCCATCAGGGCAGACAAGGCGAAAAGCCACAAGCCAAGGTAAACAAGCGGTCTACCTAGCAGGAGCCCAACCTGCACGAACCCGATGGCGAGAATGAACGCTCGAAGCACTGGAGCGAAGAGCGGGCTAACAGCGCCAATGGCCTCGAGCAGGGCAACGGCTGCAATGAGCATCGCTCCAGGCAGCACTAGAAGCGCTGGATGTCCCCAGCCGCTGCGCTCACCAGCATTTGACCTCGCGCCTGCATGTCCATCCAAGCCAGTTGATCTTTCACGCGCGCCTTCAGCAGAGTCAGCCCTAAATTCCTTGCGCAGGCTCCATATCTGAATCAAGCTGGCCACAACCGCTGTGATAAAAGCCGCTTGCTTCAACCAATCCAAGTCGCGCCAATAAATCGCAAAATCGACAAGTGCGCTGAACATCCATTCCGCACCCCAAATGAATAGAAGCGGGATTAATGCGTTAGCTTGACCGATCCAGGCTTTTCTTTTATTCTCCAAGTCCTGCTGCTTTTTATTCTCCAAGTCCTTCTGATTCGTATTTGCCAAACCTGTTTGTTTTGAGTTTTGCATACATTCACCTCTAGTTTTATGTTCCACACTTCTCGTATAATGGAAACATGTCCATTCATTCATTATAACTGGAACGTGCCCCATAGAGAAGGAGAGCTCATGTACAGCGAAGAACAGAAAGTTTATTTTTCCAAAAATCTATTGGATTGGTACCAAACGCATAAACGGGATTTACCATGGCGAAGAAGCAAAAACCCTTATTATATATGGATTTCCGAAGTCATGCTGCAGCAAACCCGGGTGGATACGGTGATTCCGTATTTCCATCGCTTCGTCGAGCAATTTCCAACGGTTGAGGCATTGGCTACAGCGCCAGAGGAGAACGTACTCAAAGCTTGGGAAGGGCTCGGCTATTACTCGCGTGCAAGAAATCTTCAAACGGCAGTCAGAGAAGTTCACGAGCGTTATAATGGTATCGTCCCCCAAAATAAAGAAGAGATTTCCTCGCTCAAAGGCGTCGGCCCCTACACATCAGGAGCGATCCTCAGCATCGCCTATAATAAACCTGAACCTGCCGTGGACGGCAATGTTATGCGAGTACTGTCACGCTATTTTTTAATTGAAGAAGATATTATGAAGCCTGCAACCCGGACCAAAATGGAGAAGTTGGCACGCGAACTCATTTTAGAAGGTACGGCAAGTGATTTCAATCAAGCGCTTATGGAGCTTGGGGCAATGGTATGTACGCCTCGTTCACCGCACTGTTTGACGTGCCCTGTTATGGCGCATTGCTCGGCTCGGGAAGCTGGTATGGAAGAAGCCCTGCCCATCAAAAAGAAAGCCAAACCTCCGCGTCCTGAACTGCGTGCAGTGGCTTTAATAGAAGGTACAGGTGAGAACGAAGGGAAATGGTTGATCAGGCAGCGGCCGCAAGAGGGATTGCTCGCTCGTATGTGGGAGCTGCCGCATGTGGCGTGGAAGTCTGAAGGATGGAATACGGATGAGGATAATAGGAGTGAGCTCCGTCAAGCCCTTGTGGATCAGGAACAAATCGGTATTGAGCCTAACGAGTGGTTCATGGATACCGAACATATTTTCAGTCATATTGTTTGGAAAATGAAAGTATACCGCGCTAAGCTAAGCAACTCTAACCGCCCAAGTACTGGAGGGGAATGGATCCCTTTTCATTATCGTTGGGTAGGCCCGGACGAGCTCGATCAATACGCTTTTCCGAACGTTTTTATACGGATTATGAAAGAGTGGCAGGAGAGAAACGAGGAGTAACTTCCTCCGCTTTCTCTTTTTTTTATCGAATCTCACTCTTAATGGCATCCACATTTCTTAATGTGATTAACTTTTTATCAATTTGTATAAGTTCGTCATCGAGGAGCTCCTGCAGCACCTTGGTTACAGACTCTCGCACAGTGCCAACCATATTAGCTAGCTGCTGATGTGTAAGTTTTACATTAATCAGAAGACCTTCCGGTGTAGGAACACCATGCTGCTCGGATAGACGGATAATAGTCTTCATGATACGAGAGCGAACCCCTAAGAACGTAAGGTCGTAGATTTGATCATTGGCCAGACGCAGTCGTCCCATCGTGGTTTCTAGGAGCTTTAAGCATAGCTTAGGGCTCTTTTCCATGAACTGAGTGAATACCGTACGTTTAAGGACATAAAGTGTGCAAGACTCCATCGTTTCGGCGGTTGCTGACCGAGTATGACCGCTGCCTATCAAGGACATTTCACCGAAAAAATCCCCATCGCGAAACAGAGCTAGAATAATTTCCTTGGCTTCATCCAAGCGATAAATTTTCACGACACCTGATTTAATTAGAAATAATTCCTCGCCTTCATCACCCTCGAGAAAAAGAATTCCGCCCTTTTTTGCTTTTTTTTCTGTGAATAAAGGGGCAATTGCCTGTAGATCTTCTTCCGAAAGCTCTTGAAATAAGGGGACATTTTGGAGTAAAGAAACGATTGTTTTCACCAGGTATTCATCTCATTTCGGCCATATTAAACGACCAGCTGTTCGCCAGATGCCGGATTCACCTGTATTAGGGAAAAGCCAAGGCATAAGGGGAGATCGCGATGTTGCCCTCGGATCAGCTTGACCATGTCTATATCCTACAGCTTTCTGGTGTTTGCGTAAAGAACTTCCAGCGCGTGATGTACGGGGAGGGCTTTGTGTTTGAAAATTAAAAATCTGTCTATTTACAACTTGCCTTAATATGATAAAATCTTAAAAAAGATGGGGGTGCGAATATGTATGGAATAATTAATTACGAGGTATTTTTGCTAACTGGAATTCTTCTGAATCTTATTCCTGGTGCAGACACCATGTATATTGTGGGAAGAAGTATTTCGCAGGGGAGAAATGCGGGTATTTATTCGGTTTATGGAATTATTAGCGGCTCTTTAATCCATACATTACTAGTTGCTTTTGGTTTATCCATCATACTTACAAAGTCGCTTCTCCTATTCAATATCATCAAAATAGTTGGAGTTATCTATTTAGTTTATCTTGGCATTCGAATGTTACTTGATAAATCAAATGTAAACTTTAGTGCTGCTTCTGAGTCCAACAAACAAAAAATAAGTAAAATATATATGCAAGGGCTTGTGACCAGTCTTACGAACCCGAAAGTTTCTTTATTTTTCATTGCCTTTCTCCCGCAATTTATTGACAAAAAGGCTTCTGGGCCTATCCCATTTATTATTCTAGGGCTTACATTTACGTTCACTGGATTGCTGTGGTGTCTCTTTATTGCCTATTTTTCTTCACACCTTACAAAAAAAGTAAGAGGAAGCGCAAAGATTGGCGCGGTTTTAAACAAAATAACGGGCATTATTTTTATTGGAATGGGATTAAAGCTGCTTCAAACCAAGGCTCCTCAGTAAATCTTATATGTTAATAAAATAAAGCCAATCCAAAAACGACCCCTCTGGGGTCGCTTTTTTGTTGAGGAAATTATGATTTTCTGCTTCTGTGGATAAAATGTTGATAAAGTTGTGGATAAGTGTATTCTTCAACCGCAGGGTGATTTTGTTCGGGCATGTACGATTAAGCGCGTTTTCTGCCCTTTCACAGTACGGACGCGCGTGACGGTCAGGTGAGAAGTCGATTTCCGACCTCTCAGATACTGTCGACGAGCATCAGCTCACCGACCTCTTGCTGAAAGCGCGGTTTTCGCGCTTATTTGTTCGGGCATGTACGATTAAGCGCGTTTTCTGCCCTTTCACAGTACGGACGCGCGTGACGGTCATCTGAGAAGTCGATTTCCGACCTCTCAGACACTGTCGACGAGCATCAAGCGCGTTTTCTGCCCTTTCACAGTACGGACGCGCGTGACGGTCATCTGAGAAGTCGATTTCCGACCTCTCAGACACTGTCGACGAGCATCAGCTCACCGAGCTCTCGCTGAAAGCGCGGTTTTCGCGCTTATTTGTTCGGGCATGCACAATTAAGCGCGATTTCTGCCCTTTCACAGTACGGGCGCGCGTGACGGTCATCTGAGAAGTCGATTTCCGACCTCTCAGATACTGTCGACGAGCATCAGCTCACCGAGCTCTCGCTGAAAGCGCGGTTTTCGCGCTTGTTTGTTCGGGCATGCATGATTAAGCGCAATTTCTGCCCTTTCACAGTACGGACGCGCGTGACGGTCAGGTGAGAAGTCGATTTCCGACCTCTCAGACATTGTCGACGAGCATCATCTCACCGAGCTCTCGCTGAAAGCGCGGTTTTCGCGCTTATTTGTTCGGGCATGCACGATTAAGCGCGTTTTCTGCCCTTTCACAGTACGGACGCGCGTGACGGTCATCTGAGAAGTCGATTTCCGACCTCTCAGACACTGTCGACGAGCATCAGCGCGTTTTCTGCCCTTTCACAGTACGGACGCGCGTGACGGTCATCTGAGAAGTCGATTTCCGACCTCTCAGACACTGTCGACGAGCATCAGCTCACCGACCTCTTGCTGAAAGCGCGGTTTTCGCGCTTATTTGTTGCTTGGCAACCTCATGTTTACATAAGCCATTGGATTTTATCCAATGAATTTCCCATCCAGGCCTAATCATGACATCTTCCATTGGATATTTTCCAATCGAACTGCCTCCAAAAGCTAATATTCATGGAAAATGTTGGCTTCTATTGGATTTTCTCCAACGAAAATAGGCTATCCAAAGCCTAAATAGGTGTTTCATTGGATTTTGTCCAATGAAATTCAGATACCACCGTGTATGAGATCCAGTTTGTTCTATGAACTTCATACTCTGTATAGCCAAACTTATGCTCATAGTGTTCCGTACCATGCAAACAAAAAAAGCGACCCCGAGGGGTCGCTTTCTCTATGCGCAGATATTACTTCGCAGCGTCGTAACGTTTGCCAACTTCGTTCCAGTTCACAACGTTCCAGAAAGCCGCGATGTAGTCAGGGCGTTTGTTTTGGTAGTTCAGGTAGTAAGCATGCTCCCATACATCAAGACCAAGGACCGGCGTTTCGCCTTCCATGATCGGGCTGTCTTGGTTAGGCAAGCTGTATACTTTCAATTTGCCAGCTTTGTCAACAGCTAGGAAAGCCCAGCCAGAGCCAAAACGTGTTGTAGCTGCTGCAGCGAAATCTGCTTTGAATTTGTCAAAGCCGCCAAGCTCGCTTTCAATAGCTGCTGCTAAAGCGCCAGTAGGTGCTCCGCCAGCTTCTGGTCCGATAGTTTCCCAGAAAAGGGAGTGGTTCGCGTGTCCGCCACCATTGTTGCGTACAGCTGTACGGATATCTTCAGGAAGGCTGTTCAGGTCAGCGATCAGGTCGTTTAAGGATTTGTCATGCAGAGCAGGGTGTTTGTCCAGAGCTGCATTCAGGTTGGTTACATAGGCGTTATGGTGACGATCGTGGTGAATTTCCATCGTTTTTGCATCGATGTGTGGCTCAAGTGCGTTGTTCGCGTACGGAAGAGCTGGTAATTGATGTGCCATTGTATAAATACCTCCTAAAATTATGTAGTTTCAACTTCATTATGAAGGAATTTCGATAATAAAGCAACATGTATGTTTACTAAGTCAGACGCCGCGGCGCTCAATTTCCTGGATGATTTGACTGTGAATATGGGTTCCTTGTTCATTGAGCCAAGGGGATAAATCACTCATAGCTCTGTGATTATATTGGAGTTCGATCTCCGTCCATTCACTAGGCTTCATTGAGCTCAATTCCTGGAAATCACGTATATTTCGTGGGTATGACTCCGCGGAATCATCTTTGTTAGACATAGATTCACCTCCCATTCCTTGCACATCCTTCTATAAAATCCGACGTAATCACGATTTTTATACATGAGGTTCATATCTTTAGACAATATATATACTAAATATTTGAAACAATTTGTTGAAAACGCTTGCATTTAAGCGCTTTCAAGAGGAAAATAGAAAAAAACTAAGTTTTTTGTGAATTTTGACACATTTTTAGCAGGATTCCGCACTTTTTTGTCGTATTTACTACTTTACCAAAAAATTATTCCTAACAAATAAAAGTGGAATTGGGAGAGAACCGTATGCATGTTCGTTCATTTCAGCTTGGTGATACCTCTTCGGTGAAGACGCTTCTGCAGGATGTTTTATCGGAAACCTGCTATGAGGAAACGATTGAAGCTTTTGCACGTCAGCTATCATGGGATACAGAGCTTGTTTTAATCGCTCAAGAAGAAGAGCAAGTTGTAGGCATGATTATCGGTACGATCGATAACAACAATGGCTACTACTATCGGATCGCAGTTGCAACAGAGTATCAACGCAAAGGTATCGGTAAAGCTTTGATCGAAGCAATGAAGCAAAGGTTCCTTCATCGGAACGTGAAGAAAATTATGGTAACGGTGGATGTCCATAATGAAATGGTGCTGCCTGTGTACGAGTCTGCTGGTTACAGCACATCGGACTTTTCCCGTACTGCACATCGTCTCAGCATTGTGAAGAAAGTCAGTGTTTAACTGATCATTCGGATGTCCATGAAATGAATAGATTTGGAACGAGGGAAGCATATCTGTGCCGCCATTGCAATTGGGGGTCAGATATGCTTTTCTATATAATATGGGAACTTTTCGGCAGCAATGAATAGAGGAGCTTTGGACATGGATAACTTCGCGCCGTATGTGATAAAAAGCTTCAAACATGATGGACATCTTCACCGGATGTGGCTGACGAATTGGCGGGTACCGCAGCACATTCTTCATGCCGATCATCAGCAGCAAGAAATGATGGTGTTTATTAACAGCCAGACCAAGATTCAGGAAGCTGACGGCAAGGAGTGGGTTAGCCGCATTCCAGGGGTATCTTTTTTTATTCCTAAAATGTGGTTTAATATTGTTGCGCTTATAGAAGAAACAGGTGTTAGATACTACTGCAATGTCGCATCTCCACTATATGTGACCCAGCAAGTACTGACGTATATTGACTACGATCTTGATGTTATCCGGATGCCGGATCGTTCCGTGCATATCGTAGATCAAGATGAATATGAACGCCATAAACTGAATTATCACTATTCTTCTCTTGTGGAAACGAAGGTGAAGGAAGGTCTTGCAGCTTTACTCGCGCTGGTGAACGGGGACAAGCCGCCGTTTCAAGATGATATGGTTATGTATTATTACGAGCAGTGGGAAAAGTATAAGAACGGAGGAGCATAAATGAGCTTCTTTGTAGGACGAAGTGAATCGAATAAGGCAGCTTCTCAGCCTAAGAACTATCATGAGGCTCGAAGCCTAACCCATGAGCTATGGGATTGGACGAAATCCATTCTTGTAGCTCTTCTTGTCGTTATTCTCGTACATCAATTCGGATTCAATCTCTCCACAGTTCGAGGTCACTCGATGCAGCCCACCTTGCAGGAGGGGGAGTGGTTGTTCGTGAATAAGGCCATTACGTACCTGAAGGCACCCAAACGCGGAGAGATTGTCATTCTCAAAGAGTCAGAGGAGTTTGTTACAGTGACACATCCTTTCTTGGTTAAAAGGATTGTCGCGATTGCCGGCGACGAGGTGCAGGGCCGAGCCGGATATTTATATATCAACGGCGACAAGATGGAGGAGCCGTATACGGATACGCTCATTGAGGACGGAGACTTTGGACCGACACGCGTCGGGCAAGGCCACGTCTTCGTGATGGGCGATAACCGTCATGCGGCGGCAAGTGGCGACAGCCGCAGGTTCGGGGCTGTCCCGATCGGACTGATCCAAGGCAGGGCCGAATATGTGCTGTGGCCATTCGCGATGGCCGCGAAGCTTTAAGATAACGGACGCGAAAGAAGAGAGAGGTGAGAGGGTTGGCGGTTTCCATAGCAGCAGGAACAGATGCGGACTGGCGCAAGCTACAACAAGAGATCGTGGAAGCCGCGCCGTCCCTCGGTATTGATAAAATCGGCTTCACGTCAGCGGAGCCGTTCACAGAACTGAAAGAGATCCTTCTCCGCCACAGGGAGAAGGGGTTTGAATCCGGCTTCGAGGAGCCGGATATCGAGAAGCGGGTACATCCAAGCTTAAGCTTCGACGCGCCGCAGTCGATCATTTCTATCGCTGTTGCGTACCCGTCGAAACTGCCGAACCCTCCCCGATCCGAGCCTGGGGCTTATCGGGGGATTATTTCGCGCTCCTCGTGGGGGAGCGACTACCACGACGTGCTTCGCGATAGGCTCGCGAAGCTGGAGGCTTTCATCGCGCAGCGCGTGCCTGACGCGAGGCTAATGAGCATGGTCGACACAGGTGCACTAGTCGACCGCGCCGTAGCCGAGCGGGCTGGGATCGGCTGGTCCGGCAAAAACTGCGCTGTCATCACCCCCGAGTGGGGATCGTGGGTTTATTTGGGCGAAATGATCACGAATATACCGTTTACATCCGATACATCTATTATGGATCAGTGCGGGGACTGCACGATTTGCATCGATGCTTGTCCCACAGGTGCGTTGGTCGGACCAGGACAGCTGAACTCAAGCCGCTGCATTTCCTTCATCACACAGACCAAAGGCTATGTCGATGACGAGTTTAAGCTCAAAATCGGCAACCGCCTCTATGGCTGTGATACCTGCCAGATCGTCTGTCCGAAGAATAAGGGCATGAACTGGATGCACCACCCAGAACTCGAGCCTGACCCCGAGAAGGTCAAGCCGTTATTAATCCCCTTGCTGACCATGTCGAACAAGGATTTCAAAGAACAGTACGGACGCATCGCAGCGTCCTGGAGAGGCAAGAAGCCGATCCAGCGCAATGCGATTATCGCGCTCGGGAATTTCAAGGACAGATCAGCTGTACCCGTCCTTGAAGAGCTGCTGCTGACCGATCCGCGCCCTGAGATCAGGGCTACGGCAGCATGGGCGCTAGGGCGGATTGGCGGAGAAGAAGCGTCGGTTGCTCTTGATAAAGCTCGAGCAGCCGAGCAGGAACCCGCTGTTAGGCAGGATATCGAGAAGGCGCTCGGCGGTATAAGCCATTCTACAGCTGATATGGGGGAGAAAGAGCAGATATGACACAGCAACAGACACAAGCTGCGACCGTCCTTGCCTATACGGAGGTTACCTCTCCAATAGGTCCGCTAGTTCTTGT
Source organism: Paenibacillus sp. Root444D2 (assembly GCF_001426375.1). Classification (GTDB taxonomy): domain Bacteria; phylum Bacillota; class Bacilli; order Paenibacillales; family NBRC-103111; genus Paenibacillus_E. The sequence continues at coordinate 24,499 of NZ_LMEO01000016.1, forward strand.
ATCGACCTTACAGGGACTCTGCAAGGTCGATTTCGGCACCTACGAACATAACCGAGAGAAGCTGCAGCAATGGGCTAACCGCTGGTTCGGCAGGCATGAGCTGCAAGAGAATGCAGCACAGCTCAACCCGGTTGTGAAGCAGTTGGAGCAGTATTTTAGAAGAGAACGTTTAAGCTTTGAGGGTGAACTGGATTTACAAGGAACTGAATTTCAGAAACAAGTATGGACAGCACTGCTTTCTATTCCATATGGAGAGACAGCTTCCTATAAACATATTGCAGAAGCCATAGGCTCACCGAAAGCAGTTAGAGCGGTTGGTGGAGCTAACAATAAAAACCCAATTCCCGTCATTATCCCCTGTCATCGCATCATTGGCGCTAGTGGCGACCTTGTTGGCTACGGTGGAGGTCTCCCCATTAAAGTGCTCTTGCTCGATTTGGAACGAAGTCCGAATACGGTAATATCTAATAAATAAAACGTGGAGTGAATCCTATGAAATATGTGCATTTGGATTCCGTTGAGCCGGGTCAAATTTTGGGCCGAACGATATTTGCCAGCAATGGAGCAATTTTGCTTTCAGAAGATGTGCATTTAACGGTGTTTATGATTAACACGCTTAACCGAATCGGAGTCACAATGATTTACATCAAGGACCCGAACCTAGAGGATGTAGAAATCCCGGAAATCCTTTCGGATGAAACCAAGCGTATCGTTATGCAGCAAATGGGTCAGACGTTCGCAGCTATCCAGTCTGGTAAGGAATTTAACTCGCGAGCTATGAGTATTTCGATTAATACGTTATTGGATGAGATCATGAAAAATCGTGATGTCCTCGTACAGTTGACCGATATTCGTACGCAGGATAACGAGATGTACGTTCATGCGACGAATGTCTGTATGATGGCCGTGCTCATTGGGATTAATATGGGGTTCAATGGAACCCAATTGAAGGAGCTTGCCATTGGTGCGCTTCTGCATGATGTGGGTAAGGTGGAGCTTGTTTGCGATGATGAATCGCCCGACATGAAGAAGCACCATACATGGCGCGGCTTCGAGCTTCTGAAGAATAAGCGTGAATTCAGCCTACTTATCGCCCATGTAGCCTTCCAACATCATGAAACGCTTAACGGCCAAGGAGTTCCGAGAGGACTTATGAGTGAAGATATTCATATTTATGCAAAAATTACGGCCGTCGCGAATATGTACGATAATCTCCTCTTTGATGTCTCCTTAGGGCGTCGGATGCTTCCGCATGAGGCTTGCGAGCATATGATGGCGGTAGCGGAGACCCAGCTTGATCGCGATGTCTTGATCCAGTTTCTGAAAATCGTCTCGATCTACCCCACGGGAGCTTCCGTTCGTTTGTCCAATCGGGAAACGGGTGTCGTGGTCGGACAGCATAGAGGGCTGCCAAGCCGTCCGATTGTGCGAATCGTGAAGCAAAATGCGACGGATAAAGAGCTGGATATCAAAGAAATTGATCTGGCCAAGCATACGACCGTTTTCATCGAACAGGTTCTGTAATTAAGGGGTAGTCATTTGTAAAAAGATCAACAGAAATGATATGATAAGGCAAGTAATTGATACCAATTGTACATTCAGGGGGCATAAAATATGTGGAGTTATCTGATTCCCATTCTCACGTTAATTGTTGGCTTGGTCGGTGGGTTCTTCATCGGCGTATTTTATTTAAAAAGACAGCTGGAATCCATGCAGAACAATCCAGAAATGCTGCAAAAAATGGCTAAGCAAATGGGCTACAACATGAACAAGCAGCAGCTCAACAAAGCGCAGCAAATGATGAAAAACCAAAAGTGGAAATAAGACACTTTTGAGCGTAGCTCAAAGAAACTTATCAAAAGGAGAGACTTTGAGCTACATTCAAAGTCTCTATTAAGGCATGATGAGAGTAGGACATACCAGTACTATTCAGAGGTGGCTCAAGCGATGGCTAGCAACAAAGACCGCATCATGGAAGCTGCCATGGATTTATTTCACGATCATGGTTTTCAAGGAACGGGTCTGGAAGATATATTGACGAGCAGCGGGGTATGCAAGAGCAATTTTTACTACCATTTTAAAAGTAAAGAAGAACTGGGTTTGAAAGTTATTGAACGCAAGGTGCAGGAGATGCGGCAATCTGTGATGGAGCCGAGTTTGGGCAATGCGCAATTATCGCCGAAACAGCGGGTACTAGCATTGTTTGAACGCATGCTGGCCTTTTGTGAGGAGCATGAATGCCGTAGAGGCTGCTTCTTCGGTAATCTGGCCTTGGAGCTGAGTGACAGCTCTGAGGAGCTGCGTAAGCCGTTGAGCCGCTTTTTCAGAGAGTTGGAGGCTGAGGTAGAATCCTGTTTGCAGGAAGGCAAGAGACAAGGCGAGCTGTTGCTGCAGGGGTTAACCCCAGTGGAGCTGGCGACCCCGATCGTTTCCCTTCTGCAGGGTGGGATGCTGCTCACCAAAACGCACAAAGACACCAGAGCGCTGCGCGACAGTATCAAGGTTTTGACCGTATGTATGGGGTAGAGGATAAGAAAGAGGAGTGATATAAAAAGATGGCGTCCATTGACTACAAAAATACAAGAGTTGCTGAGAATCGGGAGCTGATTGAACAGCATGTCCGAGAAATTTTACGGCTGATTGGCGAAGATGTAGATCGGGAAGGCTTGTTAGACACACCTGCTCGCGTAACTCGTATGTATGAAGAAATATTTTCGGGCTATGAGGCGAATCCGCGCGATGTGATGGGTGTAACTTTTGATGAACAGCACGAAGAGCTAGTTATTATTAAGGATATTATCTATTACAGTCAATGCGAGCATCATATGGCGCCATTTTTCGGGAAAGTGCATGTAGGGTACTTACCAAGCGGCAAAGTGGCTGGACTAAGCAAATTTGCTCGTCTGGTTGATGTGATCACTCGTAAGCTGCAGGTGCAGGAGCGGATTACTTCAGAAATCGCCGACATTCTAGATGATGTTCTGAAGCCGCACGGCGTCATGGTTGTCGTGGAGGGAGAACATATGTGTATGTGCTCCAGAGGCGTGAAGAAATACGGAAGTCAAACGATTACCTCAGCTGTTCGCGGTTCTTTCCGCTCGGACTCGACACTTCGTGCTGAATTTCTGTCTTTGTTGAAATAAGAGTGCGTACGAGGGATGTGCATGGAGACAATAGTCTTGTGCAGCATCCCTTTTTTTGTTCAGGAAGCGCTGCATGACTTGTTGCGAGGTAGACGATATAGTATTATTTTACCACATAAGACTTCCATGCCGCGTTGAGGAACCACTGATGAATGGTAAGTGACTATTTTCCCGTGTTTGTTTCAGGTTTTTGAGAGAAGCGTAGAATTAGGAAGGCAAGTTGTATAGCGTACAACAAATTTACAACATTACACGGATTAGCAAGCGAATGTTTAAACAGATATACGTCTTAGGCGTAATTTACGCTGCATCAACCTTTACTCAGACTCTACTAAGGATGACGTAAGCTGGTTGTTTTGCATAATAAATATCCTCAAGTGACTATCGTACATGCTTTAGCATAAACTGATAGGAAACATGAAGAGGTATACGGAGTGGCAAATTGAACAAAGAGACTAAGAACTATACCGGGCGTCCGGCAACATCACTAGAGGAGGCAAGCTTATGAACAACATACGAAAATATCGGCCAGGTGAGGCCGGTTCCTCTAAATTGAGTGAAGAACGGGATGAATTTGAGCGGGATTATGCGAGGTTAATTCAATCTCCGACCTTTCGACGGCTGCAGGGGAAGTCGCAGGTGTTCGGCGCAGGATCAGGTGATTACTATCGAACACGTCTAACCCATTCGCTCGAAGTTGCCCAAATCGCCAGAGAAGTGGCGAAGCGGTTAGAACGGACGAATCCTTTTTTGAGTAAAAGAGAGCATCCAGGCTTGATCATTGATCCTACCGTCGTTGAGTGTGCGTCGATCGCTCACGACTTCGGTCACCCGCCGTTCGGGCATAAAGGGGAAGAGGTTCTGAATCATATTCTGATGAGGGATCATGGTTTAAAATATGAAGGCAACGCCCAAAATTTCCGCATCCTGATGTTTCTCGAAAAAAGAGCAGGCAGTGAAAGCGGCCTGGATCTTACAGCCGCGGTGCTTCTTGGCATTAATAAGTATCCATTTTTGATCGAGGAAGAAGGACGACTTAAGGGTGTCTACGCCTCCGAGTGGGAAATCATTCGTGATCTGCGCTCACAATGGAACATGCCGGAAGGCTGTTCGACCTTAGAGGCACAATTAATGGATTTATGCGACGATATCGCATACTCCACCCACGATATTGAAGATGGTATTCGTGCTGGCAAAATTCAAATGAATGCAACCTTTTTTGAGGATCAAAGACTGATTCGTCATGTGGTCATGGAAATATTAAATGATCCCAACAAGCATAAATTCGGCTGGGAGCAAGTCAATATTGAGCAAATGGTCAGGCAAGTTCTGTCGGACTATCTGGAGCAATGGGAGCAAATTTTCTCAGAGTGCAACGGGGAAGAATCGCGTACGCGCAGAGAGATGAAAGCCCGCTGGGTGAGCTCTTTCGCAAGTAGTCTGGACATTATAGATGACCCTGACCGAGACTGGAAAAAGGTTGCGCTCGTGAAAGACGGAGCCGAGGATATGAGTCTGCTGCGCACGATGGAAATTCTCAAGAAGCTTGCGTGGGTCACGCTGATCAAAGATTTCCGCGTGCTGCGCCTGCAAAAACGCAGCGAGATCATCGTCGAGCGCTTGTGGGACAGCTTCATCGACAAGGAAAAGGGGCAATGGATCATGCCTCCCGACTGGATTGATAGCTACGAACGCCGTAATGGTAATTGGAGTTGGCCGCGTTTCGTCGCGGATTACATTTCCGGTATGACCGACGCCTACGCGGAGAAGGTCTACGCCGAATTGTTCGCAAGCAAATCCGGCTCGATTTATGAGATGGATTAGTTAGCTGAAACGATGCAGAACCGAGTAGGTGCAAAATATAGTGTTTGCATTGGATTCTCGCGATGTTAAGAGATTTGGAATCAACGATGATTTGCTGCACTTTTTGCATGATGTTGGTTATAGACCAGTCAGGTGCTGCAAAATTGGTAAATTAGCTTGGAACGCGAGGGTATAGGCAAAAAAATATCGGCCCGCGAGGGGCCGATTTTATAGGGAGGAGGGAATACCAAGGTTAGCTTGCAAGGGAGTAGACGAGATACCGTTAAGGAAATTCATCGTTCGGCGCATATACGTCTTGGGCTCTGCTCGGTACAGCAGCTCATGCTGCGCTTTTGGGATAATCCATAGCTTGGATTCGGAGTCCTTTTGCTGCTTGAACATATCCTCTACCATGCCATAGGGTGCTTTGTAATCTTCGGTACCATGGATGAAGAAGATTGGCATCGGATAAGCTGTTGAGGTTACTTTGTTGTAAGGCACCTCTTGCAAGCTTACGCCATTGAGCAGAGGGAAGAATAAGCGTACAAGCGGTAGAGATGGAAATTTAGGCACATTAACGACTTGCTTCATATTATGATAGAGTGTATCCGGATTAAGCAAAAAAGTGCTGTCCAGAATCATCCCCGAAATATCGTTGCCACTTTGAAGAGCAGTCTGTAGTGCTGTTCCTGCTCCCATTGAGAAGCCCCAAATGTAGATAGGACCGCTGGATAACTGCTTGATATAGTTGATTGCGCCAAGCAGCTCTTGTGATTCTTGAATGCCGCCGGTCATAATTCGTTTACTGTTAGGGTGCACATAGCCATAGTCGAACATGAGAACATTGTAGTTTTGCAAATGAAGTTCGCGGGCCAAGTTGTAAATGGGAACCCAAAGTTCTTCGCGATTGCCGCCGTAACCATGGGAGAAGATTACCGTTTTGTCGGACTTACCAGGTATAAACCAACCGTCTAGGTTTGACGAACCATTCAGACTTGGGAAGGTTACATCGTTGTAAGGAAGACCAACAGCCCTCATTGGATCCGAATGAAGCGGGTCAATATGCGGTCGAGCTAATGTCCAAGCAATATAGGCGTGAAAACCAAGAAGTAGAGAAGTGCATAGGATTAGAAATGAAATGAGGATGGTGAAAACCAGCCTTTTTTTGCGCAAAAGCGGTCGGGTGACCACTTGCTCGAGTGTGGGTTGTAGCGAACCAGTTCCAGGGGTTAGAGATGTTGTTGACATCGTAGTACCCTCCCTCCATTAAAATTAGTGAGATTATGCTTCTGCGGGTTAGAGGTTAAAGGGAGAATAAATTATTTAAATATTCAGATAAGTATTCTATTAACTTAATATTATTCTGAATGCGCTTACAAGTCAATGTGATTGCGCTAATTGTAAGCCCTTTGTAATCGTCCTGTAACAATGAGAAAGCGGATATTTGAACAAATATAGGGATCGTTGCTCAATACCAAAGTCTCCTCTATAGTGAGCTTTGTGAACAAAGTCTCTCCTTTACGGTTTGAACGAGTTTCGGTATACTGAATATAACTGAGTTTCATATAGTGAAACTTTCTCACACGGATGAAAGTGGTGTAAAGCGATGGAAGATGGCAAGCTGACAGTGCGTGCTGTAGAGCGCGCTTTAGATATTATGCTTTGTTTCACTGGGGCGTCGGAATTGACGCTGACCGAAATAGCAAGTCGTGCCCAGCTTCACAAAAGCACGGTGCACCGCCTTCTGGCATCCTTAGAAGGCAAAGGATTCATCATGCGTGACGGCTCGTCGGATAAATACAGACTTGGTTATCGGCTGTGGGAGTTGTCTGCTAACCTCTCCAAAGAAGGAGACCCCGGCATCATTCTGCTGCCGGAAATGGAACGGCTGCGCGATCAACTCGGCGAGACGATCTCGCTGTACGTGCAGGACGGCCTGGTGCGCGTACGCGTCCAAGCTGTACAGAGCAACCACGCCATTCGCCGCGTTGCCCCTGTCGGGGCGCGAATGCCCTTATACGTCGGCGCCTCGAGCAAGGTGCTCGTCGCCTTCGCTGAGCCAGCGCTGCAGGAGCAGCTTCTAGCCTCGGCCGATTGGCCGACCGGGCTAGATCAGACTGCGTTCCTGCAGCAGCTCAGCGACACTCGACGCGCAGGCTTCGCCACGAGCGTCGAAGAGCGCGAGCCCGGTGCGGCGGCTGTGGCCGCACCGGTTCTGGACCGCGGCGGCCGGCTTGTTGCCGCCCTCGCGGTCTCGGGCCCAGCGAACCGGCTCACGCTGGAGCTGATGCAAGAGCAGGCGCCGCTCATTGTGGAGGCGGCGCGGCGTATGGGAACGATGCTGCGCTAGCGCATCGTCTTGTTATGCGGCTTCGTGCTGGCGCGAAGCCGCGGCCCTACCGTCATCCGTCGTCAGGATGACGGATGCTTTGCTTCTAGGAGGTCATACTAGAAGAGGGAAAGGGAGTGGCAAGTGATGAATAAGACAGCCTCGATGCTGGCGATCTGGATCAGTCTTGCCAGTAATATCGTGCTGACCGCCATCAAAATCATCGTCGGCCTCAATTTCAAAAGCCAAGTGCTTATCGCCGACGGCATCCATAACGCGGGAGATGTCATTGCGACCGCAACGGCTTATAGCTCGATGCGCGTCTCCTCCAAACCAGCGGATATTGATCATCCTTACGGGCATGGCAAAGCCGAGGTGCTCGGAGCCTTCATTGTCGCTATCATCTTAGGTGGAGCAGCCATTTATATGGGCTACCACTCTATTCATGCGTTATTTGAGCCAGCGGGAGAGGCGCATATTATTGCATTTATTGCGGCGATCATCTCGCTAATTTGGAAGCAAATTCTTTATATTTACACGAAGCGTATCGGCCATAGGGTCAACAGCAAGGGGTTAATAGCTACTGCGTATGATCATTTAGCCGATGTATATGCTTCGATTGCAGCTTCGGTCGGCATAGGTTTGGCCTTAATCGGGGATCACTACGGCTATAGCATATTGGCTTTTGGCGACCCCTTGGCTGGTATCATCGTTTCTTTTTTAGTGCTGAAATTGGCTTACGAAATGGGCAGCGAATCTTTCGACATTCTTATGGAGCGCAGTGTAAGTACGACATACATTGAACAATACGCAGCATTGATCCGATCTGTCCCGGAGGTCAAACGGATTGACCGCCTGCGCGCCCGCGAGCACGGCCATTACATATTAGTTGACGCCAGATTGGCTGTATCGGGTAAACTAACCATACAAGAAGGCCATGACATTAGCCGCCTTATTAAGAAAAAGATCAAGGAAGCGCATAGTGATGTGGATGAGGTGCTGGTTCATTTGAATCCTTGGTACGATGAGTCTGCTGAATCAAGCGGCGACTGATCTTAACTAATGACTAAACTCCTCTGCCGCCAATTCGCTTTCCTACATCTATGTAAAAACACCTCTACGCGAGGTTGCTCACCATGGAGCGGCTTCGGTAGAGGTGTTTGCTTTTCTTATATCTTTATTCTTTGATTACCTAGCAAAAATATGATGCCCAATCCGCACAGTCTGCGGACGTGACCAGATCCATTTGCTCGTCGCAGTTTTAGGATTAAAATAATACAAGGCACCCTTGGTAGGGTCTAAGCCCCGGACAGCATCCTGTGCTGCCATGTAGGCCGTCGAATCCGGCTTCAGCCAATATTGGCCGTCACTAACGGCTGTAAAAGCCCCAGGTTCAAAGATAATGCCTTGGATGGAACTCGGGAACTTACTCGATTGTAGACGATTCATGACAACGGCCCCAACGGCAACTTGTCCCTCATAGGACTCACCGCGAGCCTCGCTGTAAATCACCTTCGCCAACATATCCAATTCAGCTTGATTCACCGAATAGTTACGTAAAGCCTCCCATGTTTTCGCTCCAATCATGCCGTCAACGGTTAGACCATAATTATATTGAAAATTGCGAACAGCAGCGGCCGTAATCGGACCATATTTGCCATCCACAGATTGCTGGTAGTAGCCTAAAGTCTCGAGTCGGAACTGAGCGTCCCAGACATCACCGTTTTGACTGCCTTGCTTCAATGTCGTTGCTGCAGAAGCCGGCAGGCTCCATTCACTTACAGTAAAACCTAGACCCATTGAAGCTAACAGCACGACAAGGACGAGTTTTTTTATCAACTTCATCTTCATCTCCCCTTTCGTCCTATCAGTATAGGTGCCGAGGAGGGGAGGCTCAACCCGCAGTATTTGGAAATGTACTCCAAACGCTTGGCGCTCTAAGGGAATTTAGTTTGTAAATATAGCTCAAAAATTGTTGATTTGGTCTTTTTATAAAAAATAAAAGTCCGAGACCGCCATGTAAGGCAATCCCGGACTTTTGCTGTGTGTAATGCGTTTTGTGTGTGTTTTGCTGTATTAGTTTTTCTCAGAAATGATTTGACGAAGAACGGTTTGCAGGATACCGCCATTACGGTAGTAATCTACGTCAACCATGCTGTCCAGACGCACAAGTACATTGAACTCGAAAGTTGTACCATCTTCACGAGTAGCTGTTACTTTTACAGTGGAACCTGGTTGTACATCGTTGCTCAAACCAGTGATATCGAATGTTTCACGACCTGTGATACCTAGTGTTTTCCAACCATTTCCTTCAAGGAATTGAAGTGGAAGAACACCCATACCAACAAGGTTACTGCGGTGAATACGCTCGAAGCTTTCCGCGATAACGGCTTTGACGCCGAGTAGGAAAGTACCTTTTGCTGCCCAGTCACGGGAGCTTCCAGTTCCGTACTCTTTACCCGCGATAACTACGAGGTTTTGGCCTTCAGCTTGATACTTCATGGAAGCATCATAGATGGATTCAACTTCGCCAGTTGGCAGGTAAGTTGTTACGCCGCCTTCTGTTCCTGGTGCCACTTGGTTACGAATACGGATGTTCGCGAACGTTCCGCGCATCATGACTTCGTGGTTACCACGACGGGAACCGTAGGAGTTGAAGTCTTCTTTTTTCACACCATGGTTAATCAGGTATTGGCCTCCAGGGCTGTCAACTTTGATGTTACCGGCAGGGGAGATATGGTCCGTTGTAACGGAATCTTCCAAGAGTGCTAATGTTTTGGCATTGCGAATATCTGCGATATCATCCAGAACCGTGCCCAGATCTGTGAAGAACGGAGGCTCTTGAATGTAAGTGGAATTGTTGTCGAACTCGTAAAGATCGCCTTCCGGAATTGCGATTTGGTTGAAACGCTCATTCGCACGGAATACGTTGCTGTATTTATCACGGAACATGTCAGCACTCATTGCAATCCCAAGAGCTTCTTGAATCTCTTGGTTTGTAGGCCAAATGTCTTTGAGGTAGACAGGTTGATTGCTATGGTCGTAGCCGATTGGATCGTTAGCCAAATCAATGTTCACTGTTCCTGCAAGTGCATAGGCAACAACAAGCGGAGGTGATCCCAAGTAGTTTGCTTTCACTTGAGCATGTACGCGGCCTTCAAAGTTACGGTTACCGGAAATAACGGCAGCCACAGTCATATCGTTGTCGATGATGGCTTTGCTTACTTCTTCTGGAAGCGGACCGGAGTTACCGATACAAGTTGCGCAGCCGTAGCCTGCAACGTGGAAGCCAAGTGCTTCTAGAGGCTCAAGCAAGCCTGCTTTAATCAAGTACTCGGTAACAACCAGGGAACCTGGTGTCAATGAGCTCTTAACGAAAGCTGGTTTTCTCAAACCGCGAGCTACCGCTTTTTTCGCCACAAGTCCGGCACCTAGCATAACGCTCGGGTTCGATGTGTTTGTACAGGAAGTGATTGCCGCGATGACAACTGAACCTGTGCCCATTTTGGCAGTTTCGCCGTTTGGATAAACAACATCAACGACTTCTTCGATTTTCTCATCGGTAAGGCCATAGCCGCCTTTGTCGATAGGTGTACGGATGATGGAGTTGAAAGACTCCTTCATGTTCGTAAGCTCAACACGGTCTTGCGGACGTTTAGGACCAGCCAAGCTTGGTACTACTGCGCCAAGATCAAGTTCAATTACATCAGTGAACTGAGGATCTGGTGTGCTGTCTGTACGGAACATACCTTGTGCTTTGTAGTAAGCTTCTACGAGTGCGATTTGATCTGCGTCACGACCTGTACTTCTCAGGTAGTTCAACGTTTCGTTGTCGACTGGGAAGAAACCGATTGTTGCGCCGTACTCCGGAGCCATGTTCGCTACTGTTGCACGGTCAGCCAAGGAAATGTTGCTTAGACCAGGACCGAAGAACTCAACGAATTTACCAACAACGCCTTTTTTACGCAAAATTTGTGTAACAGTCAGAGCCAAATCAGTTGCGGTAGCGCCTTCTGCCAGGTGACCTGTCAATTTGAAACCAACAACGTCTGGAGCTACGAAGTAAAGCGGTTGTCCAAGCATACCAGCCTCAGCTTCAATACCGCCTACGCCCCAGCCTACAACACCAAGTCCGTTGATCATTGTCGTGTGGGAATCTGTACCTACGAGGGAGTCTGGGTAAACAACCGTTTCACCATCGATCGTTTTTGTAGCTGCTACGGAAGCTAGGTACTCCAAGTTAACTTGGTGAACGATACCTGTTGAAGGTGGAACAGCACGGAAGTTATCGAATGCCGTTTGTGCCCAACGCAGGAAACGGTAACGCTCTTCGTTTCTTTCGAACTCTAGGTTAATGTTGTAGTCTAGTGCTTCCGGAGATCCGAAAGCATCGACCATAACAGAGTGGTCAATAACAAGGTCTACAGGAACGAGTGGGTTGATCCGTTTAGGATCTCCGCCTTCACGAGCCATCGTCGCACGCATTGCCGCAAGGTCAACAACGACGGGAACGCCTGTGAAATCCTGAAGAACGATACGAGCAGGAATGAAAGGAATTTCTTTGTTTTCATCGCGGCCTTCAGCCCAACCAGCGATTTGTTTAACGTGTTCACTTGTAATAGCGCGACCGTCGAATTGACGAATAGCGGCTTCGAGCAGAACGCGAATGGAGACAGGCAGATTGCTAACGGTTCCGTGGCCTTGATTTTCGAAGTCAGGAAGACTGTAATACTGGAACGATTTCGTTCCCACAGTTAACTGCTTACGCACAGAAAAAGAGTCCTTATTGGACATGGGTAATTCCTCCTCAATAATATTGATCATCCATTGGTTTCATCTAGTGAAACTCAATTTCATTAATCCCTCTACATCAAGTATAGCGTTTCGCTGTGTATGAGTAAAGATTAATTTCAATCATTTTTACCGTCAAAATGTCATATATTGAATCAATTCAAAGCAATTCGGGCTCGTCCTAAGGAGGATACCAAGATGTCCTGGAAAACAGCGCTCTATAACTACGTTCATGCTAAGAACCAGGCAGAGATCGAAGGCTCTGCTGCACATTTGGAAGCTTATGTCTCAGACAGCGCTTTTGTACGGAAACAGGATGTCAAGGTGCGTAGGCTCCTGAACAGTTATCGCGACCGTGATGCGAAATTGCTGCGTGGAGAAACAAAGCTGCGTCTTACTGGTGTCAAAGAATCGCCACAAGTGATTATCGCGGATATCCATTTACATCGGTTTCTAAACTATCGGATTGGTTCCATCGAACACCTAGAGGAACGTATTGAACCTGAACGTGTGTTCATTGATAGCGCGGCGAACCGCTGGCAGGTCCGATACACAGAAACTCTCCATGGAGAAAAGTCGCTTCCGAGCAAACAGCGAGGCGTCTTTTTGCCTGATCATGAAGGTTTTGTGGATGGGCTTCGCAGAGCGCCCTCACTACCTTATATTAATCATAGTATACTCAACAGCGGTGCTCAGGAATCAGCTCCCCGCAAAATCATTTATAATCGTGCCAAAGTGGTCCAGTATGCAGAAACTTGGTGGCAAACCCCGAATCCGAAATACGAGGAATTTGAAGTCGACTGTACGAATTTTGTATCGCAATGCCTCTTTGCAGGCGGGGCTCCAATGGACTATACTGGGAAAAGGGATTTGGGCTGGTGGTATGCTGGCAAAAAAGGCAATCAAGAGCTTTGGAGCTATAGTTGGGCTGTTGCCAATAGCCTGCAAACATTCCTCTCCCATAGCCGCAGAGGTCTGCAAGGGCATGCGATCAATGATCCGAGCGAGCTTCAACCGGGAGATACAATTAGCTACGACTGGGATGGCGATGGCCGCTTTCAGCACAATACGATTGTGATAGGCAAAGATGCTAACGGGATGCCGCTGGTCAATGCGCATACATATAATAGCCGTAATCGCTATTGGGCTTATAAGGATTCACCTGCTTGGACAGAGAGGACGAAGTACGTTTTCTTTCGGGTCGCTGATCAGATGTAAATAGGAAGAGGAAATGCAAATACTAGACGGAGGTACGTAATGAGCCGCAAAATACGAATTGGACTAATTTATGGGGGGAAATCCGGAGAGCATGACGTGTCCCTGCAAACAGCATTGGCGGTTATGAAAGCTTTGGACTTCAATAAATATGAGATTACACCGTTTTATATATCCAAAAAAGGCGAATGGAGAAGCGGTGCCCCCCTACTAGGTCCGGCTGAATCCAAGGAAGTACTGACATTTAGCAGTGGAGTTACCGCTGCAGCCGCACCTGTTTCCAATGCTTTGGCCCCCATATTCGGGTCCATTCAGACAAAAGGTGATGTGGCTATAGCTGCAACGAATACAGCTGGTATGAAGGACACAGGCTTAGATGTTATTTTCCCACTTTTACATGGCACATTCGGCGAAGATGGGACCATTCAAGGATTACTTGAAATGGCGAACATTCCATATGTAGGTGCAGGCGTGCTTGCATCAGCTGTCGGGATGGATAAAGTCATGATGAAGAAGGTTTTCGCACAAGAAGGGCTTCCGCAGTGTATTTTCCGTCATTTCACACGTACCGAGTGGGAAAAGAACCGTGCATATCACCTGATCGAGCTCGAAACGGCTATCGGATATCCATGCTTCGTGAAGCCGGCTAATCTAGGCTCCAGTGTCGGTATTTCCAAAGCAAGAAATCAAGAAGAATTAATTAAAGCGGTCAATTTTGCTTTCCAATATGATCGCAAAGTCATTATTGAAGAGAATATCGACGCCCGCGAGATTGAAGTCGCCGTTCTGGGCAATGATGAACCAATTGCTTCGGTTGCTGGTGAAATCGTGTCCTCGAACGAATTTTACGATTATAAAGCGAAATATATGGATGGCAAATCAGCGATGGTTATTCCTGCAGACATCCCAGAAGAAACGTCCGAGCAGATCCGACAGCTGGCGCTTCAAGCATTCCTGGCTGTGGACGGCAGCGGCTTATCGCGTGTTGATTTTTTCTTAGGCAAAATCGATCAGAAGATCTATATCAATGAAATCAATACGATGCCGGGCTTTACACCATTCAGCATGTACCCACTGCTATGGAAAGAAACCGGTAAACCATACACAGAACTTCTCGATGATCTTATTCGTCTAGCTATCGAACGGCATACAGCGAAGCAGAGTATCCAATATTCTTTTGATGTGGAGTAGATGCAAATGGGATTTCAAACGGAGTTCAATTCAGTCTGCAAGTTTAAGTCCGCGCAGGAGCTTTATGAGCTTCTAGAGTACGGCCGCGGCAAAATGGTGAAGAGCGGCTTCCGCGTCTTCCCAACCGGTCAGAAGGTCATTGCTTACACGCCGGAGAATCAGGCGATTGCCATTGTCCGAATCGTTGCCTCTATCGCGGAAATCAATTTCCAAGGAGATGAAGTGACGCAAGTGGAGATGGAGCTCATTCGCCGTCTGACGGAAGAAGAGTCACGGATTCAAACCTCACTTGCTTATGAGATGTTTTTCGGTGAGCAAGCATAGCTTTAATTAGAAGACATCGTCCGATAGGGACGGTGTCTTTTTTGCAGCTATTTCACTGTTGGAGCAATCTTGCAGTTCCGAAATAGTTCGTTTTACATTCTGTAATGATGTTTTTCATCACTAAAGTTTGCACGGGGTGGAAAAGTACCTCCATAGCGATGAAAAACATGCCTACATGGTTGAGTCTCAGCCGAAATAGTCCATTTTCCGCTCTGTAAGGATGATTTTCATCATTAACGTATGCACGAGGTGGAAAAGTAACTCCTTAACGATGAAAAACATGCTTATATGATGAGCTTGCAGCTGAAATGGTCCATTTTCGGCTCCATAAGGATGATTTTCATCACTAACGTATGCACGAAGTGGAGAAGTAACTCCATAACGATGAAAAACATGCTTATATGATTAGCTTGCAGCTGAAATGGTCCGTTTTCGGCTCCATAAGGATGATTTTCATCACTAACGTATGCGTGGGGAAAGAAAAGTGCTTCCATAACGATGAAAAACATGCTTATATGATGAGCTTGCAGCTGAAATGGTCCGTTTTCGGCTCCATAAGGATGATTTTCATCACTACCGTATGCGCGAAGCGGAAAAGTAACTCCTTACGATGAAAAACATGCTTATATGATGAGCTTGCAGCTCAAATGGTCCGTTTTCGGCTCCATAAGGATGATTTTCATCATTAACGTATGCACGAGGTGGAAAAGCACCTTCATAGCGATGAAAAACATGCTTACACGATGAGGTCGTGCAGATATATAGTCCGTTCGCCACTCTCTAGGGATGTATTTCATCACTAATATAAGCGTTAGGGGTAAAGTACCTCCACGTCAAAAGTCGCTCTCTCCATAGGTACTACAAGAACTTAGTACTTATTCTAACTAGTTTGAAGAACTACAATGTACTTAGTAGATATTCAGATTGGAGTGTGAAAAGGATGAGACAAACGTTCTTGACGGACAGGAAGTTTATTGCCTATTGGCTTTTCAATATTGGCTTAGGTATACCAACTCCATATGTACTTATTTATTTGATCTTTGGGTTTTATGGCTTTATGTCGCCTCCAACGATGCAGGCTCGGTATATGGCTGCGGGGGTACTTTGCGTCTACTTGTTGGTTTGGTTTATCGGAAATTATATGTGTTTGCGAAAAGAAGATCGAGGCACCAAGTTCGGTATGTTAGCGTTAAGCCTGCTGCCATTGGCGATTTCGTCTTTTATCAGCTTCAAAATCATAGCATCCATCTCATCCTAATTAGGTGAGTTGTGTATGTGCTGCTCCTCCAGAGGGTACCCTATGAAAGGAATTTTTGCATCAATTATAACAATGCATTCGTTCAATAGGACGATGTAAGCCGTTTATCCTTGCATACTCTTCTTGGAGGTTAACCTTTAAATGATTATTCGCCTTGGGTATGTGGCTATGTCGACGGTAGTCAAGAACGCTTCCCCTTCCAAAACGATGACAGTCACGAACTTCAGCAAGCTTCTGGATCGAGATGCGGCCATTCGGAAGCTAGAGCGGCTTGGCGCCGAAAATTTGCATAATACGCTTAGATTGCTCAGGCACAACCGTGCGCATGACATCATGGTATTTCGCTTTTCCTCCAGGCTGATCCCCCTCATTGGACATGAATTGTTAGGTGACTGGGACCCAATTACCACGCTTTCTGCTGAATTCCAAGAACTTGGCAGCTACGCTAAGCAGTCTGGCATGCGCGTAAGCTTTCATCCGGATCATTTCACCGTCCTGAGTACGCCAAAGGAAGATGTGCTGCAGAAATCAGTGGAGGATCTAGAGCGGCATACGGCTATGCTTAACGCGATGGGACTGGGTATGGAAGCCATGTGCAATATTCATGTAGGTGGTTCTTACGGCGATAAAGAGAAAGCAGCTAAGCGATTTATTCAGAATTTTTCCGCGCTGCGCCTTGACATTCAGAGGCGGATCACCCTTGAGAATGATGATAAAACCTTTACTGCGCAAGAGACACTTGAGATTGCAGAAAAGGTGGGAGCGCCTATGGTGCTGGATATTCATCATCATGCGGTCAACAACAACGGGGAGGATGCGGCAGATCTCTGGCCGCGGATCCGACAAACGTGGTCTAGACAGGAGAGTGAGCAGTCGGAACAGACCGTAAACTTACTCCCGCCGAAAATCCATGTTTCAAGTCCAAAAAGTGAAACGGATCTAAGAAGTCATGCTGACTACGTGGAAGTAGGGCCTCTCTTCGCATTCCTACGTGCTATTGCGCCGGCCACGCCAAATCTCGATATCATGATTGAAGCGAAGATGAAGGATGAAGCGTTATTTCGCCTCATGGAAGACCTCAAGATGCAAGAGGGAGTCAAGGTTCTCGATCAAGCCTCCATCCAGCTATAGGCATTCAGATTTAATTCTTGAATTGTTGGACAAAATGGGGTACTTTGGAGAGTGGGAATGAACGACGCACAATCCATTGTGAGAGGGGCTTCTTAATACCATGAGTCAATTGTTAACCGGAAAAAATATACTTGTAATGGGTGTTGCCAACGACCGCAGCATCGCTTGGGCTATTGCTCAATCCTTAGCGGCACAGGGAGCTAATCTTGTTTTTACGTTTGAAAATGAGCGTGTTGAAGAACGCGTTCGCAAGCTCGCAGACACGATTCCAGGCTCAACCTTGATGCCTTGCAATGTAACTGTAGATGCTGAGATCGAAACACTTGCATCCACACTTAAAGAGAAGTTCGGTGTGCTGCACGGCCTTGTACATAGTATTGCTTTTGCTAAAACCGAAGAGCTGGACGGGCTATTCGTTGACACATCGCGTGATGGTTTCGCATTAGCGCATGACATCAGCGCATACTCCCTTGTAGCGGTATCAAAACGGATTTACCCGCTGATGACAGAGGGCGGCAGCATCATGACGATGACTTACCTCGGCGCTGAGCGCGCGATGAAGAACTACAACGTCATGGGCGTTGCCAAAGCAGCGCTGGAAGCAAGCGTGCGCTACCTGGCAAATGATCTCGGTCAATTCGGCATTCGCGTCAACGGGATCTCCGCTGGCCCGATTCGTACCTTGGCTGCCAAAGGCATCAAAGACTTTAACTCCATCCTGCGCCAAGTGGAAGAGAAAGCACCGCTGCGCAAAACAACGGATACAGCCGAAGTCGGCGACACAGCAATGTTCTTGATGAGTAACCTTTCCCGCGGTATCACGGGTGAAGTTATCTATGTAGACGGTGGATATCATATCGTTGGCATTTAAACCCGCATACTAAGAAATTCCGTATTGCCTTATGGGTGATACGGTTTTTTTACGCAAAAAACAGGCTGATTCTAGTTAAAATGTAAAATTATACGAATATTTTGGGATGAAACGCACTAGTATTTAAAACGTATAATTTACTATACTGGAGTTACTAATTAAATTAATGAAAAGAAAGAGTTGATATAAATGGTTGATAGTAAGGTGGAGCCTTTCGTGGTGGGCAGTAAGAGCTTTACAGCGGTGGCCATTAATACGGCAGCCAAGGCTGGGCAATGGATTAAGAGCAAGCTGGGGGACATTAATAGCGTGGATACGAAGTACTCCTCGCAAGATTTGGTCACTGAGGTCGATAAAGGTTCTGAGAAGTTAATTCGTAATTTGATTATGACTCACTTTCCAGACCATTCCATTCTTGGTGAGGAAGGCGTGGAGCCTGGACCAGCGGCTTCGGCCAAAGCACTTCAAGCGATGAGTGAGGAGGAGTATCTCTGGATCGTGGATCCGATTGATGGGACGACGAACTTCGTTCACGGCTTTCCGTTCTACTCGGTTTCGATTGCGCTGGCACATAAGGGTGAAATTATCGTAGGTGTCGTCTATGACCCTTCTCGTGATGAACTGTTCGTCGCAGAAAAAGGGAAAGGCGCCTATATGCATGGTAATAAGACGACGGTTTCGCTCGATAGCAAGCTATCCGAGAGCTTGGTGGCAACCGGCTTTCCTGCGGACCGTGACGGCGCGCTCCCGATCAATCTTAAAGGGACGCTGGCTTTGGCACCGAAGGTAAGAAATCTTCGCTCGGGCGGATCAGCAGCGCTGCATATGGCTTACGTCGCAGCAGGACGATTAAGCGGGTTCTGGGAGATTGGTCTTAGTGCATGGGATGTTGCTGCAGGCTCGTTATTGATTCAAGAATCCGGCGGTAAAGTGAGCGATACGGCTGGGAATCCATACAAGCTTGCCGTGCGAAATGTGCTTGCTACCAATGGTCATATTCATGACGAACTTCAGCAGGAATTGGCTGGAGCGGGAGCGACAGGTTTGTAAGCTCGATTTATTGTTGACAATCAAGCTATTTAAAGTAATATAAGACTATAATTTAATTTAGCTGCGGAGCTTAGGAGAACAGCAAGTTTATTTCAAATCGTACGTTACCATGCGTGCATTTGGAATAGCTTGCTGTTTTTTTTTATATATTTTTGGAGGCTGATAACCATGGAAAAGAAATATGTGCTTTCATTAGATCAAGGAACGACGAGTTCTCGTTCTATTTTATTTGATAAATCCGGTGCCATTATGGGTGTTGCTCAAAAAGAGTTTACACAAATTTACCCGAAGCCAGGTTGGGTTGAACATAATGCCGAGGAGATTTGGGAGACGCAGCTTGAGGTGCTCAAAGAAGTTTTGGTCCAAAATCATGTGCATCCGCACCAAATTGCAGCTATCGGGATCACGAACCAACGCGAGACAGCTGTTGTTTGGGATAAACTTACGGGCAAACCCGTGTACAACGCAATCGTTTGGCAAAGTCGACAAACCATGGACATTTGTAATGAGCTGAAGGAACAGGGCTTTGATCCTAAAGTGCGTCGGAAAACAGGATTGCTCATTGATGCGTACTTCTCCGGTACGAAAGTGAAATGGATATTGGATAACGTACAAGGTGCTAGAGAAAAAGCCGATAACGGCCAATTGTTGTTCGGCACCATCGATACTTGGCTTATTTGGAAATTGACCGATGGTAAGGTCCATGTGACAGACTATTCCAACGCATCGAGAACGATGATGTACAACATCCACGAATTGCAATGGGATCAAGAGCTGCTTAACATGCTGAATGTCCCTGCATCCATGCTGCCCGATGTGCGTCCTTCCAGTGAAGTGTACGGTGCGACGTCCAAAAGTTTGTTCGAAGTTCAAATTCCGATTGCCGGAATCGCTGGTGACCAGCAAGCGGCATTGTTCGGCCAGGCTTGCTTCGAAGAAGGGATGGCCAAAAATACTTACGGCACAGGCTGTTTCATGCTTATGAACACGGGTTCCAAAGCTGTTGCTTCCCAAAACGGACTGTTGACTACGATTGCATGGGGCTTGGATGGTAAAGTGGAGTATGCGCTTGAAGGCAGCATTTTCGTTGCGGGCGCTACAATTCAGTGGCTGCGTGACGGTCTTAAACTTATTGAGAAGGCTTCTGATTCTGAGAAGCATGCAACGAATGTGGCTAGCACAGACGGCGTATATCTTGTGCCTGCTTTTGTAGGACTAGGTGCACCTTACTGGGATATGGAAGCTCAGGGTGCGATCTTTGGGTTGACGCGTGGAACGACGCAGGACCACTTTATACGTGCAGCGGTAGAATCCTTAGCTTACCAAACGAAAGATGTGCTGGAAGCAATGGAAGCTGATTCGGGCATCCAATTACAAAAGCTGGCGGTTGACGGAGGCGCAGTGGCGAACAACTTCCTGATGCAGTTCCAGGCGAATCTTTTAGGTGCAGCTGTAGATCGCCCTCGTGTACTGGAAACGACAGCGCTAGGCGCAGCTTATCTGGCTGGTCTAGCTGTTGGCTACTGGGCAGGCAAGCAAGATATTATCCAGAACAAAGTGATTGAGCGTACGTTCGAATCAACCATGGAATCTGCTGAGCGCGATGGGTTATATGAAGGCTGGAAAGCAGCGGTTCAAGCAACAATGGGCTATAAACAGAAGAAAGAGCAATTGGCCTAATCGAATAGATGCAAAGCATGGAGAAGAGAGTCACAATGTGGCTTTCTTTTTTCTGTATTTTTCAATGAGACGGATCAATTGTGGTTGCCTGATTGGCCTGAGTACTCCGAATGCTGCGATTCCGACTAGAGATTATCTCTTGCCCGTCGAACTGTTGTATTTTGTGCAACAATCCGGCGGTTTCTTTGGACAAATTGGCTTTTTGTTGTACCGAGTACAACATTTTGGTGCGAATCGCTCAGAAATTGGCGTTTTAAGCTCGAATTGTTGTACGAAACACAACAATAGCAGGCTACTCTGGCGTAAGGAAGGTGTATTGTTGCACAAAATACAACTTGGACTATCGATAGTTTAAACATATACGTCTTCGGCGTAACTTTCTATGAAATAACCTTTACAAACTTACTTTTTTTTAAAATTCGCTTATCTAGGCAGCTTTCAGAAGGGGGGAGAACGGGAGAGAGATTGTTGAAATTATCCGTCACTTGATCGAGGTTCTCGAGCTATTAACACGGTAAGTCAAGTCTGGTGTAAACGCTCAACATGGACTATAATATGAGGTATATCGTATATTTAAACGTTTCAATTAATTAACTGGACACGTACAGGCGTGATCGGGAAATGGATGGAGAGCTTCTATGACAGCAAATACACAATCGCATTCAGGATCTGGCCCAGATATCATTACTTTTGGGGAAACGATGGCACTGCTCATGCCTTCCAGTGGCAAGGGACTGGAGTACTCATCTGAGCTTCATAGCTTGTTTGGTGGTGCCGAAAGTAATGTTGCTATTGGCATATCGCGCCTTGGTTGCAAGGTTGGCTGGTTTGGACGGTTAGGCAAAGATCCATTAGGTCGCATGATTTTCAAAAAAATCCGTGGTGAAGGCGTCGATGTTTCACGCGCTGAGCTGACAGCAGAAGCGCCTACGGGACTGATGATGCGCGAAGTACTAATGGGTAAAACGTCTGTTTACTACTATCGTAAAAATTCAGCTGCTAGTCACATGAGTGCGAAGCATCTGGATGAGGCTTATATCGCTGGGGCCAAAATATTGCATATCACAGGCATCACTCCTGCCTTAAGCGAATCTTGTAAAGAGGCGGCTTTCGAAGCTGTTCGAATGGCTCGTAAGCATGGCGTCAAGGTCAGCTTTGATCCTAATTTGCGTTTGAAGCTTTGGAGTGTGGAAGAGGCACGTCCCGTGCTGTTAGAACTAGCTAAGCTGTCTGATATTTTCTTACCTGGTTTAGATGAATTGAAGCTGCTCTACCAGACAGAGGACTGGGATGTTATCGTGAGCAAGCTGCGTGAATTATCAGCGATATCCATCGTCAAAGGCGGGGAAAATGAGACGTACGTCGTAACCTCTGACAGCGTTACAGCAGTTCCTTATTTCAAAGCGGAGCATGTGGTCGATACCGTTGGAGCGGGTGATGGGTTCTGTGCGGGCTTTTTGGTTGGCTTGTTAAAAGAGTATGAATATGCGGAAGCCGTGCGCATCGGCAACCTTGTGGGCTCCCTGATCGTTCAGACCGAGGGAGACTGGGAAGGCGCTCCGACTTGGGAACAAGTGGATGCCGTACTTAACGATGTTAAACATATAGAACGTTAAATGCTTGAAAAAGAAAGGTGTAGATTCTAATGAAAAAAATTAAACTTATCCAACAAATATCAAGTGAAGGTGTCGTTGCCGTTCTACGTGGCGATACGCCAGAAGAAGTCGTGGAAATGGCCGATCAAGCCATTGCCGGCGGGATTAAGGTCATCGAGGTCACAATGACCGTGCCTTTCGCGCTGCGCGCGATCGAGGAGCTCGCGAAGCGCTACTCGAGCACAGCGCAGGACGCGGCCAAGTACGCGATCATCGGGGTGGGCACAGCCCTTGACCCCGAGACGGCGCGTGCCGCGATCCTCAGCGGGGCCGAGTTCGTCGTCGGCCCATCGCTTAACCCGAAAACGGTTGAGCTCTGCAACCGTTATAGAGTGCCCGTCATGCCAGGGTGCATGACGATTCAAGAGATTCAGACGGCGCTTGAGCTCGGCGTCGATATCGTTAAGCTCTTCCCGGGCAATCTCTACTCGCCCGCGATGATTAAGGCCATTAAAGGTCCGCTGCCGCAGGCGAACATCATGCCGACCGGCGGCGTCTCGCTGAGCAACCTCGGCGAGTGGATCCAGGCCGGCGCCGTTGCTGTCGGCATTGGTTCTGATTTGACTAGCGAAGCCGTCAAAACCCGTAACTACAGCCTTGTTGCTGACAAGGCAGCTCAATATATCGAGGCCTACAAAGCGGCCAAGAAGTAGGAAATCCGTACGCTCCGTCGAAATGATGACGGAGCGTATTTTTTTGATGAAAGGAAAAGAAACTATGAGTCATGGCAAAGCGAGGCTGCTGCTGCAGGTCGATAATCTTCAGAAGTCGGTGTCTTTTTATACAAGACAGCTTGGTTGGGAGTTGGTGGAGGAAGCTCCTGCGGGCCATGCAGCGTTGATTCGCATTTGGTTGAACGATGAAGTTGTTATGGTTCAGAGAGGTCAGCTAACCAAGCAGGAGCATGAAGTACTAGAGGCTTACTTAACTCGTTGGTTGCAGCCAAAGCCTTTCAGTCCGCGAGCGGGGGATCTCGTTTATATAGGAGTTAGCTCCGTTAACGAAGTGGAAAAAAGCTTACAAGAAAACGGATGGAATGAGCTGAGAAAAGAAGAAGAAAAGGGGCATATTCGTAAGGTTTTCGTTCCCGCCGTTGATGGGTATACCTTCGTTTTCTGGGAGGAACTATTTGCTTCTGACGATGAAATTACGAAGATGTACGCTGAAGGAATAGACGAGTTGGAATGTGCTGTAGATGGTTTGTCTGAAAAGCAGCTCAATTTAACGGAAGCACCGGGCAAATGGTCGGTTCGTGAACAAGTGCTGCACCTGATTGATTTGGAATTAGTCACGATTCACAAAGTGAAATTTGCCCTAGCAGAGCCGGGCCGTACCTACCAAGGAAATCGTTTTTCGCAGGACGATTGGAGTGTTAGTCTTCATTATGCGGCGAGGCCAATTACAAACGAAGTGCAGCTGTTTCGTAGTTTGAGACAGCATATCCTTGGATTATGTGAACATTTGCCTGGTGCGCTTGAGCGCACAGTTATAACTACAAATAATCGCGAAGAGTCGGTTGCAAGCTTGCTCAAAATGATGGCAGGACATGCTAGGCACCATGTACGGGCGGTGGAGCGAATTCGTGAACTTCACGGATGTTAATTTCGGTTACGGCATTCTATAAAAACGAAGAAAAGCCCAAGCGCACAAGCTCTTGGGTTTATTTGTTGATTTTAGGCAGGCAAATTGATATGATAAAGATTGATTAGGAAAAAATGTATTAAATAACATTATTATCCTAATATAATTATAGCATCAAGACAGCCTTCGTGTCAAATTTGCATTTTACATGGTCTGAAAAGAGGTGTTTTAATGAATTTAACTGAGCAGTATTGGGCAGATGAGGAACAGAGAGTTCAAGAAGTAACAGCAAAGATGCGCATCAGAATTACAGGGTTAGAGGATGAGGTTGGCAAGGTTCAATCGGATGTTGTTGAGATTCGCAAGCATTATTGGGATGAAGTCACGATGGATATGAGTACGACAGAAGATGCGGCTGAATCGATCGCAAGTATGCGGCAGCAAGCGGAGGTGCTTTCTGAGCGAACGTACTCATCGACAGGCAACAGCATCTTTAGGAAAGTTAAAAAGACTTGTGAATTCCCCTTATTTTGGTCGTATCGATTTCATCGAGCGGCACGAGAGACAAGGAGAAGCCATTTATCTAGGCATTGCTGGCTTTTTGGATGAGCAGGAGGATCACTACCTGGTTTATGATTGGCGAGCTCCCATATCCAGCCTTTATTACGATTATGCGCCCGGGGAAGTAGCCTTTACAACACCGAACGGCATGATAGAAGGACAGATGCTGTTGAAACGTCAATTCGTCATTCGCGATAGCCATATTCAGCTGATGTTTGATACTGGAGTGACGATCGGAGACGAGTTGCTGAAGCAAGTGCTCAGTCGAAGCTCTGATGCGCAAATGAAGACAATCGTGGCGACGATTCAAAAAGAACAAAATCGCATTATTCGAAACGACAAAGCACGAATGCTCATCGTGCAGGGGGTAGCTGGTAGCGGGAAAACTTCGGCTGCTCTGCAAAGAGTCGCCTACTTACTATATAAGCACCGAGATCAGCTAAGCTCTGACCAGATGGTGCTATTTTCACCAAATCCGCTTTTCAATCACTATGTATCCACGGTATTACCGGAATTAGGCGAAGAAAATATGCAGCAAACGACCTATCAGGCCTATTTAGAGCATCGTTTGGGTGAAGAGTTTGATGTGGAGGACTCATTTACGCAATTAGAGTATGTGTTAGCTAGGGGGCGTTCATCTGGAAAAGGAGAGACGGTTGAGGAGATTATCCCACAACGGGATGAGGAATGTGCTTACAATGCTCGTTTAAGCGGAATTCATTACAAGTCTTCGCTGGAGTTCCTTGCTGTCATTCATGCTTATCAGGAGCGGTTGATGCATACAGATATGCTATTTAACCCTATTAAGTTTCGTGAAAAAGAAGTGCTGAGCGCTGCTCGATTGGTAGAGCGGTTTTACAGCTATGATCCGGCCATTCGGCTGCCGAACCGATTGGAATTGATGCGGGGCTGGATTCTGGAACAGTTAGAGATCTTTGCAGAGCTTCAGCTGGAAGCAGCTTGGGTCGATGAGGAGATTGAGCTTCTAAGTAGTGAAGATTACCATCTTGCTTATTTAAAACTGCGTAAAATAGAGCGGGGTCAGGGAGCCACATTTGATGATTTTGATCAGGAGAGAGTTCTGCTTGCACACATCGTTATCAAGGAGCATTTGAAACCAGTGCGGGACGCTGTGAAGCGGCTTAAGTTTGTAGATCTGAGTGGATTGTATGGGCAATTGTTTCGTGATGAGATTCGTGAAGAGGAAGCCGATCAGGAAGTGAAGGCGGGTCAGCGGAGTCCTAATGAGAATCAAGGGAGTCAACTGGGGAACCAGAGGAGTCAGCTAGAGAAACAGGGGAGTCCTATAAAGAATCAAGGGAGTCAGCTAGGGAATCAGAGGAGTCCTGTAGAGAATCAAGAGAGTCAGCTAAGGAATCAGAGGAATTCTATAGAGAATAAGCCGCCCTATTGGTCGGCAATCTGCGAGCGGACGCTGAAGGAGCTGGCGGAGGCCAGTCTGCCGTATGAGGACGCGACGCCTTTCTTATACCTGATGGAAGCGGTCTGCGGCTTCCAGACGAACGGCTCCGTACGCCACGTGATCATCGACGAGGCGCAGGATTATTCTCCGTTTCAGCTGGCCTACCTGAAACGGCTCTTCCCGCGCTGCCGGATGACAGCGCTAGGAGATCTCAACCAGGCGATCTATTCGCACGCTTCCGCGTACAGTGAAATCGATCCGATCGCCGCTCTGTATGGGCCGGAGCAAACGGAGGTTATCCGTTTGCACCGCAGCTACCGCTCCACGCGTGAGCTCGTGGAGTTCACTCGCGGCATCGTGCCTGGCGGCGATGCCATAGAGCCCTTCACCCGCGGCGGCGCAAAGCCGCGGGTGATCAAGGTCAGCGATCGCGGATCGCTGCATAGCCTGCTGGCAGCCGAGATTGCTCGGCTGCTAGGCGAAGGCTATGCCTCCATCGCGATCATCGCCAAAACCGCGAGCGAGAGCAAGCTCGCGCACCAAGCCCTAGAGCCCCAACTGCAAGTGCCACTGGGGCTCATCACCAAACATAGCCCGACCTTCGAGTCGGGCGTGCTCGTCATCCCTTCGTATCTGGCGAAGGGGGTAGAATTCGATGCCGTACTCATCTATGACGGTTCCCGTCATCAGTACGGACATGAAAACGAGCGCAAGCTGTTCTACACCGCTTGCACCCGGGCTATGCACGAGCTATGTATGTTCTCGCTAGGCGAGCCAAGCAGCTTTATCACGGATCAACCGCAAGATACGTATGAGCTGGTTTAATGTGAGTTTGCAGCCTTACCTCTTTTGGTGAGTTTGCAGCTTTACCTCTTTTGGTGACTTTGCAGGCCTTACCTCTACTGGAACTATGAAAGAGGTGAGGTTATGTTCTTTATGAGGTATCTTAAATTGGGATCAATCGTCATATATGCTCAATAAAGGTTGCAGGATGAATGAATCCGCATTTGCGGCTGAATGATGTTGTAAAAAGTGCAACAATTGCTGCCTAAATCACGCCTCTCTCCCTTCGTTGTTGCATAATGTACAACAATTTTGTCCGATACAGGTCATTTCGCACCAAATGGACTCGGGAATGTTGTACAGACTGCAACAACAAGTTGCAAAATATCCTTTAGGCGTGTGAATTGTTGCGGAAAATACAACAATTCCGTCCCACAGCAACTTTTTACCATGGAAAAAGGAGCTTCACATAAGGAATAACCCTTCTGCAAGGTTTGCAAAAGGGTTATTTTTATTTTTATCCAATCAGTTCTCCGCTTTCGCCTGCTCCTGCATTCTCAAAAGGATCGAATAGGCTTACGACGATGGCGACATGGCGGTTGATTTGAACATGTGGAATTACGAGTAATCGCAAGTTGAAGCGAGATCCATATCAGCTACTCATCCAGCATGAAGACCTCGTGTATCTGTCATATTTCCTCCCTTCGGATAAAGTCCAAAAAACATAAACAATATATACTATATAACAAATTATTATAAATGAATAGAATACATAAATTTCTTTTTATCATACGGGGTTTTGACAGAAATGGTTTGGAAATGCTTAAGGCAATATGCTATATTTGATATGAGATCTTTATAACTATATATGAGAGTAATCTTGGAGGCTTGTAGTAGGATGAGCACAGACAGGGAACCGCTATATATTCAGATTCAAAACCATTTTAAAGAACTGATCAGCTCTAGAAAATTGCAAGAAGACGACAAGATTCCGACCGAGAAGGAAATTCTCGAACAGTTTAATGTAAGCCGGATCACGGTAGCCAACGCGTTGAATGAGCTTGCTCGGGAAGGTTGGATTTACCGCATTCCGGGGCGGGGGACCTTTGTTAAGGGTATTCCAGAAACTTATATTCCAACTGCGAAGACAGTTGCCGTTCAAACGCCGTCCGTTAATCACTCGGATCGTCCGAAGATCGGGCTTATTTTTCCATTCGTTGATGATTTTTTTGCTATCCGGTTGATCCGGGGCATTACTTCCGTTCTTGAGAATAGCGGCTACGCGCTGCTAATGATGTTCTCTTTCAATTCAAAGGAGCGGGAAAAGGAAATCATTCGGGATTTGAAAGATAAAGTAGCTGGCCTGATCATTTTTCCAGTGGATGCTGAAGTCTATAATGAGGAAATCATTACACTCAAAATGACGGACTATCCTTTTGTCCTCATTGACAGATATTTGCCTGGCGTGGAGACGAACACGGTTTATTCCGACAGCGCGCTGGCAGCTAAACTGGCTGTAGATCACTTGTGGGACCTTGGTCACCGCAACATCGCAATTTGTTCCGATTCGCCTCAACCCACGGTATCCGTGGAAGATCGGGTGAATGGCTACATCAGCGCACTCAGGGATAAAGGCGAGATGATCAACCCGGCCTTATTCTTGACGGATTTTGCATCCCCGCTTTCATCTGTTAATCAAGAGCACCCTTTATATCGGTTTATCAAGAACCGGATGGCAACCGCATACATTGCGCTGAACGGAAACCTAGGTGTACATATTTTGTCCATCGCCAAGCGTGAAGGGCTCCGCGTGCCGGAAGATTTGTCCATCGTGACCTTTGATAATCCGAGTCCGATGATGGATGAGCTAAGTCTGTTCACATATATCGACCAAAACGAGGGCGAAATAGGGGCTAGGGCTGGAGAACTGATTATGGACACTATAAAAGGGAATCGAACTCAACTTAAAAATAGCAGAGTGGTCTTGGAGCCGAGATTGGTTATCAAACAGACATCGGGTCCAGTACTTCCGCAAGAATAAGAGAACGAATGAGACTGATCGTTGGCATTGCAGCCGAGGTCAGTTTTTTTGCTTGTATTTTTCTTCTTAAAACATTGAAATAATTGATATATATGATATATTTATTAGTGTTATATAGTTATAATCAAACCAAGGCGTATAACAATAAACATTATCTTCAAGCATAATGATCGAAGGATGGTGCAGCCTATATGCCATACACCCCAATAAAGCTGGAAACCCTTAAGCAAACGCTAGATCGAATCGAAAATCATATTTACCTGCCGGTAGCTCCTCTTTCGGCCATCGCATACGTAACGAAGGAGCCCGTAACCTTCGAGCAAAGAATGTCGGGACAGTGTCTTGAAGTTCGCCCGGGAGAGAAATGGGGAGAACTGTGGGACTGTGCCTGGTTTCATTTCCAGGGTCAAGTGCCGCGAGAGGCTGCGGGAAGCAAGGTCGTGCTGCTGATTGATGTCAACGGAGAGCTATGTCTTGTCGATGAGGAAGGAACACCGACGCAAGGGCTCACAAACGTGAACTCGGAGTTTGACTTAACGCTTGGCTTGCCTGGCAAACGGGTCGTGCAGGTCGTATCTACCGCAACGGGGGAAGAAGTTATCGATCTCTGGGCTGACGCTGGCAATAACGATTTGTTTGGGCGTTACCGGAGCGGAACGCTGAAGGAGGCTCAAATAGCCATCTGCAGTGAGGAAACGAGACAGCTATTTTACGATTATGAGGTGCTGTTCGATCTGGCCAAGCATCTTGAGGATCAATCAGCAAGAAGAGCACGTATCCTTCAGGCCCTTTATGACGTTCATCTATTGCTCAGGGATATGTGCGATGAGAACGTGGCGCAGGCTAGACGTATTCTAGCTCCGTCATTAAGCAAGCAGGGCGGGGATCCAACACTGACGGCTACTGCAATTGGTCATGCGCATATCGATCTGGCGTGGCTGTGGCCTATTCGTGAGACTTACCGCAAAGGGGCTCGGACTTTTGCCACTGCACTGCGGATGATGGAGCAGTATCCCGATTATGTATTCGGAGCCAGTCAGCCTCAATTATACGAGTGGATCAAGCAGCAGCATCCGAAGTTATACGCTCAGGTCAAAGAACGCATAGCGGAAGGACGCTGGGAAGTGCAAGGTGCCATGTGGGTTGAGCCGGATTCCAACATTGCGGGAGGAGAAGCGCTTGTAAGGCAAATCCTCTTAGGGAAACGTTTTTTCCAGCAGGAATTCGGTCAAGATATGAAGATGCTATGGGTTCCCGATATCTTTGGTTATTCGGCTAGCTTGCCGCAGCTTCTGCAGAAGTCTGGGGTAGATTATGTGATGACGCAGAAGCTGTCCTGGAACGTTCATAATGATCATCCGCATCATACGTTTTTCTGGGAAGGACTTGACGGAAGCCGCGTGTTGACGCATTTGCCGCCAGAAGATACCTACAATGGCCCTGCGCTGCCAAGGTCGATTCTCAAAGCCGAAAGGGATTACTTGGATAAAAACGTATCCGACCATTGCCTTGTCGTGTTCGGAATCGGAGACGGCGGCGGCGGACCAGGAGAAGAGCACTTAGAGCGCCTTCAGCGCGAGCAAAATCTACAAGGGCTTATCCCGGTGAAACAGGAGCCTGCCCTGAACTTTTTTGAGAAGCTGGCTATGAATAAAGAGAAGTATAAGACGTGGAAAGGTGAGCTCTACCTAGAGAAGCACCAAGGGACGTTCACCAGTCAGGCTCGCAATAAACGATTTAACCGGAAAATTGAGAAGGCGTTGAGAGAGCTGGAATTCGCTGCTTCTCTTCATTTCACGTACGGCAACGAATATCCGTCCGAGGAGCTTGAAACGATCTGGAAGGAAGTGCTTTTGTACCAATTCCACGATATTTTGCCTGGTTCTTCTATTAAGCGTGTATTCGATGAATCCCTTGCACGATACGAAATTTTACTAGCTAGAGTAACGGAGCTAACCGATCAAATGTACCGCGGCTTTGCATCCTCCATAGGGACGCAGGGAGCAGAACGTCCGATGGTCATCTTCAACTCCCTTCCATGGGAGCGCCGCGAATGGATGCAGTTGGACAATGAATGGATGCAGGTAACGATTCCTGCAATGGGCTATCAGGTTATAGATTCGGCTGCTTTATCTCTTGTATCATCATTCGAAGTAACGTCAATGAGCGATACACTAGAGAACGAATTGATCAAGATTGCGTTTGGTGCGGACGGAAGCATTCTTTCGATCTTGGATAAAGAGTTGGGTCGTGAAGTAGTCGCTGCCGGTGAAGCAGGGAACGTGTTATCCATTTATCATGATGACGGCGATGCTTGGGATTTCCCTGAAGATTATGCGGGAACGAAGCCTGCGCAGATGAAGCTTGTGCAATCGAAAGCTTACGTCAACGGACCCAAAGCAGTGGTTGAGCAGGAGTATCACTACGGCAAGTCAGTACTCACACAGAAAGTTATTCTGACGGCGGGCAGCAAACGAATCGATTTTGAAACGGATGTCGACTGGCAGGAAGATAGCAAAATGCTGCGAGCGTCTTTCCCAGTCAACGTGTATGCCGATCAAGTGAATTGCGAAATTCAATTTGGTCATCTCAAAAGACAGACTCACCAAAATACGTTGTGGGATTACGCTAAGGACGAAATTTGCGCTCATCAATGGATCGATCTTTCCCAACCGGACTTTGGTGTCGCTCTTTTGAACGATTGCAAGTATGGTTATAGTGTTAAAGGCAACGTTATGGATATTAACTTACTTCGCAGTCCATCGTACCCCGATCCAACTTGCGACAGGGCGCGCCATCAGTTCGTATACGCCATATTGCCGCATGAAGGGGATTTCATTGAGGCGGAAGTCTACAAGCAAGGCTATGAATTAAATGCTCCGATATCCGCGGTTCTGGCTAGCGCAGAAGAAGGCGGACTGCCGAAGAAGTATTCCGGTTTTGAGATTGAAGGCGCCAAAGTCATGATTGAAGCGGTGAAAAAAGCGGAGGACGAAGACGCTCTCGTAGTTCGGCTTTACGAAACGTCGGGAGCGAATGGTGATATCAAGCTTTCGGTTCATCTTCCTCACCGAGAGGCAGTGCTAGCAGATTTGATGGAAAACCCATTAGAGTCGCTGAGCGGCGATGAAGGACACTACCAGCTTTCCTTTACACCGTTCGAGATTAAAACCGTACTCATCCGCTTGTTACATTAAGTGCCGAGCTAGCTCTTCCAAATATATCGATACCAAAGAGCCCGATAACCGCGTTTCACTAGAAACGAGATGACCGGGCTCTTTGTGTTGGTCCCTCTTTCGACGGGAGAGGGGGAGTTACTTACTTCTTGTGTTCCGCTTCATATTCACTGGCGAATTCCTCCAGAGACTTCACCTTACCATGTGGATGCTGAGCTTGTTTGCGGCTTTTCCATGCTGCTTCATCGCGGCGTTTCGAGTGGCTCATAGCTAAAAACCTCCTATGGTATGCGGATGGGTGCTGCATTAAATAAAATGCGATGGTTGAGCTTATTTTATGCACCGATGCAAACTCTTTCCATGAAAAAAAGCTCCACAAGACCAGCGAAGGTCCTGTGGAGCTTTTGGATGATCTATTCCGTAGCAACGGATTGGTCAGCTTGCATGTTGACCGGGGAGATACGGATGAAGTTAGCTTCAAGATTGCTTAGCAAACCTTCGATTTTTGCAGCTGCATCGGATTGACCGGATTTAGCAAGCTCAGCGTGGTAAGCTGTGAGCAATTCAGTAAGATCTTTTTTACTTTGTACGCCAATGGTTTCAAGTTTTACTTTCGCGCCTTTGGCAATACGACGTTCGATTGCTGCTTGATCTAGACCCATTTCTGGAACAAGACGTTGGTAGATCACGCCGCCTGTCATACCAGCGCAAATCCATGGACCTGGATCGCCCATAACCACGGCACGGCCGTTAGTCATGTACTCGAACGCGAAGCCTTTGAGGTTCGCACGAGCGGCAA
The DNA here is from genome assembly GCF_001426375.1 of Paenibacillus sp. Root444D2. Classification (GTDB taxonomy): domain Bacteria; phylum Bacillota; class Bacilli; order Paenibacillales; family NBRC-103111; genus Paenibacillus_E. The sequence continues at coordinate 57,304 of NZ_LMEO01000016.1, forward strand.
GTCCGCCAAGCTCATCACGAAGTGGAGTTGTAATCTCTCCACCGAATACAACGTCTGCACCAGAGAAACGGATACAAGCACGTGTATCTGCGCTGCCTTGAATCAAGAATAAGCCTTTCTGTGCGCCGTAACCAAACGATTTACCAACGCTGCCGTTGATGAAGGTGTTGTTTTTGCCAAGTGATTTAACAATGGCAACTTTACCACCGAAGGCCATTTTACCAAGACCATCCTCAGCGCCGCCGTGAACAGTAATGTCTACTCCGCGAGCATTGAAGGCAGCCAGACCGTTTCCTGGTACGGAACCGTCGATCAAGTTCAGCGCAACTGTCGGTAATTCATCGTAGCTGCCGTCGAAACGATCTCTTACGCGATGGCTGGAGTAACGAGCTCCCAGAATACGGGACTCGGCGTCCACTTTGGACCAGTTGCGTACGATTGGAGCATCAAGAGCCAAAGATTCTGGGAAGAATTCTAGGCCTTCTGCACCTGCAGCGATTCGGATATCGGATGATACAGCTGCTTCTTCCATTGCTCTTTCAGCATCAGAGATGAACTGAAGTGGAGCCGGACGAAGAATGTCAGATAGATCGATGCGCTCCAAGTGGCTGATTTGCTCAAGCAAGTCAGAACGGCCTACGAGATCTTGCAAGCTGTTGAAACCAAGGGAAGCGACAACTTCGCGTACTTCTTCACCAATACCGCCAAACAAACGAACCAAGCTGTCAACAGCTACGTCGAATTGACGAGGTACGAAACGGCGAAGCCCTTTTTCTTCCGCTTCTTCCATGGAATCGATTTGTGTAGCAATACCAACATGACAAGTATCTAAGTGACAGCCGCGGCAAGTTGTACAGCCGATCGATTGCATCGCGATACTACCGAAACCTGCACGGTTCGCACCGAGCATAACCATTTTAACAACGTCAGAACCTGATTTCAGACCGCCATCGGACCACAGCTCAACGCGGTGACGAAGACCAGCTTCAATCAAAGCAACGTGAGCAAGCTTCGTACCGATCTCCGTAGGAAGACCAACGTGCGTCAAGGAGTGAATACGAGCCGCACCTGTACCACCGTCAAAACCGGAAAGCGTAATTACGTCAGCGCCTGCTTTCGCTACACCGACCGCAATCGTACCGATACCTGGTACAACCGGGATTTTAACAATGATTTTCGCTTTACGACCGCTACCTTCTTTAAGCTCGGAAATGATTTGCGCCAAATCCTCGATCGAGTAGATATCATGGTTGTTAGAAGGAGAGATCAGGTCAGAACCAATGGTTGCGTTACGAGCAGCAGCGATTTTCGCTGTTACTTTGGATCCTGGCAAGTGACCGCCTTCACCCGGTTTAGCCCCTTGACCGATTTTGATCTCAAGGAAAGCAACCGCGTTAGCTAGTTCTACGTTAACACCGAAACGTCCGGATGCGACTTGCGCACCGCGCGTTTTTTTGTAACGGCCGAGCATATCTTTAATCTCTCCGCCCTCGCCGTTCATGGTAACCATGTTCAGGCGTTCGCCGGCTTCAGCGTAGGCACGGAAAGCTGTTTCATTTTGTGAACCGAATGACATCGAAGAAATCAACATCGGCAAGGAATGACCGCCAATGGAGATATCAACTTGTGACGGATCGAGTGCCTTACGGCCTTCGCTCAGTGCTTTGTTAATGTTGAATCCAGCAATATGACGAATGGAAATCGGGTTCTTCTTCTCTTCTTCACGCAGTTTATCGCGGTAGTCGCTATAAGGAGCAGCGCCGGAAGCGGCGTCGCCTAATGCTTTCCACATACGTTGGAAGAAACGGAAGTTTTTCGCTGCTTTTGCTTTTGGATTTGTGTAGTCTGTATAACGTAATTCGGCATCAGCTTCGAGTTGGGCAAAGCCAGTTCCCGCTTTTTCGCTGCCGAGGTAGTTCACGATATCTAATACTTCAGCAACTTCCGGATGGAAGCCGATGGAGGAGAAGAAGCGTGTGTAACCGCGAAGCTCATGAGTACCGATCGTGGAAATAACTTTCTCAAGACCTTTCGTCAGTGCTGCATACACTTTACGTGCTGCTGCAGCATTGCCTTCTTTATCAGAAGCTGTTGAGAACAACAGGTATGGTGAGATAACGTCTGCGCCAAGACCGCAAGCAACAGCGATATCATGCAAGCTGCGAATTGCAGCGGAACGCAGGACCAAAGTAACATGGCGGCGCAAGTTGTCGCCGAAACCGAGCTTTTCCGCACGAAGTGCGATATCGATTTTGGAAACAGCAAGATGCGGCTCAAGCCACAAACGGTCATTTTGATGAGCTTCTGCATCGTCAAGAACGATCAGTGCAGCGCCATTGCGGGCAGCAGCGATAGCAGCAGCAGCTAGAGCGTCCAAGCCATCGCTTAGAGAAGTTCCGCGAGCGAAAGTACTGGAAAGCACGGCTACAGCATTGTCTCCTTGTGCACGGAACAGAGCCAACAATTGCTCATAAGAAGGTTGTGACAGGTGCTCTTCGCTATCTACGCCATTCGTACCTTCGAGTACAAGTGGAGCTAGAAGCTCAAGACGCAGGTTGTTATCTACTTGAGCATAAACAGGAGTACGAGTACCGGCAATGATACGCGTGGAGAAATGCTCCATCTCACGGTCACGGTCAATCGCTGGGTTCGTAACAACCGCTACGCTTTCTTTAATAAAGTCAGGCACGTTCTGGCGTTCCCAAGCAAGAGCAGCGTGAGGTGAATCGTGACCCAGGGAGCGGATAGGCTCTGCACCTGTTTCAGACATTGTTTCGATGTGTTGAATACCGTCACGATCCCAACCAAATGCACTATACAATTGGTCAGTCGCTACAATGTTCTCATTAAGCTCTGCTTGAGTATCTGTTGGGACATGATTCAGATATTTGCGAAGTCCGCCAATATTGAGACGTTTGCTTGCGCGCTCGTACACTAGTGTTTGCACTTCATGGTAAGGAATAACTTGAACGTGTTCGCCTGGTGTCAGTACAACACCCACTTTTTCACCTGGTGCAATTGGTTTCGGATCAGCAACCATTTCGCCAACCGTAATAACACCCTGCTCCGAGGAGAAGTATAAGGAAGAATCGCTCTCAACCATCCATACTGGACGAAGACCAAGCGCATCCACGCTGAAAATACATTCGTTGCCATAACGAGAAACGATACCAGCAGGACCTTGTGCAAAATGGCCCCATACTTGGCGGTAGTACACATATAAATCTTGAAGTTCCGGACGGAACTGTTTCATTTCATTAATAATAGGAGGGAATACCATTTCCATCGCTTCGAAAAGGGACAATCCAAAACGGTGAATGAACGTTTCAATCGTTCTGTTCATATCTTGAGAGTCAGAACCGCCGCTTACGAGCGGAACACCAACCATGTCTGCTTCGATACGAAGTTTCTTAATCGTGTTGATTTCACCATTATGCCCGAGCAGCGAGAACGGTTGTACACGGAAGAAGCTGGACAAGGTGTTAGTGGAATAACGGTTGTGACCGATTGTAACTTGGGAAGCAAATAAAGCATCACACGTATCTTTGAAGTATTTAGGAAGAATGCTTGCAGCTCCTAAAACTTTGTATGCAGATGTTACATTGCTTAGTGTAGCAACGTGAACGTTATATTTATCTTCAATAGCAATGTGCAATTCAAAAAGGTGATCGGCCACTTGGCCTTCTGTTTTATTGCTAATCGCTGCGATTTGCCAGAAAGTTGGCTCATCGTTCAAGCCGTTAGGGCCTAAAACGCTGCTATCGACTTGATTCTCTTGCTCAAGAATGATGGAAACATCATGGGCAGCAAAGAGCTCACGAATGCCATTCTGGATTTCGGTAACGGTCAGGTCAAGCTTGCGTGGAACAAAGATATGTCCAACAGAAAAACGGTTGTCGTAGGCAAGCTTGCCTTCAAGACCCGCATCTGTTAATTTCTTTTCCCAAAGAGCGCGTGGAATATCCGTTAAAATCCCGCAACCATCGCCTTCACCGTTAATAAAACCCGAACGATGTTCCATTTTTACAAGGGCTTCAATCGTTTTTTGGATGTTATCACGGGAAGGGTGACCATTCTTTTCAATAATACAAATAATACCGCAGCTGTCGTGTTCGGTTCCTAGTAGATCTTGAAAACGGCCTTCATTACGCATCAATTCATTCATCGCTCTGGTCAGTCGCCTGACCGTCACCTCCCATACATATTTAAACTCCTCTTGCACTACGCTTCTTGCATTCTGCATTGATGAGCCCGCAACCCTAGCATTTTCAAGGAATTACCCACAAAGGGGTCAAAACCGAAATATGCAAGAATGTGAATAAAAATGCAATATTATTGAATAGCATACCAATTTTAAGGAAATAATCCCCTCAAAATGAGGCTCTAATCGACCTGTAATAAAGTAAGGCATCACACACAAAAATCGGCAAAGAATTTGTAAATCATGCCCTAACTTTCTAGGAAAATACTGCGAAAACAAGACATTTCGCGAAAAGGGTAAAAGTAATCTTAGAATAGCATGAAAAAGATCATCCGACAATAGTTGCAGATCGAAATCACAAATGTAAGCGTTACCTTTTTTGCATACTGGTGAATAAAACCATATTTCTCATGGCATAGGGCACTGTTAAAATACGAACGAACTAGAATCCATATAGGATCATAGTTCGTTTCTGGGACATGTAGTGATAGAAGTTGGAGCTGTTTAGGCTTGAGAAAGTGGTTGAGTTTGTTAGAATGGTGACCGAAGAGCAAGGGCATGAGTTGGGCAGGAGTAAGAGGATAGGGCAAGAGCAAAGCAAGAGCGATGGCAAGGGCAGGGCAGGGCAGGGCAGGGCAGGGAGAAGAGCAAAGCAAGAGCAAGGGCAGGCAAGAGCAAGAGGACAGGGCAAAAGCTAGAGCAGGAATGAGAGCAAAGGGTAGGAGCAAGAGCAAAGCAAGAGCAAAGCAAGAGCAAGAGCAGGAGCTGGAGTTGGGGTGGAGCATCTATCAGGGAATCAAATGGTTCTATTGGAGAAAATCCAATGGAAGTGCCTTAAAAAGTGGAAAATCACAGATTTCAATGGATTTTTTCCAATGAAATCTGTGATTTTAGAGGGGGGAAGTCGATTTCATTGGATATTGTCCAATGGAGATTGGGGTGGGTTCATGTTGTTCGGTAGTTTGACCTAGTTTACGTAACCCGAAATACCTTCCATTAAACCAAACACCAAATCTGTAATCACTCATAGCACCTAACTAGTAGCATCTAACCCGCAATCACTCATAGCACCTAACTAGTAGCATCTAAGCCGTAATAACTCATAGCACCTAACTAGTTGCATCTAACCCGTAATAACTCATAGCACCTACTGGTAGCATCTAACCCGTAATAACTCATAGCACCTAACAAGTAATATCTAACCTGTAATAATTCATAGCACTAAACTAGTAACATCTAACCTTTAATAACTCATAGCACCTAACTAGTAGCATCAAGTCCGTAATAATTCATAGCACCTAACTAGTAGCATCTAACCCGTAATAACTCATAGCACCTAACTAGTAGCACCTAACCCGTAATAACTCATAGCACCTAACTAGTAGCATCTAACCCGTAATAACTCATAGCACCTAGCAAGTAATATCTAACCTGTAATAACTCATAGCGGCTAACTTGTAGCATCTAACCGTAATAACTCATAGCACTTAACTAGTAGCATCTAACTTTAATAACTCATAGCACCTAACTAGTAACATTTAACCCTCTACCAGACCGTAAAACCTAACCTCTAACCTCTAATTTCAAACCCGTCATCTTAGCGCATTTTCATGGTTTTGAAAGCTTGGTCAACGGCATTGAGCGTCTGAGCGATGTCTTCATCTGTATGGGCGATGGTCATGAACCACGCCTCGTATTTGGACGGAGCGAGGTTAATGCCTTGCTCCAGCATAAGTCGGAAGAAATCAGCGAAGCGTTCGCCGTCGGTATCCTGTGCTTCGTCATAATTCGTGACGGGATGGTCACAGAAGTGGGTGGAGAAGGCGCCGCCGATGCGATTGAGCGTCAAGGCGATGCCATGCCTTGCGGCGGATTCTGCGATGCCGCCGGCAAGTGTTGCGCCAAGCTGCTCGAGCTTGGCGTAGACACCAGCCTGCTGGAGCACCTCCAAGCAGGCGATGCCGGCCGAGATGGAGGCGGGGTTCCCCGCCATCGTGCCGGCTTGATAAGCAGGTCCGAGCGGAGCGACCTGCTCCATCACGGCCTTGCGGCCCCCGTAGGCACCGATCGGCAGCCCGCCGCCGATCACTTTGCCGAGGGCCGTAAGGTCCGGCTCCACGGCGGCGAAGCGCGCCGCCGCCTCGGAAATGCCGCCCTCCACGAGTGGGAGGCCGGGGTAGGTCTGTGCCGCTCCATAATGGAAGCGGAATGCCGTGATGACCTCGTCGTAGATGACGAGGGCACCGTATCTGCGAGCAGCTGCGCAGAGCTGCTCGAGGTAGCCGGCATGGGGCATGACCATGCCGAAGTTGCCGACGATGGGCTCCACCATCACCGCGGCGATCTCTTCCCCCCAACGCGCAAGCGCGGCCTCGAGTGCCGGAATATCGTTGAACGGCACCGTAATGACCTCTTGCGCGATGCTCGCAGGCACGCCCGCGCTGTCCGGCGTGCCTAGTGTGGACGGCCCGGAGCCGGCCGCCACAAGCACGAGATCCGAGTGGCCGTGGTAGCACCCGGCGAACTTAATGATCTTGGTGCGCTTCGTAAAGGCGCGCGCCACGCGAATCGTTGTCATCACGGCCTCTGTGCCGGAGTTGACGAAGCGTACTTTGTCGAGCGAAGGAATCGCCGACTTCAGCATCTTGGCGAACTCGATTTCGAGTTCGGTCGGGGTCCCGTACAGCGTCCCGTTCTGAGCGGCGCGGCAAATCGCCTCGGTCACATGCGGATGCGCATGACCGGTAATGATAGGGCCATAGGCGGCGAGGTAATCAATGAAGCGATTCCCGTCTACATCCCAGAAGTGTGCGCCTTGCGCTCGCTTCATGAAGACGGGCGCGCCGCCGCCGACGGCTTTGAATGAGCGGGAAGGGCTGTTGACCCCGCCAACGATATGTTTCAATGCTTCTTGATATAACTGCTCGGATTGTTTTCGTTCCATTAGAAAAATCATTCCTTTACGTAATGTAGTCGTATATCTCATTATTTATGTAGTCGTTTATCGTCTTACAAAAAGCCCCTACTCGAAGGGCGCTAAGCCCTCTAGCCAAGTAGAGGCATACAATATCAATTGATTAATTAACTTCGCACCATCCCAGAGCATCATCAGTCGATACTCAGCTGCAACGCTTCATCACTTCGTCGCCTTCACCGAAGACTTCGGTGTAGGCGAAGGCGATGGCTTCGTAGGACCAGAGTCTGCCTCAGCCTTTCCTGCAAAAAGGTCTCTCACATAAAGCTGCAGCTTCTCTTTGTTCGCCGTAATGACAGCGGCGCCGCGGACGTTTTTCTCGATCAGCAGATCGGTTGGCGGCAATTGGGAGCTGACGATTCCGTCAGCTTTCGCCTCAAAACCAAGACCACCAAGCTTCAGCATATCCGTCACACTGAGGTTCGTATCGATATAAGGATCGATGGCATTTAGAATTCTTGGCAGCTTAATTAAGGAAGAAGTTGTTTGCATTTTTTGTGCGACCGCAGTTAGGAACTTCCTCTGACGTTCTGTACGTGAGAAATCGGACAAAGCATCGTGTCGAAAGCGTACATACTGCAAAGCGGTTTTGCCATCGAGATGCTGAAGCCCTTTTTTCAAATTAATATCATAGACATGATCATCTTCCGAGTCCGAATATTTCATATCTTTTTCGACGTCAATATCAATCCCGCCAACGGCATCAATAAGTGCAATGAATCCTTTAAAGTCGGTATAAACATAGTACTGAACAGGGATGCCGAGCAAATCGCTTACCGTTTTCATCGCTAAATTCGGTCCACCTGATGTAATGGCTGTGTTGATACGATCTTCGCCTTCGCCTGGGATCTTCACATAGGTATCTCGAAGGATAGAGAATAGGTGAGCCTTTTTGGTTACGGGATCAATTGAAGCTAGCATTATACTGTCTGAGCGGGGCAGCTCATTCTTCGTCATCCCACGCGAATCTCCGCCGAGAAGCAAAATGTTGACTCGCTGTTTGCCTTCCCATTTAGGTGGGATAAATTTATCCCCTTTATCTTTAATATTCTGGGCAATCATGGTGCCGCTGCCTTGTGGATTGTCCGATTTATGGGAGATATTGTTCGCGAAATTATAGAAAGAATAAGAATAATAACCAGCTACTACCATAAGCAGCAAGCCAATCAGGAGCAAGGTTCGTTTTATGATTCTCAAGGTTCTGCGCTCCTTTCGTAGGTAGAGGTAATCTGTACTTTTTTTTCTTACAGAATTCATGTATCATGAGTGTGTTGTACATTTCATCTTTATGATCCATATTATAGAGGTTATGAAACTTCGATAGCAAGTTACGGCGATTTTTGCCATTATATGTAGCCGAGTCTACACAGACAGGGGGTAAGTTCATGTTAGCAATTGATGTTCAAGATCTGCGCAAGGAATTTCAAGTTCAGCAGAGCCGCGGGGGTTTAAAGGGTGCATTTCAAGATTTATTTCAAAGAGAGTATAAGCAAATTACAGCTGTAAAAGACATCAGCTTCCAAATTCCAAAGGGCGAAATTTGTGGATATATAGGTGAAAATGGAGCTGGCAAGTCTACTACCATTAAAATGCTGACAGGTATTCTAGTACCTACATCAGGACATATCAAGGTCAATGGTTTCGTTCCATTTAAAGAGCGCGAGAAATTCGTAGCCGGAATCGGTGTTGTTTTCGGTCAGCGCAGTCAGCTCTGGTGGGATATTGGTGTCGTCGAATCCTTTCAACTATTGAAAAAGGTGTATCGCGTGTCAGAAGCCGATTACAAAAAGCGTCTCGACGAGCTTGTCGATCGTCTGCAATTATCCGATTTGCTATCACGTCCCGTTCGTAAGCTAAGTCTAGGTCAGCGAATGCGCTGTGAGTTAGCGGCTTCCCTTATTCATAATCCAGCGATTCTGTTCCTCGATGAACCGACCATTGGTCTAGATATCGTAGTAAAAACAGAAATTCGCGAATTTCTCAAATCGCTTAATCAGCGTTACGAAACGACGATCTTGCTTACAACGCATGACCTGCAAGATATTGAAGCATTATGTTCCCGTGTTATCATGCTCGATGATGGCCGTATTATTTATGATGGCGGACTCGAAGAGCTGAAGGTGAAATGGGGCAAAGGCAAGGAAGTCGTGCTGCAATTTGAGCATCCTACCACATTGGCTCGTCTTCAAGAGCTTACGCGAGGCTTAGATGTTGCTTGGCAGCTTGAAAATGAGCTGTCCGCCAAAGTGTTCATACCACACGAACGAGCCAATGTTTCTGAGGTGCTTAGCCGCGTAGTCGGCGTTTTGCAAATTCAAGATATCAAAATCAATGAAACGAATACGGATGATATTGTCCGTGAAATTTATAAAGCCGGCTCAGCCGATGTGAAACGTCAAGATGAAGTGCCGCAGCCAGAGGGAGTCGCGTCTCATGCTTAGTGCTTATTTAGAAGTTATCCGCATGCGATTTCTCATGATGCTCGCTTACCGTGTTAATTATTACAGCGGCATTTTGATCTATGCACTCAATATTGGTTCTTATTATTTTGTATATAAAGCAATTTATGGTGAGCAAGCTATCATTGGCGGCCTGACACTAGGTCAGATGACGACTTATGTGGCCATTTCTTGGATGGGGCGCGCTTTTTACTTCAATAACTTAGATCGTGAAATTGCTAATGAAATTCGTGACGGCAGTGTAGCCATCCAATTCATTCGTCCTTATAACTACGTTTTTGTGAAAATGATGCAAGGATTGGGAGAGGGTGTATTCCGTCTGCTTCTCTTCACAACACCGGGAATGATCTTCATATGGCTTCTCTTGCCTATTGAATTCCCAACCGATCCAGGCCTGTGGGTTATCTACTTCGTGATGCTGTTTTTCAGCTTTCTGATTAATACGCAGCTTAATATCATTACGGGATTATTCGCTTTTTTCTTGGAAAACAACGAAGGTCTTATGCGCATGAAGCGCGTTGCTGTCGACTTGTTCTCTGGTTTAATTATTCCGATCTCCTTTTTCCCAGGATGGTCCAAATCGGTCTTAGAGTGGCTGCCTTTTCAAGCGATTACTTACTTGCCGAGCGCTGCTTTCACAGGAAAAATTACAGGGACTGCGATATTCCAAAGCCTTGGCGTCCAAGTGCTGTGGTTCCTGGTCTTAATTATCCCGATCTATGTCCTGTGGGTTAAATCCAAAACGCGTCTTTTCGTACAGGGGGGTTAGCAAATGAAGTTCTACATCTCCCTAGTTGTGGAATATTTGAAAAATTACATGAAAACGCGTCTCACCTACCGATCCGATTTCTGGATTGAGGTTTTTTCCGACTTGATGTTCAACGGTTTAAATTTATTCTTCATTCTCGTCGTATTTTTGCAAACTCAATCGCTTGGTGGCTGGAATCAAGAACAAATTTTGTTCATTTACGGTTATTTTATGATTCCATATGGCATATTCATCACTTTTTTTAACTTATGGGGCTTCAGTGAACGTTATATTGTCAAAGGGGAGATGGACCGCATCCTGACGCGTCCCGCCTACAATCTATGGCAATTGATGCTCGAAAACATGAGTCCATCTTCACTATTTAGCGCATTAGCAGGTTTAATTGTTATGATTTATTCTTGGGCTAAGCTCGGTATCCCATTTCATTGGCATGATCCGCTGGTCTTTATCGTACTGGTGATTGGATCGATTCTCATTTATGCAGGAGTATACATTTCGCTGACATCGCTCGCCTTTTTCTCAGATGCGCCGACAGGTATTCTGCCCTTGATTTGGAACATCCAAAACTACGGACGTTATCCGGCTACGATCTATAATAAACTGCTCCGAACGATCTTGACGTGGATTTTGCCCTTTGCGTTCGTCGGTTTCTATCCGGCCGCTTATTTCATTGATCCAGTGAACTGGAAGTGGTTCGCTTTGCTGACACCGGTTGTTGGGATTGGTTTCAGTATTTTGGGAATTACGGTTTGGAATATAGGTGTGAAACGGTACCGCGGCGCGGGATCTTAAAATTGAAAAAGCCCAGTTCTTGCTAAAAAGCAGGAACTGGGCTTTTTTTAGTATGACTATTTGTTTCGCTTAGGTGCTTTCTTCGCTTTGGAACAGGTCAAGCAGTACCGCCTGCCATAGGCTTTGGCATAAGTGACGATTTTACGGATGATCGCTTTATCTTCGAGCTTGGTGAAAGGACAAGGGTCTGGTCGTGTATTTACTTCCAAGATCCAGGGATTCAGTTTGCGGTCGACTGCGATATCGAGTCCGAGTTCATTCATGGCAGGATAGGAGCGGCTGAATTGCGCAGCAGTTAGCTTTGCTAGTTGCTCCATCTTTTGCAAAAGCAAACTCGTGGCTTCGCTTCCATGCTTGGGTTCAATGAGATCAGCGGCTTTGTAAATGGTACCGCCTTGGCTGCCGTTGGTAACGGCTTTGCGTGGATGAGCAACACGCCCGGCTGTTCCTGTACATTCCCATCCACCGGATGGTTTTTTTTGAATCATGACGCGAAAATCGAAAGGGTTTCCTTCGTGCTTTAAGACGTGAATGCCTTTCTGAATGAGATAACGTTTGCTGCCGCAGCGACTCTTTATAGATTGGAACAGCTTCTCAAACGTTGAAAAGGTGAATATTCGTACCCCGCTTTGATAGCGGTAAATCCCATTTTTTTTATCAACTCGCATTACGCCTATACCTAGAGAGCCAGCATCGGGTTTGACATATATCATTCCGTATCTCGCGAGCATAGCTGATAACCTTTTTTGATTAAAGGGGTGAGTGGGTGGCACATGTTTTTGCAGTTCCTTATTTCTAAGTACAATTCGAGTTTTTATCAGCTTGCTTGCAATGATTTTGCGGGTTTTGTTCATAGATACAATATCCTCTTCTCTATAGAGAAAATAGAATTTCTTTAACATATGAATTGGATGGCATATAGGTGTAAATACCAGACCAGATTTTGTGACAACTAAATCAGGGATAAAGAACTAAGGGCGGGCAAAATGCATAAGATATGTAGTTAGTAGTAGCATGGATTATCGGTTGTTTATGTGGGAAAAGCGGAGAGGAGGAACCACCCTTCCATGCACATTATGGAAACGATACATGGGATGAAACGGCAATTTTCTTGGTATCCACAAGGGATTGACCTAGAGCGGTCGGATGAGGAAAGTGGAGCGTTGACTGCTTTGCCTCTTATGTCTGCAGCTACTTTAGAGACGTTTTACTATACGGAAAATAACCCTTTTCTGCTGCGTGCTGATTTGAATCGGTATCAGACATCGGGTACGAGTTCAAAACGGCGAAAAACGATTTTTTACTCACAATCGGATGAAGAGGCTTACCTGCGCATTAAGCTGGATATTTTCCGAACGATTCTTGATGGACATAAGTATCGGACCGCGATGGCGGATATGGGTACTGGACACGCGGAGGCGACGGCTGTAGAGGTGTTCCGCGAACTGCGTATGGAGGTCGAATCTTTATCCTTCCAACTTCCTGTAGAGCAGCATATTGAAAGACTAGCAAGCTTTAAGCCTGAAGTGCTATATACAATGCCGTCCATTTTAGATCGCATTCTGTTGGCTTCTGTTGACCCTGCTGCGTATGGGATTCGGCATGTTATTTTGGTCGGGGAAATTGCTGCGCCAGGCTGGGTCAAGCGGGTAGCTGAAAGGCTCAGCATCGTTGAGGAACAAATAACAGATACTTATGGTTCTATTGAGATTGGGACAATTGCTTACTTTTCCCATAAACATGGGAGATATCTGTTGGCGGAAGGACTTTTGGCTGAGGGGGTCAACGCGGAGTCGCTCGGAGAAGGTTTGGAGCCTCTGGCGGATGAGCAAGAGCAGGTGCTTATACTGACGTCAACGGTGAGAGACTCGTTTCCTGCATTGCGTTACGTTACTTACGATGTTGTTCGTGATTTGCGTCCTATTATGGTGGATGGTGTTCTTAGACAAAGTTTTCAAAGTATAGTGAAGCGAATAGGGCCTGATCTGAAGCACGGAGAGAAGATAAGTATCTACGATATTGAAGATGTCGTTTATCGTCATTTAGGAAATGCCAGTGTTCGTGTGAATGTGGCGGGTAATTCATTACGTGTATATGTGTACAGTGCGAATTTTGCAACAACAGAAGTTCTGGAAAGTATTCGCTTTGATGTGGAAAATCGCATTCCAGAGATCGGCATGATGATTCGAGCCCGGATATTAGCAGGAATTCAGGTTATCGGAGGTACCTTTGAAGATTCGCTAAGCCGCGCCTCCGTGAAGAATAAAAAAATCTTTTATACGTGAAGGAGGGAATGCGTATGCAGCTTGAAGGGGGTATTGTTGAAGCGGTCGGAGGCACGCCGCTCATTCGACTTGGGCGGTTGTTCAAAGATCAACCATTCGAAGTTTACGGGAAGATGGAGTGGATGAATCCAGGGGGCAGCGCGAAGGATCGGCCAGCACTTTATATGCTTCGAGAAGCGATACGGCGAGGTGAAGTTACCAGCGACAGCGTCATTGTGGAATCGAGTTCAGGTAATTTGGCTATTAGTCTTGCGCAGCTGTGCTGTTATCTGGGACTGCGATTCATCTGTGTGGTGGATCCCCGCACAACGGAGCAGCATAAGCAGATTATCCGCAGCTTCCATGGAGAAATCGATCTTGTCACGGAACCGGACGCGGAGACTGGTGAATTCTTGCCCGCACGGATTCGGAGAGTAGGTGAGCTGGTTGGACAAATACCGAATGCTTATTGGACCAATCAGTATGGGAGTCCAGACAATGCCAAGGCACATATGGAGACGACCATGTCGGAAATCGGAGAACAATTGGGACCGATCGATTACTTATTTTGCGGTGTAAGCTCGTGCGGAACGATTCGAGGGTGTATGGAATATATCCGAAGTCGTGGATGGTCCACACAGATTGTTGCTGTAGATGCGGAAGGCAGTGTCATTTTCGGCGGGGAAAAAGGTTCAAGAAGGTTCCCTGGGCTCGGCGCCGGAATAACACCAGGTCTGTACAGGCATGATGTAGCGGACCTTGTCATGTACGTTTCAGACTTGGACTGCGTGGAAGGCTGCCGTGCTTTGGTGCGGAGTGAAGCGATTTTGGCCGGTGCCTCTTCTGGAGGCGTTATTTCCGCGATCCGCAAAATGAGCGGAAGCATCCCTGAAGGAGCGGTTTGTGCAGCCATTTTGCCAGATCGAGGCGAGCGTTATTTGAACACCGTGTACAACGATGAATGGGTGCTGCAAGAGATAGGCTCTAATCCGAGTACCTGGCATGGGAGACTGGAGTATGATTTATTTACACGATGACCATATCCGAGATATCGGAATCGATTGGACGAAGTTAACTGACATCATCAGAGATGTCGTTGCACTTAAAGACAAGGGTGACAGTGTACACCTCTTAAAGCCGTACTTACGATTCCGTGATCAGGCAAACCGGATTATAGCGATGCCTGCGTTTGTAGGCGGAACTATCGAGATGTCGGGAATTAAATGGATTGCAAGCTTTCCGAACAATAGCCGCCTCGGACTTCCGAGAGCGCATAATACCATTATTCTAAATAGACCTACGACTGGTGAGCCTCTGGCATTTATCCACAGCGGCTTGCTGAATGGCTTGCGGACAGCAGCGGTGAGCGGTGTCATGCTTAGTCATTACATCGCAGCCAGGCAGCCTGCTGATTTGCGCATCTGTGTGATAGGGTGGGGACCCATTGGTCGGTTGCACCTCGATATGTGTATCGCCTTATTCGGAGAAAAGATTAAACGGGTAACAGTGTACGATCTGAAGGGTGTAGTTCCAAGCACGATTCCGGCTGCAGTTAAAGGGATTACTGACATAACAAGCGATTGGCGGTCCGGTTATCGAAGCGCTAATGTAATTGCCACATGTACGGTATCTGCACAAAGGTATATCGACGAGGCTCCGCCAAAAGGGGCACTGCTGCTCAATATATCGCTAAGGGATTATAAGCCGCAAAGTGTAGCCAAGGTGAAGGGGATCATCGTGGATGATTGGCGAGAGGTGTGTCGTGAAAATACGGATATCGAGCAGCTGCATCTGTTGTATGATTTACAGGAATCAGGTGTTCTAACGTTAGCTGATATTGTGCTGCGTAATGGATTAGCAGCTATTGCCGCGGAAGAGTCCGTTTACTTCAATCCGATGGGTTTAGGCGTCTTCGATATTGCTTTAGCCGGGTATTATTGGAAGGAAGCGTTGCAAATGGACAAAGGCATAAGGTTAGAGAGTAGTCGATCTGTTTGATGTGAAAAGTAGCAGCACTGGCCTTGGTGGCGCAGTGCTTTTTTTGACATTTGATAAGGGGGAAAATAGGGAATGGGAAACAGGGAATTGGGAAGGTGAGTTGTACAGCGTGGAGACATTTCCTTGATTTCTTCTGGGCGAGCCCAGAATGCTGTATGTTGGAGATCGTAGATTCATTCTCACAACTGGCAGGCATAACACCAAAATTCGATTTTGAGTCGTTCGGCAGCTAATGTTGCATTTTCTACAACAATTCACAAGCCCAAAGGCTGTTTTGCAGCTTAAAGTTGCAGTTTGTACAACATTTCGAGACCATTTCGTACGAAATGGCCTGATTAGGGCTAAATTGTTGTACAAGATGCAACATCGAGGGGAAAGAGGCGGGATATAGGCTGGAATTGTTGCACTTTTTACAACATCATTTCGACCGAGAAGATGGTTTCATTCATCCGGCACCTCATGTGAGCCTATTAGACGATGAGTTCCGATTTAGACACCTCTATGTAGAACTATATTCGATGGATAAATCGGCGGTCTAGGTTATCCACATAATTACCCACAATTCCACAGGGGAAAAGTCCTGTTGTGCATAACTTCCATGTACTGTGTCAACATATCCACAGATATAGATATCCACAAAGAAAGTTTGGTTTTGAAGCCGTATCTGTCACAAAACACATCCTTATTTCGCCTTATAAATGAAAAGCGAAAACGGAGGGTGATGAACATGAGAAAATACGATACAGCGATTATTGGTGGAGGCTTAGCTGGATTAATTGCGGCCATCGAATTAGCTAAGGGTGGAAATAAAGTGGTTATTTTGGAGAAGTCGGGGCGCTTGGGAGGCAGGGCCATCACGAATAAGAAAAATGGTGTTTTCTTTAACTTAGGCGGGCATGCATTATACCGCGCTGGGAAAGCGTACTCGATTTTACAAGAGCTTGGAGTTCGCATAGATGGGGGGGCGCCTTCATCCAAAGTGAACGCCATCTGGAACAATCACATTCTTCCTATGCCAGCGAGTCCGATGACTATGTTATCATCTAAGCTTCTATCATGGTCTGGCAAAATGACTCTCCTGCGACTGGTGATGAAGTTGAACAAAATCGACTCAACCACATTAAAGCATTCAACCTTGAGGGATTGGGCTGAAGGTGAGATTCCTGATCCGATGGTACGTCATATTTTCTATGCTCTCTGCAGAACCGCCACATACACGCACGATCCCGACTATCAGCTGGCGGGCCCTGTGCTTGCACAAGTACAGCGTTCACTTAAGGGAGTCCTATACCTTCATGGCGGCTGGCAGACGCTCGTGGATCAGCTGCACGACAAAGCGGTTCAAGCAGGAGTGCATATCATTAGCGGCAAAGACGTGAAGGAGATCATGCATGAGGATGGCAAAATTCAAAAGCTTAAGCTTGCCGATGAGGAATATATAGAAATCTCAAACGTGATCAGCACTGCGTCCGCTTCTGAGACCTACAAGCTCGTTCGTGATGCCGATCACACGGTGCTGAAACGGTGGAAGGATGAGGCCCGTCCATCGAAAGCGGCATGCCTTGATTTAGGATTGAAGAAGCTGCCTGTACCCGGACGAGATATTGCGATCGCTCTGGATCAACCCATCTTTTTCTCCCATCATACCTTCCGTGCCAAATTAAGTGATGACGGTACATTGGTTGTGCATTTGGTGAAGTATAACGGACCTGGGGAAAGCGATCCTAAAGCAGATGAGCAGATGCTAACCGCTACCATGAATACACTTCATCCGGGCTGGGAACAAGAAGTTGTCTCAAGACAATTTCTACCGAATATAACAGTTGTTCACGACTATATGCATATAGGTAAATCAGATGGGGTTACAGGTCCGGCTGTTCAGGGAATTCGTGGCCTCTACGTTGCTGGGGACTGGGTCAGTCATGGTGAAATGCTCGCAGACACATCAGCGGCAAGCGCCAAACGAGCAGCAGAGGCTATTTTAAAAGAAAGTCATTTAGCTTAAAATTGTCATATCATCTAAATAGAGTGAGGAGCTGTGCGATATGGAGTTAGCCGGATCTTCCGAGCAGGTGTATACATCGTATAAACCGCTTTTGTTCTCACTTGCTTATCGGATGCTTGGGAGTGTTATGGATGCTGAGGACGTTGTACAGGAGGCATTTCTATATGTGAGTGAGACGAAGCTGGCGCATGTCAACAATCCTAAAGCGTATTTATGCAAAATCGTTACCAATCGGTGTATCGATAAGCTGCGTTCCGCCAGCAAAAAGCGCGAAGTCTACGTAGGTCCGTGGCTACCGGAACCACTTATAATGAGTGCTGACAACCAGACAGAACCTGATCGCTATTATTCGCAAAAAGAGTCCCTTTCGACCGCGTACTTGTTGCTTCTGCAGCAGCTGTCTTGGGTAGAGAGGGCGGTATTCTTACTGAGAGAGGTACTCCAATACGAATACGACGAAATTGCTGAGATTGTTGGGAAAAGCAGTACCAATTGCCGGCAAATTTTTCGTAGAGCCAAAAGCGCCATTAGCAGCTTTCCAGATCGTGGCGGTGATCCAAAGGTGCTGCAGAAGCAGCCTGTAATGGAACAAACTTCAGCTGTCGTGGAACAATTCGTGCAGGCTTTAGTATCTGGCAACATCGGTCAGTTGTTGAGCATCGTCAAAACGGATGCCGTCCTTTACTCTGACGGTGGAGGTAAGGTTAAAGCGGCTGTTAAGCCTATTATGGGGGCGGAACGGATCGCCATGTTTATGTCAGGCCTGCTTTCCAAAGTGCCGCCTGGCTTCAGTTATTCTTTAGCGACCGTGAATGGACAAATGGGCATTGTGGCTTACGATGATGGTCTACCATACAATGTAATTTCCTTTCATGTTGTTGATGGCCAGATAGCTGCTATCTATCTCGTAATTAATCCTGACAAATTGAGGCATATATAAATCAGCGCTACTCAACCTTCTTACACATGATCTCTCAGGGATTATGCGGAGGAAGGTTTTTTTTGTGCACTCCTCAAATGGCTTTAAATCAGTTGGCTTCTGAAATTCACTGCAACTACTGCCAGTTCTCGCCAGCGCCAAGCCTTTCTCTCAGTGATCTTGAGTAAAAAGGATTTTTATGCAACAATTGGAAATTAATTGCGTCTAAGTAGTAAAGAATCAAAAAGATGTGAGGTGCAGTTGATAGATGAAGTCCATACTCTTATTGCTATTATTTGCATGTGGTTTGTCTAGTATCGGGAACCAAGGTGACGTCGCCGTTCCCCCAACTGAGGTGGAAAGTGTCTATGAGCTCCCATCCCCGAATCCTGCAGCTCCGCTGCCTGAAAACTTGCAGGATCGAATATTTCATCTTGAAAATGTGTATAAACAATTATCTGTTAAGCCAATGAGTATTTCTAAGTCTGAGGGTGAATACCCCAATGGTGCATTTCATCTCCAGCTTCTGAAGCTAGGTAATCATCGTGAGGAATTGAGCTTACAGGAGAAAGGCCAGATTAAAGAAGCCATCTATAAGGCCATAGGGTCACGTTTCTCACTTGATATTACAACTTTGGTTATACCGAGTGAGGAGGAGTTGGTTGGGGTTATATCCGAAATAGATAGGGAGGATTCTAAGATGCTCCTTGTCAATACTGAAGCCTGTTCTGATAAGGAATGCAAGAAAATAGAGAAGTTCTGGGTCAATCTCTATGAAGATACGATCATAACGAATACCAGCAACGGTACAAGTAAGTTTGAGGATCTTAAACTAGGAGATTGGCTGCATATATGGACTACAGGAGCTGTAATGCTAAGTTCTCCTCCGCAATATACAGCACTTGATATTGAGGTGGTGGAGCCTGAAGATGAAACGCCAGTTGCACTTTCAGCATTAATGAAGACAGACTTTAATGGCATTAAACAAATCGATGTCAGATTCGGCGACGGTAAAAAGCTGGCCATTACAGATACGAAGTCTCTAGAAGATATTTCGTCAAAATTGAAAAGAATTGAACTTATACGAGCCAATGATAAAAGAACAATTTATGGGTCTTTGTACGGTATGGAATTAACCATTGGGGATAACAAGTTTTATTATGGTACCAGTCTAACGTTTGATAACATTAAATATAAGCAAAATTCAGTTACAACCGAACTAAACGACTATGTTATAGCTTTGAAGAACATGTAATCCGAATCACTTAGGTGGCATACGATGATAAAAAAAGCTGCTCACGAAGTCTTCACGATTCATAGCAGCTTTTTCTTGTTAATCAAAGAGCTTTTCGGATCACCTTTTTATAGTGCAGAACAGAGAGTATGCCGAATATCGAGTATAAGACGGTATACAGCACCATCACAATGATCATTGGCGTCCATAGCTCAGCTCCGAAAAGAAACCATCCCGACTGGACGGCGAAATAGCTGTGGATCAGCCCGACGACCAAGGGGATTCCGAAGTTAAAGATTTGTTTGATCTGAATGCCTTTTAACAAATCGTCCTGTGTAAAACCAAGCTTCCTTAGAATCGTATACGTCGGCTTTTCATCTTCGCTTTCATCCATTTGTTTGAAATATAAGATGCAGCCAGATGTAATAAGGAAGGTTAGTCCTAAGAAGCCGACGATGAACATAATGAGTCCCATTCTATTTTTCTGCTCATTGGCCATATCTTGGCGGGAATCATAGGACTTATTTTTACCAAAGCCCAGCTCATGAAAGATCTGATTCGCTTCGGGAAGCTTCGCTTCATTCTCAATATCAATTCCAAAATACATGGATGACTCTTTTTGAATCGTGGGATTCATATCTTGCTTTAGACGCTTGAATACCGAATCGTCAACGATAGCGACTGGCTGACCGCCATTCGAAAAGTACCATGAAACCATGTATTGCTTCTCAGAGCCTAAATAAGTTTGTGGAATAACGACTTGTTGTCCGCTAAATTGGATCTGGCCGGCATCTTTAAGTTTCATAAATTTTTCCAATAGATCATTGGTACCGGTAAAAATCGTTTGTTCTGAAGTCAGATCGATGAATGGCGCGTCCTTGTCACTGACAACAGGAATCGTCATGTTACTCGGATCAAGGAGAAGACCCTTCATATTGGAATCCAAGATATCCTTTAGATTGGCCTTGACCTGAACGACCTCAATCGAAGTATCCTTGTGCTTGATTTGATTGGCATCTAGCGCTGCTTTAAATTTATTAGCATCTTGTACATTCGTAATGGCAAAGTGGGCTGGCACGCTATTTTTTGCCGTTTTTTCCGCAGAGTAATAGGAAATGTAGCTTAAAGATAACAAACCGATGGAAAGCGCGGATACAGTTGTAATGACAGTCAATAACAAGGCATTCGATTTCATGCGAAACATGATGGATGAAAGCGATAAAACCTCGCGAACATTTAAATAGCCGTTTTTCCTGCTTCGGATGACGTTAAGGATTAAGCGGACAGACCCTTTTTAGAATAGATAGGTTCCGAAGATGACGGAGGCCAGAATAAAGATCATGGCCGAAAAGATGGCAACCATTGTCATGAAATCTCCGCTAAACAGCTTCGAGGAAACGTAGTAGCCTAGCAAAATAAGGATCAATCCCAGTATCCCCATGATGGCTTCCGAAGTAGACAATCTTTTCACCTTCACTTCAGTTGAGGTAGAGACGCGAAACAACGATAAAATGCTCTGTCTTTTAATGAACATATAATTGACAAGCATGATGAACAAGTAGACAGCGCTAAATATAACGAGGGTTTGGATCAATGCTTGTGACGAAAATTGCAGCGTAGCGGCAGCTTTAACACCTGTAATTTGAAATAAAATCATCAGGATGAGCTTAGACACGGAAAATCCAATAAACGACCCGACGATTAATGAAGCGAAATACAGGATGAAGTTCTCGGTGCTAAGAATGCGGAAAATTGCGCTTTTCGTCATTCCGATTAATTGCAATAAGCCGATTTCTTTACTGCGCCTTTTCATAAAGATGTTGTTGGCATACAGATTAAAGATGGCGACAATCGCAACAAGTAAAATGGAGGCTGCACGAATGGAAGCGGCACCTTTAATTGAACCTTTGGTTTGGTCTAAAGCAGGGTCATACTGCAGGGTGACAAATGCGAAATAAAGCGCGACGCTGAACATTAAGGCAAACACGTACAGGTAATAATGCTTGATGTTGGACTTCAGATTTTGAAAAATCAGCTGGTTAACGCTCATCTTGCACCCCGCCCAGAACACCCTGAGTCTTCATGATGTCTTGAAAGAAGGTCTGTCTGGATTCTTGACCTTTATATAATTGGGTATAGATTTGACCGTCCTTAATAAAGATGACTCTGCTGCTGTAGCTGGCGGCGACTGAATCATGGGTAACCATAACGATGGTTGCTTTCCGTCGTTGATTCAGTTCATTAAGCTTGTTAAGTAAATCGGATGCGGATTTGGAATCGAGTGCACCGGTGGGCTCGTCGGCAAAAATAATACTTGGTTCATGAACAAATGCTCTTGCCGCAGAGGTCCGCTGTTTCTGTCCGCCTGAGATTTCATTAGGATACTTATCTTTAATTTCAAAAATGCCGAGCTCTGTTGCTACC
The DNA here is from genome assembly GCF_001426375.1 of Paenibacillus sp. Root444D2. Classification (GTDB taxonomy): domain Bacteria; phylum Bacillota; class Bacilli; order Paenibacillales; family NBRC-103111; genus Paenibacillus_E. The sequence continues at coordinate 79,343 of NZ_LMEO01000016.1, forward strand.
GCTTGAAATTTGTTATCGGCTTCTTGCTTCGAGGCTTTGGTAATGGACAGCGGTAAAAGGATATTCTCCTTAACAGTCAATGTATCCAGAAGGTTATAGTCCTGAAAGATAAACCCCAGATGATGCTTGCGGAATTCAGCCAACTGCTTCTCTTTCATGGCCGTAATTTCTTGGCCTTCGATTTTAATAGAGCCCTGACTTAACCTGTCAATGGAAGAGAGTACATTAAGCAAAGTTGTTTTCCCTGAGCCGGATGCGCCCATGATGCTGACGAATTCCCCTTTTTCAATACTGATATCCAGGCCCTTAAGCACCTCTTGCTTATTAAGTTTATTGCCATAGCTTTTATGGATTTTGACTGCTTCCAAAATATTCATTTCATTCACTCCTCTTCTACGATAGCTTTATTATAAAAAGCTTTGAATTCTTTTTCCTTCGATTGAACGAACAAAGAAGAAAGGCATGTGACAATGTCGTCACATGCCCGTAATCCGGACAGTTTCATTTGGTTGTGGAAAGGTGAGTGTAAAGGTTGTTCCTATGCCTTCTTCTGAATGTACAGCAATATGGATGGACAAGGCGTGTGACGCTTTTTGGGCCAAATATAAGCCCATACCTGTTGCAGCGCTGTCCTTATGCCAAGTCGTAGAAGTAAAGCCTTTATCAAAGATACGAGGAAGATCCTTAGGGTTGATTCCACGGCCGTGGTCTTTTACCTCGAGCACTGAACGCTCATGCTGCTGGAAGCTCTTTACTATGATATCCAAAGAGTTGCTGTCGCTGTATTTCACTGCGTTCGTTAAGAGCTGCCGTAAGATAAAGGCTAACCATTTCGCATCGCTGAGCACTTTCGTGACTTCGAATTGTACGTCAAAGCCGATTCCTTTTTGTATGCACCACGACTTCAACGTCTTGATCTCCATATAAGTAAGAGCATCAAGATCTACGTGCTCGATATACAGGTCGTTCTCCATAAAGGGCAAACGTTTATGGTGGAGCTGCTGGTCCAGCAGCAGATGAATCCGCAGCCATTCATAGGTTAAAGCAGCTTTCATGGCTTCATCATCCAAGCGGTCAATCATTAAACGCATGGCCGTGAGAGGTGTCTTCACTTCATGAATCCAGGACAGCAGCTCGTCTTTTTCTTGTTCTAACGCCACTTGGTGCCGTGAGGCGATTTGACTCAGCCGCTCGGTCAGGCCCGTCATACTGGTCTCGACAATGTGTTCAAACGGGCTTTCAGCATCGGCGATACTTGCGAGATCGAGAAAGTTTTCTCGTTCTTCCAACCGTTTATAGAACTTTGTTTCTTTGTTGTAACGGATTACCAGAAAGATAACAAACAAGGTCGTGAATAAAAAAACAATATAGAGAATAGGGGAGAAGGGAATCTCATAATCGAGATAAGCGATAAAAAGGAGCAGCCCTTGCCCAAACAAAAAAAGCAGGATCCAGCTCTTCCTTTCCATAACATATTTTTTAATCATGGAAAGGGGACTCCTCTGCAGCGATGTAACCCTGACCGACCTTCGTTTCGATAAATCGTCCTAAGCCAATCTCGTCCAGCCGTTTCCGCAGCCGATTGACATTCACAGTCAAGGTATTGTCGCTTACAAAACGCTGGTCATCCCATAAGCTGTTAATCAATTCTTCCCGACTCACGATCGTGTTCTTATGTTCAATCAACATTTTCAAGATATAGATTTCATTCTTCGTCAACTCAATCGATCCTGCTTGATTAGTAACCGCATTTTTCTCGTAATCCACAGTTGCGCCGCACCATGTTTTGAGCTTGATGGATTCCGTGTTGTAGTTATAGACGCGCCTAAGAATGGCTTGGATCTTCGCAACGAGCACATCAAAATGAAAGGGTTTCTGAATAAAATCATCCGCTCCTAGCTGCATAGACATGACCATGTCAGTGGGGTGATCGCGTGAAGACAGAAATACAATCGGAATGTTGGAATGGGTCCGAATCATTCGGCACCAATGAAACCCGTCAAATTTGGGCAGTTGAATATCAATGATAACTAAATCAGGTTTTAGGGCAATAAACTCTTCAACCACTCGGCTAAAATCCATGATGCCGTGTACGTCGTATGACCATTTGGCCAGCCTGTCCCTGATCTCCGTAAACAGGGTTACGTCATCTTCAATGAGCAAGATCTTAAACATTAGGAATCACTCCACTAGCGTCGAATTTCTAAACCTCATTGTAATGGAAATTAGAGGCTTGTGCTACGTAGATAAAAAAAGCTGCTCACGAAGTCATTTGTGACGACTCGTGGCAGCTTATTCTGCTATTGTTACGAATCAGAAGTTTCGTCGTCTGCATAAATGGAGTGAATGTTTCCTTCAGGATCAGCGAAGAAGGCGGTTGTCTGTCCCCACGGCATAATAGTTGGTGCTTTAATTGCAATAGCACCTTTGGTAAGGATGTCGCTATACGTTTTTTGGACTAATTCCGGTGAATCACAGGGGAAACAGAGCTCGAATGATTGACCTTTACGTTCTTCTAAAAAGGAGCTATGTCCATCGGTGTTAACAGCCATTAGTCTTTTTGAGCAAATAGAAAAACGGACCCCTATATTCTCGAATTCAACATATTCTTCAGAATCAACAATTATTTTAAAACCTAGTGCATCACGATAAAACTGAGCTAAATGAGGCACGTCATTCGATAGAGTCGTAATTACGGATATGTTGGCTTTCATTAAGAACACTTCCTCTCCTTTTTAAACTACCATATTTTTCCTTGTAAAAGCTAGCCTGGATAAGATCTGTTTGATGTTCTCCCATAGAATGTCGCATAATGAATAAAGACAATAGCCGGATAATTAGAGGAGAGAACATAGATGAGCAAAAAGATACAGATTGAGACAGAGAAAGCCAAGCGACTGGCACCATCATTTACACTACCTGCATCCAACGGGAAAAACGTATCTTTACAGGATTTTAAAGGGAAGAAGCTTGTCATTTACTTTTATCCACAAGACAACACGCCAACCTGTACCCAACAATCGTGCGATTTTCGTGACTATAATGGTAAGTTTGCACAGCTAGGCGTAGAAGTGATCGGAATTAGCCCTGATGAGCTGAAAGCTCACGATAAGTTCATTGCAAAATATGAGCTGCCGTTCCTACTGCTCTCTGACCCTGACCATCAGGTAGCTGAGAAGTTTGGTGTATGGGCATGGAAGAAGCTATATGGCCGCGAGTATATGGGGATTGTTCGGTCTACTTTCCTCATAGATGAAGAGGGATATATCGTCAAGGAATGGAGTAAAGTGAGGATTAAGAATCACGTACAATCGGTTTTGGACGCTGTAATGGCATTGAATGCAAGCAGTTAATACGCCACAAAGAATGATGGAACTTTTTTACAAATTACTCGTCTAATCAATTGCAAGGGAGAACATTTGTGAAGAGGGGAAAGCGATGAAAAAGAAGCTGATTGTTTCGATATTGTCTATTCTCATGGCATATGGAAGTACAGCGTACGGGGCTGTGGAGGAAACCCATTGGGTGATGAAGGAGCTTAAGGATTACAAGCAGTACATCGTGCCTTATTGGGATAATGCGTCGACACAAGGTACGATCACGCAGAAAGAGTGGGATTCATTCCAGCGAAATGTGCTGGACTCTGGCAAGCTGGATAAACCCATACTGCTCGATGATTGGGCGACCGCTCTTAAAATGGCGGTTGATTTGCCGGAAAAAGACCGTGATACCTGGATCAGCATGTATGTTCACGAGCTGGGGCAAGGGACGGAAATTACCCGTGAAAATGGTGTCGGCGGGATGGTAAAGCTGTTGATCGGTTCTTACTTCAAGGGGAGCTGGTCTGCAGAAGAAGTAAAGCCTGCAAAAGCTCTGCTGGATCTCCAGGATATCAACGATAAGCAGCGAGGTCTGGTTGAGATTGCGTATGTCCATGGCATTTTGGATGATTCAGTGAAAGAAAAGTTTAGGCCGAACGAGATGCTGACGAATGCCGAAGCCATTTCTATGATGTTTAAGGTAATGGGGGAATTGGCGTATGCCAAGCCGGATCTACCGGCAAACCATTGGCTCAGCGAAGAGCTGGAGTCAGCTTACCAAAGCAATAAGCTTCCAAAGCCGATGCTTAAGGTGCTGCGTCGTGCTTTTCAAGATCCGATGAACACCGAACGCAATATTCCTGTTGGTTTGTGGCATGAAATGCTAGTTTCAGGGCTGCCGGTACCTGCCTATATAAAGGAGAAAGCGTTTATGTATACGCTCGCCTATGATAAGGACGGAGGAATACTACGGGACAGAGCTGTAGTTGGAGTAACTAAGCTGGGGAAAAATCCAAGAAGCGCAACTGCGGAGGAAAGAATGAAAGCTGAACAAGCGTTTGCAGATTATGGCGCTGCTTTTGACTCCGATAAAATCGCGGTTGCTTACGGAGAAGGCCTTTTGGAGGGACGGAACGGTCAAAGCTTCGGCGTCCACGGTTACCTAACCTATGCTGAGGCGGCTGTTCTTGCTATCCGTGCAAGCTTAAGGGAGGCTTTGAACGATACCCCTTTGCTAATTGATGAGAAGACCGCATTGCAAATAGCCAAAGAAACGGACCCCGATTCTGAAGCCGAATGGAAAGTAACCTTCAAGAAGGGGCTGGTGCTCCATTACAACACGAACAGGTCAATCTATGATGGATGGGTCGTAGAAGCAGTCTATCCAGCAGGAAACAAAATGGTTGTATATATTGATGCCAGAACGGGTAAAATCATGGTCCTTTCGGAGATTGAAGCTTTCCTATAGGGTAGATAGAGGAGTCAAGCTCGAGCCAATTGGCATGTTTTTTTGATAAAGTTCCTAACTAGCCGTATTGTTGTATTTTGTGCAACAATATGGCGCTTTCTCTGGACAAATAGGCAAATTGTTGTACCGCGTACAACAATTTGGTGAGAATCGCTCAGAATTAGGTGTTTTTAGCTCAAATTGTTGTACGAAGTACAACAATATCAAGCTACTCCGGCTGAGGGGAGATATATTGTTGCACAAAATACAACTTAGAATATCGTGAACTTAGAAGAAAATAAAGGGTATAAAATAGTTCAACATTAAAGTAAAATTATGCTGTTATATAAATATATTCATAGTTCTTGAAAGGATTTTTTCACATGTGGATGATGCTCAAAGACCGAAGAATGACGTTTCTCATGATAGCCAATATCTTATCCTCGATCGGCTCAGGAATAACCATGATCGGCGTGCCGTGGCTGTTAGTGAATCGAGCCGGGGGAAGTGAGATCTATGGCTACGCGACGCTGGCATCTACCATTATACTTTTCTTCCTATCGCCGCATATCGGCGTGTATATTGATCGTATTTCCCGAAAGAAAATGCTGCTGGGCAGTGAAGTTGTCGGCGGATCAGTCACGCTGCTATTTGCACTCTGGGGATTAAGTGCAGGCCACTTCGAAACGTGGCAGTTGATCGTTATTTATTTTAGCGGTTCTCTGTACTACAACGTTCACTTTCCAACCCAGTTCGCTTTTACACAAGAGATATTCTCGAAGGAGCAGTACAAAACGTTAAATTCCATCCTCGAAGTCCAAAATCAATCCACATCGATGATCGCGGGCGGCTTGGCCAGTCTACTGATTGATCATATTGATTTTGCGTGGATTCTACTAGCGGACGCGATGACTTACTTTTTGGGCTTTGGTCTATTTTTGCTTATTCCTTATATCAAGAACAGGTCCGTCACGGCAAACGGCGCCGTCTCCATGTGGTCGAATATCAGAGAAGGCTTCGCTTATTTGAAAACGAGACCGTTATTAGTTATGTTTTTCCTTTGCGCGTTGATGCCGTTTCTTTGTGTAATGGTCGGTAATTACCTTTACCCCGTGTATATCACAAGTGTCCTACATGGTGGGGCCAATGTTCTCGGGGCAGCCGATATGATTTTTGCCATCGGAGCTGTCGTGGCCGGTTTGACGGTCCCGCTGCTCATGCAGCGTTTGGGCTCATATTATACGACGATTCTCTCGTTTGTCATTTTCAGTTTGTCGATTGTTTTCTTTTACGTATTCCCTCTAGTCTCTATTTTTCTCCTGTTCAAAACGTTGAACGGATGGGGGAATGCGGGGAGCCGCGTAGCGCGCAATACGATTTTGATGGAAATGGTTCCGAATCATTTGATCGGTCGTGTGAATAGCTTTTTCAACACTGTAGGGATGGGTATGCGAGTTCTACTCATTGGTATCTGTACACAAATTGTTTCTTTTCAAGGCGCTAGAATGGCCATTCTTTTGCTCGGAGTCTTATTAGTCGTTAGTTTCATAGGTCTTATTGGCAGCAAGCCCTTGTTTAATGTGACAACGCAAACGAAAAATGAGGCTGTACCGCAAGAAATTTAGCCATAAATTGAACAAAGGCAGATCAGGTTCTTTCACAGGAAACTACCCTTCTCACTCCGAGATGGGTAGTTTTTGTTGTAGTGACATACTCTTGATCGTTCTCCCATATAATCTATCAGAGCTAGCAAAATGATAGAACAAGCGGAGGGATCATCGGATGCGTTTTCAGGTACAACGTGCGACCAACTGGCAGAAAAGAGTTCAACTTTGGGTGGTAGTCCTTTTACTAGTTTCTCTATTTTTCCTTACGATTCCGGCAAAAGCAGCGGAGAGCGATGGAAACTCCGCACAAGCACAAGAAGGGCAAGATCTTTATCAAAAGCTCAAAACAGGTAAGCGCCAGCAGAGTGAGAAGACGTATGAAACACCGGAACAGCCTACCGTTTACTTAACCTTTGATGACGGTCCTAGCAAGCTGACGAGTCAGGTGCTGGATATTTTAGATAAAGAGAATGTGAAAGCTACTTTTTTCGCACTTGGCGAGCAAGCTCAGGCACACCCTGATTTGGTGAAAAGAATCGTGCAAGACGGGCATACATTAGGCAATCATTCCTATAATCATGTATATAAAGAGCTGTATAGCGATTTCCAAACCTTTTGGGACCAAATCCAACGTAGTGAGGACATATTTGCCAGTTTGGCTGATACCAGACCGCAATTGGTGCGCGCCCCTGGAGGTACATATACGAATTTCGATTCGTACTACTACTATTTGATGGATCAAGCAGGTTATATCGTTACGGACTGGAATGTTGACAGCGGTGATTCCAAAAGAGCGCATGTACCTGTGAATGAAATTTGGCAAACGATTAAAGGATCACCGCTCGAACACGAGATCAACATCCTGTTTCATGATGGCAGCGGGCATGAGTCAACGGTAGAGGTATTGCCTCAAGTCATCAGCTATTACAAAAAATTAGGTTACGCGTTCGCTCCCCTTACTTCTCAGGTTAAGCCCAAACAATTCCCAGTGGGTAAGCCGAAGTGGTCGAGAAACATGAGTTTGGCCCATTTCCAAGACTTATTGAAAGAAACGCATCAATATGCTTTAGCACATATTCAGACGGATCAAGACCAGAAGGATGCTGAACAGCAGCTTGCCAATCAGACGGTTGCAGCCAGAGAAGAAACGGCACAAATTCTATCCGCGCAAGCGGTGTTGCCGCTGCAAGTACATGTGGTCGGAGGCAGCAGTTTTACAATTGAACCTCCAGAGTACCAGCTGCGTGCTAACCGGATTGAAATGTCTATGCGCTTTCTCATAGAGAAAATGGGCGGGCAAGTAGAATGGCTGGCTGAAAAGAAGACGGCAAATGCACATTTTGGTGTTTATGATTTGGAATATGATTTGTCCGCTAGAAGCATCAGGCTTTATACCCTAGGTAATAGCGTGGCTACCTATTCATTAGCGGATATGGATTTCAAAGACGGTAAGATCATCGTTCCTTTACGAAAAACCATAGATTTACTAGGCGGGCGAATTACGGATACGGTCATAGAATCTAATAAGCGAGAGGTATCTGTGGCATTACGGCCTTTTTATATATTTAAAGAGAATGATAGTCTTCTGAAAAACTCTCTATTTGCCATGGGAGGGTAATGTCTAAAATAGTAGAGGGCTGGAAAAACTAGAAGCATACCCTTATAAAGGAGGCTTCTTGTCTATGCAGTCGAAAACCCGAATATTCGATCAGCCGCAGCCTCTTGTGGAACGGATGATCATGAACGTAGAGAAAGTGATAGTTGGAAAGAGAGAGACGATAGAGAAAGCGTTCGTTGCTATGTTGAGCGGCGGCCATCTTTTGTTAGAAGACGTACCCGGTGTTGGGAAGACGATGCTTGTGCGTGCCTTGGCAAGGACGATTGGTTGTGAGTTTAAGAGAATTCAGTGCACCCCTGATTTATTGCCGTCAGATGTAACCGGTGTGTCTGTATTTAATGTGAAGACGAATGATTTTGAGTTTCGCCCTGGACCTTTAATGACACCCATCGTGCTGGCAGACGAAGTCAACCGTACCTCACCAAAGACACAGTCTGCTTTCTTAGAAGCGATGGAAGAGAAGCGGGTCACTATTGATGGAGTGAGTTATGAATTGCCTAAACCCTTCGTTTTATTAGCTACGCAAAACCCTGTGGACTATGAAGGTACTTATGCGCTGCCAGAAGCGCAGATGGATCGATTTATGATGAAGTTATCACTTGGTTATCCAACACCTGAGCAAGAAATTCTGATGCTGGATCGCCTACAGGATCGCCAGCCTCTGGATCACTTGAAGCCGGTTATCGTACAGGATGAGTTTGTTCAATTGCAAAGAGAAGCAACGATGATTCATGTCGATAATACGTTAAAAGATTTCATTGTTCGCCTGGCCTTGGCAACAAGGGAGCATGCTGATTTGTACTTGGGTGCAAGTCCACGAGCATCTTACGCTTTGATGCGCGCTGCGCAAACGTCTGCTTATATGAAGGGCAGAAGCTTCGTGGTACCAGATGACATTAAGGATTTGGTGCTGCCGATCTGGACACACCGGCTTATTTTGACTTCCGAAGCACGAATGACTGGCAAGTCTGCGGATACGATTTTGACAGGTTTACTAGCCTCCTTACAAACTCCTGTTCTTCGTTACGTCTCGGGGAAGTAGGGCCTACTATGAGAAGCTGGGGTAAAACGACGCTGTTGGTTGTGGGAAGTGTGCTGTCCATTGTTTTGGCGTATTGGCAAGGCGGATTTGCCGCTTGGTATTTAGGAATTTGTTTGACATTAATATGGATTCAGGCTGGATTATTTTATGTATTCGCATTACAAGGACTAACCATTAGCCGGCAGTTGTCAGGCGAAGTTTTCGTATCCGGTGAAGACGTAACAATCACTTTGCAAGTTGGGCATCGTACGTTTTTGCCGCTGCCTTGGATGATCATTAAGGATACATGGATTCATGAAGGAAGCGGAGTGAAGCTGAGCTACAGCAAGCTGCTTTTCCCAGGGTTTCGATCAGCTTTAATCCTCCATTATAAAATGACGGGTCTTATGCGAGGTGTTTATCGGTTCGCGGGTTTTGAGGCGGTGACCGGTGATTTATTTGGCTTTGCTGTTCGAAAAGCATACCGTGATGATCTTCAGCGGTGTGTTGTTTATCCGAGACCTGATTCTTTGACCGGATCAGGTATGACATTTCAATCCGAGGACGGTGATGTGTCTACCGTCCGTGGTCCTAAAACCGAGACTCCGCTGATTAGCGGTGTTCGTGACTATGTCAGCGGTGATCCCTACCACCGCATCCATTGGAAATCCACAGCCAGGCTGAGCCGGTTGATGACCAAAGACCCCGAGCAAGCATCCTCCGCGAAGCGGATGCTGCTGCTCGACGCGGCGCCTGCGGCGGGTCCAGCTGAGGCGGCGCAGCCGCTGCTGGAGAAGGGCGTCGCCCTAGCGGCGGGCTTCTTCGAAGCCGCCGCTGGCGGGCGCGAGAGCTGCGGCTTCGCTAGCAGCTCGGGAAGCAGGCGAATCGCGCCGACGATTCGCCCTGATCTAACGCTCGCGTACGAAGTACTCGCGAGCGTGGGCGGCAAGTCCGCCCTTTCCTTTCCTGACCTCGTCAGGAAAGAGGCGGCGGCCTTGCCGCTGGATGCGTCGATGCTGTGCATCACATCGACGCTGGACCAGGCGTTGGTGCGCGCGATCGCTGATGCGCGCACCAAGCGCCGATCCGTGCACGTGATCTACGTGCACGCGCGGCCTTCCCTCTCGGTCGCGGAGCGAGAGGGGGCTTCTCAGCTGCAGGCCGCAGGCTGCAGCTTCACAGAAGTGCCGCACCCGCGGAGCCAGTGGCCAAAGCAAGGGGGTGTCGCGGATGCAACCGCTTGAACCCAACCGCGCGCCGCGCGCTCTTTCACGTCCTTTACGCTCAAGCGCAGACTCGTCGCGCTTGAAGTCTCGCTCTTTAAGCGCTAACTCTTTAAGCACTAACTCTTTAAGCACTAACTCTTTAAGCGCTAACTCTATACACACCAGCGCAGACTCGCCGAGTGTAATCTCTCGCACTTCGAACTCGCGCTCTTTAAGCACTAACTCTGCGCACTCAAGCGCCGAGCCCGCAGCCGCTATCCCATCAAGTCCAATCTTCCATTCAAGCGCCATCTCTAACGCACAGTCATCATCGCCAATCACCAACACCTTATTCCGAGACAGTCTAATCTCATTGCTGCTCTTCCTACTGCTTTCGGAATGGCTCCGTCCTTTAGCCTGGATGGCCGATGCCTCTATTCAAATCGGTCCCATTCTCGTCGTATTTGCGATCTGCATTGCCATAGACTGCTTCAAGGTTCCTTATGCTTGGGGATGGACAGCCAAAAGTGTCATTATCCTGCTTTTCATCGGTTTTATGTTTGACCGTGAAGGCTTTCTAACCGGAGCATGGATCATCGATTTGGTGAGGATCATTTCTCAGGATATGGTTCACATCGTTCAAGCTCATTTCGATCTTATCAGTGGTCAAATGCGAACGCTGCTCTTTCTGTTAGGTTGGTCGCTCCTGATTTCCGTTGTGCAAGCTCTCATGCTGCAGAGGCAGCACAGTCTTTGGTTTGTTGCTGCTACGCTCATTTATCTCGTCTTCTTACAGTTGGTGCTTGGCGCGGATACGGTTCAAGGGATTATGCGCACAATAGGGTATGGACTACTTCTGTTATCGCTGCTCAATCTCTCTAGAATTGAACAAACCTATGGCGTAGCTTCGGTTCGATCGGGCGGCTTTTTTCAATGGTTTGTAGTCAGCTTGGTCGTTGTAAGTGCGCTAGCTAGTGTTGGATGGTTCTCGGCAAAGCAGGCGGAGCCTACTCCTCTTATGAAACCAGTTAGCTGGGCGTATTTATACGATCGCATATTTGAACTATACAACGATGATACGGGGGCAAAGGGTGCTTTTGCTAGGTCTGGATACGGTCAAGACGACTCTTCTTTAGGAGGTCCGCTCCAGGTGGACACGACCCCGGTATTCACAGCAAGAACCTCTGAATTAACCTACTGGCGCGGAGAATCCAAAAGCTTCTACGACGGCAAAGGCTGGACCGAGCCCAATCAAAAGCTGGAGCCTTACGTTTCTCCTAATCAATCAGTTACAGGTCGGACTGTGAGTCAGGAAATTCTATGGGACACGAAGTCACCTAATCGCCAATTGTTTGTGGGTGGGAAGTTACTAGGTGTTGATATGCTTTTGAGTGAGAAGGAGAAACCGCTAACGCCGAGCAGCCTCCTTGCATCTAAATCTAATGGTATAGTAACTCTGCCTGAGATTATGGATCCTTTGTCTTATTACAAAATAACTGTCCAGCCCGTGCAGGAAGATCCATCCATACTTAACACGGATACGGGTGGCTATCCCTCGGACATTGCAGGGGAATATCTTCAACTTCCAGCTTCATTGCCGCGTTCTGTTCGCAGCATTTCCGAGCAAGTGACTGCGAATAGTTTGACACCATATGCCAAAGCGGTTGCGATTGAGCAGTATTTGAGCAATACCTATACCTATAGTCTCGAAAAGCCAACGAATCCAAGTCGCAATGAGGATTTTGTCAGTCATTTTCTGTTCGTAGACCGAACAGGGTATTGTGATCATTTTTCAACCTCGATGGTCGTTATGCTTCGTTCTGTCGGGGTGCCTGCCCGCTGGGTAAAAGGTTTCGCGCCAGGGACACTGCAAGCATCAAGCAATAGCGATGGGCTTAAGGATGTTATGGTTCGCAATCTAGATGCGCATTCATGGGTGGAGGTTTATTTTCCTTCTATGGGCTGGGTGCCGTTTGAACCTACACCGGGTTTCTCTGGTGTTTCATCCGATCATCCGAGAGAAACCTTGACGACAGCTGCCATGGAGCAAGCGGCGATGACGGCTTCACTCACGAACATTCCTGCGCCTACCAAGTTTACAACCAATCCAAGTGAGTGGCTTCATGCAACGAAGGATAGAATCGTCAATTTTGCAAAGCCTTATAGGAAAGCTTTCATTTTTCTAATCGGAAGTTGTTTCCTTCTTGTGGGTATTTTCGTTTTGCTTAGGCGAAAAGGGCTCCTAGTCAATACGCGGCTGAATTTTCCAATTTACAAAAACAAGCAGGGCAATTCACACCCCATGACACCCTATATGGATCGCTTATGGATGCAGCTTTTTCGAAAATACGGCGCAAAATCCGCAAGCCAGACGGTGCGAGAGTATGTCACAACGCTAAATTTCAAAGATCAACGGCAGAAACAAGCGCTGCTCGAATTTGCCTTGATTTACGAAAGTGTCCGTTATGATACGGCCAATTCACTGACCTACACGAAGCGGGAAATTACAGCAATTTGGAAAGCCATTCAAAAGACACATTAAACCCCTTTACATCCTAGGTACCTAATGTTTAAAATTAGTACCTATAAATAGTGATAAGTGGACAAGGGGAGCCCCTTAAAACTCAATCGCTATGAATCTAGGAGGTCGGATAATGAGTAAACCGAGTGAAATGATTGTCGTATTAGATTTTGGAGGCCAGTATAATCAACTGATTGCTAGACGTATTCGTGATTTGGGCGTTTACAGCGAGCTGCTGCCGTTCAATACAACTGTTGATAAAATTCGTGAGCTTAACCCTAAGGGGATTGTGTTCTCGGGCGGTCCGTCGAGCGTATATGGTGAAGGAGCTCCGGCTGTTGACGCAGGAGTCTTTGATCTGGGTATTCCAATCTTGGGTATTTGCTATGGCATGCAGTTAATTGCTCACCAACTGAACGGTAAAGTTGAACGTGCGCACACGCGTGAATATGGCAAGGCAGATCTTGCATTTACGAATGAAAGCCCGTTAGTGAAAGGGTTAGAATCCAAGCAAACCGTGTGGATGAGTCACGGCGATCACGTTTCCGTCCTGCCTGAAGGCTTCGTTATAGAAGCAAGCACGGATTCTCTTCCGATTGCAGCTATGAGTAACCGTGAGCGCAACATTCATGCTGTACAGTTCCACCCGGAAGTTCGTCACTCCCTTCAAGGGAATGAAATGATCCATAACTTTATTTATGGAGTTTGCGGTTGCGTGGGCGACTGGACGATGTCCTCCTTTGTGGAAGACATGATCAAAGAACTTCGTCAAGAGGTTGGCGACAAGAAAGTCCTATGCGCACTTAGTGGCGGTGTGGATTCATCGGTTGTTGCTATTCTGCTGCATAAAGCGATTGGTGCACAGCTGACATGTATGTTTATTGATCATGGTTTGCTGCGTCAAGGTGAAGCTGAGAGCGTTATGGACACTTTTGTCGGTAAATTCGATATGAAAGTGGTCAAAATTGATGCGCGTGACCGTTTCCTCGGCAAGTTGGCTGGCGTAGACGATCCCGAGCAAAAACGTAAAATTATCGGTACCGAATTCATCCGTGTATTCGAAGAGGAATCCAGTCAGTTTGATGACTTTACTTACCTAGCCCAAGGCACTCTATATACAGATATCGTAGAAAGCGGCACGGCTACGGCTCAAACGATCAAATCGCACCATAACGTTGGCGGACTGCCGAAAGATATGAAGTTCAAGCTCATCGAGCCTCTCAAAACACTTTTCAAAGACGAAGTGCGTAAAGTAGGCGAGGAGTGTGGCCTTCCAGCAGCAATCGTTTGGAGACAGCCTTTCCCAGGTCCTGGTCTGGCCATTCGTGTTCTAGGTGAAGTAACGGAAGATAAGCTGAAAATAGTTCGTGAATCCGACGCCATTCTGCGCGACGAAATCGCCAAAGCAGGCTTAGATCGTGAGATCTGGCAGTACTTCACAGCACTTCCGGGCATGAAAAGCGTGGGAGTTATGGGTGACGCAAGAACTTACTCTTACACCGTAGGTATTCGTGCTGTTACATCTATTGATGGCATGACAGCTGACTGGGCGCGTATTCCTTGGGATGTGCTTGAGAAGATTTCGGTTCGTATTGTTAATGAAGTTGAGAACGTGAATCGTATCGTCTATGACATCACTTCTAAGCCGCCAGCTACCATTGAGTGGGAATAATATAAATCACTAGCAAAAGACGAACGTTTTGGGAAAATATACCCCTTCATCGTTCGTCTTTTTTATTGACATTAGGTTATTTCACGACTAAAATGTGTTATGGATAACAGTTTTTCGTATAATCTCGGGAATTGGCCTGAGAGTTTCTACGAGATCACCGCAAATGATCTGGCTACGAAAAAAAGGAACGGAATCCGTATGAGTTTCTACGTGCACCTTTACACATCGAAGGCAGCTCTCATATGGATAGCTCCTTTTTCGTACCCGGAATCAGGCATTATGATTCCGGGTTTTTTGCTGTTGCCAGAAAGTATATATGTATACTTTTGCTTCGCACAACCTTGATAAACGCGCTCGTCCTTGATAGGACGACAAGGGCGTTTATCCTTGGTTCCCCACATTCGTTTTAGGAGGAGTAGGAAAATGGATCGCTTTTTTAAATTGAAACAAAACGGCACGACAGTAAGAACAGAAATCATGGCGGGGATCACTACATTCATGACGATGGCTTACATCCTTGCTGTAAATCCAGACATTCTGAGTGCTTTTAAATCGGGGGCTACCGGTGGTGACTGGACTTCGATTTTCTTGGCTACAGCGATTGCTGCGGGTGTAATGACGATTGCAATGGGGTTATTCGTTAACTTTCCAGTTGCGCTAGCTCCTGGGATGGGCTTGAATGCTTACTTCGCGACCATCATTTTAACTTCGCAAGGTAAATTCACGTTCTCAATGGCTTTAGCAGCTGTATTCATTTCGGGGATTATTTTCATCATTCTTACCATCACCAGAGTCCGTCAAATGCTCCTTGTGGCCGTTCCAGACAGCCTGAAGCATGCGATTACCGTGGGTATTGGTTTGTTTATCGCAATGATCGGTTTTAAGAACAGCGGTATCTTAACCGTTGCGGTAGAAAGCGGCAAAGATATTAAGGCGCATCAATTTACGGATGTACTTTCATTTGAAACTGTGTTCCACATGGGTTCATTAGAAGATAAAGGCGTTATTTTAACAATCGTTGGGGTCTTGTTGATTTCTATCTTTATGGTGCTTCGACTGCGCGGCGCTATCTTGATCGGTATCTTGGCTACAACAATCATTGGGTATTTCATGGGTATGGTTAATCTAGGTTCATTGACTAGTGCAGACACGACATGGGTTCCTGATTTGTCCAAACTTCGTTTCGCTGATTTTGATTTTGCGGGCATAATGACAACGGGTATAGTTTCCGTAATTGCTACATTTACGTTTGTTGAGCTTTTTGACACATTCGGAACCATGGTTGGAACAGCGAATCGCGCTGGTATTATGAAGAACAAAGAAGAGGGCAACAAGCGTGTAGGTAAAGCGATGTTCGTGGATGCGATTGGTGTTAGTGGCGGTGCGTTGGTTGGGACTAGTACGGTTACTGCTTTCGTAGAAAGCGCAGCGGGTGTAGCTGAAGGCGGACGTACAGGTTTAACGGCGGTAACTACAGGCGTATGTTTCTTGCTTGCCCTGTTCTTAGCTCCGATTGCTATGTTGGTTCCTGGTTCTGCGACAGCGGCAGCGTTGATCGTGGTTGGTGTTCTGATGGTTCAATCCATTCGTGAGATCGACTTTCAAGATTTCGTTCTAGCAATCCCAGCTTTCCTTACAATTGTATTGATGCCTTTCACTTACAATATTGCTAATGGTATCTCCTTCGGTATCGTTTCGTATGTAGTTCTGGCAGCAGCAGCTAACCTAGGTGGTAAAAGTCAGACACGTTATCCGATTCACTGGTTAATGTGGGTACTGGCGATTCTTATCCTAGCTCGTTACATCTTTATAGGAAGCCAAGGTTAAAAAGATTCAAGCTCTGGTGCATTACGCACTGGAGCTTTTTTGTTACCATATTTTTCAAGGTATAAAAAGCTTGCAATCAGTTTGCGGATTTGTTATATTACTCCTTGTCGCTTCGGCGGTCGAACGAAAGAACGAAAGAAATTAAAAAAAGTTCTTGCAATCGAATAGGCCGATGTGGTATATTAATCAAGTCGCCTTTGAGGGGCGAAGGATTAAAATGAAAGAAATTGATCTTTGAAAACTGAACAACGAGTGAGTAAGCACGAACGAGAAATCGTTCAAAAAAGAGATTGCAAAATCTCGCTAGCAACGCAAATGAG
>NZ_LMEO01000016.1:95951-96201 GCF_001426375.1 Paenibacillus sp. Root444D2
GAACGCTGGCGGCGTGCCTAATACATGCAAGTCGAGCGGATTTATCCTTCGGGATAAGTTAGCGGCGGACGGGTGAGTAACACGTAGGTAACCTGCCTATAAGAYYGGGATAACTATCGGAAACGATAGCTAAGACCGGATAAYTGGTTTTYTCGCATGAGAGAAYYATGAAACACGGAGCAATCTGTGGCTTATAGATGGGCCTGCGGCGCATTAGCTAGTTGGTRRGGTAACGGCYYACCAAGGCGAC
>NZ_LMEO01000017.1 GCF_001426375.1 Paenibacillus sp. Root444D2
CTCTGATGAGGAACGAACTGCTTTTTTTCTTTATCTCATGCTTTTTCCATTTGGCAGATCCACTTCGTTCAAAAGTAAGGCTTTTGCAGTGCTCTCCACAATGGGTTACTTTTTTTGTCTTTATAAAGTATTTAGACGAGGAAGAATACGACGCCTAGAATGATGTAGACCACGAGCAGCAGGAGACCTTCATACCAGTTGGTCGAGCCATCTTGGGTTATCGACTTCGTAATAAAGACGGCGACTCCGATTGCAGCAATTTCATATGTGGAAAAGACAATGTTCATAGGTGTTCCACTTACGAAGAAACTGACAAGTATAAGCACAGGAGCTACGAATAGGGCAATCTGCAATGAGCTGCCGATTGCTATTTCAACGGCTGCGCCCATTTTATTCTTCATAGCCATCATCACGGCTGCGCTATGCTCCGCGGCATTTCCAATGATGGCAATGAGGAATGCCCCTACAAACAGCTCTGATAATCCAAATCTATGGGTAACTTCCTCTAATGTACCAACTAACCATTCACTCGTGAAAGCCACCATGACTGTAGCTAGGATTAGAAATAAAATGGAAGTTCCTTTGGACCACGCTGCCTCACCATGTTCAATGGCTTCATCAGAAAGTACACTTTTGTGTGTAACCATGGAGAATAGTAGCCAGAGCAAGTAGGCAACGATCAGTAATATGGCTACGATCATGCTCATTGTTGACGTTTCTTTGGTTGTCAATCCACCTGCGAAGATGGCTGGTATGAATAACGCAACAACCCCAAGAATCATTAAGGAAGAATTGTGTGAAGCAAGTTTCACGTTAAATGACTGTTCCTTAAACTTTAATCCACCTGAAAATATACTCAGTCCCAGTACAAGCAGCAAATTGCCGATTATAGCTCCGGTGAGACTGGCTTTGACGACATCGAACAATCCATCTCTAACTAAGAAGAACGCAATAATTAACTCAGCTGCATTACCGAACGTTGCATTGAGGAATCCGCCTACGCGCTCACCTGCATAGTGGGCAACACTCTCTGTCGCTTTACCTAGAAATCCAGCTACAAAAATGATCGCTATACAAGCAATAACGAATTGAAGCGTTGAATTCAGATGCATGTAATGAGCGATGCCTGTTGTAACGAAAGAAATGATTAACCCGATGTAGAACAATTTTCCCTTCAAAGTAAACCCTCCGACTCATTCTTTATTGGTACTTTTTGACTTCTTTTAATATACCTACTTTGGAACCCAATGTAAATTCGATTTGTCCGTTGTTGCTGGTTCTTGCTTTCATCTAGCGAACTTATTACAATAGATTTATACCTGTGTGGGGGGGACTTTGAGCTTCACTCAACAATGAGAGACTTTAAGTAAGCTTAAAGGTCATATATTATATATGAGGAGATGATCTGTATGTCCGAAGACAATCAAACCGGATTAATTCGTATTTCTGATGATGTAGTATCAACAATTGCAGGACTTGCAGCTCTGGAGACAGCAGGCATAGCGGGCATGTCAGGTGGTATCTCGGAAGGCTTAGCTAAACGACTCAGTGGTAAGAATGTTCAGCGTGGTGTTTCTGTGGAGGTTGGGCAAGTAGAAGCAGCCATCGATCTACGTGTTATCGTCAATTACGGTTCTCGTATTCAGGATGTATGCAGGGATCTCCAAGAAAACGTGAGAGAAGCTGTTGAAAATATGACAGGACTAACCGTGGTTGAGGTCAATGTCAAGGTGGAAGGTGTCGCGTTCAAGGAAGAAGAGACAGCAGACGATCCACATCGTGTAAAATAGAAAAAAGACTCAATCGATTTCATTGAAATCGATTGGGTCTTTTTTTGGGTTTTGCATCTTCTTTGTGTGTTTGTTCCCGAGATATACTGAGCAGGATCCCCATACTGATGAGAGAGACCATCATGGAGGAACCTCCTGCTGAAATAAAGGGCAAGGTTACACCGGTCAGTGGAATGGATCCTGTAACGCCACCGATATTGATGACGGCCTGGAAGGCAAAAATGCTCATAATGCCAACTCCGGCTACCATACCGAATAAATCGGGACTGCGAACAGCGACGAGGATGCCACGCCATATAAAGAGCAGGAAAATAAGGATGAATATCGAACTCCCAATAAAACCAAACTCTTCTCCAATGATTGCAAAAATGAAGTCATTATGAGCTTCAGGTAAATAATGCAGCTTTTGAATACCTTGACCGAATCCTGCACCCGTCAGTCCGCCATGTCCGAATGCGAATAAGGATTGGACGACCTGGTACCCAGTATCCGAAGTATCGGCCCATGGATCAAGAAAAGAGGTTAGGCGGTTCAGACGGTAACTGCTTGACGTATCTGCTGTGTTATTTTTTAGTAAGTAAATGGTAACAACCATAGTGCCGATTGCAGCAAGGCCTGTCCCTAAAAGGAAAATATGCTTAAGGTTGGAGCCACCCACAATGATGACAATGGCAGAGCAGACTAGCAGGATCATACAGGAGCCCAAATCAGGCTGCAGCATGATGAGCATGCTGACAAATCCAACGATCACCAAGGCAGGGAGCAGGCCTTTCTTGAAATTACGGAACTTCTCTTCTTTATTACTAATGAGAGATGCCAAGTAAAGAATAACAATTAGTTTGGCAAATTCCGTTGGCTGAATGCCAAATTTACCTACATTAAACCAGCTGGCTGCACCATTTGCTTTTGAAGTGAAAATAACAAGAACGAGCAGCATAACAACAACAAAGAAAGCAGGAATAACTAACTTCTTTAGCTTGGTGTAGTGGAGGTTCATGCAGAAAAGCATGCCAACGCTTCCTAAGCCAACAGCTATCAATTGCTTCTTCGTAAAATACCAAGGGTCGCCCCATCGATAAGCACTCGTCATTGAGCTTGCACTGAAAACCATAGCAAGTCCGAAGCAAACGAGTACAAAGGTTAAAAATAGCAGCAGAAAATCCGGCGTTCCTCTTCGAGGGGGATTCATGCTGTTTCCCCGCCTAGTCTGCTAATAATTGCTGCAGTTGAGCTAATTTTTGGTTGGAAATTTTGAGAACCGACTCAGGGATAGGAGAATTGTAATCCAAGCCATGCGGGAACGTTTCTTTACCTATGTACGCATCTTCTAAGAATAGGATTGCATAAGGAGATTCTAGTTTGCCGGATTCTACACGAGCATTTACACGTAAGAAATACACGGATTTGCTTGCTTTATCTTCCATTTTAAAATCATAAGTAGCACGCGTGTATTCCCACTGCCAACGCACAAAACCAAGTTTTGTCGTTACTTCATCCAGGTGAGCCAAATCACTTTTTAAGCCTTTTAGGCCAGTTGCTTCAATAATCAATTTTAACGCCTCCATATTGTACGTATGCATTCTTTATTCATGATAGTATGTTTCCAAAGGTTCTGCAAGTCGATAGCAACGTCAATTTTCTAATATTTGATGGCACTTTACAGATGAAACATGTTCATTTATTTGGTAGAATAGGTTCAATGACACGGCAAGCGTGAAAAGTTAAGAAACAAGGATGGGCGGAGGATTTTCCATATGAACGATTTTCAAGCAAGCTTACAAGCCAATTATGAAGAAATGGTTGCCTGGAGACGCTACTTACATCAAAACCCAGAACTCTCTTTTCATGAATATCGCACAGCTGAATTTGTGGCGAGCCATCTACAGAGTTGGGATATTGAAGTTCGCAAAAATGTAGGAGGCAATGGTATTGTCGGACTGCTCCGCGGCAGCAGCGAAGGTCCTACGGTTGCGCTTCGAGCAGACATGGATGCATTGCCTATACAAGATGAGAAGAACTGTACGTATTCTTCGCTCACAAAAGGCGTTATGCACGCTTGTGGACACGACGCACACACTTCAACACTGCTTGGCATTGCCAAGGTGGCTAGTCAGCATCGCGCTCAACTGAAAGGGAATCTGGTTTTCCTGTTCCAGCATGCTGAAGAAATTACGCCTGGTGGCGCTGATTCCATGATCCAAGACGGAGCTCTTGAAGGTGTTGATGCCGTGTTCGGCGTTCATCTCTGGACGCCATTTCCTATAGGCCATTTTTATTCCAAAGCGGGTCCCTTAATGGCGGCACCCGACGAATTTACTATCCATATTCAAGGAAAAGGTGGACATGGGGGGTTGCCTCATCAAACCATTGACAGTATTTATGTAGCTTCTCAATTAGTTGTTAATCTCCAATCGATCGTGAGTCGACAAATAGATCCGATTGAACCATGTGTGGTTAGCGTTGGATCCTTCCACGGAGGCTCAAGCTTCAATGTTATAGCTGAAACGAGTGTGCTGAATGGCACTGTGCGCACTTTCAATGCGGAACTTAGACAAGATGTGAAGCAGCGCCTTGAACGGATCGTACATACCACTTGTGAGATGAATCAGGCTTCCTATAAGATAAACTATAAATTAGGTTATCCAACAGTTGTTAATGACGGGAAAGAAGCAGAGCGTTTCTTCAAAGTTGGCACCGAATTGTTTGGGGCAGAAGCCGTACACGAGTCCCCACTTATTATGGCCGGAGAGGACTTTTCCTATTATTTGAATCACCGACCAGGTTGTTTTATGTTCGTTGGTGCAGGTAATGTTGAGGCTGGTATCATACATCCGCACCATCATCCGAAGTTCGATATTGACGAGAAATCCATGCTAAATGCAGCAAATTTGTTATTAGGAATGGCTTTGGATTATATGGCATGAATGCCGTCCTTCCTTTGGAGAATGCTATAGAGGTAAGTTAACTCTGAGGAGGGATTATGGGACATGGCAGGTAAAACAGTGAGGGACATCATGAGTAAAGATTGCGTGACGGTTACTCTGCAGGATAATATTTACGAGATCGCTTTAAAAATGAAGAATCACGATATCGGATTCGTTGCCGTTGTAGAGGGCAAGAAGCTCATTGGTGTTGTAACAGACCGTGACCTTGTTGTTCGCGGGTACGCGGAAAAGCATTCTGGTTCTACAGCTGTCGAGAATGTAATTACGAAGGATATAGAGACAATAAGCCCAGATACTACTGTTGAAGAGGCCGCCAAAATGATGGCTAAAGATCAAATTCGACGGTTACCAGTAGTGGAGAACGGTGAGCTTGTCGGAATAGTAGCCATCGGTGACCTAGCGGTGCGCGGCACCTTTGAGGATGAAGCTGGAGAAGCGCTTAGCAAGATTTCATCAGACAAAACACTCGTCGGCAGTAAATAATTAGGATCCACGTATAACAGCAAGCAACCTGTTTTCCATTCTATGGAGAAGGGTTGCTTTTTTTGTCAGGAAAAAATGTTATCTTTACTACCGATAAGTGATGAGAGATAATGATAGCGAAAAGGGTAGGGGAGGTCACCATCTTAGAATGAATAAGGTCAAAGACAGCGCATTTATTGGTGTAATTATTCTAGACGCAGGTTGGCATTATACATATATCAACGAATATGCAGCAAAAATTTTAAATCGTACGCCTAATGAATTATTGGGTAAAGTCGCTTGGGCCGAATTTCCTGCTGCGATACGGTACGCTTGTTACGATCAATTCCATAAAGCCCTTAAAAATAAGGAAGAAGTTCATTTTGAAGAGTACATAAAATCGTCCAATCAGTGGATAAAGGTAAGTGCATATCCATTTGGCGGGAATTTGCATATTGCATTCCGCAAACCGGATTTTGCTGAAATTAGTTCATTGCTAGAAAGTGAGTATTATCTAAAATATACAGAGAATTTTCAAGATTTAATCACATTGACTTCCGTAGATGGTAAATTTCGATATCTATCCCCTGCTACTCATCCATTGCTCGGTTATGAAGTTGATGAAATGGTCGGTACTCGTATATTGACGTATTGTCATTCAGAAGACATAGAGATTTTGAAGAACATTTTTACGGACGAAAACTACTCGACTGTTGCGGACCAAGGGATGATCACCTGTCGTTTCTTGCATAAAAAAGGTTGGTACGTGTGGTTTGAGAAAAATTTCAAATGGATGTTAGATGAAGATGGTAAGAGAAGTCAGCTATTGGGTATTTGGCGCGATATTACAGAGCGTAAGCTGGTCGAGGAGCGTTTTGTGCAAGCGCAAAAACTGGGACAGTTTGGCAGCTTTGAGCGATATCTGACAGATGAGTATTGCATGTGGTCCGAGGAGATGTACCGAATACATGGTCTTGATCCCGTAGATTCTATGGATTTAAGCGAAGCTATTATGCTAATTGTGTCGGATGATCGCGATAAAGTAGCCCTTGCTTTTGAGACAGCGATTCAGGTTGGAATATCTGAAGTCGAGTACAGGGTTGTTCGCAAAGATGGAGAGGTGCGACATCTCAAATCACAAATCGAGCGCGTCCTCCGCGATAACGGTCGTACGGCTGTACGGGGGCTCATTCACGATATTACAACACATAAACAAATTGAAGCAGAGCTTAAAAGAAGCAAAGCCAATTTGGAAATTGCACAAGAAATCGCGGGATTGGGTCACTATGACTGGGATGTGATCAGGAATGATTTGTATTGGTCAGACGAGCTGTTTGTGCTGTTTCATTTGCGCCGTGAAGGTTTTGGGAATACAATAGAAGCCTTTTTTAATGCGGTTCATCCGGATGATACAGTTAAAGTGAAAGAGGCAATTCGTGATGCTCTGCATGGCGGTCTTCTAGATTTGGTGTATCGAATTATTGTGAATGAGAATGAGGTCCGCGTGATTCATACCATGGCCAAAACGACCTATGACGAATGGGGAAGGCCGCTGCGTCTATTTGGTACGGTGCAGGATATCACCATACAGAAACAGACAGAAGAGCTTCTTCGCAAAACGGAAAAATTGAATGTCGCTGGACAATTGGCAGCAGGTATCGCACATGAGATCCGTAATCCGCTTACGGCGCTCAAAGGATTTGCTAAACTGATGTGTCAAGCAAACGAAGAAAGCAAGCTTAGGTATTTTCAGATCATGCAGGAAGAATTTAATCGTATCGAATTGATCTTAGGAGAGCTTCTGATTCTTGCTAAGCCACAGGCTGTTGCCTTTCATCCTCATGATACCACAGCTATTCTTAGCGAAGTCATTGAACTGTTGAATACAGAAGCAATCATGAGCAATGTGATCATCGAACTAGATTGTGAACCGAATCTTCCTCTGGTTAAATGTGAGCAAAATCAATTAAAGCAGGTTTTCGTGAATATGATTAAAAATGCAATTGAGGCAATGCCAATCGGAGGCGGCCTGCATATATCTGTGAAAAAGGTTGCGGGCGGTGTAGTTCTTTATTTCGCAGATCAGGGAATGGGTATATCGGAGGAGCGGCTGCCGCGCATAGGGGAACCCTTTTATACGACCAAAGAGAAGGGAACTGGGCTCGGCGTAATGGTTAGCTTCGCGATTATTGATGAACACCAAGGACATATTGAATATCAAAGTAAGCTTGGCGTTGGCACCACTGTCCTTATCCAACTGCCAGCTTTTTCGTGAAAAAGGGAGGGACCGGACCAGGAAACTGGTCTTTTCTCATTTTGTCTATATCTTGTAACTGTCAAAGTTCGCAATAAGGTGGTCAATCTGCGACAAGATGCGGTCTTCTAAATATGCTACATTGATAACGTGTTCAATAATTGTGAAACTAACAAGAAAAGGTGATAACCATATGGAGAAAGTAAGGATTGGTATTATTGGTCTGGGCAATATGGGAACCGGACATGCCAAATACTTGGTGAATAATGAAGTGAAGGGTGCTCAGCTAACCGCTATTTGTGAGTTCAGAGCGGACCGCTTGGAATGGGCGAAAGAAAACCTAGGTGAAGGCGTCCAATTATTCGACAATCTCGATACATTCCTTACTTCGGGGACAATTGACGGTGTATTGATTGCGACTCCGCACTATGATCACCCAGATGTGGCTGCCCGTGCATTTAAAGCCGGACTCCATGTGTTGTGTGAGAAACCAGCAGGTGTTTATACCAAACAAGTTAGACAAATGAACGAAGCTGCGCGAGCTTCAGGCAAAGTGTTCAGTATGATGTACAATCAACGTACAAATCCATTATATAAAAAGTTGAAGGATCTGGTTTCTTCCGGAGAGCTTGGCGAAATTCGCAGAACGAACTGGATTATTACGAATTGGTACAGATCCCAAAGCTATTACGATTCAGGCGGCTGGCGTGCAACGTGGGCAGGCGAAGGCGGCGGTGTACTCATTAACCAGGACCCGCATCAGCTTGACTTGTGGCAGTGGACGATCGATATGATGCCTAAACGAGTTCGTGCATTTTGTTATTTCGGAAAGCATCGCAATATCGAAGTTGAGGACGATGTAACCGCATTCGTAGAGTATGAGAATGGGGCTACGGGCTTATTCGTTACAACAACGGGCGAAGCACCGGGTACGAACCGTTTCGAGTTGTCCGGTGACCGCGGTAAAATTGTGATCGAAGATGGGAAGCTAACTTTCTGGCGTTTACGCGTATCCGAGAGAGAATTTAATGAAACCTACAAGGGTGGATTCGGCCAACCGGAGTGCTGGAAGTGCGAGATTCCAATTGAAGGGCAAGAAACAGGCCACAAAGGCATCACGCAAAACTGGGTGGATGCCATTCTACATGGCACGCCATTGGTCGCTCCAGGAGAAGAAGGAATCAAAGGTCTGATGCTATCCAACGCCATGTTGTTGTCGACGTGGACAGACAATTGGGTAGACCTGCCGATTGACGAAGAATTATTCGAGCAGCATTTGCAAGATAAAATAAAAAATTCCACTGTCAATAAAGAGGCCGGTTTTAAAACACTTGTAGTATAAAAATATGAACACCCCGCGCTAATGCGTAACATGGGTAGGATAGTGGAGGAATTCGGACATGCAGAAAAGCGATGGAATGAATTACGCACCAAAAGGGAAGCCGAACATTGTCGTTCAAAAAGGGGAGTTCGTTTTCGCAGCGATTGCCTTGGATCACGGTCATATCTATGGGATGTGCAATGGCTTGCAAGAAGCAGGAGCAGAGCTCAAATGGGTTTATGACCAGGACGCTGCTAAGGTAAAGGCTTTCGTGGAGAAGTATCCTCATGTGAAGGTAGCTGCGTCTGAGCAAGAAATATTTGACGATGCCGAAGTCAAGCTAGTCGCTTCAGCTGCTGTACCTTCGGAACGCGGAGCCTTAGGTGTCCGTGCGATGGAGAATGGCAAAGATTATTTCACAGATAAAGCTCCTTTCACAACGTTAGATCAATTGGCTGCAGCCAAGGCAACTGTTGAAGCAACGGGTCGCAAATTTGCTGTATATTACAGTGAGCGTCTCCATGTGGAAAGTGCCGTTTTCGCGGGTCAGCTCATTGAAGAAGGTGCAATTGGCCGAATCGTGCAGGTCATTGGTTTAGGGCCGCACAGATTGGGTCATTCGAATCGCCCTGATTGGTTTTTCAAGAAACAAAATTATGGCGGCATTCTCTGTGATATCGGCAGTCATCAAATTGAACAGTTTCTGTACTATGCAGGGTGCAAGGATGCTACTGTTGTAAGCAGTAAAGTGGCGAATTACCATGCGAAGGATTATCCAGAGCTGGAGGATTTCGGTGACGCAACACTGATCGGGGACAACGGGGCGACAAATTATTTCCGTGTAGATTGGCTTACACCGAGTGGTTTGGGTACTTGGGGAGATGGACGGACGGTTATTCTAGGAACAGAAGGATATATTGAACTGCGTAAATATATTGACATCGCTCGCGATCCGCAGGGAGATCAGTTATACCTGGTCAACCAGCAAGGAGAAAAGCACTACAGCCTCCATGGACAAGTAGGCTTTCCTTTCTTCGGCCAGTTGATCTTGGACTGTCTGAATCGTACAGAGCATGCCATGACACAGGCGCATACGTTCAAAGCAGCAGAGCTGTGCTTGATTGCTCAGGCGAATGCAATCCGTGTGGAGTAGGCCTACACATTAACTGGACAAAAGCCTTCATGGGCATCGATAATTGCCTTTTGGCATGATAACACAGCTGTACGTTTAGCTTGAAATTCGGGTAGTCTAGCGGTAATATCGCTAGCTGCCCGTTTTGCGTTTCAGCGGTAACGGTCGTTTTGGGAAGCAAGGAAAGACCTAGTCCATGCATCGCGCATTTTTTGACTGTTTCATAATTATTGATTTCATAAGCTAGCGTATATTGGATTTGGTGTTTGCGCAGCATCTTTTCGAATAGATTGCGACAGCGGCTTCCTATTGTCGACATCAGAATTTCGCTGCCGTTTAAATCTTGTGGAACAATGGATGATTTGGCTGCTAACGGGTGATCCGGCGAGGCAATAATGACGAATTCCTCTTCTTGAATATTTTCAAATACCAAATCAGGGTCAGTTATGTCACGTTCAACAATGAACCCCATATCGCATTCGCCTGCTTTAAGAGCCCGATAAATATCATTCTCGACGACTTCGTTGATGGTGATCGTAATTTGCGGGTAGCGCCTCTTGAAAGCTCCTAAATACGGTGGCAGCATATAAGAGCACATGGTTGTCTCATGTGTGCCAATGATAAAGCTCCCCGTTGTTTGACCCGCAACCGTAATCTTCGATTCCTCTACTAATTTGACAAGCTTGGAGGCATATCGGAGTAAAATGTCGCCGGCTGGTGTCGGTCGCATCTTTTTGCGGATACGTTCAAATATTTCGATCCCATATTCCATTTCCAGCTTTTGAATTTGGGATGTCACACTAGACTGAGCATAGCCGAGACTTTCACCCGCCTTCGTATAGTTTTGCCATTTGGCGACTTCAAGCAGTGTTTTATACAAGGTGAGATCCATTCTAGTCGCCCTCCAATCATCACTTTTTCCGATGGTTACGATCATTTATTATAGATAACTCTGGGAGTTCCTGCCATGGTAAAATCGTTCTCAACCAAAGGATAGGGGGAGTTACCATGTGGAATCTATACGAAATAGAGAAAAGATTTGAGCAGCATATAAGAGAAATAGAAAAGCGTTCAAGAAGGGCCCATTGGTACGAAAAGAAGGAGAGAAGGGGGGGTCCTTTCCTACCGATTGCTGGCGTGCTATCTGTACTACTTGCTTTGGTAGTTATCGGTTATTTCTTGGTATCAAATGCTTTATCGTAATCCTTCCATAAGCCTTTCTTCTGATTACGGGCTGTTTCTTGATCCTTCTTAAAGGCATCCACGTACTTGATGTTCGGAGGATATGTAGCCATCCGCGCATACCCCTCTTGAACAAGGGTACGGTTAAACAGTTCTTCCCCGATCCATACGTAAACGAGCCAGCGATCATATTGATCCTTTTTATCTACATCAAATTCAAGCTCGACGGTTTCCTTCTCCAATCGTTTCTTCGTATAAGCACTTGCTTCTTTTCCATAAAACATAACCGGTGTATTAGGTTTCTTCGTCTCCGGTGTGTCCACACCAATTAATCGAACCTTCTCTTTCTTCCCTTTCATTGTGACCTCAAGCGTGTCACCGTCCACGATACGTTCCACTTTTACACGCTCTCTGCCAGCTATAGCTGCGGGTTTACTCCCACAAGCAGTCATCAAGATAACTAAATTAAGCAGCAAAGCAAGAGAGATTTTCCATTTGCGCATGAAGGACCTCCTAAGTAATTCGTAACTTCGTAAGCATTTCTTTGAGTATGTTTTAGACGTTAGCATGGTGGGGATGTTTAAATCAAGTGCTTTCCTTTCATACTAGAAAAAAAGGAGGCAGCACATGATTGCCATGGATCCTACCCGTCCTCTGATTGTACAGAGCGATTTATCGATATTAGTGGAAACGAATCACCCAGAATTTGAAGCTGTAAGGGGGACGATATCCCGTTTTGCGGATTTGATCAAAAGCCCAGAGCATCTCCATACGTATCGGATTACGCCATTATCGCTATGGAATGCGTCAGCTGCTGGGATGCCAATAGAAGAAATGTCGGACTTTTTGCAGCGGAATGCCAAATTTGGTGTCCCTACCGCGGTACTGAGCAGCATTCGGAAATATGTGAAACGGTATGGCATATTGCGTATGAAGAATGTCGGAAATGAGCTCTATTTAGTTAGCGATGATACGGTTGTGTTGAAAGAAATTTGCGCGTACGATTCGTTGAAGAGGTATTTAGAGGATACCCGCGGAGAGCGCGCTATTGCTATTTCTCCGATTTCACGAGGTATCTTGAAGCAAGAACTTATCAAGTTGGGTTATCCTGTAGAAGATTTGGCCGCTTATCGCAGCGGTGAATTTCTTCCGATTCAGCTTCGGAATGAAGATACGATGGAAGTGCCGTTCCAGCTGCGGGATTACCAAAAACATGCTGTAGATGCTTTTAACCGTGTCGGAGAAGGCGGTAGCGGTGTGTTGGTACTTCCCTGTGGAGCAGGGAAGACGGTGGTCGGCATTGCCGCGATGGCCAGGTGTAACTGTGCTACGTTGATTCTGACAACCAATGTTACTTCGGTGAAGCAGTGGAAACGTGAAATTTTGAGCAAAACAGGCTTGGCGGAAGACCAGGTAGGGGAATATAACGGCGCTACGAAGGAAGTAAGGCCTATTACGATTGCGACATATCAGATTTTGACGCATCGTGGGAAGAAAGAAGACGAATTCTCGCATATGCGGCTGTTCAGTCAGAGAGACTGGGGGTTGATTATTTATGATGAGGTTCATCTTTTGCCAGCCCCCGTTTTTCGGGCTACAGCCGAGATACAAGCAACTCGCAGACTCGGATTAACGGCTACGTTAATTAGGGAAGACGGTCGAGAAGAAGACGTTTTCTCGCTTGTGGGACCGAAGAAATATGATATGGCTTGGAAAGAGCTTGAGTCAAAGGGTTGGATAGCCAAGGTAGCCTGCAAGGAAGTACGAGTGCCTCTATCGGCTCATGATCGGGATCGTTATGGAGCCTCGGGAGCTAGGCAGCAGTTCAGGATCGCTGGAGAAAACGCCGCTAAGCTAGACGTTATTGACCACTTATTGGGGCTTCATGCTAATGAACAGACGTTAATCATCGGCCAATATATTAGTCAATTAGAGCTCATCGCTGCCCATACCGGCGCGCCCATGATCAGCGGCGGAGTAGCGCATGATATCCGAGAAGACCTATATGAACAATTCAAGAAGGGTCGGCTGCCTCTCCTTATTGTATCCAAGGTTGCCAATTTTGCTGTGGATCTGCCCGACGCCGTCGTAGCCATTCAGGTGTCGGGTAGCTATGGTTCGAGGCAAGAAGAGGCGCAGCGGCTAGGTCGCATCCTTCGCCCTAAGAGCAGCGGTACTAACGCTGCTGTCTTCTATTCTCTGATTAGCGAGGATACGAAGGAGCAGGATTTTGCTATGAAAAGGCAGTTGTTTCTAGTTGAACAAGGCTATCAATATAGCATAACGAGTTGGAATCAAGAGGCGAAATGACGAGAAGGAGCACAGAATGAAATTTGAACATATGGATAGCAAAATGCCCTGTGAACTGAGACAGCTCATTATGGAACAAAAATGGTGCTCATCTTTCCTCAAACAAGGCGTGGCATTACCTGATTTGATGACGGATCGGAAGTACCTTGCAGAGTTGAACCGGCATTTGTCATTGGATGAAAAGCATACTCTGCGTCTCATCGTATCCGCATTCGGCTGTGAACCGTTTACAAGAGACGCGTTGGAAAAGCAAGGAGCTCTTCGTATGGCGGGCGCGCAAGTCGCGCTAGGCCTTGTAGGGCTTAGAAGAGCTGGCATTATTGGTGCCTTTCGCAAAGCATGGGGGGAGCAGCTTTTTATCCTGCCTGAGGATGCTTTTGCAGCGTGGCAAATGTTATTATTTCCGTCAGATCAGCTTCAAACAACTAAGGAGGATATGGGAATTGAGCAGTTGGAAGCCGGGGACTTAGAGCAATTAAACGCATCAGTTACAGCAGTACCGTTTAACCCTAGAGGCTTGGCTCAGCAGCTGTTTCATTTTCAGGTGGCTTGTAATCAACAATCATCTCTGCCTCTCACGAACAAAGGGACTTTACATAAAAAACTGCTGCAGAAGCTAACGGAACATCTCGCCTTGCCTAATGATATTTTACGCTCTGCTGGGCTTAATTACGCATTTAGAGACGTTTATGACGAACCTGCCGCGCTAATGATTGAAATGGCTATTCGCATGGGTTTCCTTTCTATTCATAGCCAAGGTGACCGTTACCTCTTCAATCAGACGGCCTTTCTAGGATGGCTTCAGGACTCTTACGACAGCCAGCAAGGGCAATTATACCAGATATGGCGTCAATTGTTGGTTCCTGCACCTGTCTGGCTTGAACATGGCATATCATTGATGGAGAGAGGAGAGTTCGGGCAATGGTATGATGTGGACGTTATCGTAAAAGGAATCCGTTCTTGCTGTTCCCTTGGGGGGCAGGTGACGGATGAATCATCACTTCGAAAGGCTATCATGACCACTTGGATAGCTCCTTTGTCTGTTTTCCGTTTCATAGAGTTGGGTACCGACAAGGAAAATCATATATGGTTTCGATGGTTAATAACGCCGATACAAGAGGTCTTACACTATAAGGATAAGGACTTCAGATCGTTAGAAACGTATGTGGAGGTGAGTCCTTCGCTTTATGTGCAGCCGGATTTCGAAATATTGCTCCCCCCTGATGTATTTCTTCGCACAGAATGGGATATTGCGGCTTTCGCTGATCTCCAAACGACAGATCTTGTTCGTACCTATCGGGTTACCAAAGAAAGCTTCTACCGTGCTTGGGAAAAGGGGATGAGCAGTGAAGAAATGATTCGCATCCTGCACGAGAATGCTCTTTACGAAGTACCTGCACATATAACGATTACTTTACAGCAATGGGGAGAGCAGGCCGGTAAGCTGTATATCGAAGAAGTAACGCTGCTTCGCTGCCGTTCCGAAGATATAGCCGAGGCCTTGCTTCGAAACGAGAAATGCTTGCCACTTCTTGGGGAGCGCGTTGGCAGCTCAGACTTTATTATATTGCGTGAACATCTTACAAAGCTCACGAAGTGTCTTGAGAATATGGGGTTCCATCCAAAAAGCAGCCGAAAAGACGAGATGCCAGCGAGTTCCAATGCCTTGATTTCGTCCGAAAATCAGACAGGCGGCCTTTGTTATTCAAGAGATACCATACAGCTCTATGAAATGGATACCCACTTGCCGGAGCAGGACGAATTGTATCCGGATATGCAGGATATTCCTGTAAGCTGGATTAAGGAATTTCGTGAATATCACGGCTCTACTCGCAAAGAGATGATCCGCAAAGCTATCGAATGGAAAAGCGTTTTGCAGCTTCGAAAAGAAGGACGAAATCGCTTCATCATCCCCCGAATTCTGCGCGAAGAACGATCGGGCTGGATATTGGAAGGACTGGAGGAATATCAGGAGATTTCTTTGGTTAGCGAGGATTGGGAGGAGATGAAGCTTATTTTGCCTGGTATTAATGATGAAGGTGTTTATACGTAGGTTAGCATTAGCCATTGAGCAAATGGACGAGAATTTTGCTGCAAAGAGAAAAGGAAGAAACTCTTGGGGAACTGTGGTATAGTAGAGATGTTATATATTTTTTGAGAGGAAGGATGTTGAT
Source organism: Paenibacillus sp. Root444D2 (assembly GCF_001426375.1). GTDB lineage: Bacteria > Bacillota > Bacilli > Paenibacillales > NBRC-103111 > Paenibacillus_E. Next base: position 15,571 of record NZ_LMEO01000017.1, read on the forward strand.
CTTAGTTATGTTACAAACATTGGAAGCAGAAACAATAGATATGTCGGCCGTTCTTATGCAGGCCTATGACATGGGTGATATGATTAATTCCTCTGCTGAAGTGGCAGATTATTTATATTGGAAGAACGCTGTGGAGAACAGCGCGGAAGTGCGGGATCTTAAAGCGGTTTTCGCCAGAAAAAAAGATGCTTTCGAGGAATGTGAACGCTTCGGGCATTACCACCCAAGCTATCACGAAGCATTAGCCGCGGTGAATGAGATTCAGGAGAAACTGCATGCTGTTGAAGCGGTGCGTAGGTTCAAAGAAGCTGAGGACCGCTTGGACGATTTGCTGTTTACAGTTTCCACAACGATCGCGCATGCGGTCTCCGATACGATTAAAGTTCCAAGCAATAATCCGCTTCCAACTGGCAAAGGCTGCAGTTCCGGTGGAAGCTGCAGCGGGAATTGCGGGTAATTACTAAAGCTGGAAATCGGGGCGGATGATTCCGACCTCGGTTCCCTGCCAGTTATGAATGGTAGGGGTATGATAGGATGCAAGTTCGCTTATTTCGGATTCCGAAAGCAAACTTAGCTGCTTCAAAGCTTCGACGACAGCTGGATACAAGGCCCGAACATTACCGTCTTCGATCTTTAAGACGAAGCCTAGTCCCTGTTCTGGAATCGTGATGGCGAAGATGCCTTCGGCTCCCATCTTGCCGATGATACGGCCCTTGGTTACCTCGATTAATCGCGTATCGAAGCGGTCGCTTCCCGCGAGGAATTGAGGATATTTTCGCACCGCGGCGACAATTCTTTGGCAAGCGTTTGCACGTGCTTGCGGCAATTCGTCAGGTCGGCCTAATCTGGCGAAGGCAAGTGCCAGTTGGTCGATTCTCATGCCGAATACGGGCACACCACAACCGTCAATTCCGAGCTGCATTAACGGCTTCGGCACGCCGGTCATGGCGCATACTGCCTCGAGCATAAGCTGTTGAACAGGATGCTGGATGCTCATGTAGGTATCCGGCGATGCACCAAGGTGTGCGCTAAGCGCTAGCATACCCGAATGTTTACCCGAGCAATTGTTGTGCAAGGTGCTCGGGGATTCTCCTCGCTCGCGCATCGCCTGTGCGGTCGGCGCGTGGTAAGGTTCATGAGCACCGCACTGCAGGTGCTCATGATGGTAACCGAGCTTGCCCAGGATACCCTGGGCAGTGCTCACGTGCTCAGCTTCCCCGTTGTGGGAAGCGCAGCATAGGGCGATTTCGGCATCGGTGAGGCCGAAATGATCAGCCGCGCCGGATTCAATCACCGGCAAGGCTTGAATGAGCTTCGCCGTCGAACGGGCGAAGGTGATCAGCTGCGGGTCGCCTGCTTGATACAGCAGCGTCCCCCCAGCGTTAACGACCGCGAGGTGGACGCGGTGAATACTTTCTGTTATGCTTCCACGGAATATGCGGACAATGGTGTCAGAAGGCTTCATGTAGTGGGTTCACTCCATACTAGGATTATTGAAAAGAGGTTGCAATCATGATGATCGAGCGTAGCGGATTAATCATTTGGGTAAACGATATCAAAGCCGCGAGAAACTTGGAACGGTTCGGTTCCCTTCATTACATATCCAAGAAAATGAATTATGCCGTTCTTTATATACATGCCAGCAAAGTAGAAGAGACAACACGGAACCTTTTGAAGCTCCCGTACGTCAAGAAGGTAGAGAAGTCTTACCGTAACGAAATTAAAACCGAATACAGTAGTGATGTGCCGGACAAAACTAGATTTTACACCCTTTGAGGCTGCAGTGCAAAACGAAAGCTTCGCAAGAAGCTTTTTTTATTTTTTGAATTTTTAGAAAATAAGCATTTTTTCATGATTTCACAAATATTTATTAATAATTTTATATATTCTTTCATGGGAAAAAAAGTTATAATCAAGTAAAATATAACTTACAGTCAGATAGGGAATAGGTACACGGTCTCATTTTAGTAGGATAGGGGTTGTGATCATGAAAGACAAGGTGATGGGGAGATGGAGTACTTATGAACCATTCTTCGTACAGCTGGGTGACAAGAAAGTGGCGGACGTCGTGATCACGAATCATGCGAAGCTGAGATGGAGTGATCGTGTTTCTAGCGAAAACAATTCACTCGAGGAAATTTGCGCTTTTCTGTGGGAAAAGCTTAAAAATGATAGCATCGTCCCTTATTATCGCAATGAAGAAGACGTTTATCTCATTGATGATGACCTTGTTGTTGTTGCCGAATTTTCCCATCTGGAGCATGAAACCGATCTTGTAGGTAATCCGCTTCACAAAATGATTATTGTTACGTTCCTTGGGAAAATGTCGGAAACGATGGAGCTTCGTGATTTGAAGTCTTATTATTCTTGGCTTAGACACTCACGTCGTATGACATTGATCAAGAACAGTCGTAAGCGTCGATAACCGAATAGGTTCCTTAACTGGAGTGTGTCGATGACGGCATGCTCTTTTTTGTGTCTTAATGGACTGTGTGCGTGCGATTTCATATAATGGAAACAAAGAGAGGCGGGTTTACATGGCACTTAATTTTCATCAACTGCATATTTTCTTTACCGTGGCGGAGAAAGGCAGCTTCTCTCATGCGGCGGGAGCCCTACATATGACACAGCCTGCGGTGACCATGCAGGTTCAATCACTGGAAGATTATTTCGGTGTCAAGTTATTTCACCGCAGCACCAAAAAGATCGAGCTGTCGGAAGCGGGACGAGCTCTGCTGCCTTTTGCTAAAAACAGCATTGAACTTATCCGTGAGACTGATGTTGCTATGTCCAAATTTACCAAAATGATTGAAGGGCGGCTGCAGTTGGGCGCCAGCTTGACGATGGGGGAATACATTTTACCTCGCCTGCTTGGACCCTTTAGCAAAGACTATCCTAACATCTCCGTATCGATGAAAGTGATGAATACGACTCAGATTTTGGACGAGGTTCTTGGCCATCAGCTCAATTTCGGACTTGTCGAAGCGCCCATTCATCATCCGGATGTCCATACTGAAGCGATTCTAAGTGATGAGCTTAAGCTCATCGTACCTGCGGACCATCCGCTAGCCGATATGGAGGTTGTAACCCTGGAGGAGCTGCTGAAATATCCGTTTGTTCTTCGAGAGCAAGGTTCCGGGACGAGAAGAGTGATGGAAGAGGAGTTCGCGCGCTGCAACATGGATTGCTCTTCCATGAGGATTGTGATGGAGTTAGGCAGCACAGGCGCTATTAAATCTGCTGTTGAAGCGGGCTTGGGTATCTCTATTCTTTCCCAGTCGTCCGTCAAGCATGAAGTGACGCTAGGCCTCTTTAAAGTGAAGCAGATCGAGAACATTGCCTTCGAACGCAGCTTCTATGCCATTTATTTGAACTCTACATTGCTGCCTATATCAGCAGTAAGCTTCATGACCTTCTTGCGGCAAGAGGATTTAAGCCGCTTTCTTTAAAATTTTACATAATCTACAGTTCGATTAATGATGAGCTCATAAATGTCATTTACGATGAAGGAAGGGAATAGAAAATGTCTGCAAGAATAGAAGCGGATTTACATACACATACGACAGCTTCAGATGGAACCCAGCGCCCTGCGGCTAACGTTCAAATGGCTTTCGATGCAGGATTAGGCGCCATAGCTATCACTGACCATGATACGGTCTCAGGTGTCGCGGAGGCGCTCTTAGCGGGGCGTGAGCTCGGCATAGAGGTCGTGCCAGGAGTAGAAATCTCCACGGTTGCGGGTGGGCAGGATATCCACGTGCTAGGTTATTATATTGACATTCATAATGAGCAATTTCTTCAGAGACTGGCGTCTTTGCGAGAAACGAGAGATACCCGCAATAACATGATTATTGAACGACTACAGCAGCTCGGACTAGACATTACAATGGCGGAAGTGCTGCGTGAAGTTGAGAATATTAAGAGTAAAGGCGACACCGTTGGAAGACCTCATATCGCTGCAGTACTGCTGAATAAAGGCTATGTGAGCTCAATTAGCGAGGCTTTTGACCGGTATTTAGGGACTGGTGCTGCCGCCTATGCCAATCCGCCAAGGATCGAGCCGGCAACGGCGATTAGGTGGATCCAAGAAGCGGGAGGAAAGGCCGTCCTCGCACACCCAGGTATTTACCATGATGATGCCCTTGTAGAAGCTATTATTCATCAAGGCTTGGATGGTATTGAAGTTTATCACTCAGATCATACCCCGGAAGAAGAGGCGAAATATCTCACCCTTGCACAGCGCTCCGGGCTTCTTATTACCGCTGGTTCCGATTTCCATGGTGAACGAGGCGGTGTCGTATTCCACGCACCTATTGGTTCGAGGCGAATAGGAATCGATGTTTTGCAAAGCCTTAAGCCAGAGAAGGAGCAGCATACATGAAGAAAATTCGCAAAGCTATTATCCCTGCAGCAGGTCTGGGAACTCGGTTCCTGCCAGCTACAAAGGCGCAGCCCAAAGAGATGCTGCCTATCGTTGATAAACCTGCCATTCAATATATCGTCGAAGAAGCGATTGAATCTGGCATTGAAGATATTATTATTGTCACTGGACGTAATAAACGCGCAATTGAAGATCATTTCGACAAATCGGTTGAACTTGAGATGATGCTGGAGGAAAAAGGCAGTACGCAGCTTCTCGAAATCGTGCAATCCGTTTCGAATTTGGCCGATGTGCACTACATTCGCCAAAAACAGCCTCTTGGACTTGGTCACGCGATTCTGTGCGCCCGCAAATTTATTGGGGATGAGCCATTCGCGGTTCTGCTTGGGGATGATATTCTCCAATCCTCGCCGCCAGGACTTAAGCAAATGATGGACATATATGAACAAGCCGAAACGTCCGTCATTGCTGTGCAAGAAGTGCCTTGGGAAGATGTAAGTAAGTATGGTATCGTCTCCCCCTCAAGCAGCCTGGACAAGTACCAGTTGATCGAGGATCTGGTTGAGAAGCCGGACCGTGATCAGGCACCTTCGAATTTAGCCGTTATTGGGCGGTATATCATCATGCCGGAAATTTTCGGCATCTTGGAGAGACAAGAGCCTGGCCGCGGCGGTGAAATTCAATTGACCGACGCTTTGCGTGTACTCAACAGGCAGCAGCAAATGGCTGCCTATCTGATGCAGGCTAAGCGCTATGACGTTGGGGATAAGATGGGATATATTGAAGCGACCATCGAGCTTGCCTTGCAGCGTCCGGATTTACAGGACCAAGTAAAAGCCTATCTATTATCTCTGATTCATCAGTTGGAATTGAAATAGAGAAATGCGATGAAACTTGGGAAGTTGGATGGACATGGTTATTTCATAAAAAAATAACACAAAAGAACCTAGCGGGTTTCTCGCTAGGTTTTTTTATTCGCCAAATGAAATTTTATTTTATCGTGACGTTCATCTGCTTAATCATGTTCTCATCCGGTGTCACGAATAGCGTTTTCTGATTCACATAGATGACAAATCCGGGCTTTGATCCATTTGGCTTGTGGACATGTTTAATTGCTGTATAGTCAACAGGGACTTGGCTGGAATGTTTGGCTTGGCTGAAATAAGCGGCCAATTGAGCTGCCTCCAACAGGGTAGTCTCTGAAAAGCTATCGCTGCGAATCACAACATGGGAGCCGGGTATATCCTTCGTATGCAGCCATGTATCCATCGAAGAGGACAGTCGGTTCGTTAAATATTCGTTCTGCGTATTATTTTTACCAACATAGATAGAGACACCTTCACTGGAAAGGTAGCAGGCCAAAGCCGGCTTATCTTTCTTTTTCTTTTTACGCTGTTTTTTATTGCGGTCACGTACATAACCTTGCTCCATAAGCTCATCACGGATCTCTTCGATATCGGTTAAAGAAGCGACACTAAGCTGCTGGAGTAAGGAGTTTAAGTACGTAATCTCTTGATGAGTTTGTGCAATTTGTTCTTCGACAATCGCCGTGCTGTTTTTCATTTTTGTGTACTTTTTAAAATACCGCTGTGCATTTTCAGAGGGGTTCAATAGAGGATCCAGCTTTATTTTTATCAAAGCCTGGTCCTCATCATAGTAGTTGATGGTCTCGACCTCGCGATCCCCTCTTTTTATAAGGTGAAGTGAGGCTGTCAACAGCTCGCCGAGAATCCGATATTTGTCGGCATCTTTGGAGTCATCAACGGTTTCTTGAAGTTTTTCCAACTTTTTAACATTTTTATTCGCTTCATTATGCAAAAAACGGAGCAAATCAGCCACACGTTGTTTGACTGTATCTCTTTCCGCTTTGTCGCCGTAAAAGTGCTCCAAACAATCACTCGGTGTCGCATAGGACGTGGAAATGCCGGTAATGTGTGTTAAAGGTGTCATAGCGAAGAACAATTTACCGGTACCTTCTTGCTCTACAATAACGGGGACGTAGCGATGCTGACGTACAGCCGTCATGACACCGTCGAAAGCTGTCCACAAGGCCGCTGGGTCATCTTCTTGTTCGTTGTTCCCGCCTTGACGGCTGCGGAATACGATTTCTTTGGCGATCAAAGGACTTAGCCCGCTGAATGCAGCGACTAATTTTTGTTCTGGTTTATCCTTGGACTCTTCTTCACCGGAATCTTGCTGAATAGCATGCAAGAACGAAGAGGCATCGGCCTCTAGTGGATTTTGCTTATCCTGCTCAGGCGGCGTGACATACTTGCTTCCCGGCATGACAATCCGATAAGAACTGATGGCAGGCGTTACATGATGGATGCCGTCTAGAATCGTTTCTGTTGCCGGGTCTAGAAGAATAATATTGCTGTGTCGGCCCATGATTTCCACAATAATCTGTTTGGTACTCATATCTCCTAATTCATCGCGATGACGAATTTGCAAACGGATGACACGCTCCATACCTATTTGTTCCACGGCTTCAATTACGCCGCTCTCACAGTGCTTGCGAAGCAGCATACAGAACATTGGAGCATCCATTGGGTTTAACGAGGATTGCTCGGTGATTTGAACCCTTGGATAAGTAGGGTTTGCTGAAAGAAGAAGTTTCACATTTTGCCCTTGTGCTCGGATGTGCATAATAATGTCATTTTCGGTGGGCTGATGAATTTTATTGATTCGGCCTCCTACACACATTTGCAGTTCGTGAATAATTGCATGAAGGACTAGTCCGTCTAAAGCCATGATGCATACAACTCCATTCTAGGGAGCTAATTGCAATGTGCGTTGAAATCGCAATTAGCTCCTCGGTTAAAAACTTTACTAACCTCTATGATGCCATACTTTTCACAAAAACTTAAGCGTTAGTCGGCAAGAAAGATGATTTCAGGGATATTTTCCTGCTTGTCTGAATACATTTACGTATGAGTGAGAGGCAAGTACATGGGAAAGTGGGAGGGAGAAGGGCGGATGAGTCAGAATAAGTGGTACCAGTTGACGTCGGAGGAAGTCCTGCAGTCACAGCAGGTGAGCATGCAGCAAGGATTGCCCTGGGAGGAAGCTTGGAAGCGACAGGCGGAAGTTGGTCGAAACGAGCTTTCTGAAGGGAAGCGTGTTTCTCCGATTACACTGCTTTTGAATCAATTCAAAGATTTCATGGTGCTGGTCTTATTGGGGGCGACCTTGATTTCCGGCTTGTTGGGTGAATATTTAGATGCCATTACCATTATCGTTATTATTGTGATGAATGGCATTCTTGGTTTTACACAGGAATTTCGGGCAGAACGTTCATTACGTGCTCTTAAAGAATTGTCAGCCCCTAACGCTAATGTTTGGAGAGAGGGCGCAGTTCATCAAATACCAGCTCGTGATTTGGTTCCAGGCGATATTATTTTGCTCGAAAGCGGCGACCGGGTGCCGGCAGATGTGCGTTTTCTGGAAACGAATGGCCTATATATCGAGGAGTCAGCCCTAACAGGGGAGTCGGTAGCCGTCAGTAAAATAACATCGGCTATATCTAATGATGAGGTGCCTCTTGGGGATCAGCGTAATCTGGGGTTCATGGGGACGATGGTAGCGCGTGGAACAGCCAAAGCCATTGTGGTTCGTGTCGGGATGAGCACGGAGATGGGGAAAATCGCTGATCTGATTCAAAATACAGAATCTATGGAGACGCCGCTTCAGCATCGCTTGGAACAGCTTGGGAAGATTCTGATCATCGTCGCGCTTGCATTAACTGTTCTCGTTGTTATCGCAGGTATTATGCATGGACAACCACCTTATGCGATGTTCTTAGCCGGTGTCAGCTTAGCTGTTGCCGCTATTCCCGAAGGACTCCCTGCTATAGTTACCATTGCGCTTGCACTCGGCGTACAGCGAATGATTAAGCGTAAAGCCATTGTCAGGAAGTTGCCTTCTGTAGAGACGCTAGGTTGTGCCTCGGTCATCTGTTCCGATAAAACGGGAACACTGACTCAGAATAAAATGACGGTTACCCACTTATGGGTCGGCGGAGACGTGCTGGAAGTGACGGGTGACGGTTATACGCCGGTTGGGGATATCCAAATAAGTGGACAAAACACCGATGCGCTTAGGAACCCATCACTCAGTAAGCTGCTTCATGTTTCCGTGCTTTGTAATAATGCATCTTTGTTTGAGGAAAAGCAGGAGTTGAAACGGAAGAAGGGCAAGGATGGTAAAGACGGCGTTATCTCTGTTTGGAACATTAAAGGGGATCCAACCGAAGGTGCATTAGTGGTCCTTAGTGCGAAGAGCGGCATTACCCAGGAGTCGCTAAGCGAGAAATATAAGCGTATCGCCGAATTTCCTTTTGACTCGGAGCGTAAACGGATGTCAGTGCTTGTGACTTCTGAGCATGGCCGGATGGCTTGCACGAAGGGAGCTCCTGATGTTCTAATCGGGCACTGCAGCTACATTCTTTGGGATGGGAAGGTAATTCCGTTCACGTCCACACTTAAACAGAAAGTGATTTCTGCCAATGAAGGCATGGCCAAATCCGCTCTTCGGGTATTGGGGATTGCTTACAAAGAACTTAAGAGCAGTGACCGCTATGAGGATCACGAAGATGTGGAAAACAACTTGATTTTTGTCGGATTAACCGGCATGATCGATCCACCGCGCAAAGAAGTGCGTGAATCGATCTCGAAGTGCCGTAAAGCAGGCATCAAAACGGTCATGATCACAGGGGACCATCAGACAACCGCTGAGGCAATAGCTAAGCAGCTTGGTATGCTTCCTACGAATGGGGTCAGTATGAGTGGCCAGCAGATTGCGGGTCTCTCGGACGATGAACTGGATGCAAAAGTGAATGATACCTACGTGTATGCGAGGGTTTCCCCTGAGCATAAACTGCGTATCGTCAAAGCTTTGCAGCGCAAAGGACATGTCGTCGCCATGACGGGGGATGGCGTGAACGATGCGCCAGCGATCAAAGCTGCAGATATCGGCATCGCGATGGGGATTACAGGGACGGATGTATCCAAGGAAGCTTCTTCTTTAATTCTTAGCGATGATAACTTCTCCACAATCGTTGCGGCGATTGAAGAAGGACGCGGTATTTATGAAAATATTCGTAAATTCATCCGGTATCTGCTTGCCTCAAACGTGGGCGAAATTATGACGATGTTCATTGCGATGATGGCCGGTCTACCTTTGCCGCTTGTACCGATTCAAATTCTATGGGTGAATCTTGTCACCGATGGCCTTCCTGCTATGGCGCTGGGAGTGGATCAAGCGGAGAAGGATTTGATGCAGCACAAGCCGCGCTCGTCGAAAGAAAATATTTTCGCTAGACGATTGGGTTGGAAAATTATTTCCAGAGGAATTCTTATCGGCGTTTGCACCTTGGGTGCTTTCTGGCTCGTATTACGAGTCAATCCATCCGATCCCGGAACCTTACTGAAAGCGCAAAGCGTCGCATTTGCCACTTTGGTAATGGCTCAACTCATCCATGTGTTCGATTGCCGCAGTTCACGCTCTATTTTCCATCGTAATCCTTTTCAAAATCGTTACCTTGTTCTTGCTGTGCTCTCCTCGCTTATCTTGATGCTGGCCGTTATGTATGTAGAAGCTCTTCAACCTATCTTCAAAACTGTTCCACTTGGCTGGAAGGATTGGATTCTGGTTCTGATCGCCGCTGGCATTCCGACCTTCTTAATGGGGCTGGGCAGTGTGCTGTCGCCAAAACGCAACAAGAATTCACGTTCTGTTTCGTATAATTCTTCCAAGCCGAGCTTCAGATGAATAGATGTATATAATTATAAACCGCCCTTGGGCGGTTTTTTTCGTTGATAAGAAAGTATAAGGTTTATGCGATTGCTTCGCATAAACCTTGACAAACCCTATCGTACTTGTAGGACGTTTGCAGGGCGGGATGTGAAGTGCTCTGTAAGTGCATGAAATAATTACCTATTGGTGAAATTATGTACAAGCATGGAGGGAGTGTATCACATCATGGGAATTATTAAATTTTTATCTACAAAGTTCAGAATAAGTGTGCCAACCCATCACAAACAAAAACAAAGTGATGATGATTCACTGCGTTTAAAAAAGAATCTTAAGGAAAACATTCAAAGGATCAAACAAACTTTCGGAAACAGCGAGGATATCGTGGTTAGAGAATGGCGTACCGAAGGTTCTAATGCTATCGAAGTAGCCGTCATCTATGCCGATGGACTAGCCGATGTTAAATTAATTAATCAATTTATTATTGAACCCCTGATGTCCTTAGATCGGTACCCACATTTCTCGGGTTTACAATCACCAGCAGGTAATTATTTAGATGAATTTAAACAGCTGCTGCTGCCCGTCGGCAGTATTCAAGAAGGGTTAAACCTAGATATGCTGCTGTCAGGCATTTTGAGTGGTGAAACCGTTCTCCTATGCCAGGGCTTTGATCAGGGTTTACTAATTGCTTCAAAAGGCTGGGAAGACCGCCCTATCCAGGAGCCGACCTCCCAAACGGTGATACGCGGTCCCAAGGATGGATTCACTGAAAATATAATAACCAATATCGCTTTAGTTCGGCGAAAGATTAAGGATCCTAACCTTTGGATACAGGGATTTAATGTCGGTCGTATCACCAAAACAAGCGTTTCTATCGTCTATGTGAATGGCATTGCAAAGGACCACGTCGTGCAGGAGGTTCGTGACAGAATTGGACGTATTCAAATTGATGGTATCTTGGAAAGCGGCTATATCGAAGAGCTGATTCAGGATAGGAGATTTACACTTTTCCCCACGATCTATAACACTGAAAGACCGGATGTGATTGCGGCCGGACTTTTGGAGGGGCGTATTGCCATTCTTGTGGACGGCACACCGTTTGTTCTCTTGGTTCCAGCTATATTTCCACAATTTTTTCAGTCGGCGGAAGATTATTATCAGCGTTCCGATATTTCTACTCTATTACGTCTTTTGCGGTATTCAGCATTACTGATTGCCTTGCTGGGACCACCCTTATACATTGCGATTACAACGTTTCATCATGACATGCTGCCTCCTCGATTATTGATTAGTCTTTCAGCTCAGCGGGAAGGAATTCCATTTCCTGCTTTTTTTGAAGCTTTAATTATGGAATTAACCTTCGAACTTTTGCGTGAGGCTGGAGTCCGGTTACCTAGAGCAGTTGGACAGTCGATCTCCATTGTTGGCGCGCTGGTCATTGGTCAAGCAGCCGTACAAGCCGGAATCGTATCGGCGGCCATGGTGATCGTTGTCTCCATCACGGCGATTGCGAGTTTTACAATTCCTGCCTACAACATGGCTATTGCCATTCGAATTTTACGATTCGGGATCATGGGTCTGGCGGCTTCCTTCGGTTTGTTCGGAATCATTGCAGGGATCATTGCGATCGTCCAACATCTCTGTCATTTAAATTCCTTTGGAGTTCCCTACATGTCTCCATACGCTCCTGTTGTTACTGAAGATTTAAAAGATGGGGGATTGCGTGTTCCTTGGTGGAAAATGAACTCTCGCCCTTCGACTGCGAGTAAATTAAACCAAATTCGTCAGAGTCACTCATCTACAACGGACCCTGACCCCGAAGGGAGAGATTAATACGAAAAGAAGGTTTTATGGAACGTTTGTTACTCTCATTTGCTTGGTACTTATATCCGGGTGTTGGAATCGTCGCGAGCTGAATGATCTCGCAGTTTCCGTTGCAATTGGCGTGGATAAGAGTGGGAAGCAAATTATGCTTTCCAACCAGATTCTGAACACGGGAGCCATTTCGGGTAAAGAAGGAGGATCTTCTTCCCTCGCTCCGGTCACTTTGTTTCGAGAAAAGGGTGACGGATTTCAGGAGGCGGCAAGAAGAATGACAACACGAAGCACAAGGAAAATATATGTTGGACAGTTGCAGATCCTTATTTTCGGAGAAAAATTTGCAAAGGAGGGCGTGGGTAGAGCGCTGGATCACATCTCAAGAGATCATGAATATCGCAAAGACTTTTATGTCGTCATTGCTCGGGGAGTTGAGGCGCAAGATATTCTTAAAGTGTTGACCCCGTTGGAAAAAACGCCGGCTACGAAAATGAATGCTTCTCTTGAAGTCTCATCGAAAGCATGGGGAGCTACGGCAGATGTAAAAATTGATGAATTTACTTCCAATATCATCAGTAAAGGAAAGGAAGCCGTGTTGAGCGGAATTACGTTAATGGGTGATCCTCAAACAGGCAATGATAGAGGAAATGTAGAAAAAATTTTTTCGCCTGCCCGACTCAAATACATGGGGATAGCTGTTTTCAAAAAAGATAAACTCTTAGGTTGGTTAAACGAGGAGGAAAGCATGGGATATAATTATACCCAGGGGAAGGTGAAAAGTACTGCGGTACTTTTGACTTGTCCTAATGAAGAGAGCCACATGTCGGTGGAGGTACTACGTACCAAGAATGATACGAAAGTTATCATGAAAAACGGTAAGCCCTCCATAAAGTTGAAAATAAAAGCGGAAGGCGTTGTAACCGACGTTCAATGTCCTATAGACTTAACGAAGCCGTCATCCATTTTACAAATTGAACAGTTAACCCAAAATAAAATTAAGGCTTCTATTTTATCTGTGATAAAAACGGTACAAACCCAATATAAGTCTGATATCTTCGGCTTTGGAGAAGAAGTTGAACGCAGCTACCCCAAATATTGGGAAGGGGCGAAGAATAATTGGGAAGATATCATGTCTACGATGAAAGTAGATGTTCAAATCGAAATGAAAATCAAGCAAATGTTTAAAACATCGAAATCGTTTTACGAAAGAATGGGGGAGTAATATCCATTGTGGCGTGTAGCTGCGTTTTTGGCGATTAGTATCATGATGATAGTCATTGAAGTGCCTTCACTTATAAAAAGAAAAAAACGGAAGGAGCTATGGACTTTTTCTATCTTGCTTTTTGTTGGGATTGTACTAGGTATAACAGTGAGTTTGGGCGTAGAAGTCCGGTCGCCTTTAGAGTTGATTAAGATCATTTACGGACCCATCAGCAAAGGCGAATAGGATACGATGAAAGCGAGATTGTGAACCCAATGTTGGAAAACGAAACCATTCAAGCGAATCAATTTAAAAAAATGGTGTCCATTTTCATAATCGGTACCTCTATCATATTACTTCCGACGATTCTTGCTTCAGAAGCTAAACAAGATGCATGGATTTCCGCTCTTGTCGGAATGATAGCCGGACTTTTACTGGTATGGATCTACAACGCGTTAGGCCGACTTTATCCCGGCAGGAGCTTGGTGGAAATGAGTCGAGAAATTCTTGGGTCTTGGCTAGGTACAAGTGTTTCTTTGTTGATGTTTTTTTTCGCTTTCATTTTAACGTCTCTCGCCTTGCGAAATCTCGGTGATTTTCTAACCTCTTCCATGATGCCTGAAACACCGATTCAAGCGATACATATCGTGTACCTGTGTATTGTAGTTACCGGTGTTCGTTATGGCGTTTCCAACATCGCCCGTACCGCGGACCTCTTTTATCCATGGATTCTTATTCTTTTTGTTATCTTCGTCATTTTGCTCATCCCAGATTTTGAATTCAAACATCTACAACCCGTTTTGGGAAAAGGCATACAGCCTGTCTTTAAGGCTGCTTATCCATACATCGCTTTTCCTTTTTTGGAACTTGTTCTATTTCTGATGCTTTTTCCGCTTGTGAAGCAACCCAAGGAAGCAGGAAGAGCATTTTTAAAGGGAACGATCATCGGGGGTATCATTTTGTTTGTGATTACTTTGCTCTGTATGTTAGTTTTGGGAGCGGAGAACACAGCCAGCAATCTTTATGCAAGCTTTGAATTAGCTAAAAAAATAAAAATAACTGAAATCATTCAAAGAGTTGAGGTTATCATTGCCGCAATTTGGTTTATAACTATCTTTCTAAAGCTAATTATTTGTTTTTATGTCTTAGTTTCCAGTCTTTCACAGACTTTGAAACTCTCGGAGTATCGATCGCTGGCACTGCCTATGGGAATGATACTCTATTCCGTATCCATCATCATTTCACCCAATATTAGTTACCTTATCTCATTCGATTCAAAGTTCTGGCCGTTGTTTGCCTTTACATTTGGACTTGTCTTACCGTTATTACTTCTAAGTATTGCAGTAATCAAAAGGAGAATGCAGGTATCATGAGTGCTGCAAACCCGATTCTATTGAGCTTTTGTGTCAAAAAGACTATGCATCTTTGAGCTTTTACGCTATGATAATGGCTAAACCGCATACTGGGAGTGCTATTAACAATGAATTTTACAAAAATGCATGGTCTAGGCAACGATTTTATCGTAATAGCTGGTGAGAAAGAACTTCCTGCTGATGCAGATCAGCGTGCGATCCAGCTGTGCAATCGTTTCTTTAGTATTGGAGCCGATGGCATCGTCTATATTCTTCCTTCTGACAATGCTGATTTCAAAATGCGCATTATGAACTCCGACGGATCTGAAGCCGAGCAATGCGGGAATGCCATCCGCTGCGTTTCTAAATATGTTTACGATCATAAGCTAATTGATAAAACGGAGATTACCGTTGAAACACTTGGCGCAGGCGTACAAAAGGTGCAATTAAATGTACAAGATGGCAAAGTTCGGACTGTTCGCGTAGATATGGGTCAACCAATCCTGAACGGCCTTCAAGTCCCAACAACGGTCGATGAAGCTAAAGTTATCAATTACCCGATTGAAGTTGACGGGAAAGAGTTTCGTTTTACAGCTGTTTCAATGGGGAACCCCCACTGTGTCATTTATGTGGAGGATGCTGTGAATTTCGATCTTGCTACATGGGGGCCGAAGCTAGAAGTGCATCCGATGTTCCCTCGTAAAATAAATGTCGAATTCGCTACAGTGATAAATCGTGCTTACACGGATATGCGCGTTTGGGAACGAGGAGCAGGTCCTACACTTGCTTGCGGAACTGGCGCTTGTGCAACGCTTGTATCCTCCGTGTTAAACGGTTTAACGGACCGCGAAGCGACTGTTTCTCTCAAAGGCGGAGAGTTGTTTATCGAATGGAATGAAGCGGACAACCACGTTTATATGACCGGACCTGCGGAAGAAGTGTTTACGGGCACGGTTTAAGTTAATTACATTTTTAGTAGGTGGGGAATTTATCATGAAATTGGATCTTCGTACGGCGCTGCAGCGAGACATTTTGGTCGGTGACGGCGCTATGGGGACTTATTTATATCAGATGGGATTTCCTGTCGGCATTTCTTATGAAGAATTGAATTTGCTTAGGCCGGAAACGGTTGCTGACGTGCACCGCCGTTATTTTGAGGCAGGTGCGCGTCTTATTGAAACGAATACATTCTCGGCTAATCGCGAAAAATTATCCAAGTACGGACTAGAAGGCGATGTTGAAGCCATTAACCGCGCAGGTGTTGAGTTAGCCAGAAAAGCGGTTGGTGACGAAGCGTATGTCGTTGGAGCTATTGGATCTATTCGTGCAGGCAAGCGCAAAAACGTTCGTACGACAGATGTTGAGGAATCACTCCGCGAGCAGATTGGCATTTTACTGGATTCGCCAGTGGACGGGCTATTGCTTGAGACCTTCTATGACTTGGAAGAACTGCAGCTCGCGCTGCGTATCATTCGCAGCATGAGTGATCTGCCTGTCATTTGTCAGTTCGCTAACGAAGGCACTGGCAGCACACAGGACGGCATTCCGCTGCAAGAAGCGTTCCAGCGGTTGCGCGACGACGGGGCTGACGTCATCGGCTTCAACTGCCGCGTCGGCCCGAATGGGATTCTCCGTTCGATGGAGAAGCTAACTCCCATCGCCGGCATCCCGTTCTCCGCGTTCCCGAACGCGGGGCTGCCTGACTACGTCGACGGTCACTACACCTATGCGGCGACGCCTCAGTACTTCGCCGAGAGCGCGCTGCGCTTCGCTGACCTCGGCGCTCGCATCATTGGCGGCTGCTGCGGCACCACGCCGGAGCATATCGCCGCCGTCGCAAAGGCGCTGCATGGCTACGTCCCGGCAGCGCCTGGTACGATGCCCTCCGCGCGAGCTGTGCGCGTGAGCGAGCCCGCCCCGGCGAAGCCTGCGCCGCCGGCAGGCAAACCATCGCTGCTCGAAATCGTGAAGCAGCGCAAAACCGTCATCGTCGAGTTAGATCCCCCTCGGGATCTCGACATCGAGAAATTTATGCAGGGGTCCAAAGCCCTGCAGGATGCGCATGTCGACGCCATTACGATGGCCGACAATTCACTGGCCGTGACGCGCATGAGCAATCTGGCTCTCGGTTACCTCGTGCAGGAACGCTTAAGCGCGCGTCCGCTGATCCACATCGCGTGCCGCGACCGCAACATGATTGGGACGCAGTCCCATCTGATGGGTCTTCACGCGCTGGGCATTGACCACGTGCTGGCCGTGACCGGCGATCCCGCCAAATTCGGCGACCTCCCTGGGTCCAGCTCCGTTTACGATCTGACCTCATTCGAGATCATTCGGATGATTAAGCAGCTTAACGAAGGTATTGCCTTCTCAGGGAAACCGCTAAAGCAGAAGGCCAACTTCGTTGTAGGGGCTGCTTTTAATCCGAATGTGAAGCATCTGGATAAAGCGGTTCAGCGCTTGGAACGCAAAATTGAGGCAGGCGCCGACTACATCATGACGCAGCCCGTCTACGACGCCAAGCTGATTGAACAAATTTATGAAGCGACTAAGCATTTAAATATACCGATTTTTATAGGTATTGCTCCGCTAGCTAGCGGAGGGAACGCTGAATATCTGCACAATGAAGTTCCAGGTATTCGGTTGTCTGATGAAGTGAGGGAACGCATGAGTGGACTCAAGGGTCCAGAAGGGCGCGCAATGGGTGTTGAGATTGCCAAAGAGCTGCTGGATGCAGCAATGCCTTTCTTTAATGGCATCTATCTGATGACCCCTTTTCTAGCCTATGAGATGTGCGTAGACCTTACGAAGTATGTATGGGAAAAGTCGAATCGGCATGATTTCCACTTGTACCCACTTTCAAAATGAATTAAAATAGGGTAATGGATGTGATTAGAATGATTTGCAGTATGACCGGATTCGGACAAGCGAATCGTTCTTTTGCGGGATACAACGTGTTTATCGATGTGAAATCGGTCAATCATAGGTATAGTGAAGTGTCGATTCGATTGCCGAAGGAATGGGCGGCTTTTGAAGACGCTTTGAAGAAAACGGTGCTGCAAGCGGTGAAGAGAGGACGGGTAGACGTCTTCATCACGGCGGAACGTGAAACGGCTTCCCCGAAGAGCGTAACGGTTAACTTTGCTTTGGCAGATGCTTATTTGCAGGCTGCTGAGCTGTTGAAGGAGCGCTATGGGTATACCGAGCAGGTCGAGCTCAAAGATTTATTGAAACTTCCGGATCTCATTCAGATGAAGGAGTCGCGTAAGGAACCTGATGAAGAGATTGAACAGGAACTATGCGCCTGCTTGCAGGAGGCCGTTGCCAGATTATCCGACATGCGGCTGCGGGAAGGAGCGTTTCTGGAGCAAGATATTCGCGAGCGCTTGGCGGAACTGAAGCGAATCCATGTCGAATTGGTAGCTTTAGCACCTCAGGTGGTTCAAGACTATGCGGCTAAGATGACGAATAGAATTCAGTCACTTCTTCAGGAACAAACGCCTGTGGATGAGCAGCGCCTAGCGACAGAAATTGCGATATTCGCAGACCGTTCGAATGTGGATGAGGAATTAACTCGACTGAAAAGTCATTTTGAGCAATGTGATCAATTGCTTACAGAGAAAGAGCCTGTTGGACGAAAGTTGGATTTCTTGATTCAAGAAATGAATCGAGAAGTGAACACGATCGGATCCAAGTCCAATCACTCGGAGCCTACGGCTAGAGTGATCACGATGAAAGCAGAGCTTGAGAAGATGCGCGAACAAATACAGAATATCGAGTGAAGCGGCATGGAGCTTCGCGAGGAGGAAGTCGTAATGGCTATCAAATTAATTAATATCGGGTTCGGCAACATCGTATCGGCGAACCGCATTATCTCGATCGTAAGTCCGGAATCGGCTCCGATCAAGAGGATCATTCAAGAAGCGCGTGATCGTCACATGCTGATTGACGCTACATATGGTAGAAGAACCCGTGCCGTTATTATCACTGACAGCGACCATGTGATTTTATCGGCAGTACAACCAGAGACGGTAGCGCATAGACTTTCCAACAAGGACGATGATCATGACGAGTAATACGAATACCCTTGAGCGTGAGAGAGGCATTCTGATTGTTTTATCCGGTCCTTCCGGTGTCGGCAAGGGAACCGTTTGCGCCGCGCTGCGCAAGTGTTCACCGGATATCGTGTACTCGGTATCGGCCACAACCCGTTCTCCTAGACAAGGGGAAGTGGATGGTGTGAACTATTTCTTCAAAACTCGGGAGCAATTTCAACAGATGATCGAAACGGATGAAGTGTTGGAATGGGCCGAATACGTAGGTAATTTCTACGGCACCCCGAGACGTTTTGTTGAGGAAACGCTGCGCTCCGGTCAAGATGTCATCTTGGAAATCGAAGTGCAGGGTGCTCTGCAAGTTAAACAAAAGTTTTCCGAAGGTGTTTTCATTTTCTTGCTGCCGCCTTCCCTAGATGAGCTTGAGAATCGCATTGTAACGCGTGGTACGGAAACGGATGAAGTTATTCGCAGCCGCATGTCAGTGGCTATGGACGAAATTCGCTTGATGGAGCACTATGACTATGCGATTGTGAATGACCATGTAGAAACGGCTTGTTCCAAAATACAAGCGATTCTCTTAGCAGAACATTGCAAAAAAGATCGGATGTATCCAAAAATCGTACAATGGATGGATGAGGTGAATTGAATGCTATACCCTTCAATTGATAAACTGCTTGATATCGTGGATAGCAAGTATTCACTAGTTGTAGCTGCTTCCAAAAGAGCAAGATCTTTGCGTGATGGCGCTAAATCAAATTTGAAAGGCCAAAAGGCCCACAAACATGTTGGTGTTGCGTTAGAAGAACTTTACGGCAACTATATCGGTTATGAGAAACTTGAGACGACAGAGACAGAGAAATATCAGAAGAAATAAATTGGTTTACCCAACAACCCTAGTGGTTGTTATTTTTTTCTCAAATTGTGCGTAGAAAGGGGATACCTATGAGTGTACTTCATGGCAAAACGATTGTGCTCGGCGTATGCGGAGGCATTGCCGCTTATAAGGCTGCTGCGTTAACGAGTAAACTGACACAAGCTGGTGCAATTGTGCGTGTTATCATGACCAAATCAGCTGTTCAATTTGTAGCGCCGTTAACGTTTCAAACGTTGTCTCGTCATCATGTTTTTGTGGATACCTTTGATGAGAAAGACCCTTCGGTTGTATCGCATATCAACTTAGCGGATAGTGCTGATCTCGTGCTTGTTGCGCCTGCAACGGCGAATATGATTGGCAAGATAGCGCTCGGACTTGGCGATGATATGCTCAGTACGACACTGCTTGCAACCATGGCACCGATATGGGTAGCGCCTGCGATGAACGTGCATATGTATGCGAATCCAGCAGTACAGCATAATATGCAGACACTATTGAGCCGTGGCGTGCGTTTTATCGAGCCGGGAGAAGGGCAATTGGCTTGCGGTTACGTTGGAAAAGGAAGGCTTGCTGAACCTGAGGAGATTCTTGCTGCGATTAAGCAGCATTTTAAGGGGGAGCCTAGGCGCTTAGAAGGACAACGTGTCCTTGTGACTGCCGGAGGCACCGTTGAACGCATTGATCCGGTACGGTACATTACGAATGACTCTTCCGGCAAAATGGGCTACGCTATCGCTGAAGAAGCGGTGCGTATGGGAGCCAAGGTGACGTTGATATCAGGGCCATCCGCTTTATGCGCGCCTGATGGCGTTCAGCTAATCAATGTTCAGTCTGCTTTGGATATGAGAGAGGCAGTGCTAGCTCAGTTGGATGAAAGTAACCTTATTATCAAGGCCGCTGCGGTGGCTGATTACCGTCCAGCCGTTGTTTCCGAGCAAAAGATCAAAAAGAAATCGGACTCACTAACGCTGGAATTGATTAAAAATCCGGATATTTTACAGGAAATAGGTACGCTCAAAAAGCATCAGTTCGTCATCGGGTTTGCTGCGGAGACGGAGCGTTTGGACGAGCATGCGATGGACAAGCTAAACCGTAAAAACTGTGATCTCATCGTTGGCAATGATGTGTCACAGGAAGGTGCGGGCTTTAGCGGAGATACGAATGTGGTGCGGTTTTATGATCGTAATGGGCTCGTAGAGGCCCTGCCAATACAGAGTAAGAAAGATGTGGCACGTAGACTGCTAGAGCTTGCGGCGGATCGTATGCATACCGCAGCGGGGGAATCCTGATGTACGCCAAAGTCATTGTCGATGTCCCAGCGAAACAAACGAACCGGGCATTCGATTATGAAGTACCCGCATCCCTGAGCAAATGGGTTGAAGTGGGCAGTCGCGTTGGCGTGCCTTTCGGCCCTCGGGTGCTGCAAGGCTTTGTCGTCGAACTGCATGAGGAAACGCAGGTGGATGTGACTCGCATTAAGCCGATTCAGAACGTCCTGGACTTGGTTCCTCCGCTCACGGAGGAACTTGTGAGTCTGGGGCGGTGGGTCAGCCGCATGTACTTATGCCATGAAGTTACGGCTCTCCAGGCGATGCTGCCTGCTGCGCTTAAAGCGAAATATGAACGTGCGATTGGGGTCGGAGAGGAGTCTGGCGAGCAATCGCTGCTGGACATGTCGGATCTCCAAGAGATAGTTAGTTTCGTAAAGTCCAAAGGCTCAGTCTCGATGGATGCTTTGATGGAGCGTTTTGCAAGTGACGGTGCCCTCATTAAACAACTGCTGAGCGCAGGTATCCTAACAGAAGTACAAGTGGTCAAAGACCGAATGAATACCAAAAAGGCATTGACCGTTTTCCCTCCAGCTGGAGGCAGTGGATTGGAAGAGGCTTTGGCCGAGCTACCCGCCAGAGCTAACAAACAGCAGGATGTGCTGCGTTACTTGATGGAGCATCCACACGCGATTCGACTTACGGAGCTGATGGAAACAGTGGAGGTCGGCGCTAGCACGGTCAAAAGCTTGGCGGATCGCGGGTGGATTGAACTGCGCGAGGTCGAAGTGATGCGCGACCCCTATGCGGGTCGGGCTTTCACGCGGACGAAGCCGCTTCCCTTAACGGAAGAA
Organism: Paenibacillus sp. Root444D2; assembly: GCF_001426375.1. Taxonomy (GTDB): domain Bacteria; phylum Bacillota; class Bacilli; order Paenibacillales; family NBRC-103111; genus Paenibacillus_E. Next base: position 37,128 of record NZ_LMEO01000017.1, read on the forward strand.
CAGAGCAGTGTCTTCGCGGAAATACGGGATGCTGTAGCGGAAGAACGGAATGAGGTATTTCTGCTGCATGGGGTTACGGGTAGCGGTAAAACCGAAGTGTATTTACAATCCATTCAGCAGTGCTTGGACATGGATAAAGAAGCGATTGTACTTGTTCCTGAAATATCTCTGACGCCACAAATGGTAGAACGATTTAAAGGGCGGTTTGGCGATTTGGTCGCCGTCCTGCACAGTCGGTTATCGAATGGCGAACGGTACGACGAATGGCGTAAAATTATGCGCAAGCAAGTGAAGGTTGTAATCGGCGCTCGTTCGGCGATTTTTGCTCCTTTTACGAGAATTGGCCTTATTATCATTGATGAAGAGCACGAATCTTCTTATAAGCAGGAGGAAAGCCCAAAATATCACACCCGCGATGTGGCGGTTCAAAGAGCGAAGCAACAAAACGCCGTCGTTGTGCTCGGTTCCGCAACTCCTTCTCTTGAAAGTATCGAGAAGACAAGGCGACGCCGCGACAGGGATAAACCTCCCTTTCGGTTGTTGACGATGCGGGAGCGCGTGGCCAGCCGACCGATGCCCCCAGTAGCTATTGTCGATATGCGTGAGGAGCTAAAAAACGGAAATCGCTCTATGTTCAGCCGCTCCTTGTATAAAGCGATCGAAGATCGGTTACAAAAGAAAGAACAGATTGTTTTACTGCTGAATCGGCGCGGGTATGCGACGTTCGTTATGTGCCGTACATGCGGCTTCGTCTCGCAATGTCCGCATTGTGATATTTCACTTACCTATCATCAAAGCTCGCGCATGCTGCGCTGTCATTATTGCGGCTATGCGGAGCGAGAGGTTACGCAGTGTCCTAGCTGCCAGTCGGAGCATATTCGTCATTTTGGTACAGGAACACAGCGTGTTGAAGAGGAGCTTAGTAAGATTTTCCCCGGGATTCGGGTCATTCGCATGGATGTCGATACCACGACGGAGAAAGGGTCACATGAAAAATGGCTGACGATGTTTCGCGAGAAGCAGGCGGATGTGCTGCTTGGCACGCAGATGGTAGCAAAAGGGCTGGATTTTCCCGACGTGACCTTAGTGGGGGTTATCGCAGCGGATACGGTGCTTAATCTGCCGGATTTCCGTTCAGCGGAGCGGACTTTCCAGTTGTTAACACAGGTTGCAGGCCGGGCGGGTCGTCATGAAAAGCAAGGGGAAGTGTTCGTCCAGACATACACGCCCGAACATTATAGTGTGCAATATGCAAGCAAGCACGATTATATTGCTTTTGCGAACCATGAGCTTGATATACGAGCAAATTTAGGCTATCCGCCTTATCAACGATTGATTCTGGTTACTTTCTCGCATGAGCAGGTTCCGCTCTTGGTACGTTCTGCGGAGGCTTTTGTAACGAGATTGAAAGAGATTGCCCATACGTATCGGGCCCAGCAGGTTGATTTGTTTACGAACACGTTGCCCGCAGATCAATCGTTTCAAATGGACGTGTTAGGACCTGTTGCGTCGCCGATTTCACGAATCAAAGATAGATATCGATTCCAATGCGTGGTAAAATATCGGGGGGAAGATCAGGCTGCAGAGATCGTTGCTAAAGCAGTGGCTTGGTTTGAAGAGCGCTCAGCGAAAGAAAAGCTGCTGATTAGCGTGGATGTTGACCCGCAATATTTGATGTAATGAACCCCAAATAGAGAAGACTTCAAAGGTAGGTGCACATTATGGCTATTCGTATTATTGTTAAAGATCCAGATCCAGTGCTGCGTGAGAAAGCCGTCACGGTTACAAAATTTAATTCCAATCTGCATAAACTTCTGAATGATATGGCAGACACGATGTATGAAGCGGAGGGCGTGGGTCTTGCTGCTCCGCAAATCGGTATTCTTAAACGCGTAATCGTCATGGATTGCGGAGAAGAACATGGCGGATTGATTGAAATGGTAAATCCTGAGGTAGTCACTTCCAGCGGCGAACAATTGGGGCCGGAAGGCTGCTTAAGTATTCCCGGACTTCGCGGCGATGTACTTCGCCCACTCCATGTTACAGCCAAAGGTCAAGATCGTGATGGAAATCCGATTGAAGTGACGGGCACGGATTTGCTGGCTCGCTGTATTTTCCATGAAATTGATCACTTAAACGGTGTTCTGTTTACGGATCTTGCAACCAAAACGTATACGGCTGAAGAAGAGGAAGATTCCGAGTGAACATTATTTTCATGGGCACGCCGGATTTCGCAGTACCCTCCTTGCGCCTGCTCTTGGAGGAAGGCTATAACGTAACGTCGGTTGTCACACAGCCGGATCGGCCGAAAGGACGCAAGCGCGTTCTGACACCGCCTCCGGTTAAGGTGGAAGCAGAAAAGCATGGGATTCCGGTGCTTCAGCCGGAGAAATTGCGTCAAGCGGATTCGGTTGAGCTTTTGAGACAATTAAAACCGGATTTGATTGTGACAGCCGCTTACGGACAGATCTTGCCCAAAGCGGTTTTGGACTTGCCGGAGTACGGGTGTATAAACATCCATGCTTCGCTGCTGCCCAAATATCGAGGCGGAGCGCCGATTCATCACGCTGTAATTCGGGGTGAATCCGTAACTGGCGTTACGATTATGTACATGGCCGTAGGTCTTGATACTGGCGATATGATTTCAAAGGTGGAGCTTCCGATCGAAGATACGGATACGACGGGTTCATTATTTGAAAAGCTAAGTATTGCCGGTGCTGATCTACTTAAGCGTACATTGCCGGATTTACTGGCAGGACGTATCCAGGCTATTGCTCAAAATGAGGCAGATGCCATTTATTCTCCGAATATCCGCAGGGAGGATGAGTTGATCGATTGGTCGCGTTCTGCCGCCCAGCTTTGGAATCAAGTACGCGGCTTAAACCCATTCCCCGGCGCTTACACCCTCTGGAATGGGGAAGTTATGAAAATATGGGCTAGCGCGAATCCGAAAAGTTCTTCGGAGCCAAGAAGCCGAAGCTTCTCCGAAATCAGCGGAGACGCACCTGTTCCTGGAACTGTACTTGGCAGTAGTGAGCAGGGCATTGAAGTGATGACGGGTGAAGGTACGCTGTGGTTGACCGAGATCCAACCTTCAGGCAAAAAGGCGATGCCCGTGTCAGAGTTCGTACGAGGTGTGCAAATCCCTGCTGGTACGGTATTCGGACAGAGTAACTAAAGCAACCAAGGATAAACGACTCCTTCGTCCCTTTGGGGCGAACGCGTTTGTCAAGGTTGATGCGAAGCTAAAGTATACAACTTATACTTTCTATTCAACTTAAAAATGAGGTATTCGATTTGTCAACGCAAAAACCAAATCGTCCGCAAAACGGACTAATAAAGCCGCAGGGGGCCGGCAAGCCCTCTGCTCCAAAATCATCCTCAGGCGCTGCGAAGAGCAGCGCTGTTAAGCATTCTGCCCGTGATGCGGCGCTGGATGTGTTGATTCGGGTTGAAGAAAATCAATCGTACAGCAATTTGCTGCTGAATCAGGTATTGCAAAAGCATGCTCTTGAACGGGCAGATGCGGGACTGGCGACGGAGCTTGTTTATGGGACCATCGGACGGAAAAATACGATCGATTTCTTTTTGGAGCGTTTCGTCAGCAAAGGGCTCGCGAAGCTCGAGCCCTGGGTGAGATGCTTGCTGCGGCTGAGCTTCTATCAGCTGCATTATTTGGACCGCATTCCCGACCATGCGGTCGTGAGCGAAGCGGTCAATATCGCGAAGCGCCGAGGCCACCAAGGCATCTCGGGCATGGTCAACGGCGTGCTGCGCGCAGTCATCCGCAGCAAAGCCGAGCTCACTTTGCCGGCTGCGCTCGGCGACGTGAAGCGCATCGCGCTGAGCCATTCCCATCCGGAATGGCTCGTGCGCCGATGGATTCGTCAGCTGGGTGCCGAGCTGACGGAACAGATCTGTGCGGCGAACAATGAGCCGCCGCACGTCAGCATTCGCGCGAATGCGAGGCGCCGCAGCCGCTTGGAGCTGCTGGAGCAGCTCCAAGGCAGCGGCCTCAGCGCGGAAGCGTCAGAGCTGGCCCCGGCCGGCATCCTTGTGCAGGGGGCCGGGAACATGGCCTTAGTCCCCGGCTTCCAGCATGGGGACTTCTCGATTCAAGACGAGAGCTCGATGCTCGTCGCCGAAGCTCTGGATCCGCGTCCAGGCATGACAGTGCTGGACTGCTGCGCCGCCCCTGGCGGCAAGACCGCGCACATCGCCGAGAAAATGGACGATGTGGGCAAGATCTGGGCTTGTGATCTGCACGAGCACAAGCAGAAGCTGATCGCAGATCAAGCGGAGCGGCTGGGACTGTCGTCGATCCAGACGCTGGTGATGGATGCTGCGAAGCTGGACGAACATTTTGCGGCGGAGTCATTTGACCGCATCCTGCTCGATGCGCCCTGCTCGGGCCTAGGGGTCATTCGCCGCAAGCCCGACCTTAAGTGGGCGAAGCAGGAGGCGGAGATTGACGCGATTAGCGAGCTGCAGCATGCTATTCTGAGCAAAGTGCATAGGCTGCTCAAGCCAGGCGGCGTGCTGGTCTACAGTACGTGCACGATTGAGCAGGCGGAGAACGCGGGCATGGTTGAGCGCTTCCTCGCTGAGCATAGCGAGTTTGAGCTGGCGCCGCTGCCGGCGGATGTTTTCGCAAGCATTGACCCTGCGGCTGCCGCAGCCGGTATGGTGCAAATCCTGCCGCAGCAGTTCCATTCCGACGGGTTCTTCATCGCACGGCTGCGCAAACGTGTATAGCTTGTCGGCTGTAGGCTGACAACGGTTCTTTTCGTTTAACTATAAGTCTGATTTCATTAAATCAACTGTACTTTTTACAGTTCATTGCCTCAAAAAGGGCTAAGTATTCGATTTAGCTGCGCTTTTTGCAGGTAATGCTCTGGGTGGTCTGGGTTGGTTTTGACGGTTACTCAGCCACGTAAATGCCTATCGTCCGCAGCTGCTTGCTCACGGGGATGTGTGTTCGTTCCCGCTTTGTGATAAAATAACATACGATTAGCAAAAAATCAGGACAAATAACAACAGGTTGTGATAAATGTGGGAAATAAGCCTTATGAGAAAGATAAACCGTTTGTATATGATTTGAATTGGGATGAATGGCAAAGCTGGGTGAAAGAGAACGGCGAGTCCTCTTTTCGTGCCGGGCAAATTTTCGATTGGCTTTATATTAAGCGGGTATTCAGCTTCGATGAGATGTCGAACTTGCCGAAGTCGCTGCGTGACAAACTGAAGGATCAGTTTGAGTTCGTTACGCTTTCCGAAATTGCCAAGTATCAGTCGCAGGACGGTACGGTCAAGTTTTTATTTGAATTGGAAGACAAGAATGCCATTGAAACAGTTGTCATGAAGCACAACTACGGCAACAGTATTTGCGTAACAACGCAAGTAGGGTGCCGGGTAGGGTGTACATTTTGTGCATCTACGTTGGGCGGTTTGAAGCGGGATTTGAGACCGGGTGAGATTGTGGCCCAAGTTGTTAAAGCCCAGAAATTGCTGGATGAGACAGAGGAACGAATCTCTTCCATCGTCATTATGGGTATTGGCGAGCCTTTTGAAAATTATGAAGCGACAATGAATTTCCTTCGTGTCATGATTCACCCGAAAGGCCTGAACATTGGACAACGTCATATCACGGTATCGACGAGTGGGATTGTGCCGAACATTTACAAATTCGCTGATGAGAATTTGCAAGTCAATCTGGCGATATCTATTCATGCGCCGAATGATACGCTCAGATCCAAGCTGATGCCTGTCAATCGTAGATTCCCATTCGTAGATTTAATTGAAGCGTGTAAGTATTACATTGCCAAAACCGGCAGACGAATTACGTTTGAATATGCCCTTATGGGGGAAGTGAATGACCAGCCTGAACATGCTGAGGAACTAGCGCAAGTGCTGAAGGATATGCCGCTTAGCCACGTGAACCTGATTCCAGTGAATTTCGTGGCCGAACGGGATTTCAAGCGTACACCTAGGGATGATATCTTCACCTTCCAGCGTATTCTTGAGAAGGGCAAAATTAATGCCACCATACGTCGTGAACAAGGCAGTGACATTGCTGCTGCCTGCGGACAACTGCGTGCGAAGCATATGGAGAACAAGTAATGAGGTGAAATCCGGATGAAGATGGTAAGCCGTACCGATATTGGCAAAGTCCGTTTAGTAAATGAGGACCGAGCCGCCATCCATCATGATCTCAATGGCCTATCTTTGGCTATTGTGGCTGATGGCATGGGGGGACATCAAGCTGGCGATATCGCCAGCCAAATGGCCATCGAAATGATTGCAGATCAACTGCAATCGATCCATTGGGGAATGTCTGTGGAAGCTTGTAAGCAAGTGCTGAAGGAAGCCATTGAAAAGGCGAATGAGAAAATTTATGAATTCGCCTCAGGGCAAGAAAGTTATCATGGTATGGGCACGACGGTTGTTGCCATTATTGCTTCGCAAGAGCTTCTTATTATTGGACATATCGGTGACAGTCGCGCTTACAAGATCACCGGTGAATCGATCACACAACTAACGGAAGATCATTCTTTGGTGTATGAGCTTGTGAAGAACGGGCAGATTACCCTCGAAGAGGCCGATCATCACCCTAGACGTAACTGGATCACTCGCGCACTCGGCACAGAGCCGGGCGTAGAGGTAGATCTCTATGAGTACGCGTGGCGCCCGGGGGATATTGTTCTGATCTGTACGGATGGTTTAAGCGGATTGGTGGATTCCGGCGACATTTTACGAATTGTCAAATCGTATGAACGTATCGAAGATGCAGCGGAACAGTTGATTCAAAGCGCGCTTGATGAAGGCGGAGACGATAATGTAACGGTCGTTTTACTTGCGCACGATCATGATTCGGACGAAAAAAGGGGTGATGGGAATTGATCGGTAGAAAGCTTGGAGGCCGCTATGAAATCTTAGATCGCATTGGCGGAGGCGGCATGGCTTTAGTCTACAAAGGGCATGATCTATTATTAAATCGTAAAGTGGCTGTGAAAGTACTGCGCCAGCAGTATGTGCACGATGAAGAATTCATTCGTCGTTTCCGTAGAGAAGCTCAAGCAGCCGCTTCACTTTCTCATCCTAATGTCGTCAGTATTTATGACGTCGGACAAGAAGAAGACGTGCATTATATTGTGATGGAATACATAGAAGGCACGACCTTGAATGATGTCATCAAAGAGAGAGCGCCGCTGCAGGTCGAAGATGCGGTTCACTACGCGAGTCAGATTGCAGATGCGCTCGATCACGCCCACCACAATGAAATCATTCATCGGGATATCAAACCGCACAATATTTTGATCGGCAAAAACGGCCGTGTTAAAGTGACGGATTTCGGTATCGCACGGGCTGCCACGTCTTCGACCATAACGCAAACCGGATCTGTCGTCGGTTCTGTGCACTATTTCTCACCGGAACATGCCAAAGGGACGAATACAGGGGAGAAATCCGATTTGTATTCTTTGGGTATTGTGATGTATCAAATGCTGACAGCTCGCCTGCCTTTTCTCGGTGAGAGCCCGATTTCTGTAGCTTTGAAGCATTTGCAGGAAGATGTGGAAGAACCGCGTAAGGTGAATCCTCTCATTCCGCAAAGCGTGGAAAACATTATTTTGAGAGCCATGCGCAAAAAGCCTGAAGAACGCTATCAATCAGCGAAGCTAATGATGGCAGATCTCGATACCTGTTTGAATCCGGATCGCCGGAATGAAGCGAAGGTAGCTTTCTGGGATGCGGATGGGATGGACGAAGAGCGTACCTTAGTGATGCCTGCGATTCGCGCCGACCAACTCGGACAGTTCGAGGATGATGATGAGCCCGAGAAACCTGCCTGGCGGGAAGAGCCTGCTCCTCCCAAAGGGAAAGGGTGGATTAAGCCGCTCATTTGGATCGTCGTTTTGTTAATGGTGCTCGGTGCTATGTGGTATATGGTCGGGTACGTGAAAGGGATGTTTGCCATTGAAACCGTCGAGGTTCCCAATGTGGCAGGTAAACCGTTGATTCAAGCTCAAGCTGAATTGACGGCAGTTAAATTAGGCTCCACGGTTGAATATGATATAGACAGCAAGCTGGCTAAAGACATTGTCATTCGTCAAGATCCTACGGGGATGAGAATGAATGTGGGCACCAAAGTGACGCTGTATGTTAGTAAGGGTACGCCCAAAATCAAGATGGATAATTATGCAGGGCAACCATTTAAGGATGTTAAGCTGAAGCTGCAAGCCCTCGGCATCAAGGATGAGCAGATTACGATTACACAAGAGACGAATGATGGTGCTCCAGATTTGATTTTGAAACAATCCCCTTTGGCTGGCGAAGAGTTTGAGCTTGACAAAGCGGTCATTGCTTTTACCGTAAGCAAAGCCAAGGAAACGTTCAAAATGCCGGATCTCGTCGGAATGACGGAAGCAGAAGCTAAAGCCCAACTCACAAAGCTGAATCTTAAGCTCCCTGTGAATGGCGTTACCCGTGAGAAAAGCTACAAAGTCGCGAAAGGGAAGGTTGTTAAACAGTTTCCTTTTGAAAAAAACCAGGATGTATCCGTTGGCTCTGAGATTTCTTTGATCATTAGCGACGGATTGCCGGAGGATGCTGGACAGCTTACGGTAAGTATTGCTGTTAAGCCGACGACGGAGGGCAAAGATTCCGAGTTCAAAATTGTCGTAAGCGATGCCCAGTACGAGAACTTCGAGTACAAAACAGAAAAAGTATCGAAGCCTCAGAATATGGATGTCAAAGTCATTGTTTCTCCAGATAAGAAAGCTGTCATCTTGATTAAAGAAGGAGATAACTTGGTCAACTCCATTACTCGCACCTATCAAGACTACTTGGATCAAAAAAATGGGAAGACCGTATCACCTAGTCCCTCCACGTCACCATCGCCAACGCCTAAACAGCAAAGCAATGGACCGGCTATTCCGGTTGGCGGCACTGGAAATGGGCAAACAGGCGGCACTGTCGCTAAACCACCTGCTGGAGGCACACCGTAATGCCGCAAGGATATATCGTAAAAGCGCTGAGCGGCTATTATTACGTGTTGCCTGAGGAGGCCGATCTCCGGGAAGCCAAGACGGTTACTTGCCGCGGAAGAGGCGTTTTCAAAAACAGAAACATAACCCCCCTTGTAGGAGATCGCGTTATGTACGCGGAAACGGAGAATGGGGAAGGGACCGTTACGGAAATCCTTCCCCGTACTTCGGAGCTCATACGACCTCCAATCGCCAATGTAAACGTGGTTGTGCTCGTTTTTTCGGTGACAGAGCCTGTTCTCAATTTGCAGTTGTTAGATAAATTTCTCGTTCATATTGAAAATACGGGCATTGATGTTTTGTTATGTTTCACGAAAAGTGATTTATTAACAGAAGATGATGAATCTTCCGTTCCCAAAGAAATGACCGTTGCTGAGTTGGAGCGGATTACGAAGCTCTATGAGGGAATCGGTTATACGGTAGTGAAGACGAGTTCTAAGCTGCAGGAAGGCGTGGAAGCGATTCTGCATCATTTGGACGGAGCCGTCAGTGTTTTTGCTGGACAATCTGGTGTGGGTAAGTCTTCCTTGCTTAATGCGATGATTAGTGGTCTTAATCTGGAAACGAATGCCATTTCTCAGAGGTTAGGCAGAGGAAAGCATACAACACGTCATGTTGAGCTGATGCCACTCACGAATGGCGGCCTTGTAGCCGATACGCCGGGATTCAGCCAGTTAGACTTTATGGAAGTCGAAGCGGAGGGTCTTAGCAGCTGCTTTAAGGAATTTGCCGCGATAGCGGAGGGCTGTAGGTTTAGAGGCTGTTTGCACCTGCATGAGCCGGATTGCAAGGTTCGTGATGCGGTAGCCGAGGGGACGATTGCAGCTTCTCGTTATGATCATTACTTATTGTTTTTAACTGAAATCAAGGATCGGAAGAGGAGGTATTAGGACGGATGGTATACGTAGCACCTTCTATTTTATCAGCCAACTTCGCTAAACTTGGGGACGAGATTAAGGATGCGGAGCTTGGCGGAGCCGACTGGATCCATGTGGATGTCATGGACGGCCATTTCGTGCCCAATATCACAATTGGTCCACTTGTTGTTGAAGCGATACGCCCAGTGACCAAGCTGCCGCTTGATGTTCATTTGATGATTGAGCAGCCGGATCGCTATATACCTGATTTTGTAAAAGCGGGTGCCGATTTGATATCCGTCCATGTAGAGGCTTGTACGCATCTGCATCGGACACTTCATCTTATTAAGCAAAGCGGGGTCAAAGCGGGGGTTGTGCTGAATCCTGCAACCCCGATTTCACTAATTGAGCATGTACTCGATGAACAGTTGGATCTTGTGCTTATAATGACGGTCAATCCTGGATTCGGCGGACAGGCTTTCATTCCTGGCATGTTGAGCAAAATTCGCGCACTGCGTGAGCAAGCGAATGCTAAGGGATTGAACGGGCTTCATATTGAGGTGGACGGCGGTATTAACGAGGTGACGGCTCGCCAGGTGGTGGAAGCTGGAGCCAATGTGTTGGTTGCCGGTAATGCTGTGTTCGGGCAGTCCGATCGTGCCGAGGCTATCAGGCGAATACGCGGGTAGAGGGGGAACGAAGGACGATGAGATTTCTCTGGTTATTGATGTACAGTCTGCTTTGTGCAATCCTCTTGGCGTGTTTCTCAAATATACATGATGTCTCGAAGTATATATTCTCGCTTGGCGCCTTGTATGTAGGGATGCGATTTTTCCGTCGGTTTGAGCAGATTGGGTTTCGCATTTGGTTCATCGTTATTGCTGTTCTCTTCTATTTTATTTTCAGTTTAATTTATGCGCTTTACACGCAACTGGGCATAACTGCACCATAGCCGCATACATATAGTTACAAGAGTGAAGCGCTCTTGTAGCTTTTTTTGTTTTCTGGAAGCGAGCGAATTGTGGGAGAAAGTAAAAATAGAAGGCACTTTTTCACGGTCCGGGCATATACTGTTGTAACGATGCTAAGGAGCAGTCATGCAACTTGTGAAGCATATGCTTACGACGTAAGTTTCTTCTGAAAACTTGAAGTCTGTGCTCATGAAGTCAGTTTTCTGCCTTCCTCTAAGCGCGGTCGCTCATCTTCGTAAGACCTCGGTAGAGGTTTATCTCACGAAAACTCTAAGCGAATGCTCATGAAGTCTGTTTTCTGACGAAAACTCTAAGGAGGGGTAGAGAATGAAGTTCTACACAATCAAACTACCAAGATTTTTGGGTGGATTCGTGAAAGCCGTACTGAATACGTTTAGTAAAAACTAGGCTAACACATACTTACTCCATTTCCCCAGAAATGCAAAAAAAGCACCGATAAGGTGCTTTTTGTCTTTCACATAAGAATATGCGCAGCTACAAATTAAACGCGAGCCACTTTTCCGGATTTCAACGCACGAGTACTTACGTAAACCCGTTTTGGTTTGCCATCAACGAGGATGCGAACCTTTTGAACGTTAACTCCCCAAGTACGCTTGTTTTTATTGTTAGCGTGGGACACGTGATTTCCTGAAGAAGGACTTTTACCTGTAATGAAACATTTGCGGGACATGTTTGACACCTCCTTGGGCAGTATACAAAGCAGCCTGGGTGGCAAGCCTAAGCTTGACATGACAGCTTTCCATAATTTTAGACATTGTTAGGTTTGTTGCGATTCATAATATAACCAGCAAAAACACACTTAAATATAATAGCATAGCAAAAGGAGCCTAGTCAACGAATTACCTGCACTTTTGCCGTTTATTTATTCAGTATGTTATAGTACAATGAAGATTAGCCCACATTCCAAGTACATAGAAATTGACTTATAAAGTCGAATTTGCTAAAGCAAAACAGGAAAGGGAATGCTTACAAAGTTAGTCTTGCTAAAGCGAAACTTGAAGGAGTTGTTAGATAATGCCAATTGAACTCACAACCGAGTACGGAAAAGTGTATATTACCAATGAAGTGATTTCAACACTGGCGGGATCCGCTGCGTTAGATTGTTATGGACTTGTTGGCATGGCAACGAGAAAGCAACTGAAAGACGGAATAGCTGAATTGCTAGGCCGGGACAATTTAAGCCGCGGCGTCGAAGTCCGCCATGAAAACGGGCGACTCGAAATTGATCTTTATATTATTGTCAGCTATGGAACGAAAATATCCGTAGTCGCAGGTAATGTCCAAACGAAAGTCAAATATATTTTGAATGACGTCGTAGGGCTTCATGTGGACGATGTGAACATTTTTGTTCAAGGCGTTCGTGTAGCCAAGTAAAAGCCCGATAACCAGGAAGGGGAATCACTTTGAGTAAGCGCTTTATTTCAATAAATGGAAATGACTTCACTGCCATGGTCTTGGCGGGTGCGGATAACCTTCGCAGAAATGTAGATAAGGTTAATGGATTGAACGTTTTTCCTGTACCCGACGGAGATACCGGCACCAACATGAATTTGACACTCACTGCGGGTTGTGAGGAACTTAAAAAGAAGCCATCCTCCCATATTGGGAAAGCAGCTGATGCATTGTCCAAAGGGTTACTGATGGGCGCAAGAGGCAACTCAGGGGTTATTTTGTCACAGCTGTTTCGCGGTTTCGCGAAGCATGTGCATGATCTTGAGCATGTAAATGTACAGCAATTCGCGGGCGCTCTGCAGCAAGGCGTAGAGACAGCTTACAAAGCTGTTGTGAAGCCGGTGGAAGGAACAATTTTGACGGTATCGAAAGAAGCAGCTAAGCACGCCACACAGTATCGACGTGGAAACGACCTGCTTGATCTCATGCAGGAGGTTCTGGGCAAAGCGAAGGAAGCCCTCGCTAGAACGCCTGAGCAGCTTGCTGTGCTCAAACAGGTCGGTGTGGTAGATGCAGGCGGACAAGGGCTTGTATGTGTCTATGAAGGCTTTGTAGCGGCGTTAAGCGGCGGTCTGGTTCAAGTGAACGATGACTACGCTACGATGGATACAACACTTGGTGCGGTTTCACTCGTTCCCGGCATGAACCTAGCGAAGGAAGTGCACGCACATCTTCCCGCACAGGCACATTTGGCCACGGAAGACATCGAATTCGGATACTGCACAGAATTTATGCTGACAATTGCTCCAGGCAAGGTCAAAGGACTAGTTTTCGATGAAGGCGCGTTCCGTGATCAACTGAGCAAGTTGGGGGATTCGCTGCTGGTTGTAGCCGATGACGAGTTAGTGAAGGTTCATATTCACGCCGAATACCCGGGGGAAGTGATGAACCAAGCCATGAATTACGGTGCTCTGAGCCGTATCAAAATTGAAAATATGCGCGATCAGCATTCACATATATTGGAAGATATGACCGAAGGGTACGAAGCTCCTGTTTCTACCACGGCCACAGCTGTAACGCCAAGCAAGCCGTATGGTTTCGTTGCAGTTGCTCTAGGTGATGGCATTACCGATATTTTATCTAGCGTAGGCGTCGATGTCGTACTGTCTGGTGGACAGACGATGAACCCAAGCACCGAGGATATTGTGAATGCGGTTAACAGTATTGATGCAGACACCATTTATGTGCTGCCCAACAATTCCAATATTATTTTGGCTGCGCAGCAAGCCACCCAACTGGTAGACAACAAAACGCTGATTGTAATTCCATCTAAATCGATTCCTCAGGGTCTTGCAGCCATTCTGGCGTTCCAAGAGAAGGCGGATGCCAAAACAAATACGGAAGCCATGAGTGAATCGCTTCGACGTGTAAAATCGGGCCAAGTTACTTACGCTGTGCGCGATACGAACATGGACGGTATTGACATCAAACAGGGCCATTTTATTGGCATTCAAGATGGGCGCATTGTATCTTCACAGCCGAGTCTTCTGGATGCTTGTAAGAAGCTGCTGGAGGAAATGATTGAAGAAAGCAGCGAAATTGTCACTATCCTCACTGGAGAAGATGCCGTCAATGCAGAGACGGAGGAGCTAGAGGCGTTCATTCAAGCGGCTTACCCCGAAATAGAAATTGAGCTTCATCCTGGCGGACAGCCTTTGTATGCGTACCTGTTTTCCGTTGAATAGCAGTGGAGTAAATTCGTGAAATGGAGTGAGCCCTGTTGACAAACATTCGTATCGTAACGGACAGCACGGCCGACATACCTTTGGCACTAAGACAAGAACTTAACATCGAGATGGTGCCTCTCAAGATCCATTTTGGAGATGAAGAATATTTAGATACGGTGACGCTGCAGTCTGAGGAGTTTTATCCGAAGCTGACCTCGTCACCTCACTTTCCCCGAACGTCACAGCCGTCTCCTGCGGAGTTTCTGGACCTGTATCAGAGCCTGCTTGAAGAGCCGGATACGGAGGTTATCTCGATTCATTTGGCATCAGTGCTGAGCGGAACGTACCAGTCAGCGCTGCTGGCTTCCACGATGCTGGAGGACTCGTCAGGAAAGGTTTATGTGTTCGATTCCTGCTCGGCTTCCTATGGGATTGGCGCTCTTGCTGTAGCTGCTGCCAGAGCAGCTAAGGCGGGGCAAAGTGTCAATGAGATTTTAGAGCTTGTACGAACGATGAGAGAGAACTTTTACATATACTTCCTCGTAGATACGCTAGAATTTTTGCAAAAAGGCGGAAGAATCGGCAAGGCATCTGCTCTTTTCGGTTCTTTGCTAAACATAAAGCCCATTCTTTCTCTGGATCGAGCGGGTGAAGTAGCTGCGATTGATAAGGTTCGCGGTCACAAAAAAGCGGTTGCGCGAATACTTGAGCTGTTGGCGGCGGATGTACCTGGTAAGACAATCCGCAGTTTACACATTGCTCATGCAAACAATTTGGAAGGTGCGGAGCAGCTGCGCGCAGCCATCATGCAGCAATTTGTTGTGGAGCATGTGGACTACATTACACTGGGGCCTGTTATTGGCGCACACGCTGGACCAGGCACCATCGCAGCGTTCGCGAGTACGGTGTAAAATATGGATTTGAATCAATTTGAAGTACGCGAAGTCCATGGAGTGGGCGCTCAGAAGGCACTTGAGCTCAACTCCATGGGCATTTTTACGGTTATGGATTTACTGGAATATGTGCCATTCCGGTATGAGGATTACACGGTGCGTGATTTAGCTAGTGTGAAGGACGGCGACCGCGTCACTGTGAAGGGGTATATCATCGGAGAGCCGGTGCTGCAGCGCTACAGCGGCAAATCCCGACTATCCTGCAAGGTGATGGTCGATGAGTTCCTGCTGACGGCGGTGTGGTTTAACCGCCACTTCTTGAAGGACCGCTTGCGGCCGCAGCAGGAGATTATACTCACCGGCAAATGGGACGGCAAGCGCAGGCAAATGAGCGTGTCCGATTCGGAGTTTCCCGGACAAGGTGATTCCAATACCGGCACCATACAGCCGGTGTATTCGGTTGTAGGCTCTGTTACGCAGAAGTGGATGCGTAAGGTCATTCAGCAGGCGCTGACGCAGTACAGCGCCATGATCAGTGAAGTGCTGCCGGCTGGTATTACCGGCAGGTATGGGTTTATGCCGCGCAGCAAGGCGCTAGCGGTCATCCATACGCCGAGCGGCGTGGAGGAAGGCAAGCAGGCGCGCAGGCGCATGGTGTATGAGGAGCTGTTCCTATTCCAGCTCAAGCTGCAGGCTTACCGCGCCGTGACGCGCAGCCGTGCGGACGGGCTGAAGCAGCAGGTGGACTTGCCTGCTGTCCGCGCCTTCGTGCGCGCGCTCCCCTTCCAGCTGACGGAGTCGCAGAAGAAGGTCGTAGGCGAGATCCTGCACGATATGCAGGAGCCGTACGCCATGAACCGACTGCTGCAAGGCGATGTCGGTGCGGGGAAGACGATCGTCGCGGCCATAGGCCTCTACGCGACGGTAAAGGCCGGCTACCAAGGCGCGCTGATGGTGCCGACGGAGATTCTGGCTGAGCAGCATATGCGCTCGCTGAGCGGCTTGTTCGAGCCCTACGGGCTGCAGGTTGCGCTGCTGACAGGCAGCTCAACCGACCGGCAGCGGCGGGATCTGCTGGCCTCCTTGCAGATGGGCATGATCAACGTGCTGGTCGGCACGCATGCCCTTATTCAGGAGGACGTCTACTTCCGCCAGCTGGGGCTTGTCGTGACGGACGAGCAGCACCGCTTCGGGGTGAACCAGCGCAGCATCTTGCGGCGCAAGGGCATGAACCCCGACGTGCTGACGATGACGGCGACGCCGATTCCGCGCACACTGGCGATTACGGCCTTCGGCGACATGGACGTTTCGACGCTGCGTGAGCTGCCGAAAGGGCGTAAGCCGATCAAGACGTACGCGGTTCAGCATGCGATGCTGGAGCGTGTGCTCGGCTTCATTCAACGCGAGGTCGCCGCAGGGCGGCAGGCCTATATCATTTGTCCGCTCATCGAAGAGTCGGACAAGCTGGACGTGCAGAATGCCATCGACGTCCACATTCAGCTGCAGCAGCATTTCCCGCACATGCGGATCGGCCTGCTGCACGGGCGAATGAGCGCGCAAGAGAAGGAAGCGATCATGCGCGCATTCAAGGAAGGCACCGTGGAGGCGCTCGTGTCGACCACGGTGATCGAGGTTGGCGTGGACGTGCCGAACGCCACGCTGATGGTGATCTACGACGCCGACCGCTTCGGCCTGTCGCAGCTGCATCAGCTGCGCGGGCGGGTGGGCCGCGGCGAGCACCAGTCCTTCTGCGTGCTCATCGCCGACCCGAAGACCGAGGTCGGCAAGGAGCGCATGAAGGCGATGACCGAAACGACCGACGGCTTCGAGATTGCCCGACGCGACCTAGAGCTGCGCGGGCCGGGGGACTTCTTCGGTACGAAGCAGAGCGGGCTGCCGGAGTTCCGGATCGCCGATATGATGGCGGACTTTGAAGTCATGGAGCAGGCACGCGATGATGCGGCAGAGCTTGTCGGTGACTCGTCCTTCTGGACGGGCGCCTCATTCATGCCGCTGAGGGCCTACTTGCAGCGCTCTCATATTTTTGACAGCGAAGTATTGGACTAATCAGCCTTATAACTAAAATAAACAAAAACGCTAGGATGGACTGATGACACTGTCAGTCGCTGATCCTAGCGTTTTTTTACTATTTTATCCTTTACCCCGCCTTGAGAATGTTAATTATATCCTGATTAAGGTTAGTTTTGTACCTGTCTATTACAGCACAGGCTTGGTAGACTAAAGTTGTGAAGTTTAAAGAGGTTGTTTAAAAAGCCCACTTTGATAACGAAGTCATTCCTGGAAGCATCTCGGCATCGAAGCTTGAACGAAACCGGGAAGTCCGGTACTCACATCTCGCTCCGTTCCTCCTTCTCCGGACTTCGGGAGGGCCTTCTCGGTTCTGAAAGTGGACTTTTTAAACATGCATTTAATTCGAAAGGTGTGTAGTTGATGACAAGCAATCATCCGATTATTCAAGAACGAACAGAGCGTACGCAGTGGTTTCTGCAGGATCGATTCGGTATGTTTATTCATTGGGGACTGTATGCCATTCCAGCTAGAGGAGAATGGGTGCGCAGCGTCGAGCGTATCTCGATAGAGGACTATCAAACGTATTTTGATGAATTCGATCCTGTCCGTTATGATCCTAAGGCGTGGGCGCGTGCTGCGAAACAAGCGGGTATGAAATACGCGGTATTGACGGCGAAGCATCATGACGGGTTTTGTTTATTTGATAGCGC
This sequence comes from Paenibacillus sp. Root444D2, assembly GCF_001426375.1. Classification (GTDB taxonomy): domain Bacteria; phylum Bacillota; class Bacilli; order Paenibacillales; family NBRC-103111; genus Paenibacillus_E. Next base: position 54,774 of record NZ_LMEO01000017.1, read on the forward strand.
TCTCACTGAGTATAAGTCAACGAATACACGGGCCGGGCGAGATTTGGTTCGCGAATTTATTGAAGCGTTTCGGGCGGAAGGCTTAAAGGTGGGGCTCTATTATTCGTTAATCGATTGGCATCATGAGGATTATCCGGCTTATGGGGATCGCATTCATCCGATGCGGGATAATGAGAGCTATACAAGAAATCCGGAGACGTTCGATCGGTATCTTCAGTACATGCATGGACAAGTAAGAGAACTGCTGACGAACTATGGTAAGTTGGATGTTATGTGGTTTGACTTCTCTTACGATCGCATGAAGGGGGAGACATGGAAAGCAACCGAGCTGATGGCGATGATTCGATCTCTGCAGCCACATATCATCGTAGACAACCGATTGGACGCAAGCGGTGAAGAAGGCGGAACTATTTTCACTAAAAATCCGCTCAGCTATTCGGGTGACTTTGCTTCACCGGAACAGATCATTCCGCCGCAAGGCGTGACGGATGACGAGGGCAATTCACTTCCATGGGAAGCTTGTATCACGCTGAATAATAACTGGGGGTACGCAGCTCAAGATTTCCAATATAAATCTTCCACTACCCTTATTCGGAAGTTGGTAGAGTGCGTTAGCAAAAATGGGAATCTGCTCTTGAATGTGGGTCCGAATGCGCTCGGCGAGATTCCGAAGGAGTCGCTCGACATTTTGGCAGAGATCGGCGATTGGGTTCAGAAAAATGGGGATAGCATTTACGGCTGCGGGCAAGCCTACTTACCAAAACCGGAGTGGGGCAGGTATACCCAAAAGGGTAATCTGCTGTATGCCCACTTGTTTGAGGAAAGCGTAGGCCCTATTAACTTGAACGGGTTGGCTGGTAAGGTGAAGAAAGCAAGGTTGCTATCTGACGGTTCCGAGCTCTTCCTAAGCCGTCCTTGGAATGCCGCCCAGTATCCGGACGATGCGTTCATTAGTTTCGCTAGACCTGAGCACTCTAGCTATCCGCTGCCGGACCAAAGAGCTACGGTTGTGGAGTTAGAGTTACTTTAAGAAGGAAATAAATTAACATTTGACCGTGTCCGCATTCGCTTTTAAGATGATAGTAGAGGCTTACTATTTTTTTGGAAACGAAGGTGTATGGAACTTTGACTTATTTCCTCTGTTATTTACTGCTGATGAATATCGTTACGTTCATAGAAATGGGACATGACAAGGGACAAGCCAAAAAAGGCGGGCGTAGAGTGCCTGAAAAACGTCTTTTTATACTGGCTGCCCTCGGTGGCGGGATTGGCGGGTGGCTTGGTATGCGGGTTTGGCGCCATAAGACAAAACATACCTCATTCGTCATTGGCATACCGCTGCTTGTTGCGCTAAATTGCATATGCGTTATTCTGATAGCGATTTATATGTAGCATGGCTTAAATAGACAAACAGTCACCGGCAGCGGCGGCTGTTTTCTTTTTTTATACAAACCCATGAGTCAAGTTTGCGCGTTTTCACTCATAAGATAGGAACATGACAGGTATCGGAGGTGCGAACATTGAGTTACCAGCATTATGGCATCGATCCTGCGCTCGTGGAGCGCGTAAAGTTCAAGATGAAAAATCCGGAAATCAAGGAACGCATGAAGATGCTGCTGCAGGGCGTTACGAAGGCTGATTTGCAAGATTATACAAAGGTTACGCGCCTAATAGGGCTTGCTGCCGGCATTCTCGGCGAGAAGCTGAGCGGGAGCCAAACAAACCAAATTCTCGAGTTTATCCTAGCCCAAAAGATTGATCCTAACAATGCCTTTCACTTGATTAAACTATGGTCCATGTTTCGATAAGCGAACAGAAAGCGCCACCAGCAAGGTCGATGCCTGTTAGCCTTTTGCATGGCTGGAATCGATTTCCTAAACAGACTAACGTTTCCCAAGCGGGGTTCCTTGATGAAAGGGGCCCTTTTTTGTTTCCAAAAAAATTCACTTGCATAACGAATACGTGTTCGGTATATAATAAGTAACACGAATATATGTTCGCATATGGTGGTGGAAATATGAAAGTTAGTTCAAGTTCAAGAATTGAGACAGAAGAGGATGTCCAAATTGTTAAGGAATACACGCTGTTGCCCATTTTGCTCGATATGCTAGCAAGGGACATGGAGGAGCTCAAGGTTTATAAGGATAAAATCGTGTACAATCATATTCTTTTCTATCTCAGAGAGGTTGAAATGGCTATTTATCCAGAATTACAAAGTATTAAGAGCCAGATGAAGAAACGAGATATTAAAGTTATCCATACCGAAATGAATGCCTTAGGCATTAACGTAGAGTACAAAGTCCGAGGCTACATTCATCATTTCACGATGCTTCGCAGCTTGGTCAAGGCTGAGCTTATGACCACGCTCATGAATATGCGGGGGGGATTGCGGTGAGCAAAGATCGCCACGGCGGGGTGAAGCGCTATGCATGAAAGGACGATTTTTCTGATCGACGGCCAATCATTCTACGCATCAATCGAAAAGGCCGCTCATCCTGAGCTAAAAGATAAACCGGTAGCCGTAGGCGATCCTTCACGCCGATCAGGCATCATTCTCGCGGCTTGCCCAGTCGCCAAGTTTCATGGAGTGACAACGGCTGAAAGGGTAGGTGAGGCGCTTGCTAAATGCCCGAATTTGAACATCATTCGACCGCGGATGCAAACCTACATTACCATATCCCTATTCATTACTGAGATCTTTGAGTCTTTTACTGATCAGGTTGAGCCGTACAGCATAGATGAACAATTTCTCGATGTTACCGGCTCTACTTCATGTTTTGGTTCTCCGGAAGAAATCGCACTGCAAATTCAATCTCGCGTGCTGCTATCAACTGGGGTCTGGACTCGCTGCGGGATCGGACCAACAAAAATATTAGCCAAGATGGCAACGGACAATTTCGCGAAAAAAAGACCTGAAGGTATCTTCAAACTAGGCTTTGACAATATTGAATCTGATTTGTGGCCGCTGCCCGCACACCAAATGTTTATGGTTGCATCGCGAATGACTCGTCATTTTATAAGAATGGGATTAAACACGATTGGTGACATAGCGCGATTGGAATTGGCCGAATTCAAACGACGCATGCGTTGGGAGATGGGAAAGCAAAGCGATATTCAAGCGGAGTACTATTGGCAGACGGCGCGGGGCATCGATCCTAGCCCGGTTGTACCAAGTATTCGTAACAAACTGAAATCTATTAGCCATGGTAAGGCGCTGCGAAGCAGCCTTTATCGTAAGCTTGAAGATATTGAGGTTGTGCTTTTAGAGTTGGTCGTGGAGGTCTGTCGCCGTAGTAGGAGACATAGATACATGGGCCATGTGGTGACCGTTGGTGCAGCGGAGACCGATGGGGTACGGTCTACAGGGTTTAGTCGGCAGGTAACACTGCAGCAACCTACGTCGCTCTCTCATGAAGTAGCGGCAGCAGTGCTCGGGATATTTCATAAATATTGGAGTGGAATGCCCGTAAGTCACTTGCATATATCACTCACACAATTGGTGGACGATAGCGTTTACCAGCTTACTCTATTCGAGGACCGTGAGAAAGCATACGGCTTGGAAAAAGCGACTGATGAAATCAAAGATCGATTTGGCAGCGCCGCTATTATGCGGGCATCCTCTTTATTAACGGCCGGAGTAGCACGAGAACGAGCGGAACAGATTGGAGGTCATTACAAATGAGCAAACTAGACGGTAATGAGCGTTGGAAATCAAAGATGCTACTCACCGAACATCAAGAGGAATATGAAAGTCGAAATGATCCCAAAAAAACGTCTCGCCCCACATCAGAGGAGCTCATTATGATTCGTGACTACATCTTACTACCCCACATGCTTACAATAGTACAAAAGAGCGTAGATGACATTAAGAGTAGTTCTAACCTTTTAAAACAGCTTTATCTAGCAACTGGTCAAGTGGTCATGAACAAAATAAGCAGAGACATGTATGATATACGGCGTGAATTGACTAAGCGTAATATAAAAATCATCAGTGACGAACACGCGGAATTGGTCGTGTATCACCGTTTTCTATGTCGAGGTTATGAGGATCGTTTTGGGATGACTCGTGATGTTATGCGTTCGGAAATCAGTGTCCAGTTGAAAAAATATATAAAAGAAATTATCGGCCGAGTAGCAGATGAAAAATAACCAGAAGAATGAAAGCCCGTGGAGAAATCTTCCTCGGGCTTTCGCGAATTGACGTGAGTAATTCTTTTTCTCATAATGGAGGAAGAGTGTTGCAGCAGCTAAAAGAATTAGTTCTCATGTGGGAGAACCGTGCAAAGGAGAGATGTGCACTAATGTGCGGACGCTATACGATCACCGTGACGCTAGAGGAGCTTATGCTTCATTATGATATTTATTACAAATATTCTGGAAGATACAGCCCCAGATATAATGTAGCACCTGGACAGCAAGTCATGGCTATCGTCCATGACGGGGAGAAGAATAAACTTGGCGAGCTGCGCTGGGGGCTCGTTCCTGAGTGGGCGAAGGACGAGAAGCTAGGCTACCAGATGCTCAATGCACGAGCTGAGACACTCGCGGACAAGCCAGCCTTCCGCAAGCCGTTTGAGCGTAAGCGCTGCCTGATTCCGGCAGACTCCTTCTACGACTGGAAAGGGACGGGTAAGCACAAGCAGCCGATGCGTATTATGCTGCGCAGCAAAGACATCTTTAGTATGGCAGGGCTGTACGACACGTGGACATCTCCGGATGGCACGCGTATTTCTACATGCACCGTCGTTACAACAGAAGCGAACGAAATGATGGCGGATATTCATGAGCGTATGCCGGTCATTTTGCCGAGGGAGATGGAGGCGGTTTGGTTGGATCGCAGTATCACAAACACCGACAGGCTACGACCATTATTACAGCCGTATCCGGCCGAGCAAATGTTTGCGTACCCAGTGTCGAGCCGAGTAGGCAATGTTCGCAACGACGATGAGATATGCATAGAACCGTTAAGCCTGCTCATATAGAAGAACTGGCTTTGAGAACAGAATGGGAGAGTCATAGCATGAAAGTACGTATGGCAATAAGCATCACACTTATATTCATTATTGTCTTTGGTGTGAATGGCTACATAGGTTGGCACGGTCAAGTCTTTCTATCCAACCAACTAGGTTCTTGGTTTCATCCAGCACTATACTGGGTTGTCTTCTGGATTATCGCTTTGTCATATTTATTAGCATGGGTAAGCTCGCGGGTGCTGCCTGCCGGCGTGTCCCGACTACTGAAAATTATCGGCTCCTACTGGTTTGCCATCATGCAATTTGGTATTCTACTGCTGCCGTTGACTGATTTGGCGATAGGCGTGTTCCATCTGGCATCCGTTCCTTCAAATACATACGTTCCGATTCTCGGTTGGATAAATGTAGGGATCATACTCATTGCTATGATTCGTGGTTCGTATAATGCACAGAGCCCTGTTATACGCAGATATGACATTACGGTTCCCAAAAGAGCGGGAGACTGGGAGCAGCTTCGCATCGCGGTAGCCTCCGACATCCATCTGGGCTCAATTGTCGGGAACCGCCATCTGCGTAAGCTTGTAGAGCAAGTCAATGGCTTGAAACCAGACTTGATTCTTTTGCCGGGGGATGTCATAGACGATGATATTAAGCCATTTATCCGTTACAATATGGGTAAAACAATGCGAGAACTGCAGGCTCCACTAGGAATTTATGCTGTGCTCGGTAATCATGAATACATTGGCGGACATATTCCTGCCTTCGTGGAACAAATGGAGCAGATCGGCATTCGTGTACTCATGGACGAAACCGTTCACATCAAAGAACGGCTGTACATCGTTGGGAGAAAAGACAAAGCGGCCGAGCGAACACCCGATGGACGTAAGGCGCTAGCTACATTGCTGGAGGGCGCAGATCTCAGACAACCTATAATCGTGATGGACCATCAACCCTACCACCTAGACAAAGCAGCCGATGCAGGTGTGGATGTGATGCTCTCAGGTCATACACATAGAGGCCAAATGGCGCCTAATCACCTTATAACAAGAAGGCTCTTTGAGCTAGATTGGGGCTACTTGCGCAAAGGTAACCTTCATGCTATCGTTTCCTCAGGTTTTGGTACGTGGGGACCACCCATTCGTCTAGGCAGCCGCTCAGAAATAATTGAACTCACCATTCATTTTAAAAGTAACGAGAGAGAAGAGGGTTAAGCAGCATGCAAGAGGCAGACAGAAAACAAATTACACCGATAGAACTAGCTGCAGCAATGATGCAGTTTACAATGAAAAGCATAGAAAATAGTTGGGACACAATGAAACCGATCGTTGCGGCCTACCTAAAAGAGCCCATATTATCCGAGTCTAAAGAAGACGAATTATTAAGGGAGATATATATAGCAGCTTTAGCGTTGGAGATTTACTGCATTCCCTATGCTTTCGATGCAGACGTTGCACGTCTCGTCAGCTTAGGGATGGGTGAAGTGATGGGTTCAGATAACTTATCTGAGCATCACTTATCGGAATCCATCAGTCAGCACTATCTTCCGTGTTTGGAAGCAGTCAACGCAACTGCTCCCACGGACCTAGCGCTAGCACTTGTCGAAGAAGCCGCGACAATCCTCTACGATCGACTCGAGCTTCCACTCAAGCCAGCCGATCGGGTAAACAGCCTGTTGTGGGTCAAGCTATTTCCCTTTCTTGTCCAGCTAGTTGGGAAATGGCCGATCCTATTTACTAAATTCGAAGTTAAGCAAGAGTCCTTGGAAATAACTGAACATAATTAAAGAATCAACATGCCCAAGTCAACGGAAATGTTATATCCTCTTGACTTAAAGGTAATAATTACGAATAATAGAAGAGGAATTAATTATGAGCAGGGTTAGAAGCATTTGCTATCATACTGCTTGGCGGAGGTAGAAATGAGTATGGCAGCACACAAAAGAGTTACCGTGTATGTACTATCCGGCTTCCTCGGAAGCGGTAAAACCACCTTATTAACGAAGGCGATTGATCATTTTACCGAAGCGGGACGTAAGCCCGCGGTTATCATGAACGAGATTGGTGAAGTTAATCTGGATGGGCAGTTAATTGCCAATGAAGTCCCGATGTCCGAGCTGCTGGGGGGCTGCATTTGTTGTTCGAGCCGAGGTGATCTTGCGACGGCGCTTAAGGAACTTGTAACTGAGGAACAGCCTGACCTGATTTTCATAGAATCGACAGGTATCGCTAATCCAATGGAAATCATCGATGAAGTAACAGATGCTTCGCTTATACTCCCGGTAGAGCTCAAAGCCGTCATCACCGTAGTAGATGCACCGCAACTACTGGAGCTAAGTCGGACAAGTCGAGGCAAGACCTACCGGCTCATGCAGGAACAAATCCGTTGTGCGAACTTACTTTTACTGAACAAGGCAGACCTGTTACAGGAAGCAGCGCTTCAGGAAGTAGATGCTCTTGTACGCGAATGGAATCCATATGCATCTGTACACTACACCGTCTTTAGCCAAATCGATATGAGACTCATCGAAATGCTGGAAGAAGAGCAAGGTCAGAAACAGCACCTTAACTCAAAACATAATGACACTAATAATAACGTGCAGCACAATGCCAACCATTATTATGAAGACCATCGTGAAGATCAACATGACGCCAACCATGATTATGACGTCCACAACGTCACCCATTCGTCTGAGGATCATAAGCCGCATGAATCTCACGATAATCTGTATCATGACCATGAACACGCGCATGAAAGTCACCATCATCATTCTCACAATCATGTGATGGCGTATACGCACTTTTTTGAGCGGGCCGTAGATAGCAACGCATTCGAAGAATTTGTTAGTAAGCTACCGCAAGAGGTATACCGTGCTAAAGGAATTCTCAGTTTTTCTGATACCTCAAGTCGGTTCTTGTTCCAGTACGCCTACAGAGAAATGGATTTCGTCAAAATCACTCCCAAAGGCGATGTGCCGGACGTTGCCGTGTTTATCGGAGAGAACTTCTCAAAAGACGAAGTCCGAACAGAATTGCTCAGACTAGAATCACTTTCCGAAATAGCTGTCAAATAAGCAATTCAATGCCAAAAGAGTCCCGGCGACCAAGCTGAGGATTCTTTTTTGCTATGATCTTAGTAACATCCGGGTTGGGCTTAACCTAAGGAGGCACTGTATCCATTATCCCTTTGGTTCAGGTTGATTAGCCTTACTTGTTACGTGGGTCATTACCTATCCTCTAACGTGGGGACTATGATGACTATCCCCTTGGCTCAGGTGTTGAAGGAAAGGGGAGTAAGGGAAGTAAAAGAAATCAAAGAAAGCGAAGAAAGCAAAGAAAGCAAAGAAAGAAAAGGAAAATAAAGGAAAATAAAGGAAAGTGAAAGAAAGTGAAAGAAAGTGAAAGAAAGTAAAGAGAGTAAAAAAAGTAAAAAAAGTAAAGAGAGTGAAGAAAGCGAAGGAAAATAAAGGAAAGTAAAAGAAAGTAAAAGAAAGTAAAAGAAAGTAAAAAAAGTAAAGAGAGTAAAGAGAGTGAAGAGAGTAAAGGGAGAGGAAGAGAAAGTAAAAGAGAGTAAAAAGAGAGAATAAATAAGAGTAAATAAGAGAGGGTGAGAGAAGAGGAGAGAAGAGAAGAGGAGAGAAGAGAAGAGAAGAGAAGAGAAGAGAAGAGAAGAGAGTGGTTAGAACCGGTAGTTAAATAATTTTTCATTAATGTCTAAGGAAACGCTTAAGTACTATCCTAGTACCTATCCCCTATGTATGTATGCCTATGCCTGCTATCCTCATTATCCCCACTATCCCTTTGCCTCAGGTTAAACTTAAGTAGCAAGGGTGTAGTGTATTAACTAAAATCCCACCTGTATTCTGCATTCGTATATCACCAATAAAACCAAGTGAGTGTTACCCCAACTTGGGGGCGAGTGAAAAACCAATTATCCTACAAGATAGGACACTTAAAGTTACATTAATATACTTTTGCTATTAGGATGATCATTACCCTATAAGATAGGATGCTTAAGGCTGCATTGTTTTAATCTTGCTATTAGGCGCATATGTGCGTGTTTTGGGAAGTGAAAAGGTTTAACCTGACATGAGGTGCTGTGCATAAGTGTGTCAAATGCTGAAAGATGGGGGCTTCGTGTAAAGTGAGATTTATCTTATAGCAAAACTCATCTAGGTAATATTGTAGATACTTTTGGCCAATGCCATGGAAAGTATTGTTAATAGATTTACCGGCCTGTGCAGCGAATGCAAGGAGAGCGCGGAATTTTTTTGAACTAAAGCGTCCAGTAATAAATTCGATGCTGCTTGTATGTGATTGGACATGTTGTTGGGTGAAATCCGATGTTGCGGATCGTTGAAAAATCTTTTCTTTTACATGTATTTTGGGAACAAGTTTGAGTTTGATATAGGAAGGTTCGCCCTGAATGTTAAGGGAGGAGCCTGCTAGAAGATAGTGTTCCTGCGGATGGTTGCGGAAGTAAGGATTATATGGCTTTCCATAGACAGCCGAGTTTACTTGGATGACACCCGAGAGTAGTGTGCCTTGGTCGGCTGTACTTATGGCGTGACGAATTTTGTGGAGGATGAGCCAGGCTGTTTTGTAGGTGACACTAATAATCTTGGAGAGCGCGACAGCATTCGTGCCCTGTTCCGTACGCGCTATCAGAAAAATTGCTGTAAGCCATTTATGTAAAGATGTGCGACTGCCTGCCATTATAGTTCCAGCTGTAAGGGATGTTTGGTGATGGCATTGAAGACATTCATAAAGGGGGAGTCGGCGTGTAATAGTTATATAGGAACGCGAATGCCCACAATGAGGACATGAAAAACCAGAGGGCCATTTAACCGAAAAAAAATAATCTATACAGGCCTCTTCAGTGGGGAATTGCTGCTGGAACTGCTCCAGGGTGCTTGGTAAATGATAGTTCGTCTCCAATATGACACCTCAATTAGGTTGGTATGGAACGTTTGTTCTTAATTCATTATACCGAATGTTTGTTCTTATATCAACTCTAATTCATAGTCAGGAGATTTAAATGAAAGTCTCAGAAAAAGTTGTGGTGGGGTTTAAATAATATTTCAAGGTAAGAAAGTCGTAAATTCGATCGGATCTTAGGACAAAGAATTCAGAATGGATATATAGACATAATGAGTGATGGGGATAGTGACTATATATGAGTTTGAAGTAGATGTATAGCTGAAGTTTTTTCCTTTTTGTGGAAATTGTGGTGTTGGGGTATTAGGTAAGAAGTTAGAAGTAGAGGTAAGAGGTAAGAGGTATGAGATATGAGGTGTAAGGTAAGATGTAAGATGTAAGATGTAAGAGATAAGATATAAGAGATAAGAGATAAGAGATAAGAGATAAGAGATAAGAGATAAGAGATAAGAGGTAAGAGGTAAGAGATAAGAGGTAAGAGGTAAGAGATAAGAGATAAGAGGTAAGAGATAAGAGATAAGAGATAAGAGGTATGACGAATGTATGTTGGTTAAATAAAGAACATAAAACAATTAGAATTAAGAATATGATGGAACTGGAGTATTGAATTTTAATTGAAAAGTAGCAAGGTGGAGAAAAAAACCATCAAGGATCATGAAGAGTGGTCCTGATGGTTTTTTGGTTTGGTTATTGTTAGTTGTGCTGACTAGTTAAGTTCTTTGAGCGGTTCGAAGTTTGGGTATATATACGGTGAGTCGGGGGTTGCGGTTTTTTCGATTTGGGTTGCTTTTATGGTGAAGATTTCGTTTCCGTTGTAGCTGCCGTTTTGGATGGTGCCTGTGACTTTGACCCACATGTCTTTGGGGTAGTTTTGAGCGGTCGGGAAGTCAATCATGACTCCGTAAGGGGTAGCATCCGCGGAACAGCAGCTTACAGCAAAGCGTCCGACGACGAATTGGCTTTTGGGCATGTTCTCTTCGCGGTAGACGAAGCCGGTCAGTTCGATTTTTTTACCTATGAAGTTGTTTTTGAAAAGGTCAATGGACGAAAGGATTTCCATGTATATTTCTGGTTTTACGACGATGGTGTCTTTTTTGTATAGGATCATGCCGATTTTAGAAAAGTCTTCATCCCACTCGTTATCAGCGTGGAACATCTTTTGGAGCTCGGCATCGGATTTAGCGATTGTTGGAGTCTCAGTACTAGAAGCAGGAACAGGGCTGATAGCTGTGCTATTGTTAACAGGAGGAATTGTTGAGGGACTTGGAGCAGCCGCAGTTGCCTGGTTGGATGCCTTCTCCCCTGTTGAGGAGCCAGTATCGGTGATCAGGTCTGTATTTTGTTTGGCTATACTAGCTTTCGCAGCAGAGAGATTCATCCCTTTGGCAGCTACCATAGCACTACTTAATGCTGTATTAGGCAGCAGGAAACCTATTAACAGCGGAAGAATGAGCAGTCCGTAAGCAACTGTATTGCGCAAGGCTGAGCGGGAAACTGGTTGTTCACATTCGCAAGCAACTGGTTTGCCCCAGTAAGCACGCAGTGCCATGTAGCCTTGAAAGCAGGCGATGATGTAAAGGATAACGGAGGCGATTTTGACATAAATCATCATACGCGGAGCTATGTAGTATTGAAGGGAATCTGTCTTGGTGAGAATTACGATATAGCTGGAAAAACCAAGCAAAATTAACGTACGAAAGAAATAATGAAAACTTATTAATCGGACTTCGCTCATGTCAATTCCTCCTAATTTTATGACTTTAAAAGTTAGAAAAGCGTTCCAAAAGCAGTGAACAACCCAGCACGGTGATAAGAATTAATGCTGATAGTAGGAGTACGAATTTGGATTTGAAAACGGAAAGCATCATAAGTGTGCTTTTGAAATCAAGCATAGGGCCGAGAACTAAGAAAGTAAGAAGTGAACCAGACGTAAATGACGTTTGAAAAGATGAAGCGACAAAAGCGTCCGATGTGGAACATAGAGAAAGAATATAAGCGAAGCCCATCATAAACAAATGGGAACTGATAGGGCCCTGACCAATGGCAAGCAGGCTTTCGCGCTGCATAAAAATTTGAATCAGTGCGGTGAGCAGGGAGCCGAAGACGAGATATTTACCCATTTCGAAAAACTCATCAGAAGCATGAACGAAAAATGTATTTAACTTACTGGATATGCCGCTACCCTGGTGCTGATGACCCTCCAACGCTTCTTCACTTGAAAAGTTGGCGCGGCTTATGCGCAGCGGATTACTTTTGATAAAACGGTAGAGGATGAGTCCGATTATTATGGCAACAGCAAAAGCCAATCCCATGCGGGAATAAGCGATTGCGGGATGATTTCGGAAAGCCATAAATGTAGCAGCGAATACAATAGGGTTAATGATAGGTCCGGTTACGATGAAAACGACTGCGATATAGACGGGCATTCCTTTGAGTATTAGTCTTCGAACAACAGGAATCATGCCGCATTCGCACATTGGGAATAGGATTCCTAGAACGCAGGCGAACAGGATGCCAAGAAGAGGGTTCTTGGGAATGAAACGGCGTATGGTTTGCTCGGATACGAACGTTTGGAGCAAGGAAGAAAGCAATACACCTAGTAAAATGAAGGGAATAGCTTCTAATAGGATGCTGATGAACATGGTTTTGAAAGCTTGAATGCGTTCTGTTGTTAGCGGGGACAGTGTAGGCATGTCGTTGTTTAAAAGGATAAGCACAATTAAAAGGAAACAGATAGCGACTATAACATGCATGCTCGCTCGAAAGACAGTAGTGGGCATTGACGAAGACTCCTTAATCATAATTATTACTATTGTAACCTATGATGAATGAAAGGGGAATAGGACAACTTTGTTAAGGACGAGATGTTCGTCTACTTGACGTAAGAGGTCCATTTGCTGCACTATGTTAATAGAACAATTTATGACAGAGGGGTAATGCAAGTGGGCACTCATACGCATACGATTGACGAGATGCTAAGGGCTATGGCTCAGCAAGGGTGGAGAATTACAGAGCAGCGCAGGAGCTTGGCAACGTTATTCGCTGAATCCGGAAGTTATTTGTCGCCAAAAGACGTTTATGAATACATGAAAGTTAAATATCCTGGTGTGAGCTTTGACACCGTCTACCGTAATCTTCGATTGTTGAGTGAGATGGGTGTTCTGGAGCAGTTTCACTTGGCGGATGGCTTGAAATTCAAGGCGAGTTGTTTGTCTCATCATCATCACCACATGATCTGTATCAGTTGTGAAAAGACGGTCACCTTCGAGTTCTGTCCGATGAAGCTGGTGAAGGATTTGCCGGAGAGTTTTGAAATTCAAAGCCATCGTTTTGAGATATTTGGATACTGTTCAGATTGTAAGTCGGGCATTTCTCCCTCTTCGGAGTTGCATTAAAAAGTCATGGAACATAAAAGCAGTCTGCTGAAGGTGAACTCAGCGGAACTGCTTTTTTTGGTATGTATTGCTTTTATAGTTGGGATTCCGTTAATCGCTTTTGCCAGTCATCTTCGAGGGTTTTTGCATCCAGATCCATACCTATGAGTACGAGATAAGGCGTTCCCTGGAAAGTGGTCTGCTGCCAGTTCGTGCGTTTGCCTGCGAATTGCATAACAAAGGATTCGTGCTTAGCGCCAATCATCAAATAACCTTTCGCGCGAAGTAGTAGGGAGCCCCATTTTGCTAAAAAACGTTCTACAAAGCGCTGTGACAAGGCAAGGTCTTCATCCATGGGGATTGTAATTGTTTGAATACGTGAGAACGATGGGTTATGTTTGGATTTCTCGCTTGACGGCTGTGCAGGTTTAATAGCTTGAAATTGAAACTTTTTATTAAAATTGGACGAGACGGTGGATTGTGATTCTTGTCGACTCAGAGTGCCGAAAATAAGCTCTAAATCAAATTGACTATGTGCGGTTGGCAGTATTAGGGAGCGTTCATTGAATTTGCGAATTGTTTTTTCGATGGACTTCTGTTGTTTGTCAGAGATTAAGTCGATTTTGTTCAGAATAAGAAGATCCGCAACTTCCATCTGTCTGCGAAGTGTATGGACAAGCTCTCGGTCCGAGGCGAAAATACTGTTATATTCAAGCACGTTTTCGGCGTCAAGTATGGTGACGACTTTATGTAGTTTCACATGAGGAAGTAGTGCAGGCTCGGTCAATGCATCGACGATTTCCTCTGGGTTGGCAACACCGGTTAATTCAATGAGAATGACGTCAGGCTTGCGCACTAATAGTTGTTTAATGGAATCATTAATATCACTTTTCTTACTGCAGCAGATGCAGCCATCGAGCAGCTTGGCCATGTTAACATCAGGTGAGGCTTCTTGGAGGAGATGGCCATCTACATCTTGTTTCCCAAGCTCATTCATAAGAACAGCCGGGCCCAGATTAAAGGAGGCAGCTTCTTGAAGCATGCGGATGAGCAGTGTTGTTTTGCCGCTGCCTAGAAATCCACTCAGTACGATAACGGGAACTTTGCTCAAAACAAGGACTCCTTCGTCTTGGGATTAAAAAGTAATTATTACGAATTGAATTGTAGTATAAAAAGGGGCAGGCTGCAAGATGGTTATAATAATTTTCTACCTTGAGTGCTTAGGAGGCTATGTTATAATAAAGCCATCTTGAAGAACTCGGAGGTACCCTTTGACGATGAAGTATGTAGCCTAACTTTTTCTGCTAAAACGAAAATGTTCGTTGATAGGCAGACTCTACGATTGTGCAGGTAGAGCGAGTGGGATACGTATGTCTAAAGGGGCTGACTCCATTAGGGGTTGCTGTTCTTTGCATACCAAAATCATGACTTGTTCTTCCTGACCGTAGGCGATTGCTTGCGGTTTTTTTTGTATTTGAATTTAAAGGAGGAAATGAGTCTATGACTTTACTAATAAAAGCAACGAATGTGATGAAGGAATTTGCAGGGAAACCACTTTTTGAACAAGTGGAGTTGGAAGTGAATGCAGGGGAGCGGATCGCGATCTATGGCCGCAATGGCATAGGAAAGACGACGCTGCTTCGCCTGTTGGCAGGGACGCTGGAGCTGGATAAAGGCAGTGTGGAACGCAGGCTGCGGCTCGATCAGTGGGGATGGATGGGGCAGCAGACAGAGGCTGATGAGGCGGTGTCCACACACGCCTATGTCGAGGAAGGCTGCCCAGAGCACTGCGCTGCGAAGCGTCGCTTGAAGGAGCTGGAGGCGCGGATGCAGGATGCGGCTGCTCCTTGCATGGAGAGCTTGCTTGCCGACTACCAGGAGGCGGCAGAGCGATACATGGGGTTGGACGGCTACCACTGGGAAACCCAAGTGGAACGGAAGCTGCTGCAGCTCGGACTCGGCCGCGAGCTGTGGGATCAGCCGCTCGGCCAGCTGAGCGGCGGGCAGAAGACGCGCGCCCAGTTAGCGCGTCTGATGGTGCGCGAGCCGCAGCTGCTGCTGCTCGACGAGCCGACCAACCACCTCGACGCGGCGTCGCTCGAATGGCTCGAAGCGTGGCTTCGAGCCTATCCGGGCACCGTCGTGTTCGTTTCCCACGATCGCCATTTCATGGATCGTGTGGCGACCTGCCTGGTCGAGCTGACGCCGACAGGCAGTCGAAAATACCGGGGCGGGTATACGGAGTACACCCGCCAAAAAGAACTAGAGCTGCGTACGCAGGAGCAGCTCTATCGCAAGCAGCAGCTTCTGCGGGAGCAGCTGGAGGAGAGCATTCGCACGTATCGGCAGTGGTTCCATCAGGGCGAGAAAAACGCTCGGGTGGCTGAGGTGCCGATACAGCGCGGGTACTTTCAGGCGCGAGCCGGCACGCATGTGTCGCGGATGAACGCGAAGATGAAGGAGTTGGAGCGCCTGGAGGGGGACCGCGTGGAGAAGCCGCGGGAAGCGGCGCACCTGAAGGTGAAGCTGAGCGCGAGCGACTTCGCTTCACGCTCGCTTGTGCGCATGGAGCGGGCCGCGTTCCGCTACGGCGAACGCGAGTTGTTCGCTGAGCTGAGCCTCAGCGTAGACCGCGGCGACCGTTTGGCCGTGCTCGGCCCAAACGGCTCAGGCAAAACGACGCTGCTCAAGCTGCTCGTCGGTGAACTGCAGCCCACTGCCGGCAAGGTGCGACAGCACCCGCAGACGTCGATCGGCTACTTCTCGCAGGAGCTCGAACATCTCGACGATGGCGAGACGCTGCTGGACAGCCTGCTGGCGCTGCCTGCCATGACGCAGACCCAAGCCCGCACGATTCTGGGCTGCTTCCTCTTCTCAGGCGAAGAGGTGCGCAAGCGCATCGGTGATTTAAGCATGGGCGAGCGCTGCAGGCTCGCCTTCCTCAAGCTTTACTTCAGCGGCGCGAACTTGCTGGTGCTGGATGAGCCGACGAATTATTTGGATATTGATTCGCGGGAGAGAATTGAGCAGGCGCTGCTCCGCTATCCCGGCGCCATGGTCATCGTCTCGCATGACCGCTTTTTCCTTCGTAAGCTGGCGACAAAGCTATTGTGGCTGAGCGCGGAGCGCAGCCCAATCGCTTTCTCAGGCACTTACGATGAGTATGCGGAGGCGAGCTTGGCGAGTGAGAGCTCGCCGGAGCTGCTGGCGCGAGCCAATGAAAGGCGCCAGCTGGAGTTAACGCTGGCGCAGCTCATGAGCGAGGGGGCGTGGAGCCCCGAGAACGCCCCTGCGCAGCTTCAGATCATCCGAGACATCAAGACGAGGCTCTCGGAGCTGCAAGAATAAGTGGATAAAAAGAATAAGCCGGGTGCGCACCCTCAGGATGCGCTTTCCGGCTTATTTGCTTTTTGCGACGTGAAGCAGCTCAGGTACGGTTACAAACGTGTAACCAGCTGCTTTGAGCTTACTAATCAACGGTCCGATAGCCTGTACCGTACCCGACAAATCCTGACTGTCAGCACCTCCGGAGTGCTGAAGGATGATAGAACCAGGCTTCGTTTGCTGCATGATATTATTCAGCACCTGATCGGAGTTCAGTGATTTCCAGTCAAGGGAATCGACATTCCAGTTCACGATCAAATAATGGTGGTCAGCGATCCATCTGACCTGCTCTTCGTTAATCGCGCCATACG
Source organism: Paenibacillus sp. Root444D2 (assembly GCF_001426375.1). GTDB lineage: Bacteria > Bacillota > Bacilli > Paenibacillales > NBRC-103111 > Paenibacillus_E. The sequence continues at coordinate 71,750 of NZ_LMEO01000017.1, forward strand.
GCGGGCGGATTAGCTTAGGTGCATAGCCGATTAAGCCTTGCAGCACGCTCTCTGTGCTCATAATCTGACTCTGGAATTTGTCCACCGTCAGCTTCGGCAGATTCGCATGACTGTAGGAATGATTCCCAATGATATGGCCTTCTTTGACAATCCGCCTAATCATATCAGGGTGGGCGTTAGCTTGAGAACCAAGTACGAAAAAGGTTGCTTTAACTTGGCTCGCTTTAAGCGCATCAAGCACTTTTGGCGTAAATCGGGTGTCAGGCCCGTCATCAAAGGTTAGCGCTATTTTCTTTTCCTGTGCAGAGCCGCGTACCTTGAAGGTATCTGGATATTTTACGACCAGTTGAGAGAGTGTAAGCTTTTTCTGAGAAATTCTAGCTTGGCCTTGATTTTTTTGAACAGGAACAGAAGGTTTCTTAGAAGACTCTGGATGCACTGCTGCTTTTTTTGGGCTAGGTTTGGGTGAAGGTTTGGGTGTTAAAGCAGCAGGTGTTGCTTCTGGTTGAGCTGAGGACGTGGGTGTTCCAGCAGAAAGTGGACTATTCATGCTCCTCGGACTCGCAAGTGGCTCAGTATCAATTTCGTCGTTGCTGAGACTAGAATCTGTTGTTAAATCTTGTTCTTCTACATGAGAATTTTGTGTAGAGCGTTGATCGTAATAAGGCTTATTTTTGGACACACCGCAGCCTGTCGCTAGCAAGCCTGCGATGGCGATGGACCAAAGCCATTTGGTCATGGCAATCCCCTCCGAGCATTATGAATATGCTCTAGCTTTTGTTAAGAAGGGACATCCTATCCAGTGAAAATAACGGTATCAATAGACACAATACCCTGCAAGAAATATCCCGTATGAACTATTTTGAATCATGGACCGTCTTTACATATACCCAAGCAGTACTTGCAGCAAGAAAGGAGAGGATTGAGTTCATGAAAGCCTTGATAAGCAACAACAAATTAGTTGTACTGCTGGTTTTTCTGCTGTGTGCAGGTTGCTTTCATGAGGAAGCCTCAACTCCTTCTCCGAATCTAATGACTTCTACAACTCAAAAACGTGACAATGATTTTTCGGTCTTTGCAGGTGAAAAAATTGGCATTCAAGATCAAGTTCAACCTATACACTTAACACCAACCAAAGCAATTTCATTCGTGGATGAGCTTCATGGATATGGTGTCGCTTCGGGCGCCCGCGATCTTCAATTCTTGAAATCCAGCGACGGTGGAATAACCTGGCGGGCTCTGAGTGGATTGCCTCAAACGATCATGCCGAGCGCGATTTCTTTTTTTGATTCTCTAACGGGTTGGCTGCTTGCCAGTGAATCGTCTGATGAAAAATCAGAACTTCGATTAACCTTAGACGGTGGTCAAACATGGGAGGTAATCGCACAGGACTTACCTGGATTAGAGACTAGGGGAGAAGTGCCGTTTTTTCGCTTTTTTGACCGACATCGAGGGTTGATTGCGTTCCAGAGTGGTAAAGTCATGATGCTCCTTCGAACACAAGATGGGGGTTTGACTTGGTCCGCATCAAGCCGCATCTCAATGCCAATAGAAGAGAAGGGCGTGTTTACGTTCCGTTCAGCCATTGAGGGTTGGTTTATTGGGCCCAGTAAGAAGGATAAAGAAGTATCGATGCTGTATCATATGACAGACGGGGAGACATGGCAAGAAACAGGCAAGCTGCCGAGTTTCCTTGCGCCGCGGGCCATTACTTTTACTGATTCAAAAAATGGGTTCATCCTCTTGCATACGAATCCTCAAAATAATGAGAAAACATGGCAATTCCTTCGGACATTTGATGGAGGCAAAACGTGGAGCCAACACGAATTTCCTAGCACATTCCAGCCGCTAGCTGCGAGTTTACAATTAAGTTTTCCTACAGCGACTAGTGGCTGGCTTTTGGATGCTAGGGATTTGTGGCGAACGACAGACGGAGGGATGAACTGGCGTTTACTAACGTCATAAACCTCTTATATGATTTTCTGAAAGGTAACGATATCGAGAAATTGGCCCCATTTAAAGCCAACCTCACGGAAATGAGCGCACTGTGTATAGCCATTTTTCGTAAACATATGAATACTAGGTTTATTATCCGCGCAAATTGTAGAGATCAGAGCGTGGAAGCCGCGCTCTTTGGCGACCGTTTCTATGTACTGAATGGCTGCGGAGCCCAATCCTTTGCCCGTGCATTCTGGATGCAAATAGATCGTCACTTCCCCGGTGGTATCATAGGCTTGCTTTTTCTTATGCGGCATGACTTGCACATATCCTTGAAGGCTCCCGTCCCAAGTTATCACATAAGTTTGGTAACGCGGGTTCGGATGAATAACACTCTCCGTAAATTCTGAGATCTCTACAGGCTCCGTGTGAAAAGAAACAGTCGTATGCACGACAAAATGATTGTAAATATCCATTAGAAGGGGAATATCGGACTCTTCTAATTTTTTAAATGATAGGGTAGACATGGTGTAAGCTCCTCGCTGTGAGATTTAGACAACATATTCCCAATATGTTCCACGGAAGAAGCTGAAATCCTTTTTAAAAAGGACAATTCGAAATAGACATCTAATCATATTCCATGTATCTTAGATATATTGTCTTACTATTCATAAAAGATAAAGTTGAACCATCGGAAATAGGGGGAGTCACATGTCGGGCAATTCAAGCTACATTCTCGTGATCGTCATTGGCGTAATCGTACTCGCTGGTCTTACATTCATGAATCTTCGCAAAATAAGTAGATCTACTGCGGATCTAACCCAGCTCAAAAGAAGAACACTTCTCTGGAGCGAAATATCACTTGCGCTTTTCGTTCTGCAATTTTTCTTCCGTGATCGTGAAGGAGGGTTCCTGCTATTCTTTGGAATTCTCACCCTATTCACAGGAGCGCATTATCTCGGCGTATTGTATTATTCACGAAAAAGAAGCAACTAAAGGCGAAGAAGCTCTCCTCAGTAGTTCTACTACTAAAGGAAAGCTTCTATTTATATTCCTGATTTTCTACAATTTAAATTCATGCCTGTTATTCGTTCCAACTCGATGGCTGCGTTTTTGTCGGCGTCTTCCATTTTTGATACCATTTCTTCTTTTTCTTCTTCTCCATTAACGTTCTTAATTGCAGCATGACCAGCTTGGCCCTGTCTTCATCCGCATATTTGTTGCGCAAACGTTCAAAAATTGTGTGATCTTGCATAGGATACCTTCTTTTCTGACTGTAAGATGAATGCGAAATAAACAGAATGTATGTTCTTGTTTCTATCATATCACATGAAGTGTGTAGGAGGGAATACAAGGTTTTGAAAATTCATTTAGGAATAAAATAATGAAGGAGATATGTATGGATAGATTGTTGAAATTTTTATTGAAAAGAGTAAGGATGAAGGTAATGAAATCATTTACAATGGAATTACAAGTGCTGATATGTTTATAAGGGCGGATTGGGAAAAAGAAGATTACACTATCAATATGACGCTTAGTAATAGTGGGACAACAAAGAAGAATAAAACATTTATAGATATATCAATTAGAAAGAATGGTATAGAATTTACTGGTTCTAAATAAAAAAAGCCGCACTTAGAGAGCACTGCAAAACGAATACAGAATCTGTAAAAATAGACCCAGTGGCGCATAGGCACTGGGTTTGTTGTATACTGGAAGAAAAGGAAAAGTGGAGCTGAAATTTCATGT
>NZ_LMEO01000018.1 GCF_001426375.1 Paenibacillus sp. Root444D2
ACGCAAGCATCCTAGCTACAAGGGTGGCTTGGTCCCTCCCGTGGTTGGACTTGCACCAACTAGATAATGCGTGCCTCTGGGCACGCTAAACAAAAAAAGCCGCCCACAAATGTGGGAGGCGCCAAATCCAACCATTCACTTCATCCTTATGCAGTTCTACTCTCCGTGGACACTTGCCTAGCCGCTGACTTGCGCTTCATCCGCAACGCCTCAGGCATAGCCAGCAAAGCCGGCAGCAGCATCGGCAGCAAAATAAAGCAAAGCACGATGAGCCCAACGATCACAGCTACGGCTAGCTCAATTAGCAGAACTAGACCTGATGGAACCAACGTCGCGAAGGTACCACCGAGGATAACCATAGCCGAGATTACCACGCCGCCTATGTGCTTAGCGGCCTGAACAATCGCTTTTGACGGCGATAATTCGCCCAGCTCTTTATATCGCATCATCAAGAAGATGCTGTAGTCGACACCGACTGCGATGATAATGATGAAGGAGAAGAACGGTACAAAAGAGGAAACACCGTCTGCCCCGATGATTTTATCTGTAACGATATTGGTAGCGGTCATGGCTACATAGTAGGAAATCACTAAGGACACGATGATATAGACCGCTGGCCAGAAGGAGCGTATCACGAACAACAGGACAATAAATACGCCAATGATCACGATGATCGCCGTGCTGTTGAACGATTTCAGCTGTGCTTTGTTCGTGTCATAGGTCGTCGAGCTTGGTCCCGCGGCACCGACTTTCGCTTTCTCCAGCACTGTACCTTTCAAGCTAGACACTAACTCGGCGTTAATCCCCTCAATGGTGTCCATAGCCGCTGACGAGTACGGATCATCCTTCAGAATGACGATGAGTTTCGTACTCTTGCGATCTTTGGACATGAAGCTGTCCAGCGATTTACCGAAATCCGCGCTCACAAGCGCTTCTTTCGGAATGAAAAACGTCTTCGAGCTGTTCAGCTGCGTCAGGAACTGGCTCGTTTTGCCGAGCCCTTCGGACACATCGCCCAGTCCGTTGCCGCTTTGGCCGAGGCCGTCCTTCAGCTGGCTCATCCCACCAGCCAAGCCCGACAAGCCCTCGTTCAGCTTCTGCTGCCCGTCCTTGACGCTGCCCAGCGCATCATTCAGCTTCGCCATGTTCGCGACGATCTCTTGGCTGCCCGCGCTGCCTTGCTTCAGCCCTTTGGCAAGCGCCTCTGAGCCGCTCTGCAGGGAAGCCAATCCCGCAGCAAGCTGCGACTGCGCACCGTTAATCTGCGTAAGTCCCGCAGCAGCCTCAGCAAAAGAGCCATTCAACTTGGCTGCATTCGCGCCAAGCTCCTTCAGCCCGCCGTTCAGCTGGGCGAGACCGGATTCCAAGCCCTCACCCGTTTGCTTCAGCTTCGTGTAATCGGCATCTGCCTTCAACTGGCTGTACTTTTCACCCAGCCCGCCAATTAGCCCATTCATCCCAGTTAGCCCCTGCTGAATGCCAGGAAGCTTCCCTTCAATCTGACGATAGCCGTCAGATAAAGCACTATAACCCTGCTGCAGCTGCGTAAGTCCGCTGCTAATTTTCGACGTGTTAGCCTCGACTTGCGTCATGCCATCCTTTAAGCTCGCAATGCCCGCAGTTAGCTCACCGGCTCCGTCGGCCCCTTGCGTGATGCCCTTCGATACTTGTCCCAGCGCAACAGTAATCTGGCTGTAGCCATCTTGAACCTTGCCGGTTCCGTCAACTAACTGGTCGGTGCCGGACAAATCTGGACTAACCAGTTTGCTCTGCATCAAATTCAAACCATCTTTTATTTGATTAACGCCCTTCTGAGAAGCTGTAATTCCTTCTGCAACGGTCGACGTTTGGGTCGAAATATAGAAGTTATCAATCGGCTTCGACTGTGGCTGCGTCACACTGGACACCTTATCCACGCCCGGAACACCCTTCAATTTGTCCGTTAGCTTATCAATTGCGGCTAATCCGTCATTATTATCAAGTGCTTTATCATTCTCAATCACGACCATGGTCGGCAGCGCTTGACCTCGGCTAAAATGATCCGCTACGAGGCTGAATCCTTTGGTGGATTCATGGCTATTTCCTAACTCTTTCAACTGGTCAAAAGACAATTTCTGATGGTTAGAAAGGGCAATCGGAATCATCACAATCAGAATAAGCAGCGTTGTGATCACCGGTCTTTTTACCGCAACTGCCGTCAAGCTCGCCCAAAATTTACTTTCCTTATGCCCGGTTGCGCCCTTGGAAGGCCAATACAGCTTATTGCCTAGTACTTTCATGAGGAAAGGTGTCACGGTCATAATTTCAAGCAAGAGCACCGCGGTGCCAATAGCCACCACATTACCTGATTTATAAATACCAAAGTCCGAGAACGTCAAACTCGCGAAAGCGATAAATACCGTCAGAATACTATAAAAAATCGTTTTCCCAGCCGTTTTATACGTCACAATAATCGCTTCATCCACAGAAAGACCATGGGATAATTCTTCTTTAAACCGATTGAATAACAGGATGTTATAGTCAGTTCCAATGCCGAAAAGAATCAAAATCAACAGCATCTCCGTGACACTTGTCACTGGAAACTCAAACTTATCAATAAGCTGCGCGGCAATCCCCATGGAGCACAAATAGGAAATACCCACAGCAAGCAGCGAGACAATCGGAATAACAACGGAACGGAACATAATGACTAGCACCGCTAGGATGAAGATAACCGTTAACGCCGCACTTTTGGCCACACCCGATTCGGATGCTTTGATATAATCGTTCTGAATGAAGTCTTCACCTGAGAGGTAGTAGTCCACGTTCACGTCTTTCAAAACAGCCTCAAACTCCTGTTGAATCTCATCGACATGACGTCCTCTTTTATCCAAACTAAAGCTAGCCATTAATGTCGTCTGATCCTCCGAAATAAGTGAGGACTTCGCGTCAGGCAGTGAGAACGGATCAAGCAATTGATTGAACCCAAGCTCCGCTTGATGGTTCTTCATACTCGTAATACCTGACTCGATCTGCTTCATATCCGTATCAGACAGTTTATTCGGGTTGTGGAACACGATGATATCGCTAGTCCCCTCAACCCCATTCATTTTATTCAAAATCGATGTAGCAACTTTCGACGGACTATCCTTTGGCAGCGGATCTTGGCCTCTGAGCCCTAAAATGGCATTCACATCAGGTTGAAAAACCGTGAGAACCACGGTAGCTACCAGCCACAGGGCGACAATCGTCCAGCGCCATTTAATAATTTGTTTCATCTCTCTAATTCCTCCTCAGATTTACGTAATCGTTAGTAAACAAGCGTTCATTTTTGACTCAAAAAAATTTTATCACTGCCCTTGAAGCTTTATTTTTTCTGAAATACCCGCAGAATACAGGTACAACAGTTCATCAACCAGCACCTTAATGGTATCGCCATCTTCATAATCGCGCAGAATAAGGCTCATCCCCTCAATAAGCGTAACAGCTAGCATCCGTGCAGATTGCTGCTCATTCACTTCGAGCGGGCCGGGCGTTTGCTTCGTGGTGGCGAACACGTTCTCCAAAATTTGATATACCAAAGTAATGAGTTCCTGTTTCACGGTTTCGTAGCGTGAGCCTTCACTCAGATTTAATAGGATGGTCAGCTCAACACTCGATTGCTTGAAAAGTTGCAGAATCGTCGCATCAATTTTACGTAAAATAACGAGATGATCGGCAGTCTCCTTGCACAATTTGAAATCAACCTCATTCTTGATCTCTAGGGTGTAAGAAGCAAGCTGCTCATAGACGGGTTGAATCAGCTCATAGAATAGGTCTTCTTTGTTTTTAAAATACCGATAAATGTTGCCTGGTGTAATACCCGCAGCGTCTGCAATATGCCGTATGGAGGCTTTCATATACCCATGTTTCTTGAACTCGGACAATGCCGCTTGGCGGATACTCTTTTTTACGTCATCTTTTAAAACCTGCATATAATAAACACCCGTTCACTTTTTGTCGTAATGGAATGATTATAACGTGTGTACTTCCTTTTTTGCAAGCATGGAATCAAAGAAAAAAAGCCAACAACCTAAGCAGCGCTCTGCTTAAGGCCGTCGACTCTTCTTTAAGACTTACTCTGCCTTAGTTTTGAGTGTCTCGATCATTCTTTTCGACTTGAAAGGCTTGAGATCTTTGAACTGTATGAACTTCTTCGTTTCCTCGTTCCAAATACGGAACTTAAGGGATTCCAAGCTTGTCTTCAATGTAATTGTCTGCACTTTGCGAAGCTCAGCGTTCTTGTTATGAACCTTTTCCAAATAGTAATTAGGAACTCGCGGGCTCAGATGATGAATATGGTGAAAGCCAATATTACCTGTGATCCAGTGCAGAATTCTAGGCAATTTGTAGAAAGAGCTTCCATGCATAGCCGCTTTCATATAATCCCATTCTCCGTCATGCTCATAGTACGAGTCTTCATAGTTGTGCTGAACGTAGAAAAGCCAAATCCCAGCCATACCTGAAATTAAAAACATCGGACCCTGGACTAGGAGGAATGATTGCCAACCCATACCTGAGCAAAGCAGTGCAATGCTCCCAAAGATACCCAAGTTCGTGATGTACGTATTCATACGTTCTTTCATTCCTGCGCGTTTGCGGTTAAAACGGTAATCAATCAAAAAGATGAAAATGGGTCCGACAATAAACATCACAATCGGATTTCTGTAAACCCGATAATATAGTCTTCTAGCCGGAGAAGATGCCATATATTCGTCAACCGTTAGTGTCCATATATCGCCGACACCTCTACGATCCAAATTACCGCTGGATGCGTGATGGACGGAGTGGGTATGACGCCACTGATGATAAGGGACAAACGTCAAAATACCTGTTAATGTACCAACAATTTCATTCGCGATTTTATTTTTGAAAAAAGATTTGTGGCAGCAATCATGGAAAATAATAAAGATTCGAATTAGGAATCCTGCTGCAATAATATCTAACACGAACGTGAGCCAGATAGAAACCGATAGACTTAGGAAGGCGAAATACCAAAGTACAAAAAAGGGTCCTAATGTATTAATGATTTGCCACACACTGATCTTCATATGTGGTCTTTCGTAAGGCGCGATGTCAGACCGCCACCCACCTTTGTCTTGTTGAGTCATTCTAATTAAAGCTCCTTCTCTCCGTTTCGTACCGGACTGATTTGTGCCACCTGATGTAGTACGTTGGGAATTTAATTAAGTTCCCTTTATAAGAGAAGAAATGTTACATTGCCCTCTCATCATAAGTTCCATAAAGCTTTTTGTAAAATGCAATATAAGTCAAAGCTGCATTAGACCCTATTTTTTACTATTCTGCACAACCCAAAAATCATCCTGCGAATGGCAACCTAACCCTTATTTTCCCATAAAAAGAGGTTTCTCATACGGAATAAAATACAAACCGCCTTCCACACTTATGAGATCTTCGATTCATTCATCCATCTTTCTCTACATTGGGGTGGCTCAGATCGGGATCAATTATCATCATGCTCGCTTGAGGTTGCTAAATGAATGAATCCCTATTCGCGGTAGAATAATGTTGTAAAAAGCGCAACAATTGCTGCCTAGATCCAGCCTCTCACCCTTCGATGTTGCATCATGTACAACATTGGTAATCACTATAGCCCATCTGCCTCACGAAAGCTGAATGACTCTAAAATCGCATTATGGAGTTATGATGAATACCAGTTGTGAAATAATCGACAGTCTCCTTATTACAACATTAGGCGAACAAATCGTCGTTATACCCTTCAAATGTTGCAAAAAATAAAAAAATACAATTATCTCTCCCAAAATTAGCTCCACACCCTTTTCATATGCCTTTTACTCCTAGCTTGACCCATTTAAGCGTGCCTTACTTAATACTGGTATAGTAGTGTATATAAAAAAAATGGAGGTCTATTCAATGATACCTATATCTGTTTTGGACTTGGCTCCCGTTATTGCTGGCGGTACGCCAAGAGATTCATTTCTCCGTTCCGTTGATTTAGCCAAACACGTTGAAAAGTGGGGCTACCATAGATATTGGCTCGCCGAACATCATAATATGCCGGGTATTGCCAGCTCCGCCACATCACTCGTCATCGGGTATGTCGCTATGGCTACGGAAAAGATTCGCGTAGGCTCCGGCGGCATTATGCTGCCTAACCACGCACCGCTCGTCATCGCCGAGCAGTTTGGGACGCTGGAATCGATGTTTCCGGGACGCATCGATCTTGGTTTAGGGCGTGCGCCTGGCTCCGATCAGCCTGCGGCAAGAGCGCTTCGCCGCGGCTTAGGCAGCGACGGCCATAACTTCCCGGAGCAGCTGAGCGAGCTCCGCGGCTATCTCAACCCGGCGCTGGGTACGGGTGTACCGGGCGTGCGCGCCGTGCCGGGCGAAGGACTGGACATCCCGATCTGGCTGCTCGGATCGAGTGATTTCAGCGCCCAGCTGGCTGGTCAACTGGGGCTTCCTTTCGCTTTCGCCAGCCACTTTGCTCCGGATTATTTGCTGGCAGCTCTTGATCTGTACCGCCGTCAGTTCCACCCGTCGGGTGCGCTTGAGAAGCCGTACGCGATGGTCGGCGTTAACATTATTGCTGCCGAAACCGATGAGGAAGCTCAGCATTTGGCGACTTCGCAGCACCAGCAGTTTCTGAACATCGTGCGCGGCCGTCCTGGCATGTTGAGCCCTCCCGTGGACAGCATGGAGTCCCTATGGAGTCCTCAAGAGAAAGCTTACGTTCACAAAGCCCTAAGCTTCTCCATCGTAGGCAGTAAAAACACCGTTCGAGAGAAGCTTGCTAAGCTGCAGCAGCAAACTGCAGCCGATGAGTGGATCATCGCCGGCCAAATTTATGATCACAACGCTCGCTTGAGGTCCTATGAAATTGTGGCGGAGGTTGTCAAAGAGATCTAGAGAGGTTGGAGTTCATTATAATGAGTCAGCATCAAGCAACGATTGGGAGCCACGCCACAAGAGGGCGGTTCCCGATTTCTCCAAACCTTGGCAATGCTAGCGGTGCTTTTATTGGCGGGTGGGTCATCACCCATATAGCGCTTACCTTTTTGCCTTGGGCGGGAGCCCTGCTGCCGGTTCTTGGATTGATCCTTGGTTTAGTCAGCATAGACAGGACCTGCGATAGAAACTGGGTTCGGCTTAAAAAGTGAACATAGCAAAAAGAGGGCACCCCTGCATGGGAGTGTTCTCTTGATTATGACTGACTCACCTTATTTGACATGGTTTATTAATGAATGATTTCTATCTTCTACGTCTATATCATCATAGATTTTTATACTTAGAACAAAGCCAATAGATATCATGTTGATCAAAAGCGAGGTCCCTCCATAGCTGATAAACGGAAGGGTGATCCCTGTAATCGGCATGATACCGATCAGCATCCCAATGTTTTCGAAAACTTGAAACAGAAACATAGCTGTAATACCGCCAATAATGTATATGCCTGTTTGGCTGCGGATGTTCAGCGCGATAGTGATCATTCGATAAATGAGAAGAAAGTAAAGTATGAGTAAAACGGATGCTCCTATAAATCCAAATTCTTCTCCCACGACAACGAATATGGAATCTGAATATGTATATGGGACTTGACCGCTTTGGACTGAGGTTCCATGAAGGTAGCCATCTCCTTCTAAGGATCCTGATCCGATTGCTTTAACCGATTGTTTCATGTGATAGGTTGCTTTCTCAGAAGCTTGGTCTGGCAAAAGGACAGCATCAACTCTATCCAACCAATACGCTTTATGTTTAGATGCCATGAATTGCTTTACTTCCTCATGGTATTTTATATAGCTGTACAGGGAGCTTCCGCTTACGATTATGATAATGACTAGGCCGATCAGAGCATGCTTGTAGTTAATATGGCCGAACCAACAGACTACAATGAAAATGACCAGATATCCGATAGAATTACCGAGATCCGGCTGCATTAGAACCAAGAGAAAAGGAACTAACGTAATAACACCCATCGGCAGTATTTCCTTGAACAGACTAAGGGTCTCGACTTCTCTTCTGGACAGAAAATACGACAAAAACAAGATCAAAATGAGCTTACAAAGCTCTGCCGGCTGAAAGCTGATCCCGCCAGGAAGAGTGAACCAACCCTGAGCATTGTTGAGAGTATTCCCTTTAAAAAACAATAAGACCAACAGTCCCAGCCCAATGAAATAGTACAGCGGCGAGAACCGCAATAAGAGTTTATAGTTGACAAACAGCATCGAAAATAAGACTACAAACCCCAACCCGTAAAAATACATCATTTTAATATACGATTGTGAAAAGTCTGGAACTGTCCGCGTCGCACTGTAGATGCAGAATATACTAATGATCATAAAGATGAGCAGCAGCAACAAAATAATGGCATCCAACCCTTTTATTATCCGCTTCAACATGAAGGCTATTTGCGTTCCCCTGAAAATACTTACAATAACAAATCACCTATTTCTATATAAGGTTACGAAAGATACATAGAGTAGACGATTCGGTTTTACAAATAGTTACATTTTTGTAGATAAAAAATGGGAAAAAGCCCCCGTAGTCCATTTTTCTTTCGAAAGAAAGATAGTGGGCCACGAGGGCTTACCTATTTATTTCAAACGGGACGATCCATAGCAAATTGTTCTCCCAATTTCGCATACCAGTTACCGGCTAATCGACTGACTGGTTTAAGTCCATTCGGGTCAATATGACCATTCTCATATAAGGACTCAGCAATATGAAACTGTACGACTCTACCGATTAATAAATCGGCTGCAGGTGCTTCGTCTGTTCCGCCAAGCGTTATAACTTGCTCCAGAACACATTCCATGCGAATGCTCGCTTCGGCGATGCCCGGTACTGCAATCTTATCACTCGCGACGGGTGTAAGTCCGGCTAAAGCAACTTCGCTTTCACTTGGCGCTAGCACAGCAGCGGTTTGGTTAATCTGGTCGATGTACGATTCGTCTGAGATGTGAACAACGAATGCTCCAGTATCGATGGCATTTCGCGAAGTATCTTTGCGAACACCCTGTTTCCTCTGCACGGAGATAGCGACCATTGGAGGATTCGCCGTCACAATTGTAAAGTAACTATACGGTGCTGCGTTGAGTACACCCTCTGGAGATAGGGATGTAACAAATGCGATCGGCCTAGGAATTATGCTGCCTATCATTAGCTTATAGTTTTCCCGCTCACTTTGATTTGAGGGATCAATGGATCTCACAACGCATCTCCCACCTTTACCAGACTCGGTCTCATGCTAAATTCGTCTTGAACCAAGTCGCTGCCGCTTCTACCTCCGAACGAGTCAGTTGATGCCCTGCCTGTTCCCAGTGAACAGCGACAGTTGATCCCGCTTCACTTAACAGCTTCTGTAATTCCTCTGTCTCCTTCGGAGAACAGATCGGATCGTTCTGACCTGCTCCAATAAAGACTGGAATCCCAGATAGATCCGGCAGTTGAATACCTCGCAGCGGCACCATTGGATGATGGAGAATGGCTCCTCTCAGTGCATCTGGATAGTGGAATAACAGACTTCCGGCGATGTTTGCACCGTTGGAATAACCAATGGCTACGAGATTGTTACGATCAAAGCCGTGTTCCACGGCAGCTTGATCGAGGAAATCGTACAATTCCTTGGTACGGAAGATGAGATCCTCCTCATCAAAGATTCCCTCAGCCAGCCTGCGAAAAAACCGCGGCATCCCATTCTCAAGCACATTACCTCTAACGCTTAGCACCGACGATGTCGGTGAAATCGCCTGAGCTAGCGGCAGTAGATCACGTTCGGTGCCACCTGTGCCATGAAAGAGCACGAGTACCGGAGCCGTTATATCCGTTCCTTTTTGAAAGATATGCTTCATTGTTTTTTCGCCTCCAATACACGTACTTGAATCGGCGGAAGATTACGCTCGATTTGTTCACGGCTCTCCTCGAACCATTCTGGCAGCATCAGTTTCTCACCCAGCGCCTCTGGCTGTTCATCACGTGCAAACCCCGGAGGATCCGTTGCAATCTCAAAGAGTATGCCGCCTTCTTCACGGAAGTAGATCGCGTTAAAGTATTGACGATCCACGATCGGCGTAGGTTGGAATCCATTCGTCTGTACATGGCTTCTCCATAGTGCATGCTCAGCATCATCTTTGGCGCGCCATGCAATATGATGGACGGTACCCGCTCCACCAGCTCCGTAGGCCATCGGGGTTACGTTAATATCGACGATGTTACCCAAGTCTCCGAAGGATTTGAATCGAGCGTAAGCTCCCTCTTGCCCTACTTTTTGAAGCCCCATCACTTGCTCTAGCAGCTGCGAAGTTTTGTCAGGAGCCGTGCTGTAGAGAACAGCGCCGCCGAAGCCTTTGATCGCTTTATCCGTTGGAATACCGCCGAATGACCATTGGCTAAGCGCTCCTTGCTCGCGCTCTACGATTTCAAGTTTCAGACCATCCCGATCCTCGAATTGAAGGTATGTTTCTGTGAATCTTTGCGTTTTTTCGAAAGGAATATCAAATTGCGCTAGACGCTCTTCCCAGAATGACAGACTGCCTGTAGGCACAGCATACGTTGTGATACCGACTTGACCGCCGCCGATACGCCCTTTGCGAGAGTGCGCCCATGGGAAGAAAGTGATGATCGTTCCTGGACTTCCCATTTCATTACCAAAGTACAGATGGTAGACTTCCGGTGCGTCGAAGTTAATTGTTTTTTTGATCATCCGAAGTCCTAGAATCCCTGCATAAAAGTCTACTGTTTCCTGTGCATTTTGAACGAAAGCTGTGATATGGTGAATACCTGCTGTTTGTTGTTGTTGTTGTGTCATTGAATCCAACTCCTTTAGTTTAGTTTAATTATTCCAGACCTAATTTAAAAGTATCCAAGATTATTAATTGAATAAAGCGTCGACAGAGTAAGCTCCTGCACCAGTTAATGCCACGCCAACCGCAATAGCAATCAGCAGCAAGTTGTATTCATAGCCGCCCGCGGTAGCCCAATAGCCGCTCTTAGCGTGTACTTTGACAATCGCAACGACCATTGTCATGACGATGAGCAATGAAGCAATGACTGTACCAAATCCAGCGGCGAATAACGCACCGCCTACGAACTCCATGAGTCCTGCCATAACCGCCATAGCAACACCGGGTTTAATGCCGATGGATTCCATCCAGCCGCCCGTTCCTTTCGGACCATAGCCTCCGAACCAACCAAACAGCTTCTGTGCCCCATGCGCCATAAAGCTTAATCCAACAACCAAACGAATAATTAATAATCCTAATGCGATACTCATATTCATTCTCCTCCAATTTAAGAATCTTTATTTTAAGATATCAGATAAAAGGTTAAGTAGTTAACACCTCTCATGTGAGGCCAAACTACTTGAAACCATCCTGAGCAAACCTACCAAGCTTTTTCAACAATTGACTAGCTATCTTCTTCTCTTCTGCTGTAAGTCCAGCTACCGCTTTCTCAATGACTTCGGTATGCTTGGGAAATACTTCTTCAATAAACTGCTTCCCTTTTTCCGTAATTTCTGCAAAAATGAGCCTGCGGTCTTCGGTTGATGTTTTGCGCTTTACGAACTCTTTCTTCTCCAGCTTATCTACAACATAGGTGATATTCCCGCTACTCATCAGCACCTTGCCGCCAATCTGTTGAATCGGCTGCGCGCCTTTATGATAAAGCAACTCGAGGACACCGAATTCCGTTCGATTCAATCCATAATTACGAATATCGCGGTCCCCATGGGCGTTGACCCATTCGCTTGCTCTGGAGAGTGCAATATAGAGATCTAATGATTCGTTTCTCTGTTCACTCATTTGGTTCACCTCATTTCTTTTATCTTTTTGTTATGCTGTGATGATCTGTGGTGTGTTATGCTTTGCTGCGAAATCTTAATTTGTAATATCTTGATTTAAAGATACTCCATTTTGAGATAGATGTCAACAGGTAATTTGAAAAATAATGTGCTTTTCTTTATCATGCTGCTTATAATGCGTTAGTATCCTCTCTATCCAAAACCGAAACAAGTCGGAATGGCTAAAAAGAGTACTTTTTGCTGCACTTTTTGCATCTTCATCTTTAACCAAAATGACCGTGCTCAGGTAAAATGACAAAAGGATAAGCCACCCCCCTATCGGGAAAGGATTATCCTTTTGAAATATGTCCTAAGCTTCAGTTATAGGCAGGCTTCATATATTATGGTCAGCCCACTACAGCCGACTCGCCCTTCTGCAGTTGATACATCTTCGCGTATCGGCCGCCCAGCGTCATCAGCGTCTCATGGTTGCCACGCTCGGCGATCTCGCCGCGGTGCAGCACGAGAATCTGATCCGCATCGCGAATCGTAGACAGTCTGTGCGCGATGACCAAGGTCGTGCGCCCTTCGCTGACCACCTTCAGCGCGCGCTGGATCAGCCCTTCCGTCTCACTGTCGATGCTGGCTGTCGCTTCATCCAAGATGAGAATCGACGGGTCGAAGGCCAGCGCTCGCGCGAATGAAATGAGCTGTCTCTGGCCGGAAGACAGAGTGCTCCCCCGCTCCACAACCTGCTCATCATAGCCGTTAGGCAGCTGCTCAATGAAGGAGGCTGCGCCTACATCACTTAACGCATTTTTCACACGTTCAAGCGAAATCTCCTCATTATACAGGCTCACATTGAATTTGATATCTCCGGCAAACAAGAACGGGTCCTGCAAAACAATGCCCATATGCTTACGCAGCGCTTGCTTCGACATCCCCCGGATGTCGCGTCCATCAATCGTGATACTGCCTTCATCCGGTTCATAGAACCCGAGCAGCAAGTTCATGATGGAGCTTTTGCCTGAGCCTGTATGTCCGACCAAGGCTACGGTTTCCCCCTTGCGAGCTTCGAAGGAAATATGCTTCAGTACGTTTTCCCCTGCTTTATAAGCAAAGGTTACGTCCTCGAACTTCACAACGCCTTCCGGGCGGCTGACTTTATCCGTCTTCTCAACCTCTTGGCCTTCCATGTCTAGGATGGTGAACACCTTATCCGCGGATACAAAGGCTCTTTGCGCATTCGTCAATTGATCGAAAATCCCGATAATCGGTTGAAAGATCCGCCCCAGATAATCGATGAAAGCATAAAACACCCCGAAAGAAATCACGGCTGTCAGCGATTCCCGGCCAAAATACCATATGACCATAGCCGTCACCAAGCTGCCGATGGTCCCCACAATATTACGAGAGGATAAGGAAAAAATACGGAACTGCTTAAGTTGATTTACATAGCGATCCTTGTTCAGTACTTCGAATTCCTCAAGCGTCACTTTCTCCCGGCGAAAAGCTTGAATAATAGGCATAACGACGATCGATTCATTAATCATCGCGTTCATATCACTCAGCCGCGCACGCATAATGGTGATGAAGATTTTCGAATATTTTAAGTGAACAACCATAATTAACGCGAAGATAGGCGGCAGCACCAAGCAAAAAAGAGCGAGATGCCAATCCAGAATGAATAATGCTACGAAAATGCCCGTTAGCTGCATCATGCTCACGACGAACGTAGCCATGAAACTCATGAATAAGTCGCGGACAGCCTCGGTATCGTTCGCAATTCGGGACACAACCTGCCCGATCGGCGTGTTATCGAAATAGCGCAGTGAAATGCGCTGAATGTGCTGCATTAAATCCATGCGCATGTTTTTGATAATTTGCAAAGCCGTAGATTGGAGTAAATAGGCTTGCGAAAAATTACAGATGCTTGCTACGAGGAGCAAGCCCATGTAGAGACCAAGCAGCTTAAGTACAGGCGCCATCGTGTGTGTGCCTGTAGACAAATGCTGATCGATAATGGTTTTGGTTATATAAGGTCCGCCCAGCTCGGCAGCTACTGCACAGCAAAGAATGAGCAGTGCGCCGATAATCCTGAACTTATAGACGAGCGCATACGAAATCAGCCTTCTCGCCGTGGACGGTTTCTGCATCTTGTCGTCCTCCCTTCTTCTGTTTGTCATTCTTCCAAACTCGCTTCCATTTGTTGACGTTCCCACTGCTCTCGGTACCAGCCACCGAACAGCATCAGCTCTTCGTGGGTACCCTCTTCGACGATTCGCCCCTCATCTAGGACGAGGATCCAATTTGCATGGCTTACAGCCGAAAGCCGGTGCGTGCTGATCAATGTTGTTCTGCCCGCGCGTTCCTTACGGATATGCTGGAGGATGCGGCTTTCAGTCCGCGCATCGACAGCGGATAACGAGTCATCAAGCAGCAGGATTTCCGAATCGATCAGAAGGGCTCTAGCAATTGCCAAACGCTGCTTCTGTCCACCTGACAGCATGACGCCATTTTCGCCGACAATTGTCGCTAGGCCTTCCGGCATTTGCTCGATATCTTGGGTAAAAGAGGCCATCTCAATGGCCCTTGCAATCTCTTCCGGCGAAGCGTCATGCTTACCCAGCGCGACATTGTCGCGAATGGATTTCGATAGCAGCAGATGCTCCTGCGGAACGTAGGCCACCCAGCGCTTCACTTGATCCAAGGCGATTCTCTCAATCGGCACGCCTGCAAACAGCAGCTTACCTGGATCGATCGGGAATTGCCGCAGCAGCTGCTTCAGCAGCGTGCTTTTGCCGCTACCCGTCCGGCCTACAATCCCTAGCGTCTGCCCTCTTTCTAATTGGAAAGAAACGTTAACGAGACTTGGATGGTTTGCAGTCGGATACGTAAAGGTTAAATCCTTCATCTCGATACGCTCCGGCACACTCACCGCAATCGGTGCATCAACATCCACAATATCCGCTTTCTGCGTCAGGGCTGTTTCCAGACGGTCTGCCGAGGCACTGCCGCGCTGCAGGACATTAATAAACTCGCCGAAAGAAATCATCGGCCAGATCAGCATACCTAAGTAAATATTAAATGAAATCAGCTGACCCAGCGTGATCTCATTATGAAAGACCATATAAGAGCCATAGCCAATGCCTATCGAGTAACTTAGACCGACAATCAACGATGTAAGCGGCTGAAAAAGCGCATTCAGCATGGACACGCGTCTATTCTTATTCATCACTTCTGACGTTACTTTATCGAAGGCGACCAGATCATGATCTTCCTGAACATAAGAACGAATCACACGAATACCGGAGATGGACTCGAGTGCGTGATCATTCATTTGGCCGAAAGAAGCCTGTGCAGCAAGGAAGCGAACTCTCACTTTTTGACCCAGTTTACTAATCACAAAGGCTAGAAAAGGCAGAGGAATCAGAGCCGCAATCATTAATTTGAAGCTAATAAGGGAGATCATCGTAATAATGACGACGGATGCCCCGACCAACGTGTGCACGAGTGTCATAACGCCGTAACCAGCGGTCTGTCCAATAGCGAGTACGTCATTAGTGGCTAACGCCATCAACTGCCCCGTGCTGTTGCGTTGGAAGAAAGCCGGTGTCATTTTCGTCAGATGAGCCAGTAAACGCCCTCTGAGCACTTTCTCAACAAGTGCCGAATTGCCGAATAAGGTCGTGATCCAAACATAAGTAATTACATATAATAGGAGAGACAAGCCTACAAGCAGAAGAACAGTCTGACTTAAGCTAGATGCCGTTAAACTCCTGCTGCCAATCTGATCGATTGTATTCCCTATCATTTTAGGCGGAATCGTCGCCAATAAATTCACACAGATCATTAAGCTAATTGCAAGCACGTAGTATTTCCATCTTTCTTTGAAAAACCACCGCAATTTGATTACAAAAGACAAGATTTCCACCCCTTCCCATTTCCCACTAAGATTGATTTTATAGTTTAAGCCAATTGAAGTCTACTTATTAAGTTGTTTTTAACGAAACTTTCCGATCACCTGCAACATTCTGGAATATCCCTTTGTTTAGGAAGACAGACTATCCAACATAACTTACATACAGGAAGGAATTACAGCCATGAATCGTACAATGAAAAAGAGCTTAGCTATTCTATCCTTATCCGCCATGATGACGACGGGTGCCGCATATGCTGCAACGAATGAAACTGTCCACACGAATACCATTATGCCTGTAACCACACAAGCTGCTCCAACGGCTATTTCCGTTCAAGTCAATGAAGGAGTCCTTTCCGAGAAAGGTTATTTGAAAGCTGCTGCGACTGAACCTATGCTGCCGCTTCGAGCTGTAACGGAGAGCTTGGTCTTCAAACTCAATTGGAAACAAGAAACGCTTTCCGCTGAATTGGTCGATAACAAGCTTTACGTGCCTACTTCCTTTGTCAGCAAAGTACTGCACGGTTCTGTCACAACGGAAGGAGCTTCGGTTTCCATCGCGATGAAAAAGGATGTTAAGAAAGTTCAAACGACTGGCGTAATCACTTCGATTCGACCTGTTGATGATTATACAGCGATTCAGATTCAAGGAATTGGCACAGAGGGGATGATCCTCAATGTGAACAAAGATACGGAATATCAAATGCTGGATGGCACTAAACTTAGTCTTTCCGATCTTCATGTTGGTTTAACCGTTACTGCTGAGCATTCTATGGCTGCAACCCTCAGCTTGCCGCCACAAACGTCAACTTCCAAGATTACGGTTTTGGACACGAAAAGAGAGGCAAACAGCCTCGGTACAGCTGGCGTGGTTGAAGAAGTCAGGGGCGATGATAAAGGTAATATGAGTCTCCTTGTTAAAGGTACTGGTTTAACGGAAACATCTCCGAGCGAGGTTGTTCTACAAATCTCAGACAAGACGGCTATTGTCGATAAAAACGGCGATAAAGTGGAGAAAGCCGCTCTTGTTAAAGGCGCGAATGTCATCGGATTTTATGGACCAGCATTGACGAAAAGCCTTCCTCCTACCGGTCAAGCATGGAAAATCGTTGTAAGTGCTAAACAAGAATAGGTTATTACTTTTAAAATATCGAAGAAACCTTCCATCTTTGGAGGGTTTTTTTGCTCATTTGTAAAGTATCTACACTGTCCAAATGGTCTGATTTTTGATACAATAGCTGAAAATTCAATCGTAAGGGGACTCATATGGAATACATTAGCACTCGCGGAAAAGTAGAACCCATCGGCTTCATCGACGCCATCTTGATGGGATTGGCAGACGATGGCGGTTTACTTGTTCCTAAGCATATCCCACAATTATCAGCAGACATGTTACAGAAGTGGCAGCAGCTCTCCTACTCGGAGTTGGCTCTTGAAATCTTCTCGCTATATGTGAATAACGAAATCCCGCGCAATGAGCTGAAGCAGCTGGTTGACGATAGCTATGCAACCTTCCGGGACGAAGCAGTGACACCGGTCAAACGTCTGAACGACGGCACGTATGTGCTGGAATTATTCCACGGACCTACTTTTGCTTTCAAAGACATCGCTCTTCAATTCTTGGGCAATCTTTATTCGTACGTTTCTCGCAAAACGAATTCGATTATCCATATTCTTGGAGCCACTTCAGGGGATACAGGAGCTTCAGCGATTGAAGGTGTGCGCGGTAAAGAAGGCATCCGAATCTGTATCCTTCACCCACACGGGAAGGTCAGCAAGGTTCAAGAATTGCAAATGACCACCGTTGATGACGCGAATGTGCTGAATCTTTCCGTTGAAGGCACTTTCGACGACTGCCAGCGTATTATCAAGGAGCTGTTCGCCGACGTGGAATTCAAGCACCGTTACCATTTGCGTGCGATTAACTCAATCAACATTGCCCGCATTTTGGCACAAACGGTATATTACTTCTATGCTTACTTCCAATTAGCGAACAATAATCAGGCTGATAAGGTCAATTTCAGTGTGCCGACTGGTAACTTCGGTGATATCTTCGCTGGCTATTTGGCACAGAAAATGGGTCTTCCCATCCATAAACTCATTCTTGCAACGAACGAAAACAATATTCTTGAGCGTTTCGTACAAGACGGCGTCTACCAACCAGGAGCATTCCGTGGAACATACAGTCCTTCCATGGATATTCAAGTGGCTAGCAACTTCGAGCGCTACTTGTTCTACCTCTATGGCGAAGACGCGCAAGCTGTCTCGGCTATCATGGATCAATTCAAGGCTGAAGGCCGCGTTGTTATCCCTGCTGACAAGCTGCAAGCCGTGCAAGCTGACTTTGCTGCCTATGGCGTGCAGAATGAGGAGTGCTTGGATACAATTAGCGAGTATTATGAGAAATACGCGTATCTGCTCGACCCGCATACAGCTTGCGGAGTAGCTGCTGCTGACAAGCTCGCTGTAGACGGTGAAGTGACTGTTGCCCTTTCGACAGCTCATCCGGCTAAATTCGATGAGTCGATCCGTTTGCGCAGCATTGAGCAGACGTATCCGCAGCAGATTCAAGCGCTGTTCGACAAGCCGCAGTTCCAGACGGTCGTTGGCGGTACGAACGATGAGATCAAGGATCAGTTGGTGAAGTTTTTCTAATAATAGTATGTAAAAAAGCCTCGAAGACTAATGTCTTTGAGGCTTTTTGTGTCAAGTTTCACTACGTTTCGAACACGACTACTTAAACTTCTTAGGGAATTGTTTGATGATCCCGTCCGAAAGAAAATCGGCCACCATAAAAATATGGTCCTCGTATTGTTCGAACGTAGCTATGTCCGCTTCCCAATCCTTTTTGTGCCTAGCTAACACATTGTTTGTGAGCAATTGCAAGTGCCCATACATTAGATCTTGCGCAGTTTTCATGGGCCAATTCGGGTTCGCTTTGCTGAGAAATGCGGCGATATCATCGGCATTCCGATGCCACTCTTTGTTGTACTTCTCGAAATCAGCTGAATTACCGCTTTTGACTGCGGTTATCACTTTGCCTGCAAGAACGATATGTTCAGTTAACAGGTCACCTAGTTGATTACCAGCGGCCTCTCCGTAATACGGTTTTATCGCATTTCCGGTGTCCTTCTGATTCTTGAGCAGTCTAGCCAGCACCTTTTCTTGATCTTCTAAGCCAGCAAGGGCGCTTATAACGTAGCTTCTGGTCCAAAAAACATGATCAATCCACAGTTTTCTTAAGTCGCCTTTCAATTTGACCATCGATTGACTGTAGCACTGCATCTTTACAGCGGCGCGTTCGTCCACCTTTGCCTCTGCGCTTAGTGGGGCCACACTTAAGGCTATGGACATCGACAACAGCATTAACTTGAGAAATTTGCCACGCATCAACATCTTCTCCTTTTGATCATGATTAACAGTCCTTTTATTGTGTGCTTGTGGACTATTTTCATTCATGAGAAGGCATTCGCTAGCTCCTATTGTTGGCAAGCATGCATATGATGGAGGGGATGAAATCAGTCTTCCGACCGATACCCATTCTCCCCCCAGGTCGGAAGACACTGTCCCAAAGACATGATATCTTGGAAGTAATGAAATTTCATCGAATATAGATTAGGAGTGAGCATGTTGAATTTGAATCGCAGTGCCTTTTTGGGCCCCATATTGATCATCTTAGGTATTTTTATGTTTCTAAAAGGTGACAGTACGTTCAATACCGATACCATTTTTGAGTACTTCTGGCCAACTTTGTTTGTCATACCGGTGGGCATATTTTTCCACTGGTTATACTTCTTTATCCTGCAGCGGCGAGGTGTTGGCGTGCTTGTCCCAGGCGGGATTGTGTTAGCAACCGGCGTCATCTGCCAAATCTCCATGCTGTTTGATATCTGGCATCTTATGTGGCCTGGATTTATGCTGGCTGTTGCTGTCGGTTTATTCGAACTGTATTGGTTCGGAGGCCGAAATAAATGGCTGCTCATCCCGATTAACATTCTGACGGTCATGTCCCTTTTGTTCTTCACCATTTTCTCCATAGGCTCTATTTTCAACAAGTTCTTCCACAACCAACCGATCATTGCTATTATTCTTATTGTTGCAGGCGGCTTGATGATGATTACGCGCAATCGGAAATCAATCTAACTCTATGAAGAATACGGATTATGCCCTCCTTTTGGACGAGTGTGGTGTTTATTAGGTAAATACGGAACAAGTTTATAGTAGATGCAAGCTTTTATCATCATAAAGTCGCTTGCTCCAAGGTAATCGTAAAGTTGTACTACGTACAATTTTACGCAGGCTAGATCCACGTTATCCCTGCGATTGTTGCAGAAAATACATCAATTTCCCAATAAATTAGCTCAATTCCATGAAATATGGCTAAATTGTTGTACGACATACAACACTTACTGCTTAATGAGAAGAAACTAACGGAATTGTTGTACGTTGTACAACTTAAGCGGGGTATAGAGCGAGACAGAGGATAAAAGACTGAGACAAAAAGAAGAAGATAAAGATACAGCAAAATCAAGGGACAAGCTTCGCTTACCCTCAATTCTTACATATCTAAAACAAAAAGGAGCCTCATGAATTCATCATGGGCTGCTCTTTATTTATACCTTTACAACGAATTGATAGGCGCCCGACAGGCTGCCATCCGCGTTGCTTTTAATATCCATCAGTAGTGCCTTGTTGTAGATGCCATCCTTCACATTGCCCGCTTCATTCGGGAAAAAGAGCTGACTCGTCAGCACCTGACCATTCGGCGCCTGCACCTTCACGTGGATATGGCGCGTTCGCCCTGGGTACAAGCCCGGCACAATCGTTTCCAATGTAAATTTGCCTTTATCGTCTGTATATTGATGCCCCCGAAGGGTGAAGCTTTTGTTATCATATTGACCGTCTGCATCTGCTTGCCAGAAGTCTAATAACGCATGCGCAGCTGGTTTACACGCCGTGGATACAACGTAGCCTACAAGCGTAAGCTTCGTTCCCTTCATTCCTTGCTCTAACAAGGAACTTTTCTCCGGCGAGTTCGGTGTAAAATACGGACCTTCGGTGACAGCTGGCGTCATCTCCTCCGGGGAACCGCACGCAGGTGTTGGCTCCAGATTCGCAGCTTTCAGTGATTCGCTCGCCGTTTCCTTCGCTTGATTAACTTCAGGCTGAGTCGTTGGTCCTCCAGTCGTAGCTCCGCCGCCCAAATTAATTCCGCAGGCCGCTAACGTCGCACTGGTGACCATTAGAACACTCGATACCAAGAACCGGCGACGCGTTATTTTCATACTCGAAGATTTCGACTCCTTTTGCTTCTCTTCCATTGTCGTCCCCCCCAATTCAACCTCTTGTACGAATAGAATAGCATGGAACTGGGGGAAATTCCCTGAAATTTATCCGAAGATTGGCTTAAAGTTTACTGAAAATAGGCGACGAATGGGCGGAAATACAGTTCTGCAGCTATTTTGAAATAAAAGGATTTCCTTCGATCCAGAATCGCCACGGATATTCTCTGGCCTCCCCACTATTGTCGATACCGATTCTCGGTCCAGCCGCAACGGATTCTATTGTTTTTCCTTCAGCAATGAAAAGAGGACGCTCAAAGAAGGGCCTTCCATAGTCCTCTTTTACAATGCCAAGAGCTTTCGTTAGTTTGCCGGGACCGTTTGTGAGCTCCTTGAGTTTTTTATCGTGGCCGCGGCGATCATACATGAGATCAATTCCTATGCAGGGCTCCACAGCTCGAATTAAGACAGCTTCTGGGTGACCAGGCTCCCCGCTAACAATGTTCACTAGACAATGGGTATGCATCACGTAGGTATAGACATAGCCTGGAGGGCCAAACATGACTTCCGTTCTCTGTGTCCTGCGATTGCCAAAGCTATGAGCGGCGCGATCTCCCGGCCCTTTATAGGCCTCTGTTTCTACAATCCAGCCTGCGGTTATGCCTAATTCGGTTTCTTTCACAAGCAGTTTGCCGAGCAGTGAACGAGCCAAGAGCAGTGTGGGTTGCCTCAAAAATGCAGCAGCTACGGGTTGGAAAGATAGAACATTCATCTCCATTTACGTCATTTCCTTGATCCTTTGAGTAATAAGCTCAACATCCTGGACGAAATATTTCATAAGGACGGGTCTCCGGCGTACAGCGAGTGGATGATAAGAGAAAGCTATAGGTAACCCTTGGAATGTGTGCCATCTACCCCTGTAGCTTTTTACATCGGCACCAACATCCGGAAACATAGAATCCACAACAACATTTCCAAGTCCAAACAACAAACTGGGTTTCTTCTCTTCAAGTTGAAGCTTTAAATGGGAAGAGCACGCCTCTCTGGCTATGGGCTTGTTATAAGCCCGAATCGGGCGGCACTTCAATAAATAACTTACATAAACCAAGCCCAAATCCAGCCCTGCTTCCCTCATCCCCATCTGTAAAGTTTCCCTTGTACCGCATACGAATGCTTGTCCCTCCTTGTCTTCACGGGCACCCGGGTTATCCATAATAATAAAAATCGGAGCTTTGGGATTACCTTCCCCCCAAATCACTCGATGACGCTGCTTGGAAAGCTCGCATTGCTGGCATGCGATGGCATGAGAAGGTGCTGTTTCCTCATCTAGAATAACGGCTTTGAAATCTGACATTCTACGCCTCCTATTCCTATCTCAGTTGGATCTTAAGTCATTTTTCCCTTTATATCAAAGCTGCTATTCTTTACGAAAAAAAGACCCGATCAATATCTGATGGGGTCCCGCCTTCTTTATTATCCTACAACCAAACTATCCTGACCCAGGTTATCCCCTGTGGATTGTTTGATCTGTTTGCTTCTTAATTGTCCACAAGCGGCATCAATATCCGTCCCATGCTCAAGGCGAACACTGCAGCTAATGCCCTGCTTTTTCAAGGTATCATAGAAAGCCCGCACGGATTCTCGCTCGCTCCGTTGATACTGACTATGCTCATCCACAGGATTGTAAGGAATCAGGTTCACATTAGCAAGGTGGCGGATATGCTGGATGAGCTCTGCCAATTGCAGCGCATGCTCTCTACCGTCGTTTACATCCTTCAGCAGAATATACTCGAGTGTAATTCTCCGGTTCGTTTTCTCCAAATAGTACTCGATTGCCTGCATTAACTTCTCAATCGGAATCGCTTTGTTTATTTTCATGATCCGGGTACGAAGCTCGTTCGTCGGGGCATGCAGAGAAATTGCGAGATTTACCTTCAAATCCGAGTCCGCGAATTCGATTATTTTATTAGCAAGACCACTAGTTGATACCGTAATATGTCTAGCGGCAATGTCTAGGCCTTTCTGATCTTTCACAACGCGGATAAAATCAACCATATTTTCAAAATTATCAAATGGCTCGCCAATGCCCATCACAACAATGTGGCTGACACGTTCGTCTTTACCCACTTTGTCCAAATGAAACTGAACCTTCATAATTTGTTCCACGACTTCGGCGCTGGATAGATCACGACTTTTGGCCAAAAGCCCGCTCGCACAGAAGCTGCACCCAATGTTGCAGCCAACTTGCGTCGTTACACAAACGGACAACCCGAATTTATGTCTCATCAACACAGTCTCGATCAAATTACCATCCTGCAGCTTGAACAGGAACTTCATCGTACCATCCGCTGATTCTTGTCTCGTATGTTCAGTCAACGTCTGAATGACGAAATGCTCTTCCAGACTCTGAATACAATCCTGCTTCACATCCGTCATCTCTGAGAAGTCGGTCACCCGCTTCCGATATAGCCAATCCCAGACTTGTAATGCCCGCGATTTTTTGTGTCCTTTTTCCTCAAGCCATGCAATCAATTGATCCAACGTTAATCCAAAGATGGATTCTTTATTCATCGTTATCCTCTTTTCAAGACTTTCACATACAGTCCTATTCTACTAAGCAGCCGAAGCGTACCATCTGTTTATTATTGTGCCAAAAATCCTTCATGAACACAAGGGGAGTTAGAGGCCATACGCGTTCCTTTATCTGCCTCTTATTTTACCATCCTTTATGAAAAATACGCTATTCTACTAATCTATTAATCCATACAGTTCCCACCGCTTTTACATAGGATAGGATAAAAGGAAGTGAGAAAACATGGCATCCAAAACTCAAAAACTCCCTGTTTATTTCAAAAAACAAGCAGTTCTGCTTAAAAAACGTCGTGTGCGTCCTACTCAAATCCCCATTATTATTGCGACATGGTCTATTGAAGCAAATGGATTTAGAGGACTGCTAAACACTACAATCGCTCGTAATGGCTTTGTGACAGGAACGGTATTCGAGAATACCATTCGAGGATGGTATGACGTACCTTCGGGTAAAATTACTTTCCTAAGATTTGTGCCGGGCGGCAGCATCCCTGGAATAAACAACCAGCTTTATGAAGGTTATATTCAAAGGTCTACAATCAACCGTGGAATCACCTTTACGGGTTCATTTATTACAGTTGGTAACGGTTCAACAGCTCAGCTGAATAAATTTAGTTGGTTAGCTAGGGCTATCATCTTAGTATGAGAATCAAATAAAAATTAAGGCACCTCCAAATAGCTGGGGGTGCTTTTTTATGAATACATCCTTTCACATCCACAAATAATGTAACTAGTACGTCAAGGAGGCTAAAAAATGAACAATCAACGCGCTCAAGAGATTGCGGTTTCACCTGTCATGGTAGATGTCACTTATAATGGGACGCCAATCTACATTCAAAATGTCGACGAAAAGAATGAAACCGCCAGAATTTATCCTTTGGATCAACCGGAAAATGAGCAAAGTGTCCCTCTGAGCAGTCTAGTCGAGCGTTCTCAAATGCTGGAGATGGAAGATATCAAGATGATATGCCCATTGCCGCAGGATTGAAAAGAAGTAAGAAAAAAGAAAGAGGATACCCTCGGCGGTATCCTCTTTACTAATGATAGTTGGTATATGTCTATGAAAATTTAATTATACCTACCGAATGCAGGAATACACAGACAATGAGTATGGGAGCTACTACGCGCAGCAAGAACATCCAGGCTTTATACCAAAAACCTTTCAAACCCGCTTCTTCTCCAGCCTTTTTCCATGCGTAGCCAGTAAACAAGGTAACAACCAACCCACCAAATGGCATCAGAACATAAGAAGTAACGAAGTCCATCCAATCAAAAATGCTTTTACCTCCAGGATGGAAGTCCCCTAGCACGCCTCCAACAGAAAGCCCTGAAGGAACACCAACTAAGAAACAAAGGATGGATAAGATAACCGCTGATTTTTTGCGGCTCCACTGCCATTTGTGCATAGCATAAGCAACTGGAACTTCTAAGATGGAAATCGCTGAAGTTAACGCCGCAATGGCCAGCAGCAAGAAGAATAGACCACCAAAGAAGAAACCAAATGGCATTTGTGAGAACGCCGCAGGCAGCGCCATGAAAGCCAAACCTACGCCTTCGCCAGGCTGAAGCCCGTAGGAGAACACCGTAGGGAAAATGACTAGACCCGCGATGAAAGCATATACTAAATCACCGAAACCAATGGCGAGCGTCGCCGTGCCGAGTGATTGTCTTTTTTCCACATAAGATCCATAGGTTAGCATACAGCCCATCCCTAACGATAAGGAAAAGAACGCATGTCCCAAAGCAACTAGTGCAGACTCCGCGTCCAGCTTGGAGAAGTCAGGTTTTAAGAAGAAGGATACCCCCGCTGCTGCCCCTGGAAGCGTAAGCGAACGGAACATAAGAATGAGTAGGATGATGAGAAAACCAGGAATCAAAATTTTGTTGAATTTCTCAATACCGCCAGAAACCCCCTTGGCAATAACCCACCCTGTAACCAACATAACAACGGCCTGCCAGAAAATAGGCCAGTAGCCCGAAGCGAATGATAGGAACTTCTCTTTATAGTCGGAGCCCTCTTGGAACAAGAGGCCAGTAAACGACTCTACCGTATAATGGAGTGTCCATCCCGCGACTACCGCGTAATAGGACATGATCATGAAAGCGGTTAGAATTGATAATAACCCAAATGCTCCCCAGTATTTTTTGCCCGTCAGATTAAAGAAGGATACCGATGCATTCCCTCTACCGCCGCGGCCAATCGTCATCTCTGCAAGCAAAATAGGTAAGCCTACAACAATTAAACAAATAATGAACAACAGGAAAAAGGCAGCACCGCCATGTTTACCTGTAATGTAGGGAAACTTCCACATGTTGCCTAGCCCTACCGAGCTGCCGATCGCAGCCAAAATAAAACCAGTAGACGTAAATCGTTCAACCGTTCCTGTTTTTTTGCTTGCTGCTTGTCCTGATGTCTGATCGTTACTCATGATGAATGATTATCTCCTAACGTTATTTAGATGAAATAATGTTACTGGAAAATCCTTCTCAAGTCACCTTGTAAAATTTCACAAAGTTTACATCCGTTTATTCTTTATCAATGGTTTGATGGATTCCATCTTCATAAAAATCAAAGACAAGCTGTTGCTTCGTACCTCTAGCCGCATAGAACACATCCGATATCTGTTTTCCTTTGCGTTTTACCTCCAGTTCCAACCATTCCTTAGTCAGTCCGTTATTCTCTAGGTTTTTCTCCATCATTTTTCCATCCATAATTAATTCAATGGGAAAAGCTTGGGTGTTTGAATGAAGCTTCATATCCTTTTTAGTGACATATTGGTACTCGTCTTTTTTTAATACCGATACCACACCATTATCCTCAAGTACAGCGTAGTCCACTTCCTCTATATTAAAAATCCCCTTTTCCCTTAAAGCTTGATCTAATGAGTCCAGTGTATATCTCACTTTTCTCATATTATCTTCAAGAATTTTCCCGCTTTCCATAAGTACCGTCGGGGAACCTGATATCCAGTTTCTCATTTTGCGGCTTTTCAATGCAATGACGGATAACAAATAGGACATAATGGCAATGACAATCAGCGATAAAATCATATGCGAAAGACTTAATTTTTCATTGAATGCCAAATTAGCTGCAATAGCCCCTATAGTAATACCAGTCACAAAATCATGAAACGTCATATTGGAAATCGTCTGTTTACCAAGTACTTTGGCTATAAACAGAAGCAGTAAAATAGCTAGAACGGTCCGAATCAGAATTTCCACGTAGGCATACATACTTATGTCCCTCCTCCCTGTCATTATCTCCTAAATAGAAAAGAAAAAACCAAGCACGGATAGAGAGGAGGCTCTTGGTTTCCCCTGATCCGGATCTGATGATCAGCACAAGGTCATTTCTACCGAGTTCTTAAATCGTTGATTACCCATGGTAAACGACTCCTTTAGTATACTTTTTGATACTATAGTACTTAAAAGTAGGTACTTGCTTTTAATTCCAATACCATTAATAATAATGGCATGACTTTGCAAATAGGAACCCTTGTTAGGGTTGTCTTCATAAATAGCTTAAAGGAGAGATGACTATGACTCAGAAATTGTTTTCTTCGTATGATTTGAAAGGTTTGCACTTAAGCAATCGCATTGTCATGGCGCCAATGTGTCAATATTCGGTTACGGCCAAAGACGGAAAGCCAAATGAATGGCACTACGTTCACTATCTTAGCCGCGCTATTGGCGGTACTGGTCTCATTATCATGGAGATGACGGGTGTTGATCCCGATGGCCGCATTACTGATCTCGACTTAGGACTATGGTCAGATGATCATATTCCAGCATTCTCCAGAATTATCGACGGTGTACATTCGCATAATGGCAAAATCGGGATTCAGATCGCTCATGCTGGACGCAAAGCAGAAGACGCGGCAGTCCCCATTGCCCCATCTGCGATTAAGTTTCCTGGCTCGGCTTACAAGATGCCGCGCGCTCTTACAACCGAGGAGGTTCAAGACGTCGTCCAAAAATTCGGTGATGCCGCCCGCCGTGCTGTAACAGCAGGTGTAGATACGATCGAGCTTCATGGAGCTCACGGCTATTTGATCCATCAGTTCCAATCGCCTCTAACCAATAAACGAGATGATGTATACGGTCAAGACCTAGCCCGTTTTGGCGTAGAAGTCATTCAAGCCGTCAAAAAAGAAATGCCTGCTGACATGCCGCTCATCTTCCGCATCTCCGCAGTGGAGTATGCTGATGGCGGATATGATATGGATCATGCCATCGAGCTTTCCAAAGCCTACCAAGCTGCAGGTGTAGATGCTTTTCATGTGAGTTCCGGCGGGGAAGGACCCGCTGGAGAGAGAAAACCAGGCAACTACCCCGGCTATCAGGTTCCGTTCGCACGTAAAATCCGTGAGGCGCTGAATGTACCCGTGATTGCTGTAGGTATGCTCGAAGACCCAGCGCTTGCTGAGTCCGTTATCGGCAGTGAAGATGCAGATTTCATAGCGATTGCACGGGGCATGCTGCGTGATCCGTACTGGGCTACACATGCAGCCATTACACTTCGCAAAGAACCGAATCATATCCCGGAACAATATGCTCGAGCTTACTAAATATAAAAAATGGAGCCACCCTAGTTATTTATGGGTGGCTCCTTTCTTTCTAGTTGATTGCCAAGGTAACGGGAAAAGAATAAGATGTTAAATGGGCACAGATTCCTGTCAATTCACACATTACACGTATGTGCCCTTTATTTGGTTTGGACATCTGAGAGGGGATTCTCGTATGAAAAGTCTTGCGTCCTACTATTTCCTATACTATCTCGGACAGGCAGCATTAATGCCTTATCTTAGCCTATATCTTAGTGATAAGGGGATAAGCTCTACCCTAGTCGGACTGCTTCTATCTCTTTGGGCCTTTACGAGTGTCATTGCTCAGCCCATTATGGGCATACTGAATGACCGGCTGAACGATCGCCGACAAATATTGATGCTTTGTACCATCCTATCCCCTATTCTCGCATTTGGCTTCTACTTTTTTGACGCCTACTTTGCCTTATTGATCTTCTCGGTTCTCTTCCCATGGTTTCAATCTTCTTCTGCCTCGTTAAGCGATGCGTTGGCTGTTGAGATTGGCAGTAATGCGGGTATTTCTTTTGGCAGCATTCGTCTCTGGGGAGCCCTGAGTTTTTCCTTGGCTAGTTTTGCCACAGGTATTATTTATGAACGCAGCGGCTACGGAAGTAGTTTTTTCTATTTCCTTATCATCAATGCTGCTGTCCTCGGTGTATTGTTTCTATTTCCAAAAATCAAGCCGTCCGAACATAAGCTGTCGATGTTTGATCAGGCTAAAGAGGTAATTAGCCATAAACGGTTTCTAGGCTTTATTGGGATTTGCTTGCTGGTGAATTTATCGATTGCGATCAACTTTTCATTTCTTCCTATTTATTTCAAAGAAATGGGCTTTAATAAAGCCTGGATTGGCACCACGTATGCGATAGCAGCGATTATTGAAGTACCGATGTTCTGGGTATCAGCTAAGCTGAATAACAAAATCGGACGTTTGCCTGTCCTCTGCATGGCTGCAATTTGCTATGCGGCCAAGTGTTTGACATTGGCTTTCACGCACGATATTTATCTGGTGCTGGCTTCTCAGCTTTTAGACGGAATGGCCTATGCTTTTTTCGCAAGCGCATCTGTTGAAATGGTGAAAAGTTATTCCAAAGACGAGAATCAGGCTACCTTTCAAACGGTATTTGCAGCGATCACTACGGGGCTTGGCGGAATTATTGGCGGTGCCTTTGGAGGTATCTTCATTGACCATATGGGCGCACCTTTCCTTTATTTCATATTGTTTGCGTTGTGCTTGATGGCAGCCATTTTATTCCTTATTTCCAATAAAATATCCAATCGCTCGACAAAAAAACGCACCTTTTTACATATTTTTTAAAAGAATTGTCTTGATTATAAGCTTAGAAAACTAAATAATATGAAAAAGGTCTTATTGATCGGCACGATTTGATTATGATTTGAGCTTTAGTACACACAACAGAAAGGTTGCCATTGACATCATGGAGTTATCTCACCGTATTACCAAGGAACAGACAGCCAAAGAACCGTTCCCCATCTCTATACTTTCTCTTACCGTTGGCGCCTTTGCCATTGGAATGACTGAATTTGTCATCATGGGGCTTTTGCCTAATGTCGCGAATGATCTGCATGTCAGCATCTCATCCGCAGGACAACTCATTACGATGTATGCCCTCGGGGTAGCTATTGGCGCGCCTATACTGACGGTTCTCACCCACCGAATCCCGCAAAAAAAACTGTTATGTTTGCTAATGGTTTTATTTATTCTGGGTAACGGAATTTCTGTTTTCGCTCCAAGCTATGCCATTCTCATGGGAGCCCGTATGATAACCGCATTGACACACGGGACATTCTTTGGCGTCGGGGCTGTTATCGCCTCCAATCTGGTACGTCCGGACAAGCGTGCCGGTGCCGTATCCATTATGATGGCCGGTCTAACCATTGCCAATATTATCGGTGTTCCTCTGGGGACATTCATCGGTCAACACATGGGGTGGCGATCCTCATTTGGCGCGATTGCGATCATGGGAATCATTGCATTAATCGGCATTCTTATCTTTATACCGCAAATTCGACATGACCAACCAGCGAGTATCGTTAAGCAGATAAGCGCTCTCGTCAAGCCCAAGCTCCTTCTTTACCTGCTTATCGGAGCACTAGGCAACGCCGGCCTATTCGCCGTCTTTACTTATATTACGCCACTGCTTGTGCAAGTCACCGGTTTTGCTGAACATAGCGTAACTTGGATTCTAGTCCTCTTCGGCTGTGGAGTAACCATCGGAAATATCGTTGGCGGGAAGCTTGCGGACTGGAAGCTGATGCCTTCCATACTGGGACTTTATCTTTCGATATGTGTACTTCTCACCCTCTTCACCTTTACCATTCATAGTCCAATAGCTGCGGTATTGACTATTTTTCTGTGGGGAGCTGCTTCCTTTGCTGTGTTCCCTGGGCTGCAAGTACGAATAATGAGCCTTGCACAGGCGGCGCCAGCACTTGCTTCTACCTCCAGTCATTCTGCCGGTAATCTAGGAAATGCATCTGGCGCTTTCATAGGGGGATGGGTCATTACCCATCTATCCATCACAGCCCTCCCTTGGGTCGGCGCTATACTTGTAGGACTGGCGCTGATCTTAGGATTTGCTTGTTATCTTGCAGAACGCAAGCCTGCTAATGTGTAACTCTTTAATCATACAAACAAGGGGCTGTCTCTTTGGGACAGTCCCTTGTTTTGTCTTAAAGCCTATCTCACAGTCATCTTCGGCGACTTTTTGCACAGCCACTTTTGCTGCAATGATGTATTTCATCGTTAGATTCAAGTTGATGTAGCATTACGATTGCTGCATCGATGTTTTACATCGTTATAAGGGCGATTGGGCGAACAAATGTTCATAAAAGGTTGATGGAACGATGTTTTACATTGTTACAAGGGAGCTCAATCATCTTTTTAATGCTGTAGCGGTGCACAAAGTAGTCTTTCGGCAAAAGAAAATCGAATTCATTTAGCGTGCAAAAAAAGAAAGGTTCTATTCCGATTTTCTCTAAGAAAACCGAACTATGGCCTTTCTTTTTGCATAATCAACTTTAGCGATTCCCATAATGATAATTGTTTTGAGGGGGATACTGGTATTGAGGCGCTGCATGGGGATGACTTGTCGTGTTAGAATACGAGGGAGTGGCCTGCCGCTTATGCATTTCTGACACACATTCGTCCGTAGGTCCAATTATAATGGTTTGATTATCTAGAGGTTTAAGAGTTTTCCTCAATAGTTCTGGATCTAAACAATACGTATGGGCAAGGACTTCTATTGGTGTTTTTGTTAGAATATCAGACCCAAAAATATACTCTGGATACGGAGCATCAAAGATGGCGAGTAAATGGGTGCTATCTTCTAAAGCCACTTCCCAATGCCACCAGCCCTGCGGAATATTCGCCACTTGTCCTGGGACTATCGTCACATTTGTGATTACATTATTAAAAGGATTAATTAAGGAAACCCTAGCGGTTCCCGTAATACAATAAACAAGCTCAGATGCATTTTGATGATAATGTGGTTCAACAACACGTCCTTTACTTAAATAAATATCAAGCAAAGAAACGTTACCCAGCGTGTTTAAATTCTCTCGTCCCAATCGATTAATAAAATTTTCGGCATTCCTTGTTTTCAAACGGTTCTTATTGATATCAAAAAAATATTGAACATCTGGTTTCGTATAATCTATATCAGGTGTCGCCATTTAGGAACAACTCCATTTCACTTGTAATTCATATATCTGCATGATATGCGTTGGAAGTTAATTCGTGATAAATGCCTAGTTTTGGCTGAAGCAAGATTTCTTAAATAAAGAGCATACGCCAAAAGCATGCTGCGCCCAAGAAGCGAAATGCTAATGCTTGCTTATACGTGTAAAGTTGTATTTTATACAAAATTATGCAAGATAACCCTCGTTTTTAAGCGATTGTTGCATAAAATGCAACCATTTTAGCCTAAAGCTTTGATCGGCCCCGCAATTATGAAATCAAACATACAAAAGCATTTTTTGATATGACGCAGGAATTGCTCTCTTAATTCGGGAGGAAAGCTTTAAAGTATTATAGAACCGTAGTAACTGGCAGCAGACAACCGATGTGTAAAAAAAGAACCTCAAGCTCCTTTTTGTGGAGTTGAGGTTCTTTTCATATAATAGGAATGACTTGTTCCTAATTAGCCCGTTTAAACGGAACGAGGATTCGCTATTTCGCAGAGATCCGCTCAAATTTGGGTTCAAGAGGAATGACGATTCGCTATTTGGTCATTTTTGCGTCTGCAACGCGTTTTTCAAGTAAATAAGGTATCCTCGTTCGTGATATACCCGTCTAGCTCTCATTTGCTCAATATAACGAATCGTAGTTCCCTTTTATGTAAATGGGGCTCGACAACCGCTATATCTCGTCCACAACGAGCACTTAGGATTCGCGTGTATTAGGAAAAGTTCTATATGGGACTCCCTCTTCTTCTTTGCTTTTATTCGCAGTAGAAGCTTTTTTCGAAGACCACAAGGCTTCGATTTCCTCCAGCGATTTCCCCTTTGTCTCAGGCACTAGACGCCAAGTGAAAAAGAAAGTAAGCAAGGACATGAAACCGAATATCCAGAATGTCACTGCGGGCCCTGCAGAACCAAGCATCGGAGGAAAGGTCTGAGATACGATATAATCCGCTGCCCATAGCGCCATAGATGCAATTGCCGTAGCTTTTCCACGAATACGGTTCGGGAAAATTTCGGACATAATCACCCACACAACAGGCCCAAGCGATACAGCAAAGGAAGCTACATACAGTAAAATAAAGATTAGTACCAATGGCCCTGAAGGTTGTCCCGTGTGAAAGGCAGCGCCTATAACGACTAGGCACACTGTCATTGAGGCAGATCCGACGAGTAAAAGAGCCTTACGTCCCACCTTATCGATGAGCCATATAGCAAGAATGGTAAAGAGGAAATTAATCAAACCGACCAAAATGGTCTGAATCAGGGAAGCATTCGTGCCAGCACCCGTTTCCTTAAAAATTTCCGGAGCATAATACATAATCGCGTTAATTCCCGTAACTTGCTGGAGAACGGCCAGTCCCACACCTACAATTAAAGCAAGCCGCAAAGCGGGGCTGAACAGTTGGCGGATCGATCCACTTTCCTGTTCGAACGATTCCTTAATATCCAGTACTTCCTGTCTGGCCAATTCGTCGCCGTGAATCTTAAGTAAAATCGGAAGTGACTCTGCTGCCCTCCCCTGTTTGATCAACCATCTCGGGCTTTCAGGCACAAAGAAAAGCAGTACTAAGAACAGTAAACCTGGAAGAACTCCGAAGCCAAACATCCATCGCCAAGCTGTTGAAATATCCCACGCGTCGTCGCCATACCCCGCAATGCCCATATTAATGAAATATACGAGGAAGATACCGGTCACCGTCGCGAATTGATTGAGAGCTACAAGGCGGCCGCGATATTTGGCAGGCGCTATTTCCGCGTTATAAAGAGGACATAGCGTTGAGGTAATACCAATCCCCAGTCCGCCAATAATCCGCGCAATAATATAACCAGTGAACGTATCTGGAATGGCGGAACCGATGGATCCGATAATGAATAGGATCGCGGCCATAATCAGCACTTTTTTCCGACCGAACCTGTCCCCCAGCATACCGGATCCTGCTGCTCCAACGATACACCCGATGATTAAGCTGGAGACCGCCCACCCCACTTGCACCTCGCTGAGGTCAAAGCGTTCTTTCATAAAACCAATTGCGCCCGACACAACAGCTGTATCAAATCCAAATAATAAACCGCCCAAAGCGGCAACCATCGAAACTAGCGTGACAAACTTCATGCTTACTTGTTGGTCTTGATTGTTTATATGTGAGCTCATAAGCGATTATCCCTTCTGACTTATCCGCACCTGCGTGCGAGTCTTTTATCGTGAAAAAATAGTCAATCCTTATAATGCGAGACTCATTATACCATGCGTTTTGTTCAAGCTAGGGGCCTATTCCCTTCACTTATTTGCTGTTTACAAGCATAATATTGATGCCTGTAATTCTCCGCCTGATATAGGGCGGCAGACTAGCATATTTTTGTTGTGTAAAAGCAAAAAAGTCCATGCATCTCTACATGAACCTTTGTCTTTATTAAAGTTGGTTGCGGTATTCGGTGGGCGTTACCCCTGTTACCTTTTTAAATACTCGGCTGAAATAATTAGGATCTTTATAACCAACCATATAGCAGACTTCCTTTAAGCTGAATTGCCCTTCGTTTATGAATTCTTTGGCCCTTTCGATCCGCAGCCTTGTCACATAATCAATGAAGGTTTCTCCCGTTTGCTGTTTGAATACTTTACTGAAATAATACGGGTTCAAATGGACATGTTCCGCAACATCTTCGAGGGAAAGCTCCTCGTTGAATTTATCTTGAATGAACGTGATGGCGTTGTCTAGGACACTCCATGTTCGCTGCTCACGTTCCTCACGAATTCGTTTGATGGCCAATTCCACGTACGTGCGTTCGGTAGTCTTTTCTGCAATCAACTTATCAGCCGTTTCCCGCTCACCTTCTAGGGAAAGCATTTTCATATCCTCAAATGAGCAAAGGTTACCCCACCTTTTAGGATACGTAGATGCGAAGACGGCTTCAAAATACGATCTCCTTATTCCCTCAATATCCATTTGGACGGACCCAATGCCTACATTAGCGTCTAAATTACGCTGTTGGCGAAGTGTCTCAACCAGCTTAGCGCCTAGCAAATGAGCCTCTTCCCGCAATACCTCATCCTTGATGTCTGCCTTTTCGAGTAGAAAAATGACCATGTGCCAATGGACCATGGAACTGACCACACAGCCGACCCTATTCTTGATAAAGCCTTTGGCGAAGTTTTTTACCGTTTCGTAAACCTTTTTCTTCTCGATGCCTAATTCCTGCTCGGATGTATGCCCGAATTCCGGCAAAGCGAGCACAAGCGCACAGCCTTTATCTATGGAAAGCTCGAGGATATCAGCCAGATACCCCAACTCGGTTTCATTCACTTGATCGGACATAAAGACCAGAGCCATTTCCGTTTCCGCCAGCGGGAGCAGCTGGAAATACTTATCGCGCATTGCGAACTCCTCGTCGCGCTTTCTTTGGTCCTGGTCAATTTCAGCTACCAGCCGCTGGAGGAGTGCAACGATTTGATCGCGTTTAGCCGGTTTGATCAGGTACTCTTTTACTCCCAAGGAAAGGGCTTCTTTAGCGTATTCAAATTGTTCATAGGCTGTAACCAGTACCATCTTGATCTGCGGACTATGAGCCTTGATTTCCTTTAACGCTTCAAGGCCTTGAATGCCCGGCATTCGAATATCCATCAGAACGATATGCGGTCGAAATTCATCTGCCTTTTGGATCGCCACACGGCCATTCTCTGCATGAATAATTTCAAACGTATTCGGCATCATTCGGGTAACGATCCACTCAATACCTTCTCTCTCTAAAGCTTCATCATCTGCGATCAGTAGGCGATACATCCCCATCCTCCTTTCCTGCAGTAGGAATCCGGATGAGGACAGTCGTCCCTTGGCCCGGCTCACTGTGAATATCTACAAGATTCTTTTTTCCATAAAATAATTCGAGTCGTCTAAACACATTACGCGTGCCTAACCCCGTCGATTGTCCCTTTTCTTGATCAAGCAGCGGTTCGGATTCGAAGTGAAGCAGAGACTCACGGACCTCCTCGCTCATACCGATCCCATTATCTGATATGGAGACCCTTACCTCACCAGGCTCGCACGTAATGCCCAGCTTAATCTCAGCCCCTTCTTCCATTCCCTCAATACCGTGGACAAAGACGTTCTCAAGTATCGGTTGAAGGGTTAGCATGGGAACGTACACGTCCAGTCCGCTCTCGTCAATTTCCGTTACGAACTGAATCCGGTCGCGAAAGCGTGCCTGTTGGATGGTAAAATACTCTTTGGCATGCTCGACCTCATCCCTGAGCGTCACCGGACGATCCAATTTTCGAAGATTATATCGAAGAAGATTCGACATGGATACCGTGAGATCGCTTGTTTTCTCAGCACCCTCGAGCAGCGCAAGCTTGGATATGACATTCAAGGAATTAAAGAGAAAGTGCGGGTTGATCTGATTTTGCAAAACCTCCAGCTCTAATTCTTTGACCAGCTTGTCCTTTTCCAAGCTTTCTTTCTCTTTCATAATCAGTTCTTTCAAATTGTCTTGCATGCGCCCAAAAGCCCTAGATAACATTCCAAACTCATTATGCTCGCTAATCTGCGGAGGGGGAGCTTGCAAATTCCCGTCTGAGATTAGTTGCGCTGTTAAGGCCAACTGCTTGATCGGTCGGGTAATACCTAGGGAAATCCAATAAGCAAACAAGACGCTTATCAGCGTATTTAAAATAAAAATAGCGACGCCCCAATAATTCATAAATTCGGTTTGGATAAGAATTTGTCTGTAAAAAGGCTGATAATAACTGAGTTCCAAATCAATAAGTTGATGTCCTTCTGTTTGGATGTACGCGGCTGTCTGCTCAGCCTCTTCGTAGAAAGCCGCATAAGCCAAAGAGCCTTGGCTGTTTAAAGCCTCTATGACACCCGCTTCTTGCCCTATAAAAGTATCGATCATATTGCGATAACTGCGAAGTGCTAGATCAGTAGTTGGAATAATCGCCCCTTGTGCAAACATGCTTTCCCGCAGTTGATTAAGCTCATCCCTCTGACTTATATAGGCCTTGCGGCTGTTCTCTGTTCGATCCATTAAGTAAACATTCAAAGCACGAAGATTTCCCTGCGTCAGTCCGGCAATTTGCTTGTATAATAATACCCGATCCAGCATCACATTATAGCTCATCTGCACCGTTCTTCCGCTTTCAAAGATGAAATAAGCAACCGCGTTATTCAATATAAAAAGCACCGGGATAACAATAAATAGCATTCTACGTATATTCATGGGCTGCCCACACTTAACTTCAATTGGTTTCTATCCAGAATATCCGTAGCGGTGAACTGCTGGACCGGAATGGAGCCCCCTTTGAAAATTTCCGCTAGCAAATCAACGGATTTGGATCCAATCTCTTTAGGCTGCTGAACGATCGATGCTCGAATTGCTCCTTGGGCGATGCCCATCTTGGTTTCCTCCAGGTCATCAAATCCGTACACGCTTACATCTGCTCGATTTGTTACCTTAAGTCCTTCTACAATGCCAACCGCATCTAAGGAGCTAAATCCCACCATTGTCTGAATACTTGCGTATTGGTTCAACATAGTTTCTGTCTGCTTAGCAGCTTGAATCCTTGAAATATTTGATGAGCGGACAGCTACGATTTCAAAACCTGGCGTATTTCGAATAATTGAACGGAAACCCTCTAGACGAAGCTGTTGATTATCCGCCAGTTCACTTCCGATCATGATGCCGATACGGCCTTTCCCAGCAGCATCTTTCACCACAAGCTCCCCCATGCGTTTGCCCGCTTCCCAATTATCTGTTCCCACGTAGGCAAGGCGCCGGCTCTCCGGTTCATCTGCGTCTACTGTGATCACTGGAATACCTTGATCTAAAGCCTTGCTGATCAGAAGATCGTAGCGCTGCTCCTTTATTCCTTGGACCAAAATAGCATCCGGCTTGGCAGCAATCGATTTCTCCAGTAGATTCATTTGTTCAGCAGGATTTATGCGAATCGGCCCCATGTAATCAATCTTCATACCCAGCTGCGCCGCGGCTTCTTTGGCTCCCAGTTCCACCGTTCTCCAGAATGGATTGTCGATCTCTTGAGCTATCAGCACAACGTGCTTGATACGTTTATCCACTACCTTGCTCTGTTCCATTTGCCCGACCAGGTGATCGATCTTAAGTGTGGAAGATAAAAACTGGAATAAAAAATAACAGAAAACAATAATTATGCCTACCAGCCCCACCGTCCACTTTTTCTTTGACATGGAGCACCCCCGAGCTTTAGTAAAAATATAGATTTATTATACAGAGCCTGCAGATAAAACGGAAATCACGTTTAGTATTCGATGATGAATAAATTTCCTATACATGGCAAAAGGTACTACTGACATTTTAAGGAAGGATGAATAGGGATAATGGACAAAGAAAATCAAGAGATGACCCTAACGAATCGACAAGGTCATCCGATTTC
Source organism: Paenibacillus sp. Root444D2 (assembly GCF_001426375.1). Taxonomy (GTDB): domain Bacteria; phylum Bacillota; class Bacilli; order Paenibacillales; family NBRC-103111; genus Paenibacillus_E. The sequence goes on from NZ_LMEO01000018.1 coordinate 38,270, forward strand.
AGATAATCAAAACATACGAACAATTGGAAATCGAGGACCCTCAACGCTCGAAAACTACCACTATATCGAGAAAATATCCCATTTTGACCGGGAGCGAATTCCTGAACGTGTTGTACATGCACGAGGTGCTGGTGCTCATGGATATTTTGAGGCTTATGGCAAAGTGGGGAATGATCCTATTTCCACCTATACACGGGCCAAGCTTTTTCAAGAGGCTGGTAAACAGACCCCAGTATTTGTCCGATTTTCTACGGTCGTTCACGGCAATTACTCTCCGGAAACCTTTCGTGATCCACGTGGATTCGCCACAAAGTTTTATACCGAGGACGGTAACTGGGACTTAGTCGGCAACAATTTGAAGATATTCTTTATTCGCGATCCGTTGAAGTTCCCGGACATGGTTCATGCCTTCAAACCGGACCCCGTTACCAACCTGCAAAACCCTGAGAAAATGTTCGATTTTGTATCGAACTCTCCTGAGGCCACCCACATGATCACATTCCTGTTCTCTCCGTGGGGGATTCCCGCCAATTATAGGCAAATGCAAGGGTCTGGTGTGAATACCTACAAGTGGGTCAACCAAGAAGGACAAGCCGTATTAGTCAAGTATCATTGGGAACCGCTGAAGCAAGGAATGAAGAACCTGACTCAGAAGGAAGCAGAAGGCATACAGGGTAAAAACGTAAGTCATGCCACCCAGGATTTGTATGAAGCTATCGAGCGCGGTGAGTACCCGGAGTGGGAGCTCTGCGTTCAAATCTTGAGTGATGACGAGCACCCTGAGCTCGATTTCGACCCGCTTGATCCGACTAAACTTTGGGATCATGAACAATTTCCTTTTTTACCCGTGGGCAAAATGGTGCTGAATAAAAACCCCGAAAATTACTTTGCCGAAGTCGAGCAGGCAGCTTTCGGTACGGGGGTTCTGGTCGATGGTCTTGATTTTTCCGATGACAAGCTGCTGCAGGGCCGAACCTTCTCCTACTCCGATACCCAGCGATACCGCGTGGGAACGAACTACCTTCAGCTGCCGATTAATGCCCCCAAAACACGTGTAGCTACGAACCAACGAGATGGGCAAATGGCCATCGTGGTGGATCGGGCCCCCGGGCAGAATCCGCATGTGAATTACGAGCCCTCCTCGCTTGGCGGGTTAAAAGAAGCGGTTCCTTCCGGCAAGGAACATCAACCTATGTATAATGACAAATTAGTCCGTGAAAAAATTAGCCGAACCAATGATTTTGGACAAGCCGGAGACACCTATCGTAAATTTGAAGATTGGGAACGCGATGAATTGATTGCGAATTTGGTAGATGCGCTGAAGATATGCAAACCAATTATCCAGAATAAAATGATTGAACATTTCACAAAAGCCGATTCGGATTACGGTCGACGCGTTTCTGAAGGTCTTGCTCAAGCTAACGTCGAATCGGCACATCTCGGCTCCGCTGCTGAAAGAGATGGTGCTGAAATTGCCGAGAACTCAGGAAAGCGAACAGACGGATATTAAAAATTGAAGACGAAACGCCTATTTACAGAAATGACCGGTAAGGCCCACAGCCTTCCGGTCTTTTTTCGTTTCCCTCGCTGTCCCAGCGGAATGTTTTTTGCTGCACTCGTGGTATTAGACCATACAGCCGTCCCCCTGGATGAATAGTCTATCTAATATCTACTCCTTTCCCCCATCTTATATAAAGCGAGGTTGCGTATGGCAAATCCCTATACGAAACACCGAATTCGCAAAATTACTCGCCGCTTCGGCCTTCGAGCGTTGAGATCAGGCACGGTTGCATCCTTTTACCGAGAAAACGCGATTATTCAAGTACAAACGAAAATGGGCACCTATGCCTTGAAGCCCTTTTTTCGAAATGCACTCCTCCGCACTAGTACCGTTCACCAAATGAAAACAACGGCAGCGTATCTAGAGCTCTTGATGAATAGCGGATTCACTTATATGCCCAAATGGCTCACTACCCGCTCTGGGAAGTTATGGACTTTACACCGCGAACGCCCCTTCTATATGACTGAATGGATACAAGGGAGGAATTTGGAAAAGAACGAAGATTTTGAAGAGCTTGGCCGGGCCCTTGCCACGTTACATACTACATCCAGTGGTATCCTTGACACTAAAGGGCCCTCCACGCATAGTCAAATCAGAATATGGAAAATCCAAGATCGCCTCTTTCGTAGACGGATGAATAAAGCTATTCAAAACCATGAACGGAACCGCAAATGGTACAAAATATACGGAAAGTACTGTAAGCGCCTTACCGATCGGGCATGGGCTAACTTAAACAGCCCCGAGGTCGTTGATCTTTTGAAGAAGGAAGCGAACCGTCCCGCATTGATACACAACGATATTACTTCCCCTAATGTCATTATTTCTGAAAATGGCCAGCTGTTCATCATCGATTGGGACCGTGTTAAAGTGGGTTCCATCTACGTGGATCTAGCGAAAGCCCTTATGAACACTACACAATTCAATCCCGATTTCATACTAGCGTTGTTAAAAGGGTATGAAGAACGGCGGCCATTAGACCAGACTGAGCGCAAATTGATTTCGTCCTTATATGGATTGCCTCGGGAAGCTTGGCACGCTACTCATTTCCCTCATGAATCAAGAAGCCGTGAAATGCTCGATATTTTGAAAAAAACCTGGGATCCCCGATTAAAAGCAATAAATTTAATAGATGAATGGACAAAATCAATCCCTAAGGGGATTGAGCATGAAGATGTCAATGAAGTCGTCAATGAAATCACAGATTGAACATTCTTCATCGAAATTGCCTTGGAACGGAGATGCTTCGTTGGATTGAATATTATCATCAGAGATACCGTCCATTGAGCTCATCTGATCTCAGCATTCTTCATGCTCTTTTATCTGCACCTTATCATGTGGTTCGGAACATTCGGGCTGGCGGTATTCGTTCGGACAAAGAGATTATCCGACAGTCTCCCATTTGAACAAGTATCAGCGTGAGCTTAGGGCTTTATTGTAATTGGAATAGTCATAGCAATTCCTAAATAGGAACTAAAAGGCACCCTTAGACAGGATGCCTTTTAGTTGACTCTTATGTCCGCCATACCTTAGTTAGCGATTTTGCTCCATACAGGGTACTCTTCCAAGTACCCATATTCGTACAATTCCTTAAGAGCCTTGCGTATGCTATGTTCATCCTCGCCCGATTCACTGGATAGTTCCACTAGATCGTCTAGGTTGATGTTCGGGTTCTCTTTGCAAAACGTAAGCAAGCCCTTAGCAGCCCAGGAAAGCCGATCGTCTTGGAAATCTCCCACCATACGGCGGAATATTTTGTGCGAGACAATTCTCAGCTCCACAAGTTGTTGCAATGCCTTTGTCGCCTGCTTGAGACTCATTCGACCGAGCTTAGCAATATCAGATAATCCTGGAATGTTCGATTCCGAAGAAAAACATTTCAAGACGATAAAGGTCATTTGTGCATAAATATCCATGCCAGGATGGTGAAAAACTTCATCTGAAAGATTAAAATGACGCGCTGCGTCCTTAGCTTGTCCGTTGTCCATCCGATGTCCTCCTTTTCATTATCGTGGAGTTCACCTACTCATTATTGTTGCCATGATCCGAGGGTTGCACCAGCTTACCCGAGTTGTGCCGAGACTGCTTGAATATTTGTGCCAAGCTGAATTTTTTCTGATCATTGGCACCCGGGATCTCTTTCTTTGGCTGGTTGAAATCATCATTCGCTTCATGAGCAGGTTCAATAGGCTCTGCCGACTCCATGCCACTATAGCTGTCTGCGAGAGAAACGGTCTCATCCAAGTCCGAGACCATTTCTTTCCCGGGAAATAATTCCGTAATCGGTCTTCTGCCCGATTGCTCTTCTCGGACATATCTTGTCAAAATATCCATGATCCCTTGACTGAATATGCCTTCCATTTTCAGTTGGTTTAAATAATCGATAACCTCCGGCGGAGTATCAGACGGAATATAGAGTGTAACATCCTTACCGGAGCGAACGTAAACGGTGGATCTACGCTTTTTCAATCCGAACCGCTCCCGCGCTCGGATAATCCTTCAGAATCCGCACTGGCTGCCGCGGCGGATTCGTCCGCATGTTTCAGCGCGTGGTCAAGCATAAGAAAGGTGCCTCGCACATTTCGGAATTGGCTGTGCTCCACGCTATCAAACTTAATGGGCAAGCCCAGCTCAGCGTTTAATTTCTCAATCCATGGCTGCAAAACGACCGCTCCACCGCCGATAAACCAAAACTCATTGGCGTAGCGAACATGCTTCCAAGAGTTGCGGGCGTATTTCAGCACTTTCTCCGCTAATATACGCATATGTCGGTTAATCAGGCTTGTCATGTCAAAAACAACCTTACCCTCCGCATAAATCTCATACTCTTTGTTAACCAGCATGAGGGTCAATTCCGCCGTGCTTGCGATCAATTCCTCGCCTTGCGAATTAACCTCGTTGCGAATGCTCTCTAATGCATCATTGAGGTAGATCTTAGCGCCAGTAGAGTGCCGCTGATCCAGATCGAGGCCGGGCTTGAAGAACGCAATGTCCATGTCAACACCACCTACATCCGCAATGCCGAAGCCCTTATGGGATAGATGCGATTTGGAAGTAGCCTCAAGGTCGTAAACACCGGATACATCGTCTATGCTGATATCAGTAGGAAGCGAAAATTCCATTTCCACCGTTATCCCTTTAAATACGGGGGTTGTCCCGAATGTAACGGAATGTACGCCTCCTGTAATCTTATGAGCAAATTCCTCTCGGAATTTCGTTATTTCACGAATCGGCAGACCTGTACCCAAGTTGACAGCGGCTTTAATCCGCTTTTTCCCCCGCCTGATGGCATCCTCATGTTTCTTGGCAATGGCGTACGCCGCAGCCGTAAGGAGAGTCACCATCGTTTCGGGTCTTTGGGCCTTTTTTTGCACCGCTTTATCCCCTACAATTTCGTGAATAATCCCTTCGTCACCGATCGCTAAGTTACCCACGTAAACATGTCGGTACTGATCGCTCTCTATCGAAGGCGATGTAATCTGTACGTCAAGAAAATCCAAGGGATCACCTTGTTCCATCAAAAGAAATCGTTCACCAAACGGTTGTGCCAGCACATTAGGGAAAATAAAGTTACAGTCCAAATGGTCGTAAATCACTTTAACGTGACTGCTGCCATTATCGATAGACAGCGTGATGGTAGTGGTTAAGACTTCGTTCTTTGTCAAGTCTATTCCCCTCTCCGGTGGCCTTATTTGAGTTTATATAAAGATTCGCGTAACTAGGGCCAATTGGGAGGGTATTTGGAGTAATTGGTATTTTTAGCAGCTAGTTGGAATGAACTTTAAAGTTTAAAGTTTAAGATGTAAACTTTACAATTTAAGCTCTAAACTTCACGATTCAAACGTTAAGATTTAAGCTTTAAAGTTTAAACTTTATTTGGCTTTTTGTAGAGGTTGATGCAACGCAATTTACACTATGATTATGTTAAGACATTTGCATGCTTGTCCGTGGAATGTTGTATTTTGTACAATTTTACGCAAGCAACTTAGACCATTTCCACGCGAATGTTGCAAATAAGCCAAAAGTAGCTCTAAAGCATATAAAGAGGCTACATTGTGGTTCAAAAGAGACCGATCGATTCATTCATCTCTGCATTGAGGTGTATGTAGATCAGGTTCAATCGTCAACTATGGTCAATTGAGATTGCTATGAATGAATCCATGCTCGCGGCTGGATGATGTTGTAGAAAGTGCAACAATTACTACATAAATCTCACCATTTCCATTAGTTGTTGCATCATGTACAACAATTTGGTCCCATACAGGTCATTTCGCAACAAATGGGCTAAAAATGTTGTACAAACTGCAACTTCAAGTTGCAAAATAGCCTTTGAGCTTGCAATTTGTTGTATAACATACAACATTGGTAACCGCTATAGCCCATTTGCCCTAACGAAAGCCGAATGACAATCAGCGGAAGTGGCACGTCCGTACTCCGAGAAATTCAAGGAAGTGGTTGCAAGCATTGCAGCTGGCACCAAAGGCGTAAAGTATCCGATGCATCAAAAATCGGATTTTGGAGTTTTGAATACCAGTTGTGAGAGACATAATGAATCAATCGACGGTCACCAACATACAACATCCTTAGCTTGCCAGGAAGAAATCAAGGAAATTGTTGCACGATGTACAACATGCTATTATTTCCGGTGCGGCTTACCGTTGAATCATGCACATGCAGCCTTTCTGCGATTGCTTCATGATCGTAGGCCGAATATGAAGCAACCTATCTTCTCTGCCTGCAGCACAAAAACCCCTGCTTCCTTCGTCAAGGAAGCAGGGGTTTTGATCCTACCCGATAAAAAACTTAGAGACCCAGCACACGCCGTTCCTCATCCGAGAACATCCTCGAGCGAGTCAGAAAACGTCGCCCTTCTGGTCCCTCAAGCGAGAACATCCCGCCTCTGCCAGGCACCACATCGATGATGAGCATCGTATTCTTCCAATAGTCGTATTGCGGCTTGCTCATATAGAAGGGTGCGCCGCCTATATCCCCTAGCCATACGTCGCTGTCGCCGATAAGGAACTCCCCTTGCGCGTAGCACATCGGAGAGCTGCCATCGCAGCAACCGCCGGATTGATGGAACATAACTGGGCCATGCTTGGCCTTTACGAGTTCGATTAGCTCTAGAGCGGCATCGGTAGCAACAACCTTGCTCACTTCTATCGTCATCGTGCGGCTCTCTTAGAAGAAGCCCAGTGCGTCAGGGCTGTAGCTAACGAGTAGATTTTTGGTTTGCTGGTAATGGGAGAGCATCATTTTGTGATTCTCACGGCCAATGCCCGAGCTCTTATAGCCGCCGAAGGCCGCATGGGCAGGATACGCATGGTAGCAATTCGTCCATACACGGCCTGCTTGAATGCTGCGCCCCATCCGGTAGGCTGTGTTCATGTCGCGCGTCCAAACGCCGGAGCCAAGGCCATAGAGCGTGTCATTCGCGATCGCCAGCGCCTCTTCCTGATTCTTGAACGTCGTAACGGAAAGAACCGGTCCGAAAATCTCCTCTTGGAAGATTCTCATTTTGTTATGCCCCTTCAAAACGGTCGGCTGAATGTAGTAGCCCTCGGAAATATCTCCATCCACCTTTGCCCGACCGCCGCCGATCAAGCATTCAGCACCTTCCTCTGCACCGATATGGATATAGCTCATGATTTTCTCAACCTGCTCGGTTGAGGCTTGTGCGCCAATCATCGTTTCCGTATCCAGTGGGTTGCCCTGTTTGATGGCAGCGACTCGCTTCAAGGCTCTTTCCATAAATTGATCATAAATCGATTCCTGAATTAATGCGCGTGACGGGCTGGTACAGACTTCCCCTTGATTCAGGGCGAACATCGCAAAGCCTTCGATTGCTTTATTGAAGAAAGCATCATCACGTGCGACCACATCCTCAAAGAAAATGTTCGGCGACTTGCCGCCCAGCTCCAAGGTGACCGGTATCAGGTTTTGCGAAGCATACTGCATAATTAAGCGGCCTGTCGTCGTCTCGCCGGTAAAGGCGATTTTCGCGATCCGGCTGCTCGAGGCAAGCGGTTTACCGGCTTCAAGTCCGAAGCCGTTGACGATGTTGAGTACGCCCGGCGGCAGCAAATCTTGGATGAGCTCGATCAGTACCAGTATGGATGCCGGCGTTTGCTCAGCTGGCTTCAGAACGACCGCATTTCCGGCCGCAAGTGCCGGAGCAAGCTTCCACGTCGCCATAAGCAGTGGAAAGTTCCACGGTATAATCTGACCCACGACGCCAAGGGGTTCATTAAAATGGTAAGCCACCATATTATCATCCAATTGGCTGAGCGAACCCTCCTGAGCGCGAATACATCCTGCAAAATAGCGAAAATGATCGATCGCCAGCGGCAGATCAGCCGCAAGCGTTTCCCGAACTGGCTTTCCGTTATCCCAGGTCTCGGCAACCGCGAGCATTTCCAAATTCGCTTCCATGCGATCGGCAATTTTATTTAAAATGACGGCACGTTCCGCAACGGAGGTGCGCCCCCATGCGTCCTTTGCAGCATGCGCGGCATTTAAAGCCAGCTCGATATCTTCTGAGGATGAGCGTGGAACCTCGCAGAAAACGCGGTTATTTACTGGTGATGGATTGTCAAAGTATTGGCCCTTAATAGGCGCAATCCACTGTCCTCCGATGAAATTTTCGTACCGTTTTTTAAATGTAACCTTTGAACCGTTTTGTCCAGGTTGTGCATAAATCATTTAGCTCAGCCTCCTTAAAATGGAATACGTTAAATAAATAAGCAAGGATCGTGCCAACCTATTGAATGCCGTCCAATAAGGCTCTGCGGTGAGCGCTTACTCGTTTTGTTCCGCTCTGAAACAACGGAAGTGTTTCACTTTGGGACATTCTTTCTTTCAGTACTCCATTAATAAAAGCAACTATGATATGATCGGGTTAGGAAACCGATTGCAATGGAGGTGTTTTATTTTTGCTATCCGTGGAAAATAACTTTTTATCAGAAGCGGCGGCGTCATCTTGGAAGCGCTGTCACGAACTTGGTTTAATGCCCACCGACCCCATTGACGATAACATTCTAACCGGAAGCCACATGCAATCTCTATTAAGGCAAAACGAGCAAACCATTCATTACACGGAGCAAATATTCGAGCAAATGCACACAGGCATCAAGCAATCCGGCCAGATGGCGCTGCTAATCGATTCGGAGGGAACCATTATTCACACGGTCGGAGACATCGATTTCTCCCGCCGAGCGTTAGCGGTTCAGCTGCAAGTAGGAGCAAATTGGGCCGAGAGAAGAAAAGGAACAAATGCCATTGGTGTCGCCCTCGCAGAGAAAAAACCCGTCCGTGTGCATGCCGAAGAGCATTATTTCAACTCCAATCACTTTTTGACCTGCGCCTCGGCCCCCGTCTTCAATTCCATCGGCGAGCTGATCGGTATCATCAATATTAGCGGCAAACAAGAGAATTACCACGCCTATACGTTTACACTTGCCTGTATGGCAGCCCTTTCCTTGCAGAACAAAATTCTGCTGGAAGAGTCGAAGAAGGAGCATCTCATTACCCTCAGAGAACTCGAGCATTCCTCACTCAATCATCCTTTGCCGCTGCTCTCTCTAAGCCGGGATAACCGCATCCTTCGAGCTAATCATGCCGCCATCCGCATGGTTGGAAGTGATGCAATCGGCAAAGTGTTTACGAAGCTGGAAGGCTTTGCGGTCGAAACCATTCATAATGAGCATCAGAAGCTGTGGCAGTCCGTCTCCATTCAGAAGCAGGCAGCAAACGAGCAGCATTTGTATGCGTTTAGAGATATTATCGGCACGTGTCCGACCATCATACAGAAGAAAGAACTGGCCAAGAAGGCGGCTGCGACTGATTATCCAGTCTTATTACTAGGTGAAAGCGGCGTCGGAAAAGAATTGTTCGCGCAATCCATTCATACCGCTAGCCCCCGGTCGGCAGAGCCGTTCATTGCACTGAATTGCAGTGCCATCCCGGACAGCCTGATCGAGAGTGAATTGTTCGGATACGCTCGCGGCGCCTTCACGGGAGCGAACAAAGACGGCAATGCCGGGAAATTCGAGGCCGCGCATAAGGGTACTATTTTTCTCGATGAAATAGGCGACATGCCGCTTCGTGCGCAGGCTGCTTTATTAAGAGTACTCCAGGAAGGCACGATTACTCCGGTAGGCAGCGCGAAGAGCAAAGCAATTAACATTAGAGTCATTGCAGCAACGAATAAGGACTTGGCCACGGAGATAAAGGCAGGCCGATTTCGGGCCGATCTGTATTACAGGTTGAAGGGGATACATATTACGCTGCCGCCCTTACGGGAAAGAAGCGATATTTTGACATTAGCCGGGCATTTACTCCAAAAGCATGCTTCGCCCTGTCCATTCATAACGGAAACCGCGCAGCAGAAGCTATCAACCTACTGTTGGCCGGGCAATATAAGAGAGCTTAGCGGCATTCTTATGCAGGCGGTCTTCCTAGCTGGAGGACAGGCGATTGACGCTGAGCATCTATCGTTCGAAGAATCCGATGAGGCTGTGCAAGCAGGATCAGGCAAAGATCACCCACTTACACTGAAGGATGCAGAAATCACGGCGATCAAAAAGGCGCTGAAGGCCTCGGAATGGAACCTTAGCAAGGCCGCCGGTCATTTGAAAATCGGAAGAACGACGCTTTATCGCAAGATTGAGGAGTACGGCATAACGTTATTTTAATGAAATATTAGCTAGACCTAGCGCCCTATCTCTTGGAGATTGGGTGTTTTTTTCATCGGTCTATCAATGGTATGATGGAGCCATATGGAAAGCATTTCCTAGGAAAGGAATATGGGTTATGTCAAAAGCTGATCATATGCTTTCTATCCTGTGGTTGCTCAAATCTCAGAAGCGAATAACAGGTAAGCAGCTTGCTGAGAAGTTGGAGATAAACATCAGAACCGTCTATCGATACATCGATGCTTTATGTGCCAGCGGAGTCCCGATTATTTCTGATTCCGGGCACAATGGCGGTTATAGCTTGCTCGGTCATTTCAATGAAGCTCCGCTTGTATTTGATCTAGATGAACAAAAAGCGTTAATTCACGCGGCCGCTTTTGCCCAGGAGGCGGGGTATCCGTTTGGAGAGAAATTAAGTCAGGCCGTCGCTAAGCTGAAAATGTATACCAATGAAACACAACGCCATCAAATCCATCTACATGAGCAAGGTCTTGACGTCATTCTTCCCCAAGCTGATGCTTCGCAAGTATCCCTGCTTCAAGAAGTAGAAATGGCGGTGGCTCAGAGCGTTACGCTATTTATGCATTATCAAAAAGGCTACGGATCTGTCACAGAAGCTCGTGATTTGGATCCTTACGGACTTGTTTGCTGGAAAAGCAAATGGTATGTGGTAGGTCATTGTCATCTTCGCAAAGAAATTCGAAGCTTTCGCATCGATCGTATTCGAAATTTGGAAACGACGGCGAAGACGTTTGAACGGCCTGCTGATTTCTCGGCGCGCCAATTTATCCTTTCAGGTGTGCTGCCTGATTCGGATAAGCCAGATGAGCTCATTTCTGTCAAAATTACAGGAAGAGAGCAAGCACTAGATGATCTTTGTGGTCATTGGTTTCTGGCCCATGCCTTGGTAGATCGTTCGCAGCTTGAAGTACATTTTAAACTGGAAGAGCGATACATCTTGTTTAATCTTCCCTACTTTCTTCTGACTTATGGGGGGACCCTTCGCATTAAAGAGCCGCAGCTGCTCCAAAACCAAATGATTGAGGTAACGAAAAATTTACACAATTATTATGCGGCTGCGCAGCTTGACTGACCGTTTCTGTCAGTGAAGATGGGCTACAATGGGTCTTAGGTGAAACCTAAGAGGAACGATCATGAATTTATTACAAGTTCGTATTTTGGTAGATGATTTTCACAAAAGCGCAGCTTTTTATAGGGATCTATTAGAATTGAAAGCAGACTGGTATGAAGAGTCGATGGAGTACGCGTTGTTTAACACGGGCGCTGCTCGTATCGAGCTGCTGTCCCGCAAAGCCATGGGTGAAGCATTGGGCGAAGATTTGGGGCAAAACGGCAGCTATGCAACGAATTTTGTACTCAATATTGAAGTTGAAAATATAGATGATACCTACCATCGTTTATCAGATAAAGGCATCAAATTCGTCAAAGAACCATTTCATCATCCGACATGGAATGGACGACTTGCCCATTTTCGGGATGCAGATGGCACATTAATAGAACTCTATCAAGCAAATAAGAAGGAGGATTGATCTGATGTCTACTCAAATTCTCAAAAATTACGAGTATCATGTATGGGCTAATAAGCGGGTTTTCACTCGTTTAAAGGAACTGCCGGAGGAAATTTTGCTGCAGGAGTTGAGCGATGTATTTCCAACCATACATGCCGGCCTTGTGCACATCTACAGAGTGGATACTGTCTGGTTATCCGGCATGAAGGGAAACAGCTATGACCAAATCAGAGAGCTGCTCGTCAATGTTGAAGAAAAGACCAAAGGAAAAAGCTTGAAACAACTGGAGGCCGCTTTCTCAGAGCTTGCCGAGGCTTACAAAACCTTTCTGAATAGCGATGTCGATTGGCAAGCTATGAAAGACTTTCCGCATCCAACCTATGGCGTCCTGCATGCCAGCATTGAAGAGCTTATCCAGCACGTTGTTAATCACGGCACTTACCACCGCGGCAACATCACTTCTATGCTCCGTCAGCTCGGACATGCAGGTGTATCTAGTGATTATGTGTTTTACTTATATGATGTAAATAAGTGAAATAAGATCCGCTATCGAACTAACTAACTCTCTTTTTATAAAGTGGTATCATCAGCGATCGACGTTTCCATCAATTCCTTTACCTCTTTGAGGTCATTGGATTTGCCTAATGCCCACATCAATTTCGGAACGATCGCTTCTTTATTCATATCCTTCGACGAAATAATCTGTTCTCTGCCTACTCTTCGCCCAACTTCATAAAGCGTCAAATCGCCGCCTTCTTCCAGACATTGTGTTGTAATGACAACAGCGACTCCAGCTTCTATAAGCTCAATGATTTTCGGAAGAAGGTTGCGACCTTGGGTAGGAACCCCTCCTAAACCAAAGCCTTCAATAATCACACCTCTATAGTGTTGTTTCAAATAGTCAAAAAGCTCAGGCTTCGTACCTGGATGCAGCTTTAGCAAAAAAACATCGGGACATAGCGCTATGTCCAGCTCTATCTCTTTATTGTGTACAGGTATACCAGACGAAGTGTACTTGATTTCATCGCCTTCAAAGTACGCCACATACGGATGATTAATGCTTTCAAAGGCATCGTAACTGCGGGTTCTCACTTTCACGGCTCTTGTCCCGTTAATCACCTTGCCATCAAAAACTATAAATACACCGCCAATGTCTTCACAGGCAAACTGGGCAGCGTTACGCATGTTTTGGATGGCATCAGTGTGGTTGTTGTGGATAGGAACCTGAGAACCTGTAATAACAACCGGCTTACTCATATTTTGCAGCATATAGGAAAGCGCGGCTGATGTATAACTCATCGTATCCGTTCCATGCGTGATCACAAATCCGTCATAATCCTCATAATTCTTATATACGGCTTCCGCGATGCGGACCCAAAATTCAGGCTGCATGTTCGTGCTGTCAATTTCCATCAGAACGCTACTGTCTACCTGATACAGGTGATTATGTGCCGGCAGATAGCTTATCAGTTCGTCGGCCGTCATCCCCGGGGTCAATCCATCTTCACCAACTACAGATGCAATGGTCCCACCCGTAGCTAACAAAAGTATCTTTTTCATAGAAATGTTCCTTTCGCATGGTATCCAGTTTCAAATATAGAAAACCTCTATCAAGGTCGTTCAAAAAAGAGCGACCTGCTAGAGGTGAGTTTATATAACCTTATTATAGATCCAATTATAGGATTTTGCTAAGAAATGCTTGGGTACGTTCGTGTTTGGGGGAATCGAATAGTTCGGAAGGTGATCCTTCTTCTACGATATACCCTCCATCCATGAAGATGACACGATCTGCCACCTCGCGCGCGAAGCCCATTTCATGCGTTACGACGATCATGGTGATTCCTTCATGGGCTAAATCCTTCATCACTTGCAGCACCTCACCGACCATCTCGGGGTCTAAGGCCGAAGTCGGTTCATCGAATAACATCACACGCGGATTCATAGCCAGCGCACGGGCAATAGCTACACGCTGCTGTTGTCCGCCAGACAACTGATCAGGGTACGCATCCCGCTTCCCGGCTAAGCCGACTTTGTTCAGCAGTTGCATGGCTTTTTGTTCATTTTGCTGCTTATCTGCCTTTTTGATGTGCTTAGGGGCCAGCATGATATTTTCCAATACGGTCAGATGCGGAAATAAGTTAAAGAGCTGAAAAACCATACCTACATTTTGGCGTAAATGATCGATATTCGTGTTAGGTGAAGTCACTTCGACATCACCGATCACAACTTTTCCAGACGTCACATCCTCAAGAAGATTCAGACAACGCAGGAATGTACTCTTTCCTGATCCAGAGGGTCCAATCACGCAAACCACTTCTTTCTCTTGGATCGTAGTTGAAATATCTTTCAGCACTTCGTTCGTACCGAATTTCTTTTTCAAGTTTTGTACGACGATCATTTGGAAGCATACCTCCTCTCAAATACGCGAGCTAAGCGGGATAAAGCATAGATGATAATAAAGTAAATGACACCTACAACTCCCCAGATCTCAAAAGCACGATAGTTGGCAGAGATAATAATCTCCCCGCTCTGTGTCAACTCACTAATTCCGATGACGGACAAAAGGGAAGTATCCTTAATACTTACAATGAATTGATTGACGAAAGCAGGTATCATCCGGCGAATGGCTTGTGGTAAAATGACCAATCGCATCGTTAGCCATTTACTAAGCCCCAACGAGCGTGCCGCTTCCATCTGTCCCTTGTTAATTGAGTTAATGCCCCCACGGAAAATCTCAGCTATATAAGCACCAGCATTTAAGCTAATGGCAATAATACCTGCAGTCTCTGCCGGTATCCGAATATCAAAGAAAGCGGGTATACCAAAATACTCAAAGAAGACCTGAACTAACAGTGGTGTTCCCCGAATGATATCAACATAAGAAGAAGCAATACCCCGAAGAATTTTACTAGAAGAAACATTCATCAAACCCGTAATTAAACCAATAAGAAAAGCGATCGGTAAAGAGATGATAACAATTTTAAAGGTAATTAAAGCGCCTTTCAGCAGCATGGGTAGTGCATCTAAAATAACCTGCAACGAGGAAGTCACCGGATCCCAACCCTTCCTTTTTAATGGAATTCATAATGACGCTAACCTTCTGAGGCCCATCGAACATTGGGTGACAAAAGGTTAGCGCTTGTGTTATCTATTTAGTGGATTTTCCCATATAAGTGCTGATAATTTCATCGTATTTTCCGTTAGCTTTTACCTTTTTGATTCCATCATTAATTTTTTTCATCAATTCTTCGTTTTCCTTACTCACCGCAATACCATAGTTATCGCCGTTCAAACGATCCCCAACAATTTTCAGCTTGGAATTCGGATCAACTGCAATCTTATACGAGATCACCGGAAAGTCTTCAATCGTTACATCGGCGTTTTTATTGGCGACTTCTTGATACATGGCCGGACTATCATCGAAATACTTCACTGTAGCGCCATATTTTTTACCATATTCATCTGCTTGTTTTGCTCCGGAAGTACCTTTTTTAATGGCAATGACTTTCCCCTTCAAGTCTTCAGGCGTTTTGATTGTTGTATTATCTTCTCGGACGATTAGCGAAAGTCCGGCTGTGTAATACGGATCCGAAAGGGCAACAACCTGTTTACGTTCGTCCGTAATACTGATGCCGGCAATAGCGCCATCCAATTGTTTGGATGTAATAGCAGGTATAATTCCTTTAAAATTCATAGGTTTTAATTCAACTTCAAATCCCTCTTCTTTGGCAATTGCGTTGATTAAATCAATATCTATTCCAATGTACTTGCCATCTTTTTGAAACTCGAAAGGGGGATACGTCGCATCCGTACCGAACGTGTATTTCTTAACTGCTGCTGCTGTTTGTGCAGGTTGTGTAGTCTGCGTAGACTTATTATCCGTAGTTGCACCATTTCCACAAGCACTAAGTGTTAAAGCTATAACCGTTCCAAGTACTACTGATAAACCTTTTTTCATGTAAGAACCCCTTTTCTTCTATTAAATTTGAGATCGATTAATTTGATCACTTTGTAATTACATACTACTTCCCGCTCTACAGCAACATACAGAATCCTACAAAAACAATTACATGACATGAAAATATAGTTTACATCCGCGACTAGTAATTTCATTAGAAAATTTTGTATCCGATTACATTTCGTATGGGTATCTATTTCATGTGATGATATATCACAACGAAATAAAAAAAGGAATCCAAACCTCCAGTCCTTACTATCTCCAGACTTGAGAGGTTGAATTCCTTACTCAACTATTTAATTTTTCTAGGGTCTCCATATAAAAAACCTGTAAAAACTTTTTGATGTTTACTTTTCCTTTATCGGGCTGCAGATCTTCGTCCATGACTTTCATCCTCATGCGAATATCCTGAAAATCAAAGTACAGCGGCGCATAATACTCGAACTTAGGATTACTATAATCGGTTAAACCAATGGAAGCCATATTATTCAAAGCAGCCATGATCGTCCGTCGAATGCGTTGTTCAATCGCCTTACTTTCCTTCTCAATATCTTTCTGGCCTTGTTTATAGGTGTGGGCGACAGACTCGTACAATTCTTTTAAAGGAGGGAAACTCGTTGCTTCTCTATGTTCGATGGCATTCTCCATTAAGGCTATAATGTCTTTACTGCCAATTTCACCGATGATTCCCAAATCCATTAGAATCGTCTTCACCACATCACGAACTTTTCGCTCTTTGCGGGGAGAGGATGGTCCAGCGATATCTAATTTGGCTAAAGATTGCTTGATCTCAGAAACATACCGCTCATATTTCCACTGCTCATTAACTTTGCTCAGTACGTGCTCTACTTCCACGCGATTAATCGGCTTATGAATAAAGAACTCGATTCCTTTTTGATAAGCTTCCCCTACCATGTCCTTATTTTCAATTTGTGAAATCATAATAAATTTTCCGTCATACCCGCTGTTTTTTAATTGCGTGATTGTCTCAATACCATCCTGATCAGGCATCAACAGATCAATCAACACGACATCCGGTTTCGATTTAAGGATCATTCGAGCCCCCTCAATTCCACCTTCCGCCGTCCCCATCACCTCGCCAATGCCGCATTCATCAATAATATCTTGCAGCATACTTCTGCAAACGACATCATCATCAACGATCATAATTGAAAGTGCCATCGACTCTACCCTCTTTAATTAGACTTGTTAGTGGGAGACGAACAACAAACTGAGTACCGCTTGCTTTCTCCGATGATGTTACTGCGATACTCCCCCCAAAGGAATGAACAATATCGCGTACATGAGAAAGACCGATTCCGGTTGCTGCTATCCCTTCTTCATTGTACTTGGTCGTGTAACCAGGTTCGAAAATAAGTTCCTTCTTATGATCAGGAATTCCTTTTCCGGAATCTATGACGATAAAATAGACGTCGTCTTCTTTTTCAAAGACCCGAATATGTATACTTCCATTTTTCACTATAGCTTCTACCGCATTGGCAACTAAGTTATTCAAGATCGTAAGCAAAGGTACATAGTGCGTTGTGTTCTGATTAAACTCCAGCTCTTTTTCAATGATAATCTTTTTCTTTAGCATTTCACTATATTCTTGGTTTCCCTTTACGACAAAGTGCATGATCTCCGAAAGACTCATGTGAACGACAACTTCACTATCGAATAATTTCAGTAAACCTGCCAGAATACGTTGGGAATCCTTCTTTACTTCATGGATTTGTTGGGCAATGCCTAACGTACGCTGACTATAGCCTTTGAGATTATCTTCATTTAATTTCCGATAGAGGTCATAGCTATCCGCGGTAATCCCCTCTATGGTATCCATGGCTTTTTTCAAATAAAAAGCTTCTCCATACAAACCAGAGTTGATGTTCAGCATCTGCTCCATCCGTTTTTCCTGCTCCGCGTGTAGAAACCGCATCT
The DNA here is from genome assembly GCF_001426375.1 of Paenibacillus sp. Root444D2. Lineage (GTDB taxonomy): Bacteria > Bacillota > Bacilli > Paenibacillales > NBRC-103111 > Paenibacillus_E. The sequence goes on from NZ_LMEO01000018.1 coordinate 55,946, forward strand.
GACTGATAACAATGCTGTTGTACAGACCGATTACAAAATAACTGCGTACGACTGCTATGACCATTATAAGGAACCATTCTTTAAAATAAAAGGTATTCGTACCGAGGAATACCCCACGCAATAATAACTCCGTTTCATTAGAAACGAAGTCAATTAATGCGATATATCCACCTAACATGAGAGGGTGAAGTTCTTTCAATCTTTGTCGAAGCTTACTCATGCCAAACGCAAATATGACATAGTAACAACCGGCTGCCACATTATTCTGCAAGATCTCCATGATCGTATAGGAATGCACGTGAGTGATCCATTCTCCAGACTGAACGGTCATGCTAAGGATACCCGTTAGGATACCCGTTTTCACATAGGGTAAATGCGGCATGAGCAATAACAGAAACAAAAAGATACTAACACCGAGACCAATGCGAAAATAATCGTTGCTAAAGGGATTGATCTTGAATTGTTCGCCGGTGGCCGTAGCTACAGCGATTACGATCATTTGCAATCTTTCGTTTTTGACTAAATTCTGCATCTTTCGATTCGCACCTACTTGAGGGAAGTCTGAATTTATCTGCCCATGAACTTAAATTCTAATGCTTTATACTAGCATACATGACCCCTCTTTTGAAAAAAAGTTTAGCCGTCATTCATACTGCGGTTTACCTCGCACGCAAATGACGGCTAAATTTTAAATGGCCAGTTTAATTTGTTTCGTGTAGAAAAAGCGAACGATGAAAAAGTAGACAACTTGTATAGCGGCAAAGATGCATAGTACAATGGCGGACTCTTTAAACAAATTATAACTAAACATATGAGATAATGCCGTAAGTGCCACAGCCCCGTGGACAAGCGCTACTACAATCGGTGCGAAGAAAAGAATCGCTGTTTGCCTGTTAAGCACTTTTTTCAATTCGGTTTCAGTCAAACCCATTTTAGCTATGGCTTTAAATTTTTGTTTATCTTCGTCTAAATCCGTATAGAGGCGGAAATATAGAAAGCTTCCGGCCGAAACGAAAAAGACAATTCCGATAAACAATCCAATGAACAGCACCGGTCCATAGGTTCTATTTAAATCATATATTTCGTAATCAACAGCAGACAGCGCATGCCTTCCGACCTGTTTCGTTAAAATTTCGCCTGCTTGAATAACGGCCTGCCCCTGGTTCCCTTTGGCCTGCCATACATGAAACCTTCTTTTTTCAATAGATTTTGGAAGCTGCTCATAGGCATCATCTTTGACGATATAATAATCATACATTTCCGTAAATACTCTTGAACTGATGATGACATTAGGCTGCAGGGTTATGCCTGATTGAAGCTTAATAGGTTGCTTCAGCTGTTTATCATCTCGGTTATTCCCCATTCTTTCAAAATGAACGACTGCCGACTGTCCGTCTTGCAGGTTGATTTTATTGACCCCAATTAAGCTGGCAAAGCGATTATAATCTGACTGCTTGGTGATCAAAGTAGGAGTTTTTTGATCATTTACGCGATAGTAACTGAGTATGGCTTGATCCTTCACGGTCTCGATTTGCTTGCTGCCTAATTGTTCATCAATGAAAGCGATATCCTTCTCTTCCTTATCCTTACTGTCGACCTTGTCTGACGTATAGGTTAACGTGTAGGGGTTTTGTTCTTTCGTTGAACCTGTGGTTAGTGATTGAAATCCATAAAGTGATCCAATAGCACTAAAAGCTACGGTCGAAATGATGGCAACCATGAAAAACGTTCTTGCATTATCCTTCATTCGAAACGAAAGATCAGCAAACAGCAGCATATTTGTTTTCCGCCAGAAGATGGAATCCCTGTTCTTTAGACTGCGAATCACATAAACACTTAATTGGGTAAACAACAGATAGGTACCTATGATAACCACAATAATAACTGGCACCATAACAACGAAGACAAGGGATCCTTTCGCGATCAAAGCAAAGAAGTAACCAATCCCGAGCAATACAATGGCTGTTATGGTTAAAAAAACAGAGGCCCTTGGTTCTCCTTTGGACTTCTTATCTCCTTTAATCAGGTTGATTAACTTTCCGCTGCGCAGAACATAAGAGACAACAAATGAAATGAACAGAAACAAAGTAGTGAAAGATACAAACGACATGATCATTGCCTTCAATGGCATATAGAAATTCAGCTCAGTTCCGATAATCAGAACGTTTTCAGCTGTTAGTAGAATTCCTTTTGCAAAGACTAATCCAAGAGCTATGCCCCCTATTGTTGCAAAAAATCCGATTAGCATGTTTTCACAAAATACCATCGAACGGATTTGTCTTGTGGACATGCCTAGCATCATCAATAGCCCAAATTCTTTCTTGCGAGATTGCAAAAAAGAGCTCATCGAATACATAACGAAGAAAAAAGAAAAGACATAAATGATGCCTGAAGCCACATTAAGACCAAAGGTTGCTTTGGAATTCACTGCTTCTCCGTTCAGCGCCGGATGGAAAGCAAAGATGGCAAAAGTGAAAAATACCATCACCATGAACATACTACTCAGAAAATAAGCCGCATATAGCCTCTTATTGCGAGTGACGTTATTAAACGCGAATTGACGAAAGGTCATTTGCGTTACCTCCCAATAAAGAGAGTGTATCGATAATCTTCTGGAAGAAAACCTGACGATTATCGCCGCGATGAATTTCGGAATAAAACTTTCCATCTCGGATGAAGACGACTCTGTTGCAATAACTGGCTGCTTGAGGGTCATGCGTTACGAGCATCATCGTTGTCTGTTCGGTTTGATTGATGGATTCAAGCATTTCCATAACATCTTTAGATGCCTTTGAATCCAGATTTCCTGTCGGTTCATCTGCAAGCAATAGCTTAGGTGTATGAATCATCGCCCTGGCAACTGCCGCTCTCTGCGCCTGCCCGCCAGATATCTCGTACGTACGTTTTTTCATAATTTCGGTAATCCCAAGTTTCTTGGCAATTTCATTTGCCTTTTGCTTCATCTCGCTGACTTTTTGACCGTCCAACGTCAAAGGTAGGACAATGTTTTCTTCAACGGTTAACGTATGTAGGAGATTAAAGTCTTGAAACACAAATCCCAGCTCACGCCGGCGGAATTTAGCTAAGTCGTTTTTGCTTAGATGATGCGGATTATGGCCAGCGATTAGGATTTCGCCCGTTGTCGGTTCATCAATGGTTGCGATCATATTGAGTAAGGTTGTTTTTCCGCTTCCAGACGGACCCATAATTCCAACAAATTCACCTGATTCAATGGTCAAATCGATATCCGATAAAGCGCGGTAGGCGATCTTCCCCTCATAAATTTTACTTGCTTGTTTCACTTTCAGCATCATGAAAGCTCCTTTCAAATAATCATCATTCGATCTGTGATTAGTGTACCGCTATCGACCGAGTTCAACTATTGATTCATCTTTCACTTTCCTTACACGGTTGTAAGGTTTTGCGATGACACGAAAATAATTCGAAATGTCGTGCCTTCAGAAACTTTCGTATCAAGTTCTATCCGGTGCCCAAGATGTTCGGCTGCTTCTTTCGTTAAATAAAGCCCCATTCCCGTTGATTCTCTGAATTTACGCCCATTTTCCCCTGTATAAAAAGGGTTGAAAATACGGGTTTTATCGGTATCCGGGATGCCTACTCCGAAGTCAGTTACCTCTAATACCGCTTCTTTATCTTTCTCGTACAGGGAAATGATTAGTTTCTTACTTTTCCCTGCTGAATACTTCACCGCATTATTGACTAATTGTGAGAGCATAAAAAACAGCCATTTTTCATCCGTCTCTACGACGATTCCTTCCTTCATCTCCTGCAGTTGAGGATACACCTGATTACGGATATAGAATCGTTTATTTTCCTGATTCACTTCATTCACGATTTTGGACAGAACGACAGGTTTGACATGAAAATCCTGCTCAATGGTTCGAAGGCGCGCCATATACAGAATCGTATTTAACCCTGTCTTCATTCGTTCCGTCTCTTCGCGAATATAGGAAGAATCCGGTTCATCCAAGTTTCGAGCGGTGAGTTCGATGACGGACAGAGGTGTTTTCATCTGGTGTACCCATTGGTCCATGAACTTCAGATGCTCCTCCTGTCGATGTTCTGCCGTTTTGATTTGTTGCTGGTAATGCTTATACTGATTTCTCAACAGCTTATTGAAAGCTTCCGACACAGGGGTTTGCTCCGTTTTCTGGAAGGAATCATCCAATGACTCAAGCGGGTTGCTGAGGCGCTGATAGAAACTGCGGCGGCTATAGTAATGGTAGAACAGATAACAGCCAAGAAAGAAAAATCCGAGGAAAATGGCATAAAGAGCCGGCGCCATATTGCGATATCCATCGAGCCAGTAAATGCCTAGAATCGTGATAAATTGAATAATCTGCAAGACCAGCAATAGAGAATGCTCTTTGATAAATAACTTCATTGATCTCCCGCCTTCGTCCATGTAACGTTCAGACGATATCCGGCGCCCCTTACCGTTTCCACCGCATCTTCTATGCCTAACTCATGGAACTTTTTCCTGACACGAGTAATGTTTACATTGAGTGTATTTTCATCTACATACGATTGATCGTCCCATAGTTTCTCAAGTAAATCTTCACGGCCAGATACGCGTGGATAGCGCTCCATCAGACTTTCGATGATGTCGGCTTCTTTTTTTGTGAGGGAAGCAGCTTTTGTACCGAATAGGAACTCCAGCCTTTCTGGATAAAGCTTAAGTCCATCTCTTTCCAATACCCGCTCACCAACCTTCACCGCGTATTCCCCGTAAGCACGCCGAAGATGACTGCGAATTTTCGCTAACACAATTTCAGAATGAAACGGCTTCGTAATAAAGTCATCTCCGCCATTTTCCAGCGCCATGACCTGATCCATCTCACCTGTTCGCGCTGATATAAATATCACAGGACAGATCGATTGCGTGCGAATCTGCCGGCACCAATAATACCCGTCATAGCTGGGTAGATTGATATCGAGAAGCACAAGTTCCGGTCTATTTTTATGAAAGTCATCCATTACGTGATCGAAATCAGCTACTGATGTTACGTTATAGCCGTATTTTTTTATGTAAGACTGCAAGAGTTCAGCAATTTTAGGATCGTCTTCTACTATCATAATGGTTTGCATATCTGTCTCTCCTTCTGATTGGCGGCACACTTTTAGTATGAATAAAAAAGATTGCCAAGTAAACAATATCCAAATAAATGACAATATCAGGAGGAATTATCATGGTTGGCATATTGGAAGCAGCAATTACTACAATTAAATCTTTAACAGATGAAGAAAAACCCCAACCTCTTCATGTAGGAGAGGTGATGGCTTGTTGGATTTACTTAGCAGGCCTTGAAGTAGCCAAAGTAACTGTTCAAGCGGGTATAAATACTACGAGTGATGAGGATCTGAAAGCCATACTTAAGGAAGATTTGGAACTCAATAACAATCAACGGGAACGTCTCTATGATTTCATGCTCAAGGAAGGAATAACTTTACCGCCTGCTCATGAAGATATGCCTCAATCAGATCCTAATAGTATTCCGCTTGGCGTTAAATTGACGGATGAAGTACTTGCCAACGAATTATCTTTTAAAATCGTTAGTTTGATTCTCCGTGCCGCAGGTGCCAATGCAGAATCGATTCGGACCGATTTCGGCTTAATGTTTCTTCAATTCCAAGCGGAAAAAGTGATGTTGGGGGCAAAATTAAAACAATTAATGATGAAACGCGGGTGGATTAAAATACCGCCGTTTTACATTCCACCCGGTTCCCAACAAACATCAACTTAACACTTCATGGGGCCACCTTTTAAGTTTTAAACACTTAGGGAAGCCCCTTAAATATTTAGAACTCCGTTTCGCCAATCCACCTCACATCTGTGAGTATTAATACCCCTGTTATTCTCCGCTTATCAAGGATTCCCACCACACTTGCACACAACTCGCCTGTTTCGCCTTTCCAAGAATCCCGACATCAATTACCATCGCACTTCTTCTCCCTTTTAGGACCTCGTGTTTCAATTCCTGTCTTTATGTTTATATTATTACTACGGCTTTTTTGATCGGAGAGGAAATTTCTGATTTAAGGTAGTCTGATTTCAACTAAACAACAGGAGGTAACCATGCACATTGTTGAAGTCAATAATTTGACGAAGGTATTCGGACAAGATCCTCAGAAGGCTCTCTTCCTTCTTGATAAAGGATGGTCCAAAAAGAAAATATACGAAGAAACGAAGCATACCATTGGTGTCAACAAGGTTAATTTCACCATTCAGGCGGGCGAAATCTTCGTCATTATGGGATTGTCAGGAAGCGGTAAATCTACGCTCGTCCGTTTATTGAATCGTCTTATTGAGCCCACCTCTGGAACGATTCTCATTGATGGCGAGAATATTGTGTCGATGAACCATGAACAGCTTCGTCAAGTCAGGCGAAGAAAGATCAGCATGGTTTTCCAGAAATTCGCGTTGTTCCCGCACAAAACGATCATTGAGAATGTGGAGTTTGGGTTGGAGATTCAAGGCGGCTCCAAGCAGGCCAATCGGCAAAAGGCGCTAGAATCACTAGAGCTTGTTGGTTTAAAAGGATTAGAGGACAGCAGTCCAGATCAACTGAGCGGAGGCATGCAGCAGCGGGTTGGACTTGCGCGCGCTTTAGCGAATGATCCGGATGTCCTTCTTATGGATGAGGCATTCAGCGCATTGGATCCTTTAATTCGTAAGGATATGCAGGATGAACTGCTGGAGCTACAGGATAAAATGAAAAAAACAATTATTTTCATTACGCATGATTTGGATGAAGCCTTGCGAATCGGTGACAGGATCGCTCTGATGAGAGATGGTTCTATTGTCCAAATTGGAACTCCGGAAGAAATATTAATGAATCCTGCGAACAAGTATGTGCAGCGATTCGTAGAGGATGTCGATCTGTCCAAAGTATTAACGGCTGCATACGTGATGCGCAGGCCAGAAACAATCACTCTGGAACGCGGACCAAGGGTTGCTTTGCAGTTAATGCAGGATAGTGGCATATCGAACCTGTACGTTGTGGACAAAGCAAAACGGCTCATTGGCGCCATTACGGCAGAAGATGCCGCTATGGCTGTTCAAGGTGGTAAAACGATTGGGGATATCGTTATCCGTGATGTGCCTACCGTCCCGCCTGAGATTCATTTGAATGAATGCTTCGAGCTTATTAGTACTGCCAAAATTCCAGTTACTGTGGTCGATGAAAAGGGACGTCTATTAGGCATTATTGTTCGCGGCGCCGTTCTAGCTGCCATTGCCGGCACCCAGGATACTACTGACAAGAAGGTGAACCCCTAATGATGCCTAAAATTCCTTTGGACCGCTGGGTGGAATCCTTCATCCGTTGGTTGAATACTAACTTAGCATTCCTCTTCGACTTCTTCTCTTCCATCATTAGTGGGATCGTAGGTGGATTTACTTTCCTATTTCATGCCTTTCCCGCTATTGTTGTTATCGTACTGCTAACGCTCCTTGCTTATTATTTTGGCAAGTGGCGGCTGGCGCTATTTACTGTGCTTGGATTGCTGCTAATCCTGAATCTCGGATACTGGGACCCCACGATGGACACATTGGCTTTGGTTTTAACCTCTGCCCTTATTTCCATCATTCTTGGGCTGCCGCTCGGAATCTGGTGTGCCAGAAACCGCTCTGTGAGGAGTACACTGACCCCGGTGCTGGATTTTATGCAGACGATGCCGGCATTTGTTTACCTCATCCCAGCGGTTACTTTTTTCGGTCTTGGTGTGGTTCCAGGCGTTATTGCCTCGGTTATTTTCTCTATCCCGCCGACCATTCGTTTAACGAACCTCGGTATTCTGCAGGTACCTGCCGATTTAGTGGAAGCTGCGGATGCATTCGGGTCAACCCCGGCTCAGAAGCTTTTTAAAGTTCAATTTCCACTGGCATTGCCGACTATATTAGCTGGGATTAACCAGACCATCATGCTGTCTTTGTCGATGGTGGTTATTGCTTCAATGATCGGAGCGCAGGGCGTCGGATCGGACGTATACCGGGCGGTGACGCAATTAAAGACGGGACAAGGGTTTGAGGCAGGACTTGCTGTTGTCGTTTTGGCGATCTTGCTGGATCGACTGACACAGAGCGTTATTAGCAAGAAAAGAAGAGGGAACAAGTCTTTCGCACTTAAAAAGCCAATAATAATCGCAGCCATAGCCGCTTTCTGCATCGTTGCTGTCTTTATAGCGATTGGGAAGAAGGCCCCTGTTTCGACAAGTGCTTTTGTCGGAGACCAGGTGGGTTACAGCATTATTGGCATTGACCCCGGTTCCGGCTTAATGAATGCTTCTGAACAAGCGCTTAAGGCCTATAATCTTACCTCTTGGAAGCTAATTGAAGGATCTAGTACGGCTATGACAGCTGCCCTTGATAGAGCTTATAAAGAAGGCAAGCCAATCATTGTGACCGGCTGGACGCCTCACTGGATGTTCTCTAAGTACGATCTAAAATATTTGGCGGATCCGAAGAACGTATTCGGCGGAGATGAAGAGATTCACTCAATTGTACGTCTCCATTTGCAAACCGATCAGCCTTCGGCCTACCAATTCCTCGATAATTTTCAGTGGAAGCCTGCTGATATGGAGCAGGTGATGGCGAAAATCAAAGACGGCCAGAAACCGGAGGAATCCGCTTCGCAGTGGGTGGAGACTAACCCGGATAAAGTGAATGCATGGATTAACGGTATTCCTACAGTGGAAGGGAAGAAGTTAAAACTTGCCTATGTAGCATGGGACTCCGAAATTGCGAGTACAAATGTGGTTAAATACGTACTGGAGAGCAAGTTGGGATACCAAGTAGATATGCTTCAGGTGGAGGCAGGACCCATGTGGGCGGGTATCGCTAGCGGGGACGCGGACGCCATGGTGGCAGCTTGGCTGCCAACCACGCATAAAGACTATTATGAGAAGTTTAAAGGTAAATTCGAGGACTTGGGACCCAATCTGATTGGAACCAAGCTCGGTCTAGTCGTACCGAAATATATGAACCTTACTTCCATTGAGGATCTGGTTAAAAAATAAAGAGTACGGCATAAACAAAAAGACTGGATAAGTATATACTTGTCCAGTCTTTTTGTTCGAGTGTCACCTTCTCAAATGTTCACCACACTATTTGTTCTATGATGACGAATGCTTCTTTAGGAATATGGATAGTTCTTCACCGGATACAGGTCGGCTAAAAAAGTATCCTTGTGCCTCGTTACATTGTCTCTGCCTAAGGAAATGTAACTGCTCCTGCGTTTCAACACCCTCCGCAATCACTTTTAAATCCAGATTGTGCGCCATATCGATAATGGTATGAACAAGTGCTGCATCCTTTGAATCCTCAAAAATATTGCTTGTAAAAGAGCGATCGATTTTTAAGCTGTCGATGGGGAAAAGCTTCAAATAGCTTAAAGAGGAATAGCCTGTTCCAAAATCGTCAATGGATAGATGAATACCCATGGCTTTTAGTTTTTGCATTGTCGTAATTGCATACTTCGAATCTTGGATGATGCTTTCTGTTAGTTCAAGCTCAAGATATTGAGGGTCAAGTTCCGTTTCTTTTAAAGTTTTACTGACGATCTCAACTAAATTATTTTGCTGAAATTGACGGGAAGAAATATTTACAGCGATGCGTAAAGGAGGATAACCTGCATTTTGCCAAATTTTATTCTGGTGGCATGCCTCATAAAGCACCCATTCGCCTATTGGAATGATTAATCCAGTTTCCTCCGCTAAAGGGATAAACTCATCGGGAGGGATATTTCCCCACTCCGGATGCTGCCAGCGGATCAAAGCTTCTACACCAATTACCTTACCAGAAATGACATCAATCTGCGGTTGATAATAAACCTTAAACTCACCGCGTTCCAAACCTTTGCGGAGTCCCATCTCTAGCTTCATTTTTCGAGATACCGCTTCATTCATATCGGGTGTATAAAATTGGAAATTGTTTTTCCCTTGCTCCTTTACACGGTACATCGCTGTATCCGCGTTCTTGATCAAGGTCTCTATATCCCTGCCATCGGATGGATACAAACTGATCCCAATCGATGGGGTTACAAACATCTCGTGATCGCTTAACACAACCGATCGCGTGAATAAGTTGACTATATTTTGGGCTTTTTTCGTAATCTCATCAGAAGTTGTATTGGGGAGAAGCACAATAAACTCATCTCCACCTTGGCGTGAAACGGTATCCATTTTACCCATACAGTCTCGAAGTCGCTTGGCAACCTCAATCAATAAACGATCACCCATGGCATGTCCTAATGTGTCGTTGATATATTTGAATCGATCCAAATCGATAAACATAATCCCTATGATCTGTTTATTTTCACTTGCCTGATCCAACGCTTGCGTTAGGCGATCATTGAGTAAGCGTCGATTCGGTAGTCCCGTCAAAGAATCAAGATATACCATTTGGTTGATTTTCTCTTCGGCTTTTTTGCGTTCCGTAATATCTCGAATGATGCTGCTGAAGTAGGTGTTTCCATCCTCTACCCAATCAGCAATAGAAAGTTCGATTGGAAATTCACTTCCGTCTTCTCTCAGCCCTTGTAATTCGACGGTTTTCCCAATAACGTGAGGTTTACCTGTGGAAAGGTAACGTTCCATTCCTTTTTTATGAGCTTCTCTGTATCGTTCAGGTATTATGATTTGTAGCATTTTACCTAAAACATCTTTTTCTTGATACCCAAAAATGAGCTGGGCTCCGGTGTTCCATGAAATAATGATACCCTTGCTGTCGGCTAAAATAATGGCGTCGTTAGCGGACTCGATCACGGAACGGAATTTTCTTTCTGAACCTAAAGATTGCGACTCAAACCGATTTTCAACAAAAGTACTGATAAACACCAATCCCAAAATGATCAGCATACCAATTCCAATCGAATACGCTAGAAGGGTATTATCGAACGATGATCCCGACATGCTGATATGTTGATGATCGTGTTTGAACGATGCTGCCGACATTCCCGTGAAATGCATACCCGATATAGCTACCCCCATAATGAGGGCACTTCCTGCTTTTCTCCACCCAAAACCCGGTTTATTCGAGTTTTCTTTCGCCAAAAATAGTAGAAGCAACGCTACTAATGAGACGACAATAGCGATGATGGCAGAAAGAGCCCATAGAAAACGATTATACGTAATTGCTGCTTCCATAACCATGGCTTCCATACCGATATAATGCATAGAAACAATTCCAGTCCCAATGAAAAGGGCACCCGTGATAACTTGAAATTTGCGCATAGAAGGTTGGCTTATAATATATAGTGCTAGCCCCGACGATAAAATTGCAGGAATAATCGAAACAATGACCAACATTACATTGTAGGTAACCGGAATAGACAAATGGAACGCAAGCATAGCTATAAAATGCATAGACCAAATGCCCAACCCCATAGCAAAAGCTCCGCCAGATAACCATATGTAACGTGCATTGCCTTTTGCTTTATATATACGGATTCCTAGATCCAATGCAGCAAACGAAGCAATTATTGCGATAATTATAGAAAGAAGGACTAAGGGGAAGTCATAGGTGTTTGAGAGTGTCTCCATCATGAATATTTAAATCTCCTTATTTGTCTGAGAAAACGACAATATCCAATTATATTCGACTATTATATTCGCCTAGTTTCCTTCTATTCCCTGCTTGAATAATTCTAGCTTTATGAAAGGAACATAAAAGAACAGGCCAGGAAAAAACTCTCCCGACCTGTTCTTTGACTACTTCATTTTCACCAACGAATGCCTTCAGATTTTGATTATATTCTCATCAAAGCTCGTCGCTCCGCTTGTGGTTTACATTGATCACATACGCCTAGTACCTGACCGCTTTCTGATGAATAAAAATAAAGACGCTTGGCTTTTTTTCGACAAAAGCTACAAGTTTGTTTATTCACCGAATTCTTTTTTTGTTTAAGTGATAATTGAACTACTTTCCTTGTCTCCAGTTTGTCTCTAGCCTTGCGTGCAAACATAAACATAAAAAATAGAACGCATATTAATATAATGATTAAAAATAACCAATACATGGCTGATACCTACCTTTGGCATGACCTATTCAGTTATTTTCCTTAAAGCATCATCTAATGCATAGATAACCTTGTCGCACCAACTATCAAATTCCTTATCCTCTGTTTGATGTTCAGGATGGGCTAAAATATAGGCGATCGTTTGCCTAATCCCTTGATCAAATCGCGTGCTTGCAACAAATTCAGGAACAAGTCGTTTCAGCTTTGAATTATCAAATACGACCGAATTAGCCTTATCTCCTAGCAACCCGCCCCTGTAATCCTCCTTACTGCAGGCAGCCAGAAAATCAGATGAAACATGGACAGCTTTGAGCTTTACTCCAAGAGCATCAGCAATGACCCCGTAAATTTGATTCCAGGTAACCGTCTCATCTGAAGTAATATGAACGGACTCACCAATCGCATGAATATTGCCCATTAAACCAATAAAACCTTTAGCAAAATCACTATTGTGTGTCATGGTCCACAGGGATGTACCATCTCCATGAATGATCACGGGTTTGTTCTCCAGCATTCGCTTAGCAACCTGCCAGGTACCCTTACTTCCATGTACACCAAGTGGAATCGAACGTTCACTATAAGTGTGACTTGGTCTTACGATCGTTATCGGAAAGCCATTCTCACGATACTTTCTCATTAAATATTCTTCACACGCAATCTTATTTCTGGAATACTCCCAATAGGGATTTGATAAAGGGGTTCCCTCTGTAATTCTATAGTCGGACAACGGCGTTTGGTAGGCAGAGGCAGAGCTTATAAACATAAATTGTTTCGTTTTACCCTTAAATAAGCGATAATCTCTTTCCAACTGAGCCGGTTCAAATGCTATGAAATCAGCAACGACATCAAACTCCAGGTTCTCAATAAGCTTAGATACTTGGTCTTCATCATTAATATCCGCTTTCATAATATTTACGCCCGCTGGCAAGTCCTCATTCCTTGTGCCTCTATTTAGAAGATAAAGCTCGCATCCTTTTACTAACAACTGCTTAGTGATTGCTGAACTGATCGTCCCTGTACCTCCGATAAATAGCGCTTTCATGTAAAGCCACCTCCGTTAATTTGGATATATGCCATTCGGTTTTGCAGAGCTAGTTACACAAACATTCGACGTTGCTATTACAAAACCTCCCTTAGGAGCCTTGAAAAAAGGACATGTGGTAATCTTACCCACATGCCCAGCAAGCGCTCAATCCATGGGACATGAGCGTGGATACAACGCGGATTAGAGACGAGTAAACCATCTTCCTATCTTCCCTTCTTTTATATTGCAAGGGAAGCAGGAGCATTATAATAGTTTTACCTTCAGCCCCCTTAATTGGGGGTTATTCTGCTTCATAAAACACGTGACACCGCTAGGGGCGAAATCTTCAAAATTTGCCGGATAATCGGCGTAATACCACTGACCATAAACTCAATGGCAATCACCATAACAATGAGCCCCATTAAACGCATTAGCACATTATTGCCTGTTGGCCCAATCCATCGATAAATAGCCGTTGAATGAACAAGAACAATGTATGTAAGCAACAGTACAACCGCAATGACAACGATTAATATAATCTTTTCTATAAAATTTGTCGTAGATTCCATAAGAACAATGCCATTCGTAATTGCACCAGGACCACAAATCATTGGAATAGCCAACGGAGTTATGGAAATATCATTTACATATGTATCGACATCCGCTTTATCAACCTTTGTACGAACAAGTCGTGCCTGAAGCATATCCTGTCCCATTAAAATGAAGATAACCCCACCGACAATCTTTAAACTGTTAATTGAAATGTTAAAAAAGTGAAATACCCATTCGCCCGTAGTTGAAAAAATAAGCAATGTAAAAAATGAAACAATCACTGCTTTACGAGCGGTATAGACTTTCTTCTGAGCTTCCAGGTCGGCTGTCATCGACATAAAGATTGGCATGATGGCAAGTGGATTAATAAGTGTGAAGAATGAAGTGAGACTTAGCAATAAAAATGATGTGTAAAGATCCATGTTGTATCTCCTGACTTGTTAATGTATGAATAGACAAGCATTACCTATTATACCCCCATAACGGTTTAATAAGGACGAATTATTTCAGCCACAGGAAGTATTAGAGCATGCAGGAGTGAATGTAACCATTGCTTGTACTTCAACATGAGGGTTTTTCCCAAGAAAGAAATTGTATGATTTTCCAAATGTGATATCATTGTAATATCATTAAATAGGGTACTGCCGCAAGATGATGAACGAACAACTGCTTTGATCAAAAAGAATAAGGAGTGAAGCCACATGGTGAGTCAAGGTTCAATCACGGCTATGATCATTCAGGTTATTCTAGGAATTGTAATTTCTTTCTCTCTGCTCATTTATTACCGCAGTACACTTAAGATTTCTTACCGTGCTGTCGGTGTAGGAATCCTTATCTTCATCGTTTTCTCGCAGTTATTAGAGCAGGTGCTGCATGTCTATATGTTTTCAGGTAACCAAACAACGGCAGAGTGGCTGAAAAATCCGTGGATGGTAGCCATATACGGCGGTTTAGCCGCGGGTATATTTGAAAACGTGGGACGTTGGCTTGGCTTCTCGTTTCTATTAAAAAAGCGTCAAGAGCGCAAAGACGGCATTGCTGTAGGTATAGGTCATGGCGGTATTGAAGTATTGATAATAGGCGTAGGTACAGGCATACTAGGAATCGCATTAGCAACAATGATTAACGCTGGAACCTTCGAGCAAGCTTTTGGCACCCAAACACCATCCGAGCAAATTACTCTTTTCCAGGGCCTCAAAGACCGATTGATCCATACACCGCAGAGTGAATATTGGTTGGGCGCGTTCGAGCGCATCCCAGCGATATGTATCCAAATTGCACTTTCATTAACTGTTTTGTACGGGATTCGAACACGAAAGGCCGTGTATTTGCTTTATGCTGTTATACTTCATGCTCTAATCGATTTTTTTGCGGGCTTGTATCAAGGTAAAGTTTTACCGTTGTGGGTAGTCGAATGTATAGTATGGGTATGGGGTTTCGGTGCTGTCATTGTGATTGTGAAATCAAAGGAATGGTTTGCAAAATTGGTACCTTCTTCAGAAATAAGAAAGGGTGACTCTCCGGATAAACAACTGTATGGTTGAGAGCACAACTTAATGTGCATCAGAGACCTTTTCGTGAGATAGTCCGACATCCCCTCGCTGCTTACATCCGTATACAAAAAGAGACCCATAGACGAAACACTTTTTTTAAGTGTCCAGTCTATGGGCATCCGCTTATTGATCAATCTGTTCGTATTTCGTCACCAGTTTGAGCACTCACTGGAACAGCCTTGCCAACTCCGAAAACGTAAAAACTAATCACAACAATACCTAAGAAAACAATCCCGCTAATAAGGGAGATGCGTGTATCATCATTAATCCACATACCAACCAATACCATAAGCAAAAAGGCAATGGTTACATAGTTTGTCACTGGGGCGAGAGGCATTTTGAACGGATGATTATCCAATTCAGCTGCCTTTACTTTTCTGAATTTCATTTGACTGATCAGAATAACAAACCACGGTACCATACCGGGAAGTACGCTGGCGCTGTACACATGGACAAACAGATTTTCCGGTGAAATATAGCTTAAAATCACACCAATGCCCAATCCCACAAGCACACCAATCGTTCCCAGCAAGGGCACGCCGTTATGAGATAGCTTCGTAAATATTTTCGGTGCCTGTCCATTTACTCCTAATGTATAAAGCATGCGCCCTGCGCTATAAATCCCACTATTACAACCTGACATGGCAGACGTGATGACGACAAAGTTAATGATCCCCGCGGCTGCAGTAATCCCAATTTTCGCAAACGTTGCCACGAATGGGCTGCCGATTGCCTGTAATTGATTCCAAGGGTAAACTGTTACAATCACAAAAATCGCACCGATATAGAAGATCAAAATACGCCAAATAATACTTTGAGTCGCACTCATTAACGTTTTTTGTGGGTTCTTGGCCTCGCCCGCAGTAATCCCGATAAGTTCAACGCCTTGATAAGCCCCAATCACCAGCGAGAGTGCAAAGAAAAAGCCTGACCAACCACCGGTAAAGAAGCCCCCATGTCGCCACAGATTAGATAACCCGATAGCATTGCCTCCGTTGCCAATCCCAAAGAAAATCACACCAATCCCTGCAACAATCATCAAAACGATGGTTACGACTTTAATCATGGAAAACCAAAACTCAAATTCACCGAATGATTTAACAGAGAAAAGGTTGGCTGCACCGAGAATCACCATTGCGATAATACCTGGTATCCAAGCAGGTAAATCCGGAAACCAGTACTTCATGTATGTCCCAACAGCAATGATTTCCGCCATCCCGACAACGACCCACTGGAACCAGTTGCTCCAAGCCGTCGCATAACCTGCCAAAGGATGAATGTACTTATAGCCAAAGGTCGCAAATGACCCTGTGCTCGGTTCTACGTACTGCATTTCCCCCATTGCACGCATGATAAAAAATATAAAAATCCCTACAATTGCATACGCAATCATAACGGATGGCCCCGTCCATTTTATGGTACTTGCGGATCCCATGAATAGCCCAACACCGATTGTACCGCCCAAAGCAATCATCTGAATATGACGTGCTTCGAGACCCCTCTTCAATTCTTTGTTTTTCACTTCAGTCCCTCTTTCTCTCTGCTGCTCTTAGCTGTTATTTTGGACAAACTGAAATGCCCACAATGATGAAGATCTATCGGTTAATGTGTAAGCGCTCTCCACATCATTATGCTACTTAATAAACATACTTAGTTGCTAGAAAGATTATCGTCTAACCTATGTTACTTCACTGACGAAGTATATTGTAATATTTTTTTCTGATGAAAACAATTGTATTAAATTAGTAAACGAAATTTAAGAGCACCCTTTGGGATGCCCTTAATAGTTGATCGCCTAGTCGTACTTAATATTGTCCTTTAATTACGAAAAACGAGCCCCGAATTGTTCCAGCTAGTTTAGACTTCTGCCTAGCAAACTTAAACTTCCCTTCTAACTCCGCTGGTACCTCCATCCCCTCAGAAAGCTTAAAACCAACGGCCCGCTTCTTAGGGTCATCAACCGTATACATGACATTGATCGCAAGACCATCCTCATAAAAGACGTAGGTAAATTGGATATTTTCCACTTGAAAACGCGACGTTTCTAAAGGTTTGGCTGCAAACGCAATATCACGTTCTTTCAAAATTCGGTTCACATAATCAAGGCTCTCCTGACTTTCGCTAGCCGGTACAACCGTAAATTCATGCTTGTATTTGTTCATGAAGTAACGGCCTTCATTAGCACGTAAACCAGCAAGCGCTTCTGCTACAGGTGAAGACTCTAAACCTACCGTAGACACATTTTTAAAATCAACGATATACGACATTTCCATCCCTCGTTTTCTCTCACTATTTTCTAAACAGAAATATAATCTTCTTTATCTACCAAATATTATACCAAAAAATAATTCAATATAAACGTTCACGTTTGGGATATGATAAATCCCTTAATTTCCCCAATAAAATTTGCGTCATTTATGATAAGGCTCTCCCCGATTTATCCGCATCGCGCGATAAATCTGCTCCACCAGCACCAGCCGCATCAGCTGGTGCGGCAGCGTCATGCGGCCAAAAGACAGCCGCATATCCGCACGGCGCAGCAGCTCGCTCGACAGCCCCAGCGAGCCGCCGATCACGAAGGCCACCTGGCTCCGCCCGTAGGTGGCCAGCTTGTCGAGCGAGCCTGCCAGCTGCTCGCTCGTCCACATTTCGCCGTCGATGGCCAGCGCCACGACGTACACGTCTGCAGCGAGCTTGGCCAACAGCCGCTCGCCCTCTTTAACCCGCACCTGCTGCTCCTCAGCAGGGCTCATGTTCTCGGGTGCCTTCTCATCCGGCACCTCTATCATCTGCACCTTGGCATACGGCCCAAGGCGCTTCACATACTCCGCGATCCCGTCCACGAGATAGCGCTCCTTTAATTTCCCAACGGTTAATATCTGTATATGCATAACCGACAATCTCCCCCTCATTTGCTACATTGGATAAAATACAATCAAATCGAGCTCATTCACCTTGTTTGCCCGCTTTCATTGGAGTTAATCCAACAGAATGCTCCGAAACCAAGTCTTCTGGAATTAAACTAATTAGTAGACACACTGTAATGGAAGACCTGTATACTAAAAATATAAATAAGGTCGAGGTGTGGCATGGGAGAAACGAGAGAAAAACGCAAACATNCAGAGCGTGCGTCCATACGGGTATTCCTATCTTCCGGGCGACGATCACCAAGTCTTCTGGAATTAAACTAATTAGTAGACACACTGTAATGGAAGACCTGTATACTAAAAATATAAATAAGGTCGAGGTGTGGCATGGGAGAAACGAGAGAAAAACGCAAACATTATACGCAAGAGTTCCGGCGAAAAACAATCGAGCATTTGGAACAAACGCATAAGTCGTTGACCCAGTTATCTAGGGAACTGGATATCGGGGTGACGACCCTGAGTAACTGGAAACAAATGTATGGTGCTAATAACAAGGACAAAAGTACTCAGCCACTGGTGGATTACGAGCAGATGAAAAAGCTCGAACAGCAAAACCGTGAACTGAAAGAGGAAAATGAAATTTTAAAAAAGGCGATGCACTTCTTCACCAAAGACCGGGACTGATTTATCCGTTTGTTTACAAACACCGCTCAAAGTACCGGATCGAGAAGTTGTGCATCGTTATGGGTGTATCCCGAAGCGGTTATTACAAGTGGACTCACAAGAAACCAAGTAAAAGTGACAAGCGCATTATAAAACTTAAAGAACGAATTCGTCATCACTTCTACGGATACAAGAAGCGGTACGGCAGTCCCAAGGTCGCAGCCAAGCTGCGTGAAGACGGTTGGAAAGTGGCTACCAAGACCGTAGCACAGCTTATGAAAGAGCTGGGCCTGGTTTCGTGTACCGTTAGGAAATATAAAGCCACAACAAACTCCAAGCATAACCTGCCGGTCTACGACAATGTATTAAACCGCGAGTTCAAGGTAGACAAACCACACAAAGCGTGGGTGTCCGACATCACTTATGTAGCTACATCAGAAGGTTGGGTGTACCTTGCAACTCAAATGGATTTATTCTCCCGCAAGATCGTGGGTTGGGCCATGGGAGAGYGAATTACTAAAGAACTTGTGCTAGCTGCACTTGACGATGCTCACAAGCGTGAGCAACCCTGTGAGGGCGTCATTCACCACTCCGATCGTGGATCCCAGTACGCGTCGAATGATTACAGAGCACAGATCGATCACTACAAGATGGTGGGAAGCATGAGTCGTAAAGGTAACTGTTACGACAATGCTTGCATTGAATCGTTTCACAGTATTCTAAAAAAAGAACTTGTATATCAAACAAAATTTCGCACCCGAAAACAGGCYTATGAAGCCATCCATGGATATATCGAGATCGACTATAACCGAATTCGTATCCATTCTACATTAGGCAATAAGTCCCCGTATTGGTTCGAAAAAAACTACTACAAGCAACTTCAGGCTTCATAAAGTTGTGTCTACTTTCTTGACAGAAGTTCAAAAAAAAGAACTTGTATATCAAACAAAATTTCGCACCCGAAAACAGGCCTATGAAGCCATCCATGGATATATCGAGATCGACTATAACCGAATTCGTATCCATTCTACATTAGGCAATAAGTCCCCGTATTGGTTCGAAAAAAACTACTACAAGCAACTTCAGGCTTCATAAAGTTGTGTCTACTTTCTTGACAGAAGTTCAAAATGTTAGTTTCTATTGGATTTTCTCCAATGAAAGTCGGATATCCAAAGCCCAAATTGATATTTTATTGGATTTTCTCCAATGTAATTCAGAGACCATCATAGCTTGTAAGATCCAGTTTGTCTTAAAATATTTTAGATTTAAAGCGCAAATGGTTGAATTGCTATACAATGAAAAAAATACTAGAATTCAGCGCAATGATCGATAGCTTTAAATGAAATGGGGACCCTACATCGTGCAGATATACAGAAAGTTTCTACGGAATTTATTGTTAAACTATATAATCGGCTCTGGGATCGCTGTTGTTGTGGTAGGTGGAGTCATCATATCTACAACACTATCGATTTCGAATACGGAAATGGTTCGCATATTCTTCATTATGATTACCTCGCTATGCGTGATGATGCTTGCCGAAATCACGGTGTTTCGTAGGCACATGAAGCCGATTCGCGAGATGTTGGAGCAGGAGACTCCAGATCTGGCAGTCATCCGAGAAGCCTATTTGCAAACGCACCGATTTCCGGCGCTTTCGGTGATGCGGATCATGGGACCGCACTTTCTTGGCTTATCGATCCCTGCTATGACGATGGCTAGCATCGGGATTGCTCGAGGTTGGTTATCTCTTCCGGTTTTTTACATTGGACTTGCCGGTATTGGCGCAGTCCTAGTGGCGAGCATGCATGCTTTACTTGAGTTCTTCACGACAGCTCAGGCCATCAGGCCGGTGCTCATACATATTCGGGAATTGGGGCAGCGCATTTACGGAGAAGATGTTTCCTTGGATGGACGAGTGATCGTTTCGATTCAACGAAAGTTTCAGTTAAGTGCTTTTCTAATTGGAACTATGCCGCTCTTTCTGTTTAGTCTAGCAACTCAAATTCGTTTGATATCACAGTCCTCGGATTTGACGGTCGATTATTGGAAATGGGCGGGTATCATTCTACTGCTTGGAGTCGGTTTTTCCTCCTTAGGAGCACGTATGCTGGCAAGAGACATCCAGCAGCCAATTGGAGATTTATATAGGGCAATGAAAGAAGTTCAATCCGGCGACCTGCAGGTAAGAGCCTCAGATTTATATTCAGATGAATTTTCACGGCTTGTCGCTGGCTTCAACCACATGGTAAAGGGTCTTGAAACGCGTGAGAAAATGAATAACCAACTGCTGCAGAGCTACTATTCCACATTAGCTGCTGCACTCGATGCTCGTGACGCTTATACAGCAGGTCATTCGACGCGTGTCGCCAAGTATTCTTTGTTAATTGGACGAGCTGTAGATTTGAACGAGCATGAACTCGATCTTTTGAACAAGACCGCCCTGCTGCACGATATTGGCAAAATTGGTGTGCGCGACGATGTGCTGCTGAAGGAAAGCCGGCTCACCGACGAGGAGTTCGAGCAAATCAAGCTTCACCCCGTTCTCGGCGAATCGATTTTGAAGCAAATCGAGCCCGCTGAGGCTATGGCGCCTCTGCTTCCAGGCGTGCGCTCTCATCATGAGCGCTATGATGGCGGTGGGTATCCGGATGGCCTGAAGGGCCTGGATATCCCTGAGTTCGGCCGCATCATTGCGGTAGCCGATGCCTTCGATGCTATGACCTCCGATCGTCCTTATCGGAAAGGGATGCCGATCGAGAAGGCATTGACCATTCTCGCTGAAGGAAAGGGTACCCGATGGGATCCCCGGTTCGCTCAAAGGTTCATTGATGTTTATAAGGTTTAAAACGTATGAAGGGAAGGTCTCACAGCCGCAGAAGATTGCGGGTTGTGAGGCCTTTTTTTGTTACCACAATAGAAAGAAAGTATAAGTATTGGAACAGACGTTGAGGGTTTTTGGTGCTCTCGCACCGCTCGCGCCAGCAAGACCTCACTGATAAGCCCGATTCGCCCTTCTCAGATCCAAACCCTGAGTTATCGTGAGGAAGTGTTAGCTGAGAGGTCCCTTTCGGCGCTCTCGCACCGCTAGCCCCAGCAAAACCCCGCTGAGAAGCTGATTCGTCCTTCACATGTAGTTAACAAAATCATGAGGATAATATGTTGGGGGTACTTTGGATGTATAGATAGCAATTTGAAATAGGTGAATGTCTAGTATAACCATTTCATATGTCATCTAATATAACATTTAAGCGTTTTCAGAATATAAAAAAACCAAATTAATGTTCGCTTTTTCCATAATATAACTGTAATTTTTCTGTAAAACCGAACAATTAATTAAATAAAACATAATAATGTTCGTGAATTAAAGAGGCGTTTGTTTGTTTTACTAAGTAAAACTACAAATTTTTGTTGAAAAATACGAATTTCTGAGTTACATTAATAGTAATCATTCGTATGTTAGATAATTTGACGTTAAAATTGTAGAGTGTAACGGATACTAAAGGATTTATTAATTAACTAACATTAAATGTCACAATAAAACCGATGCAGGAGCGTGAATCACAATGAAGAAAAAAATTGTTATGGTAGGAAACGGAATGGCTGGAGTCAGTTGTATTGAGCAAATGTTAAAGCTTGCGCCGAACCGCTACGAAATTACAATCTTCGGAAGCGAACCGCACCCGAACTATAATCGCATCCTGCTTTCATCGGTTTTGGCCGGCGATGCCGATATGAAGGACATTGTTATCAACGACTGGTCTTGGTACGAAGAAAATCACATCACATTGTACACGGGACATACAGTCAACAAAATCGATACGGAACGCAAGCTCGTTAGTACTGACGGAGGTGTTAGCGTCCCTTACGATGAACTGATCATCGCAACAGGATCGCTGCCGTTCATGCTTCCACTGCCTGGCGCGGACAAAGAAGGCGTCATCGCCTTCCGGGATATCAAGGATTGCGAAATGATGATCGAGACAGCCAAGAAATACAAGAAAGCAGTCGTGATCGGTGGAGGGCTTCTCGGTCTGGAGGCAGCGCGCGGCCTGCTAAATCTCAATATGGAAGTATCGGTTGTACACATTAACGAATACTTGATGAATCTCCAGCTCGACAGAACAGCTTCTCTCCTGCTGCAGCAAGAATTGGAACGTCAAGGCATGAAGTTTCTGCTAAAGAAAAATAGTGAATCGATTCTAGGGAAAAAGCGTGTTACGGGTCTTCGTTTTACCGACGGCTCGGAAGTTGAAGCGGATCTCGTGGTCATGGCCGTAGGGATTCGCCCTAACATTGCGCTTGCCAAAAGCAGCGGAATTGAGATTAATCGAGGTATTGTCGTCAATGACCTTCTCGAAACGAACGTGCCTAACATCTATTCCGTCGGCGAATGTGCCGAACATCGCGGTGTAGCGTATGGCTTAGTCGCTCCGCTCTACGAGCAAGGCGGGGTGCTTGCCAAACGGCTCGCAGGCATAGAGACCGCTGGTTATCAAGGCTCCGTCGTATCGACCAAGCTGAAAGTATCGGGCGTGGACGTGTTCTCGGCTGGTGAATATGCAGATAAACCTGATACCCGTGCCGTACGCGTGCAGGACGATTTCGAAGGTATTTATAAGAAGGTCGTCATTAGAGACGGCAAAGTCATCGGTGCTGTTTTGTTCGGTGACATCAGTGACGGCTCTCGCCTGTTTGCGATGATTCGTAACGGAGAAGATGTGACAGGCAAAGAAAAGACTGTTCTCCTTGGTGAAGGAGGAGGCAAGGCGAAATCTGGCGCGGAAATGGTCGCTGCAATGAGCGAGGACGAGATCGTGTGCGGCTGTAATGGTGTTTCCAAAGGCGCGATTGTGCAGGCTATCCAGGAAAAAGGATGCTCAAGCGTTAACGATATCAAAGCATGTACCAAAGCGTCCGCTTCCTGCGGCGGCTGTAAACCGTTGGTAGCTGATGTGCTCACTTACGTACTCGGCGAAGACGGCGTGAAAACTATAAAAGAAGGCATTTGCGGCTGTACGACACTCGGACGTGATGAAGTGGTGGAAGCGATCCGCGGTATGAGATTGACGACATCGAAGGAAGTCATGAATGTACTGGAATGGTCGAATACAGAAGGCTGTTCCAAATGTCGCCCGGCGCTCAACTATTATCTTGCCATGGTATGGCCGGAAGAGCACGAGGACGAAAGAGAGTCCCGCTTTGTGAACGAACGTAATCACGCGAATATCCAGAAGGATGGCACGTACTCGGTCGTTCCGAGAATGTACGGAGGTGTAACAACACCGAAGGATCTGAAGAAAATCGCAGAAATCGCAGAGAAATACGAAGTACCGCTCGTTAAAGTGACAGGTGGTCAGCGTATCGACTTGCTCGGTGTTAAGAAGGAAGACTTGCCAGGCATGTGGGCTGATCTAGATATGCCTTCAGGCTATGCCTATGGTAAGTCGCTGCGTACAGTGAAAACGTGTGTTGGCTCAACGTTTTGCCGCTTCGGAACGCAAGATGCTATCGGCATGGGTATTCAGCTTGAGAAGAAGTTTGAGCGTCTGGGTACGCCGGCGAAAGTTAAAATGGCCGTATCGGGCTGTCCTCGGAACTGCGCGGAAGCCACGATCAAAGATTTTGGCGTTGTAGCGATTGACGGAGGCTGGGAGCTGCATGTCGGAGGTAACGGAGGAACAAAGCTTCGCGGAACCGATTTACTGTGCAAAGTGAAAACCGAAGAGGAAGTGCTGGAATGGTCCGGTGCTTACTTGCAATACTATCGCGAAACAGGGAAGTACAACGAACGGACGGCCGAGTGGGTAGAACGTGTCGGTTTAGATACGATCAAAGCTGCGCTGGAGAGTAAAGAAGACCGTACCGCTCTAATAGAGCGCATTGAGAAGGCGCTGGATCTCATGAAAGATCCTTGGAAAGAAATCATTGATCAGCAAGAGCTGCGCAAGACATTCGTTCCGATGGAAGAACAGTCGGCAGAGTCTATTTTGAAA
Source organism: Paenibacillus sp. Root444D2 (assembly GCF_001426375.1). Lineage (GTDB taxonomy): Bacteria > Bacillota > Bacilli > Paenibacillales > NBRC-103111 > Paenibacillus_E. The sequence continues at coordinate 80,636 of NZ_LMEO01000018.1, forward strand.
TAGAGGGGATGAGACATATGAAACGAGTTCACGTTGGTAACATTTCGGAAATTGCAGAAAAAAGATCGAGGGTTGTCAGGATCGGAGCATTGGAAATCGCCGTATTCAAGTTCTCGAGTGGTACCGTCCGAGCCATTGAGAATCGCTGCCCGCATAAAGCCGGTAAGCTTTCCGAAGGAATCGTGTGCGATCATCACGTATTTTGCCCGCTGCATGACTGGAAGATCAATTTGCACGATGGAGTCGTTCAAGCGCCGGACGAAGGCTGCGTAACGGCTTTCCAGGTGGAAGTGGACGAGAACGGAGATATGTATCTGCATATTTCAGAGGAAAGTATCTTAGCATCCTAGCCGAGGAGAGAGCCTTAATTATGCGACAAAATGGATCCGCGCTTGCGCTAGGGTTATCAACAATGGCAATGATGGCTTCGTTTGTTATCTGGAGTGTATTTTCTCCGATTGCCGGACAAATTCAGGAACTGTTTCATCTCAGTACCATTCAAAAAAGTGTGCTGATCGCCACACCGGTTCTACTGGGGTCGATCCTGCGAATCCCGATGGGGATTTATACGGATCGCTTCGGCGGTAAGCGAGTATTTGCATCAACGATGCTGTTTCTCGTGATTCCTCTGCTGCTAGCAGGATGGGTTCATTCATATTGGCTGCTGCTTTTGTGTGCGCTGTTTATCGGGATGGCTGGAACGACTTTTGCCATTTCCCTGACGTATGTATCACGTTGGTTCCCGCCGGAGAGACAAGGCCTTGTGCTTGGATTAGCCGGACTTGGTAATTTGGGCGGAGCGGCGGCTAGTTATGCTTTGCCCTTTGTCTTTAACAGTTACGGCTTGGAATGGGTATTTTGGAGCCTAGCGATCATGATTGTGATCGTAACCGCGCTCTTTTGGATCGGAACGAAGGATTTGCCTGCACCGGCTAAGGTGAAGACGTTCAAACAATCAATGGTTGTGCTTAAGGAACCATCGACGTGGTATTTATCTACTTTTTATTTTCTGACATTCGGCGGTTTCGTTGCTTTCAGCGTCTACTTGCCAACATTTCTCAAAGATTTATTCCAGTTGTCGGCAACGGAAGCGGGCGTGAAAACGGCTGGGTTTGTTGTTATTGCCACGCTCATTCGCCCTTTAGGCGGATATTTGGCGGACCGCATCGGTTCACGCAGAGTTCTGGTAGTTGTGTTTGCGGGTATCATCATTACGTCGCTCGCTATGTCGGTGTCCTTGCATCAATTTACCGGGTTCAGTGCGAGCTGTCTGACTGCCGCCGCCTTACTCGGAGTTGGGAATGGGGCTGTGTTTAAAATGGTACCGGAAGTCTCTTCGGGCAATACGGGAGCGGTGACGGGCATTGTCGGAGCGGCAGGCGGTGTAGGTGGTTTTTTTCCGCCGATCATACTCGGTATTGTTAAGGATTTGTCAGGCGCATACACAATTGGGTTCGTGATGCTTATGCTTTTTGCATGCGGTTGTCTATATATGAATCATGCGACTAAACGTATGGTGATCAACAAACAGGGCGCGACAGCAGTTTAAGTAGGGAAGTCCCCTTTGGCGGGGATGGAACTTCAGCATGGAAACGTGGAGGTCAAGCATTTATGGGGAAACAAAAACTTGTCTTAATCGGTAACGGTATGGCCGGAGTACGCTGTGTGGAAGAAATTCTGGCGCTTGCTCCGGATCGTTTCGAGATTACGATTTTCGGCGGCGAGCCGCATCCGAACTATAACCGCATCATGCTGTCCAAGGTGCTTCAGGGTGATACAACCGTAAATGATATTACCATCAATGACTGGCAGTGGTATAGAGATAACGGCATAACGCTGTATGCAGGTGATCCGGCTGTCAACATCGATACGGCAAAGCGGCAGGTAATCAGTGAAAAGGGGCGTACTGTCGAGTACGATCAACTCATCCTCGCCACGGGCTCATTGCCGTTTATGCTTCCGCTGCCGGGGGCGGATAAACCGGGCGTGACAGCTTTCCGGGATATTAACGATTGCAACAAAATGGTGGAAGCTTCTAAGTCATATAAGAAAGCTGTCGTTATCGGAGGCGGTCTGCTTGGTTTGGAAGCGGCGCGAGGTCTGCTTAATCTGGGCATGGAAGTCCATGTGGTGCATATTTTCAATTATTTAATGGAGCGCCAGCTGACTCCGACGTCGGCGAATATGCTGCGTAAAGAGCTGGAAAAGCAGGGGATGCGCTTTCTGCTTGAAAAGCAGACGGAAAAAATCATCGGTAAAAAACGGGTGGAAGGTCTGCAATTCAAGGATGGAAGCAAAGTAGAGGCCGACCTTATCGTTATTGCGGTAGGCGTGCGTCCGAACATCAAACTTGCGGCAGACAGCGGCATTGAAACAAATAGGGCAATTGTCGTTAATGATTTTATGGAGACGAATATGCCTAACGTGTATGCTGTTGGGGAGTGTGCGGAGCACCGTGGAATGGTATACGGTCTCGTAGCACCGTTATATGATCAGGGCAAAGTGCTGGCGAAGAGAATTTGCGGCGTTGATACGGAAGGTTATTCAGGCTCCATTTTGTATTCGCAGCTGAAGGTATCCGGGGTTGAGGTGTTTTCAGCCGGTGAGATTCGCGATTCTGAGATTACGACTTCGCTCAAAGAGATTAACGGCGTTCAAAACACGTATAAAAAAATTGCCATTCGCGACAACAAAATTGTCGGTGCGGTCTTGTTCGGAGACAGCAGTGAGGGCAACAAGCTGCTTGGGTACATCAAACAGCAAGCGGATGTCTCTGTGCTAGAGGAAGTAGCGGCAGGAGGAGGCGGTGCAGATGAAGTGTATGCGGCATCGCTGTCTCCTAACGCGACCGTATGCTCCTGTAACGGCGTAACGAAGGGTGCGATCATGGATGCGGTTCGCGAGAATGGCTGCGAAACGGTCGAAGACGTTCGCGCCTGCACGCGCGCATCGAGCACTTGCGGCGGATGTAAGCCGCTCATATCCGCGATGCTGCAGCTAGCGCTGCAGAGCAAGGATGCGCCGGCAGCGCCGAAGGAGACGGTTTGCGGCTGCACGACGCACAGCCATCAAGAGCTGCGCGCTGCTGTGCGCAGCGCAAGGTTTGCCACGGCGCGCGAAGCGATGAGCGCGCTGGGTTGGAGCAAGGCGGAAGGCTGCGCAGCGTGTCGTCCGGCATTGCAGTACTACGTCGGCGAAGCGCTAGGCGCTGTGACCGACGGTGCGGGTGCTGGAGCGGCGGCTGAAGCAGCTCTGGCGGCGAGCTTGCTCGCCGATGGCACGTACGCCGCACGGCCCCGTATGTACGGCGGCGTCACGAGCGCCGAGCAGCTAAGGCGAATCGCGGATGTGGTCGACAAGTACAACATCCCGCTGGTGAAGCTGACCGGTGGCGGGCATCTGGATCTGCTGGGTATCGAGGCAGGGTGTGTACGCTCTGTCGGTGCGGAGCTCGGACAGCCGGATGCAGCGACTCCGATCTACGGCAAAACCATAGCTTCCGTTGCAACATGCACTGGAATCGGATACGATCCCAGCGCTCTGCAGGATTCCATCGGGCTGGGTGCCAGCCTCGAATACAGATTGGAGCGCCTGCAAATGCCGGCTGCCGTGAGCGCAGCTGTCTCTGCAAGTCCTCTCCATCGCGCGGGGACGCTTGTCAAGGATCTTGGCATTGTCGGCGTGCCGGGCGGCTGGGAAATCTATGTTGGCGGCAGCGGGGGAGCGAAGCTCCGTCAAGGAGAGCTGCTGTGTATGGAGTCTTCAGAAGACGCGGTGCTAGAGCTGTCAGCGGCTTTCTTCCAGTGGTATCGTGAAGAGGCAAATTACGGTGAAACGACAGCACAGTGGGTCGAACGCATAGGCATTACAAAGCTGCGCGAAGGATTATTCAATCTCCTGTTCCGTGCTGAACTGATCGCGAGAATGAATGTGGAGCTCCAGGTTACGAAACAGAAGCAAATAAATCTGCAGCCGACGGCTGCTTTGATAAGGTGAGCTGAGCGTATGAGTCAATTATTAGAACAGGAACAAGGTGGTACTGGTTCTCTTCGTGTAATGGATACCCAGTGCCCTTTCTGCAGCGTGCAGTGTAAAATGCAGGTGATAGAAGAACGGGGCGCCGATGATGGGCGTCCGACTTATTCAGTCGTTCCGAAACCGAATGCGGCTTCGGAAGGGCGACTTTGTATAAAAGGCATGAATGCTTACCAGCACGTACTTACAGGAGAGCGTATTCTTCATCCGATGATGAAGAAGGATGGTCATTTCGTCCGTATATCGTGGAAGGACGCGTATGAACAGATCGTGAGCAAGCTTACTGAGCTTCGCGGTCAGTCCGGCAATCATACGATTGGCCTTTACGGAGGGGGCTCTCTGACGAATGAATCCGCTTATTTGTTGGGGAAATTTGCTCGTGTTGCGCTTCAAACCAAATACATTGATTATAACGGCAGATTTTGTATGTCGGCAGCGGCTTCAGCAGGTGTCAAGGTGTTTGGCATCGACCGTGGTTTGACGAACCAACTGTCGGACATTGAATTGGCTGATTGCATGATACTGGCAGGGACGAATATTGCAGAGTGCCAGCCGACACTTATGCCTTATTTTACAAGAGCAAAAGAAAAGGGTGCCTTTATCATAGCGATCGATCCGAGGGAAACGGGTACGACTCGAATCGCGGATCTACATTTGAGAGTGAAGCCGGGTATGGATGCGACATTGGCTAACGGTATGCTGAAGATCCTGCTGGAAGAAGGGTTGATTGATCGAGATTTCATCCAGCAGCGTACCAAAGGCTTTGCGGAACTGCAATCTCACTTGGAATCACTTGATCTCGCTGAGATTGTTGAGTTAACCGGTGTCCCCGCTGAGTTGATCCGCAAAGCGACGCTGGCTTACGGTAAAGCGGCCACAGGCATGGTGTTCACGGCAAGAGGCGTTGAGCAGCAAACCGACGGGCATATGGCGGTTCGCAATTTCCTAAACCTTGTTCTGCTGACAGGGAAAATCGGCAAACCGGGCTGCGGCTACGGCGCCGTCACGGGTCAAGGAAACGGTCAGGGCGGAAGGGAGCATGGACAGAAGGCTGACCAGCTTCCGGGCTACCGCTTGATCGAGAACCCCGAGGATCGCGCTTATGTCGCGAGTGTTTGGGGGATTGATCCGAGCGAGCTGCCTGGCAAAGGTGTTTCCGCTTACGAGATGATGGAGAAAGTTCACGAGCAGGAGATTCGCGCCTTGTTCGTAATGGGCTCCAATCCGCTCGTCTCCAATCCGAACGCTAACTTCGTCGAAGAAGGGCTGAAGAAGCTTGATTTTCTTGTTGTAGCCGACTTCCTGATGTCAGAGACAGCGCTGCTGGCAGATCTCATTTTACCGGTATCTGCTTATCTGGAGAACGCAGGAACACTGACCAACCTCGAAGGACGCGTGCTGTTGAGGGAAGCCGGCCGTCCTGCGCCGGGTGAAGCGAAGCATGATTGGCAGATTCTCTGTGATTTGGCTGATAGGCTGGGCAAGGGTCAATACTTCAACTACGCAGATGTCGAAAACATCTTTGATGAGCTTCGCTTAGCCAGTCGCGGCGGTGCAGCGGATTACTACGGCATAACGTATGACCGTTTACGGAAGGATGAGGGAGTCTATTGGCCATGTCCGGAGCTGGAGCATCCCGGTGCGAAGCGGTTGTTTGAATCGTCATTTCCGCTTCCGGAAGGCAAAGCGCTGCTGACTTCTGTGGAGAATCATTTGCCGAAAGAGCAAGTCAGCGAGGAGTTTCCGCTATACCTGACAACCGGTCGTGTGCTTACGCATTATTTGACTGGCGTGCAGACAAGAAGAAGTCATTCTTTGGCGGCGCAAGACGTGGAGTCTTTCATGGAGATTCATCCGAAGACGGCCATGAAGTACCGCATCGAAGATGCCACTCTCGTCAAATTGGAATCCCGACGCGGCACGATCTATGTGCGCAGCAGGTTCAGCAGCGACATTCGGGAAGACACCGTCTTCGTACCGATGCATTGGGGCGATACGCAGAACGTCAATAAAATTACGCATGACGCGCTCGATCCGACTTGTAAAATGCCAGGTTTTAAAGTTTGTGCAGTTAAGGTGAGTTCGTTAGTTTCGGAATATGCTTAATCTCATGTAAACCGATCCTGTTGAGGCTTTGTTAGCCTCGACCAAGGGTTGGTTTTATCTTGTTTCTAAACTCAGCTATAATAGAGAAAAAAGATGATGCAGGAGGCTCGGTCATATGGATGAGTTACGCTTCCCTATTGGATTGTTTACACACGAAGGTGAAATTTCACGGGAGCAGTTGCAGGAGTGGATGGCTGACATCGAGTCTACGCCAAATAGACTTCGTGAGGCGGTTGCTGGGCTGTCTGACGAGCAGCTGGATACGCCTTATCGCCCAGGAGGGTGGACGCTGCGGCAAGTCGTGCATCACGTCGCAGACAGCCATATGAACAGCTACACAAGGTTCAAGCTGGCGCTGACGGAGGAAGAACCGACGATCAGACCTTACTACGAGGAGCGCTGGGCTGAGCTTAGCGATGGCAAGTCAGCTCCGGTAGAGCTGTCGCTTACCTTGCTGGATGCTTTGCACAGCCGCTGGATGATTGTTCTGCATGCTATGCAGCACGAGCAATTTGCTCGCGCATTCGTACATCCAGAGTCAGGGAAGACGATTCGACTGGATTGGAACGTTGGCAATTACGCATGGCATGGTAATCATCATATTGCCCACATCACGAGCTTGCGCGCTCGCAGGGGCTGGTAAACAACGAAAACCCGTTAAGTCACAGGACTTAGCGGGTTTTTCCGACTCTGCCATTATCCACTTCATCACTGAAGCTTGATTCAGCCTGATCATCATTCAAATAGCGGCCGACTTTATCGATCCACTCTTGTACGTAGTGATCGGTTGCCCACTGTGCCATAACGAGCTTCTCACCGGGCTGGAGGTCCAAGGTTAGTTGTGGATCATTTCCCGGCGCTTGCCCGTAAGGGTAGAACTTGAGCTTACCGTTCTCGAAGATGACGATCATATCATTCATTGGCGATGTTAACGCATCGGTCGCTAACGGCCAAGAGGACTGGATAGAACTCCATGAGCAGCAAAGATCATCGTGATTGATGACTTTATCAGGCAGCTCTCGCGGGAAGTCGTGCAGAATGTAGCTATCAGGCGTTGCTGCGCTAATTCGCGGCGTCTCCGCGATCTTGCCGACCCAGCGGCCTGGTTCACGCTGGACGGTCCAGCTTTGGCCTGTAATCTCACCAAGCAATTTGGCAGAGCTGCCCGGTACATTTGTAAGGATGCTGCTACTGCTGCTGCCATATAAATCGGTGATCGAAACATGGTTCTTGTCCACCGGTTTGTTATAGAACTGCACAGTATGCCCTTCTTTTAATTGCGGGAGGGTACGAACCCAGATACGTTCCGCTTGATAAGGGGCATTACCTCGCCAAGCCTCCTCCGATTCAGCAATGGAAACATATTGATTCCCAGCAAATAACAGGGTCTCCACGCGATTTAACTGTTCGTCAGCTTGATCGGGGAACGCTTCTGGTTTCACGGGTTGATCAGCTAGATGAGCAGATAAATAGTGGAACTCGTCTGTTTTCGTTTTATGAACCAAGGATTCGATTTTCCAAAAATTTTGCTTATAGGGCATCAGAATTCCTGTGCCCTCGGATGTCTTCTGCAGTTGGCCTCGAACCGGTGCTATAAGCATTGTTCGATAAGTACTATAACGAATGGGTCCTAAAGCATGCTGCGCCTCAGTATTGTTAGATTCACGCTCGGTCCTTAGCCCAATAAGCAGTGCGGTGCTTATTGGGGCAGGAGACGAACTAGTGGACGCTGCAGTCGTAACAGAAGCATCCATTGCAGGAGCTGCATCACTTTGCGTATGGATTGAACTCCACGGAAAGAGCAATAATGCAGCAGCAATCGCACCGAGTCCGGCGAAACAGAATATGGGCTTTACCTTCGGCTTCGCTCGTTCCTTCCGCTCAATGGCTTCCTCGATCTCGCCCTGAAGCTTGGAAGAAAAGCCAGATTGCTTAAGCGGTCCTGATTCCAATTGCTTATGTAAATCATCCGGATCAGGAGTTTTCAAGCGCTTCACGCTCCTTCAAACTGATCACCTTGAGTCTGGCGTGGTGAAGTCGGGATTTAACGGTTCCCTCCGAGATGTTAAGGATGGCAGCCATTTCTTTCGTTGAGAGCTGATAATGGGCATGCAAAATTAAAATTTCTCTGTATTTTGGGGACAGAGATATCACTTTTTTCCATATATCACTAGCATATAATTTCTCCATCGCTTCTGTTTCTGCTGATTGTGATGTGCCTGCAGATTGAATGAAGCCAACAAGTGTAACTTTGCGCCAAAATGCTTTGCGTAGGTAGTCATAAGCAGTATTACGTGTAATGGTAAGCAGCCAGGTTTTGACCGAAGCTTCACCACGGAATGTAGTAAGATTGCGATATACTTTCAGGAAAGCATCCTGCGTAATGTCATCTGCTAAATCTGAATTGCGGCAAATACTAAACGCATAATTCCATACATCATTACCATAGGTTTCCATTATATTGCGAAGAATCACTTTCTGATCCGTTGTTTCAGATACGTACTTTAAGTAATCAAATACATGGACACCGGTCGTCTCCATTCTCTCACCTCTCTGAATTAGACGTTACAAGTACAAAAAAAGTTCGGATTTTTATAAAAAAATCATGCCTTATAGGATTCGAGAGCGAACTGGCAGATGAGTCTAACTTCTACATGTAATTTTTAAAATGGCTATAGCTCGAAATCTGGAGGAGATTTGCTTCGAGGGAGAGAATCGAAGAGAGACAACACTAAAGAGATTATTCAGGAATACCAAGAGAACAAGAGGCCGAGAAAGTAAGCTCGTTCTTGATGTGTCTTGACAATAGAAGGCCTTAACACGCAATATGAAGAAAGGACACAGGATGAAAGATCAGGTCCTTCGGAGAGGAAGAACACCATGAATTTCGTTGAGCATATAGTGGATCATTTGCGGTCTGGACAAATTAAGAACTATCCGCAGCCGATTGCTCTGAACTTGGGCTTAGTTTATACAGTTAAACTGGAAGACAGGAAGACGAATTTAATTTGGCTGCCTTTCGAATTTACAGGTCTCGCTTACATTGATATGGGGCAACTAGTGAACGTACATCCCTATTATCGAGGCGTTATTATCGAGGAAATCGAACTCTCGCGCGGAACGGATCTGCATAAGCCGCAAACGGAGGAAGCTTTCATTAAAGCCATATTTATTAAAAGCTGGGAGATGCATCAACTGTTGCAGGAGGAAAAGTATGCGAGTCTGCAGGGTAATGCTCCAGATTTCCTGACCAAAATGTTATACATAACAGATTGGCTGCGCTATTATAATTCCGTTATAACAGTGGGTGCTGGCAAAAAGATCGGCTAAATGTGCCGTTTTTCGTTGGAAAGTAAGGATTATGTTTTCTACATGTGTAGAAAGCATGGTCCTTTTTTGTATCCATCCCTATGGCTATAGTCCCATAGTTGATAGTTCTTGGCACCTTGGATCACTAGGCTTTAAGCCTGTTCTCAAAGCATTGTAGAAGGCTTATCCTAAAGACTGGTGTAAACGATGCCAAAAACTCATGGAGAAGCGGAGAGTAAGAAAAATGTTACAGCTCAATAAATGGCTTACAATTGCAACAGTTTGTTGCGTAATGACAATAGGTGTCGTACAAGGGAAGAGTGAAGCTGCCGGTATGACGGATGTTCGAGGCCATTGGGCGGAGCAGACGATTAGTCAAATGGTGCAGCAGGGATTACTGGACGGCTTTCCTGATGGGACTTTTCGACCAGATGATACTGTGACTGCTGATCAATTTGTGAAAATTGTATTGCTTGCTTTTACAGATAAATATCCTAATGGCGAGCGCAAATGGAAATCGAGCTTTTTGCAAACGCTCAGCGCAAGCAACCAAAGTATTTTGCAGCAGGATTATCGGGATTTCACGTTCAAACCGAACACAGTTGGATATTGGGCAAAGCCATATTTGGATTTGGCCAGTGATCTTCATTTTATAAGCAAAGGTCAGTTCAGTGACTACAAGGCGATGCTAAAGCGCGAAGATGTGGCTGAAATTCTATACTATTTACTCAAAGAAACTGAGTATTTGGAAGACGAAGTGTACAGTCTCAAAGCAGCTTCCCAATTCGGTGATCTTCAAAGTGCGACGGCCAGACAGCAGAAATTCATCGGCGAGGCCATGACGAAGGGAATCATGGAAGGCTACCCGAACGGGTACTTCGGCGTTGGACGACCGGTTACCCGAGCTGAAGCGCTGCAAATCATTGCTCGTTTGCAGACGAAGTCGAAGCGCATCAGTGTGAACAGCGGAAGTGAAGCGTTCATCAAAGTCGTGCCTACGAAAGATGGCAGCTATAAGAAGCTGGTATTCCCCGATCAGCGAATGCTGCAATCCTACGATGTGATGGAGGAAGCGGGTAAGCTGCGAGGCGCGAATTATGACCTTGAAGAAACAACGCTGCGCTTATTCCGAGATGCCGAGGCCAAAGGGCTGGCGATGAGCGGTGCGACCACCGAGGTGCGCAACAGTAATGAAGCATCCTTATGGTTAGATCCGCAGTTTATGACCTATGGTGTGACTGTCCACCTAGAAAACGGGGCACTGGCCCGTAATACGGAGAGTATCCGGAAGTTCACGGATTTCCTTTTTGGCTATGACGCAGACATCTTCTATCGCCAGTTTACTGACGCTTGTGAACGCGCAGCCGCTAAAGGTGTTCTCGAAACCACAACGAAACAAATCGGCAGCTACTCTGTTGAAACACGGTTAGAAGCGGATGGAAAAACGATCATTTTTTCCATTATTCATTCCTAGACCGAGCATATTCTCCGAGCCTAATCGGTATAATCCGAATCCGACTCGCCCTTTTTTTGCATTTGGGTAGGAAGGTTATCTTTTGGTATGATAAGCAGGTAGGATTGATTTGGGGAAGAGGGATGATGAGAGATGTTTGCGAAATCAAGTTATGAGGGAACAAGAGAAAATAATTATGCCTTGCTGATTCAGCAAGCTGAAGCTTTGATACATGACGAACCGAATCGCATTGCGAATTTGGCTAACGCCGCTGCGCTGCTCGGGCAGTTTCTGAGTGATGTGAATTGGGTAGGGTTTTATTTATTAGATGAAACAAGTGACAAGAAGGAGCTCGTGCTGGGGCCGTTCCAAGGACTTCCGGCTTGTGTGCGGATTCCACTGGGCAAAGGTGTTTGCGGTACATCGGCTGAACGTCGGGAAACGGTGCTTGTTCCAGATGTGCATGCATTTCCAGGTCACATTGCCTGCGATGCGGCATCACAATCGGAGATCGTGATACCGATCCTTGTTGGAAATGAGCTCGTCGGGGTGCTGGATATTGATAGTCCTATCAAGAACCGATTTGATGATATCGATCAGATGTACTTGGAACAATTTGTACAGAAGCTTGCAGCTGCTATGTAATCTCGTAGGTGGTAGAGAAAATATCTGCCATATCTTCATCAGAACAGAAGCTGCAGCTGGCCAGCATGTTGTTATGTTTTAAACGAGCACCTAATAAGATCAGATGACTGGTAAGCTGCTGTTCCATAATTGGATCTGCGATGCTGAATTCAATCCCGTATTCATAGAGGGATGGACTCAGCATCGTTTTTCGTGTGAGGACACCTAATACTTTGATCTCTTGATGAAAAAGATGAAAAGTGAATTCCAGCAGCAAGCTCATATCGATAGGAAGATTCAAGGGGGTGTGGATACGTATACCGCCTGAGCTAATATCTCTTATCATAATTTTAGAATGTTTGGTGTCAGCTGCCTTGTTTTTGATACCAATGATTTTGAACAAGGCTGATAAAGGAATTTGAAGGTTGAGTCGGAAGCTGGAGCGCTTATTTGCTTGTGACATACGAACTGCTCCTCATGGTTGATAGGCCTATTATACTATATTGATGATTAATTTGAACTACCTTTCACTTGATAAATTTGAAAATAAAGCTACTTAATCGTGTGCAGAAAGCTTGCGAATGAATGATTTCAGGCCTTCTTCTCCATTGATAAAAAGCCTTTTGAGCAGGTAAGGGGACTGCTGGTTTGTTGCAAAGCCTTGTTCAATCGTAAAAGCATAACGAAATCCATGATCCTTAAGAAGCTTCAGCGTCGTTTTGTTATATTCGCCATAAGGGTAGCAATATACATCGGCTTTGGTTCCGAGGTTTTCCTCGATTTGTTTTCTGGCTTCTAACATTTCGAAGGCTTGTTGATCCACGGAAAGCTGGGGGAGATGGGGGTGTGTCATCCCATGAGGTTGAATGTCCCAGCCGGCTTCTTGCAGCTTCTTGATCTGTTCCCAGTTCAGGTAACCTTCCTGATCGCTCATACCTGGTGAGATAAAGAGGGTAGCCGGGAAGGCATATTTGGCAAGAAGTGGCATCGCTTGCTCATAATTATCGATGTATCCATCGTCAAAAGTTAACAGCACTGGTTTCTCAGGAGCTGCCTCGACATCTTTTCCTTCGATAAGACTAATAAAAGTAGTGAGAGAAACTGGGGTGTAACCATGGTCGTTAAGATATATCAGCTGCTCTTCCAGTTTGGCTGGGGAGATAACGACAACATTCCCTGGATCAATCGTGACACTGTGGTAGTTGAGGACGGGTATGCTGATTTTGGATGGCAGAGGTGTTGGTCTTGTTGTAGACTGAACTGCGCCCGAAACTGCGGAAGCATTCGGGGGAGCGGGGACGTAAGTATTCAAAGTAACCGTTGAGACTGCAGGCAATTTGGGTTCTTCTAGGAGAGGCGGGTCTGGCGTTATTTTTAAGCTTGGAGCGGGCTTGTCCAGGGCAAAAGGATAGACCTCGACCGGAGCTTGGGATGGAGACTCGACGATCTGAGCATCGACCTGATGAGGGATCAATGCCGGAGTTGATGAGGATCCCTGTAATTGGTACCCCGAGGAGTCTAGGCTGAAGGATACGAGTATGAGAAGTATAGTAAGTAGACCTGCTAGCACCGAATAAAAAAGGATTCTCTTTCTTTGGTAGTTCATAGGCACACCAACCATTTCTAGAGGAATAATCTATTACTCTATTTGTAAGCAAAGGTTGGGAGAAATATACCTAGTTTAGCCAGCTAGTGAGATTCCCTCATATAAAAAACTGCTATCCAAACTGTCTCCAGTTTGAATAGCAGTATTTGGCGGGTGCGTTAAACCGCATTGCTGATGATGGCAGCTAGAAGCTTGCGCATCGATCGAGTTCCGACTTTATCCATAATTTTATCAATATGGACTTTAACAGTTTTTTCGCTAATGTTGCAGTGATCAGCTATTTCTTTATTACTATAGCCGTGGAGCGCGATAAGACCTATAATTTCGGCTTCTCGGTTCGTAAGTAAATGTTTGGCTGCAAATTGGGTTGTAATGGATTGCACACTCTTATGATGAAGGTTCTTTGCCGGATTCTCTTGCACATGCTGCATGCTTGAACGACCTCAATATCTTAATTAATGTATGGCATACAGTTCATTGTACCAGAGTTAACCCCTATAGGATTCACATGAGATTGTCTAATTTTAAAATTTTTTGCTTAATCTTTACTTTGGATAACGAGTAATAAGCCAGTGTGGAGTTCGATGAGACCTTCCGATTCGTTAAGTACATTACTAATCCCAAGGGACTGTCCAATCTGAAGAGTCGCTTGCTGGAGCGGATATTGGAAACCATGCAGTGTAATTCCAGTTACTTCCAAGCTAAGCGGCAGCAGGGATATATGTGTATAGCTCCCCCGTAATATACGAGTGGATTGGTTAATGAGAATGATTTGATTGTTGGCATCGACAATGGAACAGGAAACGCCTTGCTCTGTGCCTTTGCGTAGCAGATGTACATTGGCTAACGAGTGATCAAATCGGGTGCCGAGCGCTCCGAGCAGAACGATATGATCAGGCTGCTGATCCAGTGCCCAGTTAAAGGCCATTTCGGTGTCGGTTAAATCCTTGAAGACCGGGTCGCAATCGATGAAAGTGAGACTAGAAGCGCGAATACGGCTTAACTCTTCGGCAGTGACAGAATCGAAATCACCGAGTGAAATATGCGGCGTATAGCCATGTTGAATCAGATATAAGGCACCACGGTCCGACCCTACGAGAACGTCATCTTCATGAATGTCTCCAAGAGCCCAGTCCCCGAGTGTCCCTCCAGTTACAATGATAATTCGTTTTCCGTTCATGCTTGTTCCCCCAGCGCTTGATATATCATCCCCATAGTATATCATACGCAGGCAAAAACCGAGCTGCATTCATCGCAGCCCGGTTCTATGATTAGGTTCTAGCGTCCACACGCTTGCGCATAGGGTTAAGCTCAGATTGGTCATGATCAATCACGGCTTCATCGGCGAAGCCCTTCATTTCCCAAGTCGTTCGTCCCAAAACAAGATCGGCGGGAAACTCGTCGCCGCGCTTGAGCGTAACCTCTCGTCCTGCTTCATTGGCATAAATACCGTCCGTCTCAACCGTGTCGCCAGTCATGGGATCCATCGATTTGTCATTCGACATGCTGTATTCCTCCTTTCCTGTTGCTTATTCATACCATTTCCAACGATGGAGGAAATTATGAGCGGAATCATGTAGAATGAGAAGGTTGTCACAGACTTTAAGGCAGAAAGGGAATGAATCAGCATGGCTTTATGGGGGACGATTGTGAATGCAATCGCCATTATGATTGGGGGATTATTAGGAATGATGCTGCCCCGCATCTCGGAAGGCATAAAAAGCACAGTTATGCAGGGCCTTGGGCTCGCCATTACTGTGCTGGGCATTACTATGGCATTAAAGTCGAATCAAATCGTACTAGTTATTATGAGCGTGGTTATTGGAGGTATCATTGGAGAACTGCTGCGAATCGAATACAGGCTAGAGCAGCTAGGTGACTGGTTGCAGGCACTGCTGCGCAAAGATTCTTCTGCTCATCCTACAAGCAGTATCTCGCAAGGCTTCGTAACATGCACCTTGGTTTATTGCATTGGAGCTATGGCTATTCTGGGTCCACTGGATGGCGGCCTTAGGCATAATCATGATATTTTATATACCAAATCATTGCTGGACGGGTTCTTATCCATTATCTTCGCGTCTACCCTTGGAATAGGCGTGATTTTCTCGGCGGTGTCCGTGTTCGTGATGCAAGGGGTCATCGCTCTGGCAGCGACATTTATTGCCATGGCTTTTAGCCAAGCGTCGCTAGATGCTATGATCGTCCAAATTACAGCCGTGGGTGGCGTCCTGGTTATTGGCGTAGGCGTCAACATTCTTCAAATTAAAAAAATGAATGTAGCCAACATGCTTCCGGCACTTGTCATAGCGGCAGCAGCGGTTCCTCTGCAGCATTATTTTACCGTATGGTTTAGCCGACTGTTCTAAACAGCCGAACCGTTAAATTTATATCCGACACCGCGAACCGTAATAATGTAGCGAGGCTCTGCTGGGTTAGATTCAATTTTCTTACGCAGATTACTAATATGTACAATAAGTGTTCGTGGATCGCCCATGCTATCTAGGCTCCATATAAGTTCAAACAGGTGCTCGATTTTGTACACCCGATTAGGGGTCTTAGCCATTAAGGAAAGCAAATCGAATTCTTTGGCCGATAAGGATATGGTCTGTCCATTCACGCGAACGATATGGCTAACCAGATCGATTTCGAGGCCGGGGAATTTCACCAGCTGAGGATCATCCTGATGCTGCTCTCGAATGGAATTTCGACGTAAATGAGCTTTGACTCTAGCGACGAGCTGACTAGGGCTGAATGGCTTCGTCATATAATCATCGCCACCCATGCTTAATCCGAGAATAATATCAATATCCTCGCTCTTACAGGAGATGAACAGGATCGGCGTATTGCTCGTTTTGCGAAGCTGTCGGCAAACTTCTATACCATCAAGTCCTGGCAATAGAATGTCCAGAATAATAAGATCGGGCTTATGTTCTTTTACGATCTCAAATACATCGTGACCGTTATTGGCGCTAATGACTTTATAGCCTTCCCGCGCTAGGTAGAGTTGAATCAATTGGACAATTTCTTGCTCGTCATCTACGACTAAAATAGTTTCTCCTGCCATACTTGAAATCCTCCTCAGTAACGGAACAGCTTGGTAGAAAGAACGGTGTTCCCGCTCTTACATGTTATCTTCATTATAGAACGATTCTCTTAGACATTTCTATCCTTTTATTGACAGATAAAGAGATTTGGTACGATTCTTTCCTCGAAGTAGGTACTTTGATCTGCTTCTAAATCCCTGTATCTATGAAAAATGTGAAAAAATAGTCATATTTCGACTTAAATTGACGAAAAATTTGGATGAACTTAATTGAATCTTTATGTTCCTATGCTAAGCTACCTAAGTCTCTATGTAAAAAGTACGAGAGGGGCTGCGAAGTAATGAGTCATAAGGCTGATTCAGATTTTGCGAAACATTCATCGTTACTGAAGGATACATTCGTATGCCAATTCATCGAGCAGGCTTGGGATCTGTTTAGCATATTTGATGTTTATGGAAATTTGACCTATGCCTCCAAGAATTTTAGTGAAGTGATAGGATTTATACCTGCTGACTTTCAGCAAGTTGTGGACTTTATTGATTCGGAATACGGTATGGATTTACATAAAATGTTTATCAAAACCTTGCAAACTTGCAGCAGCAGTAAGCTGGAATTTCGAGCAAGAGGTGTTAATAAGAATATTATCTGGTTCGAATGTACCGCGATTCCAATTCGTAATGATGAGGGTGTTCTAGTCGAGATTTCTTTCGTGCTTACTGATATCACGCTGCGCAAAAATCAAGAGAGCCGTCTTATCGCCATGGCTTATCATGATCCTCTGACAGGTTTGCCTAATCGGCGAATGTTTAAGGAGCATCTGCAGCAAATGCTTTTGCAAGCAAATCGAACGAAGAGACCGTTTGGACTTCTATACTTAGACATAGATGATTTCAAAGTGATAAATGATACGATGGGTCATGATGTAGGAGACGCATTCTTGCAGGATTTCACTCACCGCATCAAAGGTTGTCTCCGTGAGGTTGATATGTTCGCCCGCATGGGAGGCGACGAGTTCACCATTTTATTACCCGCGGTGGATTGTAAGGAGCACGTGGAAAGCGTCGCCCGGCGGATCATTCAGTGTTTTGAACAGCCATGGGACATACAGGGGCAGCAGTTTCGCGCAACAGTTAGTATGGGGATAACAATGTACCGCTCAGGTGAAACCGATGCGACTAGTATGTTGAAAGAAGTAGATATTGCCCTATATAAAGTGAAGGGCAAAGGCCGTAATCACTACCAGTTTTATTAGAAACCGTTACTCGGAGCTGAATGCTCTAAAGTAACGGTTTTTTGGTATCCCCAATATTTACTCCTAGCACATTCAAATTCTATCTAGCAAAATAGAGGAAGCAGCTAGATGCTAGAAATAGGGGGTGGGCCGATGAAGAAAACCAAAAATCGATGTAGAAAATTCGTGATTATAATAGCCGCGGCGGGGCTTTTGACGATAGCAACAAGCTCAGAACCTAGTGTTAAGGCTGAAGCTAGCTCGTCTCAAGGAAAGTTTACGATGTCTTATCTCTTCTTCGGCAATTCAAATTTATATACCTCACAAGTGGATAAAAGCGGTCAGACACTGGATGTCGTCTCGCCTAGCTACTTTCATATCCATACAGATGGTAGTTTGCAACTATCCGATTCTCTACAGGACTCGTTCATTACCGACATGCATCAGCGAGGGAAGAAGGTTGTCCCTTTTCTTAGTAACGATTTCGATAGGACGCTAGGTGAGAAAGCCATCGATAATCGAGAAGCGCTTGTTAATCAAATTGTTGCGGCAATCAAGGACCATAAGTTGGACGGCATTAATATGGATATCGAGAATGTGGATGCAGCTTACCGGGATAAATATACGGATATGGTCAAAATGCTGCGCGATAAACTCCCGAGCGGGATGGAAGTATCAGTGGCTGTAGCAGCGAATCCTACAGGGGCGACGAGAAGCTGGATTGCTTTGTATGATTACAAGGCATTAGCCGCGGTGAGTGATTACTTAATGGTTATGGCTTATGATGAAAGCTATCCTGGAGATCCAACCCCGGGACCTGTAGCAAGTTTACCCTTTGTCGAGAAATCGATTCAATACGCAGTAGCACAGGCACCAGCGGATAAAATAGTTCTTGGTGTTCCGTTCTACGGGAGGTACTGGAATCAAAATGCTGCCGCTAATGGCTCAGGTGTATCCGCTCAGAAACTAATGCAGCTGATTGACACCTATAAAGGGAGTGTGCGGTATGATGCTGCTAGCCAATCACCGGTAGCTACTTTCACAATCAGTCCAACCAATGCAGCGTCTAGCGAATATAGTGCCGGCGACTACACAGTGTGGTTCGAGAACGAGCAGTCGTTGAAGGAAAAGCTGAAATTGGTAGGCAAGTACAATTTGAAGGGGACAGGAAGCTGGAGCTTGAATCAGGAGACCGCGAATACCTGGGACTATTACAGCCTATGGTCCGATGGGTTTTATTTCGCCGACATGCAGAAGCATTGGGCGCAAGCTTATGTGCTAGCCGCTGCGAACCGAGGCTGGATGCTCGGCATAGCCTCTGACCGGTTCGCGCCGGACGCGGCGCTCACACGGGCTGAAGCCGCGACGATAATCGTGCGCGTGCTAGGGTTGAAGGGCGAGGCGGCTGCAATCGGCGCCTCGTTCAGTGATGTCCCTGCCACCCATTGGGCGTGGCAGGATATCCGGCTCGCGAAGCAGAGTGGGCTGATCCAAGGGATCAGCAGCGATCACTTCGCGCCGGATCAGATCATGACGCGGGAGCAGATGAGTGTGCTGCTGTCCCGCGCTTTGCAGTTAACTTCGCAGGCTGGCGGCGGAGCCGCTGCGAAGAGCTTCACCGACGTGCCAGCAGGCAGCTTGTCGGCAGGGGCCATCGCTGCGATGAGCAGCAATGGCCTTGTCGACGGCTTCGCGGACGGCACGTTCCGCCCGAGCGCGTCGCTGACGCGCGGGGAGATGGCGGCGCTGCTCAGCCGCGCCCAGCCGCTGCTCACGAAGTGAGCCGGCTTTAGCAGAGAACCGCACCCTACTCCGGCTTGCCGAGTGGGGTGCGGTTCTCTGTTTTGCTTAACCGTAGCTGCTAGTGCTTAGGATAGGCTATTGCATAGCCTCGTCGCTAATTCTCGGCAGCCACGTGTTAACTTGTATTTGCTATATAATTACGGAAGATAGTGCCTCCAACGCAAGATAGCTAGCAAAAAAGCAAATAGTGCCTTCAACGCAAGATAGCCAGTAAAGCAGATAGTGCCTCCACCCCCAGGACCAGCAAAGAAGCTGATACTGCCTCCACCGCCAAGTAACCACGTTTCCAGTAATACTCGCTCGCCGCAGTTAAAACAAATTTGATTTATCGTCGTTCATTAGTTTTTGAGGTTATGAGGATTATGGGCAATAGTGGTTGCCAATGTTGTAATTACTACAACAATTCGCAAGCCAAAAGGCCATTTAGCAGCTTGAAGTTGCATTTCGTACAACAATTCTAACCCATTTCTTGCGAAATCGCCTGAATAGGTCAAGATTGTTGTACGTTATACAACATTGAAGAGGGAGAGGCGGGATCAGGGCCGCAATTGTTGCACTTACTACAACATCATTCGACCGAGGATGTGGGTGCACATATACATTCATTCATTTTTTTTCATTCATTCATACATTCATTCATACATTCATTCATTTTTTCATTCATCCAGCTACCTCACGCGAGCATATATGGCGATGGATTCCGATTTTAGAAACCTCAATGTAGAACAAGATTGGATGAATAGACGCTCTCCTAAAGTTACTGCTGGGGATTCGCTTCGAAGAAGCCAACGCCTTCTTCTTTGCCTAGTTTGACAAAGGTTGTCTTTTCTTTGGGGCCGGGTTTATCTGTGACGAACTGGCGGATGTTTTTGATGCGGGTTTCGCCACTGGTGATACGATTACAGCCGATCTGCAATATAGAGGAAGAGGAAACGCCAAGAATACGGATATTCTGCACACGAATAAATGAGCCTAAGTTATCCACACACATTGTGAAGGGTTCATGAGGCTGGGGGATGGGAAAGGGTCTTTGATAAAAGGGATAAGCCTTGAAGCTTCCCTCATTCCCATAATAGAAGGGAACTTCACGCTGGACAGCGAAGACTCTTGTTTTTAGAGCTGTGTTGATGTTATCACCAACATGCATGATACTGCTCGAGCTTAAGTCATTGATATAGACATTGCCGACGATGGATAAGCGAACCATAGGTCACCCCTCCGATGGAAGAGGTACGAATGGAGAAATGATGACCGATTCGGGAGGGGTGTCGAACATGGAGGACAATGAAATGACTTCCGTATCGCCAATAAGAAATACAGAAGAACTGGCGACCCCGATGATTCGCACATCACCTACGAAAAGTTGCTTGTTTTCTACATGTAAGTTCAGCATAGTTATCCTTCCTTCCTTGGTAAATTGGATATGTAACTGTCAATTGCACTTAGTATGTCTTGTTTAGTTTTCTCGATGATGCTGGTGGTCACGGCTTCCATCGGTTCTTTGAAACCAACGCTGCGGTACTGATTGATATAAAGCTGAATGCGGGTGTCTAGCTGTTTACGGATATCATCGATAATGAGGGCTTTGTAATCCTCGTCCAATGGATACTGATATTTGTTTTCGAGATTGTGCATATCGGCATGAACACCATATTGCAAGTATTGTTCTATCCCGCTAGAGACTTCCTGCTGAATGCCAAAACCTGTGGGATTTCCTTTCCCCTGTTCTTGCCCTTGATTCCCCGCCCCTGGACCTTGCTTTTGTTCTTGCTCTTGTGGTCTCTGCCCTATTCCTTGCCATTGACTTAGTCCTTGACCTTGCATTTGCCCTTTCATTTGTCCTTGCCCCTGAAAAAATGCATTCGCATCAGCACCAGCATATTTGCCCATCGAGGCACCATTCACTGATAAGTCATCGATTTGGTCAAGTAAGCTGGGGCTGATACCGATTGTTAAGGTCCCGTCCAGCTTTTCGACTTTGAGTTGATCGAATTTATATTCGATTTTATCGATGTGGACGCCCTTCTGATTTTTCAAGGCGTTAAGGTCCGTTTGCAGTTTGCTTACGGTTTGTTCAAGCGTATCGATTCTCTGTTTCTGCATCTCAATATAGGCGGAGACCTGCTGGGCCCATTGCTGCCAAGTTATACAATTATGCATCTAGGAAAGGCACCTCCTTCCGGTTTCATTCAGCTTGTAACGCCCGAGTTGGGGGATATTAAGTTGGCGGTGGCAAAGGAACCAGTGAGACTGGGTTCGTTGCGCTTGCTCCCATCTGTGGAGCGGATTCAACGAAGCCGCCGGTATTGTACAGATTAGATAAGGATCGGATAGATCCGGCGGTGCCAATTTGCAGAACGGAGGAGTTAGCCACTGAGTCCACTTTTAAATGCTGAATCATAATGGTCTGATGGATGGTCCAGTTCATTTTGGATGAACACCTCGCTCAGGTTAATAAATGAATGAATATTAAATGATAATTCCGCTGGCATTGTTTTCGATAAGGTCGGAATCGTTGGTTACAGTTGTGCTGTAGGCATTATAAATGCGAGGAAAATCCCCGGTATTAAATGAGCCTGCTCCGGCAAAAGTTTTGGAGGAGCTGTTAGGTGCGATGATAAAGGAATCGCCGAAGTGGACGACGGAGCTCGGCCCCACGCTGATGATTTTGACATTCCCTACGATAGATGGCATACTCGACCCCCTTGCACTTATCACAACTATAGTATATGAGGGTATTCGCCTAGAGGTGCCCTGTTTTTCATTTGGGTGTCACATCAGGGAGTAGGCACATATACTGCTAGTGAAAATGAGGTGATGAGCTTGAACGGGTTTAATCGCCATCCTTGGCTAAAATGGGAGCAAGTTGAGAAGTTCCTTGGGCAAAAGCTGCCTTTCGGTGAAAAAGGGCAGACCTTTCTAGATAATATGACGTGGGCCGAGGGATATGTACAGGACATGCTGAAAAAAGCGATGCCGGGTTTGGATGCCACTCTCTCTTCCCAGGGATTTGCGGGCTCTGAAATCTTTGAGACGCATGAACATGTCATTATTAAAGTGAAGATTGCCAAAGATGAAGATCCAAAAGCGCTGCAGGTGTTTGTGAAATCCAATCAGATTAAGCTGACCGGCTTTCTCAGCGGCAAGAACCGAATCATTAAGCTGCCGACCCTTGTGCAGCCGAGGACGGCTAGAGTGAGCTACAAACAACGTCTGCTGCAGATCAAGGTGCGAAAGCGAGGCTTGAGGGAGAACTATGTTGAGGCGTACATCCGTTACTAGCTAGTTAGTAGGGCGGAATATATTACGGCTTGCAGATTCCTAGGTGAAAAACAAAAACCCTCAAGCCATATGGCTGAGGGTTATCCTTATTAAACTATAGGACGCGGCGAGCGGTCATGTAACGGGATGACCAAGTCCCGCTGTGAATGTTAGTAATGCGGACTCCGCCTGCGCCGTATGTCTGCAGTAGGTTACCGTTGCCCATATAAATGGCTACATGGTTAATGACGCCGGGTTTGCCCGGAATAGAGAAGAACACAAGATCACCTGTGCGAAGGTTGCTTCTGGATACATATGTTCCGACATGGGATTGCTGTTTAGATGTCCGCGGCAGGTTTACACCAACCCGCTTGAACACGTATTGGGTGAAGGAAGAGCAGTCAAATGTTCGCGTTTGACCCGATTTTGCACCGAATTGATAAGGTCTTCCCAAATAGTTTTTACCGATCGAAATCACTTGACTGGCACGAGAAGTTGCTGTGATTGATGCATCGATAGCTGCTGCTGCTCCGGCTTGATGAGGCGCACTTACCATTCCTGCAGAAAGTCCTATGGAAACGGTCAATGCCGCAATGACTAATTTCTTATACCACGTTTTTTGATGGTTTTTCATCTGGATTGCCTCCTTAGAGTTTTCGTAAGTAAACTTACGTTGTAAGCCTATGCTAAGTTTTCATTAGAAAACTTGATTTGCAAGACTCTTCTACTGAGCTAACTTGTGGATTGTTCGTCCAACAGCCCAAGTATACCAGATGAAATTCCACCTAACATTTACCTTGCAGCCCTATGGCCAGTGGTATCAATGGTGTTAAGATCAATTCTGAGAATATGATGAGAATTCCATTATAATATTTTTATTGACACGTTTTTGGCAGCGTAATCAAAGCGGTAGTTCCTTGACCTAAGCAGCTTTTGAGCTGAATGGTCCCCTCGTGCTTCTGAACGATATGCTCCGCAATAGCCAGTCCTAGACCGACTCCGCCTTGCTTGCGATTCCTTGCTTTATCCGTCCGATAGAAGCGGTCAAAAAGGTGCGGTATGTCACTTTCTGCAATACCGATGCCTTGATCAATGACTTCGATGGTAACCCACTTGTTCTCTGTGATGCCGATTTTCAACACGACCATTTGCTGGCTGTATTTGAGCGCGTTATCTAGCAAAATAATGAGAAGCTGCCTGATCTTATAAGGATCTCCTGTCATATGAAGCTCTTTCAGATCTTGCGCAATCTGCACCTCAATCTCTCTGCTAGAGGTGACTCTAAGCGAGGCTGCGGTTTGCTGGGCAATCGGAAGGAGGTCGAAGGTGCTCTTTTGTTCACAGTCTTCTCGCTCTTTATCGGTAAGGGAGAGCAGATTTTGCGTGAGAATCTTCAGCTGGGCTGATTCGGAGATGATGGCTTCGAGCGCTTCTTCACGCAGCTTATCGTCCCGGAAAGCCCATCTTCGCAATAAGCTAGCGTAGCTCTCAATGATCGTGAGCGGCGTACGCAGCTCGTGTGAGGCATCCGCAAGGAATTGCTCTTGCTTTTGAAACATTCCCTTTAGCCTATCAATCATTTTATTAAATGTTGCACTAAGCATAGTTAACTCATCATTCGTGAGCTTGTCGGGCAGCGGGATGTGTCTAAAAGAGCCGCTTTTCTCAATATTTTGCATGGTGGTTACTAATTGCTGAAGCGGCCGAAAGAGCACATTCGTATAGAAATAACCCCCAAGGAGAGCTAGGATCAGCGCACCCGTGGAAGTTAACAAAAGTATAGAGATGAGCATGCGGGAGTATTCACCCAACCTCCGCAGGTTGCGTCCAATTTCTAAAATAGCAACCTGATGGCCTTCTTTGAACACAGGCATTTTCACGAATATAAAAATTCCGTCGGGCGCTGTTTCTAAGATAACCGTTTCTTTGTCTACATATTTGGGAAAAAAGCGGAGCAGCTTGGGGTCGGAATATATTTGGTAAACAACCTTCGAATCAGGAGCAATATACCGCACCATTTCTTGCGGAATGAGGAGCTCTTCCATCTGCGAGCTATTCTGCCAATACTCCGGATGATTAGGTAAATCCTTCAGAATCAGGGTGCGGGCTTTTTCTTTCAGCAGCTCCAGTTCGCCATTGGTTGTAACCCGAATGAACATATAGTAGACAAAGGTGAAGCTGAAAAAAAGGATCAACATCAGTCCTGCGGAAACCCACAGTGTGATTTTCAGCTTAAGGCTCATGAGGGCGTCTGCCCGTCTTTGGGAACAGCTTCACCAGCTGAATCGTCCGCCTCTTTGCTTGAGGAAGGTTCAACCTTCAGCAAGTAGCCGATACCGCGCATCGTCTGAATGAGTTTGGAGGAGAAGGGCTTGTCCACCTTTTGCCGCAAATATCGGATATACACGTCAACCACGTTCGTATCTCCTACGAAATCATATCCCCAAACCTCTGAAATGATCTGCTCCCGCGACATCACTTCATCCTGGTGCTGAATCAGGAAGCGCAGTAAATCAAATTCCGTAGGCGTTAATTCGATCGGTGTACCTTCTCGGGTAACGGCTCTACTCTTTAAATCCATGGTTAGATCATCCACCTTAAGTAAATGAGGCTGCTCTGCTGACTGGTCCTGAAAGCTTCTTTGGCGGAGCAGACTGCGAATGCGGGCGAGCAATTCGATCGTGGCAAAAGGTTTCGTCACATAGTCGTTAGCGCCTTGGTCAAGTCCGCTGACTCGGTCGGGGACGGCATCACGTGCCGTCAGCAGGATAATGGGAAGGGTAGCGGTTACCTGCCGTATGCGGCGAAGCACCTCTAGACCGCTCAATTCCGGCAGCATGACGTCAAGCAGGATAAGCTCCCAGTCCTCCGACTCGTCTAAGGCTGCATTTAGTCCAGAGCGCCCATCTGCTCTTATATGTACCTCATAGCCCTCATGCTCCAGCTCCAGCTGAAGCACCCTAGCGATGCGTTCTTCGTCCTCAATTAGCAATATGCGGCTCATGGCGGATAGATTTCACTCCTAACGGGTCGCTGATGGTCAGCGGTGTCGATTCGTTCTTTATTTTCTCTATTCGGTACATTTACATACATATGTGAAAAGCCCAGTCTTTGGGGAGTGTCTCGTTAGCGTTCATTAGCCTAGTCCGCGTTCCGCCTTTGTGACATAAAATAACGCATAGAAGACTGATGAAGGAGTAGGACAAATGAGCATAACTCCAAAAAAGAAAGTGCGCATCAAAACTAACCAAAAAGTAGCGATTTTACTGCAAGACCACGATGCTACCGCAAAAGTCTATGTAGAGATTCAAGGGGAGTTCAAATCCCGGGAGGTTATGGTTGAGGCGCTAAAACGTTTAGAAGACGGATTGATCTACGCAGACGAGAATTGTACAGAGTTAATCGAGAGTGAGTATATTGAAGTTTTCCCTAAAAAAACCCCGTATCGCCGAGAAGAAGAGGATTTCATCTTCCTCATTGACCGTGCGTATGCAGAAGACTACGTCGTATCAGCCAAAATTATCAAATAAGGTTAAGGCATATGAAAAACCCCCTATCGATAGATCTAAAGGCCAAAGCCTTCGAGAACTGTCAATAAGGGGTCTTTTTAATTGAGAATATTAGTTTTTATGAACAATAGGAGCCGTTTCTACGGAAGTCAATCGGTCATAGAAATCTACAAAGTTATTTCTTTCATCTGAGCTAAGTTGAGCCATAGCCGTACGCGGATGCTCATCAAGCGCTCCTACGATCATGTAAGGAATGAGATAGCCCCAATCCCATTTTTGGCGCATAGTAATCATGTGTTTCTCGATAATTTCTAGTACTGGACGAATGTCGTAACGTGCTCCTTTTAAATAGCTAAGAAGTAGTTCCGTCGTACAGTTTCCTGCTGCGCGGCCCATTCCATATACGGAGGAATCAAGGAAAGACACGCCTTTGGAAGCACCTGCAATTGTGTTTGCGAAAGCAAGCTGCAGGTTGTTGTGCATGTGTAACCCAAGTTCTTTCTCAGGAAGCAGACGTTGGAACTTCGTTACGAGGTAGTCAATGTCTTTATGATCCATGCTGCCGTAGGAGTCTACGATATAGACAACGTCAACAGGGCTTTTATTAATTTCTTCGAAAGCTTCAACCAGTTCATTTTCCATTACGTGGGAAAGCGCCATAATGTTAATGGATGTTTCGTAGCCCATGTTATTGAACTTTTGAACAAGCTCAAGGCCTTTATCAACGTCTTTGATGTAACAAGCAACGCGGATCAGGTCAAGTAAGCTGTCTTCACGAGGTAAAATGTCGTTCTCATCGACACGGCCGATATCTACGAGAGCAGATAATTTTGTATCGGTTTTTTTGGTAATAACGTCACGAAGGAAGGACTCATTCAAGAATCTCCAAGGACCGGACGCTCCGCCTTTGAGCAGCTTTTCCGAGTTTTTATAACCAATTTCCATATATTCTACACCGGCTGCGCTTAAGCCGCGATACATGTCTTGTACAAATTCCACGCTAAAATCCCAATCATTCACCAAACCGCCGTCCCGAATCGTACAATCCAAAATCTTGTGTTGATGCTGCTTAACCATACTCGTATTGCCCCTTTCGACTGCTTATATCGCTTCTGATTTTGCTATATTATCACTTATGTAGAGGCTGCTTGTCAATGCAGCAGTGTGCGTTTGCGACAACTTTTGCAGGGAGGATATGGTAAAATATGAGGAGGAGTACTAGATTACTTGAAGGGGCCTAAGTGAATGAATCGTAATGAGTGGTCATTAGCAAGAGAGGTTGCTGTTAAAGCTGCAACGAAAGCAGGAGAACTGGCGAGAGAGCGTTTCGGAGGTAAGCTGACCATTCAGCATAAGGATGATCGCGGTGATTTGGTCACCGAAGTAGATGTGCAGGCGGATCGTTTGATTGTGGAAGACATCCTTGCGGTGTTTCCGAGTCATCGTATATATAGTGAAGAAGCGGGTGAAGGAGGGGCAGTCAGCGATTGGGTTTGGCATGTCGATCCGCTGGATGGAACGAATAATTTCGCCTTGGGCATACCGCTTTATGGCGTTTGCATCTCTTTGAGTTATCAGGGACAAATTGTCCTTGGGGTAATCCGTGATTCGGTTTTGGGGCTAAATTATGTTGCTGTTAAAGACGAAGGTGCTTGGCAGGAGGATGTTGAACTTGAGGCGAAGCCGAAAGGAATGTTGGTCAAGTCCACAATTTCATGGATTCAAGGCCATGGGGTTGGCAAGGACGATCATAGAGCGTTGGGACTAAGGCATCATCTAGAGCATTCGGTTAAAAGAGTGCTGCGCATGTGGGCGCCGTCATTGACCTGGGCGATGCTCGCTAGAGGCGACCTTCATGGTGTCGTGCTATACAACTCCGAAGGTGAGGACTTGTACGCGGGTTTGCTGCTCGCGCAGGAGGCCGGCGTGAAGGTGACGGATTTCGCGGGTAATCCGGTAGCTATGCTTGCCGGTGCGGGTGCTGTGGTGGGTATAAGGATAAGTGCGAGTGCGGGTGCAGGTGCAAGTGCAGAAATAAGTACGGGGACAAATTCAGGTAGAAATGGAGATACAATTGCAGGTACAAATGCGCGTACAAATGAAGGGACAAATGCAGGTGTGAGAACAAGCTTCGAAGAGGGGAGAGAGATGGCACAGGCGGTTTACCTGGTGGCTGCTGTGCCAGAATATCATGCGGAGCTGCTGGCATTCGTGCAGGAAGCCATCAACGCAGAATAAAGTGGGAACAATTTGTAGATGATAATGGCATACTTTGCATGTTGAGGAAGAAAGGATGCTGTGCGATGAAGAGCTTTGTTCCTATATTTTTTGAATTTGAGAAGGAGCGGGATGCGCTCCTAGCGCTTGATACGCTGGACGAGCTCGGCTACAAGCCGGAATTACTGGGTGGAGAGATGTCTACGGTGCATATCCATCTTGATGCACAGGAGATAACCTCTGCGCTAGAAATTGCGCAATCACACGGCGGGCGCTTAGTGGATCGCCCGCAGGCTGAGTCAGAGCAAGCGATATACTCTATGGCGTACGATCTGGAGGGTTCCATCCGCATTCCGGCTCACACCGTGAATGAGGATTGGTCCGAGAGCTACGCTGAGGCGAACGCATCGCCCGTAACCGACGCAGTGCCGAGCGAGGAAGAGGCAGCCTTTGACCCGTCTGCTGACGACTACAACCATTTCAGCGCCGGTATTCGGATGTGAAATGGAGCGGGAGTCGGCGCTGAAGCTAAAGTGAGCGAATTCCGTGCGAATGAGCGAGCTTATGAGTCGAATGAACGAGGTGCAGCCAGCGAGGGGCAACCGACGCATGGCGCAAGAAAACCGAGCTGGTCGCGCGAAAGCAGAGCCATAGCGATGAAAAACATCGCTAATTCGCGCTCGTGGTCGAGGAACCCTGCCATAAGGATGATAAACATCCTTATGTTTGTTGAAACCCACGCGAGGCGCGAGAAAGCAGAGCCATAGCGATGAAAAACATCGCTAACTCGCGCCCGCGGCCGAGGAACCCTGCCATAAGGATGATAAACATCCTTATGGTTGTTGAAACCACGCGAGGCGCGTGAAAGCAGGGCTTTAGCGATGAAAAACATCGCTAACTCGCGCCCGCGGCCGAGCAAGCCCTCCATAAGGATGAAAAACATCCTTATGGTGGTTGAAACCCACGCGAGGCGCGTGAAAGCAGAGCAATAGCGATGAAAAACATCGCTAACTCGCGCCCGCGGCTGAGCAAGCACTTCATAAGGATGAAAAACATCCTTATGAGGGGCGAAACCCACGCGATACGCAGGAAAGCATAGCCATAGCGATGAAAAACATCGCTAACTCGCGCTCACGGCCGAGCAAGCCCTTCATAAGGATGAAAAACATCCTTATGTTGGTTGAAACCCACGCGAGGCGCGGGAAAGCATAGCAATAGCGATGAAAAACATCGCTAACTCGCACCCGCGGCCGAGCAAGCCCCTCATAAGGATGAAAAACATCCTTATGTTGGTTGAAACCCACGCGAGGCGCGGGAAAGCATAGCCATAGCGATAAAAAACATCGCTAACTCGCGCCGCGGCCGAGCAAGCCTGCTATAAGGATGAAAATCATCCTTATGTTGGACCAGATTCACCTACCCTCACAATCCACGTGTCCATTATCCGTGGACGTCCCCAAGCACTAACCCGAACTGGGTTAGTGCTTTTTTGGTAGGGAATAGAAAATGGGGAATTAGGAAGCCAAGTTGTACAACGTACAACAATTTCCATGATTTCTTCTGGGTAAGCTAAGAATGTTGTATGTTGCACAACAATTTAGCCTTTTTATAGACAACAGAGCCACTTTTGGCTGGAACTGTTGTATTTTATGCAACATTCGCGTGGAAAACGTGGAATAGCTTGCCTATTGTTGTACAAGGGTACAACATTTCACGGATAAGCAATCGAATGTTACACATTTTCGTCTTAGGCGTAACTTGTTGTGCATAAACTTTTGCAAACACTCTCGCTCAAGGACTGTAAGCCGAGTACTTCAGCTTATTTATTCACTTCTTTCACTGCTGCTTTCTAGGCATGAGCCTTTTTATTGTAGATACCACAGAATGCGTAACCTTTACCATCATTACCGCGTCTGGTGAAATAAGGAAGTAAATTTGTGGAGGAGTGATTCGGATGAGACGCATGGTGGAGATGGTTTTGGTGGCAGCAATAATAAGTGTGATGACTGGATGTATGGGTGATCAAACAAAAGGTGCCACGGGTACAAGCAATAGCAGCAGCCCCCAACCGACATCAATGGTCCCTCCGACAGTAGCTCCTACTGCATCATCTACGCCAATCTCACCAACACCAACACTCACACCGACTTCAACCGCACAGGTACCAAGCACAACAACAACTACTCCTAGTATCAAACCAAGTCCAACTTCGTACGCCAAAGAAGCCGACGCGAAAAAAGCAATCGAAAGCCGAGCCAAAGAAACGATACAAGCGCTGAAAGAGAAGGATCTGAAAAAGCTAGCTGAGCTAATCCATCCAAAAAAGGGTGTGCAATTCTCGCCGTACTCCTATATTCATGTGTCGAGTGATGTCCAGGTTCTAGGCAGCGGGCTTGCAACCCTTTGGGCAAATACCAGTACGACACATTGGGGCGATTACGACGGTTCAGGTGACCCCATTGATCTCACTTTTCCCAACTATTGGAACAAGTTTGTATATAACGAAGATTTTGCAGCCGCACCGCAAATCAGTTATAACATTATTCTTGGCAAAGGGAATATGATTAATAATGTATTCAGTGTATATCCGACGACTTCAGCGATTACGGTTGAATATCATTATCCCGGTCTAGATCCACAGTTTCAGGGGATGGATTGGACCAGTCTGCGGCTTGTTTATGAGAACTCAGGCACTCAGTGGTATCTAGTTGCAATTGTCCATGACCAGCATACGATGTAGCTCCGTTCCATTTCTAATTCCAAGAAACGTCTAAAAACCGTATTAAATCTCGATTATTCCGGGGGATAGTTCGGTTTTTTCGTTATTTTTGAAAATTTATTATTGACAGCTTCCGTTTAATGTCATATTCTTATCCCATAAAACCGAGTAACATCGTAGGAATTAAGGAGATGATTCTAGTGAATAACAATTTAGTGACGGCATTTCAAACCAACTGGGTCAGCCTAGTCGTATCCATTATCATTATCGGGGTCCTCTTCTTATTGGCGAAAAAGAGAGTAAGCTTTGGTAACCGTGTTTTCATTGGTTTAGGACTTGGTTTAGTAGCAGGGGTAGTTTTTAATCAACTGGGGCTTCAGTTTAAAAGTGTGAGTACGATCGGAACGATCTATGTAAATTTGATCAAAATGCTCGTAATGCCTTTAGTACTTATTCTAGTCATAAACAGTATTTCATCGTTATCCAGTCTAGGCCAGCTCCGCAAACTGGGTTTGAAAACGATCGGTTGGTTCTTGCTAACAACAGGCATCGCGGCACTGATCGGTTTGGTTGTTGCCTTGGTGATTGATCCGGGTAACGGAATTGCACAGGCTGTACCGAAAGATTTTAAAGCAAGAGAAATTCCTACGTTTTCACAGGTTATTCTGGACTTAGTACCTTCTAATCCAATTAACGATATGGCAACTGGGAAAGTTGTACCGGTTCTGATCTTCGCGATTTTTGTTGCTGTAGCAATTGTACATGTCGGCTCAAAAAAGCCAGAAAGTGTAGCAGCAGTTAAATCGTTTATTACATCAGCAACAGCTGTAGTCCACCAAGTAGTTAAGTATGTTATTCGTCTGACACCTTATGGGGTGTACGCGTTAATCGCAGCAATGGCTGCCAAATATGGTCTGGATACACTTGCTCCTCTGGCTAAAATTATCCTAACTTCTTATGTAGCTTTGATCATTCACTTCGTGTTGATCTTCGGTGGTTTGGTACTTTTCGTGGCAAAAGTAAACCCAATCAAATTCTTCAAAAAGGCTTATCCGACAATTGCTGTCGCATTCACAACACGAAGCAGCTATGCAACGCTGCCTGTGAATTTGGAAGTAATTACGAAGCGCCTTCGTGTATCACCGCGTATTGCAAGCTTCGTGGCACCGCTTGGGGCAACGATGAACTTCAACGGCTGCGGTGGGGTTTGGCCGGCGGTTGTGGCGATATTCGTAGCGAAGGTTTACAATCTTCCGCTTGGCATTTCCGAATACATTATTCTTATCTTAGTTAGTGTGGTTTCCTCCATTGGTGTGGCCGGCGTTCCAGGTCCAGCCGCGATTTCGACAACAGTTGTACTTACAGCTTTAGGCTTGCCTTTGGAAGGTATGGGTCTTGTGCTTGGTGTTGAAGCACTGATCGACATGGGCCGTACAGCAGTTAATGCTACAGGAACAACAGTTACGGCATTGCTAGTAGCTGAGTCTGAGGGAGAATTCGATCGTGCAGCATTTGATCGTGACGAAGAAGACGACCTTGAATTGGCTACAGCTTAATCGATGAACATAAAGGAAGAAGGACCTGCATCTTAGGATGCGGGTCCTTCTTTTTTAGTAGAAAAGAAAGTATAAGTTTTATTACACTTCGCGTCATCAGTCTTGACAAACGCGCTCGTCCCAGAAGGACGACGGAGTCGTTTATCCTTGCACCTGCTGAGCAGCATTCTTGCCAGCCATATAGCCAGTAGAAAATGCCGCGGTAATGTTATAACCGCCCGTATAGCCGTGAATATCGAGGATCTCACCGCAGAAATAAAGCCCATTCACGAGCTTAGACTGCATGGTGCTCGGATCGATTTCTTTAAGCTGAACGCCGCCGCCTGTGACGAAGGCTTCCTCTATAGAGAGTGTTCCTTTGACGATAACGGGGAAGGCTTTCATCAGTTTGCATAGCTCTAGCCACTTTTGCTTTGGGATGTTGTCGTACGTAAGCTGATCATCTAAGCCAGACTTCTCAAGCATGATCGGGATTAGGCGATCGGATAAAAGTGGCTTAAGCACGTTTTTGATTGCTTTTTTAGCTTCAGCTTTCGCGAGAGCCATGCTTTGGTTGTACACGTCGTCCGTGCTTTGATCAGGGAAGAGGTCAACGGTTAAGAGTACTTCATTGCGCTCTGATTTGGCGAGCTCTTTCACGACGAATTGACTACAGCGCAGCGCAATCGGCCCTGACAAGCCAAAGTGAGTAAATAACATATCGCCGCGGTGGGAGATGATCGATTTCCCTTTGGCGTTCCACACGCTGAGTGTCACGTCCCGCAAAGAAAGTCCTTGCAGCTCACGGCTGCGTATAAAAGCTTCCTTCGAGGTTAACGGAACCTCGGTCGGGAACAGCTGCGTGATGGTATGCCCGCCAGCTTCGGCCCAAGCATAACCGTCTCCTGTCGAGCCGGTATGCGGCACAGAGCATCCGCCGGATGCAATGATGACAGCTTTGCTGTTCATCGTTTCGCCGGAATGCAGACGAACGCCTTGGACGCTACCGTCCTTGTATAAGACCTGCTTGACCGGACTATTCGTCCGGATCTCGACACCCTGTCTGCGAACTTGGCCGATCAACGCGTCTACGACGGTTTTGGCCTTGTCGCTGATGGGAAACATTCGACCGTTGTCTTCTTCCTTCAGGCGGATGCCGAGATTTTCAAAGAAATCAATGATGTCCTTGTTGCTGAAATGGGTTAAAGCACTATATAAGAAGCGCCCGTTGCCCGGAATATGCTTGATCAATTCATCCATGTCTTTGTTGTTCGTTACGTTGCATCTGCCGCCGCCGGATATCCCGAGCTTACGCCCCAGCTTGTCCCCTTTATCCACCAAAAGCACCTTCGCGCCATCCATACTCGCGGCAATGCTGGCCATGAGACCAGCGGAACCGCCGCCGATTACAATTACATCATATGTCATTCGAATAAAGCCCCTACATCGCATATTTTGACACCATCATAGCATGCAAGGCGTCTTAAAGAAAAATAACACCGACTAAGCCGCTTAATATGCCAAGCGCTACTACTGAAACGGTAACAAACAGAATGACTTTCTTAGGAAATGATTTCGAAATCATTAGCAAAGAAGGCAAACTGACGGAAGGCAGCGTAAGCAATAATGCAGCTGCGGGACCTGTCCCAAGGCCAAAGGTCATTAAAGATTGGATAATCGGAATCTCTGCTGCGGTAGGGATTACGAACAGCATACCTGCAATAGCGAAACCAATAATAAGAAGAATACTATTTCCGGCAGTTTCCCCGACTGCAGGAAATAACCAGGCTCTGCTTGCTCCTAATAAAAGTACCGCGATGATGTAGGCTGGAACAATATGAAGAATCATCAACCAAATACTTTTCAACCATCTTTGTAAGAATGAGCCAGATTGTTCTTCTGTTATTTCCTCTGGTTTAACGGTTAGATTCTCTGGAAGTTTCGTTTTTCCAGCAAAAAGGTTGGCGTAATAGCTTACACCAAAGGTTAATATTAAACCAAATACTAGTCGGATTAAGGTGAACTTCCAAGACAAAACAAAGGTCATAAACACCAAGGTTGCCGGGTTAATGGTCGGGTTTCCAAGCCAAAAAGCTAGGCTTGCGCCTACGGATACATTCTTTTTGCGTAATCCTACTGCAAGAGGCGCTGCGCAGCATGTGCACATCATACCTGGTATGGAGGAAATTCCTCCGATTAAAGTACTTTTGAAAGAAGTTTTACCAAGCATCCTAAGAAGCCACGTAGACGGTAGAAGTACCTGTAACAATGAACCAAGGATAATGCCTAGTAGTGCTGCCTTCCAAACCGATTTGTAGTAAGTCAGCGCATAATCCCATGCAGCCTGCCAAGAAGGGGCGGGGGCTGTAGGGTTTTTACCAGAAATTATGGACGACCCTATAGAATGTTTAGTCGCAGCATCGAATGCTTTATGATAGTAAGGCCACCATTTCACGTACGTTAAGCCAACAATAGCGATTATTACAAAAATGATAACATATAGTACAACCCTTTTATTGATTGGTTCTACATGAGGTGAGGAATTACTGGTATGTGTCATTATATTCTCCAGACATTAGATTTTGACAAGTTAAATTGGTTATCATTATAACATATCCAGAAAATGAGAATGACACATATTTTTGCGTAAACTGAACCCTTGCTGGGACCGAAGCCAGTCTTATCGGCGAAACGACGGAAGAACATCCTAGACGTATCGGCGTAATTTAAAGGAGCGAAACCCCTCGCCCCAGATATGCTTAGCTCCCCCTCCACGTTGTCCTCTTATCCACTAAAAGTGCCTCGAGCAATCCATACTTGCGATAATGCTGGTCATGAGCACAGCGAAACCGCCGCCAATTGCGCCTACATCGCATATTTCTCACCATAAAACATGGGTTATAACAAGAAAAAAATAAAGATGCACACAGGTTGTGGATAACATGTTGATAAAACATGCTTTTTTGTGAATAAATTGTAAGGGTTCTGTGGATAAAGTGCTATTAAATGTGGGTAAAAGGCTGAATTGGAAAAATTCTGGATAAAACCTGTGTTTAATTGTGGACGCCACGTCCTGAAAGTGATAATGGTCAATGTGCATGTCCAGCCATCTTCTATTAAGAGATGCTTCTCTTCCAAAGTAATGCAGCTCCTGATTCGTTATCTATTTCCCACACTAATGAAGCAGGAGCTTTCTCAAGGCCCGTTGGCAAACCTTTTTGCTGGAGAGGAATAAAGTTCCCATCCGTTATTGCTTGATACCCCTCAGCTAGAAAAAGCACCTCTAACATCGTAGCAGAGACCATACAATTTTCACCGGCTAATGTATTCAGTAGACTGATTTCACTGTCGGCGAGATAAGGGCTGAAACGCTTTTCCACACTTCGAAACCAATCGATAGCTAGCTTCTTAATGAGAGTACTTTCTTTCTCTTCACAGCGGAGCAGCAGTTCGATATTAGACTCCATAGTCTGAAAATGAAACGAATGCAAGTACTGTGTGATACGTTCCATAAGGTTTTCCTCTTTTCTTTCGTGTCCTGAAGGAGATGAACCTAATATAGAAGCGTTAACTGAGATTCAATTGATAGCTGGCTGAAAAATTACTGAAAAATTAAGCTGGACGCAGACTAGGAACGAGTACCAGCTGACGGACGCTCTGCGCAAGATGTGTCTGCAGGAAGGGCTGATGGCGCTTGAACTTAAAGGAGATCGCTACGATATCGGAGATAAATTCGGTTATATGAAGGCGATTGTTGAGCTGGGGCTTCAAAGAGATGAGCTTCGCCCGCAGCTGCTGGCGTATCTGGATATCCTTTTGCAGAAAGAATTGGGGAAGGAGAAACTGCGGAGGCGAGTCGTGTAACTTGAATAGGCAGGGATAAAAAGTTTGGTCCGCTCAGGCTCCGGCTTATTCGTGCGGAAATCGAAAATTCAGCAACCTTTCAGCAACCGCTCAGATTGCTTTTAGGGAGGATATGGGATACTGACTGTAGAAAACGTGTACAATGAACTTCGGGGGGACGAAAAATGATGCGCCAATTAAAAGGTATTAAAATTCTGCTCGTTGATGACGAGCCTCATATTTTAGAATTTCTGGAGTTAGGTTTAACGAATGAAGGGTTTGAGGTCATGACGGCTCAGGATGGGATTAGTGCGATTACAGCATGTAATAAGTTTCAGCCGCATATCGCTATTCTGGATGTGATGATGCCGGGGATGGATGGGTTCGAGGTTTGTCGAATGATTAAGAAGACGGAAAATGTCGCAGTTATCATGCTGACGGCTAAGGATGAAATCGATGACCGGGTCAAGGGACTCACGCTTGGGGCCGATGATTATATGATTAAGCCTTTCAGTTTTGAGGAGCTGCTTGCTCGTATCTATGCGCGGATTCGCAACCATTTTCCAAACTTGTTCGGTGAAGTGATCATTGGACCGCTTCGTATGGATGATCGGCGCAAGGAAATTAGCCTGAATGACAACGTGCTGGAGCTATCTCCTACGGAATATGAGCTGCTCAAATTTATGTCGATTAACCACGGACTTGTATTAAGCAAATCGATGATTCTCGATAAAGTGTGGGGCTATGACTTCGGTGGCGAAGAGAACATCGTCGAGGTGTATATTCGCTCCTTGCGCGATAAGCTAGGCGATAAAGAGCATAGGCTGATCCGCACAATTCGCGGCGCCGGTTATCGGATGGATTTAACATGAAAAGGCGGGGCCGGTTTGCTGAGCATTTTGTTACCGGTTCACTGAAATTCCAGTTGCTATCGCGGTCTTTATTGGTGATGTCTGTGTTATTACTGCTGATTGGTGTATTCCAATATATTTTCATGCAGCAATTTCTGTATAAGAACAAGGCGGAAACGATTCGCAATCAGCTTGCGACGTTACCTCCCAATACGTGGCAGCGGGCAGGGGAATTTCCGGATCGTGGCCAGAATCCTTTTATGCCCAGACGAGATACGAACGGTGGCGGTGGTAATCATTCGGACAATACGGGAGGAGAGTTTCCTCGGATTTTCGTTCCTGATTTATCGATTGCTTTGATCGATAGTGAGGGGACTTACAAGCAGTTGTCTTCAGAAAATGTAACCTTCCCTTTGCAGCTTACGAAGGAAGAATATCAGGAATTATTGAAATCGAAAGAGAAGCTGGACTACCGAACCATGAAGGATAAGGATGACAATGAACAGTTGATTGTCTTTCATCAAATTCGTGAGAGATCCCAAGGCGTACAAGGACTTATTCAGGCGAGTACGAGCACAGCACCAATCAAAGATTTGCTGCTCCGTCAGTTGTTAACCTTTCTGCTATTGTCCATGACAGCATTGATTGTAGGGCTGCTTGGATTTCTGCCTGTGTTAAGGCGAACGTTAGTGCCGCTTTCTAATATGGTTGATACAGTGAAACAAATCGATTCAGGTAATCTGGGCGAGCGGTTCCCTGCACATCAGGGGCAGGTGGAGATTGACCGGTTATCGACTTCCTTCAATAGTATGCTTGAGCGACTGGAGTTTTCTTTTGAAGCTGAAAAAGAAGCAAAAGAGCAAATGCGACGCTTCGCTGCTGATGCCTCGCACGAACTTCGGACACCGCTGACTTCGATTCATGGCTTTCTGGAAGTACTCCTTCGCGGAGCGTATCAACAGCCGGAGCCATTGCTGAAAGCGCTGAAGAGCATGCACGGCGAATCCGTGCGTATTAATAAGCTAGTTGAGGACCTTCTACTGCTTGCTCGTTTGGATCGAACGCCATCTTTTCAGAAGTCGGAAGGGCTGCTCGATGAGATGCTGCATGAGATGGAGCCTCAGCTTCGTCTACTGGCAGGAGACAGAACAGTTACTTTTACGCTGGAGCCCCAGATCCGTTGTCTGTATGATCCGGATAAAATCAAGCAGGTCGTTCTCAACTTGTTTCACAACGCCGTTCAGCATACGCATCCTTTGACCGGTGAACTAGGGCTTTCGTTAGCTAAGACCGATGCTGGTGTTGAAATTGCTGTTCATGACAATGGGCCAGGTATCGCACCTGAACATCTCCCTCATTTGTTTGATCGATTCTACCGAATCGATTCCTCTAGGGCGCGAAGGAGCGGCGGTGCAGGGTTGGGATTATCCATCACCCGTTCCATTGTGGAGCTCCACGGAGGAACGATTGAGGTTCATAGCACAGTAGGTGAAGGTAGTACATTTAAAGTGCTGCTGCTTCCATAAATGAGTGGAGCCTTATCTCGACGGGATGTCGGGGTAGGGCTTTTTTAATTTAAAGAATGTAAAATAAGAGCCCCCAGAAGCTGCTATTTCGCYAAAAGGTGGCTAATGGTGGGGGAATAGGAGTCTCTACAGACTCTTATTTGGTGCAGAACACGGTGTGTGTGGATCATACCGCGCAAATAAGAGCCTCCAGAAGCTTCTATTTCGCTAAAAGGTGGCTAATGGTGGGAAATARGAGTCTCTACAGACTCTTATTTGGTGCAGAACACGGTGTGTGTGGATCATACCGCGCAAATAAGAGCCTCCAGAAGCTTTCTATTTCGTCAAAAGGTGACTAGTGGTGGGAATTTGGTTTCGGGGTAAGCGAGGGTAGCTGTTCGATGATACCAAGCCAAACTATATCGGCGGGCCCCCTTATAGGCGTTTTCCTCTTCAGCCAATCCTCAGAAATCTCTCAACCAATCTTCAGTTTACACTCAGATGAGATTCAGGTTAGGCGACTATACTTGGTTTTGTAAGGAAGAAACAAAAAATATAAAGAAAAAGGTGGAAACAAATTATGAAAAACATCGGCAGAAAAATTCTTACTGGTTCATTGGTAGCTTCTTTTGTACTCGGAGTTGGTTTTGTAGGAGCCTTACATAATCAAGCATTTGCAGATACGGTAACAGGCACGTCAACGAGCACATCAACTCAAAATGCAGGACCAGGAGGCAAAGGTCGTGGAGATTTCGGAGATCGCGGTGGCTTCAAGGGTGCAAACGTGGTCAAAGAAACAGCGACAATCCTGGGCGTTGAAGAAAGCGTCGTACAAGATGCACTGAAAGCGGGCAAAACATTGGCTGCAATTGCAGAGGAAAAAGGACTTGCGAAAGCAGACTTTTTGCAAAAGCTAGTCGCAGCAGAGACCGCTTCGATTACAGCTGATGTAGCAGCGGGCAAAATAACACAAGCGCAAGCAGATAATGTTCTCAAAGGTCTAACTGATCAATTGACGAAGCTTGATGCGATTGGGTTCAAAGGCGGATTCCCTGGTGGAGAAGGCGGTCGCGGTGGCATGGGCAAAGGTCACGGCGGCAATCTTGTAGAGCAAACAGCAACAATTCTTAGTGTAGAGCAAAGTGTCGTGCAAGATGCATTGAAAGCTGGCAAAACATTATCGGCTTTTGCAGTGGAAAAAGGTTTAACGGAAGCAGATTACGTGGCTAAGCTAGTTGCAGCAGAAACCACTTCCATCAACGCTGAAGTTACAGCTGGTAAACTTACGCAAGCACAAGCAGACCAAATGTTGTCGGGCTTATCCGACCGATTGACGAAACAAGTGCAAAGCACACGTCCAGAGGGCGGTCGGGAAGGTAGAGGCGGCGGTCATGGCGGCCCTGGCGGTGGGCAATTCGGGAACCCTGAAGTGTTAACGCAAATTCTGGGCATCACGCAAGATGAGCTAAGAACCGAACTGGAAGCGGGCAAATCGATCTTGGATGTTGCTACAGCTAAAGGCATAAGTGAAGATGATCTCGTTAGCAAAATCAAAGACGGAATGACAGATTCCATTAAGAAGCATGTTGAGCAAAAAGGCACTGATCGTAAGCGCCCAGCAGGCACACCGTCTACAAATACAACAGCACCAACTGCAACTCCGGCTGCAACTAGCTAAAAATGGAATGGAGGAAGCTGCTCGCTACGCGGGCGGCTTTTTCCTTTCCAGTGGATAGCCGATGAGTCCCCTTTCCGCCGTAAATGAAGGGGGAACAGGCTGTACAGTCCGATTTCCGCGCTGTAGTGATGATTTTCATCGCTAAAGTTTGTGGGTGGAGGGAGAATGGCTCGTTAGCGATGTAAAACATGCTTAAATGACGATGGAACTGGCTGAGTAGTCCAATTTCTGCGCCGTAGAGATGATTTTCATCGCTAAAGCATGCGAGAGGAGGGAGAATGACTCGTTAACGATGTAAAACATTCTTAATTGATGAGTAGGCTGACCGAGTAGCCCAATTTACACGCCGTAGTGATGATTTTCATCGCTAAAGTATGCGGGAGGAGGGAGAATGACTCATTAACGATGTAAAACATTCTTAATTGAAGAGTAGGCTGACCGAGTAGCCCAATTTCCACGCCGTAGAGATGATTTTCATCGCTAAAGTATGCGAGAGGAGGGAGAATGACTCGTTAACGATGTAAAACATTCTTAATTGATGAGTAGGCTGACCGAGTAGCCCAATTTCCACGCCATAGTGATGATTTTCATCGTTAAAGTGTGCGGGCGGAGGTAGAATAATTCATTAACGATGTAAAACATTCTTAATGATACGGAACGGGCCGTGCAGTTCGGCTTCTGCGCCGTAGTGCGCTCACACCGCCCCGCCGTCAGTCACCGAGTTAACCACACGCGCGACCTAATCTTTTTCAGCAAACGCTCAGCCTGTGTTCAACTTATATTCAGCCTACGCTCAGACAGGTTTCAGCGATCCCATTTACACTAAGTCTAGTAGAGATTGTTATGGCCTGGGCGGTGGATAGTCTGGGTAACTGGGAGAGGGGCATAAAGGATGAAATTAGGTCGGAAGAAGAGATGGATCATTGTGGCCCTAGCTGCCATTCTATGTGGAGCGGGAACTTACTATTACGTACATAACAAGGCGCAGCCAGCGTCTGCAGCAACACAGCAAACAACGATGAAAGTGACCAAAGGGGCGATATCCATGGCGGTATCTGGAACTTCTCAGCTGGATGCCAAGGACAAGCAAAATATTGTGATCCCTATTGAGGGTATCATCAAAACGATGAATTTGACGCAAAATCAGGCGGTCAAGAAAGGCGATGTGCTAGTCGAGCTGTCGGTGCCTTCAACGGAAACGACTTTTAAGGAAGCCCAGGTTAGCTTGCAGCAGCTTGAGAAAGAGCTTGCAGATCTGCAGGATCAACAAAATCATATGAGTGTTACGGCTCTAATGTCGGGCAAGATCACATTGCCAGCCAATCTGGATGTAGGCAGTCAAGTTAATAAAACAACGAAAATCGGCACGATTTCAGATACAACGCAGTTTAAGGTGAAGCTGCCATTCTCCTTGCAAGAAGCGGTACAGCTGAAAAAAGGTGATCCTGTAGAGCTTAGCATCGATGGTTATTTGCTATCCAAGGTCGGAGCCGTAGATACGATAGGCCGTGAAATTAAAGCGGATGCTAATGGGAACAAAGTGGTTACGGTGGAAGTTCTGGTTAGCAATGATGGGACGCTTTCGGCGGGCCTTAAGGTAAAGGGCAGCATCGGCAGCGGTGACGGTAAAATTGTTTCCTCCGAGCAGGTGGCGCTTGAGTATGTGCGTACCGCTTCTATTTTCGCAGAGGCAAGCGGAACGATAAAAAGCATGAAATTTAAGGATGGCGAAACGGTGAAACAGGGCGATTTGATCGCCACCTTGTTCAATGATGACCTCCAAAATAATATCATTAGCAAGCAATCAGCCATCGAAAGTCAGAAAATCCGTGTGAATGATGCGGAGCAGAAAGTAAATCAATTGACGATCAAAGCGCCGTTCGATGGCGTTTTCTCAGCTGATTTTGCCAACAGTAAAAACAATGTGCTTCGCAATTATCCAGTAAGCGCACAAATTAATGCCAATACAACGCTAGGAGCCGTAGCGAGCTTAAGCACGATGCAGCTGGCTATTGCTGTAGATGAGCTCGATCTAACAAGCGTCAAGGTCGGGCAGAAGGTAACCGTTAAGGTTGATGCTATCTCCGGCAAGACGTTCCAAGGCGAAGTAACTTCCGTTTCCAATGTAGGAACAACGACGAATGGAGTCACAACGTATGATGCTGTGGTAGCGATCCCGAATACCGATCAGAATGATTTGAAATATGCGATGACGGCGACGGCTGAAATTTCTATACAAGATAAGAAAGATATTCTCGTACTTCCGATCCAAGTGGTGACAACAACCAGAGGGAAGTCTACCGTTTCGCTGAAGAAAGCGGATGGAACCGTCGAAGAGCAGCACGAAATCAAAGTGGGTATTCGCAGCAAGACGCAGGTTGAGGTGGTCAGTGGTTTGAACGAAGGCGACCAGGTCGTGATGCCGGTGCGCAGAGCGACAACCACGAATCAACAACAGCAGCAAGGTTTCCCTGGGGGTGCGGGTGGTTTTCCAGGTGGTGCAGGAGGCAACTTCCCTGGTGGAGCTGGCGGCATAGGCGGTGGCGGAACGCAAAATGGTGGAGGCACGGGCCGTTAGCCGTTAGCCAGCCCTACGGAGAGGAGCGATTCGATGAATATTATTGAACTAAACGAGGTAACGAAGAGTTATGCTCGGGGTGCAGAAGAATTGCAAATTTTGCGCGGCATTACCCTGCATATTGCGGAAGGAGATTTTGTTGTCATCATTGGTCCCAGTGGATCGGGAAAGTCAACGTTAATGAATACAATCGGGCTGCTGGATAGTCCGAGCTCTGGCTCCTATACGTTAGACGGTGTAGCGACAGAGAAGATGTCAGACAACGGACTTGCTGAGCTGCGCAATCGGAAAATCGGCTTTATTTTTCAACAGTTCAATCTGCTGCCCAGACTTACTGCGACGGAGAACGTAGAGCTGCCGATGATTTATGCAGGCATTCCAGCCAAACAGCGGAGAGAACAGGCACAGCGGATGCTGGAGAAACTCGGGATGGGTGAGCGAGGACATCACAAGCCAAGTGAACTGTCTGGCGGGCAGCAGCAGCGGGTAGCCATTGCCAGAGCTTTGGCCATATCACCGTCACTAATTCTAGCAGATGAGCCGACTGGCGCACTGGATTCGAAGACCGGCATTGAGGTGCTTGAATTGATTAAGGAGCTGAATCGGCAAGGCAACACGATTGTTTTGATCACCCATGATCATCACATTGCAGACAATGCCAAACGGGTCGTGACATTACGTGACGGAGAAATCATTAGCGATCAGAGAAACGCAATGCTGCCAACACCTGAACGTAAGTTAGAGGGGGCGCTTTCATGAGAATTTGGGAGCTTTTCCAAATGGCGCTGGCCACGGTACGTTCGAATCCGCTTCGTACGGTGCTGACCATGCTTGGCGTTATCATTGGCGTTAGCTCAGTTATTACGCTAGTTTCGATAGGTCAAGGCACGTCAAAGGCAATTGAAAAGCAATACGAAGGGTTGGGAACGAACCTGCTGACGGTTAATCTGATGGGCAACGGACGCGCCACGCAGCTGAATTATGATGAGGTTATGCAGCTTGAAAATACATCGGGAATCAGTGCAATTGCGCCAACGATGACTAGAAATAGTACCAGTATTAAATACGATAGGACAACAGAGACTTACAATGTCATTGGAACTAATGATCGATATCTCAATTTGCAAAAGGGGACGGTGGCCAGCGGCCGCTTCTTGGCTCAAGCCGATCTGGACTTCCGCAATCACGTTGCGGTCATAGGCAGTGATGTGGCCAAGCAGTTTTTCGGTACGGATGACCCGATTGACGAAGAAATTAATGTGAACGGATATATGTACACGATAATCGGTGTGCTCAAAACGAAAGGCTCCAATACAAGCGGAACATCGCTCGATAGCTCGGTTTATGTACCGCTCCCTACCATGAGCAGGGATTTTAAACTGGGTAACATTCGGACGGCTTACGTCGAAGCAGCTTCTGGCGATGAGGTATCCCGGGTACAAAGAACGTTAGAAGCTTATTTATTTAATAAATTTAAAAGCACAACGGGATACA
This sequence comes from Paenibacillus sp. Root444D2, assembly GCF_001426375.1. GTDB lineage: Bacteria > Bacillota > Bacilli > Paenibacillales > NBRC-103111 > Paenibacillus_E. Next base: position 125,037 of record NZ_LMEO01000018.1, read on the forward strand.
ACATTTTGAATTCATCCGAATTAATTAGCGCCAGACAGACGGCTTCCAGCACATTAACCAATCAGCTAGTCGCAGTAGCGGCAATATCCCTATTAGTAGGCGGGATCGGCATCATGAACATCATGCTCGTAACCGTAAGTGAGCGCACCCGGGAAATTGGGATTCGTAAATCGATTGGCGCGAAGCGGAGAAACATTTTGCTGCAGTTCCTGGTTGAAGCTACGCTGATTAGCGGTATGGGTGGGTTGATTGGATTGATTTTGGGGATCGGCTTATCTCTAGCATGGCCCTATATTAACCCTAGTCAACAAACGAGTTTATCCCTAAATATAGGGCTTTACGCATTCTTATTCTCGGCGTTGGTCGGTGTTGTTTTTGGATTATATCCAGCCAACAAAGCATCAAAATTAAAACCAATCGACGCACTGCGTTTTGATTAGGTCCACAGGAGGTATGAAAATATGATTCGCAAATTATCATCAATTTCACTCAAACAGACGAGTCTTGCCCTGCTGTTGACTGGCAGCTTTGCAGCTGCATCGTGGATGGCTCCCGCTGCTCATGCGGCTACTGAAGCGATTTATATCACGAATTCCTCCTATTTTACATTAAACCAAGCGGCACTCTCGTCTTCTTCTCTTCAGTTTTCCGTTCTTTTACATAACGGGGAAAGCCAAGCGATAGATTTTAACCAATATGGGGTACGGGTTACGGATCAAGCAGGACATAGCTACACGGCGAAATTAAGTGAGAAAAAGAGTGCGAGTGTCCTCCCTGGGCAGGATCAAAGCTTCCGATTCTACGCTAACCTGCCAGCAGGTGAGACAGCAGATCAATTAAAAGTTGATGTGTTCCGCTGGGATTTCGGCAAAGCCGATTTCATGAATCATTTAGGTAATCTTCCTATTTCCTCAGTTGTGCAGGACGGACAGGTAAAAGTGCCTGAGCAAATTATTAATTTGCATGCACTCGATAGTACGCTCTCGAATGACGCCTCCGCGGCTTTTCAATTGGGCCAAAGCGTTCGCGTCACGGAGAATGGAAAATGGTACATGTACACACAAGTTTCAGCAAAAAACTTAGGCTCGAGCAGTGTTAAGCTGCCTTCCGGTCTACAAGTTAGACTCGTGGATGCTAATGGGCTGAAGTATACCTCTACGGTTGCTAGCGGTTCCGATACAACGTTCCTGCCGAATCAATCGGATACGATGACGCTCAAAACACTCGTTTCCAGACAAATGCCGACCAGTGGCCTCACACTGGAATATTATTACTTGAATCAAAGCGAGGATGTCTCGCTTGGAACGCTAAGTCTGAATGCTTCGCTGCAAACAGCAGCGCTTGGCACCAAACAAGTTTATGCTGGGCAGCAGGAAGGCGAGCAGGTCACCGTGAAGGCGAATACGTCGACGTATTCGATTCAAGCAGACGGTGTTCATGTGCAGACCGTTGTCACGCTCAGTAATGATGGCGAGGCGATCGCCTCCGTGCCATCCTTCTCTGCTTCTTATCAGTTCGGCGACAGCGGCACGTCTGTTACATCGACCGATAACGCCGCCCGCAGCGCCTACCTAGCTCCAAAAGAGACGGGTTCGTATTACTTCAACGCCATTCTGCCAACGGGTGTTGATCCGAATGCAGCTCAGCTGGTGCTGTGGCAGACGGCTACTGCGAGTAGCTCGGGCAGCTCGGCATCTGGCTCGACAGCGAGTACATCGAGCGGCGGCACAGCTTCTGGAACAGCAACTACAGGCTCAGTGGCAGGGGCTACTACTAGCTCGACGTCTACAACTAACAACGGTGGGGCAGTAGCGGCTAGTAAAATGCCGGTTGCCGTCTTCCTGCTTCAAGGGGCAAGCGAAGCGCAAAGCGGCTTTACAACAGCTGTGAACTATGAGCTTGGCAGTAAGCTGATTTTCAACAACAGCTCTGTTGTTAACAAAAATCTAGATGTCGCCCTAGTCGAGCTGCATGCTCACGAGAACGACGATCTAGGCTACAAAACAGCTGTAGCCAAATATAAAATCACGAACAATGGAACAAGCACCATCGCCCTTCCTGAGCTTCAAAATGAGCTGATCGACAGCAAAGGCAATACCTACACGGGCTCTCGCCAAAGCTCAGTTGCTACTCAAATCACACCGGGCAGTTCTTATGTGGTGAGCTATTCCTACCTGCTTCCGAATAAAACACAATCAGATGATGAGACATTCGCATTGAATGTGTATGACGATAAGTCTGTATCCGAGGGTAATGTGTCGGTAGGAACCTATCGGGTAGCACTGCAGAAAGAGACGGAAAGCGATACGCTTGCCTTGTATCCTTTCTCCCTCAAAGTGAATGACAGCTCGATAAGCTGGCTTTATAACAGCGGGACTTACTCTTACCAGCTTAATCTGGATTTGGACATTGCCCATGAAGATCAGGTGATTATTGATTCGAACTTCTCCAAAATTGAATTCGATATGGTCGATTCCCTTGGCCGTATTGTTGGCACTCAAACTGCAACGCTGACAGGTACAGGGAAATTAACTAGCGGCAAGCAAAAAGTCGTCGTCACCGGTTTAAAAAATGAGCAGGTTGATTCCGGCGTGGTCGTCAATATGTACGAAGTGATTGAGACACCGAATGGGACGGCTAAGCGGCTGATTAAGCAGTTTCATTAGGATGGATGGGAACTGAATTCGTATAAAAAAATTAAATCGAAAAGGTTTAAAATGCAAAAAGACTGCCAGACATTGGGCTATTTCTAGCCTTGTCGGGCAGTTTTTTTCCACGACTGACCAATCAACATACAGCTGTTGAGTAAGGAAATGGGTGTGAAATCAACATCAGATTCATCTTTCCAGGCTAAAGGACTGGAGCGACGTTAATCCCCGAAAAAGATTGAATTTGAAAATCTAATGGACTCGACAGCCCTTAATCTACTTCAAATGATGAAAATAGGAGAGATTGAAACCGAATAACGGCGCTGAAGTCCGTAAGCTCGGAATCATCGCTCCAAATAGGCAGTTAACGGCATCCAGGTCCGTTAAACGTCTATTTCCGGAATTGGTCCGTCGTAGTTTTTTTGGCGGTTGCGGAGAAGGCTGATGCCTATTTCACGTCGTATCCTTTGGCGATGGAGGGTTCAATCCATCGCTTTTTGAAGTGTTCGCGGCGCATGATCACCACGCGGTCCTTGTAAACGTCCACGACGAGACTTTGGCTGATGGCCTGCGTCTCGGGCACGTTTTTCGCGTTCCATACCTCCCGGATGGAAGCGCTGGAAGCGGCAAGGAACTTCAGCTGCTTCACTTGTCTGGTCGTTTCCAGGTTCCAGTGGGTGTGACCACTGAACAGAATGACGTTCGGGTGCGCATCGAGCAGCGCCCGAAGCTCTTCGTGCTGGACGACGCCCAGCTCCCGATCCGTGCCATCCAGCGTCTGCGGCAGCGGCTGGTGGAGGAACACGAACACGGGCTTGCCGGCGTCCGCCGAGCCCGCGGCCGTAAGTCGTTCGCGCAGCCAGTTGAGCTGCTCGGGTGACAGGAACGCATCCTCACCGTAGGATGCGTTCACGTCCCTGTACGCTTCCCCGCTAAGGAACAGGAAGCGGTAGCCCTCCACGATAAGCTCGTGATACGGCTTATCGTAGCCCATCATGCGGTCGAATAACGCGACCGCTTGCTTGCTCGACCATGTTGGATTCATCTTCGATGTATCCAACCCACCCTCCGTCGTGGGCCACACGCCGTAGTAATCGTGGTTGCCCATGGTCGCATGCACAGGGGCATGGTGCTGGCGGCCGAGCAGCGCCAGCAAGCTGCGATAGTCGGCCTCACTCCCATTCGTGAGGTCGCCGTTCAAGACGAGCAGCTTGCTGTCCGGGCGCAGTGCGTGATGATCGGCCAGCGCTTGGCTCAGCCTCAGCTGAGCAACTTGGTCGTAGGAAGTAATGTGAACATCGCTCATCACGGAGAACGAAAACAACGGTGCAGCTAGTGTCTGTTCAACCTTGTCGCTAGCCAAGGTTGTGCCTCGCAACGGGGTCAATAATAGAAGAAAACTAAGGATAAGTATTCGCAGCTTTAATGATTTCATCTCGGATTCACCTTCCAATTAGACTTATCGATTGTCCTTATTTAGCTTGCTTAGCGATATATTGTGCTGGTTGAGATTATGGAAATATTCAAGCTCACTTAGCGAATGGTTTTCTTTCAGGCAATGGATTTTCTAGCTTATTTGAGAGTCAGAGGAGTGGAAGCCTTCGAATCTGTCAGTTCCCGCCTTTGTAATAAGGGAATGTTGTACGGCGTACAACATTTTTGTCCAATTTTTCTCACCAAGCTGTAATTGTTGTAGTTTGTACAACAATACAGCTTTATTTCTGGTTATTTGGCTGTTTTTGGGCTAAATTGTTGTATTTTTTACATCATTCGCCGAAAACTCTCGGATTCGCTCACTTAAAGTTGTACAAAGTACAACTTTGCTAACCGTGGGAGTAAGATGGGGTGCTTAGAGCAGTTAACTTTTTCTGCTTGATCCACAGTTATATGAAGCGTACTTTGTTTAACATTTCACTAGAATGCTTAGCTTTGATTCTTTACTTAAGCATTTCACTAGAATGCTTTACTTTGATTCTTTACTTAAGCATTTCACTAGAACGCTTTACTTTGATTCTTTGCTTCAACATTTCCTAAAGCGCCTCGCTCTGCCAATTTTCTCAATGCATCGCATCGCGTCAAAGCCTTTACACGGTTCGCCTAAACCCTTTGCTACCCCCAAAATACAGCAAGCACGCACCCTAGTGGTATTCCCAGTTCCTTGGGAATTTATTTATTTTGCTGCCCAGCCCAAATATCAGTTTAGGTGTTGACTTTTAAGTCAGTTGGTTGTATGGTTAATTACATGAGTAACTAACAGATGTGGTGGTGAGAGAAATGGGACTAATGATGGACGATAGCCGCCCGATTTTTGTGCAAATTGCAGAGCGTATTGAAGATGACATTATTGAGTCAAGAATGCCGGAGGAATCGCAAGTGCCTTCTACGAATCAGTTTGCATCCTTTTATCAAATTAATCCGGCGACAGCAGCGAAAGGTGTTAATTTGTTGGTGGACCAAGGGATTTTGTACAAGAAACGAGGGATTGGCATGTTTGTAGCGGAGGGAGCGCGAACGAAGCTGATGGAGAAGCGGAAAGAACTATTTTATGAGCAATATGTAGTGACGATGGTGAAAGAAGCCGAGAAGCTCGGGATTACCGTAGAGCAATTGACGGAAATGGTGCGCAGAGGGGAGAAAGCGTGATGACCAACATTGTGGAAGTGAAAGGACTAACCAAGTCCTATGGCCAAGTGAATGCAGTGGATTATGTTAGTTTCACGATTGAAGCGAATAAAATCTATGGCTTGCTAGGCAGAAACGGAGCAGGCAAAACAACGATCATGCACATGATCTCGTCTCAGCAGTTCGCTACAAGCGGCGAGTTGAAGGTATTTGGGGAAGAACCTTACGAGAATAGCCGAGTGCTCAATCAGATTTGCTTCATAAAAGAGAGCCAGAAGTACCCAGATAGCTTCCGTGTCATAGATGTAATCGAGGTTGCGAGAACGCTTTTCCCGAACTGGGATCATGCTTATGCGCATGCTTTGATTGAAGATTTCCGTCTGCCTTTGAAAAGAAAAATAAAAAAGCTATCCAGAGGGATGCTTTCCTCCGTCGGTATTGTGGTTGGTCTGGCAAGCCGTGCTCCATTAACCATTTTCGATGAGCCTTATTTGGGGCTGGATGCTGTGGCAAGAATCCTCTTCTATGATCGCTTACTTGAAGACTATGCCGAGTTTCCGCGGACGGTTATTCTCTCTACGCATCTCATCGACGAAGTTAGCCGCTTGCTCGAGCACGTGCTGGTTATCGATAACGGCAAATTGATTATGAATGAAGATGCCGATGCTCTTCGCGGTCGTGCTTGCACGGTTTCTGGTCTAGCGACAGCTGTGGATTCCTTCACGCGGGGCAAAGAGCTGCTTGAACGCACGGCGATTGGTGCGGCTGCATCGGCTACGATTCTAGGTGCTCTTAGTGACCGGGATCGTAAGGAAGCGGAGGGGATGGGGCTTGAATTCGCTCCAGTATCCATGCAGCAGCTTATCGTTCATCTAACACGCACGTCAATCGCGGGAAAGGGGACTGAGGAATAATGAATCGAGTAAACCAGGTAGTAAAGCTCCATTTGAGGAACAAAATGACATGGTTCGCTATCCCATGGTTCATTGTCGGTGCAAACTTTTTGATCAATTTGATTACTGCGACTTCGCTGGAAATAGATGAGTCCATAAACACGGGAGCGATTATTTCGATTTTCATCTACACCCTTGTAGCAGGTACAGTTACTATTAAAGAAACCTTTCCGTTTGCCTTGGGACTAAGTATTCGTAGGAAGGATTATTTCTTTGGAACTGCTGTGACAGCTATTATTGTCAATGCTTGCTCAGCCCTGGTACTTGCCATCCTGTCGATGATTGAAGAGGCGACCCATGGCTGGGGGGTTCGATTGCACCTTTTTAATGTTCAATTTCTAAACGATCTTTCACTGATAGGCACGTGGGGTATTTATCTCATCGTACTTCTTCATATGTATTTCCTCGGGTTCGCGATATCTAGTTTACACCGTCGTTTCGGAGGCGCTTCGATGTATATCTTTTTTGCATCCCTGCTTTTGATTGGTACCGTAGTTTCCTATACCTTCACGCACTTTGGGTTGTGGGGAGGTCTCTTGGATTGGATCATCCATCAATATATGGATCTGTTCTGGTGGATGGTGCCTTTGGTTGTCGTGTACTTAGTGGCAGCTTATGGATTGCTTCGTAGAGCGACTGTTTAGAACTAAGGATAAGCCTCCTGCAGCTGCAGTAGGCTTATTTGTTAGTTTACTGCTCGAGATCCGCATAAGGCGGAACCGACCCATGTATGCGTGTTACCTGACTATCACCAGCCGAGCTTCGGCTTGCCGGCGCTAATCCATAAAGCGGTCACTGGTTTAAGATAGACGCGTTTTCCGCGTTTATCCGCTAATACTCCATTGCTCTTTACTGGTTTAATCGCGGAAACCGATTTCTCAGCGTACATATTTCAGCGACACCCTACTGCTGACTTGCTACAGGCTCGGAAATCAAGCCTATACACGTTCGGTAAACTCGCATACGCCTCAAGCAAAAACGCCACCTTAGCGCTATGCCCGGATCGGCAAGTGCTGCTAGAGTGGCGCAAAAACATCTTTTAAGCCGGCAAAAACGCTTATACGACTTTGGCTAAGTAGGCATCGAGCTGATCGAACGTTCCGCCAAAGCCTTGTTTCATGGAATCAAACATGCCCTCAAAGAACTTAAGTTCTTCTTCAGTAGCATTGATAGGGCCGCCACGCATGATCAGTGTAGTTTTTCCTTCATTTTCAGTAAAAGATAACTTATTCATTATTTCCAGCGGAAAGCTTTCGCTAAAAGGTGCGCGGATAATGTTAGCCTCTGCATCGGAGAAAGAATTCACGAAGACTAGTTTCTCAGGTGAGTTAATTTCTTGGTAGACAAACTTACCCCACATTTCAAAGCCTTCAGCTGATTTCATACTGTAGTGGAAGATGCCACCTGGGCGTAGATCTAAGGTGTGTACGCTTAATTCGAAGCCCGTTGGTCCCCACCAGCGAGCTAAATGTTCAGCCTCAGTCCACGTTTTGAAGACGAGTTCACGTGGGGCATTGAAGGTGCGAGTAAGAACCAATTCGCCTCCTTCTACGGTGGCATTGAAGTTGTTCCCTGCTTTTTCTTGAGTCATGTCTAATCCTCCAAATCAAATTGTTTTTTCTTTTCCTTCTCTAACATTTGCTGCAAATAATCGTCCAAGCGATCAAATCTCTCTTCCCACATGCGGCGGAAAGAGTCTAGCCAGCCATCCAGCTCTTTGAGCGACTGAAACTGCAGCTTATAGATTCTTTTATTCGCAGCCGGTTGTACTTCGACAAGTTCGGCATCACTCAGCACACGGAGATGCTTGGATACTTGCGGCTGCTGGAGCTCAAGCCGATCCGCTATTTCCCCGACGGTAAGGGGACCGTCACGCAAGAGCTCGACAATGTGCAAGCGGTTTGGCTCGGCAAGAGCGCTGAAAGTCTTATTCATAGACACAATATACTCCATATGGAATATTGCTGTAAAGGAATATTTGTGAGTTCAACTACTGTATGTTGAAAAGCAAAAAGATTGCCACACCGGCAATCTTCTACTTTCACGTTTGTTAGTTTAAGCCAAGATTTGTTTTGTATACTACTAAGCATTCTTATTTCTTTATGGTTTATTTTTTTAGCGCTCTGTCCGCCTTGGTTTGCGTTGGTCCCCACATTTTTGTTGATCTGTCCTCCGCCTTCAACTCTTTGAATACGAATATTACCGTTGAAAATGGTGATATAGCAAATCAATAGACCGTTTTTACCCGGTTAATAAGATTTCATAGGAATTGTCCGCATGTCTATCAAATTGAAAAAAATAAATACGAGACGTATATAAATCATAGAATTGGACGAATCTAGTAGCTATAACTCTATTATTTTTTAAGAGGAGGAGATACTATGTTTCGTAAAATTCTTTATGTAACTTTGACGCTTCCTTTGCTGCTTTGTTTGTGGCAGGTGCAGCCCGCCTATTCGTATCCTGAAAGTGAAGATGGGGGGGAATTACCTCCAACGTATAGTATGGCAAGAAATGCAGCACCTGTGGAAGAAGCCGCTCAAGCTGAGCTTGTTCAGCCAAGGACGCAATACCAAGTGGACCGCGGAGATACGCTGTTCAAAATTGCCCGGGATTTTGGCATATCAGTGGATGACCTTATCAACTCTAACAATATTTCAAATCCGAACCAGCTAACGATTGGTCAAAGTTTAACGATTCCGAAGAGTGAATCCGAGATTGGTTTACCCAATGGTCAAAAGAAAATTATCAAAAAAGTGTTGAACACAACCCTTACAGCTTATACGGCTGGCGTTGAATCAACAGGTAAAAAGGCATCCCATCCCATGTATGGCATCACATTTAGTGGTCTTAAAGCCAAAGAAGGACGCACGATCGCCGTGGATCCTGCAGTAATCCCTTTAGGTTCTACGGTGTTCATTGACGGCATCGGGATTCGTAAAGCGGAGGATATAGGTTCGGCTATTCGCGGTTCGAGAATTGATGTATTTATGAATGATTTGAGTGACGCTCAAGAATTCGGTGTAAAGAAGAATGTGAAAGTCTATTTGCTAGATAGAGAGAATATTTAAATTGATAGGCAATCGATAGGCTATGGGTCAACCGGGACATCTGAAGAGGTAAGGTTCATTTAAAACAACAGTTACAGCTCAAAAACGCCCCCAGCAAAGGTGCTGAAAGGGCGTTTTTCACCAAATTGTTAGCAGTTTTTATTTTGTACGAAAATTAATCAGCCATTTCCCAATAATCCCAACGGCTTCGTCGTATATCTACTTCCTAATCATTTATTTGGGGGTACAGGCTGACCGTCTTTAAACTCGCCTTCAAAATCGAGTTTGCCATCTTCATAATACTTTCCCCTGCCATTGAATCTTCCTTGAACCTCGTAACCCTCATAAATTAGTTTGCCGTTATCATTAATACTTGTCACATATCCGTCAGGAATCCCGTTCTTGAATTGTCCAATCAGAACGTCACCCGTCCGATCTCTACCAAAAACTTCTCCATTAAAATAAATGGTTCCCCAGCCCATTACATTATCATTAACGAATTCGGCATCGTACCAGACTGTGCCATCTTCATGAAAGAGCTTCCCTTTTCCGTGCATATGTCCGTCTTTAAGCTGACCTTCATAAAGCAAGTTGCCCGCTTTATCGTACAGCTTGCCTTCCGTTGCAGGATCATAGAGATACACGGCTTTGAGGTTAGCATCCCACACCACTTTTCGACCGGAAGCTTCACCAACCAATCTAAGAGGGACGAACGTGTACCCTTTTTGAAGGTAAGGGGCTGTTGGCAGTTCGGATGTCTCTTCATTAACGGTTGCTTGCGACTTTCCTAATGTGAGACTAATCGACGTTCCCTCCTTTCTGCCTGTAACCATTTGAGTTGCTTCGTCCCAATTAACTTGCAAACCTAACTTTTCGAAAATAGGTCGAAACTCAACCGTTGTAGAGCTGTCCTTAAGTTGAGGCTGTTCGTGGAAGATTACTTCCTCTCCGTCAAGAAAGACACGGATAGGTTTGTCTGCGTTCACTTGCGTAATGGTTTTCCTCATCCAATAGTCCCGGAGGGACGTTGCATTCATATCTTGATAAAGCACTGCGTAAACCCCGCCGCTATGAATGTGGGTACGAAGAAGTTGATTTTGTTCCTCGATAATCCCCCCTGCATAGATCCATTTGCCCTCAACGAGTTTATAAATCCCAAGCTTGCTAAGCTGGGCGGAAGGGACACGTGATGGCATATAGGCCATTTTTAGGACATGGTAATCGAATGCTTCTCGTACGTCGACCGTCCATGGGAGACTCACCATTTTCTGATCCGGTTGAAGAGCTTTGGTCAGTTCCAATTTCGAATCTTCTCTATACCTAATGCTTGTATAATCGGTCCCCTTATAGGAAAACGGATTCTCGAACGGAGAGGACAAAATAACCGAGCGATCGGAAGTCGCCAACTCGTGCACGGTGTCCGGACTGCTTCCTCCGAAGAAACCCGTCACTTGTTCAGGTATTTTATCTGCATAAGGGATAGCTGAAACAAGTGTATCCTGAATGGCGTTACCTTTACCTGTAGATTGAAGGGTTCGAAGAATCAGATTGTTATCGACGTTCTTCAATATAATTGTGCTTCCGGTAACACCCAATAGCTTCTCCCCTTGATCGGCTGCTATATCAGCTTGCTTGTTTTGCAAGTTTGCTGCCATCACCACTCCATGTCCATCTTTCTCAATAGTCCATGCCACAATTTCCTTACTTACGAAAGTGTCGATAGGGATAGCTGCCTTGTCAAAAACGTTAAGTACACTAGGTATTGAATCCGGTTGAGTAACGTCGATCATTCTCAATTGAAATTTTAGTTGGTTGTATGGCTGTTGGATCCATACGACGTATTTGCCGTTGAATGCAACTGGATGACTGTTATATAAACTGCCATCATTTTTATCCCATAGAACTCGTGAAGTATTGCTTGCAATGTCGTAAAGCATAAGCCTATTCTCCGAAGAACCATAATAGGCGACTTGGCTGTTCGCCAAAGTAGCGTCTTGACCTTTTCCAATGATATTTGTTTCCTTAGTTGTCATATTGTACACACGAAGAGTGCTTGTAGATATATCTTGGTAGACTATGTATTCGCCATCCGTTTGAAGATATTCATAATAGCCCGGCTTGACATCTGCTTGGGTAGATTCGCCGGTTTGAAGATTAACCATCATGATAATTTTTTGACTATCCAGATAAATAGCATAATTATTCGCTGCCGATAATTTCGCTTTGTAGGTCTGGGTCTCGGTTAGCTGTTTTAATTCGCCACTATACAAATCCCGGGCGAACACTTGATAGTTTTTGTTCTCGTCATCTCCCATCCAGACCATCTTGGAATCGGTAATGAACGGAAACCCAGGTGCCGTATAGTCCGTTGGATTATCCTTTTTGATGAATGCAGCAGCACTTACATACACTTCCGGCAAGAAGCTCAACGAGCCAAGAGCCAGCATGAGCGCAACTGCCCCTAACACAATCTTTTTAAACTTCATGTTGAACCCCCCTTTTTTTATTAAAACCCTATAAATTCCACGCACACAAAAAAGCCAAATTATAGAGCGACCCGGCTATCATATCCCGAAAGGGACGTAGACCCGTAGCTTTGCGACTTCGGCTTTCGCGCGAATGTGCCTTTGATCTTATTGTATTGGCTTAAATAGGCATACTACCTTTAACCATTATATGGTGTTTGTGTTAATTCTACAATATACGACATACTTCGCTTGGGAAAATCCCTTGTACAAGTGAATTCGGACTGCTAGAGCAACGGATTAAAAATAGTTTCTTAAATTGCCGAAATAGATTAGAAAAAAACACGATGAGGAGCAGAGGCTGCGCTGTTTCTTTTATTGGGGTCAGTCTGAATTGAAAAATAATTTGTCGAAAATGGAAGATATTTCTTTTCTATTAGATTAATTAAGTATATAATTGTTGCTAGGCAATTAGAACTATTCGATAGGTCCTAGAGTCATTCCGTAGAATAAGAAACGGCAAAACCGTCCGAAAGGCGGAGACGCAAAGCCACGGGTCTAAGCAAGGGCACTTCCTTGTACGACAGCCGGGCCGCCTACATTCCTTTTGGAGTGGCTTTTTTTATTGCCTTTATATCAAAGTAAAAGAGAGGAAGATTGTATGTTAGTGAAGTTATTGGCAAAAATTGTATTTATTGTTATGTTTTTGACCGTTCAAATCGTATCTTTCTCAGGTTTAGTGAAAGCTGAAAACCAACCATCTTTACGTGACATTAATGGGTATTGGGCAGAGGATGCCATAAACAAATGGATCGGAAATGGATTGATTTCGGGCTATGCCGACCAAACCTTTCAACCCGATAAAGTCATTACCAGGGCGGAATTCATATCTCTTGTCAACAAGGCGTTTGGGTATCTCCATAAAGATGACCAAACCTTCAAAGATGTTTCTCAGGATAAATGGTTCTATAACGATGTAGCCAAAGCAAAATATGCCGGCTATATTTCTGGGTTCGATGACGGCACCTTCCGTCCAGATCAACCAATCAGCAGAGAACAGGCTGCCAAAATCATCTATCCGCTTATGCAATTAGAAGATGTAGTACCAAAGAGCGATACGCGAACGTTTCACGATGAGCAGCAAATATCTGACTGGAGCAAGCCTTACATAAAAGCAGTCGCCTCGGAGGGTTATCTTAAAGGATATCCTGATCAGAGCTTCCGTCCTCAGAAATCTATTACAAGAGCAGAAGCCGTAGTGATGCTAGATAATGCCGTAGGGCAATTGATCCATGAACCTGGAATTTATACTCCAAAAGCTGATGTTGAAGGAAATATGACGGTCAACAGCGGCAATGTCACTATAAAAAATGCTGTGATTAAAGGCGACCTCATCTTGGCAGCGGGGATAGGGGAAGGGGAAGTATCTCTTGATCACGTGACAGTAAAAGGAAGAACGATTGTGAATGGGGGCGGAGAAAACAGCATTGAAATTCAAGATTCGACCCTCAATCAGATGGTGGTTCAAAAGGACTTCAGTAGAGTCAGAGTTTTTACTAAAGGCTCTACGAGTATAAGCCGTACCATTATAAAATCGGGTGCGAAACTTGAACAAGAGCAAGGAAACGAGGGCTTTCAATCCATTTCCGTGCAAGGAACGACTGTGAATGATGTCGTTCAGTTAGTAGGGACATTTGTGAAAGTTGAACTGAAGTCAGTGGTAACCGTCGAGATTTCCAGTCAATCCGTTGTCACCTTGCTTGAAACACAAGCAGGTTCGGAAGGCTCAGGAATCAAGATGCTGGGCAATGCCATATTGGAGCAGATCATTTTGCAAGCAGCGGCGAAGGTGACAGGAGAAGGATCGATCCTTAATGCGGTGATAAATGTGGAAGGCGTAAGCTTTGAACAAATTGTAAAGAAATATACACTTGGCGAACTGGTGAAGCTCGTCTTAATTGGCGGGAAGGAAGTAACAGGAAGCTCTCCGGTTACTATACCTGGATCGACGAACACATCTCCTACTCCGAATGAGGGCAGCACGGGAGCTCCTGAGAAGCCAACAGATGGGAAACCGGCTGCTGATCCGGGTAATGTAGAGGATATTAATGCGGCCTTTATCATACAGAACAAGGTATACACTCTGTACCCATCCATCGCAGATTATTCGACGGTTCAATGGGACGTTTCAAACACGGTTACACAGGATACATACCAGACCGAATATATTGGGACTGTAGAAGACGTAGGAATCTACAGCATTATAGGCGGAACGGTCTCTCCAGCTCCGTATAACGTAACCTATCGAAATTCAACAAAGCATTATTCCGGGGTTCAGTTATCCAGCATGACGGTTAACGAAAGCGTGTATACTCGGGTTTATTATGGCGGCAACGAGATGATTTCTTATCAAATCAATGACAGTTACGCGATCCATGATCTAGGTAATCAGCTGCCTGAACAAGCGGTGCCGCTCGCTGCAGGGGATAGAATTACACTCGTTTACGGAAGTCAGTATCTTGTTTTTGCAACATGGAACGGAAGCGACTGGGAACTTGATGGGATTTATGATCAACTAGAGTCGCCAACTGGTCTAAAGGCATCCACTGTATCGAATAGGGAAATCGCTTTGCAATGGAATCCAGTTGCGAATGCGGACCATTACCATATTTATTACAGCGCAACTGCTACTGGCAAGTTTGTCCCCTTGGAGGATCAAAACGGTCAACCGATTTCGGTAACGGGAACGACCTATGTCGATAGCACGAATCTTCCACATTCAACAAGATATTATGTCGTTACATCAGCAATTGATGAAATTGGCGTTGAATCCGGACCAAGCAGCATTGCTTCTGCTACAACTTATTATAATGCACACATAGCTCTGGATTTTGAGATCACGGATACGTTGAAACATCCATCGGAGCCGATCCTCTATATCACAGATAAAACGGATAAGAAGCTTTACCGTGTAAATTACGAAACAGGCGATAAAGCCTCAATTGCATTTGACCTTGCACCGGAGAGTCTCACATATGCAGGCGATAAAATCTACGTTTCCTTGCTAAAAGCGGAACATTCTTCCTATACGTATATTTCACAGCAACAAGGTGCAATTGCGGTTGTGAATGCGGCCAACTTTACTCTTGAAGGAACACATGATATTGCGATTGACCCCTTTGATGTCGCAGTCGTTTCCGGTTATCTCTACGTGTCATCCGGATCAGGGCAGTGGACGAAGATCAAGTCATATAATTTGAACACCTTTGCGGAGGTGGGTTCAGGTGATATTCGGCAAGCGAGTTATATCCAAACGCATCCATTATGGAATAAGCTCTATACAATCACAACGGAGACGTCACCGAGAGACCTTAGTGCGTATAACGTAACGAACGGACAATACGTCGAGCCAAGCGGTTACGATTCGCCATACCATGGCGATTACGCAATGTCGACGAACTTCACCATTTCTCCGGACGGTGCCTATATCTTTAACGGTTCCGGTAACGTATTTATGGCAACAAGCAATAAATACGACGATATGAAATATGTATACGGACTTGGACAAGCATATGACGGTATTGCCTTTGATCAGTCGAATAAGAATTTCTACACAGCTAAGAACAATGCGGTACAAGTCTATGATTACAGCAATTTTAATAAAAGCGGGCTCTATCACTTGGACGGTACAGCCAAGAATGTATTTAATGGTACCGATCGATTGATTGTTGTATCTGCGCTAGCCGGAAAGAATATCGTCGAAATCGTAGAAAAGAATTCAATCGAAGCGATTACCCCTGTTACGGTGTCTGGTGTCAAGTTGGACGGCAGGGTAGTGGACATTGCTTACGATTCCGTAAATAAGAAAGCTTATGCAATCGACGAAGCGTTCCGCAATCTATATGTGGTTGATCTTCAAACACAGACGATTGTAAACACGGTCAAGCTTCCATATCGTCCTTCCGGACTTACTATATCGGAAGATCGTTCAAGTCTCTTTATTGTGAATGATGATCTAAATAATCTCATAACGGAAGTGCACCTATCTGATTTACAAATTGCAAGGCACTTGACTTACACGTCAACGGTTGATTCCGGTGACATCGCTCATAGACATATCTACCATAAATCCGGGATTCTGTATGTTGTGATGGGTGATTGGGAGCCGACACTGCTGGCGTTCAATTCGACTACCTTTGCAGCCGTAAACTACGGAACTGTGATCAAAGGAGTTGGCGATCTGGCTTTCTCTAGCAAGCAGAGTAGATTCTTTACATGGTATCAGTATGGCTGGAATGCGGGAAATGCCGGCTCCAATGTATTCGCATATTCCGTTAGTGGCAATAGCGTAACCAAATCAGGCGAATCCAGCCTAAGTTACCCGAACTTCTTGAGAGATCCCTTGGATACTCCGGTTCTATTGTTGGAAGGTCAAGGGAAGCTGGTCGTAAAGAATAAGGTCCTTGATATCAATAATGTTGCGCAGGTAATCAGTACATTGCCAGAACCGATTTATGCAGTGAATGCTACTGGAGAGCTGTTGGTTGGTAAAAATGGGATATACAGTTCTGTGACTTATCAGAAGGTTGATACTTTGGCGCTGGGGACAGCAACGGAAATCTTCTTTGATCAGAACGGAATGCTGTATTATTACTTAAATGGAGCGTTATTGTCTATACAGAAGTAAAGTCAGTAAAATTATAATAGAAATATGTTGTTCTCCTAGGTCAACCAGTACTCTGGTTGGCCTTTTTTGTGAGAAATCACACACTTTGCATATGGATTCCCTCTTTTTTGTAGAAATATGTTGAATTTCATTATTTTATGGAATACCATGGAAATAGCTAGTACTTTACAACTAGAAATTATCAGTGAAACACACCTAATATCAAGCGATAATGAACAACGGCAAATCCATCGAAAGGTGGAGACGCAAAGCCACGGGTCTAAGCCATGAGTCACATGTCATGGGATGATAGCCGGGTTACTCTTTTGGGGCTTGTTTTTTTATTGCCAAAAAAGGAAGGAGGGTCGGAAAATGGCAACATATTTTATGCTGATTAAAGTATTCGATGATGCCGAAAAGGTCATATACAAATTTGGTCCAACAGAAGAAAGTTTGGGTGAAATTGAGTTTGATCTAGTTAATGAAGAATTTCGGCAGCTAGAGAGGGTCCCGGGTACTACCAAAGATCATATGTTTATGAAGGCCGCTTCAGCTATTGCAAGATGTTATGCAGAGGGAGACGGTTTTCCGGATAGAACTTTTTTTGCTTCATAAAATTTTTATTAGTTCTAGTTTTTTTGAAAAAAGATGAGCTACAGCAAGAGTGAATTCGGTAAGAGTTTCCATTCGTATACGAAAAAGCAAGAATCAGCGGTCAATTTATTCGACAAATTTTGAAAAGAACATTGGCAAGATAGGATTAACTTACTACAATAATGGAAGAATGAACCAATCATTTTGGATGTAAGGTAAATCCGCTCGAAAGTCGGAGACGCAAAGCCAGGGGTCTGCATCCCACAAGGGAAATGATAACCGGGCGCCCGAGATGGTTGGTTTTTTATATTCCAGAAATGAAGGAAATCGGGGTGAGCATTGATGAGAATACATTTGAAACGACTTGTAGCCATATGCGTGCTGATTGGATTTATCACTTATTACGAAGAGGGAAACTCAGCACAGGCTACTCTGATGTATAGTACGAAGGATACCGCAACCACTTATAAGGCACCCGATCGTTTCGTTAACATTTCTGGCAGCGACATGGTATGGAAAGCCCAAGACAACTCCGGAACAGATCAGCTTTATTACCGTAATCTGGTAACTTGGGAAGCCAAGCAGTTGACGGACACGAGCGGGGTTAAGTCGGTACCAGTCGTCGGAGGGGATTATGTCACCTATGTTCATCGTCAGAAGGATCTCGTACTGCTCAATCTTCGTAACGGTGAATCTCTGATCATAGCAACTGCCGCCGGCACGTACGAATCCCCAACGACGGACGGTCATTATGTGACTGTTCTGAATAAGCGCGACAGTTTTATTTATGTTTATGATATAGCAAGCAAGACTAACAAGAAGGTTGGTCAGGGCACAAATGCTGTGGTTGCCGAGGGGGAAATATTATATGTCCAATTTCCCTCCCAAGATCTTCAGCTTTACGATATCGGTACCGAGGAAAACCGCAAGCTAACGAAACCAATTGACGGTTACATAGATACATTTTACGGTCCCGCTTTTAACGGAAAGACCGCGGTTTGGATGCAGAAAATGAAGAGCGGCGGTTATGAGGTCAGATTGCAGCAAACTGATACAGATGCCACCCTTCCCCAGCTTCTAGCAAGATCCGATGCAGCGCCTAAAGGCCTTGCTCCCATTGCTATTGGCGATCATATCGCGGCTTGGCATCAAACGGTGAATGACACGGATGAGATTGCCGTAGCAGATCTAGCCTTTAACGAGGCGCACATCACAGTAGACAAGGCTTCCGTAAACTCACTCGTCGGTATTTATAATAATCAGGTTGTGCTCAGAGGTGACGACGGCAATATATTTCTCCGAGAAGTGAACGTGAGCGGTCAGTCTGTAGCCTCGACGGCCCCTATTGCTTCTGCGGTACCATATGTCGAGGAATGGCCTGAACCAGTAAACCAGTCAAAGCTTTTCTTTAGCAAAGACAGAGCTATCACATCGCAGGATAAAAGCATTATGTTGAAAATGAAAGAATGGTTGTTCCAAGGTGATGGCGATGTCAATATGGAGCCTAACCCGGATCGCGACTTACAGTTGACTAAGGCGCTGTTGCCTGGGCAGAAAATGGTGAGTCTTCCATGGAACGTCTCGATGCCTGATGCTAAAGATGCGCTCATTCTATCCATGTCCTACATAGCGAGTAGAGTGCCGAAGGAGCAAATAAATAAGCTCGGCATTTATCGGTTGGAAGGTGGATCATGGGAGTATGTGGGTGGATTGCTCGAACAAGAGACGAACCAAATTTATACTCCAATTATTAAGCCCGGAACGTACATCATACTGTCTTATAGTGTTTCAAACCCGTATGTAAGGGACTATTGGATTAATAAACGTATTACCCAGATGACCGATAACGATCCGATACGTGTATTCCTTGACGGAGAAGAAATTCAGTTTCATGAGGCGCCAATCCTGCAAGAGGGCTCCACTACCGTGGAATTCAGGCCTATTTTTGAGAAATTGGGACTTAAAGTGAATTGGGACGATGCAACTAAAACAGTAACCGGGCAAAAAGAGGGGAAATCCCTCCGGTTGCCTTTAGGTAAGAAGGAAGCGGAGTTTAATGATTTGAAGATGGACATTCCGGTTGCCCCCTTTTTATACAAGGACTACACGTTCGTGCCGCTCCGTTTCGTAGGAGAAGCGACCGGTAGAAAAGTGATGTGGGATGCCAACCTTAAAACAGTATACCTCTTTGATCTGGCAACGGAAGGAAGGCTGTATTACAACGGTGGTGCCCTTATGTACGAAGGACAGTTAAAGGATGGTCATATGAACGGAAAAGGCAAGTTGTACCGGGAGGATGGGACGCTTTGGTACGACGCGGAGTTCAAAAATGATGAGGTCGTCGGCTTGGGGACTATCTACTTCCAAGGTTTTAGCCGCGGTCGCGATCGCACGGGGGAAATGTCCATCGGTCAATTCGTAGGAGGTATTCCCGAAGGTAATGTAAGATACGTTGACGACAGTGGCTATGTGTTCTATGAGGGAAAAGTGATAAAGGGCTTGTATAGTGGCCAAGGTAAGTACTATGTGGCAAACCAGTTGATTTATGAAGGCGAATTTAAGGACAACATGTACGATGGTCGTGGAAAATACTACATTAATGGTAAACTTTTTTATGAAGGGGATTTTGCAGCCAATACTCCGAATGGTTACGGCAAAGAATATAATAAAGCCGGAAATCGGGAAGGAGAGTTTAAACAAGGGGTCATGAACGGAAAAGGTATTTGGTATTACCCTTCCGGCGCGAAGCTATACGAAGGGGAGTTTGTGAATAATATTTGGGAAGGCCAGGGGAATATTTACTCCGTTAACGGAAAGCTGGAGAAAGAAGGTCAATTTAAAGGCAACTATTTCGTTAAGGGGACGTATTACTATACAGACGGCACAAAGTATGTAGGAGAGCTAGTTCACGATGTCCCGAATGGTCAAGGTATCTTATATGACAAGAACGGAAATATTGAATTTCAGGGTCAATTTAAAGAAAACGTACCAGTTAAATGAGGAAAAGAGAGTCTGCCCAATTGCGGTAGACTCTCTTATTTTGAATCTATGCCATCCACTTCGCTGCAGAATCCCATAACAATGAGTACTCGCAGGCAATAGGCAATAAGCGCCATCCATTCCTGGTTCATAACTGCTTGTTCACTGGTTTCGTAAAACGGTTTATCCGCACTCAGATCAAATCGGTTGGTTAAAATGGCGACTGAATTTCCTTCGAAATCCGCGGTGTGAATGAAACATATTCCGTTCTCCATTCGCTTTTTTCGGTGTTCCGACATAGGCCAAAAGATAATGAACATTCAGAGAAAATTAATGCAACGCTAGTGAAATAAAAGATAACCTAACCCAAACCCGCTATGCGACTAATCTTCGATAGTGGGTTTCTTTTTGCATGTTAGTTCCCCAGTCTTCACACAGGTCTTAGATGCGCCCCGACTAAGGTCTAGGAACAAATACCGTCGTTAGTCCGTTTTGGAAAGCTTCGTTTTTACCTAAAATAAAGACATGAACAAGAGCACAGCAAACAACACAGCAAACAACGAAAGGCGGTGACGAAACGATGAAAAGAAATACAGGCTTAGCCGCTCTGCTAATCGCATTCGGTGCACTGATTCTGTTAAATAAGCTAGGCGTTCACATGGGACCATTTATTGGCTCGGTGATGGGATACTTGATTCCAATAGGAATGGTTGGCCTTGGTTATGTAGGCATACAGAACGGCAGCAAAATCGGTTGGATTATTGCAGGGCTTGGCGCTATCATCCTGATTGGTAAGTTAGCTGGTTGGATCATCATTTTACTGGCGATTGGGTTGATAGGTTACGGAATTTCGATGTTGACAAGAAGAACTGTGTAATGGAATGAAACGAATACAGAGAGTGAAAAAGGTGGTATGAGAGATGAGCCTATTTAGGCGAATGAGAGACATTACCGTAGCAACACTGAATGAACATCTGGAGCGATCGGAAGACCCGGTCCGCTTGATTGACCAGTACTTAGCAGCGCAGCGTGAGCAGCTTCAACAGTCCGAGAGACTGTATCAACAATGTGTAAGCCACGCCGCTTCACTCCGACAGCAATATCTGACGGCGCTGGAAACCAAAGAGAAGCGCGAGCATCAAGCGCTGCTGGCTCTGAAGGCCGGCGAAGAACATATGGCAAGGATCGTGCTTCAAGAAAAGCTGCAAGCTGAAGAGAAAAGCGAGCAGTATCATGAATTGTACGACCAAGCAAAGCAGTCCATCCTTGATTTAGATGAAGAGCTGCAGCAGCTTAAAGCGGATTACAAGGAAGTGGCAGACAAACGCAGCTACTACTTAGCGCGAATGGAGTCCGCACGGTTGCAGCAAAGACTGCATGCTAGAAGCAGTGTGGCGCAGGATGCGACACCACGGATGTTCGGTCGCTTGGAAGAGCGCGTATCCGATATGGAGCTGCATGCCAGAACGCTCCGCGATGTAAGACGAATGGGGCGCGAAAGCTACTATAGCGGGGGGAACCCGGCAGTAGATGCTGAAATGGAAGCTCTTAGAAACAGACTGCAGCAGGAGGGAGCCAAGTAATCATGAGCAAACTATACCGCTCACGAAGAGATAAGAAAGTTACTGGCCTATGCGGTGGACTCGCCGAGGCCATGAATGTAGATGCAACGCTATTACGTTTGTTAGTGGTGATTACCACAATCTTCACTGGAGGAACAGTCATTTTCATCTACTTTGTAGCTGCACTTGTTATTCCAAAGGAACCTGGGTACGATCAGCCTCCATTTGATCCTTATGCTGGCTCATATGGCCGTCAAGGCTATAATGGCGGGGCATGGAACGCTCACAAGCCGCACCACCCTAGCCATGCGCCACAACAAACGGGCTACAATGCTCCGTACGACGCAGGGAAAGTAAACAACATTGACGAGATGATGAAAGACATTGAAAAGAAAGCTCTGCAAAGAGAAGTTGAAGAACTGAGAGCCAAAGTCGCTCGCTTCGAACAACAACCAATTGATATTAAAAAAGGAGACGTGTAAACCATGGGAGTATTTACAAGAATGAAAGATATGACAAAAGCATCAATTCACGAGGTATTGGATAAAATTGAGGATCCGATCGTTATGTTGAATCAATATTTACGGGATATGGAGCAAGAAATCGCGCAAGCTGAAGTTACTGTTGCTAGACAAATCGCCAGTGAGCGCAAGCTGAAGCAACGTCTGGAAGAGTCTGTTCGTCTCGTGGCTGACCGCGAAGCAAAAGCTTCCGCAGCGATCAATAATGGCCAAGAGGCTATCGCTCGCCAAGCCGTTGAAGAAAAATTGTACCACGAAGATAAAATTGTTGAGTACACAGATCTATATACCGCTTCCAAAGCACATGCTGATGAGCTAACACAACAGCTGCACGAAATGAAAGACGAGTTCTACAAACTACGTAATAAACGCAACGAGCTTGTGTCCCGCGCTCAACTGGCTAAAGCCAAAAAACAAATGGCACAAGTGTCCTACAATGGCGTCATCGAGAGCGGCAACGCATCCCGCGGCTTCCAACGTATGGAAGAGAAAATTATCCAACTGGAAGTTGAAGCAGAAATCGCTCGCAAGCCTTACGTACCAGCAGGTTCAGTAGGCAGCTACACACCTGTTGATGTTGCAAAGCAAGCTAAAGTTGATGAGCAGTTGAATCTGCTGAAAGAGAAATTAAACGTTAAAGAAGCCGAGTAATTGTGATTATCGAGAAGCCCCTCCATGTGAGGAGAGCACTGCAAAACGAATACAGAATCTGTAAAAATAGACCCAGTGGCGCATAGGCACTGGGTTTGTTGTATACTGGAAGAAAAGGAAAAGTGGAG
>NZ_LMEO01000019.1 GCF_001426375.1 Paenibacillus sp. Root444D2
AGGGGACCCACGCGTTCCCATCTCGAACACGACCGTTAAGCCCTCCAGCGTCGATGGTACTTGAACCGCAGGGTTCTGGGAGAGTAGAACGTTGCCAAGCACTTATAAAGAGTCTTTTTGGAAGAAATTCCAGAAAGACTCTTTTTTTACATCAGTACAATACGACATATTAAACCATACTAGCCCTATGAGGAGGGATTGGTATGGGTGCATCGATCTACAGGAGAAGTTTGCGTGTTTTGATTATTGGTTTCTTTGTAATACAGATGGCAAGTGGTTGCTCAGCGAAGATGGACTCGATCAAGGATGCTACTGATCCGCTAGGCGCTTTAAACAATTTAGGGAAGACATTGCCTATCTCAATTAAAGAAGCGAATCATTTGTCATCAGATGAGGTCAAAAACACGCCTCAAAAGCCCGCTAAGCAGATTGTAAAAGGGATTTATGTATCTGCCTGGTCAGCGGTAGGTAATAAATTTGAGCAGCTGATTGACCTTGTGGATCAAACCGATCTGAATGCGATGGTTATCGATGTTAAGAGCGATTCGGGACAAGTTACATATCCGTCGGCGGTTCCTTTGGTGAATGAGATAGGGGCTAATAGCCATGTTATTATTCGTGATCTGAAAGCCATGCTTTTAAGGTTAAAGGAGAAGCACATATATACGATTGCGCGAGTCGTTGTTTTTAAAGATCCTTATTTAAGCATGAAAAAAAGTAATTATGCGATGGTGACTCAAGCTGGTAACGTGTGGAAGGATAATAAAGGAACAGCTTGGGTAGACCCCTATAAGGAAAAAGTGTGGGATTATAACATTCAAATTGCTAAAGAGGCAGCATTATTAGGTTTTGATGAAATCCAATTTGATTATGTGAGATTTCCTGAGAATGGTAAGAAAGTGGATCAGGAGGTCAAATTTGATAACCCCAATAAATGGACAAAAGCGCAGGTAATCGAGAATTTCCTCAAGAAAGCCAAAGAACAAATTGGTGGACAAGCTTATTTATCTGCGGATGTCTTTGGATTAACAACTTCGTCTGATAATGATATGGGCATTGGACAGGATTGGGCGATGATTAGTAAGCAGGTTCATTATATTTCACCTATGTTGTATCCCTCTCATTACACTAGCGGTGTATATGGGATTAAGAATCCTGATTTACAACCCTATGCGGTTATTCGTAAAGCGATTAGCGATGCTAATGGGAAGAATCAGCTATTAGTGAAATCAGATAGCCATATTGCGGAAATTAGACCGTGGTATCAGGATTTTACAGCCACTTGGGTGAAGCCCCATAAGAAATATGGGACTATAGATGTTAAGGAGCAAATTAAAGCGGCTAAGGAGCAAGGTGTGGAACAATTTTTGTTGTGGAACTCGAGCAGCACGTATTCGTATCGTTAACGGAATTGACTTATTCGGACAGAAGGTTATCCGGTAGACTTGTCCTTTTCCTTGACACGAAAAATAGGCTTTTGTTAAGATTGCAATCATAAACAAAACGAATGAGAAGATTCATTCGAACAAAGCTTTCTTACATAGAGAGCTCTAAGGAGGAATACGTGTTGTGAGGGAAGACAAGTTTGGTAAGGAAGGCTTAACGTTTGATGATGTATTGTTGGTGCCGAGAAAGTCAGAAGTGTTCGGTAAGGAGATCGACGTTTCAACTGTACTTGCGCCTCATGTGAAATTAAATATCCCGTTCATTAGTTCAGCTATGGATACTGTTACGGAATCTGCGCTTGCAATTGCCATGGCACGAGAAGGTGGTATCGGGATTATCCATAAGAATATGACCATCGAGCTTCAAGCTGAGCATGTTGACCGTGTTAAGAGATCAGAGAGTGGCGTTATCACGAATCCTTTCTCACTAACACCGGAACATCATGTTTATGACGCGGAAGAGTTGATGGCGAAATACCGCATATCTGGTGTACCGATTGTGAATGAAGCGAACAAGCTGGTGGGGATTTTAACGAATCGCGACTTGCGCTTTGTACATGATTATTCCATCAAAATCAAAGAAGTAATGACTCAAGAAGATCTGGTTACAGCTCCTGTGGGAACTACGCTTCAGCAAGCGGAAGGCATTCTTCAAAAGCATAAAATTGAGAAACTGCCTTTGGTTGATGAGAATTTTGAGCTTAAAGGTTTAATTACGATTAAGGATATTGAGAAGGCCATTCAGTTCCCTAACTCCGCTAAGGATGCACAGGGTCGCTTACTCGTAGGCGCAGCTGTAGGTGTTGCTAAGGACGTTCTGGAGAGAGCTGCAGCTCTCGTTAAAGCAGGCATCGACGTGATTGTCGTAGATTCTGCGCATGGTCATCACATTAATATTGCAGAAACTGTGAAAAAGCTTAGAGCACAGTATCCAGAGCTGCCTATCATCGCAGGAAATGTAGCCACAGGTGACGGTACACGTGACCTCATAAAGGCTGGAGCATCCATGGTGAAGGTAGGAATTGGTCCTGGATCCATTTGTACAACAAGGGTAATTGCAGGGATTGGTGTTCCTCAAATTACAGCTATCTATGATTGTGCGCAAGCTGCAGCAGAGTTTGGAGTCCCTATTATCGCAGATGGCGGTATCAAATACTCTGGTGATGTTGTTAAAGCGATCGCGGCCGGCGCCAGTGCGGTTATGATCGGTAGTCTTTTTGCTGGAACGGATGAGAGTCCTGGTGAGTCTGAAATTTTCCAAGGGCGTAAATTCAAGGTGTACCGGGGTATGGGCTCTTTAGGAGCGATGAAGGAAGGCAGCAAGGACCGTTATTTCCAAGAGAACGAGAGCAAGCTTGTTCCTGAGGGTATCGAGGGTCGTGTAGCCTACAAAGGGCCAATGGCGGATACGGTGTACCAACTCGTGGGTGGTCTTCGCTCAGGTATGGGCTACTGTGGTGCCCGTAATATTCAAGAACTTATTAATGATACCCAGTTTATTCGAATTACGGGTGCAGGTTTAAAAGAAAGTCATCCGCATGATATTCAAATTACCAAAGAAGCACCTAATTACTCGTTATAATTGTCACAATATGGATGAAATTGGAGGCGCGGGAAATGAACCTACGTCTTCTTTTTTTTGTCTAATGGGGTGTGGTACAATATAACGTATTATTACATCATTAGGAGAGTGAAATTGTGAGATTTTTAAGTTTTACAAAGAAAAAGGTTGCTTTGGTGTTAGGTGTTAGTTTAATTGCTCAATCCTTACTTTTACATATACAACCAACATATGCCGCGGATACCAAAGCACCAGCAGCCACAACTGCACCAGCAGCCTCAACAGCCCCAACGGCGCCAGCGCCAGCACTCAATGAACCTAAACCAGCAGCTAAATCTGCGATTATTATGGAAGCAAGCACAGGTGCTGTGCTCTATGAACTAAATGCGGATGAAGCTTTCCCGCCAGCCAGTATGGCCAAAATGATGACCGAGTACCTGGCAATGGAGAGTATTAAAGAAGGTAAATTCAAATGGGATTCGCCAGTGACTGCAACTAAAAATGCTGCGGACGTAATTGGGTCTGGACAACTGATCGCTGAAAATGAAACACTGACTTTCAAAGATATGTTTAATGCGATGTCGATCTATTCCGCGAATGATGCTTCCGTGGCTTTTGCTGAATTACTCGGAGGTACGGAAGAGAATTTTGCGAAAATGATGAATGAAAAAGCCAAACAACTTGGTATGTCGGACAAAGCTCATTTCATTAGCGCAACTGGACTATCACGTGCCGATCTCAAAAATCCGCCGGCATCTATTGAAGGTGAGACCAAAATGACTGCGCGAGATGCCGGCATACTGGCCTATAATATCCTTAAAGATCATAAAGAAATTCTTGAATTCACGAAAATCCCTTCTTTAAAATTAAGAGCTACGGATAAAACACCAATGATCAATTGGAACTGGATGTTAGAAGGAAATCAGAGCAACACCAATTTGAAAAAGTATGCTTATCCAGGACTGGACGGTTTGAAAACAGGCTCTACCGATGATGCAGGGTACTGTTTTACAGGTACTGCTGAACGAAACGGAATGCGTATTATCACCGTTGTCATGGGTACCAAAACAGAACCGGAGCGTTTCAATGAAACGAGAAAGCTGCTCGACTATGGATTTAATAATTTCGAAATTAAACCTTACCTTAATGCAAAGCAAGAAATAGAATCTTTGAAAATCGTAAACATTAAGAAAGGTGTTCAAACGCAAGTGCCTCTCGTAACAAAAACGGGTCTGACGTTCGTGACTCGAAAAGGTGCGAAAGATACAGACTTTAAAATCACGGCAGAGCCGCTTGAAGAGAGCAAGCTTGTAGCGCCAATTACGAAGGGCGATACGCTCGGCAAAGTGAAGGTAAGCTACAATGGGCAAGAAAAAACGGTTGATCTAATTGCCAATGATGATGTACAAAAAGGCAGCTGGATTCGTCTCTTGTTCCGCTCCTTCAAAAACTTCTTCAGCGATATGTTTAAAGGGATTAAAGGCGGTTCCTAGACCAGAAAATGGGTTGTATATTAACCCTCCTTCATGTAAAATAATTGTTTAGAAGATTTACTATCGAATCGTGTAGGAAACTGCATGAAATTGGCATACAAGCTATAGGAGGAAATAAAGAATGGAAACAGGAACTTCCCGCGTTAAAACTGGTATGGCCGAAATGCAAAAAGGCGGCGTCATCATGGACGTTATGAACGCCGAGCAAGCTAAAATCGCAGAAGCAGCTGGCGCGTCCGCAATTATGGCGCTTGAGCGCGTACCCGCTGACATTCGTGCAGCTGGCGGCGTATCCCGTATGGCTGATCCTTCAATTGTTGAAGATGTGATGAGAGTAGTATCCATTCCAGTTATGGCGAAAGCAAGAATCGGACACTTCGTTGAAGCGAAAATTCTTGAATCCCTAGGCGTTGACTATATCGATGAGAGTGAAGTACTTACACCTGCAGATGAAGTATTCCACATCAACAAACGTGATTTCACGGTTCCATTCGTATGTGGTTGCCGCGATCTTGGTGAAGCTTTGCGTCGTATCGGTGAAGGTGCTTCCATGCTTCGTACCAAAGGTGAGCCAGGAACTGGTAATATCGTAGAAGCTGTTCGTCATATGCGTACAATTCAAGGGCAAATTCGTAAAATCCAAGGGATGTCCAAGGATGAATTGATGTTTGAAGCGAAAACACTTGGCGCTCCTTATGAGTTGCTTCTACAAGTTCACGAAACAGGTAAATTGCCGGTTGTTAACTTCGCAGCTGGTGGTGTTTCCACACCTGCAGACGCAGCGCTTATGATGCACCTTGGTTCTGACGGTGTATTTGTTGGATCTGGTATTTTCAAATCCGACAACCCAGAAAAATTCGCGAAAGCGATTGTTGAAGCCGTAACTCACTACACTGACTATAAATTGATTGCAGAAATCTCCAAAAACCTGGGTGCCCCTATGAAGGGAATCGAAATTTCCAAGCTGCAAGCTTCCGAGCGTATGCAGGAGCGCGGCTGGTAATGACGAAGATCGGAGTTCTCGCGCTGCAAGGCGCGGTAGCAGAACATATTCGTGGGATCGAGAAGGCTGGCGCCGAAGGCGTCGTTGTCAAACGAACTGAGCAGCTAGCTGATCTTGATGGGATTATTCTACCCGGTGGAGAGAGTACGACAATCGGCAAGTTAATGCGCACCTATGGTTTCATTGATGCGCTGAAGGATTTTTCCGCCGCGGGCAAGCCGATATTCGGCACCTGCGCGGGGTTGATTGTCATCGCGAAAGAGATTACCGGACAGCCGGAAGCTCACCTTGAGCTGATGGATATCACGGTGGCTCGCAACGCGTTCGGTCGTCAGCGCGAAAGCTTTGAGACGGACTTGCCGATCAAAGGCATCGACGAGAACGTTCGCGCGGTATTTATTCGGGCCCCACTCATCGAGAAGGTGGGACCAGGGGTAGAGGTACTGGCTACGTATGACGGCCAGATCGTTGCAGCGCAGCAAGGGCATCTCCTTGCAGCGTCATTCCACCCAGAGCTGACAGACGACTTTCGTCTGCACAGCTATTTCTTAGACATGGTAAAGCAAACACAAGCATAATTGATGGTACAAGCACCTTGATATCACCGGATTATAGCCGGTAAAGGTGCTTGCTTCCATATTCTAACCATTTTGCGCTAACGGAGGAATCTCCTTGTTTGATGTAAAGTTACTTCGAAGTGATTTGGCAGCTGTACAAGCTGCAATGCAAAACCGCGGTAAACAAATTGAAGAGTTGAACGGCTTCACGGAATTAGATTTGAAGCGCAGAGAGCTCTTACAAGAAACCGAGCAGCTCAAAAACCGTCGAAATACGGTATCCCAAGAGGTAGCTGGACGTAAAAGATCCGGCGAGAATGCGGATGAACTGATCCAAGAAATGAAAGTCGTCGGAGACCGCATTAAAGAGCTCGATGACGAGATTCGCTTACTGGATGAGTCCTTACAGCACATCTTGCTTTCCATCCCGAATATGCCCCATTCAAGCGTGCCTGTGGGCCGTACAGAAGAAGAGAATGTGGAACTGCGTCGGGTAGGCGAGATCCCACAGTTCGATTATGACGTGAAGCCGCACTGGGAAGTAGCGCAAGAGCTGGGCATATTGGATTTCGAAGCTGCGGCGAAGGTGACGGGCTCGCGTTTCGTTTTCTATAAAGGGCTTGGCGCAAGGCTGGAGCGTGCATTGATTAACTTCATGATGGACCTGCACAGCGATGAGCATGGTTATGAAGAAATGCTTCCTCCTTATATCGTTAACCGTGAGAGTTTGACGGGAACGGGGCAGCTTCCAAAGTTTGAGGAAGATGTTTTTAAACTGGAGAATTCGGATTATTTCCTTATTCCGACAGCAGAAGTACCGGTAACGAATTATCATCGGGAAGATATTCTCACGAATGAGCAGCTTCCTGTTAATTTCGTTGCATTCAGTGCATGCTTCCGTTCAGAAGCTGGATCTGCAGGTAGAGATACACGCGGCTTAATCAGACAGCACCAATTCAACAAAATTGAGCTTGTTAAGCTAGTTAAGCCCGAAGACTCCTACGATGAGCTGGAGAAGCTTACAGGGCATGCTGAGCGCGTTCTACAGCTGCTGAAGCTGCCTTACCGTGTGTTGTCACTCTGCACAGGGGATATCGGCTTTACTTCGGCTAAGACGTACGATCTGGAAGTATGGCTACCTAACAGCGGCGCTTACCGTGAAATCTCTAGCTGCAGTAACTTCGAAGACTTCCAAGCTCGCAGAGCGAACATTCGCTTCCGCAGAGATGCGAAGGCGAAGCCGGAATTTGTACATACGTTGAATGGATCAGGTCTTGCGCTTGGTCGTACAGTGGCTGCGATTCTCGAAAATTACCAGCAAGCTGACGGTTCGATTCAGGTTCCTGAGGTTCTCATTCCTTACATGAACAATGTTAAAGTGATTACAAAAAAATAGCACTTGATTCTCCTATAAGATCTGTGCTACAATGCTTTTTGTCACTGCACAAGGTTGTCTCCTTAACTGGAGACACCTATCGTGGAGAGGTGGTCGAGTGGTTTAAGGCAGCGGTCTTGAAAACCGCCGAGGTCGCAAGGTCTCCGTGGGTTCGAATCCCACCCTCTCCGTAACCATGGTAATACCCCAACCAAGAAGTCATGCGATTCTTTACGAATCGTGTGGCTTTTTTTGTTGTTTTTTTACATGGATAAAAGACGGGTAGCCTCCGCATTTTATACATGTGGAGGTGTTACCTATGAGCAAAGCTGACAAGCTAACGATTGATCAAGCTGAATTGGTAAATGAGTGGATGACGGTACTCCCGACAACGCTGCATCAAACCGATCAGGCGCGTGTATGGGCCGATGAGGCCGATCCTCAGGCATTGTGGGTTCATATTATGGCGGCTGGGCATACGGGCTATACAATCGATTTTAAAGTCACCTACGTGGACGACAGAGAGGTTAAGGTTGAACTGACTGATGTGCAGCAGGGCACTACACACATTGATGAGACCAGCGAAATTGTGCAGAATCTGGTGGATGATTACATTCGCCATATCCATGAATGCGCACAAGCCTTGCAGAAAGTAACACACGCCTAAGGGCGGAGGGGGATATCATAATGACTAAGCAAAGAGCAGTTGATAAAAATTTGCAGAATGTAGCTAAAGATTTTGAAGCTAGTCCTGTTAATAGCCATCAGGCTCAGCAAGTGCAGCAGCAAGTCAATGATCATAGACATCAAGATGCATTAAACCATGACAAGAATAGGGGAGACCACTAAATGTCTAAACCGAAATCTTATTCTGCAGGGGATAATCTGGTAGCAAACGGTTCAGTAAAGAATAGTGATCGCAATAATAGTCCAGATCCATTATCAGGCTCCAAGAAAGTGAAGAATCAGAATCACTCTAGAGCTTCCCATGGAGAAGGCCGCGGTCATGAAAACTAAATAACGCGAAAAATAATCTTTACAAAATGTTTAAAAACCGAGGAGCCGGACATACTATATCTTGTCGGTGAGCAGAGAGGTGTGGTTCCGTTGGAGCGTTTAGCGAAAGGGAAACAACCGTTGCATAGAGGACTTTTCTACCTGTTATAATCAGGCTGGAGGGGATGTGCCAAAGACACGTACCGTGTTTTATAAGCAGATTTTCCTAAGGTTTACGAGTAACACGTTTTAAAGAAATCATCAACACCGACAAAAAAGAACCCTTAGGGGTTCTTTTTTTCGTCAATTTCTAGATAGTGTTGCGGCATTGGATTCGATTGCTGCGACGCCGAATGAGTATCATCAGTAAACGTCGAAAACGTTGAAACGTGTTGTTTACGGGTCATTAACAAACGTATGCCGCCGCCGATCAGCAATAGTGCTACTATGAGGGTTTGGCTGAAATTCGTAATTAAATACATGTAATTACTTGCGCTAGGTAGAATTTGATACATAAATTGGACAACAACATCTTTTAAGACATAGTAGCTGCCAAGTAAGATCAAAACCATGCCAATGGGTCGTTGATAAGCCGTCCAATTCTCAATGATGGGTTTATCAATTAGGGTACCATTTTCGTACTTCGTAATGCTCTGCAAAGCATCAAAAAAGCTAAAAAACCAGAGAATCGGGATCAAAAATAAAAACAGAGACAATCGGAGTACATCCAATATATAAATGGAGAAAAGGAAGATCGCCATGAGCTGGACGCCGCGTTTCGTCATAGAGAGGTACAAGTGAGCCGCACCTGGAAAAATGGCGATAATTGTTGCCAATGTCCGGTTTTTGCGTCCATAGTCATCTCCAAAGTGGAAGTCTTCGAAAATACTGCGATCTATAAGCTCTAACCCCGCTTGTTTATTCCCATGTTGTTTAAGTGCGTCAAACATCGTATAAAACCACAGTACTGGCAAGGCCAACAGAAAAGCAACAAAGCCTTCGTTATGCGTCATGATGGTGACGAAGAATACTAATATCGCGACTCCAAAGAAGGAGACCATCGCCGTAAGACCTCTATGCATCAACCCAAGCTGATAATGTCCGAGTCCAGGGATGAAGGAGAGCAGCATAATTTTTGTTTTTTCTTGTTGACCAGCCATTCGAGTGGAATAGGGGTTGGTGTCCCAGGAAGGTTGCTCATGCTGGCCATGCTGCTCAGACCCGAAAGAGCTAGGCAAGCGATAGGGCTGTGAGCGCAGCAGGAAGATAATCATATCCAACATATTCACAACCCATGTCAAGGCCGCCAGCAAGGCAATAAAAATCAGGAAGTCATCCGGGGCATGCAAAAAAGCGACTCCCACGAAGATAAGGAATAACGATCCAAAGAACCCACCACCGTATAGGAGCCCGCGTAATAAGCGGTTCATATATAGATGGCCTACTCCAGGTAGAAAGGACAGCAGGAAAGCGACTAGGCTGCTTTTATTAGGCATTAAGGGTGTAACCTCCTTGTGTTTATTTATTTTGTAACGTGTCTAGCCACGTCAGTGTTTTATTTAACAATTGGTCCGAGATCGGTTTATCTGTTTGCAGGGAGGAAGAGGTGTTTATAGAGTTAGTAGGTTTAAATGTACCTACAGAGTCCAACTCCTGCGAAATTCCGTGAAAGAAGCCGGTAGCCACCAGGATAAGTGTAGCCGCTGCCGCAATACCGTAATGCAGCATGGTTGAGTGGTACCAAGAGCGCTTAGTTCCTGTCGTACGGGCAATGATGGCATCTACATACCCTTGCGTATCTTTTTCCATGATCGGAAGTATAGCTTCCATTTGTTCCAAACATGTCATATACATCGTCAAGCATTCAACACACTGATACAGATGAAGCTCCATCTCACTTAAAGTATCGGGTGATAGACGCTCTTCCACATATTGCTTCCACGCTTGTTCATTATAATGGTTCACAAGAATTCCTCCTCCTTCCAATGGTTACGAAGCCACTGCTTGGCTCTATATAGCTTGGATTCTACCGTTTTGACAGTTACCCCATGAGCATTGGCAATATCCTGATACGACTGATGATGAATATAGTAGGCCGTTAATACTTCATGATAGTTGGCAGGGATTTGATGAAGCTTCTTACGCACGAGCTCAGTCGTCTCATTTAACATCACTTCATGTTCAACGCCATGCTCAGAATATGGATGAGTGCCAGAGGATTGGAGGGGTTCCTCCATCTCAGCCGTTATTTCTTCCCTACGCCTGCTGGCCGATCGTTTGAAATCGATAGCCCGGTTCACCGCGATGCGAGTCATCCAGGTTTTCAGACCCTTCATTTGATACTGAGGGAGGGAGAAATAGATCCGGGTCCAAACATCCTGTGATAAATCTTCTGCATCCTTAGCATGGCGTACAATGGCAAAGATCGTTTGGAACAAATAGTGACGATATGTTGTTACAAGCTCACGGAATGCTGCCTCATCGCCATTCAATATGCGCTTTACGAGTGCTTGTTCCTGAATATGCTTCTCCTCCTCTCCGCATGAATAGACGAAGGTCACCACCGGTACCCCTGCACGCTTTCAAAAAGAAAAAGAACGAATCTTCAAGATCCGTTCCCCCTTTTAAAGAGCTGCAGTAGAACTGCTAGGTTTGGCTTGATGCTTAGAAGGCGTACTTTGTACGAACCTTTGAGATAGAAGTGCGCTCAAAACGCCAAGTACACCCAGCACAATAAATCCCTGATTCAGAGAGAACCAATCGCCGATTATACCCATTAGAACGGGTCCAACGAACATGCCCAGTCCATAAATAGCTTGGAAAAACCCCATTGCCGTCGCCCGTTTATCCGCAGGCATATGTTTAATACTCATCCCCATCAGTAAGGTAAAAGAAAGACCGCGACCAAAGCCGGCAAAAGCCTGAGTAACCATCAGCACCCAAAGGTGATGCGTAAAAGGAATCGTAAATGTAAATATCCCCATAAGAATAAAGCCCCACACAACCATGCGCTTCTCCCCGTACCGGACAGCCCATCGCCGCCCGCCAAATAAGGAAGCTAGCGCTACCGGTACGTTGGCAAATAACGAAAGCATCGATAAGGAGAATTTATCAGCTCCAAGCTGAGTTGCATAAACAGGCGTAAATCCGAAAACAGTTGCGAATATGAGGACTTGCGACAAGATAGCGAGCAAGGAAACGAATAGCAGCG
Source organism: Paenibacillus sp. Root444D2 (assembly GCF_001426375.1). Lineage (GTDB taxonomy): Bacteria > Bacillota > Bacilli > Paenibacillales > NBRC-103111 > Paenibacillus_E. The sequence continues at coordinate 11,642 of NZ_LMEO01000019.1, forward strand.
TACGGTCCGTCGCAACGTCACCGATACCGCGCATCGTAATTTTAGGCGCATCGAGCTCAACTTTTTCTACTAGGAAAAGGGATCCAATCATCCCCAGCAAGCCAAGCACAGCTCCCAAAATGAAAACGGCCTCCCAGCCGAAGGAATCAGCCGCCCATCCTGCGCCGAGAATACCGAAAACCTGCCCAAGTGAATTGAAGAAGGAGATCGTTCCGATCGCTTTAGTTGACTCTTCATGCTTATAGTAACTCGTAAATAATACGGTAAAATCAACCCAGGTTGCCGCGGCTGCTCCTGCCAGTGCTCGGAGAATAAGGATCCATGTGAAGTCATGAGTGATCCATAGACCTAAACCTGTTATAGCCGTGAATAGCAGGCCAAAGGTAATAAATAGCCTTCTCTTATGGAACCTGTCTGACATGATACCTACGGGAATTCGCAGCAGCATTTGGGAGATCCCGTACATGCCGACAATCCATCCGGCTAACTGGTGGTTCCCGCCAAGGAACTCTACGTAAGGCGCCATAATGGGAACGCTCGTATACATCGACATCCAGAACAGCAGTGTGACGATACAGAAGAGCGGAATGCGATAGGAGGATGAAGCTTTGATGCTTGTCATCGAAGTGGGAGCTCCTTTCGGAATAGGTTCTTGGACTGGAATGAAGACTAATAAATCTATCGTTTATTATAGAACATCGATTGCAGCAAGGCTATGACTGGATGTTTGCAAAATAAGACAAAGAGCGGAGATCGGCAATCATTGCCCAGAACAATAGAGCCAATTTATAGGCAGTGTAATTCTGAAATATTAAACGCCAGGTCAGCGGCTAATAACCGTTACCTGGCGTTTTCTTTGATTTTTTGAAAGTATACGCGCCCGAGATGATTCGAACATCCGGCCTACAGTTTAGGAAACTGTTGCTCTATCCTGCTGAGCTACGGGCGCATGGCAAGAATTATGATAGCACGAAGGCTTTCGTGGCGCAACCTTTTGAATGGTGGTTTTATATTCGGGACAAGGAATGTTCATTTGAAGCGAAGAATAGGTTAGGGATTAACTTTAATTTCCTTTAATTTGATTAGAGAGGAAGTGTCATTTTGGAGAAACGACCCATATTCATACTTTCAACAACAATAACAGAAAAAATTCTAGATGGAGTATCCATCTTAGTCCTTTTGTGTACTTTCGCATATTTAGCCTATGTCTGGATCCTGATACCAGAAAGAATACCGATACATTTTAACGGTCAAGGGAAAGAGGACGGTTGGGGAAACAAATTCAGTCTTATTCTGCTGCCAGTTATAACCGTGATCCTATATATAGGTTTAACTGTCTTAAGCAAATATCCCCATACGTTTAATTATCCTTGCAAAATTACGAATGAAAATGCCACCTGGCAATATGGTAATGCACGCTTATTCATGAACTGTTTAAAGATGCTGATCGTTGTGTTTTTTGGGTATGTCGAATGGACCCTTATCCAAATTGCAAGGGGAAATAGTGTTGCTTTAAATATGTGGATATTTAGCCTTGTATTGCTTCTAATTCTGGGTACGGTTATTTTCTTTTTCATCCGATCCATTAAACTGAAGTAATGCATAATTTGATCAAAGGAAGAGGTTGCCGAAGTGAAGGTTTATATTGGTTTTCTGCGTGGTATTAACGTAGGAGGAAAGAACAAAATCAAAATGGCGGATTTGAAAAAGACACTTGAAGCGGCGGGACTTGCTAAGGTGCAAACGTATTTGCAGACCGGAAATGTCTTGTTCATGTCCGAGGAGGCGGTAGAACCGCTGCGCCAGCGTATAGAGCAGGAGATTAGCAAAGCCGTAGGCGTTTCACCTACCGTCATTTTGCGTACAATAGAGGAGCTGGCGCAGATTCTTGCGACTTGTCCATATGAGGTGGATGCTTTATTAGAAGGCGAAACGATACAAATTTCTGTGCTATCGGAAGATCCTCCGCAGCAAACCTCCGACCTCTTGTCCAAAGGAATAAGTGATGCGGACGAATTCCAGATCAAGGGGCGTGAAATTTATTTTCTATTTCGTCAAAGTGTTCTGGATTCGAAACTTGCGGGCAATATCCAGAAGCTTGGGGACACTGCAACAACACGAAATTGGAATACGATGAATAAACTAGCTGAGTTGGCAGCGGCTATGAAGAATTAGATGCAGGAACTTCTAAGCTTTACCGCGTAATTTACGGAAAAATTGGGTCAGCATCGTTGAACACTCTTCTTGCAAGACGCCGCTAACGACATCGACACGGTGATTGAACCGGTCCTCCTGCAGCAAATTCATGAGCGTTCCGGCGCAGCCAGCCTTCGGATCAATGGTGCCGTAGATGACCTGCGGAATCCGCGATTGCACAATCGCACCCGCACACATCGGGCAAGGCTCAAGGGTGACATAGAGCTGGCAATCCAAAAGCCGCCAGGCTTGCAGATGCTCGCTCGCTTGTTTGATGGCGATCATTTCGGCATGAGCGAGAGGATCTAGGGTTGTTTCACGCAAATTGTAGCCGCGGCCAATGATTTGACCTTGATGGACAACGACCGCTCCAATCGGTACTTCACGGATGGCTTCGGCTTTAAGAGCCTCTTGAATGGCTTCTTTCATCCAGGGGATATGTTCATCCACAGGGGGACACCTCGCTAATATATTTTTATCCACATGTGCATAACAATCGAACATTCATTCCGTTGTTAACAACCTGTGGATAGGTTTGTGGATAACTTGAAAAGCTGTGGATATTTAATCTTTCTAACATTACATACAACAAAATGATCAGCTATGCAAGGAATTTTGTTGATAATAGCAACTGTGCTAGGTATAATGATAGATATTAGTAGGTCTTTTAGACCATATAGTACGTGATAGCTAAAAATGAATAGCAAGGTTCGACAAAGGCAAACTTGTTGAAAAGCAAGGACGCAAAGCTGAGGGTCTACGGTTCCATTGGAACTATGGCAGCCTGGTTACCGAAAATCGATGCTTTTTTTGATTGAGGTAATAGGCTGCTCCTACATGAGGGGCGGTCTATTTTTATATAGGGAATAACTTGAGTAAGGAAGAGGTGCTGATTATAATGGCCAACGGGTATAACGTCATGAAATATTACGGAAGTAAGGAGGGGTATGACGCTGATGTGCTAATCGATAGCAAGGCTGTGTTGGGAAAGGACGATTTCGTAGCCACTGGCGTACTAACCTATGCTCTCGGAGACATCATTGAGGTGGAATTGCCGGAATACGATGTCTTTCAACTTGGTGATAAAGCGAAAATGACGGTTTATACCAAATCCGGCTTGTTTGTGATGAATACAACCGTTGTTGCCAAAGAATTCGGCTCCGTCATTGTCATTAATCCACCTGATAATCGGAAGAAATTCGCAGAAAAACGGGAATTTCCACGTGTGGATGTGAAACATACAGGTCTCTTATTCGGACTTCAGGATATGAATAAAAGAAATAAACATCAATTTGAAAACCCGCTTGGTATCTCAATCAAAAATATATCCATCAACGGCTTAGGATTTACCATTAATGATAATTCTATGATTGATAAGATCGTTCAAAAGCATTCCCAACTTGAAGTCGAGCTGGATTTGGGCTTTACGATGCCTTGTTCGATGGAAATTGTAAGAAAAGAAAAGGTTGAAAATGGTTTTTATTACGGGGCTAGTTATATCGACATTCCGCAGGAAAAAACCAATGCTTTAAGGGGTTTTATCCTTACGAATCAGATCGAAACTTACTTCGTACAGAAGCGGGAAGCGCAATTTAAAAAAGCGACGGAAAAAAAGTCTGCGGCGAATCGATAGCCTTCAGGCTTTTTTTTGCGTTCCAAGTGCTATATAATAAGAAGGATGATTTTCGAAAATTAAGGAGTTGTAACTACAATGGCTTTGAAAGCAGGTATCGTCGGTCTACCGAACGTAGGAAAATCGACATTGTTTAATGCAATTACACAGGCGGGGGCAGAATCTGCGAATTATCCGTTTTGTACGATCGATCCGAATGTTGGGGTAGTTGAAGTACCAGACGAGAGATTGCAGAAGCTGGTAGAGATTGTTGTGCCTAAGAGCATTGTCCCGACAGCCTTTGAATTCGTTGATATTGCGGGTTTGGTAAAAGGTGCGAGCAAAGGCGAAGGGCTTGGAAATAAATTTTTGGCACACATTCGTGAAGTGGATGCCATTGTGCATGTTGTTCGTTGTTTTGAGGATGATAATATTACCCACGTTTCCGGTAAAGTGGATCCGATCGGCGATATCGAAACGATTAATCTTGAATTAATTTTGGCCGATATTGAGTCGGTTGAGAAGAAGATCGAGCGTTCGCGCAAAAACCTCAAAGGCGGCGACAAGAAAGTTGTTGCTGAAGTGGAGTGTTTAGAGCGTATTAAAGAAGCGCTTTATGCAGATAAACCGGCACGCAGTCTGGATCTTAGCGAAGATGAGAAACTTCTCGTGCGAGACCTTCATTTACTGACCATGAAACCCGTGCTTTATGCGGCAAACGTGAGTGAAGATGAAGTAGCAACAGCAGATGAAAATCCTTTTGTGAAAATTGTAAAAGAATTTGCTGAGAGCGAAAACAACGAAGTGGTGTCGATCAGTGCGAAGGTTGAATCCGAAATCGCCGAGCTGGAAGACGAAGAAAAAGCGATGTTCCTCGAAGAGTTGGGACTTCAAGAGTCCGGCTTGAATAGATTGATTAAAGCAGCTTATAGAAAACTTGGCTTGTACACGTATTTCACAGCTGGGGTTCAAGAAGTAAGAGCATGGACAATCCGCAAGGGAACAAAAGCTCCTCAAGCGGCTGGTGTTATTCATACCGATTTCGAACGTGGTTTTATTCGTGCTGAAGTCGTTTCTTATAATGATTTGGCAGCTGCAGGGTCGATGAATGGTGCGAAAGAAAAAGGCCAAGTGCGTCTCGAAGGTAAAGAGTACGTGGTGAATGACGGGGACGTCATGCATTTCAGATTTAATGTGTAATTAATAAAAAAAGTAAAGAAAGGAGTGATCCGATATGTTGGATCGACTTCAGTCCATTGTGGACCGCTATGATAAATTAAGCGAACTGCTGTGTGACCCGGATGTTACGAGTGATACAAAGAAACTTAGAGAGTATTCTAAAGAGCAATCTGATCTTCAAGAAGCTTATGATGCTTATAACGAATATAAAAGTGTGAGCGAACAGCTGGCCGATGCCAAAGTGATGCAGAACGAAAAGCTGGACGATGAAATGCGTGAAATGGTCAAAATGGAGATCGATGAGCTTAGCGAGCAAGCTGCCAAGTTGGAAGAACAACTTAGAATGCTCATGATGCCTAAAGACCCTAATGATGATAAGAACGTAATCGTCGAAATTCGCGGTGCGGCAGGCGGCGACGAAGCTGCTTTGTTCGCAGGCGATTTGTATCGCATGTATACGCGCTATGCGGACGCACAAGGATGGAGAACGGAGATTCTCGATGCTTCTGTGAACGATTTGGGCGGTTTTAAAGAGATTATTTTCATGATCACCGGTAAAGGCGCTTATAGCAAGTTGAAGTATGAGAGTGGGGCGCACCGCGTACAACGTATTCCTGTAACGGAATCAGGTGGGCGTATCCATACCTCAACGTCGACGGTAGTGGTTATGCCGGAAGCGGAAGATGTAGAGATTGTCATCCATGATGCGGATATTCGCGTTGATACGTTCTGTTCCAGTGGGGCGGGCGGTCAGTCGGTTAATACGACGAAATCCGCTGTGCGTGTGACGCATGTACCTACGGGTATCGTAGCGACTTGTCAGGATGGGAAATCGCAAAACTCGAATAAAGAGTCAGCACTGCGCGTTCTTCGTACACGTATTTCCGATAAAATGCGTGAGGAAGAGGAAGCGAAATATGCGGGCGAGCGTAAAAGCAAGGTTGGTACGGGTGACCGTTCCGAGCGGATTCGTACGTATAACTTCCCGCAAAGCCGAATTACCGATCATCGTATTGGTTTGACTTTGCATCGCTTAGAAACAGTGTTGAATGGTGATATGGCAGAGATCGTTTCGGCGCTCACGATTGCAGCGCAGTCCGATGCTTTGGATAACGGGGAGCAGGCAATGTGATGTCGACTGCTGCTAAGAGTTTAAGAGAAGCCTTTGTTGAGGCTTCTTCTTTTTTAGGGAAGCTCGGTGTGGCCGAGGCGGCTTCCTGTGTGGAATTGCTGCTGCAGCACCTGCTGGGCTGCAGTCGGACGGAGCTGCTGTTCCGTTTTCCGGAACAGTTTCCTGCGGAGCTGGCGGAAACGTGGCGCCAGCTAGTGGAGCGGAAGGCCGCGGGTGAGCCGGTGCAGTATATTATCGGCGAGCAGGATTTCTTCGGCCTTCCTTTTGCGGTTAGCCCGGACGTGCTGATTCCGCGGCCGGAGACGGAGCTGCTCGTGGAAGCTTTGCTCCACGAAGGCTCGCGTCTGTTCCCGCAAGGCACTCCGCTGCTTGCGGATGTGGGCACCGGGAGCGGAGCGATCCCGGTAACGGTGGCACACGCGCGCCCTACGTGGCGCGTGGCGGCCAGCGACATCTCCGCGGCTGCGCTGGAGATGGCTCGCGTGAATGCGCAGCGCCACGGCGTGGCTGCGCGGGTGGAGTGGCTCGAGGGGGACCTTCTCGAGCCCTTTATTGCGCGCCGGATCGCGCCGGATATACTGGTGTCTAACCCACCGTATATCCCTGATGGCGACCTGCCGGCGCTTCAGCCGGAGGTGCGGCTGTTTGAGCCGCACACGGCTTTGTTCGGCGGTGTCGAGGGACTCGACCTTTACCGCCGGATGATCTCGCAGCTGCCGCAGCTGCCGCGAATCCCGACTGTGGTCGGGTTCGAGGTGGGCATACGGCAGGCGGAGGCTGTGGCGGCGATGCTGCGCGCCGCCGCTGACTGGGACGAGATCCGATTCGTGCCGGATCTGCAGGGCATTGATCGCCATGTGATCGCGATCCGTTCGCGAGACTAGAGGGAGTTCGTAGCGTTGTGAAAGAACGCGATAGTTTTGTATGGCACAGAGAAATTGGTGTCTGTTAAGAGTGTTTTTCATCGCTACAGCAACTTGTATGAATTGAAGACTCACTATAGCGATGTTTTTCACTCTTACAGACAAGTTATCAGGTTGTTTCGGAGAAATTGGTGTCTGCTAAGAGTGTTTTTCATCGCTACAGCTACTTGTATGAGTTGAAGAGTCACTTTAGCGATGTTTTTCACTCTTACACACAAGCTATCAGGTTGTTTTGGAGGAATTGATGTCTACTAAGAGTGTTTTTCATCGCTACAGCTACTTGTATGAGTTGAAGAGTCACAATAGCGATGTTTTTCACTCTTACAGACAAGGTATCAGGTTGTTTTGGAGGAATTGGTATCTGTTTAAGAGTGTTTTTCATCGCTAAATTTACTTATATGAGCAGAAGAGTCACTTTAACGATGTTTTTCACTCTTACAGACAAGGTATCAGCTTGTTTCGGAGAAATTGGTGTCTGCTAAGAGTGTTTTTCATCGCTACAGCTACTTGTATGAGTTGAAGAGTCACTATAGCGATGTTTTTCACTCTTACAGACAAGGTATCAGCTTGTTTCGGAGGAATTGGTGTCTGCTAAGAGTGTTTTTCATCGCTACAGCTACTTGTATGAATTGAAGAGTCACTATAGCGATGTTTTTCACTCTTACAGACAAGCTATCAGGTTGTTTTGGAGAAATTGGTGTCTGCTAAGAGTGTTTTTCATCGCTACAGCTACTTATTTGAGTAGATGAGTCACTTTAACGATATTTTTCACTCTTACAGACAAGCTATCAGGTTGTTTTGGAGGAATTGGCGTATGTTTAAGAGTGTTTTTCATCGCTACAGCTACTTATATGAGCAGGAGAGTCACTTTAACGATGTTTTTCTCCCTTAAACCCATCTCCTCCAACCAAATGCCACCTCTTTCCGCCACCCAACTTCCATTGAACTCCCTCCAATTCCAACTCTATCAATTTTCGAAAATTTAAATAGATTACTAGGTTTAGCTCCTCTTCTTATTGCCCATACTGGCTAGTAGAAGCGAAGGGAAAGGGGCTTTTCCTCATGGTTAAGAGAACTAATCGTCAATCTTATAAATCTTTATTATTAGTAGCTTTTGCACTTATTGTTATGATAACTTGTTGGGAATCGAATCGTACAAATGCGGCGGTTATTTCGCCTACGATACCGGAAGAATCAATTCGTTTACGTATTCTAGCAAATTCGGATTCGCCGCAGGATCAAGCATTGAAACGCGAGATTCGTGATGCTATTATTGCTCGTATGCAGGAGTGGGTCGTTGGACCACAAACGCTGGATGACGCAAGGGCCGTAGTAAAAGCCCATTTGTCCGAGTTTGATATCCTTGTTGGACAAATGATTGAAGCACGTGGCTACAGCTATTCACATACCGTTGAGCTTGGTAAAGTCCCTTTTCCAACGAAAATGTACGGAAATGAAGTGTACCCAGCGGGTGAGTATGAAGCGCTGCGTGTGACGATTGGTACGGGGGAAGGTCAGAACTGGTGGTGTGTGTTGTTTCCGCCATTATGTTTCGTGGATTCCTTATCCGGAGAAGCGGTAGCATCAGCTGCTGTTGTAGCAAAAACGGAGGGTGATGGGAAGGTGCAATCCACTCCTACACCTGCAACGAAAGTCAGTAAAGCTGCTTCAACAGTAAAATCCGACAAGTCTAATCCTGTCGTTAAAGACAGTAAAGCTACACAAGAGGAAGAAAAAACGGAATCCGTTGATGCAAAGCAGCCACAAGTTAAGTTTTTTATTTGGGAAATGGTGAAGAAGATTGTATCGTGGTTCAGCTAAGAAAATTCACCCCGTATGTGTTTGTTTGAGGATCAGAATTTTATTTGAAGTTAGGATGATAGATGATCGTGACAAAATACTGGAAAGTGGATCAGGGGAAAGGGACCGAGATAAGTGGCTATTTGGCTGAAGCAGCCCTGCTTCTCCAAAGTGGTCAAACAGTAGCTTTTCCTACAGAGACAGTATATGGTCTTGGGGCAGATGCTACGAATACGGCAGCGGTTGAAGGGATTTTCACAGCAAAAGGTCGGCCTTCGGATAACCCCCTCATTGTCCATATTGCCGATGTCGAACAGCTTTCAAGTTTAATTCTTTCTGATCGTGTAACGGCGGATCATCGCCAGCTTATGGAGGTTTTCTGGCCGGGTCCTCTTACCATTGTGCTGCCTGTGAAAACAGGTGGCATTTCGCCGTTAGTTACCGCTGGTCTGAAGACTGTGGGTGTGCGAATTCCGGATCATCCCGTGGCTTTGCAGCTTCTTCGTGAAGCGGGACTTCCCATAGCCGCGCCGAGTGCCAATAGCTCAGGCAGACCTAGTCCAACACTCGCCTCTCATGTCAGAGATGATTTGGATGGTCGGATTGGCGGGATCGTAGATGGTGGTGCAACGGGAGTTGGTGTCGAGTCGACTGTGATCGAGCTTGTAAATGGTGAGCTGTACATTTTGCGTCCCGGTGGTGTTACGGCAGAGCAGCTGCAATCGGCACTGCCTACTATTCGGATTCATGAGCCAGAGCGGGAAGAGGTACAAGATTCCGAAACACCGCGTGCTCCTGGGATGAAGTACACACATTACGCACCAAAAGGATTTATGCATATCGTTCAAGGTGGAGATACAGAAGCTGTTGCTGAATGGATCCAAAACGATCTTGATGCAGCTAAGGCACGTGGTGAGTCAACGGGTGTTCTTACTTTTGAGGAGAGAGCCTCTCGTTTCCATGCTGATTTGGTTATTGCCTGCGGATCGTTATTGCAACCGGAAACAATCGCTCAGGATCTTTATGCTGCGTTAAGGCAATTTGATCAAGAAGGCATTCAATATATTGCTGCAGAGGGCTGTCCAGAAACGGGGATTGGCCTTGCGGTTATGAATCGACTTCGTAAAGCAGCCGGTCATCGGCTTGTACGTGTTTAGCTAGCATGATTCCCTGTTTGTCCGCATATCTTGAGAGAGAAACGTGGACAAGGGGGATAGTGCTATGCTCGCATCTGGGGTGGAGTTTGGGCAGCTGGTAACAATTATTATTATGGCGATTGCTTTAGGCCTGGATGCTTTTTCCTTAGGGATTGGCATAGGGATGAAGGGTATTCGTTTGATTGATATTATGAAAATTAGCTTCGTGATTGGTATATTTCACGTTCTCATGCCTTTGATGGGTATGTTTATGGGGCAATATGTTTCATTGCTGCTCGGGAATGTCGCTACAGCGGCTGGGGGATGTTTACTCATTCTTTTGGGATCGCATATGGTGTATAGTTCGATTCGTGGAGAAGAAGCAACTTCATTTGATCATAGGTCAGCTTGGGGATTAACGATCTTCTCACTTAGTGTCAGTATTGATTCATTCTCTGTTGGTGTATCCCTAGGTATGTTTGCTACAGACATCGTGTTGACGGTGCTGATATTTGGTTTGTTTGGAGGCTTGCTATCTATTGCAGGTTTATTGATTGGTAGGCGGGTAAGCGGCTGGGTAGGCGAGTATGGTGAGGCGTTTGGCGGGCTAATTTTGCTCACCTTTGGGATCAAGTTTTTACTGTGATACAATAGAGTATAGAAAGTTTTCATCTTAGCTCATGCTTACGATTAGGAGGGATCATGTTGCGAATTCTATTTGTTTGTACAGGAAATACGTGCCGCAGTCCATTAGCAGAAGGTTTGCTGCGTATCAGAGTGCACCAAGAAGGGCTTGCGGCGGAGGTTCGTTCAGCAGGGGTATCCGCGGTAACAGGCGGTCCAATTTCCCGAAATAGTGCATCGCTTTTACAGGAAGCGGGATTCAAGGAGCCTATTAGTTCTTTGGCGATCCAAGAGTCTGAAGTGAATTGGGCTGATCTCATTTTGACGATGACGATGGGGCATAAGCGTACGGTTATCCAGCGGTTTCCGGATGCGATTGAGAAGACTTTTACGCTCAAAGAGTACGTAGAGGATGACGCTCATATTTTACAGGCGATTGAGGAAAGGGAGCAGCTCGTTACGGAGCTTCAGCTCAAACAGGCTCTTTCACAAGCAGTTTCTGTAGAAGAAAGAAACCGCATTTTTAAGCTTGAACATGCGATTCCTGACTTTGATATTTCTGACCCGTTCGGAGGTTCCATAGAGATTTACCGACAAACGGCTGAGGAAATCAGCGGGAGTTTAGATAAATTGGTTCAGAAAATACGTGCACGAAATGAAGGCTCCAAATAACCCAGGTTCTAGATATACGAATTGCGGATACATCTTTACACATGGGGTAGAATGCGATAAAATAGAGATGTCAATCAAGACTCAATGTAACTGGCGACGAGTGGGAGTAACCACAATGGAGCATTGAGCTATACGGCCGGTCGCCTGGGCAAAAGAGCAATGCGCGTTTTCTAGCGTGTCCGCTCTTTTTTTCGTTTTCTGGTGAGCTTTGGGATATAATAGGATGGTCGAATTCGAACAAGCAAAGGAGCGTTCTATTCATGAAAATTGCCTTAGGTGCGGATCATGCAGGCTATCGTTTGAAAGATGTTATCATTCCTTTTATTGAGTCATTAGGTCACCAAGTCGTCGATTATGGCTGCAGCTGTGCAGATTCGGTCGATTATCCCGACTATGCACTTAAAGTTTGTGAACAAGTGGTATCAGGCGAAGCTGACAAAGGTATTTTGATTTGCGGAACGGGTATCGGGATGTCGATTGCCGCGAATAAAGTTCCGGGCATCCGTTGTGCACTCGTACATGATCTATTCTCAGCAAAAGCGACGCGTGAGCACAATGATACGAACGTACTAGCCTTAGGTGAACGTGTTATTGGACCTGGTGTAGCTGAGGAAATCGTGAAAATCTGGCTCGAAACCGAGTTTTCCCAAGGTGTTCGTCACCAGAATCGCATTAACAAAGTGCAAAGTATCGAAGACCGTTTCACACTGCACCCATAGAATATTTCCTATCGGAAAATTCCAGAAACGAGGGATCATGATGACAGATTCCATTCTTTCTAATGTTGCCGAGGCTTTGGAAACAAATCTTCGGGAATTGGTCAAAGTCGGCAATCTCAGATCGGGTCAAATTCTGATTATCGGGACAAGCACGAGTGAAATTCTCGGGCATAGGATCGGTACATCAGGAACGCTGGATGCCGCCAAGCCGATCTTTGAAACGGCGCAGAGCATAAGCCACGAGTTCGGGCTGCACTTAGCCTTTCAATGCTGCGAGCATTTGAACCGTGCAATCGTTATTGAGGAAGAGCTGCTATTGCATTCGCCTCAGCTTGAGCCTGTCTCTGTCATTCCGGTGCCAAAGGCCGGAGGTTCGATGGCCTCCTATGCGTACCGCCATTTCGCGAAGCCGGTCGTTGTCGAGACGATTCAGGCACATGCCGGAATCGATATTGGCAGCACGCTTATTGGGATGCATTTGCGCCGAGTAGCTGTGCCGGCAAGGCCGCCGGTCCGAAACATTGGCCATGCCTATGTGACGATGGCTTTTACCCGGCCTAAGTTGATTGGCGGTACAAGAGCTGTTTACCTACCTGATGAAGCGGAACAACTCTATCAAACAGCCGCACCCGATGCGGATTGTTAGCCATTACCTCTATGAATAAAGACTTAACAAATAAGACTACCCTGTAGGAGGAATTTAAAATGACAAACTTTTTGAGCAAACAAGATCCAAAAATTGTAGAAGCGATGAACCTTGAGCTTGCCCGTCAACGTGACAAAATCGAGCTTATTGCATCCGAAAACATCGTTAGCCAAGCTGTTCTTGAAGCTATGGGTACAGTACTAACGAACAAATATGCTGAAGGTTACCCTGGTAAAAGATACTATGGCGGCTGCGAGTACGTAGACATCGTAGAAGATATCGCTCGCGATCGTGCAAAAGAGCTTTTCGGTGCTGAGCACGCGAACGTTCAACCGCATTCCGGCGCACAAGCCAATATGGCTGTTTACCTGGCAGCTCTAAACCCTGGAGATACGGTACTGGGTATGAACCTGGCACATGGTGGTCACTTAACGCACGGTAGTCCAGTGAATGCTTCCGGTATTCTCTACAACTTCGTTGCTTATGGCGTAAGCGAAAAAGATTTCCGTATTGATTACGACGATGTTCGTAAAGCTGCGTTCAAACACAAGCCTCGCATGCTCGTAGCTGGCGCAAGTGCTTACCCGCGCACGATTGATTTCGAAGCTTTGGCTTCCATCGCAAATGATGTAGGCGCGCTGTTCTTCGTCGATATGGCGCATATCGCGGGTCTTGTTGCTGCTGGTTTGCATCCGAACCCAGTGCCGCACGCACATTTCGTAACGACAACAACGCACAAAACGCTTCGCGGTCCTCGCGGCGGTATGATTCTTACGCGCAAAGCTTGGGCAGCAGCGATCGATAAAGCCGTTTTCCCTGGTACTCAAGGTGGTCCTTTGATGCACACTATCGCAGCTAAAGCTGTTTCCTTCGGTGAAGCTCTGCAACCAGATTTCAAAACATATGGACAAAACGTGATCAACAATGCCCAAGCATTGGCGACTGCTTTAACAGCTGAAGGGATTAACCTTGTTTCCGGCGGTACGGATAACCACTTGATGCTGATCGATTTGCGCAACTTGAACATTTCGGGTAAAGACGCTGAACACGTTCTAGACGAAATTGGCATTACTGCAAACAAAAACGCGATTCCTTTTGACCCAACAAGCCCGTTCATCACTAGCGGTATCCGTCTAGGTACACCGGCTGTAACATCCCGCGGTATGAATGAAGAAGCGATGAAAACAATCGCGAAAGTAATTGGACTTACCCTGAAAAACCCGAAAGATGAAGCTGTTCTTGAGAAAGCACGCGGTTTAGTGAAGGACCTGACAGCGCAATATCCGCTTTACCCAGGTTTAACTTACTAATTCTGATTTAAAAATATGTTCTGGCCGGCTCTCTGGAGTCGGCTTTTTTTTCATCCCTTTATCCGTCCAAGGACTGTTGACGAAAGTATGGGGGCAGACCTATACTTCTTGGTAATTCGTGTAAAAGGAGGTTGCATCCATGCAGCTTGTTTTACAGTACGTGCAGTTGAAAACAACCATGATGCGGGTTCACAATTTTCAACAAACCGATATGGATGTGCCCGTGTCCGTTGAAGAAATAGCCGGTTACCTGTATTGTACGGAACGAAATGTGAAGATATTGATTCGCAAGATGGTTGAGATGGCATGGATTTCCTGGACACCGGGTCGCGGGCGCGGCAATCGTTCTACGATTCGGTTTCTGGCTTCGGTCGAAGATCTTTTGTTTGCGGAAGCGAAATTGCATGTTGAACAGGGGAATTTGAACAGCGCAATGAGTTTGTTTCAAATTGAAGGATTGGATTCCGGAGTCATGGATCGATTCTTAGCTTGGTTAGGAAGTTACTTTGGGTATAGAGGGACCCTTGAGTCTGGCGATACTGAAACCCTTCGATTGCCGATGCAGATGAGAGTTTTGACCCTAGACCCTGTAGATGTGCTCTTCTCAGGCGATCTCCATTTGGTAAAACAGGCTTTCGATACGCTGATCTATTTTGATCCTGCATGCGGCAGCTTAGAGCCAGGTTTGGCGCATGACTGGGAATGCAATGAAGATGCAACAATCTGGACTTTTTATTTGCGTAAGCGAGTACGATTCCATCATGGTCGAGAGATGACTTCGGCAGATGCGGTCTTTTCGCTTAATCGGGTGCGTACGCTCGGCACGGAAGACTCTCCAAACCGGTGGCTGCTGGAATCCGTCAGAGATATCCGCGCAGTGGATCGGCTGACCGTTAGAGTCGAGTTGAAAGCGCCGAATTATATGTTTCCTCATTACGTAAGTTCCTTTCAAGCCGCGATCGTACCGGCTGATGTGTACAGCGCTCAGAAAGTAAGCGATCCAGGCATGCTACCCGTCGGGACGGGTCCGTTCCGGATTACGAGGTATGATGAGGGGGGCGTCACATTCGAAGCGTTCGAGGATTATTACCGGGAGTCCGCCCACCTAGATCGTATCGAACTGCTTTGCGTTCCGGAAATGGTGAGTGAGCGAAGGTGGCAGCAGCTAAACTTCCAAATGGGTAAGCTCAGCCATTCTAAACAGCCGGCACCCGCGCATTGGTGCAAAAAAGAAATCATGATGCTGGGTTCTAGCATGCTGGTCTTTAATTTACGAAAGGGTGGGCCTCAGCAGGATATCCATTTTCGTCAAGCACTTCAGCTAGTACTTAATCGTAGCGGTATGATTAAGGAACTGGGGCTATATAATGCGATACCTGCCGCCGATTTCTTGCCGACCGATTCACCAATCGAATTGCCGGAAGATAACCAGCCTGAACGAGCTAGAGAATTACTGAATCAATGCGGATATGAAGGCCAGCCGATAACGATGATTTTCACTCCAAAAAACCGTGCCCTAGCTGAATGGGTTCATGCTCGATGCCTCGACATCGGAATACAGGTAGCTCTACAGGAATATTCTTTTGAGGAAATGTCCAAGGTGGATAAGATGCAATGTGCAGATATTATTGTCGGCGGGGTTGTCGCAGATGACGATGAGGCCCGTTGTCTGATTGAGATGTATAAGATAGGCAACTTAGCGCTGCGCGTATACGCGACCGATGAGCAGCGCAGAACGTTCGATGAAACCATTGCCTCAATCGAAGCAGAGCCAGACAGTCAGGTACGTTTACAACGAATCCGCTCGATGCAAGGATTATTATCGCAAAACCAATCGGTCTTATTTCTTCTTCATACGACTCAACAATTAGTGTATAGCCCGCATCTTCAAGGTATTTCGTTCAATACGCTCGGTTGGTTCGATTTCAAGAGCATCTGGTTCTGCCCCGAAATCGTAGATTGAGCTGATCCTGTTATACCAAAACCGCTCGGATGAAAAATCCTAGTGGTTTTTTCGTGTAAAATGGATATTCACGGAAGCTTTGGTTTTACAGAGGATAAGTTGGATAACATATGATATAATGGACGAGGTTTGTCGAAGCATAACGCAGTTTGACGCAATCTTTTCGGGAAATACATATAAAACGCAGCTTATTAGGAGGAAATTATGGGGAAGTTATTTGTTTGTGATCATCCGCTAATTCAGCATAAGCTAACTTATATTCGGGATGAGAATACGAAAACGAAGGATTTTCGAGATCTCGTAGACGAGGTTGCGACTTTAATGGCCTATGAGATTACGAGAGATATTCCGCTTGAGCATGTACAGGTGAAAACGCCGGTGACTACAGCAGATTGCCGTATTATTTCTGGCAGAATGCTGGGACTCATTCCGATCCTGCGTGCAGGTCTGGGCATGGTCGATGGGATACTTAAGTTGATTCCGGCTGCCAAAGTTGGACATGTTGGCTTGTATCGTGATCCTGACACGCTTCAACCTGTCGAGTATTATGTGAAGCTGCCGACGGATGTTCTGGAGCGGGAGTTGATTGTTATTGACCCGATGCTGGCTACTGGCGGATCCGCGAATATGGCGATTGAAGTGCTCAAACGCAGAGGTTGTACGCAAATGAAGCTGATGTGCTTAATTGCAGCACCAGAGGGGATCAAAGCTGTTCAACAAGAGCATCCAGATGTCGATATTTACGTAGCCGCAGTGGATGACTACCTGAATGATCATGGTTATATCGTACCGGGACTCGGTGATGCAGGAGATCGTCTGTTCGGCACTAAATAATTTGCTTACGAAGTCAGCTTTCTTACAGAAAGCTCTAAGGGGAGAAGAAACCGATGAAACGTTTAAAAGTCATTACGATCTTCGGAACAAGACCCGAAGCGATTAAGATGGCTCCGCTTATTTTGGAGCTGGAAAAGCATCCTGAACATATTGAGTCCCTTGTCTGTGTGACAGCTCAGCATCGACAAATGCTCGACCAAGTGCTGGATATTTTCAAAATTAAACCGGATTTCGACTTGAATGTCATGAAAGACCGTCAAACGCTGAATGAAATTACGATGCGTGTACTGCAAGGCTTGGAGCCTGTCTTTCAAGAAGCTAAGCCTGACCTGATTCTGGTACACGGCGATACGTTGACAACATTCCTTGCTAGCTATGCGGCATTCATGCAGCAAATTCAAGTGGGACATGTCGAGGCAGGTCTTCGTACGTGGAACAAAATGTCTCCTTACCCGGAGGAAATGAACCGTCAATTAACGGGCGTGCTAGCGGATTTACACTTTGCGCCAACACAGCAATCGGCTGACAATCTGCGCAAAGAAAATAAATCTGAATCCCAGATTTATGTGACGGGGAATACGGTTACGGATGTGTTTAAGTACACGGTACAAGAGAAATTTGAACACCCTGTATTGGAATGGGCAGCGGGCCGTAAGTTGATCTTGATGACGGCGCATCGCCGTGAATCGCAAGGCGAGCCTCATCGTCAAATCTTCCGTGCAGTGAAACGTATTGCCGATGAGTTCGAAGATATTGCGATCGTTTATCCTGTACATCTAAGTCCTGCAGTCAAGGAACCTGCACATGAGATCCTGGGCAATCATCCACGAATCAAGCTGGTAGACCCCTTTGACGTATTCGAGTTCCACAACTTCTATCCGCATGCCCATATGATCCTGACAGACTCTGGCGGTCTTCAAGAAGAAGCACCTTCTTTTGGTGTGCCGGTTCTAGTTCTGCGCGATACGACAGAACGTCCTGAGGGTATCCAAGCAGGTACGCTTGAACTCGTTGGAACGGATGAGGAAGTGGTCTATGAGCGGGCTCGCGCACTTCTAACAGATCCAGATTTATACAACAAAATGAGTCAAGCTGCCAACCCTTATGGGGATGGAAAATCGTCCGAACGCATCGTGCAAGCGATACTTTATCACTTTGGCAAGACCTCGGAGCGTCCGGAAGCATTCTAACCGTGACAAAATCATGACAAACGCTACAGCGTACAGTTCGACTGTTTGGTTTGGAAACTCGCAAACCCTAGAGCCGCAAGGCTCTGACGGGTTTTGTAGGAAGTCACAAATGAAGTTCCGTCAATTGACAAACCTTGCACTGCTTCGATACAATGAATGAGGATTCGTAGCACTATGTCTACGAGACGGGTTTTCCCATGCGGAAAGCTCTCAGGAGGATGCGATGAAACGGCAAAATCCCAATGATAATCCGTGGCGGGCAGTAGCGTTAACTAGTGCAATTGGCATTGACCTCGTGGTTTGTTTAGGAGCCGGTTATTTCTTCGGCGACTGGTTGAGTCACACACTAGGGGGACAGTTCTGGTTGTTAGGCGGGTTCCTGCTTGGGCTTGTAACCGGAATCATTAGCATTTACTTCATGATTAAGCATTACGGAGGGCTATGATGGATGACTTTTCAGCCACTCTGAAAACGGTTCAAAATGTGTTTCTTTTCTTTTTATCCTTTTGTTTGGCTGCATGGGCGCTTTTTGTCGATTACCGGGTTTATTTTGCCGGTCTTATGCTTGGATCTGTTGCGAGCATGATCAATGCAAGGTTTTTAGCCTGGAAAATCAACAAGTTGGCAGCAGCTGCGATAGAGCAGAAAGGGCGCAAGGTGACCCTAGGTTTTCTGACAAGAGCAGCAATCGCTGGCTTCGTAGGACTGGTTGCCGTTCGGTATCCCGAACAAGTCGCATTAACGACGACGATCGTTGGATACTTTTTTGCTCAATTGGCAACACTCGTACTGGGTATTCTTTCTATTAGAAAGTCAAAGAAGTAATTCCATTCGATGAAAGGGGTGAAAATGGAAAACATGGAACATCACGTACCAGAGTTTGAGTGGTTAGGTATTCATTTCGACGCATCTGCACTCATGATGATCGGAATTACCACACTTATCGTGCTTATCCTTGCGATCGCAGGGGCCAGCCGAGCATCCGTAACGAATCCTTCGAAATTGCAAAACTTCATGGAATGGACGATTGAGTTTGTAGAAGGCATTATCGGAAGCACGATTGGATCCAAACACGGTAAAGGTTTTATCGCACTAGGTCTTACGCTCATTATGTATATCTTTATCGGCAACATGCTTGGTCTCCCTTTCTCGATTGTGACAGAAGATCACGTGTCATGGTGGAAATCGCCAACAGCTGATATCGCAGTAACAGGAGCACTAACGGTTATCGTTATCGTACTAAGTCACTACTTAGGAATAACGCGTAACACGAAGCATTACTTCGCACATTACTTTGAGTACAAAGGGGCAATGTTGATCCTTCATTTAATTGAAGTCGTATCAAAGCCGCTTACGCTCGCTTTCCGTCTTTACGGTAACATTTACGCAGGTGAAATTATGATATCTGTCATCATCGGAGCAGGTTGGTTTGGAATTGCGCCTCTCTTTGTATGGCAGGGCTTCAGTGTGTTCGTAGGTGCTATTCAAGCCTTCGTATTCACGATGCTAACAATGGTTTACATCTCACAAACGTTGATTCACGAAGAAGAGCATTAAGAGTAAGACTTACCTCGGGAAGTCTCGAGTCACTTATAAAACAACAAAAACCTAAGAGTTTAAGGGAGGATTTTATCAATGGGAGCAATAGCATTAGTAGCAGCAGGTATCGTATTCGGTTTGGGAGCACTAGGTGCAGGTATTGGTAACGGTTTGATCGTAGGTCGCGCTTTGGAAGGTATTTCTCGTCAACCAGAACTTCGTGGTACGCTTCAAACAACCATGTTTATCGGGGTAGGTCTAGTTGAGGCAATGCCGGTCGTTGCATTGGTTCTTGCGTTCATCTTTATGGGAAAAGCTTAAGAAACCGCTTGGCGTTGATGGCCGTAGTCGCCACCACGCCTTCGTTTTGCCCATGTTATCAGAAGGGAGTGACGTTACTTGCATATTGAATGGTCCACATTTTGGATACAACTTATCGCGTTCTTAATTTTATATTTGTTGCTTTCTAAATTTGCGTTCGGTCCTCTGTTCGGCATGATGGAGAAACGCAGACAATTGGTGAAAGACCAAATTCAAACAGCTGAAACTAGCCGCAAGCAGGCAGAGCAACTGTTGGAGGAACAAAAGCAAGCGCTACAACAAACTCGTAAGGAAGCTTACGACATCATTGAGCAAGCGAAGCACACAGGCTCCAAGCAAGCTGATGATATTATTCACGCAGCTAGTGCAGAAGCAAGTCGTCTGAAAGACGAAGCGCTGAAAGATATCGAAAATGAGAAGAACAAAGCGGTTGCCGCTCTTCGCAGCCAAGTAGGCGCGATGTCCGTTCTGATCGCATCCAAAATTATTGAGAAACAAATCGACGAAAAGTCACAAGAAGAACTTGTTGAGCATTACCTCAAAGAGGTAGGAGGCAACGTATGAGTGACATCGTCGTAGCGAAGCGTTATGCCAAGGCTTTATTCGAAGTAGCGAAGGAAAAGAATATTATTTCCCAAGTTGAAGATGAGCTTAAATCTGTAGCTAGTGCGATTAGGGATAATGCAGACTTGCAGAAGTTCCTGAACCATCCGAACATCGGGAATTCCGCTAAAACGGACCTGCTGAAGCAGATTTTCGAAGGCAAAGTTTCCGAACCGGTGTGGAACACGCTGCTTGTCTTGATTGATAAAGGTAGACAGTCGATTCTTTCCGCTTTGGCGAGTGACTATACCAAGGTTGCGAATGAGGCGCTCGGATTAGCGAGTGCTACCGTTTACTCCGCATACGTACTTTCGGATGCGCAGCAAGCTGAGATTGCTTCACATTTCAGTAAAGTAACAGGTAAAACGATCCGTGTTTCGTCTGTGGTTGAGCCTAAACTGCTCGGCGGCATTCAAGTGCGTATCGGTGATCGTTTATATGATGGAAGCTTGGCAGGCAAACTTGATCGTTTGGCCAAAGCGTTAGTTTAATATAAGCACTGTAAGAATAGGGGTGAAGTTCGTTGAGTATCAAACCTGAAGAAATCAGCTCATTGATTAAACAACAGATTGAAAACTATAATTCCGATATCCAAGTAGTTGATGTAGGTACAGTCATTCAAGTAGGTGACGGTATTGCTCGTGCTCACGGCTTGGAAAACGTTATGGCAGGCGAGCTGCTTGAGTTCCCAAGCGGTGTACTAGGCTATGCTTTTAACCTTGAGGAAAGCAACGTAGGTATCGTTATTCTTGGACCTTACAAAGATATTCGTGAAGGTGATCAAGTTAAACGTACGGGACGTATCATGGAAGTTCCAGTTGGTGAAGAGCTTCTAGGTCGTGTAGTTAACTCTTTGGGTCAACCTGTCGATGGCAGAGGTCCAATTAATACAACAGCGTTCCGCCCTGTAGAGAACATGGCTCCAGGTGTAATGGCTCGTAAATCCGTACATGAACCAATGCAAACAGGTATTAAAGCGATTGACGCGATGGTACCAGTTGGCCGTGGCCAACGTGAGTTGATCATTGGAGACCGTCAAACAGGTAAAACGGCGATTGCGATCGACGCAATCATCAACCAAAAAGGCAATGGCGTGAAATGTATCTACGTTGCTATCGGTCAAAAACAATCCACAGTTGTTGGTGTTGTTGAAACCCTTCGTGCTGCTGGCGCGCTTGACTATACAATCGTTGTAACAGCTTCCGCTTCCGAGCCTTCACCGATGCTATGGTTAGCACCATACTCCGGTTGTGCTATGGCTGAGTACTTCATGTACAAAGGCGAGCACGTCCTTATCGTATACGATGACTTGTCCAAACAAGCTGCCGCATACCGTGAGTTGTCCCTCTTGCTTCGTCGTCCACCAGGTCGTGAAGCTTATCCAGGTGACGTATTCTACTTGCACTCCCGTTTGCTGGAGCGTGCTGCGAAATTGAATGATGAGCTTGGCGGTGGTTCCATTACGGCACTTCCATTCATCGAGACACAAGCAGGCGACATCTCCGCTTACATTCCGACGAACGTAATTTCCATCACAGATGGTCAAATCTTCTTGGAATCCGACTTGTTCTACTCCGGTCAGCGCCCAGCGGTTAACGTTGGTAACTCTGTATCCCGTGTAGGGGGCTCCGCTCAAACGAAAGCGATGAAAAAAGTTGCCGGTACACTTCGTGTTGACTTGGCACAATATCGTGAGCTTGCGGCGTTCGCAGCATTCGGATCCGATTTGGATAGAGCTACGAAAGCACGTTTGGATCGTGGGGTTCGTACCCTTGAAATCTTGAAACAAGGCGTTCATCAGCCGATGTCTTTGGAAAAGCAAGTTGCTTCCCTTTACACGGTTGTAAAAGGTCATGTGGATGATATTCCAGTACAAGATGTAACGCGTTTTGAAGCTCAATTCTTGGCTTTCTTGGAATCTAACCGTCCTGAAGTTCTGCATAGCATTCGTGATACGAAAGATATTACTGCGGATAACGATAAAGCATTGGTTGATGCAATCAATACATTTAAAAAGAGCTTTGCAGTTTCTGAATAAATCATGATGGCAGAGCTTCCTGTTGAAGTGAAGCTCTCCCTACCATGTGTATCCTGGGCAGGCGGACGCCTGAATTCAGGTCTTCGAATGAAGGCTTTTCTAAGCCTCAAAAGAGAGGTGAGCAGGTATGGCAAAAGGAATGCGCGAGATTAAGCGCCAAATCAAATCCACACAAAGCACGAAGCAAATCACTAGAGCAATGGAAATGGTTGCAGCAGCGAACTTACGTAGAGCGCAGCAATCAGCGGAAGCGGCACGTCCGTACTCCGAGAAATTGAAGGAAGTGGTTGCAAGCATTGCAGCTGGTACCAAAGGCGTAAAGCACCCGATGCTGCAATCACGTGAAGTGAAGAAAACGGCCTATTTGGTCATTACTTCCGACCGTGGTCTCGCTGGTGGTTACAACGCAAACGTGTTGCGTAAAGCAATGACTGAAATTCGTGAAAATCATAAATCAACAGCTGAGTACTCCGTCTTCGTAATTGGACGTAAAGGAAGCAATTTCTTCTCGAAACGAAATATTCCGATTGTTGAAGAAGTAACCGGAGTTCCGGATACGCCGAAATTCTCGGATATTAAGCCTGTTGCTACAGCAGCGGTCGCTAATTTCGTTAACGGTACGTATGACCAACTGTTCCTGATTTACAACAAGTTCCAAAATGCGATTACCCAAATTCCAACCATGATTCGTCTGCTTCCGATGGAAGATGTATCCGGCGTGGCTGCAGCTAGCTATGAGTATGAGCCGTCACCGGAAGGCGTTCTGGAAGTACTGCTCCCTAAATATGCTGAGACGCTTATTTACAGTGCTGTTCTGGAAGGTAAAGCAAGTGAGTTTGGCGCGAGAATGACAGCAATGAACTCTGCAACGAAGAATGCAACGAAGATGATCAGTAACTACACATTGGCTTACAATCGTGCACGCCAAGCTTCGATTACGCAAGAGATTTCGGAAATCGTCGCTGGAGCTAACGCGAACGCATAATGATAAAAGGTCTCGATGGAGACACAAGCTTTACTTAGGAGGGAAACCATGAGCAAAGGGCGCGTTGTGAATATTACAGGGCCCGTCGTCGACATTGAGTTCGAACGCGGACAACTCCCTGAAATTCTGAATGCAATCAAAATTGAAAGAACCGAAGGTGGACAATCCTCCACTATGACGGTTGAAGCGGCTGTTCACCTTGGTGACAACCTCGTACGTTGCGTAGCAATGTCCTCTACTGACGGACTTGTACGTGGTGCCGTAGCAACAGATACTGGCGCAGCGATTACTGTACCAGTTGGTGCAGCAACACTGGGTCGTGTATTTAACGTATTGGGTGATCCGATCGATGGTAACGAAACAGTTGACCGTACATTAACTAGCCCAATCCACAAAGAAGCTCCTGCATTCGACAACTTGTCGACAAAATCAGAGATTCTTGAAACAGGTATTAAAGTTATTGACCTTATGGCTCCTTACGCAAAAGGTGGTAAAATCGGTCTCTTCGGCGGAGCGGGTGTAGGTAAAACCGTTACGATGCAAGAGTTGATTCACAACATTGCGCAAGAGCACGGCGGTATCTCCGTATTTGCGGGTGTTGGTGAGCGTACTCGTGAAGGTAATGACCTTTATCACGAGATGAAAGACTCCGGCGTTATTGCAAAAACAGCGATGGTATTCGGTCAAATGAATGAGCCTCCAGGCGCGCGTCTTCGTGTAGCGTTGTCCGGCTTGACAATGGCTGAGTATTTCCGTGACGAAGAAGGTAAAGACGTTCTTCTGTTCATCGACAACATCTTCCGTTTCACACAAGCAGGTTCTGAAGTTTCCGCTTTGCTAGGCCGTATGCCTTCCGCGGTAGGTTACCAACCAACGCTTGCAACAGAAATGGGTCAATTGCAAGAGCGTATTACTTCCACGAAAAAAGGTTCCGTTACTTCCATTCAAGCGATTTACGTTCCTGCCGATGACTATACGGATCCGGCTCCTGCAACGGCTTTCGCTCACTTGGACGCAACAACGAACTTGGAGCGTAGTATCGCGGCTGCGGGTATCTTCCCAGCGGTAGATCCACTTGCATCATCTTCCCGTGTTTTGACACCAGAAATCGTTGGTGAAGAGCACTATAAAGTAGCACAAGGCGTTAAACAAATTCTTCAACGTTATAAAGAGCTTCTGGATATCATCGCAATCTTGGGTATGGATGAGTTGTCTGATGAGGACAAATTGGTCGTTACTCGTGCGCGTCGTCTTCGTCTGTTCTTGTCTCAGCCGCTTCACGTTGCTGAGCCGTTCAACGGATTCCCAGGCTTGTATGTACCAATGAAGGATACCGTGCGCAGCTTCAAAGAAGTACTTGAAGGTAAGCACGACAATCTTCCTGAAGTTGCCTTCCACAACGTGGGCACAATCGAGGATGCAATCGCGAAAGCTAAAACGCTGTAAGGTGCATGCTCTCTAAGTAAGTTTAGGAAGGAGAATCCAAGTGAGTACATTCCTACTGGAAATTGTTACACCGGAGCGCAAAGTGTACGCTGAACAAGTGAACATGGTTAGCGTGAAGGGTGTCGAAGGGGAGCTTGGAATTCTGCCGAATCACATTCCATTGGTCACTCCATTGCGAATTTCTCCAATTACTGTGAAGAAACAGGGCTCTAAAGACGAAATCATTGCAGTAAACGGCGGTTTCATGGAAGTGCGCAAGGATAAGGTGGTTATACTGGCGGAAAGCGCCGAGCTACCAGAACATATTGATATCGATCGTGCGAAAGCAGCGAAAGAACGTGCGGAGAAACGTCTTGCTGAAACGAAGCAAGATAACGTTGACTTCAAACGTGCGGAAGCCGCTCTTCAAAGAGCATTAAATCGTATCAATGTGTCCGGGAAATAATAGATGTTTGATGAAAAGCGGGGGAACTTTGGTTCCTCCGTTTTTTTTTCGAATAGGAAGATTAATAAAAGATATTTATGGAAAATCTACTCACTAGGAATGAAAAGTGGGGTTTGGAATTAGTCATCGACGCCCAAAAGGCTTTTTGTTATAATATTGAAGGTGAATATTACCAAAACTAGTAGCACGACTAAGAAAAGCAAATACGAATGGAGGCGGTTACATTCACATGATGTATACAAATAACTATGTAATCGTAGCGATTTTTCTAGGGTTAGGTATTATTCTCCCTATAGTAGCGCTAACGGCAGGCAAATGGTTAAGACCGAGTAAACCCGTCGATGAGAAGTATACGACGTATGAGAGTGGTAATGAGCCTGTAGGTGAGGGGCAAATCCGGTTTAACATTCGTTATTATTTATTTGCTTTGATGTTTGTTATCTTTGATGTGGAAACCGTGTTCCTGTATCCGTGGGCTGTAGCTTTTAATCAGCTTGGACTTTTTGCCTTAGTGGAAATGTGTATTTTTGTAGCCTTGCTTGCCATTGGATTAATATACGCTTGGAAGAAGAAGGTGCTGCAATGGACTTCAGTCTAGAATCAATATCTCCCGAAGAACGAGAAGAATTAAACCGTAATGTCTTTATGACGACACTGGAGCAAGTGAAAGCTTGGGCTCGCAGTAATTCGCTTTGGCCATTAACCTTTGGTCTGGCCTGTTGTGCCATCGAAATGATGGGTACTGGCGGATCTCACTATGATTTAGACCGTTTCGGAGTCATCTTCCGTACGTCTCCTAGACAATCTGATGTCATGATTGTGGCGGGGACTGTAACGAAGAAAATGGCTCCTTTGCTGCGCCGTCTTTACGAACAAATGCCTGAACCGAAGTGGGTCATTGCGATGGGGTCCTGCGCTACAGCGGGTGGACCTTATGTGAAGTCGTACTCCGTTGTTAAGGGAGTTGACCAAATTGTTCCGGTTGATGTTTATATTCCAGGTTGTCCGCCGAACCCAGCTGCACTCATTTATGGAATAAACAAGCTTCAGGAGAAGATTCGCTATGAAGCGAAGACTGGGAAGCAGGTGACCAATCGATGAGTGATGAGAAGAAGCCGGAGGAGAAGGTAGACCCGACTCCAACTGCTGCTGATAGTAAGAAAGTGAATGAGTCACCGTTAGAGGAAGCGATCGCTGAAGTTGGCGACCTTACGCCGGAGGCGCGCGCGAGTAAGACGCCGCTTAGCGCTGACGTGCAGGCTGCGGTAGATCGCGCGGCAGAGAAGCAGGCTGCTGACCCGGCTGCGCAGACGACGAGCGAGCCGAGCGACGCGCCTGCGGCTGAGCTTGCGGAGCAAGATGCTGGCAGCGGCGATGCTGGCGCAGCAAAGGGCAATGACGCGGCCGTGAGCGCCAACGCGCCAGCAGCGAGTGACGCGGCAGCGGAGCGCGCCGCGGCAAGAGCCGCCCGCCTCGCTGCGCGGGCGGCTGCTGAGCCGACGGGCGAGCCTGCGTCGGCAGCAGCCCCAACCCCAGTGTCTACGGACGCTGGAGACGATGAGAAGGCGGCCAAAGCCCAGGCCGCCGCAGAAGCACGCGCTGCGCGAGCTAGCGCGCGCGGGGCGAAGACCGAGTCGGCGGAGCCAGAGGCGCCGAAGGAGCCTTCACCGAACCAGCCGCTGCTTGATCGGCTGGTCGCGATCTTGAAAGCCGACGTAGGCGAAGACGCCGTCGTTGATGCATTCATCAACGAAAGGGACGCGCATCGCCCTTACGTGGTCATTCACAGCTCACGTTGGCTGCAGGCCGCGCTGACGCTCAGGGATCATGAAGAGCTGCGCTGTAACTACTTACGCAATCTCTCGGGCGTGGACCAAGAGACGCACCTAGAGGTGGCGTATCATCTGTTATCCCTCACAAACAAGCATGAGTATTGTGTGAAAGTAAAGACAGATCGAGAGCAGCCAAGCATTCCTTCTGTAGCTCCAGTATGGGCTACAGCGGATTGGAATGAGCGAGAAGTCTATGACCTACTGGGTATCGATTTCCCAGGTCACCCTAACTTAGTAAGAATCATGATGCCTGACGATTGGGTCGGCCATCCACTGCGCAAAGATTACGAACCGCTTGACCCGGAGGTGTAGCTCGTGTTACGGACAGAAGAACTCCTGTTAAACGTTGGTCCTCAGCATCCTAGTACGCACGGGGTTTTCCGCGTGATCGTGAAGCTGGATGGAGAGGTTATTAAAGAAGCAATACCCGTGATGGGCTATCTACATAGAGGAACAGAGAAACTCGCTGAGAACCTTAGCTATACACAAATTATTCCATACACGGATCGAATGGATTACGTATCGGCGATGACGACCAACTACGTGCTTGTAAATGCCGTAGAGAAAATGATGCAGCTTGAAGTGCCAGAACGAGCGGAATTCCTTCGTTTAATCGTGATGGAGCTTCAACGTATCGCCTCTCACATGGTGTGGTGGGGAACCTATTTGCTAGACATTGGCGCCATGAGCCCGTTCTTATATGCGTTCCGCGATCGGGAAATTATCATTGATCTGTTCAACGAATTGTGCGGAGCTCGTCTAACCTACAACTACATGCGTGTAGGCGGAGTGAAGTGGGACGCTCCAGAGGGTTGGATCGATAAAGTTAAGAAATTTATTCCTTATATGTACGGTAAATTGGAAGAGTATCACACTTTAGTAACGGGGAATGAAATCTTTCTATCCCGTATCAAGGGTGTAGGCAAGTATGATGCAGAGACAGCCATTGCGTATGGCCTTAGCGGCGCTAACTTAAGATGTACGGGTGTAGACTGGGATATCCGCAAAACGCAGCCGTACAGCCTGTACAGCCGCTTTCAGTTCGACGTGCCTGTTCGCAGCGGCGGTGACTGCTATGATCGTTACTTGCTTCGTATGGAGGAAGTTAAGCAATCGCTCCGTATTCTAGAGCAAGCCGTGGAACAGTTTCCTGAGCAAGGCGAAACCATGGGCAAAGTGCCTAGAGTCATTCGTCCTCCAGAAGGGGAAGTGTATTCGGCTATTGAGTCTCCGCGCGGGGAAATTGGCTGCTATATTATTTCCCGAGGCAAACAAGAGCCTTTCCGTCTGAAATTCCGCAGACCTTCCTTCGTGAATCTGCAAATTTTGCCCAAGCTGCTGGTCGGTGAATCGATGACCAACTTGATTACGATTCTAGGCGGCATCGATATTGTCGTTGGGGAGGTAGATGCCTAATGGTGAATTTATTGGAAGAGAGTCTAACTTGGACGAACTTCTTCGTTTTCTTTTTCTGGGGCGTCGTCATGCTGATGCTCGTTCTGGGCTTCGTAACCTATGCGATTTACTTCGAGCGTAAGGTCATCGGCTGGATGCAGATGCGGATCGGGCCTAACCGAACGGGACCTTTTGGGCTACTGCAAAGTGTTGCGGACGTCTTCAAGCTTCTAATCAAAGAGGATACGATTCCTAAAAAAGCAGAACGCGAGCTTTTCATTCTGGCGCCTATCATTACGTTCATCCCTTCGTTCACGATTATTGCGACGATTCCATTTTCGGATCGGATGTTTAATGCGAATTTGAATGTCGGACTGCTCTTTTATGTAGCCTTAACGGGGATTTCTACGATTGGTATCATCCTCGGCGGTTGGGCATCTAATAACAAATATGCGCTGCTAGGCGGTATGCGTTCTGCTGCTCAAATGATTAGCTATGAGGTGCCACTCGTCATCTCCGTTATTGGTGTCATCATGATGACGGGCAGTTTAAATCTACATACGATCGTTGATCATCAAACAGGCGGTTTCTGGCATTGGAATTTCATTCCTCAGATTCTTGGCTTTATCATTTTTGTTATAGCCGGGGTCTCGGAGCTCAATCGAACGCCGTTTGACTTGCCGGAAGCGGAGTCTGAGCTTGTTGCTGGTTATCATGTGGAATACAGTGGTTTCCGCTTCGCTTTTTTCATGCTATCAGAGTATGTTTACGTGTTCGTCATTGCTTCCCTTACGAGCTTGATTTTCCTGGGCGGATGGCACTCACCGTTCCCATTCCTTGATTTCATTCCGGGTATTATCTGGTTCCTGCTGAAATTCTCTTCGGTTGTGTTCTTCCTATTCTGGCTGCGCGCGACGCTGCCTCGGGTACGGGTAGATCAACTTATGGGATTCGGCTGGAAAGTGCTGCTTCCACTGGCACTGGTTAATATGCTGATTACGGCAATCGTCATGACCATCATGTAGGAAAAAAGTGGAAGCATTGCTATAGGTTGCAAACATGCAGAATAGGCTTCTGTTATGATCAAGCGGAACCTGAGTACCTTATTTCCGGCAAAATGCTTGTTTTCGATCCCAAAAGGGAACTACGATACGCTATTCAGACCGAAACAAGTGAAAAAGCATCCATTTCAAGCGAATAGCGGAACGACGTTCCGTTGAAGCGCATTTTATCGAAGAAAAGGGACAAATAGCGCATCGACGTTCCTCTCGCGACAAGGATTTCTGGATACTGCCCAGATCACACCGATATAAGCTAGTATTTGCTGCAGGTATGCTTTCCAAGTCAGTTTTGCTAAGGCAAAAACTCAGTTAATGCTTACGATGCAAGTTTCCTACGGAAACTCTAAGCCCACGCTTACGAAGTCAGTTTTGCTAAGGCAAAACTCAGTTAATGCTTACGATGCAAGTTTCCTACGGAAACTCTAAGGAGGGAAACGAATGAAGGGCATAATGAAAGGTTTAGGCGTAACGTTTAAAAGTATGACACAGAAAAAAATAACGTACGCATACCCTGACGTCCCGATTAAAATGCCGGACCGCTTTCGCGGTATTCAATATTTTGATCCAGAGAAATGCATTGTGTGTAATCAATGTGCACGCGTTTGTCCGACGGAGTGTATCACGCTAACAGGTAAAGCGAATCCTGACCCAGAGAAAAAGGGCAAAGTTATCGATACGTACGATATTAACTTCGAGATTTGTATTCTGTGCGATCTCTGCACCGAGGTGTGTCCGACAGAAGCAATCGTCATGACGAACAATTTTGAGCTGAGTACCTACAGTCGTGATGATCTGTTCAAAAATATGCAGTGGTTAAGCGAGAACACGCAAAATATCCGTCAAGAGAACAACTCAGCCTTGCCAAAAGGGGGGGCCAAAAAAGATGTTTAGCGGAATTGGTGATTTCTTATCCAACGGTTCAAGCTGGGCTTTCTTCGTCTTCGCTCTTCTTGCAATTGGCGGAGCTATCTTCATGATTTCTTTTACCAAAGTCGTTCACATGGTCATTGCCGTTGCCCTTACGTTTATTAGTTTGGCGGGGCTGTATGTCATTCTGGAGGCTGAGTTTGTAGCTTTCGTGCAAGTGTTGATCTACGCAGGCGCAATCTCGATTCTGATGATTTTCGGTATTATGATGACGAGGCACAGACAAGGGGAAGAAGAGGAGCCTAAGCGTCCTTGGCATGAAGGACTAGCGATTATTGGTGCTTTGGGATTGTTCGGAGTGTTATTTTATGCCATTCAAAAAACGACCTTCGTCGCTTCAGGTACCCTGGATGCTGGCAAGGATAACACACTAGAAATCGGAAAACTGCTCTATAACGAGCACGTTATTCCTTTCGAAATCATGTCGGTGCTGCTGACGGTAGCCTTCATCGGTGCCATCGTGGTCGCGAAGAGGGAGGAGGATTAGCAGTGGGCAATATTATTACTCCCTATCTCACGCTGGCGGCAATCCTGTTCTGTATCGGTTTATACGGTGCGTTAACGAAGAAGAACGGGGTTATCGTCCTGCTTTCGATTGAGCTTATGCTGAATGCGGTGAACTTGAATTTGATTGCCTTTTCGAAGCTTGGTGACCATCCGGCTCTTACCGGGCAGATTTTCTCGTTATTCAACATCACTATAGCAGCTGCTGAGGCGGCTGTCGGGATCGCGATTCTAATTACCATTTACAGAAATAAAGGGACAGTAGAAGTTACGGATTTGGATTCTATGAAGCGCTAGGAGGCTAACAAGAATATGGTATCGGACTATTCACAGTACGCCTGGCTCATTCCGTTGTTTCCGCTGCTTGCTTTTCTAGCGCTTACGGCTATGGGACGTCAATTAAAAGATCTAGGTATTTACATCAGTATTTTCGCGATGCTGGCATCATTTATCGTTGCTTTGCTGATTTTCGTTGAGCGAATTGGCGGTAAAGTGGAGGATTACACGTGGAATAAGCTGCATTGGCTGCAAGTGGGCGATTTCACGCTGAATATGGGCTTTGAGGTTAACAATCTGAACGCCTTGATGCTCGTAATTGTCACACTGGTGTCTTTGCTGGTGAACATTTATTCCAAAGGTTATATGAAAGGCGACGAGCGAATCCATGTGTTTTTTGGCTATATCGCTTTATTCTCCTTCTCCATGCTTGGTCTTGTTATCTCGGAAAATATGTTGGAGCTATACATCTTCTGGGAGCTAGTAGGGGTATGTTCCTTCCTGCTCGTCGGATTCTGGTACTTCAAACCAGAGGCGAAGGCTGCTGC
This sequence comes from Paenibacillus sp. Root444D2, assembly GCF_001426375.1. GTDB lineage: Bacteria > Bacillota > Bacilli > Paenibacillales > NBRC-103111 > Paenibacillus_E. The sequence goes on from NZ_LMEO01000019.1 coordinate 43,498, forward strand.
GAAAAAGGCATTTATCGTTACCCGTATCGGGGACGTCGGCCTGTTTATTGCCATTCTGCTGCTGTACTGGTATATGCCAGGGCATGCACTTGATTTCACATCTATTCATAATGCTTTTACAACGGGCAAAATCGACCCAACGATCATCACATGGATTGCTATTCTGATCTTCATCGGGGCGATGGGTAAGTCTGGTCAATTCCCGCTGCACACGTGGCTGCCGGATGCCATGGAAGGTCCAACGCCAATAAGTGCTTTAATCCATGCTGCAACGATGGTTGCCGCTGGAGTGTACCTAGTTGCGCGTACCTTTGATATTTTCCACGCATCGCCGGATGCTTTGCTTGTTGTAGCATATGTGGGTGGTTTCACAGCGATTTTTGCGGCCACGATTGGTATTGCTCAGAACGATATCAAACGCATTCTCGCCTACTCGACCGTGAGTCAACTCGGCTATATGATGATGGCGCTTGGGATTGGTGTTTCCTACACGTCAGGCATGTTCCATTTGTTCACGCACGCCTTCTTCAAAGCGCTGCTCTTCTTGGGCGCAGGCAGTGTGATTCACGCTGTACATACGCAAGACATTAACGAAATGGGCGGTTTATCCCGCAAAATGAAAATCACGACTTGGACATTCGCGATAGGCACGCTGGCACTTTCAGGTATTTTCCCTTTCGCAGGGTTCTGGTCGAAGGATATGATCCTGACAGAAGCATACGAACATAACCTGCTCTTGTTCTGGGTCGGTGTCATTGCTGCCTTCTTCACAGCGTTCTATATGTCGCGTCTGTTCTTCCTCGTATTTATGGGATCGCCTAGAGGCAAAGCAAGGTCTACTGAAGAAGATCACGATGATCTTGGTCATGCAGTGCATACCGCCCATGAACCCCATGAGTCTCCGGCAACAATGACCACGCCATTAATTATTCTTGCTGTGCTTGCTGTTGTTGCGGGCTTTGTGAATACGCCGTTTAACGAATGGCTCAGTCAGTGGTTGACAGGGCATGATCATGATGAAAAAGCCAATTGGACCGTTATTATTTTGTCCACACTGGCTGGAGTGCTTGGAATTGGGCTTGGTTACTTGATCTACCTCAAACGTACGATTCCGCGCGATGTCGTTTCTGGTAAAATGCCGTGGCTGTACACGCTGCTGAATCGCAAATATTTCATTGATGAAATTTATGATGGTGTCATTGTAAAACCGCTTCGCGGTTTAGGCTGGATACTTGAACTATTTGATGTGTATGTCGTTGATGGTATTGTGCGTTTGGTCGCCTTTACTGTGGTCGGACTAGGGCGTTTAGGCTCACGTCTCCAAAATGGTCAACTACAAACCTATGGTGTCATCATGATTTTGGGGATGCTGATTCTGGTACTCGCCATCGCAGGAAGGAGGTTCATCCATGCTGGCTAGTATACCCATCCTAAGTATGATCGCCTTCTCGCCTCTGCTTGGTGTTCTGGTCTTGCTCTTCATCCGTGGTGATCAAGGCCGTCTGATTAAAACAATTGGTATTGTCACGACATTGATCCCGCTAATTTTGGCTGCGTGGTTGTATAGTGATTACAATTATCAGGGTGATCCGATTCAGTATAAAGAACAGCTGGACTGGATCAAAGTGCCGCTTAACCATGAGGGAATTCAGCAAATTACTTCGTATTTCTTCGAGTTTAAGTACTCGTTGGCGGTTGACGGCATTTCCTTGCCGCTCGTGTTTCTAACGGCATTGGTTTCGTCAATGGCTGCTTTAGCTTCGGTGTATATTAAGAAACGCTGGAAAACGTACTTCATTCTGTTCTTGCTGCTGGAAACGGGTATGTTCGGAGTTTTCTTATCACAGGATCTGTTCTTGTTCTTCTTGTTCTTCGAAATTACACTCGTACCTATGTTCTTCTTGATTGGTATTTGGGGGTATATGAACCGGGAGCAAGCTGCCAATCGCTTCTTGCTTTACAATGGACTTGGATCAGCGATCATGTTGATCGCGTTCTTAATTCTCGTCAGCACGGCTGGATTCAATCAGGTGCCTTCGCAGACAGAAGCTGTCATTTACTACAGCGGTGACATTCATACGATTGCACATAATTTGCTGCAAGATCCCGCCGCTTATGTCAATCAAGAAGGAACGCCGTTCTTCCTTAGTCCGACTATGAAGTGGACCGTGTTCATTATGCTGCTGGTCGCTTTCGGCATTAAGCTGCCGATCTTCCCGTTCCATACATGGATGCTCAAAGTACATACAGAGGCTCCGCCTGCTGTTGTTATGATTCACTCCGGGATTTTGCTGAAAATGGGGGCCTACGGCCTCATCCGATTCGGCATCCTATTCTTCCCGGGAGAAGCCAAGCAGTGGGCCTGGATGCTGGCGCTCCTCGGCGTCATCAACATCGTGTACGGCGCGATTCTCGCCATGGTCCAAAAGGACTTCAAGCTCGTGCTGGCCTACTCGAGTATTAGCCACATGGGCATCGTCCTGCTCGGTCTCGCCGCGTTCAACGTCTCGGGCCTGCAGGGCGCCGTGTTCCAACTGATCTCACACGGCCTCATCTCGGCCCTGATGTTCTTGCTCGTAGGCAGCATCTACGAGCGGACCCAAACGACGCAGCTCGACCAATTAGGCGGTCTAGCAAGCTCAGTTCCGTTCATCAGCGGCATTCTGCTGGTCGCTGGTATGGCATCGCTCGGATTGCCGGGCTTATCCGGCTTCATCAGTGAGTTCCTCGCGTTTCTCGGACTCTTCGAAACGCACCGTGTGTACGCGATTGTCGGTACACTTGGGATCATTTTCACCGCGGTTTACGTGCTGCGCGGGGTTCTGAACATCACGTTCGGCCCTAAACAGCCGAACCTGCAGCTGCAAGGCATGCGCGACGCCAGATTAATCGAGGCGGTGCCGATGATTACATTGGTGGCGTTCATTCTCTTGCTCGGTGTATACCCAAGCGTGCTGAGTCAGCCGCTTCAGCAAACGATAGGCAGCTTGGATCAATTGATCCACAGCGTAGCCGGGAAGATAGGAGGTTAGACCAGTGGAACAGATAAGACTCCATGTCGCTGATTTAGTGCATCTGCTCCCTGAGCTTTCGCTGGTTGCCACCGCGATCATCCTATCTCTCTTGGATTTGGTCCTTCCTAACAGGCTTAGTCGCTTGATAATTGGATGGCTGACGTTGGTTGGCATTGCTATTTCTGCGATATTCGTTGTTCTGCAGTTGAATCCAGATGAGGCCATTGGGCTGCTCAATAATAGCTACAGAGTGGATGACTTCTCGAATCTACTCAAATTGTTCACATTAGCAGGTACAGGCTTCGTTGTTTTGATGAGCTTAGGCTTCATCAAAGAAGAGGCCATTCCACATGTCGGGGAGTATTACTACTTCTATCTGCCCGCCGCGCTCGGAGCCATGATTATGTCATCCTCGGGTGACCTTATCACGCTGTATGTTGGGTTGGAGCTGCTGAGTATTACTTCTTACTTGCTTGTGGCAATGAAGAAGAAAGATAACAAATCTAACGAGGGTGCCTTCAAGTATTTGGTCATGGGCGGTATTTCATCTGCGATCATCTTGTATGGCATGTCTTTCCTATACGGAATGGTCGGTTCCAGCAATTTGTCGCAAATTGGTGCTGCTCTTCCATCGCTCGTAACTGCTTACGAACCGCTGCTTTATGTAGCATTCTTCATGCTGTTGGCAGGCTTCGGCTTCAAAATCGCCGCTGCCCCGTTCCACAGCTGGGCTCCGGATGTATACCAAGGCGCACCGACGCCAGTGACAGCATTTTTGGCTGTTGTGTCCAAGGGCGCTGGCTTCGCTATCCTATTCCGCGTATTCTACGTGTTGTTCGGATTTAGCAGCTTTGAAAACAGCAGCTTTCAAACGGATGTGTTTCTTGCCATATCGGTAATGGCTGCAATTGCAATGGTAACCGGTAATTTCATTGCTCTGAAGCAAACGAATATGAAAAGGCTTTTGGCTTACTCAGGAATTGCCAATGCAGGTTACCTACTCGTTCCGATCGGAACTTACTTTTCCAGTACTCACTACGCGAACTTCTCTGAATTTATATTCTATCTGATCGCGTACTTGTTTATGAACATCGGAGCGTTCGCTGTGCTGATGATTATTGAGCAGGCAGAAGGCCATACCGAAGCGAAGGGTTTCGCTGGTCTCTATTACAGGGCCCCAATAACAGCCGTAGCCATGGTGCTCATCGTGCTTTCATTGGCCGGCATTCCTTTATCTGGCGGGTTTTTCGGGAAGCTCTACATCATCCTGGGAACGATGCAGACCCAGCACTATTGGCTAGGGGGACTGATGATCGCTACCAGTGTGGTATCCTTTTACTACTATTTCGGCATCGTACGCCAAATGTTTATGCGCAGCGATTACGAGCCTGCCGAGATTAAGGTGTCGATTCCGTTAGGGATAACGGTTTGGTCATGTGCCCTCATAAGCGTGGCATTGGGCGTTGTCCCACACCTTGTGCTGAAAGGCATCGAAGCCATTTTCACCTTGACGAAGGATTTTCTGATTATGTAAATGTATAAATAAGCCTTTCCCTGCTTAAGAAGTGGGGGAAGGCTTTTTTGTTTGTTTGTATAGGAAATTTAAGTGCGTTATCTGACCTTTCACAGTACGGACGCGCGGGACGGTCATCTGAGAAGTCGATTTCCGACCTCTCAGACACTATTGACGAGCATCAGCTCACCGAACTCTCGCTGAAAGCGCGGTTTTCGCGCTTATTGTTCGTTATGGTTTTATCGCCTTTACACCAAATTATTCCAAGGACTTCACGGCTTGTCATTTCGATGTACAATGTATAGGAGAATGTTTGACCGCCATCCCATACATACTAGCAAAAATATTTTTGCTCAAGTTCTGAACTTTTTGCGACGAAAAACCGTTATAGGTATCGAGAAGACGGGTAATGTGGTATAGATAGAGAAGGAAAAAGATCATACAGAAAAAAGGACCTGTGATTACATGAAATGTACTCGACACCTTTGGCTCATCGTACTGATGATGCTTGTTGTGGAACTTACAGGGATGATGACTAAAGTAGAAGCAGCCTACCCGGTGTCGACGGATCCTATGAGGGTGAAACAAACCTATCTGGATATGATCCACATTGATCAAGCATGGGCTGCAGCAGGAGATTCCCGGACCCCCATTGTAGTAGCGGTTGTCGATACGGGCGTTGATCTTGTACATCCTGATTTAGTAGGTAATTTGGTAGATGGTGTGAACCTGCTTCAACCATCGAAAAAGCCTCAAGATGATAATGGACATGGAACGAATGTGGCAGGTATTATTGCGGCCACGTTCAATAACGATAAAGGGATTGCAGGCATAGCTCCTAATGCCAAGATTATGCCAATTAAAGCGTTGGAGGCCGATGGTACAGGCGGCGAAGCCAAGCTTGGCGAAGGCATCAAGTACGCAGTGGATCACGGCGCGAAGATCGTAGTGCTTTCCCTAGGGCTGAACAAATATTCCGATTATTTGGATGGCATTGTGAAGTATGCAGAGGATCGTAATGTACTGCTCGTTGCCGCTGTTGGCAATGAAAGCACGAGTGTGAAATACCCTGCGGCATATCCAACTGTTCTAGCAGTAGGAGGCGTTAACTCGGAAAAGCTTGCTGACCCTCGTTCGAATTTTGGGCCGGAGCTAGATCTTGTGGCGCCCTGGGATGTATACACAACAGCACTAGGTGGCGGCTATCAGTACCAAGATGGAAGCTCCATGTCTGCACCGCAGGTTGCTGCAGCTGCGGCTTTGGTATGGGGAAAATACCCGAGTATGAACGTGTATCAAGTTCGTGCGCAGCTCGAGCAGACGGCTGAAGACTTGGCGTCAGGGGGATGGGATTCCAAAACGGGCTATGGCTTGTTAAGAGCGGATATGGCACTGACGAAGCCTTACAGTGAGGATTACTTTGAACCTAACGAAAATATGAATCAGGCTGCTATATTGCCGGTTCATACGGCTGTTAAAGCTGTACTTAGCTCAGCCCAAGATCAAGATTGGTACGCTATTGATGCGGCTTATGATGGGTTTATTAAATTATGGCTGAATAGCCCAGATAGCTCGGGTGTCCGGGTGCGTTTTGATTCCGGAGAAACGTTTATCGCGAGTAGTACCACGGACGGAAGTCAGCCTTTCATGGTCCCTGTGACCAAAGGGCGTACGTATGTGCAGCTGCAGACGGTGGATCGTTCCCGCAAGACGGCGTTAAATTACTCGATGCGAACGGATTTTGCTATTTATAAGGATCCATTTGAGGATAATGATAAGCAGTATAAAGCATTCGTTTTACCTGATCGAAGTCAATCTATCCGAGGTACTTTTCATCAAAAAGGAGATCTGGATTGGTTTGCAATATCCCTAAAAGACTCAGGTACAATGCGAATTAGGCTATCCGTAGATACAGGACGCATTGATCCGATGATCCTTTTTCAGAAGGAAGGGGAGAAGTCAATTACGATCGACCAAGCCGGAGATGGAGGCATTGAGGTCAGCTCCCAAATGGATTTGCTCCCGGGTCAGTATTACATTCGTGTCAGCAATATGAAGGATTACTCAGAACCGATTACGGGTGAGTATACGTTAGAAATTGAATACACGCCAAAGCTGATCGATCCGAATGAGCCGAATGATAAATCGTATCAAGCTACTTTTGCTGCGATGAATTCCGTGTATGAGGGTGTATTTAACAAAAATGAGGATGTTGATTGGTTCGAATTCCGCATGAGCAAGGATGGTCTAGCCCAAGTGCGTTTAACGAACATACCGACATCACGCATTTTATATGCAACGTTATATGATAGTTCTTTGAAGGAACAAGGCTTTTATCGAAATGATTATGGTAATGATCAGTTTTTTATTGAGAAAACCCTGCCTGCAGGCACCTATTATATCAAGCTCCAAGCCAACCAATGGTTTATGAGTCAAATGTACCGATTAAAAGTAGGCAGTTACGCGCTGGTGAGCGGTTTTGTCGATATTGATGGACACTGGGCACAAAATGCTATTAGCCAGCTTACGGAGCAAGGTGTGATTAGCGGTTACGGAAACTACCGTTTTGCTCCAAATCAGCCCATTACACGTGCGGAGGCAGCAACGGTATTGACGCGAGCTTTGAAGCTGTCTAAGCGTCAGGAACTGCGTTTCAGCGATATGGATGCTTCGCATTGGGCTTACGATTACGTAGCTAAAGCGGTTCAAGCGAATATTGTGGACGGTTACCCGGATGGAACATTCGGGCCTGACCGTACACTTACACGTATGGAGATGACACAGATGCTTGCCCGCAGCATGAATATGACGGGGAAACGCCGGGGTAACTCCCCTTTTAGCGATGTGAATGATACGTATTGGGGTGTCGGGATCCTGAAACAAATGTCGGCGGATGGTTGGATTAGCGGCTATTCGGACGGCACCTTCCGGCCTGATGAGCAAGCAACACGAGCTGAATTCGTAACACTGCTGGCTAAAGTAATCAATCGGTAAAACCGAAGAGGAGTGACTTATGGCAGATACAGACAAATGGAGTGAAGCGGCGAAATATGCTTCGATGATGAATATGGTGGATATTGCTGTCTACATCATGTGTATTGGCTTATCGTGGTGGGCGCTGCAAGCGTTCCGCTTCGATGTCCTGCTCAAAAGGCCTAAAGCTGCTCAAGCGATTATGCTGCAAATTTTGCTTTCTATTGCTCTCGGACACTTGGTCGCAAGTTTTTTTATTCAGTATTTAGGCCTTTCTATGGGCTTCGGTAAGATGTTTTAATCACATTTTTCGAATAATGCGCAAGTTTGTTGTCAACAATGGATAATAGAACGGAATGAAAAACGAAACCTTATCCGAACTCTATGTAGGGTTGTTGGAATGCCAAAAGAACACAGTTGTAACTGTATGGGTTGAAATGATAAACTTAAGAAATGTGCAAAACCTTGTAATTTAAAATAAGTGCGCGGAGGGACCATGATGAGCAAAATTATCGTCCGCGGTGGCCGAAAGTTAGCTGGCAATGTGAAAATCAACGGAGCAAAGAATGCGGTTCTACCGATTATTGCAGCTTCCATTCTGGGTTCGGAAGGTGAAAGCGTCATCCATGATGCGCCTCCCCTTGACGATGTACTAGTCATTAATAAAGTATTGCAAAGCTTAGGTATTGAAGTGGAATATGACCGTCAGGTTATTCGTGTTCGTGCTCATAACATTAACACATGTGAAGCATCTTATGATCTAGTCCGTAAAATGAGAGCCTCTTTCCTCGTGATGGGTCCTTTGTTAGCAAGGCTTGGTCAAGCAAGAATTTCGCTTCCAGGCGGCTGTGCGATTGGCACAAGGCCAATTGATCAGCATCTCAAAGGCTTTGAAGCGATGGGTGCCGATATTGAACTGGGTCAAGGGTATATCGAAGCTAAAGTGAAGGGGCGCCTGAAGGGTGCCAAAATTTATCTCGATGTAGCCAGTGTAGGCGCAACCGAGAACATCATGATGGCTGCAACGCTCGCTGAGGGCACAACCATCATTGAGAATGCTGCTAAAGAGCCGGAAATTGTCGATTTGGCGAATTACTTGAATGCCATGGGCGCGACAATTCGCGGGGCAGGAACAGGTGTTATTCGCATAGAAGGCGTAGAGAAACTTCGTGGGGTAGTACATACGGTTATTCCGGATCGCGTAGAAGCGGGTACATATATGATTGCCGCAGCTATTACTGGTAGTGAACTGTATATGGAGGGCGCTATTGGTGACCATCTCCGACCTGTTATTTCTAAAATGCAAGAAATGGGCGTTATCATCGAAGAAGATGAGAACGGTATTCGTGTCTGCGCTTCGGGGCCGCTTCGTGCGGTTGATGTGAAGACGCTGCCGTATCCGGGCTTCCCAACCGATATGCAGTCGCAAATGATGGCGCTGCTGATGGTGGCGGACGGCACGAGCCTCGTGACCGAGACCGTGTTCGAGAATCGGTTCATGCATGTCGAGGAGTTCTCGAACATGAACGCTCATATCAAAGTCGATGGCCGTACAGCTATCGTGAGCGGCAATGCCAAGCTGCAGGGTGCGAAGGTATGCGCAACAGACCTGCGGGCAGGGGCGGCTCTTATTCTAGCGGCGCTAGCTGCAGAAGGCGAAACCGAGATCACAGGAGTTCACCATATTGATCGCGGTTATGTCGATATTACTGACGTACTGCGTGAGTTAGGTGCCGATATTCATAGATCGGTGCCGCAAGAAGTAGAGCAAGAAGTTGCGGAGTTGGGTTTTTTCAACATCCAGCCGACGCTTGCTTAGGATTGTGTTTTGAAGAACCATTGGGGGATTACTCCGATGGTTCTTTTTGCTTTTAGAAAATTACGATTCAAGAGTCTTAAAGCAGCTTCATGAAGGTAGATGGGATATAGTGGTTACCAATGTTGTACTCTCTACAACAATTCACACGCCAAAAGGCTATTTTGCAAGTTAAAATTGCAGTTTGTACAACAATGGATTTCGATTTATACCTCGATGTAAAACACTGCATACCAGCATTCTATAAGTATTAGCAACAGTTGAAGCTCCCCGTAAGCTCTAGCATCCGCAATCTCACGCATTTTACAAGATAGTCCATTGTTCTATTCTAGCAATCCCTCTCATAAGCTAAGTCATATCAACTACGTGCTAGTAAACGCGCTTATGGAGGCTGCTTAGATGATGTTCAAGAAGAAACGCGTGCTGGGCAAAGGGGTCATCCTTTGGATGGCTGTTTGCTTATCTTCCATGCTCTGTGTGACTATTATCGTTCCAGGATTGCTAGTTAAGAAGATTCCGGATGGCGGGGGGCAACCTCCCATCCAAATTGCGAATGACGGACTGCTCAAGGAAACAATCACCGAACAAGGCCTAATGATTCCCGTGTATCTGACCAAGAAAGCGACGATTGAGACGGTACCGCTGGAACAGTATGTGAAAGGTGTGCTAGCCGCCGAAATGCCGGTCGAATTCGAACTGGAGGCGCTCAAAGCGCAGGCTATGGCAGCTAGAACTTATGTCGTGCGTAGAGTGCTAGAGAAGGATTACAGCAATATGCCGGTTAACGATGCACTTGTGACAGACACAACTGCGCATCAAGCTTATATCACGGATCAAGAGCTAAGAGACAGATGGGACAAGCGTTACGAGACGAATATGGCCAAAATCGATAGAGCGGTGAATGAAACCAAAGATCTAATCCTCACTTATGAGCATAAACCAATCAATGCCACCTTTTTCTCAACAAGTAATGGATACACCGAAAACTCGGAAGATTACTGGCCGTTCAAGAGTCCCTATCTGCGCAGTGTGCCAAGCCCCTGGGATATAAAGTTGTCTTCTCGCTATCAGGAAACCATTGATCTCAGTTACAAGAGTATGCTTCAGAAGCTAGGCGTTACGAGTATTGCAACAACAGGTACAAGCGCCAAAAATATGAAAGTACTAGCGTGGTCGACCGGCCATCGGATTAAAACCATAACGATTGGTGGTAAAATATTCTCAGGTCGCGAAGTACGAGAGAAGCTAGGACTAGCATCCTCTCAATTTACGTGGAAATGGACAGGCTCCAAAATCACGTTTACTACCTACGGATATGGCCACGGTGTTGGCCTAAGTCAATGGGGCGCCAATGGTATGGCGATGGAAGGTAAAACCGCGGAGCAGATCGTAACCTACTATTACACAGGCATCTCTATCGAAAAAGCGACACCTTTTATCCAAAAATCGTAATCCTTTAACGTTTCTATAAAAATATCTTTCTTCAAGTATAAAACCTTTAAATGTGTCAAGAATGGTTGATGAGGTGATAACCATGAATGATCAAAACAAAGGTTTTCAAAAAGAAGAAGCTCCTAAAACTGCACAAGGAGCGCAAAGTACGACATCCACATGGAAGAGGTTGCTTGCTAAGAAGTGGGTATTCCCAGCAACGTATATGGCAGCAGCAGCAATTATCTTAACCTTAATGTGGGTGTACCAGGACGCCGGGAAGAAGACAGTCAGCGAAGCAGATCTGGGCATTAAGGTTAGCAGCAGCGACAAAGCGACAGATACTACCAAAGCACCGGACGGGGCGGTCGCGGTCAACGCGCAAACCGAAACGATACAGTGGCCTGTTAAAGACAGAACACTGGTCGATGTCTCCATCCCCTTCTATGACACGAATGCAACGAATGAAGTGAAGCAGACGGCAATGATCCAATATAACGATCAATTGACGCCGCATACCGCTATCGACTTGAAAGCCAAGGATGGCGCAGCCTTCGAAGTATTAGCTGCTCTGAGTGGCAAGGTGACTGCGGTAGAACAGAATCCGGTTGTTGGCAATCTTGTTGAAATTACGCACAGCAATGGCTTGATCAGTGTTTACCAAAGTTTGTCCGAGGTGAAAGTAGCCAAAGGCGCTGAAGTGAAAAAAGGCGATATCATCGCGAAAGCAGGACGCAACGAGTTCGAGAAAGAGGACGGCGTGCATCTGCACTTTGAAGTCCGCCAAGTTAGTGATAATGCAGCGGTTAATCCAGAAACGCTTTTAAACGCTAAGCAGTAATCAATTTCCACGTATAGGCTACCGCCTACATAAAATAAGGGCAGCGGGTACATCCTGCTGCTTTTTTGCATGGATATGAAGGAGTAGTTTTTATTTTAACTTCGCTTCACTTTTACTAAAAATGCTTGTCCGAAGGACGCCAGAATCGATTATTCTTGATTATTTTGAAAATAAATATGGGAAATGGGCTTGTCAGGCTTGGCTACGTAGAATATCTAGTCATGCCCCTCATATACTTTACCAAACTATCTCGAGTAGGGAGGCGAGGGGAGTGCACGATTACATCAAAGAGCGAACCATTAAGATTGGTACCTGTATCGTCGAGACCAAGAATACGGTTCGCACCATTGCTAAGGAATTCGGCGTTTCCAAAAGCACGGTGCACAAGGATTTGACGGAAAGACTACCGGAAATCAACCCGGACCTGGCCAATCAGGTGAAGCACATTCTGGAGTATCACAAATCCATCAGGCACCTTAGGGGAGGAGAAGCGACGAAAATTAAGTATCGAAAAACCCGAAATCCGAAGCTTTCCGAGAACCTGGTCACGGTCAAGTCCTAAAAGTACCTTTCATCCCGATAGGTTTCCTTCATACTTCCCGTGTCGAAATTTCACGCAAAAAGAGGAATTAATGCATTTATATCGAATTTAGCTTATAATTAGAACTATATACAAGAGCGCCGATTCTTCACGGGATGGACGGTAGGTTTAGGGAGGATTAACTAGAAATGTTAAGCAAGGATATTGGAATAGATCTCGGCACGGCGAATGTGCTCATTCATGTAAAAGGACGCGGTGTTGTGCTCGATGAGCCTTCCGTAGTAGCGATTGAAAGCGATACGAAACGCGTGCTGGCTGTAGGAGAAGAAGCTTTCCGCATGGTGGGTAGAACTCCAGGCAACATTATCGCGATTCGTCCATTGAAAGATGGCGTTATTGCGGACTTTGATATTACGGAAATGATGTTGAAGCATTTTATCGCGAAAGTAGGGGGCAAGAATTGGTATTCTCATCCGAGAATACTGATCTGCGCCCCTACCAACATCACCTCGGTTGAGCAGAAGGCGATACGCGAAGCAGCTGAGCGCAGCGGTGCCCGAGAGGTATTCATGGAAGAAGAACCGAAGGCAGCGGCAATTGGTGCCGGTATGGACATCTTCCAGCCTAGCGGCAATATGGTTGTAGATATCGGCGGAGGGACGACGGATGTGGCTGTTTTATCCATGGGTGACATCGTCACCTCCTCCTCCATTAAGATTGCAGGCGACAAATTCGATATTGCGATCACGAAATATATCAAAAATAAGTACAAGCTGCTGATTGGTGAACGGACGAGCGAAGATATTAAGCTGAAAATCGGAACGGTATATCCACACGGTAGAGATCAAGAGATGGATATTCGCGGTAGAGATATGGTATCCGGTTTACCACTTACGATCACGATTCACTCCAGTGAAGTTCAGGAAGCGCTGTGGGATCCAGTTTCCTCCATCGTGACTGCGGCGAAGAGTGTGTTGGAGCGAACACCTCCAGAGCTATCCGCAGATATTATTGACCGTGGTGTTATTTTGACAGGTGGCGGAGCTTTGCTGCATGGGCTCGATCAACTGCTAGCGGACGAACTGAAAGTACCTGTATTAATTGCGGAAGATCCAATGTCCTGTGTCGTTAAAGGAACAGGCATTATGCTCGATAACCTAGATAAGGTTACCAAACGTAAATTTTAATTAGCCATACTACCTAAGAGGTGAAGAGATGTTAAGAGGACTGTATACCGCGGCGGCAGGCATGATCTCCGAACAGCGCAGACACGACACCATTACGAATAATATTGCCAACATAAATTCCCCAGGCTTTAAACAAGGCAATGCTTTGTCTCGATCGTTCCCGGAGATGCTGATATCGACGATTCGCGGTGGACAAGGTGCCTCGACAGCTCCCCTTGGGAAGATGAGTCTAGGTGTATTCTCCGAGGAGAGTATCTCTATTCATGCACAGGGTGATTTGCAGGAAACGCAAAACCCTTTTGATTTTGCTCTTGTTTCGAAAATACAAGTGCCTGGTATGAACTTTGACGCTTCAGGCAAGTTCGTGAATGCGGATGGAGAACGCACGTTTCAGCCACAGGCACTGTTTACGGTGTTGAATGCTGATGGTGAGCAGCGGTACTCCTTAAACGGGAAGTTCACCGTTGACACTGCAGGCCAGCTAGTTAATGCCAACGGGAATCAAGTGCTAGGCCGAGATGGACAACCCCTGCTGTTAATTGATGGAGCGGGTCAGCCGATTCATTCCTTCAAGGTGACAGACAAGGGTGAGTTCCTTGATGCGAATGGCCTTCCACTTTTGGGGCCGACTGGCCAACCCGTAGGATTGATGCTCTCGCGTGCAGAGAATCCAAATCTATTGCTGCGTGAAGGTAACGGCCTTCTGCGCATTAATCCAGGCGATGAAGCGACTGTAACGCAGGTTGCTGCAGGTGACCAAGTAGAGGTTCGTCAAGGCTTCATAGAACGCTCTAATGTTGACTCCGCGCAATCGATGGTCGATATGATGTCAGCGCTACGCGCTTATGAAGCAAACCAAAAAGTCATCCAATCTTATGATAAAAGTATGGAAAAAGCCGCGAATGAAGTTGGGCGCGTCTAATCTAGCTGGCGAAGGGGCAGGACCATGAACAATTCCATGATTAACTCATCGGTATCCATGCATAGCTTACAGCAAAAGCTGGATATTCTCTCCAATAACATTGCGAATGTGAATACGAACGGTTTTAAGAAGAAGGAAGCCTCCTTCGAGGACGTTCTGACTAACGTCAAGTCGCAGCCAGAAGGATTCCGTCAGCAAGGCAGGTTCTCGCCACTTGGTTTTAACCAAGGGTGGGGCTCGAAGCTGGTGCAAATCCAGACGAATTTGTCCCAAGGGCCTATTCAACCCACGGGGAATGTGACGGATTTTGCCATTCAAGGTGATGGATTATTTGAAGTATCCGTTAGTAAGGCAGATGAGAACGGCAACCCCGTGTTCCAGCCTGCTTGGACTCGTAATGGTGCTTTCAGTTTGAGTCCGGATGCAACTGGCGGAACCGTGCTTACGACCAAAGAAGGTCATTTCATCACTGGTGTTGATGGCAATCCGATTCGTGTGCCGGCTGGTTTTCGACCTGTCGTTGAATCGAACGGTACGATCAAAGGATACAATGAGCAGGACCCAAGTGCAGCACCCATTAATTTGGGACAGATCAAGCTAGTTCGCGTTGTACGTCCACAGCTGCTCCAAGACGTTGGAGATAACCTTTATGCGATACCTAATGGCATAACGGCTGCTGAGAAGGCGAATATCTTACTAGATGTGAACCCCTTGGTAGATAACCCGGCTAACCGTGTTAGCCTTATGCAGGGCTTTCTGGAGCAATCCAACGTGACGCTCTCGGATGAAATGACAGATCTGGTTATCGTGCAAAGAGCGCTTCAACTCAATTCCCGAGCTATTACATCTTCGGATCAGATGATGAATATCGCTAATAATTTGCGCGCCTGATCTTAGAAAGGGAGGGATAGGGCTCGATGTCAGACAAGCCTGCTCCACCAAAGAAGAAACCAAGGCCGAAATGGCTCCATATGACATGGCTTATTTTCAAAATCATTCGTATTCCTGTGCTATGTGTGTTGGCTGTTTTTATTGGCCTATGGGTAGGTTACACCAAGCTTGGTCATCAGCCAGCGGGAGAAATCTTTCATATGAGCACTTGGCGGCATTTATACGATCTGGTATTTGCGAATTAACTCTAACTCCCGCATGGGAGTTTTATTTTTGTCTAAGCAGCGGTATAATGAATGAAGGTTAAATGTACCAGAAATCGGATACTAACGCGCAGGAGGGGTACTTTGAATATACCGAACATGCTCACCATAAGCAGGTTTGTTCTAATCCCTGTGTACCTCGTGATTTTTTTTAATGGCCATATCCAAGTTTCTTTTTTTATTTTACTGGCAGCCGGACTTACGGATATCCTAGATGGCTATATCGCAAGAACTCGCGGGCTTATCACACCTGTTGGTGTCATGCTGGACCCACTCGCTGATAAGAGCATGATGATTGCGGTAATCTTATCCCTGCTCATCTCGGGATTGATTCCTTGGCAAGCAGCTGCGGCGATGTTCATTCGTGATTTAGGTATGATTATGGGCTCTGCTTTCTTTCACTTCAGGGGCAAGTTAACAGTTCCAGCCAATGTGATGGGAAAGTTAACGACGGTTCTGTACTATTTTGCTATCCTCTTCATCGTTTTTCATTTAAACTTCGCCATTACCTATTTATGGTTTGTAATTGGGGTCTCATTCTTAACTTCCTTCATTTATATTATTCAGTTCCTTGTATTAAATCGAGGAGCCAAATTGAAATAATGTATACTACGTAAAAAAGAGCCTATGTATAAGACTGTAACACAGCCCTGTACATAAGCTCCCCTATATGAACCTTCACTTCTGCAGTTAATGAAGGGACATCCCTATTGTAAGTGATTACCTTGTATTTTATACAAGCATTTTGAAAGGAGTTTTTAAACCGCTATGCTAGATATTAATCAGATTCAAGAGATCATTCCTCATCGCCCTCCCTTCCTGCTTGTTGACCGTATTTTGGAGGTCGAAGAAGGTGTTAGAGCTGTAGGTATAAAGAATGTTACGATCAATGAACCGTTCTTCGCAGGACACTTTCCTGGCTATCCGGTTATGCCCGGTGTGCTGATTGTGGAAGCTTTGGCACAAGTAGGTGCTGTGGCTGTTCTGTCGATGCCTGAATACAAAGGTAAAATTGGTTTATTTGCAGGCGCAGATGGCATTCGTTGGCGCCAACAGGTCGTACCTGGCGATACACTAACTTTAGAAATGACAATTACACGTGTAAAAGGAACCATTGTCAAAGGCCAAGCTGTGGCTAAGGTAGGCGACAAAGTGGTAGTCGAAGGCGAGCTTATGTTCGCCCTTGCTAATAAATAACCCATAGATAAAAAGGAGATGAACCTGACTACTATGACGCGTGTACAAACAGAGTATCAATTATGGTTAGAGGATCCAGCAGTGGATGCCGAAACGAAGAAAGAACTGCGTGCTATTCGGGAAGATGAAAGAGAAATTGAGGATCGCTTTTATAAAGATCTTGAATTTGGCACAGGAGGACTTCGCGGCGTGATTGGCGCTGGAACGAATCGAATCAACGTGTATACCGTTGGACGCGCAAGCCAAGGCCTGGCACAATATGTGAATGGGACAGGCGCTACAAGTCCCTCCATTGTTCTAGCTTATGATTCACGTCATATGTCGCCCGAGTTCGCTTTAGAATCTGCTCTTGTATTCGCAGGGAATGGAATTAAGGCTTATCTCTTTAAAACACTGCACGCGACACCACAGCTTTCCTTTGCTGTAAGATACTTAGGTGCGTCCGCAGGGGTTGTCGTTACAGCAAGTCACAACCCACCAGAATATAATGGATATAAAGTATATGGAGCAGACGGGGGACAACTCGTTCCTGAGTTTGCGGAGCAAGTCATTGCGCAAGTACAAAGCATTGATTCCTTCGATAAGGTCAAGAAAATAACCCAGCAAGAAGCGGAAGCGCAAGGGCTGCTTTCTTGGCTAGGGGAAGAGGTCGATCAAGCGTACATCCAGGCCGTAACGGCGATTAGCCAGAATCCAGATGTGATTAAGCAGATCGAAGGCGATTTCCGCATTATCTTCACTCCTTTGCATGGAGCGGGTAATGTGCCGGTACGCGAAGTGCTGAAAGCAGTTGGCTTCGGACAAGTCCGTGTTGTAGCTGAGCAAGAGCTGCCGGATGCACAGTTCTCGACGGTTAAGTCTCCGAATCCGGAGGAGCGGGAAGCTTTTACACTCGCCATTGCACAAGCGAAGGATTGGGATGCCGATATCATCATCGGAACCGACCCTGATGCTGATCGCATGGGTGCTGTTGTGAAGGATCCGAACGGCGAGTATGTCGTTTTGTCAGGTAATCAGTCTGGTGCTATCATTGTCAATTATTTATTATCAAGCTTGAAAGAGCGTGGAACACTGCCTGCGAACGGCGTCGTCGTCAAAACGATCGTTACAAGTGAAATGGGCGCAGTCATCGCCAATCATTATGGGATTCCTACATTAAATACGTTAACCGGCTTTAAATATATCGGGGAGAAAATGTCCCAGTTTGAACAAAATGGTGAATATACGTTCTTGTTCGGATACGAAGAAAGCTACGGCTACTTGGCTGGGGATTATGCCCGAGATAAGGATGCAGTTATTGCAGCGATGCTAATTGCTGAAGCGGCAGCCTATTATAAGAAGCAAGGCAAGACTTTATATGAAGTCCTTCAGGAACTGTACGAATCCTTTGGCTACTTTTTGGAAAAGCTTGAATCAAGGACGCTGAAAGGGAAAGACGGCGTGGAACAAATCGGGCGCATCATGGAAGCTTGGAGAACGAATCCGCCGACGGAGATCAGTGGCACTCGTGTAAGCCAAGTGGAAGATTACGCAGAGGGCATAAATGGCCTTCCTCGTGAAAATGTGCTGAAATTTAAGCTAGAGGATGGTTCATGGTTCTGCTTGCGTCCTTCTGGAACGGAACCGAAAATTAAGTTTTATTTTGCGGTACAAGGATCTACAGGTCCAGCGGCCGAACAGCAGCTAGATGGCATCATTCAATATGTGCTTAACCGTGTAGACGGATAATGAAATAGGAAAACTGAACCTCTTCAGAACCTAAGTCAGGGATAGGTCGTCTAATGAATAGATGGAAATTAAATCCGCATTCATTTGGCCTATTACCGAGGTAGGACCTGAAGGGGTTTTCGAATGTAAGTACATGCTTTACGAAGAAAGCTTTCTATTGGAAAGCTCTAAGGAGTGGACAACTTGGCACAATGGTATCAAACATGGAATAAACCTTTCAAAAATATCCTATGGTGGCTCGTCATTATTGGATTGGTAGTCTCCCTGCCGCTAGCCTACACGCGTCACCAAACGGAAACTTCGGTCAATCAAGTCGAGTTTGTTTTCGATTATCGTGATTTGCTGGATATTTCGGATCTTCAGACGAATCCGAAGACTTTTGTCGCTGAGCAGCTGAAGAATATGAAAGCAGCGGGCATTAGCTCAATGGCCGTGTACGAGAGTACACTAGCGGAGCTTGAAGAAAGCCGACGCATCGAGGTATTTAGCTCTCGAGACGCTGCCGCACTTACCCAAACCTTGGGTGATCCTAATGAAAATTTTACCTACGTGCTGTTCGCAGATAATGCCACACAGCAGAAGCTGGAGCCTTTAATTCAGAAAACGTTCGCGGATCTGAAGGTTGGCACGAAGCCGTGGAGTTTCAAAAATAGAAACGGACTCATCATCCAAATGAGCATGGACGATGCATCGATCAAGGGTATGGACCCAGACCCGATGACATTACAAATGCTTAAAGATCAAGGGTTTCAAATCGTGGTTCGTCTATCGAATCGTAGACCCTTTGTAACCAATGAAATGGATCGTTTGCTGAAACAGCTCCATGATATCGGTGTGAAGCGCATCATTGTCGATGGCAATGAAGTTCCGGGTTACACAGAAGAAAATACAGAAATTAACCTGAATAAAATGGCAGATCTTCTTAATAAGAACGGCATTGGTCTAGCAGCCATTGAGTTATTAAAAGAGCCGCAAAAAGGGTTTAGTACGTTATCGAAGCAAACGAATTATAACGTCGTTCGATTGCATTCGTTCACAGAGAAAGACGGAGAAAAGTTAACAGAGCCGCTCAAAAAATCGGAACTGCAGGATCGTATTCAAGGTGTTGCAGATCGTTTAGTCCTTGCTGTGAAAGACCGCAATATCCGCATGGTTTTCTTGAATGCAAGGCCAGTAAAAAGCTTGGATAAAGGGAAGTTAGTTGATCCGTTAGCTGCTTACTATGAAAGTTTGCAAGGAAAAGACGGCGCTATTCCTCGCATCCAAGAAGTCGGGTTTACGCTTGGATCAGCAGAGCCATTTGATGTAAAAACGACAGGATGGCAGAAAATCGCCCGCATCTTCATGCTGCTTGGCGGCGTTAGTTTAATCGTGCTGATGGTATCCTTCTTCGTACCGGAAGCCGTGCTGCTCCTCTTCGTCTTAGGTATGCTTGGGCTTATTGCATTACATACCCTTTCGGCTAATCTATACGCGCAAGGCCTTGCCTTAAGTGCAGCCATTAGTGCACCGAGCATAGCGATCATGCTGGCCATTCGTTCCGTTCGTTCAGGAGCCGCAGCGAAATGGAAATCAGGTCTTGCTTACGCCTTATGGACACTAATCAAAACATCTGCGATTTCACTGATTGGTGTCGTTTACGAAGTGGCACTTCTCAATCACGTTACGTATTTACTCGTGCTGCAGCAGTTCCGCGGCGTTGGCGTACTGCATTTGCTCCCTATTGCTATCGCAGGTGTGTATTTACTATTCTTTAGCGAAAATAACACGTACAGAGATAAGATTTCGAATATTCGAGGTATCCTTGCTTCCTTTATTAGTGTGCTATGGATTGTAGTCGCTGGTATAGCTCTAGCAGCCGTTTATTATTACCTATCACGTACAGGAAATGAAGGACAGGCTTCTACCTTGGAGAAATTATTCCGCTCCTTCTTGGAAAATACACTGGGCGTGCGCCCTCGAACCAAAGAATTTTTGTTCGCACATCCATTATTTCTGCTAGGCGCATATTTGTCAGTTCGTTATAGACATGCTGTCTATTTGATTTTCATCGGTGTAATTGGACAGCTTTCAATTGTAGATACATTCGCGCACTTGCATACGCCGCTTCATATATCCCTGATCCGTATAACCTACGGTCTTGTGTTTGGCGCTTTGATTGGCCTCATTCTGATTGCAGCTTGGGAAATAATTACAAGGAGTTGGAAACGATGGGTGCCACAGTCAAAATAGCGCTATCCGGCTACTATGGCTTCGATAATAGCGGCGATGAAGCTGTGCTGCAATCGATATTGTTTGCTTTGCAGGAGCAAGGTCGAGAGGCAGGTGTACAGATAGAGCCTATCGTCCTATCTGCTAATCCCGAGAAAACGTCAGCGATGTACGGGGTGAAGGCCTATCATCGAATGAAGCCTGGTCCGCTGATTCGTGCTTTACGCGAAGCCGATGGTTTGATTAGCGGCGGTGGCAGCTTATTACAGGATGCTACAAGCTCGAAAACAATCCCGTATTATTTGGCCGTTTTGAAAATTGCGCAGTGGCTGGACAAGCCTACGTTTATTTACTCGCAAGGCATCGGGCCGGTTAGCCGCCCTATGTTTTATGGCTGGATCCGCAGCGTATTCCAGCGCTGCGCGTATGTGTCAGTCCGCGACACGGAGTCCGCGGAGCTGCTGGGGAAGATGCGGCTCCCGCGGGAGCGCATCACGGTAGTGCCTGACCCGGTCATGGGGCTGCCGCTGCGCGGGACCGGTTTTGGTGGCGGCTCGTCGGACCTCGAGCCGGATGGTTTAGTGCGGACGGTTGGCGTGTCCGTCCGCTTCTGGAATGAGGACCGCTCGGAGCTGGAAGCTCTCTCGCGGTCCCTGGTCTTGTTGCTAGCCGCTAATCCGGATGTGCGGCTGCGGTTCTTGCCCTTCCACCTCCCCTCGGACGAGGTGGCGTCGCAGTTTGTGATCGACCGTCTGGGCGATCACGGGTCCCGGGTGGAGAAGGTGCGAGGCATCACCCATCCGCAGGATATGCTCGCGCAGGTCGCGGAATGCGACCTGCTGATCGGGATGAGGCTGCATTCTTTGATTTATGCAGCCTCGCAGTTCGTGCCTATGGTAGGCATCTCGTACGATCCGAAGATCGACCAGTTCCTCCATAGGCTTGGCATGAAAGCCGCCGCATCGACAGCTCGCTTCGATGCGGATGCCTTTGCGGCCGAGGCGCAGCGCCTGCTGGCCGGCCGAGAGGCTTGGGCGGCGTCCAGCCGCGCCGCCATCGAAGAGCTCAAAGCGCAGGCTCAGCTTCCTGCGCAGCGCATCATTTCTTTTTACAAACAAAGACTAACAAATAAGAAATAATGAAAAAAAGCAACCAAAATCCGATTACCAACGTCATTTAAAGGAAGAGATATCTATGAGTTCAACATCAACAACGATCCAATCTAAGGTCGCATCTGCGAATGCTATACCCAAAGTTCGCATCTACGGAGTGCCCATCTCCAAAATGGGTATGGACCAAACCGTAGCTTACCTTACGAACGTTATTGAACAAAGACAACCCCATCAGGTCATTACAGCCAATCCCATTATGGTCATGGCAGCACAAGATGATCCTGCTTATTTGAGCATGATGCAGCGCGCTGAACTCATCGTTCCTGATGGTACAGGTGTCGTCTGGGCAGCGAAATATGTAGGTGAGCCTGTTGTAGAGCGGGTTCCCGGCTATGATTTGATTCATGAGCTGATGAAAGTTGGAGAGTCGAAAAGCTGGAAAGTATACTTACTTGGCGCTTCCAATGAGGTTATCCAGGCTGCAGCTGAAAAGCTTCGTACGGCGTACCCGGGGATAAAGCTGGTTGGCGTACGAGATGGATATTTTAAAGACGATCAGGATGCTGAAGTGATTCAAGAAATCGTGGATGCAGCTCCGGATATTCTTCTCGTAGGAAGATCTGCTGCTAATCAAGAGCCTTGGATTGGGAAATACAAACAACAAATCGGTGTCCCTGTCATGATGGGTGTTGGGGGAAGTTTTGATGTTCTTTCGGGCAAGCTAAAACGAGCACCCATTTTATTTCAAAAACTACGTCTTGAGTGGTTTTATCGCCTGATGCAGGAGCCTTGGCGTTACAAACGAATGCTTTTACTCCCTCAATTCGCATTGAAAGTGATGCGGGACAAAGAGAAAGTCACCAAACCATGAGAATATTTATGAAAATTGGCTGAAAACGGTCATTTCAGATGAATTTAGCAGTGGTATTTGTGAGCAAATGGGAGTATAATTCATTTCGGCGGATTACCTGCCACCCAAGACAAGAGGAGCTGTGAAGAAGACATGTATGGATTATATGCGATTGGGTTTATCGCTGCTTGCTTAATGGCGCTGCTGCTGACACCCCTAGTCAAAAAATTTGCCTTCTGGGTTGGAGCCGTTGATGCCCCTAACCATCGTAAGGTACATACCCGAATAATGCCGCGTCTCGGAGGATTAGCGATATTCCTTGCATTCGTCGGAGCTTATTTCGTCGTCTCTCCAGCACTTGATGCCGTTAACTCCAATGCCGCATTTGGGTTGCTAATCGGAGGCTTTGTGATTGTCGTCACGGGTGCCTTGGATGATCGTTTTCAACTATCTCCCAAATGGAAGCTGCTCGGGCAATTGATTGCCGCTTGCATCGTTGTTTCCTTTGGTCTTAAGATCGACCTCGTTAACATTCCTTTCGGAACCACCAACCTGCCAATTGGCTGGTTAAGTATTCCGATTACGATATTATGGATCGTCGGTGTTTCCAATGCGATTAACTTGATTGACGGCCTAGATGGCTTGTCAGCAGGCGTATCGGGTATTGCTACCACTACGATTCTAATTCTTGCTCTGATGATGGGCAATGTTACCGTTATTCTACTTTGTGTCATTTTACTTGGTAGTATCATAGGTTTCATGTTCTATAACTTTCATCCAGCCAAAATCTTTATGGGCGACTCTGGCGCCTTGTTCCTAGGCTTTGCCCTGGCAACACTATCGATTCTTGGCTTTAAGCAAGCAGCCGTTGTATCATTATTAATTCCTATTATGATTCTAGGTGTGCCCTTATCCGATACCTTCTTTGCGATCATGCGTCGCTACGTCAATAAATTACCGATCTCTGCACCGGACAAAAGCCATCTGCACCACTGTTTGCTGCAGCTTGGATTCAGTCATCGTACAAGCGTACTGATCATCTACGGAATTGCCTCCATCTTCGGCGGCAGCGCGGTGATCTGTTCAGTCTTTATCTCCCAAGATTCCACTTGGGGTCTTATCATGATCATCGTGGCTCTCTTCCTGGTTATGTTAGTCGGAGCAGAAGCTATTGGTATCATCAGTAAAAGCCGTAAACCGGTGCTGAACTTTCTTCAAAGGCTTGTAGGCAAGCAAGTTCAGAGCGACCGTATGGGCAAGTAAGCTATAAAATCGGAATCCAACCTTCGGGTTGGATTTTTTTTGCATTTTATGAATTTTCTTCTTTCTCTAAACATTTCCTTTGTTTCGACCGATAAGTAAAGTACAAGAACTTTTGGCTATTTGCCGCGTCTAATCATGAGGAATGATAGAAGAATATGGGAGGGATTGTCGAAATCTAGCAAGTAAAATGAAGTTAATACATATACCATGGAGAAAATAACAACATTTAGATTACATAAGGAGGAACTAGTTTTGAAAACGAAGCTTAGGAGAAAGAAATGGCTTAGCATAAGCCTTATGGTCGCTATGTTGCTAGCCTTATTGCCGCCACTTAGTGCCAGCGCGGCAGCAATAATCAGTATCTCGAATCTTTATTCACCAAATCCAAACAATCCATTAACACCGTATGATGATTCTTTAGTAAATAAATTTACGGTCAATCCAATTGAAGTAGATGCTTTAATTAATGGGATTGCAGATGATCAAATTACGAATATGTATTACGAGATATTTAATGCCAATACCAATCAAACCACTACCGTGAAAACAAACAAAGCAGTTAAGAGTGCGTCCAACAGCAGCGAGGTAGCATTCCAAAATGTTCAGCTCTCGCCAGGTAAGAATATTATTACTGTAAAGTTCGGTACTACAGGCAATATTGCATCCCAGCCTGCGTATGCTTACTATACGCCGGTGACTAATATATCTAACCTTCAATTCAACGGTGTAGATTTCTTGGATGGAGGTATTTATCCAAAGGGGCCTCCATATACAGGGATTTCTATTACGGGTACATCAACGAATGCAAACGCCATTGAGGCTAATTATGGTGGAACCGTCTATCAGCCTGCTGCTTTCCAAAACGGCAATTTTACTTATGTGACTAACACAGGCCGAGCAACAGACATTGCGTTCAACCCTGGCGACAACAAAATTATATTCGCAGCTAATAACTTAACTAACTATTATACTTCGAATAGATCTTTTATTTATGATAATGGTAAAGCATTTGCTTATAATGCTTTAATTGATCTTAACGGCACAGCTCCATCCAAAAAGCTGGTGGATAACCCAATCATTAAAGATGCAGCAACACCAATTCAAGACGTTGCATTGAAGGCTAACATCAAGAATCCTTTAATCAGCACTAATGCTACCGTCACAAGGTTTGTTTATGTAGATGTATACACGACCGGTATGGCTAGCACAAAGTTGCATTTTGATTTTACGAATACGTTGAACACACCTCTCTATACACCTCCTACAGCTCCTTCTCAATTGAATACAGGAGGTGTACCATCTGCCAGTTTAACGAAAAACGCAACTCTTACTACATCAGATTATATGGTGTACGATTTTAATGGGCAGTTGCCTGTGAATACAAGCAGTACCATACAGCAAGTAAACTTTGAATTTACAGATAGTAATGGGCTTAAAACGACTTCACAGTATACGTACTCGTACGTCAATCCTAATCAGCCTTATGTAGACCATGTTAACGTAAAGAGGTCTTCTGCTTCAGGTGGGACTTCGTACGAAGCAGGTGTTAGCCCATCTGGTACAACACAAATATCGGAGTTTCCTGCAAAATTAGAGGTTTACACGAGCAATAATACGACTGGGGTTCAAATTAATTTAAATGGAGCACCTTATCCAGTAAGTCCAATTCCAGGTTTTACAACAAGTACGGCTGCTGTTGATGCTAACGGAAATGCTATATATGATGTCAATGGTGTTCAAATGAAGGATTACTCTATTAATTTACAAGGTATTCCGGATGGACCAGTTGTTTTCCAGGTTATTCCTTATATTAGTGGAGTTCCATCCGCTGCTGGAACCAAACAATATAGTTTGAATATTTCTGGCGCGCCATATGTCATTATTAATAATCTATTTACAGGAATGGTCGTCGATAGCGCAAGCAAACTTACATGCGGTGCTATTACTGGTCCATGCATCACAGGACGCCTAGTAAACGTACCAACTGCGGATTACGGAACGGAAATTTACACAGTGAATGGCACAGTTGTTAAACCAATAGCTGCTAATACACCTACAGCTGGAAATAACGGCTCATTTACCTTGACGAGTACGGAACTAAACCCTATTTTCAAAGGGGATGGCAAGTATACGTTCAAAGTTCAGCTGAAAATTAACGGACAACTGATTACAACATCTAGCGTTGATATCTTTGTACTATCTAGTAACGTACCAGTAATCAACTATTTGAAACCAGTTGAAGCTGATCCTCTGAATCCGCAATTCACTGCGACTTCGCAGCCAGATACTTATGCCACAAGGGCAACAACGGTTCAATTTCAAGGGGAAATTGTAAACTCTGCAGTTGGTGTAACGCCAGGTACAGCACTTTACTTACGCAAAGCGCCTGCGGCTTACTCGAATACAACCATACCTGTTGGTGGTCAAATCGTCTTAAATCCAACATTGACAAATGTACCTTTGCAGGATTTTAACACACCCGCAAGTACGCCAACCGTTCCAAATCCTTCAGCAATTTCATTGTCTGAATATGGTACTTATGTATTTGAATTAGTAGCGGCGAACGCTTCTTCAGGTTCAACTGCTAACAAACTAGTCACGATCATACGCGAACCTGTGCCATACGCTTTTATTAGCCCGCGACCAAACCAAATTATTAAGAATAATAAAGATGTTGACCAAGCTAACATTAATCAGAACTTCTATATGATTCAACTTCAAGCTGATAATGCGGATTCCATCACTTTCGGTAAAGATGAGGCAATCTACGACAAAATTAATAAAAAGTACATGTATGAAGTGAAGAATCTTAAAGCTGGAGCTAACACAATTAAATTTACTGTGAGTCGCGGTACAGCGAAAATCAATGCAAGCATTATTTTGTTTAATACCAGCACAGATATTGAAGGCGAGCAATACAAGACGCCACTTGCTTCTAGCAATACGAAAGTATTCAATGGTCAAATTCAACTGAATTTTCCTAAAGACACCAAATTAATGCGTAATGATAGAACAAGTACAACGCAATATATAACTACAGACCGTCAAGTATTATTTGGAATTGCGAATAATGATGATGGCAGAATTGATAAACCCAATGAATCACTACTAGGGGTTAATTATTTAACGACGCCATCCCATTTCAGAACAGCAAGCAAGAAATATTGGATTGACGCAGGAATCATTCCTCCAACATCCA
Organism: Paenibacillus sp. Root444D2; assembly: GCF_001426375.1. GTDB lineage: Bacteria > Bacillota > Bacilli > Paenibacillales > NBRC-103111 > Paenibacillus_E. Next base: position 70,450 of record NZ_LMEO01000019.1, read on the forward strand.
ATACGACAACTCCTGGGCTACAAGAGGCATACTTGGGCAGCGGAATTCTGCCTAATACAACAGATCCTAATCAGATAGCTTTCTATGTACGTAATTATAATGACATCGTGGTACCAACCAAACGAGGTACACTAACGCTCAGCTATGACGCAAATATCAGAAGTGATGCTGGAAAGTATGTTTCCGTATTTCAATTTGGATATTTCGATAATCCAACTGGTCAGGGTCCTGCATTACCAAGCTGGAAAAATATTGGCGGAGTAGTTGATGCCAAGAACAATACGATTACCGTTCCAATTGATTCTTTTGGATATTTCCAGGTCATGTATATGGACGACAGCTTCAATGATGTCACGAACCACCCGTGGGCGAGAGATGATTTGGATACCTTGTATTCAAAAGGAATTATGTCTCCTAAGACGCCTTATCAATTTATGCCAAACGATGCCATTAGTCGTGGTGAGTTTGTCACAATGTTGGTCAAAATTTTCGACATACCACTTTTGAACCAAGATACACAACAAAGTGCTTATAATAACACTTCTGCTACCTTCTTGGACGTTCAAAGAGGTTATACAGATCCAACGGGTCTTACTAACTTCTTATCTATTGAAGCGGCAGCTAGAGCGGGCATCATTCGTGGTAATGCCAATGGAACGTTCTTACCTAGAAGCCCAATTACGCGACAAGATGCAGCGGTAATCATTGCAAGGGCAGCGGAGCTTAAATTAACTTCTGATCAACAAAAATCATTAACTGCACTTCAAAAGATTTTCACAGATGCAAATGCTGTTGATGTTTACGCTGTTCCATCTATAGAGGCTGTAAATAAGGCTGGTTTAATTGAAGGTATAGATAATGTACTTCTACAAGGACAGAAGAAACTAACACAACGTTTCGACCCAACGGAAAACTTTACTCGTGCTGAGGCATCAGAGGTTGCCATTCGTGTAATGAAGCAACAAAAGAAACTTCCTAAATAAAAGGAAGCAAAAATAAAGACTGTATCCGATTTTTCGGATGCAGTCTTTTGTTTTTACTGTGGCGATGGGAATTAAAAAAACCGCTCAGGTTATTTTAAGCAAATTTTTAGCTAGTGTTCAGCTTCTCTACTTATTTACTTCACAATTAAAATGTAAGTTTATCAAGTAGGCAAAATGTGTGCAAGAGGTGATAGGTTCTTTACTAGTAGATCGAATAATTGGAAAATACTTATCAATGAAATTATGCATACAGTCACGTATACTAACTCATGTAGCCAAGGTGATAGACGCGAAGCTACATAGAGTCATGTCATGATTCATTAGTCGCCACGTTGGTTATAAGTTTTTATAACAAAAAAACTTTCATAATATTAGGAGGAAACAAACCTTTATGAAGAAAACACTATCCGTAGTTCTTACATCTGCTATGGCTCTTTCCATGTTCTCATCCGTCGCATTTGGTAAAACATCTGCTGACTTCACAGACTTGAAAGACCTAGATGCAGCAACAAAAGTGAAATTCGATGCGATGATCACTGCTGGTATTTTTGACGGCGTGACAGAAACAACTTTCGGTCTGAAAGACGAAATGAACCGTGCACAATTTGCGAAAGTAGCGGCATTGATCATGGGTCTTGAAGTAAACAAAGACTTGAAAACATCGACATTCACTGACGTTAGTGTAACCGATGCAGCAAATGGTTATGCACTTCCTTACATCGAAGCATTGAAAACAGCTGGCGTAACAGACGGTTATGCTGAAGGACAATACAACCCGGCTGGTAAAGTAACAAAAGAACAACTTGCTACTTTCTTGGTTCGTGTTCTTGGTCAAGATGAAGCAGCTAAAGGCAAAACAGGTACAGACACAACGGTTTCTGGCTGGGCACAAGGTTATGTAGCTTTGGCACTTGAATTGAAACTTCTTTCCAATGGCACTGACGGTAAATTCGGCGGTATGACAAACGCAACTCGCGATCTTCTTGTTAGCGGCGCATACGAAGCGAAACAACAGTATGTACCGGCTGGTAAAGTATCTGTAACTGGCGCGAAAGCAACAGGCGTACAACAAGTAACGGTAAGCTTCAATAAACCCGTGGATACAGCTAAAGCAACAGTAGCGTTGACAAAAGGAACGGCTAACATCGCAACTACTGTCAAATTTGCAGATGATAAAAAATCCGCTGTACTAACTTTAACTGATGTGAAAGTAAGCGAAGGCAGCTATACAGCAACACTTTCTGGTTTAGATGCAGCTGGCGTTGATAAAACAACTGCTACATTCACAGCAGAAAACGAAAAAGTTTCCAAACTTAGCTTTGTAAATGCAAGCGAAAAAATCGCGAAGTCTGCTAAAGTAACTGTAAAAGTTAAAGCAGAAAACCAATACGGTGAAAATGCTAGCCTAAACGGTAGCGAATATACAGCATACGTAAGTGGAAGAAATGAATCGTTGAAAAGAAACGAAGATACAGGCTTGCTTGAATTAACACTGAACACAATTTACAAAAATGGTGTAAGTGGCGATCAAACACAATCCGAGATTGATGTTCTTCCGGTTAACATCTTCCTAACAAACACATCTGTGTCTGTACAAAAAACGTTTAAAATCGGCGTTGAATCTTATGTAA
>NZ_LMEO01000020.1 GCF_001426375.1 Paenibacillus sp. Root444D2
TAGTCGGCAAGTGATGATGGAACCGCAGCGGATCATTCTGAACTAAGGCAATAACAAACAGCCAAATATCCAATTTTTTTTTGGAGAAACACGTCAACTTAATAGGTGTTGCTATTTTTGCTCAAATGGATAAAGTCCAGATGTAATAATATGTTATTTTTTGTGGATAACCTTTGATCGCAATTAAACTATTCTACGATGTTAGGTTTGATGCATGCTTAGNCAAATGGATAAAGTCCAGATGTAATAATATGTTATTTTTTGTGGATAACCTTTGATCGCAATTAAACTATTCTACGATGTTAGGTTTGATGCATGCTTAGTGTGTTTTACATCGTTGCGAGTGAACGCATCCTGCGTTCCTGTGCTGTAACGATGTTTTACATCGTTGCGAGTGAACGCATCCTGCGTTCCTGCGCTGTAACGATGTTTTACATCGTTGCGAGTGAACGCAGTCCTGTGTTCCTGTGCTGTAACGATGTTTTACATCGTTACGAGTGAACGCATCCTGCGTTCCTGTGCTATAACGATGTTTTACATCGTTGCGAGTGAACGCATCCTGTGTTCCTATGCAGTAACGATGTTTTACATCGTTGCGAGTGAACGCACCCTGCGTTCCAGTGCTGTAACGATGTTTTACATCGTTGCGAGTGAACGCACCCTGCGTTCCTGTGCTGTAACGATGTTTTACATCGTTGCGAGTGAACGCAGTCCTGTGTTCCTGTGCTGTAACGATGTTTTACATCGTTGCGAGTGAACGCAGTCCTGTGTTCCAATGCTGTAACGATGTTTTACATCGTTGCGAGTGAACGCACCCTGCGTTCCTGTGCTGTAACGATGTTTTACATCGTTGCGAGTGAACGCATTCTGTGTTCCTGCGCTGTAACGATGTTTTACATCGTTGCGAGGGAGCGCACCCTGTGTTCCTATGCTGTAACGATTCCTTTTCATCATTTTGTCACAAGTCGCAGAACTCTGCTGTAATGGAATGTGATAAATGATAGATGTGTATTCTTTGCTTGCCGCGTCCGCCTGGGATGAGTATTCCCCTTGAGAGTAAGCTGTGGAGCAGGCTGCGCGCTTTTTGCTGTTCAACATTTAGCGCTGAACATATGTCATTCGGTTTTACTTTTCTATTGCTGAGAAGCGCCATACGAATAATTTCTTTATCTTCGAAGGAGCAACTGCTGTACTGACCAGAGTGACTGGTTCCAAACCATTTTCCCATGAATTGATGGATCATTTGCTCGCACATTCTCGGTTTGTCTTTTACATCATCGAAGGAGAAGCGAAGCAATTTCCAGCCATCTAGCAGCAAATGATTTTGCCGGATCCATTGATCGGAAAACTGAGAGCGCGTAATATTCTGCAAGTGTGGACCGTATCCGTCGATTTCGATTGCCAACTTGACGTGCTCGCGAATGAACGCAAAGTCGATAAATCGTGTACCGTCGCGGAAGTCTTGGATTTCATACTCAGGCACCAGATTGTCAAAGTTTGAGAAGGCGGTCCACCATACGTGCTCCAAAAATAACTTTTCCGCATGACCGAGTCCTTCTGTCAAACGCCTCCGCGCTTCACCTTTTCGCGACTTTACATGGTGTCTTATAAATTCCGAATAAGCAAGTTCAACCTTCAAACACCATACCTCCTTAGGAAAAAATAAAGCCGCTCCCCAGTCAGGATAACCTGAAACCGGGCAGCGGCGTGTGCTTCACAACCGTATGTCTATTAAAAAATTATAGCACAAAGCTTAAAGATAATGCTACTTGAAACTTTTGATATTTTTGGAATAGGTAAGACAAGGCCATTGTAATCGGCAACCTAGCTCGCATGGAGTAACAGAATGGAATCTTGAAAGAAAAGATGCAGTACAGTAGCAGCCATCCAAAAATTCCCATCAAATAACCCCTGAAGATAGAATCCATAGGCACATATTACACCATCAAAACTATCCAATCATTGTGGTCGAATGATCCCTAAAAAAAGCATGAACAGCCTATAAATGTTTTTTCGTAGTGATGTAATGTAGTAATTAAGAGGTGATACCATGGAATTTATTAGACCAGAGGATTATTTGCCGAGAAAGCAAAATATACCGGACTTGAAGAAATACGGAATCGGCTTGATCGGCTGCGGGAGCATCGCGAATACGGCGCATTTACCCGCCTATCGTAAGTATGGATTGCATATTGCGGCTGTCTGCGACGTCAACGAGGAAGCGGCTCGCGCTACAGCGGAAAAATTTGATATTCCCTATTGGACGACCAATGTTAATGAACTATTGCAAAATGATGAAGTTGGGATTATCGATTTAGCGATCCATCCTGAACCGAGAATGGAAGTGCTGAAACTGATCGGCAAGGCGCCTCGGCCTGTTTTATGCCAAAAACCGTTAGCGTTGGATTTGGAGCATGCTCAGGTGCTTAATCAAGAGGCGAATCGGCTGGGTATCGTGCTTGGCGTGAACCAACAGGCTCGCTGGGCCCCGGCTCATAGAGCGCTGAAGATGGTTCTTGAGCAGGATCTCATCGGCGAGGTATACAGCATTCACCATGATATGCGTTCCTTTCAAGACCAAGCTGGCTGGTGGTGGACGAAAATGAACAATTTCAATATTGTCGATCACGGGGTCCACTATGTGGATTTGTGCCGATATTTTAACCCTAATCCCGAAGAAGAGTGGTCCCGGGTACACTGCACGACAGCTCAGTTGAAGCGGCAAAACGCGGTTGACCCGCTGATCTATTCGGCAAACGTTGAGTTTGGTCCGAAAGGCGGACGAAACCCGCTCATGGCTTCGCTTCATTTTAACAATATTGCAAAAGCAAGCCGTTCCCATAGCAACACATGGTGGATTGACGGGACAGAAGGAAGCCTCTGGTGTACGCAGGATACGCTCTATATGGCGCTCAACAAACACAAAAACGTCGTGCATGAGATCAAACTGAAAGGAACTTGGTTCCCTGACGCTTTCGCAGGATCTATGATCTCATTCATGACTGCCATGGAGGAAGGCGAGCGCCCGCCGGTTACTCCGGAAGATAACTTGCAGACTATCGCTATGACGACTGCAATGGTCATTTCCAGTCAAGAAGGATGTGTAGTTGAAAGAACGGACGTGTTGAAAGGAAGCGATTAGTCATGAACAGACTCGGTTTCATGAGTTACATATATCTAGGCTGGAGCGCGGAAGCAATCGCCGAAGACGCAAGCAAACACGGGTTGACTTATGTGCAGATCGACCCGAAGCAAGCTATGCACGTGATGGACGATGAGCCTTTTTCACTGACACGTGCTGAAAAAATCCGTACCATCTTCGAAAACAAGGGGATTTCCGTCGTAGGTTTATCGGGTTACACCAATTTGCTGAATCCTAACCTTCAGAAGCGTGAAGACAAGTTGAAACAGCTCGAGAAGATGATCGACCTATGTTCGGCTTACGATACACGGTATATCGCGACGGAAACGGGAAGCCTTCACCCTACTAACGCTTGGCGTGATTTTGAAGGAAACCGGACGCCTGAAGCATGGGATGAGCTGCTGAAAATCATTGACCGTTTGCGGAACCGGGCAGTTAAAAACGATGCCATGTTGTTGATCGAAGGATTTGCGCTTAATGTGCTAGCGACTCCGGAACATGGTGTCCGTTTGATGGAACAGCTTGGAACCGAAGGGCTGGCTCTCATTATGGATCCATTCAATTATTTGACGCAAGAAGATTTGAGCCGCCAGGAAGAGGCTATGGCAAACATTTTCGACAGCATTGCTCCACATTCTCCGATTGCGCATGCCAAAGACGCACTATACCGTGATGGAGTATTTACAACGCCTAGGGTAGGGGCGGGACAAGCGAATTGGAGCGTGTATGCAGCGCTGCTCGCCAGTCAATTACCGGATGTCCCGTTGATTCTGGAGCATGCAAAGCCGGAAGAAGTAGCGGAATGTTTGGATTTGATCCGAAAATCCTTTGAAAGCGCAGTTAGGACGTGAAGAATGTCTATGACGCATAAACCGAAATTGGGGATACAGGGTCCTGTTGTTGCATATCAGGATCCGTGGGCTGGGGAAGCTTCAGAGCTTATTATGCGGACGGGAACGGGAAGTATTTGTCCGTCTCAAGACCCAAAGCCTGAGCCTGTTGAATTTCTACACGCCTTGCGCGAATTGAAAGCGGACTTTTATGTTCATCATGTGATTCCAGAAATGAAAGGGCATTCAGAGCTCTTGGCAGATATCGCGGAAGCGGGATTAGACATTTGTCTCGGCAACGAATATGGAAACATTAATGGGCCCTGGACGGAAGGAACGAACCGGTACGACGTGCCCGATGAGACGATTATGCAAGCAGCGCGCTCAGGTCGGTGCATTGGACTGCTGTACGATGAACCGGAGCATCTGCAAATAAACGCAGGACAGTATCGGCATGATGGTTGGTTTCCGCATTGGGGCAGCACCGATGATATGAATTTGGAAGAGTCGCGCGACAAGGTTGAGCGGTCGGTTATGTCCCATGTCCAGCATGTACATAGCGTCTTGGAGCAATTTGGATCACCCCGCAGTTCCATGCCTTTGATTGCGGAGCATGTGTTTCCTACCATGTTCCACACATTTGCCAGAGCGGGAATGGACATCTGCCCCAAGATTATGAAGGAATCGTTTCAATCCTTGCAGCTATCCACCGCATTGGGAGCGGCCAAACAATATGACAGAGCGCTATGGATTTGCGCCGATTTGTGGGGGCCGGATACGGGAGAGTGGTTCACCCGCTTTCAAGGATTTCCCGGTCACTCTCCGCAGGAATTTGAATCTGCTTTGAAAATGGGCTACTTGATGGGACCATCTCATTTGTTCGTGGAAAATATCGATGTTTTGATGAAACACCGTCAAACTGGATTTGAAACAACCGAATTTGGTGAAGTATGGAAAGAGTTTGTCCGTAAATTTATCCCTGAACATCCGTTGACCTGGCACCATTCACAGGCGAATCCGGATATCGCAATCATTCATTCGGATGACGGTAATTACGGTCAAAATGAAAGATTGTTCGGCAATAGGACACTCGCTAATTTTGGCGGTTCCCAAAGTGTGTTTCACATCTGGCATTTGCTCAGCCGAGGAACGATACCAGCTCATGGCAGCTGCATGCATATCCCAGGCTACGACTTTCCAAGACACGAATTGAAAAGAGATGTAGCATACGAACAATTCCCGTTAGAACAAGGGTATGTTTCAAGCGACGGAAGAAGAGTGCATCCGTTATTTTTTCCGGTTAGAAATGTCCTTGCATTTGACGATAAAGTCAGCGTAGATCAATTGGGACGACCGAAATTGGTTATGGTTGGAGGCTCCTCGCTTTCCGCCGAAACACTGTTTGCTGTCATCAAAAGGGCGGAAGATGGGGGAGTCGTCGTGATCGCAGAATGGCTGCTGCCTCCTAATTGTCCGGAAAAGCTAAGGAACAGTGGAAAAATGGGCTTCGGAAGGTGGATCGTCACGAACGATTTTTTGGATGAACGAGTGAAAGAAATCGTCGAACCCTTTTTGGGGGAGGAACGCTGCTGGATGCAGCGCTTTGGCACTACAGAAGTGAGGATGTACCCAAAGGATAGGGACGGGTATACACTCGATTTTGAAATCGCAGCTGTATGAAACGAATCCAAGCGTTAAGGTTTCGGAATAGGGGGAGATAAGTTTGGAGCAAAACAAACATCAGGATCCGTTTGCGGAGATTGCCTTTCGCGAACATCCCGGAAATAAAGACGAATTGCGGGAGATTCCTCCCGTGGCTTATGAAAAAAAATATTTCACTCCGGGATCGGAAAAAGCGACGAACGTATCTCATCACACCTACGAGGAACAAATCGCAATTTTCCATGAAGAGTTGAAGCTGCTGCGTGAGAAGTATCGCCCATTTATGAGAAATTTGGCTCCCTCCTCCACCATGCGCCGCAACCGACAAGCATGTAAGGAGTTTCAATTTCGCTATCAAACGTCTGAGGACGCCAACTTTACGAATGTGCTGGAAGGAGCAGGGGATTGGGAATCGGTAATGGTTCCTGATTTCCGCGGACCGACGGGAGAAAACGGCAAATGGACGGGGTTTTACCGCAGTGAATTTCCGCATGCTCCGGCTCCCGAAGGAAAGAGAGTCTACCTCGTATTTAAAGGGGTTGACTATAAAGCGACCGTATATCTCAATCGCAAGTGTATTGGCAGCCATGAAGGGTTCTTTGCTCCTTTTGAATTTGACGTGACTGATTTGCTGCAGGACCTCAATACACTGGTCGTTGAAGTGGTTAACGATTATCCGATGATGGGGGTAGGAGGCACGAAGCTGGACGGGGATAAAATGTATGCTGCTACAGGCCCGGGATGGGACGATTCAAATAGCGGCTGGAGCCACTGTCCGCCAGGTGCCGGCATATACAATTCTGTCTATTTGGAAGATCGGTCGACGTTGTTTATTCAGGACATTTTTGTTCGTCCGAATATCGATGACGGCTTCGTGGAAGTATGGATTGATTTGATGAATACGACGAATATGCTGAAGGAAAACTTCGAATTGATGCTTGAAATCCTGCCGAAAAACTTCACCGGTCAAGGAATCCGGCCCATTTCATTTCAAGTGGCATACGCCGGTCCAGGTCTCAATTACTATCGCTACAAGGTGGATTTACTGTCATTCCGGATGTGGGAGCCGGAAACTCCTTTCTTGTATATAGCTCGCGCTCAAGTAAAGAACAGTACGGAATGTATGGATATTCAAGACCGCACCTTTGGCATGCGGAAATTTCATATGGACGAAAAGGACACCCCCAAAGGAACACTGTATCTTAATAACCAACTGATTATGTTAAGAGGCGCCAATGAAATGGGGCACTTGCAGCAATGTGTCATGAACAACGATTACGAGCAGTTAATTGACGATATTCTGATCGCGAAACTTGCCCATTTGAACTTTTACCGCATCACACAGCGTCCTGTTCAGGAAGAAATATATGACTATTTCGATATGCTCGGCATGATGCATCAATGCGATCTCCCAACGTTCGGATTTATCCGCCGCAACCAATTTGTCGAGGGAGTCCGGCAAGCGGCTGAGATGGAGAGACTGATCCGCAGTCACCCATCTTCGATTATGGTATCGCTGATTAATGAACCTTCACGTACGGAAAAGAGGCGAAAAGGCCACCGTCACTTGCACCGGAACGAATTGGAAGCCTTTTTCGTTGCCGCCAGACAGGCGATTTTCATTGAAAATCCTGATCGTGTAGTCAAAAACGCGGATGGGGATTACAATCCTCCTACCCATGAAGGACTGCCCGATTTTCATTGTTATAACATGTGGTATACGAACAATACGATCTCAGTAGGTAAAATGTACAAAGGTTTTCTTCCCTCGATTAGGGCGGGTTGGAAGGCGGGGTGCGGCGAGTATGGCACGGAAGGTTTGGATAATGTCCAGTTGATGATGAATCGTTATCCGAAAGAATGGCTTCCATCCTCTGAGAATGAGCATTGGCTGCCAAACAAAATTAATGGAGCCCAAACCTACGGTCTGCATCGAGATTGGTACGCGGAGCAGCATACGATTCGAGAGTGGGTCGAGGCGAGTCAGAAGCATCAATGTTTGGGGACGAAGCTGATGACAGACGCATGGCGCAGAAGGGCCGATTTGGTGGTTTCCACCGCCATTCACCTGCTGATTGACGCATGGCCTGCCGGCTGGATGAAAGCTCTCGTTGGCGTCGACCGAATTCCGAAACCGGCGTACTTCACGTATAAGGAAAGCCTGGAACCGGTACGCATCCATCTAAGGTGCGACAGGTGGAAGGTATATGAAGGAGAAACGCTGGAAATAGAAGCGTGGCTATTGAACGATACAGCGAAGGATTATGACCGGTGCCGTGTCGTCGTTACGCTTCGGGATGATAATCGGGATTACGGCAATTATGAAATGACAGGCCCTGTGCCTAAGGCGATGTCCAGATATGCAGGTACGATCAGTTTTTCGGTTCCATCGATATCAGATAGACAGAACTTGTACATGGATGCTTGCTTGCTGGATGAAAACGGAAAATTGATAAATAAGGAAAGATTTTCTTTCGAGGCATTTGCAAAAATGAGACATCCGAAACCGCATAAGATCGCTTTTCTAGATGCGGAATCGGAGCTGCTATGCTCCTTGCTACACATAGAAGGCAAATCTTATAACGGAGATACGCATAAAGAGGGCTCGCTTGTCGTTTCTTCGAAAGAAGTATTTGATCGCCATCGGACATCCATCCTCGAGAAGGTCCAAAGTGGAGCCACAGCCGTTTTGATTCTACGTGGTCCAGGCAGTGACTCTTGGGATATCGAAAATACGACGGTCAGAACGGTCAAATTACGTGGGATGTACACCTTAGCCGTTCAGACCGATGACCAGCACTTGCAGTGGATGAAAGCGGACGATTTCTCCTATTTTTATCATTTGACGAACGACAGGATAGATGGGATAACCAATTGTTACCTGCAAGGAGAAGGGATCGAACCGATTGTGTTCGCCTACGACACTCAGGTCGAACCGTGTGGTAAACAAAAGCTTCCTGTAGTGGGAAAGAAAACGCTCGGAAAAGGCCAAATCTTCTTCGTATGCTTACCGTTGTCGGGGAGAGTGGGATTTAACCCAACGCTAGATAGATTCTTGATTTCCTTATTGAACGAGAGAGGAGGGGACGATAATTGTACGCCATTGTTAGCCGAGACAAGCAAAAGCGGGCAGAAATAGCGGACACAAGTAATGGAGCACAGCTCATTCTGCGAAACGATAGCGAGCAGTCCCCTTATTTCACGGGACATTTGGATGAGATGTTCATTTGTTCCTTCGGAAGACCATGGCGTTCAGAATTTGTGCAGTTAGAGGATGTACAAATCACCTCCGAGCCGGATTTGATCCGAATTCGCGGGGAAATGGAAGCGTTAACCTTCACGATGGAACTAGCCTTCGACGAACATCATTTATTGAAAATAAACGCGACTTGGGAAAATCGGACGGATCGAACGCTGCATGAAGTCGCTGCGGGATTCCTATTCGTACGGCCAAGGTGGAGTAAGGAAATAGTTACGATTCCCCACATGATCTATAACAACAATCCTTCCGCTGATCCGAGCCGGGTTGTCCCTCGTCTTGGACTAGGACCTGACAAAGGATTTATTTGCGAAGAACACCGATTGCCGATCCCTTGCGTGAATGTGGAGTGGACGGAAGCCGCCGAAGCCCGCTTCTTCTCCTTATTTTCGGTACCTACGTACATGGAAAGAGCGGATGGAGTCGTGCACTACGGCTCACTTGGAGCAATCCAAGAGGAAGACCGGACTATGCTGGCAGCGATGAGCGGAGTCTTGATGTTTAATGGCGAGAAGGATTTGTATTATGTGGGTAAAAACAAAACAGGGCCTTATCACGGCGGCTATTTGGACTTCACACCTGGGTTGTCATTAACCAAACAATACGCTCTGGATTGGGGAGCTGCTGATCATCACGGGCAGGGCTTCCGCGAAATCGTTCGCAAAGGCTTGGAGCTGTTTGCGCCGATAGGGGCAAAGCCGCACTCACTCGAAGAGATGATCCAGCTGAAGCAGAACGCTCTGGACGATAGATGGAGGACTGACGAACATGGCGCCGCCGGATATGTGAAATTTTCCGATTCAAATGAGTTCGGCAACGTTTCTAAACGTCCGCTGCACTATATGTACGGGTGGACAGGACAATGCTTAAAGCTGGCATGGTGCGACGCCAAGTTAGGGTTTATCCAAGGCCTGGAAGACCGGATCTCCCATTGCGAACAGGCCGTCGACTTTTATTTGCGCGAAAGCCGAACCGATGTTGCCGGTATCAGACATGGCGCGTATCGGCTCGCGGAAGGGCAATGGGATGACTTCAACTGGAACAAACAGGCTGTTGTTTCCAGTCGTGCTCTCGGGGAAAGCATAGCCGATTTGGCGGAAATCATTCTTTTGTTCCGGGGAATGGGCAGGGAAGTTCCCGATTCCTGGGTGGAGGCTCTGCATGAATCAGCCGATTTCTTTCTCAGCGGTACCCTACAGTCCGGTATTTATCCGGCAGCTTGGCTGCTGGATGGCAGTTCGGCAGAAGATAGGATTACAGCAGCTGGATTGCCTTGCCTGATTGCAGTAGTGAAGGCTTATCGGGTTACAAGTGAAAAGCGGTATTTGGATGCTGCCGAAACGATGATGCAGCGTTATTATGAGCAGCACGCCTTGACATTCGAACGGCCGTTTGCACGCTCAACGCTCGATGCGAACTGCGAGGATAAGGAAGCTGGCATGTACTTCTTCCTGGCCGCTTATGAATTATATGTCTTAACAAAAAATGAGCGCTACTGTGAATGGGCCGAAATTTCAGGGGATTGGATCCTTACTTACGTTTATATGTGGAATCCCGTGTTTGATCGGGGGTCACAGTTCAGGAACGCGGGGTTTACCGCCACCGGATGGCCGGGAGTCAGTGTGCAGAATCATCATCTTGACGTGTTTTTTCCGACCTTCGAATTTTGGAATTTTGGTCGTTTAACTGGCAAAACGCTATATGAGCGTTTAGGACGAATGGTTTTCGATGCCATGGGACAGGGAATTTGTACGAAACCTGGAGAATGGAATTTTACCGTGGTTGGCGAACAGGGGGAAGGCTTTTTCCAAACGAATTGGCATCACCGGGGACATAGTAACAAATGGAATCCATCCTGGGTGACTGCGCTTGTTCTGCATAATGCCTTACGATTCCGAGATGCAGTTGAGTGATAGAGAAGAATGGGGGACAATCACGTGAACAATAAAGCCATACCGGATTGGGAAAATCTTGAGATTCTGCGGCGGAATATGGAGCCTCCGCATGCCGGAATTATTCCGTACGGCGATGTGGAGACAGCGCTCGACCACGAACGAGCTGCCTCGCCTTATTTCCAATCATTGAACGGCAATTGGAAATTTTATTATGCAGAGAGTCCATCCCAGGCTCCTGAACGTTTTTATGATTCGTCCTTCTCGACAGATGACTGGAATAAGATACCTGTGCCTGGCAATTGGCAGATGCATGGATATGGCCGTCCGCATTACTCCAGCAGCTACTATCCTTTTCCGATCGACCCGCCGCATGTGCCGAATGATAATCCGGTTGGGTGTTACCGTAGAAGTTTTATCATTCCCGATTCGTGGGATGACCGGCAAGTATTTCTTGTCTTCGAAGGGGTCGACTCGGCCTTTCATGTGTGGGTGAACGGACAATTCGCTGGGTATGGACAGGGCAGTCACATGCCTTCGGAATTTCGGGTCACCTCGCTGCTGCACCCGGGAGAAAATATAGTTGCTGTGCAGGTATATAAGTGGAGCGACGGCAGTTATTTGGAGGATCAGGACAAATGGCGGTTGAGCGGCATCTTCAGGGATGTCTATGTCAAAGCAACCCCTCATGTCCATATCCGTGATATTGCGGTACAAACCCGTTTCTATGAAAATCACGAAGACGCCGTGATCGGTCTGCGGCTTAACGTGAAAAATTATGCGGACTTAGATTCCGGTAAACATACATTACGGATATTGCTTTTGGACGAAGAACGACAATCCGTTAACGAAGAAACCGTCTTAGCTTCCTTGCTGCTGAGAGAGAACGAGGAGAACGCGCTTGATTTGGAAATTGCCGTCTCAGCTCCGCGTAAATGGTCGGCAGAGGAGCCGAATTTATACGTTCTCTTATTAAATCTGGAGGATGATCAGGGGAATTTGCTGGAGGCGGGGAGTGTGGTTGTAGGATTTCGAGACATCGCCATCCGGGACGGTCAACTCTTCATCAACGGCAAGACGGTGATTTTGAAAGGGGTCAACCGCAACGAATTCCATCCGGATTTCGGGTGTGCCATTCCCTACGAATCCATGATCGAAGATATACGCTTGATGAAACAACACAATATGAATGCTGTTCGCTCCTCCCATTATCCGAACGATACACGTTGGCTTGATTTGTGCGATCGTTACGGGCTGTATGTGATCGACGAAGCGGATCTAGAAACTCACGGGTGCCACTTTATTGACAACGAAAGCCATTTGGCCGAAGACCCCCAGTGGAAAAAGCCGTTCCTCGATCGCGCCGTACGGATGGTGGAAAGGGATAAAAATCATCCTTCCATCATCATTTGGTCACTCGGGAACGAATCGGGTTACGGTCCCAACCATGACGCCATGGCTGAATGGGTACGTCAGGCCGATCCCACGCGCCCCATTCATTATGAACGTGCCAAGAATGCTCCGATGGTCGATATTGTCAGCTGCATGTATCCATCCTTGGAAGCTTTGATCGAAGAGGGGGAGAAATCCGATCCCAGACCTTTCCTGATGTGCGAATTCGCCCATGCCATGGGCAATTCCGTCGGCAATTTGAAGGAATACTGGGATGCCATTTACAAATATCCACGATTGTTAGGCGGCCTGATCTGGGAGTGGGCGGATCTCGGAATCCGGCAAAAGCTCGATTCAGGTGAAGAATGGTACGCTTATGGCGGTGATTTCAATGATCATCCGAACAGCGGACATTTTTGTATAGACGGATTGTTATTCCCTGACAGGAAAATTAAGGCTTCGCTCCTTGAGTTTAAAAAGGTGATCGAACCAGTGAAAGTAGAGCCGGTCGATGTACGGGCCGGAATCGTGAAAATTCAAAATCGATACGACTTTATTTCCCTTGAACATCTTGTTGGCTCTTGGTCCATTCTGTGCGATGGCGTAATAGTGGAACAGGGTGAACTGCCTGAACTTGATGTGCCTGCCAGAGGAGAGGCTACCGTCTTTATCCCTTGGAAAAAGAAATTCGGGCAATCAAGCGGCGAGTATTGGCTACATATCCGATTTGCTTTGCTGGAAGCTTCTCGTTGGGCGCCGCAAGGGCATGAAATTGCTTGGGCCGATCTGCCGATTCCAGTCACACAGCAGGTCGTTCCTTCCATTAAATTGGAAGTGATGCCTAGCTTGCTATCTTCGGAAACGGATAGGTTTCTTCGGATAAAAGGGAACGATTTCACCATGGAATGGAGCAAAGCTTGGGGTGAACTATCCGTACTTGAATATAACGGTATACCGCTATTATCTGCCGGTCCAAGAGTACATATTTGGCGGGCAACGATCGATAACGACTCACGTCAATCGAAAGAGTGGAAGAAGGCTGGATTCGATGCACTGACTCATCGCATGCACGATATGTCGATTCAACTTCAAAAGCACGCTGCGCAAATTACGGTAAAGTCGACGCTTGGCGCGGCTGGTCTGGGAAACTGTTTTACAACATGGATGACCTATACCATCTACGGATCTGGTGATGTCATCATCGAGACCCGCGTCATTCCACGAGAAGGACTTCCCCCGCTGCCGCGGTTGGGATTACAAATGGCTATGCCTGGCGGTCTCGATCAATTTTCGTGGTTCGGCCTCGGCCCGCACGAGTGTTATATCGATCGGAAAGAAAGTGGGCGGCTCGACGTGTACAGCGGATCAGTACAAGATCAATTCGTCCCATATATTAAGCCGCAGGAAAATGGCAATAAAGCGGATGTGCGTTGGGCGGCAGTAACGAACGCTCTGGGAACTGGTCTGTTTATTGGCGGAATGCCAAAGCTGGATGTCAGCGTGAGTCATTATTCCACCGACAATTTGACCAAAGCGAAGCATACCTTTGATTTAATCCGTCTAAAAGAAACCATTGTGAATATGGATTATCGCCAAGCACCGCTCGGCAATCATAGCTGCGGGGAAGCTCCTCCGCTCGATGCGTATTTAATTCATCCGGTGGACACTACGTTTTCATTACGGCTGAAGCCTTTTTCCACAAGAGATCAGACTCCGATGAAACTGAGCAAACGACAACCGGGGCCTTTTCAAATGGAAGACCGTGAGCAGTCCGCACCGATATCGAAACAGGGGGTGAACCTATGATCAGCCGCAAGTTCCCTAAATTTCTATTTGGCGGTGATTATAACCCTGAGCAGTTTCCGAAGGAAGTATGGGATGAAGATATAAGGCTGTTTCAATTGGCAGGAATCGACATCGCAACGCTCAATGTCTTTTCATGGTCCTTGAATCAGCCGGATGAGGAGACTTTTAGTTTCGATTGGCTTGATGAAGTCATGAATAAGTTGCATAAAAACGGAGTCCACGTATGCATGGGTACGAGTACGGCTGCTCATCCGGCTTGGATGGCGAAGAAATATCCGGACATTCTGACCGTGACCTCCGATGGAAAAAGAAGAAAATACGGCAGAAGACACAATTCTTGTCCGAATAGTCCGACCTTCCGTCATTATGCCGGGCTAATGGCGCGGAAGCTGGCGCAGCGGTACAAGAATCACCCGGCTTTACTTCTGTGGCATGTAAATAATGAGATCGGGATTCGCTGCTATTGCGACAATTGCGAAGAGGCGTTTCGGGAATGGTTGAAGAAGCGATATGGTACTTTAGAGCAGTTGAACCAAGCATGGTATACCCGTTTTTGGGGACACACTTTTTACGATTGGGATGAAATTGTACTCCCTAGCGCGTTAAGCGAAGGTTTATCAGGTGGGAATTCCGATCAAACCGCTTTTCAAGGCATCACACTCGATTTTTATCGATTTAATTCTGACAGCTGGCTGGACTGTTATCTCATTGAATACAACGCCATTAAAGAGGAAATACCCGATGCGATCGTAACGACCAACTTCCAAGGGAACGGGACCTACAAGCCGCTTGATTATTTCAAATGGGCGCCCCACTTGGACATTGCGGCACTGGACATTTACATCGAGAACCATACGCCGGAAAGCTACATGGCGCTCCGATACGATCTCATGCGCGGCTTGAAAGACGGTGCTCCCTTTATGCTAATGGAGCAAAGTCCGAGTGTGATTAACTGGAAAACGGTGAATCCTGTCAAAAGACCTGGCGTCATGCGGCTCCGCAGCTATCAGGCAGTAGCCCGCGGGGCGGAGTCGGTGATGTTCTTTCAACTGCGCCGTTCCCTTGGCGCTTATGAGAAATTCCATGGAGCCGTCATTGATCACGCGGGTCACGAGAACACCCGAGTCTTTAGGGAATGTGCGGAGCTAGGCAAGGAATTGCAGCAGTTGGGTGATCGTCTGTTGGACTCGCGTGTGAAGAGCAGAATCGGTATCCTGTTTGACTGGGATAATTGGTGGGCTGTTGAGCTAGGGGGCGGGCCATCAGCCTATATCAAGTATTTGGATCAAATCCAGAAATATTATGACGCGTTTTACGAGAATCATATTCAAGTCGATTTTATACATGTCAATACAGACTTAAGTCAATACGATCTGGTGCTAGCCCCGCTTTTGTATATGGTTAAACCTGGTTACGCTCAAAAGCTGGAGCGATTTGTGGCGGATGGCGGGACGTTCGTAACTTCATTTTATAGCGGGATAGCGAATGAAAATGATCTGGTTACACCGGGTGGTTATCCGGGTGAGCTTCGTAAGCTTCTGGGCATCTGGGTGGAGGAGATCGACGTTCTTTTTCCGGATCAAAGAAACCTTATGGTTATGAAGCAGGAGCTTGGACAACTTCAAGGATCGTATGAATGCGGATTAGTATGCGAAATTGTTCATCTTGAGGGAGCGGAAGCGCTTGCGGAATTCGGCAGAGATTTTTATCAGGGATCACCGTCCTTGACCTATCATCGCTTCGGGAAGGGTGAGGCGTGGTATGCAGCCACTGATCCAAGTAGGGAATTCATGCAGCAATGGATAAAGGCTTTATGTGAACGCGTAGGGATTTCCCATTTGTACGAGGCACCGCCGGGAGTTGAGGTCACACAGCGCGAAAAAGACGGGGTTCGGTTTACTTTTGTAATGAACCACAGCGATCAAATTCAAAAAATGAATATAGGGAAGAACGGGCAGAAGGAGCTGCTGTGCGATCTAAGCGTCAGTGGTGATATTGAGCTCGAACCCAAGAGTATCATGATCCTGCAGGCGTAAATATGTTTAGATGGAGGCGAATGCCGATGGAAATAAGTGAATATTTACGTGAAAAATTCGACCATCCATCGGTCGAATACAGGTCGGTGCCGTTCTGGGCATGGAACGATCGTCTAGAAGAAGAAGAGCTGGTCCGTCAAGTGAACCAAATGAAGGAACAGGGAATGGGCGGATTTTTCATTCATTCTCGAGATGGATTGGAAACCGAATACATGGGACGTGAGTGGATGGCATACACCCGGAAGACGGTGGAAACCGCTGAAGAGCTCGGTATGCATGTATGGCTGTACGACGAGGATCGCTGGCCATCCGGCTTCGCTGGAGGACTTGTGCAAGACAGAGGCGGGGACGCATTCCGCGCCAAAGGTTTGACGATGGAAGTATGCCAGCAGATCGGTTCGGACGATTTGACAGATAGCGTGGCGCTGTTTAAGGCCGTTATCAACGAAAGGAACTTGGTCCGCTGTGAGAGACTGCATGATGGCAAATATATCGCGTTGAATGAAGATGAAGTACTATTGGTTTTCCGCGTAGAAATTTCCGAGCGAAGTGCGTGGTTCAATAACGAATCGCCGCCTGATAATTTGAATCCGGAGACGGTACAGGCGTTTATTGATATCACCTATGAAGCCTACAAGAAAGAGGTGGGGGACCATTTCGGGAAAACTATCCGTGGCGTATTCACAGATGAACCTAGTGTGCACGATAGTCACTGCAAGTTTACTGCAGGTCGCGGTTGGCTTCCGTGGAGTTGGTCATTTCCTGACTTTTTCCAAGAAAGACGGGGATACGATCTCTTGGATGTCATACCCTACATGTATTTTAATGGAGAATATTCCTCCCAAGCCCGTCATGATTACTGGTGGACGCTCACTGAAAGATTCAGCGAGTCGTATTCCAAGCAGCTAGGTGAATGGTGTGAGATCAACGGTATTGACTTCACTGGCCATTATCTCTGGGAAAATAATATGGGCACGGCCACCCGCGTATGTGGAGCGGTTATGCCTAACTACCGGTATCAGCAGGTTCCGGGTATCGATATGTTAACCGAGCAGACGAACGAATACATCACGGTCAAGCAATGCACAAGTGTAGCGAACCAATACGGTAGAAAGTTCGTTCTCTCCGAAACATATGGATGCACCGGCTGGGCGTTCACCTTCGAGGGACAAAAGTGGGTGGGAGATTTTCAATATGTGCTAGGTGTTAATTTGAGGTCACAGCATTTGGCGCTTTATTCGATCAAAGGCTGTCGGAAGAGAGATTATCCCCCCGTGTTTAACTACAACACGAGCTGGTGGAAATACAATCATGTGATGGAAGATTATTTTGCCAGATTGTCGTCGGTATTGACGGAAGGCAGGCCAATCCGCGATGTGCTCGTCCTGCATCCTTCTTCAACCGCTTGGAGCATGGTCGGTACGGGACCGTACGGCTTCCCAGCTCGAGGAAAGGATAGGGACGTCTCCGCAACCAATACGTTTGGCCACGAATTTAATGCGTTTCTAGGCAAACTGCTCAGGGCGCATTATGATTTCGATCTCGGCGATGAGATCATTTTGGCGGAAACGGGGGAAATACACGGGGGGAACCTGGCCGTGAATCTGGTGGAGTATCCTATCGTAGTCATTCCGGCCATCCAGACGATGTTAAGCAGCACCTTTCGGCTGCTGTCAGACTTTCTGAAGGCAGGGGGAAAAGTAATTGCCGTAGGATCCCGACCGACGATGATCGAGGGTAGACCGACGGGCCTGCTATCCGAACTTTACGAACATGCGAACATGACCGTCGTCATGAACATCGAAGATGCGGTGTTAGCTCTGGAACGCATCCTGCCTCGGCGAGTTAGCTTAACGAACACGCAATCGATTGAAGCGCACGAGATGTTGTATATGCTGAGAGAAATAGGCGATTGTCGCGCATTGTTTGTCGTGAATAACGATCGACAGGGTACGCATCGGATTAGCATAACCATGGAGGGCACCGGCAGCGTGGAAGAATGGAATGCGCTGACAGGAGAAGCGAAGGACGTGCAGATCGTCGTCCGTGACGGGTACGTTCATTTCGAGGACGTGTTCGGTCCTGCAGATTCCAAGCTATATATAATGAATGCAAATAAAGCGGTAGAAAGCCACCCCGTACTAGGACGGAGTATTGCGGATGAGAGTTCTGTGACGGTTGTGGAGCTTGGTCCAGACTGTCGATTCACACGCATGATGCCTAACGTATTGACTTTGGACACCTGCTCATACCGATTAGGGGATGGCAATTGGTCGGAAGAAACCGGTGTATGGCAAGCTCAAAGAGCCATTCGGGATGCCTTAGGCATGAGACAGGTTTATTACAATGGGCTTGAGCAAAGGTATAAATGGATTGACGAGCCGCATCCGGAGAACGGTACGTCAGCATTGTTCAGATTCTCATTCCAGGTATCGGTCATGCCAACGACTGACGTTTATCTCGTCGTAGAATCTGCGGAATATTACGACATTCAGCTCAATGGCGAAACGATTTCGAATCTTCCTGTCGGTTGGTTTCTCGATCGAACGTTTGATAAGGTGCTTCTTCACGGACTAAAGGAAGGAGAGAATGAGCTGCTTTTATCTTGCCAATACCATAACCACTTGGAAGTGGAGGATATTTACCTGATCGGCGATTTCGGGGTCGATGCCGACAGGGCGGTTGTGGCGGAGCCTGAAACACTGAAGTTCGGAGACTGGTGCTTGCAAGGTTATTTCCATTACTGCGGCAGCATGATCTACCAATTCGACGTCATCGTGGAGAACAATGCGAAGAGGAGGACGGTTCTGGGGCTTGGTGAATATTCCGCGGTAACGGTTGAAGTTCGGGTAAACGGCAGAACGGCGGGGCATGTGCCTTGGCGGGCCGCGAACCGCCTCGACTTGACGGAGTATCTTCACGTTGGAGATAACCGGATAGAAATCGAAGTCATGGGAAGTCCGCGCAACATGCTAGGTCCTTTTCATCATACGGCTGGTGATACGTCGACGACCAATTGGGCATCTTTCCGCAAAGAAGGCGACGAGTACACGCCGGATTATAAGCTGCGCTCATACGGTTTGTTTGACCAAATCAAGCTCTACCGTATCTGATTGAATGAAGAGACAGAAATGGAGGTTTGAGCATGAAAATAAGATGCCACAGGTGGAGGCTTTTCCTTTCCTTGATCATCTTGTGCACCGCGCTGTTGCCTGCAACTACGCACGCCGAAGTGAAATATTCGACCTATACAAAGGATAGTTACAACAATCAGATATGGCTTCAACCGGCTTATTTTCCACTGGATGTAATCGGGGAGGATCTGTATACAACGGATCCTAAGCAGCCAAATGTTAAAACGCCCTCACCGTTGCGAAATCCAAAAGACATCTTTATCGATGCGAAGAACGAAGTCTACATCGTTGATACGGGCAACAATCGGATTGTCCATATGACCGAAAAGGGACAACTGCTGCGATATCTGACGCTCCCGGAAAGCCCGCTCAACAAACCCGAAGGCATATTTGTCACCAAAGAAGGCGACATCTATATCGCGGATACGGGGAACAAAAGAGTGATTAAGCTGGACAAAAATGGGAAGATGCAAACCGAATTTAAACGACCGGACTCCAAATACATCCCAGCGACGTTCGTCTTCGATCCGGCAAAAGTGATGGTGGACGAACGGGGATTCCTGTACATTGCGGTGCATGGCGGTTACGAGGGGATCGTGCTGCTTGACCCGAAAGGTAAATTTCAGGGCTTTTTTGGCGCAAACAAAACGGCTCTTTCTCCGTTAGACGCTTTAAAGCGCATGTTATACACCAAGAAAATGTATGCCAATGAGGTCGCAAAGAGACCGGAGACGATCAACAGTGTCGCTACGGATAAGAATGGTTATATCTATACGGTCACGGGCGGTATGGCCAAAAGCGACCAATTAAAGAAATTAAATATTAAAGGGAATAATTTACTTCGCAGCTCCAATAAAACATTCGGGGAAGTCGTTCCCGGGGATGTTCCGATAGGCCCGATAACCTCAGGTCCGCAGCTGATTGATGTGGCCGTTGACCAAAGCGGCAACATGATCGTGGTCGATTCGCAATTTAAATATATTAGTCATTATGATGCATCTGGCAATTTATTGTACTTTTGGGGCGGCGCTTCAGCTGTCGGATCGTCTCAAGTAGGTCTCTTGAAAAGCCCTGTGGCACTCGATGTGAATGCCAGGAATGAATTGTTCGTTTTGGACGATCAGGAAAATATCGTTCAAGTATTCCGTTTATCGGAGTTTGGCCAAAAAGTGGATCAAGCCAACCAACAGACTCTAGCGGGTTATTACGAGGACAGTGAAAAATCGTGGCAGGATGTTCTTCGTATGAATGCCCAATTCACTCCAGCCATTATGGGATTGGCTCAAGCGGCTTTTACAAAAGAACAGTACGAAGAAGCGAAAAAGCTGTTTAAAGAAGCTGGGAACCAGGAAGGGTACTCTGACGCCTTTTGGCAAATCAGGATGAAATGGTTACAACAGAATTTCTCCTGGATTGCGAGCCTTTTGTTATTCAGCGGAATTTTATACATGTTGATCAATAAATGGACCTCCAAAAGCAGGTTTCGAGATAAATGGCGCAATAGGAGGCGGATACATCACAGCTTCCTAATGAACTTCAAGCATGTATTTTACATGATGAAACACCCGATAGATGGGTTTATCGCCATACGCTATGAAGGAAAAGGCAGCTACTTGAGTGCGATTATCATCTTACTTTGCGTGTATGCTTCCCTGGTGATCAAAAGGCTTGTTACCAGCTTTTCCTTTGACTCTTCGATCCATGTCGATATTTATTCGATATTTACACAGTTTTTCATTGTTTGGATTGCGTGGGTCATTGCCAACTATCTCGTGAGCTCCATTTATCGAGGAGAGGGCAGGTTTAGAGATATTTTTATCGGAAGTGCTTATGCGCTCGTACCGTACATGGTTATTGGTATTCCGCTTGCCTTCATTTCGAATATCATGACGATGTCCGAGTCTACTATTTACCATTATGTGGCACAAGGGATGATTGTATGGATCGGTTTATTGATATTCTGGAAAATTCAGTGGATTCATAATTACAGCGTAGGTGAAACCGCATTGAACATCGTATTTACGCTTTGCACCATGTTGGTCATTGGTGTTCTCATCTTTATTACAACCGGATTGACCAACGATTTGGCATCATTAATCTATGAAATGTACCAGGAGGTGATCTTGAGATGATAGGGATAATCAAACGGGGGAAAACCGCAGCAGTCGTTACCATCCTGCTCTTGGTCGCCATCTTCTTGGTCGTGGTTAATGTCAAAATCGAGTTCAAAGCTCCGGAAAATCGCGTACCCTTACCGGCGAAGATAGAAAGTTCAGCAGCTGCTGTCAATAGTGTCACCGCCCAATTGCCTAAAGAGAGCGACTTTAAAAATGTCGCCGAAACGGATCTGCTGCGTTTAAAAATGGATGAAAAAACCGGCCATTTTATCGTGGAAGACAAACGGAATGCAAATGTCTATCGTTCTTTTCCAAATCCGGAATATTGGGATAAGGAAAAGATCTCGGAGACCTGGAAAAAGCATTTGGCCTCACCGCTAATGGTTCAATATGTCGATTTCTCGAAAAACATCCTGCAAGCGAAGGAAACAAACTTGGCAGCGGATGGGGGACGGGTCAAAGAGATAAAATTGATTCCGGGCGGTTTTTCATTGGTGTATGAACTGCCTGCAACCGGATTTACGATCCCGATTGAGGTGAAAATCGAAAACGATTATGTAGAGACGAAGATTATACGCGAAGGCGTCAAGGAAGCGAATATGGGTCTCGTCTGGGCTAGGTTGTTTCCATTCTTCGGAGCTGAATATACCGTTTCCGGACAGGAAGGATATATGTTCATACCAGACGGCGCTGGAGCATTGGTGCGGTTTAAGGATAATCAGCTGAACGTCAACAAGATATACGATGAAGCTGTATACGGTCAAGATAACACTTTCGCGGGTCTTAGCAACAATCGCAACAAAATTGTGATGCCGGTATTCGGTATGAAGACGGGTACCAAAGGGTTTGTGGCCATCGTTCACGACGGAGACGAATACGCCAACATCGTTGCAGCGCCGGCAGGGGTGCTCAGCAACTATAACTGGGTGACCGCTCAAATGAATTTCCGATCGAGCTTCTTGCAGTTTACAACGAGAAATACGAATGTCCCTGATTCATGGGGGTATATCGATTATAACCGAGAAGAAGTATTCGGCAGTGACCGTATTGTACGTTACTACCTATTAGACAGCCAAAAATCAGACTATGTAGGTATGGCTCAAACGTACCGCCAATATCTGATGAAGGAAAAGGGGGCGAAGCCCGTCACAGTCAGCAATCCCAATATACCGATGCATGTAAACTTCATCGGGGCGGATCAAGAAGACGGCTTAGTCACCTCGCGATATCTTAATTTGACCACGACGGACGAAGCCACTCAAATGGTCAATTCTTTACATGACAAAGGCATAACCAATATGTCGCTTACGTTTAAAGGTTGGCAGAAGGGGGGCTACAGCGCCTTTGGGAACACGTTTCCGGTTGATTCCCGTATCGGTGGCGATAAAGGAATGAAAGCATTTATTGACAATGCCCACAGTTACGGTTTGCCGGTTTATTTAGAGGCCGAATATGCTTTGAATAACACAGGGGCATCGGGTTTCGACGAAAAATATCACGCCATCGTCAATTTGGCCGGGCGAAATCAAACGGTAAGTACTTTATATAACAGAGAACGAACACCAGCGGTCAGCTATAAATTTGCAGAAGAAATGGTTAAGAAAGATCTGAATGCATATAAAGCGATAGGTGCTGACGGAATTGCTGTTAACATACTCGGACAAAGACTGTTCAGCGACTATAATTCGGGGTTCGGTTCGACCAGAGATGAAGCTCGGGATGTTCAGGAGCGAATTCTAAAAACGATAAAAGAATCATTAGGCGGCGTACAAGGGAAATATGCCAATCTGTATTCGCTGCCTCATATGAATTATATTCAAACGCTGGTTTACGATCATTCCTATGATTTATTTACCGACGAAGCCGTTCCTTTCGTTCAGATTGCTACCCACGGTTTAGTCACTTATTCATCGGAATATGTGAATAACCGGCAAGAAGACGTACACGACTTTTTGCGTGATATTGAATATGGCGCAGAGCCATCCTTCATTTTCACACGGGCGGAATCGAAAAAATATGTGAATTCTTTCGGCATTCGATACTACAATACCTATTTTCCCTATTGGGAGACTTTCGCCGTGGAGCAGTATAAACGATACAACGAAGCGCTCGGTGGTGTACAAGATCAGTTTATTGCCGATCACAAGACGCTGGCCCCAGGTGTAAAGCAAACAACCTACGAGAATGGTACACGGGTCATTGTGAACTATAATTTGGAGCCGTACCGCAGCGGCGATCTTGACGTTCCAGCACAAAACTTCGTTGTGATTCGAGGAGGGGCAAGCCGATGAAAAGAAAGATGAGACTAAATTCGTCCCTAGTCGAATATTTGGAGGGTGCGCTCTTTATTGCCCCTTGGTTTATTGGCTTTCTAATTTTCATGGCGTTCCCAATTGGCTTTTCCTTGTATATGAGCTTTCAAAAAGTGACGATAACGGCTACGAAAACGACAACCGAGTATATTGCTTGGACGAATTACCGGTATATTCTTTTTGAGAACGGACAACTGCTGTACAACGATTTATTGCCGTTTCTCCGGCAAGCCTTGTTTATGATCCCGATTATCGTCCTATTCGCCTTGATGATCGCCATCATTCTGAATCAAAAATTTGCCGGCCGGACATTTTTTCGCGCGATATTCTTTCTTCCAGTTATCTTAGCGACGGGTCAAGTTGTAGCGGAATTCCTGACGCAAGGTGAGGGGGACTTGGGTTTTATGTCGAAGTACAATGTTTCCGGCCTCATTAGTGCTAATCTATCGTCGACATGGTCTGGGCCACTCATCAAGATTCTCGACTCGTTCGTATTGATTCTGTGGTATTCAGGCGTACAAATCTTGATTTTCCTTGGTGGCAGACAGACCATTTCGAATTCAGCCTATGAAGCGGCGCGAATTGACGGCGCGGGTCCTTGGGAAACGTTC
Organism: Paenibacillus sp. Root444D2; assembly: GCF_001426375.1. Lineage (GTDB taxonomy): Bacteria > Bacillota > Bacilli > Paenibacillales > NBRC-103111 > Paenibacillus_E. Next base: position 24,194 of record NZ_LMEO01000020.1, read on the forward strand.
TGGAAAATTACACTTCCAGCGATGACGCCATTTATTTTCCTTAATATGATCTATACCGTCGTCGACTTATTTACTTTCCCGACGAATCCTATTTTAGGAAAGGTTAGAGAAAGTGAATATGGGTCGTACAGCGCGTTAATTTGGATTTATTTCCTTATCATCAGCTTCTTCCTGGCGATTATTTTCATCATCTTCAGCAGGGTAACAAAGTCGCAAAGGGAGACTGTTTAACGTTTAAACAACAAAAAACTTATTGTTGGGGTGAAGCTATGATCGGATTAAAAATCAAAAAAGAGCATTCGGATTCGTTTCTGCTTTGGTTAAATAAAGCCCGCTATATGATTATTGGCAGAGAAGCGGATAAAGGAATGCTGTTTAAATTTTTTATTTATTTAATATTACTGGATACAGCCTACATTTATCTGAAGCCTATCCTCCATATGATAACGACGATGGTCAAAAACGCAGATGATTTGCTGGATCCTTCCGTTAACTGGTTTCCACGGACGATCTACCTTGGAAACCTCCAGGAAGCTTGGGCTTGGTTGAAATATCCGAAAGCTTTCACCATCAGCTTGACACTCTCTCTTTCCGTGGCCATCCTGCAAACGCTTTCCTGTGCTGTGACCGGTTATGCCTTCGCAAGATTGAAAGTCCCTTTTAAGAGGCTGATGTTTTTTCTATTGCTGCTGACATTTATTGTCCCAATGCAGGTTACCATCTTGCCGAATATCATTTATGCTAGGGAATTAGGTCTTCTGAATACGATTTACCCCATTATTGTGCCCGCATTTTTCGGCCTAGGTTTAAAGGGGGCACTGTTCGTCATCATTTATCGTCAATTTTTCTCCACCCAACCGAAGGAACTGGAGGAAGCAGCCAGAATTGATGGGGCCAATGTGTTTAAAATATTTTACAAGGTTATGATGCCGCTTGCCAAACCTGCTATTCTCGTCGTATTTTTGTTTTCCTTCGTATGGACCTGGAATGACTTCTATTTGCCGAGCATGTATTTGTCCGATATCGAAACAGCACCTCTCTCAATGGGTATCTCACGTATAGCCTCTGCGCTGCGGCAGCAAGCCGAACAATATGGACCGTCGGTTAATGACGAAGCGATCAGAATGGCTACCACGTTCATGATGATCATTCCGCCGATGCTTTTGTATACATTCACGCAGCGCTGGTTCGTTGAGGGTGTGGAAAGAACAGGCTTGGTAGAGTAGTACAATGCAGCTAAAGGAGGATTATGGAAAATGAAACGAGTTATTGCCTTATGCGTTATCGCCGTATTTATGATTTCTATGATGGCATGTTCATCGACGGAAACGGCCACTGCACCCTCAAATGCCAAAAAATTGCTTTATGTCAAAAAGAATGAAGGCAGCAATGATCCCATTATCATTAGTCATCTGAAGAAGCTTGGCTATCAAATCATGGATACAACGGACAGTGTCTTTAAAGCGGAAGCAGCGAACGGCTATGGCGTCGTGTTTATTAGCGATTCCGTCAACTCCTCCAGAATAGATGCCAAACTGAAGAATTCCACGGTTCCCGTTGTCTATGCCAAGACTCAATCGGTCAGCATTGCCGGTTTGACGGGAATTCTGGATTACGGGGAATTGAATGATGTGAAAGCCATACAAATTAAAGACAGCAAACATCCACTTGCAGCAGGATTGAAGGATCAGGTAACTGTTTATAACAGCAATGGAAAAATGGGGTATGCAATTCCGGGCAAAGAAGCGGTTATTATTGCAACGGCGCAGGGCGACGATAAGAAAGCCGTTATTTTCGGGTATGAAAAGGGAGCGAAAAACATCAAAAATGAACCCATCCCGGCTCGTCAGGTGTTTTTCTATTTACCCGCCGGGCAAGAAATGAACCAGAACGATGAGGGGTGGAAGCTTTTGGACGCCTCCATTCAGTGGGCTGCACAAAACGGAAAAAAGTAATGATTAAGCGTTTACTATTATTTTGGCAAAGGGGATTTGATTCATGAAACGTTTAGTGAACATGATCACTGTCTTAATGCTGTTTATGGCGCTAATGGCTTGTACATCGGCTCCGGTCAATATGGATTCCGTGACCAATCCATCAACAGCTCCGAACAAAACGCAAAGTAACGGGAAAAAAGTTCTTTTTATCGGAAGAGACAGCGGCGGAGATGCCATCGTTACCAAGCGCTTAAAAGAAGTGCATGGCTTAGAAGTCACGGTCATATCAGACAAAGAGGTTGCTGCAGCAAAAGCGAATGATTATACGTTAATCTATGTCAGCGAATCCGTTAATTCCGGTAAAATCCGCGACACGTTCGTAAAGACTGCCGTACCCGTCATTTATGCCGAGCCTCAATCAACCTCCGATACAGGAATGACGGGTACGGATGGATTCGGTAAATTGGATGCAGGGAACGTGGCCAAAACAATTCAAATCAAAGACAGTAAGCATCAACTTGCAGCAGGGCTAGAGAACCAAGTTGACGTCTATAAGGCTAACGGGAAGATGGGTTTTGCCACCCCAGGTGCAGAGGCTATTGTAGTGGCTACGGTACCAAACGAGGAGCAGAAAGCAACCATTTTCGCCTACGAGAAAGGCGTGAAAAACGCAAAGGACCAGCCCGTAGTCGCGCGCGAAGTGTTCTTCTATTTGTTCAATGGGGAAGAAATCAATCAAACCGAAAGCGGTTGGAAGCTATTCGATGCAGCCGTTCGTTGGGCCATGGGGAAAAAGTAGCTTTTTACAGCAAAGGAGTGATATCTCTTGAAACGAATATTGAGCCTTCTCATTATTGCTGTGATCCTGATTTTCGCTACGGCTTGCACAGTAACAACACAGGGAAGTCCTGATGCGAGCCAGGGGGGAAATGCTACCAAAGTGTCTGGTAAAAGCAAAAAAGCGCTCTTTGTTGGCAGAGAGAGCGGTGGTGATGCCATTACAATTAAACATTTGAAAGCACTCGGATTTGAAGTCGCGGTGACTACGGACAAAGAACTTACCGCCGACGAAGCGCTGAAATATGCTCTGGTTTTTGTTAGCTCAACCGTCAACTCTGGTCGAGTTAGCAACAAGTTGATTGCTTCTCCGATACCCGTCATTTATGCCGAATCTCAAAATATAGGAGATGTGGCTTTGTCGGGTAAATCGACTGACTTTGATAATGGCGATTACTCCGGTAAGAGCGTTACGATCAAAGCAGGCAATCATCCGATGGCAGCTGGGTTAAAGGGCAATGTGGACATCTATAAGCTAGATGGGAAGATCGGATTCGTCGTTCCTAGCAAGGAAGGTGTCATTGTTGCCTCAGCTCCCGATGATGACCAAAGAGCCGTTATTTGCGCGTTTGAGAAGGGCGTCAACAACTTGAATAACGAACCAGTGCCGGCACGTCAAGTGTACTTTTATTTGGTAAACGGAGAAGAAATAAACCAGACCGACGATGGCTGGAAGCTCTTCGATGCTGCCGTAAAATGGGCGATTGGCAGCAAGTGATACTTGATCTATGAGGAACACATGCAAAAGGCTTCTCCGCTCAGGAGAGGCCTTTTCTTCATTTTCATCATACGAAATGATGCAACAAATAACCTATAAAAATGAACGATCCCCTAATGAAAGCACGATTCATTCCTAATAAAGTTACTTAGTAAGCGCTTCCGTGAAAGCGAGAATCTTAAAGGAGGTTCGATAAAGAATGATAAAGTATCTATTTTCATCCTTATTTTTTGTGCTGGCATGTTTAATCTTGACGAGCTGTAAGTCAGAACCTGTAAGTTCTGATCAAACTCCGGTAGCCAACAAATCAACGGAATCGCCGGAGAACGAATTGTTCATCTATACGGCTTGGCCTGCATTTTACGTCAAAGAAGAAATTTTTGAAAAGCAAATCGGTCAATTTATCAAAAAGAAGTTCCCAGATATTAACGTCAAGCATGTCCATTGGAATAGTCCGGGCAGACGGTATGAGGACTTGATTGCAGCAGGCACTATTCCCGATATTGTATTTGATGAAGTACGCCGCAACACGTACAGGCAGGTTCGAAGATTCGAAATGCAATACGACATGACCGATTTGATTAAAAAATACAATTTTGATACGAACAAACTGAACCCGGCAGACATGCAGCATTCCATAAATACATCGGACGGAAAACTTTATTCGCTGCCCTTTAACTCGAACGAATGGGTGCTGTTTTATAACAAAGATATTTTTGATAAATTCGGAGTGGAATATCCGAAGGATGGCATGACATGGGATGAAACTTATGAGATGGCTAAAAAGCTGACGCGACAAGAGGGTGAAATTACGTATAAAGGTTTTCAGATGAATCCTGCCCATTATTTGAAGTTTAACCAGCTATCGGAACCTGGACTCGACCCAAACGAAGACAAGGCTTCCATGGTATCAGATAAATGGGTGAAGAGTGTAGATAATATCAGGCGATTCTATGATATTCCCGGCAATCAGTTAGTCAAAACGAATGCCTTCTCTAAGGGCAATATTGCGATGATTGTGGACTCTTTGGAAAATGCGGTGAGACTGGTTAACGAGAACAAAAGCTTAAACTTCGATGTTTCTTCCATTCCTGTTTTTCCGGAGGCGCCTAAGACTAAATTTCAGCCCAACACGAACGGTATGTTTATAACGAATCAATCTAAAAAGAAGGATCTGGCGTTTCAGGTCATCGCTTATCTTCTGTCGACAGAGTTTCAAATCGAGCTGTCCAAACAAGGAATCATTTCTACTCTAATAGACCCGGCGGTTCAACAGGTATTCGGGCAAGGCATTCAGGAGTGGAAAGGAAAGCATCTCCAGTCGCTCTTTTATTTAAACAGTGCTAAGCCTGCTCTTCGTAAACCTGGCTTGACCTTCATCGACTCGAATACGGATATGGTGTGGAATTTAATTGCGGAAGAATCCAAAGATAGCCAAACGGCACTGCGTATGACCAATGATGCCATGAACAAAGCAATAGAAGAAACGAAAGTGATTCAGAAGGATGGCGGAACAAGTCAATATCAATAGGGATGATCACCGTAGGAAAAGATGCAACAAACAACCTATAAAATGGAACTCCACCCCTAATGTAAGCGCAATTAATTAGTAATAAAGTAAGGATATACAAGAATGCCAAACGAAAGTTGCCGGTTCTCGCTTCATTTTTGTAACAAAATAGAAGCGTTTACATGGCGAATAATGGAGGCGAGCTATGAAGAAGTATCTTATTTCACGAAGCAATCGACTAAAGGTATTCAAACTGAGAAAGCTGCCAAGTAAGATCGTATCCGATGGGATTGAATCAAGAACTTAGGGGGAATTAGTTAATGAAACGTTTTCTCATCCTGCTCGTCATCGCTTTGATGACAATGACCGTGATCGGCTGCTCATCATCCGAAGGAAATCCTGAGGCGAGCGTCTCGCCAAAAGTCACAGTATTAGCTACCACATCGATATCGCCAGTACCTACGATATCGGCAGCGCCTACGGATTCTTCCATGGCTTCTACGGCACCAACACCAATAGCTACTTCAGTGGTTTCGGTAACTCCTGCACCTACGGACGCTTCCAAAACCACAGTAACCCCTGCAACTACAGATTCGTCCAAGGCATCGGCAACACCTGTACCTAAGGATTCTCCCAAATCTTCAGCGACATCTACACCAGCAGCGACACAACCCGAGCCATCACAGCAGCCTGAAATTTCACCAAAGGGGAAAAAAGTGCTCTTTGTTGGACGGGAGCAAGTTCCTGTGCCTGCGGAAGATGTTGTTATGGCCGATCGTTTGAAGGGCATGGGCTTCATTGTTACGAAGCTTGGCGATAAAGATTTCACTGCCGATGAAACCAAAGGTTATGACTTGCTCTATTTCAGTCAAACGGTGAACTCTAAGTTTTTGAAGGGTGGCGTCATGAAAGATGTCGCGATTCCAACCGTCTATGTGAAAAGCCATGGTATGTTCTATCTGGGCTTATCCTCGCTTGAGGAAGGAGCCACGGTTAAAAAAATTAAATCGATCGACATCGTTGATAGCAAGCATAAAGTTGCAGGTGGCTTATCAGGCACAGTGGACGTGTATAAAGAAGCTGACACTGGTTACGGTGTTAGTTACGGAATAGTGGGCAAGGAAGCGAAAGTGATTGCAACGATCCCGGGAGATAAGACGAAGGCTGCGCTCTATTATTACGATAAAGGCTCAAAAGCCGATAACGGATACACGACTAAAGCTCGGTTATCATTCTACTATTGGAGTAACGGGATGCAGGATAATTCTACTGACGCAGGATGGAAGCTTTGGGACAATATCGTCCTGTGGACTTTGCAAAATGGCTAATAGTGTTGGAGCAATGTATAGGACAATTATTCATCATTGGAGGTACTAAACACAGTGAATAAATATGTAAAGAGCACCTTGTTTATCGTTGCATTGCTCACACTAATAACAGGCTGTGAAAGTGGTCTTGAATCAAATCCTGTTACTACAGCCAACAAACCGACGAACAAATCGCCTGAAAATGAATTGTTTATTTACACGGTTTGGCCTTCCTTTTATGCAAAAGAAGAAAATTTTGACAAACAAATCGGTCAATTTCTTAAAAAGAAATTTCCAGATATGACGATTAAGCATGTGCACTGGGATAATCCGGGCAGACAATATCAGGACCTAATTGCGGCTGGCACCATCCCGGACATTATTCTTGATAACACTCGTATGAATGCGCAAAGATATATTATAGATAACGATCTTCAGTATGATATCAGCGATTTGATCAAAAAGTATAACTTCGATACAAACCAATTAAATCCGGCCCATATGGCCCAGATGAGAAATATGACGCCGGATGGGAAGTTATATGGTCTGCCATTCAATAATAACGATTTCGTTCTATTCTATAACAAAGACATTTTTGACAAATTTGGCGTCGACTATCCGAAGGACGGGATGACCTACGATGAAGCTTACGAGCTGGCCAAGAAGCTGACACGTGTGGAAGGCGAAATCACATATAAAGGGTATTCTCAAAACCCTGGTCATTATATGAACTACAATCAGCTTTCTGTCTCGCCGCTTAGCCAAACGGAAGACAAGGCAAGCTTGAACACGCCGGAGTGGAAAAAAATTGTAGACAACTTGAGACGTTTCTATGATATACCCGCCAATCAGTTTGACACCGTCGAAACTTTCGCGACGAAAGGAAATATTGCTATGGCTGTGGCAACAGTGGACCATATTGTTTCGTTCCATGAGCAAAACAAAAACTTGAACTTCGATGTCGTGTCGGCACCTTCGTTTAGTGATGTTCCGGATACTAGGTATCAACCGAACCTGTATGCCATGTACATAACGAAGCAATCGACGAAAAAAGATCAAGCTTTCCAGGTTATGGCCGCAATTCTCTCCGAAGAGCATCAAGTCGATTTGGCAAAAGAAGGTGTCATCGTGCCTTTGGAAAGCAAAGCAGTCCAAGAAGCGTTTGGCCAAAATTTGACGCAAATGAGAGGCAAGAACACGAAAGCTATTTTCCATGGCAAAACCGCTTTGCCTCCGGCGGCACGCGCAGCAGGTTTAGCCTGGTACGACGTTCCGATGCAGAACGTATTCGGACCTTTGATTTTCAAAGAGTCCAAGGACTCTGTAACGGCACTGCGCATGATTGAAGAACAATCAACGAAAGGAATTGAAACAAACAAGGCTGAAAAGGCTGCACTCGATAAATCTATCAAGAAATAATCAACCTCTTAAAGACCTATAAACATGAGTAAAAGCCCCTATAATCGATTCATCTTTTCGTATTAAGGTATGTATAGTGCGAAGATGCCCTTGATGAGGAGGTGAAAAGTAAGTCGTGTAAAGTAATACCTGTTATTTACTTACCTGACCGCAAGCTCGTTTCTTTATTAATCTAATATTGGATGGTGATCTGTTTGAAAAAACTTATATCAACCCTATTAATGGTTCTTCTTTTATCATTCACTTTGCTTCCATTGGCTTTTGCAGAGGGTACCGATTCGGCCGACACTCCTGCCGTTAAATCCGTGGATGATTTCAAGGATTTGAAGGATCTGCCGCAAGACGTGAAGGACAAATTGGATTCACTGATTAAAGGCGGCGTTTTTAACGGATTGACCGAAGATACATTCGGTTTGGATGCCGAAATGAATCGCGCTCAGTTTGCTAAAGTAGCCGGCATTATTTTTAAATTGACCATTGATGAAACGCTTAAAAGCTCAACATTTACGGATGTTCGTTCTGATGATCCCGCCAATTCTTATGCACTTCCTTATATTGAGGCACTGAAGAAAGCAGGGCTAACAAACGGATACGACGCAGAGGGGAAAACGTATAAGCCGTCTGGCGCAGTGTCACGTCAAGAGCTCGCGGCGTTCCTCATACGAGGTCTCGGTTTGGAGGAAGATGCTAAAAAAGCCACGCCTGTTTCGGACAACACTGTAGACGATTGGGCAAAAGGATATGTCGCACTTGCGCTCGAAAAGAAACTTATGACGAATCAAGAAGACGGTAAATTTAGCGGTTCGAAATCGGCTACAAGAAAAATGTTGGCGCTTGCAAGCTATGAAGCGAAGAATCTGGTTGAGGCAGATGCTACGACTGATCCGGGTACACCGACGACTAAGCCCGACACACCGACTACACCTGCTGGTGAAATTTCGGCGCAAGGTAAAAAAGTGGTGATTATCGGAAGGGAATCCGTTCCACTTCCTACAGATGATACGATGGTTGGCGATCGGTTGAAAGCCCTTGGATTTAGGGTCACTTATTTAAGTGAAAGAAAACTCACACCAGAAAAATTGGAAGGATATGATTTGATCTACATCAGTCCAACCATTAACTCCAAGTATTTAAAAGGCGGAGTCATGAAAGATGTCGCGATTCCGACTTTATATGGTAAAAACCACGGAATGTACTATCTTGGTCTATCATCAATCGAAGAAAATGCGGAATTTGCAAATGGAAAATCGATTAGCATTGTTGACAGTAAACATAAAGTAGCAAGCGGTTTATCCGGTAATGTGGATGTATTTAAAGAAGCTGACCCAAAAAGGGCATTTGGTTACGGAATTATGGGTAAGGAAGCGAAAGTGATTGCCACCGTTCCCGGCGACAAGACGAAGGGGACTATCTATTACTATGATAAAGGCACGAAAGCTGACAACGGGTATGCCGTTAAAGCGCGAATATCGTACTTCTTCTTCACTGGGGAGAATGAAGAGATCACTGACGATGCTTGGAAGCTTATGGATGCTCTCTTTTTATGGACGCTGCAAAACGGTTAAAATCCTTTCTAAGAATGAAAACTCCAGTTTATGGACTGGAGTTTTTTCCTAACATATCACATGAATTCTCAGAAGGGAGTGATTTAAATGAAGCAGATAAAACTTTTTAGCATGCTTTCCGTGATCTGTTCATTGTTTTTCTTAACTCAGTCAGCGATTGCACAAATAAACCCTAATATAAAATGGACGAATACCTTATCAAGCAGTGATTCTACTTATAATCATTGTTATTCTTCGGCTGATGTCGGTGACGGTTACACCACGGTAGCTGGTTACAGTAATAAAGAGAATTGTTCGGGTATATCCAGAGGTGAAACTTATGTTGAAAACATTTCCCGAATTACATTTGGTTGGTCGTACTATGTTGAAAGAGACGCTAATATTACGGTAACCGTAGCTACTTATGAAGGCGATTTATTCAACATTACGAAAAATGACAGCAGTGATTTTGAGTATGAAACAGCTATCGACTTACCAGGAGGATATACGGGCCCTGTTTATTTCAATGTCGATGTCAGTGCATGGGATAATGGTTTTGGTGAAGCGAAAATTGAGAATATTGCTTTTGAATAATTGAATCTTTGAAAACACTCACAAAGAGGAAACATTCATGTTTCCTCTTTGTTATAGACAGACCTGTATATTAGGAGTGTGACTACGCATGATGATCGAGCAACAGCAACAAAACACCAAAGCTCTTATAAGGGTAGAAGGGGTTACGAGGGTGTTCGGACGAGGTTCTACCGCTGTTCACGCATTGAAAGGAGCCTACCTATCGATCCCGGGAAAGCAGTTAGTTGCTCTCAAAGGTCGGTCTGGATCCGGCAAAACAACGTTAATGAATATGCTTGGTGCTCTTGATAGGCCAACGGAAGGCAAAGTGTACTTTCATGATGCCGAAATCAGTGGATTCACAGAGAAGAAACGCAATGAGCTGAGACGTGAACACATGGGATTGATTTTCCAATCCTTTGCTCTGGTTCCATTGATGACAGCTTACGAGAATGTGGAGTTCGGTTTAAGAATTGCGGGCATTCCGTCCGCACTTTATAAGGAATACGCGGAAAGGGCGCTAGAATTCGTAGGGTTGAAAGCAAGAATGAAACATCGGCCCTTTGAGATGTCCGGGGGAGAGCAGCAGCGGGTTGCCATTGCGAGAGCGATTGCTCACAAGCCCTCATTGATCCTGGCGGACGAGCCGACGGCAGAACTGGACAGTAAGATGGGGCTTCAAGTGATGAAGGTATTTAAGGATTTGGTTCAACACGAGGGGATGACCATCATTATGACGACTCATGATCCCTCAATAATGAGCGTTGCCGATCATGTATACACATTGGAGGATGGTCAAATTGTCGAAGAAGCTTAGCAAAATCCTGTTCTCGGTGCTTGGAACATGGTGCATAGCTGGTACCTTGGCAGGCTGCTCTTTGCTGCCGATTGAAGAACCAGAATTGAAACCGCCGCTTGTTCAACCTCTCACCGAATCCTTAACACTTTTTGAGGTGAAGAACGCCAATATCGCTAAGCAAATTACGGGAGTGGCGACGTTTGCATCGGATCAAATGGATTACTTATTTTATAAAGAATCCGGCGGTAGATTGACGTCATTCAGTGTGAAATTAGGAGATAAAGTACATGCAGGCGATGTCGTAGCTTCAACAGAAACAGGCGATTTGGAAATGAAAATTCGGTTGCAGGAAATTACGCTCGAAAAGATCAAAATTTCAATGGCCCAAGAAATAGCGGATAAGGGTGGCGATGATCCAGCTGTTCGTTTGAAAATGCTTGATTATGAAAGCGCTCAAATTCAGTTGAAATCGCTGCGGAGTCAATTGGAGAGAACGACTCTCGTTGCAACGGTTGACGGCATCGTAACTTACATTGAACCGATGAAACTGGGCGATCAAGTATCGGCGTATAAACAACTAGTGACAATCTCAGACCCGAATAAGATGAAACTCGTTTATACGGCCTCCAGTCAGAACGATTTGGTTGGCGTTGAAATAAACATGGATGTCAATGTGAAAATAAAAGATAAGACGTATGTAGGGAAGGTCGTTCAAACGCCAATGACCGCTCCGATAAGCGATAATAAAACGGTACAGGATAAGAACTCGAAGTCACTCTTTATTAACGTACAGGGACTACCGGCAGAAGTGACGATTGGTTCCCAAGCAGACATCGCCATAGTGACGGAAAAGAGAGAGAATGTGTTGGTCATCCCTAGAGCGGGGCTGCGCAGCTACATGGGACGCGACTATGTACAGGTTATGGAAGGAGAAAGCAGGAAAGAGATCGATGTGGAGAAAGGGATCGTTGCGGCAAGGGAAGTGGAAATACGCAAAGGTATTACCGTAGGGCAGAAGATTATTTTGAATAATTAGGAGGTTAAGAGATTGGCATTATTTATCATGATCTTGCGCAAAATGATCAATAATAAATGGCTGGAGCTTAGCCTGCTATTCGGATTGGTGTTATCTGTGGCTCTAACGAGCACGATGCCGATATATACAAACGCAATCTTGCAAAGATTACTGATTCAGGAGCTGCAGCAATTGCAAACCTCTAGCAGTCAGTATCCCGGCATCTATTGGTTGTCAGCAAATTTGGTTCCAGAAGATAAGCAAAAGAACGAAAAAATTTCTGAAACCGATGAATTTCTGAACAAAGCCAGTCATCGCTTTGGCCTTCCTGTCCAGCAGCTCGTCCGTGAAAGGTCGACAGAGCGATATGGTCTTACTCCGGCCGAACCAGACAAAGTTGATATACACATACAGCGGTCAGCGGATTTCTCTGCCATTGATGGCATGGAGGAACACATTCGGCTAGTGGACGGACGTCTACCGGAGAAAGAGCCGGTTAATGGGGTGTATGAAGCGCTTGTTGTAAAAGAAGCTTTGACAGAACTTGGCATGGTGCTGAATACCGTTTTTACAATCCAAGATGAGAATATGAAACAACCGGTTTACGTCAAGCCAGTAGGCGTATTCGATCGTAAGGATTACACGGATCTATTCTGGTATAACATTCCAAGCAGCTATAAAAATAGCTTTCTGATCAATTTTGATTTATTTGAAAAAGAGTTCACAGCAGGAAGCAAACTAACTATTCAGTCTAGCTATTGGTATTTGGCCCTTGATTATAGCAAAATGTCGCTGGTATCCACGAACGATTTCATTGATGCTCATCGCACGATCACGGCTCATATGGAGAAACGTTACGAAACTCACAATACGAATGCTCCTGCCTTACAAACTTTGGGTGCCTATTACGTAAAAGAAGCCAATCTAAGGCTCATGCTCTGGTCGTTAAATGTGCCAGTTATGCTCATGCTCGCCTTTTACTTGTACATGGTTGCAAACTTGATCACGGAACGCCAGAAAACGGAAATCGCCGTATTACGCAGTCGTGGAGCTAGTCGCTTGCAAATCATTTTCAGTTATGTCGTGGAGGGCTTAGTGCTCGGCACAATTGCTTTCTTCATCGGACCGTATTTCGGTGCTTTTTTGACTAAACTATTGGGTGCTTCGAGCGGGTTTCTTGAATTCGTACAGCGGGCTAAGCTTGAGGTTGAATTGAACCGGGATGCTTTCCTGTACGGGTTAATTGCTGTCGCAAGCTCACTTGTGATGACGCTGATTCCGGTATTCCTTGCCATGAGGGTAACGATTGTTGGGCAAAAACAACAGTCGGCAAGACAGGAGAAAAGCTCTTTTTGGCATAAATATTTCATAGATGTCATGTTGATTGGGATAGCCCTTTACGGCTTGAATAATTATAAAACGCGTATCAAAGAGCTGCTGTCGCTTGGCTTAAAATCCGGCGATTTAAAGGTAGATCCGCTGTTGTTTCTCATTCCTGCACTTTTTATATTGGGTATGGGTCTGTTCATTCTTCGATTTTACCCTTGGTTTATGCGTTTGGTGTTTAAGGTCGGCAGACGCTGGTGGCCACCTTCCCTTTACAGCACACTGATACAAGTCAGCCGTTCGACCATTCAATATCAATTTATTATGGTTTTTCTGATTATCACAATTGCCACAGGCCTATTCAGTGCCAGTGCTACCCGTACGATCAACAAGAATACAGGTGATAAAATCCATTACTCCGCGGGTGCCGATATCACGATGCAAATCCGTTGGGAGAATGACGCCCCTCCGGCTATTTTGACCGGTTTAATGGAAGAATCCGAAGAGGAATCAGCTGATTCCAATGCTGATTCCGATGCTCCGCATAAGACGCAATATACAGAGCCGTCATTCCTACCGTTTACTCAGCTTAATGGTGTGGAACACGCCGCAAAGGTGTTTAATAAAAAGGATGCGATTTACACTCGGGGAAAAACAACTGAAAATATACAACTTATGGGAATCGAAAGCAAGCAATTTGGTGAAACCGCATGGATGCGTGATCGTTTACTTGACCATCATATCAATGATTACTTAAATTTGATCGCTCGCAACCCGTCTGCTGTTTTAATTTCCAAATCAATGGCGGAAGAATACGGCTTGAAACCTGGCGACACCATGACTCTTGGCTGGGAAGGCGTAGAAGGTGCCCAATTTACCGTGTACGGGGTGATTGATTATTGGCCGTCTTGGAATCCAAACCCCGGTGTGAATGACACAGTGACAACCACAACGAAGCAGGGGTCCACTACGAAAATTAAGAAGCCAAATCTTGTGATCGGCCAACTTCCGTATATTCAAAACAATCTTGCGCTGGAACCCTATGAGGTTTGGTTGAAGCTGAAACCAGAGGCTAGCAGTCAAGCGGTATATCAAGCCATCGTTGATCATGGCTATGAGATAGAGTCTTTGAGGGATGCCAAACAGGAACTGATTAAGTCGATCAAGGATCCCTTCCAGATGGCCATTAATGGTGTGATGACGCTCGGGTTTCTGATATCGATCTTTATTTGCTTTTTTGGCTTCCTGTTATATTGGGTTCTCTCTTTATTCGCTCGGACGCTTCAGTTCGGCATTTTGAGAGCGATGGGCATTTCCTTTTTCCAGTTGATTCTGATGCTTATTGGTGAGCAAATCTTGATCTCAGGTGCGGCGATTCTCATTGGAATTCTGACCGGTAACTTGGCGAGTCATTTGTTCGTACCTTTATTTGAATTGTCATTCGATCCGAAAACGCAGGTACCGCCATTCAAAGTTACATTTGATCCTCGTGATCAAGTTCGGCTGTACTGGATCGTCACGATGATGATCGCAATTGGATTGGGAGTACTCGGGTCTTTCGTGTCCCGAATCCGAATTCATCAAGCTGTTAAGTTAGGGGAGGATTAGGATGATCCATTGTGAAAATCTGGTCAAAATTTATAAAATTGCCGATTTGGAGGTAGTTGCGTTACAAGGATTGGACTTGCACGTGGAGGCTGGTGAATTGATGGCTATTATCGGCAACAGCGGAAGCGGTAAGTCGACACTGCTAAATATGCTTGGGGGGCTTGACAGCCCCTCAGCTGGCAGTCTAAGGGTCGATGGCAAAGATTTGCTGGGCATGTCAGAGAAGGACATCGTGAGTTACAAACGAGAGACGGTAGGCTTCGTATGGCAGAACAATGCACGAAATTTAATCCCTTACTTGACGGCATTGGAAAATGTGGAGTTGCCCATCTTACTTCAGGGCAAGCGCAAGCGAGAACGAGCCATGGAACTGCTGGAAGCCGTAGGCCTTAGCCATCGGCTGAAAAACAGACTGAACCAACTCTCTGGCGGTGAACAGCAGCGTGTTGCCATCGCTATTGCGCTGGCGAACCATCCGAAGCTCTTGCTTGCCGATGAACCAACCGGCTCTGTCGATACGAACATGGCCAATCAAATTCTGGATTTGTTCCGGCATTTGACCCGGAGTCTGGGGCTCACGGTCGTTATTGTTACGCACGATCCGCTGCTTGCCAAAAAAGTGGATCGCGTAGTAGCTATTCGAGACGGGAAAACTTCCTCGGAAATAGTGAGGCGCAAATCGTTCGATCAAGAACTGCTTGAAGCAGTCCATGGCATCGAAGAGCAGGAAGAAGAGTCGCACGTCGAATATGCGGTGCTGGACCAAGCGGGCCGGTTACAAATTCCTTCAAACTACTTGGAATCAATAGGAGTGAAAGATACGAATAAAGTCCAAGTTACGTTGGAGGAGGGAAGAATCGTACTTCTGCCACCCGAATAATGATGAAGTAAACAACCTATAAAGATGCATAAAAGCCCCTATAAAAAGTTCGCATTTTTGCCATATAGTTAGGTCATGCAAGTAAACTGAGATTGGAGAGTGGGTTGATGTGATCAGAGAGACAACAGTGTTCAAGCGAAATGTAAGCGTTTTATTTTCACGTATTTTTGCTTGTCGGGAGGTGTATGCATCAAATGAATAAACAAATTGCGCTTTTCTTATCGTTCTTATTTTTCTGTTACTGCGTAACTCCTATGGCTTATGCGGCTGATACCTCGTCGCAAACCTCACAAACGACAACCACACCGTCAACATCGACTACACCATCTGCGACACCAGCGGCAACTACAAAAGCAACAACTCCATCATCGTCTGTAACTTCAGACACGTATCTGGCCGACCAGTTTGGCGATTTGAAAAGTATTTCGAAGGACGACAAGAAAAAGATTAACGCTTTATTAAAAATGGACGCGATCGATACGGCGTCAGTAGATTCTTTCGGTCTGGACCAACAAATCACTCGAGCTCAATTGGCGAAGTCAGTTGCAATCATTTTAGGATTACGCATCGACAAGGCGGTTGCAACATCGAACTTTTCCGACGTCCAATCGGATGACCCTACTCGTCCTTATATCGAGGCTTTGAAGAACTCGGCTCTTACGTACGATGTTGTAGATAAGTTCAATCCGACCGGGCAAGTGACCCGTCAAGAACTCGCCATGCTGCTGATCAAGGGACTTGGTTTGGATGAGAAGGCGAAAGCAGAGATGCCTAGCAAGGATGAAACCGTAGACAGTACATACAAAAGCTATGTTACCTACGCAATTAAGCAAAAAATCATGACTAACCAGACTGAGGGTAAATTCAGCGGAAGTGTCCCTGTTACCAGAAAAGCGTTTGCGCTTGCAGTTTATGAGGCCATGCAACTGCATTTGACAACAGCGAAGCCTGCAAAAGCATCCATCGCCGAAGTCAAATTAATGGGTACAGGCAAAATATCCGTAAGACTTAATCGGGATGTCGACAGCAACAAGGCCATTTTGAATGTCACGAAATACGGTTCGGATACGGCGATGCCATCAAGCACCGTGTGGTCGGATGACAATATGAACGCGACGCTCGAAACGGATGCGTTAACGTATGGCAAATATACAATTGAATTATCAGGGATGGATGCTGGGAGTATCGATAAGGGGAAAATAGAATTTCTCTCTGAAGTGGGGCAGATCCAAAAGTTGGAGATTGTTACTTCTTCGGAAAAGCTTCCTAAATCCAAAGTATTGATCGAGTTCAAAGCAACAAACCAATATGGCGAGAATGAGATCTTATCCGCAAGCGATTTGAATATCATGGTAGGTGCTCAAAATCGTAAAGTAGACTTTTATCCCGATAAGAATGCTTTCACCATCGATTTGAGCAAAGAATTAATAGATAGTAAAGTGATGGTTTCGTTATTAGAAAAGCGCAGCTTCAAGACAGCCAGCAAATCGTTTATCGTTGGGGACTTTCCTATTGTATCGAAAATCGAAGTGGGAGAACTGAAGATCCCTGGTGGTCAGTTGATCTTTAAAGCTGGTGTTAGAGCTTACCTCAAACTCAAAGCCTATGATCAGCATGGGTATCCCGTCGTTGATTCCGACATTTTAAACATGGGTATCCATAAGTCTTTTACCGAAACGGGGAATGTCATTAATCAAACAGGTGGAAATGATTTCGTCGACTTTGACAATGACGGTTTTCCGGAAATGCAAATGGAAGCGAATATGGATTTAGACGGAGATAAGGAAGTAATTGTTAATTTATTTAGTGCTGGTGAGCAGGTATCTACGACGATTAATGTAACAGCATTGAAAACACCTGCAACCGTCGTAATAAAACCGTTAGCAGAACCGGCGGCGGAAGGTGACGGCGAGAAGTTGTTCGGTTTGGTCATCAAAGATTCAACGGGTTACGAGTTCAGTACATCCGAAATTGTGGAGGCAGAAACGACGGGTAGAATTTCAGTATATGCCACAGGTGGTATCGTACTGGAGGCAGATACACTAACACGTGAAGGTAGACAAGTGGCAATTAGGTCCACGGATGGGCAAATTCGTGTCAAAGAGGTAAAGGCAGCAGGACCGGCGACCATTAATGTTCGAATGAATGCACTTAATGAAACGGTAACGCTGCCCATGAATATAGAGAAACCTCGCAAGCCTAACTCAATTAAACTTGATGCCGAGAGTTCTGTGAGCGTTACCTTGTTTAATGGGGTGAACCCTTCAACGACCTTTAGAATTTATGATCAATATGACATTGAATACAGTACGAACCAGACCGATTATAAGGTTGAAATGAAGCTTGAAAAAATAAGCGGAGAAAAAGGGGCTATATCCAAAACGGTCTTGCCAGGAAACGTGGCGCTCGTCTCTGATGCGAATCCTATTTTACTGAAGGAAGTTAATCAAATCGCTGGTAAAGGCATCACTATCACGCCACATGCAACATTGAAGGGAAGCTACCGCCTGACCGCTTCATTGGTTAAAGTCGACTCAAATTTGCAAATCGTAGAGACTTTGGACTCCTTGTCTGTATCATTAAATGTAGTTGACATCAAAAAAGCGGATCTAGTCTACTGGTTAGATCTGGGCGATAGCTTGAATGCAGCAGGGAAATTATATTACGATTGGGGAAATACGAAAAGCGTTACGGATGCGACTTACTTATTCAACAACGCCAGCTATAAGCTCGCTGGCAAAGATGTCGTAGTAGGAGTCAAAGATAGCTCAGGTTATAAAGTATCCTATACCCCTAAGGTCAAGTGGTTAGCTGTTAGCAATCCGAACATTATCGCGTTTAATGGAGATCCTGTGAATCCTAAGTTCATCGGTATCAACGAGGGAAAAACGACCTTAAAGGTCTTCTTCGACACACCACTCGGACAGAAAGATCTCACCATGGAATACCCGATCTCTGCCGACCCAATGGATGTGTCAGAACTTAAGATTAATCAACCTACTCCAAAATCGGTTGCGGGCGGCGCTGCTTTGCCTTTGAACGGTCTCTATGTTTGGGACACAAAGCTGATGGGTCAAATTCAGGTCGTTTCCAATTACGGCAGTTTCGTAAATCAAAATTGCACGGTTTCTGCCAGTTGTCCTACTGGGTACCAAGATCAAATTACGCCAGTTAATAATATTCTTCAAGCCAAGATGTGGATCAGTGACATTGTGTATCTGACGGGAACGACTTCGGCCCAGCAAGATACGATCTCGATCGGCAATGATTTTAAAATATCGTATACCCGAGTTGGCAGCACGACTTCGAACAACATTAAGCAATTTACCATTAATTTCGCTTCTCAAGACCAGTACAAAACTTTTATCGCTGTTCTTCAATAGTGGTTTATGATCCCTGTCGGGTTTTCCCGGCAGGGATTTTTTTGGTGTTAAATGTGGATATTACGTCTCGTCATATCCCTTAGACAGGATTGACCTATAATCAAGATCGTATTTACTAATTCTTTGCCCATCGCATATTTGTATACTTAACCTAAGATTGGAGGGCGAACACTTTGACAAGAAAAAGATATGTCATCTGCGGAGTTAGTACTAGAGCGAACGGCATGTTTATCAAGAACATGCTGGAAACCTTTCAGTCGCATTGTGAAATTGTTGGATTGCTCGACGCGGATCCCGGACGATTTACGAATTGTTTCAAGAAATTTCCGGCGTTAAGCGGGCTTCCCGTTTATCTCCCTGATCAATTTGAACAGATGATTCTGGAGACGAGCCCCGACGTCATTATTGTCGCAGGCGCGGACCACACCCATGCGGATTACATTGTTAAAGGATTGGAGCACCATCTTGAAGTCATTTCGGAAAAACCAATGGTTACCAGCGGAACAGATTGCAAACGTGTTCTGGATGCTCAGAACATTAGCAGCGGGAAGCTGTATGTAGCCTTTAATTACCGCTACTCCCCGATTCATACGAGAATCAAGGAGTTGATTCTTGAAGGTAGAGTCGGGAGGGTGACATCGGTCGATTTGAATTGGTATCTCGATACGTACCATGGCGCAAGCTATTTTAAAAGATGGAACCGTAAAAGAAGCCATTCCGGCGGATTGTCAGTACATAAAAGCACCCATCATATTGATCTTGTTAATTGGTGGATCGATCAAAAGCCGGTGGAGGCTTTTGCATACGGTGCACTGAATTATTTTGGTCCAGAAGGCGAGCTAAATCCTATGAAGGAAGACGGAAGGCACTGCGGAACATGCCAAGTCAAGCGGAATTGCGCCTATTTCATGCGATGGTCTACACGGAGTAAGGAGGTTGTGCCTGAAGACGATCATTTGACCAATATGGATGTAAAAGTGGGCAGCTATACCGGATATCGCGCGGACGGCTGCATCTTCGATTCGGATATCGATATTGAGGATACGTACGCTGCGGTTGTCAAGTATAACAAAGGTGCCATGATGAGTTATTCCGTTAACTTTTCGCTGCCTTACGAAGGGTATCGACTGGCTATTAACGGGACAAAAGGGAGAATCGAAACCCAGGAAGTGATGTCCAAGCGGACAACGCATCAGGTACCCGAGCAAACAATTGAATATTTCCCATTGTTCGGTGGCAAAGAAACAATCCATGTGGTCCCGCGACCGGGAGGGCATGGAGGAGGGGACCCTCTCATTTTGGAAGATTTGTTCTTAGGAGCAGATCCGATTCGTCCCTATGAGATTATGGCTGGAGCGGAAGCGGGAGCTGACTCTGTGTTGACAGGTGAAGCGATATGGAAGTCTGTACAAACTGGCTTGCCAGTCCGCATAGCCGACCTGTTGGTTTCATCGAACACGGACTGATATGAAAAAAGGGGGACATAACTACAGTGTATGAGAATCTAGAGAATATGGGAATCGCTCACTTTGATGTGAAAAGCCAGCTTCCGCGTTGGGTTTACGAATCCGCTATGCGCGCAGCTGAGAAGGGCGAACAAGCACGTTCAGCTATCAAGGACAAGTCAATGCTTAAGCAGCGGCAGATGGAAATTCGCGAAGGGCTGGAACGCTGCATCGGTGGCATGCCTTCTTCGGATGCACCGTTAAATCCAAGAGTTACAGGTACAGTTGAAGGGAACGGTTTCCGTGTTGAAAAGGTCATTTTCGAACCGAGGCCTCATGTATACGCGACTGCTAACTTGTATGTACCCGACGGGTTAACTGAGCCTCGTGGAGCGGTTCTGCTTCTATGCGGGCATCGTGAACAGGCTAAACACTGTGACGAATACCAAACGGTTTGTCATTATTTGGTCCATACTGGTCTTGTCGTGATGTCGCTTGACCCAGTCGGTCAGGGGGAGAGGTTCGGATTTTATGATCCAGAATCCAAACAGGCACCGATGACTAGCGTTACTGAACATGAAAATGTCGGGCGGCAGTGTATGCCGTTAGGGGATAGTTTAGCCCGCTACATGCTTCATGACGCCGTACGGGCAATAGATTATTTATGTACCCGGCCGGAGGTCGACCCGAACCGTATAGGTGTGACTGGCCATTCTGGTGGGGGAACGCAGACTTCGCTGGTTATGATGTACGATCATCGCATTGCCGCAGCGGCGCCAGGCGGATTTATTATGAATCGGCCGTATTTTCTGCTAACCGGCAAAGCCCAAGATGCCGAGCAGAAATGGCCTGGTTTCTCCGCGCTAGGTTTCGATCATGAAGACATTGTGATGGCTATGGCTCCCCGGCCTGTGCGCATTCTTGCTACTACGTATGATTCCGTCCCGATAGAAGGTCCCAGGCATACAGTAGCTGTAAACCGCAGATTTTGGGAGATGTATGGCCGAGGTGAAGATCTAGACATTTTCGAAGATGAAAATGTTCATCGATTTACGATTCCATTGGCACGTGCGGCGGCACAGTTTTTCTCCAAGCATTTGCTCGGACGTACCGACGAATATTCAAATGAAGAAATCAAGCTGATCCCTGCCGAGCAGCTCCGGTGTACACAAAGCGGGCAGGTCATCGGTGAGTTGGAGAATGCGAAAAGCACGCACGTTGAAAATAGGGAACGGCTAGCGAAATTTGAGAGATCACGTGAAGCATTGCCAGAAGACGAAAGAAAAAAGCGCGCTATCGAATGGCTTCGAATGCGTGTACTTTCAGACAGACAGCTTTGCGACCTTAACCCGCGTCCGTCTGGTGGAGGGGAAGTTGCGAATATGTGGGTGATCCGTAAGATCTGGTGGAGTCAGACCGGATTATTAAACCATTGTTTACAATTTTTCGATTCGAAGCTTGCGGGTAATAAACTCCCGGTAACTATTGCCGTCTGGGACGGCGGATCGAGTCAGCTCGAAGCGCATGCCAAGTGGATTGAAGCAACCTGTGCTTCTGGACGGCTTGCCATGGTGCTCAATCCAACAGGGATCGGACCGCTTCTTCCGCATTTGAATTCTCCTACGGATAAACCTTTCAAACGATTTGGAATGATGGACAGATATACAGACGAGATGATGTGGCTGGGCGACAGTATGGCTGCCATACGGACATACGATGTACTGCGGGCAGTGGAGCTTGCAGCTGGATCATCCAATATCGATCCTTCGGACATTAGACTATATGGGAGCGGACGATATGCCATATACGCTGGATTGGCGGCTTTACTTGATGAACGTGTACAGAATGTTTGCATGGAGAACCGTATGAATAGTATCTCCGATTGGATCAAGGAACCGTTTTACGATGAAACGGACTCCTTAAGTTTTATTTTTCCAGGGATGCTTCGATATTTCGATCTGCCTGATGTGGATAGATGGCTTGCCGAGCAAGGCAAGCTTTACGATTCTTCGCCTGTTAGCAGCAATTTTGTGAGCTGAGGGAGGGAGTGTGCAGCTGAAGGCAATGAGACCTGAAGAACTGAAATTAGCGCGGTGTTGAAAGTATGATGAACCTATATAAATGAAATACCACCCAATGAAAGCGTTGCAATTTTGTAATAAAGTAAGATTAAAGAAAATGTTTAAGCAAATCTTGCGATGTAAGTTTCACAAAAGCAAAACTCTAAGGAGGTTCAAAAAAGTATGAAAAAGTATCTGAAATCATCCTTGTTGATTGCGATAGCAATCACCGCTATTGCAGGCTGTGAATCAACACCTACAGCACAAAGTCCAGCAGTCGAAAAATCAACAAAAGCACCAGATAACGAATTGTTCATTTATACGGTGTACCCTGCCTTTTACGCGAAAGAAGAAAATTACGAGAAGCAAATCGGGCAATACCTGAAGAAAAAGTTCCCTGATATCTCCTTTAAACATGTGCATTGGGATAATCCAGGTCGACAGTATAAGGATCTGATCGCGGCCGGTACGATTCCCGATATCATCATTGAGAATTCGAGCGGCAACTTTGAAAAGAGTATTATTAAGAACGATCTCCAATACGATATGACCGAATTGATCAAAAAATATAATTTCGATACCAGCAAATTAAATCCAGCAGCCATGGCAAAGATGAAAAATAAAACTCCGGAAGGGAAAATATACGGATTGCCTTACCAATTAAGCGATTTCGTTCTTTTCTACAACAAGGACATTTTTGATAAATTTGGAGTCGATTATCCCAAAGACGGCATGACCTACGATGAAGCTTACGAATTGGCCAAGAAGTTGACTCGTGTTGAAGGAGAAAATACGTATAAGGGCTACCAGCAGCATCCCGGTTTGTATATGACTTATAATCAACTCGGGCTATCACCGTTCAGTTTGACAGAGGACAAGGCAGTACTCGCAACGGACGGATGGAAGAAGGAAGTTGACAACTTAAGACGGTTCTTTGAGATACCGGCTAATCAATTTACTTCGGTGGACGATTTCCCAAAAGGGAAAATGGCGATGAGTGTCCATGTTTCAGAGAAAATCGTTCAATGGTATGAGCAAAATAAAAACCTGAATTTCGATATCGCCGCCATGCCTTCCTTCGCCGATGCTCCTAATACGAAAGCGCAACCGAATATGTATGCGGCTTTTATTACGAAGCAATCTACGAAGAAGGATCAAGCGTTCCAAGTTATTCAATATATGCTTTCCGAAGAGATGCAAGTCAATTTAGCCAAAGAAGGCATTATCGGCTCGCTGCAGACACCTGCGGTTCAAGAGGCGTTTGGGAAAAACCTGCCGCAAATGCAAGGTAAGCACGTTCAGTCGATTTTCTACGGTCAAAATGCCATGCCTCCGGCTGCACGTGCTAATGGCTTAACCTATATTGATGTGCCGCTCCATAATGTGTTCTCTCCTTTGATTTTTGGAGAATCCAAAGATTCGATGACGGCGCTGCGGATGATCGAAGAACAATCAACCAAAGGAATTGAAACAGAGAAAGCCGCCAAATAATCTTTTTCGTCGAAACTCCAGTTTGAGGACTGGAGTTTTTTCTCGAAGCTGGGAAGGAAGAGGAACATATGAACTTATTCCAATTACATAAAAAGTTTGCTAATGCAGACCCGCGTTTCGGACCGGTCCCCTTCTGGTGGTGGAGTGCTGAAGAGGTGACGGCGGAGCGAATTCGCTGGCAAATGAAAAAGTTTCGCGACGGAGGGCTGCGTAACATCGGCATTATTAATTTGGCCCCCACAGGACCGCAGTATGGTTCTGTGAGCGATCTTCCCGTGTTTGCAAGCGAGGATTGGTGGTGCATGTTCGAGGTTGCTTTGCGCGAAGCAGAGCGATTGGGCATGTATCTTTGGTTTTATGATCAAATTGGATTTTCCGGATCCAACATGCCGTCTCGTATTGTGACAGAGGATCCAGAAATGGGCGGGTATCAATTACGCCGATTCATGCATGGCGAGGAGATGCCAAAGTCTTCGGAAGTCCTTCTTGAAACAAAAGATTATGTGTATGCTTCGGTACGTCAGGGCTTCAATTGGCTCGATCCTAAGGCAACGGGACAATTGATTGACCGGATTCACGGTGAAATGGAGCGCCGCTTCCCTTACGATCTCGGCAAGACGATTGTGGGAAGCTTTCAGGACGAACTTCCACCGCTGCCTCTGTGGACACCTGAGTTGACGGATCGTTACAAAGAAAGGTTTAAAGAGGATTTAACGCCTTTTCTACCGGCATTGTATGATCCGCTTCCTGGGTCTGAACAAGTGCGTCGTCGTGTTTACCGTCTTGCTGCTGAGCTTGCAGAACAATCGTTCTTTATTCCACTCGGTGAATGGCACCGGCAGCGCGGAATGCTCATTTGCTGCGATCAAGCCGGACCAGCCAGAAGAGCAGATCCTAACGGGGCGCAGCGGCTTTATTTGGATTATTTTCGGACACATCGATGGTATAACGCTTCAGGAAGCGACATGGATGGCGAAATTAAGCCGCATTCGTCCATGGCGCATTTACACGGCGGTTCACGCGTATTCTTAGAAGCATTCCATTCCAGCGGTTGGGGCGGGACATTGGAGGAAACGATGCATTGGTTGATCCCATGGTTTCAAGCGGGAGCAACCGTATATAGTCCCCATGCCGTTTACTATAGCACCCGTGGCGGTTGGTGGGAGTGGGCTCCGCCCGATACGGGATGGCGCCAGCCTTATTTCGAGCATTATCCGGTCTTTGCCGACTCGATTAGCCGTATTTGTTATTTATTGAGTGAGGGGACGCACGTTTGCGACGTTGCTGTCCATTACCCGTCATATGCGGTATGCGGATACTTGTCTTTGGCGGATGGGAAAATGAATGAGCATCCGATGGGGGTCTCGAATCGTGAGCACAACAATCAAGTAGCCCATATCCAAAACGTATATAGGAAAATAACAGGCAGTTGGAGCCGCAGAGATCACAAGCAGCCTGGTGCGCTAAGGAAAGCGCAGCTTGATTTCGATATTGCAGACGATAGTGCTCTGCAAAAAGCTACATCAGAAAAGGGCAAACTAAAAATCGCGGATGAGCATTTTTCCGTTTTACTTTTGTGCGGAACAACCGTTATGGATGAGGAAGCACGCGCACGAACCGAAGCATGGTTGAATGAAGGCGGTTTTGTGATTGCTATTGATGTACCGGAAGTTGAACGGGATTTGGCTGGCGCCATATATGTCGATTCAGCAGAGGATGCTGTAGCACTCATGGAATCCCGTATTCCGAAAAGGGTGGAGGGACCAGGTGAATCCTTGCATCGCAAAATCGAGGATGCCGACATCTACTTGCTTCTTCCAGAGAACGGAGCTTTGTTAAGCATGCATCAACCAGCATGTCCGGATACCGTATTACCGGAGTCTGCCGTTTACCGATTAAGAACTGATCGTGAGCCTCAAATTTGGGATCCGGTTAACGGATCTATGGAGCCGATTCCGTATAAACGCGAAGGCGAATGGATTGAATTGCAAGTTTCATTCACATCCTGGCCTGCTGCGTTGATCGTATGCGCTGAGCCGAATGCAACCATTGCGGCATTGGAAAATAATCATGAAGACTTCCCAAATCGTCCCTTTCCAGCACAAATCGGTCAATTGGAAGCGAGCGGGAAAAGGCTGGAGTTGGCAGTTGGCGATTGGCGCATCCGAGTGGAGCCCACTTTGGACAACCGGTACGGGGACTTTGATTTGCATGGCGAACATAACGGCTTTATGCCGATCGAACGACGCATGATGAGTGTGCGCTTAGAGAGGGAGGAGACAGAGGGGGAGAAGGCTGACTGGCATAAACCCGGTTTGGATGAATCCAATTGGTTGACGAGATTGTGGAGCGAATCCGCTTATTGGCATGTATGCCATGGAGAAGAGTTCGACGAATTGCGTTCTGTTCAAAAAGTGTACAGTAACGTGTTTGGAGATCTTGCCATGCGTTCTTGGGCGGGCCGTATGGGTCGTGTTCCTCGTCGATTTCTCAATCTTGGTGAGTTGAAAAAAAGAGAATTCGTTTGGGCAAAAACATTTGTTATTTCACCTTCGAGTGGACGTTACTGGATCCGGTCAGAAAGTAACTCTAACATTACTGGACATATCAATGGCAAGGAGATCGCATGGAGCGGAGGACCCGAGGAGCAAACGGCATGGATCGAGCTGCAAGAAGGGAGCAATGAGCTGCTGTTGAGGGCACAAGCTATCGGAAACGGGGTCATAAGGGCAGGCATTGAAGTGAACACGATCGCACGTCTGCCACTTCCGAAATGGTTATTTACCCTTCATCCTAATTTGCAATCCAGCTTGATGAACCACATCGAAAGCAGACGCGATCACCCATATCAACGGGTTCGAATCGTGTTTGCCGCTCGCGGGAGAGCCATACTTTATGTGAACGGTGTCAATGTGACCGAGCACGGGGATTTCAACCCTTACATCCGGCAAGGACAGGAAGAAATAGATGTTACGGCTCTATGGCAATACGGCATGAATGAAGTCAGGGTTGCTTTACCCGAAGGGAAAGGCGAGGTATTTGTAGACGGAGTTATTGAGCTGCAGAATGGTGAGTCTATAACTTTCTTCTCTGGTGAAAATTGGTTCGACGAACAAGGGAATGCTCCGGGTATCCATCATTTCTCCGTTCTCCAATTTGCGGAAACGGAGTCATTATGGATTTCTGCTAGGCCGCATCCGCTTCCGATGGTGGGCTGGCTTATGCCTGAATCTGTTCCCGAGCCGAAGCCGCTCTCTTTCTCTGCTGATCCTACCTGCAACGGAAGACCCGTTTGGCTGCGCTTTCCCCTGCCTATAGGAGCGAAGAGAATGCGTATCGAAAGCGCATGGGAGATGCGTGTTTGGATTAATGGCACAGAAGTCGCAGCAAATGGCGGCAATGTGGAGTTTGAGCCACAGCTAGCTGGGGCCTTAGCTGCCGTAAGAATAACTCCAGATGGACCGTCTACAGAAGCGGCCGTTCTTCTTGCACCGATTCGCTTCGAGACGACACCTGTACAAGGCTCGTTAGGTGATTGGCGGACATCACTTTGTTTGCCCCATCATAGCGGCGCAGTGGAGTACGAAACTGTTTTTGAGACTTCATCTCACGTTGGTGCCGAACTTGAATTGGGGCACGTCAGGGGGACCGCGGAAGTTTGGGTAGAAGGTATGCCTTTAGGAGTAAGGCTTTGGAGACCATATCGGTTCACTCTCCCGAAATTGCCTGAAGGCAAGCATCGGCTTAGGATCCGGGTGACAAACACACTTGGCACACACTACGAAATCGGCAAGCCAACAAGTCTGGTGGGAGGAAATCCTGAGGTAACCTATTGGAACCGAGGCCGAAATGAGGATGAGCTTGGTTGGCAGGAATGGTTTCCCACCGGCGGTTTATATGGACCTGTCGTGATCGTTACGGGTGATGTTTAAGGATACTAGTGTTGCATTCTGTACAACAATTGGGAGGCCTAAAGGCTATTTTGCAACTTGAAGTTGCAGTTCGTACAACATTTTGAGCCCATTCGCTGCAAAATCGGCTGTATCGGGCCCAATTGGTGTACATTATGCAACAACGAAGGGTGAGAGGCTAGATTTAGGCAGCAATTGTTGCAATTTTACAACATCATTCATCCGGCAACCTCAAGTGTGGATAGATGACGAGGGACTCCGATTTAAGACATCTCGATGTAGAAGAAGTTTGGATGAATGAATAGCAGTCTATAAATTCCAATGGTCTAGGGGATTTAAGTCATGAACAACCTATATTTATGGGATTATTGCCCTATGATGTTTTTTTCATTTTATTATACATTTTAGTCAAAGCATCGAGACATCGGATATGTGAACCAAAGATTTACAAGTAAATGCAAGCGCTATCAAAACCTTATTTGGAAAGGGGGGATCATTGAGTTTTCATGTAGATCATTGGAAGGTTAGACAAATTGCATCTGGAGGTGTATAAATTTGCGTATTCAAATTCAACGAATACTATGTTTCGCGTTGTTGTTTAATGTTCTGCTAGGAGTCGGAATGCTGGGGCAACCTCCTGCAGCTGCCGCAGATTTAGTTGTTGAACCAACTACTTTGCTGGACAAAGATTTTTCTAGCGCAATTGAGGGACAGTCGGCTTCCCAGCTTGGTTTTGATTATTCCACGCTTCCTTCAGGCGCCACGAGCAGCGCAGTTGTTGAGGTTGATCCGGTAGCTAAACAAAAAGCACTGCATCTTACAGTTAACGGTGCGGGTACCAGCCAGTTCTTGATCAATAAAACCTTCAGCGAGACAAAAACCGGTACAGTAACGGCAGAGATCACTTTTATGCAGCCGGGTACTTCCAAAGCCAAGGACCAGATTATTTACCTCACGAATGCTGCAGGCACCAAATCGCTGGTGATTGCGGGTTTGGATTCTTCGAAGGGTGTGGTTTATTGGCCTGATACAGCGCCAGTCGATCTCAAAACACCTTATCAATTGAACAAATGGCACACGATAAAAGTTGAACTAAATACACTGACAAAGAGATTTAATATGTGGTTTGACGGTACGCTTATCTCTGCTAGAAAAAATACAAACGATGCCATTGATGTGAAAAAGATATCCATCGGCACCCCGGCGGGCAATGGCGAGCTTTATGTCCGCAGCATCAAAGTTTCGCATACGCCACCGAATTATATGCCAGCAAAGCCTAAAATCGCTTATTGGGTTGGGCGGGATAAATCGATCGCGATGTGGATAGAACCGGACGCATGGGCTTCCAAATATAGTATTAAAATAAAGGAGAAAGCGGAAGATCCTTGGTATACGACTGCGACATACACATCTATTCCTACATCTATTCCGCCATATGCGTCTCCTTCGGCCAGCAAAATCTGGGACCCTGTGACCAATACGGCTGTTGCTTTAACGAATGGCAAGACATACATAGTAGGTGTAGCCGTAATTACCAGGGATGAAACAGCAAAAATAGATTATGAGGGTGAAATTGCGGAATTTACAGCCACCCCCTACGCCGTTACACCGATCGAAACTCCTGACACCAACGTCATCGGAACCGTTACGGCATATAACAACTACAATGCGAACAGATGGTCAATCAATTCCGGTCTCCATGTTGATGACGAGCCATTTGCAGACAGAACGTCTGCACTCAAGATTACCGTTCTTCCAGAGAAGTATAGCCGCATGGATTGGATCAAAACACACGCAGATACAATGAAATATACGGGAAGCTCCACAGGCATGCAGATTGCTACTTTTCCAGTTCGGGATAAGGCTTCGATTTATGTGGCAATGGATCAAAGGGAAACACCGCCTACATGGCTATCATCAGATTCGGGCTGGACGGATACCGGTGATACCATACAATTGGCCGACCCGGCACTTTCCTATACATTCAAAATTTATCAAAAAGATATGGCCTCTGGATCAACTGTCACAATGGGTCTGAATAATGTAACCGATTATAATGCAGGCAAGAACGCTGGTTACTTCGTCATGGCTGAACGGGTTCCGACTGGCTTGAAAATGGATTCATTCGTACCTTGGACGAATAAATCCAAGTACACATTGAAGGGTTCCTTAGATGAAACAAGTGTAACCTTGGCTGTCTATAACAATCAAACTCTTGTCTATGACAGCAGACTAGAGCAGAATCAATTTTCTATGGATGTCGAGTTGACTCCTGGCGCAAATAACATTGAATTAATAGCAAGAAGAGCTGGCAGCAATTACTCGGATAAAATCTCTGGCATTGTTCATTTTGATCCGGTTGCACCCGTACTTCATATGACTGTACCACCAACTTCCGTGAAAGACTTTCTTTACAACGTACAAGGAACTGTAGATGAGGAATCAAAAGTAACGATCAAGAACAACGGCGTATCGGTTGTAGATTCCGTGTACACATCGAGCAACATTCCGTTTTCATATCCGGTGCAGTTGTCGGAAGGAATGAATCAAATGGAAATTTCCGCAATTGACGCTGCAGGTAACGAGAGTATGAAAAGCTTTTCCATCGATTATACGTTTTGGGCAGGAAAGCCGAATTTTTACAATTTAAACGAAACTGAATTGACGACGTTAGTATCATCAACGGATATGATTGCACAGAAGCAAATAACAAATACAACACCGAATGCAAAGCAAATTACGCTGTTTGTTGTGTTGTTTGATGCGAACAAGAAAATGGTTGATTTTTCGACACTTATTGAAGAATTTGCCCCTGGAGAAACCAAAACGTTGAGCACTGGATTTCTGCTGCCTGCAGAAGTGAGTGGTTACAGTTTGAAAGCATTTATTTGGGACAGTTTGGACGGTATGATGCCCTTATCCGAGGAATCGATTATTGAAGGAGGTTAACACATGAAGAAGGCCCTAAGTATAGGGATGTGCCTTTTGCTAGGATTAAGCGTATTCCCGTTAACTATGAATGCTGAAGCTTCAACGATGTCGACTATGGCGCAGACAATATCTGTACTCACGAATCCGACAGGACTGACAGGGACTTCAGGCGATAATCAGGTTGCTTTATCCTGGAATTCCGTATCGGGTGCCGTATCGTACAAGGTGAAGCGAAGCGCGATAAACGGCGGACCGTATGAAACGATCGCAAGTAATATTTCAACTATATCTTACACGGATACTTCAGCTTCAAACGGCATGATCTACTACTACGTGGTGACAGCTGTCGGCTCAACAATGGAGAGCATGATCTCGAATCAGGCTAAAGCTGCTCCGTACACTCCGATTTCGGGGGCACCTGCCGTTCCTGTTGATTTCTCTGCCACAGCAAATGACGGAAGTGTAGAATTATCATGGACGGCAGTTCCTGGAGCAGCTTCTTATTCTTTAAAAAGAGGCGAAACGAGCGGCGGTCCGTATACGGCCGTTGGCAGTGGTCTGACTTCAACGACTTACAAGGATACTACGGTTACAAATGGGAAGCAGTACTATTATGTCGTCTCAGCTGTAAATTCTAGCGGTGAAAGCCAACATACAGATGAGCTTATTGTCACACCTGCTAGGGTTGTTACTGTAGCACAGGATGGAAGCGGCGATTTCACAAACGTGACTAATGCTCTCGCTACCATTCCTGCTAATAATAATGTCCGTACGGTCATTTATTTGAAAAAGGGTACATATCGAGAAAGATCTATCGTAACCGCTCCTTATGTGAGCCTTGTGGGTGCTGGACGGGATGATACGAAAATCGTTTACGACCTTTCAAACGCTGATATGCCTAACCAAGCTGTAAATGGCGCAACCGTAGCTGTAAGTGGAGATTATTTTACTGCAGCTAACCTGACGATTGAAAATGACTCCAAGCCAAGCGACGGTCAGGCTCTAGCCTTGTCCGTTAACGCAGACCAAGCCGTTTTTGAGAATGTGAAGCTTGTCGGCTATCAAGATACGTTGTACGCGGGTATCCGAACGGCTAGTCCGCGACTCGGCCGACAGTATTATCGCAACAGTGTGATTATGGGCCGCACAGACTTTATTTATGGTCCGGCAAGTGCAGCCGTATTCGATCATGTTGATGCAATCAGTATAAATGCATCGGATTCAGGCGGTTATGTTACGGCGGCTGCAACAAAAAATGAAACTGATCCTGGCCTTGTGTTTATCAATTCAAGGCTTCTGAAAGACAGTTCCACCAATGGTCTTCATTATTTGGGCAGACCATGGCAGGATAAGCCATCTACGCGTTACATCAATACCTGGATGGATAGTCATATACAGCCTGAAGGCTGGACGCCCATGCAAGTTCCGCCTTTCTTCTATGGAGAATATAACAGCACCGGTCCGGGTGCAAATCCGGGTACGCGGGTCATGGGAACACAAATGACAGCTGACGAGGCTAGTGCCTTAACGATTCCGCGAATGTTTGACGGATGGGATCCAAGTAAATCGGTCATCATTCCAATGATGTTTCCAAAACTTACTCCTGCTGTTTCACCGGCGTTGCCAGACGGGCAAAATGGGGCTTATACCAAACCGGTGATGGTTTATATGGAAGTGGACGGAGCGCTTCCTGAGGACAATCGTGTTCAGTATCGGATAAATGGCGGAAGTTGGGGTGCCTATACGACTGAATTCGAGGTCGGCCAAACAGGTACGAACATGATCGACTATCGTTTTGTCGACAAAGCAGGCAATGCGAGCGCTGTAAAAACATTAACAATCAAAATCGATCCGACTGCCACAACAAGAGCTCCGGCTTTCCCAGGGGCTGAAGGAGCCGCCATGTATGCAAAAGGTGGCCGTGGGGGTCAAGTTTATGAAGTAACGACCCTACAGGATTATGACCCTTCGAAGGGTGAAGCCGCTATTCCGGGTACTTTGCGAGATGCTGTAAGTACAGGAAATCGGACGGTAGTGTTTAGAGTATCCGGTACGATTAACCTGAAGAGGGGACTGGATATTACTTCCGGGAACTTGACAATAGCAGGGCAAACTGCACCCGGTGATGGTATTGCTGTTAGCGGGTATATGGTCAAGTTCGGAAATAACGACATAGGAACAGATCTTATTATCCGATATATACGTTTTAGAAATGGCATTAACGTGTTAAGCGATACGGCTGACATTTCGGGCAACAATATTATTGTCGATCACTGCTCCTTCAGTTGGAGCTCGGATGAGACGTTCACTGTGAAAAATCGTAAAAACTTTACAGTTCAGTGGAGCATCATTAGCGACAGTCTGAATCAGTCGATTCACGGCAAAGGAGCGCACGGTTACGGGGGGATATGGGGGGGGACGAATGCGACCTATCACCATAATCTGATCGCCAATCATAACAGTAGAAACCCTCGTTTTGACCGACAAACAGATCCGGACAATTATCCGACCAAAATCGACTATCGAAATAACGTTGTGTATAACTGGGGTGCAAACTCAGCGTACGGCGGCGAGCAGGCAGCGGGTATCAATATGATCAACAACTACTACAAGCCAGGTCCGAGTACATTTGATAATGTGAAAAACCGGATCGTCGCGCCGTCCAGCGCAATATTCAGCGGTACATGGTATATCGATGGCAATTATATGGAAGGATCACCAGATGTTTCGGCAGATAACTGGGTTACAAACAGCAATGGGTCATGGAAAGCAATCAGTCCTGAAGGACCCTTAGTTCGCAAGTTTGAGCCTATGGTTATTCCTGACGCATCGGACCCTATCGGCGGTTCCGTTACTACGGACACGGCGCAAGTCGCCTATGAGAAAGTGCTGGAAAGTGCGGGCGCCTCTTTGCCTAAGAGAGATTCTTTGGATGCTAGGATTATGAATGATGTCAGAAATGGTTCTGGGAGAATTACCAATTCGATCCAGAGCGACGGAGGATTGCCCGAATTAAATTCCGCACCTGCACCTCAGGACAACGATCACGACGGAATCGCGGATACCTGGGAAACGGAAAATGGCCTAAATCCGAGTGTTAGTACGGACGGAGCAGCGATCGCAAGCAACGGTTACACGAACTTGGAAAATTATATCAATTCACTGGTTGTTTTGGTTTCTGAAAATCCAACGATTACGACATCGAGTCCTAATCACCAAACATCGTTTCAAGTTGGAACTCCTATCACGATCACTGCTGAAGCGGCGGATAAGGAGGGGATAGCTAAGGTTAAGTTTTATTCCAGTGATCAAGAGCTCGGTGAGGACAAAACGGCACCGTATTCCTTCACTTGGGAAAATGCGCCGGAAGGCGAGCATTATATTTACACAAAGGCGATAGACAACGCAGGATATATGACTTTGTCCGCCGTAAGCATTATCTATGTGAACGGGCCTAACAACACAGCTCCTCTGGTATCACAAGATATTGGCCAAGTAGCGATTGCTGGCAGCGCTAGTTTGGAAGGAACGACTTATACGGTAAAAGGATCCGGAGAGGTGAGAAATGGCTCGGATTCATTCCACTATGTGTACCAGCCAGTTCAAGGAAACTTTGAGATGCTCGCGTATGTAAACTTTGATTCCGAAATAGATGATACCGCAAAGGCTGGATTAATGATTCGCAGCAGTCTTGCAGCCGATTCTCCCGCTACGGCTATTGTATTAGCACCGGAACCGAATGAAACCATCGATACGAGCGGAAGAAGAGCTCTCTTTATGAATCGAAGCACAACTGGTGGAAGGTACAGTACAAATAGTGTAACATCAAGCACGCTTAAAGCGCCTTTCTGGTTGAAGATTGTAAGAAATGAGAATGTTATTTCCGGTTTAGTTTCTACAGACAAAAATAGTTGGGCACTGGTTGACACTGCAAATACGAATTTACCGGACCAAGTCTATGTCGGTATGGCTGTTGATGCAGGTAAAGCAACAAGCAACTCTGATTATTTAACGGCTGCCACATTTTCTAATGTGAGTTTTAACCGTTCTGCTGGATTTACCGTCAGCAATGCGGTCAGCGAAACAGTTAACATTCCAATTTACACGATAAAAGGGAATATGATCGATAGTGCTAAATTGACGGTTGCCAATAATGGAACAGTTGTTGTCGATGCGGTATATACAGAAGCTGGTTCCGAATTTGAACATAAAATTCAGCTTGTTGATGGAGTTAACGCGATCACAATTTCTGCGAAGAGCGATATGCTCGGCGACGTGGTTAATACCAAAACAATCACAGTAACGTATAACAAATCCGCGGTTGTCATTACAAGTGAAATACCTGCGACAGTAAATGCTGCCGACTTTAACTTATTGGCTAGCCTAAGCCGAAACTCGAGTGTGACGGTTAAAATAAACGGAAATACGGTGCTGAATAAAGCTAACAAGTTGGCAAACGAACCATTTAACGTTCCGTTAAACTTGCAGGAAGGTCCGAACGAAATCATCATTTATGCTATTGATGAGTACGGGATCGATTCAACGAATACGTATTCAATAACCTATGTTCAAGATTGGGGCAGCGGATTGTTTGCTTTTTCGGGGTTGATCTTAAACGATTTGAGTGGAAACGCGCTTTCCGGTTTAAGAGGTTCACAGGATACAATTGTGACTGCGACCGTTCATAACAATTCCGAAATCGCTCAAAGCGGTGTATTTGTAATCGCTCTTTATGACCAACATGACCGGAAAGTAAAATATTCCTTCATCACTCAAACAGTTCCTAGCCACGGGGATAAACAAATCAAAGCGATTGTAAATGTGCCG
Source organism: Paenibacillus sp. Root444D2 (assembly GCF_001426375.1). Taxonomy (GTDB): domain Bacteria; phylum Bacillota; class Bacilli; order Paenibacillales; family NBRC-103111; genus Paenibacillus_E. Next base: position 59,715 of record NZ_LMEO01000020.1, read on the forward strand.
AAGGATGTCACCGGTTATAAAGTGAAGATGTATGCACTTAAAAAAATGTCCGATCAGACGCCGATTTCCAACACGATCATTAGTCCTTAAGAAGTGAGACTTTGAAGCTGCACTCAAAGATCCCTATATTAGGAGGAATACGATTGAGAAGATGGTCAATAATCATTTTATCGCTCCTTTTGTGCTTCGGGATGATGGCTCCGCTTGCGATAGCTTCATCTTTGACGGTAAGCGCATCGTTTGATAACATCACCCGAATCGCAACGGTTTCAGGCCATTTAGGTTCAGTGGAAGGGCAAATCGTCAGCATACAAGTAAGAAGCCCATTGAATCAATTGGATTATTTGAATCAAAGTAGGAGTGGCCCAGGTGGAGCTTTCCAGTTTACTTATAAGACCAGCCAAGAAGTTCCGGGGACGTATCAAGTAACTGTCGGTGGCCAAAATGCCGACGCGATTGCCACTGCCACGTTTCATGTTCAACCTGTCATTGCGGAGCTTGAGGCAAAAGTGTCACCTGAGCAACCTGACGGCCAAAATGGCTGGTATATACATCCGGTTAACGTTACCATCGAAACTGTGAACGGAATACCCGAAGACAACAAGATCGAATACCGTATAAATCAAGGGGCTTGGACAACATATAGTTCGGCGATTAATGTTAATACGGATGGTACCCATACTGTTGAGTACCGCAGAGTTGGTGAGGAAGGAATTCCTGGTAAAGTAAAGTCAACGATCATTAAATTAGACGCACAGGCACCGGTTACCACCGCTGCTACAAGTCCAATTGACGGAAAGAACGGCTGGTATATCTCGAGCCCGACGGTGACGCTTGCGGCTACTGATAACACATCGGTCACTCAAACGGTATATCGTATCGACGGATCTGGGTGGTCTACTTATTCTCAGCCCGTTACTTGGTCTGTTTACGGCGTCCATTCTCTTGAATACAAGAGTATCGATCAAGCTGGGAATGAAGAAGCAGTAAAATCGATATCGCTGAAGGTTGATAAAGAAGCCCCAATGCTTAGTATCGCATTGGATAAGACCACTTTGTGGCCTGCGAATAAAAAGCTGGTAACAGTTACCGCCAGTGTTTATGCAATTGATGATGTGTCCCAAATCGACTCCATCGTGCTGACTTCTATTTCAAGTAACGAGAAAGTAGAACCAGACGATATTCAAGATGCACAATATGGCACGTTTGATACATCTTTTAAACTTCGTGCAGAAAGAACAGGTAATGGTTCGGGACGGGTATATACCATAACGTATATAGCTACAGACCTAGCGGGGAATAAAGCTATTGCAACGGCAACTGTTAAGGTGCCTCAAGACCAGGGCCATAATAATAACGAAGAAAGTAGTGATTAACGGGTATATGAAGCGCATGACGAGAAAGTGCTTAGACAGAACTCGAAAAGTTGCTAGATCTAATGAATCCGCGCCTAGCGCGGGTTTTTTTTTGGTATTGTTAAAGTATCAATAATTTGGGAATAATGTTTCGAAAGTGCAGATAAGGGTGAGACATTGGATAATTTCACAAACACTAATAATAATCGTCGTTATAAAGCTCATGTAAGTATCTTCGGGACAACACAACTACATTTAAAAAGCCCTTACATTGTTGCTTTTTGGTCTGTGGCTTTCCCAGGATTCGGGCACCTGCTTTTATCCAAATATATTCGAGGAATGCTCTTGTTTTTATGGGAACTATTTATCAATCAAATAACACATCTAAATTTAGCTATGGTTTATTCGTTTATGGGGGATATTGAATCAGCAAAAGCAGTTCTAGATGTAAAGATGATGCATTTATACATTCCTGTTTATATTTTTGCTATCTGGGACAGTTATCGCTCAACGGTGGATTTAAATAAAATTTATCTTCTTGCTGAAAGAGAAAACGCGCCATTTAATACATTTAGTATTGGTGCACTAGAAATCAATTACCTTGACAAAAAGAACCCTTTACTCGCTTTTTTATGCTCACTGACAATACCCAGTGTGGGACAATTATATATCAACAGATTCGTCCTTGGTTTCTTCAATCTCGTGATGACCGTAATCATTGTTTTTTATTCACATTTTCTTGAAGCGTTTCATTATTTGCTCTTAGGGAATATTTCGAAATCCACAAGTGTATTAAATGCACAATGGCTTTTATATTTACCATCTTTTTATTTTTTTACAATTTATGATTCTTATACAAACGCAGTAGAAAACAATAAATTATTCGAACAAGAACAAAAGAATTACTTGAAGAAAAATTATCAACCATCAGGTTTTATGATAATGAAAGGAAATAAGGTGAAATAAGTGCAAATTTATTCCACATTTGAACATTCCAGTTACATTGAATTAGCTATAGCAAAATTAGAGGAAAAAGGTATTACAGATATATTTGCCGTTCCGTTAGATAATCGTTCGGTAGAACGTAAATTATTTGATACCATCCATCAGTCCGACGGAGTTTCTTTTATTGGAAAAGGAATGGGACTTGCTGTCATATTTTCAGTAATAGGTGCCAGTAGAGGGTTTGTTCTTGAGTGGGGGCCTATCTATTGGGGATTGATTGGAGCAGTCTCAGGGTTTGTCCTTGGTGTTTTAATTGATTTATACATATATAAAGTTTATAAAAAGAAGAAGAGAGTGTTAAAAGGGAAAAACTCAGAAGTAATCCTGATTATCGATTGCGATGAGAGTCAAGGGGAATTAGTTGAAGGAGTTCTTTGGGAGCACCTAGCATTAGGATTAGCAAAAATAAAATAATTAGGGGAAACTTTAGTTCAACAATTAACGGGTAGCCTTAGTCAATTGGGTTTACCCTTTTTGCACGCATTAGCCTTGCTGTCATAGCGGGGTTTTTCCTTTTATTGGGGTATGTTAAAAGCCGCTTGATTGCGGCTTTTTATATTTTAAAGAGATAAGTTGGTACGGGGTGGATAGAAAATACCTTTCGCAAGAACAATTTTTGGTCGCACAACCGGATTGACAGATGACGAAATGCAGTCTAATATAAATTTTATATTTAGTAAATTAGTAAATCAGTAAATTAGTAATTCATAAAATGGAGAGTGTGGAAAAAATGAAAATACCAACGACTTTAAAACATAAGCCTGTTATCGTTTCAGAAAATTATGAGCAGGTTGACGGCCGGTATGCCCGGAATACGGATGCAAAAGGTTTATCCTTGGGATTGGCCCAGTGGAATGATAGGGGGAAGGTCGAGATCTCAGCAAAAGTGTGGAGATACACAGGGGAAAAATGGTCAAGGCAGTCGGAAGAGTTGCCTATGCACCGTGTTCTTGACCTTGCCGTTTTGATTTGCAGAAGCAGCTTATATTTTCAGGATGCCTATCGTTTCCCGAAAATGTATGACCCTGATAACACGATGATTGACCGCATTGGGCTGCAAGGAGATGCGATGAGTGTCTCCGTGTGTGCAGAAAATCCCATGATTGATAATGATATTAAGTTATTTGCTCAGGCCCTTAATGATGATGGTGAAATGATTGGAGAACGCCTTCGTGTCTTATCCAGTCTTCTGAAGGAAATGGGGTATTAACCAATTTAGGAAAGGTGAAAAGGTATGAACAATCAGGAAGAATATAAATTGTCGCCAACGAGACAACTCTCGGATATAGAAAAAGGACTTATTTGGAAAAAGCCGTTATCTCATAAGGTAAGTGAAGAAGAACTGCGTATTTGCAAAGAAATTAAGCGCAACTGGCATCGAGGGGAAATGAAAATCGCCAATATTTTGTTAGAAGGTGACGCCGGTTCCGGTAAAACACAACTTGCCAAAGCATTGTCGGCTGAATTCGGGCTGCCTTATACGAAAGTGACTTGTTTTGCCGATATGGATAAATCTGATATCATTGGCGCTATTTTGCCAGTAATTTCATCTGAGCGATTAGAACAGGTGGAGTCTGCGGAGCAATCCGTTTTGAAGGAGGACGATGTGGTTGAGTATCGATTTTACCCCTCCGAAATCGTCAGAGCCTATCAAAAAGGCTATCTTCTGGAAATCCAAGAACCAACCGTTATCCGGGATGCCGCGGTGTTAATGGCACTCAACTCTGCCTTAGAACTGGATGGCAGCATTAACCTTCCCACAGAAATCATTCGCAGGCACCCGGATTTCATAGCGGTTATCACAACAAACCGAAGTTATGCAGGGACTAGACCGCTAAATGAAGCACTGCGTGACAGAGTTCAGCATACGGAAAGAATGGACCTGCCAACCAAAGAAATCATGATTGAACGGGCTATATCCAAAACTGGTTATAGGGACGAAAAGGTGTTGGATGTTTTAGCAGATATCATTATTATCTTGGACAAAACAGCCCGTGCTAATGCAATTAAAGGCGTGGCGGGTATGCGTTCATTTTTTTATTGGGCGGATGCCGTTGCCGGAGGTGCTTTAGCAAAAGAATCCCTTTATCATAAAGTCATTTATAAGATTACAACCGATTCTGAAGAAATCAAACTATTGGAAGAAGCACTGAAAAGCCATGGTTTGTTAGCGGGTTTAGATCAAATTGAGATGGAATTAAAAAAAAAAGAATTTTTGATGAGGTAGAGATAAGAACATGCGGAAACATCGACGATACTGATTTTGACCACAACAAGAAGGTGGAGGAACAGGGGATCGTACTAAAAAAATCTGCGGATAGTGACGAAAGTACTTCCGACGTTTCTGATGATTCTACCGATATGGAAAGTTCAGATATAGGGGATGACGGTACTCCCAAATATCATCAGTTAAATCCTGAAACAATGTCAGACGATGCGAAACAAAAAGATCGGGATTTCCGTAAAAAGCTGAATCGCGACGCAAGGGAGGTTGTATCCGATTCTATTCATAAAAAGGTTAAGCTCATTGTTCACCGCCCGGATTACGGTTATGAATCTGAGCAGGAATATATCAGTCTAAGTAAGGAACTCATGCCTGTCGTACGTGAGATTGCTAGAAAGACACTTCCGCTGTTGGAACATGAGATTTCCTCTGAATTTGCAAGGAATCAATTCTATGGCAGCAAATTTCAAGCGGATAGCGTTGCTTACCGAGATTTTAGGTATTTTGCCAAGAAACGTCCTCCAACAGAATCCGCCTCTCTTGCGGTCGGTCTAAGGGTTGATGAGTCAACATCCATGTCAGCTTTTGGGAGATTAGAAGCTGCAAAGCGTGCAGTGATAGCCGTATATGAATTTTGTCAAATGTGTCATATTCCCATATTGATCTATGGGGATACCGCGGATGCGTCCAAACAGGAGCAAATGTCGATTTATGCGTATACCGATTTTGATAAAACAGATGCCCATGACCGATTCAGACTTATGGGGATTCGTGCTAGAAGTAATAACCGTGATGGAATGGCTCTCAGAATTATGGCAGACCGATTAGCGGGTTCACTACAACAGACCAAATTATTGATCAGCATAAGTGATGGGCAACCCAAAGCCATGGATGATTATACCGGAAATTATGCAATCAAAGATATGCAACAAACCATAGCCGAATATGAACGGAAAGGAATCACATTTCTTGCAGCGGCAATTGGCCAGGACAAGGAAGTGATTAATCAAATCTATGGGAATGAAAAGTTTTTGGATATTACAAATCTAACAGAGTTTCCTGCAAAGTTGGTTCGGATTATCGCCCGGTATTTGTGATCGTTGTCATCATTGATAGGACCAGAAAGGAGAAACATGCATGGATAAGAACAAGCGCAAGGAGCTTCAGGAAGAATACAAACAGATTAAGACCTACATGGGTGCCATACAAATAACAAACAAAGCTAATGGCAAAATCTACGTAGATAGCTTTCCCAACCTGAAAAACAAATGGATGACCTTACAGATGCAATTGGACATGGGAAGATTCGCAAATGCCCAATTGCAAAAAGATTGGAAAGTACTAGGGGCTGATACTTTCACCTATGAGGTACTAGAGCAGAAGGAAGCTGACGGAGTTACTGACGTGCGCTGGGAGCTTAAACAAATGGAAAAGCGGTGGCTGGAGAAATTGCAGCCTTACGAAGACAGAGGATATAATAAAGCGCCATTATCATAGATGTACACAAAGAGCGGTCGTGTGAAATTTGATGAAGAAAAAGATCGTGTGGAAAATGTTAGATAAGAAAACGGCAGAGATGCCGTTTTTATCGAAGGAGAGCTCATTGCTAACAGCGAAAGGTCAATGAGTGAATAGACTTCGTCAGCAAACAAGCAACGACCCCGAGCTTTTAATAAGTTCGGAGTCGTTTATTATTTGTTGGATTCGCTTGAATGACCAAGTGAACTCCCTTATTTGATGGAGGCTTCATAAATGTCACGAATGGTTTTGGAAAGCATCGTGTTGAATTCATCCTCTGTTTGCTCGACGGTTAGTCCCTGCGATAAGGCACGGGAGAAACTGGCGATCAATCCATGATTATGTCCCAGCTTTTCGTTTGCTTCCGCTTGCGTGTAGCCGCCTGATAAAGCCACAACCCGTACAACACGAGGATCCTCCATTAAATCGCTGTAGAAATTGTTTTCCGTCGGTATGGAGAGTTTTAGCATGACTTTTACATCTTTGCCAAGGTTGGATAATTGATCGAATATCTCATCTTTTAATAGTTTTTCCGATGTTTCCTTATCTGCGCTGTGGATATCAACTTCCGGTTCGATAATCGGAACCAGCCCCATCTGGGCGATTTGTTTACCGATGGCAAACTGCTGCTCAACGACTTTTTTGATTCCGGCAGGATTGGCTTCCTTAATAAGCGAGCGCATTTTCGTCCCGAAGATGTTTCGCTCAGCCGCCCGCTTCAGAAGGTCGTTTAAACCGGAAATGGGCTTCATGAGCTGAACCCCGTTTTCAAGGTCGGCGAGGCCTTTATCGACTTTTAGAAAAGGCACAATGCCTTTCTTCTCCCAAAGATAATCGGCTGTAAATTGCCCGTCAATGGAACGATTCATTGTGTTTTCAAATAAAATCGCTCCCAAAATGTACCGGGAATCAAACGCGAAACTCTTAATAATACGCGTTCTCATCTCATGCACCAATGCATACATCTCTTCTTCATTTGAATAGCTGTTTTCCTTAATGCCATACTGCAGCAAAGCCTTAGGAGTACTTCCGCCGCTTTGGTCCAAGGCCGCTATAAAGCCCTCTCCCGTACGGATACGCTCCAATTGCGTTGTATTCATGTCTGTTTCTCCTTCCCTTTCGTGGACTGAATTGCATCTTGATTCTTTTAATTATAGCACTTTTACTTGCAGGGATACATTCTAGGTTGTCCTTGTCGAGTAAGCATTGTCAGCAAGTTTAATCAAGAGTCATATATCCCCCTAGGCTCCATATATGAATCGAATCCTGGTTTGACATAAATGAAAATTAAGGTTACATTTTATTTATTCTGACCATACGGTATAAAAAAACTCGGATGAACGAGGAGGAGAAAAATGCCTAAAGTAGGAATGGAGCCAAAACGTCGAGCAGACGTTATTAACGCCACACTCATTTGTATCAGCAGACACGGGATTGATGGCATGACTCTGGATAAAGTTGCTGAGTATGCGGGTTGCTCAAAGGGCGTTGTCACTTATTATTTTAAGAATAAAGATAACTTAATCATAGAAGCTTTTAAGTCGTTCATAGCCTATTATGGCTTAAAGATCCAATCAGAAATCCAGAAAACAATGAAAGCAGAGGAAATGATCGATGTCACGTTGAAGCACATCCTCCCGCCATATAGCGATGATAGGCAAAAGACGGTCAATGTTTCGGAACTTGATGGGATTGAGAGGATGTTTATCCCGCATGAAGATCAAGCGAAACTTTTTCTTCAGTTCTTCTCCAAAGCTGTATTGGATCGCAATTTACAAGAGGTAGTATCCAAAAGCTATATGGAAGATCTTCACGGCATTGCGAGGATCTTTGATTACGGCAACATCTCGGGGCAAATGAAGGTGGACGATTCCAAAAGCGCTGCTTACGGCCTCTTGGCGATGGTGGTTGGACTAAGCTTCTTTAGAGTAGCGAATATCCCTCCATTGAATAATGAGGATAATCGATATATCTGTGAGGATTATGTCAGAAGATTAACTAAAAGTTGAATGATGCATGGAGGATGAATATGAAAATAATTACAATCAAAAAGAACGATGTAGAAATGGCCGTCGTTGAAAACAACGAAATATTGATAACTGATGTTCAGTCGGCTTTAGATTTAATGGCAACTGTACAATTTGAAGCAGGATGTGATCGTATCATTTTAAATCGATCGGCATTAAGTGAGGACTTTTTCGATTTAAAAACACGGCTTGCAGGAGAAATATTACAAAAATTCATAAATTATCGAAAGAAAGTTGCAATCGTTGGTGATTTTTCTATCTTTTCAAGTGAAAGCTTGAAGGATTTCATCTATGAGTGTAACAAGGGGAAGGATATCTTTTTCTTGTCAAATGAAAAAGAAGCTATTGATAAATTGAGCAGCAGTTAACACAGGTGAGATTAGGAGGAAGATGGAGTGTCAAATGTAGTACAGAGTCTTGCTGATTATCCGATGATAAAAGTTCCTGGTGGAGAAATAGATTTAAGGGACGATCGAACAACATCTAAATGGAAGGTTAACATACAACCGTTTCTTCTTGCACGGTATCCTGTCACTAAGGAACTTTATTTTGCCTTTTCACAGAAATCATCTATTTCATATGACGGAGATCAAAATCCGGTTGTGAATATTTCATGGAACGACGCCATTTCTTTTTGTAATCTACTTTCTCAGAAAGTTGGTTTGAAAGAGTGTTATTTGATAAGTAATGATGGTGAAAATATCATCTGTGATTGGGAAGCAGATGGCTATCGCCTCCCTTCCGAAGCGGAATGGCAGTACGCATGTAAAGCAGGAACTACTGGATACAGATACGGAGAGCTTGATAAGATTGCCTGGTATGACGAAAATTCAGCTGGCACGACCCATGAAGTAGGAAGAAAGGAACCGAATGCATGGGGGCTGTACGATATGCTAGGGAATGTTTGGGAGTGGTGCTGGGATTTATACGATCAGAACGTATATGGCTCCTACCGAATTTTTCGTGGTGGCAGCTGGGCTGAAGAGGCCAGAGGTTGTGGGGCTACGTGTCGTCGTCGCAGTCACCCGACATTTACCATCGATGACCTTGGATTCCGAATTGCTAAGTCTATGTAAGTGGTGACAAATGCAGGAGAGCTCAGCGAAGGCAGCGATGAAGTCAGGAGATTGTTTCCCACCCAAGGCCTACCAAAATCGGCAACTAAAACAGCAAAGATGGGTTGTCAAAATCATAATCAAAACTTATGTCAAGAGACATGGGTTTTTCTTTTTGTTGTTAGCCAAAGGAAAAGTCGCCGTATTTGCTGCAACATGCGTACAATCCGGTAGATTGGTTCCCTTGTTCGGAGGAGGCTTTTGAAATTGCAAAACGTAACAATAAGAGAGCACTGCAAAAGCCTTACTTTTGAACGAAGTGGATCTGCCAAATGGAAAAAGCATGAGATAAAGAAAAAAAGCAGTTCGTTCCTCATCAGAGGG
>NZ_LMEO01000021.1 GCF_001426375.1 Paenibacillus sp. Root444D2
AGGGGACCCACGCGTTCCCATCTCGAACACGACCGTTAAGCCCTCCAGCGTCGATGGTACTTGAACCGCAGGGTTCTGGGAGAGTAGAACGTTGCCAAGCACACGAAAAAACCTTACAAGGAGAAATCCTAGTAAGGTTTTTTTCTATTTGTACCGATCGAGTAAGGCTAGAATAACTAAATCTCATTTGTCTAGCAAACTCCGGAATAGGAGTCCCTAAAGGCTTCTATTCCATTGCTTTTTGGCAAAATTAAGCAAATAGCATACGCTAAAGGCTTCTATTTTCAAAGAAATAGCGGGATTCAAACGGTTATCAACAAAATAGAAGCTCCTAAAGACCGCTATTCCACTATCGATCACTTTTTACAACAAATAAGAGCCCCTATAAGCTCTTATTCCATTTCAAGAACACTACTGCATGTAGCAAGACGTGTCCTTACCTGTGATCTTAATCAATCCAGCTTTGCGGTAAGGGCGAAATCGGAAAAGCATCCACAGCCGCGGCATGAGCATCCAAACATGAAAAATCGTAAGATGGATTAACCATTTGTCAGGTATCCAAGGGTAAAGAAGTGTAATCATAGCAAGGCCAATCCAAAATAAAGTCAGCTGTATTCTGGATACCAGTCGTATGGAGGCATTTCCCTCTGGTAAGAATCCACACCAAAAGAGCCCCCAACGGTAAGACCAGCCCCTCATAGCCATTCCAATTGTGAACTGAAAATAGATCCGGATGAGCAAAGAGTGAAAGATAAGAAGAAGCGGATAGCTGACTAAGAGCGGCAGCCAGTTTGTAGGGTCAAATTTGTAAAAAACCGCTAGTACCAGCAGCATAAAATAAACAATTATTTTATACAAGGAATGATATATTCGCTTCATTAGAGTATAGCTGTAAATGGTAGATTGTTTGGAAAGATTTGCTTCCTGTTTAGTAGACATGCTGATGACCTCCGTAAGGCGGTTAACCTGATATAAGTCTATATCGGCACATGACTTCCAAAATATGAGTGTTTAGCTAGTTTAGGAGAATTGCGATTCGGATATACTAATAGTAAAAGATCGTGGGGTGATCATATGGAGGAGAACCGAATAGGGGTATGTATGATTTGCGAGCAGCAGCGGGTTGGCGGAATTCATATTATTATGGCCTTTATCTGCGATGAGTGCAGCAGTGAAATGGTCAAAACGAATGTAAATGATCAGAAATATCCATTTTTCGTGAGGCAGATGAAGAAAGCTTTCTATATAGGCAATTCAAAACAATACATGAATTAATGGGAGAAGCTTCTTATGGAAGCTTTTTTTGTTTTTTTAGCGTCAATCCACTACTATAAGGGTATAAAATAGAAAGCTCAAGGAGCTCAAGGAGTCATGTCAACATGAGCAGCCAACATTCAAAACAGGCACGTGCGCCGCTTTTTGAAGCAATGGTCGCCCATCACGATAAGAACCCTGCAAGTTTTCATGTACCTGGTCATAAATCCGGACAAGGCTTGCTAGATGAAGGGACAGGCTTCCTTAAGACGGTGATGTCTGTCGATTTTACAGAAATTACAGGTCTAGATGATTTACATAATGCAGAGGGTGTTATTCGTGAGGCCGAGCAGCTAGCGGCAGATTGCTTTGGCGCAGAGGAAACGTATTTTCTGATTGGTGGGAGTACGGTTGGTAATTTGGCCATGATTTCAGCTGTATGTGAGAAAGATGATATCATCCTTGTGCAGAGGAATGTACATAAGTCGGTCATTCATGGGCTTATGCTGGCCGGTGCCAAGGCGGTGTTCATAGCTCCTGCTATACATCCGGAAACAGGTGTGGCCACAAGTCTATATATCGAAGATGTAAAGCAAGCGCTTGTGTTGTATCCAGAGGCTAAGGGGATTTTTCTAACAAACCCGAATTATTACGGCATAGGTGTTAATCTCAAGCCTTTCGCTGAATTGATGCATGAACATGGGAAGCTGCTGCTGGTGGATGAAGCGCACGGTGCGCACTATGGATTTCATCATGAGATGCCAGCTTCCGCTTTATCGCAAGGGGCTGATGCTGTGGTACAATCCACACACAAGATGCTTACTGCAATGACCATGGGGGCTATGCTGCACGTCCAAGGACCTCGGATAGACCGAAGGGCTATTCAACGGCTGCTTGCTATGCTGCAGAGCTCAAGTCCCTCTTATCCAATTATGGCGTCACTAGATTTGGCGAGAAAGCGAATGCATACGGAAGGCAGAGACTGGCTAGAACAGGGACTTGTTGTTGTAAAAGAGTTCAGGTCGCTGCTTGATGAACTTACCGCATTCGGTTATCACCCACGAGAGTTTTCGGGAAATCAGAGTCAAGAGGTTCAAACTGAAGATCCATTTAAAATAGCGATCTATGATGGGACGAATACGATTTCTGGAACCGAACTCAAAGAAAGGTTGGAAGCCCAAGGCTGCTTTGTCGAAATGACGGATGGGCGTCAAGTGCTTCTTGTATTCACACCAGCTTCCACCAGAGCGGATATGTTAAGAGTTGTCCAAGCGTTAACTAACATTTGTTTAGACGTTCCTATACAAAAGAAGGAACTTCAAGCGCCAATCTCGAATATACTTAAATTACCCTACTATACTCCAATCTCTTCTCCTGTTGCCTTTGATATGAGAGATATCTCCAAAGCATCACGAGACAGCGCGTTTAGTCAGGTAAGTGTTCAGGGAGCGGTCGGGAAGCGTTCTGCGGATATGGTAATCCCTTATCCACCGGGAATTCCCTATTTATACCCTGGCGAAATCATTTCGGCTTCTGTGGCCGAAGCCTTATTGCAATTGGCCGCAAACGGAATCAAGTTTCAAGGAACCGAATTTGGGCAGACACAAAAGCTAAAGATATACACATAAACCATTCTATGATCTGGTAAAGCAGCATGCAGGAGGAAGCGTGAACGGAATATTTATAACGTTTGAAGGGCCGGACGGCGCTGGGAAAACAACACAGCTGAAGAAATTGGCTGAGGAGCTTAAGAAACAAGGACATGACGTCCTCGTTACGAGAGAACCGGGCGGAACGGCAATCAGTGATCAAATCCGCAGTATTATTCTTGACCCTGTGAACAAGGAGATGGTGGATCAAGCGGAAGTTTTGCTTTACGCATCATCCAGAGCACAGCATGTGCATCAGTTAATTCTTCCGGCACTCGCAGCTGGCCGAATAGTGCTATGTGATCGCTTCATTGATGCAAGTGTTGCTTATCAAGCTTACGGGCTTGGCGTAGATGTAGATATGGTAAAAGCCATCTCGCGTTATGCCAGTTCAGGACTGCAAGCAACCCGGACATACATCTTAGATGTGCCAGTGGAAGTAAGCTTGGCAAGACTTCACCATAGAGCATCGGGCACGGGCGTGAATGCCCAACAGTTGGATCGCATTGAACAGAAAAACGTAGATTATCACAGCCGGGTACGGGAAGGTTTTCATCAGATTGCAGCTGATCATCCTGAACGGGTGCGAGTTGTTAATGCAAACCGTAGCGAAGATGAGATTGCAAAAGATATACGGACGGATTGTAATCAATTGCTGGAGGAACATATTTCCTGTTAAAGCAGAAAATCCATTCTTAGTTTATAATAAAAGGGAGGAATCACCCATGAAACTAGTCGTTGCCGTTGTACAAGATAAGGACAGTAACCGTCTCTCTAATGCTTTAATAAAAGAAGGGTTTCGCGCCACGAAGCTGGCAAGTACCGGTGGATTTTTACGTGCGGGAAACACGACTTTTATGATTGGTACGGAAGATGAGAGGGTGCAAGAGGTCATGCAGGTTATTCGCACCAATTGCAAAATTCGGGAACAGCTTGTTACACCGGTTTCTCCAATGGGAGGAACGACGGATTCCTATATTCCATTCCCTGTGGAAGTTCAAGTGGGTGGAGCCGCGGTTTTCGTATTGCCGGTAGAGCGCTTCGAGCATTACTAATCAGACATATACAAGGATGGATGCGTCTTGAAAATTAATCCGGGGTGGCAGCCCATCGGTAAGAACGTCAAAGTGAATGAGAACGTCCCGCCGCCACAGATGGCCCCCCGGAATTTCTCTGACATTATGCAGCAGCAGGATGAGAAATTTACGCAGGAGCAATTATCCAAGATGGTGCAGCAAATTACGCTGCAGGGCGATCGTCTGTCGCGGGCAATGACGGTGAGAGAGCTTCTGCAGTACAAACTGCTGATTAAACAGTTTCTAGAAGAAACCGCTCGCCGTGGTGTCAATTTAAGAGATACGAAGGGCTGGGATCGCCGCGGCCGTTCGAAGCGATATAAGCTTTTGGAAGAAATCGATCTAGAACTGCTTTCATTAGCAGATGAATTGCTGGAAAATGAGCAGGGTCGAATTGAAATTTTGCATAAAATCGGAGAAATCCGAGGGATGCTGATTAACTTGCTATTTTAAAATAAAAGAAAATAGTTGTTTAACGCTATATGATGTTAATATTTCTGGGTAAACACACTCGTCCTGGAAGGACAGTGTAACCGTTTATCCTCGGGATGGAGCGTATTTCTAATGTCCTTTCAAGCCATACCGGGGCAAGCAGCGGCTAAGCAGCTTCTGCAGAACGGGCTGCGGCAAGACAAGCTGTCTCATGCGTATATATTTAGTGGGCCTGTAGGAACTGGACGCTCGGAGATGGCCATAGCTTTGGCTAAAGCTATCTACTGCCAGCACGGGACAGAAGAGGCATGCGGTGAATGTTTGGAATGTCGTAAGGTTGAGCATCGTAATCATCCGGATCTACACATCGTTATACCAGATGGAGCTTCGATTAAGATCGAGCAGATTCGTGAGCTGCAAAAGGAGTTTGCTTACCGCGCTACAGCCTCCGGAGCCAAAATTTATATCCTGTATCATGCAGATAAAATGACGGTACAGGCTGCTAATAGTTTGTTGAAGTTTCTAGAAGAGCCGACCTCTCGTGTGGTCGCGATTCTCATAACTGAGAATGGCAATGCGCTGCTGCCGACGATTCAATCGCGGGCGCAGTGGATTAATTTCACGCCAATGCCGCGTGAGCAAATGGTCTTGACGCTTTTGCAAGAGGGTCATGCCGCATCGCTTGTTCAGCCCGCCGCACATTTAACGGCAGGATTACAAGCGGCTAGGGATTTAATAGCTGCGAATTGGTTTGCAGAAATGAGAACCGTAGTGTTACAATTAGCTAAGGAGACGCTCACACGTTTCCCTACTTCCATGATTACGGTACAGCAACGGATTGTGAAAACGGAGCTAGCGGATCATATGTCGAGTCTTTTCGACTTGTTGATTCTCTGGTTTAAAGATATGGTGCAGTTGCGCCTGGAGCGCAGAGATAAGCTTGTTTATAATGATCAGCTGGACTGGATGAGCTCCCTCGCGTTCAGCCGGGATGTCTCAGTATGGGTGCGTATGATGGAGCAAGCCGTAGATTTACAAAAACGACTGCGTTTCAACGCCAATTCTCAGCTGGTTATAGAGAAAATGCTCGTGGAGATGCAGGGGGTGTAAGATGTATTCGGTAGTTGGCGTCCGCTTTAAGAAGGCGGGTAAAATATATTATTTTGATCCGATTGATTTGCCAATTGAGAAAGAAAGTGCCGTTATTGTTGAAACCGCTCGCGGAGTGGAATACGGCAAAGTTGTCGTTGGAAAGAAGACTGTCAAAGAAAATGACGTCGTTCTTCCTCTCAAAAAAGTGATTCGCATTGCGGATGACTCGGATGCTGATTTGGTTGAAGAAAATAAGAAAGCGGCCAAAGATGCGTTTCAAACATGCCACGAGAAAATTAAAGACCATAGTCTTAAGATGAAGCTCGTGGACGTAGAGTATACCTTTGATCGCAATAAAATTATTTTTTATTTTACGGCAGAAGGGCGCGTTGATTTCCGGGAGCTCGTGAAGGATTTGGCGAGTATTTTCCGGACCAGAATCGAGCTGCGTCAAATTGGTGTACGGGATGAAGCGAAGATGCTTGGAGGTATAGGTCCGTGTGGGCGAATTCTATGCTGTTCCTCGTTCTTAGGTGATTTCGAACCCGTATCCATTAAGATGGCGAAAGACCAGAACTTATCGCTTAACCCAACCAAGATTTCGGGATTATGCGGACGGTTAATGTGTTGTTTGAAATATGAACATGATAACTACGAGAGCGCGAAGGATTCACTGCCAACCGTAGGTAGACAAGTAATCACTTCTTTTGGTAATGGTAAGGTACTCGGATTGAATATCAAAGAACGTACAGCAAAGGTTCAATTGTTTGACCTTGGAAAAGCACTTGATTTACCTTTCGATGATGTAGTTGAACAAGAATAGAGGCAAAGTATCCAAGGAGGCGCTGGCCAGTAAGCATGCAGGCACTAGAGGTGAAAGCGTGGATAAACAAGATATTTTTGGACAAATAGATGGGATCGAAGAACGAATGGGTGCCACTTATGCCGAGTTGGGTGCCTTAAAGAAACAAATTATTAACCTCATCGAAGAAAATAAGAGATTAAGCATAGAAAATCAGCAGCTCCGCAAACTGATCAGACAAGAGGAAACCATTGTCGAGCAGCCAGTTGGAGAGGCGGAGGAACCTCTTCCGTTACCTGGAGCAGGTTATGATAATTTGACTCGCTTGTATAATGAAGGTTTTCATATATGCAATGTATATTATGGACACCTTCGGACCGAGGGAGATTGTTTGTTTTGCTTATCCTTTTTAAATAAATAAGTGATTTTGACCGTAGGGGTGTATGCCTTACGGTTTTTTTCCATAATGTGCAGACTAGAGAGGAAATGACGGAGAATACGTATGAAGCAAGTACAGTTAAGACCTACCGAACGAATTGATGATTTATTGACGTATGATTTGAAAATTATACAGAGTGATGAAGTGTTCAGCTTTTCGCTAGATGCCGTCCTGTTAGGTCGGTTCTGCAGTGTGGCTCCCAAGGGGCGCATGATTGATTTATGTACGGGCAATGGGGTCATCCCTTTGCTCTTAACAACGCGGACACGAGCTGAGATTTGGGGCGTTGAAATTCAAGAACGGCTCGCGGATATGGCAGTTCGTAATAGCGAGATTAATGGATTGGAAGACCGGCTGCATATGCTTCAGGGAGATCTGAAAACCATTCACGAAACCTTAGGACATGGCCAATTTGATGTCGTTACGGTGAATCCTCCCTATCTGCCTGTGCCTAATGGTGAGCAGAACGCCAATGAGCATTTTGCTGCGGCTCGTCATGAAATATATTGCAACTTAGAAGATGTCATTGCGGCAAGCGCAAAGCTGGTGAAGGCTGGCGGTAAAGTAGCGATGGTCCACAGGGCTACTCGTTTAATTGATATCTGCTGCTTAATGAGGCAGTATCGACTTGAACCGAAGCGCATTCGCTATGTGCACGCACGTGCTGGTGAAGAGGCGATGATGGTGTTGGTCGAGGGAATGAAGGATGGAAAGCCAGAAATCCGTACTTTACCGCCGCTTATTGTTTATGACGACAATCAAGAGTACTGTAGAGAGCTGAAAGAAATTTACTACGGGGGCAGAAGCTCCTTAGAGTTTTCGTAAGAAAACTGACTTCGTAAGCATAATCATAAAAAAGTGAAGAGGGACATAACAGTGAGCTTGAATGTGCAAAAGAGCTATCGTGAGGATGGAAGCGGCGTAGGCACGCTGTACCTGGTTGCCACACCGATAGGCAACCTAGAAGATATGACCTTCCGTGCAATTCGCACCCTGAAGGAAGTGAGCATGATTGCCGCTGAGGACACGCGGCAAACGCGCAAGCTGCTGACGCACTTCGAGGTCGCTACGCGACTCGTCAGCTATCACGAACACAACAAGCAAGCAAGCGGACCCGAACTCGTCCGCTTGCTGCTTGAAGGGCAGAGCATCGCGCTGGTCAGCGATGCAGGGCTGCCGGCCATCTCCGATCCAGGTTACGACCTGGTGAGGATGGCCGTAGAGCAGAGCGTGCCGGTGGTGCCTATCCCCGGCGCGAATGCGGCTCTGTCGGCGCTGATTGCATCAGGCTTGCCGACAGAGCGTTTCTGCTTCGTCGGTTTTCTCCCCAGGGAGAAAAAGGATCAGACGAAGGTGCTTGAAGGGCTGCAGCATACGCAGGATACGCTGCTGTTCTATGAATCGCCGCACCGTGTAGAGAAAACACTTACCCGCATGGCGGAAGTGTGGGGGGCGGAGCGTCGGGTGTGTCTCGCCCGCGAGCTGACGAAGCGGTACGAAGAGTTCCTGCGGGGCACCATCGCAGAGTGCCTCGCGCATTTAGAGCAGTACCCGCCGCAGGGCGAGTACTGCGTGATCGCCGAAGGCACATCGGAGAAGGCAGCCCGCGAAGCAGCCGATGGCTGGTGGGAGGCGATGACACTGGGCGAGCATGTTGAGCACTACGAGCAAAGCGGGAGCGATCGCAAGGATGCACTGAAGTTGGTCGCGAGCGACCGCGGACTTTCCAAGCGTGATGTGTACAATGCACTACTCGAGCGCTAAAGCGCGCGGGAAGTGCGGCGTTCCCGCCGCACTCGCCGCTATATCGTTCTCCCGGACAAAAAAAGATCTCTAATCCGTGGCCGAAGCCAACAAATTAGAGATTAGAGGAGATATGAAAAAGGTTAGAATTACCAATAGGATAAGTGCTACTTCTATTATATACTACTTTTCTTATTTTGTCACAGGTGTTGGCATTTCTGCTAAACAAATATGACAAACAATTTTTCCTTTGAAGTAGGATACGTTTTCAGCGTTTCCACAGAAGATACAAGCAGGCTCATATTTCTTCAACATGATGCGCTCGCCGTCTACATAAATCTCCAAAGCGTCTTTCTCACCAATTCCCAGCGTGCGGCGCAACTCGATTGGAATAACAACGCGACCCAATTCGTCAACTTTTCTTACAATTCCCGTAGATTTCATCATATATATAAACCCCTTTCGATTTTATCAAAAATTTATCAATATCGTCATGTTTCGACATATCTTCTTGCCTAATGATACCAACGATTCCCAAAATAGTCAACCATATTTTCGTCTATTTGAGGTTATAATTCAAAAAAATTTTTAATATTGTTTCTGTTTAAAATATGATAAAAACCAAGTAGAATAAGGGAATGTAAGCCATATATTACGTGTGACCTCCTTAAAAAGCTCAAAATTAAGAAGATAAAGGGTCTCCAAGTAAGACAGAGAAATTGGAATAAGTATTTCGACATAATGCGACAATTGTGTCGAAGTGACAAAGAGAATTGTCGAAATTATTTAAATTTGCTAAAGAGAGGTTGTGAATGAATGAAGGAAGAGAAGGTTTTTAAAGATCCGGTTCATAAATATATTTACGTGCAGGATAATACGATTTGGGATTTAATTAATACGCGAGAGTTTCAGAGACTGCGCCGCATAAGGCAGTTAGGAACTTCTTATTTAACTTTTCATGGTGCTGAGCATAGTAGATTCTCTCATTCACTAGGTGTCTATGAAATCACTCGGAAAATTATTTCACAATTCGAACGCAATCACTATGAGGATTGGCCTCAAGAGGAACGTCTGCTCTGCCTTTGTGCGGCCTTGCTCCATGATCTGGGTCACGGACCCTTCTCGCACTCCATTGAAAAAGCTTTCGGAACGAGACATGAAGACTGGTCATGCAGAATTGTCCTTGGAGATACGGAAGTGAATAAAATCCTCAGTCGAGTGTCACCCGATTTTCCGAAAAAAGTGGCAGGGGTTATTTGTAAATCGTATAGTGAAGAAATTGTGGTTAGCCTTGTATCCAGCCAGTTGGATGCAGATCGCATGGACTATTTACTGCGCGACGCCTATTTCACTGGTGTAAATTATGGCACGTTTGATCTGGAGCGGATTCTTCGTGTTATTAGGCCCTATAAGGGGCATATTGTTGTTAAAGAAAGCGGAATGCATGCCGTAGAAGACTATTTAATGTCTCGCTATCAAATGTATTGGCAGGTGTATTTCCATCCCGTGACACGTAGTGCGGAAATTTTGCTGCACAAAGTTTTTGCGCGGGCTAAACATTTATACGAAGAAAATTATACGTTTGGTTTTATGGTTGAGCCTATTTTGCATCTGATTCAGAATAAAATTACGCTGGAAGATTATTTACTATTGGATGAGTCTGTTATGCAGACGATGCTAACTTTCTGGAGTAATGAGAAAGATCCTATTTTAGGTGATATGTGTAAACGGTTTTTGGATCGTAAGTTGTACAAATACAGCACCTTTGATGAATCTAATCAACGTCAGATTAAGCTGATGGAAAAAGTGATGGCCGAGGTCGGATTCGATCCTACCTATTACATGGAAATTGACTTTCCATCGAATCAATCCTATGACGTGTATAGACCGGGGGAAACGGACGATAACTTGCCGATTTTTCTGCTGGATCATAAGGAGACCTTAACGGAGATTACGCATCGATCTGAGATTGTTCAGTCCATCAGTGGATTCCAAATGGGTAAGCATCATGTGTATTATCCGGAGGAGCTGTTGGAACGGTTGAACGCAACCAATTATCCTGATTTATGGGCACTGCTTGGCGAGCAAGATTAACTAGAAAAATAAGTGAAGCAGAATATTACAACTTAAGGGAGAACGAAGATGCTAACGGATTCACACACACATTTAAATGCTGAACAATTTAATGAAGATCAAGATGAAGTGATTGGGCGAGCGCTGGACGCCGGAGTGACAAGAATAGTGAATGTAGGCTTCAACCGGGAGACCATACCCAGTTCGATTGCCCTCGCTGAGAGGTACGATTTCATTTATTCTACCGTAGGTTGGCATCCTGTTGATGCAATTGATATGATGCCTGGCGACTTAGAATGGATTGAAGAGCTGTGCAAGCATGAGAAAGTTGTTGCCATCGGAGAAATTGGACTAGATTACTATTGGGATAAGTCACCGAAGGATGTACAGCAGCGGGTATTCCGGGAGCAAATTCGTCTAGCGCGTAAATTAGGGATGCCCATTGTCGTACATAATCGAGATGCCCATCATGATATTTTGCACATTTTAAAAGAAGAGAAGGCCGAGGAAGTGGGGGGAATCATGCACTGCTTCTCTGGAAGCTGGGAGACAGCGAAGCAGTGTCTGGATATGAATTTTCATATTTCTTTTGGAGGTCCAGTTACATTTAAGAACGCTAGGCAATCGAAGGAAGTACTGGCGCAAGTTCCGCTAGATCGTATATTAATTGAGACCGATGCTCCTTACTTGACCCCCCATCCTTTCCGCGGCAAGCGAAATGAAACCGGTTATGTTCGCTTGGTAGCTGAGATGGCCGCGGAAATTCGAGGTATGACTTTGGAAGAGATTGCGGAAATAACAACAAACAATGCCATTCGATTGCTAGGTCTCAAGTAAGGCATTTTTCTCGAACCTACGGCGAAGTACAATACCGCAGCTGAAAGAAATGAAGATGAGACTGATGAGTGGAACGAGCAGATAGATGGGTGAAGAGCGAATCATAAGAGGAATCGTCAAGATACATAGCTCAAGCAACAAGACTGACCAAATGATAATGGCCAATGAGCCGGCCTTCGAATTCTGATTGAGTGGGTACATCTCGAGCCAGAACGTATAGCGGTGGGCGCGTTCGAGCGACGATAACTGAACAAGGGAAATCACAAGTGAAATCATGAAGATTAAACTCCTTGCAGTACCGCTGCTTGAAACGGCTATAGCGAGCACCCCTAACAAGGTGATACGCAGTACGATAGCGAACAGCTCCGTACGCTGCAATGTCTTCATATATAGATATAAATAGGAAGCATCTTGTCTAAAAGGTATGAACCGTGTAAGCCCGCTGATCCAACTTCGGCGGGCTATTCGCGTTCCCATTTGAGGCACATCCACGAACCAGCTGAAAAAGGCATAAAGCCGAGCTTGCTGCTGACTTTCCTTGGTGATCAAGTAGTCCCAGCCGATGACGTATTTAGATACGAAATGAACAGCTGCTAACCATACGAAAATGAGAAGCAGCGCCGCGCCGCTTGCCCATAAAATGCTGGTTAGAAATTGCAGCGATATGAGAGCAGTTGTTGCAATCCAGCGAAAGCTAACCGAAGCTAATCTGGCACGCTCGTGAGCAAATCGGCTCTCCTGCCAGCTAGCTAATAAATTAGCTAGCTTTAATAGAAGAAGTAGTGCAAGCATTAATAAGAAATGCTGCTCTGAAGCGCCCAGACAGTGATGATAAAGCGGCCATAAAATAACCCAAGCAATAAATGTCCAAAAAGCTTGCAATGTCAAACTGTACATGAATCCGCTTCGGAAATAAGCGCCCATTTGATGTTCGATCCGTAACAAAAACATGCGGTCTGCTTTCCTTACCAATGTACGAATGGGGCTTGAAGATAGAATCGGAACGAGCAGCAGAAGCACGATCCACAGATAAGGATAATCTGTCGGAAGACGCTGTAGTATTTTTGCATAATAATAGGAAGAAATGATGACAAGAAACAACACGAGACCGATGAAATTACTACGCGCTGCGTATTGCCAATAGCCCATGGATTCCTTCATATAATGTTCGAATCTTTGCTGCCATAAGGTATGGGTGTTGATGTCCATATTTCTCATAACGAATCCCCTTGTACGAGCTTATAGAAAATGTCGTCTAGTGACGCTCCCGGAAGTTCGGTTTGCCCGCGTAATTCGACTAAATCACCCTGCGCAACCATGCGACCTCGATGAAGGACAACGTAGTTATCGCAATATTTTTCAATGGTTGACAAAATATGCGATGAGATGAGGAATGATGCTCCTTTATGTTTCATTTTGACCATTAATTCTAATAAGGAACGGATCGCTAAAGGGTCAAGGCCGAGAAAGGGTTCATCGATAATATATAACGAGGGTTCGATCAGAAATGCGTTCATAATCATGACTTTCTGTTTCATTCCTTTGGATAAATGGCTGGCGAAGCTGTTCAGCTTGTCCTTCATTTGAAACTGCTCCAAAAGGGAGCTAGATCGAGCCAAATAGTCGTCCTTCGACAAACCGTAGGCCATAGCGGTTAGCTCAAGGTGTTCTCGGATCGTAAGCTCTTCGTAGAGCTCAGGACTTTCGGGTACATAAGCGTAAGTTGCGCGATAGGACAAAGGATTTTCAGCTAAAGTGAGTCCGTTGATTCGAATCGATCCTTTTTGCGGTTGAAGAAGGCCGAGAATGTTTTTGATTGTCGTACTTTTACCCGCACCATTAAGTCCGATGAGTCCCATCATTTCACCTTGACGGATAGAAAAGGTTAGGTCATGAAGAACAGGTTTTTTTGGTAAATATCCCCCGTATAAAGAGTCAACTTGTAGAATGGAGCCCATCTCATTGCCTCCCTGATTAGCAAATTATTGGTATTTATGAATCACTTTCCTATACGATCATTATAAACAAATTTGTAATTTAAGCCTAGTTTAGGGGTGGAAAGTTGAAAAGAGTTAGTATACGTACGTGAAAGTGAGATATAAGTAGATATAAAGCTGTTTTATTGTTCATTTAAGCGAATTTTAGTTGATTTAGCCCTTTTTAGTAGGTGTTAATCCCTTTACAGGTTAAGATTAACAGCGTAATATACTTTTCATAATAACTTAATAACCAATTTGCCATTTTTCCATTCGCTGAGTTCCATTTATGGGAACGGGGGAACCACTGTAAGCTGAAGAAGCATGCTTCTTGAGTGAACAGAGTGAGTAACAGGGGTGAATCTTTGAGTATATTTCGTATGCTCTTAGTAGGGCGACTCTCACGTCCGAATCCGTCAGCTAACCTCGTAAGCGTAAGAGAGGTAACGATTGTCGTGCGTGCTATTTGTGTATTTTATTATACCAACTAAGCCAGCGAGAAGAGTCCTCTTCTTGCTGGCTTTTTGTCTTCATAAAGGGCTATACACATTTCGGACGACTAAAAATTGCCCGGAATTCATATGAATGTTGAATAGGCAAACTGGTGTGGGACGACCAGAAGGCAGCGGTATAGCACCGTACTGCTGATGGCGAACACGTTAAGTTAAACTAAAAAACCTTAGTCGCGTCAAATCTAATCATGCTGTAACCTGGCGGCGAGGCTTTGAAGGAGGACCGAAGAAGTGGGCAGTATCTCTATTAGCGAGACCCATGTAAAACGATCATCCAGCATGTCCTTCGCATTGCGATGGAAGCATGAAAACTTGCGTTTGATTTTAAGTCTAGCCATAATTTCAATCGCAATGACTTTCATGTTTTTGGTGTTGTTGTACGGTACGGCTACCAAGAGCGTATCCGTGGTTGTGAATGGACAAGAAACTGTTGTGCAAACGAAGCAATGGGTCCTGCAACGCCTACTGGATGAACAAGCCATAAAGATTGGTGAACACGATGAAATTTCTACTGCACCAACGACAACAATCAAGGGTGGAGACAAAATTGTCATCGAACATGCCTCACCGATTCAATTGACTGCTGATGGAAAGACCACCACTGTTTACACAACTGCAAGAACGGTAGAAAGTGCATTGCAACGTTTACATATTGCACTTGGGGAGCACGATCGTTTATCTCCCGAACCGACAGCCGCTCTGAGCTCAGGCGATGAAATCAAAATCGTCCGTGTGAAAAAAGAGACGGAGGAAGTAACTGAGCCGATTGCGTTCGATACGGAAAAGAAGAGCGACGCATCGCTGCTCAAAGGCAAAGAGCAAGTCGTCCAAGAAGGTAAAGAGGGCGTACTCTTGAAGAAGAAAGAAAAGACTTTCGAAGATGGTGTTTTAGTCGCGGAAGCAGTTGTGGGTGAAGAAGTACAAACAGAAAGTATTAATAAAGTCGTGTCCGTGGGCACGAAAAACCCTGTTGTTGTTCTCTCGTCTTCATCACCTAGTGTGGATGAGGTTTCGAAGAATGGTGTAACATTTGGGTACAAACAAATCCTGAAGAATGTGAAGTTGACTGCCTATTCGGCAGACGTGGCATCTACAGGTAAATCCGAAGGAACTCCTGGTTTCGGTAAAACCTATACAGGAACTACCGTGACAGAAGGCAGAACAATAGCTGTTGATCCTAAAGTTATCCCCCTAGGATGGTGGGTTTACATCGAGGGCATTGGCTTCCGCCGGGCTGAAGACATTGGCAGCGGTGTGAAAGGTCAAATGATTGATGTCTTCTTTGAAGATCATGGTTATGCCAATAAATTCGGAACGAAGCAAGGGTACACCGTGTATGTGGTAGGACCGAAAAAGCCATCTGAAAATTAACGTGTAAACGTCAGTTTCAGCGGGAAGAATGTCATATATACGTTGCCAAGTAACAACTTGGGCGAAAGAAGAGGGGACCCCTCTTCTTTTTCTGCGTTGAATATGAAAGTATAAGCTCTATACTTTAGCTCAACCTTGACAAACGCGCTCGTCCCAGAAGGACGACGGAGTCGTTTATCCTTGGTACTGGGAAGGGAACTGCTTATGATCAAAGAAGTAATTGTCGTCGAAGGCAAGGACGATACAGCTGCTATTCGCCGAGCGGTAGAGGCGGATACGATTGAAACAGGCGGCTCTGCAATTGGACAAGCCGTACTAAAGCGTATTGCACTTGCGCAGCAGCGAAGAGGCGTTATTATATTCACGGATCCGGACCACGCAGGTGAACGGATTCGGAAGATTGTAGCAGCCAAGGTGCCTGGCTGCAAGCATGCCTTCATTACGCAGGAGCAGGCCGAGTACAAGGGGGATATCGGCGTCGAGAATGCGACGCCTGAAACGATCCGTCAGGCCCTACAGAGCCTTCGCACGGAATATGATGGTGCGGTTTCACAGCTGACCATGGAGGATCTCATGGCCGCAGGTTTGATTGTTCATGCTGAGGCAGCTTCTCGCCGGCTGATAGTGGGTAAAGCATTAGGAATTGGCTATTGCAACGGCAAGCAATTTTATAAGCGCTGTGCAATGTTTCAAATCTCGCGTGAGGAATTTGAGGCGGCTTTGGAACATTTGGAAGTTGATAAGTAAAGAGTTGAAAACAATGCTCAAGTATTCACTTGTCACCACGTATTAGGGTTTACAAAGGCGTTGATTAGAAAACGATAAATATCGTAGAGTCGTTTAGCAACTTTATGAACGTAGATGGACTTTAGTAGTTGCCATTGTTGTATTTTCTACAACTATTCACACGTACAAAGGCTATTTTCAACTTGAAGTTGTAATTTGTACAACATTTTGAACCCATTTGGTGCGATATGGCCTGTATAGGACCAAATTGTTGTACATGATACAACAACAAAGGGAGAAAGGCGAGATTAAGGCAACAATTGTTGCACTTTCTACAACATCATTCAACCGCCAATATGGATTTATTTGTCCAGCAACCTCAATTGAGCATAGATGACGAATGATCCCGATTTAAGAATGTAGAGCGAGTGAATTGACAGTCTCCTTCCTGCAACATTATCCAACTGAAAGTATGTATTTATCAGTAAACTCTCATGAGATTATATGACTATGCATACCGAACTTCCAGTAAGATTCCATTGTAGAAATAAATTTCATGAGATTTGGCGCAGGGTTTGAAGGCGCATATGAAAGATAATGAATATGAAATTCAGAACCTATAGATAATGAGGTCTATATCATGAATATACCCAACAATGAAGTGATTGTAACAGCAGATGACGTAGCTACACCGAGTAAAACGAAACAAATTATTAAGAGAAATGGTCTGGTGCTCAAAAAGAGCTTGGGTCAAAACTTTTTGATTGACCAAAATATCCTAAGCAAGATTGTCATGGCTGCTGAGCTCGGGCCAAACAAGGCTGCGCTTGAGATCGGCCCCGGCATTGGGGCGCTCACGCAGCAGCTGGCCAAGCTCGCTGGCCGTGTCTTGGCCGTCGAGATCGATCAGCGTCTGCTGCCCATTCTGGCCGAGACGCTGGAGCCCTATCCCCACGCTACAGTCGTCCATGGGGACATTTTGAAGACCGACCTGCCGGAATTGTTCCGGCAGCACTTCGAGGGCATGGACGGCGTCAGTGTCGTCGCCAACCTGCCCTACTACATCACGACACCGATCATCATGAAGCTTCTCGAAGAGAAGCTTCCCTTGGAGAACATCGTCGTGATGATTCAAAAAGAGGTGGCCGACCGCATGGCGGCTCGCCCGGGCACCAAAGATTACGGCAGCCTCAGCATTGCCGTGCAGTTCCACTGCGAGCCGGAGCTTGTCACAATCGTGCCGCGCACCGTCTTCGTGCCGCAGCCGAACGTCGACTCCGCCGTGATCCGGCTGCGTGTGCGCAAAACCCCGCCGGTCGAGGTGGCGGACGTGGACTTCTTCTTCGCCGTTGTTCAGGCGTCCTTCGTCCAGCGGCGCAAAACCCTTTACAACAACCTAGCAGCGCGGTTCTTCACCAAAGAAAATAAGCCTGAGCTGGAAGCTCTGCTGCTCGGCATTAACATAGAGCCTTCGCGTCGCGGCGAAACGCTCAGTATGGAAGAATTCGCGCGCTTGTCGTCGGCTCTTCTCGCGCACGGCTGCAAATAACCCGCACCAAATGCCTAGTCCCGCCATAGGATACCCCTAGGAGGGGATTGTGCTATGAGGCAAGGAGACTTTGTTACCCGTAAATCCTATGGCGGCGACGTCATGTTTAAGATTGAGCGCATAGAGCAGCTGAAGGCTATCCTGCGCGGTGTGGATTATAGGCTGCTCGCGGATGCGCCTTTAGTGGATTTGACCATTTCAAATCCGACGGATGTCATGGATCATCCGCGATCGAGTTCACCCGAATTTCGGGAGTCGCTCCGGCGTCTGGCGGTATCCCAGTTGCAGCTGCAAGAGAAAAACCAACTCTCAATAAACCATAAACAAAATACCGATAAAAGCTACTTCGAAGTGCCTGGCAAAGTGCTGCACCTTGATGGTGATCCTACTTACTTACGTAAAAGTATGCAAATCTATGGGGAATTGCGTGTGCCTGCCGAGGGGTTTTATATTCCTGAAGCACAAATGGCGGATGCTCTTCACAGGCTGCTTCCACAAATTAAGCCGGACATTGTTGTTATTACCGGTCATGACGGAATACTTAAGCAGCGCAAGGGTGGAGGTCCAAGCAACCTTTCCAGCTATAAGAATTCACAAAACTTCGTAAACGCTGTACAGATCGCCAGACAGTATGAGCGTAATCGGGACTCCATGATTATTGTGGCTGGTGCTTGTCAGTCTCATTTTGAGGCCTTACTGAGGGCTGGAGCTAATTTTGCGAGTTCTCCTGCTCGTATCCTCATTCATGCCTTAGATCCGCTTTGTATCGCGGCTAAACTGTCATATACTTCCGTGAAGGAAACCATTTCCATGCTTGATATCGTTGACTTGACGGTGACAGGCTTAGAAGGATTAGGTGGGGTTGAGACGAGAGGCAGCTATCGCATGGGGGTTCCGGGTATTCAACATACGGAAGATCATGCTTAAATATTCCTATGATACATGTAAAAAACAACATGGACCGACAAAACATAGGGTATACAATATCAACACTTACCTGTCATTCGACTCCTTGGAGAGGGCTGACTGGGTAAGTGTTCTTTTTTTAGTGGAAAAGTGTGAATAATTTGCGAACTTTGGAGACAACCTGTAAGAGGGAGATTTCGAAAATTCAGCAAAAATGCCGTTGACAACAGGAATGTGGTGCTGATATAATATTTGACCTCGTTTGACATGCCTGTCTGAATGGGTTATAATTAACTAGGAAAGAGGTGGTAGTTGACAATGGCAAAAAATGCGCTGTTGGAGATCAAACGCAGTTTGGAGCCCCACGTTGGGCAGAAGATCATGTTAAGAGCGAATGGTGGCCGTCGAAAGACTGTCGAGCGTTCTGGTGTTTTAGAAGAAACCTACCCTTCTGTGTTTATTGTGAAATTAGATCAAGAATCCCACGCCTTTAAACGAGTGTCGTACAGCTACGCCGATATCCTTACTGAATCCGTTGAAGTTACCGTGTGTAATGACGATGGACAGGTTCGTATCACCTACATCCAACATTAGCTTAATGCATTCCTATATGAGCAGACCCAGAGGGTCTGTTTTTGCATTTGAATGGACCTTATCGGGTTGGGCATACTATAGCAAAACTCCAAGGAGGTTCCAATTATGAGTCGCAGAAGAGGGATCATGTCCGAAAGCTTTAAATATGAATTAGCCAAAGATCTAGGGTTTTATGATGTGGTGCAGCGTGAGGGTTGGGAGGGCATCCGAACGAAGGATGCAGGGAACATGGTGAAGCGTGCGATCCAAATTGCTCAGGAACAGCTGGTGAAACAGTATAACCCTGCGGCTTCTACCGTCAACCAGACGCAATCAGCGAACAGTCAGCAAAGTAACATTCAACCTAACTATAGTCAGCCTACCTTCAATCAAACTAACTACAGTCAAACTAACTACAGTCAAACTTCTTCCAATCCGTCTAACTACAATCCGTCGAATTATAATCAGTCCAACTATCAATCTGTATCTTCCCAACAACCCTATTCGCAGCCTCAATCAAGCTTTAATCAGAACGTATACAGTGGAACGCAGCAAACGCAATCTTCCTATACACCTGCTGCCTACACACCGAATACGACCAATGTAAATACCTATAGATCTTCTAATCCAATACAACCTAATGCAGCGGTTTTCAATCAAATAATTACTGGATCGCAGGAAGAAACGCAAGCGGGACAGCGTCCCTTCTACAGCTAAAGCGAATGCTTTAGCTTTTTTTTTGCGCTTTTGTTATAATATTTTAACGGCAAACGAGCAAAAGAAGGTGATCTGATGAAGATTTTTGAAAAAGCACCGGCTAAAATCAATTTATCCCTTGATGTTTTACATAAAAGATCGGACGGTTACCATGAAGTTGAGATGGTCATGACAATGGTAGATCTAGCAGATCGGATCGAAATGCAGGAGCTTTCGCGGGACACCATCATCATTTCCAGTCAGGCGGGTTATATTCCGCTCGATGAGAAGAATTTAGCCTTTCAGGCGGCACGCCTTATTAAAGATCGATACGACGTCAAACAGGGTGTGTACATCCACTTGGACAAGCAGATCCCCGTAGCAGCGGGTCTAGCAGGGGGCAGCAGCGATGCGGCAGCTACACTTAGAGGTTTGAATCGGCTCTGGAACTTAAACATCCCTATGGAAGAGCTGCAGGTGCTTGGAGCGGAGCTTGGCTCGGATGTACCCTTTTGTGTAACGGGAGGGACGGCTGTCGCTAGAGGACGCGGAGAGAAGCTGGAAGCGATCGTCTCGCCGCCTCAGTGCTGGGTCGTACTTGCGAAGCCGCCTATCAATGTGTCCACATCGGAGATTTACGGGAAGCTGAATGCTCGGGAGATTAAGCATCATCCTTCGACGGAAGGTGTGCTAAACGCGATTCGGGAGAAGCGATTCGATCAGCTTTGCGGAAGCCTCGGCAATGTTCTTGAGGAAGTGACGCTGGACCTTTATCCTGAGGTGAGACATCTCAAAGAATGCATGCAGAGGCTTGGTGCGGATGGTGTGTTGATGTCGGGCAGCGGGCCGACGGTATTCGGTCTCGTATCCAAGGAAGCGAAGGTGCCCCGCATTTATAACGGACTGCGTGGATTTTGTAAGGACGTTTACGCAGTGCGGATGTTGACGTAGATGAAGTAGGACGGTTGCAGGGCCCGCGAAGGGCTCTTTTTCATTGAATAGAGGGTGAACTTAGATTTTAGCCACTCCATAAAACGTGTCAGATTGATGTTAAGTTGATGTTAATATAATTTTCATGAGAAGCTTGAATAAATACGTATAAAAATGGTATATTTTCATTATAATATTCGGATTTTTGGGGGTAGTGCGATGAAAAAGTTGAAAAGGAGCGCTAGGCTGGTGGAAATGACGCAATATTTGTTATTCCGCCCCCATTCGTTAATCCCTTTAACGACTTTTGCCGAGCGTTACAACTCTGCTAAATCCTCCATTAGTGAAGATTTAGCGATCATCAAGGAAGTATTTGAAGAAGAAGGACTAGGCGAGCTGAATACGCTTGCTGGGGCTGCTGGAGGTGTGAAGTTTTCACCAAAAGTGCCTAAGGAAGTATCACTGAAATTTATACAGAACCTTTGTTTACAACTGCAGCAGCCAGAGCGGATTCTTCCAGGCGGTTATTTGTATATGTCAGATATTATGGGGCAGCCCCAATATTTGAATGAAATTGGCAAGACGTTTGCATCCGCTTTCGCTGGTCGTGATATTGATGTAATTATGACCGTAGAAACGAAAGGCATTCCACTCGCTTATGCGACGGCAACTTATATGAATCTGCCTGTTGTGATTGTCCGCAGGGACAGTCGTGTGACGGAAGGGTCAGCGGTTAGCATCAACTATGTTTCAGGTTCCAACAAGCGGATCCAGACGATGTCACTCGCTAGGCGTGCTTTGAAAGAAGAGTCAAAGGTGCTTATCATTGATGATTTCATGCATGTTGGAGGTACCATCCACGGTATGATGGATTTGTTAGCGGAATTCAAAGCCTCGGTTCAAGGGGTTGGTGTATTCATGGAGTCTTGTGAGGTTGAAGAGCATTTGGTCGATCACTACGTATCGCTTGCTCGTTTATACGGCGTAGATTCCAAGACGAAACAAATCACGGTAGAGCCAGGCAACTATTTTGACAGTAAAAAAGGAGATTCGTAAAACGATGGAACTTATTTCAACAACAGCAGCACCTGCTGCTATCGGACCTTACTCGCAAGCGGTAAAGCTTGGTAACCTCCTCTTTACTTCCGGACAAATTCCACTTGGCTTGGATGGACAGATTGTACAGGGTGGAATCAAGGAACAGGCCCATCAAGTGTTCGCGAATTTGAAGGGTGTGCTTGAAGCAGCAGGTTCATCATTTGATCAAGTTGTGAAAGCGACGGTTTTTTTGAAGGATATGAATCAGTTTGCAGAGCTGAATGAAATTTATGGTTCGTACTTTGGTGACCACAAACCGGCTAGATCCACTGTCGAAGTGGCCAGATTACCCCGTGATGTTTTTGTCGAAATCGAGTTAATTGCTGTGATTTCTGTCGAAATTTAACAGTAACATTAAGATTGTATAAAATTATCGAAAATTTCAAAAAAAGAAGAAGGAATTTGCACGACGATGTGGAATATTACACCCAAGTCTCAGAGATGGAAAAAGGTGGTGAACACAAGTGCAAATTACAGATGTAAGACTCCGCCGGGTCAACTCCGAGGGGAGGATGAAGGCGATTGCTTCCATTACCATTGATAACGAGTTCGTCGTTCATGACATACGTGTCATCGACGGTAATAATGGGATGTTCGTGGCTATGCCAAGCAAACGAACACCGGATGGTGAATTCCGTGATATCGCTCATCCGATTTCTTCCACAACACGTGAGAAAATTCAAGCGGCAGTACTAGCTGAATACGATCGCGCGGCTGTAGAAGAAGAGGTAATTGAAGAAGGCGCATAATTCAGATTATTGAGAGAGCCCTTGGGCTCTCTTTTCTTTTGGGTGGTATTGATGCTATATTTGGTTGAAGAACTCATCAATTATACATATAGTAGTGTGTAACTATTTATATTAAAGGGGTTGAATGTTAGTTGAAACTCATGGGGATCGTACTGGCCGCAGGACAAGGTAAACGCATGAAATCGAAGCTATACAAGGTGCTTCATCCGGTTGTAGGTAAGCCAATGGTGGAACACGTTGTGGACACGCTGCAGCATATAGAAGTAACAAAAACACTCGTCATTGTTGGATTCGGGGCCGAAGCCGTGAAGGGACATCTGGGAGATCGAGTGGAGTACGCTTTACAGGAGCAGCAGTTGGGAACGGGTCATGCTGTTCTTCAAGCGAAAGATGCTCTTGGCGAAGAGGAAGGGATGACTGTTGTCATTTGCGGCGATACACCGTTGATTTCGGAAGCCACCTTGATGAGCACCATTGAGCTGCATGAGCTGTCTGGAGCGTCTGCGACAATTCTTACAGCCAAACTCGATGAGCCGCATGGTTATGGACGCATTATTCGCGGTGAAGACGGCCGAGTAGCACGGATTGTCGAGCAGAAGGACTGCAGCAGCGAGGAAGCAGCAGTTCAGGAGATCAACACAGGCACTTATATTTTCGATAATCGGAAACTGTTCAAGGCCTTAGCGTCGGTTACGAACAATAATACGCAAAATGAATACTATCTGACTGATGTCATTGGGATTATGACAGGCGGAGGAGAAGTTGTTCAAGGCTATTGCATGGAGGACAGCGCAGAATCGATCGGTGTGAACGATCGTGTGGCACTTGCTGAGGCCGAGCGGTTATTCAAAGCGCGTATTAACCGTGAGCACATGCTGAACGGGGTTACGATTGTAGATCCATTGAATACGTATATTGAGAAAGATGTTACCATCGGCATGGATACGGTACTGCTGCCGGGTACTATTTTACGGGGTCGTACGGTTATTGGGGAACAATGTACAATTGGACCGCAAACGGAAATTATCGACTCGACGATTAGGGATGAGGTTACGATTAAACAATCCGTCCTTCAGGATGCCTATGTGGATAATGAGGCCAGTGTGGGGCCGTTTGCTTATTTGAGACCTGGCGCTAATATTGGGAAGCAAGTGAAAATTGGCGACTTTGTTGAGATTAAGAACGCGACACTGGGTGAGGGATCGAAAGTTTCTCATTTAAGCTATGTAGGGGATGCTGTTGTTGGCACGAATGTAAACATCGGCTGCGGCGCCATTACCGTGAACTACGACGGATTCAATAAGAGTTTAACGGAAATTGGCGATGATGCCTTTGTGGGCAGTAATGTGAATTTGATTGCTCCTGTGAAAATCGGCAAGGGCGCATATGTTGTTGCAGGTTCAACAATTACACATTCCGTAGATGATGGGGATCTAGCAATTGCTCGCGAGAGACAATCGAACAAGTCTGGCTATGCTGATAAAATTAGAGCGCGGGCTAAAGCGAAGAAGGAAAATAAACAAAACAAAGAGTAATTCACAACATAGGAACGGTAAATCTCACTTTGTGAGGATGAAATTGGATGGAACTTCTTGAGGTTGGGTAGGCTATGAACTAGCTGTTATCCACTTGGCACTGCTTATTCAAGCGAGGTGCTGAGCAAAACCCTTAGGAGGTTCTTTTTCTTATGGCATTTTCATTAAAAGCGGAATCCCGCAAAGAAACAACGAAATCAGATATTAAACAACTGCGTATCCAAGGTAGAATACCTGCAGTTGTATATGGCCAAAAGGTGGGCTCTGCGGTCATTACGGTTGATCAAAAAGAATTACTAGCGCTGTTACGCCAAAATCCTCATGCTATTATTGATTTGGATATGCCAGACGGAAGTGGCAAGCAACCCGTGATGATCCACGAGATCCAGCGTGACAAACTTAAACGAGAGCGGCTGCTACATATCGATTTTCATCAAATTAATATGGATGAGCCTGTTAAAACGATTGTTAGCTTGGAATTCATTGGTGAGGCTGAAGGGGCCAAAGAAGGCGGCATTGTTCAAATTCAGATGCATGAGCTGGAGATTCGATGCTTGCCCAATCAGATCCCAAGTTCGATCAAGGTGGACATTTCGAACATCGGACTCGGAGATAACTTATTAGTAAACCAACTCACTATCCCTGCGGGGATTGAAGTGAAGTCTGAGTCTAACGATTTAATTCTCACGATTCTTGCGCCTCAGAAAGAGACTGCTGTAGAAGAGCCAGCAAATAATGAAGAGAAGGTTGGACAAGCGGAAACATCGAACGAGGCTGCGACTGAAGGCCAGCCGGTATAGATCAAACGAACGAGAAGGAACCCTCACATCTATGTAGAGGGTGTCCTTTATTACTGTGTTGTAAGCGCTTAATATCCGGGCCGCGAAAGAAAAACGTGAGTATTTCGGTTGTAGAATGTATTATTTACTTTGATAAAATACAAGGTGTAGATTTCAATGAAGCCTATATCCTTATGTACATTTTGATAGTATACTTGGACGGGAATACAGGATTCAGCATGATCTTGAAAATGAAGATCGGTTGTAAGCTGTTGACCATTTAAATACATATGACTGATTCACCCACAGCTTTAAATTTGATGGTTCGTTTTCATATAGGTAAACAATAACCTCTAGATGATGGTTCCGCAAAGGATTTTTTAGTTTAACTTTAGGAGGATTTAGAAGAAAATGAAATGTTTTATTGGACTAGGTAATCCGGGAAAACAATATGAGATGAATCGACACAATGTTGGTTTCATGGCCATTGACCGTTTTGCTGCCAAATGGGGTATTACTTCTTTTCAAAATAAAAGTAAGGGTCTTCTAGGCGAAGGTGTGGTCAATGGAACGAAGGTATATTTACTTAAACCGATGACTTATATGAATCTTTCGGGCGAATCCATGCGAGCGTTCTTGGACTTTTATAAAGCAAAACTGGAAGACGTTATGATTGTTTATGATGATATGGATACATCATTCGGTCAAATTCGACTCCGTTATCAAGGCAGCCCTGGTGGTCATAATGGAATTAAATCTATTATTCAGCATGCTGGTACGCAAAGCTTCAACCGAATTCGAGTGGGTGTGAACAGGCCAGCGCCCGGCTATAATATTGCCGATTATGTCTTATCTAACTTTTCCAAAGACGAGATGAAATCGATAGATGAGGTACTGGACCTCACTTGCGAAGCCATGCTGTTCAGTCTGAGTGAGTCATTCGAAAAGACGATGGCGAAGTTCAATAAATAAGTGAAGTCATCTGCTTCAGACTCATTGTATGCAAGTTCGCTATTCGAAAATGACAATGGCACATTCGGCTAATTTCTCTGAAGAATGGTCATACTAGGATGTAATCGAATAGTCGAAGGAGGCATACATATATGATTAAGTATATTTGCAGACATTGTCATACCTTTGTTGGGGAAATTAATCAGGAATCGATCACGGAGCAGCAGTTAGGCTTCCATTTCTTGACCCCCGATGAGCGTAGAGATATAATATCGTATAACACGAATGGAGATGTTACGGTAAGGGTCGTTTGTGACTACTGTCGTGAGGCGCTAGATGCAAACCCAGAACTGTCCCTGCTGGCAAGTCCGTTGCAGTAAAATTGATGAAGATAAAGAGTTAATAGCCGAGGCAAGTGTGCCGAGGCTTCTTTTTGTGAGGGGAGTGTACTTGTTTGCAAGCTTTAATTCAAGCTTTTTCTACGGATAGCGACTTTCAAACGATCGTGACAGGCCTCAGGTCCGAAATGAAAGAGCAGCTCGTTGCCGGACTCACCGGTTCCTCTAGGCAGGTAATGATTGCCACTCTTGCGCGAGAGTTAGCGCGCCCGCTGTTCATTGTTACTCACAATATGTTCGCCGCTCAGAAAATAGCGGAGGATTTACTAGAATGTCTATCACCAGATGAAGTGCTGCTCTACCCATCTCAAGAACTTCTGACGACAGAAGAGGCGGCTTCAAGCCCTGAGATGCTAGCGCAGCGTATTGACGTTCTCACCAAGTTAGCTGGCGGTTTCCGTGGAGTTGTGATTGCGCCTTTTGCTGGGGTGCGTCGATTGCTTCCGCTCAAGCAAGTATTCGAGGAATCCCGCGTTACGATCAACGTAGGGGATACCGTGCAATTGGATGAGCTCCTAGGCGCTTTATCCAGTCTGGGTTACGAGCGCGTGGAGCGGGTTGAGACCAAAGGTGAAATGAGCGTACGCGGCGGAATTCTGGATTTATTTCCGCTAACGTCGGAGAACGCCATTCGGATTGAGCTGTTCGATGTCGAAGTTGATTCTATTCGTACTTTTGATGTAAGTGACCAGCGTTCAATTGATAAATTAAACGCGATAACGATTCCCCCTTGCCGCGAGATTCAAGCGGATAGAAAGCGGTTACAATCGGCCGCGCAGCATGCTTATGAGCTGCTTCAAGCGCAGCTGGAGAAAATGACGGACCGATCAGCCAAAGACAAACTGCTCGAAGGCATCGGACATGATATTGAACTGCTTCGTGAAGGGCAGACGTTCCCTGGTATTTATAAATATATTTCGCTTTTATATACGGAAAGACAGACCCTCATGGACTACATGCCTAAGGATACTGTGCTTATCATCGACGAACCTGCCCGATTGCTGGAGACAGCAAAGCAGCTAGAACGTGACGAAGCAGAGTGGATGATGCATGCGCTGACAGAGGGGAAGAGCTTGCCGGCTTTTGTGCTGTCCAAATCGTATGAAACTCTGCTGCATCGCAGACCTTTCCCGACATTATATGTATCGCTATTCCTGCGCCAAGTGGCTGGGATTCAACCGCAAAATATCGTTAACTTCGTTTGCCGCGTCATGCAAAACTTCCATGGACAAATGAATCTCCTCAAAGCGGAGATGGAACGCTGGAAGAAAAATGGAAGCAATGTCATTTTACTGGCAAACGGGGAGGACCGTGCTGAACGTGTTCGGCGGGTGCTTCAGGACTACCAAATTGATGTCCCCGAAATTGTAGATGGGAATCTGCAGACAGGGTTTGAAATGCCCTCGATCCATTTGGTCGTCATCACGGAAGGCGAGATCTTCACACAGAAACAGCGTAAAGCACGTAAGGTCGAGAAGAAGCTGGAGAACGCTGAGCGTATCAAAAGCTATCAAGAGCTTAAGGTTGGCGATTATGTTGTTCACGTGAATCATGGGATCGGGAAGTATGTTGGGATCGGCACCTTGGAAGTTGGCGGTATCCACAAGGATTACCTCCACATCATGTATGCTGGCGGCGACAAGCTGTCCGTACCGATTGACCAGATTGATTTGATCCAGAAATATGTAGGTTCCGAAGAGAAGGAACCGAAGGTTTATAAGCTCGGAGGCGCTGACTGGGCTAGAGTGAAGAGCAAGGCGCGGGCATCCGTTAAGGATATTGCCGATGAGCTGATCAAGCTCTATGCAGAGCGCCAAGCGGCAACTGGCTACGGATTTAGTAAAGACAGCTCCTATCAAAACGAATTTGAAGCGATGTTCCCTTACGATGAAACGCGGGATCAGCTCCGCGCGATCGAAGAAATTAAGGGAGACATGGAGAAAGCGCGTCCGATGGATCGTTTGCTTTGCGGCGACGTGGGCTATGGGAAGACGGAAGTTGCGGTACGCGCGGCCTTCAAGGCAGCGATTGACGGCAAGCAAGTTGCTGTATTGGTGCCGACGACGATTTTGGCACAGCAGCATTACGAAACATTCCGTGAACGGTTCTCAGGCTATCCTTTTAACGTAAAAGTACTAAGTCGTTTCCGCTCCAAGAAGGAGCAGACCGAAGTTATGAAAGGCGTCAAGAAAGGGACGGTTGACGTCGTTATTGGTACTCACCGGCTATTGTCGCAGGATGTGCAGTTCAAAGATCTTGGTTTGCTGATCGTCGATGAGGAGCAGCGTTTTGGCGTGTCCCACAAAGAAAAGCTGAAACGTCTCAAGACGAATGTGGACGTGCTAACCCTGACGGCAACACCGATTCCGAGAACTTTACACATGTCCATGTTAGGTGTTCGTGATTTATCGGTCATCGAGACTCCGCCGGAAAATCGTTTCCCTGTCCAGACTTATGTGGTCGAGTACGGACCAACGTTGGTTCGAGAGGCGATTGAGCGGGAATTAGCGCGTGAAGGTCAAGTGTATTATTTATATAACCGTGTACAAGGTATTACCCAAATCGCTGATCAGATCTCCATGATGATTCCGGATGCCCGCGTTACTGTGGCACATGGACAAATGGGCGAGCAGGAGCTGGAGAAGACGATCCTTGATTTCCTCGATGGGGAATACGATGTGCTGGTAAGCACCAGTATTATCGAGACGGGTGTCGATATTCCGAATGTCAACACACTGATTGTTCACGATGCGGATAAAATGGGGCTGTCCCAGCTCTATCAGCTGCGTGGACGAGTAGGACGTTCTAATCGCGTAGCGTATGCTTATTTCACGTATCAGCGTGATAAAGTGCTTACGGAAGTGGCGGAGAAACGCCTTCAAGCGATTAAAGAGTTTACAGAACTTGGATCAGGCTTTAAAATTGCGATGAGGGATTTATCTATTCGTGGTGCTGGTAATTTGCTTGGCGCAGAGCAGCATGGTTTCATTGCATCTGTCGGATTTGATTTATACTCCCAAATGCTAGCAGAAGAAATTGCAAAGCTGAAACTAGAAATAGATGGGGAAGCGGTCATTCCGGAACCGGAGTGGAATACTTCCATCGATATACAATTGGATGCGTACCTACCATCCGACTACATCTACGACAGCATGCAAAAAATCGAAATCTACAAAAAAGTGGCCGCCATTCGAACGTTGGAAGAAGCCGCGGATCTGCATGATGAGCTTGTTGATCGTTTCGGCGATCTGCCGCAGGCCGTGTTCAACTTACTGTCAGTGGCTCGTTTGAAAGCATACGGTTCGGAGTACCGGATAGAAACGATCAGCCAAAAAGGGGATGATTACCTAATCAAGGTGCATATTGACCAGAATGGCAGGCTGGAAGGACAAAAGCTAATCGCATTGTCCAAAGGCTTTGATGGTCGAATCAAGTTGAACGCGGACCCGCAGCTTCATATCGTTATTCGATGTAAAGGCATGAAACCAGAAGCTTCCATCGAATTGGTGGAGAAGTTTCTGGTACAATATAAGGATGTTCTGAAAACGAAAGGGGAATTACAGGATGTTGCCAAATGATACTAGTAAACAACGACGTTTTTCGAAAAAATGGATTTTAAGCATGGTAGCATTGCTCCTTGCATTTTCAGTGCTAAGTGCATGTGGAAGTAAAAAGGAAGGTGCAGCAACAGCTTCACCTTCACCTGCCTCTACTGCAGCGGCTACAGGTAACCCGAGTGACGTGATTGCTACGTATAAAGAGGGCGGTAAAATTACACGCGGCGAGTTTAACTCTTTCATCAGTGTGAACAAAATGTTCTCACCGCAGCTGGCGCAATTCATGACAGACCCTGCTTTTCAACAAGATATGTTGAAGCAAATGGTTACTTTCCGTGTTCTGTCTGCCAAAGCGGATGATAAAGTGAAAGCTGATGCTGACAAACAAGTGACGGAGCAAATGAAAGCCATCACGGATTACTTCGGTAAGCAAGAAGGCGGAATGGACAAGCAGTTAAAAGACAATGGTATCGAGCTTAAGGATATCGAGTCATTAATGAAAATGAGCTTCTACACCATGGGCAGCATGGAGAGTAAAATAACAGATCAAGCTGTTCAGGATTCCTACAAAGAACAAGCAGCTACTCATGCCTTTGATATTGCAACAGTTAGCCATATTCTGATCTCTTTGAAGGATGCAGCTACACAAAAAGATTTGCGTACCAAAGATGAAGCTTTGGCAAGAGCCAAAGAGGTAAAAGGGAAACTGGATAAAGGCGGCGATTTTGCAGCACTTGCGAAAGAATATTCCGACGATCCAGGCTCCAAAGAGGCTGGCGGTACGTATAAAGATGCGGACATCAATCAATGGGTGCCTGAATTCAAACAAGCAGCTAGTACGCTTCCTTTGAACACGATCAGTGATCCTGTTGAATCCTCTTTCGGTTACCACGTCATGAAAGTAGAGTCCAGAAGCACAAAGCCACTGGATGATACGCTCAAAACACAAATCAAATCTCAGCTTGCGGAGAAATCCCTATCTGAATTTGCGGAGAAAGAATATCCGAACTTGATTCAAACCAACAATCTGCCGAAACCGGAAGCGAGCCCGGCTCCAGCTGCAAGTCCGGCAGCAAGTCCGGCTGCAAGCCCAGCGGCAAGTCCAGCTGCAAAGTAAGAACTTACCAGGATGTCCGATAACGGGCATCCTGTTTTTATTTGTTATTTTTGGACATGATAAGCGCAGCAGGATGCAAAGCTAAATAAAGTAAATTCCGTAGTAAAAGCGTCTGCATAGAAGAATGGGAAGTGAAGAATACTATGGATAGAATTCGAGTTCCCACCAAATCCCGATCTAGCATACAAGATTTCATGCTCCTGTCGTATCTAATTACTGAGCGGAAAGTGAGGCATCTAGAGGTATGAAAGCAACTGGAATTGTCCGTCGGATAGATGATTTAGGGAGAGTTGTTATTCCCAAGGAAATACGACGCACACTACGCATTCGCGAAGGTGACCCTTTGGAAATTTTCGTGGATCGAGATGGTGAAGTGATTCTTAAGAAGTATTCACCGATTGGTGAACTTGGTGATTTTGCCAAGGAGTATGCGGAATCGTTATTTGAAAGTACGAATCATGTCGCCCTGATCTCAGATCGAGATAACATTATTGCGATGGCTGGGGGGTCCAAAAAAGACTATTTCGAAAAGTCGGTTGGATCGATCGTTGAATCCTGTATGGAAAATCGCAAAGCGATTCTGGAAAGCGGAAGTGGTCAATTTGAGCTTATCAAAGATACAAATGAAACATTTTCTTCTTTCGTAGCCGCTCCGATTGTAGCCGGTGGCGACCCTATTGGGTGTGTCATTTTGCTCTCCAAAGATGAGAATGTGAAAATGGGGAATATGGAAGTTAAGATGGTAGAGACAGCGGCTGGATTTTTGGCAAAGCAGATGGAGCAATGAAAGAAAAATAAGACATAAAGGCTTCCTTACCGAGATGCCCCCGCATCTGTAAGTGAAGCTTTTTTTGTCTGCTATGACTGATTTCGTTATAATATGTCTATATGCGTGAAGTCAAGGTAGAGGAGAAGTAAGATGGGGGACACCGACAAGGGGCATCAAGGTTATAAAGAGGGGCTCCAGAGGAATGTCGGTAAACAAGGTGCCAAGCTGTTAAGAGGTGCCGCTCTACTTGGGGCTGCCGCTATTCTCTCTAAACTATTGGGAACTCTGCAGAAGATTCCGCTTCAAAATGTATCCGGTGATACGGCTTTTGGTATTTATAATGCGGTTTATCCGCTATATATTCTAATTTTGTTCGCGGCTACAGCCGGATTTCCGGTAGCTGTATCCAAGTTCGTAGCCGAACGAGCTATGGATGGTGATCATCAAGGGGCTAGACGTATTGTCCGTGTCTCAACAGCCATATTGTTGGGCTCCGGTTTTGTAGTGTTTGTTCTGTTGTACTTCGGAGCTAATGAGATTGCCAGTTGGATCGGTATTAGCCAGACAGAAAGGGCGATCCGAAGCGTATCCTTCGCACTGCTGCTATCCCCGATGCTCGCTGTCCTGCGCGGTTATTTCCAAGGGTATCAGAATATGGTGCCGACGGCTGTTTCACAAGTGATTGAACAGCTAATAAGGGTGATTACCATGGTTGCGCTGCTGCTCTATATGGTGGCATTAGCTTATGACGAGGAATGGATTGCTGCTGGGGCTACATTTGGCTCCGTGACAGGTGCTGCTGCTGGGTTGATCGTGATGTATGTTTATTGGCGGAAGGCGATGAGACAGGAGCGGGGATGGGAACGGGAGCAGGAGCAGGAGCAGGGAGTGAATGAAGAGGACTGGAGGCAGTCTGAGGATATAGAGGGACAGAGGCAGGATGTAATAAGTGAAGGTGACGGGCTGCTGTCGAAAGAACGGAATTGGCAGGAGTCAGATAATGGAAAGCGATTAGAGGACGGACTGTATCCTGACATGAACAGGCAATGGCCAAATGATGGAAAGCGAAAGGGAGGCATGATGCCGTCAAAGGAACTCTCCTCCTGGGAGTGGGCGAAACGCATTACGGCGTATGCGATTCCTGTTTGTTTGGGGGCTATCGTGGTTCCTTTGCTCACGCTTGTCGACACGTTTACCATGCCGCGACTTCTTGAGGCTGCGCAAGGAAGCGAGGGGGAGGCTATGCGGCAGTTCGGGCTGTATAACCGGGGGCTTCCTCTCGTTCAGCTCGTTGTCATGATCGCTTCCTCTATGTCCGCAGTACTTGTTCCAGCTCTTGCAGAAGCCAAGGCAAGAAGGCAGAACGAACTCATCCGCTTTAGGGCTGAGATGGCGATAAGGCTCTCTTGGCTTATTGGGCTTGGAGCCTCATTCGGCCTTGCCTTTGCAGCAGTGCCGATTAACGTGATGCTTTACAAAAGTAATGAGGCCAGCTGGACGATGGCTGTGCTGGCCTTCACGGCCTTGTTTAGTACGTTGAACGCTGTCTCAGCCAGCGTTCTCCAGGGTGCCGGCGCGATCCGCACGCCGGTGAAGGCCCTGCTCGTTGCCATCGTGCTGAAAGCACTCGGCAACGTGGTTTTGATGCCCCGCTGGGGCATCGACGGCGCCGCGCTGAGCGCGGTGATCGCCTATGCCGCTGCGGCGGGGCTGAATCTGGTGCAGCTGCGCCGCTGCACCGGGGCGCGCTTCGCGCTGCGGCCGTACGCCGTCAGTCCCACGCTTGCCGTGGGGCTGATGGGCGGCTGCCTCGCAGCGCTGCAGCTGCTGGCCATGCCCGCTGCGGCGGCATGGCACGTGCCTGAGCGATTGAGCGCTAGCGCAATCGCCTTGGTGTGTGTAGTCGGCGGCGCAGCCGTCTACGCGCTCGCGCTGCTGCGCAGCGGCAGCATCAGCCGCGAGGAGCTGCGGCTGATGCCGGAGCTGGACCGGAAGCTGGCGCCGGTCCTGGAGAAGCTATGGCCGGCGAAGGCATCCGCCGCCCCCCGCGACCGAGGCTAGAGATTGCCAATGGCCATGAGTGATTGCCAATCTTTTTCTATATTGAGGTGTCTTAAATC
Organism: Paenibacillus sp. Root444D2; assembly: GCF_001426375.1. GTDB lineage: Bacteria > Bacillota > Bacilli > Paenibacillales > NBRC-103111 > Paenibacillus_E. Next base: position 33,710 of record NZ_LMEO01000021.1, read on the forward strand.
GAAAATCCATCGTCATATATGCTCACTTGAGGTTGCTGGATGAATTGAAGAATGAATTCATTCTCAGTTGAAGATGTTGTAGAAATTGCAACAATATCTGCCTAGATCCCGCCTCTTTCCCTCCGATGTTGCATAATGTACAACAATTTAGGACCTATACAGGCTATTTCGCAACAAATGGGTCCGAAATGTTGTACAAACTACAACTTGAACATGCCCAATGGCCTTTGGGAGTGGGAATTGTTGCAGAAAATACAACATTGGTAACCACGGATGCTCATTTACATGTACTAGCATGACTTTATAACCGAAAACTGGAGTTCACAACTTTGACTGACATGTAGAAGCCCCAGCAAACGGTTTAAGTGTCCTCATGCTTCCTCCCTGCAAATGTTCAAATAGTTTTTTCATACATATCGCAGTTAACCAACAATCAGGAGGTGTTTCCTAATGTCAACAACCAACCCGCAAATAACCGTCCTCGGACTCGGAACGGGAGACGAAGACCAGCTCACACTAGGTGTCTGGAAAAAGCTGCAGCTGGCCGCCAAGGAGCAAGCGGTGCTTTACCTGCGAACGAAAGATCATCCGATGGTTCAGATGCTGGATACGAATCAGATTCCTTACCAAACGTTCGACGAGAATTACTTAGCGCACCAAAGATTCGAACAAGTGTACGAATCGATCGCAGAGGCGCTCATTCAGTCAGCCAAGACGCAAGCTTTCGAGGTTATTTATGCAGTGCCAGGCCATCCGATGGTGGCGGAATACACGGTGCAGCTTCTGAAACAACGCTGTCCGTCCGAGGGCATCTCGCTCCAAATTATCGGTGGGGAGAGCTTTCTGGATCAAGCGTTTCTACGTTTCGGTTTTGATCCGATTGATGGATTTCAATTGCTTGACGCGACCAGCCTGAGCCGTTATACTCTTAATCCGCAGCTTCATACGGTTATTGGGCAAGTGTATGATAGTCTTACGGCATCAGATCTTAAGATTAGCCTCATGGATGCTTATTCGGATGATTACCGTGTTGTCGTTGGTCATTCCTTGGGTGTGGCAGGTGAGGAACAGGTTATCGAGGTCCCCCTGCATGAGCTCGATCATGTAAAGGGGTACGGCAATCTTTCCCTTGTCTGGGTGCCGAAGAGTGAAAAGGATGAAGATTATTACCGCACTTTTGGCCGATTGCATGAAATTGTTCAAATCCTGCGCAGCCCAGAAGGCTGCCCATGGGATCGTGAGCAGACGCATGCCAGCCTGCGCAAAAATCTCATCGAAGAAGCGTACGAGGTTCTTGAAACAATTGACGAGGACGATCCCGAGCACATGTGTGAGGAACTCGGCGATCTCCTTTTACAAGTGATGCTGCATGCGCAGATGGAAGAGGAAATTGGCACGTTCACCGTTTATGATGTCATCGCTACGTTGAATGAGAAACTCATCCGCCGTCACCCTCATGTATTCGGTGAGAACAAGGCTGAGGATGCCGACGAAGCTCTTGTGAACTGGAATGCCATGAAGGCGGAGGAGAAGCGTAAGAAGGGCATTGATGTCACGAAGCAATCTGTACTTGACGGGGTGCCGCGCGAGCTGCCAGGCCTCATGAAGGCGCTGAAGCTTCAGAAGAAGGCAGCGACAGTTGGTTTTGACTGGTCAGAGCTAGAAGATGTCCTGAATAAGGTGGAAGAAGAGCTAACCGAGCTTCGCGAAGCCATCGCTGATTCATCCGAAGCAGGGGCTCAAGATCGGCTCGAGGAGCTGGGCGACGTCCTTTTCTCCATCGTCAATGTCGCTAGATTCCTGAAGGTTGATCCGGAAGAGGCGATCGCACAGACGAACCGCAAATTCGTCCAAAGATTTTCATATATCGAAGATCAACTACGTTTAAGAGGGCTTTCTTTTGAACAAACTGAATTATCAGAGATGGAAAGTTTATGGCAGGAAGCAAAAAAAGTTGCAAAACTTCGGCAGGGATAGAAGGATTTTGCCGAAAAAAGCAGAATACTAAATTTGGTGTAAGGTTGAATATGGAAATATAAGATAGGGATCTTTGAACAAAGTTCAAAGTCTCTCAGCTTTGCAAAATGGCTACATAGTAGAAGACTAGATCTTCAAACATTTTTGGGAGGTAAAGAAACCACATGAACAAAACAGATTTGATCAACAACATTGCAGAAAAAAGCGGACTTACTAAGAAAGACGTTGAAGTTGTACTTAACGGATTCCTTGGTGAAGTAACGGACGCTCTTTCATCCGGAGATAAAGTTCAATTAATCGGTTTCGGAACTTTCGAAACTCGCAAACGTTCTGGTCGTACAGGCCGTAACCCGCAAACAGGCAACCCAATCGTGATCGCGGAATCCAATGTTCCTGCTTTCAAAGCAGGCAACAAGCTTAAAGACGCTGTAAAATAATGCGTATCGATAAGTTTCTCAAAGTATCTCGTCTCATCAAACGTCGTACCGTAGCGAAGGATGTGTCCGATCAAGGGCGTGTCTGGATTAACGGTAGAGATGCCAAAGCGAGTACACACGTGAAAGTCGGAGATGAGCTCTCTATTCAATTCGGTCAGAAAAAAGTGACGATTCGAGTGGAAGTTCTATCAGAGTCAACCCGCAAGGAAGACGCTGCTCAGATGTACACGCTGCTTAAGGAAGAAGCTTTTCAATCCGAATAATCCTGCAAGTTGTGAAATAGCCTGAGATTCCTGAATAGGGGTCTTGGGTTATTTTTTATATTTAAATAACGGGTTTTGCATGGTTCTAAAAGAGGACATCCTCCCATATCGTAGTGGTAGATGAAGGAGGGGTACAGGCCATGATTGAACCCGTGAAAAACACGAATAAGCGGCAAGAAATTAAAATGCTGAATCGCAAGCTCTTGGAGATCTCCGGAGTTTTGAACGTAGAAAGCTTTGACAGTGAAGAGTTCCTCCTTGAAACGGAAATGGGCTACTTGATGATTAAAGGACAGAATTTGCACATCAAGAACTTAAGTTTGGAACAAGGGTTGGTCGCCATAGAAGGAATCATTCACGAATTAGCTTATGTGGATGGAAATACCCAGGAGAAATCCAAGGGGTTCCTTGGTAAGTTATTCAAGTGACCCTAAATGTTCAGTTCCACACGATCTTCATGATGTTCCTGAGCGGAATCGCCATAGGTGCGATCTTCGATGTGTTTCGTGTGCTCTCTGGCAAGCTGAGACTGCCGCGATGGACGATTCCGTTCATTGATATGGTTTATTGGATTGTGGCGACAATCCTCGTGTTCCGTCTGCTCATTTACAGTAATGAAGGACAAGTTCGTGTATTTATTTTTCTAGGGATGGGGATCGGTATATGTTTTTATTTCGCATTCCTCAGCACTTGGGTCATCCGGATTACGCTGCTTCTCATTCGAATTACGATTGCTATCTACCGTTTCATTGCTAAAACTGTCGAAATTATCCTGATTAAACCGATTATTGGCTTATATCGTCTAACTGTGATTATTTTGGGCTTTTTACTAGCTGTAGCTATATTCCTTTATAGAATTGTGCTACAATTGCTTTATCCTGTGTGGAGATTACTCCTTTGGATGACTCGGCCTGTGCATAAATATTTTGTTATCCCTGTTTGGTTGAAGAAACTTAAGGGTAATATCATATTGATCTTACGCAGGTTATTCTCAAAGTAGGAGGCATTCCTATTCATGCATGCTAAAGCAACCGTTCCATCCAAGCGCAGCAACAGTGTAGGCTCGAAACGAAGACTGCGTTTTCTCATGATTTTTGTCCTATGTTTTATGAGCTGGGCTGCTGTGAACATCTGGGGGCAGTTCGCTAAGCTGCAAGAGAAGAGTAGTGTCGTAGCGAATATGGAGCAACAGCTTGTTGAGGCCAAGAAACTCAAAGAGCAAACAACGAAAGAAATCGCTCGACTTCATAATGACGAGTATTTGGATCAAATTATTCGTCGAGATTTTCATTATAGTAAAACCGGAGAGACGCCACTAAGTGTCTCAAAGTCGCAATAAAAATCAACAAGAAGAAGAGGCTGTTGCCGTGTTGACCGTGGTTTCTGCATCGGTTATAATCGGCGTAGCCAGTGTTTTCAACATTTTAAGGGAGGAACATTTTACTTTATGGCAATTGAAGTTGGCACCAAGTTAGAGGGTAGAGTGACGGGGATTACTCACTTTGGAGCATTCGTCGAGCTTGCTGAAGGAGTTACCGGTCTTGTTCACATTTCGGAGATCGCGGACAACTATGTGAAAGACGTTAATGACCATTTAAAGCTGGATGACAAAGTATTGGTCAAAGTGATTAACGTGGACAAGGATGGCAAGATCGGACTGTCGATCAAGCAGACGGTTGACAAGCCAGTTGAGGAAAGACCAGCTCGTCCTGAACGTACAGGTGGCAGCAGCTATCAAGGACGTCCAAGTGGAGATCGTCCAGGAGGCTACCAAGGTGGTCGTCCAAGTAGCGGCGGAGAACGTAGTGGTCCTCCAAGCGGTGGTCCCGGTGGTGGTGGCGGTCGTCCAGGTGGCGGCGGTGGCTTCAATCGAGGCGGTGGCGGTGGTGGTCGCGGCGGCTTTAACAAGCAGCAAGGCGGAGCTAGACCGTTTTCGTTCGAAGATAAAGTATCTCGGTTCCTTAAAGATAGTGAAGAGCGGATTTCGTCTTTGAAAAAGAACACCGAGTCCAAACGCGGTGGCCGAGGCGGAAGAAGAGATTAATAGATGCAGTAACGAACCACATTCGCTTAGGCGGGTGTGGTTTTTTTTTATCCAAGCGTCAAATCCTTAAAATAACGTAAAGAACAATCGACATGGAATTACGGGTATCTCCCCCATACGCAGGGCGAAAGTTCGAGGCAATCAGACTTTTGGAAACGTTTTCGATACGGTAAACCGAGACTAGGCAAGGGCTGAGGCGTGGTGACAAGGCGAACGCGGCTTGTCGGAAATTTCTTTTAATCTATCAACTCATTCTGACAAACTTTCTGCTAGATTGTCTCTATACTAGAGAAACAAATAAGGAATGAATGGATGGTGTTCGAAAACATGCAGAGAAGAAGCTTAGGCACAGTGATTGGTGGCGGTTGGTCGGGATTGTGGCAGAAAGCGAAAACAGGCGCACATAGCGCTGCCGTGGAAAATCGATTCGTACAAGCCTTTGTAGCTAAGAAGTGGTCTTTACTGCTCATCGTGATGGCTTTCTTACTCGGTCGTGCGATGATTTTGGAACAGCTATCTCCGTTTGCGCTTGCGTTCATTGCTGTCATTTATTTTACAAGGAGAGATATTTTACACTGGGTAGGTGTCGCTGCATTTGCTGGAAGCCTATTCTCGCTGAGTTCGAATACCGGTTATCTAGTTACGGAGATCATCGTTTTCTTACTTATCCAAAAAGCTTTGGAGAAATTTGAACGCTCCGATATTTCCTTAGCACCGCTTCTTGTATTCAGCTCGACCTTGCTGGTTCAGCTCTTTGCAGAGCTTGTAGTCTCAAACTTAAGCTGGTATACGCTAATGATGGTTTCCGTTGAGGCACTGCTAAGCCTAGTGCTGACGCTAATTTTTATTCAAGCAATTCCTGTATTTACGCTTACCCGCAAGAACTACCATTTGAAGCATGAGGAAATTATATGTCTGATTATCTTGTTAGCTTCTGTGATGACAGGGACGGTGAGCTGGGTTGTGGGTCCAATCACCGTAGAACATGTGCTTTCTCGTTATTTAATACTATTATTTGCGCTGGTGGGAGGAGCGCCTTTCGGAGCCTCGGTAGGTGTCATAACAGGATTAATCCTAAGTCTTGCGAATAGCAATGCGGTTTATCAAATGAGTTTACTGGCTTTCTCGGGGATGTTAGCAGGGCTTCTCAAGGATGGTAATCGATTGGCTGTTGCATTCGGAATGCTGCTCGGGTCATCGATACTTGCTTTCTATATGGGATCCGGGGCAGATGTGATCAACTCAACATGGGAGTCGCTTGCAGCTGTTGCACTCTTTCTGTTAACACCGCGGAGTTTGATTCTGACTCTTGCTAAATATGTGCCCGGCACGCAGGAGAATCTGAAATCCCAACAGGACTATGCGAAGCGGGTTCGGGATGTTACAGCAGGACGTGTGGAACAGTTCTCTGAAGTGTTCCGCCAGTTGGCACGCAGCTTTAAGCAGTTGACGACGGATGATGCGGTGAGCCGCAAGGAGGAGGATGTTGGTCATTTCATGAATGCAGTTGCGCAGAAGGCTTGTGATTCCTGCTGGAAAAAGAGCCAGTGCTGGGATCAAAAATTTTATCAAACCTATACGTATATGACCGATATGATGACCCAAATTGAGATGAAGGAGAGTATGACGAAGAAGAATATTCCACCAGAGTGGAGGAAGGTATGTATACGTACGGATCAAGTGCTGGATGTGATGAAGCAGCAGTATAGCTTGTACAAGAATGATTTGCATTGGAAAAAGCAGATTATGGATAGCCGACATCTCGTAGCGGATCAGCTTTCGGGCGTGTCCCAAGTCATGGAGGACTTGGCCAAGGAGATTAAACGGGAAGGACAGGAGCTGTTCCTTCAAGAAGAACAAATTCGTAATGCCCTGGAGGAGCTGGGCTTATCCATCCATACCATCGATATCATTTCCTTGGATGAAGGAAATATCGAGATTGAGATCATTCATCAATACACGAAGGGCTTCGATGAATGTAGGAAAATCATTGCGCCGCTCTTGAGCGAAATTATCGGTGAGAACGTCGCCGTCATGCGCGAGGAAATGCATGAGCGCGGCGAGGGCTACAGCACGGTCGTATTCGGCTCCGCCAAGGAATACGAGGTTGAGACCGGGGTCGCCGGCGCAGCCAAAGGCGGCGACCTCTTCTCGGGCGACAGCTTCTCCACGGTGGAGCTGGGCAATGGCAAGTATGCCGTGGCGCTAAGCGACGGCATGGGCAACGGCGAGCGAGCGCGTGCGGAGAGCCAGACGGCTCTGAGTATCCTGCAGCAGCTGCTGCAGTCAGGGATGGACGAGAAGCTGGCGATCAAGTCGCTGAACTCGGTGTTGATGCTGCGCTCTTCGGACGAGATGTACGCGACCGTAGATATGGCCTTGATCGACATGTACAGTGCAAACACAACGTTCATGAAGATTGGCTCTACCCCTAGCTTCATTAAGCGCGGGACGGAAGTGATTTCAATATCGGCGAATAATCTGCCAGTCGGCATCCTGAGTGAGATTGATGTTGATTTGGTCTCGATTCCGCTCCAATCGGGTGATATCCTTGTTATGATGACAGATGGGATCTACGATGCACCGGGACATGCGGTAAATAAAGAGATGTGGATGAAGCGGATGATACAGGAAATTGATACGACGATGCCGCAGGATTTTGCGGACTGCTTATTAGAAAGGATTTTCCGCCACCATCATGGCGAAATTCAAGATGATATGACCGTCGTTGTGGCGCGTGTCGAGAAGAGGCAGCCGGAGTGGGCCACATTCCGCTGGCCAGGAATTACGCGAATGGAGCGTCCTAAGACGGTTAGTTAATGGAGAAATAGAAGCCATAACAGCTCATTTGCTGTTATGGCTTTTTGTGCGCTGTTATTCCCTTAGGAGCATAGCGAGTGATGCATATTTCGAAACTAGTAAATTAATGATCTATAAAGGTTGCGCTCAGAATTAGAAGCATGCTTAACTTATTAATATGTCTGTTGGCTAATGCTAAGCTTCCCTGGAGTGTCATTGAGAACCAAGAGAAAGGTGGTACCACTGGTGATTAGAAAAAAGCTATCACTGTTATTTATCGTTCTTGGGATTATCATTTTTCTCTATCCAACGTTAAACGATCGTTATGAGAGCTATCAGCAGAACAAAATTTTGAAACAATGGCAGGAAAATCTGCAGGATATGGATCAAACAGGCTCTGTCCTTGAGGAGGAGATAGATGCGGGGTTGGTCGTGCCTTCTTCCAGTCCCGCAGTGGAAGCTCTGCCAACAAGCAGCCAGCCGAGCAGCCAACCAAGCCCCTTGGCCGTGAAAACGACACCGAAGCCTGTAACATTGCCGCAGAAGAATATAGAGGGTGTCCTCACTATCGATAAAATTGATCTGAAGCTTCCTATTCTGACAGACGCTACCGTGAATAATTTGAAGATTTCCGTTGCAAGCATAGCTAATACAGGCAAAGCAGGCGCTATTGGTAATTATGCCATTGCGGGTCATCGAAATCTGACCTACGGGAAAAATTTTAATAGATTAGATGAAGTCACCGAAGGGGATTTCATTGAAGTGAATACAGGGAGCAAAACGTATATCTACAAAGTAGTGGACAAACAGTATGTCCTCCCAGAGGATGTTTGGGTGCTGAAGGGCAACGGCAAAGATCGGGAGATTACACTAATAACTTGCCATCCAATGGAAAATCCGACTCATCGTATTGCGATTAAGGGAATCATGGTGCAGTCGAAGGAATAAAATGTAATATTTTGTCTATTCAGAGAGACAAGCCTATGTTAAGATTGCACTATAGTGATTATAGGGAGTCGGTGCGTTCCTCCGATAAAGGCAAATCTAGCGAAAACTAGAGACGCAAAACTAAAGGGCCTTCCTTAGCCGAACTAAGTTGGCAGCCAGTTACCGAAAGGGGATTTTTTTTGTGTTTAAAAAGCCAATTATACGAACGATTATGGCAACTTTTCTGTTTGCTCTTGCTCCGCAAGGGATAATTGCAGCTTCCAATCCGTCCGTGATTGATAAAGATGCTCTGAATAAAGGGATTATCTCGGTTCATTATTCAAACGATAAGAACTCCAAAGTTCTCGTGCGAATCATGAGAGAAAATGTTAAATATGATTACACCTTCGTAGAAGGGGATCAGTACCCTTTGCAGCTTGGAAACGGCCAGTATAAAGTGCTGATTGGTGAGTCCATTGGGGCTAATAAATATAAAGTTGTAGCGCAAGAACAAATCGATTTAGAAATGGAAGACGAGAATGCCGTATTTCTGCAGTCCATTCCGTTGATCGATTGGAACGATGAATCGAAGGCGGTCGTTGAGGCTAAGCAATTAGTTGGAGATAAAGAAAAAGATATCGACAAAATAAAAGCCATTTATGGATATATAACCACACATTTTCAGTATGATTATGAGAAGGCCCAAACTGTAGCAGATAGTTATATACCTAATCTGGATACGGTCTATGCAGAGTCCAAAGGAATTTGTTATGACTTTGCAGCTACTTTTGCGGCTATGGCAAGAAGTGAGGGGATTCCAACCCGTCTGGTTATGGGATATGAAAGTCATGCGCCAGATACTTATCATGCGTGGAATCAAGTTTTCCTGAAGGAAAGTAAGGAATGGGTGACGATCGATACCACGTATGACGCTGTTCATATACAAGCTGGTGAAACGATAGATCTTATAAAAAATGATTCTAATTATCAAATTTCCAAAATATATTAGAGGAAATGAAGAAACCTGATCTCATAACTGAGAACAGGTTTTTTTGTGCTTTCCATGTTGAAAAACAATAAATTCCAATATTTACAATACATCTTGTATCATATATCATTGATAATGATACATTTTGTTTCAAAGACATAAGAGGCGGCACACATAAATAATCTCTATAAAAAATTGATCCATGAATGGAGGTATGAAATGATGTTGAAGAAAAAGACGAGTGCGCTGCTGATTACTTTATTAATTTTTATGCAAAGTATTTACGGGATTGGCTTTATTACTAAGGCCAGTGCGAACACGATTTCAAACAATATTCTTGACAGCGTGACGATGGCTGTATATGACAGCGCAGGTCAAGTCGTGACCGGCAATGTTTACGAGCCAAACTCCACAATACAGCTTGACTATACGTGGTCTCTGCCTAACGGTCATGGGTACAAAGGTGGTGATACGTATACATTCACACTGCCGCAGCAATTTTTACTATTCAACGATATTCCTGGTGTTTTGGTCATGGGGCAGGACCAGATAGGAACTTTCCATGTTGATCAAGCTAGTCATCAAGTGGTGATCACTTTTAACAACTACATCGAAAGCCATGACAATGTACATGGCACGCTCACGTTCAGAACACATTTAGATACAAGTAAACTTACTGAAAGCACGACGGTAACGATTACCATTCCGATTCAATCTGGCGAACAGATTTTCACCCTTCATCTTAGACCTTCGGTCACTTCCACAATCGAAAAAAGAGGCGTACCCACTGGTTTTAACCCGAAAGATATTCATTGGACCGTGGATGTGAATAAGACGCTGGATTCTGTTCAGAACGCAGTGATGACGGATCCTATTCCTCCAGGTCTATCTGTTCCAGTTACTGTAGCAGTCTATGATCTAGGGGTTCACTTAGATGGAACTGTCGTACAAGGAGCATTAGTGGATGCCAGCAAGTATACAGTAACTAGAACAGGAGCAGATCTTTCTATTCGATTCGCGGAATCTCCTATTCACACGGCTTACCGCATTCAATATACGACGCCAATAACCGATTTTGACAAAGCAACCTTTGTGAATACGGCAACCTTCGGGGGAAGTAATAAAAACCCAGCTCAGACCTCTGCGACAGTCCATGTAACGCGTGGCAGCTCTTTGGATAAAATTGCGGAAAGCTATAGTCCCATTACGCAGATTATTAATTGGGGAATCAAATATAATTATAATGAAAGGACTATTGCCCAATCAGCAGCATTCCTAAAAGATTTATTCAATGATACACAAGAAATAGTTGCAGGATCCCTTCATATCTATCCAGTAACGTTCAATCCAAGTGGCAATGAGACACTGGGAAGTGAATTGCCGAGTGGGGAGTACACCATTACAACGGAAGCAGCTGCTGGCAAGAAAGGATTTAAACTGCAATTTAATCATAATATTTCATCGGCATATAAAATTAATTATCAGACCAAGGCAAGTAGTCCAGTTTTGAAAAATATGATCATAACGAATAGCGTTACGTCCGGCAGCGGAGAAAGTGATTCAGCATCTCGGCCTGTTGAACAGGGGGCTGTTTACAAGTATCCTGGAACCGCAGATTACAACGCCAAAACCGTAGCTTGGAATATTATCATCAATAGAGACAGTCAAGTAATGAAAAATATGGTTGTGACCGATACTTTTTCAAATAAAGGACTGCGTTTTATACCCAGTTCAATAGTCATTAAAAAAGGAAATGTGGTCTTGCCGTCGACGGATTATATCCTCAATAGTGTCGAAGATGAAGGGTTCACAGTGAAATTCAAGAATACGATCTCAGAACCTCTTTCGATTACTTACACAACATATTTTAATATAGATTTGATTAGCCCACCGTGGAATGCAAATTTTATTAATTCAGCTAAGGTGGATTGGGTCGATAGCGCTAATGCAGGAAAGTCGCAAACGGCAATAGCAACATTTATCCCAAGAGATGAAGTGAAGAACAATGGGTTTAAATACGGTGCTTACAACGCTGTTACTAAAGAACTCACATGGACAGTGGGAGTCAACTATAACGGAAAAACTATTACAAATGCTAGTGTTCAAGATACGTTAGAGTCCAATCAAAAGTTTACCAACGATTCGTTAAAAGTATATAAGATGAACATCCCGCCAAATGGTATCCCTTTAGCCCCAACTCCAGCAGATGAAATAGACCTTTCGAAATATAAATACACAGTGGATAGCCAAAACAAGCTAGTTATTCTTTTTCAACAAGCCATTTCAGAACCTTATTACATCGTTTTTAAAACGAGTCTGCAAGGTCAACTGATTAACAGCACGGTTACTAATACGGCTAGAGCATTCAACGGAACTGAGCCAGTTACAAACAATCTCAGCGCGACCCTGCCCATTCCTAAAGGTGGAGAATATGTGACTAAAAGCGGAGGGCAAAGCGGAGATAAAATAAACTGGACAGTCCAAATTAATTATGGTCAATCTACGTTGAACGATGCAAAAATCATCGATATACCGTCAATAAATCAACAATTATTGCCAAATTCATTCCATTTATTTGCAACAACCGTGACTAGTAACGGGAATGTCATGAAGGGATCAGAATTAACGAAGGACGTGGTCTACACACTAGTTATTAAAACGGATACTCAAGGTAAACAAACCTTTGAGCTGAGTTTTGTCAATCCGATAACAACTGCGTACATTTTGGAATATCAATCGTTAATTAGGGCCAGCGATCACGAAACGGTTACCAATAGAATTACACTTAGCGGCACGAACGTGACCACTATTATGAAAGAAACGACCAAGGAAATCGTAGTAGGTGTTTCGGACGGATCTGGCACCGGTAGCGGTGTTCGAGGGTCATTGACGGTTAACAAAATTGACTCTGCAAATAACACCTTAATGCTCAGCGGCGCAATCTTTGAACTGTATCGCAAATCAGGTGATAAGAAGACTTTAATCAACACGTTAACAACAGATGAAACAGGTTCGGTTGTCTTTAATAATCTGCTTGCAGGTGATTATGTAGTGAGTGAAATAACAGCTCCTCTGGGGTACGTATTAAATAGAGAGGATAATCCGATAACCCTTCATCCAGGAGATGAACTTCATATCAATGTGATCAACACGAAGACAACTGAAACACCACCGCCAACGACACCAACACCACCGCCAACGACACCAACACCACCGCCAACGACACCAACACCACCGCCACCAACGTCAACACCAAGTGCAACGCCACCACCACCAACGTCAACACCAAGTGCAACGCCACCACCACCAACGTCAACACCAAGCCCGACACCAAGTGCACCGCCAACGCCGGCTATAACACCAACACCCAGCGTAACGCCACCACCGCCAACGGTTCCTACACCTTCGACGAATCCGGACATACCGATTGATACTGATAATGATATACCCTTAGGGGGAATCCCTCCTATTACTAAACCAGAGACCCTCCCAACGACAGGAGAATCTAGCCATCTATACGTGGAAATTGCAGGTATCACTCTAATCCTTCTAGGTCTTATCCTAAGAAGGAGATTCACTAAATAAAACTTCAATATTGAGACAGTCTGCCATTACCATGGGGCGGGCTGTCTTTTTATTTCGCTTAGTTTACTCGTGATTAGACTCTCTCTTAAATGGAAAAACTAGGAGGAGAACTACTAGAGAGCTAATCTTTTCTTAAGCCAGGGAGGCAGATATCATGATGAAGCAAATTCTTTTAATTACAGATGGATGTTCCAATGTAGGGGTAAGTCCGGTAATAGCAGCAGCACAAGCACATACCGAAGGCGTTACTGTGAATGTCATCGGCGTGATTGACCATGGTGAGCTAGGGGTGCTAGGCACCGAGGAGATTCAAGAGATTGCTGCGGCAGGCGGCGGGATGAGTCGAATCGTGAATTCAGGCCAACTTTCCCAGACGGTTCAGATGATGACGCGCAAAACGGTAACCACAACGATTCAGCATGCAGTAGGCAAGGAGTTACAAAGTATTCTAGGCTTTAATCAATTAGAGCAGTTACCTCCAGATAAGCGCGCGGAAGTGGTTCAAGTGATCGATACCATGAGTGAAACTACTTCACTCCGCGTAGCTCTTTTAATAGATGCCAGTGCTAGTATGAAGCCTAAACATGCAGCTGTGCGTGAAGCGATTCATGATCTGTTGCTTAGTCTTAGAGCCCGCAGCGGCAAGAGTGAGCTGGCTGTTTTCCACTTTCCTTCGACCAAAACGAGAGATCAGGAACTAGAAATGGATCTCAGTTGGACGAATCAACTTGCAAATTTAGACAAGATGTTCTATAAAATAAACATGAAGGGTACAACTCCGACAGGTCCAGCGTTGCTGCAAACTTTACAGTTTATTACGGAGAAGCCTATCTTACCAAAGACCGAGGATGGGATGCTGAGTGACTACGTGGTATGATGACGCCTTCCGTCCAGGGGCAGAAATCCAAGGGAAATGGAACGGCCGGACGTATTTGGTCGAACGTTTATTAGGTGCTGGTTCCAACGGTGTAGTGGCTCTCGTACGAAGAGGAACAGCTAGATTTGCGCTTAAGGCAGGTCATGAGACGGTTGATCACCAATCGGAGATTAATTCGTTGCTTGCTATTTCGCTGACAGAAACCTCGTTCAAGAATTTTTTAATAGATGCCGATGATATGTCAATAAAGGGGAAAGAAGTTTCCTTCTATGTCATGCGATATATTGAGGGAATGACGATTTCTAATTTTATACATAAACGTGGTCAGGATTGGATTTATGTGATTGGTTCTAACCTGCTTCGAAAGTTAACGGAAGTTCATAAGAGCGGCTACGTTTTTGGTGATCTGAAGGTCGAGAATATGATCGTTTCTAATTATGGCGATGTGGATCTCATTGATTTTGGGGGTGTGACTCCTAAAGGCAGAGCAATTAAACAGCTAACTGAAGTGTATGACCGCGGCTTTTGGAATATGGGGGAGCGGGTTGCGGAAGAAAGCTATGATTTATTTTCATTTGCCATTTTACTATTAAAATCGCTCGATCAACGCAAACGCTTCACTGGTTTAGCCAAGACGCTTCCTCAAAACCGAGATCTAGATCAACTCACAGCCATTATGCATGAAAATTCAGTTGCCGCCCATATCGCGCCATTTCTTCATAAAGCCTTGAATAGTGAGTTTAGTTCTTCGCAAGAAGCCTATCAGTACTGGAGAACGTTGGTCTCTGGTAAGAAGATTACGCAGTCAACACTCCAAATGCCATGGCTGAAAATATGCTTCGCCGCTTCCATTTTTATTTTTGGGGCAACACTCTATATGTACTGGTAGCATGATGGGAAGTGCAGGAATAGAAAGGAATACCCGATGGAAATCGATCTTGTTGCCAAGGTAGAACAACGTATTATCGAAGAAAAACTCGTCGAACCAGGAGATGTGGTGGTCGTTGCGGTTTCAGGAGGGCCTGATTCCGTGGGGCTGCTTCATGTCCTTTTTGCCCTTGCTGAGCGTTATAGCTGGAAACTCGTTGTTGCGCATGTGAATCATCAATTCCGCGGTGCGGAATCGGATGCGGAAGCCACTTTCGTAGGGAAGCTTGCAGATGACTTAGGGCTTCCATGCGAAATCGGCGTCATTGATGTGCCAGCATTTATAGAGGAAACATCACTCAATGGGCAAGCCGCGGCACGTGAGAAGCGCTACGAATTTCTACATCAGATCGCAGCGAAATACGGCGCTATACGTATAGCCTTCGCTCATCATGCGGATGATCAAGCCGAAACCGTCTTGATGCGGATTCTGAGAGGGACAGGCCCTTCAGGCCTGGTTGGCATGCCGGAACGCAGGCGCGAAAAAAAAGTGGAACTGATTCGTCCGTTTTTACGTATATACAAAGCAGATATTGTGAATTATTGCGCTCAGCATGAAATGACGTATTGTAAGGATAGCAGCAATGAGCTGCGGAAGTATTTTCGCAATCAGATTCGGCTTGATGTGATGCCGATGCTGAAGCAGTATAATGAACAACTTCCAGAGTCACTGAATCGATTAACAGACTTGATGCGAGCTGAGGATGATTATTTGGCCAAAGAAGCCGAGCAGGTTTTTCACCGAATAACAACTTTCAAGCAAGCTTGCTGCCGCATCGAAAGACGTGATTTCACTGAGCTGCACGTTGCTTTACAAAGGCGTTTGATTAAATTAATATTAAACTGTCTTTGTTTGGAAAGAGATCGGTTGGATTTTACACGAATTGAAAGTATGCGTGAGTTGATTTTACAGGATCAGGTTTCTAATCAAGTCCTTCAGGTGGATGAACAGGTTTATATTGTGAGAGAATATGAATCTATTCAATTTCAGACCTTCGCTCCTTCTCCGAAGCCTTATGCTTATGAGGTTGGAGTAGATACAAGCGAGCTGAGCCTGCCGGAAGTGGAAGCCAAACTGATCTGCTCATGGGTGCCGACTAATTCGAAGGAGACAGCTGCTAATTTCTCATCTGCAACGGACGTGTTTTTGGATCTGGATCAACTTAACTTGCCGCTAGTTGTAAGGAGCCGCAGGTCAGGAGATCGGTTTGAGCCGCATGGTTTAAACGGATCCAAAAAAGTAAAGGATATGTTCATTGATGCCAAAATGCCGCTAAGCCGGCGTGATGTCATTCCACTGCTGGTCGATGCTTCCGGGCAAATTCTTTGGATTGCTGGCTTTCGTAGGTCCAAGCACGCTCTGGTTGGACCAGATACAGTACGTGTACTTCATATGAAGCTAGTGCTGAAGTAATATGCGTAAATTTCGTTCTTCTAGAATGTAAATTTATAAGGATTCATAATATAAAACTAGGGGGTTCATCCTTGTACAGCGACATTCAAGAAGTTCTTTACAGTGAAGAACAGATTCAAGGCAAGATCAAAGAATTAGGGGAGAAACTCTCCATTGATTACGAAGGTAAGAACCCATTGGTTATCTGTGTGCTTAAGGGAGCTTTCATTTTCATGGCTGATCTTGTGAAGCAAATCAGAGTACCATTGGAACTCGATTTCATGGCTGTATCCAGCTATGGTCAATCCACGAAATCTTCTGGTGTTGTCAAGATTATTAAAGATCTTGATGTTCCCGTAGAAGGACGTCATATTCTTATCGTGGAGGACATTATCGATAGCGGTTTAACGCTGAGTTATCTGATAGATGTGCTAGAGCGACGCAATGCTAAGACGATTTCGGTCGTTGCGCTGTTTAATAAACCGGCACGCAGAACTGTGGATCTCGAACCTGAATATGCAGGTTATGTGCTTCCAGATGAGTTCGTAGTCGGATATGGTCTGGATTATGCAGAGAAGTATCGCAACCTTCCATTTATCGGCATATTGAAACCAGAGATCTACAGTAGCTAATGTCACTTCCCGCAGACTCATCAGCGCTGTTATGTTGTAGTGCTTTACCGGGATGTGGTAAAATAATAAACGTGTGCCGTTTGAGAGGAGGCTCGGGATGAATCGAATTATCCGGAATACCGGCTTTTATTTACTTATATTTTTGGTTACTGTAGGTATCGTCCATTTCATTAGTACCCAAAACGAGCAAAAGGAGTTAATTACTTACGATAAATTCCGCCAAGCGGTGGTTAACAAAAATGTGGAATCCGTGACCTTGAAGTTTGATGGATACACATATTTGATTAAAGGTAAGTACATTAACCCACCAAGTGGTGCTGATAAGAAGAGCTTCGAGACCCATGCTCCGTTCGAGCCTATGGTCGTTCAGCTGATCGAAGCGAATGGCGTTCCATCGGAAACGTACGAGACTATGGAACGGGATAGCGTTTGGATTAGCTTCCTAACTTCCATCATCCCATTCGTCATTATCTTCATCTTGTTTTTCTTCCTGTTAAATCAGGCTCAAGGTGGCGGCGGCAAAGTGATGAACTTCGGCAAAAGCCGTGCCCGCTTATATAATGAGGAGAAAAAACGCGTCACATTTGAAGACGTGGCAGGTGCAGACGAAGAGAAGCAAGAATTGATCGAAGTTGTGGAATTCCTCAAAGATCCACGGAAATTCGCAGCAGTCGGTGCTAGAATTCCCAAAGGGGTTCTGCTCAATGGTCCTCCGGGAACCGGTAAAACCCTTCTTGCGCGAGCTGTCGCTGGTGAAGCAGGCGTACCATTCTTCAGTATTTCAGGTTCTGACTTCGTTGAGATGTTCGTCGGTGTCGGTGCTTCCCGTGTTCGTGACTTGTTCGAGAACGCGAAGAAAAACTCACCTTGTATCATTTTTATCGATGAGATTGATGCTGTAGGTCGTCAACGTGGCGCTGGTTTAGGCGGCGGACATGACGAGCGTGAACAAACGCTCAATCAATTGTTAGTAGAAATGGACGGCTTTGGCGCGAACGAAGGTATCATTATCGTTGCAGCGACTAACCGCCCAGATATCCTTGACCCAGCCTTGTTGCGTCCAGGTCGTTTCGACCGTCAAATCACGGTAGATCGTCCAGACATCAAAGGCCGCGAAGCTGTACTGAAAGTACATGCCCGCAACAAACCACTTGCCAAAGACGTGAAGCTTGACGCCCTGTCTCGTTACACAACTGGATTCACAGGTGCTGATCTCGAGAATCTATTGAACGAAGCAGCTTTAATTGCTGCCCGTCGTAACCGTAAAGATATTTCGATGGCTGAAGTCGAAGAAGCCTTTGACCGTATTATTGTAGGTACGCAGAAGAAAAGCCGGATTATCAGCGAAGCTGAGAAACGCATTGTTGCTTATCATGAAGCCGGACACGCGATCATTGGTTATTACGCCGAGAATGCTGATATGGTGCACAAAGTTACGATCGTTCCGCGCGGACGCGCTGGCGGTTATGTCATGATGCTGCCCAAAGAAGGCGAAGATCGCATGATGCAGACGAAGAATGAATTGCTGGATAAAGTAACAGGACTCCTAGGAGGCCGTGTTTCCGAAGAACTATTTATCGGAGAAATAGGCACTGGGGCTTATAGTGACTTCCAGAAAGCAACCGGTATTGTTCGTCGCATGATTATGGAATATGGTATGAGCGATAAGCTTGGACCAATGCAGTTCGGCAGCTCGCAAGGCCAAGTGTTCTTAGGCCGCGATATCGGGCATGAGCAAAACTACAGTGATGCGATTGCTTATGAGATTGATCAAGAGATGCAAAACTTTATTCGCACTTGTTATGATCGTGCTCGTGCGATGCTTACGGAGCATGCGGATCAGATTCATCTCGTAGCCAAAACACTGCTTGAGAAAGAAACACTCGATAAAGACGAAATCATCGAGCTTCTAGAGAAAGGCAAATTGAATGCAAGCGCGGATGACGAAGAGGTCAAAGTGAACATTCAAGGGCAAAGCCAATCTAGCGAAAGCAATAAATTGGAGTTAAACAAAGATAAAGATTCCAATTCGGATCATTCCGAAGAGTAACAAGCATTAGCAACTCGTAAATCCGGTGTACACGTCAGGTGTACCCGGATTTTCTGGTTTTTTCGGCATATTTGCGCATTGACAGGGGATGTGAGAATGTGTAAATTAGTTGTAAATCTCTAATTTTATTACGATTAGAACATACTATTGTTAATCCTATTTTTAGATAGACAAGAAGTACATTTTACGTCCCAGACAGGGGAGGAAGCACCATGGAAGCTCTAGCATTAGAACGCAAAGCGGAGCAGAACCGCGAACTCAAGGAACGGTTGCTGCAGCTAAAGAAAGAACGGAATGCTATTATTCTTGCTCATTATTATCAACGTGACGAAGTTCAAGAGGTTGCCGATTTCCGGGGGGATTCCTTTCTGCTTGCGCAGAAGGCAGCGCAAACCGATGCTGATGTGATTGTTTTCTGTGGCGTACATTTCATGGGGGAAAGTGCTAAGATTCTTGCTCCTAACAAAACAGTCATTATTCCTGACGAGCGTGCAGGCTGCCCGATGGCGGATATGGTGAATGTAGAGGGTCTACGCGCTTTGAAACGCCAGCATCCTAATGCTAAAGTTGTTGCTTACATTAATACATCTGCTGATGTGAAATCAGAAACAGATATTTGCTGTACTTCGGCAAATGCCATCAATGTTATTAATTCCGTCGATTCAGATGAGATCATCTGGGTGCCGGATAAAAATTTGGGCGACTATGTATCAAAATTCACAAGCAAAAAAGTGATCATCTGGGAAGGCTATTGCAATACGCATGATATGCTAACTGTTAAAGATGTGGAAGAAATGAGAGCCCAATACCCGAATGCTCAGTTTGTTGTTCATCCAGAATGTCGTCCAGAAGTTGTTAAACTGGGAGATTTCGTAGGTAGTACGACAGCGATTATCAAATATTGCAAAGAGTCTGATTGCAAAGAGTTTATCGTTGGAACGGAAGATGGAACGGGCTATCAGCTTCGTCTGGACAGTCCTGATAAACAGTTCCATTTTGCAACCAAATACTTGGTATGCCCGAATATGAAAGTAAACAATTTGAAGAAAATTGTGAAATGTCTTGAAACGATGCAACCAGAGATTTATGTGCCAGAAGATGTAGCCAATAAAGCAAGATTGTCCTTAGAGCGCATGTTACAAGTAAAGTAGCATGCGCTACTCTCTTGTTTAATAGGCAGGGTACCCTCGCGAAGCATTCCTATATTCGAGTAATCCATCGGATCCCGTTTGCTTTGCGAGTAATTAATGGTGAAGAACAGGTGAAACGGCATGATTCCTAGATACCTCGTAGATGTAGATTTAGATTCCATTCCTCATGTACATACAGATGTTATTGTGATTGGCGCGGGCATTGCAGGTTTATTCACTGCTCTTCGCGCTAGTGAAAATAAGAAAGTGCTGATGATTACGAAGAAATCGCTCCTCGACAGTAACACGCGCTATGCGCAAGGCGGAATTGCTGCTGTTATATCGGACGAGGATTCGCCGGAATATCATATGCAGGATACCCTAATAGCAGGTGCTGGTTTATGTTCGCCTGAGGCTGTTGACGTTCTCGTTCATGAAGGCCCCAACGGCGTTCAGGATCTCATTCGGATGGGTACCCAGTTCGATCTCGAGAACGGGGAGTTTGCTTTGACCAAAGAGGGGGCGCATAGCCAACGCCGCATTTTGCATGCGCATGGCGACGCCACAGGCGCTGAAATTGTACGAGCTCTTTCGGAACGCACGAAGCAAGATCCGAACATTGAGATCTGGGACGATCACTTCGTGATCGACCTGATCACCCAGGATGGCGAATGCTACGGCGCTCTTGTGCAGAAACCAAGCGGTCAGCGCGTATTTGTGCGTGGAAATGCTACGATCCTTTGCTCCGGTGGTGCGGGACAGCTGTTCCGCTACACAACGAATCCTGACATCGCCACAGGCGATGGAATAGCGATTGCTCACCGCGCCGGTGCGCAAATTCAAGACGTGGAATTCATTCAATTCCACCCTACGGCGCTTTGCTACCCTGGTGCTCCGCGCTTCCTGATCTCGGAAGCGGTTCGCGGCGAGGGGGCTTATCTGCGTAACATTAAGGGGGAACGCTTCATGGAGCGTTACCACCCCCAGCTTGAGCTAGCGCCTAGGGATGTCGTGGCCCGTGCCATCGTCGACGAGATGGAGAATTGCAAATCGACCTTCGTCTATATCGATATTACGCACGAATCCGAAGAGTTAATTAAACATCGATTCCCGACGATATATGAATATTGCCTCAATTACGGCCTAGATATGAGCACCGACTGGATTCCGGTTGCTCCCGCAGCTCATTATATGATGGGCGGTGTCAAGACAGATCTACACGGAGAAACGATCGTCCGCCGTCTTTTCGCTTGCGGGGAAGTGTCCTCTACAGGTGTACATGGCGCTAATCGATTAGCCAGTAACTCCTTATCTGAAGCTATTGTGTTCGGTAGAAGAATCATCGAACGGATACAGGAGCTCGCGCCTTTGGAAGGTAACATTCAAATACGCGCTGAATCCAAAGCGTCAAGAACGGAAATTCCGAATCAAGCCGTTGTCGAGAAAAAGCTTAAGCTGCAAAAGGTTATGCTGCGTTACGCGGGACTGAAACGTTCAGCCAAAGGCTTGCAAAAAGGGTATGACGAATTGGCAAGACAACTCTCTATCTTCGGTTCTTTGATGACGAAACGTGAAGATTATGAGTTTGCAAATTTACTTAACTGTGCGCTTCTAACGACAACAGCGGCTCTAGCGCGGGAGGAAAGTCGTGGCGGTCATTACCGGGAAGATTTCCCTGAACGGGATGATCAAGCATGGAAGAAGCATATTGTTTTTAAGCGCGGGGAAGATAGCATTGAGGAGTGGATTTAATATGCTGGATTTAAATATGGAACTCATTCGTAAACATATTCGGCTTTGGCTGGAAGAGGATATTGGAACCGGCGATGTCACAACTCTGACAACGATCCCTTTGGAACATGCGTCCAAAGGGATTATCCACGTCAAAGAAGACGGAATAGTCTGTGGACTCCGAATCGCCCAGGAAGTTTTTGCTGTGGTCGATGCTTCTCTTCGTTTTGAAACTAAAGTAGTTGAAGGATCGTCTGTTTATAAAGGGACCATACTAGCTGAAGTGGAAGGCAATACGCGCAGTATTCTGCTAGGTGAAAGATTAAGCCTTAATTTGATGCAGCGATTATCTGGAATTGCAACCAAGACGCGTGAGTTTGTCGATGCTTTAGAAGGTGTGCCGACTAGGCTTGTCGATACACGGAAGACGACTCCGGGACACAGACTGCTTGAGAAGTATGCTGTACGCGTTGGTGGAGGTCATAATCACCGATTTGGACTCTACGATGCTGTAATGATTAAAGATAATCATATTAAAGGTTCAGGCGGCATTACACAAGCTATACAAGCGGCTCGACAACAGATCCCCCACACGATGAAGATTGAGGTGGAGGTCGAGAATTTTGACCAGTTGCACGAAGCATTAGCGGCTGGTGCGGATATCATCATGCTCGATAATATGATTCCTGCGAAGATGAAAGAAGCAGTTTCCATAATTAAAAGTAAAGCACCGCATATTGTAGTAGAGGGCTCAGGTTCTGTGACACCTCAGACTATTAAAGCGATGGCGGAAACGGGCGTTGATGTGATTTCTGTTGGGCGCTTAACGTATTCGGTTGCAGCGCTGGATATCTCATTAGATCTGAATGAGCAGAAGGAGACGGCACTATGATTCTCGTTATCGATGTTGGGAATACGAACATTGTGCTCGGTCTTTATCAAGAGCGAACGCTCCTTCATCACTGGCGGGTTAGTACGAACCGTTCAGCGACAGTCGATGAGTATGGGATGCAGCTGCATAGCCTGTTTCAACACTCGGGCATCTCATTTACGCAGGTGGAAGGTGTCATTGTCTCCTCCGTTGTTCCTCCGCTTATGAATGTAATGGAAAACCTTTGCTTACACTATTTGAAAAGGACGCCATTCATCGTTGGTCCTGGCATTAAGACAGGCTTGAACGTGCGTGTAGACAATCCCAAAGAGGTCGGTGCTGATCGCATTGTAAATGCTGTCGCGGCTCTTGAGTTGTACGGGGCGCCTTGTATCATTGTTGATTTCGGGACGGCTACCACATACGACTACATCGATCCTTCCCAGCAGCTTGTTGGCTGCGCGATTGCACCAGGAATCGGGATATCAACGGAAGCCTTATATCAGAAGGCGGCGAAG
The DNA here is from genome assembly GCF_001426375.1 of Paenibacillus sp. Root444D2. GTDB lineage: Bacteria > Bacillota > Bacilli > Paenibacillales > NBRC-103111 > Paenibacillus_E. Next base: position 56,859 of record NZ_LMEO01000021.1, read on the forward strand.
CTGCCGCGCATCGAGCTGGTTAAACCGAAGAGCGTCGTCGGTCGTAATACCGTAGCGGCGATGCAGGCAGGGATTATTTTCGGCTATGTAGGCCAAGTTGATGGGATTGTCGAACGTGTTATTCAAGAATTTAATGTCAATCCAACAGTAATTGCTACGGGTGGTCTTGCGGAGTTGATTTCCAGTGAGTCTCGTACCATTCAGATCGTCAATCCACTGCTTACTTTGCAAGGTCTACAAATGATTTATGAGAAAAATGCATAAGCTGTTTAAGGAAAGGATTTAACATGGGCGATTATTTGATTCGAGGAACGGCGCTGGGCGGAAAAGTTCGTGCTTTCGCTGTAGAAACGACTGTCCTCACAGAAGAACTTAGCCGAAGACACCAAACCACACCAACAGCCACGGCAGCATTAGGAAGAACGGCAGCTGCGGGACTTCTCATTGCAGCCATGCTCAAGGGTGAAGAGCATCTGATTGTTCAAGTTAAAGGCGATGGACCCATCGGTCAAATTGTGGTCGATGCTAATGCGAAGGGCGAGGCACGCGGTTATGTCGATAATCCGTTAGTCGATCCTCCCCTTAAGGAGAATGGCAAGCTAGATGTTGCTGCTGCAGTGGGAACGGATGGATTTTTGTACATAACGAAAGATTTAGGTATGAAAGAGCCCTATAAAGGCAGCGTTCCTCTCATTTCAGGAGAATTGGCTGAAGATTTCACGTATTATTTTGCCATGTCTGAACAAACGCCTTCAGCTGTTGCGCTAGGGGTATTGGTTAATACGGATCACTCCATTCTGGCTTCAGGCGGATTCGTTATTCAATTGCTCCCAGGATTAACAAATGATGAAATTGGGGACATTGAAGGAATGCTCGCTCGCATTCCATCCTTCACAAACATGCTCGGCGGGGGTTTGAATTTAGAAGAAATTCTTCAAACTGTACTACCATCTTTCCAGAAGCTTGATCAGATGGATGTCATGTTCCGCTGTAAATGCAGTCGTGAAAGAGTTGAAACAACGCTTATTTCCTTAGGGAAGATAGAGCTGCAAGAAATTCTTGAAGATGAAGGGTTTGCTGAGGTCGTTTGCCATTTCTGCAATGAAGCGTATCGGTTTAATGAAGATGATTTGAAACGAATGATTGAACTATAGAGCAAGCAGCATTATAGATGTAAAGAGGGAGTCAGGATGCAAACGTGAAGCGATTGTGGGGAGTCATTATCGTGATGGCTGTAGGTAATCTCGTGCTCGCATCCTTGCTGGTCACCCATACCATTAACCAATCAGAACCAAGTCAACCACCAGAACCTGAGAAGCAGGGTGAGCAGAAGAATGATCGGGTAGTCGCCAAAGTTGGAAATCGTGATATGACCATTCTGGAGCTTCAAACAGCTCTTGAACGTCATTATGGGGCAGAACTGCTGGGTCAAATGTTGGATCGTGAAGTGATACGTCTGGAAGGCAACGAGACAGGGACTACGATTGGAAGCGCGGAGATTAACCGTGAGTTGAAACGGATGCAGCAAGGTTATGAGAGTGAGCAACAATTTTATGCATCCATGCAAAATCAGTTAGGTTTGTCAGAGCAAGAAATCAAGGAAGATGTAACCAATAAACTGTTACTCGAGAAGCTCGCAACCAAACATATTCAGATAACGGATGCTCAGGTAGAAGACTATATGAAGACGCACGCCGATGAATTCAAGCAAGATACCGAATATAATATTCTTCAGATTATCGTGTCCACCAAGGATCAAGCGAATAAAGTCATTGCAGAGCTGGCGAAAGGAGAGAATTTTGCGACCCTTGCCAGAGATCGTTCCCTGGACGATGCAACCAATAACTCCGGCGGTGATTTGGGTTGGATTGAAGGAGACGATCCTTTTGTTGCTGCTCCTGTTCTTGAGGCGGCGAAACTACTGAAGGTTGGAGAAGTGAGTAAGCCTGTCCCTCTGCCACAAGGATTTGCGATTGTGAAGCTGAAGAATCGGCGAGAGAAAGTAAATCCAGATCTTGCTTTCGTTCGAGAAAATGTGCGGAGAGAGCTAGCGCTTCGAGAAGCACCACCTCTCAAGGATTATGTGCAGCAGCTTCGAGGAAAATGGAAGGTTAGCATTCTTGACCCTCTATTGCGTTGACATTCTGTGAAAATATGGTTGACAACCAGTAAGTGCATTGATAAGATAAATGTATTAATACCGACTAATTAACTCGGAAATCATCGATTATTTAACCTGGAGGGGAAATAGCATGGCAAGATTAGTGCAAAGCATTACGGATTTGATTGGCGATACACCGCTTGTTCGTTTGAACCGCGTTGTTCCAGAAGGAAGCGCAGAGATTTATGTGAAACTCGAGTACCAAAATCCAGGTGCCAGCGTAAAAGACCGTATTGCCATCTCCATGATCGAAGTGGCTGAGCAAGAAGGTATATTGAAGCCGGGCGATACGATTGTTGAGCCAACTAGCGGTAACACAGGAATCGGAATAGCTTTAGTCGCAGCTGCAAAAGGATACAAGGCGATTCTGGTTATGCCAGAAACGATGTCTTTGGAAAGACGTAACCTGCTTCGCGCTTACGGGGCTCAGCTAGTTCTGACGCCAGGAGCAGAAGGAATGAAGGGCGCTATCAAACGTGCTGAGGAACTTCAAGCAGAGAATCCTTCCTACTTCATCCCGCAACAATTCAAAAACCTAGCAAACGTGAAAGTTCACCGTGAAACAACAGGTCCAGAAATCGTTGAAGCGATTAATGCTCACGATGGCAAATTGGACGCTTTCATTGCGGGTATTGGTACGGGCGGAACAATTACAGGCGCAGGTGGCGTACTGAAAGAAAACTTCCCGAACATCAAGATTTATGCCATTGAACCTGCTGCATCTCCGGTACTTTCCGGCGGTAAGCCAGGTCCTCATAAAATTCAAGGTATCGGCGCAGGCTTTGTTCCAGACATTCTGAACACAAGCATCTATGACGAAATTATTGCCGTAGAAAACGAAGATGCTTTCGAAACTTCACGCCGTGTAGCCAAAGAAGAAGGTATACTTGGTGGTATCTCCTCCGGTGCAGCGATTTTTGCAGCGCTTAAAGTTGCTAAAGAACTTGGCGCAGGCAAACGTGTAGTTGCTGTGATTCCAAGTAACGGTGAGCGTTACCTTTCTACGCCATTGTATCAATTCGAAGAGCAATAAGATTACTTGCTACGAACGAGCCTCCAGCTGCTGCAGCTGGGGGCTTTTTTTCTGTGTAAGGTTGGAGTATACTAATGGACAACTAATCATCGGATGTCACAGGAAGGGGGGGGCAAGTATGATCCTAACAACAGTAGAGCAGTGGCGTAATTGGTCCTCCACGTATACGATGCTGCCTTATGTCATTAAACTGGGACTTGCCGACGACCGGATCGCTTCTTGGCAAGAAGCGTGGAAAGAAGCTGCGCCGGATTCCTTTGTCCTGGAAAGCGGCAAAGGGGGGCGTTACACTTGCTTCGGTTTACAGCCGTTTTCTACGATTCATGGAAACGGTTTGGATGCGGAAATGACCATGATCAACCCAGTTGATAAGGGCAAGCCTCATGTTTCACGATTGCAAGGCAAACCGCTCGATATTGTGAAGCAATGGATGTCAGCCTATCACAGCCCTAAAGTTGAAGGCGCCCCTAAATTTCTTGGCGGCTGTGTAGGTTATTGGAGCTATGACGTGATCCGCACCATTGAGAAACTCCAGGAGCAAGCGGCAAATGACCTACCGATTCCGGATTATAGCTTCGCTATGTATGATCAAGTTTGGACCTTGGATCATATCGATAAGAGCCTGTACATTGCGGTGCATATGCCGCTTGAGCAGAGCCGAACAGCCGATGACACTTATCTCCGGCAGCTTTATGCACAAGCGCACGCTAAGGCTGAGGCGATGCTCGCTCGCTGGCATGCAATCCGCTCCAGCAGCTGGTCAGGCTCGCAGCTGAGCAGTGCAAACCAACCGGCGATCGCGCGCGAGCAGCTGCACATCGACGTCGAGAGCATCGCAGGCATTCAGCCTGCCTTCGGCAAAGCCGATTACATCGCGGCGGTGCAGCGCATCCAAGCCTACATCTCCCAAGGTGACGTGTTCCAAGTCAACTTGTCCGTTAGACAGAGCCGGCAGCTGCGCACGACGCCGGAGGAGATCTACGAGGCGCTGCGCATCGTCAATCCCTCGCCTTACATGGGCTTGCTGCGCTTCGCAGGCTTCGCCCTCGTCTCTGGCTCGCCGGAGCTGCTCGTACAGCTCGAGGACGGCGTCCTGCGGACGCGTCCTATCGCTGGCACGCGCCCGCGCGGCAAGGACGAGCAGGATGACCTGCGCCTAGCCGGCGAGCTCATCGACAACGACAAAGAGCGCGCCGAGCATGTCATGCTGGTCGATCTCGAGCGCAACGATCTTGGCCGCATCTCAAAGTACGGATCCGTCCACGTCAAAGACTTCATGGTCATCGAATACTACTCCCATGTGATGCATATCGTCTCGGAAGTCGTCGGCGAGCTCGCAGAGGGGAAGGACGCCTATGACGTCATTGCGGCGACCTTCCCTGGAGGCACGATCACAGGTGCTCCGAAGATTCGCACCATGGAAATTATTGAAGAATTAGAACCGGTTCGCCGCGGACCCTATACGGGATCTATGGGGTGGATTGACTATAATGGAAATATGGAATTTAATATTATTATACGCACGCTGGTAGCTGTTCAAGGGATGGGCCACATTCAAGCAGGGGCTGGTATCGTTATTGATTCCATACCCGAACGTGAGTACATTGAATCCTTGAATAAAGCCAAAGCGATGTGGAAAGCGATAGAATATAGCGAGCGGAGCATGAGCCGAGCTTAAGCCCTAGCAGGGCTGACGAAAGGGGAGCTTAGAATGATTTTAGTGATTGATAATTATGATTCGTTTACGTACAACCTCGTCCAATATTTGGGGGAGATCGGTGAAGAAGTCGTCGTTCGTCGTAATGACGAAGTTGATTTAGCTGGCGTTGAGGCTTTAGCGCCCGATCATATTCTAATATCTCCAGGTCCTTGCACGCCGAATGAAGCTGGAATTAGCTTATCACTTATCGACCATTTCAAGGGTAAAATCCCCATCTTCGGCGTCTGTCTAGGTCATCAATCGATTGGTCAAGCTTTTGGCGGCGACGTCATTCGCGCAGAGCGCTTAATGCATGGCAAAACCTCAGAGATTTTCCATGATGGTAAAACCTTATTCGAAGGGCTGCCATCCCCTTTTATAGCGACTCGCTACCATTCCCTAATTGTGAAAACCGAGACGCTGCCTGATTGCTTGGAAGTTAGTGCACGTACAGCAGAAGGTGAAATTATGGCATTACGCCATAAGGAATATCCGATTGAAGGTGTTCAATTCCACCCAGAATCGATTATTACTCAGCACGGTCATCAGATTCTGCGGAATTTTCTTCGCCGCACGGCCAAAGCGGGAGTTTAATTTATGATTCTTAGCGTCAATGGGATTCTAACAAATGATAAGGAAGCTGTGGTCTCGGTTTACGATCACGGCTTTCTTTACGGCCTCGGCCTTTTTGAGACATTTCGCACCTATAAGAAAGAACCGTTCCTGCTGCCCGAGCATCTTCGGCGTCTAACAGAGGGCTGCCGTGAGCTTGGGATTGGCTATGAGCCGGACCTTGGACACATTCAGCGTCTGATTGATGAGCTGCTTAAAGCCAATCACCTAGAGGATGCGTATATCCGCTACTCCGTTTCGGCCGGAGTTGATATTCTTGGGCTGCCATCGGGCGTCTATCAAAACCCAACAGAGATCATATACATCAAGCCGCTTCCACCAAGGGACGAGCAGATCTATACACAGGGCAAAGCGCTGCAGCTGCTGAAGCTGCCTCGTAATACGCCGGAAGGTCTATACCGCTTCAAGTCCTTTCACTATATGAACAATATTTTGGCCAAAAGAGAGTTGCTGCAGTATGATTGGGCAGCTGGCGCAGAAGGCCTGATGCTGACCGAAGAAGGCTACGTAGCTGAAGGCATCGTGAGCAACATCTTTTTCATAAAGGATAGAATCTGCTATACGCCATCTCTGGATACAGGCATCTTACCTGGAATCACAAGAGCCTATGTGTTGCAACTGGCACAGCAGCAGCAGATTCCAACACAGGGTGGCCTATATCGATGGGAAGATCTCATGGAAGCCGATGAGGTGTTTATCGTTAATTCCATACAAGAGATCGTACCTATTACGACACTGTTCACACCCAGTGGACAATCTCACATCGTTGGAGAGGGCGTCGTAGGTCCGATAACTCGCCAATTTAGCGAGCTTTATAACTAACATCTGATAGCAACAGGAAGTGAACAGTAATGAAAGTGTTATCCTGCAGAGGACATGAGCTGCCCATTGGTGATCGAACGATCATTATGGGCATATTAAACGTAACCCCGGACTCCTTCTCGGACGGTGGGAATTACGTAAGGGTAGAGGATGCGGTGCGCAGAGCTCGCCAAATGGTAGCTGAAGGCGCCGACATTATTGATATCGGGGGCGAATCGACCCGACCTGGTTTTGCCAAGGTTACAAAAGACGAAGAACTGCAACGGGTTATTCCTGTCATTGAGGCAATAAGTAAGGAAGTAAACATTCCTATTTCTATAGATACTTACAAAGCGGAGGTCGCGAAGCAAGCATTAGAAGCGGGGGCGCATATCATCAACGATGTATGGGGCGGCCAAGCCGACGTTCAAATGGCAGAGGTAGCGGCCAGCTACGATTGTGCGTTTATCATCACGCATAATCGTGTGAACCCCACTTATTCTGATTTTCTCCATGACGTTACAACCGACTTACAGCTCTATGCGAATCAAGCCAGAGAAGTTGGCGTTCGGGAAGAGCGTATTATTTTAGACCCAGGCATCGGATTTGCTAAGACCTATGAACAGAACTTGTTCCTAATGAACCATCTGCGTATGATTGTCGATCTCGGATATCCGGTCCTTTTAGGCACATCTCGCAAGAGTGTCATCGGCTTAACACTTAATCTGCCTCCTGAGGAACGTCTGGAAGGAACGGCATCGACCGTGGTGCTTGGAATTGCCCAAGGCTGTGGGATGATCAGAGTACACGATGTTCAAGCGATGAAACGTTTAGCGGTTATGACAGATGCCATTATTCGTTCGCAGTTAACCTAAACTTGGAGGTTCTTACATTGGATAAAATAACACTCTCCCGCATGCAATTCTTTGGTAATCATGGTGTTTTTCCGGAAGAGAATAAGCTCGGTCAACGCTTTTATGTAGATGTAGAGTTTATGCTTCCGCTGGACAAACCCGGCAAGTCGGATCATTTGGATGATACGGTTAATTACGGGGAAGTATTTTTCAAAGTCAAAGAGGTTGTGGAAGGCCGCACTTATAAATTAATTGAAGCTTTAGCAGAAAATATTGCATCCGAGCTGCTGCATACTTATACTAGTATCAATGAAGTGACGGTTCGCGTCATTAAGCCGCATCCGCCCTTTGCCGTATTTTTTGACGGGGTAACTGTAGAGATTAACCGAAAGCGGGCAAATGAATGACAGCCGAAGAACGAGAACAAGGCACGATAGCTTATGTCGCATTGGGATCCAATATAGATGATCGTGAACACTATTTGCAGGAGGCGATTACAGCGCTGAATCAGGAGTCGGGCATAACGGTGACTGGATTGTCCAGCATCTACGAAACCGAGCCGGTTGGCTATGTAGATCAATCTGCTTTTCTTAATATGGTTATTCAAATCATCACCGTTTTACCTGCAGAAGAGTTGTTGTTCACTATGCTTGCCATCGAGAAAAGACTGGGTCGAACGCGCGATTTGCGCTGGGGCCCGAGAACGATCGATTTGGATTTACTCCTTTACGGCGATCATCAGCTTACAACCCCCGACTTGATCATTCCGCATCCGCGGATGCATGAGCGGGCTTTTGTATTAGTTCCTCTCACTGAGGTTCTCTACAAGCGACAAGATGCTGCATTTGAATTCATCTCCGCGCATTTGGAGAAACTGGAAGGAAAGGAAGGCGTCATCCTATGGAAAAAAGCTCAGTAGCTCAGCGTATACGCGCTTTTCGTAAGTTAAAAGGGTACACTCAGAACGAATTAGCTGATTTACTCGGTGTGTCGATTGCCATCTTAGGTGCTATTGAAAGAGGTACTCGAAAACCGGATACCAAAATAATAAATAAAATCTCGCAAGTTCTAAATATTGAACCGGATGAGTTAGTCGCAACGGTTGCGAGATGAGAGGAGTGGAATCTTCGGTGCTGAAAATAGGAAATGTCGAAGCTCCCAATAAAGTCGTGCTTGCCCCAATGGCGGGCGTTTGTAACCCTGCGTTCCGACTCATAGCCAAAGAATTTGGTACAGGTTTAGTCTGTGCAGAAATGGTTAGTGATAAAGCCATTGTTCACGGGAATTCCCGCTCGATGGAAATGCTTTATGTTGATGATCGAGAAAAACCGTTAAGTCTGCAAATCTTTGGTGGCGATACCGAAACGCTAGTGCAAGCGGCTAGAATCGTTGACCAACAGACGAATGCAGACATTATTGATATAAATATGGGTTGTCCAGTACCGAAAATCACAAAGTGTGATGCGGGTGCAAGATGGCTGCTCCAACCTGAGAAAATCGAAGAAATGATCGCGACCGTTGTTGCGGCAGTAAGCAAACCGGTAACTGTGAAGATGCGTATCGGCTGGGATTCAGAGCACATTTATGCGATAGAAAATGCTAAAGCTGTCGAAAGAGGCGGCGGCAGCGCTGTAAGCGTCCACGGCCGTACGCGGGAGCAGCTGTATACAGGTAAAGCAGATTGGGACATCATTCGTGATGTTAAGCAAGCTCTGTCGATTCCCGTTATCGGGAACGGTGATGTTGTGACACCAGAGGATGCTAAACGCATGTTAGACCATACGGGTGTAGATGGCGTGATGATTGGGCGCGGCGCCTTAGGCAACCCTTGGATGCTTTACCGTACCGTGCAATACCTTGCTAATGGTGAATTGCCGCCTGAGCCGACAGCGGAAGAGAAGATCCGTATCGCGATCTTACACATGGACCGTCTTGTTGCTCTTAAGGGTGAGCATGTTGCTGTGAAAGAGATGCGCAAACATATGGCGTGGTACCTCAAGGGCATGACAGGGGCGGCTCGTGTGAAGGATGCGCTTATGGAGATGTTGAAGCGTGATGAAATGGTGCGAGCTTTGAATGATTATGTCGAGCATCTATATGCGCATTCCTCATCACCTACGAATGAAGAATCAGCTGTACTTCAATAAAAAATGCAGCTATGGTTGAGATTGACATTTTGAAACCGTTGCAATATAATCAGTCAATATTAATGTGTTCCTGCATATATTGAAAGACAAACGAGCAACTAACTTATTTAAGAAACGTGAATTCATACTACTTGAATCAGCTCTTTTAAGACCCAACTCCTAGCAGGAAGCATCGATTCAACGATATGAAAATCTTTCACATGACGGGAGATCAGTTGGAAATGGCTGAAAAAGAGGTCATTCTTACACCAGAAGGTTTAAGAAAGCTCGAAGATGAGCTTGAGCATCTGAAATCAGTGAAGCGCCGGGAAGTGGCTGAGAGAATCAAGGTTGCCATCGGATATGGCGATATCAGTGAGAACTCAGAGTACGAAGACGCGAAGAACGAACAAGCTTTTATTGAAGGCAGAATCATTACTTTAGAAAAATTGCTGCGCAATGCGCGTATTATTAATAACGATGATGTCGATACCAACACCGTGAGTGTTGGCTCAATCGTAACGCTGAAGGATTTAGAATTCGGTGATTTGGTTGAATATAACATCGTAGGTACGGCGGAATCCGATCCGTTGATGAATAAGATTTCCAATGAAAGCCCTGTAGGTAGAGCTATTTTAGGTAAACAAAGGGGCGCGAACGTTGACGTCACCGTTCCTGCTGGCGTCATTCAGTATCAAATTATTGATATTAAAAAGTAGCGTGCAGCCGCATTCCTTTGGAAAGCTTCCTTTCGGAAGCTTTTTTCCGGTTTTAGCACCCTTTACTAATAAGTAGGAGATGAAAGCATGAGCCAGGAATTGGAATTGAACGAATTGCTCGTCATTCGCCGTAATAAATTGGACGAGCTTCGCGGTCTAGGAGTCGATCCGTTTGGTAGCAAATACGTAAGGACGCATTCAACCAAAGAAATTCTTAAAGCCTACCAAGATAAAACCAAAGAAGAGTTGGATGCTGAAAACCATGAGGTCAGTATCGCCGGACGTATTATGCAAAAAAGAGGTATGGGTAAGGCCAGCTTCGCACATCTTCAAGACATCACAGGCAAAATTCAAATCTATGTGCGTGAAGATGCACTAGATGCAAACAAATACCAAGCCTTTGATCTTTTGGATCTAGGCGATATGGTTGGGGTTCAGGGTGTTGTTTTCAAAACAAAAACCGGCGAAACTTCTATTAAAGTGAAATCGCTTGAGGTTTTGACCAAATCTTTGCTTCCGCTGCCGGATAAATTCCATGGCCTTAGTGATGTAGAGTTACGCTATCGTCAACGTTATGTTGATTTGATTATGAATCAAGATGTGCAGCAGACATTTATTCTTCGTTCCCGTATTATTCAGTCCATGCGTCGTTACTTGGATTCTTTGGGCTATTTAGAAGTGGAGACACCAACATTGCACTCCGTAGCTGGCGGAGCATCTGCACGTCCTTTTAACACACATCATAATGCTCTAGACATGCAGTTGCATATGCGTATTGCGATTGAGCTTCATCTAAAGCGTTTGATCGTTGGTGGATTAGAAAAAGTGTACGAAATTGGGCGTGTATACCGTAATGAAGGTATCTCTACGCGTCACAATCCGGAGTTTACGATGATTGAGCTTTATGAGGCTTACGCTGACTATAAAGACATCATGAAGCTCACGGAGGAGCTTATTGCACATATTGCGCAAGAGGTTCTTGGTAATACAACGGTTCCATATGGCGATCACGAGGTCAATCTAGCTGTTGGCTGGAGACGTGTATCCATGGTGGATGCCATCAAAGAAGTTAAGGGAGTAGACTTTAGCGTTCACATGTCGAACGAGGAAGCTCATCGCTTGGCCAAAGAGCATCATGTACAAGTTGAGCCTCATATGACATTCGGTCATATTGTGAATCAATTCTTCGAAACATTTGTTGAAGAGACCTTAATACAACCGACCTTTATTTACGGACATCCTTTAGAAATTTCGCCGCTTGCCAAAAAGAACCCCGAGGATCCGCGCTTCACAGATCGCTTCGAACTCTTTATCGTAGCTCGTGAGCATGCCAACGCATTTACGGAGCTTAATGATCCTATTGATCAAAGAGAGCGTTTTGAAGCTCAGCTTCGTGAGAAAGAGCAAGGCAATGACGAAGCACATGAGATGGATGAGGACTTCATTCGTGCGCTTGAGTATGGTATGCCTCCAACAGGTGGTTTAGGAATAGGAATAGACCGATTGGTTATGCTATTGACGAATGCACCGTCCATTCGTGATGTACTGTTGTTTCCGCTTATGCGTGAACGTCAAGGTGAATAATGGCTTACGTTTCGAGGCACCGATCGGTGTCTCGAAACTTTTTAAAATAGTACTTGCAATGTCCATGGCGTCTGTGGTATCTTATAAAAGTTGCCGCTGAGACAACGAAGAACTTAACAAAAACAACTTACAAAAATAAGTTGCAAAGTAATTCTCGGTATGGTATATTGGTCTTCCGGCTTTCGAAAGAGGGCAGGTTGAACAAGAGAAATTGATCTTTGAAAACTGAACAACGAGTGAGTAAGCACGAACGAGAAATCGTTCAAAAAAGAGATTGCAAAATCTCGCTAGCAACGCAAATGAG
>NZ_LMEO01000022.1 GCF_001426375.1 Paenibacillus sp. Root444D2
CGTCAAACTTGCTATGCTTTACCCTCATACGAACAACCTCCGGCTAATTTCATTGTATTTTCTTAGCCTAAAAGTGTCCAACTTAATTAGGGGGCTTTATAGAATTGTTGTACGAAATGCAACATATTGGGTTGCAGTGGTGCAAAAGTAGATATATTGTTGTACATTGTGCAACTTGGACCAATCATGATGATGCGCACGTTTCGACCTATCGTGAAACTGTGGCCGGCCAACAAAATGACGTGGAACTGCACCTTAACAACCTCAATAACCTCAACAACTCCGCCCAATGGCCACCAGTGGCAAAAAGCGCACATATGCGCTGGCTCCTCAATTAAAAAAAGCGTTTCAAACCCCGAAGTTCAGGGTTCGAAACGCTTCTCGCATTACTGTCTCATCTTATTTTAAGAATGAACCTCGGTAGATGCCACGGATGCCAACTGTGAGTGATCTGCAGTCGCCTGCTCATGCAGCTGCAGCTGCTGCGTAGCAAACTCGCGGTACATCTCATGGGACTCCAGCAACTGCTGATGTGTACCACTGCCCGTCACGATGCCTTTGTCCAGGAAGATAATTTGGTCGGCATCTACAACCGTCGATAAGCGATGCGCAATCACTAGCGTTGTGCGTCCTTGCATCAAATTTTGCAGGGCTTGCTGCACAACGACCTCCGATTTACTGTCCAGACTCGATGTCGCTTCGTCCAGCATCAGAATCTTCGGATCCCGCAGCAAGGCTCGCGCAATGGCGATCCGCTGCCGTTGTCCACCCGACAGCTTGATGCCGCGTTCGCCGACCTCGGTCTCATACTTCTGCGGGAGGTCCTCGATAAAGTCGTCGGCATACGCCATCTGTGAAGCCCGCTTCAGTTCCTCCATCGTCACTTCATGCTGTAGTCCATAACAGATATTGTCCCGAATCGTGCCTGCAATCAGCGGGCTCTCCTGAGAAACATAGCCAATCTGACTCCTCCAAGAAATAAGCGAGAATTGATCAATTCGGTCGGCACCCAACGTGACTGAACCCTTTTGCGGCATATAAAATCTTTCCAAAAGAGAGAACATCGTTGTCTTCCCGCTGCCGCTCGGCCCTACAATCGCCGTTACCTTGCCCGCTTCCATGGTGAAGCTGACATTTTTCAGAACAGAGTCCCCTTCTTTGTAACTGAAAGATACCTGATCGAAATGAATCGACTGCGAGGCATTCGTGACGGGTACTCCGGCATGCGGATTCTCTTCTTCATAATCGAGTACCTTGAGGATTGTATCGGTCGCCCCCATCGCCTTCTGTACCTGATTGAAAAATTGCGTAATTTGTGTGATCGGCGCAACAATTTGGAACAAATACAGCATGAATGCAACGAGCTGACCAGCCGAAATAGCTCCAGAGGCAACCTGCATGCCGCCATACCCGAAAAGCACGACAAACAGCATTAGCATGACAAAGGTAACAAGCGGCGCCATTAATGCTTGAATCCGGCCCTCTTTAAGCCCGAATTTGAAAAGCCTTTCTATCCCTGCAGCGCCTTCTTTATACTCAACAGGCTCGGCATTGGCTGCCTTCACTAAGCGCATTTCCGATAGCACTCGATTCAGCACGGAGGTGAAACCAGCTGTCTCGGCTTGCATGCCCTTGGATATTTTAAACATTTGCCGACCCAGCGGAAAAAGAATGACGAAGGCTATCGGGAATACGCTGAACATGATAAGCGTCATTTTCCAATCCATAAACAGAAGCACCACAATAGACCCAATAATCGAGATGATCCCCGTGACGAAACCCGACATATGCTCGGCAATGAGTCCCTTAATGACCGCTGTATCGTTCGTCATCCGAGAGATGGTATCTCCCGTCTGGTGGTTATCATAGTATCTAACCGGCAGCACGAGCAGCTTCCTCCACAAACGATCCCGAATGCCGGCCACAACGCGCTGTCCCGCAAAGTTCAGTAAGTACACCGAAATCCCGGAAGCTACAGCTGATGCAACAAAAGCGATCGCCATCCCGCTAATCTGCGCCCAATTCAGGGAACTAACAGAGAAGCTGTCGACGACATTCTTCGTAAACAGCGGGATCACCAACCCCACCAACGTTGAAATAATACTTAACCCTAGTGCTATGCTTAATACGAGCTTAGGCGGGTTAGCCTGTGCGAGCAAACGAGCGAACCCGCGCCAGTTGCTCTTAACCTTAGGCTCTTCTTTCCTTGTAGCTGCCATCTATCTCTACTCCTTTACCGATTGGATGTTCATCCGTCTCTCTCTTGTATGATCACTTTCTTAGGTATCATACACTTCTATTTTAAACGGAATATAAACAAGATCCCATCGGCCCTCAGGCGGAGAAGCAGCCTCCTATTTCTTTGCCCTCTCGCGATAGTACGCGACTGTCTCGGTAAGCGCTGTACGCAGCGGCGTAGGTCCCGCTTCTCCGCCAAAGCGCTGTACAAACTTACTGCTATCCACGACAAAAGGCTGCTCAAATTGATAGAGCATCTCGATAACCTCCTTGGCTGCCGGTAGGAATAGACCGCCCAGACGAAGCATCCCACGGCCCATCGTGCCAATACGCGGAGCGTGTCCTGCAACCTCGTAGGCTAGTTCTGCGAATCGCCGAGCGCTTACGGTCTCTGCATTTGGCACGTGCCACACCTGACCGAAGGCATCTTCATGCTCACTCAGGGTCACGAGGGCTCGACCAAAGTCGTCTATATACGTAAATGTATGCGGCACATCTGGATTCCCAAGCAGCGAAATCGGCTTCCCAGCCGCCACTGGTGTGAAAAAACGCGAACCAACGGAGGAATTTCCTACCTGAGGTCCAAAGAAATCAGCCCCTCTGCCGATCGTCACTTTCAAGATCCCTTTTTGGTGTAAATTCAACAGATCACGAGCAACTTCAGCCCTTACTTTGCCTTTACGCGTGGAAGCCATATAAGCCAGATCTTCATGGATCAACCCCGTAACTTCACCGTACATATAGAGGTTATCCCCCATAATTAGATTCACCTTATGATGGGCAGCGGCTTTTGTAATATGGCTCATCATTTGCTGAAACAAACCATCCCACTTATGATAGGGTGGCGACGCGCATTGAAATACGTTCTTCGCCCCTTTTAACGCAGTTAGAGCACCGCTTTCACTCATCAGATCTGCTTGCATCACTTCAACACCATCAGGTACACTTGCCCTGCCCGAGGAGTTAACCATTCTTACTTTCTTCCCTCTCCTCAAAAGTTCTTTCATGACGGCCCTGCCCAGCGGACCCACTCCCAATATGACTTCCATGCTGCATCCTCCCAAGTGGTTTTCGCCAGAATGACCGGCTAGCTTCTTCTTATGAAATAACAATAAACCCTATAGCAACTATAGGGTCAATACGTTTCTCACAGGAATTTGAAGATCAACAATAAAGTCATCTGTGTTCATCATATGGGTAAAATCAATCAAATACCGCTCCAGCACAGGACCGTTTTCTTCATAGCCGTTCAGGCTCATCCAGTCCTTTAAGCGTTGGAACAGCGATTTGCACGAATCTTCATTAGGAAAACCCGCGTATACCGCGGATATGTAATCCCCGCCCGGCAGCCATCGGGTAAAATCAGGTTCGGGCTTTGTTGTCAGCAGCGGCACACAGATCTCAATATCGGAATCGCTCCTGTCAAACGTCAATAGATCTTCATGATAGATGGTCATAATGTGCCCATCCATCGTCAAACCGTTCTCTTTGATCCGGTCCATCAGCGCCATGAAGCGCATAACTGAAGCCTCCATCCCGCATGCGTCACGTTTACGTTCGAAAGCGACGAAGCGATCCGGATATGTCTTCAGCTCTACCACGACTTGCGAATGCTCGAATTCGTTGCGCAGCTGCCGCCCGGCGTCCAAATGCCGCAGCCTTTGATCAATCGTACCGACGACCGTTTCCAGCGTGCGGATCGTTTCTTCCGCTTCCGCCTTCTTCCCACGCATCAGCTCCGGCATGCTGTCCATGCTTTTGCTTTTGAGAATTTGACCGATCTGCTCTAGCGTGAACTGCATGCTCTGCAGGTCCTGAACGATTTTAATCGCAAGAATATCTTGACTGGCGTAGTACCGATAGCCATTCTGCCCATCCACACGGTGCGGCTTTACAAGCCCAATTTTGTCATAGAAATGGAGGGTCTGGATCGAGGTCTGGCATATTTTCGCCGTTTGCCCAACGGTGTATCCCTGCATTCTTGGCATATTTTTCATAAGATGATTATGATTCCGTTGCTATCTGCCAGATCACACCGAAAGGATCTTCCAGACGACCAAACATCGTCCCCCAGAACATGCGTTCGAAAGGCATTTTCACAATGCCGCCCTCGGAAAGTCCATCGAATATACGGCGTGCTTCTTCTTCGCTCTTAAATTCCAGCGTCAAATCCAGACCTTGGCCTCTATCGACCGTATTTGTACCTGAATCAGCCATGAAGAAGCGAAGGCCAAGGGCCTGCAGCTCTAGATGCATGACGCGATTTTTGATAGATTCATCCGCATCCGGCATATCCGCGAAAGTACGCAGACTAACCAATTCCCCGCCTAGTGCCTTCACGTAAAAGTCAGCTTGTTTTCTTGCATCACTGCTGTAAATATATGGAGTTAACGTTGCCATGTTGCTTCCCTCCTAATTAGTAATCGTTGGATACAGACCGATCATACCACCACTTGCCTAGGGAAGTGAATACGATCCCCACACTAAGCGGTCTCTTCCTTGCTCCTTCGCTTCATACAAAAGCGCATCTGCCGTAGCGACTAACTCTGTCGCACTTTGCTCCTTGTCACGAACGGCCGCTCCGAAGCTCATGGTAATATGGAACTTATCCTCGTCAGTACCAAACTCAATCGCGCGCAGCTTTTCTCTGAATTGATTCAGCAGATCACTAGCGAAATGCCGATCCTGTGTGTACAAAATGATAACAAACTCCTCGCCTCCATAACGGAAGGCACTGCCATGCTCAGTAGGAATACTCGAGTCAAACAATGTTCCGATCGACCGCAGAACCGCATCCCCTGCCTGGTGACCGTACTGATCATTAATGCGTTTGAAATAATCAATATCTCCCATCACAAGGGTAAATTGCTGCCTCCGCGCAATCGTTTCCTTCATTTCCTCTTGAAAGCTGCGGTGATTACAGAGCCCCGTTAGGTAGTCTTTTTTAGCTAAATTCTCGAAAATGCCCTTCTCCACAAAATGCTTTCGCTCCCGCGCCACGATGATGCCGCCAATTACACCGACCATAATCAAAAAAGCAAAGTTGAAAAAATGCCGCGGCAGATCTTCTATCATAAAACCGCCATCGACCGTGATTACAACACCGATATAACCAAGAATCACCATAAGGGTTGCCACCATGGCCCCAGCGAGACTCCAGTATAATGACGCATGCAAAATAACCAGATAAGCAATTGGATAAACGGGACTCTGGGTACCTCCGGTTAGCGAAATAATCGCTACAAAGGCTACGTAATCTAACAGCACTCCCGTCCTCGTTGTGTAGCGATAGAAGGCAGAGTCAATGGGACTGCGATGTATGGCAAATTCCGTTATTCCCATATAAATAACAGCAAAAACAAATAGACTCATAAAAATAATCAGATCTAATGTCGTTTGATGATAATACTTCATAAATAGAATAGTTGACGTCGGTACAAAAAACCACCGTACACAACAATAGGCAATTTCCAAAATGTGGTCAGATCTTCTAGTCACAGGCACGGTGCAATCACTTCCTCGATATAGCATTGTACACTTTTGAAATTCTATGGAAATAACAGGAAGTCCTGCCTCATTCAATTTATATACAACTTTTCTTGCTGAACGTCGTCTATTACTTTACATGAATAACCATTTATTGGAAAGGTTGTGTTTCATGTTTAAACGACTTCAATCCTTTATTCAGCGACACACGGAAAAAATCGTCGCCATAGTCATCCTTCTCTTCCTGGTAACTTTATTTATCTGGCATTATCCCATTAGGAAAATACCCAACGAACCCGTAGTTACAGCCCCTGCTTCCCAGGAACCATTGGTTACACCCACTATCCCGCCTGTGAAAACAGCTGATTTTGAGATTCTTGCGTGCCCTGCAGACTTTGACATCTACCCTTCTACGACCCAGAATTCAGGATTTACAGCTGTAAAAATGCCAATTACCAAGTCACTCACGAGCGTCCGCCATGTATCAACAGGTCATCTGCTTGACCAAGCAGGTTATGGCATGGAATTTGGCACCTCATACGCGCTTGCGGAGGATGGCAGTGTGTACCGCTGGGGGAACCTGAGCTTCGAGGCAGGCATACACCCTTCTGGGTTTCCGCAAAAGGTGGCAGGAGCTCCGACATCGATTAAACAACTGGATGGACGCTTCGCACTAACGCATCAAGGTGAGGTGTGGGATCTCGGAATGGGCGAAACGCCAAAGCCTGTTCAAGAGTTGAAAGGTGCAATCGGCATCGCGCAAGCGTTTGATTCATCCGTGCTCGGCTGGTATCCAAACGGCGTGGTTCGTCTGTACGAAACTTGGGGAAGCGACGGAAAACCTTCCACAAAGAAGTGGGAGCTGCAAGGCGAACTAACTGAGATATACGCCAGCCCCTATATAGCCTTAGGTCTACGTAAAGATGGAACCCTTGTCCATTTACAAGATAACTCGTTCCAAAACCCAACTAGTTCGCTCCAAAATATAGTGCTTCCCAATGGTGAAAAGCCTACAAAGATCGAGACGACAATGTCTTACTCGACGAAAGCGTATATCCAATCTGATCGACAAAAATGGTACATGATCAATCAGGATAATCAACTCGTTGACGCGACGGTACCTGACAGTACGATTCAGCCTACAGCGACGCAGCATTACACCGTTGCACTTCAGAAAGATGGAAGTGTGCTCGCATGGGGTGATCTGCAAAGCTTGCTGGGTCCCGATTATCAATCCGTCACGCCGGAGAAAGCGATTCGCCTAGACGGTCTGTCTAATGTGGCTAAACTTGCAGTCGGTTCCGATCATGTCCTGGCTCTAACCACCGACCGTCAGCTGTTATCCTTGGGTTCCAACATGTATGGCCAATTAGGACGTTCATCTGTTTATACCGCAGTCCCAATTGCGATAGGACAGTGGCCTGGACTTGATGAGCTTTATCCTTCCTACGAATCCTACATCGCTATTAAAGATGGGGATGCCTGGTTATGGAAGACGGATGATACGCCAAAGCCTCTACTGCTAGGGCAAAAAATTAGCAAAGCTCTGAACAGCCATACGCTGCTAACATCAAACGGTCACCTGCTTTTTCTTGATCCAGACGGCAGTAATACATGCAGGATGCTGCAAACTCCTGAACCCATTGTTGATGTTAGCCACACTTGGAATGGTTTCCTCATGGTTTTGCGGGGTGGGCGAACCCTTTATGCCCAAGGCATAGAAGGGAACTCAGGACCGCTGAAGGTTTCTGATTTCATCTTGAATCCACGACCGAAGGGCGTCGTAACCCGCGTCTTCGGATCGCCTTCCGCATTTGCTTTGACGGATCAAGGCGAACTCTATTTCGCGCCTAAGATGGTCAAAGGAGCCTTCAGCCCTGATATGGTCCCAGCTCAGGCGGGAACGTCTTTCAGGCAGTTTTCTCCTATAGACTATGTGTTTAACGATGGCTCCCGGTTCGTCGCCTTAGCCTTAGATGAACAAAACAAGGTGCATGAGCTTACCCTCAAACAGACAGAAGGAAGTTCAGAGACTAATATATTTACGGTTGAGATAAAGAAAACGGATCAAAAGGCGCAGCAATTAACAGGTGGGGCCTACATTGATTCGCAAGGCATTATTCATGATACGAACCTAATTGCCGATAACCATGTTTCTTTACCTGGTTCATCGAAACTTGCTACTTCTTCATCATATTATCATTTCCCGATTGAAGGAAGAGCTTACTTTTTTCATCATTTTGTTACGCAGGATGGAACTATCTACTGGCTGGGAGATCGGCCTTTCACGCGCCAGGAATCCAGAGCAGGCGCTGTCGTTATACCCTAACAGAGGCCAGATTTTGTTTTTTACTGTTTCTTCTATACAATGAAAGGGTAAGTACATACTACCTACAGAGTCACTGAGGAGGTAATTCGATGAATAATTTTACATTTTACAATCCAACCACACTGCATTTCGGTCAGGGACAACTGGAGAAATTAACAGCTGAGGTACCTAAATATGGCAAGAATGTGCTGCTCGTCTATGGCGGCGGGAGCATTAAGCAGAATGGCATTTATACGAACGTTGTTCATATTCTGAAAGGCTTGGATGTAAATATTTTCGAACTGAGCGGTGTTGAGCCTAACCCGAGACTAACAACTGTTCATCGGGGTGTAGACATGTGCCGCAAGCAGAGCATTGACCTCATTCTCGCTGTCGGCGGAGGCAGCGTCATCGACTGCGCCAAAGCAATTGCTGTAGGAGCGAAGTACGCGGGTGACTTCTGGGATATCGTTACAAGGAAGGCTTCTCCAACGGGTGCGCTGCCCTTAGGAACTGTCCTCACGATCGCAGCAACAGGCTCAGAAATGAACTCCGGTTCTGTTATTACGAATTGGGAGACGAAAGAGAAACTCGGTTGGGGCAGTCCGTTCTCATTCCCAAAATTCTCGATTCTAGACCCAGCTCACACGACTTCCTTGCCAGAAAATCAGACCGTATATGGCATGGTTGATATCATGTCTCACGTGTTTGAACAGTACTTCCATCATACGTCTAATACACCATTGCAGGATGGCTTCTGTGAAACAATCCTTCGCACAGTGATCGATACGGCTCCGCGCTTGCTGCGAGATCTTGATGATCTGGAAGGACGCGCAACGATCCTATATAGCGGTACAATGGCGCTTAACGGTGTCCTGAGCATGGGTGTCCGCGGCGATTGGGCTACACATAATCTGGAGCACGCAGTGTCAGCCGTTCACGATATTCCGCACGGAGGCGGTCTAGCAATCCTCTTCCCGAACTGGATGACCTACACACTCGATGCCAACGTGGCGCGGTTCAAACAGTTCGCACAGAACGTCTTTGACATTGATGCGATAGACAAATCGGACCGCCAAGTTGCGGAGGAAGGCATCGCCGCTCTTCGTGAATTCTTAGCCTCCATTGGTGCGCCAAGCCGACTGTCCGATTACGACATCGACGACTCGACAATTGAGCTAATGGCCGATAAAGCCATGGTTTACGGGGATTTTGGCAACTTTAAGAAGCTGACACGCGAAGATGTTGTGAATATTTATCGGATGTCATTATGAGAATTAGGAGTGAGCTGACATTATTGTCAGTTCGCTCTTTTTTTCTGGGGAAAATGCTACAAATCATTTACAGACAGGATTTCATATGAAATACTTATAGGGAAATTATCCCTTTTATGGAGGTTGAGTTGATATGAGTGAGGTTCGTATGTCAAGTCCGATTAAGAATCGAATTAGCAATGTCTTTATTCCCGTTCGGAATATTGAGCATGCACGGGATTGGTACTGCAGGTTACTTGGTATAGCTCCTGACGGGGATATCTTGTTCGGGCACCTCTACGCACTTCCCATGGATGGAACATCCCTTGTGCTTGATCAAATGCCCATGTGGGGCGGTAATGAACCAGGAGGCCCTCCAACTTATCAAACACCTGCTTTTATGTTTCAAACCGAGAATATTCAAGCTTCTTATGAATTTATGAAAAATAACGAGGTTGAGCTTGTTACAGAGATCCAAAATGAACAATGGTTCGCTTTTCGAGATCCGGACGGTAACCTGCTTATGGTTTGTAAATAACATGGAATAACTACTGAATACTTAAAGCGACGAGGATCATACTATATCCATGAAAAAACTTACTTTTACAGCCGATCAATTGGTCAGTTCCACCACAGCTTCCAAAAAATTTGGCGAGCTGCGTAGGAAGGCGAAGGATCTACCCCAATTCATAACTGAGAATGGTGTCGTCGATACAGTATTAGTTGGGTACCCTTACTTCGAGCAAATGTTTGAACGCCTGACTCAGCTAGAACAACAAGAGGAAGAGCGAATTCTGAATGAACGAATAGATCGAATCACACAAGACCCTGCCTCTATTTTGATTTGGAAAGAAATCCGCAAAGAACCACACGAAGGAGCGATTGGCTATTCGTTTTGATGCAGGAGCAGCTCAGGAGTATAGGCAGTTGGATATTTCCGTATTAGATGAAGTCAATCAAGCAATCGATGAATTGAGTTACCGGGCGAATGAGGTTGGCGAAGAACTAAGCCATTATTCAAATCCTAAATTCGCAGGTTGCAAAGAGATTACCTTACAAGAGGCTGGCATCCGAATTGTTTTTAGGATAGCAAACGATATTGTAGAAATTCTGCGTGTGGTCCCTGTATCTCATATAATGGCAGCTGAAGCCCCTAATTATAAGGCATTAGACCATTTTCCAGGCAACCATCGGAATGAATTCATTTTAGCTATACAAAAATGGAAACAAGAATATGAGCTGCAATAAAGGCACGAATCTGGTTAAAACCATTCAAGAAACTCAAGGCGATTGCCGAATGGATCATTCAAATAGAATCGCTTTACTCCCTCGTCGACTCTTGCATCATCTGGAATGGTTTGTATGTTATGACTCGACAAATATGTCTGCAACTCGTCTAATCGACTTACCTGAAATGCTGGATGAGCTTTTATAGCAGGAACAAAATCCTTTTGAACCCCGATGTGAACCTGATGAATACCGCATTGAAACCAAACACCGCCGCGTTTCCTTAAGTTTTCAGGTTTCGGGATTTCTGTCCAGCCTAGTAATGTTGCAAAAAAATTTCTCGCCTCATCTTCACAGCCTTCAGGAGCCGCTAATTGGATATGGTCAATCCCATGAAATGAAAATTTCATACATAATCCCTCCAATGGAAGTTTCATTTAGTGAAACATGGTTTCATTTTAATCTTATCAATAACTTCCTATAAATTCCACTGTTTATTTGTAATTAATGAGTTGGGGAGCTATTGGTACACGGCAGTAACATCCGATTAAGCATTGATATCCTGGATGCGATAGACCATGGATGTCTTGGAAAAAGGCTGGACGCCTGATTGGTTACAAGCAGACAAACGAAGAAGCCTGGGTTAAATATATAAGATAGGCCTCATACCTGTAATGCATTCACCAAGTATACAATCAAGCGACTTATCGCTTGATTGTATTCACGTTTTTATTTCTATTTTGCCGATCGTTCACTTAAATGTATAATGATTATTCGAGGTGATGACGATGGCAAGATCAAAAGAATTTGAAGTTAATGAAGTATTAGATAAAGCAATACAACTATTCTGGGCACAAGGGTACGAGAAAACTTCAATGCATGAATTGGTTAACTTTATGGGCATCCACCGTAGAAGTATTTATGATACGTTTGGGGATAAGCATGCCTTGTTTATGAAAGCTCTCGAACGATATGAAGCTAAGCAAACCAATAAAATGAAATTTTTGGTTGAAAAGCGAAAGTCGATCAAAGAATTAATTCGGGAGTTGTTTGAGTCGACATTAAGAAATGAAGGAGAACCTCTAGGGTGTTTTCTCGTGAATTCAGGCGTGGAACTGGGCGTTTTAGATCCTGAAGTTGCATCCCTGGTTGATGGGAGTTATTCACGAACTGAGGAATTGTTGACTAACCTTGTTCTGGAGGGTCAGCAAACGGGTGAGATCAAGGCTGACTTTGAACCTAAAGTTATTTCTCATTATTTAATGAATGCGTGGTTGGGGCTACGTACGCTGGTTAAGACAACAACGGATCAACAAAAATTAAAGAATATTATTGATATGACACTGTCCGCTTTAGATTAAAAAAATTCTTTACTGTTCGTTCTAGAATTGATATACTAATAGCAAGTTAGATCTAACTTGTTTTTTTTGCCCAAATAAGAATGATCGTTCTAAAATTATCATTCACACTAATCTGTATTTTATGAAGGAGAGAATATTATGAAGTATACAGTTATTACAGGAGCAAGTTCAGGGATTGGATACGAGACGGCATTGGCGTTTGCTGCACGAGGCAAAAACTTAATATTGGTAGCTAGAAGATTGGATAAATTAGAAGAACTTAAATCAACAATTCAGGAAATTGATCCTAGTGTAAATGTTATTATTCGTACAAGTGATCTGTCTGTTACAGATCAGGCCTACACACTGTATAGCAATCTAAAGGAATACCAAATTGAGACTTGGATTAACAATGCGGGTCTCGGTGAAGCTTCTTTTGTAGCAGAACAGAATTTAGATAAAGTTGAAACTATGTTACGTGTTAATATCGAATCCTTAACGATCCTTTCTACACTATATGTACGAGATTATGCTGATGTAGAAGGAACTCAGTTAATTAACGTCTCATCCGCACTCGGATATGCCATTGCTGTTGGGAGCGTTGCTTATTCTGCATCTAAATATTACGTTAGTGCCTTCACAGAAGGGCTTTCAAAAGAACTAGAAATGAAAGGTGCAAAACTAAAGGCAAAGATCTTAGCACCAGCTATAACGGAAACGGAATTCGTGAAGAAATCATTAGATACTGAAGAGTTTGATTACAAAGCAAACATGCCTAAGTTCCATACTGCCAAACAAATGGCGGGCTTCATGGTGGATCTTTATGATAACAACGAAGTGGTAGGGATCGTAGACCAGAACTATGATTTCAATCTGAGAGGCCAAATCTATCCAATAATTTCACTTTAAATTCAATTCATATATCCGTGGAATACATTGAAAAAGGAGAGTATCCGATTGAAAAAGTTGTGGAGTAAAACGAACATTGGAACAATGGAATTACCTCATCGTTTAGCAATGGCACCAATGACACGTAGTAGATCGCAAGAAGATGGTACACCAGGAGAGTTAACATCTCTTTATTATGCTCAACGAGCGTCAATGGGACTCATTATTACTGAGGGTGCACAGCCTTCTGATGATGGGCAAGGTTACTTATGGTCACCTGGAATCTATACGGATAAACATATTGAAGGATGGAAAAAGGTTACGGATGCAGTGCATGAAGCAGGTGGATATATGTATATCCAATTAATGCATGCCGGTCGCATGTCGCACCCTGATAATACACCACATCATCGCCAACCTGTTGCGCCATCTGCAATCGCGCCCGGTGTAGAAATGTTTACTGTTAAAGGTATGCAGGACATCCCCGTTCCTCGTGAGTTAAGTGAAGAGGATATTCAAACGACCATTAGGGATTTCCGGAAAGCAGCAGCAGCGGCTATTAAAGCAGGTGCGGATGGCGTTGAAATTCATGGAGCCAATGGTTACCTAATTAATCAATTTATCGGAGAAAATTCGAATGCACGGACAGATGGATACGGGGGATCTATAGAAAATCGTGCTCGCTTCGCGATCGAAGTAACGAAAGCCATCGTCGAAGAAATTGGAGCAGAAAGAACAGGCTTCCGTATTTCCCCAGGGACACCTCTTGGTGGGATCCAAGATGGTGAACAAGGTCCTGAGCTTTATCGCTACCTTGTAAAGGAATTAGCTCAATTGGATTTAGCTTACCTTCATGTCATGCATCTTGGAAATGAAAAGCTGCTCCAAGACATTCGCTCAATCTGGACGAATCCATTGTTAGTCAATCGGGCTGGAAGAGCTCTGGAGGATCTCAGTGTGGATATAGATAGTGGCCTTGCTGATCTGGTACCTGTTGGTGTATGGTCATTAGCCAATCCGGATTTAGTGGAACGACTTCAAAAATGTGCGCAACTAAATGAAGCAGATCCGACAACATTCTTTGGTTTGGGAAGTAAAGGTTACACGGATTATCCTACGATGGAAGAATTAGAATCGCAAGAGGGGCTACAATAGCATAAAGGGTGAAAAATGGCGTACAACTGAAAATTGTGCGCCATGTTTTTAGTCTAAAGATGTTCGATGTTTTCGAAAAAAACGTATTTGATAAATGGTATAGCGAGCGGGTCAACCTAAAAATTCTGCTTGATGCCATAAATCGCACCGTATTATGGAAGAGGATGAAACATGAGAGCAGCACAAATACAGAAATATTCAAAAAAAATCCAAGTAGAATTGAATGATGTTAACATACCACAGATCAATAGTCATGAGGTACTTGTCAAAGTAAAAGCTGCAGGCGTAAATCCACTGGACATTCTTAATCTGAATGGCAGTGTTCGGATAATTGCCGACTATAAGTTACCATTAACTTTAGGTAATGAACTATCTGGCGTTATTGAAGCCGTTGGTGATGATGTTTTTAATTTTAAGATTGGTGACCCTGTTTATACGAGGTTGCCGCTTAATAAAATCGGTGCTTTTGCTGAATATGCGGCCGTGAATGAAGACGCTTTATCCATCATGCCTGAGAATCTATCTTTTATTGAAGCTGCTGCGGTACCCCTTACTGCCTTGACTGCTTATCAAGCATTGCACGATGTACTCCGTGCCCAGCCGAATAAAAAGCTATTCATTCCTGGAGGAACCGGAGGATTTGGCGCTATGGCAATCCCCATTGCCAAATCAATGGGATTATATGTTATTACAAGTGGCAGTGAAAGAGGCAGATCACGCACACTGTCGATCGGGGCTGATCAATTCATAAATTATAAGGCAGAGAATTATGCTAACATACTGTCCGATATCGATTATGTGATCGACACCTTGGGTACCAAAGAGATCAAAGCTGAACTGGGCATTTTAAAACCACAAGGGAAATTGGTATCATTGAAAGCCGGACCTAATTATCGCTTTGCGGTTGACAATCATTTTCCGATGTGGAAAAAAGTATTGTTTGGTCTAGTGGGTGCCCGCTTAGATTCTTTAGCGCGTAAGAATCAAAATGAATATCGTTTTTTATTTGTGCAAGCCAATGGAAGTCAATTACAAGAAATCACTAAACTTGTTGAAAAAGAAAATATCAAGCCCTCTATAGATTCAACTTATACGTTTGGTGACATTAACAACGCGTTGATTAAAGTATCGACGGGTCACTCCCAGGGCAAAGTGATTGTGACCTTCTAAATAATAAGCAACTTAGTGATGTTGCTCGCGTGTTCTGAGAATAAACAAATTATACTGTAGAACGAAGTAAGGGGGTACGAGATCATTTAGGGGTTGGCTTAAGGGTGATAGCCAAAACTTCGATTACAAAAGAAAAACTTCTCCGTATAGCTAATCTATCCATGCAGCTTATAGTAAAATAACAGTTTTTTTCATAATTTTAGAATGTTCATTCTACTATTTGTTGCCGTGCATTCTAGCGAGCTAAAAAACGGTATTACTATGGCTTAAATTCTAAAATAGAAATGAGGTGGGCTCAAAATGAGAAAGACAGTTCTGATCACAGGAGTATCAGGTGGGATCGGTAAAGAGTTAGCAGATCGTTTTGCCAAGGGTGGACATAATATTGTGCTGGTAGCTCGCAGCGAGGGTAAAATATTGGAGCTTGCGCAGGAGTATCAGAATAAATACGGCATTCAGGCGACGGTCATTGCCAAGGATGTTGCGGCACCTGGGGTACCGGAGGAGATTTTCAACGAGCTTAAGGAGCAGGAGATCATCGTTGACTATCTTGTCAACAATGCTGGCTTCGGTTTGTTTGGGACTTTTATGGAGACGGATATGGAGCAAGAAATAAATATGATTGACGTTAATATCAAGGCTCTGACGGTTATGACAAAGCTTTTCCTGCCGGATATGATCAAACGTGGGCAAGGCGGCGTGTTGAATGTGGCTTCGTTGGTGGGCTTCTTCCCTGGACCTATGATGTCGGTTTATTACGCGACGAAGGCGTACGTGCTATCGTTCACTGAGGCTTTAGAGAACGAAGTAAGCGGCACAGGAGTTACTGTGACTGCACTGTGCCCAGGGCTGACATCAACCGGTTTTGTTGATCGTTCGGGTATGGGTGCCTCGAAGATGCTGAATGGTGCGATCATGGAAGCCGGTCAGGTGGCTGAAGAAGGATATCGAGGCTTCTTGCGTGGCAAGACGTTAATTATGCCTGGTGCTCGAAACCGACTCATCGCGTTTATGCCGCGGTTGTTGCCTCGTAAGATGATGACCCGCATGATTAGATCCTCACAGGACAGAACGGGGCATTAAACCGAATGAGAAACGATAAACACTGAACGATACGGGGGGCTTTGATCAGATTGCCGTTCCTTACGCTAAGTCACAAAGACTGTTCGTTACCGTCCTGGATAGATTCATCCTATTTAAAGGATGAAATTTCAGCAGTTGCACTAAATTAAAAAACAGTGAAGGTCGGGTTTGTCTGCATGTCAATTATCAAAGCTGTTGGAGATAATTGTGGTACTGAGAAATTAATATATAACCATATTAACTGAATGGATGAAATCAGAAGTTCGATAAAAAAACCTCTTTAGAACAAATTTCCCAATCTTCTATAAAGTGGTTTTTTTCAATGGCATTCATTATTTCTCCACAATTGCAGAGATTTACTTCCTGTTGCAACGCTAAGCATGACAAATACTACTAACGCTGTGCCTGCAGCACTGTGTAGTCGCGCCACTCTTCTGGCAGTAGACGTTGATATAGCGGCTGCAGGTAGCGGTCGTCGATCAACAGCAGAACGCCGCGATCCGTTTCGGAGCGGATCAAGCGCCCGCCAGCCTGCTGCACTTTATTCATGCCTGGGAACACATAAGCATACTCGTAACCGTTTTTGCCGGTACTATCCATGTACGCTTTGATAAGATTGCGTTCCGGCCCGAGCTGCGGCAAACCGACGCCAACGACCGCCACGCCTGTTAGCCGGTCTCCTACCAGATCTATGCCCTCCGAGAAGATACCGCCCATCACAGCAAAGCCTACAAGCGTCTTCTCCGTTCCCGCTTGAAACTTCGCAAGAAACTGCTCCCGCTCCTCCTCCGACATCTGCGTCTGCTGTACGAGAACTTGGAGCTGACTTCTCGGCTCCTCTTCTGGTAGCATGTCCTCATCCTGCTCACCTACGAGGTCAGTGAAAGCCTCATATACGCTGCTCATATAAGCATACGAAGGAAAAAACACCAAATAATTACCCGAACGCTTCGCCATCAGCTCATACAGCGAGCGGGCAATCGGCTCACGACTGCGCTCGCGATCCTGGTAGCGCGTTGACAGAGGCTGAACGAATACATCCAGCTGCTCTTTGGAAAAAGGGGACGGCACTGTCACAGAATAGTCGTCCTCCCCTGCCCCTAGCGTGTCCATGAAGTAGGACAGCGGCGAGAGGGTCGCCGAGAAAAACACATGTGACCGATACCCCTTGCCCATCTGCCGAAGCAAGTGGGAAGGATCAAGGCAGAACAGCTTTACGCTGACCTCGTTCCGTTCACATACCATG
This sequence comes from Paenibacillus sp. Root444D2, assembly GCF_001426375.1. GTDB lineage: Bacteria > Bacillota > Bacilli > Paenibacillales > NBRC-103111 > Paenibacillus_E. The sequence goes on from NZ_LMEO01000022.1 coordinate 17,395, forward strand.
AACGTCACATACCGTTCATCGTACAGCTTCGCTATGCGCACAAAATTTTGTGCGCCGAAATAAGCCTCTAGCAGCAGCGGGGTTGTGGGCGGTGTGGCGCCTGCCCCGGCCAGCTCTTTTTCCGCTGCTGCAATAAACACGTTCAGCAGCCCGATCAACGGCTCCGGCAGCTCCGGTTCCACCTGCATCTGGCGATCCCCGATCTGTTTGCGCATCGCAATAAAGTACTGATTAATCGCCTTGGCCGCATCATGCAGCTCGGCTCGAACGCCCTTGAACTCCCGTTGCAGCGCAAGGAAATCCGATTTATTTAAAACGCTGGAATACATCTCACGCGCACGATCCACTAAATTATGAGCCTCATCTACAAGCAGCGAGGTTTGCCGCTTCTGTTCCTCGAACAGCCTTTTCAAATTCACACGAGGGTCGAAAATATAATTATAATCGCAAATGACAGCATCCGCTGCATAGGCGACATCGAGTGAAAACTCAAAAGGACACACCCGATGCTTTCGCGCATATGTCTCAATGACAGAGCGCGTCATAATGGTCTCATTTTTCAGAAGATCAAGTACTGCTTCATTAATCCGGTCATAGTAGCCGTCTGCGAACTCACAATGCTCCTTCGAGCACCGCACTTCCTCCTTAAAGCACACTTTCTCCTTCGCCGTGATCGTGACGACTTGCAGCCTAAGTCCCCCAGCCTGCAGAAGCGAATAAGCTTCTTCCGCAGCGGTACGGGTAGTTGTTCTCGCCGTCAAATAAAAGATCCGCTGCAGCAGTCCCTCACCGATCGCTTTGACCGATGGAAATAGGGTCGACATCGTCTTACCGATGCCTGTTGGTGCCTTGGCGAACAGCTTGCGCCCTTCGTTTATCGTTTTGTACACCGCACCGGCCAGCTTACGCTGCCCTTCACGATAATTCGGGAACGGGAAAGACAGCTCCTTGATGCTCTGATTCCTGCGCTGTTCATGTTCGTTTCTCGCCTGTGCATAAGGATAATACCGCTCCACCACATCAAACATGAACTGCTCAAGCTCGTCCGATGACACATCCACAACAAATCGCCGAGTCTCTTCCGTATCAACCTGCATATACGTGAGTTGAATTCGTATACGGCTTAGCCCTCGATCTTTGGACACCATATAGGCATAGCATTTCGCTTGTGCCCAATGAACCGGATAGGAATCTTCCTCGATCTGCCCAATGTCGGATGAGGTTGATTTGATTTCGTCCACGGTAACCGTCACACCATCGGCATCCATCAGAAGCCCGTCACAGCGCCCATCAATGACAAATAATAGATCCTCATAAGGGATCTCTGCCGAAACATAAACCTCATGCTTGTCTGACTCGCCATATTGCTTCTGTAGTTTTTGATGCGCTTTGGTCCCTTCCGTCAGTGCACGGCTCGTCCGAAACCCTGACTCAATGCTGCCGCTTCGATACACATATTCCACCAGGGAGCGCACGGAAATGTTGACGTTAGGGGTCATCTCTTTTTTCTCCGTCCTAGAACATTTGTTCTTCATTGTAGCATGCACCAGTACTAAATAGCTACTTTTCTCACTATAAATGGAAGTAAGTTACATACATGTCGACTTCATTTTAAGCCATTTAGACTTATGAAAGGGCCACCCACATGTACTATTTCAGTAAGTTCTTTCTCAGACTTCTGCGGATGAATAACAAGTTTATTTTCGTCGTAGCCGTTGCGTTTATCGTCCTATCTTCCGTGAGCGCTTACCTATTGGAAAAAGAAACCTTTGGCAGTCTCTTCAATGGCTTATGGTGGGTCATGACGACCGTTACGACAACCGGCTATGGGGATTATTTTCCGAAAACCGTGGCAGGCAAATTCCTCGGTATGTTTCTCTACATCTTCGGAATAGGTCTTATCTCCGTCACCATCGGTAAAGTTATCGACTCATTATTCGTATACAGACAGCGAAAGGAAGAGGGCAAATTGAGATATCAAGGCGAACAGCATTTTGTGATCGTAGACTGGAGCAAAAACGCCGAGTTGGCGATACAAGAAATTCTAAACACGGACTCAGAAACGGAGATCGTCCTCATTGATACGCTGGAGAAAACACCTATCGTTCATGACCGCGTTCATTATATCCAAGGAAGTCCGACCCTCATTGAAACGTTGGAAAAAGCTAATATGAAAAAAGCGCGTTCCGTGTTCATCTTTGCCAATGAAACAACGGAAGATCAAGCGATGCTTCGCGATCCCTCCTTTGTCGACGGCAAAACACTGCTCGTTGCCACGACCATTGAGCGGAATTACCGCAACGTGCACTCCATTGTGGAAATCAAAAACAGCGAAAACATGCAAAACTTTCTGCACGTCAACGTGAACGAGTTCATTCTTGGATCCGAGACGATCTCACAACTTGCCGTTCGCTCTGCCTTTTCACCGGGCTCTTCCCGTATTGTTTCACAGCTTCTAACCAGACAATCGGGCGATAATCTTCATGTTCTTAGCAAAAGAAAATCGTGGAGCACCTACCGTGACGCATTCGAGCAGCTGCTCCAAGAGGGTGCGACATTAATCTCCGACGGCGATCAATTGAATATCAACCGCAAGCTGGATCAGCTCATCCCTGAAGATGCGCGGCTGTTCGTCATCTGCGATATTGATACATATGAACGTATCTCTAAATGCAAATAGCACAAAAAAGGACACCACTCTCTATAAATGATGAGAGTCGGTGTCCTTTCAAATTTATCCCTTCGGCTGAACCCAGCGAAACGGTATCGTATTAAAAAACAAGTTCGGATTGACCTGCACATTGTGCGCCCAAAAGGTAAAGTGCAAATGCGGCCCGGTAGAGAAACCGGTCGTGCCGACGAGCCCAATGATATCGCCCTGCTTGACCCGATCACCCGCTTTCACACGCAGCTCCGAGAGGTGGGCGTACTGCGAGAAAAGCCCCATCCCATGGTCGATATAGATGGCATTGCCGGTCAAATATAGGGTTTCCGCCAGCGCGACTACCCCGTCGTTCGTAGCTTTGATCGGGGTGCCTTCCTTCGCGGCCAGATCAATGGCCAGATGAGAGCTGTCGTATTTCCCGTTCACATAACGGGTATGTCCATACGGTGTCGTCAAAATCCCCTCGACGGGCTGCACGAACGGCCCGCTGAACAGAAACTCCGGCTCGGACTTACTTCGCGCCAGATCGATCTTCTTCTGGTCGGCTGCTATGCGCCCCGTGTCCTGCTTCATGCTTTCCATCTCAGCGGTTACCTTCAGATATTGCGTTTCGAACTTCTTCGGTTGAATGGTTAGAGTCTGATCACCAATCAGATATTTCCCCGGCTTTGCACTCATTGTAATCGGCAAATACGTAAAGTATCCCGTTCCATAAGGCAGGAGGGTATACGTTTTATTCAACCAAGTGATACTCCCTGGTTCGTTATGACGCACCAGCACCACATCCCCTGGAGCTGCGCTATCCGGAACGAGCTTCCATTTCGAACCGATGACCGCTTTAGCATCCTCCTTGGTTCCGTAGAGCGCCGATTCCATCTTCAGCTGCTGCAGATGATTTTTCTCTTTCAAAATGGCCTCTTTAACCTCTGCCGTCATACCGTCCACCCAGGTCTGTCCACCATCTGTTGTGATGAGCAGCGGGTTTTTACTATCCTTTGTACTGGCCAGAAGCACCCATCCGATGCGAGGCGTCAGGAATTGCGATTGCTTCACTTGTAAAGAAGCATTGCCCACTGTAACAGTAAGCGGTTTTGGGCTGTCCTGACCGGCGGATCCTGAACTTGCCTCTAGGCTAAGAAGCTCCATGATCGGCCCGCCTGTTGGCATGGTGCCTCCTACTTCCTCGGCGGTGATGTCTGTTCCGAGTGCTTCTTGCCACTGCGCCCCACCATCCTCTGTTCTCGCGATTCCATCTGCATATTTCACCCAGCCGCGATCAAAGTCGAGCATGCGGAATTCCACAGCCTCTCGCGGTGGTGGCGTTGGTAGCGGTGTTGCTACTGCAACAGCAGGCGTATTGTCTTTCCAAGAGAATGGTGCGCCGAATGGCGTTTTACCAATCAAAATCACCACACATGCGGCAAGCAAGCAGGCTCCAGCCAATAGCGGCCATTGACGACGTTTTCTTGATTTCACTGACATTTTTCCTCCCCCGCTTACAAGTGAGTAATTTCATTTATGCTAGCTATACGTCTACGTTAAAATAAACGCTTTACGCTATCCTTGTTTGAGAGCATCGGAATCGATCATTGTATGCTCGCTTTAGGTAGCCGGATGAATGGTGTTGTAAAAAGTGCAATAATTGCTGCTTAGATCCCGTCTCTATCCCTTCGTTGTTGTATACTGTACAACAATTGAGCCCAATATAGGCGATTTCTCAATAAATGGGCTCAAAATGTTGTACAAACTGCAACTTCAAGTTGCAAAATAGTCTTTAGGCATGCGAATTGTTGTAGAAATTACAACATTGGTAACCACGCTATAGCCCCTCTACCCTCACAAAGCTGAATGACTCGAAAATCGAATTTTGGAGTTTTTGAATACCCGTTGTAAGGAGGCATACTGAATCAATCGATAAAAACTTAGTTATTTACCGAATGATTATGCATATCCACTATCTCACTTAGCCTTGCAGCCAAAATCTTATTACTGCTTACATGGGAACACAAAAAACCCGAAGACATCCATGCCTCCGGGTTTCGTTATATTAAATTTGTACGCCCTTTTTGAGCGCCTTCTGATCCGTATTCGTGTTATTAACTAAAGGAAGTAACTTGACACTTCGAACCATAGTGGACTGACATAAATGACAAGTCGGCACGTGATCGAATGCAAAATTATCTCGCATCCAGCCTTTACAGCCTTCTTTTTCACAAGACCATACCGTCACATTTTCTAGAGGCATCTCTTCAAGCGACTTTTTTCTGGAATACATGGATAAACCTCCTTAGAGTTTTACGTTAGTAAAACTAGCTTGGTAAGCATTGACGTAGCGTTTTGCTATTGGCAAAACATTCTTCGCCCTCATAAGCTAAATTGAAAAAGACTGCCATTACACAAGTAAAGGCAGTCTTTTTAATTATATTACAGTTTTACAACGTTTTCTGCTTGTGGTCCGCGGTTGCCTTGAACAACGCTGAACTCAACGTGTTGGCCTTCGTCCAAAGTTTTGAAACCGTCGCCTTGGATTGCGGAGAAGTGAACGAATACATCGTTGCCGCCTTCAACTTCGATGAAACCGAAACCTTTTTCTGCGTTAAACCATTTTACTGTACCAGTAGCCATGAGAAATACCTCCAAAAATTATTAACATGTTTTTTATTCTTCAAAGAGAAAAAATTCACACATTGTATAAGGTTCACTAACAAAAATGAAAACCCTTTACAATATGTGAATTCAGGTTCTTTTTGTCGATTGGATTTATCATACCATACACCGCTTGAAAACGCAAACTATTTCCAGTTGATTACAAACAAAGTAACCGCTTACCTCAAAAAATGGGCGAATGTCAGCGGATGTATTTTTAACCCCCTACTTAAGTCTAGGTATTCACTTAGCCTCTGGACCGTGTGCCATCTTAAATAGAGGAACTATACTGAAATTATCGATTCTTAGGAGGGTTTTCATTGTGTACAGCATAAGTATTCAAACCATACTGTTCGTCTCTTTGTTATTCGTCATCTTCACCTGGATAGGGAGTGTCAAAGCATCCCGATTACTATATAGCCAGAGTTTGGAACGGATGCACCGTAAAGCAAGCAAGCTGCTGTTCTGGTCATGGTTTCCAGTTATTCCAGCTGCCGCTATCATTGGAGCTATTGTTTGGATGCAGCAATCCATGGATCCCGTCTTCTGGCAAGACCGCGTGTTTATTCAAGCGCCGCTTGTGGTTCTGCCTATTTTGACCATCTGGGTTGTATCGGTTCCCAAACTGATCAAACTGCGGTCCTTAACGAAGCAAGGCTCAGCCGAGCCTGGTGCCGCAATAGAGCCAACTATTTACCATAGAGCTGCTAGCCCCGGTCTCATTATTCCTTTTCAAATGACGGCACTAGGCGCGTTAACCGCTTTTTATTTCTCACTCGTCCCTCCGGTTCCATTTCGGTGGTTGGACATTACCATACCTTTGGCTGCCTTTGTACTATTAACAGCTGGACTTTGGTGGAGACATCAGATTCGTTTCAATCAGGTAAGTAAAATGGAAGCTTACGTCATTCCTACCTTTTGGAAACGCGCCTTAACGATGGTAGGTGTTATGGCTGTTGTGGCTGGAACTGTCTATTATTTGGTTATGTTGGCGATGAACAACAGTCAATTACCAGCAGAAATCGATATGGCGAGCGGGACACACGATTATGGCGGTCAGGTAGTAACGGCGAATATGAGTCCGCATAATCACGGGATAGAGGGAATGAACAGCCCCTCTGCCAATATGGTTTCCGTCGCTGACCTAAAAGGTCCTACCGAAGGGACGCCCGATCGTCATTTTACACTTACCGCTCAGAAAAAGACGGTCACACTTAGCTCTGGCAAAACCGTGGATGCTTGGACGTACAATGGGCAAATTCCAGGACCGGAACTGCGTATGAAAGAGGGGGAGCTGGTTGAGGTCACTTTGAACAACGAAGATATCGAGCATGGTGTTACCGCGCATTGGCATGGTTTGGATGTGCCAAATGCCGAGGATGGCGTTGCTGGAGCCACTCAAAATGCCGTTATGCCTGGTGAAACTTACACATACCGCTTCCGCGCAGAGCAAGTGGGCACTTTCTGGTATCACTCTCACCAAGATTCACAAGAAGCAGTTAGCATGGGGCTTTTTGGAGCGTTGATCATTGAGCCGAAGGTGGAAACCATGCAGCAAGTGAAGGACATCACAGTCATGACTCATCGCTGGAAAGGCAATACTTTCGCCATTGGCGCATCAGATCAATTAGAACGCATGATAATCGCGCCAGGGACGCCTGTCCGCATGAGACTTATTAATACGGACGATTGGGTGCAGCAAAAATTCACACTTATCGGCACTCATTTTGAGGTGGCGGCGATTGATGGAACGGAACTGAATAAGCCCGGTGTGTTGACCAATACGAATGTGGTTGTACCTACAGGTGGTCGTTATGACATCACGTTCATCATGCCAGAGCGTCCTGTGTACCTGAATGTTGGCGGTGACCGCAGCGGCGGCATCTTGATGTCACCGGATGGGAAGGGAGAAATTCCAGAGCTTCCTCAAACGGTCGCTTTCGATCCTCTTCAATATGGGGACCTGACCTCGACACCCTTTGATGCTAATAGCCGTTTTGACAGAGATTTCACCTTGATCTTGGATAATAAACTCGGGTTCTATAATCGCAAACTGGATTTCCTTTATACGTTGAATGGCGAAGTATTCCCGAATACACCAATGCTAATGGTGAAAAAAGGCGATCTCGTCAAAACGACCATCGTGAACCGCGGTAATGTCGAACATCCCATGCACTTACACGGTCATCATGTGCTGGTATTATCACGCAATGGTAAGCCTTCTACGGGCAGTCCTTGGTGGTCCGATACGCTGGCTGTACTGCCGGGGGAAACTTATGAAGTGGCCTTCGTCGCAAATAATCCTGGATTATGGATGGATCATTGCCATAACCTCGTACATGCCGCAGCAGGAATGACGATGCATCTTATGTATGAAGGCGTTACGACGCCATTCTCAGTAGGAAGCGGTACGATTAATCATCCAGAATGATTGACTCCGTTTTCATAAAAGAGGGAGGGGATGTCAGAATAGGTAACACAGACTGTTGACAAAATGACCTGTATCGGTTTAGGCTAGAGGAAAGCAAGCAGGAACTGAATACTACCCATTTCGTATAACCTTAATAATTGGATTAAGGGTCTCTACTTAGAAACCGTAAATTTCTAGCTACGAAAAATGTGCGCATGACAGGCATATTTTTCGTGGCTAGTTTTTTTGTGTCCATTGCTTCATACACTACTAGGAGTAGGAGGCTTATACGATGACAACCATTCTAATTAAAGATGCGCAAATTGTGACTATGAACCGCAATGGAGATGTGATTACTGGGGACATTTTCATCGAAAATGACCGGATTACAGCAATTGGCCCGGATTTGAATCCCCCACAGGTGGATAAGGTGATTGACGCCAAACACCGTACGATCATTCCAGGCTTCATTCAAACCCATATTCATTTATGCCAAACCATTTTCCGCGGCAAGGGGGACGATTTGGAATTAATGGATTGGTTGAAAAAGCGGATATGGCCGCTTGAAGCCTCGCATGACGAGGAATCGATCTATTATTCCGCCATGCTTGGCATCGGTGAGCTGATTCAAAGCGGCACGACGACGATCGTCGATATGGAGACGGTACACCACACCGACTTTGCTTTTCAAGCTATTGCGGAGAGCGGCATGCGCGCTTTATCCGGCAAGGTGATGATGGACAAAGGGGACGAGGTTCCTTTTGCTTTGCAGGAAAAGACCTCTGAATCGCTTCAGCAAAGTGTCGATTTGTTAGAGAAATGGAACGGCCACGACGATGGCCGCATCCAGTACGCGTTCTCTCCACGATTCGTCATATCGTGTACAGAAGAGCTGCTGCGTGAGGTCCGCAGCCTATCGGAGCAGTACCAAGTGAAAGTGCACACGCACGCATCTGAGAATCTCGGCGAGATCGAGATTGTGCAGGCAGAGACTGGCATGCGCAACGTCGTCTACCTCGATCATCTCGGTTTGGCGAATGAGCGCCTTATTCTGGCGCACTGCATTTGGCTCGATGAGGAAGAGAAGCGTATCATCCATGATCGAGGCGTCCATGTGAGCCATTGTCCCGGCTCTAACCTGAAGCTTGCTTCAGGCATTGCCGAGACGCCCGACATGCTGAAGCTCGATATCTCCGTCAGCCTAGGAGCCGATGGCGCGCCGTGCAACAATAATCTCGATATGTTTAACGAGATGCGTTTGGCTGCGCTTATCCAGAAGCCGATACACGGGCCGACGGCCATGAATGCGCAGACGGTATTCCGCATGGCGACCATCGGGGGCGCACGCGCGGTCGGCATGGAGAAGGAGATCGGCAGCCTCGAGGTCGGCAAGAAGGCCGACCTCGCTATTCTCGATCTCAACAACTTCCACACGTATCCGTCCTTCGACGTGGATCCGATCTCTCGCATCGTTTACTCCGCGACGCGAGCCGACGTAGAAACGACGATCATTAACGGTCGTATCGTCATGGAAAACCGCATCATGCGGACGATCGACAAGGACATCGTCCTGCCCGAAGCGAACCGCTCCATCCAGCGGTTGCTCAAGCGCGCCAACCTACGCTAAGCGGCGGCTAACGCATATAGGCCTGCAATCCAACTAGCGCAGCATTAGTTGGATTGCAGGCTGTTTTGCATCTCCCAATAGCTGCAAATTGGATAATACCAACTTCTGCGGGGAGATTGATTGGAGTACTTAGCTCCGTGTACTTTGTTTAGATCACTTGGAGTAGCTAATTCTGTGTGATTGATCTCGGGATTCTGGTGGCTGGTGGCTAGACGATTATTCATCGATGATGTAAAAAGTGCATTTAAGAGTCAATTTCATAATAAAAGTCCGATTTTTCCAAGTATGGATTCGGGAGAAATGCAGTTGAATAAGAGCCTTTAGAGACTGCTATTTCTTCATTTCCTTGTAAAAATAAGAGTCCCTAGAGGCTCTTATCCGTCAAGTAAAGTGTGAATTCGGAGAAAAGCAACCGGATAAGAGCCTTTAGAGACTGCTATCTCTTCATTTTCACCGTATTATGTAAAAATAGAAGTCCCTAAAGACTCTTAACGTTCAAGTAAAGTATGGATTCGGGAGAAATATCGTCGGAATCCCCAATGTTTTGATGCACTTTTTGCTCTAGCTGTGTGTAGAGCCCACCTCAAATGGCCCTGAATACAAGGACGAACCGAGTCTATGTCAGAAATATGGGCACCATTACAGTTGTTCAAGACGGCATATAAAAGAAAGCCTCCAAACCCACGAACAATCCGTGGACATGGAGGCTTTACTATATAATCACTCGAATGAAGCACGAAGGTCGCTATTTTTCCGTTGAACAGACTTCATCAAATCCGCATTAACTTCTTTCTCATCCGCCATGTTAATCAACGCATGAACATCCTTCGGCAAGCATTTCCCGCCGTACCCGCGACTATCCTCATACACGAAGGTATGGCTGCGTCCAATTCTCGGGTCCTCGAGCCAAACTTCCCGCAGCTCATTGTAATCAATCCCGTGGGCTCCGGCGATATCATAAAACTCATTGCAAAAAGACACTTTAAGCGCAAGGAAGCAATTCTCCATATACTTCGCCATTTCGGCTGTGCGGGCATCCGTCCGACGGATTCTTACTTCTGCGTTATAGACCTGCTGATAGGCACGAATCACAAGGCTAATATCCTCAGATTCACCTCCAAATGTAAGCCACGTACGGTGACGCAAATCCGAAAAGGGGTGATCAACGGTTTCTCCATAGTATTCCGGCTGGAACACGATTCTTTTCCCCGTTCGTTCCTTCATAGCGTCAGTGAACCCTACGGGAACTGTCGAGCGAATCACAATGACTTTGGCTGTCAGCCACATAATCACTTCTTCCACGATGGACGTATCACATTTACCGCTCGGGAGCGAGGGTGTCGGAACACAGACGAAGACCACATCACTCTTGTTTACCTCCGCTTGGCTGCCCACCTGCATAGGTGCATCATAAACCGCAGCGTTTGGAAACAAAGCATGTATCGCCTTCCCAACATGACCGTATCCAACAATTCCTATCTTAATCGTCATCAGTCCTCGCTCCTTATGCTTTGCCATTCGAAATTTCTACTGCAGCTATCACGCAGCCACTTTCTCTTCCTCTACCTGCTCCTGTTCATGACGCTTCTTCTGAACGGCAAGCAAGATGAATACCAAGAAGTAGTATCCCCAGTAACCGACGAATTCCTCCAGTGAAGGGTTCTGCGTATAGCCTAGGAAAGCTTTGAAGAAAATGCCGACTTGGCCGTTAATAAGCGGCTCTTTCCCAAAATCACGGAGATATTGCACACCATCAATTGGATGCTCCGGCATGAATCCCGTTATATTATATATTTCACCGATTTGGTGTCCCGCTGTTCGATACAAACTTCCAATAATGCCCAAATCCTGCATAATTCCGATGGCTTGCACGAACAAACCCGCAGATATCATCATCAGAAACACACTGGTGATGCGAAAGAACGTGCCCAGCCGAATTTTCTTCGTCCCTTTGAAAAAAAGAAGGCCAATGACGACAGCCAGAATGAGTCCACCTAGTGCTCCCCAGCTTTCGAGTGCTTTCTGTATGTTTCCACCTGTAATTGCCGCAAAAAAGAAAACCGTCTCCACGCCTTCTCGCACAACGACTAAGAACGAGTGGACGACCATATTAATGGCGCCGCCAATGGTTAGAATATGTGCAACCTTGCTCTGAACCTTCCCTTGCAATTCGCTATTTTGTTTGCCCATAAACATGATCATATGTGTCAGCAGCCCGGAAGAGACGAGCATGATACCGATTTTCAAGTAATTTTGGCTGCCCATACTGGCAAATCCGGTCAATAAAACCTGGAAAGCCAGGGCCAATCCGTAACTCACGATCAAAGCCAAAAACACACCAACCCATACCCATTTATGCCAGTGCACGGCATCAATACGTGTTAAATACGTAATGATTACACCAACTATGAGAATGGCCTCAAGCGCCTCACGAAACGTAATGAGAAATGCCTGTAAATCCATAATCTGCCCCCTATTCTCTTCCTTGTTTCAGCATGCTGAAAGACACTTGCGCCTACTAGGCACAAGTGTCTTCGCTATGAATAGAACTGATTAACGAAGAATGATAATTTCACCATTTTGGTAGAATACTCGTTTGCTGAACAACTCAGCTACAGCACGCAATGGAATAAATGAGCTTCCGTTTTCAATAATAACCGGTTGATCCAGTTTGACTTTCTCATTCACTTTACCATTCTCTACGACTTGATCGGATCCTAATGTAATTTCTGTTTTCTTACCATCTTTGGTAATGAGAACTGTTTTCGTTGCATCTACCCATTCAACTTGGGCTTGTATTGCCTGGGCAATAACACGAACCGGCACCAACGTACGTCCGCTTTCTGCGTTAATGAAAGGAGCATTTTCAGCTGTGAAAACAGCGCCATCTACTTGATAATCTTTACTGCTAATTTTCAAGCTAGAACCGTCTTTACCAACAAGGAACTTAAGCACTTGGAAACCGTACTCTTTCGCACCAGCAAGATCGGATTTATCTATAGCATTGGAGAATTTCGTTGCCACTTCAACCGCTGCCGCATATTTCTCTTTGCCTAAGAAGACTTCTTGGCTCGCTAGGAACATGTTAGCTTCAGCCGCATATCCGCGTGCACCTTGCAGGTCACCAGCTTCAAGCTTCGTGAATACTTGGTTCACATATTCGGATACTTTACCGATCATCGTGCGGTGTAACGCATTTTGGATTTCGTCTTTTTTGATTTTGCTTGCATCGCCGGATGCGAAGGCATCTCTCACGAAGTTCGCATCTGCGACACTGCCGCCTCTGAGGTAGGTGTATACAGGCATATAGAGGAAGTAACCTTCAGTAATCGCTGCCGCTTGATCAGCAGGGGCTTTAGTAGCAATGCTTTCTGCGTATGTAAAAGTAGCGAGTGTGTAGTTTTTGATCAACGTTTTGTCTAAGAATTGACGGTGAACATTGAATTCATTCAAGTTATTCTCTTTAATATCTTTTTGCATAAGTTCAATCGTTGTTTTCAAAAGTGAAACCATGTTTAAGCTATATTTTGCGTCGCGTTTCACAACGTTTGGTTCTAGAACAGCTTCATAAATTTGTACGACTTTATCAAAAGCCGCTTTCGCTCCGGCAACATCGCCTTTAGTCAAAGCAGGACGCACTTGGTTGTTGACCAAATCACGTACAGCCAAGAAGTAGTACCATTGTAGGCCTTTATCAATCGCTTGTTTCGCTTGGTCGACTTTCAAATCGCCTTTGATAGCACTGTCCAAGACAAGTGTGATGTTCGCATCGATCTTAGGATCGTCTGCTTTAATGGTTGTATCAATGCGTTTAACTTCAGTTTGGAATTTATCTACATATAATTTCTGAACATCAGCAAGTACCGTTTTGTCTGTAAAAAGTGCTTTAATATCCGTGAAAGACTTGATGGAGGCAGCGATCGTTTGATCTTCCGTGATTTGATATTTACTTTCTGCAAAAGCAACAGATGTAACCGTAACAACGCTAGATAAAGCTAGTGAAACACTTAAAGCTACTGCTAGAAATTTACGCATAATAAGTTTCTCCTCTATTCGTCTCAGGTTTTGTTTAAGAAATATAATTAAATCCATTTTCTTTTGCGAGCGAACCATACGCCTCCGCCCAAAAGTACGATAACCCCTCCGATAACAGCTGCGCTGACAAACGGATTCGTTTTATCGGAACGCTCCATAGGTGCATGTGCGGACGCTGCTTTCGCCGAATCGGCTTGTTTAGCATCTGAACCCGTCGCTTCCGACGCTTTAGCCGGCGCTTCTACAGTCGCTGTAGGCTGAGCCGCTTCCGTTGTTGGTGTTGGACTAGCACTAGCCGTTGCAGAAGGCTCAGGTGACTTCGTCTCCACTGCAGCAGCGGCATCCGGTGCCTTTGATTCTGTTGGTTTAGCATATTTAACCGGCGATACCGGTTGTTCTGTCTTGACCCCTGTCTCGTTCTTAACAGGCGCAGTTGTTGTCAGAGGCTTGGGAACGGGAGTGGATTCACTTGGAGCGGCAGGCTTGACGTAAGCCTTATAAGGGAATAAAGGCTTCACCTTACCATAGATAAAATTGACCTTTTCCTTGAAGACATCTGGCTGTACATCCTTCTTCCCTACACCGAACAATCCAGGATTCCCAAGCGCTTCAAGTGCGGCTTCGAAAGCTTTATTAATTTCACTCGAACCCGCCCCCACATAAGGCTCCAGTGTATCAAAGGTCGCCTTAGCTTTGGCTAGCAAGAGTTTAGACTCTGCATAATCATCAAGCCCTTTGGTAGCATAGGTAAACCGTCGATCCAAGTTCATGACGAGGACAGCTTTGAAATTAGCAATGACTGCTTTACTATCTTTGGCCTGGAAATTAGCGTCCAGTGTGGCAGCTATTCCATCGCCGAAGTGCGATACGAGTTCTGCTCTTATCTCCTTGTAAGCACTTTCCGCAGCGCCCCAATTGTTCGCTCCATCGCTTACACTGGTTTGAACCAGCTTAAAGGTTTCAGCGACTGCTTCAGTATTGGCGTCACCATACGAATAGGCCAGCGCGGAGGACGGCAAGATGATCAATGCCGCTAGAACAAAAGTCAAACCGGCTAGTAGCCATCGTTTCATGTCTTCACCCCTGATATGATTGTTTGGAACCTCGTTGTCATTGATAATGATAATCATTATCCATATTTGTGTCAACCATTATTTTACTTTACCTAGAAGATGAACCCACTCTTAACGCACCCACTCATATAAAATAACGCGCCCATACGCCGGGTCAAATAGGTCGTCGGATTTAAACTCAGCAAGCTGCTTTAAATGCTCCTTCACCGATTTGCCTTGCTGCGCAAAGCCTTGAACGACATGATCGGTTAGCAGCACACGCCGCTCGGGATTCGCCCCAGCCAACGCTTGAAAGTACCCGTATGTATAGATACGCTGATGATCGTAGTCGGCCTGCAAGTACTGCAGTACCCTCGTTTCTTCCCATGTAAACAGTAGGAGAGGCTCTTGCAAGCTGCTTACATAGTCATGAAGCTGATAAACTGCCGGTTCTTCCACGGCCTGCCGCTTCTGAAGCTGAGCCCCATACACAACTTGAATGGATATGAGGCTAATGAGGAGGGCGTACAGGATCGTTGGCGCTATTCTCAATAGACGCGTCCTATGCGTGGATGTCCTTAATCCATCTGCTGTTCGAATGATAAAAGCAAACATTAGAAGCAATATCGGGGCAACGACAGGAACGATATGACGCGGTTTCTCAATATTTTGACCAAAAAGAGCCCAAAGGGTGTACAAAACGGCACAGCCAACGAGCCAGAAGATGTAACGCCGATTCTCGTTGCCCTGCACACTTGGAGGAACGAATCTCCGACCGATAAACGTTGCAGCGACAATAACGACGACACATAAGCCAATGAGAATAGAACCGCCTAGCAGGGCTGATCCCAGCAAATTGTGTCCAATGAGCTGGTAGATTCGTTCTCCCAGCGGCATCGGGGTAGAGATAACGCCGCCGCCCCATTCGGAGAAGTGTCCTTCAACGAAAGCCAGTGAGAGCTTCCAGAAACCAGCGAGAGTTCCTTCGGAAAGCACCAAACCAGCTATCCAAAGCAGCTGAAACAGCAGCGCAGCCAAGGCCGAGCACCCCAGTCTCAACCATCTCCGCCAACCGCTCGCACCGTACTGCCAAATTCCGTACCAGAGGGGCACCAACGCAAGACCGTACGGAAAGAAGGATAGGCGTGTCCCCAGAAGGAAGCCGAACATCAGCAGCGCCAGTCCATGACGTAGCATGGTAACGGGACGATCCATCGCAAAGCGGATACTCCAAAGAAACCACCACAATAAGGCCATACCCGCACACTCCGACATGGGACGTGAGGACATGAGCCAGATGTAGGGACTGCTTAATACGAGCGCAGGCAGTAAAAGACTCTTTATGCCGCTGCCCGTCAGACGATTTGCCAGTAAAAACATCGGAAGCGCGGAGCTTAAGGCTGCTAGGGTGTTGAAGACAGATAAAGCTTTAACGGGATTATTCATCCACTGGTTAATAAACCAACCGCCTAGAATAAAATACGGATAACCCGGAAAATGAGGCTGCATAGCGAGTAGATCATACCTATGTAGAGCCAACGTGAAATCGACCTCGTCCCACGTTCGCGCAAAGGGGCTGGCGTAGACAATACTTAGGCACGTCACTCCAGCAATAACAGCAGCTGCGAACAGCGCCAACCATATTGCTTTTAGTTTCATATGCCCGCATCATCTCGATTCGCTTGTGGATTCACATTACGTTTAGAGACAGGGCGTCTCATTTCTTTATAGATTGCCGGAAGTACGGAGGTTACATATTGTCTGAATTTGATGAAGGATTGGCCTTTAGTCCGAACTTGGTATGAGATGGGAATCTCCTCCAAGCGGTAACCCTGACGAACCAAGTTTAACGTGAGCACCTGGGCGTAATTGTAATCGTGGACAATAACGGCATTCTCCATCGCATCGCGAGAAAACCCGCGCATCCCAGATTGGCCGTCATAAATCCATCTGCGCAGCAGGATCGCCTGCAGCAGTGTAAACGTATAGTTGCCTAAACGGCGATGCAGCTTCATGCCTTGAATTTGCCCTTTGAAGCGTGAGCCGAAGGTGTAGTCCGCCCGCCCGGCGATGATGGGCGCAAGGACATCGGGAATTTGCTCCGGCGGATACTCATTATCCGCATCGATCATGATGCCAATGTCGGCGCCGAGCAGGCAGCATTGCTTCAGCCCTTCACGAACGGCAGCGCCGAGTCCTTTATTGTGTGGGAACGACACGATGTGGTCGGCTCCCGCTGCCTTGCTGACGGTGACCGTGCGGTCCTTGGACCCGTCGTCAATGACGAGCACCTCCACCTCATACTGAGGGTGGAAAGCTCTCGGAACGCGGGCAATAACCCCGCTAATATTCTCTTCTTCGTTATGCGCAGGCATAAAAACGATGATTTTTTTCTTAGTCATGATGCTTAATAGCCTCCGTTAGGACGGGTCCGCGACTATGGCTTGGGAATGGCGCACCCAGCAGATAGGCCAAAGTTGGGGCCATAGATACGAGGGAATGCTTTTCATCAATGCGATGGCCGCTTTGGATGGCAGGACCGTGCAGGAAGAAAGGCACATAGCGCTCACCCTCATCCAAATGGCCATGTCCACCAATTCCATCAGCCTGTCCGTGATCGGCACATATAATGAGTGTTGTATTCTCCATCATGCCGCGCTCTTCAAGCCAGCCAACGAATTCTTCGATTAATTTATCGGCTTCTGCGATTTTTTGCGTGTAATCGTCATATAAAACGCCTCGGCTGTGACCCGTTTGGTCAACTCCAATCAATTGGGCAACGAGTAAATCCGGATTTTGTTCGGCCATGATCTTCTTCGCCCGTTCGATAATATTACGATCTGCGACATCGTTATGCATCACAGCGGTCACACTTTCAACATCGTCTCCCATGGAGTCGATTAAGTGCGCTATGCCGAGCAGACGTCCCTTTTTCCCAACCTTACGCAGCGAATCAAAAATACTTTCAACCCGAATCCCCAGCCTCCAAACCATATTGGAGCGAATACCGTGCTCGCGCGGGTAAGTACCCGTGAACATCGAAGAGAAACATACCACGGTTCGCGCAGGATAAACGGTTTCCATTTGGGCATACTCTGTGCCTTCTGCTCGCAGTTTCTTCATAAATGGCGCGTCGGCTTCTTCAAAGCGCTCTTTGCGCATCCCGTCCACGACAATAACAATGACCTTCTTATTCAGTGCTTGTCCGCCCGCTTGTACATCGCTTGAATCGCGTGTGTACGTTGGGATTTCGGCTGGTTTCCAGTCAAACAAATAACGATGGAGAATGAAGCTGTATATCAGCAAACCGCCCGCAAATAGAAGCCCCGTACCCACATCAGCGGAAACACCACCCTCGAACTGACGGTAATAATGATTCCATACGAAAAGCAGCAGCAAAAATTTAGGCATCTGCTCCTGCGCATTGCCGCTCGTCGAGTCGCTATTTTTCAGAACTAGCTTCCAGAACCGTGTGAAATTCCACCAAGTCGTCCCAATTCGTAGATGATAGTAAAAAGTGCCCCAGAAATAAACCGTAAAGAAGTAGAACAACCCTAGCGCTAGCAAATACAGCGAGAACTCAGACCGCTCCCAAATCAGCAGCGCAGCAATGAATGGCATCCATAAATAATTTCGCAAAAAAAGCGGAAAATCAAAGCAATAATACAGCACAAAAAGAGGGAGGGTCACGAGCAGCCCCAAACCAGCGGAACTCCAAAAACTAGGATCGGACCATACGCCGATATGATAGAGCAGAAAGACGCCCACAACGAAAATCGGGGTAAACGGTTTTCCCTCATTTAGCAAGTTCCAGCAGCGAGCTGCGACGATTTCAAACGATGAAGCTTTTTTCATATTAATCATCCTTCCGTGCGTTACCATTCAATGATGGTTTTTTGTGACCCTTAAGCCGTCCAATCCAGGTTTTCATCTCGTGCCAACCTAAAGGCATTCGTACAAGTGAATACGCCCCTAACGTGTAGGCAAAAAGAAATTTAAAAGTATGCGACACAAGTGCCGCCCTATAAGCATCCTTACCATCAACACCGAGCAAGACAAGGGACCCGCTCATTGTACTTTCATAGGTACCTATCCCACCTGGGGTTATGTGGAAAATTTGTCCAGCAATCGTCATGCTATTCGCCCAAACGAGCGAGATTGTCCCAAGCTGCAAGCCGATCATGCGAGCAACAGCAAAGATAACACCAGCTTCTAGGATCCAGCTTAAAGCAATCAAGCCTACAATAACGAGCCCTTTGCCAGAAAGCATTTTAAGATGAAAATAAGCCGAATGCTTCGCTATGAATGGAATTTTGCGAATCATGGGCAGGTAATGCGCTGTTGCGAGAATCACGGTTCCCCCAGCCAACACCGTCACCCAGATCCATGAAGAGGGCAGACCTAACCGAATGATGCCAATTCCCCCAATTCCGGCAAGCACGAGCACATCAAGCAATCGCATGACCGCAACGGAATGGAACGCTTCCTCCCACGATTTCCCGCCATGCTTCATATATAAGCCAGCACGAACGCCATCTCCCGCTTTCACCGGAAGTACATGATTGACGAGCAAGCTATAGCTAATAGCATGAAAATAAATGCTGAATCGCACCTCAGACCCTGTATAAATTCGCCAAGCTGCGGCCTTTAGGAGGAAAGAGAGGAGGTAGATGGCGAACATGAAGACCAACCATTGGGGTTGATGGAAAAGAAGCTCTACGTCCCGGAGCCATTCCTTCGAATCGAACCATTGCCATGTCAGAAAAATAGAACAAACGATCAAAAGGATCGCCAGGAAACGAACAATTTGTTTCTTTGTTGGCATATTTGTTGTGACCTTCTTTTAGTTAAGGGTACCTCAAACTAGTTTTATGTGAGAATGAGAATCATGGTCAGTATAGGCGGTTTGGGGGGTTACGTCAACATAATTCCAGAAGGGGATGCATAGAATTGCCAACAGCAAGACGAACTACCGGACAGAATGGCTATAGCGATTCTTTATCCACATTATCCTTAAATGTTTTGTTATCATGTTCATTATGAGACATGATGGATTTATTCGAAAGAGAGTGAAGATAAATAATAAATGAAACAATCTTTGTCAGCAGGCTTCGAGCCGCTGGTTGTGTTTTCGCCGAAGATGAGGTCCGGTTACTCATCTCAGCAGCTCGAACGTCGGACGATCTCATCACCATGGTGGATCGTCGAGTCGCCGGTTTGCCTCTCGAACATGTCATCGGATGGGCGGAGTTTTGCGGTCTAAAGATAGCCGTGGATCCAGGAGTCTTCGTACCTCGCCACCGCACAGAATTTCTCGTTCGCCAAGCCGCAGCACTCGCACAGTCAGGAGCCGTAGTGGTCGACCTATGCTGCGGCTCGGGCGCAGTGGGCACAGCACTGGCTGCCGTCTTAGAACAGATCGAGTTGCACGCCACCGACATCGACCCAGCCGCAGTACGGTGTGCCCGCCGCAACGTCACTTCCGCCAGTGGGTACGTATATGAAGGCGACCTCTACGAGCCTTTGCCCGCCAAACTACGAGGCCGCGTCGACATCTTGGTCGCCAACGCACCTTACGTCCCCACCGAGGCGATCAGGCTGCTGCCTCCAGAGGCCCGGATTCACGAATCGCTGGTGGCGCTCGACGGGGGCGCAGATGGGCATGACGTCCAGCGCCGGGTGGCGGCTGCGGCGCCAATCTGGCTGGCACCGGGTGGCCATCTTCTGATTGAGACTAGCCAGCGGCAGGCGCCGCAGACAATCAAAATTTTCGCTAGCAATGGGCTGATTCCGCAGGTAGCTAGATTAGACGAACTGGACGCCACAGTCGTAATAGGAACCAGGCCCGGCCTGTCCGCAAACGAGAAGTGAACCCTGCTTGGCAAAGCAGCCATTAGTAAATAAAACCCAGTCTAACACTTAATTTTGGTGTTTTGACTGGGTTTTTGTTTAACAACTTTATTTTCGCAGAACAATTTGTTCGATTGTGAATGAATTGTGTTCATTACTCTCATTTTTCGGGTAGGCAATACCTTTTATACTAAACATAAAGGTGTTATTGAAATGAAAGGCGGTTAATCCCGATGAAGCCTGAAACTAGCGCTGCTCCCCAAAAGCTTTCTTCACGCAAACTGACAACAGCATTCACCCTGAAAGGACGCTGGGAATCCCCCATAGCTGGGTATCTATTTATTTCCCCGTGGTTACTTGGATTTCTGCTGTTAACCTTATGGCCGATGGTTCAATCGATGTACTACTCTTTCACAAAATATACGTTGTTAGATGCGCCAGAGTGGATTGGCTTAAGAAACTATGAGCGCATTTTTGCAGACGATGAGATGTTTCGTCAATCTTTGAAAATAACGATTCTTTTTGTCGTATTATCCGTGCCCATCAAACTCTTCAGCGCCTTAATGGTTGCAATGGTGCTCAATAAGAAAATAAAAGGGATTTCTGTGTATCGAACGTTCATCTATTTGCCTTCATTAATAGGGAGCAGCATTGCTGTAGCTATTCTTTGGCAAAATATTTTCGGCATTAACGGTTTTATCAATCGATTTTTAAGTTATTTCGGTATCGAGGGAATCAGTTGGATTAGCAATCCCAATACAGCTTTAGGCACCTTAATTATACTGGTTGCTTGGCAGTTTGGTTCTTCGATGGTTATTTTCCTAGCCGGATTAAAACAAATACCCGCCGAGTTATACGAAGCCTCTTCCGTGGATGGGGCATCTAAAGTTAGACAGTTTTTCAGTATTACCTTACCTATGCTGTCGCCTGTACTGTTGTTTAATCTCGTACTGCAGACAATCGGTTCCTTTCAAATGTTTACGCAAGCCTTCATCATTACGAAAGGCGGACCCATTAACTCCACGTATATGTATGCTTTATACCTATATGATCGTGCTTTTTCTAGATATGAGATGGGTTATGCTTCCGCTCTGGCATGGATACTCCTTGTAGTGATTGCAATCGTAACGGCTTTAATTTTCGCCTCATCCCGTTACTGGGTATTCTACGAAACAGAAGGAGGAGGGAGAAGAAAATGAGAAACCAGCTGATTGGAACACGCACTTTTCGAACGCATTTCTTATTGGCACTGTTTAGTCTCATCATGATATATCCCATGTTGTGGTGGGTGGGAGCTGCTTTTAAATCGAACGCGGAGATGAGCTCGCCCAGCTTCTTTCCTACGGAGTGGTTATGGAGTAACTTCAGCCAAGGGTGGGTCGCCATTCCAAAGTTCACCTTTACTCATTTTTATCTGAATACTTTTGAACTGATTGCTGGAGTTCTTGTAACGTCTATCATTTCCTGCAGCTTGGTAGCTTTTGGTTTCGCTCGATTAGATTTTCCGCTGAAAAATTTCTGGTTTTCCATTCTAATGGTCACCCTGATGCTGCCAAGTCAAGTGACACTGGTTCCCCAGTACATCATGTTTAATACTTGGGGTTGGGTCAATACGTATCTGCCTTTCTATGTTCCACATGCCCTAGCAGGCGGGATCGGAGGACCCTTCTTTATCTTCCTGTTGGTGCAGTTTATTCGCGGAATTCCGCGGGAGCTGGATGAATCGGCCAAAATGGATGGCTGCAGCTGGTTCGGCATTTACTTACGCATTGTTCTGCCCTTAACGAAGCCCGCACTCGTAACGGTCGCCATTTATTGTTTCCTTTGGAATTGGGACGATTTCTTCGGACACTTGCTGTATATCAATTCTGTGAGCAAATACACCGTCGGTCTTGCTTTGAAGCTGTTCGTCGACAGCCAATCAGCTCTTCCGTGGGGACAATTACTTGCCATGTCGCTCGTTTCTATTATTCCGTCACTGATTCTCTTTTTTATGGCACAGCGCCATTTTGTCGATGGCATTGCTTCGGGTGCAGTGAAAGGATAGAATAATATAATACTTAAAAAGGTTGCGCTTCCGCAGCCTTTTTTCCACTTTTATGGAAGTAAATGAGGAGGGGCTGCTGTGTTTAACTTATTCAAGCGCGTTCGAATCGGCCGCCTGTTCTTTGGAAGCTTCGCCGCGTTTATTGCCGTGCTGCTGCTCATTTCCTCCTGGATCAGCTACAGCCTAACTTCACGCGAGTTAGCTGACAATACCGCTAATTATCAGCAGGATCTGTTAAATGAGTTGAATAAGCGCTTGGTCACTCAGTTGAACTCTATTGAGCAGATGTCTAACGCAGCCTCCAGAAATATCGATATTATTGGGTATGATCCTCTGGAGAGTGACTTATTTGAGCTAAAAAAACGCAAGGCAGATTTGGAGGCCCTACTAGCCAGCATTACCTACAGCACGACAATGGTACAATCCATTTATTTATATATCGAACGCCCGTTCGTGACAGATGCTCAGGGGCCAATTCGCGTTTATGATTTAAAGACGGTGAAGGACGAGGAATGGTTTTCGGACATCCAAAATAATGATTTTGCTTGGATAAAAGAACGTACTATTCCAACCAATAAAGGCTCGCTACCCGTCACTAGCTTTGCAAGAAAGCTTTACAATAACTCAGGAATCTATTATGGCTTGCTCTTGCTTAATGTGAAATCATCCGAAATCCAGAATTTGATTCGAGGTGAAACAGAGGGAAGAAGCAGATTGTTAGTTGACGCTGGCGGCAGAACAATTGCTGCCATAGGCGATCCCAACTTACAAGAGAGTGAGCTGGAGAAGATTAGGTTGATTCAGGAGAAGTCCGGAAGTGTTCATTTAAAAGCCAAAGAGCAAAGTGAAGCCTTACTCGTTTGGAGTAAATCCCCCTCGAACTGGACACTCGTTGAGGTGACACCGTGGAAGAGCATTGTCCATGGCAGTATTCGATTAGCACTAATTCTCTTAACTGTTGGCTTATCCGCCATTTTTATTGCATCTTTTTTCACTTTCTTTATATCCAGACAATTTACCAATCCAATTAGACTTTTGGTTGCTTTTATGAGCAAGCTTCCCGATCGGGGTCTTGTTTCGGACTTGCCTACGGATTACACCAATGAATTCGGAAATTTATTTAACGGCTATCGCAAACAAATGGAACGAATAGAGGAACTTTTAACCTCATTGAAAGATCAGCACAAGCGCCAACGAGAAGCCGAAATTAAGGCGCTGCAGGCTATGATCAATCCCCATTTTCTATACAACACATTGGATCAATTAAACTGGCTAGCCATTGATTCCGGTCAAACGAAAATCAGCAAGATCCTTTCCTTAATGGGTAAAATGTTTCGCATCGGCCTCTCCAATGGTGAAACCTTGATCCCCATTGCGGACGAGATGACGCATGTCGAATGTTATTTGCAAATTCAGCAAATTCGATGGGGCGATCGCTTGACATTCACCATCTCTGTCGACGAATCAGCCAAAGAACTGTATGTACCGAGACTTACCCTGCAGCCTTTTATTGAAAATGCGATCATCCATGGTTTTCACGGGCGAAAGAAAGGCGAAATCCGAGTGAATGTACAGCTGCTAGGCCAAGATATCCAATTTCAAATTTGGGATGATGGTGTTGGGCTGCGACCCGATTGGGATCAACCCAAGGCAAGGAAAACAGGCGGTTACGGATTGCGAAATGTGAAAGAACGAATTCAGGCTTATTTCGGGCCTCCTTATGGGGTCCATATTGCCAGTACGGAAGGCAGGGGCACCGAAGTCACTATTCTATTGCCGCAAATCCAAAATAAAGAAGAAGTCGAGGAGAAGTATCATGTGGAAAATACTCATTATTGATGACGACTTTCAAGTGTTGGAAGGTATGAAGAAGGCGATTCCTTGGGAGTCTATTGACGCCGAATTAGTGGGTGAGGCCAGTGATGGCGCCGAAGGTCTAGAAATGGTCCGACAAACTCAGCCGGATATCGTGATTACGGATATTTACATGCCTGTGATGAACGGCCTGGAAATGATTGAGAAGCTCCGAGAGACTAACTTTCCCGGTGAACTGATCATTCTAAGCGGTTACGCCGATTTCCAGTATGCACGGCAGGCTCTGCGGCTGCAGGTGAGTGACTATTTGTCCAAGCCCGTAACCATTGAAGAACTGGGGGCTGTGCTAGCCAAAGTCATTAAAGAACTAGAAACGAAAGAACTGAAAAAAATAGAGCAAGAAGAAGTCAAAAGAAGGCTAATGATGTATGAGCCGTTTGTGCAGCAAGAATGGCTGAAGTCGGTCATTACCGGCACCTTTAATGAAACAATTGCCGCGGAAAGCATTCTGCTATCTGAACAAGCCTATTGGCTGCAAAGGAACCACCTCGTGATGGGTATAGAGCTGATGAGCACTGTTCGCACAGCTAACCTATCGCTAATCGATTGGAATTTGTTTCGTTTTGCCTTAGCCAATATTATTAGAGAAATCTTGGCCGAAGATTGGCCTGAGTCCGACTTCATTGAGCTTCACAGCCATCATGCCGCGATTATGTTTCATATTGAGCGTTCGAGTGTAAAAGATGACGTTATGCATAGGATTCAATTGATTGGCGAGCGTATCACGGATTGTGTCCTTACTTATCTGCGTCTAACGATCCGTCTAGGGTTAGGCCAGATGAAGGAATCATGGCAGGAAATATCGGATTCCACCGAAGAAGCCTTTCTAGATTTATTACAGATGACCATCATCCCGCCGCTTGCACGAGAGCATCCATCGATTGTTCCATCAGAGAAAGAACTTGCTATTCGTCCAGTTAAGTTTTATCAAGAGCTTGCGGAAGCGATTGTTTATTCCAAAGAAGAAACGGCTGCACAGATTGTGGAAGCTTATATCCACCGTCTGCAAACCATGTCAACCATGACCCCCGCTTACTTGCAGTACTTATGTACAGAGCTTTGGACTATATTTGCTTATTCCTTATATAGTGTAGGTATTGTGCTAGATGAACTGTTTCCAGAAATGAAGCTGCAGTCGGAAATCATTCAAATTCAAACACCCGAACAATTGCAGCAATGGCTGCAGGGTAAAATTCATATCATTGCAACCAGCCGCCATTGGAACGAGAATTCCAAACATAAAGAAGCGGTTGATTTCATGATTCAATATGCACATGATCACTATGCCGAAGAGATTAGCTTGGAAGATATGTCGAAGCAGCTTTACTTGTCTCGCAATTATTTGAATCAAATATTCAAGAAAGCGACAGGTGAAACTTTCACCAACTACGTCATTCAAGTGCGGATGAAAAAGGCACAAGCTCTTCTGGCCGAAGGCAAGTATTTGATTTACGAGATATCCGAAAAAGTTGGCTACAAAAACGTCCCTTATTTTAGCTCTATTTTCAAAAAATATAATGGCATTAGCCCAAGTGAAGTAAGTAAAAGCGGATTATAGCCGGGAATGTACCTATTTGTCATCATATTGTGATCAATAGTGAAAGAAGTGTGTTCATTACTCTCCTTTTTCTTCTTTTCAGTTGTCCTATAATTAACTTGTAAAGATAATGAGGTAGTGAAAGGGGATTTTCAATGAAAGTGCAGATGAGAAAATGGAGCATGCTCTCGATGACTGCCATGATAGCGCTGTCCCTAAGTGCATGTGGTTCCGGAAATAAACCAAGTACTACGGGAAGCAGCCCTGCTGCAACAGCAGCACCCGTGGTTACAGCCTCCCAGCCCGTTAAGCTTCGCATTGTATGGTGGGGTTCACAGGCAAGGCATGACGCTACATTAAAGGCACTAGATGCGTATACAAAGAAACACCCGAACGTGACCTTCGAGCCAGAATTCTCCGGATTTGATGGCTACGCGGATAAACTAGCTACCCAAGCTGCAGCCAAAAATGCTCCGGACATTATCCAAATGGATCCGGCATGGCTGGCCGAGTATGCAGGCAGAAACCAGCTGGCTGACTTATCCAAAGGCATTCGTACCGAAGATATCGATAAATCGCTCGTGGATTCAGGGAAATTTAAAGATAAGCTTTATGCCATCGCGCTAGGCAATAATGCAACTGGCATGATCTACAACAAGAATGCCGTTGATAAACTAGGGATTACGCCTCCCAAAAACGGTTGGACATGGGATGAATACTTCCAATTTGGTAAAGATGCGAAAGCCAAGCTTGAGAAAGACAAATATGTGTTAATGGATGCGACATCCGATTATACCACGTATTCCGCCTATCAAATTAGTCAGGGTAAAGGCTACCCAATCACCGAGGATGGCAAATTCAACTTCGATAAAGATACGTGGCTGACCTTTGTTAAGAAATATGCGGAGCTGCGAACAGCCGGAGTTATTCCTCCCGCAGAAATCGCCAGCACAGATAAAGAATCTGATGCGAAGCTGGATTTGATGAACAATGACAGTGTCTTGATGAAACGTACTTTCGCCGCGCTGTTCCCAGGCTACGAGGGTGTAAAACCAGGTGCTTACTCACTTGTTGCTCAGCCTAAAGGACCAAAGTCCAGCGGTTGGCTTAAGCCTTCTATGTTTTGGTCGGTAAGTGCTGATTCGAAGTATGCGGAAGAATCCAAGAAATTCATCGACTGGTTCGTGAATGATAGCGAAGCCGCAGACATTCTAACAACAACAAGAGGCGTGCCGGTTTCCAAGAAAATGCTTGAGTACCTAACACCGAAGTTAACTCCCGCAGATAAACTGCAAATTGAACTCATTAAGAATGTTGCTCCTGACGCTCAACCTTTCAATGCCGGAGCCAAAGGCTGGAGTAACTATACAGCTAAAGATTATAAGAGCATCGGCGAAAAAGTAATGTTCGGCAAAATAACGCCAGAAGCTGCTTATGAGGAGCTTGTGAAAAAAGCAAAAGATTATCAATAATAACGTGAATGGAGAGCCTCTTTAGAGGCTCTTTATTTTTGGTATTGCTGCCTTTAGAGCTGAACGTAAAAAAGAACGACCCTCAACGTAATGTTGAGAGGCCGTTCTTCGAGAATGCTATTTGTGCAAGCTAAGCTTACAGTTTTACAACGTTCTCAGCTTGTGGTCCGCGGTTGCCTTGAACTACGTTGAACTCAACGCGTTGGCCTTCGTCCAAAGATTTGAAACCTTCGCCAGTGATTGCGGAGAAATGTACGAATACATCGTTGCCGCCTTCAACTTCGATAAAGCCAAATCCTTTTTCTGCGTTAAACCATTTTACTGTTCCTACTGCCATGGGTAATACCTCCAAAGTTTTATTAACATGTCTTTTTTCTTGTTTCGAACAAAAAAATTACACATTGGAAAAGGTTTCATTAACTTAATGATAACCCTTTGCAATACGCAATTCAGGGTGAATCTTTAAGACTTAACATTACTTTACCACACAATATCGTGTAATGCAATTGTCCCTAAGAGGGATTTCTTGCTAAAGATAAGAACTCTTCCCTGTCCTCTATTTTCAAGGCAATTGCTAGTGCTAATGCGACATCTTTCGACGGCTCGATTCGACCATTTTCGATAGAATTAAGGATGGAATAGCTGATTCCAGCCTTCTCCCCGAGCTTTCGGAGAGTTAGATTTTGCTGCTGTCTGAGCTCTTTTAATTTCGTGTGAAACGCCACTGTTGCGCCCTCCTCAGCCATTTTGGTTGCCTTGCTGTCTGCGAATTTCAGCTTTAATTTTGTCGAATGGGTCCTGCCAATGGGGGGGCTTAAGGGTCTTGCCGGTCTCATTTTTATGAACTTGTCCATCGGGCCATACCTTGGACATATTTGCATGCTGAACAATGTCAAAAATCGGTCCAGGCTCCACGCCCATTTCAACTAATGTACCAAGGACAAAATATAACTCATCGATCATCGCATCCACTTCGTCTTCCAGTGTCGCTGCTTCTTTAAACTCCTGGAGTTCTTCTTCCATCCATGCTAGACGAGCTGATTTACGGCTTTCGGTAAGACGCTGTGGGGATGTGCCTACTGGATGCTCAAACGTTTCATGAAACTTTTTAACATCTTCAAATGCTTTTTTTAAGGTCATTTCGTTTCTTCTGCTCCCTTGCAAACGGTTTTCTTTTATATACCATTTAAAAGTGTCCTCGGTCAACAAAAAGCCCTAACTTCAATACTTCTATTCATGTGCAAGAGCTTCACCATGGACAGGAGGATCGAGTAAGGGCTTGAGTAGGTAGGATTGCGGTTTAGGCACTGGAACGCTCAGCTAAGCGCTTTCACGCTCTAAGCAGCTTGTCCAATTTTACAAATGACGGCCTGAAATGAATCTATCTTTCCAGTAGCCCGTATTCATATCACGAATTACTACACCGGAGCTGGTCGTGTTGCTAATAAACTTACCATTTCCTATATAGATGCCAACATGATTAATGCGTCCCGGTCTGCTAACACTAAACAGGACGAGATCACCTTTTTGTAATTTCGATTTACTCCTAACAGGAGTTCCTACTTTCGCTTGCGCGCTAGAACCCCAAGGGATTGTAATGCCATTCTTCTTAAATACCATTTGCGTAAAAGCAGAGCAGTCTAAGATTAAACGATTCGTATCTCTTACACCAAATCTGTAACGAACTTTACCAATATAAGATTGTGCAGTACGTATAATGCTGTTAGCTTTGCTCGTACTCGTTGCGCTTGCGCTGTATGTTGCTGTTGACGCGGCGTCTGTTGCTGCATGAGCGGACTGCGGGCTAAGGAACATCGTTCCTGAAGTTAACAAGGAAAGGCTTAAGCTTATCCCCACTAACGATTTGCTAAGGCGGTTGTTTTTCACTACTAGCATGATTGGACTTCCTCCTTCATGGATCGTGTTGTGACGGGCTTGTTTGACCCTGATTCCACCTTACCACACTACGATCATCCAGCATTTACCTGAAAAGGGAGAAAGACGCGCCACGACTAGCAAAAACCGCCATTCTTAGAATTCCATGAGAATTTGATGAAAATTATTCCCTTGACACATATTTATCCGGTTTATCACCCGTGTTCTCCTGGCGATATTCCGAAGGGGTTACGCCGTACTTTTTGCGGAAAACTTGCGAAAAGTGGCGAATATCATGGTACCCGATACGTTCAGCCACATCAGCGAGCTTGAGCTTGGGATTCATCAGCAGCTGCTTCGCCTGCTCCAAACGCAGGTGAATAACATACTCCTTGAAGCCTTGACCCGTCTTTTGCTTAAAAAGCTGGCTAAAGTAGACAGAATTCAGGTAGACGATCGAGGCTACCTTCTCTAGCGATAGATCGGCATGGTAGTGCGTGCGGATATATTGCAGGGCCACCTCTATGGAGCGATCGCTGCCGCTGGCATGGTGCTCGTAGACCTGCGTCGTAGACGCTTGCCTCATGCGCTGTACTTCTGCCGGCACCGCCTGGAAGCAGTCGATCAGCTCGGAGCTCATCATCTGAAAGGGCACCTTCAAATATTTCACGAGATGGCTGCGCAGCTCATCCACCAGCAGGGTCAGGCTGCTGCCTTCCGGCAGTGTGACCAATCCTAGCAGGCTTTTGCTGTCGTGCACCGTCACGAAGCCCTTACCATAGCGCTCGATAAGCTCGAGCAGGACGTTCTCGATAATGAAATTTTCGAGGAAGACGGGCTTGTCGGTCTCCATTTTAACCATGATGAGATGAAAATAAGGGTGCTGCTCCATGAAGGGTCCCATATCGATGCGACCCGTGTCCAAACCCTGCGCAAAGCGCTGGAAGACGGCTTCCTGCAAGTATTTGCGGTTGGCCTTCAGCAACTCAGCCTCTTCGATCAGCTCCGTGTCACGCGTAACTTCTTCGCTAAGCTTGCCGATCATTTCAATCAAAACCTCTTTGCCGATCGGCTTAAGCAAATAGTCCTTCGCCCCTAGCCGCACTGCCTCCTGGGCGTAGGCAAACTCCGAATAGGCCGAAATGACAACCCATTTCACATGGGGATGCCGGCTTCGAGACATATTCATAAGCTCTAGACCGGTCATGCCCGGCATCAGAATGTCTGTCAGAACGATGTGAATCGGATGGCTCCGCAGCAGCGTGATGGCTTGCTCCGCATTCGCAGCCAGATGAACCCGATGCTCGGGGAAACGGTTCTGCAGCGTACGCTGTATGCCCTCTCGTATGACTGTTTCATCATCTACGATGAGAATGTCCATGGTTTACATTCCTTTCCGAGGAAGCGGCATCGCGATGATGACCGTTGTTCCTTCTCCTTGTTCACTATGAATACGGAGCCCGTAGGCATCTCCAAACATTAACTTTATGCGGCGGTGAACATTGGTGAGTCCAATACCCCGCCTAGTTTTCACAGAAGGTCTTGCCGCTTGGACGTAGCTTTGCGCTATAGTTTGCTCCATTTTCATTGAAGCCACCACGCCACTTCCCTCCGTTGTATCTGCGCGCAGCATTTCCTGCATTTCCTCTAAGGTGCTCTCCGGGATGCCGACCCCGTTATCCTTAATAATGATATGAAGCTCTTGCTCATGAACCTCCGTAAATACACGGAGATTGCCCGGCTCTCGGGAAGGCTCCAGCCCATATTTAACGGCGTTCTCGATGATTGGCTGCAGGGTCATTTTCGGTAGACTGACATCAAGAACTTCTGGGTCTATTTGTATGTCTGTACTAACCCTACCCTCTAAACGGCTTTCGATAATCGTGATGTAATGCCGCATTTGGTCTAGCTCCTGCCGCAGTGTCGTCTTAGACGCTTCCTGCCAGTCGCTGCTGTATCGAAACATATGAGACAGGGCTAGGATCACCTTGCCCAATCGATCGTTCTCACGCTCATCCAGCATCCAGTAAATCATATCCAAGGTGTTATAAAGGAAATGAGGGTTGACCTGCGATTGAAGCGCCTGCAGCTCCGCATTCTTCTCACTCATGGAAGAGAGTGTAATGCGCTCGATAAGCTCATCCATCCGATTCACCATTCGGTTAAACGATGAAACCAACGAATTAATTTCCTCAAATGACTTCACCGTCACCGATCCTTTAAAATTCCCCATCTCCACTTGCTTCATCTCGCGGATGAGGAGCTTGAGCGGTGATGCGATGTTGCGGGATATGAGACTTGCCAAAGCAGTTGACAAAATAACGAGTACAACAATAACCACGTACAAATATTCTCTCGTCTTCACGACCTCGGCGTTGATATCACCTTTTGGAGTTAAACCAAGCACAGTCCAATCTGACATCTTCGCTTTCGCGGCAACGAGGAGATGATCCGTTCGATCATCAACGAGGATCTCATTCGTTTGAGGACGCGGAAGCCCTCTGAAAGAAGGCGGAATGACCTTCTCTGCCGCAGTAGAAGCGATCATCCGATCTTCCCGGTCAACAATGTACACCTGACTGTTTGGACTGATGGTGACGTTCGAAAGAGCAGCAAGAATCGGCTGCGGATTCGTTTCAATGAGCATAACGCCTATCACCCGGTGGTCTGTTAAATCGTACAGCTTGCGCCCGAATATGAATAACGGATCCTTCTGAAACTGATTGATGACAGAGCCTTGGAAAAGGCCAAGCCATACCATTTCTCCCGAGGAGTCCTGCAGCTTCCGGTACCACTCCGAGGATGGATAATTCGTGTCCATAACACTATGGAATCCTCGTTCGTAATTATAGTTTTTGCCGGCGTTCGTAATCACATGAATTCCGACAATATCATCGCGCGAGTAATAGATAGCCCCTAAGATATTGGTAATCGTGCGCTCATTAATAATGCTAATCGCTTCATCCTTATTGGTGTCGCGATCTTGGATTAATCTGAGCAGCTCAAAATTGCTATTCAGAGACTTCGTAATACTGTCATAGCCTTGCAGCAGCAAATCAAATAAACCTACCGTTTGAGAAATATTTTTCTCCGCCAAATCACTAATTTTACTATGGATGATATCCGTCGTCTTCTTATAATAGAGGACGCTTCCCAAAAGAACGAGGACTAACATACAGGAGATAAAGAGAAGAAATAGCCGGTTATGAATGGAGTGTAAGCCTCGTGTCACTGGTTGTCGGTCTCCTTTCGTTATACGCTACTTCCTATTTTATCATAGGCACCCCAAGAAACAGCAAAAAGAGAGGGGTGAAATTAACCCTTCACCGCTCCCGCTACCATACCTTTTGTAATTTTATCTGCTAACAAGAAATAGATGAGAATGACCGGCAGCGCGCCCAGTACAAGGAAGGCACCGATTGCTCCGTAATTGACCGAATATTGACTGACGAAGCTGTTCACCCCGAAAGGCAGCGTCTTCAGCCGCTCCGACGAAATGAAAGTCGCCGCGAGAATGTATTCGTTCCAAATACTAATGAAAGTTAAAATACAGACTGTCATCATTGGAGGAATGGAAATTGGTAAGATGATACTGCGGAAGATCCGGAAAACCCCCGCGCCATCCATAACAGCGGATTCCTCAATCTCACTCGGAATGGATTTCATAAATCCACTGAGGATAAAGACCGCAATCGGCGTCTGGAACGCTATATAAGGAAGAATGATTGAAATATGCGTGTTCAGTGCGTGTAGATTTTTGAAAATAATCATGAGCGGCAACAGCGTGGCCTGCAGCGGTACCATCATTCCGATGAGGAAGATGACCATCACGACCTGACCGTATTTCCAACGGAATCGGGCGATGGCAAACGAGGTAAGAGAACTGAGCAGCAGGACGCTCACCATCGTAACCGAAGTGACGAATAGGCTGTTTTTCAAATATTGAAAATAGTGTCCGGCCTTGATCGCATCCGTGAAATTCTTCCATTGAAGCGTATGAGGAAGAGCGAAAAATTGGCCCGACAGGATTTCTTCATTGCTTTTTAATGAGTAAATAGCCAGCCAGAGCAGCGGATATACTTGCGTAACCACGAGTAGGGAAAGAAAGGCGATCACGATAATTTTGACGATAGAGAGGCGTTTGCGTCTCCGAATGGTTACAGGCTTAGCCGAAGCTATTTCCCGTGCGGTCTGCATGGTAACACTCCCCTCCTTCATGAAAATCTTCTCTCTAGTCGGTTGAATACCGCATTAATAACGACCGTTGCGATCAAACACATACCGACCAAGAAAGCCGCAATCGCGCTTCCGTACCCATATTTCATGGAGAGGAACGACATGTTGTACATATGTGTGGAAATGACGTCTGTCGCGTGCGCCGGTCCCCCTGCGGTCATGACCATGACCATGTCGAACGCTTGCAGCGAGCCGATAAAGGCGAGGACGATCGATATTTTAAAAATCGGAATATTCATAGGGAAAGTAATATGCCAGTCGGCTTTAAGCCCCTCAGCTCCGTCAATCCGGGCTGCCTCATAAATATCAGCAGGGATGTTCTGAATACCGGTAAACTGGATCAGCGTATGGTAACCCAAGTACTGCCATAGGGCTACAAAATAGAGAGAATACATCGCAATCTTAGGATCTGTCAGCCACGACCTCGTCCAACCATGCAAATTCAACATATCGAGCACTTGATTGAGCATGCCCCCCATCGCGGCGGGGTTATAAATGGTTTTCCACAATTGACCGATGATAACGACGGATAGAATAACGGGTAAAAAGTAACTCGAAACGAGAAAATTCGGTTTTTTGATAAATCGGTTCAAGAGTATAGCTACACCTAAAGCGATCGGAATTTCTGCCATAGAAAATACAGCAAACATCAATGTACGGCGAACAGACGGCCAGAACACAGGGTCTGCGAATAGCAGCGTTTGAAAATTTTTGAGACCTACGAATGTCGAATCGCCAATTCCGTTCCAATCCAGCAATCCACTGTAAAGAGACACGAGAATCGGGACGAAAACGAGACTAACATAGATCAGCAAACACGGTAATACAAACATGGCAATTGTCCACTTGGAGACTCTTAACACATTCACTTGGCTCGCCTCCTTCCTGGTATAAACCAATCGGAATTTACCTTCAGCCCATTGCGGCGCTCAAGATAAATTCCGACTCGGCTGCTAATTCATCTTATTTTTTATTCGTTTCGTAAGCGGTTTGGTGTTCTTTGCCCACTTCAGCAGGATCTTTCTTCTGTACGAAAAGGTTTTGGATGCTTGTTAAGTGTCCTTGCGCTGTTCCTGGGTTCATCGTATTGTCGAACGCAAGATCGCCGCCTTTTACTTGTTTGAACAAGCCAAGCACTTCCATCGCCATATCCGAGTAACCAGCGGCTTTGAAGTCGCCATCTACTTTTTGTGCGATACCTACAGCACCTTTTACAGCGAAAGCTTCTTTAGGGAAGTTCAACATGAAGTAGTTCAAGAAATCCTTGGTTTCTTTCAAATGTTTGCTGTTTGCAGAAATAGCGAACGCGCTTCCTGGCGCAAGCATGAACTCGTCTGGATTCCCTTTACCTTTAACCGTTGGGAATTTGAATACGCCAACTTTACCATTAACGGAAGAGGTTTCGATTCCGCCTGTTGCCCAGCTGCCCATGAAGTACATAGCGGCTTTGCCGGTTTTGAACAAGTTTTCACCTGCGTTGTAGTCAAAAGATGTTGCGCCCTCTTGGAAAGCGCCAGCTTGAACCAGGTCTTGGAAGCTGCTTACTGCCTCTGTGAATGCCGGATCAGCAAACGTCTTTTTGCCATCAACGACAGATTGCAGGAAGCCAGGACCGCCATTTGTGCGAAGCAGTACGTTCATGAACAAGAAGGAACCAGTCCAGGAATCTTTTTCACCGATCGCCATTGGCTGAATGCCTTTGCCTTTCAGTGTTTTTACCGTTGCAACCATTTCTTCGAACGTCTTCGGCACTTCAACGCCAGCTTGCTTGAATAGATCTTTATTGTAGTAAACAACAGCAATGTTGTTACCGTCAGGCAGTGCGTAGATGTTGTTGTTGAACGTGTACCAGTTCAGAATACCTTCTTGGAACGTCCCTTTTAATCCGTTTTGATCCACCATGTCGTTCAGTGGCGCGAACAGGCCAGCATCGACGAAAGGCTTCATTTGCGCTGCCGGATTCACGATCGTGATGTCGGGAACCTCTTTGGAAGCGGCTTGTGTTTTGAGCTTCAGCTTTTGTTGATCTGTGTTCAGGGAGTCAAGCTCGACTTTGATGTTCGGATTTTTCGTTTGGTAATCGTTAACGATTTTCTTCAACATGCCGTTTTTTGGATCGGTTGGATCCGGATATATATTTTGGAACGTGATCGTGATGTTCTCCTGCTTTTTAGCTTGTGCTGTCGCAGTCGGTGCCTCGCTTGTTTTCGTATCTGTTGTACTGCCGGTTGTGCTTCCACCTGCACCGCATGCTGTTAAGCTGATAGTAAGCAAGCTAGCTGCAACGACGCTTAGTGCTTTATATTTAGTTACCAATGTGAATCCCCCTCGTTTGTTGGTTGTTCTTGATGTCCTTATTATCGCTCGAATATGGCAACCCTTACAATGTGGGAACTATAGGTATGATGTTTGATTTTTATAGGTTTATGTTGGAAGTGGGGGGAATGATGGGTGGGAGGACTGGTGGAGACTGGTGGAGTGACTAGTGGGATTGCTGGTGCGTGGTGGCAGATTGGTGGCTGGGGGAGTACTAATGGGATTGCTGGTGCGGTGGTGGCAAGTAGGAGTGACTAAAATGAGAATGCTTGTGGAGTGGCGGTAGGTTCGAGTGGCTGTTTAGATGCTGGAGTGGAGAAGGTAGATTGGAGTGACTAATGGTATTGCCGGTGTGGTGGCGGCAGATTGGTGGTTGGGGGGGATCGCTGGGGGCGGCGACAAGTTGGTGTAGCTGGGGGGATCGCTGAGGGGCGACAGGAGAGAAAGACTAATGAAATTGCTGGTAGAGTACTGGAATGGAGGCGTCAGGTTGGAGTGACGGAGTGGAATCTGCAGGCGGGAGTGACCCAAGTTGTATTTTATACAACAATAATCTGGATAAACCGCGTTTCTGCGGCGAATGTTGCAGAAAATACAACAATTTTACTTAAAAGAGCCCATTTCGGGTGAAATACGGTAAAGTTGTTGTACAAAGTACAACACTTCTAGTAAAAAGAGATAATACCCAGGAAAATGTTGTACGCTGTACAACTTTCAGACATCAGCTTTTACTATTAGCTCCTTTATTTCGATAAAATGATCTAATTCTTCTAATACCAAAGCATTCAGTTGCTATTTCGAACCCTCGATTAATTCATTCGCCATCCTAAGCCAGCATGAGTTAGATGAATTTCGAACTCAGAAACTCTCATCTACCATCCATCACCACTCGCCCTTCTCACTTCTCACTTCTCACTTCTCACTTCTCACTTCTCATTTTACCCTCACCTCTCACTTCTTATCTCCCTTCACTTATTTCTTATACCTTATTTCTTATTTCTTATTTCTTATTTCTTATTTCTTACCTCTTATCTCCTGTCTCCTATCTCTTATCTCTTATCTCTTATCTCCTATCTCCTATCCCCATCTCGATTACTTTCAGCTATCTCATCAATTTCAAATCCTCTAGTTACAACTCAAATCTTTCCCCTCTTTCGAACCCCTACCTATATCCGACTAACCTCTCCCTTGTCCGCTTACTCCACAAAAAACAAAAGATATCCTCCCTTCCAGCTGAATAGACACTTATTCACACTCCTAGAACCTATAGCTACCCACACAATAACAATCGGTTTTCTATTTAAAAAAATAGCTGCCTAGTACAGCAAAAAAGATCAACCTCTCTCGCTAGTTCAGCGAATAAGAGGTCGATCTTTAAAGATAAATGATGAGTGCAGCTTGTAAAAACTAGTAAGCCTTCGGAACCTCGACTCTATGCGTGACACCATCTTCGGTGAAATAAATATGTGTGTCGAAGCCCTGATCGTCCATGAAATAGGACACGTATTTCGGCTCGCCGTGCTTGATCGGCACAAGGAGTGTTGCAATGCGGTGGCTGCGCGCAGGCTTGGTTGTTGCCTTGAGATGCCAATGCAGCGGCAGTCCCTCGATTTCGGCTGGATCCACATCCGTAAAGCCTTCATGCTGCGTCAGCTCCAGCTCACCGGATGAGCAATAGACGAAACGCCCGTCCATATCCGCCTTGCGGCCTTGGACTTTGAAAGTCTGTCCGTTCAGCTTCATTTCATAAAGTGTCTGGAATAGCCAGTCAATAGAGCCAACCTGAGACAAATCGATGTGGTCGACAACAACAACATACGTGCCGAAGAAGTAAAGCTCGCGCACATAACGCTCCAAATAAGGAACGTACTCCTTGTAAGCTGCTGTTGCGTTACTACGGGAATAACCATAGCCTTTGCGCTGCTCGGCAACTTCAACGAACCCATTAGCAGCCATGTTCAGCACTTTATTCTTCTCTGCGTATTGGCCCATACCGTCAATCAAAATATTGTTCGTCGAACGCGTCTGTCTGCGCCAGTTCATGTGCATTGTGCTGCTGAATGCCACGTAATAACCGCTTTCAATGGCAAGCGGTTCCCCATAAGCATGCAGCAGGAAGCCATTCTGGTCGCCGTGACTATGGCTGACGGAGCCGTATTTGCTGCTCTTCGTCAGCAGCATGATATGGCGCTCCGGATCGGCCATTTGCGAGTGAAACGCTACCCAGCCGATGTCGCGGAACCATTTGACCGGCTCGATATTCGCGTCGGTTGGAGCGATAGCTTCCACTTGCGGATAATCATGACGGTAGACCATTTCGTCGAAACGGAAATCCCACCAACCATAGTTGTAGAATTTCATTTCCGAATCGGTGTCCGTTTCACGTACCCGCTCAAAATACCACTGGTACAGACCGTTACCAGTTACACCGGCAAACTGACGGATGTTAAAGCCAGTTTTCAGGCTGACCGGGTCGCCAAGGGTCGATTGGTCACCGAAGCTTGCGCGAAGGGTATCCGGGCTGAATGTATATAGCGGGAAATCGCCAGTTTTCGTGAAAAACGGTCTTTTATAAAAGTTAATGCCTGTATATTTCTTCAGCAAATTCATCGCTTCCGTAACAAAAGCCATCCCAGTCGTCCAATACATCGGACCTTCCGCCCAACCTCCGTCCGGCCCGCCCCAAGGCGAATATAAGCACGCATAGTATTCAAGGGTATAATCGAGCCATTCGCGAACTTCCGGCTCCTCATTCAAGAGCACGATGCAGCACGGCACCAGTACACTCGATAGCGAACGCACCGCATGACTGTCGAACGGCACATGATGGATCTTGGAATGCTCAATAACATGTTGGGCGATTTGACGCGTACGGGCGAGCAGAACCTGCCGCACCTGCTTCCGCTCATCCTCAGTTAACCGAGCATAAAGCCAGTCATAGCCCCATGCGATAGCTCCAGCCATACGGAAGGAGGCCTCGTCGTTATAGTCGCGGCTTGTTGTACCGTTCACGTCCCAGCTGCAGAGATGGAGCAGCCACGTTTTCGCGCGATCCAGCAGCGTTTCGTCATTCAAAATCGTACCGGCCACCACGAGATGGCGAACCGCATAGAGAGCTTCTTGGGTATCCATGTA
The DNA here is from genome assembly GCF_001426375.1 of Paenibacillus sp. Root444D2. GTDB lineage: Bacteria > Bacillota > Bacilli > Paenibacillales > NBRC-103111 > Paenibacillus_E. The sequence continues at coordinate 56,173 of NZ_LMEO01000022.1, forward strand.
CATTTGGCGCCATAGCTTAGCTACGCGCTTATTTCCCGGATACGGCAGCGGCTCTGCAATCAGCTCAAGCTCGATCCAAGGTTTAACTGATTTCTCGTAGAAAACATCAAATCCGCAATAGGTCTGATCTGCAGCTAGCGCACTGCGGAAGGCGTCGAGCTCAGCAGACTGAAGCCATAGTCTAGGATGCTGGGAAGAAGCTTCAGCGTATCGGCGTTCTCTGCTAGGCAGCGGAGTTTCCGGTAAATCGGCTGGCACCTCGAAGCGTCGAATGAGGCTCCAGACGGTTTGTGTGCCATCTTCCTGGAGAAGGGCGTACCGCCAGAAATATGTACCTGGGGTTAGCGCATCATCCGGTGTATATAAGTTATATGGAACCGGCTTTATCGTTTGTGTGTCAGCCTGAGAGAAGGCCTCAGAATGCGAGATTTGCAGTACATAGCGATCATGCTCCAATTGTGCAGGAATCCACGTGAAACGAGGTGGGTTTTCCAGCAGTACGGTCTGCTCATTCGGTTCGTATTGTACAGTTAAAACGCCGCTCTGCGGTTCGTATAATGGCGACAATGAAGTCATATCCATTCTCCTCCCGGGTGGGTTCTCTATTGGAAATTATCTTATATAAAAAGCAAGCCTTTATCTGCTGTTAATTGAATGCGTTTGGAGCTATTCGTTTGTCCCGGAACTGAAATGGCAATTTCCTGTGCGGAAAAGCGTGTGAGTTCAGCATTGCTGCCTGCACGATACACATGAATAAAGTCAGCTTTACGATCATTGCAACGGTGAAGCATCGCTGTAAGCGGCTGACTCGGATCAACGGAGTCGCCCGGTGTCCGTACAGCGAGTATCTCATCGCCAGGTTGAACAAGCGCCGTGTGGAATAAGGTCGCGGTGGAGCCGTTAAGATCAGAGCCAAAGGCATAGGATACGTGCAATTGGGCCGAACCGCTTGCGTCGACGGAATCGCTAGGCACGAACTGGCCGATGATCGGCAGATCTTGCACGGAGTCAGCGACGGTACCTGAAGCAGCATCCTTCTGTTCAATGAGAAGCTTGTAAACTTCATCCCGGCTATGCAACTGCTCCGAATGCGTTTGAACAGCTGGATGCATCCACCACTCGATGCTCTTCGGCTCTTCGCCTGCAAGCTCGACTTGGAACCAATCGAGCAGCCACTCACCGGTGAGCAGCAAATGGCGATTCAACGTACACCCTTCGTAGGCTTCTGTTGACTGAAGCCAAACGTACACGATCGAATCGTTAGCCTCATAGCGGACGCAGCGTCCTTCATGCGGCGCTTGGGATCGGCCATCCAGCGACACGGTGTTGTGGCTGGCGGTTTCGGCAAACCACGATTTCCGCATGGGCGAGCCGTAAGGCACCATCCCGAAATCGGGCGTCAGGGTTTGCTCCGTGTGCGTCAACGTCAGATGCAGCTTGTCGTAATGGCCGTGGGACCCGCCATGCTCGCCGAAATCGGCGAGGAACGACAGCGGGTTCCCGGCTGCGCGGCCGATGACGAAGCCGGCGTCCGGCCAGAGACGCGACCCCCGCGGCTCTAGGGCAGGCGCGCGGTCAGCGGCCTCGCCAGCGCCGTAGAGCAGCGCCTCGAGCTGCTCGCCGCCGGCAGCGCCTAGCTGCCGGTACGCTTCGCGCAGGACCGGCGCTAGCCCGGCGATGCCGTAGATCGCGAGCCCCTGCTCAGCGATCTCGGCGATCTCGCGGGCGTAAGGGTCCCGCGCCAGCGGCCCGTCATGCAGGGCGGGCAGCGCGCCCTGGTCGTCGGCCAGATCGGCCAGCGCCTCTAGCATGCCGCGCATGGATTGGCCGCCTGCGCCTGTCGTGGCGTAGAGATCAATCCCGAATCGCTGCGCCATCTCTGCAGAGATTAAGTACGCCCGAAGCACGAATACGTGGTAGTACGTGCTTCCTTCGAACTCCAGCTGATCGGCCTTCACGCCGATCGATAAGTGATGCTTGAAGCCGCCTTGGCCTTCAATGAGCGCTTCCAAAGCCGCTTGCTCTCCGCGAGCGGCATATACACAAGATAATGACGCGTTCAGCCAAGCGGTGTAGTTGTTCTCCGCATTGTTCCGCTCATGTATCAGGATGTGCCGGTATTCTTCCATACTACCAGCGAGCAAACCCAGGAAGGCATCAATCGCCGCCTGCTCCTTCGCCTCGAAAACAACACCCTCATCGCGCAGTAGCAAGTAAGCGCGAATCAAGGTCGTGGACCAGATCGCCTCGGTCAGCGCCTGGTGAAAAGCACGCCCCTTCAGCATCCAGCTCTGAGCTTCCGGATGCACGGGGTAGAGCGGAAACTGCGCAGCGTACTCTACGAGCAGCCTTTTACTAATCTGCGCGTACGACTTTTCGCCCAGCGCTGCAAAGACAGCTGCAGACTGCAAAGCCACCCGCGCAAGGGACTGGTGCTTGAACACGAGCCAAGCGCCTCGGTAAGCTTCTCCCTCGATTTTGCAGCCGTGCGGACATAGAAATTCGGACGCATCCACCTGCATCGAATCGAACGCCAGTTCGGTATGATGGTGTGGACAGACATACTGGTGCCACCAACCCCCAGGTTCCTTAGGAATGGAAAGGCTGCCCGCTTGCTGCAGCCTATCAATTTCCTCTTTCAATATGTGTGCTGTACGACCTGCCCAAGTCAGTTTTCCCAGCTTTTCGCCTAGCCTCAGCGCGGTACTCATCGCATCATCATCCCACCGTTGATTTCGATCGTTTCACCCGTTACGTAGGCAGCTAGATCGGAAACAAGGTAAAGCACGGCACCTGCTACATCATCCGGTGTTCCCTCACGCTGAAGCGGAATGCCATTAACAGTTGCTTGACGTGCGGTGTCCGTCGTGAATGTCGCGTGGAACATCGTATTGCCGATAAAGCCAGGAGAGACGTTGTTGACGGTAATTCCACTTGCCGCCACTTCCTTGGCTAATCCCTTGGAGAACGTTTGTACAGCTGCTTTACTAGCTGCATATATGCTGGAACCTGGTCCGCCGCCGTTATGCGCAGCAACCGATGTCATATTGACGATACGGCCGTAGCCTTTCGCTTTCATGCCGGCAAGCACTCTTTTGGACATGAACACAGCACTCTTTAAATTTACATCCATGATTCGGTTGTACATCTCTTCGAACATTTCAGAATTCGCAACACGCTGAACGAGATGGCCTGCATTGTTCACGAGAATATCAATCGTCCCCCCCAATGCTTGCTCAACTTCACTCACGAGTCTGTCGATTTGCTCCAAATTCGTCACATCCGCCTGTACCAATACGGCCTGGCCGCCTGCCGCTTGAATGGCTGCTACAACTTCCTGACCTTGTGCAACGTTATTTAAGCAGTTCACACCAACCTTCGCCCCATTGCTAGCCAAAGCTAGTGCAATTGCGCGCCCAATCCCCGCATTAGATCCTGTCACCAGTGCAATTTTCCCCGTCAAATCGATATTCATATGAATTCCTCCCATGTATGTGTTAAATTATTCAATCTTTGCTTGATTAGTAGAATAAGAGCCTCTAAGGACTTCTATTTACCCTCTATTAGCTAATATTGCTCGGATAAGAGTCTTTAGAGACTGCTATTCTCCACTTGGTTCTGAATCCAATGGCTGTCCCCGAGTTCCGCTCCAGTTCACCCACGCAACCGAGGCCTCACCGTCTCCGGCATGGTCATCGTTAAACAGGTCCCTCGTCCCCATTCACTGTCTATAGACAGCCCGTAGGCCTCGCCGAACACCATCTGAATCCGTCGGTGGACGTTCATTAGTCCAATGCCGCCACCTTGTAATTCGCCTGTCTCTTCCGGCTCTGCCAAGCGGTTTTCCTCCAGCTTCGTGCGCAGCTCGGTGAGCCGCTCCGACTTGATGCCTGTGCCATTGTCCTGGATGAACACTTGGAACAATCCGCCTTCTTTGCGAGCATCGATGCGTATGAAATGATGCGGTTCCACACCATCTGGGAATGCATGTTGGAAAACATTCTCGATGAGCGGCTGCAAAGTCAACCGAACCATCTTCTCCAACAGCAAGCCTGGCGGTATGGCGACATCAATTTCAAACTCTTTTCCCGTCCGGTGCTGCAAAACAATCATATAATTGCGCACATGATTCAGTTCATTCGCTACCGTAATCTCTTCTAAATTCGTCTGCACCGAGTAGCGGAGCATGAAAGCCATTGCTTCTACCATCTCGGTTATTTCACTAGAATCCTGAACTATTGCATAACAATTGATCGTTTCCAACGTGTTATATAAAAAATGGGGATTGATTTGCAGCTGCAAGGACTGAAATTCTGCCCGCTGCCGTTCAAGCTTCGTCTCACCTAGCTCAAGCTGGTTCTTCTGCTGTTCCAGCTCGGCCTCATACACCCTTTCGATCATATCGGAAAGACGCGTCACCATTAGGTTGTAGCTGTGAATAAGTCCGCCGATCTCATCCGTTCGGCCAATCTCGTCGATGTACTGCCAGTTTCCTTTTTCTGTTTCCCGCATGCCATCTTTCAACCCTCGTATAGGGGCAATTATAGACCGACCGAAACGGTAGGCTAGCCATAATGCGATAGCCAGTGTAACCAGACCAACGATGATTGTAGTCGTTCGAATGGTATTAGCTGGTCGGCGCAGCTCCTCAACTGGCATCGATGCGACAAGGTTCCAATCTGAGTAGCCAGATTTCCGAGATACAAACATACGTTCTTCCCCGTTGTATTTATGAAGGAATGTTTGATTGCCACTCGCCAAAACGAGCGATGACAGTTCGTCTTGAGGCTTCCGCTCGCTCATCGAACGAGGATAGATGTAGTTACCGGCATCGTCCACGATGAAGAAAAAGCCCTTTTTTCCCAAACTCACACGATCCCAAGTCTTTGCCAGTTCATCTAGCTTGATCTCAATAGCAACTACCCCACGATTCTCGTCGCCGTAAGAAGGTCCTCTTACTTTACGGGCCATCGTTACGACTGATCCTTGATCAACAGGACGAATGCTCATATTCAGCAGCGCAATTTTGCCGTCACCCGCAATCTTCATTAGGTTATCGAATTGTTCTTGTACGAGTACGGGATCGAGGTTCAGTAGATTCTGATTCTCATAAATGAAGGAACGCCCATGTTTACCGACGACATAAATCATGTTCAACTGTTTGTACAAGGTGACAACGGATTGAACGGACGATTCCGAAAATTTCTTGATTTTATCCGAATACACATAATATTCATATGCGTCGTCAGGCTTTATTTCCATAAAATTCCTGACATCTGAGTTGGATGAAAAGGCATTACTAAGCAGCTCATAAGCCTGCAAGTAACTATCTGTCTGATAGTTCGCACTATCGACCATTTGCTCCATATACTGCTTCACTTGGTCGTCTAACGCCCGCGATGATTGCCAATAGGATACAGCGCCTACGGACAAAAGGGACAGCACGATCACAATGAGAAAGTACGTATAAATTTGACCTGATAACGTCTTTCTTTTCATGAACGGATACCCATTTGTTGTCGATATTCAGAAGGAAGGCAGCCCTCGTATTTCTTGAACGTTTTTGTAAAATGAGGATGATCGGCGTAACCGACCTCACCCGAGATATCGGTAATTCGCCACTGAGGCTGTTGAAGCAGCTTCTTCGCCTTCTCCATGCGTCTGCGTGTGCGGTACTGCACGAACGTTTCCGCCGTACTTTGCTTAAACAGTTGGCTGAAATAAGAAGGATTAAGCCCGATAAAGTCAGCCACCTCTTCCAAGGATACTTCCTCAGCGAGATGCGTCTCTATATAGTGCTTGGCTTCCTCAACAGGGTCCTTAAGCTTGCCTTTGCGTTTGATTCGAAGCTCATCCAGATACCCGCTGATCGCAGTCGTGAAACGAAGCCAAGCTTCCTCCTCGCTAACAGCACCGGTTAAATCAAGCTCACCCTGCATGAAATATACATCCCTCACATTTAACCTTTGGTGCAGGAGGGTGTGGATCTCTTGCAAAATATCGCTAACCCGGTTGAGCTTCAGCTTATTGGCCTTCAACTCCGCCTGAATTTCCTCTACCACACCGTTTAATTCCGCCTGCTGCAGCATCCACACGGCTTGCTCCATACGGCCAGCCCACTGCTCCAACTTCGTTACAGCAACGAAGGATTCGGAGCTTACTTTACTTTGGTTACGAATTAGCTTCTCTAACACATGCTGAAATCCCTTAATGTTGACGGGCTTCAGTAAGTACTCTTTCACCCCGTAAGACACGCATTTCTGCGCATATTCGAAATCACCATAACCGGAAATGACCACGACTTGTATGTCCGCATCCATTTCTGCAACACGAGCACATAGTTCCAGTCCATCCATCTTAGGCATCCGAATATCGGTGAACAGGAAGTCAGGTCGTTCCTCTTGAATCCGCTGCAGCGCGACAACGCCATTCTCAGCCGTTCGCAGGCTTTCGATGGGGAGCTCCGATTGTTCAACGAGTTTCTGTAATCCTTTGCGTATCATCGGTTCGTCATCGACAATGAGTATGCGGTACATGAGGAATGCTCCTTTCAAACCCTTATGAAATGCACGCTCCCCACGGGCTGGTTGGCACGTGAGGAGGCGGTCATGCTCAGCAGATGAGCTTATTTACGCGGCATCGACACCGTCGTACCGGAATCTTTACTATTGAATTTCTCTGTTGCTTCCTTGATTACTTCGTTGCCGCCTTTGGATTTCCACTCTTCCAATACTTTCGGCCAATCGGAGATCGGCTCTTTGCCGTACACCATCTTCACCATGTGCTGAAGAATGACTGGAGGTGCTTGGTCGGAAAGCGGCGAAATGTCCGGATTTTTCATTAAAGATTCAAGACGTGGCTCGAAGCTGATACCGTCGCGTCCTTCATTCTTTAACGTTGTGTCATAGACATTCATTAATTTCTTACCTTCGTCCGTCAAGCTTAGTGTCCCTTTATTATAAGTCGTATCTTGGACAAGCCACAAGAAGGATTGACGGTAACGCTCTTCATCGACACCCGCCGTATCCGTCGGTGCTTTGTAGTCGATTTTGCCATCCACCGTTTTGTACGTGTCACCTTCGATACCAAAAGTAAAGAATTTCTCTGCCTCATCTGACATCATCCAATCAAAAAACTGGATAATTTGCGCAGCATTTTTAGCATTTTTATTGATGAAGTAAGCACGCGGAGCAGGTCCGTACAAGTAGTGGCCGCCTTTGCCATCTGGTCCTGTCGGCGATGCGATGATCTCGATATCGCCCGTTGGAACTGTTGTTTTCAGCTGTGTTTCCCATTGCAGCAATTCATTCGCGTTCATGGACCACATACCTGCTTTACCCGCAAGGATGGTGTTTTTGAACACTGTAGCGTTGATCGTTGCGAACTCTTTGTTGATCAAGCCTTCATCAAACATCGTTTTGTACGTTGTCAGTGCTTTCGTCATATTCTCTGTGTCGAAGAACTTCGGCAGAACTTGATCGCCTTGCTTCTCGAACATGGATAGATAAGGGAACACATCGTATGCGCCAAAGAAGGAGTCTGAATACTTGAAGTTTTCACGACCCATGTACGGGTTCTCAACGCCCATTTCTTTGAACTTGCGAAGTACGGCCATGTACTCGTCAACCGTTTTAGGAACCCCTAGGCCTGTTTTATCAAGCAAATCTTTACGAATGAAGATAGAGCGACGGGACGGGTTGGACAAGTATTCCGGAATGGCGAAAATTTTACCTTGGTAAGTTACGTTATCCCAAGCGTCTTTTGGCACTTTTTTAAGCAGATTCGGTCCATACTTCTTCAGTAATTCATCAAGCGGCGTGAATACGCCAGCCTTCACGGAACCTGCCATTTCTTTACCGTTCACACCGCCACTGCCCTGTACAACGTCAGGAATGTCATTGGTTGCAAACATCTGAATCATTTTTTGCTCATATTCTTTGTGAGGAACAAGTACGATATTCATATCGGAGTTCGTCATCTCTTCTAATTTTTTCACCCATTTGTCTTGATTAATATCAGGCGACTTCTCTACATGTCCGAATGCGAGTGTACGCAAAGAGATGGAGAATTTCGTTTTTTCAGCAGGCTTCGCGCTTGTCGTGCCAGCAGCCGCGCTTGACGCCGGTTGTTCAGCGGTTTTAGAAGAGCAAGCAACCAGCAAACTGGCCATCATTACTGCTGCCATCGTGGTGGGAATCCATTTTTTCATTTCTACCCCTCTTTTCATTTCACTGAGATATGAACGCTTTCACACCTTCATTGTAAAAGCGTTTACAAATTGCCGATATGGAATGTCTTTAGTTCGATTTGTCTTTTTTTTAGAATGCTGTAGAAATTGTTGATTTCATGCAGCACTATTTCCTTAAGATTTTACAGAACCAACCATCATTCCTTTGACAAAATGGCGCTGCAAGAACGGATAGATCAGAATAATGGGGATCGTCGCAATAATAATGGTCGCCATCTTGATACCTTCCGGATCCATATGAGCAAGTCCGCTGAATTGGGAAGCGTTCGGATCAATACTAATATCCTCAGACACAATCAATTGACGGAGCTTTACCTGAAGCGGCCATAAGGCAGGCTTGTTAATATAGTACAGTGCACTTTGGTACGTATTCCAGTGGCCCACCGCATAGAAGATCCCTAGCGAGGCCATGACTGGCTTGGACAAAGGAAGAATGATATTCCAGATCATCCGAAGCTCGGAGCAGCCGTCGATACGCCCGGAATCAATCAATTCACTCGGAATTTGTAAGAAAAATGACCGCATAATGAAAAAATTGAAAGCACTGATGGCACCTGGAAGCAATAAGGCCCAGAGCGAATTCGTCAGGTGTAAATTTTTCATCAAAATAAAGTTAGGAATCAGCGGAGCTGTGAAAACCATCGTAATGAGAACCATAATAACGACAATATTGCGGCCAGCATACTCGGGTCGAGACACCGGATACGCTAGTGATGCCGTGGCGATCAGATTGATCAAAGTACCCACTACTGTAATATACACGGTCACTCCGAAGGAACGCCAGATCGCCGCATCGCTAAACACATATTGGTAGTTGATCGATGTAAATTGAACAGGCAAGAATAATACCTTCCCATTCACAATGGCTTCCGAAGAACTGAACGATTGGGCCAGCACGTTTAAGAACGGCAGGAGCATCGCTAGGGATAGAAGAGTTAGAAATAGCACATTAAAGATGTTAAAAACTTGCCAGCCGGCTGTCGGCTTGCGATTCATAAAGCGTTCACCTCCGTCTTAGTACAAGCTTTCACCCGTTGTTTTTTTGCTTAAAATATTACCCGTAACAATAAAAATTACGCCAACTAGTGCTTTGAAAAGTCCGATCGCCGTCGTATAGCTAAACTGCTGACCTAACAACCCCGCAGTGTAAATATACGTGTCTAGAATTTCACCATTTTCTTTATTCAGAGGGTTCAGGAACACGTAAACACGCTCGAAGCCAAAGTCCAAAAATTTACCGATATGAAGAAGGAACAAGATCATAATGGTTGGTAGAAGCGACGGGAGCGTAATTGAAATGGTTTGTCTCCAGCGGTTCGCGCCATCCACCTCAGAAGCTTCATACAGATCCGGATTAATTCCTGCCAGCGCGGCCAAATAAATGATCGTACCGTAACCGGAATCACGCCAAATACCCGAAGAAATGAGCACTGTACGAATCCATGACTCTTCACCCATGAAATAAATCGGCTCGAAACCTAGCCAAGTGATGAGATGGTTCAAAGCCCCCGTTGAAGGAGAAAGAATACCGATCGCAATCCCGCTCACAATAACCCACGATAAGAAGTGAGGCATGTAAACAACGGTTTGAAGTAACCGCTTGTACACGACAACGCGCAGCTCATTAAGCAGCAAGGCGAGAATGATTGGCGCCGGAAAAGCCAGTACCAAGTCGTAAATGCCGATCAGAATCGTATTCTTCAAGATCTTGAGGAAGTCATAATGGGCAAACATTCGAGTGAAATGTTCAAACCCCACCCATTCACTTCCCGTGAAGCCATCAAAAATGTTGTAATCTTGAAAAGCAATGACTGAACCTAACAAGGGCACATACTTGAAAACAATAAAATACAAAATCCCCGGCAGCGATATCAAATACAGCGCCTTATACTTCCAGAACGTTCGCAGAAAGGATCTACCTTTACGTACCTGCGAGCGCTGATTCATCTTTTTTACCGCTTGTGCGTTGACCGCCATTCTTGGCCCCCCTCACTATTCTTCGCTGATGTTATACCTACATCGTACCCTGCTAAAGCGCTTGCAACAATGGATTGTCTTTTCACTCACTTGTGTTTTTTTTAGGTGGGGGAAGTGCCGCGTTGCGGCTTGTTTTGGACGTATGGGGGGCGGAGGGGCGGCTTGCGCTGGACGGCAGGATGCGCGGGAAGAATATGAGAACCACAAAAGAAGTCTTCGGCTGCTAGCATCCGTCCTCTACAGCGTTGAACATCTCCCCGTCTATCGCGCGACATGCGTAAGATCTCAACACCTTTTGCTGCGAAACATGCAGCTAATTTGCCTCAACTTATGCTGAACTGATGAATTAGCTGCGTTTCCTACAACAAATTTCCCAGGAAAGCGTGATTTTGAACGCTTTTGGGAGAAATTAGCTGCACATTTTGCATATAAAACCCTCCAACAGACATTCATCGCTGAGATTTTGATGCACAAAATGCATGTGGTGTAGTGCATTTTTCGCGCTCAGTCAGGGCCCGCTTCCGAATATCCAAATCCCCTCCAACTCCCAACACGTCCTATCCCCACTCATGCCACTTGGCTTTTAAGTGAAATTTTCTGCTTGTAGGCTTGTTTTTCATCGTTAAAGTCGGGCTGCTGCTGAATGCCATCACTCTAACGATGACTTTCATCGTTATACTTCTATTTACTTTGCTTTTATGTGAATTTCTCAACTCGTAAGGATGTTTTTCATCGTTAAAGTCGGGCTGCTGCTGAATGCCATTACTCTAACGATGAATTTCATCGTTATACTTCCATCTACTTTGCCTTTATGGGAATTTCTCTACTCGTAAGGATGTTTTTCATCGTTAAAGTCGGGCTGCTGCTGAATGCCATCTCTTTAACGATGAAATTCATCGTTATACTTCCATCTACTCTGCCTTTATGTGAATATCCTTGTTTGTAAGCATGTTTTTCATCGCTAAAACCGGGCTGCTGCTCAATACCATCTCTTTAACGATGAATTTCATCGTTATACTTCCATCTACTCTGTCTTTATGTGAATATCCTTGCTTGTAAGCATGTTTTTCATCGCTAAAACCGGGCTGCTGCTCAATACCATCTCTTTAACGATGAATTTCACACTACAAATGCATCAAACCTAACATGAAAATATTGTTAGAATAATTTCCTATATAAGGAATAATATGATGTATTTTCGTGGACGAATACAAAAA
>NZ_LMEO01000023.1:0-436227 GCF_001426375.1 Paenibacillus sp. Root444D2
GCGTTCCCATCTCGAACACGACCGTTAAGCCCTCCAGCGTCGATGGTACTTGAACCGCAGGGTTCTGGGAGAGTAGAACGTTGCCAAGCAGTACCCACAAGGGTATTACAATGTAGGGATCACATCTAACTATGACGCGGGGTGGAGCAGCCCGGTAGCTCGTCGGGCTCATAACCCGAAGGCCGCAGGTTCAAATCCTGCCCCCGCAACCAATGATGCGAGTCATTAGCTCAGTTGGTAGAGCACCTGACTTTTAATCAGGGTGTCGTAGGTTCGAATCCTACATGACTCACTTTGCCTTATTTACAGCATGCGCGTATGGCGGAATTGGCAGACGCACTAGACTTAGGATCTAGCGGGTGACCGTGGGGGTTCAAGTCCCTCTACGCGCATCAATCATCCCCAAGTCGTACTATACGGCTTGGCGCCGATTTTTGTCGACTTGTCGTTCATTTTNCCTTATTTACAGCATGCGCGTATGGCGGAATTGGCAGACGCACTAGACTTAGGATCTAGCGGGTGACCGTGGGGGTTCAAGTCCCTCTACGCGCATCAAATCCTCAGCAGTATTTATACTCCTGAGGTACCCATGCGGAAGTGGCTCAGCGGTAGAGCATCGCCTTGCCAAGGCGAGGGTCGCGGGTTCGATCCCCGTCTTCCGCTCCATTTTATTAAGCGCCCTTAGCTCAGCTGGATAGAGTATTTGACTACGAATCAAAAGGTCGGGAGTTCGAATCTCTCAGGGCGCGCCATYTTTTATATGTTATACCTTATCGGGACGTAGCTCAGCTTGGTAGAGCACCTGCTTTGGGAGCAGGGGGTCGCATGTTCAAATCGTGTCGTCCCGATAGACACGCGGGCGTAGTTTAATGGTAGAACTTCAGCCTTCCAAGCTGATCGCGCGGGTTCGATTCCCGCCGCCCGCTTNACTTTATGAATGAATCATACCAATTCCATTCAGCACCTGCTTTGGGAGCAGGGGGTCGCATGTTCAAATCGTGTCGTCCCGATAGACACGCGGGCGTAGTTTAATGGTAGAACTTCAGCCTTCCAAGCTGATCGCGCGGGTTCGATTCCCGCCGCCCGCTTCACAGAATAAGATCACCTTCGGGTGGTCTTTTTCGTTTGAACGGGAATTGGAAGAGAAGCCGTATGGGTTCGACCGTCCGTGAAGGCATCATCGAATATACCCAAGTATGACGCGCGTCCAAATATACCACTAGCCGCTTCCGTAGGAAGCATTTCAAATAAAGTATTTGGAGTATTCCCGCCGCCCGCTTTACATAAAAAGATCACCTACGGGTGGTCTTTTTATGTTTGATGGGAAAAGAAGAGAACCCACTTAGTTTCAATCGTCCGTTAAATTATATAGGCTGCAAAAGGCGCAATACATAAATTACCACGCTCAGGCGGGGCTTTTTTTTATTTTAATACTATGTGCAGAGGGCGGATTGTGGTAAAATATTCTGAAATGAGTTTTTATAGCATCTAGCTTTTGTAGAGAGAAGCATTAATGCAACATAGTGAATAGATGAGGTGGAGAGTTATGTTAGAGAATGATATTGTCCTACAGAAGCAAGCAACGAATAACCTGCTGCGCAGGGACGTACGCTTCTTGGGCCACATACTAGGTGAAGTTCTGGTTCATCAAGGCGGTAATGATCTGCTTGATGTTGTTGAGAGAATTCGAGAGATGAGTAAGTCTTTAAGAGCACACTATGTAATCGAGATATATGATGAATTCAAGAAAACGATCTCCTCCTTGGATCCGGAGATTCGTCATCAAGTGATTCGCGCATTCGCTATTTACTTCCAACTTGTTAATATTGCTGAGCAGAACCATCGGATCCGTCGTAAAAGAGATTACGAGCGTTCCTCTGGTGAATCCGTGCAGCCAGGTTCCATAGAGAGTATTGTGCAAGAGTTAAAGAATAATCATATTCCATATGCAGAGGTTCAAGAAATTCTTAAAGCTATCTCATTGGAACTAGTCATGACGGCACATCCAACCGAAGCCATGCGTAGAGCTGTGCTTGATATTAATCTGCGTATTTCGGAAGATATGATGAAACTCGATAATCCTATGCTGACTTATCGTGAGCGTGAGCAATTACGTGAGAAGCTGCTTGGAGAGGTTCTTAATCTTTGGCAAACGGACGAGCTTCGTGATCGGAAACCAACGGTTATTGATGAAGTTCGTAATGGTATGTATTTTTTTGACGAAACTTTGTTTGATGTACTTCCAGAGATCTATCATGAGCTTGAGCGCTGTTTAAATAAATATTACCCACAAGACTCATGGCATGTGCCTTCCTTCTTGAAATTCGGTTCATGGATTGGTGGAGACCGTGACGGTAACCCATCTGTTAGAGCAAATGTGACTTGGGAAACATTAGGTTTGCATCGTCAACTGGCTTTGCAGAAGTATGAAGAAGTTCTCAAAAAAACCCTTGAGCATATGAGCTTCAGTAAAAGCATTGTGAATGTTAGCGACGATCTAACTGAATCTATTCAATGCGACCGTGAAGCTATGGGGAATATACAGGACGTTTGGCGTAATGAGAAAGAACCATATCGCATCAAAACGACTTATATGATTGAGAAGGTCCATAACACTGGCAATCCCAATGTTCCTACAAACCAGAAGTACAACAGTCCGGAAGAGTTTATTAGTGATTTGAAGATCATCGAGGCTAGCTTGAGGATGCATTTTGCTGACTATGTAGCTGACAAATATATTAAAAAGCTTATTCGTCAGGTTGAGCTATTCGGCTTCCACTTGGCTGCTCTGGATATCAGACAGCATAGTAAAGAGCATGAGAATGCGATGACTGAGGTTTTGGCGAAAATGGGTATCACCAGTGATTACAGCAAGCTGTCGGAAGAGGAGAAAATCAGCCTCTTAACGGATGTACTGAATGATCCAAGACCGATTACATCTACGTATTTGGATTACTCCGAAAGTACTCAGGAGTGCATAGATGTATATCGGACTGTAGGCAAAGCACAGAAAGAATTCGGTCGCAATTGTATTAACAGCTATCTCATCAGCATGACGCAAGGAGCGAGTGACCTCTTGGAGGTTGTTGTCTTTGCGAAAGAAGCTGGATTATATCGCAAAGAGAGCGATGGCAGCGTGACGAGTACGCTTCAGTCTGTACCTCTTTTTGAGACGATTGATGACCTGCATGCGGCTCCTGGCATTATGAGCACGTTGTTAGCGATCCCTGCTTACAAAGCTAGCCTTGACCCTGTGACACAGCTCCATGAGATTATGCTGGGCTATTCAGACAGCAATAAAGACGGCGGTGTGATTACAGCAAACTGGGAGCTGCGCATGGCGCTTCAGGATATTACGGAAGCCGCTAAGCAATATGGCGTGAAGCTGAAGTTTTTCCATGGCCGTGGCGGAGCACTTGGTCGTGGTGGTATGCCGCTTAACCGCAGCATTCTGGCTCAGCCGGTTGAAACGCTCGGTGGCGGCATTAAGATTACGGAGCAAGGCGAAGTATTATCTTCCCGTTATTCTTTGCAAGGCATTGCTTACCGCAGCTTGGAGCAAGCGACTTTTGCTCTAATTACGGCATCTAAATTATCCCGTTCTCCGCAAAGAAATCCACTGGAAGACAAGTGGGAGAACATTATGCGTGGTATTTCGGAACAAGCACAGAAGAAGTATCAGGATCTCATTTTCCGAGACGAAGACTTCTTAACGTTCTTCAAAGAATCCACACCGCTTCCTGAGATTGGCGAGCTGAATATCGGTTCACGTCCATCGAAGCGTAAAAATAGTGATAAATTCGAAGATTTGCGCGCGATTCCTTGGGTATTCTCTTGGACCCAAACGAGATATTTGCTTCCGGCTTGGTATGCGGCGGGTTCGGGTCTCCAAAGCTTTTATCAAGGGAATGCGGCGAACTTAGAAACTTTAAAAGAAATGTATGAGAATTGGTCATTCTTCCAGACGATGATTGATAATTTGCAAATGGCTCTTGCTAAGGCTGACCTTCAAATTGCTAAGGAATACGGCAACCTGGTCAAAGAGTCTGCAATTGCAGAGCGTATCTTCAATCTCATTAGGGAAGAATATGAACTGACTTCGTCCATCATTTTACAAATTACAGGTCAGCAAGAGATTTTGGATAATGTTCCTGTTATTCAGGAGTCCATCCGTCTGCGTAATCCCTATGTAGATCCGCTTAGCTATATGCAGGTAGAGCTATTAACTGAGCTTCGTGCACTGCGTGAGAACAACGAGGATGATGCTATCCTGCTTCGTGAAGTGCTGCTTACGATTAACGGAATAGCCGCTGGGCTGAGAAATACGGGCTGATAAAAACTTAGAGCGTAGAAATAAGATACAGGATTATAAAGTCGGGGGCCACGTGTAACGTAGGCAGCTCGACTTTTCCTGTCCTTATACGAAATGCCCATAGACGGGAGTTGTGCTTCAACATGGGGCGATGGTTTGCAATGGTTCTTGTCATTATCGGGGCGTCAAGCTACGGCTTGCTTTCCTCTTTTATTAAGATGGCCTATGATCAAGGATTTACAGAAGGACAAATTACACCGGCACAAATGACGATGGGAACCTTGTTTGTATGGATGTTGATTCTTTTTCACAAAAAATCATGGGTCAATCCCTTTAAAGGCCCTTGGATTAAGCTTGGTTTGATAGGTATTTTTGGTTTGGCTTTAACGACGGTCTTTTTCAATATTGCTTTAAAAGAGTTGAATGCTTCTTTATCGATTATTCTTCTGTTTCAGTTTACATGGATGACCATTGCGATGGATTGTATCGTGAAACGAAGGCTTCCAAAAAAGGCAGAAAGCATAGCGATTGTCTTAATATTGGTGGGTACATTACTTGCCGTAAATGTGTTTGAGACGAACTGGGAACAATTTAGTTTACTGGGGATTTTGTATGGATTGTTGTCGGCTTTGACGTACAGCATTTTCCTCTTTTTCACAGGACAAGTGGTTAGTACGCTGCCCCCTCTTATGAATTCGGCTATTATGCTTACCGCGGCGATGCCTGTGATGTATATTCTATATCCTCCGACGGTCTTTATACATGAGAATGGAAGTACGCTGCTGCTATGGGGACTTTTGTTGGGTTTCTTGGGGCAGGTCGTGCCTACGGTGTCGTTTAATATCGGAATTCCGCGAATCGGTAGTACGCTTGCTGCTATGCTTGGATCGGTGGAGCTGCCAGTAGCCGTTATTGCTGCTTATCTACTTATAGGAGAGCCGGTAAATGGGTTACAATGGTTAGGGATGGGACTGATCATAGGAGGCATAATTATTTCTGAAAACAAATCATAATTTCTGCGTATGTATAGCAGAGAGACTTTAATCTACGTTTAAAGATCCCACAGCGGAGAGACTTTAATCTACGATTAAAGATCCCTATATTATATTAGGATTTGAATTGTCGAGAAGCCGGAGGAAATCGAATTGAACTTTGTAGAAGCACGTCTGGCTAAGCTGGCCAGGAATGGGGATCGGAATGCTTTTGCAGAGCTTGTGGAGCTCTATAAGGACAAGATCTTTCATTTGGCTTACCGTATGCTGAATAATAAACAAGAAGCCGAGGATGCTGTGCAGGAGACGTTCTTGCGGGTGTATACCAATCTGCACCGATACGATGAGAATCAGAAGTTTTCGACTTGGATTTTCCGAATAGGGACGAATCTGTGTATTGATAAGCTGCGGCGAAGAAAGAATACTTACTCGCTTGATGCGGAGATGCCGGACGGAGAGGGCAATGATTATTATGCCATGCTCCCGAGTCATGAGGACACACCTGAGAAGCAAGTGATTGTGTCCGAAACCCAGGAACAAATACGCAAGGCCATTGAAACCTTACCTGAAAAGTATAAATCCGTTGTGATTCTGAGATATCTGCACGATATGTCTTTACAGGAGATAAGCGACGTTCTTGAAATGCCAGTTACAACGATCAAAACGCGTGTACATCGAGGGCGGGAATACTTGCGTAAAAGGTTAGAGCAGGAGGATCAAGTTGGTAGCACAAATCCTGTTCATATGTGAAACATATTTGAAATTCAAACGTATGGTATACCACAACATGCAAAAGTCTAAGAAAGGGGTGGCTGAATCATGAATTGTAAAGAAGCCCTCCCGCTCATACATGAATATCTCGACGGTGATTTGCAGGGATCCGATTCTCAGCGATTGAAGGAGCATTTGATATCTTGCCAAGCATGTCATGCTCTTTTCAAACAATTGGAGAAAACGGACGCGATGGTTAGAATGCTGCCTCCCGTTAGAGTATCTGATACGTTAACTGCACAAATCATGAGCGGACTGCCTCCAGTGAAGAAACGCAATGGCTGGATGGACTTCATTCGCAAGCATCCTGCTGTATCGGTAGCTGTTGTTTTCGCTACTGTCATGTTCGGAAGCTTCATGTCCATGTGGAATGATGATACGAGTTTGATGGTGAAGGGAAGTAACCTTCAAGACGTTGTTATTGAGGGAGATACAGTTACCGTACCGCAAGGGCATACTGTGAATGGTGATCTTGTTGTTCAGCGGGGTAAACTGAAGGTTGAAGGCGATGTAACAGGAAACTTAATCGTTATTGATGGTTCTCTAAATTTAGCGTCAACCGCGCATATCTCTGGGCACGTCACGCAAGTCGATGAAGCATTGGGCTGGGTCTGGTATAAATTAGGCGAGTTCGTCGGAATGCTCTCGCATTAGCTTGAAACGTCTTCCAAATGGCTTTTTGCCAGAGGAGGGCGTTTTTTTCATTACATAATAATAAAATGAACCAAACTCGTTTTAATAACGTCTTGTGAAGAGAGAAAAATAGAAGTATAACTGGGTTTATGTTATGATTCTATTATAGAGAGATCACTGTGTTCAGTCGCTGGGGGAGAATAATAAATGGACTTACTCACGAGCATCTCGGCTAAGGATATCGTTGATATTCTGATCGTTAGCTATGTGATTTATAAACTGATCCTGTTGGTGCGTGGAACAAGGGCCATTCAACTTATGAAGGGTATACTTGTTGTCGTCATTACATGGGTATTTAGTATTTGGTTTCAGCTCAGTACGCTGCAATGGATGATGAACCAGACCTTTACGTTCGGGGTTCTCGGGGTTATTATTATTTTTCAACCGGAGCTAAGGCGGGCATTGGAGCAGTTGGGCCGGGGGAAGCTATTCAGCCGATCTTCTACAGAAGAGGATCAAGATGTAAATAAGCGGATCAGTGAAGTGATACGTGCTGCGAATTATTTGGCCAAAAGAAAGATAGGGGCCCTGATTGTGTTCGAGAAAGAAACCGGTCTAACTGATTATGTCGAGTCCGGTATTGCGATAGAGAGTAAGATCAGCGCGGAGCTGTTGATTAATATTTTCATACCGAATACGCCGCTTCATGATGGCGCTGTGATTATTCGTCAAGGCCAATTAATGGCTGCTGGTTGTTATTTGCCCTTGTCTGAGAATCCTTTTATCAGTAAAGAACTTGGTACACGGCATCGTGCGGCCATTGGGATGAGTGAGGTTTCAGATGGAATGTGTATTATCGTTTCGGAAGAGACCGGACAAATCTCGCTCACAATGAATGGTCATATCGTACGGGACATCAAAGAAGAATCTTTGATTGCCAAATTGTTCGAAGAACTGAAGCCGAAGGCAAAAACAAAAGAGAAGAACCCTTTCTTGAAATGGAGGGGGCGTTCGAATGGATAAATGGTTACGCAATACGAATGTGGTGCGGATTGTTGCGCTTGTTATAGGTGTTTTGCTATGGGTTGTTGTTCATATGGAGGAAACCAATCTATCCGGGAATTCGCCTCTCCGCGAGCGGGAGGAAACCATAAATAATGTAGCCATTACGACAAAATATGATGAAACTCATTATCACATTTCGTCCATGGCTCCTGCTAACGTACAGGTTATTGTGAAAGGGAAGGAATCATCGGTTAAGAAAGTGACGACCAGTAATTCCTACCAAATTGAGCTCGACTTGACACAAGTGGGCAAGGGAGATCATCAAGTTACGCTTAAACCGGTTGGTTTTCCTTCCGATGTGGAAGTTCAAATTGTTCCTAGAACGGTACATGTGATTATCGAAGAGCTGCAAATGAAAGAAGTGCCAGTCGTCATTAATGTCAAAGGAACTCCAGCAGCCGGTCTCAAAGCCGGACAGCCGATTGTGAAGCCAGCTAAGGTGTATATTACAGCGCAGACCAGCAAGCTAGAGCAGATCGAGAATGTTCGCGGCGAGGTTTCCGTTGATAAGGCCCAGGCAGCTGTTACGAAGCAAGTGAGACTGCAGGCTTTTGATAAAGATGGCAAAGAAGTAGCACTGAATATTAATCCTTCTGTGGTCGATGTCGAAGTGCCAATCACAAGCCCGTTCCAAACCATACCGCTGCAAATGAAAATTAGTGGAGAACCGCCGAAAGGTTTCGCGATAGCGATGGTTACTCAAAATCCGGACAAGGTAACCGTCTACGGTACTCAAGATGTGGTAGATCGCCTAGAGTTTTATCAAGGGCCGCAGCTGAGTGTTCAGGATCTGAAGGAAACAAAGGAGTTTGCACTGGACATACCCTTGAGGAATAAAGTAACTCAACTGGATCCTGCCAAAGTTACGGTCCGCGTGGAAATTGTTCCTTCTATTACGAAGGCATTGGAAAATGTACCGATCACGATTATTGGTCAAAACGAAAGCTATGATACGAAAGTAACACTGCCGGAGACGGCTAAGCTAAACATTACGGTAGAGGGCGCTCCTGCACTTATTGATCAAATGAAAGTGCAGGATGTACAGGCGATCCTGGATGTTAGTAATTTGCCGCCAGGTAAGCATGAGTTGAAGCTGACCTTAAATTTGCCGACCTATGTGAAGCTCGGTTTGCCGCAAGAAGTAAAGGCGACTGTAGAAATCAGCGAGAAAGCATCTAAAGTAACAAATCCATAATGGGTTGTAGAAAAAGAGGAGAATATAAACATGGGGAAATATTTTGGTACAGATGGTGTGCGAGGAGTCGCTAATGGCGAACTGACACCAGAATTAGCTTATAAAGTAGGCCGCTGCGGCGGTTATGTATTAACGAGACAGGCTAAGCATCCGAAGGTCGTTATCGGGAGAGATACACGGATCTCGGGTCCAATGCTAGAAGCTTCTCTCGTGGCAGGCTTGCTATCCATTGGTGTTGAGGTTATTCGCATCGGTGTCGTCAGCACACCGGCGGTAGCTTATTTAACGAAGAAACTCGGAGCTGATGCGGGCGTTATGATTTCGGCTTCGCATAATCCGGTTGAGGATAATGGGATTAAGTTTTTTGGGGGCGACGGCTTCAAGTTGCTAGACGAAACGGAGCTTGAAATTGAGCAGCTGCTAGACGCGGCTGTGGATGAATTGCCTCGCCCCGTTGGCGGCGAGATTGGCACGGTTTCCGATGAGCCAGATGCGAAGTTCGCCTATCTGGCGTTCTTGAAGGAGACGGTATCCGAGTCTTTCGCCGGATACAAGGTCGTTCTGGACTGCGCGAATGGTTCTGCCTTCGAGCTGGCCCCTACAGTATTCCGCGAGCTCGGAGCGGAAGTTATCACCATCGGCGCTGAGCCGAACGGTCGCAATATCAACGATCATTGCGGCTCCACGCATCCTGAGAAGCTTCGCGCTGAAGTGGTGAAACATGGCGCAGCCATTGGTCTTGCTTTTGACGGCGACGCGGATCGTCTGATCGCGATCGATGAGAATGGCGAGGAAGTCGACGGCGACTTCATCCTTAGCATTCTGGGCGATGCGCTGAATCGCACAGGGAAGCTGAACCACGGCACGATTGTGACGACGGTGATGGCGAACATTGGCTTTTTCAAAGGGATTGAAAAAGCGGGTCTAAAAGCTATGCAAACCGCTGTAGGCGATCGTTACGTGATGGAAGAGATGCGTAAAGGCGGTTATAACTTAGGCGGAGAGCAGTCAGGACATGTTATCTTCCTCGACTACATCCCTACCGGAGATGGGATTCTGACGGCTTTGCAGTTGGTGAACACCATTGTCCAATCGGGACGCAAGCTTAGTGAGTTAAAAGGAATTATGCGTAAGTTCCCGCAGCTTTTGGTTAATATTCGCGTTGCGGATAAAAGCAAGCTCAAGGACAACGCTGTGATTGAGGAAGCCATTCGTAAGGTGGAGGAAGAACTCGGAGATAACGGCCGCGTGCTGGTGCGACCTTCAGGAACAGAATCGTTGATTCGCGTTATGGCTGAAGGTCCTGACAAAGAGCAAGTTGAAGCTTATGTTCATGATATTGCTAAGGTTATTCAAGAGCAATTAGTATAAAAGGCAGGGACTAGTGGCTCCCCCTTTCGTGCTTAATGCTAATTGGGGGATTTTCCACGAAAATATATGTTGCGCGCTCACGCTAAAATGAATATGATGTATTTGACTCAAGAAGGAAAGGCAGGATAGAGGTTAATTAAGCAACAAATAGCGCCAGAACTCGCAAGCGGGACGGAAATGTAGTGAGATTGCTACTACTACGCGGTGAGTTGACGAGGTGAAGGTGTTCGAAACATTCGGCGGGGACCTTCCGGCATGAGGAGTGCCGTTAAGTTGGAGAGCAAAAACGTTTGGGCGACCAGGCTGACAAGTATCCAACATCTACTTAATTATTATTTATGAATGTAATGATTGTCCTTATATATGGTTTATTTGATTTGCCGTTTTTCTTGCAAAGCTGATGGATTGTTAAAACAGGATCTTTGAAAAATAGCCCTTTAAGAAGAGGCTTATAAAACTATGGAGGTACTACTATGTGCGGAATTGTTGGTTATATTGGAAAGCGTAATTCTCAGGAAATTTTATTGGAAGGGCTCAAAAAGCTTGAATATAGAGGTTATGACTCTGCAGGTGTAGCTGTGTACACGGCTGATGGTTTGCAAATTAAGAAGGCAAAAGGCCGCATCGCGAATCTTGAATCCAAGCTGGATGAGACTCCACTGACCGGAAGCGTTGGAATCGGACATACGCGTTGGGCGACACACGGTAAGCCTTCGGATGTGAACTCGCATCCTCATACGGATAATTCGATGAAATTCTCGGTTGTGCACAACGGCATTATCGAGAACTACATTAGCCTTAAAGAAGAGTTGACTGCCAAAGGTCATAAATTTGTATCAGAGACAGATACAGAAGTTATTTCTCACTTAATCGCTGATTTGTACGAAGGAGATATCCTCAAAGCAGTCCAAAAAGCGGTAAAGCATATGACAGGTGCATTCGCGCTAGGCGTGCTGACAGAATATGAACCGGATCGCCTTGTAGCTGTGCGTCAGGCTAGTCCATTGATTATTGGTATTGGCGAAGGCGAGAACTTTATTGGTTCGGATATCCCTGCTATTCTTGAATATACACGTAATGTGTTTATCCTGAATGATGGCGAAATGGCGCTGTTGACGCGTGATGGTGTCGAATTAATGACTTTAGAGGGGAATTTTATTTCCAGGGAAATGTTTCATGTCGATTGGGACATTGTAACTGCTGAAAAAGCCGGATATGATCACTTTATGTTGAAAGAGATCTATGATCAACCCAAAGCGTACCGCGATACCATGGGCAGCCGTATTTCCCCTGATGGTCTTAGTGTAACGCTGAACGAGCTTACGATTACACCTGAAGCGATTCGCAACATTAATCGTGTTCATATTGTTGCTTGTGGTACAGCCTATCATGCCGGTATGGTTGGAAAGTATGTTATTGAGAAATTGGCGCGTATTCCAGTGGAAACGGATGTTGCCTCTGAATATCGTTATCGTTCACCGATTATCACGAAAGATACGCTTGTCATCGTAGTTAGCCAGTCTGGTGAGACGGCGGATACGCTTGCTGCGCTTCGTGAAGCTAAACGTTGTGGTGCGCATGTTATGGCCATCACAAATGTGGTAGGAAGCTCAGTAGCACGTGAAGCAGATGATGTAATCACAACTTGGGCGGGTCTTGAAATTGCAGTTGCGTCTACAAAAGGATATACATCACAGCTAATTGCATTCTATCTGCTCGGCCTGCACCTGGCTCAAACGTTAGGGACACAAACATCGGATGAGATCAAAGAAGCGGTTAAGGCATTGAAAGAGCTGCCGGCTCAAGTGGAAGAAATTTTGGGGCAAGCGGAAGCCATTAAAGTCGTCGCTGAGGAGATGGCTAAGCATGATAATCTCTTCTTCATCGGAAGAGGCTTGGATTATGCTGTAGCGATGGAAGGATCTTTGAAGCTGAAAGAGATTTCTTACATTCATTCTGAAGCTTATGCAGCAGGCGAATTGAAGCACGGTACACTAGCGCTAATCGAGGATGGTGTTCCGGTAATTGCGTTGGCTACTCAGCATGAACTGCTTGAGAAAACGGTAAGCAATATTAAAGAAGTTAAAGCACGCGGCGCAAATGTACTTGGGATTGCTGTAGAAGGTGAGCTGGAGCTGCAGAAGTCTGTAGATAGCACTTTCGTTATTCCGAAGACGCTGGATATTCTATCACCTGCTTTGTCTGTAATACCGCTGCAGCTGCTTTCGTATTACGCGTCATTGGCGCGTGGTAATGATGTTGATAAGCCTCGTAATTTAGCGAAGAGTGTGACGGTGGAGTAAGTTTGGATTATTTGTACACTTCAGTGTCTGGTGATATAAAAGTCGTGAACCAGTAAAAAGAGTTGTGAACCTCTAAGTCAGTCCCGGTGAATTTTATCATTCATCGGGACTATTTTTTTAAGGAATGATACATATCGAAACAATAGGCAGCCGTATTAAAATGATTAGAAAGATGAATACGATTAATCAAGTTGATTTCTCTAATCGAATTGGAATATCGCAGGCTACGCTGATTGTCGAGTTATTCGAGGTGAATGTTGAGTTGATTCTTTTGGGATTGAAAAGGTCAATGATAAAGAGGCTAACTTACTGTTGCATTTTGATAAATTAAAGGCTGCCGATCAGGATGAAATTATTGAGTTTATAAAATTGAAAATGAGCCGATATTAATGTTTTTATAATTCTACTCCTATTTCTCATTGCTCCTCGGTGGGGACTTTTTGATGTTTACTGGAGAAGTTCGCAGCAAGGTTGATAAAGTCTGGACGGAGATGTGGGGCTGGTGAGAGACGGACAGGATAGCATGGAAAAGTAAAAAGAGGCTCCAGATGAGATACACGGGGAGTGAATAAAGAATCTTTATCTAAAAAATATGAACCTATTATAATTAAGGTTAAGCGTCTAATTGATTTTCCGAATTCTGCCCCTGAAAAATAAAAGCCATGAAATTCAATGGAGGTTGAATTTCATGGCTAGTTAGAATTCGTTTATCTTCTAGCGTTGAAGCCGACAAAAGCTTTTGTGTTGAAATCGAACACAGCCGTTAACGGTCCAAGAAGTTCATCTTGGTCTGTGTTGTAAGCAACCGTTACGAAATTGCCGTGCGCAGCTTGAATATCTGCGAGCAATTTCTTCTGCTCGTCTGTGGAAGCCAATACGCCTACTTCGTTAGAGGAAACGATTTGAACAGCTGCTTCGTCTTGCTTCGTTGTAATATGAGTCGCTTGCTCCTTCACTTGCGCCCATGCCAAGTTGCGGTATTCCTGCGCTGTCTCTGGCGACATTTTCGGAGTGCCGATTACAGGCGATTGAGCCTGAACAACGAGTAGGAACACAGGGCTTTGCGGAGGTAGGCTCTTCGTTTCAAATGGACCATAGTAAGCTTTTACTTTCGCGCCAGTTTTCAGGTCCTCCCAATTCACGGATTCGCCTTGGGACGTCATGACGCGAGTTTCTTTGCCGCCGTTAAGTACCAAGTTGTCACCTAATTGAACCTGCCAGCCATCATTTGTATGATTCACTGCTTTGATTGTATCTTCTTTGACCGAGCGGTCTGCGTGAACGTTAATGTTTACAGCTTGTGCTTGGCCTGGATAGCTCATCGCCATTGCTGGACCGAACGCGGCATCGATTTGAGTACCGACTTTAAGATCGGCTGCAGTTAGTGTTTTACCGTCTAGGCTCTTGATGGTAGTCGATTTGTCCACGTTTAAAATGACCCATGTGCTGCCAAGCAGCTCGATGCGAGTATTACTACCGTCTTCCTTAGCTTGTACGCTTACGATCACACCAGTTGAACGCATGAGGTCAGCCGCCTCGTCCAACTCGATCTCTTTGTTCGCTTCATCGTAATTCACCGTATATCCAAGCTGAGTCGCAGCATCGCGTACTGGGAGGTATGCTTTTCCATCGATGTACACAGGCGTTAGCGCACTGTCTTGTCCGTTAACAAGAATCTTTACATCTTTTTGTAAGTAACCTGTAACCTTTTCTACCAAATCCTCAGCTCCGACTGCGGCTGTTGTGCCGAGTATCCCAGCCAAAGTTAATATGACAGTTAGTTTCTTCTTCATAGTATAATGCTCCTTCCGATGTTCGAAATGTAGCGTCAATCATGTTGACAATCCATCAGACGGAGGTCGATTCCAATATGTTGCAGTTATCCGAAACTATTTTGTAAGATTTAGGAACTTTGGAAGCTGTAAGGCTGCACATCTCTCTTTTCCATCCCTATAATCCTCGCATGACCCCTGAATATGATCGGATCGTATTTTTTCAATGTTTCTATTGCTTCAGGAACATTCAAAATTTGTGCGCCTTCGCCTAGCTGAAGCTGATCTGGCACCGCCTTATTAATTCGCTCGTTTCTCGCTGCAGTCACGGGATCCACTTGATTATCTGTTTTTTCGATAATCATGAGTTCGCGTCCTGCCTTGTCTTTAATTGTCAGCAAGCCCTTCGTTGAAGCGTAAGCAATCCACATAGTAGTACAACCGATATAACGATGGATGCAATTGCAAACAAGTATAATTTAATCCAATATTTCCGGATGAGTCCATTGGGAGGGTGTTAGCTTACCAGCGCTAGAGCCAGCATCGATTGTAATTGCTGAACCACTAATATAACGAGCCAAATCAGAGGCTAAAAATAAAGCTAAATTTGCAACTTCTTTTGGATCGCCTAGTCTTCCATTTGGAGATAGTAACTTTGCATATTGTTGAATAACCTCTTCAGGTGCATTCCCCCAAATCGAGGTCTTGATGGTTCCTGGACAAATCGCATTGACAGTGATGTTATAAGGTGCATAATCGAGTGCCGCGCTCTTTGTAAGACCTACAACGCCATGCTTGGCCGAAGTATAAATAGCCATGGAACTATTGCCTAACAAGCCAGCTAAAGATGCAATATTTATTACGAAACCTGCCGATACTTTAGACTTAAGAATCGCTTCGATTCCAAACTTCATACCCAGAAATACACCCTTTAAGTTAATAGACGTTAACTTATCAAATTCAGATATTGAATATTCATGAGTCGGCCTATTGTCGGCACTAATACCGGCATTATTTACAATGCCGTCTAAACGGCCATAGGTTTCGATGGTAAAATCAACCAATCCTTTAACATCTTCCTCTTTGCTGACATCCGTTTTAAAGAAAGACGCCTCTCCACCTGTAGATTTAATTTCTTTAACTACGCTAGAACCCTTTTCCTCATTAATATCAGATACAACGACCTTCATCCCATGTTCTGCATAGCACATTGCAATTGCCTTACCGAGGCCATCAGAAGCGCCAGTAACAATTGCGACTTTGTTTTGTACACTAGTGAAGTCTGTCATGAATAAAATCCTCCTAATAAATCGAGTAGAAACGGCAGTTCAGGCTTGGAAATATGACTTGCAGTTACAATTAACCTTAAGTCAATCCATGTTTCTTCACTAACGTTTTGACGACTTCATTATGGTAATTTAACGACAATCTTTTTTCTTTGTAGAGACCTAGCAAGCAGGTCTTTTATGTATTTTTAAGAAAGTCGTCAAAACGTTAGTGATGAGTCGTTAGATTGTTAGTTGCCTTGATATGATCCTTATAAAATGAGGTTGCAGCAATTAACCGAAGCTAAGGAGGAGTAGGCATGGCACATTTTCCAGAAGTTTTTTTATGGGGGGCATCCACTGCAGCGCATCAGGTGGAAGGCAATAATAGGAATTCTGATTTTTGGCTGATGGAAAACTTGGAGGGTTCTGTGTTCAAGGAACCGTCAGGCAGCGCAGTAGACCATTATAACCGTTTTAAGAGTGATATTACTGAGATGGCTAAATTGGGATTGAATTCCTATAGGTTCTCCATTGAATGGGCTCGAATTGAGCCGGAGGAGGGGCAATTCGAAGCGTCAGAAATTGAACATTATCGGGAAGTTCTAATTGCATGTAAAGAAAATAATATAACTCCGATTGTGACTCTCCATCATTTCAGCTCACCGCAATGGCTCATTCGGCTAGGGGGTTGGGAGTCGGCGGATACGCCTGCCCGATTTGCTCGATATTGCTCGCATGTCATGCGTGAATTAGGCGAATTGATTCCCTATGTATGTACGATTAATGAAGCGAATATCTCTATTGGGATCAAGAAAATTATGAAGAGATACGAAGCCAAATCTGGCTCTCCTGGTGCACAGGTCGGTATGAATATGGAGAAAATGGCGGCGCAAATGCAAAAATACTACGTGGAACTAAGTAAAGCGTTTGGAGTACCTCCTACCGAGGTTCACTCGTTTTTGGCACCACGCTCGGAGCAAGGTCTGGCCGTTATCTTTCAAGCGCATGTGGAAGCGAGGGCAGCCATTCGGCAGATTAGTCCGGAAACCAAAGTCGGAGTTACCTTATCGCTATATGACATACAGAGTACTCCTGGCGGAGAAGAACATGCGAGATATGCGTGGCAGGAGGAGTTTGTTCAATTTGTTCCATACTTGCAGGATGATGACTTTTTCGGGTTGCAGAACTATACGCGTGCCGTATATGGACCAGATGGCCTTCTCCCCGTGTCAGAAGATGCAGAGACGACACAAATGGGGAACGAATTTTACCCGGAGGCACTTGGGGCAGTTGTCCGATATGTTAGCACACATCTGAAAATGCCGATTATGATTACTGAAAATGGCATAGCAACGGATGATGATACACGTCGTATTGCCTTCATCGATCAGGCCTTGAAAGGTGTCCATGATTGTATTTCGGATGGACTCCAGGTTTTGGGCTATATGCATTGGTCCTTAATGGATAATTTTGAGTGGCAGCTTGGTTTCTCCAAACGGTTTGGATTAATTGAAGTGGACCGCACCACCCAGGAGCGAACCGTTAAGCCTAGCGGATTTCATCTGGGGAACATTGCTAAAGAAAACGCAATCTAATGAGTGGAGAGAGGGGAAATGGGTATGAAACTGCAAAATAAAGTCGCCATAGTAACCGGGGCAGCTTCAGGTGTAGGCAAAGCGATCGCGGAGCTGTATGCGAAGGAGGGTGCCAAGGTCGTGGTAGCCGACCTGAGTGAAGACGCCATTTTAGCCGTTGTGGACACGATTAACCAAAATGGTGGTACCGCCATAGGCGTTGTCGCTAACGTCATGAAGGAAGAAGATATTCAGGCGATGGTCGAAAGGGCTGCCGAAGCATTCGGAAGCGTCGACATTCTCGTGAACAATGCAGGAATTATGGACGGCTTCAGATTAATCGAAACGATCGAGGACGATTTGTGGGACCGGGTTATAGGCATTAATCTGACAGGTCCAATGCGTGCCATTCGCAAAGCGCTCCCGTTCATGTTGAAACAGGGGGAGGGCGTGATTGTAAATATTGCTTCCGCCGCAGGAATAACAGGGGGTAAAGGGGGAGTTGCCTATACTTCCTCCAAGCATGGTCTAGTGGGGCTTACCAAAAACGTTGGTTACATGTACGCGAAATCCGGCATTCGCTGTAATGCCATCGCACCAGGCGGTGTTCTAACCAGCATCATGAATTCGATGGGAAATATCGACATGGCAGCTTTACAGGTATTCCAAGATGGAGCGGGCACTCAACGGCGTGAACCGGTGGACCCGAGTGAAATTGCTACCGTTGCTCTTTTCCTTGCATCCGAGGATTCTAAATTTGTGAATGGGACTGTCATCACGGCTGATGGTGGCTGGACATCTTATTGAGGCAAATGAAGGCTGAACGGGCGTTTTCCCCGCTCAGTCTTTTTTTATTTCAGAGAAGAGAAATGTCGTTAAAACGTCAATAGGAAGTCGTTAGATTGTTAGTTGGACGATAGTGTATCCATTATGATCAAGGTAAGACATTTGAGCATAAAACGGAAAGGAAGGAACTTTAAATGGAAAAAGCCGTATCAGCGACTGTACCGCGGGCGGGTATCCAGTACAAGAAAAGAGAAAATCGGTACCGTAAATACTTGCCGCTTCTGACTATGATGGCGCCTGGACTTCTTTACCTGTTGTTTAATAACTATCTCCCGATGTTAGGGATCGTCATTGCCTTCAAAAAAATAAATTTTGCTAAAGGCATTCTTGAGAGTGACTGGATTGGATTTAAAAACTTTGAGTATCTCTTTAAGACATCGGACGCTTTTATCATTACCCGAAATACCATTCTTTACAACCTATTGTTTATTATTGTTGGAACCTTATTGTCCTTAGCCTGTGCAATCTTGTTGAACGAGATCAAAAACAAAATCTTGCTTAAGTTCTATCAAAGCGTGATTACTTTGCCGCACCTGATTTCCATGGTCATCGTCAGCTATTTGGTATATGCCCTCCTAAGTGCGGATACGGGATTCATGAATCACACAGTACTCCCTTGGTTCGGAATAAAAGATGGCATTTCTTGGTACACTGAGGAAAAATACTGGCCTTGGATTCTAACGTTGGTTCACTTTTGGAAAAGTGTTGGCTATTCGAGCATTGTTTTCTTTGCTGCATTGCTTGGGATTGACGAAGAGTATTATGAAGCTGCGAGACTCGATGGCGCAAGCCGATTGCGGCAGATCCGCCATATTACCTTGCCGATTCTAACACCAGTCATCATCATGTTGACGCTGCTCAGCATCGGAAGAATTTTCTACTCTGATTTCGGATTATTTTATCAGGTTCCTATGAATTCAGGAGCATTATTTAACACAACGGCCACGATCGATACGTATGTATTTAAAGGACTAACGGGCAATGGTGATATTGGCTTGTCCACAGCAGCAGGTGTGTATCAATCTATCGTTGGATTTTTACTTGTTATGCTCGCAAACTATATGGTGCGACTGTACAGCAAAGATAGCGCATTGTTCTAAGGAGGTAGACACCCATGAAAAAAGAGAGCAGAGGCTTGGCATGGTTCAGCCATATCACGATGTTTTTATTCACAGTCTTTTGTATTCTCCCTTTCATACTGCTCGTTTCTGCTTCGTTAACGGATCAGAATGATATTATTGCGCATGGTTATTCGTTCATCCCCCATACGTTTAGTACGGCTGCATATGAATATTTATACGAAAGAGGGGGGGATATCGCCCGTGCTTACGGAGTAACAGTCTTCGTTACGGTAGTCGGAACGGTGTTAGGGGTAGCCATGACAGCGCTTCTGGCTTACCCGTTATCTAGAAGTGTGACCCCGCATCGCAATTTAATTATGTTTATCGTCTTCTTCACCCTGTTATTCAATGGTGGATTGGTTCCCTCGTACTTGGTCTACACACAAATCTTCCATATAAAAAATACGATCTGGGCATTGATTGTGCCAGGGCTCCTGATGAACGGATTTTACGTGATGTTGATGAGAACCTTCTTTCAAACGACAATTCCAGGCGCATTAATCGAATCCGCACAAATAGACGGAGCCGGAGAATACAGGACCTTCTGGTCAATCGTGCTTCCGCTGTCAACCCCCATATTGGCGACGATTGGTCTCTTCGAATGTATTATGTACTGGAATGATTGGCAGCTTGGCATGATCTATATTACCAACCCCAAACTTTTCAGTATACAAAATCTGCTGAATCGAATCATGCAGGATATTCAATTCATAAGCACTAATATGACGAACAATGCCGGTGATGCTATGCAACAAATGCCTACTGATGCTGTAAAAATGGCCATTGCTGTCATTGGGGTCCTCCCGATCTTGGTGGCATACCCATTCTTCCAAAAATACTTTATCAAAGGAATTATGATTGGTGCTGTAAAAGGTTAAGGTGCCGGTTGGATATCCCACATGCTCAACGCCACAACTTACTTACTACGGTTGTGGCGTTGCCAGTTCTTATAAGAGTATGATAGATTTGAAATTTAAATTTATGTAACAAAAGGAGCCCAAACGATCATGTTTACGCCCATATGGTACTGGAGACGAGCCTCATTGCGAGTCAAATTAATCGTCAGCGTGCTTATAATGACGATGCCGCTGGTGGGGATGCTCTTATACAATAACTATTATGCTATTCATGTCGTTCGCGGTCAGGTTGCGGATTCCTATAAGAACATGTTGAACCTGTACACAAACCAAAGCGATTCTCAATTAGACGACATCGACTCTTATATGAGTACGGTGGCCGGTACTGGATATGATTTGTTATCGCTTAGCCAGGAGGCAGCGGATGGAGAGTATTACAGTGCTAAAATATATTTGTTTAACAAGTTAAGTAATGATATTAACTTGTACGATCCGATAAGTTCATTTTTTGTATATACGGATCACAGACAGGATTTCTTAAACATTTCTAAGAAAAATCCTTCAGCCATTAAGGAAAATGAGATTATTGAACATTATATAATTGATTATATTCATTCTGAGCTATATTCGAAGGGGAGTTCCTCGAAGGTTTGGAAATATGTCCAGATTAACAAAAATAATTACCTCATTGACATTGTGCGTGCGGGGGACTCCTACCTTGGAGCTTTGATTAATACTGACGAATTAGTACAGCCCCTTCGTTCTCTTCAGATTGGAGAAGAGGGAGAGGTCCTACTAGCCAATATGCAAGGAGAACCTATTTCTGATTCAAAACTAGTAAGCGAATATGGGATTGAACTGTTACAGAAAGTAAACGAATATTATATTTCAGGCGCTAAAAAAAAATTTCTTGTAGTTGGAGCTCCGTCTCATCGAGGAGACTTCAGTTTAAATGCTTTGATACCCGATCATTATATATTGGCTAAGCTTCCTTATCTGCAGTCCATTGTTTGGTTTATTACGATCGCTGCCTTCCTCTTTATTCCGATAGGGTTGTATGCCATGAGACAATCGGTTTTGGTACCGTTATATCGGTTACTGCGAACAATGAAAAAGGTTCGAGAAGGAGATTGGAGCAGCAGGGTAGAGCTGAGCAATACTTCGGGGGAATTTCAACTGATGGGAGGGGCGTTTAATGCCATGATGTCCGAGGTTGAACGGCTCCGCATTAACGTTTATGAGGAGCAGCTGGATAAGCAAAAGGAGGAATTACAGCGGCTGCAGCTGCAAGTCAATCCTCACTTTTTCTTGAATACGCTTAATATCGTTTATAATCTGGCCAAGATAAAGAATTATGAGTTGATCTTGGACATGACCATGTCGTTAATCGAATATTTCCGATTTATGTTCCGCAGTAATACGTCATTCGTACCGCTCAAAGACGAACTTGAACATACTCGTAATTATTTAAAGATCCAGAACTTGCGGTTTCCGGAGAAATTGAAGTGGACGATCCACTCTCCGGATTATTTATCGGATGTCCCTATCCCCCCGCTAGTCATTCAATCCTTTGTCGAGAATTCCATTAAACATGCTGTTACGTTGGATGATCCGCTTACCATTGAGGTTCAGATCGAATTTCTGATTGAAGAGCACGGCTCCAGAATGAAAATAAGCATTAGTGATACAGGACTTGGATTTAAGAACGACGTACTTGAAAAACTGCAGGCAGGTAGAAGTGTGGAAAATGAACGGGGTGAGCATACCGGGATTTGGAATGTGGAACGGCGATTACGACTCTTGTACGGTGAGGCCGCATCCATCGTATACGATAACGATCAGGATACCCACGGAGCAAAAATAGAAATGATTATTCCTACAAATCCAGGAACGGAGGAAACCAGATGAATGTTCATCTACTTATTGTAGACGACGAAGTTCTCGCCATTGAAGGGGTGAAATCTGATCTTGATCTTACTAAATTAGGCATCAGCAAACTGCTCACAGCCATTAATATCAGACAAGCCAAAGAACTCTTCGTAGAGGAAAGGATCGATATCCTGTTATGTGATATTGAAATGCCCCAAGGTAGTGGCTTTGATTTACTGACTTGGGTGAGAGAGCATCATCCGAATACGGCGACAATCTTCTTCACTAGCCATGCTGATTTTAAATACGCTAAAGAAGCGCTGCAGCTTGGGAGTATTGATTATTTACTAAAACCTGTTCGTGCAGTTGACTTGGAAAATGCCATACGAAAGGCACAGGGCATTATAAATCGAAACAGTGAATTCAATAGAAACAGTCAATCCCATCAATTATGGCTCAAGCATCATTCCTTTATTATCGAAAGGTTCTGGGTGGATTTAATCAACCATTCCATACCTAGCCAGCCAGCTGCGATACGAGATCAAGTGGAATTGCATCACGTTCCTATTACTGAAGAATCGATCTTCCTTCCCATTCTCATTTCGGTCCAGAGATGGAAAAAGGAGTTAAATCGAAGGGATGAGAAGATCCTAGAGTATGCCCTTAAAAATTCAGCCGAAGAAATTCTGATTGGTGACGGTTCAAACGGAATATGTTTTCATCTGGATCGGGGAATGCTCTTGATGATAATGGTCGCAAATAGGAGAACAAATTGGGAATATGAACAACTTTACCAGGCATGCGAACGATATATCGATTCTTGTAATGATTATTTTTACTGTGACCTCTCCTGTTATTTTGGAAACTCTGTAGAAGCTTATGAGATGGCTGGAATGGTAGCAGAATTAAGGAGACAAGATCGAAACAATGTTGCCTTCGTGAACCAAGTCTATCTTCAGCGTGATAACGGCACCTCCATGCCCCATGCAAAGCTGCCAGCATTGGGAGTAGTTGCTTCCCTTATGAAGACAGCTACTAAGGATGCAGTCGTTCATGAAGTGGAGACGATTTTAGGCAGTCTTGTTAACAATCAAGGTATAAATGCTGAAATCTTACACCAATTCAATCAAAATTTCACACAAGTCGTATTCTCCTATCTGAACTTGAAGGGCATTGAAGCCAATCAATTATTTGGTGATGAAGAGTCAAGACGTATTTCGGAATCGGCGGTGCGGTCCACAATGGATATGCTCGCCTGGGTCCGTCATTCTGTGAGCAAAGCGATGATCCATGCAGAAGCGATCAAAGAGACAGAAAAAATTGTCCAGATCGTAAAAACCTATATCTCTATTAACTTGGATCAAGATATGACACGCGAAAACATCGCGGACCAAGTATTTCTCCATCCCGATTATTTAACGAGAATTTTCAAAAAAGAGACGGGTTATGCTTTATCCGATTATATTGTGCTTGAAAAAGTCAAAGTGGCCAAAGAGTTATTGTCGCATACGGAGCGCCCTGTAAGCGCTATTGCATCAACTTTGGGGTACACGAATTTCTCCTATTTTACAAAATTATTTAAAAAACATGTCGGATTAGGGCCAATGGAGTATAGAAGTCAAAACAGCGACAGTCAATAAGTCGTGAAAACGCTATTATGAAGTCGTTAGAGTGTTAGTCGCTCACGACATTGAACGATATGATGAAGGTGTAAATGAATGATAATTTTGGGGGGATACGATGAAAAGGAAAGCGAAGTTGGCGACATTGTCACTTGTCACAGTCATGTTAACGGGGGTGATTGCCGGGTGCGCGTCTTCGAAAAATGAAGGAAGCAGTGGCGCTACTGCATCTCCGGCTTCAAGCACAAACCCGAGCAGTGCTACGAAAGACCCTTATGAGATCGCAATTGCCATTCCGGCATTCGGAGCAGCACCTAAGGATACGCAAGCGGTACAAGATGAGATTAACAAAATTACAAAGGCTAAAATCAACGCAACAGTGAAAATCATGCCCGTCAGTATCGGGGCCTGGGCGCAACAAATGAATTTGATGACTTCCGGCCGTGAGAAACTGGATTTGTTCTTTGAATTTGGTGCGGGGTACAGCCCCGATGTGGCGACTGGAAAAATAATCGCGATTGACAATCTGTTGGACAAGTATGGTGATGGCATCAAAAAACAGATCGATCCCGTCTATCTAAACAGCGTTAAAATTGAAGGAAAGACCTATGGTGTGCCTGTTTATAAGGATTATACGACAGGGGTTCCCGGGGTTCTTATGCGAAAAGATTTAGTGAATAAGTACAAAATTAATGTAGCATCCATCAAGACGATTGATGACCTGGATCAAGTGTACAAGACAATTAAGGATAATGAGTCCACTATCGTTCCGCTCGGAGCTGGGTTATCTATGCCGTCGGATTTTTATGTTTGGTATGATAAACTGGGAGACCGTTTGGGCGTGTTGCCGGGATATGACAATGGTCTAAAGGTCGTGAACTTGTTTGAGACCAAAGAGTATGAAGACTATTTGAACAAGGTTCATAGTTGGGCTAAGGCCGGATATATCAACAAGGATGCTGCGACAACTCAAGCTAACGCCTCTGACTTATTGAAAGCAGACAAGGCATTTTCTTATTTCATCGGCCTTAGACCGGGCAACTTGGAATCTGAAATCCGAGCGAATGGCAAAGAGCTCGTTTTTGCACCATTAATGCCTAATATTTATGCGACTACTTCCAGTACGCAATCGGGATTGTGGACCATATCCGCTAATTCTACCAACCCTGAACGCGTCATGATGCTCATGAATTTGATGTACACGGATAAGGATCTTGC
Organism: Paenibacillus sp. Root444D2; assembly: GCF_001426375.1. GTDB lineage: Bacteria > Bacillota > Bacilli > Paenibacillales > NBRC-103111 > Paenibacillus_E. Next base: position 24,790 of record NZ_LMEO01000023.1, read on the forward strand.
TAACTTGTTTATCTATGGCATTGAAGGGAAGCACTATGTGAAGGTGTCGGATAATTCGATCGATTACCCTACCGGTATTGATTCAAAGACGGTGGGATATTCGATTCAAAGTTGGATATACGCTAATCCATCCATAGCCTATTTGATGAAGTCAGATTTGCAGGAAATGTGGAAATTGACTGCAGAAGCCAACCAAAAAGCGATTAAATCGAAAGCGCTCGGCTTCACATTCAATTCGGAGCCTGTTAAAAATGAGATTATTGCTCTTAAAAATGTAACAGATCAGTACGCGAAAGGGTTGGAGTCAGGAACACTCGAACCGGTAGATAAATTACCAGAGTTTAGAGCTAAACTGAAAGCAGCGGGTATCGATAAAGTTATTGTGGAAAAGCAAAAGCAGCTTGATGCTTGGGCGACTGCAAACAAAAAATAAGAAAGTTCAAAACCAGGCTTCCATTTTAATGGGCCTGGTTTTTTTATTAGACCATTGCTTGTAAACAGGAAGTCGGTAAAACGTTATGGATAAGTCGTGAGAGTGTTAGTGCGTTATTTAGATTGACCTTAAGATGATAGTAAATCCTTTTGTTTTCGAGAGGGGGACACCTGTGCTTAGAGAAAATCGTGAACTTTGCACGTGAGGTTGATTGATCAGGTGGGCAAACGAGGAAAGGGCGATAAAAGCTTCCAGTATTCCGGCGGTTTTACGGATTGTATGCGACTGGTAACTGCAAACCATGCGAAGCTCCTGCCTTATTCGGTTGGTTTCAATATACGCCCACCATGTGACGTGGGACATGAATTGCGTTAAAGATTGATTTCGGACTTTAATTATCAATCTTAGCTTTGGGAGGTTACCAACATGTTGGAAGTAGTATCATTGCGAACGGAGTATTTGGAAAATCCCCTGGGATTGGATACGAAAAAGCCGCGTCTAGGCTGGAAGTTCCGTTGTGACGGCAGGAACGTCATACAAACCGCATATCAAGTTCAAGCATCTGCAACCGAGAGCTTCACTAACATAATGTGGGACAGCGGCAAGGTTGAGACAGACAAATCGCAGGGCATTCTGTATGAGGGTCCGGAATTAAAATCGCTTGAACGGATCTATTGGAGAGTTAAAGCTTGGAGTAATTACGAAGGGGAGTCATCCTTCAGCGATCCGGTTTTCTTTGAAACTGGATTGTTGAACGCTTCAGATTGGAAAGCCCGTTGGATTGAGCCGGAGAAAGAAGTAGATATTCACGCCTATAAACCGGCTCCATATATCCGGAAGGAATTCACCGTAAAGAAGGGGCTCAAATCGGCCAGAGCTTGCCTGACATCGAAGGGGTTGTATAGTTTTTATCTGAATGGAATCGAGGGCACGGACCATCTGTTCACTCCTGGCTTCACTTCATATCATAAACGCCTACAATACCAAGTTTACGATGTAACTCCATTCTTGCAAGAAGGCTCCAATGCGCTAGGTGTCGTTCTCGGGGACGGTTGGTGGAGAGGGGCTACGGGTGGAGCAAGTTTAAAGAACAATTTTGGCTATAAAGTAGCTTTTCTGGGGCAACTCGTGTTGGACTACGAAGATGGAAGCCGCGAGACCATCGGCAGTGACGACTCCTTTAAGACGTCCCTTGGACCCTTGCGTAAATCGGACATGAAAGCTGGGGATCTTTATGACGCCCGAATCAACATAGAGGGTTGGAATCAACCTTTCTATGACGATTCCTCCTGGGAGCCAGCCCAGCTCACAGACGATGGATTCGACAACTTGATTGCTACTCGAAGTGTCGCGGTAAGAGAGAAAGAAAGATTTACGCCAAAAGTTATGCGAACGCCAAATGGCGAAACGATTCTCGATATGGGTCAAAATATCGCAGGTTGGGTAGAAATGAAGGTTCAAGGCGATGCAGGGACTGAGATTGTTCTAATCCATGGGGAAGCCTTAGATAAGCACGGAAACTTTACTCTACAAAATCTGGCGGATCATGGAACGCTGGAGGATTTCCAAGAGATCCGTTACATAATGGCTGGTAACGGTGAAGAGCGCTACCGTCCGCGGTTTTCGATCTTCGGCTTTCGCTATGTACTCATTAAGAATTATCCAGGAGAAATAATACCTGACAATTTTACAGCTGTAGCGGTGTATTCCGACTTGGACGAAACGGGGGATTTCACTTGTTCAAATCCATTAATCACGAAGCTGGTATCTAACTCCAAATGGAGTCAAAAGGGAAACTTTATGGAGGTGCCAACCGATTGCCCAACCCGGGAAAGAGCGGGATGGACAGGGGACGCCCAAGTATTCTGTAGAACGGCGTCGGATTTCATGAACGTGTACCCATTCTTTGAAAAGTGGATGGCCGACGTTGCAGCGGAACAATTTGCTGACGGTTCGGTCGGCAGCACAGTGCCAACCGTTATTGGGCATCACAGCATGGAGGAATGGGAAAGATTCATAGAGCAAATTAACAACCCGATGGAAGCTATGCGCAGGCCCAAACCTGGTTCAGCCAGTATTCTTGACGGTTCTGCAGGATGGGGCGATGCGGCTGTTATCATTCCATGGACGATGTATCTTTGTTATGGGGATAAGGCTATTTTAGAGAAGCAGTTTGATTCAGCGAAGGCATGGGTCGATTACATGGCTGCTTGTGCGAAGAATGCGAATGAGCTATACCAAGATTCGCCGGCTTATCAAAATTATACAGACGGGGAACGTGATGCTGATTACATCTGGGATACAAGGTACCATTGGGGGGAGTGGCTTGAAACGGATACGGAGTTCAGTGATCTCATGGCCGTTTTGAGCAAAACCAAAGGAAATCATCCGGATGTGTCAACCGCCTACTATGCCTATTCCACCCGATTGTTGGTTGAAATGGCGACTGTGCTAGGCAAGACGGAGGAAGAAGCCAAATACCAAGCACTTTATGAGAAAATTAAACGCGTATATAATCAGTACTTTATTAAAGATGATGGCGCTATATTGGAAGGCAGGCAGGCACCTAATGTTCGTACGCTAGCATTTGACTTGGCGTATGAAGATAAAAAACAAGCCGTTGCCGACAGACTGGCGCAGTTGGTTGTTGAACAGGATTATCACTTGAACACTGGCTTCCTATCGACACCTTTCATTCTTCAGGTGCTGGCGGATTACGGACATGCTGATATCGCTTTCCGGTTGTTGGAGCAGGATACGTGTCCTTCGTGGCTGTACGCTGTAAGCAATGGTGCGACGACCATTTGGGAGAGTTGGAAAGGTATTAAGCCAGACGGAGAACTATCAGGATCATTGAATCATTATTCGTATGGGGCCGTATGCAATTTTCTCTTCGCGGGCATAGCCGGAATACGTCCTGTTTGGGAGAAACCAGGCTACAAGCATTTCATATTGAAACCAATGGTTGGAGGGACGCTGACTCAAGCATCCGCAACGTATGAGTCCCTCTATGGAACCATTAAATCGAGCTGGGAAAAAATGAATCGGGGCGTAACCTATCGTTTTGAGGTGCCGGTGAATACGACGGCAACGATCATGCTTTCAGGCAATCAAGATGATCTTAAGGTAGTATCGGGCGAATTCCCGGATGCACGATATGAAGATGGACGAATTGTATTTAATGCGGGAAGCGGCGAATATCAATTTACAATTTTGGTAGGGAGAGTGGCTACACAATGAGAAGATGTATTGAGATGAATGATGCTTGGCGATTTATTCGGCAGAACGAAGAACAAGCTGAAAGTGAATTGTACAATGATGATCATTGGAATACTGTGAATATTCCCCATACATGGAACGCGATTGATGGAGCAAATGGCTATGAATATTATCAAGGTGCGTGTTGGTACAGAAAGGCTTTTACGGTTGAGCCTTCATACGAGGGAAGTAAAGTGTTTATCGAGTTCAATGGATCTAACAGTATTACTGATGTATACGTAAATGGTCACCATATGGGGCAGCACAAAGGCGGGTACTCCACCTTCAGGTTTGACATTACAGACGTCGTTAAACATGGAGCTGAAAATGTACTTGCGGTAAAAGTTGACAATACGGTTGTGGATGATGTTTATCCTCAGAAAGCAGACTTTACCTTCTACGGGGGGATTTACCGCGATGTAAAAATGGTTGTTACGTCTCCTGTTCATTTTGATTTGATGGATTATGGTTCACAGGGCATATATATTGTTCAGGAAGAGATATCTAAGGAAAGAGCCCAACTGAGCATTAGAACAAGACTTGTAAATGACAGTAATGAAGAGAAAAAAATTAGACTGTGGGCAGATATTTTCGATGCCGATAATCAACTTGTAACCTATGCCGCTAAGGAAGTTATACTGGCTGCAGGAGAAACCAAAACAGAAGATCTGCCTTGTGTCATTGACCATCCAACACTATGGCACGGTAGACAAAATCCCTATATGTACAGTGCCAATCTATCGATGACTAGCTTTAATGACACGATCGATGAAGTATCGATTCCTTTTGGCGTAAGATACTTTCATGTTGATCCTGAAAAGGGCTTCTTCTTAAACGGCGAGCATCTGCCTTTGCATGGTGTATCTAGACACCAAGACAGGAAGGATATGGGCTGGGCTATTACGGAACAAGAACAAATAGAAGATATGGCCTTCATTCAGGAAATTGGAGCATCTTCCATTCGATTAGCACATTACCAGCACAGCCAATATTTTTATGATTTATGCGACAAAGAAGGTATGGTGGTTTGGGCTGAAATTCCCTTCATTTCAGTTATGTCGCAGAACGAATTGGAAGGGATCAATGCAAAGCAGCAGATGGTCGAATTGATCAGGCAGAACTATAATCATCCTTCCATCGTATTCTGGGGGATACAGAACGAAATTCAAATCGGCGGTGAACGACCAGAGGTCAGAAGACTTGTTAAAGAGTTGCATGACTTAACGAAAAAAGAAGACCCCACTCGCCTTACGACAATGGCTAATGTTTTATTTGTCAGTGAGGAAGATGAATATAATCGTATGACGGATGTGATCGGATACAACAAATATTATGGTTGGTATCACGGTAACGCGGAAGATTTTGCACCTTGGCTTGATAAGTTTCACCGCATTAACCCCGATGTGCCGCTTTGTATATCCGAATACGGAGCAGAAGGTATTGTCCAATACCATAGCGCCGATCCAAAGGTAAAAGACTATACGGAAGAATATCATGCTTTGTTCCATGAAACAGTTTGGAAGACTTTCGAGAAGAGACCTTTTCTTTGGGCAACGTATGTATGGAACATGTTTGATTTCGGAGCGAATATCAGAGATGAAGGTGGCGTCCAGGGAAGAAACAACAAGGGTCTTGTCTCCTATGACAGAAAGATCAAGAAGGATGCCTTCTACATGTATAAAGCTCATTGGTCTGAGGAAAAATTTGTTCATATCACCAGTAAGCGACATGTTGATCGAGCAGAGGGCAGTATTACAGTTAAGGTTTATTCAAACTGTGATAACGTAGTGCTATACGTAAATGGAAGTGAATTTCAAAATAAAACCAGTGCGGATAGGGTCTTCATTTTCGAGCATGTATCCCTGGTTGAAGGCATGAATGAAATACGTGCAGAAGCCACCGGAAATAATGCTCAATACGTAGATATTGCAAAATTTAATAAGGTGGAAGAACCGAATCCAAGTTATGAAGCCCCAGTAGAGGAAAAAGGCGGCGAAGTTACGAACTGGTTCCAAATGCCTGATTTGGATGGAGAGATCGAGGAATTACAGTTTACGGACGATGTTTACTCTACGCGTTGTACGTTTAAAGAGCTTTTTGAGAATAAAGATGCGGAAGCGGTCTTAAATAAATATTTAGGAGAAAGTTTTAGGGAGAGACCAACGTATGGCATGACGCAAGGATTTAAGATCGATATGTTGGCGGAAATGGCACCCGAACACTTCACTGAAAAGCTGCTATATGCACTAAATAGAGAACTGACAAAAATTAAAAAGAACAAGTAATATCCATGAAAGAGCAACGAAAAAAAGCCGGTGATTTCGGCTTTTTTTCGCATTCTCTCTAAAAGCAAGTGTAATGTTGGGCTTGAGTCCTCTCAATGATATAATATTTAATTAGTTGCAAATTGAAAGGGGCAAGAAAGATGGCAGTACAATCAAGAATGATGCGGATGATCGTATTGTTAACCGTAGGCGCATTGCTTGCCCTAACAGTAACAGGATGTTCAAGTGTTGGTTCAGGTGGTAATGACACCGCAACTGGTAGTGCTTCTGGGAGTGAACAGAAAAAGGAAGTTAAGACAGTTAGCATTCTCATGTATGGCGATTGGGGGAAAATGCCTGGGCCAGATGATAAGCAGATCAAATATGTTACTGAGAAGACCGGTATTGAAATTAAATCAGAAACGCTGCCTTGGAATGGCGGCACTGATTTTACCAAAGCTTTGAATGTTAAGATTGCTGCGAATGAACTTCCGGATTTGTTCTTGCCTCACGGGGTTGAAAATACTTTGCTGAAGCAAGGTACTTTGCTTGCCTTGGATGATCTGTTGCCAAAGTATGCGCCAACCTTGTGGAATGCAATCCCTCAGGATGTATGGGATAGCGTAAGGGCAAACTCTCCAGATGGAAAAATTTATTTTATCCCGAGAGTTAATTTGTATCCACGATATAGTTCATTGATTCGCAAAGATTGGTTAGACAAGGTAAACATGAAGATTCCGACAACGAAGGATGAATATGTTGCTGTCCTTAAGGCATTTCGCGATCAAGATCCTAACGGCAACGGTATAAAGGACGAGATTCCGACCAGCGGACGCGAAGCGGGGCGATGGATGGACGACTTATTCTTGATGTACGGCGTTGCCATGGTAGAAGGTTACCCGGTTTGGGATTTGTACAACAATGAACTTACGTACTCGGCTGTCACTCCCAATATGAAAGCAGCCCTTACATTTGCCAGAGACCTTTACAAAGACAAATTGCTTGATAATGAAACATTTTTGAATAAAGAATTGACATGGAAAGCAAAGATTCAGCAAGATAAGGTTGGCGTCTGGTACCATATTCCATATGGAATTAAGCAAAACTTTTTCGAGAATCTGCCTAAAATAAATCCAAATGCTTATATTGTCGGAATGCCGGTCCCCAAAGTAGAAGGGTTTGATAGTTTTACTCCGAGACCACTTATCAATAATATGGAGTGGGCTATTCCCAAATCATCCAAAAACGCAGTGGAAGCTTTGAAGATCATTGAATTTTATGCGAAGCCCGAGAATCGTAATTTTGCTTCTTTTGGGATTGAAGGCGAACATTTTGAAATGAAGGATGGCAAAAAGAAGCGGCTGCCCGTCAGTTCGGATCAAACTTATCTGATTGATTTATTTCCAGTTATAACAACGGAGCAGATGACACTGACGCTTCAGGATCAGTATGAACCAAAGGTTGCCCAGATGATGATAGATGCGATGATGGTAGGTGGAAGAGACGGCAAACGGATTGCTGGCGATGGCATTCCTTTATCGATCTATGACGGCTTCCCAGACATTAAATCCAACAAGCTCTATCAAGAATACATGTCCAAAATTATTGTCGGTGATTGGCCGATTGATAAATTCGATGAATTCGTTCAAAGATGGAAAAGCAGTGGGGGAGACGAAGTCACGAAGCGGGCACGCGAGTGGTATGCAAAGAAGAAATAATTAGGAAAAACGGCAGGGGAAAGTATGAATGTATACAAGTACAAAGCGAAACTGATTTTCTCGAATATCAAAACAAGATTAATTCTCATACTTACACTTGTCATTTGCCTCGCAATTGCTTTGGTTGGAACTGTCATGTATAGCCTAGCTAGACATTCGCTATTAGAGGAGATCAAAGTTCCGCACCAGCAAATGTTGACCTTTGTCAGGGACGATGTTGACAGGAAAATGACCGACATTATGACAACGTCTATTTATGCAGTTCTAGACCCTCTGACGATCGATTTCTTGCGTTATGACAATCATAAAAGTATGGATACCATCCTTGGGGTTGTGTCTATGTTGGATACACTAACTCAAAATAGTTCGATCATAGATAGTATCTATATATATGATGAAAAAAATCGTCATGTTGTTGGCAGTTCTCCTTTCGGGTTTAATTCCAGTATTGAGACCTTTGGTGACAAGGGTTGGTTGTCTCAATTGTCTTTAGCTGAACAGGGCACCAATAATTTGACTTTCGCTAAAAGAATGAAAGACCAGGGCGAAGTGATAAGTTTCATTAGACGAATATACGAAGAAAATAAAATATCCGGGTACCTGATCATAAACTTGAAATCCTCAAAACTATTTTCCCAAATCACTCCTGAAGGTTCTACTAACAATGAGGCAGTTCGAATCATTCAAGACGCAAAAGGAGAAACTTTATTCTCAATTGGTGAAAATAAGAAAGAGCAGATAAACCCAAAGAAATATTTTATTACTCGTCTGACTTCAACTTCAACACAATGGAATTACGTTTATGCGGTTCCTCAAAAACAAATTTTTGGCAAATTGTATTGGATTCGGACCATGACTTTCTTGGTGTCCGCGGTTACCATGTTGATCGGAATGTTGATTATTTTCCAAGTTAACCGCATTACATTTAGACCTATTGAACGATTGATTAAAACGGTTCAGAGCCATCGGAATGAGGCGCTAGAGGTTGACTTCACTCAATTGGAGTCCTATGTCGGCAGACTGCTCACGCAACTAACTTTCTTGCATGGCAGCAGCAAAGAACTAAAAGCCAAATTTATTCAAGATATGGTTTACGGAAGACTACGCCGTAAGGAATTTGATCGGAAGTGGCGGTTGCTTTACTCAGAATGGCGTTCTGACTTACCTGTTTATGCTGTTATTGTTTCGGTGGATGCCTATTATAATTGGTTGAATGCATACAAGCAAGATGATCAGTTATTACTTAAGTTTGCAGTAGGTAATATTTTCGAGGAAATTCTTGGGGAGAGTTTTAGGGTGCAGTTTGAAGATTTAACCCAGGATCGGAGTGCCCTCATTGTACAACCCTTGTCTTCTGATATGGCTTTGCAAATGCTTTATGATAAACTTTCAAATGGGATTGAAGTCGCTGATAAATTGTTGAAAATTTCATTATCTGTTGGTGTTGCCGAATCGCTTTATCCGATTAGTAGTGATCTCAGCACTCGCTACAAGCAAGTTGAAGTGCTACTGCTGGATCGTCTGTATATTGGGTATAAAAAACTTCATGTGCCTGAGCAAGCATTACCCTATTCAGATGCGCATGGCTCTGGTTCTAAAAATGAAACCATCCATGAAATTACTCAAGGCATTAAAGAAGGAAAAACAGAATATATAAACAGTATTTTAGAAAAAATACGAATGGAGTGGGAAACGTCAAATTCAAGGCCACTGCACGTATACCGCTGGTATTCCAATTTACTTAAGGAAATGATAACGAAATTCAGAGACCCAGAAGATGAACAATTCCAGGAAATCATGGATTCGTTGGATTCCCTTCAAACGTTGACATTTTCAGATTTGCATCAAATGACATTAGATGAAGCTACCTACCTAGCAGAAGAAGTGAAGAAGAGAAAACCAACAAAACATGGTAATTATTTTAGGAAGATGGTCGAGTACATCCAAGAGCATTATCCAGAAAATATTGGCGTGTCGCACGTAGCGGAGGCTGGAGGCATTAGTCAGTCTCAGGCAAATGTCCTCTTTAAACAAGAAACCGGAACTTCGATCTACGATTATATTACACAAGTACGAATTGAGAAAGCGGAAGAATTACTTAAGAGTACGAATTTGAAAGTGATTGAGATTTCTGAGAAAGTTGGATACGCTAGCGAAAACAGTTTTATTCGTAACTTCAAAAAAATTAAAGGGATTACACCTGGCAAATTTAAAGAATAAAAAGATTTATATTGGAAGCGGAGAAGCTGAAAAAGCTCTCCGCTTCTATTTTTTTTCATCTTCATATTCAACAAATCATATCTATATCCACCATTTATCCGGTGATTTGTTGGATTCAGTGGTGAATTGGACAACTTCAATGTTGAGTCCAGATACAGATGACCGTATTGTTGAATCCAACAGAAGTGGAGGAGTCAGGTAGGGCTGAAGCCGATCACAGTATCTAACAACTAAGAATCAGATTCAGGGGGGAATAAGTTGAAAGTCGTTGCATCTCATCGAATGAAGGTGTTTTGGCCGCTGTATATCATGGCCATACCAGGTATAGTTTTTCTCATCATTTTTAAGTACATTCCGCTTGCGGGCTCCGTAATTGCTTTTCAAAACTATTCTGTATTTAAAGGATTCTTGGACAGCCCTTGGGTTGGATTCAAAAACTTTGAAACCTTGTTCCAGTATCCGGATTTTATAAGGGTGTTCAGCAATACACTAGTGCTTGGATTTCTACGCATTGTAATCGTGTTCCCAATTCCTGTCCTGTTGGCGCTCATGATCAATGAAATCCGGAAATCGCTACTTAAGAAAGGAATTCAAACGGCTCTGTATGTGCCGCATTTCCTTTCATGGGTCATCGTATCAGGCATTGTGTTTGATATGTTTTCACTAAGCGGACTGTTTAACATCGTGATCGGGTGGTTTCACCATGATCCTACCTTGGTTATGCAGGAAAGTTCCTATTTCCGTATTGTTTATGTGCTTTCCGCCATCTGGAAAGATGCGGGGTGGGGAACAGTTGTTTATATGGCAGCGATTAGTTCGATAGACCCTCAGTTGTACGAATCAGCGATGATAGACGGAGCATCTAGGTTCAAGCAAATCCGGCATATAACATTTCCGCTGCTGCTACCTACTGTATTAGTCTTACTTTTACTAGAAATCGGTAATTTCTTGGATTTGGGCTTTGACCAAGTATTTAATCTTCAGACGCCAATGACTTATAGTGTTTCGGATATCTTAGATACTTACGTGTTCCGAACAGGCATTCAACAAGGGCAGTATAGCTTTGCGACAGCCGTCGGATTATTTCAATCGTTAATTGGATTTATTCTAGTATTTACTTTCAATAAGTTGTCGAAAAAAGTTTCAGACGGGGGGTTATGGTAAGTATGCTTGAATCCAGAGGGGAAAAATTATTCGGTTCAGTCGTTACTATCATCCTCCTGCTTGTATCTTTCATCGCAATTATTCCGCTACTATCCGTACTCTCGACCTCATTCAGCTCTAAACGGATGGTGGATATGAATCTGGTCACAATTTGGCCAAAGGAATTTACATTAGCCTCCTGGGATTTTATGATGTATCGTCCCGATCTATGGAAGTCGTTCTTCTTAACACTGGGCACAACGGTGATTGGAACGATTTTGGCGCTGCTCGTCACGGCCCTTCTTGCATATCCGTTGTCTAAATCGGAATTTCGTTGGGGCCCTGTCATTATGATCGGTGTCGTGATTGCGATGATTTTCAAGGCTCCCCTTGTTCCTTATTTTCTGACAGTAAAAGGTATCGGGCTTTACAATAACCCATTGGTGTTAATCATCCCTCATATTCTAAATCCATTTAATTTGATCATTATGCGTACATTTTTCAAGCAGTTTTCCAAAGAGTTGGAAGAAGCTGCTTTTATAGAGGGTTGCGGATATTTCCGAATGCTGTTCCAATTCGTACTTCCGCTTTCCAAGGCTGTGTTAGCTACTTTGGCTTTATTCTACGGTGTTGTGTTATGGAACCAGTTCCAGCATCCGTTGATGTTCTTGCAAGACACGAATCTATTCCCACTGCAAATCAAGATTCGGCAATTTATCACCGACGACAACATCTTGGTTACGGGAGCCGTCTCTACAGCTGGTTTAGCGTACAATGAGCGTACACTTCGGGCGACAACCGTTATTTTTGCCATGATCCCTGTTGTGGCGGTATATCCTTTCTTGCAAAAATACTTCGTTAAAGGGGCTATGCTTGGCTCTGTAAAAGGATAATATCACATCGGTTTGTAGGCTCATTGAGTCTTAGAACATAAACTATTTTAAAAATTAGGGGGAACATGGAATGGTCATCAAAAAGATTGGGGTACTTGCGGCTGTCAGCGCCCTTGCTTTTACTGTAGTAACAGGCTGTAGTGATAAAAAGAATTCTTCCGAAAGTGCAAGTTCTTCATCGGCAGCGCCGAACCAAGGGGCATCTTCAAAGGCGGAGGACATTGTTGATATTGAAGTCTGGGGAACTAACATCGGGTATAAACCAACCACCAAAGGCAGCAAATTGTATGAATTTTATAAGGAAAAATTAGGCGTAGGTGTGATCAGCCCGTATGTGGAATGGAACGGAGGGACTGCTTATTTAAATACGTTAAATCTAAAGATTGCATCCGGTGAATTGCCCGATTTGTTTTTACCCCAACAGGGTATCGAAAATAGCTTAGCAAAAAACGGAGCTATCGCCGATCTGACCGATTTGCTGCCGAAATATGCACCGAATTTATGGGAAGCCATTCCGAAGGATATGTGGGATATTGTGAAAGCAAATGACCCTACTGGTCAGGGCAGAATTTATTATATCCCTGGCATGGTAGACTACGGAAGATATTCCGGCATGATTCGCAAAGATTGGTTAGACAAGCTGGGCTTACAGATGCCGAAGACGCAAGATGAATACGTCAAGGTCTTGGAAGCATTCCGTGATAAGGATCCTAATGGTAATGGGCAGAAGGATGAACTTCCAACTGGCGGCCGTCAGGAAGCACGCTGGATGGATCAACTGTTTGCGATGTACGGAGTAGCTATGTTTGAAGGCTATCCGGATTGGGACCTTTATGATGGCAAGCTGACTTATTCCGCGGTATCACCGAATATGAAGTCTGCCTTGGAGTTTATCTCCAAGATGTACAAGGACGGATTAATTGATAAAGAATCCCTACTGAACGATAAAGCGAAGTGGGACGGCAAGGTTGCAGCTAATAAGGCAGGCAACTACTTCCACTGGGCAGAACAAACCAATCTTTATTTGGATAATTTGCAAAAGAACAGTGGTGTGAAAGGTACATTTGCTTCTCTTCCAATACCAGAGGTTCAAGGCTACAAGGGCTTCTATACCTGGAAACGATTTACACCTCCGGCTTGGGTCGTGAAGAACGAAAAGGATCAAAAGAAGTTAATGGCTACCTTAAAGTTACTGAACAACATGTATGACAAGAAAAATTGGAATGCTTTGTACCTGGGTGTTGAAGGCATGCACTATACAATGAAGGATGGCAAAGCCGTTAAACTTCCGGATGATAAAAGTACCCAAGAGAATCTTATCCTTGATCCTTATTCCAAAATCTCGACCCTTGATTTTACAAGTAATCTCCTGAAAAGTACGTCATCGGAAGATAGAATGTGGGAGATTGACCAAACCGTTCAAATCATGCAGGATGCCCAGAAGTATGCGAAAGTCATTGCTGGAGACGGAATGCCGGCTAGCGTCTATGAGGGTTTCCCAGATATCAATAATCGCACACTCTATATCGAATACGTTAGTAAGATCATTACAGGGCAGTACCCGATCAGCAAGTTCGATGAGTTTGTAGAAAAGTGGAACAAATCGGGCGGCGAAGAGGTTACGAAGCGGGCAAGAGAATGGTATGCAAAAGTGAAAAAATAACTGTTAGACGCTAATATCCGCTCGGCTTCTCATCGAAGTCGAGCGGATATTTCAATCTAATCTCGGGAATCGAATGAACCGAACCTAAATAGGGGGCTATACTATAATGAGTAATCGTATTAAGGAAGTGCTTGAGGGTCAAGAACATAATTATATCCTTCCTTTTCTCTGGCAGCATGGAGAAGAAGAACAGGTGATACGTGAAGAGATTGCCCGTGTTCATGAAGCTGGAATCAGAGCCGTTTGCATCGAAGCACGTCCTCATCCTGATTTTCTAGGGCCGAAATGGTGGACGGATATGGACATTATTATGGACGAAGCCCGGAATCGTGGAATGAAGGTATGGCTGCTGGATGACGATCATTTTCCAACGGGTCATGCGGCAGGCAAGGTGAAGGAGGCTCCGGAAGAGCTTCATCGCAAGTTTTTGGGTGAACGCTATATCGATACCATCGGTCCTGCCCAAGGAACGTCTCTGCTGCTGGATACCTTGCTGATGCGTGGGCTTCGACCTACCATCTCACAGCCCGAAAAAGCGAGTGGAAAGAATAAATTAATCTCCGTTATCGCGGTCCGCCGACATCCCTCTAATGGAGAATTACTCAGTGATTGTATCGACATTACTGATCTTGTGCAAGACGGTATCCTATATTGGGATATCCCTGAAGGGTACTGGCGAGTATTTATTATTTCAGAAAATAAGGATGGCGGCAGCCAGCAGCAGGATGATTATCTCAATCCGATAGATCGAGATTCCGTCCGGATTCTGCTCGACACGGTGTATGAAGCTGTATATGAACGATACAAGGCTGATTTTGGAAAGACATTTGCCGGATTCTTTTCGGACGAACCCGGATTTTACAACGATAAGACAACCTTTGACTTCAATTCGAAACCTGGAAAACAAGGAGTGCCGCTTCCTTGGAGCAGTGAAATGCAGGCCTTGCTTGAGCAGGCATTGGGTGAGAACTACCGTAAGCACCTCTATCTACTCTGGCATGATGGGGGTGAACAGTGCAATATTGTACGTTATACTTATATGAATATCGTTAGTAAGCTCTACGCGGATAACTTTTGTAGGCAAATCGGAGAGTGGTGCAGAGAACGCGGAGTAGAATACATTGGACATGTCCTCGAAGACAACAATGTGCATGCAAGGCTTGGCTCTGGGGCCGGACATTTCTTCCGCTCAATGTGGGGACAAGATATGTCTGGCCTCGATGTAGTGCTATGGCAAATTGTTCCCGGATTTGATGAATTGTCTTATAGCAAGCCTGGCGGGGATACGGATAGCGAATTTTTCCACTATGGCCTTGCTAAGCTTGGTGTATCGCTTGCACATATCGATCCTAAAAAACAAGGCAGAACCATGTGTGAGGTGTATGGTGCGTACGGCTGGGCAGAAGGTCTGAAACTAATGAAATGGCTCACAGATCATATGTTAGTTCGTGGTGTTAATTATTTTGTCCCGCATGCTTTTTCTCAAAAAGCTCCTGATCCGGACTGCCCGCCGCATATGTATGCAGGCGGGAAAAATCCGCAATACCGCTATTACAAACATTTAAATCATTACATGAATCGGATTAGTCACTTGATCTCAGGCGGAAGACATGTGGCCACTGCAGGCGTCGTATACCACGCTGAAGCCGAATGGTCTGGGGAAGCGATGTATTTCCAAAAGCCCGTGAAGCAATTGATGCAGCATCAGATCGACTGCGATGTGCTTACCATTGATATTCTTCTAGGTGACGCACGTGTGATAAACAACAAGCTGCATGTCAATAACGAGGATTTCCAATGCCTTATCTTCCCTTATGCAGAGGCAATTCCCGCAGCGATGATTAGGCGGTTAGTGGAGTTTGCCGAGCAAGGGCTAGCTGTTCGTTTTGTAGACGGACTACCGGAACGATCTAGTGAGGGTTCCGAGGTTTCTGACGATCTAGCTTACCTTGCCGATCACAAGAACGTAAAGGTTGTTGACTTAGAAGATCTGGCTCGAGTACTTATTACTGACGGACATTATGAAATTAGTGTGGACGAACATGAGCCATATCTTCGGAACTATCACTATAAGCATGACAAGTTGGATGTTTTTATGTTCTTTAACGAACATCCGCATCAAACGATCCGTAGGAAAATAACTTTGCCTGTCCAAAGTGATGTATATGCTTACGATGCATTTCGTAATCAGTTGACTAGTTTACATGTAACTCGGGAGAATGGGGCGAATGTGGTGGAGGTCGTTCTTCATCCGTATGAGTCCAACGTACTGCTGCATGGTACTAACCTTGAAGGTTGTGAGGCATTGCCGTCTTATATTGCTGGGGCTGAACGTGAACTAAAAGGAGAATGGAGCGTATCCACTGCAGAGTCTGAGCACTATCCTCGTTTTAAGGAATGGGGGAAACTGGGGGCTTTAACGAATATGAGCGGACCTAGTTATTTACCTCGATTTACAGGTACCTTCCGTTATGAGACGGAATTTGAGTGGAACGAGCCTGCTGACCAAGCAATTTTAGACTTGGGAGAGGTCTATGAGACCGCTCAAGTGTGGATTAATGGTGAGGAAGCAGGAGTACGCATTTGTCCGCCTTACCAGGTTGAGATCAATGGCCTAATTAATAAGGGTAAAAATAAGTTAGTTATCGAGGTTACGAATACGTTGGCGAAAGAACAACCTGATTTCTTGTCGGCATTTGCGCAGCAAGAACCAAGTGGACTTATTGGACCTGTGCGAGTGGTCAGATTATGATATCCTCCTCCGTATTTGGATCGAGGAATTATTTTACGGAGTTTGACGGATTTGTAATTTGGAAAAGCTGCGTGGATTAAACAAATTCAGTCTATTTTCACCGTATGAAAGATGACCTGCATCCGAATTTTTTTCGGTCAGGTCATTTTTCATACGGTGTTGAGCAAGATCATGGATTCATAAAGAAAATTACAAACCAATGCTTGGTTTCGAAACGTTCACATTGCAGAACAGACGTTGAAAGGAATCAAGGCCATAAATATGATTAGTAAAGGGCAGGCGAAAAATAATTCGTCTGTTCTATCTGCTGTTGAATGGCTCAATATAATATTTAGAAAAGTGGCATAGCAAAATTACAAATGATCGCAAAAACGAAATAAAAAGGTCGTCATATCGGATGTGAGCCTCCATATGTTTCCGGTAGAATGAAAACATGGGGGTGAAACGGCAGGAGGCTTATCTAATCCAGATCGCTGATTAGAACGATTTTGAATCAAACATTTTATCTAAGAAAAGGAGGATTGTGCTATGGGAAGAAGTTACTACGCAATTATCGATATAACGGATTATGGTCCTTACGTTACCAAACTGGTGCTGCCCATATCGGTGAACGTGAAGGCGGAAGAGGTGAAGCCGGAATGCTTTAGTGTATATGTGGAGCGGAAGGACAAGAAGGGTGAGATCCTGAAGCTTTCGAGGAACTGGTTAGAGAAGACGGAAAAGGAGCTAAGCAAGGGCTACTGCGTGGTGGAAGCCGCTTATCCTTCTTGTAGCCAGGGTGTACGAAGAGAGGAAGGGGAGTTCGTGACTCTAGAAATGAAGTATGGACCGCTCGATTCCTTATCCGCTGCAATTGCCTGTCCGAACAACTTCAACGAGTTTATCGTCAGCGATTATCGGATTACCCAGATTGCGGAAATTCCGGCGGAGGAAGAGAGGCTGACGGGATTGGTATTCGACCTGTGTGCAGGTAATACCATGAAACAGGCGGAGAAGTTCCTGCACGGCATTTCCTCCTATGAAGAGGAGCCGCTAAAGTATGGCTACTTCGTGCCGCAGTATGGAAACGGCAGGCGGCCACTCATCATCTGGTTGCACGGAGCTGGAGAGGGCGGAGAGGATCCGACCATCGCTTATACAGGCAACAAGGTAGTGAACCTGGCCAGCGATGCAATCCAAGCCAAGTTTGGCGGAGCTTACCTGTTGGTACCGCAGACACCGACCTTCTGGATGAACGATGGCAGCGGACAGTACGGCAGGACAGGTAAGTCCAAGTATGGGGAGGCCTTGAAGGCTCTGATTGATGAGTTCATTTTCAGGAATGATGCGGCAATCGACACTAACCGGATCTATATCGGCGGCTGCTCCAATGGGGGATTTATGACCATGCGTATGGTGCTGGATTATCCGGATTTCTTCGCTGCTGCATACCCTGTTTGCGAAGCGCTGTTCAATGACGTCATCCGTGATGCGGATATCGAGGCGATTAAGCATGTGCCGATTTGGTTTACCCATTCCAAGGATGATTTGATTGTAAAACCGGAGGAAACTGTAATACCGACTTATAAGCGCTTGATTAAGGCTGGTGCGAAGAATGTGCATTTCTCGTTCTTTGATAAGGTTGTGGACATCCATGGCTTGTTTACGGATGAAAAGGGAGAACCCTTTAACTATATAGGACATTTCTCCTGGATATATGCCCTGAACGATGACTGTCACCTGAATTATGACGGGAAGCCGGTCGTGGTGGAGGGGAAGGAAGTATCTTTGATGGATTGGCTTGCTATGCAGAGCAAGTAAATGAAAAACATATCCTATTACTGGAGAGTTTAAAAGACTTCTTAACGGGGAGATAACGCAATAAAATTCCTTGATCTCCTTATATTTTCCAGATTATAATGTAGTAAATATTTGGTATGAGTGACTGGCGAAAACGTAGATCACTACGGGGGAGCGCATATTTCATAAAAGCCGTTCGCCTGGGCAAAGTATTTGGTCAAATGACCGAATACTTTTCTATTTTAAGGGGGAATTGCATTGGTTGATTTATCAGATCGAAAGCCCAGTAAAGGTAAACTTAATAGTCAATGGATTGATATTAGGAAAGCTCGAATTGAAGACTTAGACGAGGTGCAGAAATTATATGTAGAAGCAGCTAAATGGATTCGCTCCTCGCAAGGTATCATTCAGTGGAACGAAGATACGTTTACGATGAATTATTTGGAGCAATTTATTCGTGAGAAAGATGTATTTGTCGCATACCTGGATGGTGAGCTTGTGGGTTGTTTCTCTGTCCAGTGGAAGTACGAGGAAATATGGGGAGAATTATTTCATGATAATGCGGGTTACATTCACAGGTTAGTTGTTTTGCGGAAGTATAAGGGACAGGGGATCGGAAGCTATTTCCTTACTTGGGCGGAAGACTATATAAAGAGCGAAGGAAAGAAATGGTTAAGATTAGACTGCATGGCGGATAACCCAGCGTTAAATCAATACTACCTTAGCCAAGGATTGGTTTTCCAGGGGAGATACGACGGTCGCGGGTGGAGCGCAAATTTATACGAGCGTGAAATTATAACAAAATAAAAAGCACCACTTAGGTGCTTTAAGCTGAGCTGATATTTCAGCACTAGGGGCTGATAACATTTTTTCAACATGAGCGACCACCGCAAGATAACTCGGATAAACACCCTCATAAGCCCAGTATAAGCGATTATAACGACTTTCGTATTTTTACACTGCTAATCAGTTGCGACAGCTGATCTTTTTTTCATACCCGCTTTTTGTACACCCTCATTGCAAAGAAATAGGCTACGAACAAAATCCCGACGCACCACGCAAGAGCGATCCATATTTCATTGCCCACCGGCTGATCTGCCAGTAGCGCACGGATGGCGTTCACGATCGAGGTCACCGGCTGGTTTTCGGCAAAGGCGCGAACGACCGACGGCATYGACTYGGTCGGCACAAACGCCGAACTGATAAACGGCAGGAAGATAAGTGGATAGGAAAACGCGCTTGCACCTTCCACCGTTTTTGCGGACAGWCCGGCAATCGCCGCGACCCAAGTTAAGGCCAGTGTAAACAATGCAAGTATGCCTGCTACGGCAAGCCATGGCAGTATTCCCGCGGACGAACGAAAACCCATAATCAACGCTGCGAGAATGATGACGATCAACGATATGGCGTTGGACACCAGAGAGGTCAGCACATGCCCCCAAAGCAAGGCGGAACGNCGAAAACCCATAATCAACGCTGCGAGAATGATGACGATCAACGATATGGCGTTGGACACCAGAGAGGTCAGCACATGCCCCCAAAGCAAGGCGGAACGTGAAATCGGCATGGTGTGAAACCGYTCGAATATGCCCCGCTGCTTATCCATAAACAGGCGGTAAGCCGTGTAGGCTATTCCGCTTGCGATCGCCATAAGCAGTATGCCTGGCAACAGGTAATTCACATAGTTATCCGTTCCGGTTTGAATGGCACCGCCTAACACATAGACGAACAGCAGCATCATCGCAATTGGAGTGATGCAGACCGTGATGATGGTGTCCATACTGCGGAAAATATGGCGCATGGAACGTCCGAAGCCTGAGCGCCAGCTTGGGTGGAGGCATCGTTGGGATACCACCCTGAGTTCCGGTTTGAATGGCACCGCCTAACACATAGACGAACAGCAGCATCATCGCAATTGGAGTGATGCAGACCGTGATGATGGTGTCCATACTGCGGAAAATATGGCGCATGGAACGTCCAAGCATAACGCTAATATCGGTGAAGAAATGATTCTTTGCCGTCTCCATTTACTTCGCCTCCTTTTTGCCGACGATTGCGAGGAATATTTCCTCTAAAGTCGGCTGTTTTTCAACATATTCCACCTTTGCGGATGGGAACAGCTTTTTTAGATCCGAGAGTGTGCCGTTGGCAATAATTCTACCCTCGTGCAAAATGGCAATTCGGTCGGCTAGCTGCTCAGCCTCCTCCAAATACTGCGTGGTCAGGAGTACCGTCGTGCCGCCGTCGGCAAGCTCCTTGACAATCTTCCAAACCTCGATTCGCGACTCGGGATCAAGTCCAGTGGTCGGTTCGTCGAGGAAAATGATCTGCGGTTTTCCCACAAGGCTCAAGGCGATGTCGAGCCTGCGGCGCATACCNCGCGACTCGGGATCAAGTCCAGTGGTCGGTTCGTCGAGGAAAATGATCTGCGGTTTTCCCACAAGGCTCAAGGCGATGTCGAGCCTGCGGCGCATACCACCCGAATAAGTAGAAGCCCTGCGGTCCGCGGCATCTGTCAAGTCGAAGCGTTTAAGCAAGTCGTCCGCAACCTGACGCGGATTATTGAGGTATCGCAGCTTGGCAATCATGATCAGATTTTCCCGTCCGGTCAAAATTTCGTCCACGGCGGCAAATTGCCCGGTCAGACTGATCGCCTGCCGCACATTCTCGGGTTTTGANTCGTCCGCTACCTGACGCGGATTTTTGAGGTATCGCAGCTTGGCAATCATGATCAGATTTTCCCGTCCGGTCAAAATTTCGTCCACGGCGGCAAATTGCCCGGTCAGACTGATCGCCTGCCGCACATTCTCGGGTTTTGATGCAACATCGAATCCGTTTACGGTGGCAGTTCCGCTGTCTTGTTTGAGCAGCGTGGTGAGGATTTTGACAACCGTTGTCTTGCCCGCCCCGTTGGAGCCGAGAAGGGCGAAAATACTGCCCTTCTCCACCTCGAAATCAACGCCCTTTAGGACTTGATGCTGCTTGTAGGACTTTTGCAGCCCTGTCACTTTAATGGATGTAGTTTGCATATTTTTCCCTCCTTATCGGACTGTAACCTTTGACAAGTCTGCCCCCATTCCTTTAAGCGAAGCATAGGTCAACTTATCCATGACTGCGCCGTCAAAGCAGATAGTTTTGATGCCACGGTAATACTTGTTGGTCAACGAAAAAAACGCTTGAAAAGATACATTCTTGAGTGTAGCGCCCCTAAACGAAACTTCGTTTAATGCCGACTTGTCAAACTTAACGCCGATAAAGGTTTGCCCGTCAAGGCGCAGTCCGCTCAGGTCGGAATATTTGAAGTCCACGCCGTCAAAGATACAACCTTCAAAGATCGTTTTTCTAAGGTCAATCTTGGTAAGCGTGACGTCGGTCAGTTTTATGCCTGTGAATTTGGCTCCGTCCAGCCCCGAAACGCTGAAGTTGGTGCGTACAAGGAGCGATTTATTGAAGCTCGCATTCGAAAGGTCTAGTGTGGATAGGCTGCAGTCAGTTAGATTTGCACCGTCAAAATTGGCTTCACGTAAATCACTGCTCTTAAAGGAACTTCCGGTCAAGTCTGCGCCCGCAAAGTCGGCACCGCGTAACGCGCTAGCGTTAAATTGACCTTTATGGGCCGTAACGCCTGCAAAGTCGCTCATTGCCAGGTTGCTTGCGCTAAAGTTTGTCACTACTTGCCGTTCCAGCGAGCGGGAGAGGTTGGCGACTTCCAATATCGTTTGCTCAATGTCGCCGATGCTCTCAATGGTCATATTAAACGCTGTTTCATCGTTTTTGCCCTCAGCTTTGAGTTCACGATATCGCTCCTGCAAATCGGAGTGCAGGTCGGCTTTTAATTCGGTGACGCTTTTTACCCCATCGTATGGCGTGAACACGCCGTTCAAATAGTTCGTCAATTTCGGATTCATAACATCAATCTCCTTATAATAGATTTTCTAGTACGCGCTTTGAATACTCCCAATTGCTTTTGTTGCGTACGTAAGCATCCTTGCCTTTTTCGGTAATCCTAAAATACTTGCGCCGTCCGCCCTGTGACTCATCGCCCCAATACCACTCGATATCGCCGTCTGTCTCAAGCCGCCGGACGCTGGAGTACATCGTGGCTTCCTTTAATTCATACTCGCCGCCCGAGCGCTCGGCGATCAGTTTGACAATTTCGTATCCGTAGCGGTCAGCTTCGGATAAGAGCCTTAAAATCATCGTATCGGTATGTCCGCGCAGCAGGTCGGATGTAATTTTGTTTTCGCTCATTTCATCACCTCCGCATTTTTATAATACGACATACTACTATGTCTGTCAAGGTAATGTTTTAAATAAAATACTTTGTTTGAAATGCATGCTGTAATCAAAACGATATCTAACGGATTCATTGCTGAAGGAGTACGCCGTGGAGAAGTTTCTGCGTATAAAGAACATAAATATCTTTAAAATAACTAGACAAGATACTTTATTGTCAACCATTGGAAAAGATTTTGTCATGCCGATTTCCTTACTCTTTGCTGAAGCCATGGCCGGAACACTAAGGTATAATAAAACTATGGAGAAGAACGCAGAGGGTTCTGCCCAGATACGATTGTTGTAGTTTGGAGTGCAGCTTGAAAAAATAAAGGAGGCTGTATCGATGAGTGTCAATTTAAACTGGATTTCAGCAGGCAATTTGGAAGCGCTTAAACAAGAGGGCGCAAAGGTTATACGAGGCGGTATCGCTGTTTTTTATCATGAAGACCAAGTATATGCGGTGGACAACCGCTGTCCGCATTTAGGCTTTCCGCTCCATATGGGGAGCTTGTGCGACGGGATTTTGACGTGCCATTGGCATCATGCCCGGTTTGATGTCTGCAGCGGCGGTACGCTTGACCCGTGGGCAGACGATGTTCCGTCGTATGAAGTGCGGGTCGACGGCGGCGAAGTGTGGGTAAATCCGGTTTCCAGAAGAGCGGAAGGCACGGAAAAATATAAGCATAGACTGAAAGAGGGACTCGAGCAAAATATCGGCATCGTCATCTCGAAAGCGATTGTCGGACTGATCGAAGCGGGAGTGCCGGAGCAGGACATCGCCCGCATTGGCATCGAATTCGGCACGACATATGGAACGGGCTGGAACGCCGGACTTACGATTCTTACCGCGATGGCGCAAATCGTCGACAAGCTGGACAAGAACGGCAAAATACTCGCCTTGTACCAAGGCCTTGTCCATGTCGCTCGAAGCAGCTCGGGCAGAGGAACCCGCCACTTGCTGTCAGCGCTGCCGTCGGCGGACGTGCCGTTCGAACGGTTGGCAGAGTGGTATCGCAGCTGCATAGAGGTGCGGGATACGCAGGGCGCTGAGAAAGTGCTGATCACCGCCATTTTGAAAGGCATTGACACGAAGCGTCTGTCAGAAATGATGCTTGTCGCCGCAACAGATCACTTTTACTTGGACGGCGGCCATGTGTTCGATTTCCACAGCAAAGCTTTTGAGGCGCTGGAGTGGGCGGAGGTGTCACAAAAGGAGCGGATTTTAACTTCGCTCGTGCCGATGATGGCTCGTCCGACACGGAGCGAAGAGCTGCACCAGTGGCAGGCACCGCTGAACCTCGTAGAGCCGATCAAGCAAGCGGTCAACGAGCTGGAGCAGAATGCAGCGCAGGCGAAGCTCGCCGGTGGGTCAAAGGATGCGCGGCAGCAGACAGCTCTGTCTGCTGATAGGGAAGAGCAATTGCTGAAGCGGCTGCTGAGCGATACGCCTGAGCAGACGATCGCTTTGCTGCGCGACCTGCTCATCGCGGGAACGGCTCCGGCGCAATTGGCGCAGCTCGTTGCTTTGGCCGCCGCGGAACGGATCGTTCGTTTCCATACGCAGAACGATTTCGGCGATTGGATTGCAGTGCTCCATACGTTCACTTATGCTCACGCCGTGCATGAAAGGCTACTGCAATCGGATGAGCCGATGCTGCAGCGGGCGATTTTTCACGGAGCCGTCAGCGTATATCTCGACCGTTTCTTAAACGTGCCGACAGCCACACGTCCGAAGCCGTCCGGCTCCGCCGCGCCGGCCAACCATCAGGAGCTGCTCGATTTGCTCGATCTGCGCCAGCAGGTCGGACCGGCCGCGCAATGGGTGATGGACTACATTCATGGCGGTGGTGAGCCGGGAGCGCTGCTGAACACGCTTGGACATGCGTTGTTGCGGGAGGATGCGGAATTCCATTCTTTTCAAATGTATGAGGCCGCAGTGGCCGAATACGACCGCTGGCAAGCGGCGACAGGTTCTTTTGCGGAGAAGGCCAAAGAAACGATGCTGCTCGCCTGCACCCGATATTTGGCGGCACACGCGCCAACCGCGCGTGAGCTCCCGCATACGGCTAAAATTGCCTGGAGGCTGCATAAAGGTGAACGATTGTTTGAAGAAGAATAACAGATAGACACGCCAGCTGGAGCGTAGAAACGCTTTGGCTGGTTCTCAAAGATGAGCGGAGCAATAAGAAGCAGGGCAGCATCGCCGCTCTCGAAAACATTTGATTGGAGGCTTTGAGCAGTGGCTGCTGATTCGGGGCAGCAATGCGAGCAATCAGCTACTTGCTTATTTAAACGATAGCGTTCAATAAGCATAGAAACAGGCTACCGCAGAATTTAATCGCGGTAGCTTATTTCCGTTAACGGTTAGTATGGAAAAGCCTGCAGGATTTTTGTTGTAAATACAACAAAAATGATGTACTATTTTTTTACGACGTTTGAAAAATACACGATTAGTGGAGTTGCAATTATGAAGGAAATTCTACGTGAGGTTGGAATGATTGCCAGGGCATTGGATTCTATAAGTAATATAGAATTTAAAAAATATGACCTTACAAAAGGACAGTACCTGTACCTCGTACGAATATGTGAAAATCCAGGAATTATTCAAGAAAAGTTAGCTGAAATGATAAAGGTAGACCGAACAACAGCTGCTCGTGCTATAAAGAAACTGGAGATTAATGGATTCATTGAAAAGAATGATGATCCATATAACCAAAAAATTAAAAAACTATTTCCTACAGAGAAAGGGAAGACTGTTTACCCTTATATAAAAAGGGAAAACGATTATTCCAATATGGTCGCACTATCTGGATTCTCTGAAAGTGAAGTAGAAACGATTTTTAACCTGCTGCAAAGAGTCAGAAAAAATGTGGAAAAAGACTGGGAGTTTGTAAAAAAGGGAAACAAGAGAAATTATTGATTTAGTAAAAGGAGGACAAATAAAATGACTATAAAAATAAAAAAGTGCACATTTGAAGATCTAGCATTACTTCAAGAAATTAGTGTTGAGACATTTAAGGAGACATTTAAGAATCAAAATTCACCTGAAAATATGAAAGCCTACTTGGAAAAAGCATTTAACTTAAAACAATTAGAAAAAGAATTATCAAATATCTCTTCGGAATTCTATTTTATTTATTATAATGAGGAAATTGCCGGGTATTTAAAGCTAAACACCATGGATTCTCAAACTGAAAGAATGGGCAATGATTCGCTTGAAATCGAGAGGATTTATATAAGGGGAAAATTTCATAGACAGGGGCTTGGTAAATATCTAATAAATAAAGCTATAGAAATAGCGATAGAGCGGAATAAAGAGAAGATATGGCTAGGGGTTTGGGAAAAAAATGAGAGCGCAATTACCTTTTATAACAAATTGGGTTTTGTTCAAACAGGGGCCCACTCTTTCTATATGGGTGATGAAGAACAAATAGACTTTATAATGACCAAAATACTCATCTAACATTTTCCGGCAAACGAGGAGGAGAAAACCATGTATATTCCTTCACACTTTCACATTGATGAAATAAAAGTCGCTTACGACATTATCAGAGAACATAGCTTTGCAACACTGTTTTCACAACACAATGGAGTACCCTTTGCTACTCATTTACCATTAATTTTGGATAAGGAGAACAAATACTTATATGGGCATTTTGCACGTCCGAATCCTCAGTGGAAGGATATTAGCAATCAAATTGTCTTAGCCATTTTTCATGGTCCGCATTGCTATATCTCTCCTTCATGGTATGAAACAAATAAAGCAGTTCCAACATGGAATTATGTAACTGTTCATGTAAACGGTGAAGTCCAACTTATTGATGATGAAAAAGAGTTAATGGATTCCTTGCATGAAATGGTATTGAAGTATGAAGCCCCTGATAGTTCATATAGATTGCAAGAGGTAGACGCAGACTATATCGCTGGGCTGAATAAAGGGATTCAAGGATTCAAAATAAGAATCAACAAGATAGAGGGAAAAGCAAAGTTAAGTCAAAACCATTCCGTACAAAGGCAAGAACTTGTCATTAATCAACTGGAACGGATTCAGAATGGAGACGAACAAAAGATTGCCTCTCTTATGAAAGCAAACCTAAAAAAATAACTTTAGGTTATATTCTTTTACAACAGAACTTTGAAGTTTGGAAACGATGTAAAAGTTTAATAGAAAAGTACAAGAAGACCCGAATGGGCCCTCTAATGTTTAGAAGATGTGAAGAATCACCATTTAATTTCTATGCGGGGGCGTCGATGCCTTCTTTGACCGTAATGTCCATTCCTTTGTCTTGGGGAAATGGGAATCAAGTTTCGGACGAGCCGCCGGTTTTTGCGGCTTTTTGGCGTGCGCGGAACCGTCGGACCTTCATTAGGTTGCCGCATGCTTTATCATCGCAGAACCGTTTGGAGCGGTTCCGGGTTTCGTCGTAGTAAACCACCTTGCAATCCGGATTATCGCAAATACGCAAGCGGGAGTGATCGCTCTCCGCGAGTAAGCGGCCGAAGGAAGCGGCCACTTCCGCTCCGATGCGGGGCCATCCTTTTTGTAAAGGAGTGGATTCCAAGCGATACTCCGAATCCGAATCCGCTATGCGCAGAATCATGGGTCCGCCCGATAGCGCCCGGTTCAGCCCCTCGAGATTTGTAGGGTCTGCGGAATCGCGGACCGTCAGCTTTTGGACGATACGAAGGATGTGCCCTCGCAACCGTTTCAACTCATCCAATTCTTCCGCGGATGGAGCGCCCGGATAGGGAAGGTTGTGGAAAGCCAGCCATTGTTCCAACCATCCCGGTTTGTCCAGAAAATCTTCGGAATGACCGCTGCCTCTCCAGTCGTGATAATCGCTTTTCAGAAAATCGTCCCATAACATCGCGTCGCAGCTCCCTTGTCTTCATGTGGAATGTATTTATTGTAACACTCAAATCATTCCTTAGCTAGTGACTTGACGGCCATAATGCATCATGATAAAGTGTGCCGAATTTAATTATTTTGATAGGTAAACCAAGAAGGCATATTAACTGTGATTAAGCAGTTTTAGCCGTTCATAATCACTCCACCAGTGATATGAATAAATTGTCCTGATACATAAGTAGAATCTTCCGAAGCTAAATAAACGTAAGCGGGAGCGATTTCAAAAGGCTGCCCAGCACGTTTCATCGGATTTTTGGCTCCCCAATCCGCAACTTGATCTGGCGGGAATGAAGCTGGAATAAGCGGAGTCCATATTGTTCCGGGAACGACACCGTTGACACGAATGCCCTTGCTATGTAAGGACTTGGATAGCGAACGTGTAAACGATACAATTGCTCCCTTAGTTGCGGAATAATCAATAAGTTGTTCGTTTCCTTCATATGCCGCAAGAGATGCTGCGTTGATGATGGAGCTGCCGGGTTTCATATGCGGCAAAGCTATTTTGGTCAAATAAAAAATGGAGAAAAAATTCGTTCGGAACGTTTTTTCCATTTGTTCGGAAGTTATGTACTCCAAGCCATCTTGAACGTGTTGTTCCGCTGCGTTGTTCACCAAAATATCAAGTTTTCCGAATTGCTTAATCGTTTGCTCCATCACCTGCTTGCAAAACGCTTCGCTTCCTATATCGCCTGCAATACATAGATAACGCCGACCCTTTTGTTCCACATATTGTTTTGTTTCTTCAGCGTCGGAATGTTCATTCAAGTATACAATGACAATATCCGCCCCTTCTTTGGCGAAAGCGACAGCAATAGCACGCCCCTGGCCACTGTCTCCACCAGTAATGATAGCTACCTTATCCTTAAGTTTTCCACTGCCCTTGTAGTTGGGATTATCGAATATGGGTCTTGGATTCATGAGCGATTCAATGCCCGGCTGCTGATCCTGATGCTGAGATGGATATGGGGGGACTGGCTGCATGGGGGATTTCATTGGAATCGAATCTTGTGTTGTTGACTCTGTCATCGAGGGGCTCCTGTTCTATTTATTATGATTTGAAATCGGGATGCGGAATTTTGGCGGTAAACACGTCAAGTAAGACAGGTATGCTGCTGGTTCGTGAATGTTTCAATGCTTCTTCCAGTTGTTCAATAGTTTCGATTCGATATGCGTTCCAACCGCTAGCTTCCGCTACCGTGGCGAAGTCCAGATGGGTCAACTGTGTCCCTTCAGGCTGAAATCCTTTCATGAACATTTTATCCCTTTCCATTTGCAGAGTACCATTGTTAAAGACGACAACAGTAATTGGCAACCCGTACCGAGTGGCGGTAAGCAAGTCAGCCAGTACCATTGCTAAACCACCGTCTCCCGTTATACAGACGACTTGTTTTTCCGGCCAGCATAGTTTTGCTGCCATCGCGGCAGGTAGACCAAATCCCATTGTTCGCCACTGGTTAGAGAGCAACACGTGCTGATGGTTTGCACGGAAATTCCTCAGAAACCAAAGTGTTGAATCTCCCTCATCCAAGGCAATTACCGCATCTTCCGCAATGTTTTGTTCCATTAGTTTAATAATGGTTGAGGGAGGGAGAGGAGATCCAGTTTGATTCCTTTCAACCTCGTTTTGTACCATCCACGAATGTTTGCATTGTTGAACTTGAATGACCCAATCGGATTGAGGTTTATGTGACTTTAAGCCTTCTATTAGCTGAGGAATAAGATTCGCCAATTCTCCTACTAATCCGATGTCTACTGGAACCGAAGTCCCAATGTTCGACGGATGTTTTGAAATGTGAACAATGCGTACATTACTAGGGACAAATCCATCAGGGAACCATGACGTTTCAACCGCTAATACAACATCTGCCTGTAGGAACAGCGCTTTGAGAAAGGGGTTACCGCCTTCTCCGAGAGCGTTCAACATGAATGGATGTGCATCTGGTAAGATTCCCATTGCACCATAGCTCATCGCGACGCCGCAACACCAAGTTTCGGCTAATTTTTGGATTCCTTCACGATCTGAAATAGCGCCACTTCCCACCAACATTATAGGTTGCTTGGCGGATTGTATGAGTTGTAGGGCTTTTTGTATGATTTCCCGATCGGAAAAAGGGAAGGCGACCTGTGGTTGCCTGCGAGGTTGAATAGTAGTTGTCATGTTGAATACATCAGTAGGAATCGACAAATGCGATACGCTACGCTGCAAAATAGATGTTTGCATCGCCTGTGTCAGTGACTCGATTACCGAATCTGGATGAACGACGATTTGACTGTATTGTGAAATCGCTTGTACAAGTTCTTGTTGATTGATGTACTGTTTATAGGATGTGCCTATTTTGTTCACCGGTGCTTGACCAGTGATTGCAAGCACTGGGGCATTATCCAAATAAGCATCGCCCAAACCATTAATGAGATTGGCAAGGCCAGGTCCCATGTGTGCGATACAGACCCCAAGTCGGCCAGTTAATTTAGCCTCTGCCGAAGCCATCATGGCAGCGACGGACTCATGTTTGACGGCAATAAATGAGATAGTATCTTGCATGGCAAGTGCACTCATTAGTCCAAATACAGAATCCCCAACTACTCCATAAATCCGTTTGACATTCCAGAGTTGAAGTTGTTCCAATATAGCCTCTGCAACTGTAAGGAAAGAACGGCTCTCATTGATCGAATTAGATAACTTTGTTGTCATCCATGTTTTACTCCCCACAAATTGTTTTTGGATTTATCCATAACTATTCCCATCCCATTGATAGAAGGCAAGCATCTCGCTATCAATCTCGAGTCCAATTCCAGTGCCGCTTGGTATAGAGATTTCACTATTCGAAGGTTGAATTCCGATTAATTTTGTAAAAGGATTATCCATGACGTCCCATTCAAGAGGTTCGATTGAGTCTTCTCCCATCTTGCCCCAAGGCTCCAAACAAGCATGAGCGAAGATGGCGTATAGGCGTGATAATGCACCATCATAGGAATGTGGAGTTACGCGGGTCCCAAAGCTTCTAGCAAGGCTTAATGTTTCCCTGTAACCGTCAATACCAGCCACATGCAGAGTATCCGGCGTTATAAAGTCAAGAGCATATTGGAGAAAAATAGGCATGAAATCTGCTGCTTTTTCGAGGTTCTCACCGCCGGCCAGCGGAGCAGACAAACGACTTCTTAGCCATACGTATTCAGTAATGCGACTGATCTCAAGCGGCTCTTCAAACCATAAAAAATTAGGCCACGTATCAAGCATAGACTGCCAGCGTAAAGCTGCAATTATGTCATAGCTTTGATTGGCGTCCAAAGCTAAACCAATCTTTTCTTGTAACAATGTCTGAACCATCTTTATATGTTGTTGATCCTCGTGGATTGATTTACCGCCTATTTTTACCTTAATTTTATCAAATCCTTGATGGATTGCCTGCTCAATAGCTTTCAGGGAATGCTTTTGCCAATTTGCTTTATCTGAATAGGACTGAAACGAAGCATAGACGGGCACACTCTCTCGAAACTTCCCTCCCCAAAAGTCACACACGGATACATTGCATGTCTTGGCCATAATCTCTGTTAATGCCATACTAACAGCCGCAGATGAACGGGAATGCCATTTTTTCAAGGTACGAACCAAGGTAATTCTGTCAGTAACTGACTTACCGATTAGATAGGGAATGATTCGTTCCTGAAAGCCTTTATGCAAGGTTGGCAGCCAATCGACGCATTCTCCCCAACCTTCGACACCTAAATCAGTCGTTATCCGAATCAGATAACAGGTTCGATACGTTTTTAAACCGTTGGCATCTCCGTATGGTTTAGGAAGATGATAAAAGAGTGGAAATGTTTCTATTTTACGAATCAGCAAGGAGATATACCCTTTCAAATTATGATGTGTTTACAAGTAGGATTTATTAAAAAAGGGATAAATATACAATAAATTAAAGTTACGTCCATAGAGACATAGCCTTTGTTAATATATGTAATAATTTCTCGAGAAGCAGGAAATAATTAGTTGCAATATATTGTTTATGAAAAGAGGTATAGCATGAATTGGCACAATTGGTCCATTGATCGGACGCTCATTCTTTTTGTCGGTTTGGCATTTCTAGCTCTTGGTATCCAAGTGACGATGTTTCATTATCGGCAAAATTTTCACAATAAAGCTATGTGGGTACCTGTCATTTCAGCTCCCATTTTTTTTATAGCGGGTATCATTTTGGCCTGGTATAACGTTTATTGGCTGCGTAATTTATTTCAGGTTCTAATGTGGCTGGGCGTTTTGTTCGGTCTGGTTGGTTTCTATTTCCATTTTCGGGGAGTAGGTGTTCGGGTTGGAGGATGGGCTTTGCGCAACTTTCTCATCGGCCCGCCAATCATACTTCCTTTATTGTTCTCCGCTATGAGTGTTCTCGGTTTGATCGCCATATATTGGGAGGTAAGGTGATTCTATGCTAACGAGTAGCTACTACCCCTCTTACGATGTCATGAATGAGTTAGATGAGTGCGATGACCATACCCAACGGGTGGTTTGGTCTGAAATTGGTTATGCAGGTCCGGCTTATCCGCGTGGATACGTACGTACACAGCTGGGGCAATTGGATCCATGGGAGGCGCAACCGAAACAATGATGAAACGAAAATATGGAAATGAAGAAGTAGATGTAGTTATAGTTGGGGCAGGGGCAGCCGGAGGTGTACTCGCCAAAGAATTGAGCGAAGCAGGAATGAGCGTGGTAGTCCTGGATGCAGGTCCCTTCCGTGATACTCAAAAAGATTTAGCAAGTGATGAGCTTACCATGCAAAACTTAGGGTGGCAGGATACTCGAATCGTGGATGGAAGCAACCCGTTAACGATGGGACACAACAATTCCGGCCGGGGTATCGGTGGAGGGACGGTGCATTTTACGGCTGTCTTTTTACGATTTCATGACGCTGATTTTAAAGCGAGAACAATGGATGGAGTCGCAGAAGATTGGCCGATTAGCTATGAGGATTTAGAGCCTTTCTATGCCAGGGTCGAAAAGGATATTGCCGTATCTGGGCCTAAGCACTTTCCATGGGGAAATTACCGCGGCCCCTATCCTTATCCCGAAAGGGAGCCTCTTAGTCCAAACGCGTATATGTTTATGAACGGTTGTGAAAAGCTTGGGATCCGTTCGTCTGTAGCTCCACTTGCTATACTATCCGCACCATTCGAAGGCCGTCCCCCATGTATCAATCGAGGCTTCTGCAATCAAGGGTGTATGCCCGATGCTAAATTCAGCACCCTCATCGTACATATTCCTAAAGCAATCAAAGCTGGAGCAGAAGTATTAGCCGATTGCATGGTGACGCAGGTGTTAATGGGAAAAGACGGGGTGGCGAAAGGCATCGCCTTCGTACATGACGGAAGAACTTATGAGCAAAAAGCTAAAATCGTGATTTTGTCTGCCTATGTTGTAGAAACGCCACGTTTACTTCTTAACTCTGCAAATTCTCAGTATCCGGATGGGCTAGCCAATAGCAGCGGTTGGGTTGGGAAATCTATTATGGTTCACAGCTCTCAAGACGTTTATGCCAGATTTGAGGAAGAAATCAGGCTGTATAAGGGTACACCCGTATTAGCTACAACACAAGATTTCTACCGTACTGATTCCAAAAACAACTTTGCTCGTGGATATACCCTTCATTCTCATGGAGCGAGACCGGTCGAGTTTTCGAAAGGCATTTCGCAAGCGGAAGGTGGACCCGTGTGGGGTGAGCGTCTCAGGGAGGCGATGTTGAATTATAATTACTACGGAAGAGTTACTTTGGTCGGCGAAGTACTTCCGAGTCCAATGAACCGGGTCACGTTGGTGGATGAAAAAGACGAATATGGATTGCCGCGTGCAAAAGTAACATTCAGCTATGGCGATAACGATCAGAAACTCATTGATCATGCGGTCGGCAATATGAGTACAATACTCGAGGCGGCAGGTGGGAAAGTCGAATACGTAGTTCCCGACACCGCTCATATGATGGGGGGCTGCCGTATGGGGAATGACCCCAAATCTTCAGTGGTCAATTCTTTTGGACAAACCCATGACATTCCTAACTTGTTTATATGCGATGCGAGTATTTTTGTAACATCGGGCGCTGGCAATCCAACCAATACGGTTATGTCACTTGCCTTAAGAACTGCGGAATATATAAAGGAGAAAGCAAAAAAGTTTGAATTGTTGGGCTCGAGGTCGGTTTAGCCGACCTCCTTACAGATGCCTAAGTAAATAAACAGATGGGTAAAAATTGAAATGAAACTTCAAATAAAATTTTTTATTCAAGATACAGGCTTGATATGGAAAACCCCACTAGCAGCTGCACTCTCATGGGAGTTAGCTAAATGGGCTGGATCGAATCATCCCTATCTGGCTCCGCTTACAGTGATACTATGCATTCAGATAACAGTTAGAAAATCCATTCAATTTGCTTGGCAGCGCATTTATGGTACGATTGTCGGCGTTGCACTAACTTCCTCATTAGTACCTTTTTTGGGGTTAACTGGCTGGAGCATTGGACTTATGATCCTTTTGGGATCGGTTTTCGTCAAGTTATTGAAATTAGATAATGTTGTTATGAGTCAAGTTACTCTTAGCGTTCTGCTAGTCATGTACTTTCAAAGTAAGATGCCTACTTATCCTTTTGATCGCATTCGTGATACGGTTATCGGAGCTGCAACTGCGTTACTAATCCACGTACTCATATTCCCTCCCGATTCCGTTAGGAAAGCTAAAAACCATATGAGCAAATTTGCGGACCATTTAACTATGTCCTTTTTCAAGACTGCTCAATGGGTCGAAGCCGGTTGCTCCTTGATGGAATCACGTGACATGAACAAAGAAATTCAACAGTTATTCCAAGAACTGCATCAAGCTACGACCGAGATGGATAAGGCGAATCAAAGTCTAATTTATAATCTTTTCGCTTCATAAAAACGTGTTACTTTAAGGCGAAAAACTCAGCATTTGCAACAACTCCGGCTATGCTTTGCCAATCTCACAGACATGATACGGATTTTTACGGAATGGTCCGAAAGTAAGCACTGGACGGCGGAGGATCAAAAGATTTGGGCTGATCATTTAAATACGATTGCCTTGTATATGAAAGAATGGAATTTACCTCTCAATAACCTAACCAATTCCAACCTCGTTAGTACTCCTGTCCCCAATATCAAAGCACCAGTCACTCTAGAGAAATATCAGTATCCTCTTACTTTATATATTAATGCTAATCAGATTATTCAAGATCTCCAAAAGTTCAGCAATAAGTGACTCAAGGATACCGAGAATAATTCTTCACTTACGCGGATGCCTATGTCAAATCCCTTTTAACCTTCATAGTGTGAGTAAACGGAGGTAAAGGAGTTAAGACATGAATAAGATACCTGTATCAGGTTTTGTATTTCACTCAAACGACTCATTATCAGATCATTCGCATGGATTGTATATTACTTCTTGGGATGGCAGGCCATACTTGCATCGGCATATGTTTTCTGGAATTACTTCATTAAATGATGGGCATGTACACGAATACGTTGGCATAACTGAGCCAGCTCCGACAGGCGTCCCTCACTTTCATCGTTATCATACTGTTACTTCTATGAATGACGGTCACACTCATAGTATTGAAGGAACAACAGGTCCAGCAATCGATCTTCCCACTGGAGGGCATGTTCATTATTTTGAAGGATTTACAACGATAAATGGCATGCATCCACATACTCATCATTATAAAGGAACCACAGGAAATGAAGTTGGTTAGGCTATTAAGAGAACTTTCCTATGTATTTAGGGAAAGTTCTTTTTTGATTTTTAATGAAAATTTTATTTTTAACCCCATTTCTTTTTAAATAGTTTTCCTTATCCTAGAGTAAATGAATGGCTAGGAGGAAACTAAGGATGAAGAAGTGGTTTTTTTGGTTCATTATACTATTACTGCTTGGTTATGGAGTTGCTCAACATAAACTGCAAGTTGTTAACGAGAAACCACTGGAAGAAGCCAATCAAGCTCAAAAGGTGACTCCTCAAATGAAAGAACTTAAAGTAACAAAAGATCAGATTTATAAAGGCAATTTGTTGTTAGTCAATAAGGATCATCCTGTACCCCCAGGTGGCGAAGAGTCCGAAGCGGTCAATCTGTCTCAACATAAGGAACTGCTGAATGGATTCATTGTGCTGGATAAAACGATTCGGTTGTCGCCAGACTTGGTGCGAAAATTTACAGAAATGATAGGAGCTGCAGAAAAGGATGGGGTTAGCCGATTTTTAATCAGCAGCGGTTATCGGGACAATAAAGAACAAAATAAACTCTATCAACAAATGGGTGCTAAATATGCGTTGCCAGCAGGCTATAGCGAACACAATTTAGGTTTATCGCTGGATATTGGATCTACACAATCGGAGATGAGTCAAGCACCTGAAGGAAAGTGGCTGAAAAAAAACGCATCGAGATACGGCTTTATCTTGCGTTATCCGGCTGATAAAACTGCAATTACAGGTATTCAATTTGAGCCCTGGCATTTCCGCTATGTTGGTTTGCCGCACAGTGCAATTATGCAGGAAAATAATTTTGTCCTAGAACAATATTTGGACTTCTTGAAAGAAAAGAAGACCATTAAGACTATTGTAGATCGTCAAACCTATGAGATCTCCTACTATCCTGTCTCCAAAAATACAACTATCCTTGTACCAGCGAATGGTCGCTATCAGATATCAGGCAACAATACGGACGGTATCATTGTGACCGTGTATTCATGATCAGGGCTTATGAGACTCAAGAAGGCGAGAATGGCGTATGAAACATAAGATAATGTTGAAAGATATTACAATTCAAGTACTGTTTACCCTGTATGTGTACATTTTGTTCAAAATTATTCTATTTAAGTTTGGCTCGATCGACATGTCATTTCTCTGGCATCAGCTTAGGTTGAATCTGTGGAACACGGATCATATGAGCAGGCAAATCCAAAAAGGAAATCTGGTTCCCTTTAAAGAAATATCCGGAACCATTCATGATATCTCGAGTCATGGTCTAATTAACCTGGTTGGGAATTTTACGATATTCATACCGTACGGTATTTTTCTTGGTTTAATGTTAAGAAACAAAAAGATATCATGTATGGATGCGTTCATTCTTTCTTTAGGTTTAAGTCTAATCCTGGAGTTAGCGCAGGCCTTTTTCTCTATTGGACGTTATGATGTAGATGATCTTATACTAAATTCAAGTGGGGGCTTGATCGGTTTCATTACTTTCAAATTATTCGCTATGTTAATTAATACATCAAGTGCTACCAAGCAAGAGGTAGCCCCATCTGATACAATAAAAGCGATACTAAGGTCATACAGGGGTGGAACGAATGAAGTCGATCACAATTCTGATAGCGGATGATGAGGTAGAAATTGCCGATCTGATTGAGTTGCATTTAAAAAAAGAGGGTTACCGCTGCATTAAAGTTGCTAATGGGCAGGAAGCCATTACTGCTGTTCAGACGCATTCCATTGATTTGGCGATTTTAGATATTATGATGCCCAAACTGAACGGCTATGAAGCAACAAGGCAAATTCGAATTCAGCATCATCTGCCTATCATTTTTTTAAGCGCCAAAGCGACCGACCTTGATAAGATTACAGGACTAGTAAATGGAGCGGATGATTATGTAACCAAACCGTTCAACCCGATGGAATTGGTCGCTCGCGTGAATGCCCAGCTGAGGCGTTCCACGCAGTTGAATCAGCCTCCAGCAGCAAACAAGTCAGTTTTGGAAGCGGGTGGAATGGTCATTTATCCTGAACAACGCACCGTTAGCCTCTATGGTGAAACGATTGAGATAACTCCGAAAGAGTTTGATATTCTGTATCTACTGGCCAGTTATCCGAAGAAAGTCTTTAGCGCGGAAAATATTTTTCAGCAGGTGTGGGGCGATACCTATTATGAAGGCAGCAATACGGTCATGGTGCATATTCGTACTTTACGGAAGAAGCTTGGAGAAGACGTTCATAAAAACAAATTGATCAAAACAGTTTGGGGCGTGGGGTATACATTCAATGGCTGAAATGATCCGAAGCTTTCGATTTAAAATGATTCAACTCTTTGGTTTAAGCATGCTTTTCTCCGCTGCCATTACCTATATGATCTATAAAGCCCTCCAACTCTATTATTATACGACCAAGTGGGAAAATCCATTGACCAAAATCCGGTTTATGATAAGAGAAATTGGGGATATTAACTTCTTTTTGCTTATTTTCATTCCTCTCTCGATTTTGTTTTTCTTTCTTCTTACCAATAGATACGCCGCTTATTTTAATGAAATATCCAACGGAATAAAACAGCTCGCGAATGGCGACTTCAACAATCGTATACTTATTCCATCCAAAGATGAATTCGGGGATATTGCGAGAGATATCAACCTGGCAAGTGAAAAGTTGCAGCAAGCTTTGGAGAGAGGAGACTTTGCAGAAAACAGCAAGGAACAATTGGTTTTGAATTTGGCTCATGATTTGCGTACGCCGCTGACCTCCGTTTTAGGTTATTTGGATTTCATTCTTCAGGACGATCAGCTGACTGCAGACCAAATCAAGCACTATACGAGCATTGCTTATACCAAGTCTCAACGTTTAGAAAAGCTCATTGACGAGCTATTCGAAATCACTCGAATGAACTATGGCAAGCTTACCATTGAAAAAAAGCAAATCGATCTGAGTGAGCTGCTCATCCAGTTAAACGAGGAGTTATACCCTGCCTTTGAGAAAAATAATGTAACAACCCGTTTGAATGTGACTCCGCATTTGACTGTTTGGGGTGACGGTGAGCTGTTGGCACGCGTATTTGAAAATCTGTTGACGAATGCCATTCGCTATGGAAAAGATGGTCAGTTTATTGATATTCATTGCCATATTGACGCAGAAGATGTGGTGATTCAAGTGGTTAATTATGGGGATTGCATTCCTCCGGAAGAGCTGCCGCATATCTTCGATATGTTTTTTACCGGCGATCAAGCGCGAACACATCGTGAGGGGAGCACTGGCCTTGGCTTATCCATAGCAAAGAACATTGTTGCCCAGCATCAAGGCACAATTTCTGCCCAGAGCAGTTTAATTCGTACGATTTTTGAAGTCCGTTTCCCACAAAAAGTGGCATCCGAAGGTCTCGGTTAACTATTGTGCCGACATGTCATGAAAACTTTCACTCCATGATCTGTGGAGGGGCTGGTATATTTGTATGATAGGGAGGGGAGAACCTTTATGGCGAAATATAAGGTAGTATTAACCAAAGAAACATGGCCTGCTGCCATGGAAAGAATTGTACAGCATTGTGAGGTAAAGGTTTGGAAAGAAGCAGAACCGATCCCACGGACATTATTACTCGAATGGTTAAAAGATGCGGAGGGTTTATTCAGCACAGGTGATGTAAAGGTAGACGAAGATTTGTTGGCTAATGCACCTCAACTAAGAGTAGTAGCACAATCATCAGTAGGGTACGATAATATGGATATCGATGCCTGCACAAGGAGGGGAATCCCCTTCGGAAATACACCTGGTGTGCTAGTCGAAACAACGGCAGATTTAACCTTTGCCTTACTACTGAGCGCAGCTCGCCGAATTCATGAATGTTGGGATTTCGTCAAATCAGGCCGTTGGGCAACTAATAACAACATTCCATTCGGTGTAGATTTATTTGGGAAAACTCTCGGTATCGTAGGCATGGGAGATATCGGCTGCGCTGTAGCTAGGAGAGCTAGGGCGTGCGGACTGAACATTATTTACTATAACCGTACAAGGCGTATGGATGATCAGTTGCTTGAAGCGAGATATGTCGACTTTAGAGACTTGCTGCAAGAGTCCGACTTTATCATAACTCTCGTTCCTTTATCGAATAAAAGCCGGGGAATGTTTGGAGCGGAGGAGTTTGCGCAGATGAAGCCCTCAGCTTATTTTATCAATGCGGCACGCGGGCCTATCGTGAATACCGAGGCCCTTTACGAAGCATTGAAAAGCAAACAAATTGCATATGCCGCATTGGATGTGACTGATCCAGAACCCATTGCGGGAGACCATCCGTTACTCAGCCTTTCGAATATCTTAATAACCCCGCATGTAGGTAGTGCAACTTACGAAACGAGAAATCGCATGGCCCATTTAGCTGTGGATAATTTATTAGCAGGTCTGGGTAGACAACCGCTTCCAACTTGTGTGAATCCAACCGTTAATTATCCGAAGTAAGCCTTTTAAATGTAATTCTATTGGCTTCGCCTTTTATCAAAGGGCGAGGCTGTTTGCATTGTTTCCATGCATAACTATGGAGAAAAAAATGGATACTATGGTTAAAGGTGATATGTATGGAATTACCGGTTTCCGTTGATCTTTTCAGATCATAAAGCAAAAAGCTGCCATTGGCTTAATGGCAGCTTTTACTTTGTCAGTAGATAAGAAAGTATAAGTTTTATACTTTTGCTTCGCAGCTACCTTGACAAACACGCTCGTCCCAGAAGGACGACGAAGTCGCTTATCCCTAGTCCACCAGTGTTTCCCCGTGTTTCAGCAGTTTAAGACGGCTTGAATCGAGCTCCCTTCTCCGCCAATCGGCCAACAACCGGTCGAGTGCTTCCTGCGGCGTATCATCGGCTAGCCGGAAAGCGCCATAATGCATCGGGATGAACGTCTCGGCCCCTACATCGAGGAATGCCTGAACCGCCTCCTCCGGCGAAACGTGCTGCATACCCATAAACCACTCCGGCTCGTATGCGCCGATCGGCATGAGAGCATAGTGAATACCCGGAAATCTCGCGCCGATATCGCGGAAGCCTTGGAAATATCCGCTGTCTCCGGCAAAATAAATCGCATCGTTCTTCTCCGCGCCATCCACTAATAACTCTGGTGAGCGATTGATCACCCAGCCTCCCCAAAGCGACTTGTTCGTATCCGTCAGCGTACGCCGAGTCCAATGCTGCGCTGGAACGAAATGAAACTCCAGCGGCCCGACCGTCGTCTTCCCCCACCAAGGCAGCTCGTGGACTGTACTCAGCCCAAGCCGCCTTATCTTCATGCCAAGTCCTTCAGGCACTAGGGCAACAGGCGAGCCTTTCAGCTTGCTCAATGATCCGACGTGCAGGTGATCATAGTGCGAATGAGACAGCAAGACGATATCAACCGGCGGTATTTCATCGAGTGCAAGCCCTGGGGCCTCGAGCCTGCGGGCAAAGCCCATTCGGTTCGCCCATACCGGATCTGTAACGATCGTCAAACCAGCTATCTGCAGCAGGAAAGTCGAGTGTCCAATCCAGGTGATTGTTGTTTCGCTGCGGTTATGCAACAGGAGCTCTTGCTGCTTATGCTCCGCTTGGCCGATGCGTAAGGTGAGATCCTTGACTTTCCCTTTCCGTTCTTGCTGCCATCGGCGAATTTCCTTCCATGTTTTCACCTGCGCAGCTGGATCAGTATTGCTATAACGTTTGCGTGCCATAAATCGCTGCTCCCCTCATAAAGCCGCCATAAGTCCTTTGAAATAATATCTCCATACCTATTAAGATGTGGAATCTTATCATTTTTGTCAACTTTTAGTTGGTGTGATTTATCTCACATACCGGAAAGTTTTTTCGAAATATAATGATGACAGAAAAGAAAAAAAGGAGATGGTTCAAATGATGAAATGGTTAAGGGGAAATCGTTACGCGGCGATGATGTTGGCGATTATTCGTTTGTATGTGGGTTGGCAGTGGATGACAGCGGGATGGCATAAAATCACCGGGGCAAAGCCATTTGACGCAGCGGGTTATTTGAAAGGCGCAATTGCGAAACCAGTCCTTGAATCGGGAACTACGGATATGGTTTACGCGAATTACGTGGCTTTCTTGAAAAGCTTTGCCCTCCCCAATGTGGGCGTCTTCAATACGTTAGTTCCTTGGGGGGAATTGTTAGTTGGTTTGGGTTTGATACTTGGCGCACTGACTACTACAGCCATATTCTTTGGATTATTAATGAACTTTATGTATATGTTCGCTGGAACGGTTAGCAGCAACCCATGGTTAGTACTTCTTGGATTCTTTATCATCGCCGCAGGTGCTAACGCAGGCAAGTTCGGCGTTGACCATCTGATCCTTCCGTATCTTCACAAATGGTTTGATAAAATGATCGATAGACTCCATTTGAAGCCAAAATATAAATAAGTGTGC
This sequence comes from Paenibacillus sp. Root444D2, assembly GCF_001426375.1. Lineage (GTDB taxonomy): Bacteria > Bacillota > Bacilli > Paenibacillales > NBRC-103111 > Paenibacillus_E. The sequence continues at coordinate 66,260 of NZ_LMEO01000023.1, forward strand.
ACAATGGAGCAGATAATTTTCAAAGGACGTTCATATATGCCAAAAGAACCTACTCTTTGACTCAGTTCGCTGAAGAAGAGTAGGTGTTTTTTTCTCAAAACAAAACGGGATAGAGGGAGTGTGATAGTGATGCTTACAGGTGTCATTTTGGCTGGTGGAGCAAACCGTCGAATGAATGGAGAACTGAAAGCATTACTTCCATTTGGTGGACAGCCTCTCATTGTTCGCCAAGTGGATCGAATGAAGATATTGTGTGATGAAATCATTGTTGTAACCAACGATCCCAAGTCGTATCTGCCTATTCTGGATCGTTCGGTACGGATCATTACCGATTTTCACACCGGCTATGGACCGCTTGGGGGCATGCATGCGGGATTGTCGCTAGCTAAGCATTCATCGGTCTGGGTTGTTGGTTGTGATATGCCTTTTATTTCGTACAAAGCGGCCGAACTTTTGTGGAACAGAAAGCGGGAAGGCATTGAGGCTGTAGTTCCTCTTGTATCGGGTAAATTAGTTCCCCTGCATGGGATTTTTGATCGAGAATGCAAGACTAAGATTCTTCCTCTGCTGGGTAAAGGTGAAACTCGGATTTCAGCTTTACTGGAACATATTTTCTGGAGTGAGTTAGAGGGTGAATATTTGCAGAAGAATGGCGTCGATCTGAAATTCATTTCGAGCATCAAGACCATGGAAGATTATGAAGCTTTCCAACACACCGTGAAGCCGGGAATGTAAGGAATTGTGCCATTTTTGACCACTTAGGATTTTTCACATACGGAATGTGACATATATCATAGTTGCCTCTGAAGAATGCTCCTAGAATGAGGATAGCTGGATTTTAAGATGGAGGTGGGTCTGAAATGAGTATTAGAAAGTTAAGTAATGAGCAGCCCGAACAAATGAGAACAAAGGCGGAACAAGAGCCAGTATTGAAAGGCACATTTGCCTCGGTCATGCTGCTCGGAGCTTTTCTGGCCATAACCTGGGCCGCTGTATTTCTATTATTTCTGTACAGACAGTAGTTCATTTCACGATTAGAAAAGGGTGGTTTAAGCCATGCATATTCATAAACTGGAGAAAATTTGGCTAGCAATTGGCATCAGCATGCTGTTCGTGTTCCTTGGCGTTTTGGGTGTTTCTGCGTTTGCCATGGGGGTAAAACCGCCAAGTGAGCATCACCATCGGATTGATCCTGCGAAAGTAACAGAGACAGCACCTTTTGACAAACTAGGATTGTATAAGACCGGAGAAAAAGAATACGAAGCGGTGATGACCGCTTTTACATTCGGATATGCCCCAGACAAAATGGAAGTTCCTGTTGGTGCAACGGTCAAATTTATAGTAACGAGCCAGGATGTCGTTCACGGCTTCGAAATTCCAGGAACGAACGTAAATATGATGATTGTTCCAGGCGAAATCAGCCAAGTATCGCATACGTTTACGAAACCAGGTGAGTACCTTATCTTGTGCAACGAATATTGCGGCGGAGCGCATGAATATATGAAAACGACCATTATCGTGAAATGACGGGAAAAAGCATAGAAGGGGGAAGTCTGCATGTTTGAAAATAAATTCGATCTCAAAGACGGGAAGCTGGTCGTTGCGCACATCATCGTGGCTTTCCTTGCACTGCTCATCGGAGGGATCGCGGGACTGCTGCAAACGTTAGTGAAGAGCGGGACGGTTAAGCTGCCATACGGCATCGGTTATTATGAATTGCTGACAGCGCATGGCGTTTTGATGGCGATCGTATTTACGACCTATTTTATTATAGGCTTTCTATACTCTGGCATTTCATACACGTTAGGCGGAAAGCTGCTTCCGATTGTTAACCGTATGGGATGGCTTGGATTTGGTTTAATGACGGTGGGAACAGCCCTCGGGGTAGCGATGGTTTTGACAGGAAAAGCGAGCGTGCTGTATACGTTCTACGCACCCATGAAAGCTTCTCCTTACTTTTACATCGGATTAGCCCTGTTGGTGGTAGGAAGCTGGATTAGCGGGTGGGGCATCTTCTATCAACTGAAGTATTGGAAAAAGACGCATCAAGGCAAGCTCTCTCCGTTGTTTGCATTTATGGCGGTTATCACGTTCCTTATGTGGCAAATTGCTACCATCGGTGTTGCTGCCGAGGTGCTGATTCAGCTTATTCCATGGTCTTTCGGATGGGTGGAAACGATTAATGTGATGCTCAGCCGTACTCTGTTCTGGTACTTCGGCCATCCGCTCGTCTATTTCTGGTTAATGCCTGCCTATATGTGCTGGTATGTGATTATTCCGAAAATTATCGGAGGCAAAATCTACAGTGACGCGCTCGCCAGATTGTCATTTATCCTCCTTCTGCTGTTTTCGATTCCGGTTGGCTTTCATCATCAATTGATGGAGCCTGGCATTAGTTCATTCTGGAAGTACCTGCAGGTTGTCTTGACCTTCATGGTGGTCGTTCCGTCGCTGATGACCGCATTTTCGTTATTTGCAACGTTTGAGATCAATGGTCGTGCCAAAGGAGCTAAAGGGCTGTTCGGTTGGATAAAAGTCATGCCATGGAAAGATGTGCGATTCTTCGCGCCATTCCTGGGTATGCTGATCTTTATTCCAGCTGGCGCAGGCGGTTTAATCAACGCAAGTAATCAAATGAACGCAGTGGTTCATAATACATTATGGGTAACGGGGCACTTTCACTTGACGGTTGCGACTAGTGTAGCACTTACGTTCTTCGGAATTACGTACTGGCTGCTTCCAGCCGTTACGGGCCGTGTGCTTACTAAGCGTATGAACAAGCTTGGAATTATTCAAACGATCATTTGGTGTGTAGGCATGTTCTTTATGTCTGGTGCGATGCACCTTGTCGGATTATTCGGTGCTCCGCGGAGAACGGCATTCACGACCTACGAAGGGAATGCGGATGCGGCAAGTTGGATGCCATATTATGTATTTATGGCTATTGGCGGTACGGTACTATTCATTGGCGTGTTGTTGATGGTGTACAATGTCTTCGCCCTGCTTCGGGCACCAAAGGGTGTGACAGAGTATCCAATCGGCGAAGCGATGGAACAAGCGGGAGAGACTCCGGCCTACTTGGATCGTTGGAGTGTGTGGATCAGCTTATCGGTGGCACTGATATTGATTGCTTATACAGTACCGTTAATGGATATGATTATGCATCCAGGCGTCGGTTCCAAAGGGTTTATCACTTGGTAAAAGGTAAGAAGCACCGGACTTTATGTGAATAAAAGCTGGTGCTTTTTTACCACATAAGAAAGTATAAGTTTTCGGTTCCCGAAAACTGCTTTCTTGAAATGAGGCTGGAAAATAGGGACCTGGAGGGGTAACAATGTTTCTAGATGTTCGAGTTTTCGACGGACAGGTGAATATAACGCCTAGGGGTAAAATTTATGTGGACGAAGCAACGATCATAAGGGAGAAGCTGTTTCCTTATTTGGACAAAGGCTGTAAGCAATTTGTTTTTAACTTATGCGAGGTGGACTATATCGATAGTTCCGGACTTGGTGTACTGGTTGCGCTTCAGAAGAGAGCTCATCTTAACGGCGGCGGGGTGGTCATTAAGGGTTTACAGGGGGATGTCAAAGAACTATTCGAGCTGACTCGATTAACGAATATTTTTGAAATCCATCCCTGATTTTGCCATATGTACATGTGAAACAAGTCGCTGACCTGGGGGTGATAATCGGACATGAAAGATAAGCTGCGGCTTTATGCACGTGTATTTAAAAAAGTGATGGAATCCATCATGATAACAGATTCAGGAGGTGTTATCCTATCGGTTAATCCAGCATTTACAACGACGACCGGGTATACGGAGGAGGAAGTGGTGGGTCAAACGCCGCGTATTTTGTACTCCGGTAAACAAAACCCTGAGTTCTATATTCATATGTGGGCAACGATTCATGAAACGGGTGGCTGGAAGGGCGAGATATGGAACCGACGGAAGAACGGGGACCTATATCTCGAATGGTTGACGATCAGTACTGTGAGAGATAAGCAGGGCAAAATATCTAATTATGTAGGTATTTTCATGGACATAACGGAGCGCAAGAAGTCTGAGGAAAAATTGCAGCTGCACGCCAGAGTATTCGAAACTGCGAGTGAAGGGATCATGATTACGGATACAAAAGGATGGATATTATCGGTCAATCCGGCGTTTTCCGAAACAACCGGGTATACGGAAGCTGAGGCTTTAGGTCGAACTCCGCGCCTGTTGCATTCCGGCGTGCAGGATGCCGAATTTCATATTCAAATGTGGGCATCGATTCATGAAACGGGCAGCTGGCAGGGCGAGGTCTGGAATAAGCGAAAGAATGGGGAAATCTATCCGGAATGGCTGACGATTAATACGGTTAGAAATGAGAACGGTAAAATCTCCAATTATGTCGGGGTTTTCACGGATATTACAGAGCGTAAGCTATCGGAAGAGAATTTGAAATATTTGGCCCATTATGATGTATTGACCGGGCTCCCGAATCGATTTCTATTTCATGACCGACTGAGTCAGGCGATTGTGCAGGCCAATCGTCAAGGCCACTGGGCTGCCCTGATGTTTATTGATCTCGACCATTTCAAACTGATTAACGATACATTGGGACATGCAGTTGGAGATCAACTGCTGAAGAATGCTGGCAAACGGCTGGAGAGCTGCGTTCGAACCGGCGATACAGTATCAAGATTGGGCGGTGATGAATTTACGGTTATTCTCCCCCACATTGATGAAACCGAAGATGCGCTGCTTGTAGCGCAGAAAATACTGGAGGAGCTGGCCCTTCCTTTCTTCCTAGCTGAGCAGGAGCTGTTTATAACAGCAAGTATTGGAATTAGCATTTATCCCTTGAATGGAGAAGATAGCGAAACCTTAATCAAACAAGCCGATTCGGCCATGTATCGCGCCAAGGAACAATCCAACAATTATCAGTTGTACACTTCCAATATGAACGCAACCTTCTACCGGAAAATGAAACTGGAGAACGGGTTACGAAAAGCATTGGAAAAAGACCAATTAAGAATTGTGTACCAGCCGCAAATGGATATTCAAACGGGCCGGATCAACGGCATAGAAGCCTTGCTTCGCTGGCAGCACCCCGAGATGGGAATGGTGCCGCCGAACGAATTTATTCAGATCGTAGAGGAAAATGGTCAAATTGTCGAAATAGGAGAATGGGTGCTGCGGAGTGTTTGTGAGCAGAATAAGGCCTGGCAATTGGCAGGCTATCCCCCCTTGAAATGTGCTATCAATCTGTCGCCTCGATAGTTCAAAAATAAGAATTTGATTGAAACGGTCAAACAGATATTGAAGGAAACGGAACAAGATCCGAGTTATCTATGCTTTGAAATTACGGAAAGCATCAGCATACACCAAATTGAGTCGGTACTGACGGTTCTGCATAATTTTAAAGAGATCGGGGTGGAATTAGCTATTGATGATTTTGGCAAGGGACATTCCGCTTTGAGTTATTTGAAAAAGTATCCCATTGATATATTGAAAATTGATAAATGCTTCGTTCAGGGTATTGAAATGGATCGAGGGAACGCCTCGATTGCCAAGGCTGTGATTGATATGGCCCACGGTTTGGGGCTCCGAGTGATTGCTGAGGGTGTGGAAACGGAAGATCAACTGGCTTTTCTCAAGGACCTCCATTGTGATTCTATCCAAGGCTATTGGTTAAGCCGACCGCTGCCTCCCGAAGGGATCGAAGTCTTCTTCTGTGATGAGCTTATTTTTGGATAGATAGCATTAAACCACCTTACAACGGGTAGGGATAACTCCAAAAATTGATTTTTAGAGTCGTCGTTAAGCCATGTTACGAAGGGTTATTGGGTATAGTGGTTACCAATGTTGTATTTCCTACAACAATTCACACGCCTAAGGGCTATTTTGCAACTTGAAGTTGCAGTTTGTACAACATTTCGAGCCCATTTGTTAAGAAATGGCCAGTTTAGGACTAAATTGTTGTACATGATGCAACAATGAATGCAGAGAGGCGAGATTTAGGCAGCAATTGTTGCACTTTTTACAACATCACTCACTCGTAAGCTTGCGTTGCAGCCACCCGCCACTCTCAACTAAGGACGTCGTAATCGGTAATTACATGATTGCCAAAGGTTGACTAAGCGTAAAAGCCTTCCTACATGCTACAGCAGTGCATGTAGGAAGGTTATTTTCATCCAAGAACAGAGGCCGATTTATCTCACTTTAAAGATTTCAATTTGTTTCTTTAAACTTGCGGATTGATCTCTCAATACATCGGAGGATGCAGCGATTTCCTCCATCACGGCCGTCTGTTCCTGTGTTGAAGCGAATACGCCCTTTGCGCCCAAAGAGATTTTGGAGGCAATGTCGGTGACATCTCGAGCTTCATTTAAGGTGAGCTGTACTTGATCCGCTTGGCTGGAGACCATGGATGCAATATGATCCACGAGTTGATCGACCTGATTTGCTTCACCAACGATACTTTGAAGCGCTGAAGCGGTTGACTCCCCATTCGCGGCTTCTTTATTGACCATTTCGAATTGCTGTGTAATTTTGAAGACGACATTCTTGACCTCAGACTGAATTTGGTCGATAAGCTGATTAATATCATAAACGGCCTGCGAACTTTGCTCGGCGAGTTTCTTCACTTCACCCGCCACAACGGCAAAGCCTTTGCCATGTTCACCGGCTCTCGCAGCCTCGATGGAAGCATTCAAGGCTAATAAATGGGTTTGGTTGGCGAAATCACCCACAACGCTCGAAATCTCGCTGATTTGCTTCGCATTGCTTTCCAAACGTTGAACAGTATGGATGGATTCTTGATTAGAAGTCGCAAGGCTTTGCATCCCATTAACTAAAGACTGAACCACTCTTGCACTATCCTTAATGGTAATAATCATTTGCGTCGTTAAATGCCGGGCCTCATGGGCTTCTTTATTGATATCATCGGTGTTTCTCATGATTTGTTCGACGGACATGAACATGGCTTCGGAGGATTTCGATTGCTGCTCAGCTCCATGGGATATGTCTTCGATCGTCGTTGTTATCAGTTCCACATGAGCTGCTGCATGTCCAATCGCTGATCTCAATTCATCCACATGCATATCGGTTCCTATGAAGTTGACTGATATTCCATCAATGATTTCTCTTAAATTTCCGATCATCATCGAGAAAGAAAGGCTGAGTGCTCTTAATTCATCATCCGATTTACTTGGAGTGATAGTAATTTGCAAATTTCCTGCCGAGGCCTCGTTAGCTGCGTCTGTAAGCTGCAGTAGGGGTTTAATGAACCATTTTGCCGCAATCCATCCCAGAAATCCTGTCCAGAAGATACCCAAAGAAAGGGTGATCCATATGAACAGCCAATCCGGCATGTAATCTTTAAATAAACCTTGCAGGGTGAAAATAAAAAAAGCACTTGTCCCATAGGTTACGGTGGATACTAACGTGATGCCAAGGACCATTTTCTTGACTATACTCCATTTAAATTTCTTCATCTTCGTCAGTCCCCATTCTGCCTTTTCTGTGATGAATTCTTCCAATAAGCACTTGTAAAAAATATAACAGAATCTTGAAAACGTAGATGTGATGTTTCTCACAGCGATAATCGGCAAAGAATTTATACTAGAGATAGAAGCAAACGACGAATGTTGGAGGGATGAATATGGCACCACTTTCAATAACCTGCATGTTGGGAATAGCCTCATCCAACCCAGATGAACTTGATTTTGCCACGGATCGTCTGAAGGAAGAGCATAACCAATTAAGACAGCAGCTTAAGGCTCTCGAGCATAGCGCTAAGGAAGTGAGCCTGCTGGATGATCCTGCTGAGGGAGTTCAGGTCTTGCGTCAACTAAGGCAGCAAACCGCTCATTTTGTGGAGGCATTGGAACGCCATGCGGAGTGGGAGGATCAGGAGTTGTTCCCCTTTCTGCTTGATTACTTCAATCGACAATCAGCTCCATCGATAACTCCCTCTTTTTGGGTGCTTGAAAAGGATCACCAGCTGGCGATTTCATTTATCCAGACCTTCCATGAAACCATCATTGATTTAACGCCAATTGTCATCAAAAAACAGCTGATTGAGGCTGCGTCGCATCTCATACAGGCCTGTTTAATTTTAAATGATCACTTTACGATGGAAGAACAGCTCGTAATTCCTTTGACGGAGAAAGTGCTAACGGACCTTGAATCCTTCTTCTCTTAGTTAATTGGACCATTTCAATGGGAATGCTACATGCGGCAAATCTCTTTCGGGCAGTTTTCGCAGTGGCAAACATCGCGGAGATAGGTTAAATCTTTAATCACGATATGGCCATTTTGAATCTCAAGCGCATCTTCCTTCTTCATATCACTCAACATCCGATTGACACTTTCCCGTGTAGCTCCAATCATATCTGCCATTTCTGTATGATTGATCTTGTAATTGATCAGCGTATGCTCACCGTTTGGAACGCCATACGAATTACTGAGTCTGATAAGTAACGAACAGAGTGCGCCTGGTTTTCCGTACATCATTAAATCACGGAACTTCGTTTCGGTCATGCGGTGCATAAGCCCCATCCATTTCATAAACTCGATGGCCAAATCCCCATGCTGCCATAGTAATACTTCGAGGTCTTTTCGTTGAATGACACCAATCTCACAATCAGCTGTTACTTCTGCACTATAGCTTTGTACAGAATTCTGAAAGGGATCGATCTGACCGAACAAATCACCCGCCTGATGCAGGGATATGATAAAGCTCTTACCTGTTTCCGACAGCTTGGTGATGCGCACCCCGCCTTTCATTACATAGTACAATTTATCCGCGACATCGCCTTCCCAGAATAGATAATCACCTTTCTCCGCATGCTTCACATACATAATGCTTTGTAATTTATGGAAATTTTCTTCAGAAAAAAAGGCTAGAATACCGTTAATAGCCATCTGTACCAACTCCTCAACGTTTCTTTGTTATCTCTATCTTAACGGGTTTAGATGGTTTTGTTTATCGGGAGTTCTGCTGATCTTTGGAGGGGAAACTCCCTATCTGGTGTGAGATAAATCACAAGTTCATCCCTAACTTCCCTGAAGACTTCTGAGGTAATCTGCAGGTTAATTAGCGCAATTTCCTGATAGCGAAATCAGGGTTTTCCCTGACATACAAGATGAGATGAAACGTCTACAATGTTAATTAAAATAAATCGGCTCTGGTGCATAAGGAAATGGAGGTGGCCTATATGGCTCATGGGGATGCAATCATCATAGAAGAGCTGGAGCGTTTGCGAAGCCTAACGTCAAGTGATTTTATCGCACTGGCGCCATTGCATGACAATGCCCAGCGCATACGTTGGAAATATGCTTCAGGCAGTAGAAATGAACGCTATCGGCAAATGGTGATTAAATCAGGCCAAGGGTTAGCGGGTTCCGTCCTGCGTCTCGGCCGATGGGTGAAACTCGATGACTCGCATCCTGACTCGGATCAAGTGCGACGCAGTTGTCCTGTCCTACTTGCCGAGCAGCTGCAGACAGCAGCTGTATTTCCAATTTTGACGGAGTCCGATAATCTCTTGATAAAAGGCTTGCTTTTCATCGGAAAAAGAGCACAGCCCAGATATGCCCAGGCCGAGCTACTAGCCGTTCAGGAGGTTCTTCCTAAACTGGCTTGGTATCTGAAAGAGAATACAGGAGAAAAGGCAAAATGAGTTCCATTACCGGAATTCATTTTATTTGTTATTATTAATATAATATGAGTGATGATAGGGTAGTTCTAATCGATTTATTGGAGGATGGGTATGCTTAAAATTCTGGTAGTTGATGATCATGCCGTAGTCAGGTCGGGATTAATGAGCCTGCTGAATGGAAAGCATAGCATGGAAGTTATCGGAGAAGCTGCCGATGGAAAAGAAGGCATTCAAGCCGCCCAGTTGCTGAAGCCGGATGTCGTATTAATGGATTTAAACATGCCCCATGGCATGGATGGACTTACAGCGACAACAGAATTGAAGCGTCTGATGCCGGATTTGGCGGTGCTAGTGCTGACCATGCACGACGATGACGAGTACCTGTTTAGGGCTATTCACGCGGGTGCTTCAGGGTATATATTGAAAAGTGCTCCGCATGAGGAGCTGTTGACGGCCATCCGCTCAGTGGCATCTGGAAACGCCTATTTGTATCCTACTGCTACCAAACGACTGATGAGTGAATATATAGAACGCTTGAAGCATGGAGAAAATATCGGTCCTTACGAATCCCTTTCGGAACGCGAAAAGGAAGTTCTGTCTCTAATCGCCAAAGGATTTTCCAATAAAGAGATAGCCGAACAATTGATTATTAGCGTAAAAACGGTTGAGTCGCATAAAAGCAACGTGATGGAGAAGCTAGGACTCAAAACGAGACCAGAGTTGGTCAAGTTTGCGGTGAAGAAAGGATTGTTGAATTTTGAGTAAGGATGTAAACAGGGAGTACCCGGAAGTCATTGGTGAAAATGTAACCGAGCTTATTGCAAGCATGGATGATTATATTACGGACTCAACGTTTCAAGCTGATCTGAAACAATCACTCAAACAGCTGTCCAATGTCAAGTTTGCCCTAGATGAATCTTCTATTGTTGCTGTCACGGATCATAAAGGGAGAATTCAATACGTGAACGATAAATTTTGCGAAATCTCCCAATATTCACGTGCTGAACTTCTCGGTCAAGACCACCGAATTATTAACTCGGGTTATCATCGGAAGGACTTCATGACCCTCTTGTGGCAAACGATCACCTCTGGCAAGGTGTGGCGCGGAGAGATCAAAAATAAAGCGAAAAGTGGTACATTCTACTGGGTGGATACGACGATTGTGCCGTTCGTAGATGAGCAAGGACAACCTTACCAGTATCTTGCGATTCGTAACGAAGTAACGCAATTAAAGCGTGTCGAAGAAGAGCTGCAGCTTATGATGTCGCAGGTCATGCAAATTCAGGAGGAAGAACGAAGGAAATTTTCACGTGAGCTGCATGATGGCATCGGACAGAGTCTATTCTCACTGTTGATACAGATGGATAGAGTGATCGGTGAAAGTGAGCAGTCTGAAATAACCGGGCTTCGGCAGGTTGTTTCGGGAATCATTGAGGAAGTTCGTAATTTGGCATGGGAAATCCGTCCTTCTGTTCTGGATGATTTAGGTGTAGTGCCGGCCATTCGAACCTATATAGAAAATTACACGGGGCATTACGGCATACGCGTCTTACTTGAGAGCAATTTGCGTAAGCGATTGGGAGCTTTGGAGGAAACGACTATATACCGAGTGATACAGGAGGCTCTTACCAACGTAGCCAAATATGCCGATGTATCAGAAGCTAGCGTGTTCGTTCTAGATAAAGACTCGTTTGTTGAAGTGCGCATCGAAGATCAGGGAAAAGGTTTTGTTCGCAGTGGCGGCTCCAAAGGAGTTGGGTTGTTCAGTATGGAGGAAAGAGCCAAGAGCATTGGCGGTGGAATCGCTATTCATTCTGAATTAGAAAAAGGGACGACAATCACCTTGATTGTTCCGAAAAGGTGAATTATACATCCCTGTGGAGATGTTCGCTAAGCTCTTAGGAATTAAATGGCAGCCAGCATATGCCCATTCTTTGAGCCTGTTGCATTTTGGAATAAGAAGAACATTATCCGAAATCACGGTCATCCTCCCCTGATCTCTTACACTTTAATTTTAGCAAGAACAAAACGTTGGAAAATCTGGGAAAAGTAATATGTTCACAAAGAAAAAGGCAGAACGTTTGATCGCTAAAGCATGATTAATCTCCTACTCTATGCCAAAAGTCATGCCTTGTCATTATATTTGATGACGAACGGAGAATACGGCTGCTTGTGTTCGGTCACGTAATCCTAGCTTTGCTATAAGATTCGAAACGTGATTTTTCACTGTACCTTCCGTGATAACAAGTAAGCCCGCAATCTCTTTATTATTTAATCCTTGACCCAATAAAGCAAGAACCTCTTTCTCTCGCTCGGTCAATTGACTGAGCTGGGCAGGCTCATTACTATGTAAAGGATGAGCGTTATCCGGGTGCCATTCCGACATTTTTTTCAACTCATTAAGCAGCGTTGTGGTTATATCCGGTTGAAGGACAGTCCCGCCATTGTACACCGTTTGAATTGCACTTACGATCGCCTCAGAGGGCATATCCTTCAACAAATAGCCATGGACGCCTTTTTCCAAAACTCTCAGAATTAACTCCGCGTCATCGAAGGTGGTCAGAATCAGTACCTTCGTCTCTGGTAAAGCCTTAAGAATCAATTCCGTTCCTTCCACACCATCCATGCCAGGCATTCGGATATCCATCAACACTACATCTGGTCGCCATTCGAGAGCTTTGGTATAGGCATCTCTCCCATCCACCGCTGTTCCTACGACTTCCATGCCCTGTTCCAACCCGATGATGGTCGCAAGTCCCTCTCTCATGAGCCTCTGATCGTCTACTATGAGGATTTTCAATGATTTACACGCTCCATTTCCGTGAATGGATAAGGGAATTGCACTTCGACAGCAAAACCCTCTTGCTGATCCAAGCTAAAATGCACCTGTCCGTTCCACTCCTTGACTCTTTCTTGCAAATTGATTAAACCAAACCCCGGCTTCAGGTCAGCAGGGACCTCTCCGTCATTACGTATGCACAGAGAAAAATCACTCTCCGAATAGATTAACAAGATTTTCGCATTCTTCGCATGGCCGTGTTTATGAGCATTCGTCAGTGACTCCTGTACGATTCGATAAGCCGTTAATTGAAGATCACCTGGCAGTGGGACGGTTATCCCCTTTACTTCTAAAGTGGTTTGAACCTCGGCAAATTTGGTAAACTCCTCCGTAAGCTTCCCAAGGCTATCATTTAAGGAAGTGGACATAACAGGTTCATCTCGAATAGCCCTTACCGAAAGCCGGACCTCTTGCAAAGATGATCTTATTAAATCTTCACATTCTAAATAAGTTTGTTCACTGCGTAAAGGATCCAGACTGCTTAGCTTGCGAGCCGCTTGCATTTGAACCAATAATGCCGTCAGCTTATGGCCTACCGTATCATGAATATCTCGTGCAATGCGCACTCTTTCCCTAGTCGCTGCCCACTCCTCAGCTTTGAGAGCATAGTCCTGAAGTCGCTCATGGGATTGCATCAATTGTGTATACAACTGCATCGTATTCCGGCGTGCGCGTTGATAAAAGTTGATAAGAGCGCTCACAATACCTGCAAAAATAATGAACGAACAGGTAATAAAGTAGCCAATTTCATCGATTCGTTTAAATAAATACCAATCAATGCTTCCCATCGTAATAATAAAAACGACCAGCAGCAGTAAGCATGTGATAATCAGCATTCGGATGTTCTTTAAAAACATTAAAATCGCTAAGGCTGTAATTCCAATGAATAAATGGTTCGGGAAATTCCCACCAATATAGACATAACCATAAGAAGCGGATACCAAGAAATCTAAGATGAGAATGTGAAATAGCCAATTGTGTTTTTTTTGTATCTTTAAATAAAAAAAATGAACTAAAAGAAAAACCACCAATGAAAAGACAACAAAACTTAGTCCCCAAAAAATCGTAATTGAATTTCTAAAATAAAAAACACCGGTTAAAGCCAAATCAAAAGCAAGTTTTATACCAAAAAATAGCCTCCATGAAAGGCTTTTTTTTATTTTATCCGTTTCTCGGAGCATTCTCCTTGCTCACCTCATCTCGTGTGGATCTCATTGAAGCGATTATAGCATATGCCTTGCGTTTGCAAAAAACGTCCGGTTTGTTTCCACAATTTTAGAAGATCGTCGTCGAGAGGGATGTTTGTCTTTTGCGGAGGCGAGAAATTGTCCCACCACTGGTCAATCCATGTTCCATTGCAAATCATATAGTAATCGATACTGTCTTTCAAGGTGAGCTCGTACTTTTCGCCTGGTCTCACATTGGCGGGTTTCATGGCATATTGAAGCGCGAGCTCTGCGACTTCATCGTCGATGAGCTGTACCGGTTTGTGAAAGGCGAGGATTTGCTCGGCAGAGTTACGTTGGATCAGTACGGCAGGTTGACTCCATGGTAGAGGTATCTCGTAGAAAAATTGTATAATGAAATGGACAATTTTTCCACGAGGAGTGTAGTGATGAACGCAATAGAAACACGGATTCATTCGTTGAAACAGTATGTGCCGGAGTTAACGGCACCATTCGATTTGGAAGATTTTTGGGATCGTGTCTCCGGGGAAGCAGCTGAATCCGTGAGATATACGATAGACCCGGTCGTCTCCCCCTTCCTACAAGCCGAGGTTTACAAAGTCGTATTGGAGGGTGCAGCAAATACACTCGTTCACGCTTGGTATATGCTGCCTTCCGTCCAGCTGCGTCATCCACTTCCCTGTATCGTAACCTTTCACGGCTATTCCGGTTCCAAAGGTCAGCCTGAGGATCACGCATCTTGGCTGCTTATGGGGTATGCCGTTCTCGCCATCGACGTTCGGGGGCAAGGAGGGGAGACCGGCAACGGGCTGCCGCAAGAATACGGTATGACCAAAGGGTGGATTACACAAGGGATTCTTGATCCTGAGGGTTCCTATTATCGGGCATTAGCTATCGATGGCATGCGTGCTGTACGGTGTGCGATGGCAATGCCGGAGATAGATCCCGAGAAGGTGTTTGTTTTTGGCGGCAGTCAAGGTGGCGGTTTGGCGCTTCTTGTATCCGCCTTGGAGCCTAACCTAAGGGCGGTAATCGCGCATGTACCGAACATGTGCCACATGGATCTGGGGATACTGCAATCCGTCAGCTCACTCACCGAAGCTGCGGAATTCGTAACTCGCTTCCCGGACCGCCTTGACGAGGTGCTGCGGACGCTTAGTTATTTCGACATCATGAATTTGGCGCATCGAATTACGCTGCCCGTGCATGTGACGGTCGGACTGAAGGACACCACCTGCTTACCCGAGGCAATCTTTGCCGCATATAATCGGATCGCATCTGTGGACAAATCGATTGAGGTTCACCCGTTCATGGGGCATGCGATGCCCCCGGGATTTCACGCAGCGGGACATGCCTTTTTCTCGCAGTGGCTTTGAGGGCAGGCGAAGGGGGACGGCTGCCTAGTAATGATCACTAGCTATTCACTACTAGGCTGTAGGCTCGCTTTTCATAAAGTTTTTAGCTAAATTCTCGACATTTAAATCTCTTGTATTGGATTCATATTCTCTTAAAATCTGAATCCAATACTGCTCCCCCGGTTTGTACGCTCTGAAAATAGCCTGTTCTTTATTTTCAATACGAACATCGTGACCGCAGTCTATTAAACATTGTTGATAATCATATATGGTAGGTTTCTGATCTTCTTCTAAGAATATAAGCCCTCTTAAAAGTTGTATGCTATCCTTGTGGATAACTTTAAAGTGAATAATGTGTTCTTTTTTCATAGATAAACACTTCCCCTAATATGACTATTCTTAGCTAATCATAAGATATATGATAGCTTCTTTTGTTGTTGGGGGCTGTGATTTTTGTTATAGCTTATCAATGAAAAGTTGGTAAGCGGAGCAAGTGGATGTAATTTGAACTGTCTGGATTTATTTGGAGCCGTTCATTGACATGCATATGCCGTCATGCTAAACTGTAACGAAATTGATTATAGATAAATAACTTCAGCATATCGTTTAGCAACCATGGGATAGACGATCTTAAGTGGGAGGAACATTCGTATGTCAACCGATTTACCGCAAGTAGAGCAACCATCCGAACCAGATGCGCCTGGTATTAGGCGAGAACGGACGGTCTCCTGGTTACTTTGCATTACCATTATTTTAGTCGTTATGAACACGATGATGTTCAATTTGGCATTGCCCAAAATTGCTGTCCAATTCGCTCTCAACCCGTCGACTGCGTCTTGGGTCGTGACAGGCTACTCCATCGTATTTGCCATCTCATCGATTACTTTCAGCCGATTGTCCGATTTCGTGCCCATTCGCAGACTCTTCACGGCGGCGCTGTTGGCATTAGGCGGGGCATCCGTGATTGGCATGTTCAGCGACGGATTTGGGCTGCTGCTTATCACGAGGCTTATTCAGGCCGCTGGCGCTGGTGCCATTCCATCGCTCGCGATCGTGCTTGTCACTCGTTACATTCCCGTGTCTCGCAGGGGCATGGCCATGTCGTTCATTTTGTCAGCCGCCTCACTAGGTCTCGGGCTTGGTCCGGTCGTCGGCGGATCGATCGTTCAGTATCTAGGGTGGCATTTCCTATTTGTGATCACCGGCCTAACCCTGCTGCTGATCCCAGTTTTCCTGTTAATACTTCCTCGGGAAAAGGCGGAGCGCGGCTCGTTCGATTTCATTGGCGCCGTCCTGATCGGGATGGGGACGACGGGGTTGCTGCTCTTTCTCACATCTAAGAGCATTGTTGCACTCGTTGTGGGCGTGATTGCCCTGGCATTGTTCGCGGTGCGCATCCGCAAAGCGGCGAATCCATTCGTCCTGCCCGCTCTATTCGGCGACAGACTGTACCTGGCGCTTGGTGCTATCGGTATTAGCGCCTACATGATCAGCTTCGCCTTCTTATTTCTCGCCCCGCAAATGCTGGCCAGAGTCTTCGGTTTAACTCCGGCCGTTTCGGGTCTTGTGCTCTTCCCAGGAGCGCTCCTTGCCATGCTGGTATCCAACCGTGTTGGCCGGCTCATCGATAGATACGGTAACGGTGCGCTCCTCCGCTACACGCCTTGGCTGCTGCTGGTTTCGACCGTGTTGCTCGCGCTGACGGCCGTCCATTCCTTTTATGGGCTTGCCGCCGTCTATATTCTAACGAGCATCAGCATTACTTCTATCTCCAGTGCGGTCTCCAACGAGCTATCAAGGCAGTTGACCAAAGAACGGATCGGCTCTGGTATGGGCTTATTCCAGCTGCTGCAATTTTTCAGCGGGGCTTTCGCCGTAGCTATCTCGGGAAGTGCACTCGTCTGGCAGAAGTCACTGCCAACAGAGCGCGCGTTCGACAATCTCATCTGGGGCATGGTAGGAATCGCCATATTGACCATCGTCTTTGCCTTTATTTATCGCGGTTATGCCAGAAAACGAACAAATGCCGCAGCTGCTCTGGTTTAATATAAAAGAGGATCCCACGTGGATCCTCTTTGTATTTATTACACGGTTATCATTAAGCCAATGATTCCTTCTGCGGCAGCTTCTCGTCCTTCTTAGGCTTTATCGCGAATAAGGCAATCACGCTGGCCAAGACACATATACCTGAAATGGTGTAGAACATCGTGGCCGGTGATATTTTCAAAAGGATGGAAGCAAGAGGAGGTCCAATGGCAACCCCGATGAAGCGGGTAGAACTATAAATAGATGTGATTGTACCGCGCTGCTCCTTCTCGATCCCTCTTGTAATCATGACGTCAAGGCACGGCAACGCTGCGCCAATTCCGATTCCTGCCAGGCCAATCAAAGTAATGAGCCAATAAATCGACGTTACCATACCGCATAGAAGAATACTTCCGGATAGTAAGATCAACCCCGCGAAAATAATCCATTTCATGAGCCTCTCGTCCTTGCCAATTCCTTTACCCGTACCAAAAGAAGAGATACATAAGGCAGCAAGAGGAATAGCAAGGATACATCCTTTTATTACACCAAAAACGTTAAATTTTTCTTCTAATAAGTCTGACAAATAATATAAAGTTCCGAATATGACAAGCATACAAATACATCCGATAGCGAATATCGCATAAAGCCAGCGCCCATTGTTCTTGAAAATGTTTCTGATATGGGAAAGGTAGCTTGCAAAAGTCACCTTATCCGTTTTCTCCGATTTCTTTTCTGGGGATTTAACCAAATAGAATACAAGCAGCATCGAAATCAGACAGAGTATGGGAATGAACATAAAGGGCAGGAACCAGATGACCATTGCAAGAGCGGACCCTAGAATGGGGCTGACCACTTTCCCGAATGTATTCGCTGTCTCTACAAGGCCAAGGCCGCTGCTGACATCACTTTCTTCTTTGAAGATATCACCCACTAGTGGAATGACAATGGGAAAAGCACCCGCCGCGCCAATGCCTTGAATGAAGCGGCCAACTAAGATGATAGCATAGGATTGATCCATCCACCATGCCGCTAAACCCGCAATCAAACCACCAATACCTGTGATAATTAAGCTGGGTATAATGACAATTTTCCGACCAAATCTGTCGGATAAATAACCGGCAATAGGGATTAAAATAATGGCCACAGCCGAGTAAACCGTAATCAGCAAACTTACTTGTAGAGAAGTGATTCCTAGTTTACTCCGGATGGCTGGTAACACAGGAATTAACATGGAATTCCCCAGAGTCATGATAAGTGGTATGGATGCTATAGAGAAAAGCTGCTTTTTATTCTCGATACTCATAGCTTATGTATACTTTTCACCTCTCAATCCATCATTCATGTACATTAAATTAACCCAAGACGCGAAGCCCTATCCATCCAAGCTCCCAATTCAGAAATGGATATCTAGTAAATCAAGAGTATAGCCTAACCGTTATGTGGAAAAATTAAAGCGTATATGTAAAAATGGGGGGGCTTTTCAGGTGCGCAAGACAGAAAATCAGTTGTCAGTTTTCTCTTTAGGCGGAATTAATGAAATTGGTAAAAATATGTATGTGGTGCAATATGGAGATGATATTATTGTCATTGATTGCGGCTCAAAGTTTCCGGATGAAAGCTTACTAGGCATTGACTTGATCGTTCCGGATATTACTTACTTACTCGAAAATAGTGATAAAGTCCGCGCACTGATTATTACGCATGGACATGAAGATCATATCGGGGGCATTCCGTATATACGAAGACAATTGAACATGCCGATTTATGCAACTCGGCTAACGCTAGGGTTAATTGAAGGTAAGTTGAGAGAGGCTGGACTGCTTGCAGATACGAAATTTATTGAAATTGATTCTGATTCGAGCATCGAGCTAGGTCAAATCACGACGACCTTTTTCAAAACAAATCATAGTATCCCTGATTGCTTAGGAGTTGTTTTCCATACGCCGGAAGGAACGGTCGTACATACGGGAGATTTCAAATTTGATTTAACCCCGGTTAACAATCAATACCCCGATATTCATAAGATGGCGGAGATTGGGAAGAATGGTATTCTGCTGCTTTTATCAGAAAGCACGAATGCCGAGCGCCCAGGCTACACACCTTCGGAAAGTCTTGTAGGTAAGCATATTGAGGATGCCTTTCATAAAGCAAAGCAAAAAGTGTTCATAGCCACCTTTGCTTCTAATGTTCATAGGCTTCAGCAAGTCGTTGATGCTGCTCAGGCAACGAATCGGAAATTAGCCTTACTTGGCCGCAGTATGGTCAATGTAGTGAGAATTGCTTCCGAGCTTGGCTACCTAACAGTCCCTGAAGGAATGCTAGTGGAAGCGGGAGAAGTCAACCGTATGGCTCCAGAACAGATAGCGATCTTATGTACCGGTAGCCAAGGAGAACCGATGGCTGCATTATCGCGATTATCCCGATCCATTTATCGTCAGGTTGAAATTATACGTGGAGACACCGTTATTCTATCCTCATCCCCGATTCCGGGAAATGAACGCAATGTATCGCGGACTGTCGATCATTTATTCAGCCTAGGGGCTGAAGTCATTTATGGTTCGAGCTCAGCTACAGGCATGCACGTATCCGGACATGGCAGTCAAGAAGAGCTGAAGTTAATGCTCACTCTGATGAAGCCGAAGTATTTTATTCCGATTCATGGCGAATTCAGAATGCTTCATCAGCACCGGATTTTGGCTGAAGGCGTCGGCGTGGACCCGGTTAACATCTACATTTTAAATAATGGCGATGTCGTGGATATCAAGAACGAGGTGGCAACTCAGAGCCGCAAAGTGTACGCGGGGAATACCCTTGTCGATGGATTAGGGGATGTTGGCAACATTGTTCTGCGTGACCGTAAACAACTGGCCGAGGATGGTATCTTGATCGTGGTTCTACTGCTTAGTAAAAGTGACGGTAAAATTTTGTCCGGTCCGGATATCATCTCCCGCGGGTTTGTCTATGTTCGAGAGTCGGAAGACCTGATGGATCAAGCTAATATGCTAGCAACAGAAACGATAAACAGGCTCCAAAAAGAAAACGTGAATCAATGGAATGTGCTTAAAACGAATGTAAAAGAAGCGCTAGGAAAGCTCTTTTATGAAAAGACGGGCAGGAGACCCGTTATTCTCACTATACTCACGGAAATTTAGAAAAAGAAGCGGACCTAGACATTCATCGCTATGGCTCAGCAATCCCGCGGCCCCTGCCGGTTTGCCCCACCATAAGGATGTTTTTCATCCTTATGGCGGGGTTGCTCAGCCGCGGCAACGAGATAGCGATGTTTTTCATCGCTATGGCTCAGCAATCCCGCGGCCCCCGCCGGTTTGACCCCTCATAAGGATGTATATCATCCTTATGGCGGGGTTGCTCGGCCGCGGCAGCGAGATAGCGATGTTTTTCATCGCTATGGCTCAGCAATCCCGCGGCCTCCGCCGGTTTGACCCCGCTATAAGGATGTTTTTCATCCTTATAGCGGAGTTGCTCGGCCGCGACAGCGAGATAGCGGTCCGACCTTACATTAGCTAGCGCTGCCAGCCAAGAGAACCGCTGCTAGAAACACCAACTGCAGCAGCGTTCGAGCGAGCAGCTTAGGCGTAGGTCTTCCGCCGATGGTTAATCGCTCCCGGGCCGCCTTCACGTTGGCTGGGAACATGGTTATAAGCAGCAACGCCAAGCAGATGGAAGCCACGCGGGAGGTAGCGGGAAGAAGAATGCCGACGGCTCCGGCAATTTCCAGCCAGCCAGTGGCAGTAACCAGCAAATCCTTCCTCGGGAATGCGGGCGGAACCACTCGGATCAGGTCTTGTCGGTTTTTTCCCCAGTGGGCGGAAGCGGTAACCAGCAGCATGATGGCCACCGCTATTTGAGTCGGATTTTGCCAACCGTCGAAATAGGACCAGCCAAACAGACCTAGAACCTTAAATAGCGTAAATGAAACAACAAGCACATAAAAAGGTATCATGGATATCCCTCCGTAAAAAGTCTATTGGCTTGACTTGGTTTGTAACATATCTCTTATAAACAACGAATAATCTTGGGTATTAAAAGATGTCCCAGCCAGTGGAATCGAGGAGCGCAGGCGTAAACCTAGTGAGAGCAGAACGAACATCTCCGCTGTCTGATCCGTATCCACTGATTTCGGAATGACCCCGTGTTCTTGGCCAGTCATTATCCACTGTTTGGATACATGCACAGACCGCTCATAATACTGCTTGAGCACATCTGAGACCATAGGCTGATCCTCTTTTCCTAATAGATACATCAGCACTTTGTTCGTTACATCCTGACCATCTTCCAGAGCTGATAAACTTTCTGTGATCTTTTGCATTGGATTATCGAATGTTGGGCGGTCTTGCTCCACTTCGTCCATAAAGCGTTTGTTGGTCTCTTCTAGCCGTTCTTGCAGTACCCAAGCAAAGATTTCGTCTTTATTTTTCACGTAATGAAAGATAGCTCCCTTAGACAATCCTGATTTCTCCATGATGTCTTTCATTGTGATGGAGTGACACCCTTTTTCCCTTATCAGCTCTTTGGTTGAATTTAGCAGCAGCTTCGTTGTTTGCTGCCTGCGTTCCTCTTGTTTCAAAGTCATCCCTCCGGGTACGTTTGTAACTTAAAATATGTTAATTATCCCTTTACACACATTATATATACCGACCATCGGTTTGTAAATAAGTTTGGATCATTATTAGACGACAAACAAGCGCATGCCGCCCAAATGGCGCATGCGCTTGTTTATGTGCAATATCTAGACAGGAAGCAGAAGCACTTTGCCCGAAGTCATATTTGCCGTATACTGCTTGATGGCATCAACGGTTTGACTCATCGGGAAGTGTTGGCTAATCTCAGTTTGGATATGTGATCCGATTGTTTTTTTCATCGATCCCTGCAGGGCGAGAAGTTCAAAAATAGATTGCGTTTTCACCCAATCGGATGCCCAGAATCCGGCGATACGTTTCCGGCGAAAAACAAGATCATCGGCGTTGATCGTTGTCGTTTTTCCACCCAGAAGGCCGTATTGGAAAATGGTCGCTCCATCAGGGAGTGCCGATAGAACGAGGCCCGTTAAGTCGCCTCCTACGGCATCAAAGCATACGGTAGCTCCTAGCTCATGGGACTTACGCTTTAAGTCCTCCGTGAAGGTAGCTGAGCTGCTGTTGACGATATGCTGTCCGCCTATTTCGCTCAGCAGCCGTTCATGTTCTTCCTTGCGAACAACACTAATTACAGGAATACCATGCTCTTTGCCGAGCTTCACTAGAATTCTGCCAAGTGCGCTGGCACCGGCTGTTTGAACGATGGCTTTAGATTTATGCTGCTTTGCTATCTTCACCATGGCCATGGCACTCGCCGGATTGACGAAGAAGACAGCACCCTGCTCATCGGATACATGATCTGGCAGCACCATGCAGGTCATAGCACTCGCTTTGGTATAGGGTGCCCAGGAACCGTAAACTTCGGATACAAAGGCGACACGCTTCCCTTTTAACATCCGTGCTGCAAGGCTGCTGCCTGTTGCGATAACTGTACCGCATCCTTCCATGCCGCCAACCGAAGGCAGTTCTCGTTGTATGCCATAATGACCGTGCAGAAATAATAAGTCGGCGGGATTAATAGAGGCAGCATGTACTTTAATCAGCACCTCACCGCTGTTTATTTCTGGGATAGCAGTCTCGCCAAATTCAATACCTGAAATCCCTCCATACTCCTTGATCATTACGGCATTCATTATCTTCGTCATGCGAGTAAACCCACCTTATCTATTTGCGTATAATGTTCTCTAATGATTATATATGACGGCTGCAAAAGTGGGAATATTTATAACTGTCTGATAAATCCATGAGCGATATTGAGATCCGAGGGCAAGAATTTGGTAGCGCCTGATTTGATCAAACCAGCAAGAACGACACAATTAGAGGCAATGGCCCCGCGCATCCATTTGGGATCGAAGGGAGAGTTGGCTTCTAAGGTTTGGAGGTCCTGCGCTGCCAATTGTCTGGTTAGTTGGGTGAAATCATTTCTATGGCAATACAGATCATCCTCAAGCTCGATCTGGAAATGACGCAAATACGTTTTCTCACCGCCTGTATACGCAAACTGCTCCAAGGAAGCCGGTAATCGGCAGGAGAGCCACTTGATACAAGTGGCAATCTGTCTTTGATCTGGAGGTCCGAGTAAGTTGAATTGTTGGTTAAGATCCGAGATGCCGAATGGAATCAGATAAGGAGCTTCGCTTTCACTCGTGATAATTTGGATGCTCCCTCCCCCGGCATTGATCACATCAAGGTCACTGGGGATATCTGATTCGGCTATAGCTTTCTTCAGCAAGTCAGCCTCCTCTTTCTGGCTGATAGTTCTGTACGCAATCCTCAAATTCCTACAAACTTCCTGCATATGTTCGGACAAAAGAGGTGATCTTCGCATCGCTTCTGTACCGATAGCTTCGATGTCTCCTTGGCCAAGGCCTTCGATAAAGGAGCCCTGCGTAGAAAGCAAAGACTTTAAAGTACCTTCAATAGACGGCAGATCTACCCCGCTCTCCAGAAGCTCCCAGGTTAGAACATCCACTTGTTCAATATGATCATTTGATTTCCTGAACACTTTGGCACTATGACTTCCCAAATCCAAAATTAATTTATTACTGTGCATAAGATCTCACCCATTTGTTCGATAGTTTGGTTATCCCCTAGCGTGGTCTCAGAAGTCCAATACTAAAGGATCAATGATTTCTATGTCAACCAATTTTTGCTAAAAATTAGTAAAAGTTTGTATAAAGATCTAGTTTCAACAAATTGCCTTGTTTTACGACACTGAAGGAATGAAATCAGAGGGAGTAGAGGGGGATAGATGCAGGAGTTTGCAGCTTAAGTTGGACTCTCTTGGAAGAAGTTGATTGGAAATGGGGCATCGAAGCAAGTTAAGCTCAAAAAGAATACTTTATCTGCCGAGAGATGCCCTGAATCGGAATCCATCGTCAAATTTGCTCAATTGAGAACCCGGATGAATGCATCCCTATTCGCGGTTGAATGATGTTGTAAAAATGCAACAATTGCTGCCTAGATCCCGGTTTTCTCCCTTCGTTATTGTATTACGTACAACAATGGGGGCGCATACAGGCCATTTCGCAACAAATTGGTTCGAAATGTTGTATAACCTGCAACTTCAACTTGCAAAACAGTCCTTGGGCGTGTGAATTGTTGTAGAAATTACAACATGTGTAACCACGATTGCCAATCTTCCCACACATAGCTGCTGAACGACTCTAAAACCAAAATCTTGGAGTTATTACTACCCTATGTTAAATAGAAGCTCCCAAAGACCCTTATTTCTGAGAGTAGCTAGCTTTTCATCCTATCAACGACAAATAAGAGCCTCTAAAGGCTCTTATTCCACTCCAATAGCCACTTTTTGCGAAAATAGAAGCTCCCAAAGACCCTTATTTCTCAGAGTAGCTAGCTTTTCATCTTATCAACGACAAATAAGAGCCTCTAAAGGCTCTTAGTCCGCTCCAATAACCACTTTTTGCGAAAATAGAAGCTCCCAAAGACCCTTATTTCTGAGAGTAGCTAGCTTTTCATCCTGTCAATGACAAATAAGAGCCTCTAAAGGCTTTTATTCCGCTCTAATAGCCACTTTTTGCGAAAATAGAAGCTCCCAAAGGCTCTTATTTCTCTCAGTAGCTAGCATTCCCTTATGCGACAAAAATAGGGCTGCCCTCAAGATCTAATTGACCTTTTGGGACAGCCCCACCTTCACATGACAAATTTATAGCCTACGCCCCACACGGTTTTTATGTATTTCGGTTCTTTGGGATTGACTTCAATTTTTCTGCGCAAATTCGTAATATGAACATCAATGGCGCGGTCGTTTATGTAGGAATCGAAACCACGTAATGCATTTATGAGATCTTCTCGGCGGTAAACGCGTTCGGGATGCTCGTACAGCAGCCGGATAAGCTCGAATTCGGAGAACGTCATTTCGATGGATTCGCCTCGGACGTAGAGCGTTCTTTTTTCCAAATTCATGTATAAATCCGTGGCTGGTACGGTAACTTCATGATCTGCATGAAGTGTTGTGGTCTCGGTAGGATGTCCCAATTTGAAACGACGTAAGAGTGCTTGTATTCTGGCTTTCATCTCATGCATGCTGAATGGTTTGACTAAATAATCGTCTGCACCTACTGTGAATGCTTCAATTTTTTCGCTCACTCTGGAGTCGGATGAAATGATAATAATGGGCACAGGAGTTATATTCCGAATGGACGTACACAGCTCAATTCCTTCGAAGTCAGGAAGATTGAGATCGAGAAGAATAAGATCCGGTTCAAATTCATGCAATGCTGCTAGGCCTTCCTGACCGTTGTGGGACCTTAGGACTAAGAAGTCTTCCTCTTTCAGATACATACAGATCATTTCTCCGATAATATCATCGTCCTCAATTAGTAGAACTCTGTCCATTAGAAACTCCCCCAAACTAAGCTAAATTTTCCAATACCAAAATCCGTGTAAATGAACAGAGGGAATGCATGTGCTAACACTTTACTCATTAATTCTATTATACGGTGTCGAAATTTAAGAGTAAACCGCGATCATTGACATTTAATGAGAAATTGTTAGTAAATTATTAGTGAAAATAGAAGGGGGAAATCGTACCATTTATGTAAGTAACCTAATAAGTGGAAAGTATAATAGAGATAATGCGTATCTATTGCTTGTAAGGGTGGTGGGGAAATGGGTCTTTTGGACGGGTATGGTGTTCTAATTGTAAGTGATTCAAATGAATTAAGATCAGAAGTAGGATCCTTAATCGAGAAGGATACACAGTTCGTAATGACAGGTATGGCGAAGCATGGAAACGCCGTACTTGACTGCATCTTGTCGAATAAACCGGATTTGGTCATCATTGATTTAGATATGGTTAACGCAGATGGACTACTTGCGCTTCATCTTATCATGAACCATAGTCCTATTCCTGTCGTAGTACTAAGTACGCATACACCCGAATGTTCTATGAAGACCATTCAAGCGATGCGGCTAGGTGCGGCAGATTATTTTCATAAAGAAATGTTAGCCCAAGAATTGAAAAATAAAATTGTAACTTCTTATTTCCTAGAACGATGCAAAATGGCGATTCAGAACGGGGTTCAAGGCGTCTATGACTCTCCCTTTTATGCAGCAGGAATGGAAGGAATCGTTCTCTCTGCCTCCCAACCACATAAACAAGATCGGTTCCAACGGCGCATGGACATCGAGTTTCACTTGCGAAGAGCAATTGATAATCATGAATTTCATCTTGTTTATCAACCAGTCGTTGATGTATATTCGAATCGAATTGTAGGACTAGAGAGCCTGATTCGTTGGCATAATCCTACTTTGGGTCAGGTGCCTCCTTCGGATTTCATCCCAGTAGCGGAAGAAAGCGGTCTTATTCATGAAATAGGGGAATGGGTACTGAAGGAAGCCTGTATGCAGAACAAGCGGTGGCAGGAAGCTGGCCTTTCCAAGGTGTTTGTAGCGGTTAATCTGTCTAGACGACAGTTCAATGATAGCCGGCTTAGCCGGATGATTCAGACTATTTTGGAGAAAACGGGCTTACAGCCCAAGTACTTGGAGCTCGAAATTACGGAAAGTATGAGTATGCAAGTTGAGCTGGCTGCAGACGCACTTCGACAGCTGAAGAAGCTGGGTGTTCGCGTTGCGATGGATGATTTTGGTACCGGATATAGCTCACTCGGGTATCTCAGAGATTTTCCCATTGATAAATTGAAAATTGACCAGTCCTTTATTAAGGGATTGATACATAAACAAGTGAATGCGGTTATCGTAAACACGATGGTTACGATGGCTAGAAATTTGAATCTTCTCGTTGTAGCGGAAGGTGTAGAGACAGAGGAGGAGCTTCAAGTACTGCGGGAGTGTGGCTGCAGACTGGTCCAAGGCTATTATTTCAGCCAACCGGTCATGGCGAAGCGTATCGAGGAAATGCTGCATCTAGAAACCAAACAGACAGGATAGCGTGATTATCCTACATTCTATGTCGATATAGGCTGGTGATTACTCTGCTTCACGCCTTGATTACCAATTTTGCTATTATAACGATTTTTGTATTATTTGTGGAACAGCTTTCCATCACGATGAAACTGAATGAGAAGCCTGCTTGGCTCTATAAGGTTTTTATTGGGCTTTCATATGGCATGTTGGTTTTTGTCCTCTTACACTTCAGTACCCCTGTTGATGATCACGTTATTATTAACTTTCGCGGAATAGCCCTACTGCTTTCAATTTATCTAGGAGGATTCCTCTCCTTAAGTATTACATATGTTTGCTTATGGATAGGGCGTTACATTTTTGAAGGTCACATAGAAATTCCACAGCTGATATTTGGCATGATTGCTGTCACGGGGACCAGTATTATTTTTGCTAGAGCGCGATCATATTGGCTTAAATGGTTATATGGAAGCGTTATTTTCTACCCGTCCTATTATACGATGATTTGGTTTGTTTATCGAACACCATTTGATATCTTCTACAGTTATATTTTCACGCAGCTGCTTTGTTCGTTTCTTGTTGCTTGTTTTGTGCGATATTTGGTCCGGGCTCGTGAGTACAAGCAGAAGATCTATCAAGTGGAACAGGAACTAATCGATATGCTGCGCTTTCAAGCAGGGTTTACATTCAAACTCCATAAACACTGGGATCGATACGTTTACGTTCTATTTGAAGGACAGTTGGTTTATCATCTTGGTCTGAGACCTAGTCAATTCATCGGAAAAGAGTTGGACGAAGTCCATGTATTAAGTGAAGAATTTAAACAATTCGTAAAGCAGCATTATGATAAGGCTTGGGAAGGTGAACGAGTCTCGTATGAATACGATTGCAACGGTTCTACGATCCTTGTTAACTTACAACCCATATATAAGTATGGCTCCGTCAATGAAGTAATTGGATCTGCTGTGGATGTGACCGAGCACCGTGCCGCGCAAATCAAAGCGAGAGTCAGAGATGAGCAATATCGGACGTTGGTGGAAAATTCGGAGGACTTTATTTTCAAATTTCGACTGGACGGAAGTATCTCCTCTACGAACTACAAAATGGATCAGACCTTTCAGCTAGAGCCTGAGCAAGCAAAGGGACAGCAATTAACGGACCTGGTCCAGATGGATGACCCGGAGAAGTGGGAGCGGATATTCGTACAAACGATTGAGAGGGGGAAAACGCAGCAATTTGCGATCAATTTCCTGCTTCCGGATGGCAATCAGCATGCGTATAACGTCACTTTGTCCCCTTTATTCAATGAGGATAAAACAGAAATCACCGGCGTCACCGGCACGGTACATGATATAACCGACTTGAAGAAGCGTGAGGAAGCGGATGAGTCCAACAGGGCGAAGAGTAAGTTTCTAGCGAGGATGAGTCATGAAATACGCACGCCTCTGAACGGTATTATTGGACTTTCCTTACTTTTACAACGGACAGAATTAACGGCGATTCAGAAGGATTATTTGGACAAAATTGATTGTTCCTCTAATGTCCTGCTTGCAACGATTAACGATATTCTTGATTTCTCAAAAATCGAGGCCGGCAAAATGATCTTAGAGATGGTGGATTTCTCACTAGAGCTATCTCTCCAAAAGGTTGCTGATCTGGTCAGTATATCTATAGGCAAGAAGCGAATCGAGATCATGCTGGATACTCCAGCAGATTTACCAGATATCGTTAGCGGGGATTCCTTTCGTCTAGAACAAGTACTCATTAATTTATCTAATAATGCGATTAAATTTACGAAGCAAGGCTATATCCGTTTGAAAGTTCGGGTCGAGAAATATGTGGACGAAGGAGTCGTTGTTTCTTTTACAATGGAAGACTCTGGAATTGGTATTTCTAAGGAACAGCTATCGCAGCTATTCTTACCGTTCTCGCAAGCAGATACATCCATTAGCCGCAGGTATGGCGGTACCGGGTTAGGACTAGTCATTTGTCAGCATTTGGTGCAGTCTATGGGGGGCGTTTTGCAGGTGGATACGGTCCTCGGGGAAGGCAGCTGCTTTTATTTTAGCCTGATGTTTGGTGCAAAGGGGAATGCAGGGAAAGGGGCAAATCGGTTGCATAAGCACGCTGGGCTGCTGCAGGGGAATAACCGTGCGCTCTTAGCTGAAGATCATCCAGTTGTAGCGCAGCATTTATCGGAGCTCCTAGATTCCTTTCTGTTTCAAGTGGATACGGTTACTTCCTCATCCGAATTGTTTACTTCATTGGAACATGGTAGCGCGAACAAGTCTGTAAATGACTATCTATTCCTGGATATGCAAATGGATCAAATGCAGCATCCAGCCACTTGGCGTCGTGTCTTAGAATCGATAGATCGCTCAAAGACGAGAGTGATTGCGTTTACAACACTTGAAGGCAGAGAGGAAATGTCCGAACTGCCATCGGAGCTGAAAGCGGATGCAGTTATTGTTAAGCCCGTCAGCAGGCTGACATTGCAGAACAGTTTACAGGCTTTGAATCAACGCGTACTGGAGGAATTTCAAGCCTCTGCAAACAAATCCATTGAAGTAAATAACTTGTCTTCTATGTCCAAAGGTAATATTTTAGTTGCTGAGGATAATGAAATTAATCAATTGGTGATTGTTGGCCTTCTTGAACAATTAGGTTACCAAGCGGTTATTGCGCAGAATGGCTATGAAGTCCTGGAACTTGTTGATCAGCAGGAATGGAAACTGATTCTAATGGATATTCATATGCCTGAGATGGATGGTTATGAGGCAACACAGCGGCTGAGGAAGCTCAAACAGATGAATAGGATTCCGATCATTGCCCTTACGGCAGATGTCATGATGCAGGAACGACCGGAAGTTCTTAAACTTGGGCTGAATGACATCCTGATTAAACCAGTAGATGAAAAGCAGCTTTCCGATATGTTGGAGAAGTGGTTAAATCCGAGTTGGTTATTTGAAATAGAGGGTGTAGACACCACGCAAATCATGAGAAATATCGATCATAAAATACATATTCTTCAATATATGATGGAGAAATTTAAGCAGGATTACCGTAATTTCTCAGAACAATTTTTTCCTTTGATCATCAATCAGGAGAATGCGACTGCACGCAGAATGGTTCATACGCTTAAAGGTATTGCAGCCAATTTCTACGCGGAGCCGTTGTTAACAGCGGTTCTGGCTTTGGAAAAAGTGATGGCAGACGGAATAAATCTGGATGTCTGTCATGAGGGGGTTATACGTATTCAGATTGAAATTGAGCGGATACTTGGTATGAAGCAAGATGACCTGCAAGCAAATTATTGGAGTCGTTAGATGACTGGTTCTAACTTTGGAAGCTGCCGCGGCAGCTTTTTCTTTTTTTGAGGAGGAAAAAAATCATATAATAGAGACATGAAGATTTATAGTGAAAAGGCAGGTGTACGATATGAAAACAATAAAAGTTTATCATTACGATGCATTCAGTCATATTCCTAACATGGGTAACCCTGCGGGCGTCGTATTGGAAGGCGAGACGCTTTCTGATGATGACATGCAAAAAATAGCAGAACAAGTTGGTTTTAATGAAACGGCTTTCCCGCTTAAGTCCGAAAAAGCTGATCTCCAGATTCGGTTCTTTACACCTGGTCATGAAATGAATCTCTGTGGTCATGCTACAATGGCGACCATTTATGCATTGAAAACAAAAGGGTTGCTTGGAGATCAAACTGATTTGACGATTGAAACAAAGGCAGGCGTATTATCGATTAGATTTGACTCACAACTGAATAAAGGGATTTACATAACGATGCAGCAAGCCCCTCCGCAATTCCAAGAGTTCAATAGTTCACTGAAAGATTTGGCATCTGTTATGGGGATTCAAGAAGAAGATATAGAAACCAATCTACCAACAGTGTATGGAAGTACGGGCATATGGACGTTGTTAGTCCCGATAAAAAGCCTTAGTACTTTCAAGGCAATGAAACCGAATAATAAGCAATTCCCAGAGGTATTAAAAGAATTGCCAAACGCATCGGTACATCCTTTCTGCTTAGAAACATACGATGTGAATGCGCACATGCATGCTCGTCATTTTTCATCTCCTTATTCCGGTACGATTGAGGACCCGGTAACTGGCACCGCTTCTGGTGTAATGGGGGCTTATTATGCCAAATATTTGAACAAGGAAGCTGACTCTCCACTAAATCTTTTAATTGAGCAAGGCCATGAGATGGGCCGGGATGGCAGAATTCACGTAACAGTAACACCAAACAATGATCAATATGGCATAGAGATTAAGGGTACTGCTGTTCATGTTAAAGATTTCGAGGTCTCCATATAGTGCGGGCGCTTACGGATATATCACTGGAATGAAATACGCTCCTTTGAGTAACAATAACGCGAAGTGCATTTAGTGAGATAACGGAGGGATTTCTTTGGATCAAAATGAATTGCATAAGAAGCTTGGACGTCCAGTTAGCTGGGCCATAACCTCGAATCCGGAAGAGAACGAGGATAACGCTATCTCGAATAATGTGGACAAGACCGATGAAGAAGTTCCGTCTAACTATCAGGCGATGGGTGAAAGTTATAGCGATACGACTAATTTTGAAGTTAACAAAGAGCCCGGCAGATTGAATTAAAATGAAAAATAGGTGAGCCATGTTGAGAGTGTTCAATGTGGCTTTTTTTAATAGATAAATAACACAACATTGCGGCCCTTTCCTTGCTCAGAGGGTGTAGCTTTGGGTAGGACGTAAGACGAAGGACGAAAGGCGAAAGGCGAAAGCTTGCCCCTATTTAGCATGGTTTGCTATGGATTTGACTGAGCTG
Organism: Paenibacillus sp. Root444D2; assembly: GCF_001426375.1. Classification (GTDB taxonomy): domain Bacteria; phylum Bacillota; class Bacilli; order Paenibacillales; family NBRC-103111; genus Paenibacillus_E. Next base: position 98,129 of record NZ_LMEO01000023.1, read on the forward strand.
AGTGAGATTGTGGACACATGCATAATCTTCCGGTGATTGACTATATTTTCCTGGTTATTGTTTTCTGGTTTGTGAGAGAAATGGAGAATTAGGTAGGTAAGTTGTACAGCGTACAACAATATCCTTGTTTTTTTCCGGGAAAGCTAAGGATGTTGTATGTTGTACAACAATTTAACCGTTTTATAGGATACATAGCTACTTTTGGCTAAAATTGTTGTATTTTATGCAATATTCGCTTGGGAAAAGTGGATTTAGCCGCCTAAAGTTGTACAACGTACAACATTACTACGGATTAGCAAGCAATTGGCTAAGCATACACGTCATTGACGTAATTTGTGATGCATCAGACAATACTTTGCATCAAACCGAGAAACTAACCAATGAGGTTGCCACAGAAGAGAGGGCACCTTTTAACGAAGCAATTCAGCATGGCATATGGTTCAGGCTTTCAATCACCTAAACGACTTCAGCAGTTTCCAAAGTGGTACCAGAATCCTCGAAGAATTTATGCGACGATTTCTGTGCTCGTTTTTGCCTCGGTTATCATATATCAAGTTGTCCAAAATAATGTTGCGGTAGCTACGGGAAAATAGCTTTGGAATATCAGTAACATCTTTGAGCGCCTTATCGGACAATCGGTGGGGCGCTTTGTCATGCGTTGGACAATTTGAGGGAAAAATTGTAACTTTCATGCAAAACTCACGTCTAATTATCGAAAGGAGATGAATAGTTTGAGCAAATGGTTAACCTCGCTGCTAGCCGCAGCCATAATTGTACTATCCGGGCCGCAGCTCTCTCATGCTGAACAGGAGCTTGCTGCACCAAGTGCTATGCCTTATATAACCTTGTTGGATGAGTTTACTTTATATGCAAGCAAGGAAACAAGATCAGATGAGGCCATCGGCTCGCTTAGCGCCTTCCAGTCTGTCCACTTAGCTCCGATAGAGAGTAACATGCTGCTGGGCATCACTGGTATGGATAAAGTGCCGGTTATGACATGGCTTGGTGAAGCATGGATTAACTTGAAGGATGGCGCGTACAAATACGGACAAATGGAGCTTCAGGAGCAAACACTGACTTTACTTGAAAAGGAAACAGATCTGTATGACTCAGCGTCATCGATGAAGATGACCGCGTACAAACTCTCTCCGCAAACGGTTCAAGCGGTTGCCTCTATCTCTGTGTGCGACCCTTATACGCCATGCTACTCCAATGATAAGTGGTATTTAATCAAAACTTCGTGGCTTGGCGACAAGTGGGTTCGTCCGTATCATTATGCAGAAAAATACAAAGGTTCTCCGGTCGAAGGAATGATATCGATTGAACAGGATACTGAAGTTTATATGTTGCCTTTCGAGAAGCCTTTGTCTGACGAGCCGAAACTGACCCCTCAGATAGTAAAGCCTATTGAGAAGTATATGCAGCAAGCGCGAATGGTCCCTCCAAGCGTCTGGTATAAGGTCGATACATCCAAAGGATTAAGATGGATACACGCAGATGATTCCCATGGACTTGGATTTGAGGGTGTAGAGAAGGTCGATCTTAAACTCGACATTCCTGTCCCATTTCACTATTACCAATTACCATTCCCTTATAGCGACGAGTTACCTGGGCCTCAACTGCCGCAAACCGTTCATGCGATTGGAAAAATAGATGGTTGGTACTTTGTCGTTACAGATGGTTCTGGCAAATGGATCAACTTGGCCAAGGAAATCTCTTCCCGGTTCACTGGTGACTTCGATAACGATGCCAAATTTGGGGTAAAGCTGAGTGATGTTAGTCTTGAACTGACGGCGGCATCCATTGCACTGGATACACCGTATATGGATGCTTCATTGACTACGCAGGAGCTTACCTTTACACCACAAACCGTCACCGCTTCACGTGAATGGAAGTCTCCAAACGGAGAGTTGTGGTATTACATTCATACTTGGCAAGGAGCCAAATGGGTGCGTCCATAAGGTATATTTAGTAGAGTGGCCTTATGAATTAATCAGGTCCGGAAATTATAAATAAAACTCCTGTTTTTTCCGGACCTAAAAAAAGTGGTACGAGTTTTCTTATACATTCAACTTCTCTAACTCTTGGGTTTGCGGTTAGCGAAAAACATCAGTCCGAATGAGATAATGATTATGACTCCTGCCCAGCACCATGCGAGGGTTTGATCACCAGATTCCACAGCAATATAGATGGCGGTAGGCAAAGTTTGGGTTTTGTGAGGGATGTTGCCTGCTATCATTAGTGTTGCGCCGAATTCCCCCAGCCCTCGAGCAAAGCCAAGAATGTAAGCTGCCGTAACCGAGCGCCATGCCAAAGGTAAGGTTATATATCGTAGAACTTGCCACTCGTTTGCTCCCGTTGATCTCCCTGCGTCTTCCAGATCCTTATTGACCGAAGAAAATCCGGTTTTCATCGTTTGATAGACTAAAGGAAAAGCCACCACGATCGAAGCGATCACCGCAGCCCCCCATGTAAAGATGATCGACTGATTGAAGAAGCTTTCCATGAGGTACCCAATCCAACTCTTTTTACCCAATAGGACCAGCAAGATAAAGCCTACGACAGTCGGAGGCAGTACCAAAGGCAGAAGAAACGTAGTTTCTAACAATGTCTTTCCGCGAAAGTACCGCCGCGACATTCCCCAAGCTGCTAATCCACCAATCAAAAGAACAAAAATGCTGGATACGACGGCAACCTTTAACGAAAGGAATATAGGATAAGCAAATTCTGTCCAGTTTATCTGTTTCATCATCATTTTGGAATAGAGAAGCCGTATTTTACAAACACATCTTGGGCTTCTTTACTTTGAAGATATGTGTAAAAGTCAGCGGTTTCTTTGCTGTGTTTGGTTGCTTTTACAATGCCGGCAGGATATTCAATGGGGGTGTACGTTTTTGGATCAACACTGAAAGTTACTTTAACATTTTTTGAAGTCAGCGCATCAGTCTTATAAACAAACCCGGCTTCGGCATTCCCAGACTCTACGTAGGTAAGTACTTGGCGTACATCCTTGCCCTGTACGATTTTGGCTTGAAGCGTATCCCAAAGCTTCGCGTTAGTCAATGCTTCTTTGGCGTAGCTGCCAGCAGGAACGGTCTGCGGTTCTCCAATTGCTAAGTGCTTGATCATTTCGTTTGTTAAATCTTCTGTTTTTTGTACGGCCACTTTGCCATCAGCGGGAACTACGAGAACTAATTCATTAATTAGCAAGCCTTTTTGCTGTGTTGGATCAATCAACTGCTTGTCAACTAGGGTTTTCATATTTTTAGTCGCTGCCGAAAAGAATAAATCTGCAGGAGCCCCTTGTTCGATTTGTTGTTGCAGAGCCCCCGAAGCTCCGAAGTTAAAATTGAGTTTGATTTGTTTGTTTTTGCTCTCGTAATTCGTTTGAATCTCTTTGAAGGCATCGGTTAAGCTTGCGGCTGCGGAAATCGTTAATTCTACTTTCTCGATGGGTACTTGTGTTGAATTTGCAGCAGGCTGCTCCTTTTTACTCGCACAACCTGTGATGATCAGAGTAGTTATAATAAAACATAATAAAACATAACTAAACACTCTTATTTTTAGCATTGTGTTCCCTCCAATCTTAAGTTCATATATATTTGATTATAAATGAAATAGTATAATTATTGATCATTATATTAAACCATATTTAATTAGTAAACAGCGGGATTGAAATACCCTATTTATCAGCTTATGATAGATGATAATGTATCAACAGTTTTGATGTAGGAGTAAATCTACGCTACTTTATGAAAAACGTGTCTTTGGAGGCTTACAATGACAGCTGACATTTCCTATACAACGGAAGAAATATCCAAACTTTTGAAAATCTCCAAACTAACCGTCTATGATTTAATTAAAAAAGGGGATCTGCCTTCCTATCGTGTCGGAAAGCAAATGCGTGTAGACGCATCGGATCTCGAAGCCTATAAAACACGTACGAAAGGAGGTATAGCCTCTACCCCTAAAAAGGATCTGGCCGAGCCTCCTACACAGCAGAAATCTTATGCTGCCTCATCTTCGAAACAATCTCTAGTTATAACTGGACAAGACATTAGCTTGGACATTTTAGCCAAACATATCGAGAGACATGTACCCAATTACAGACCGCTTCGTTCATACGTGGGAAGTCTAGATAGCTTAATTTCGATGTATAAGGGTGAATCTGATATTGTCAGCACCCATTTGCTGGATGGTGACACCGGTGAATATAACATTCCCTATATCCGAAAATTACTGACGGGTTCTTCTTATCTTGTTATGAATCTCGTTTCACGTTCGGCTGGCCTATACGTTAAGCAAGGAAATCCTAAACAGATTTACGGGTGGGCTGATCTCAAGAAGTCTGGACTTCAATTGGTCAATCGTGAAAAAGGTTCCGGCGCACGTGTTCTTCTCGATGAGCAGCTCCGTCTTCATGGAATCCCACATCAGCAGCTAAACGGTTATGAGCAGGAGGAATCGAATCACATGGGCGTAGCTGGTAAAGTCGCCACGGGTGAAGCGGATTTCGGAATTGGAATTGAAAGAGCAGCCTATATGGTTGGCGGCGTTGAGTTCATTCCGCTTATTCAAGAACGGTATGACCTTGTCATGTTAAAGAAACCGGAGAATCTGGAATGGATTGAGAGAGTGAAGCAAGTCTTACAATCGGAATCCTTCCATAATGAGCTGCGTCCTATCCAAGGTTATGATTTATCTCAGACAGGGCGCATTATATTCGAGACTTAACGATATCAGAACGATTTTATTTTAAACATGTCAATTCACTTATGGTCTAGTGAATTGGCATGTTTTTTAATCGCTTTGGTGTCAAAGGAGGAGGAGGAATTCCGTCTAAGGACTGATTTTAATTCTAGGGATCTCATTTACAATAAATTCAAATGAGAAGAACGGTCATGGAAGAGTGGTGAGCATACTGCATTATTTGCTTGGGTTAGTGAGAAAAAAGATCATATGGTGCAGTTGTATGCCTATGTATGTGCGCTTTGGAGTACGAATGGGATGGTTCATTCGAACGGTTCTCATTAACAAGAAACGAATGGAAATGAGGATGATGCGGGGGAAAATGCCAGTTTGAATATCTTCATGCAACTCATACATGAATATAAAAAGCTTACCTAATCGCAAGCGATTAGATAAGCTCCTTAGGCACAATTTAAAACACTTTCGTCGTCCAAGATTCACAATTCCATGTTTCTGTTACGACATCGCGATAAAAGTCTGGTTCATGGGAAATCAGCAGAATGCTGCCTTTGTACGCCTGGAGAGCACGCTTCAGTTCATCCTTCGCATCGACATCCAAGTGGTTCGTCGGCTCATCGAGTACAAGTAAGTTCGTCTCGCGGTTGATCAGCTTGCAAAGCCTAACCTTCGCTTTCTCACCACCGCTGAGTACCACAACTTTACTCTCGATATGCTTGGTTGTGAGACCGCATTTGGCTAACGCCGCGCGTACTTCGAATTGTGAGAACGAGGGGAACTCATTCCACACTTCCTCAATACAGGTGTTGTTATTGGAATCCTTGATCTCCTGTTGGAAGTAACCGATTTGGAGGTTATCTCCCTTTTGTACAGATCCGGATAGTGACTTGATTTCACCTAAAATACTGCGCAGCAACGTCGTTTTACCGATTCCGTTCGCCCCTACAAGCGCGATCTTCTGACCTCGTTCCATACGAAGGTTGAGCGGTCTGGATAAAGGATCCTCGTAACCGATAACGAGATCAGTCGCTTCAAAAATCAGCTTACCAGCCGTTCTCCCCTCCTTGAAATTAAATTGAGGCTTCGGTTTCTCTCTGCCCAGCTCGATGACTTCCATCTTGTCCAGCTTCTTTTGCCGGGACATCGCCATATTCCGCGTTGCGACACTCGCTTTGTTACGGGCTACGAAGTCTTTTAATTCAGAGATTTCCTGCTGTTGACGCTTATACGCGGATTCAAGCTGCGACGTTCTCATTTCGTGAACCTGCTGGAAATGCTCGTAATCGCCGACATAACGGTTTAAGGCTTGATTTTCCATGTGATAAATCAAGTTGATAACGCTATTAAGGAACGGAATGTCATGTGAGATGAGAATGAAGGCATTCTCATACTCTTGCAGGTAGCGTTTTAACCATTCGATATGCTGTTCATCGAGATAGTTCGTCGGCTCATCGAGGAGCAGAATATCCGGCTTTTCGAGCAGAAGCTTCGCAAGCAATACCTTCGTCCGCTGCCCACCGCTTAAATCATTGACGTCCTTATCCAGTCCAATATCCGTAAGGCCTAGGCCACGGGCGGTTTCTTCGATCTTGGCATCGATCATGTAGAAATCTTGATTCGTCAGTGTATCCTGAATCGTTCCAACATCCTCAAGCATTTGCTCAAGCTCTTCCGGCGTTACGTCGCCCATCTTGGCGTACATATCGTTCATTTCCTGTTCCATGTCGAACAGATATTGAAAGGCTCCCTTTAAGATGTCGCGGATCGAAAGGCCTTTGTTCAGTACAGCATGTTGATCAAGGTAACCAACGCGCATACGTTTGGACCATTCGACCTTGCCGTCATCCGGCTGGAGCTTACCTGTAATGATATTCATGAAGGTGGACTTCCCTTCACCGTTAGCGCCGATGAGTCCGATGTGCTCGCCCTTGAGTAAGCGGAAGGATACATCGTTGAAGATGGCGCGGTCTCCAAAGCCGTGACTTAGTCGTTCTACGTTTAATATGCTCATGAATGACACCTTTTCTTTTGATCTATTCTTACTTTATTCCTATTTTATTATAAACGATAGGTAACGAACAACACCAAAAAAGACCATCCCCATTTAGAGCAGCTAGACGTCGCAATATTTGTTGTTATGGTTACATATTCCTTCATAAGTTACCTAGAATTGGGGAAAATAACATTTGCCCAACTTCAAGTACAGGGAGATAGAAGACAATGACGACAGTAACTTGTAAATGTGGATCGACGATCCAACAAGAGGTGGTATTCCCCGTGAGTCCGAGCCGCATCTACGAGGCATTGACCGATGCAACACTGTTTAGTGAGGTGATGGGAGGCTCCCCGACAGAAACGTCGACCGAATCCAGCGGCACCTTTTCCTGCTTCGGAGGAATGGTCGTAGGGAAGAATATAGAGCTAAGGCCAAATAAGCGAATTATTCAAGCATGGCGTATCAAGGATTGGGAAGAGGGCGTATATTCCCTGGTGAAGTTCGAGCTGGAGGAACAAGGGGAGGGAACCCGCTTAACCTTGAGCCATACAGGATTCCCTGAGGACCAAAGTGAACATTTGTCTAAGGGTTGGCATATCAACTACTGGGAACCGCTAAAAAAGTTCTTCGCTTAACAGATAAAAACGTTATCCGTTCACTTGAACGATAACGTTTTTTATTGTATAGGAAATTATGCAAAATACCCATCTGTGAATAATCAGACTCTGTGGGTGAGCTTCGGCTCGCAGAGCTCTCGCTGTAAGCGCGGTTTTCGCGCTTAATTGTACTCATTTTTGGGCTGCTAATCCCTAATGACATAACCTTGTCCAAGTTCAATCTCTGTGAAACCCGCCATTTGGCGCGCTTGAAATCCGATAGGCTTGTTTCTGCCCATGATGATGATATTTAGTATGTCGGAGGCATCCTCAGATGGCAGGGCAAACGATTTGACATAAGCATATTCCTCGCTAAGAGTCGTATGAATGGCGTTTAGAAGCTGATCATTCTCGCCTTTGCCCATCAGATTCATGATGATAGACCCTTGGGAATCTAGTTTCTCCCTAGTCATCCTGAAAAACTCCCTGGATGTTAAATGCAGAGGAGTACCCTTTTCCGTGAAGGCGTCCAAAATAATATAATCGTAGGTCAGCGGTTCCTCACTCCCGAGAATCTGGCGTCCATCACCAACAATCACATTATCCTTGCGGTATCCAAAAAACCTCTTGCTTAACTCCACGATTTTATCATCAAGCTCTGCTACTTTAAATCGTTTCTCCAAATAATGCCCAGCAATCGTTCCAATTCCATGCCCAATGACAAATACATCTTCGAATGATGGGGTATTAAAATCCATTAAATGGATAATTGACCGCGGGTATTCAAATAGGATTCTTTCCGGATTATTCAAATCCATCGCACCTTGTATAGCCTGATTGGAAAACTCCAAGACTCGGAAGTTTCCTTTCTCACCATATAGTTCGGGAGTGTCGTATACAGATATCTCGTGATTATTGCTGACCTCTTTAAACAGGACTTCCAAGTTAATAGCTCCTTCTTAATATTTGTTTGTATCCTTAATTCTAACATTAGTTCGTATTTATTTATAAATGCTGACAGACTGTTGTCACAGTATGAATGTTATATTCTCTATATTAAAACTAGTAGGAGGAAATATACATGCATGCAGCAGTTACTGAAAAACAGATTTATGGCAAAAGAATAAGAACAAATAATCAAAATACAAACAAAATACTTAGTCTGTGGGAAGAGTTTCTTCGTTTAAATGTAAAAGGTGATATCTATGCAGTTTATAATCATTATTCAAGTGATTTTACAGGTGATTATGATTTGCATATTGGTTCTGAGAAGAAATTTACGGATGAGAGTAGTGTCATAATTCTAGCAGGAAACTACCATGTTGTAGAAGTAGATCATACGGATCCGCAAGGCGTCTTTCATGCTTGGGAGGATATCTGGAAAAGTGATATTAAAAGAGCATATAAAACCGATTTTGAATTTTATTCTCAGGATGGCAGTATAAAGATATTTTTATCCATTGAATAATGAATAGGAAAGAGATCCACAACCCGTTGTTGTGGATCTCTTTCTGTCTTTTTAAAAACAAATTATCGATTGCGTTGCAACACCAAATATCCACTAAAACTTGAAGTTTTTTTCTGGAAGACGATCTTAAAACCGATGTCATGGTCTAATAAGCAGTTTAAGGCATTGATAAGCAATCCATTGGGAACCAATGTAAATCTGCAAGGTTGAGCACTGCCAATAACACGAGCAGCAATAATCCTGCGTGCGGAACCTGGGCGAAGAGGGTTTCTTGTCCAACTGATCAATATTAGATCAGGTTGTAAAACAGCTTTTGCACGAGCCATTCCGATCACCTCGTTTCTATATTAGATTCTCTATATAAAATGCAAAGTAGATTCATAATGTGCTAAACAAAAGGCGGAGTAATGAACACTGGCATACATAACAAAAAAGGAGAGGTTGCCCTCTCCTTACGAATTGCATGTTCTGCATACGATGGTTGATCTCACAAGTAAGATACCGCCGAAGTCGTTTACCCTTGTGTCACTCGTCGGCCATACTCGGCTTTGCGATAGTCCTTCGGCACGATGCCTTTGCTTTCTCGAAAAATACGGGAAAATGTCTTGTACGAACCGTACCCGACCTCCAAGGCAATCTCCGTCACGCTCATGTCGGTGGATACTAGCAGGCTGCACGCATGGCGAAGTCGCAGATCGTGCAGGAAATGAACGAACGTTTGGCCGGTCGTTTGTTTAATGACCTCGCTGATGCGGGATACACTCATAGTGAACCGAGTCGCAAGGTCAGATAATGCCAGATCCTCTTGATAGTTCCGGTGGATGTAGTGAATGATTGGCCACACCGAAGGACTCGTTTTTGCCCCTGAGATTGGCGAGATGGCCGTAGCTTCAGTCTGTCCTGCTTGTTTCCAACGATAACGATCGAACCGAACAAGAATTTCCTTCAGTCTTGCTTTCAGAAGCGTCTGCCTGTAGCGTTCGTTCGCGTTGTACTCTTTGTACATATCTTCAATGAGAGCACTCATTTGCTGTTGATCTTGCCCACTCAGTTGGACATAGCCCGGCAGGGTATTCGTATCATTAAACAAGCCAGACAAGCCTTGATCGTTCCCTGGCTCCATAAGCAAGTCCATACTGAACGAACAGTTGAATAGGACTAGATGCTCCCCCGGATCTGTGAAAATTTCATGCACCTGATAGGGCAGCACGAACGTAAAAGTGCCTGGTGTCATCGTATGTTTCACATCATTTATGGTTTCTGCTCCTCGGCCATGGACGACATAAGAGAACTCTAAGTAATCATGGCGATGTGCCCGAAAGCCACGGTCGAGCGTATTCCTGCTGAAGTGAAAAGGGAAGGACGACTCCATATTGGGGTATGTTTTTAGATAATCGGGAAAGTACGTCATAGTGAGGCTGATCTCCTTCGAAAAAATGGGACGTTTTCCGAAATAACGGTACGACTTCTTGCTGCACTTATTTTACCATAAAAGGAGATCGAACAGGATGTGCATATGAGGAGGAACGAACAGTGGGAAGCGTTAACAAAATTAGAGTAGGTATTATTGGAGCGGGAAATATTGGCGGGGTTCATATTCGTGAATTTTCAAAGCTAGCCAATTTATGTGAAATTACGGCGATTACGGATGCCTATCTGCCACTCGCGGAAGCACGCGCGCAGGAACATGGTATTCCTTACGTGCCGGCTACCCCCGAAGAACTTATACAAAGTGCGAATGTAGACGCTGTTATTATCGGCGTGCCTAATATGCACCATGCTTCGCTTGCTGTACAAGCGATTGAAGCAGGTAAGCATGTGCTGATTGAGAAGCCAATGGGTATTAATGCAGAAGCGGCCAAACAAATTTACAAGGCCAGTCAAGCATCAGATAAAGTCGTCATGATCGGTCACCAAATGCGCTGGGAATCCGTGCCCCTTCAGATCAAAGAGCAGGTCGATGCCGGTGAGCTAGGCAAAATTTATACAGCGAAAACAGGTTGGTTCCGCCGCAAGGGTATTCCTGGTTGGGGCACCTGGTTTACGAAAATGGAGGAGTCCGGCGGGGGCCCGCTGATTGATATTGGCGTTCATATGCTGGATCTTGCCCTCTACTTGATGGGGAATCCGAAGCCAGTGTCGGTATCGGGCGCTACGTATGCCGAATTCGGGCCTCGCCGCAAAGGAATCGGAACATGGGGTACGCCGAATTGGAACGGTACGTATGACGTCGAAGATTTGGCTACTGCTTTGATTCGCATGGAAGATGGCAGCACGCTGACGCTGGAAGTGAGCTGGGCCGTACATATGGATACGGACAATACACCGTTCGTTCACCTGATGGGAACAGAAGGCGGAGCGAGCTATCGCGGAGCTAACGGTAAGCTGTTGACGGAGAAGTTTAATAAAGCAATTGAGACCGATCTGAAGAAACCGGATGATGATGAGGGTGAACGTCTGCGCCTCAGCCTCCATTTCCTAGATTGCATTCGTGAAGGCAAACAACCGATTACATCGGCACTCTCCGGCTATACGAACAATTTAATTCTCGATGCTATTTACGAATCTTCACGAACTGGGAATGAAGTGAAGCTGAACTGGAACGAATAACATCACACTTGGAGGAATGAATATGCTTAGAGGATTAACGGGGGCTGGACTCGGCAAGCTTGAAAGTAATGAACAATTCATAGAGTTAGCGGCAAAATATGGCTTCGAGGCCGTCGATATCGACGCGCTTGGTTTAGTAGAGAGCTACAGTATAGATGGGGCACGTGAGCTGCTCAATAAACATGGCCTCGTCATTGGTTCCATCGGTTTGCCAGTTGAATGGCGAGGGACGGAAGAGACGTTCCGCGCAGACTTGCCGAAGCTGACACAAGCAGCAGCAGCTGCCGCAGCACTTGGATGTACGAACTGCTGCACGTACGTGTTACCTTCAACAGATTTGGGCGCTGCGCATTTCATGGCGTTAGCTACACGCAGACTGCGTACTTGTGCCCAAATCCTAGGGGCCTACGGCATCCGTCTTGGATTAGAGTTCGTTGGTCCGCATCATCTGCGTACGCGCTGGAAGCATCCGTTCATCTGGACGCTGGATGAGACGCTGGATTGGATCGACGCCATTGGCGAGAGCAACGTTGGCTTATTGTTCGACGCGTACCATTGGTACACGAACGGGTTAACGGTGGCAGATATTGAGAAGCTTCGCGCTGAGCAGATCGTACATGTCCACATCAACGACGCACCAGATGTTCCCGTGGAAGAAGTGCTGGATAATGGACGCTTGTATCCAGGTGAGGGTGTAATCGATTTGGCAGGCTTCCTGCAAGGGCTGCAGCGTATTGGTTATAAGGGGGCTGTCTCTCAGGAAATATTGACGGCAACGCCGCCGACAGAATCCCCTGAGAGCTTAGTCCAACGTTCCAAAGCCGGCTTTGATAAAGTGTATGCGGCAGCTGGGATTTGATTTTGTAACATAGATGGTAATGTTTAAGTAAGATAGGCTCGCCTTGAGTGAGGATGGCATAGACGTGATGAAGAAGCTTGCTGGCGCAAGTGTTCACGGCCACCTTCAAGGCGTGCCTTTTCTCTTTTTATACCGTTAAAAATTATTCGACAAAGGTTCCTAAAATCCCACCCTACGGAATGACAACCTTTTTATCCATTTTCTTATAGTATTTTCTTGTCCATAGAACATAACACATCATGAATTTAAAGGAGATATCAAAGGGGAAATGGAACAAGAAGACTATATCGCAGAGGCAACCTTTCATGCTAATATTTCATACCTCATTCAAGCCCAAACGAAGAAGCAAGCCTTAGAACAGGTCGCATACGAATTAAACAAAACCAACATCCAGCTTAGTGAAATTACGCTTGAGAATGAATTAGGGGACTCCTACGTTTTTATGGTTCAAGAAGTTGAACAAATGGATTGGTATGACGTGGATCATACAGAGTGTAGTAACCAGTTTAAGGTGTTTGGTTGTATGCAGCTGCTTATTATCCTACGGAAACAGAAAGACACTCCGAAAGATGTTGAACAAGCAACCTACCGTTTGTCTCAGTCACTTGTATACGGTAAACCAGTCTTGACGATATCAGAAGGCTATAAGCACATATTTTTAACCGTTTCACAACATAAAATGGCGTGGAAAACCAAGCTTCAGGAAACAGAATTGGAAACGGAAACAGTGCTTTTAAGTAAACTTGCCTAACAATAATTGAAAGAGAGGATACGATCATGCAAATCAAAAAGAAAAACGACATTGGTGAGATTTTGGACAATTTTTCATCGTTTGCCAAATGGGACGCCTCAGGAGAGAAACTATACCTTGTGTTTGCCGACAACAAACGCGGAGGGCAATGGACTTTGATGAACTACTCGGATGATCGTTTCAGCGTTCATGGACTTGGCCAAGACTATGTAGATGAGAAAGAATCATTCTTTGAAGAACGTAACAGCGTTGTATCGTTCTTATGGGATAATCGTGCTGCACTCAAAGCAGCTGTCAAACCAACAACCTAGCTTTTGGTTGCTAGGATTAGGACAAGCAAGGAAGGCAAGGAACCTACACGCTAGGTGCCGAGCCTTCTTTCTTTTTGTCCCGATACTGGCCAGGGGTTAACCCTTCTTGCTTGCGGAACGAACGGATGAAGTTTTGCGAATTGTTATAGCGCAGCTTGGAAGAGATATCCTTGATCGGCATATCGGTTTCGGATAGCCATTTCTTAGCCATGTTGAACCGGTAGGCCGACAAGTAGTCACTGAAGGAGCAGTTCGTTTCTTTGCGGAAAATACTGCTCAAATAATTCGCGTTATAATGCAGTCGGGAAGCGCACTCCTCAAGCGTCAGGTCGGTATCGTAATAGTGCTGCACGAGATCAATAATCTTCTCGGAAATGTTGTGGTACTGGGCATCCTGCCGGTCGCGATAAATGCGAATCAGCGGGTGAATAACCTCTGTCCAGAACCAGTCCTCGATTTCGGCTGTCATATGCAAATTCAGGAGCTCCTCGAAGAGGGATCCTTTGTTCGGATGAATCTGATTCAAGCTGATCCCGGATTCCTGCATCACCATGAGCAGGTTGTTAAGCAGCCGCGCCAGTGGAATTTGATATTCCTGCGGCGTCAGCGGAGATGCAAATACGGCTTGCAGCAGCTGCTTCAGAAGCTCCTTGGACTTATCCTTTTCGGCAAGCTTGATCGCATCAATCAATTCATTCTCGATCGGCTTCGGATAGTTTAAATTCAAGTAATGCTTCCCTGAGTTAATATTTTCATATTGAATGATGATGCCTTCACCCAGCTTGATGCGATGCTTCAAAGCCTCTAGACCTTCCCGATAGGCAATCGACATCTGCGAGAATGCGTGAATCGGGAGACTCATCCCAATGCTGACGTGGAGATTTAGAAAGGTATAGATATGCTGCTGCATCTGCTCGGTTAATGCATATACGGTATTGCTAAAGGCAGCTTCTTCACTATCGGCACTTCCAATCAAAGTGACCACGGTCTGGTCAATAATGATGGGAGCGAGACGCTGCTGTGAAGGGACCAGTTCCTCGATCATATTGTGCACAGCGAAGAGCAGCAGCTCCATATCCCGTTTTTCGTAACGCGTATTATCGATAGAATCGATCTGCATCGTGATCACAGACATCGTTTTCCACTCTTCAATGTGCTTGTTATAGCCGAACTGTGCCAATTTCTCCAGCAGCTCGCCCTGTTTGATATGCCCTTGAAAAGCCTTGATTAAGAAAAACGTCCGTACCTGGCCGATATGCTGATGGACTTCTCTTTCCAGTTGGGACTTCGATTGGAACAAGGTATGGACATGCTCGCTGATCATCTGGAACTCGTTGGCCTTCCGCTTCTGATTGACGGTCACAAGCCCTCCGATTTGGTTCAAAAGAAGCTGGATCGGCGAATACATCTTGCGCGAGCCTAGCCAAGCTAAGACCATGGAGAGGAGCAGCATCAGGACGCATACATAGATCGTATAGGTTCCGATTTTACTTGATTCCTTTGTCAAACTGTCGATGGAGGTTAAGGATAAATAGGTCCAGTTGTTGAGATTTGAACGCAAGAAGCTGACGGAATAAGGTTTCTCGTTAATATCCACTGAGAATTGGCCCATTGGCGCCTCTAACTGCTTCAAATCCGTAAGGCCAGCTTCGGTAATGGATTTGCCGATTAGGCTTGAATCCGGATGCATGAGAATCCGATTCTGTTCATCCATAATCAGGATGTCATCCAGATTCTCGGTATCATTTTTAATTAGATCCTGCAGGCTGCAGGCAGGGATGTTAGCCAGAGCCAAGCCGTATTTCTCCAAACCGGTGGTGGGCAGCTTTTTAACTAGAGAAATACTGTAGTCACACGTTACGCTTCTCGCATTTTCTTCCGTAAAAAACCATTTGGAGGGATTAAGCGTCCAAATGCTGCTCTCCTGCGTGTTCATCAGGGTCATAAGCTTATCGTAATAAGGGTAGCTGTCATAGCGGTATAAGCCCGAATTCTTAATCATCCAGTTTTCCCTGGCATTGATCAAGATGACATCTTCCAGCTTGGTATCAAAAGATTGCATATAGCGAATTTCGCTCCGCAGGTCATCGTACATCATGAAATCGTTTACAGTTAGGGGCATATCCATCGCCTTTTTGAGCACGGTAGAGTTGATGACCTGATTAAGTGTATGGTTGACAGTCGTTAATTTCTGCTCTACATTGGAGTTGATTTGGGTGATCAGCTGCATTTTACCTTCGTTGACATTCTTTTGAATTTCGCTCGACGAGGTTACGAAGGCGAAGGCGCCGATGAAGATAACCGGCAGCGTGCTGAGCAGGAACCCGAATATGGTCATTTTGCTAAGGAAACTTAAAGAGCGCATCGCATCCAACACCTATCTATCTTAAGGATGATCAATTAGGGTTATCTATGTATTGTAGTCAAGACTTGTGTGAAGAGCAATAATCATCTGAGTGACAGATAATCATTATCTCTGATTTTGTCTATAAAACACAGCTGCTATAAGGGAGGATCTCTCATGAGAACAAGTTTATATGGCAAGGGTTTCCGGCTTTTTGGTCTCCTTTTGATAGGATTGCTGATGGTTACTTTGATCAGTGCTTGTCAGATGAGCAGCTCCCAAAAGACAGATGACGGGAACGGCAACCGTCCTGTTATATCGATCATGGCACCGCTGCATTTTCCGCATCCGCCCATCCCTGAATTGGTTCAGGAAATCGAAAATCGCACACAAACGAAGCTTGATCTGAACTGGGTTCCAGACGGCATATATACCGATAAAATGAACACCGCGCTCACCACAAACTCATTGAAAAAAGCAACCTATGTGAAATATACGGACTACATGCTGATGAAAAATTCGATCCGTTCCGGCGCATTCTGGGATATCGGACCTTACTTGGCGGCGTATCCGAATCTGAAACAGCTGAACAAGGAGATTTTGGGACAGGCAGCTGTCGATGGCAAAATCTATGGCTTGTACACCGAGCGGCCCTCCTCTCGGCAGGGCATTATTATTCGTGAAGATTGGCTGAACAATCTGAAGCTGGCTAAGCCGACGAATCTGGATGAGCTGTATCAGGTATTGAAAGCTTTCACGTTCGGTGATCCTGACCTGAATGGGAAGGCAGACACTATCGGTCTGACCGACCGGAATGATTTGGTTTTTGGCGCGTTCAAAACGATCAGTTCTTATTTCGGTACTCCGAATAACTGGGGTACTGATGATGCTGGGAAGCTAGTACCTGAATTCGAAACCCAAGCCTACGTGGACACGATGAACTATATAAAGAAGCTGTATGACGAGAAGCTGATCAATGCCGATTTCGCAGTCACTAGTAAGGAAGTTCAGCGCGATAAACTCATTCGCGGCATTGCGGGCGTCTATATTGGCAGCATGCAGGATGTACAGCGTCTTTCGGATGAAGCTCAGCTCATTAACTCGAAGGCGAAGCTCACGCTCGTGAACCATATCGAAGGCCCATTGGGTTTTCGGATTTGGTCGATCCCTAATTATAGTGCGCTCTATCTTTTTTCGAAAAAGGCGATACGAACCGAGGCGGAGTTGAAGCAGATGCTGCAATTTTTTGATCGTTCGATGGATAAAGATGTCGCTAATTTGATGAAATATGGGTTAGAGGGGCGTCATTACACAACCAAAGGGGATCAAGTTCTGCTGACGGAAGAGACGTCCAAGATCCGTGTGAATGAAGTGAACGCGCTGTATGCCCTCATGATTGCTGATCTGAACAATCCGAAGGTCATGCGCGTTTCAGAGAGCGAGTCCTTGTCGCAGCTCGCGGACCGGCTGAGCTTGGACAACGAGAAAAACATCGTCAAAGACCCGACCGTTGGACTGGAGTCGAAGACCTACGACGAGCGAGGCGTCGAATTGTACAAAATTGTATCTGACGCTACGTACAATTATATCCTGGGGAAACTGGACAAAGCCGCATTCCAGCAAGAGATTGAGCGCTGGAAGCGGAATGGCGGAAGTCAGATGATAAGAGAGTACAACGAGGCTTATGGTAAGCGAGGTTGAGGTTGAGGTTGGGGAAAGGTAAGGTAAGGTAAGGTAAGGTAAGGTAAGGTAAGGTAAGGTAAGGTAAGGTAAGGTAAGGTAAGGGGGAGAACCGCTGGCGCTGGTGCGCGGCGGTTTTTTTTTTTTTTTTGACTGATAAGAGTTTATATGCTTTGGGGTAAGCGAAGCTTACCGCTTATTTATTTACGTTGGGAGAAAGGTCGAAATACCTCAACTTGAGGGATTTGATTGGATGATATCCAATGATGTCTCATGACATCAGCGGTTGGGGTTAGTTCCATTGGATTTATACAGTGGAATAGGTGGAAATAGCTCAAAAGAGCTGGTTTTGGAGCATTCTGTTGGATTAACTCCAATGAAAGCGGGCAAATAAGGTGAATGAGCCTGATTTGATTGTATTTTATCCAATGGAGCAAATGAGGGGAGATTGTCGGTTATGCATGAACAAGATATTAACCGTAGGGAAATTGAAGGGGCGCTATCTCGTGGACCGGATCGCGGAGTATGTGAAAGCACATTGGGTCGTATGCCAAGGTGCAGATGATAGAGGTGCCGGACGATAAGGCACCGGAGAACATGAGCCCTGCTGAGGAGCAGCAGGTGCGTATGAAGGAGAGCAATCAGCTGGCCTTCGTGATCTGCGGATTGCTGGAGCTATCGAGCGAGCTGCCGGAGGAGCTGTGTGGCTACGGGGGAAGCCCGGTTTAGGCTGAGAGGATGATTTTCATCGTAAAAGTAGCTTATGAGCGCGCACGAGTGAGTGTAGCGATGAAAAACATCGCTACAGTAGCAGGAGAGGTGTCTAAAATGGTTAAAGTGCGAGCTGAGAGGATGATTTTCAACGTTAAAGTTGCTTATGGGCGCATGCGAGTGAGTATAGCGATGAAAAACATCGCTAGAGTAGCAGGAAGAGTGCCTAAATGGTTAAAGTGCGAGCTTAAACGATGATTTTCATCGTTAGAGTCGTGTATGAGCGCGCACGAGTACGTGTAGCGATGAAAAACATCGCTAAAGTAACAAGAAGAGAGCCCAACTGGTTAAAGTGCGAGCGGAGCGGATAATCATCTCCCCGACCGATAATCATCATCTCACAACCCATGCCAAACGGGGGTTAAATGAGTAAATGATTATTTCGGTACCTCCCTGCGGGCGTGTAGTGTGGAATTTGTAGCACACAACAATTTCGCGGAGGTCTAACCAATATGAAGAGAAAATTAGTCTCGATTCCACTTAGCGTTCTGCTTGTTTCCAGCTTTGCGCTGGCAGCTTGTTCAGACGGGGGGAAGTCAACTCCTGCAGCTACGACTGGTGCGGTGGAGTCGCCTAAAGCAACGGCAGACAACAAACCGACGGCGATCACGATTATGGCACCGCTGAACACAGCGCAAACGCCGCCAGATACGATCATTAAAGAACTCGAAAAGCTGACGAACACGAAGCTAACGTATCAATTTTTCCCGGCGGATACGTATGAGGAGAAGCTGAATACAACATTTGCAACAGGGGCACTGCCGCAAGTCACTTACCTGAAAAATCAGGCGACATTTATTCAGATGAAATCAGCCATTCGTGACGGGCAATTCTGGGAAATTGGTCCTTTGCTGAAGGACTTCCCGAACCTGAGTAAATTGAAATCCACGACCAATGATAATACGAAAGTGGATGGCAAGCTTTATACGCTATATCGCGGTGTAGATATTGCCCGTCAAGGCCTGATCTATCGGAAGGATTGGGCGGATAAGCTGGGACTGAAGCCACCTGCAACAACGGAAGATTTGGTTGCCATGATGAAGGCGTTCACTGAAAATGATCCTGACGGCAATGGCAAAAAGGATACCATCGGCTTAACGGATCGTAACGATCTCGTTTACGGATCATTCAAAACCGTTGCCACTTGGTTAGGCGTACCGAACAATTGGGGCCTTAAAGATGGCAAGTTGCAGCCAGAGTTCATGTTCCCAGAATATGTGGCGACAATGGATTACTACAAGAAGCTGCGTGACGGTGGACTGATCAACAAGGACTTCGCGGCTACAAGTAAAACGGATCAACAAAAGCTGTTCACCAATGGTACAGCGGGTATGTACATCGGTGCCATGACGGATGTTTCATCTCTCAATAAAGATTTGATCAAAAACGTACCTACAGCAGTGGTAGATGTGCACAGTATGGTGGCTGGGCCAAGCGGTAAATTTGCAGCATGGGCTCTTCCTGGTTATGCGAACGTCGTTCTGTTCCCGAAATCCGCTACGAAAACAGAAGCTGAGCTAAAGAAGGTCTTGGCCTTCTTTGACAAAATGATGACGCCTGAAGTTGCCAATGTTGCAAACTGGGGCATTAAAGATGCCAACTACAGCGTAATCGACAACAAAGCGAAGAAGCTGGATGAAGAGAAATGGACACGTGAAGTCAAGCCTTTCA
This sequence comes from Paenibacillus sp. Root444D2, assembly GCF_001426375.1. Lineage (GTDB taxonomy): Bacteria > Bacillota > Bacilli > Paenibacillales > NBRC-103111 > Paenibacillus_E. Next base: position 117,893 of record NZ_LMEO01000023.1, read on the forward strand.
CGGATGCGGCTATTGGTGATGAAGATACTTCCGGCAGATACTTGGGTATTCCTACGATTCCTGCTCAAGGTAAGGCGGATGAACTTAAGATTGCCAATCTGAAGTTTGCTGTGCAGGATCCGGTAGCGGCTCTAGATTCGAAAACGAACCAGGAGAAGGGCGCTCAACTTCAAGATGTGATTAAAGATGCAACGAACAAATATATCTACGGCACGATCGATAAGGCTGGTTTTGATAAGGCTATTGAAGATTGGAAAAGTCGTGGAGGCAGCAAAATTATCGAGGAATACAACGCTGTTTATAAAAAATAAGGTTATGACAGCAAATTATACAGGTTGAATGCGGGGAGGCTGCTGTGTCGTCAGTAGCAGTCTTCTCGGTTTGAATGAATCGTTCGGAAAGGAAGAAACCGTATGCAGGAAGTGAATGTAGCACAACGTGTGGTGGCTAGGAAACAAAGCAGCGAACTGGGTAGACGACTCTGGAAAAACAAATGGATCTACGTCATGCTGCTGCCGGGAGTCTTATACTTTCTCGTTTTCAAATATATCCCTATGTACGGATTGATCATTTCATTTCAGAATTATAAACCTTTTAAAGGGATTAGCGGGAGTGAATGGGTTGGATTAGAGCATTTTCGGCGGTTGTTTACAGAGCCCGATTTCTTGATTATTTTAAGCAATACGTTAATTTTATTTGTCATGAATCTCTTGTTTTATTTCCCGATTCCGATCATTCTGGCACTCATGCTAAATGAAGTCAAAGGGGATCTTTTCAAAAAAGTATTTCAAACGATCGTCTATCTGCCACACTTTATGTCATGGGTTATTATTGTCTCGATCAGTTTCGTTATGCTGACGATGGACGGCGGAATTATCAACGATATTATTGAGTTTTCTGGATTTGAAAAGATCAATTTCTTGTTAGCTCCGGAATGGTTCAGACCGATCTATATTCTTCAAGTGATTTGGAGAGAAGCGGGTTGGGGCACGATTATTTATCTGGCGGCGATTGCTTCCATTGATCCTCAGTTGTATGAGGCTGCGCGTATGGATGGTGCAGGACGGATTAGACAAATGTGGCATATTACTTTGCCTGCTATTCGAAGTGTCATCATTGTTTTATTAATTTTGAAAATTGGTGCGGTTCTCGAACTCGGTTTTGAACATGTCTACTTGCTTCTCAACTCCATGAACCGAGATGTTGCTGAGATCATTGATACTTATGTATATACAGCAGGGTTAAAACAAGGGCAGTTCAGTTACAGTGCTGCAATCGGATTGTTCAAATCGTTTATTGGACTTGTGCTGGTTATGTTAGTTAACCGAATTGCCAAGAAGATGGGCGAAGAGGGCGTTTATTAGTGCTTACGAAGCAAGTTTTGCTAACGCAAAACTCAGTAGCGCTTACGAAGTAAGTTTTGCTAAAGCAAAACTCTAAGGAGGTTCTACCATGGTTGAAGATACATCGCTAGGCGGCAGAATGTTTGGCATCATCAACTATTTGTTGCTAACGATCATTGGTCTCATTACGCTTATCCCCTTTGTACACGTTGTAGCGGGTTCCTTTACGACAAGTGCGGAAATGGCGGCCAAGAAATTTGTCATCATTCCGACGGATTGGAGCATAGAGGCATATCGATTCATTTTCTCAACGAATACGATTTTTAAAGCCATGGGTGTTTCGATTGGCACCACGCTTGCGGGAACGATTATCAGTATGTTTATCACAGCTCTTATGGCATATGGTTTGTCCCGTAGAGACGTTGATGGAAGAAAAATCATTATGTTTCTTGTTGTGTTTACGATGTTGTTTCACGGCGGATTGGTTCCGACCTTCCTAGTTGTGAAGGAACTGGGGATGATTGACAGCTATGCATCGTTGATTCTTCCATCTGCGATCAGTGCCTTTAATTTAATTATTTTGAAAAATTTCTTTCAAAACATTCCAGAGGGACTCGAAGAGTCTGCCAAGATCGATGGCTGCAGCGACTTTGGCATCTTGTTCCGAATTGTGCTGCCCTTATCGATGCCGGCTATTGCAACCATCTCGTTATTTTATGCCGTGACATATTGGAACACGTACCTCAGCGCTATTCTTTACTTGAATGAGAGCGCCAAGTGGCCGATTCAGGTCCTCCTCCGACAAATTGTCGTGCTCGCCAGCGGGATGGATGTCAGTGCGGATTTGGATAGTGTCACCCCGCCTCCTGCACAATCGATTAAGATGGCAGTTATCGTCGTTGCGACTTTACCGATCTTGTGCGTGTATCCGTTCTTGCAAAAGCACTTTGCTAAAGGGGCTATGATCGGCTCCATTAAGGGTTAAGGAAATGCCTTTCGTGCGGCAGGTTTGCTTCTTTTTATGCTAACGGCTGGACAGATTGATCATGTATGGCATCCTTGGATTATTGTATTGGTCATGCTTATTCAAGTTGGAATCCGTCAGTTGATTCACAAAACACTTAGGAATAGAGAGGGGATTATGATGTCTCATCATTTTGTAAAATCACCCATTGAATGGGCACGAGCTGCCTGCGATTCAATTATGAGCACGTACACGCCGATGGAGCTCCCGCCTGCTGAGCGCTGGCATTACCACCAAGGTGTTTTCTTATGCGGCATGGAAATGCTGTGGGAAGCTGAACAAGATGATCGCTATGACGCCTACATTCAGGCGTATGTCGATGGTTTGATCGATGATAACGGCAATCTATATTTCGCACGGGATGAACTGGATGCGGTTCAAGCGGGGCTTTTGTTATTCAGATTGGAACAACAGACAGGACACAGTAAATACCGAGTCGCTGCGGATAAGCTGAGAAATTTGCTGAACACGCTGAATCTCACTTCGGAGGGCGGTTACTGGCATAAAGATAAATATGCCTACAATATGTGGTTGGACGGTTTGTATATGGCAGGTGTCTTCTCATTGAAATATGCGAATGCTTTCGGAGATGATGCATTGCGCTCCACGGTGCTGCATCAAGAGAAACTGATGCGCAAATATATGAAAGATAAAGAAACAGGGTTGCTTTACCACGCGTGGGATGAAAGCCGGAAGATGCCGTGGGCGAATGCGGGAACTGGCTGTTCACCGGAATTTTGGGGACGCTCACTCGGCTGGTATGGCCTAGCGGTTACACAATTCCTTGATGAGCTCCCAGCGGACGAACCAGGGCGCGAAGAGTTAGTTAACTCGCTGCATGATTTCGTTCATGCGTTGATTCGTTATCAGGATGCGGAAAGCGGATTGTGGTATCAAATCGTTGATAAGGGTGATCAGCCGGATAACTGGCTGGAGACATCTTGTACCAATCTGTTCGTATACACGATTGCCAAAGCAATTAAGCACGGGGTTGTCGGCCAAGAATGTGTGGACGCAGCTGTGAAGGGATATGAAGGACTGATCCGAACACTGAAGTTCGACGAGCAGGAGCGGGTGATTCTGCCACTCATCTGTATCGGAACGTCAGCGGGCGATTATGAGAACTATGTGACTCGTCCGACTAGTGAGAACGATCTGCATGGCGTTGGCACATTCGTGATGGCGTGTGTAGAAATGGAGTCACTCATGAAGTAAGAATGCTATGAGCTTTTGTGCTAAAAGGGCTGGACACAACTTCGTGTTCAGCCTTATTTTTACCCTTGCACGAAATCTACTAAATCGTTATTGCCTTTGATCACAATTTAGAATTTCTGTGGGATAGTACCTTTTGGTGAAAGTAAGCTGCTACCAGTAACAAACTAGGTATTACAAATTGTAAAGGAAGTTGAACATAGGTCATGTTAAATTTAAAACCTATAGATAGGTGCTCGGCATATGTCTTTGTCATGACATGACCAAGAGGGGCAATAATCGCTGCAATCGGAATAAGAACGTAATGGTAACTCTTCAAATTAAATAAATGGGCTGTTCCAGCCGCGGCACCATAGATGTAAACACCAACTTTGAAAAACCCCCCTGCTACCATTAGCAGAATGACCACTGCATCAATCCGCTCAAGAAAATCCGCCACCGAGGCCATTCGTATCGTCGACAAAAGAGGATAATTTAACATACCGTACAACTGAGCTCCAATAACAGAGATCATGCCTATTATATTAAGTGATAATAAAACTCCTGCTGTCAAAACGGCAGTCATCCCCACCTTTTTAAGCTTTGCATTATCTTTTAACGTTGGCCAAATCATAGTGAATACGACTAATTCACCAAAAGGAAGGCTGGTAAGGGTTGGGAATGACTCTTTCCATACGTTTTTTATTCCTGTCCCGAGTACAGGTGTAAGCTGTTTTAGGTCTACAACTCCTGAAGCATAAACAATGATCCATGTGCCAAAGGATATTAACAGAACGCCGGGAACCACCATTTCGGCCATTCGTCCAAATACTTCAATACCACCGCGGAGCGTATAAATAATGACGGCAACAAAACTTGCAAGAATAAAAATTTCTGGGGTTCCAACTAAGATGGTAGAGAGCATAAGATCGGAGAAGTCTCGGCTGATCCTTGCAGCTTGAGAGGTGAAATAAATAATATAAGTGATACTGAGTGGATATCCAATGTACCTGCCTGCAACTTTTTGAATGATTTGGATCAAGGAATCATTTGGATAATACCCAGACAACTTGGTGAAGACGGACATTAAAATAAGCCCAAGAACCATGCCTATTAATACGGCGAGCCAAGCATCTTGTTTAGCTTCCGCTCCTAACGCAAAAATGACAGCACTTCCTATTTCAAAAGCTATCATCATTAGAAAGAGTTGTTTGATACCTATTTTCTCCTGATTCATATCGCCCTCACCTTAACATCGTACATAGAATTTACTCTCAAGCCATATCAAGTCATCCTATTTCTTTGAATTAGATATCATTATTAGCGTTCGTCTTCTTTTTAAACGAAAGTGGTAGGAATTAGGTATTATTTACCTTCATTTGTCGAAAGATAATAGTTGGAAATTGAAAAAAGAACAACTCACTTGTTAGAGGAGAAATGATGAAGAATATTCGTAATTTATTTTTTTCCTCCGTGCTCATCGCTTTTATTGGATGGTGTATGTATTTCTACTTACAGGAAATTACGTCGAAATTAGTAGTACATCCACAATTGTACACTTTCACTGTTTTGGAAATGCTGTTGGCCGCAATGGGAGCCTTCTACATGGTCGTTATGGTTGTTATGCTGGTCGGTTATCTTTTCTTAACGGTGGTGAAAAAATAAAGGTTTAAAGGTGAGGGGATTTAGCATGGGAAAAGGGTCATTACGTTGGTTGAAAAGTTTATTGGCCTCTAAACGAAAGCCCGCGAACTTTGTTGAACAATCTGCCGCAATCCTCACGAAACCCTTGGAAAGTGACCTGCTTAGCACGAATCTTTTACAGAATGTTGGACAATTGAAAACGATCTTTGATCGTTCTTCAGACATTGTGTTTAGGGATTTTCAAGTAGGTGAGACGCAAAAGGGGACGATTCTTTTTTTAGACGGCCTTGTCAATATGAAATTGATTGATGATGATGTCATAAAACCTCTAATGGCATACGGGAAAAATCATTTGACACAACCTATATGTCATTATGAGGAAATGGAAAATTTGCTTCGGAATCAAGTGATTTCTGCTGCGCAAGTAAGCAGTGGGGCGAATTTTCAAGATGTGATAAATCATGTGTTGTCCGGGGATACCGCATTGATTCTTGACGGTTTCGATCAGGCTTTATTCGTCAGTGCAAGAGAATGGGAGTCTCGTTCGGTTGAAGAACCAGCAACAGAAGCGGTGATCCGCGGTCCTAGGGATGGATTTACGGAAAACCTGCGGACCAATACCAGCCTTATTCGAAGGAGATTGAAAACTCCTCAGTTGAAGATGGAAGCGATGAAAGTAGGACGGTTATCACAAACGGAGATCGTCATTACATACTTGGATCATATTGCTGATGAAGCCCTGGTAGCGGAAGTCCGTGAAAGAATCGGCAGGATTGACATCGATGCGATTCTCGAAAGCGGGTATATCGAGGAATTCATTGAAGACACTCCGAGTTCCATTTTCCCTCAGGTGCAGAGCACAGAAAGACCAGATAAAGTCGTTGGCAATTTATTGGAAGGGAAAGTAGCGATTATTATCGATAATACGCCTTTTGCCCTGTATGTTCCGGTTACTTTTTATGAAATGCTGCAGGCGAGTGAAGATTATTATGGGCGCTTTATGATCTCGACGGCGATCCGCTGGATACGCTTTTTGTTTCTGGTGATTGCCTTGTTTTTGCCATCTTTGTATATTGCTTTATTAACATTTCATCAGGAATTGGTTCCGTCAAGCCTGTTATACAGTGTGGCGTCCTCCCGTGAAACGGTTCCCTTTCCGGCTATAATTGAAGCATTGTTAATGGAAATAGCCTTTGAGGGATTGCGCGAAGCTGGTGTGCGTTTGCCTAGGCCGGTAGGACAGTCGGTAAGTATTGTCGGAGCTTTGGTGATTGGTCAAGCTGCTGTTCAGGCGGGCATTGTTTCCGCCCCCATGGTTATTGTCGTATCCATCACCGGTATCGCTTCTTTTATCATTCCCAGCTTTAGCCAGGCAGTCGCGATCAGAATGCTGCGTTTTCCGATGATGTTTCTAGCGGGATCACTGGGGTTATATGGCATACTATTAGGCGTATTGTTTATCATGAGCCATATGTGCCGCCTTCGATCATTCGGTATGCCCTATTTGTCACCTTTGGCCCCTTTACATTTTGGTGACTTTAAAGATGTGCTTGTACGGGCGCCTTGGTGGAGTATGACGAATCGTCCGGAAGAAGGAGCAAAAAGAAACCCGCAGCGAATGAAAAGGTCCATGCGTCCCGGTCAGCCGACCCGCAAGGAGTAGGATTTTCTACGGAAGGGTAATGTTGGATGAAAAAACGGATTTTATTGGGATTGATCCTTTTGATGATGCCGATTCTCTCGGGCTGCTGGAGCCGGATAGAAGTCAATGATCTAGCATTTGTAACCGCAGCAGGAATCGATAAAACGGAGGATGGTAAAATCCGTTTAGCGCTGCAGATCGCTATTCCGCGAATGTTAGGCGCTGCAGGCCAAGGGGGCTCTAGCGGGGAGAAAGGTATAGGAGCTAAAGCTGTATGGGTCGCTTCAGAAAAGGGGGAATCGATTCTGGATGCCTATCGAAGACTCCAAGAGAAACTGCCGCGCCGCATTTTCTTTTCTCACAGCGGTATTATCGTTATTGGCGAACAAATGGCTCAAGACGGAGTTTCTCCGATACTCGATTTTTTTATTAGACAACGGGAAGCGCGAATGCGCAGTTACATACTTTTTACCAAGGGAGAGGCTTTAAAGATTCTAAAGTTTATCCCTAAACTCGAAAGAATACCATCGGAAGTCATGAGGGAGGAAGTGAAACAGCACATTGGCGTAAGGATAAATCTAAAGGAGTTTGTCCACATGCTTGTAACAGAAGGCGTGGAACCGGTTGCTGCCGAAATGGAAATTGTATCTTCGAATTTAATGAATGAAGAGGATTCAAAGGCACCATCTGTGTCGAATGTAGAAACCAACCTATCGCTCAATGGATCCGCGATATTCAAAAAGGATAAATTAATTGGTTGGATGAATGACCTAGAGACGAGAGGGGTTCTCTGGCTTCGCAAGGAAATGAAAACCGGTGTTGTCACGGTAAACATTCCGAAGGAAAAGGGAAATGGAAAAATCAGTGTTTTAATACTGAAGGCCAAGACCCAAATCACTCCGATTCTTAAGGATGGAGAAATAACCATGGAAGTGAAAGTAAGTGCTGAGAACGATCTTTATGAGAATAACTCGAAATTGGATGTAAGTGATCCAAAAGTAATTCATTTTGTGGAAAAAGAATTGGAAGAGGATCTCAAAAAAAGAATTCAGTTGGTACTTGATATGGCACAGAAAAAATTTAAATCAGACATTTTCGGATTTGGAGTCGCTGTCGAACGGAAATATCCAAAAGCGTGGAAAAGTAAGTTTAAAAAGCAATGGGAGGAGGATTTTCCCAAGCTTAAAGTCAATATCATTACTGATTTGACGGTAAACCGTACAGGTTTAACGAATAAACCTTTAATTTTGAAAGAGAAGGAGTCCGAAAGTTAATGAAAGTCATCCTGATTGTAGTTCTTTTTGTACTACTTGCTTCTCGAGATGTGCCCGGAATGAGGAACAAAAAGTATCGTAAAGATCTGCTTATATACAGTTTTTTGATGATGGCAGGGATGACCTTGAGTTTTCTTGCTGTTTTCCATCTTTACCTTCCGATCTGGCCGCGAGATTAAAGGAGTATTGTACATCAATAGTAACAGGAAGTTGAATGAGGGGGCGTCCATCGGGACGTCCTTTTCATGTTTCTTACGTTAGTTGAATGATAATTAAGGAATCCCGAATAAACCAAACTATGATAAAATAAAACCTAATTCATAGAAATACGCATAGACTCAGAGTTTGCTAGGGAGCGGATTTGCCGGAGCGTGCCATCAGGAGGTACAGGATATGAAAAGAACGTTAGCCGTAAGTGATATACATGGCTGTGTGGATGAATTCAAGCAATTACTCGATAAAGTAAATTTTAATGCCGAAGAAGACCAGCTCGTGCTGCTTGGTGATTACGTGGATCGGGGGCCGCAAAGTCGGGAAACCGTGGAATTCGTCATGCATTTGGTGCGTGAAAAGGGAGCGATTGCGCTCAAAGGGAATCATGATCAGCGTTTTGTGGATGTTCTGGGGGACGTAGATTCATTGACGGAAATGAAGTTTTTTGAACATGGTGGTATCCAAACGTTTAAAAGCTTCTGCGGTGCCGAGGAGCTTGATTTGAAGCAATCGAAAGAACGAATTCGAGCAAAGTTCAGCGATCATATTTCATTTCTAAATAATCTTCCATACTATCACGAGGACGAGACACACATTTATGTTCATGCTGGGCTTAATCCTGCATTTTTGGATTGGAAAACCCAACCAGAAAGAGACTTTTTGTGGATTCGAGCTCCTTTTGTTCAGCAGCGAACCGTTGTAAAAAAAACAGTCGTTTTTGGGCATACGCCGGCCAAGGATATTCACGGAAAAGCAGATGTTTGGTTCGATCGTGATAAAATCGGTATTGATGGCGGCTGCGCATACGGCTTGCAAATCAATTGTCTGGAAATCAAGGGCAGAAATCACTACAAGACCTATTCGGTTGCTTCCAAAGGGAGTTGGAAATAATCGATGGGATCGCATCGGGCGAGTCCTTTAGCAAGAAAGGTCAAGAACCGTTATTATAAATAGCTTACACTTTGTTTAGAAGGCTGGAGGGGGGCAACCGATGGGCACCGATTACTTTGTGCAGATTCAGAAGACTTTGGATTATATTGAAGATCACCTATCCGAGCCTTTATCTGTTGCTTGTTTAGCTCAAGTCGCTTGTTTCTCTGACTTCCATTTTCATAGAGTCTTTCAAACCATGGTGGGAGAAGCTGTGATGGAGTATGTTCGGAAAAGAAGATTAGCGAGCGCGGCATATCAGATCGCACATACGGAGAAGAAGTTAATCGATATTGCCCTCGACAATGGGTTCCAGTCCCACGAGAATTTCACTCGAGCATTTAAAAAAGTTTTTGAACGTACGCCGATTGCTTACCGTAAACAAGGCATATTGACGCCAGTTTATGCGAAAGCGAATGTGCTGCAAAGAAAATTCAACCCAAAGCGGAGAGACTTTGAGCTACGCTCAAAGATCCCTATATTAGGAGGAATTCGAATGGAATATCAACTGAAGACGAAGCCTGCTTTTAAACTGAATGGCTATGAACTGAAAACGTCCTGCAAAGAGGGAAGGAACCATCGTGAAATCCCTGCATTCTGGGGCTCGTATTTCCAAGAGGGCAAGGGGAATCGCATTCCAAATCGGGTACATGCAGATTCATTAGTTGAGCTGGGTATTTGTACAGATTTCAACATGGAGACTGGGGATTTAAGTTATATCATCGGAATGGAGGCCACTGGTTTTGAAGATGTGCCAGCCGATTTGGTAAGCCGTGAATTTCCGGAGGCAAGGTATGTGGTGTTTACGACACCTAAGGTCACTCAAGATCAATTCGTTGCATCCATTCAGAGCACTTGGAAGTCCATTTTCGAAGAATGGTTTCCTCATTCCGGCTATGAACATGCAGGTGGCGCGGAGTTCGAACTGTATGATGAACGTTGTAACCCATCCAAAAATGAGCTTATCCAAATGGACATATATATCCCGATCAAGGAAAAATAGAGCAGCATGTCTGTAACAAATAGGAATCATTTGTAACCAAAATGACATCTGGTTTTCATCTGGCTTTAAGGTTCGGGGCCTATACTGAAATTCGACCCCCTTTTTAAATATATATACTTGAAGACCCGCAGCCCGTTGCTGTGGGTCTCTTTTTTTAAGATAAGGCCTGATATCCGCGCTGTGTGTGGCTTGTAACGATGTTTTACATCGTTACAGATGTCTCAGCCATGGCTCTAGCGCGCTAGAACGATGATTTTCATCGTTGCAGATGATATAAGGCCTGATATCTGCGCTGCGTGAGGCTTGTAACGATGTTTTACATCGTTACAGATGTCTCAGCCGTGGCTGTAGCGCGCTGCAACAATGATTTTCATCGTTACAGATGAAAACAGTGCTTGCACCTGCGCTGTGTGCAACTTGTAACGATGTTTTACATCGTTACAGATGTCTCAGCCGTGGCTGTCGCTCGCTGCAACAATGATTTTCATCGTTGCAGATGAAAACAGTGCTTGCACCCGCGCTGCGTGCGACTTGTAACGATATTTTACATCGTTACAGAAGTCTCAGCCGTGGCTGTCGCTCGCTGCAACGATGATTTTCATCGTTACAGATGTCTCAGCCGTGGCTGTCGCACGCTAGAACGATGATTTTCATCGTTGCAGATGAAAACAGTGCTTGCACCCGCGCTGCGTGCGACTTGTAACGATATTTTACATCGTTACAGATGCCTCAGCCGTGGCTGTCACTCGCTGCAACGATGATTTTCATCGTTACAGATGAAAACAGTGCTGGCACCCGCGCTGCGTGCAACTTGTAACGATGTTTTACATCGTTGCAGATGTTTCAGCCGTGGCTGTCGCTCGCTGCAACAATGATTTTCATCGTTGCAGGTGAAAACAGTGCTGGCACCCGCGCTGCGTGCGACTTGTAACGATGTTTTACATCGTTACAGATGTCTCAGCCGTGGCAGTCGCTCGCTGCAACGATGATTTTCATCGTTGCAGATGAAAACAGCGCTGACACCCGCGCTGTATGTGGCATGTAATGATGTCCTAGAAGCTGGGAGGGGCTGTTAATCGAAGGGCCTAGCTAATGGCCAAGGTTTTCTTAACATATAAGAATGTTTAAGTTTTTTACAGAACTAAAGCGTTAATGGATACCTTAAAGTGCAACCGCAATTCCTGCGAAGCTTGTGGAGGGGAAATGTACCCGGAATATTACAAGGGGTTTACGGATATGAATACCGAATTGAAAGCCGAATAGGGAGTAGAGAAGTGGAAGGAAGCACAAAGTATAACAGAAAAGGGAATAGAATTGGAGTGGAAAAGCGATAGCGGCCGTATTTGGAATCGTGTTATAACCGCTAAATAAATTCAAAGAAGCACGATTTCAAGGCCCTATGTCCAATTCCCTCCCAACTAAACGTATCGCATAGCACAACAAAGGACCTAGCAGTGATCATTCTTCTGCTAGGTTTTTTTAGTGCGTCTGGGTCTGGAGAGCGGGCTTGCGGTGAGCGTGCGTAGAGCGTAGGGAGAAAGCGCGATATCCGCGCTTAAAGCGAGAGTACGCATAGCATAAGCGCTGCTATCCGCGCCTATGGAACCGAGGATCGCCCATCACTGTACTCGAATAAGCTCGTTTCGCCGTCAAGGCACGGAAACCAAGGTAAACCGCCTTCGTTACTGTATTGATTAGTTGCGGTCACCTTAGGAAAATGAACCTAGTTTAAGTAAGGTGACAGGGCAATTGTTAAGAAAAGACAGCAGAGCAAAACGTGTCTATTTGCAAGTAAGCAGCGGCAGGATACGATGATATCGCCGGCACAACAGCAGGCTCACATTTGGAAAGGGTGAACACAACATGGAGGAAAGAGTGACCGGCTTACATAAGAAGCTAAGCCAGCGGAAGCCAATTCCAACCAAGCCGATTCCGTCCGCATTCCGAGGCCGCTTGATCCGGGATCGACATTTGTATCTGATGCTTCTGCCTGTGATTGGATTTTATCTGCTATTTAAATATGCTCCGATGGCCGGCGAGATTATTGCCTTCAAGGACTATCGATTCGCCGACGGTATCTTCGGCAGCAAGTTCGTAGGGCTTAAACACTTCACAAGCTTGTTCCAAAGCATCGATTTCTGGAGAGTATTAAGAAATACGCTGCTGCTCAATGTGTACAGCCTTGTTTTTGGATTTCCGGTGCCGATATTACTCGCGCTTCTGCTTAATGAAGTACGCAAAGAATGGTACAAGCGGACCGTTCAGAATCTGCTCTACTTGCCCCATTTCATCTCATGGGTTGTCCTTGGGGGCATCTTCATTGCTATGCTTTCACCAAGCACGGGAGTTGTCAATTTGGTGCTGACGAAGGTGTTTGGCATCGAGCCTATTTATTTCATGGCTAGCTCAGGCTGGTGGCCTGTTGCTTATACCTTATCAGGCATATGGCGGGAAGCGGGCTGGGGCACGATTCTTTATCTGGCTGCAATGGCCTCGATTGATCCGCAGCTGTATGAGGCGGCCAAGATGGATGGCGCATCGAAGCTTCGTCAGATTTGGCATATTACATTGCCGGGCATTCGCAGCACAATAGCTATCCTGCTCGTTCTCCGAATGGGGCAGATGATGGATGTGGGGCTTGAGCAGACACTGGTTCTGCAGAACATGTCGGTCTTGGATGTTGCGGATGTAATTAGCACATACGTGTATCGTGTCGGTTTGCAGAATATGAACTACAGTTATACAACGGCTCTAGGGTTGTTCCAATCCGCAGTTGGGTTGATACTGGTCGTAGGTGTAAACAGATTGACTCGAGCGTTTGGAGAACGGGGGTTATGGTAAGCGATGCAAAGTTTATATAAAAAGCAATCCCTCGTAACTCGTCTAGGGACGTCAGCAAATTATGCGATACTCGGTTTTCTTTCGTTAATTGCCTTATACCCGTTCTGGTATGAGGTTGTATCGTCCTTCAGCAGCAGCAGGGCTATTACAGCGGGTGAAGTGACGTTGTGGCCGGTCGAATTCAATGCGGAGGCCTATAAGCGTCTTTTCCAGGATGGACAGCTCTTTGTAGCGATGTGGAATACGGTGCTGGTAACCATAGTCGGCACAGCGCTCAATATGACACTTACTTTACTGGCTGCGTATCCGCTTTCCAGACGAAGACTGATGGGGCGTAATGGGCTGCTTATTTTCATCACCTTCACCATGTTGTTCGTTTCGGGGGTAATCCCGAATTTTATACTCGTTAAATCATTAGGACTTATGGATACCTATTGGGCTTTATGGCTTCCCTCATTAATCAGTACGTACAACATGTTTGTGATGAAAACGTTCATGGAAGGCTTGCCGGAGGAAGTGGAGGAATCAGCGTCTATTGACGGCGCGGGGGACTGGCGAATTCTGGTTCAAATCATTTTGCCATTATGCAAACCGATCATAGCTGCTATCTCACTCTTTTATGCCGTAGGCTGGTGGAATTCATACTTCAATGTATTGCTGTATGTTACCAAAACAACCAAGCAAACCTTAACGCTCAAGCTCTATCAAATGATCCTGCAGGTGGATCAGAATCTTCTGGATCGTGCGTCCGGCAGCGAGGGTGTTGCGGAGATGACGCTTACACCCGAAGGGATTAAAGCGGCAGCGATTGTCATTGCAGTCACGCCCATTCTGGTCGTGTACCCGTTCTTACAGAAGCATTTTGTCAAAGGCGTCTTGATTGGATCGGTCAAAGGCTGATATCTTGGGGCAAATAGTCCTTGATATATACCACACAATATTTAGGGGGATGGAACCATTGAAAATGACTAAACATGCGTGGAAACCAGTTCTTGCAGCAAGTATGTCTTTAGCAGTATTAGCTGCTTGTAGTATGAATACGACTAAAGAGGGGAGCAGCTCAGCAAAGCCTCAAGGAAGTGCAGCAGCTACGGTAACAGCGGCCGGTCCGAAGAAAGAAATCAGCATTTCCGCTTTTGATCGTGGAACAGTAGCCGCAGAGGAAGGCAGTTACGAGAGCAACCGTTGGACAAAGTGGATGAATGAGAATTCGCCGGCTAAGGTAACCTGGGTGCCAGTACCCCGTGCACAGGCTCAACAAAAGCTAAGTACCCTAATAGCTTCCGGGAGCGCACCTGATCTCATTTGGGAGTATGACCGCAACTATATTGCGCAATTGGCCAACCAAGGTGCCATTCAACCGGTAGATAGTTTTATCGAGAAATATAGCACGACTTTGAAAAAGTATCTTCAGGAGCATCCTGAGCTTAAATCAGCTTCGACGATTAACGGCAAGATGTATGCGGTCACAAGCAGCAGAAGTATAGATGGGATTGCCAATCACGGAATGTGGATTCGTCAGGATTGGTTGGATAAGCTGGGCTTGAAGGCGCCAACGACAACGGAAGAATTGATCGAGGTGGCCAAGAAGTTTAAGGAAGCAGATCCGGACGGTAACGGTAAAGCAGATACAGTGCCTATTGTGTTTAATGGCAATGGTGTGCAAATCATTAGAGCTCTCTTTTTCGTGAATGAGAATCAGTGGTATTTGGAAGAGGGCAAGCTCAAGTTTGGCAGAACATTGGATCGTTACAAGGATTCTGTTGCCTATCAGAAAACATTATTCGATCAAGGCTTGCTAGATAAGGAGTATATCACGGATAGCAACTTCCAACGCGCTCGTCAAATGTGGACGACTGGCAAGGCAGGTATTTATTTTAGTTCATGGAATATGCAAAACGAATATATGGATCTTAAGAAAAATGTACCCGATGCCAAAATGGTTCCTTTAGAGCCGGTGGCCAGCAAGTATGGGAAAAATGGTTTGTATCAAGAGCTTCCGGCGAATATTCTGGTAGCCTTTAACAGTAAAATGAAAGAGAATAAAATCGAATCCGCTGTTAAATTCCTCGATTGGATGATGGATAAAGGGGATATGGCGATGAAATACGGCGAGGAAAATGTCCATTACAAGTTAATTGACGGTAAGATCCCGCAAGTCATCGATGCTGACAAATCCCGTAAGGAAGTTGGCTATGCTGCTGAGTATGCGATTGTAACTGATTTTAGCCTAAAATCCGACTGGTTCCCGATCATGGCTGCTCAGGATTCGCTCTCCCAGGAATATGCCAAATTGAAGACACAGGCGCTGGATGTGGCACTCAAGAACAAATACCGCAGAGACATAGCCTTTAGCCCGGATATTCCGGAAGTAAGCCAACTGATCGCCACCTTCCATCCGATTGCTACACAAATCGAGGTGAAAGCTGTTACTGGAGGCAGTGCATCAACCCCAGAGGCTGCTATGGAAGAGTCGCGTAAAGAGTGGAAGCGTCTTGGCGGGGACAATGTGGAGAAGCTTGCACAAGAGTGGTATGAGAAGAATAAAGAATTCTTGAAATAAAGGAGGAATTTTTCCGGCATGAGCGTAAAAGAGACTATTCTTGATCATAAAGCACTATTGATAAAAGCAATCACAGCCAAAGAAAGCGAGTACGATTCTCAGGTCTATATGCTTCGTCGGCCTTTTCATAGCCCAGGGTATCATACTACGCTAACGGCGAAAGATCACCCGACGACTCATCCAACTTATCAATCGTTACTCTATGCAGTTGGCTTGCTAAATACGGAAATGAAGGAATATGAACAGAGGGCCTATGATATCATTGGCCGTCTGTTATCCTTGCAGGATCGCAATCCGCTAAGTGATACTTATGGGATATGGCCTTGGTTTTACGAAGAGCCGCTTACACAGATGGCTCCTCCTGATTGGAACTGGGCGGATTTTTGCGGCAAGGAGCTGCTTCTTGCGGTACTGCGTCACGGTCATAAGCTGCCTGAAGCGCTGAAAGATCAGATTCGCGAATCGGTAAGCTTTGCATGCGACGCGATCATCAAGCGGAATGTAGGACCGCACTATACGAATATTGCGATTATGGGGGCATTTGTGACCTTGATCGCTGGTGAGCTGTATGAACGGAAGGATTATGCTGATTATGGGCTGGAAAGGCTAGAGAAACTGCAGCAATATACAGCCAATCTAGGGACCTTCCAAGAATTCAACAGTCCTACCTATTCTGTCATTGCTATTGTGGAGCTGTCTAAGATTCGCGAGTATTCCCTCCATTCTCGTGCGAAGGACATAACCGCCGAATTGTTAAACATGGTCTGGCGAATGGTGGTGGAGCATTATCATCCGGTCTCCCAGCAATGGGCCGGTCCGCATAGCCGCAGCTACAGTACCTTACTGACGAATAAGGCCAAATCCTTCCTGCAAGTCGCTACCGATAACAAGCTGGTTTTCTTTGTCTCTGACGAATTGGATTATGATGCGGAGTGGTTTGGCAGCGGAATAGAGTGTCCGGAACAATATGTTGAACAATTTACACGAGTTGAGGTACGTGATCTTAGGCAGCCTTATTATCGCAATGAGGAGACTGGATTCGTGAAATGGGCGGAGACTTACATAACGCCGCAATATGCGATCGGAGTGTTTAGGAAAGAGATCATGTGGAATCAAACAAGAGGGATGGTCGCATATTTCGATAATGGCGGGCAGCCCACTTATTTGCAAATGCGCTGCTTACATGATGGATATGATTATTGCTCGGCTGTTCTCAGTGCTGCAGCGAGCCGCAACCAATTGCTGTTAGGTGTAAACTTTCTGACGAACGGCGGGGATACACACCCGAATTTGGATCGTATTCAAGGCCGTATAGAGGCGACTGATTTCCGGATTCGCATGGAATTTGGAGGTTGCTTGGAGCGTATGAGCATTGAGCAGGAAGGCGCTGTGGCGCAAGTGCAGATCAATGGACTGCCGCTGCGCTTCGAAAGCTTGTATGCTGCCTTTGAGAGTACTGGAGAGAACCAACTGCGCTGCGGCGACAAAAGCGTATCCTCCGCTACCGCTGGTTGGAACTGGGAATGGAGCGAACAGGGAGACACCTATGGACTAGATCTGGTTATATATGCAGGCGAGCGGCAAACCATAGACTTCCAGGCTATGGACAAAGCTGCGTTTTTATTCTCGTTAGCTATAGGTGACTCGGTGAACGAATTGCCTCTGATTGTCATTGAAGAAGAAGCTGAGCACGTGACAGCAAGGCAGGATGACAATCGTGCTGACGGTTCGCAGCAACAACTGTCGATTTCCTTGAAACCGAATGATAAGCATCCGAACTAAGGAAGCAAAAAAAGGAGCTCGCCAATTAAATGGCGGTCTCCTTCCTTTTTTCAAGCATTTCGGAGAGCAGCATTAGCACTAATCCCTGTCCATAAAGCGTTGGATAACATGGAATTGTGTTATAAGCTTCAATCGTCGGCATAACAGGTGTTCCGCCCGACACGCCGGTTACTTCCCCACTAGGCAGAACTTTTGATAGAATAGATTCAGCAGCGCGATAGGCTGCTTCTTTGGTGGTTGCGTCCAACAAACCGCGTTTCACGGCTAGTAGAATGCCGCAAGCGATACCGGCGCTGCCTGAAGTCTCTGGATAGTAATCAGGTTGATCCATAACAGTAGCCCATAGGCCGTTTGCTTGTTGATAACGGATGAGTCCTTGCATCATAGCACGGTAGCGCTCTAAAGTTTCTTCGGGTACTTGGGTGAGGCCCTCGAGTTCTTGCAGGATCATCGGCGTTGCGACTGCGATCCATGCGTTAGCTCTTGTCCAGCGTGCAGCGGACATATGATCCTGGGCGATGCAGTTCCAACCGTGGAACAGCACACCTGATCTGTCGTCCTGAAGTAACCGCAAGTGGAGGTCAAGCTGGTTGACAGCTTCCTGGGCATAGGTGGTTTCACCGGTAAGGCGGGCAAGCCGCGCTAGGAACAGATCAGCCATGAAGATCGTGTCCGCCCATACCTGCTCCGGAAAGCTGGCATTCTCGGTAACGGTATGCTCAAAGGCGCCCTCCCTTGTACGGGGAGCTTCGGTTAGCATCCACTTCCCGATGCGCTCGGCAGTTTCCAGGAAGACGGGGTCCTTCGTGTGGCCATAAAGAGCAGGAAATATGGCGAAGGGAGCCATGGAGTTAATAACCTTCAGATGCTCCGATTTATGCATGTTTTGGCGTACCCATAAGGTCAGATGATCCAGGATCTCCTGTTTTTGCGTGCTTTCATAATAAGCTAGTATCGATATAACACCGACACCGGGCACCCAGTCCCAATGATGAATATCCAACCCCCAATTTCCTGAATGATCAGATAGCATGTAACCATAAATTTGGCTCGCGGTTTGTTCGAGATGAGCAGATGCAAGTGTAGTTGGCACTGTCATATTCCTCCTTAAAAGAGTAGTGGCATACGTTCACTATACTATGCAGGATGATCGTGAGGCTTGGCGTATGCTCTTATTGACTTGGGGTATTGTCTACGAATTAGAACCGAAGGAAGTGAAGAACTGTGAGCGGGGTGAAATCGGAAAACGTAGAACTGGTGGAGCAGCCTGATGCCATTGGAGCATCAATAGATGAGTGGACGAATCTGACACTTTCTGCCTTTCCTGTTCATTGTTTGTATCGAACGACGAGCTTGTACCAGCGCAGCTTCCATTCGCATAGCGGATTCGAATTTTATTTATGTATACAAGGCAGCGGCACATACATTGCCGGTGAACGGATTCATACACTAGGACCGGGAAGCTTCACGGTTGTAAGGCCTATGGCCATGCATAGATCCCGCCCGGATATAGAAGTGCCCTTTCATCGCTATGTCCTTGCCGTGGAGAAAAGCTATCTGGAGGATTTGTACGAGCGAGATGGACAAATAGCCGATTGGATCGAGCAGTGGCTTCCAGGGACAGGTAGCGACTCCCTTCATGTCCAATTAAATGCCCGGCAATTGCTGGGCTTGCAGGAAACGCTTAGTCAACTGGAGCGGGAAATCAGGGAACAGCAGCCGGGATATCCCCTTGCTGTGAAAGGGCTTCTGCTGCATATGTTTACTCAGTTAGGCCGTTATCAGACGGAGATAGGCATAGTTCAGCCGGGATCGGGGGAACGGAAAAGGGTCGTCGAAAGTATACTGAGCTATATGATGGAGCATTATCAGGAATCTTTACGTATAGAGGATTTGTGCGGACAGTTTCACCTTTCACGATCATATCTTTGTAAAATTTTCAAACAGGATACAGGGGTTTCCGTCAATGAGTTTCTAATTGCCTTTCGCATCAACAAAGCAAAGGAGTACTTACAAGGGAATGATCTGCCCATAACGGAGGTTGCAGCTTCTGTTGGGTTTCAGGATATATCCCACTTTTGTCATACGTTCAAAAGATTGACGGACTTGACGCCGAGTGGCTATCGGAACCTGTACCATTCCATTTAATTCGTACATCAACCGGCATGCTGGGCGAGAGAGTTCTCTTGTCTAGGTATGCTTTTTTTTCATTCGGGGAAGTGACCTATTGGCGGATCAAGTTACATCTTTTAAAGACAGTAGCATTGAGGCCGTTGAATAGTACTCTTACAGCGTTGGATCAAATGAAATGCGACGTCCCACAAAAACTGTCTATTGCGATTTTAACAGTATTTGATAAGGTTAGTTCAGCATTCCCCTCCAGGACAGCTGTGTTAATGGTACAATAAAAAGCAAAAACAATGCGACCGAGCGGAGGTCCACCATGAGAACCAGCATATCCGGAAAAGCCATGATGATATATGGTATCGTATTCCTCTTCATCATCGCCTTGACCTTCTGGTTATCCTATGCCGGCACTGTAGGTAGGCTGCAGAAGGACTTGCAGGATGCTAATCTTGCGCTGCTGAAACAGGTTGATTCCAAGATAGAGGCTGCCTTTCGCCAGACGGAGAAGGATCTGCTCTCTATGGCCGAAGGGCTGGAATTTGTTTATTTTATGAATAACAGCTACAGTGATGACGGTCACAGATATAGCATTTACTATACATTGACAAACAGATTGAGGGAATTTATTTCAAATAATCCGAATTATTCTTCCGTCTTTGCGTATTCACATATCAGTGGCGACTTAATGACAGAGGAAACCTATTTAAAGCAAGCTTCGTCAGAGTTCAATTGGTTGGCCCAGTACCTGGATATGCCTGAATATTTTAAGTGGCTAACGACTCAGAAGGTATGGGATGGTCATGAGACCCAAGATGTGATTACCTTGGTCCGCAGCTTTCCTAGCCTTAGCAGTCCTGGCTTCAGGAAGGGTCTAATGGCTATTAGCATCAAAGAGGCTCAGTTGTCTCAGATGATTAAAGCCATCTATGAGGATGGCCACGCTGGTCAATTTTTCATTCTGGATGCGGAAGGAAATGTCGTCACTCATGACGATAAGAACCAGCTTTACCGCAACATGAAGTCGCTGCCGTATATACAGTCGATATTAAGAGATCCAGACAGCGGATCCTTCAATGTGAAGCTGGACGGGATTCAGGAGTCAGTTTTTTACCGGACGAGCGGATACACAGGTTGGAAATTTGTTAGTATAATGCCAGAGTCCACCGTATTTGAGCCGATCAAGGTTACACGCAATCTGCTGCTCACATTTGCCGTCGTTATGTTCTTTTTGGCATTGGCTGCATTATTTTATGTGAACCGCTGGACCTTTAAGCCGTTGGATCGTTTGGCAGGTAAGCTGTCCGGCGTGAACAAGCGTAGAGGGCAGGGAGCAGAGAGTATAGGACTCAGAAACCTGGAGCTTATATTCGATGAGATGGTTACAGACCGTGAGCACTTGGAACAGCATGTCAGGGATTCAAAGCCTATGCTCAAGTGGAAGATCATGATGGATGTATTGAACGGCAACCGTTCCGATTTCCATGCGATGTATCATCATTTGGAATTTTTGGGCATTCACATGTATTCGGAGCGCTTTATCGTTTGTACGGCTGAGATTGGCAAGGAAGGAGAACAGCTTAATCCGCGGGACGAAACGTTGTACACCTATATGTTCTGCAATGTCGCAGAGGAGCTAATCCGAACTGAGCATGCGGGTTTGGCCATTGATTTGGGTGGTGGCCGGGCGGCTGTTCTTCTCAGCTTCGCAGAAGGTGATGCAGAGCAAAATCATTTGAGAACATTAGTCATACTTGAACTCATCCTTGATATCATGAAGAGGCAGTTTGGCTTAACGGTAACGGTCGGAGTCGGTAAATGCCGCATGGAGATGAAAGAGATACCGAGCTCCTTCGATGAATCGCAGAAGGCGCTTCATTATAAGATGATCTTCGGCAAGCATTCGGTCATATCGGTAGATGACTTGCAGCCGCCGAACCGCCAGGATTATTATAAGCTCAGCCGGATGATCGATCCGGTGATGGAGGCCATGAGGCAAACAGATCGCGTCAAGATGCTCGCATACTTATCGGATACATTCCGTGAAGCGGTTGGGAGCAATCTTCCTCCGGAGCTGATCAGGCAGCTGTGCTACGACCTTGTGATGAAATCTTTGCAAACCGTCAAAGCCATTGGGATTGAGCCGGAAATATCGATGGGTCCCCTAAGCAGCTTCTATGACCGGATCGGGAAATGTGAGAACTGGAAGGATGCGGAGCGGGTAGTCGGAGATACGCTCGAGGGCTTGGCTTCACAAATTGAGGAAAAGCGCAATCAACGTGGGAAAAATGAGACGATCGAGCGAATGTTGGACTATATCCGAGAGCATTATCAGGAGTATGATCTGTCATTAGACCGGTTGGCCGAAATGTTTCATCTCACTCCGCCTTACATCAGCAGACTGTTTAAGGATCATACGGAAAGCAATTTTATTGATTATATGATCGAGATTCGCATTAAAGCGGCAATGGAGCTTTTGAAAAATAAGTCGATTAAAGTTAATGACGTTTCGGGAGCAGTCGGATATGCAAATACGCGAAGCTTCCTGCGCACCTTCAAAAAATATACAGGCTTAACGCCAACGGAGTATCGGGAACACATGTCGAAGCCTGTACCGTCGTAAGTCGCAAATAACGGGTATCACCTGCCGTCTGGCTGGGATACCCGTTTGTTTATGCGCGTTTGGAACGCCTTAGTACAACAATGAATGCCAGGATGAGAAAAATAAGCGGCAATGCCGCAGTACTCATACCTTGACCTGATCGGACATGAGTTAGCATGGCGCCGGCCATTATAACTACAATAGTGCCAGCGGAGAAAAATGCGATGCGCGGCTTCCAGAAGCCGATAATTAGCCCAATCCCAGCCAATAATTCAATGGCTCCAACAACATACATGGCGTTTAAACCATACCCATAGGTTACTTTAAAAGCTTCCACCTGCATGGGATTAGTGGATAATTTCAAGAGGCCAAACATTAAAAACGCTGCTGCCAGCAAACCTTGAAATAGGCGAGTCGTCCATTTCATATTAAAAAGAGACCGAAAGATAGCTGAGCGAGCCGACTTCATAGCTGCGATGAATCACTTGAACGGGACGTTCCGGGTCGCCGCTGCCCATTGTAATAAAGAGCGGAATGAAATGCTCTGGTCTTGGGACGGCCATTCGAGCGTTAGGGGCTAAAGTGGCGTAGTCGAACAGCGCCTCCAAGTTCTGCGTTTGCATATTCAGAATGAGCCATTCGTCGAAATCAACAGCCCAAGCATCTGGCTCTTTGGCATCCCAGTTGAGAGCTCGCAAGTTATGCACAGTAGCACCGCTACCGATAATCAGGATATCCTCCTGATCGAGGCCGCGCAGTGCTTCGCCGATGCGATACTGCTCTGCAGGCGGCAAGTACGGGTTGACGGACACTTGAATGACTGGGCATTCCGGTGTTGGAAACATCCGTAATAGCGGAACCCAAGAGCCATGGTCAAGCCCGCGCTGTGAATCCAAATTCACAGGGATACCTTTCGCTGTGAAACGGTCAGCGATCATTCGAGCCAACTCCACATCCCCTTTGGCAGGATATTTGATTTGAAACAGTTCATCCGGGAAGCCGCGGAAATCGTAAATGGTGTCGTATGCGTCATTGGTGGACGAAATAGTGAGTACCTCTGTTTCCCAATGAGCCGTGAAGATGACAATAGCTTTCGGGGAAAGCTTCTTGCCATAGTCGAGCAGGAATTGCGTGCAAGCTGTATCTTGAATAGCCATCAGGGGAGATCCATGCCCTACAAATATAGGTGAAATCATGATAAAACACTCCTTTAGAAATTACTTTTCTTTAAATTACTTAAATTCACTTAGTTACTTTATGTAACTGATATTACGTCAAAATGTTAGTTTCGTCAAGTAACTAAATTACTTTTTGTAACCTTGTATATCCGTGTCAACTTACTCTATAATAAATAGACATATAGAGGTGATAAACATGGAACGCAACCTATTGTGTCCTCGTTTCGAGAAAGCTGTAGAAATCCTCAGCAAGCGCTGGACATCGCTTATCGTTTTTCAATTACTATCAGGCCCGCAGCGGTTCATAAATATCGATCAAGCACTTCCGAATTTGAGCGGCAAGGTATTGTCGGAGCGACTGAAGGAGCTTGAGCATGAAGGTATCGTTAAGAGGGTAGTATTCCCAGAAAGTCCCGTTCGTATCGAATATTCACTAACAGACAAGGGGTTGGCGTTGGCTCCGATTTTCGGTGAGATTACGAAATGGTCACAAGAGTGGCTGCCTGTTCAGGAGTAGCTAGTGTAAAAAGGTCATCTAACCTGTGAAAGCAGCAGGGGAGATGACCTTTTCGAGTAAGCGCGTGGTTCATTATGCGAATACGGTAACTAAAGTTGCTTATTTTTCTTAATAGCCCCGGTTATGAGTGCATAAGCAAGTTAGGCATGCTTATTGTTGGCTAATAGACCCTGGAAGTCTTTGTTTATTAGCTAATTAGCATGTCCTGAGGTCTTATGTGACGAGATCCACGAATATTAGAATGAATAAACAAGCTGAACTTGCTTATTCATCTCTAGCTAAACTGCTTTGCGTAGAAGGCTCGATTAGTTTCGATTTGTAATTCCCCCTAAAGTATACAGACCGCTCATCTCCTATTGGAGAGAGCGGTCTGTATACTTTATCTTATTATTCATGTTTCGTGGGATCGACCAGTTCCAAAGCGGATAAAGCATTAACGTCTTCGTCATCGTCCGATTCAACGAACCGTTTAAGCACATTTAACTTGTTTTCCCAATAGCGTTCATAATAGGATAGCCAACGCTTCAACTCCATAAGCGGTTCCGCCTCCAGCCTGTACCGGGTCTCGCGGCCGACTTTGCGTTCTTTCACCAACCCGGCATCAGCCAAAATGCGAAGATGCTTGGATACCGCGGTGCGGCTCATCGGGAAATGGCCGGAGATAACCGTGACGGGCATCTCTTGATCGCCGAGAAGCTGCAACACCTGACGGCGGGTAGGATCGGCGATCGCTTGAAAGACGTCATGCTTCTGCGAGGGGACTGCCATCTTAAGCCTCGACGTGAGCAGCCAGTTTCTTCGCCAAGCCAACCCAGCCCATTGACATGGTCTCGCGAACAGCTGTGTGAGGTTGACCAAATTCCGTAACTTTGTCCGCATCCCAACCGGAGTGGATGAGAGTGAACTCCGTTTTGCCTTCTAAATCAGTCAATTCGAAAGTCAGCGACCAATCCTTGCCCCAAGCGAAAGTCAAACGGTTCGGCGGGTCAAGCTCGGTTACTTTACAAGGGGATTTGCCAAAAGGTCCTGCTTCCAAATGAAATTCATAGCCAACCTCTGGCTTGAAATTATTGGGCATGAGCCAAGCTGCGATGCCATCAGATGTCGCTACGGCATTCCAAACCTTTTGAATCGGTGCGTTAAAAACAAGCGTTTGCTTGATATCCGGCAATGTGCCTTGAGTCTGATTTTCCATAAATAAGAAGCCTCCAATAATTAATTTTTTTAGGATTTCGTTTTTACTTTACTCTTATGACGCAAACGCAGGGCCGACCATTTATCGTCCACCGCAACATTGCTTACAAGACGATAGTCCGTTTTCTCATCCATCAACTTCCACAGAATGTCACGGTTAATGTCGGTTTTCACCTTCGAGCTTTGCTTCGGATAGGTTATCCAGAACACAGCCTCTTCGTTCAAAAGGGCAATCGCTTTTGGTGCCCACTCCTCCACCTCAGCGGCATTGTTAACAAAAAGCTGAACAAAATCGTAGGTCCCATTCGGCTCCTCATTATCCTCAATGCCAAGCTTGTAGCCTTCAGGTGCATGAAGAACGAGAGCTCGTCCTTGCTTGTAGCGCAGCTTTTTCAGCAATTCGTCTTGCATCGTATGTCATTCCTTCCCGTATGTCCTTTTCGTATTGTATCCAAAAGACTAGGTTTTCTAAAGGCATTACAATACGAAACCAAATGGTTACACAAAGGATTATACGAAACCTTTTAGTTTCATGTCAAGGGGAGTATTAAGGGGGGAATTCTGACTTCATGTTTCTGTTCTCTTTTTCAACAATTCTATAATCATGGTATAGTTATAAAAAACAAGAGTGGAATAAAGGAGAGCGATATGATACGTTTTGCTGTTATTGGAACCAACTGGATTACGGAAGAATTCATTCATGCTGCCCGCGAGACGGGGGAATTCGCCTTAACTGCCGTATACTCGCGTACAGAGGAGAAAGCTGCGGAATTCGCTCAGAAATTTGAGGTTTCTCATATCTATACAAGCCTAGAAACGTTTGCGCAAAGTAAGGAATTCGACGCAGTTTATATCGCGAGTCCGAACTCGTTTCACGCTGAATACGCGATACTCTGTATGAATCATGGCAAGCATGTCATCTGCGAAAAGCCTGCGGCATCCAATACCGCTGAGCTCTCAGCGATGATTCAAGCTGCACAAAGTAATAAAGTGGTGTTCATGGAAGCTCTCAAGTCAACACTGCTTCCTAATTTCAAGGCGATACAAGACAATTTACATAAGTTGGGGAAAATTCGTCGTTATTTTGCGAGTTATTGCCAATATTCCTCTCGGTATGATGCTTATAAGCAGGGAACGGTACTGAATGCTTTTAATCCCATTTTTTCCAATGGCTCGATCATGGATTTAGGCGTTTATTGTATTTATCCGTTGGCGGTGCTTTTTGGCGCTCCTGAACGTGTACAAGCAAGCGGAGTCCTGCTGGAGTCGGGTGTGGATGGGGAGGGCAGCCTGCTGCTGAGCTACAAAGAGATGGATGCGGTCATCATGCATTCCAAAATTTCAAGTTCCTATCTACCTGCGGAGATTCAGGGTGAGCATGCGACGATGGTCATCGATAAAATCAACACGCCTGAAAAAGTTGAAATCCGCTACCGAGATGGTTCTGTGGAAAACTTGACGCGGGAACAAGCTGTAAGAACGATGCGCTATGAAGCGGAAGAATTTATCCGGCTTATTAAAAATGGAGCATTGGAGTCCACGACGAACTCACATGCGAATTCCAGCATAGCCATGGCCATTATGGATGAGGCTAGAAGGCAGATGGGGCTTGTTTTCCCTGCGGATCGTAAAGCGGGTCATTTTGAATAAGTAAGGTAGTGAACCTTCCTTGCAATTGAATCAAAGTATGCCAAAGCACCACTCCGCCGCTAGTGTGTAAAGAATAAAGGTTTAAGAAGTTTTTGTGCAAGAGTGGCTATCAAGGTTGAGTAAGTTCGATACAGGCAAGCGAAGTAAAGTGTGCTACAGGCATGCGAAGTTGTACATTGTACAACAATAAGCAAGATAATCGGCGTTATCACATCAATTGTTGCAGAAAATACAACATTTCTCCCGGAATTAGCTCAATTTGGTGAAATACGGGGAAAATGTTGTACAACATACAACAACGACAGCTTAATGAGAAGAAACCGCCGAGAATTGTTGTACGTTGTACAACTTTTGCTCATTTAAGCCGGGTAAAGATTTTCACATAGAAAACAAAATTACTCACAGAATGAAAATTCGCTTATTCGTAATCTCATTCATCAACACCAAACACCAAACGCCAAACACCAAACACCAAACACTAAATACTAAATACCAAATACCAAATACCAAACACCAAACACCAAACACCAAACACCAAACACCAAACACCAAACACCAAACACCAAACACCAAACACCAAACATTAAACACGAAATACTAAATACTAAATACTAAATACCAAACACCAAACACCAAACACCAAACACTAAATACCAAATACCAAACATCAAACATCAAACACCAAACATTAAATACCAAACACCAGCACCAGCACCAGCACTAAAGCTAACACCCACAACAATCCATTCCCTACTAGCGGTGGCTTCACTTCTTAATGTGTTCAAAAAAGGTTGTCTCAAAAGTAGCTACAGCTACAAATGGGACAACCCTTTTTTCACAAATAAGAATTTATATGTTTTTGGGGTAAGCGAAGCTTACCTTTATTTGAGTTGAGAGAAAGGTTGAAATACCTCAACTTGAGGGATTTGATTGGATGATATCCAATGATGTCAGATGACATCGGCGGTTGGGGTTAGTTTCATTGGATTTATACAGTGGAATATGTGGAAATAGCTCAGAAGAGCTGATTTTTAGAGCATTCTGTTGGATTGACTCCAATGAAATCGGGCAAATAAGGTGAATGAGCTCGATTTGATTGTTTTTTATCCAATGGAGTAAATGAAGGGGGATTGTTGGTTATGCATATACAGGTATTAACTGTAAGGAAATTGATGGAGCGCTATCTCGTGGACGGGATCGCGGAGTATGTGAAGCGCCTTGGGCCGTATGCCAGATGCAGATGATAGAGGTTCCGGACGATAAGGCATCGGAGAGCATGAGCCGTGCAGAGGTGCGTGTGAAGTAGGGCTAGCAGCTGGCCTTCGTGATCGGCGGCTCGCTAGTTATTGAGCGAGCTGCTGAGCCATGTGCGGATACTGCCGCACCAACTGATGCGATTGGTGCTGGTGGGGCAGGCTTATCGAGTGATGCGGATAATAGCGATGGACCATACAATAAGCAAGGCAGTTTGTTTGGATAAAATTGTATCGAAACAAGGATATGAATACAAAATTGCAAACGCGCGTTAAACTAAAAATGACCGTCAGGATGATCTTTTCTGACAGTCATTTTTTATTTTATTCCAAAGACCCGGAAGGACGGCTGCTTCCCGTGATGATAGGCCTGTTTGACGCCGATAACATGCGTTCCGAACGCTTTCGAATCAAATGATACATAATCCCCGCGAGGAGCCAAACGCCTCCCATCCATAGGGCATCTTTGTCGAGCAGAGACAGTAGATAGCCAATGAAACCGGCTCCGATCAACGGCATAATGAGAAAAAAGAAGGTTTGCTTTGGCGAGCGCTGCTTGTCTTTGATGTATTTTTGAGCAATAACGGAGATGTTTACAAAGAAGAAGGCTGTCAATGCCCCGAAATTCACGAATTTCACAGCATTGTCTAGCGATATAACAAGAGCGAGCAGAGAGACGACGCTGACGATCACGATGTTGGTAACAGGTGTGTTGAACTTAGGATGAAGGGAACCGAACACTCGTTTAGGGAGAATGGAATCGCGTCCCATCACAAAGAGAAGACGAGAAACGCTAGTTACCGATGATAAGCCTTGGGTGAAAATAGCGAGTATAAGCACGGTGATGAACACAGAGCTAAGCGCGGCTCCGCCGACGAGCTTCACGATCTCGAAACCAGCCGAATCGATATCGACGAAGGCTAAATGTGGATAAACCAGCTGTGTCAGGAAAGACGGCACCAAGTATAGAATACTGGCTGCAATGATGATGATCATAATGGCCCGAGGGATCGTTTTCTCGGAGTTTTTGGTTTCTTCCGACATGGTCGTGACCGTGTCAAAGCCCAGAAATGAGAAGCAGATCATCGAAGCTCCGGCAAGAATGGTGGAGAAGGGGACTTCCGTCTGCAGGAATGGCTGCAGCGGGTGGACATCTCCGGTGATATTTCGGAAAAGGAAAAAACAGAAAACCGCGATAAAAAGGATCTGAATCCAGACGAACAGCTTGCTGATATTGGCAGAAAACTTAATGCCAATAATATTTACGACGCCGAGGACGATATTGAGCCCAATGATCCAGACATACGCCGGAATGGACGGGAATTGTGCGTGAAGATAGATGCCGAAGGTAAGGCAGGCAATGATGGGGGAGAAGAAGTAGTCAAGAAGAAGGGCCCAGCCGACTAGGAAACCTAAGTAGGGATGGATGCTTTTCTTCGTATAGGTGTAAGCTGAGCCTGATGTGGGAAAAGACTTGGACATGACACCATAGCTATACGAGGTGAAGAAGATGGCAATGAAAGCAAGCAGGTAAGCTTGCGTCAGCATGCCGTGTGCATTCTCATAAGCAATGCCATAGATAGAGAAATAAATCATAGGCGTCATCCATGCCAGCCCCATGTAAACGACTTGAGACAGGTTTAAAGATTTGCGCAGTGTGACTTCTGATTTCATGATGTTGACACTCCCTTATCCTTGTTTTCTGGTGATCGTCCCGGGCGGGGCGTATATGCAAAAAAGCCAAGGAGATATCTATGAAACAGATATCCTCCCGGGCTTTTATCCCTCCGTGAACACAGGGTTAGCTGTGCGTTTTCTCTTGGTCCAGACCGAGCTGCTTGCGCTCGCGGAACCCTAGAAAACCATGTATGTGATAAATCATTACTTACCTATTAGTGAAATTGGCGTTTTACTTGATCGTGTTAGATATTAGTTTTATGTGTAAGTTAATATAACACATAGTTAATCTCATGAGAAGTATTTTTGATAAAACAAGGAATTAATCTAGAAGTTATTGACACATATCATCAACGATGTTATGTTTAGTAACACAAACGAATACGATTGTTTACTAGGGTTCCGCCGGTTATAACCGGGCTGGTCCGAGAGTAAACCGCTCTTGTATAAGGGCGCCACGGAAGGATAAAAACCTGGGAGATATCACCAAGACATTTGAGTCTTGTGATGTCTCCCTTTTTGTTTAACGACATGGCAAAGGAGATGGGTAGCATGGACAACATTTGGAGTAAGACAATAGGGCCGGGCGGCAAGTGGTCAGGAGCGATTGGTAGAGGGAAGTTGATTCGTTTTACGGCGCTGGAGGCGGGCGCGAATGTGTCTATACAAGTGTTCCACGCGAAGGATCTTACGGAGCGCTACAATATGCCGGATACGCTGAAAGCCCAGCATACAGCCCATTTGACGCGTGGGAACGTGCTGATGAGTGACAATGGCCGAGCGTTAGTGAGCATCGTAGAGGACAGTATCGGTTGGCATGATCCGCTTACTGGATACACAAGCCGTGCAGCTACGGATGCCAAATACGGAACGACGAATTTCCAAGAGCAGCGGAATGAGTGGCTGCGCAGCGGGCAAGAGAACTTCGCGATAGAGCTGGTACGTAATGGCCTTAGCATGCGCGATATGATGCCGGTTGTGAATTTATTTTCCAAAGTGTTTTGTGATGACAATGGGGATATGCATTTTAGTGCTGCTCATTGCCCTGCAGGAGCGACGGTTACGCTGCGTACGGAATTAGATTCCTTGCTTGTTTTATCGAACACGCCTAACCCGCTTGACCCAAGAACACCGTATCCATCTGTACCTGTCAAGATTGAAGTGCTAGCTGCAGCTCCTGTGGGTGAAGATGATTATTGCTTGAATTATCGCCCAGAAAATCGCCGAGCTTTTGAAAATACATGGGAATATCACACGCTGTTAGGAGGAATTTAAATGGCTGTTTTTAATCGAGTGGAAAGCCCTCGCCTCGCCGAGGATGCCATCTATAGCGAAATTATTCAAGCGGGAGACGGCTGGATGCGTGTTTTGAAGCCTGGGCAAGTGCTGCGCATTGTCGATCTGGAAGGGAATCAGGCGGCAGACACGCTGTTTTATGATGCGGGGAATCCGGAAGATCATTATAGTGCGGTCGCGACGATTGCAGGTCAAAGCAATATTTATCTCAGCACAGGCTCTGTCCTCCGAGCAGAATCCGGTAAGGCATTGCTCAAAATCGTAGCCGACACCTGCGGGCGTCATGATACGGTCGGGGGTTCGTGCTCGGCTCAAAGCAACACGGTGCGCTACTCGCACGACAAGCTTTCGATGCATAATTGTCGGGATACGTTTATGCTTCAACTTGCTCAGCATGAAAGCGGAGCGTATACGAAGCGGGATTTGGCGCCAAATATTAACTTCTTTATGAATGTACCCGTCACGCCGGATGGTGGATTGAAGTTCGATGATGGTGTTTCCGCTCCGGGCTGCTATGTAGAGGTCCAGTCGCTAGGCAGCTCTATGGTGCTTATCAGCAATTGTCCGCAGCTTAATAATCCTTGTAATGCTTATAATCCGACGCCGATTCAGGTTCTTATTTGGGAGAAGTAAGTTCCTTTGCTTAAGAGGAGATAGAAGGTCTACGAAATTCGAAGGGGTGTGGATACGATGTTTACTAAAGTGCTGATTGCAAATCGTGGGGCTATCGCTGTGCGCATTGAGCGTGCTTTACGCAAGCTCGGGGTTGCATCCGTTGCTGTATATACGGGGGCAGATCAAGATAGTTTACATGTGGATGGTGCGGAAGAAGCTGTTCTGATCGGTGAAGGACCGGCGAAGGAAAGCTATTTGAATACAGAGTTGATTTTGAAAACAGCGCTGGAAACCGGTGCGCAAGCGATTCATCCCGGTTACGGCTTTCTGAGTGAAAATGCCGACTTCGCTCGTGCTTGCCGAGAGAATGGCATTGTGTTTATCGGCCCTACACCTGAGCAAATGGAAATGTTCGGACTCAAGCATTCTGCGCGGGAAATCGCTGAAAGAGCCGGCGTACCGATGCTGCCCGGAACACCGTTGATTACAGAACTGGATGAGGCATTAGTTGAAGCTGCGCGTATTGGTTACCCTGTTATTCTCAAAAGCACAGCAGGTGGCGGTGGCATTGGGATGCGTGTCTGCGCAGATGAGGCTACTTTAAGAGCCGCTTATGATGGCGTTCGCCATTTGGCGGAGACGAATTTCAAAAACGGAGGCATGTTTCTTGAAAAATATATCGCAAGAGCACGTCACGTTGAGGTGCAAATTTTCGGAAATGACTTCGGTGAAGTCGTTACGCTCGGTGAGCGGGATTGTTCCATTCAGCGTCGTAACCAGAAGGTCATTGAAGAAAGCCCGGCTCCGAATCTGTCGGATGAAGTGCGTGAGGCGATGTTCGCCTCGGCGAAGAGTCTTGCTGCTGAAGTAGGCTATCGAAGTGCGGGTACCGTGGAATATCTTTATGATCCGGAGACGTGTGAGTTTTACTTCCTTGAGGTCAACACCAGATTACAGGTTGAGCACGGTGTGACGGAAGAAGTGCTGGGTATTGATCTTGTCGAGTGGATGGTGCTTGAAGCAGCGAATGAGCTGAAGGATATTCAATCGCTTATCCGTAAGCCGGTAGGGCACAGCATTCAAGCGCGGATTTACGCGGAGGACTGCCTCCAGCAGTTTCGTCCGAGTGCAGGGCAGTTGGATCGGGCTGTATTCTCTGATAAAGCAAGGAATGAGACATGGGTTCGGGACGGGTTGACAGTAACGACGCTATACGATCCGATGCTGGCTAAAATTATTGTCCACGGTGTAGACCGTTTGGACGCCATTCGTAAATTGATCGAAGCGCTGGCGGGAACGCGCATGTATGGAATTACAACGAATCTGCAGTATCTGCAGGCTCTTCTGCAAGAGAAAGACTGCGTAGACGGGAACGTCTTCACGCAATTGTTGAATACGTTCGAGCCCGTGGAACGGGCTCTGGAAGTTGTAGACGGCGGGATCCAAACCACCGTTCAGGACTTTCCGGGCCGCATCCGCCATTGGGACGTAGGTGTACCTCCTTGCGGGCCGATGGATCCGCTATCGTTCCGCATCGGTAACAAGCTGCTTGGCAACAATGACGATGCCTGTGGATTGGAAATGACGCTGCGCGGAGGTTCTTATAAGTTCCGCAGCGACATGTGGTTCTGCGTCACTGGCGCAGATATGCAAGCGGAGCTGGATGGAACGGCTATTGTAACGTATAAGCCGGTGTTTGCGGCTCGCGGTCAAGTGCTGAACTTTGGCGAGGCGAAAGAAGGTATGCGTACTTATCTTCTTATCGGCGGCGGCTTGGATATGCCGAAAATTCTCGGCAGCTCCTCCACGTTTACATTGGGCGGCTTCGGTGGTCATGGCGGTCGAGCGCTGCGTACGGGAGATGTGCTGGGTGTGAATGAAGGCGGAAGTCCAGTTCAAGAGGCGGCAGAGCTTGCTCTGGAGCATCGTCCTGTGATGACGCGAGAGTGGACGATCGGTGTGATCCCTGGACCTCATTGTACAGGTGAGTTTTTACATGCGGAGTACTTGGATCAATTGACGGAAACGAGCTGGGAAGTTCATTTTAACTCCTCAAGGACAGGGGTTCGTTTGAAAGGGCCTGCTCCGCTGTGGACGCGTGAAGATGGCGGGGAAGCGGGGCTTCATCCATCCAATATTCACGATAATGCGTATGCTGTCGGTACGCTGGATTTGACTGGGGATATGCCTATTCTTCTTGGACCTGATGGCCCGAGTCTTGGCGGTTTCGTGTGTCCGGTGACGACGGCTTCGGCTGAATTTTGGAAGCTGGGTCAGCTTCATCCGGGTGATACAATTCGATTCCACTTGCTGACACTTCCAGAAGCAGAAGCCTTGCGCGATCTGCAGGAAAGCAATTTGCGTACGATTGGTGAGGGAGATTTCGGGTGGCTGGTATTTGTACAGCTTCCTGATACTAATGAAGAGATTACGCCGGAATATCCGCGTCTTTTCCATGAAGCAGCAAATCGCAGATTTCCAATTACGATCCGCTGCTGCGGCGATCAGAATTTACTCGTTGAGTATGGCGAGCTTGAGCTGGATTTGTTGCTGCGTTTCCAAGTACAGGCTTTGATGCAAGCGATTGTGGAGAGCGGTTCGATTCCGGTGTTGGATTTAACGCCGGGGATTCGATCCTTGCAAATTCATATCGACCCTTCGCGAATAACGGTAAGTGAAGCGTGTAAGAAAGTTGTTGAGATTGACGCAGCGTTGCCTCCATTGGAAGAGTTCCGTGTACCATCGCGTATTGTTCGTTTACCGCTTTCTTGGGATGACCCGGCGACACAGCTGGCGATTCAGCGTTATCAACAAGGGGTGCGACCAGATGCGCCTTGGTGTCCGAGTAATCTAGAATTCATTCAGCGCATTAATGGATTAGATACAATTGATGATGTTAAAAAGATTGTTTATGACGCTAATTATTTGGTGCTTGGATTAGGTGACGTATATTTGGGGGCTCCTGTAGCCACGCCTGTCGACCCGCGTCATCGCCTAGTCACAACGAAATATAACCCTGCACGAACATGGACACCGGAAAATGCCGTTGGTATCGGCGGTGCTTACATGTGTGTGTATGGGATGGAGGGCCCGGGCGGTTATCAATTCGTAGGGCGTACCATTCAAATGTGGAATCGCCTGCGCTCAACGGAAAGCTTCAAGGCGGGTAAACCTTGGTTGTTAAGGTTTTTTGATCAAATCCAATTCTACGAGGTCAGCGCTGAGGAATTGCTTCAATTACGTGAAGACTTCCCAAGAGGCCGATATGAAGCAGATATTCAAGAAACGACCTTTGATTTAGGAGAATATTTGCAATTCTTAAGCTCCATCGAAGAGAGTACGGAAACTTTCCGTAAGCAGCAGCAAATGGCTTTTAAAGAAGAGCGGGAGAGCTGGAAGGCGAAGGGATTGGCTGAGTACGTATCCGAACAGGAGACTGTCAATGAAGGACCAGAGGATGAGCTGCCGGCAGGGACTGTTGCTGTACGCGGCATTATGCCGGGAAGCGTGTGGAAACTTCTTGTATCTCAGGGTGAACAAGTGAAGAAGGGCGATCAACTGGCAATTCTGGAAAGTATGAAAATGGAGTTCCCGCAGCATGCGCCTTGTGATGGATTTGTTTCTATGATTCAAGTGAAGCCTGGAGATCAAGTTCATGCAGGACAGTTGATTCTCGGTATTGCACAATCTGCTTAAGGAGAGAGGTGTCTGTAGATGACTGAGACGAACAAGGTGGAAAAGATCGATCTGAATGAGATGAACGGAAAGAATGGAAATAATGGGAAGAATGGAAAGAATGAGAAGAATGAGAAGAACGAAAAGAACGAGATGAATGAAAAGAATGGAAAAAACAGAAAGAATGAGAGTAATGGAAAGATAAAGATGGTTGAAGTGCCAGAGGAGTTAAGTATCTCTTGGCTTCGGGGAAAGTATGAGAATCAAGAATTGACTCCGCAAGAAGTGATAGCGGCCATAGTGCAGCGCTCTTCGGATGATGCGGGTATGAATATCTGGATTACACCGCCGACGATGGATGTCATTCAGCCTTATTTGGAAAGATTAAAATCGGTTTCTATGGCGGATGCGCCGCTGTGGGGAATTCCTTTTGCGATCAAGGATAATATTGATCTGGCTGGGGTGCCGACGACAGCTGGCTGCGCGGAGTATGCATATACGCCAGCGGAGCACTCGGGCGTCGTGGAAAGATTGATTGCCGCAGGAGCGATTCCGGTCGGTAAGACGAACTTGGACCAATTCGCGACAGGGCTTGTCGGCGCGAGAAGTCCTTACGGTGACGCGCATAACGCGCTTCGCCCGGAATTGATCAGCGGCGGCTCGAGCTCCGGCTCAGCCGTCTCGGTCGCTCGCGGCCAAGCCGCGTTCTCGCTTGGCACAGACACGGCAGGCTCGGGACGCGTGCCTGCTGCTCTCAATCGATTGGTTGGCTATAAGCCGAGTCTCGGCGCATGGCCAACCAAAGGGGTTGTGCCTGCCTGTGCGAGTTTAGACTGTGTAACTGTCTTCGCGCACAGCTTGGATGACGCGCTCGCCGTAGACGGCGCAGTGCGCGGGCTTCACGCGGATGACCCTTGGTCACGCAGTGTAACAAGGGAAGCGGCTAAGCTTCCGGCCAAAGTTTTTCTTCCGGAAGGAGAGTTAGGCTTTTATGGTCCGTATGCTTCGGAATACCGAGATGCATGGGATGCTGCTGTTGAGAGATTAAAGGGATTAAGTGTCGAATTGAACATCCCGGTTGAATATATTGATGTTACGTTGTTCGCCGAAGCGGCGGCAATTCTGTATGAAGGCCCATGGGTGGCCGAGCGATGGGCGGCCTTGGGCAGCTTCATCGAAGCGAATCCGGGCATCGCGTACCCCGTCACGGAAAGGATCCTCCGCTCGGGCTCCGCTGCCGAGTACGATGCTGCATCTGTGTTCCATGCGATGCATAAGCTGCAGCAGTTCAAGCTGGAAGCTCGCAAACTGCTGAAGGATGCCGTGCTTGTCATGCCTACCTGCGGGGGGACATGGACGCGCGAGCAAGTGCTAGCTGACCCGATTAGCACGAATCGGGATATGGGACGCTACACAAATCATTGCAATCTGCTTGATTTGTGCGGGGTTGCTGTGCCGGCGGGTGATGCGGCAGCGCAGACGCCTTTTGGCATCACGTTCTTCGCGCTTGCTGAAGAGGAGAGCTTGATCTGCGGCGCAGCCGAGCAGTTCGTGGCGGGTGCTGTTGACGCCGAACTGGAATCGGCTGCTGAAGTGAGTACGCCGTGTGTTGCGGGCTCGGCGGCGGAAGAGGTTGCCGTGGCAGCGGCGCCGACGACGCTGGTCGCGGTCTGTGGCTTACACATGCGCGGCTATCCGCTGGAGAAGCAAATGCTAGGCTGTGGAGCGCGGTTCATCCGTGAGGATGAGACCGCAGCGAAGTACAGCCTTGTGAAGCTGCCAACCACGCCGGCGAAGCCGGGGCTGGTGAAACAGCAGCAGGGCGGCGCAGCCATCCTGCTGGAGGTTTGGGAAATGCCGCTGGAGGCATTCGGCGGCTTTGCGGCAGCGATCCCAGCTCCGCTGGGGATCGGGAAGGTTGAGCTCCGGGACGGCACGGAAGTCCCAGGCTTCGTTTGCGAAGCTTACGCGGCCGCAGGCGCGGAAGATGTAACAGCTTTGCGCTCGTGGCGCAAAGTGGTGCCTTTGTGACAGGCGGGTTGCGCCTGCCTGCTGCTGAGTTTTTGGTACGACTCTGAAGTGAATGCCAACACGTATCCATGAGGACTTCCCCATTTAGGGGAGGTCCTTTTGGGGCAGAGTTGTTCTTAACGGAACGACAATCCGCTAAAGTGGATGAAATGAGCTAAAAATTGAATTAGCGGAACGTGGGGGCGTTATTCGATGGAATTTGAGCTATTTGAAGCTAAAAACAACGGAATAGCGTCACTACGTTCCTCATGTGCTTGAATTAGAACATAATTCAGGTAAATAGCGTCACTACGTTCCTTATGTGCTTGAATTAGAACATAATTCAGGTAAATAGCGTCACTACGTTCCTCATGTGCTTGAATTAGAACATAATTCAGGTAAATAACGTCTCTACGTTCCTCATGTGCTTGAATTAGAACATAATTCAGGTAAATAGCGTCTCTACGTTCCTCATGTGATTGAATTAGAGCATAATTCAGGTAAATAGCGTCTCTACGTTCCTCATGTGCTTGAATTAGAACATAATTCAGGTAAATAGCGTCTCTATGTTCCTTGTGTGCTTGAATTAGAACATATCGCATGTTGTATAAACCGCGTTCATAAAATAGAAAGGATGTTATGAGTTCGAAGGGGGATGCAATGATAAAAAACGTATTGTTTTTCTCCGATATGGGGGTCGATGACGCTGTCGCTCTTATGTATGCTAGCTTTACGAAAACAATAAACATTGTCGGAATTGTTTGCAGCTACGGGAATGTTCCAGTCGAGGATGCCGTCCAGAATGCACACTTTCTTCTCAATTTATTGGGACTGAATGATGTGCCGGTTATTAAAGGGGCGGAACGGCCAATGACAGGTGAATCTCCGACTTATATTACCAAAGTCCACGGGACGCATGGGCTCGGTTCGATTGTTCCTCCATTTACTTCGGAGGGGCAAAATTTTGGAATCGTTAAATCCATCCTAGAACGATATGGTGGCGAGCTCATCATTGTCGATACCGGGCGACTGACTTCTCTTGCAATGGCAATTATGCTGTATGGGGACTTGATGAAGAAAGTGAAAGGATATTATATCATGGGTGGTGCCTTTCTTGTTCCGGGCAACGTTACGCCAGTGGCTGAAGCAAATTTTGCCGGGGACCCAGTCGCAGCTGATCTTGTCATGAGGCGCGGCGGACCTATTGCCTTGTTTCCGTTAAATGTGACACATAAGGCTATTGTGACGCAAAATATGAGTGATTCAATCAACAGGGTAGGAAAAGTGCCCCTCTTCAAACCAATTTTTGATGTTTATTACGATTTTTATAAGACATCTATGCCCCAACTTCAAGGTGCCCCGACGCATGACTTACTTCCCATGATGGCTCTTGTTAATCGACATATGTTCCAGTGGACGAGTCGACCGGTTCATGTTGTTACCCAAGAAGGGATCACGAGGGGGCAAAGCGTTGCCGATTTTCGACCCAATGCCACCGCCCAGCCGAATACAATTACGATAGCGCTAGATTTGGACTATAGACAGTTTTATTGGGATTTTATGACTAACATGACAGAGGAAAAAGGATAATCAATAGCTCCATAAGGGCTTGATTATCCTTTTTCCTTTTCTAAAGCTGCCTTTAGATATTTCTTATGCTCTTTGCAACGGCTCAACTGAAGATTCAGCAGTAGCCTTGCTTCCTACGCTTGATCTTCTAAAAGATAGGATTGTAAGGACCATAGCAATCCCGACACCGATCGCTCCGATCCAAGTGACGGACGCCAAAGATATCTGTCCAACTACGACGCCGCCAACGCCGGCGCCGGCTGCCATGGCAAGCTGCATAACTGAGCTGTTAAGACTGAGCATAATGCCTGAGGATTCAGGGGCTAATGTAACTAAATTATATTGCTGCGTAGGCCCGGACGACCAAGCGGCGAAGGACCACAAGATGAGCAAAGGAAATACGACGCTTGATGAGTGTGCGGCCAAAGTTAACAAAATAAGGGTGATGACATGCAACAGCATACCCGATGTTAACGTTCGCTTAACTCCCCATCGATCCGTGCTGTAGCCCCCGAGCTTGGAGCCGATAAGGCTCGCTATACCGAATGCAAACAAGGCGGTACTTAGCGTTTTCTCACCCATACCGGTAATCGTTAAAAGATAGGGTGAAATGTACGTATACGCAATTGAATAGCCGCCCAGCCAAAAGAAACTAACCGACAAGGCCATAGCTATTTTTGGATTTTTCAACAGAGCCAATTGTTTGCGCAGCGGTATAGCCGCCTCTCCCTGTAAGGAAGGAATAGTTAGGGCGATAACGATTATTGCTACTAGGCCCAGGGCGCCGATTCCGCCAAACACCATTTTCCAATCATATGAAGCGGCAACCATTCTGCCCAGCGGGACCCCGACGATCAAAGAGGCAGTGAAGCCCATAATGACAGTTGCGATCGCACTGGCCTGTCTTCCTTGAGGAGCAATCATGGCCGCGATACTCAATGAGGTAACAACGACGACCCCGGCTCCAAGAGCCATCAAGACTCGAGCACTGACGAACAGTCCGAATCCCGGCATGACAAAGGCTAATCCATTAGCAATGACGAACAAACCAAGCGCATAGAGGAGCAGCTTACGCCGGTCCCAGCCTGAGGTTAAGGCCATGATGATCGGAGTGCCGACCGCATAAACGAGTGAGAAAACGGTAATCAGTTGACCTGCAGCCACTAATGAAATATCCATCGAGCTCGATATTTTATCCAGAATTCCCGCTATAATGAACTCTGATGTTCCGACTAAAAAACTAAGGAGTGCTAAGATGTAAATTTTCCATGTTTTTGACATTTTGAAACCTCTTTCGTTTATATTTTTATATTTCTAGATTCATTGGAATATGAATCAAAAAATATATTTGCACTGTTGTGAGTAGATATTTTTATATTTCTAAATATGTAGAAATATAAAGCGAAAAAATTAATCAAGCAAATAAGGTACGAATTTTTTAGCGTTTTCCCAATTCACGGTGAAGTATACGAAAGTTCCTTTTTTTTGGGAGTTAAGCAGCCCGCAGTCTGTTAATTGCTTCAAATGATGAGACAGTGTGGATAAGGCCACTGATTCCAAGCGGTTTTCAAGTTCTGCGGGGCATAAATTACTTTCTTTGATCAGGATCTCGAAAATTTTGTAGCGAGTAGGTTCGCCTAACGCTTTATGAACTTTCACCGCTTGCTTGGCTTCCAAACTGACATCAACCATCGTAGATTTCTCCTTTCTGTTGTTTCTATAATTATCGAAATAAGAATATCATGCCTCTCTGTAAAAGTAAATACCTGCGCGTTTTGCCTTGCGGCCAGCGCTGTGGGCTTGTGCCGTCATGCACTGCAACGAGAAAGAATAGACTGAGAAGCAGCTTGTGCGTGAAAGTGCTTGAAACCGAGCTTTCAATTTGTGTGAACAGAAATAGGCTCGGAAACCGAGCCTAAAGTAATGGAACGGGCCTGCGCGCGGGAAAGGTAGGCTGAGAAGCCATTTTCCAATACTACTTAGCCATCAAAAACTCATTCGTATATAAATCCTTGACAGGGATGTCATCCTTAATCATGCCGGCTTCTTTCATCTGGCTTACGAGTGTTTTCCAACGATCTTCGGACATATAGCCGACGCTGTGAGTTTTGGCATCACCGCCGAAGATAAAATCTTTCGCAACAGCTTGCGCATCCTTCAAGTGTTCCACGTCGTAATCTTTGTTTACTCCGTTGAGTGCATTGTTCACTTCATCAGCATGAGCATAATAGTAGTCCCAGCCCTCGGTTGTTGCTTTTAAGTATCTTTTGATCAAATCTGGATTCTTTTTGATGAAGTCATCGGTTGCTATGACGACGTTGCCGTAGGGGTTGTAGCCAAGGTCGGCATTGAGGAACCAAGCGACGTCGACACCTTGCTTTTTCAGGACGTAAGGTTCATTGGTAGCAAAGCCTTGCGTGATGGAGTCTTTATCTGCGCTAAAGCCGGCGAGGGAGCCAGTGTAATTTTGAACTTGGACTTTATCGAGTTTATATTTGTAGCTGATGTATTGCCAGAATGGGAAACCTACAGCTGTGTACACTTTGCGCCCGTTCAAGTCTTCGATTTTCTTAATACCGGAGTCTTTGTGGTAGATGAGGTTCTGTGGATTGGTCTGCAAGTTGGCATAAATCACTTTAACTGGTATGCCTTCTTTGCGTGCCAGTACGACTTCGTCGGCATTAGCCATGGCGAATTGCACCTTACCCGAAGCGACTAGTTGAATGTTGGATACTTGTGGCCCGCCTTGCTGCAGGGTGACATCTAGGCCTGCTTTCTCATAGAAATGTGCGACTTGCGCTGCATAGTGTCCGCCCATTTCCGGCTGTGCGAACCAGCTCATCGCTTGGGTGACTTTATCTGGTTGCTTAGAAGCTGTTGTGGCCTTGGAGCCC
The DNA here is from genome assembly GCF_001426375.1 of Paenibacillus sp. Root444D2. Classification (GTDB taxonomy): domain Bacteria; phylum Bacillota; class Bacilli; order Paenibacillales; family NBRC-103111; genus Paenibacillus_E. The sequence goes on from NZ_LMEO01000023.1 coordinate 159,597, forward strand.
TCTGCTGGCACAGTTCCGCCGGTTGATGTTGCTGTAGTTGTGGTCGTTGAACTTGTGCTGGCTGTTGTACTTGTTGTTGCCGTTGAAGTTGAACCAGCTGTTGAAGCTTTATTGCTCGTTCCGCAAGCTGTGAGAAGGATGACCATGGCGATGGCGGCTGTACTAACCTTTGTTGTCCCCAGTAATTTCATTGAAATCTCCCCATTCTCTCTCGGTTATTTTCACTCTTAAAGTCACCTTTAAATCTTCCAAGCACTCTCCAGCTGTCTCCCGGCAACTGGCACGCCTCGAACGCTGACGATCTCGCGTGGAGGGGCGGCAGCTATCGCGTGCTCAGCATTTATCGCATCAAGCAATATGAAATCTGCAGGGTCTCCTATCTGGAAAGCTGCTGCCGTGGAACCTAAGTAAGGATAAACGGAACGCAGCCGCTCATCGTCATTCCAGCGGTTCATATCCGCCATTCTTCGGCCTCTCGCAAGCTGGTCGGTAAAGCCGAAGGGTGTCCAAGCATCCAAACCGGTATGGTCGGAGCCGACGAAGACTCTAACGCCTTGCGAGGTTAATTGCACTACGCGGGGCATCGCTGAATCGATAGGGACGCTGGTGATAATGGCAATGTCCAACGCGGCTAGCCGCTCAGCAATCGCCAAGGATTCAGCTTCTGACACTTGGCCTAGGCAATATGCGTGACTGACCGCGACTTTGCCGCTTTTACTGCTTTGCTCGGTGTAGTCCATAATGCGCTCTAAGGTGAACAGACCCAGATGCCCGGGGTCGTGCAAGTGAATATCGGCTTCCGCGTCATAAGCAACACATAGCTCGAATATGGCGTTCAAGCAGGCTTCGATATCCCGGTCAACGCCTGCGGGGTCAACGCCCCCGACGATAGATGCCCCTTCTTCGAGAGCTTGCTTGATGAGGCTAACCGACTGTGAACGGATTAATCCTTGCTGAGGGAAAGCGACGATTTCTATATCCATCCTGCTTTTGAACTCCTCCTGCAGCCCCCGAACCATCTCTAAATGCGTTAGGCCAATCTCGGGATCGATGTCGACGTGGACGCGAAGCCGTGTAGTTCCGAAGGCCAGCATTTGCTGTAAAATCGTTCGAGCACGCTCTTTCTGCCCGCTTTTCATAGGAGCTAGCAGATCCTTTTCCATTTGAAACTGCTTGAATAATGAATCGACCTTGCGTCGTGATATCCACTCTTGATCCGGGAAAGCTTTGTCCAAATGCACATGATAATCTTTAAAAGTAGGCAGCATCAGCATCCCTTGCGCGTCCCAGGTAATCTTCTCCCAATCGCTTGACCCGGGAACGATTTGGGTAATTATGCCTTGGTCCAAATAGATGTCGTGCAGGCCTCCGTTAACATGAACGTTACTTAACCACTGCCCCATGTATGCTGCTCCTTTCATCCTAGCTCCAACTCTGCTAGTGCTTACTAGTTTGCAAATAGTTTCGGAAAAGAAAGGCCAACTTTAAGCGCAGTACGTCACTCATTTTTTTGAAATCCATCTGCAGGATGTCAGCGATTTTCTCAAGTCGATAAGAGACTGTATTGCGATGAATGAATAAAAGCCGGCTTGTTTCATTGATGGAACCGTCATATTCGAGATACACCTCGAGGGTTAATGCCAGCTCCTGATCAATATGTTTGTTATTACCGTAGATGGGCTCTAGTACGTAATTATAGTAGCTGCGCATCGCTTCCTCAGAAAGGTGCTGGAACAAAGAGAAGAGCTCGATAGATTCATGATGCAAAACGGTTTGGTTCATCCGCAGCCTGTGGGCCACGCGGCTAGTTTCCAGACATTCCTTATAGGCGTCGTACACCAGCTCCGGATGAACCTTAGCTCGACTAACCCAGCAATTCAAGCCTGAAGCGGAAGTTCTTGTTGTCAAACTAGATAGGCAGGTTGTAAGGGCGGTGATAAATTCTTTCTTATGGAACAACTGCTCCTCTGGTAAGGCGAAAATCGAAAGCAGCCCATCGGCGATATAGAGGTGCTCAGACTCATAATGCTGCATCATGGGGTGATAAATGAGCTCCTGACGTACTTCATTCAACAGCCTTTTGGCAGTTGGATGCTCGGGTGCGACTGTTGTGAACACACACTGATAAGTGCTGGAAAGCACACTGAGGTGATAGCTCTTGCAGCTTTTCGTAAAATCATGAAAGGAAAGCTCTCTCCCGAAAAAGTCCGTAAACACTTGACTAAGCGCATGCTGCCGTGAGGGATCTTTGCCTTTTTGAATATCCAAACCAAGATGATACGTTAATATTTCGGCCGCTTGGTGAAATAAGGCTTCCTCTTCTTTGAGCGTGAGCGGAGAATTCAGATATACCTTGAAAAAACCGGTGCAGCCTAGAGGGTCCATCAAAGGAATGCGAAAGCACCGCGTATCTCCGAAGCCTTCCCATTGCACGCTTTTGTGCCATGGCCACTGATGCAGCAGGATTTCTTCCGCCCACGAGGTGTTGTGAAATAAGACATTTCCGCTGTGCCCGAACACAGCAATGGGCTGCCCCAGAATACCCGAGATCATATGAAAAATATCCGATGATTCTTTATGTCGCAGTGCAAACTGCATGAGCTGCTTTTGTTTTTCTAGGACGTTTTGCAGTTTTTTGGTCGTTTTGGTGTGTTCAGCATTGAAGAGTGCATCCATTTGGTCGGAAAAGGTGAATTCATACGGCAGCTCAAGAATGGGGATATCTAATCGATTCGCTTCATCGAATAATTCCTGTGGAATCTGAGACCAGTAGCGGCCTACCTTGATGCCGAGGCCTGCACCGCCACGCTCGTCTAACATGCGTAATAGCGTTAAAGCAACTTCCAGATGGTCTTTCATGGCGAAGGCGGTGGTAAACAGCATTTCACCAGACTTGACCCAATCGCCAGCATCGGGAGCATCCATAACGTTGACGGATCTTAAAATCCGGGACACGCCTTTCTGTCCAGCGACCAGCTTCGCGTGAGATAACGGGTGAATCGTTAGCGCTTCTTCGACGGTCAGATGCATCGGGACCCCGCCTTTCTTTCATCAAGAGCCGCATTCTCATGGTAGAAGGTTGTTTGCTTCACAGTGGAAGCGACCAGCTTGCCTTTCTTCCAAACGTACCGCCTCGGGGCGCGTTCGTAGACAACACTTCGTAGGTCAAATGCATCACATAAGACAAGATCTGCGTATGCGCCAACTTTTAAGCCATAATCATCGATCAAAAGGGCTTGTGCGGCGCGAGTTGTTGCCATCTGGGCGATCGTGATCACGTCCTGTTTGGAACCCATATAGGCGGTTTGGGCGAGAAGTAGTCCTGTATCCAGGGGGTCCGCGGTACCGAAGGGGGTGAAAGGATTTTGAATATTATTGCTTCCAAAGATTACATTAGCGCCTTGCTCTAATAGTAAGGAGACAGGAGTTAATCCGCGGCGGGGGCGATGGTCGTCACCTCGGCCGTTTAAATAGAGATCCGTTGCTGGCAAACACATGACGTGAATACCGGCATCTGCAATTGACCTGCAAATTTCTTTGGCTTGCTCGTAAGGGAGGGATCCTAGAGATGTGAGATGTCCAACGCTGACGCGCCCCTGCATACCGTACTCGTGCGTCATTCGAATGATCGTGAGAATCGCCAGCATCTGCGGGTCGTCGGAGAAATCCACGTGTAAATCCAGAGGCTTATTGAAGGTATGGGCTAAGTTGAAAACAATACTCAGATGCTGTTCGAGATCCGGATCTTGGTACGTAATGCCGCCGACCACATCGGCTCCATGCTGTAAGGCTGTTCTCAACAGTTCTTCTGTACCTGGCTGTTTAATGATACCTTCTTGAGGAAAAGCGACGATCTGTAAGGTTAGGGCGTCTTGATAACGCTCTTTCAGCTCCAACATGACTTCGAGGCCGATGAGGTTAACGATAGGGTCAATCTCTACATGACAACGCATGTGTGTTACGCCGTGAGCTATCGCTTGTTGAATAACTTGTACAGAACGTGTCTCGATACCTTCTTTCGTGAACGTGCGTTTTAGCTCCAAGGTCGATGCCATGGCTTGCTGTATCGTGAGGGCTTCATCTTTCATTTGATTTAACAAAAAAGCTTTATCCAGATGGATGTGCGATTCTATGAATCCAGGAAGTAGTACGCGTCCGTGGGCTTCTATGATGTTTCCTCCGCTGTAGGAGTCAGGCTGATGCTCACTCAGGAAAACAATCCTTCCCGCTTGAATACCGACATCCATGAATGTGCTGAAATGAGGATTAGAGAAACCTTGGATGATCAAATCTGGCTCCATGCCGCTTCACCTCGTGACTGTGTTAATTAATCTAACATTTAAAATGATTTGTTAAGTGAATTATAGGTCTGTTATGTAAAACGAGTCAATTTAATGTCAGGATAATTGTGTATTTTAATAAATTAAGTTCTAAAATTGTGATTATGTAAATTTAAATGTAGGAATAACTCACATAACCTTCCTCTTTTCTCGTTTTTAAAATAGATCTTACGGGAATTCTGTTCTTCAAACCGTCAGCTTTCCAACCTACAAGCTGACCTCATTTCTTTGTCCCTCTTTTTACGACTCCATGCTGATCGTTTCTAACTTATCCACAAAGTTACCCACAATATCAACATGTCCACAGAGCAGGCTGTGTATAATAAATCAGACATTCTATGCACATATCCACAGGACAAGTTACCCACAGCTAAGACGGCTTCTAACACGGAGAAGAACTCCTGCAGATTGACGCTATTGAGCGGATTCAGGGTATTTTCTTGGATGCTTTTCCCTTGTATGGCAAGTAGGTGTATGGTAACTTAGGTGCAAGGTTACATTAACTACCATATGGTTAAAAAGTTGTGGAGGTATTATGAAGAAAATTTTGAGCATTTATTTAACGGATCTTAGGAACTTGTGGAAAGTGCCCACAGGTCTTTTTCTTATGATTGCACTATCCATTTTACCGTCTGTGTATGCCTGGATTAATCTAGAGGCGATGTGGGATCCCTATGCCAATACGTCTGGTATCAAAATTGCTGTAACAAGCAAAGACCAAGGGGCAGTTGTCGAGGATAAATCCATTAATATCGGTAATGAAGTTGTGGATAATTTGAAAAATAATCATTCCCTGGGTTGGACGTTTGTTAACGAGCAGAAGGCTCTGAACGGTGTTGAGCGAGGGGATTATTACGCAAGTTTGATCATTCCGGACGATTTTTCGCGAAAAATAACGAGTATTGTGGATGGATCGATGGAAAAGCCAGAGATTTTATATACAGTAAATGAGAAAATCAATGCGGTTGCGCCCAAAATTACGAGCAAAGGCGCTTCCAGTGTGACTGCGCAAATCAGCGAAAATTTTATTAAAACGGTGAGCACGTCTGTATTGACGCGAATGAAAGAGCTCGGTATCGATTTGGAGAAAGAGCTGCCGACAATTCGGAATATGGAGTCAAGGATCTTTGAGTTGGAAAAGCGCTTGCCGGAGATTACGGCTATGGGAGATAAGGCGCTTGAGATTGAGCAGAAGCTGCCCGAAATCAAAGAGAAGGGGCAGAAAATCGTTGAGCTCGAGAAACGGATTCCCGAAATAGATCGGGCCGGAGATACGATTCTAAAAATTGAAGAGCGATGGCCAAAGATTGAATCTGCTGCGCAAGAAGTACTGGTCATTCAGCAGAAACTGCCGGAGATCCAGCGGGCCGCTGACCGTATCGCAGAACTGGATCAGAACTTCGGCAAAGTCGAAGAGGCTCTAAACACAGCGATTGATAAATCACGCAAGGCGGACGAAATTGTTACCGCGGCGCTAAATACTCTGCCTAAAATAGAGGCCATTGCTGCGCAAGGTGGTGCGTTTGCAACCCAATTGGCCAGCTTTTTACAAAATAATGATGCGGCGTTCCAAGCGCTTATCCCTGTCGTGAAGCAGAATTTGATCTTGCTTCAGCAGACTGCCGATGCGGTAACTCAGCTTACTGGCTTGCTCCAGGATGCTAATCTTGACCCGCAGAAAGCTTTGGCTGCTATAGGGCTGCTCACGGATCGCCTTACTGCGGGCGCGGCGGTCATCGACCGAACAGTTGACCTACTTACGCGTTTGAACACTTACTTACCGAATGGCCCGCTTACAGATTCCATAGACCGTTTGAACAATGTTAAAACCAAGTTCAATAACCAACTTCAAACGTTAAGTAAGATCCAATCGGCCATTCAGCGCGGGGAGAAGCCTGCGAAAGACCTTGTGGATAATTTGAACACATTGTCCAAAGAGGCGAGCAGCGCATTAGGCAATATCTTGTCGCGCTATGACTCGGAAATTGTTCCTAACATCACCAAAGCACTGGATCAGATGAAATCTATTGCCCAAAATTCAGCTGCTGTGCTGCAAACACTGCAGTCCCAATTGCCGAACATCAAAGAGATCTTAGTGGACGCCCAGAGCGGCATTCATTTCGCACAAGCTCAGCTCGATATGCTGCAAAAGGATCTGCCGAATATCCGCGCGAAGGTACATGAAGCGTCGACGACCCTTCAGACCAAAATGAACGAGTTCACCAACGCGATCAATGAAGCCGCGCCGTTCGTTCGCAATGATCTTCCCAAAGTCGAGCAAAAGCTGCATGAGGCAGCAGACTTTGTGCGCAATGATTTGCCGGCAGCTGAGGATGAAATCCGTAAATTGTCCGATCTGTACCAGACGAAATTTCCGGAGGTCGAGAGTGCCGTTCATTTAGCGGCCAACCTTGTGCGCAACGATCTGCCAGCATTTGAGGTGGCAGTCCGCAAGGCTGCGGATCAAATCCGTAAGGTAGAAGGCGGGGGCAGCATCGAAGAAATTCTGCGACTGCTGCAAAATGATATTCAGAAGCAAAGCGATTTCCTCGCGAATCCTGTGCTAATTAAAGAAGATAGGCGCTTCCCTATTCCGAACTATGGGTCGGCGATGTCGCCCTTTTATACAACGCTATCCCTTTGGGTAGGCGCTATGCTGCTTGTTTCGATGATGCGAGTAGATGTGGATAACCCGGACGGCCTGCTAAAGCCGCACCATATCTACTTTGGACGTATGCTCATCTTCCTGACGGTTGGATGTCTCCAAGCCATCATCGTCACGCTCGGCGATATATATCTCCTGGGCACATATGTTGTGGATAAGTTTTGGTTCATTATCTTTGCCATTCTCATCAGCAAAGTGTTCATAACCATCACGTATACATTAGTCTCCGTATTCGGGAACATTGGCAAAGGAATTGCGATCATCTTCCTTGTGCTTCAGTTTTCCAGCTCTGGAGGAACTTTTCCGGTTAGCACAGCATCGCCTTTTTTCCAAAAGCTTAACCCGCTCGTACCGTTCACTTATGCGGTAGGTGTCATGCGCGAGGCGGTTGGAGGCATGCTGCTCTCCGTGGTGCTTAGGGATGTGTTCTACCTCTGCGTGTTCATTGCGATTTGCTACGTCATTGCTCTGGCGCTGAAAAAGCCGCTCAGTGGCTATACTCAGAAAGTTGCGGAAAAAGCGAAGCAGACGAAGCTGATTTCTTGAAGATAGTTAGACGGCTTGCACTAGGCTAAGGGGAGGGGGGAGCTTTTGCTGAAAACATTATTACTGGCGGGTGCAATTTTGCATGCCACCCCTCCAAATATAGAGTTGTTTGACATTGATTTAGGCAAGGTTACGAAGACCGCTCCCTCATCTAAACAAATACAAGAGGATCATTTTGAAACAATTACCAATTGAACTCGTCTTTAGTTAAAAGGCGGTGTTAGTATGAATAAATTAATCATATGGATTGTTCTTCTTGTGTTTCTATTTCCCGCAAATACCTATGCGCTATCCTGTGCGCAAATGCCATCGATGGATCAGGCTTATGACCAATATGACGGTGTAATTATTGGGCATGTTGAGGGTGTAGTTCGCAAAAAGGAGAGTAATCAAATTCAATTAACCGTCGTAAAAAGCTATAAAGGTATTGAGGAACATACAATAAAAGTGGGCGAAGACATCACATGGGGATCACTTAATGGGCCAAGTGAGAAGGGTGTAAACTATCTCTTTTTTCTAAAAAAGAAAGGGGATGAATGGGTAAACCCGCTTTGCGCCCCATCCAAGAAGCTAGTCGACGCATCCAAAGAGCTCGACTATTTGAAAGATAAAGAGGTCCCCTTGAAAGAGGCTAAAGGTACAGCAGAATCTGTTACTTCCATAGGAGACCCTACGTCCAATCGCTGGATTATCATCGCCATCTTTGTTGGTTTGATCGGGGCAATCTTATATAGAATTCTACGTTATAGGAAGCGATTTTAGAGAAATAAATAAGCATTTACTTGCTTCACTAGCCTTTTCAGACTTGTGCATAGTCACAGGTCTTTTCTGTGCATGTTTCCTTTTTGCAAAAATAGAACTTAGACTTTGGTCTAGGTTTTTTCGCGACCTTTGGCTAACGAAAGACAGTACCTTAGTGCGTTAAGAAGTTAGTGGATCTCTTTTATAATGAAGATAACGTAAAGGAGAGCGAGGAATTGATGTGAAAAAAACTTCGTGGTGGTCGTATATAATGGCTTGCAGCGGCTTGCTATTGATCCCCCTAGTGGGTCTCATCTACATTCATCTGAATCAGGCGGACGGGGTGGCTTACAGCTTAGTTACTGATTTGGATCGGCAAATTCCGTTTATGAAGAGCTTCGTTATACCTTACCTGTCTTGGTATGGGTTTCTGTTGGTTGGGTTCCTATATTTGGCTTATAAGGATCGCAGCATGTACTATAAAACACTTTTTCAGTTCATAATGGGTCTTCTCCTGTGCTATGGGGTATATGCTATATATCAGACGACTGTTCCTCGGCCGGAGCTAACCGGAAGCGATTGGCTGCTGCGGATGGTACAGTGGGTGTATCGATCAGATCAACCGTTTAACTGTTTTCCAAGTACGCATGTGTTAACTTCGTATTTAATGATGAAAGCCTATTTAAGATCAACAACTATATCTTGGTCCTACAAAATAGCTGTTACGAGCATGTCACTGCTCATTATTGTATCGACGCTGCTCGTAAAGCAGCATGTTCTTCTGGATATCGTAGGTGCTGTACTGATTTCAGAGGGTGTCGTGTACGTTGTGGAACGTTTTAGAATTAGTTTGTTGAAAGATTCGGTGGCTGTGAATACGCAGCAGCGAAAGTTAGAAGGGGGACTTAGAAGATGAAACGTAGGGACAAACTATTAATCCTAACAGGCAGCCTAGGGGACGGGCATAATAAAGCAGCGCAAGCGATTCTGGAAGCTGCACGGTTTTATAAACCGGATGTAGACGTGAAAGTGGTTGATTTCCTAGAGTGGACGCATCCTTACCTGCATTCGGTGGGCAAATACTGCTATATGCAGTGGGTGAAAAGTCTGCCTTCAGTTTACGGGTATTTGTACCGCAAGACGCGAGAGGATAATACATTGTCCCATATGTTCAAAAAGATGAAATCGTTCAGCACCGATAGGATGCTGGAACTGCTGGACGAAGAGGAGCCGACGGAAGTGGTGTGCACCTTTCCAGGAGCGGCCGCGGCGATGTCGTACTTAAAATGTAATGGACTGACTACGGTGCCTACTGTGACAGTGATGACCGATTATACTGATCACAGTTACTGGGTTCATCCCGGTACGGATCGTTATCTGGTTGGTGCCGAGCATGTGAAGCAATCGCTTCTGCGTTACCGGATTCCGGAACAGCGTATTATGGTTACGGGTATTCCGATTCGAAGGCCTTTCACGCAAACGTATGATCGTAATGAGCTCCGTGATAAGCATGGATTGCATCGTGACATGCCTACTGTACTGGTAATGGGCGGCGGGCATGGTTTGATTGGCAAGCAGTTCAAGTCTGTGCTGCAATCAGATGATTTGGCGGTGCCGGTGCAGTTTGTATTCGTATGCGGACGCAACGAGAAGCTGAAGCAGCAGCTAGAAGAGGAGCTGGGCGGCGAGAAAACACGTCATCGCGTGATGGTCACAGGATTCGTGGATCATGTCCACGAGCTGATGGCTTTATCCGATCTGATTGTGACGAAGCCGGGAGGACTTACCGTATCCGAGGCGCTCGCACTCGAGCTACCGATGATGCTGTACAAGCCGATACCTGGTCAAGAGCAGGATAATGCGGCATTTCTTGTTGGCCTTGGAGCTGCGATTGAAGTAAAGAATGCCGTGGAGCTGAAAAGACAATTGCTTGAGGTTATCGCCAACCAGTCTTTGCTCGTGAGACTTAAGAAAAATGCAAAGCTTAGTCAGCAGAACCCAGATGCTCTTCACACGCTGAATGCGATATTGGATACTCACCATCATTTCATCCCTGCGCTAGATGGTCTGCAGCTAGCCTATGCAAATGTGTGATCCATTGGGCCATCAACAACGAATGTAAAGTTAGTATTGTTTTGGGAGTCCCTTTGTCCCTCTTTTTCCCCTTCGAAAAGCACCGTACTTTGGTTCAAAATGTACAGGTGCTTTTTTGTTGTCAAGTTTGGTGTCAATATGGGGAGTGTGGAGATTTTTCAGACTTAAATCTGTAGATGGGGGATTTACTTGACAAGTTGTTGTTGTCAATGTAAGTGGGGAACTCAGTGAAAATGGACGGCCTCTGACTGCTGCTGCTACTTGCGCTTCGCGCCGGACCGTGGCCAGCCACGAGGTCGCGCCATTGCCAGTACCACGGTCGGCGACAAGGCCAGCCCCACGGCCGGGACCATGGCCGGAACCATGACTGGCGCCAAGGCCAGTACCGTGGCCGGCACCACGGCCGAGAGCATGGCCGGAACCATGACTGGCGCCAAGGCTAATGCCGTGGCCAGCACCGTGGCCAGCGCCACGTCCGGCGAAAGGCCAGCATCACGGCCGGAACCATGACTGGCGCCAAGGCCAGTACCGTGGCCGGCACCACGGCCGGCGAAAGGCCAGCCCCACGACCGGGACCATGGCCGGAACCATGACTGGTGCTAAGGCTAGTACCGTGGCCGGCACCACGGCAGTACCGTGGCCAGTAGCATGGCCAGCGCCACGGCCCAACGCCGAGCAACTCCGCACCCTTGATGCTCATATACTATACGATCTTATTTATCCTCATGCATCGTGACCACGATGTCTTGCTCGTAATTTCCAAATTGCTTGCCGAACAAAGTGATACCGCCGCAGTTTGTGGAGTCTTCTAAGGATGCAATTCGAAAATGGATGTCTTTTGCGAAAGAAATATTTAAGTCTTGGATGGTAATGTCGGAAATCTTCGTTCCGTCCAAGAAAGAGCCTTGCGGATTGACGGTTATGATTTTCAAAAGACCGTGCTGAGTGAAACCATTTCCCCACCAATCCGGGGATAACACGCCTCTTTGCTTGCCAAAATCACCAGGACTCGTCCACTGACCTAGGGGAGTTTCGTTGATAAAAAAAGAAATATCAGATGGCCAATTCTCGTTAAACCCCGGGGCCTCGGAACAGATTTCAAAAGAAATTTCCATCGAGCGAAGCTTCTGATTACTATGAAAAAAGTTAGGGATTCTATATTCGACATAGCCGCTCCCGAACCAGAGGATGCCGGCATGCACATGCTGGGGATCCGCGAAATATCTGGGGTCATCAATGACGCCAATGATTTGGGTAGGCGAAGCAAGACCGCACGTAGGCCTCACTTCGAAAGATGAGTATTGGCCAACCGGAATTGAAATCGTATTCGTCGGATGTTCATATGGTCTCTTTGCTTTGAACTGAAGTATCGCAAGCTCTAGCTGCAGATAACATACTTTCTGTGTCCCGCGAACACCGGTCATACTTTCGGACGTAACAATTCCGGCTTGTTCTAGCTTCTGTATATGCTTAGTCACAATAGCGGATGAAATCTCCAGGCGCTGTGATAATTGCTTGATATTCAAAGGTTCTTCACCCAGCAGCTCAATGATTTTCACTCGCGTCTCCGAGGAGAAACATTCTAGGAAGTACATATTTTTGGTCGAAACCTCAATTTGCATAGTGGAACCTCACTCTAATGTTTTTATTCATTGTATAACTTGAAGGTTAATTAAACAACGTTAAAACAGTATTTAAACAGCGTGCTCTACTCAACTTGCACTACATTGTTGCATTTTGTGCATCTTAGCAGAGTACAGCGGCGTTTTGCTCAACTCCGACGCCTAACTAAGATCTCCCACTCGCCGGAATGTTGTATTTTTTGCAACAATTCGGCGGTTTCCTTGGGCAAATTGGCTTTTTGTTGTACCGCGTTAGTATTAATGCATCAGACTCAAGCGACTAAATCAAATGCTGCCATGCACCTTCCTTCAGCTCATAGTAACAGGTATATTTGCCGCTCGTTATTGAGCGAAGGATGCCCTTTTCGACTAAACGATACAGCCATTTACGGGCTGTACGAAAATTTACGTCACTATTCAGGATGATGTCTTTGGGACGAATCGGCTTTCCAAGGTTTACTGCTAACCTAAGGACTTCCTTTTCTTCTGGAGAGATAGAAGTGGCTGCTAAATTGCGGAGGAGATGAGGTCCGATTACTAGCTGGAGCAGCATACGGCATACCTCGGGCCGGCTCTGGATATCATCGAAGGAGAAATGAATCATTGTCCATCCCATTCCTGTGAGGAATGTATCTCGGTTCAGAGCGTAACTGAATTTCTCGCGGTCCATATCTTTAATATGGCTTTGATAGCCGTCGCACTCAATTCCAAAACGACCGAATGGGGTGAGGAAAGCAAAGTCGAGGAATTGCGATTTGCGATTCCAGTCGTAGATCTCATATTCCGGATGCAGGTTGTCGAAGTTTCCGAATATCGGCCACCATACTTGCTGTAGCAGCAGCTTTTCTGCATAGTTGTGCCCCCTAATTAAACGTCCCTTTCTTTCACCGCTTCTGCGAGAGTGATGGCTTTCTATGAACGATTGATGTGCTTGTTCAAATGGCATTTGGCAAAAGCCTCCTTATAAAAGAATAAAAAACGCCCTTGCGCCACATGGCTCAAGGACGTTCTTCGTCTGGTAAACATTATAACATTTTCTTGTAGATAAGTGAAAAGACTCTTGCAGAGCGTGTAAGCATTCACTAACAGGGCATCTTTTTAATTTTCTATCCCAGCGCTTTACAAGAATCGCGCTCAATGAGTTTTCCATAGATGGAAATCTTCGCAGGGCTTCCGCCGAAGTCAATTTTGCGAATAAGAAAATCCACGGCTTCATAGCCGAGCTGTTCCCTCTGCACTTGGATCGTCGTTAAGCGAGGGGCGATCATTTGAGCTGCTTCAATGTCGCAAAACCCAACAACAGAGATATCCTCCGGCACCTTGTAGCCTTTGGAAATAAGGGTTTGGATGAAGGAAATCGCAATGCGATCATCTGCACAAAACCAAGCTGTTGGCATGGAAGTCATCGCATCGAGATGATCTGCTAACTGGGCGGGGGTGGAATTTAGCGCCTCCAGTTTCGTATCGATTGCCAGCCCTGCATCAGACAGGGCATTTTGGTACCCGGACCAGCGTTCTTTGAAGCTCTTCGATTTATTAATCTCACCTATAAAACCTATCTGCTTGTGACCTTTGTCGATAAGATGGGTGACGATTTTGTAAGCCTCTTCGGCATTCGCTGTCACAACAGCGTCAAGCTGTAAGCCATCGTAATAATGATCCACCGTAACGAGGGGAATTCCCAAGTCAAAAAGCATTCGAACATAGTTAAGATGAAGGACACCAACGAGTAATAGGCCATGAATATCAATTTCATGATAAAGCTCCGGCAGGATGAGTTGATCCTCCATCTCTTGTGTGACACCGCAGATGATGGCGTTGTAGCCACTTTCTTTGGCTCTTTTTTCTATGGACCAGAACACTTCGTAGTAGAAGATTTTATCATTACGAATGTTTTCAGGGATTAAGACGAGCTGGTTGCCGCGTTTCTTTTTCGTTTTTGTATCTGTTCGGTAGTTCAACTGATTAGCTGCTTCGAAAATACGATAGCGCAATTCTTCGCTGACGCCAGCTTTATTATTAAGGGCCAAGGAGACGGCATTCTTGGAAATGCCCAACTTATCGGCGATGTCTTGCATGGAGGTTTTCGAGTTCATTTATGTATGGCCCCTTGAGAAGTATGTAGATCCTGTTTATATTCTATAATTATATATGTTTTTGTAAAGTTGAGTCAATTCGATAATCAATTTACAAAATAGATATTGTCAATGTCGTTGTCTAGAGCATTAGCTTCTATTAATGAATTCCTCAAGTACATCTAACTTTACAGATGAAAGCGGTCCTGAATTATCGAAATAGAGAATCGAAGAGGGATCAATTACCCATTTGATTTCTCTGCGAACGAGCGACTGGCTAAATTGCTTCCAGTTGTCCAGTTTCCAAACATCCAAAGCGGAGCCTCTAGACTGTATACGTTCTTGGTAGGCATTCTCGCTTGGTAAATAGACAAAAACAGCCCTAACGCACACATCGTTAATCGTAGCACCAATATTCGAAAGTTCCTTTTCCAGCCATAGTGGATCTGCCAGTTCTTTGGTGAAAGGTCCGACTACGATGGCATCCAATCCTAGCTCGAGATTCTCAAGTGCAGCATCCATCGTTATGCGGTATCCCAAATCGCGACAGTATGTCTTGTATGTGGGGGAATCCCGGTCGTTCGGGTCTTGTCCAGCAAGGGTCATGATCGCTTCTGCCGCTGGCCGGAGCAGCGTATCCATGTCAAGGAAAGCTCCGCCGTGCTTGCGTGCCCATGCTTTGGCGAGTGTCGTTTTCCCTGCACCGGCAGGACCTATGAAAAATATGAGTTTTCGCATGCCTAACCTCCGAATAATGATTCCTTTTAAGGGGGATTTGTACGAATATTGTAACATATGGGGCTCAAATCACATGAAATTCAGCAAACGTTCAGCTAATATTAAGGTTCTATTAAGGTTTAAGCCATATTTACTTCACACTTATAAAGTAAAATACATACCACAGGGGGCTAAAAACCATACTGGAAGGAAAGATAGAGATGAAAAATAAAAATAAACCACTTGTCGGAAGTGGAAATAAAACAGCAGCCCTTTCTTTGTCAGCAACTGGAACCCAACATAAACAAGTTCATATTTTGAACAAATCGATTCCACAAATGACCATCAATTCTGATAGTATTTCTGAAAAAAAGGCTAATGATTGGCCTACCCAAGGTTGGAAAACATCTACACCAGAGGCGCAAGGGATGAACTCGGCTGGGCTAGCCAAAATGCTCGAAGTTTTTCGCGACCAGCAGGTACATAGTGTGGCGGTTATTCGTAACGGACATTTGGTTGCTGAAGCTTATAATGAGAGTACCCAAGCTGACTTGCCGCAAGATGTGAAGTCCGTGACCAAAAGCGTGACGTCCGCCTTGATCGGTATTGCCTTGTCTGAGCGTAAGCTGATAAGTCTGGATCAAAGGCTTGCTGCTTTTTTTCCTGAACTAGAAAGTGATCCACTGAAGTCAAAGATTATGTTAAAGCATTTACTTAATATGACCTCGGGGCTAGCGTGGAACAATGAAAATGAACAATCCTCTACCGAAATGATGTACTCATCGGACTGGGTGCAAAATGTGCTGGAACGTCCGGCTAAGAACCAGCCTGGTGCAATGTTTAATTACAGCAATGGTGATGCACATCTTCTGTCCGCTGTACTGCAAAAGGTAACGGGTGAGTCCATGTTTGACTATGCCAAATCCCGCCTGTTCGAGCCGCTCGGTATAACAGATGTAAACTGGAATCATGATCCCGGGGGCTGCACGATTGGGGCTTGGGCTCTGGCTTTAACGTTAAGAGACATGGCCAAAATTGGCTATCTATATCTGAAGGAAGGCCAATGGGAAGACAAGACTATTTTTCCGAAGTCATGGGTCCGGGAGTCAGTGACTAAGCGCATATTCCTCAATTACAGTAATGGTACACAAGGCGGTTACGGCTATTATTGGTGGTCCAAGCCTTTGGCTCAGGGGCTAGTCAGAGGAAGCAAAAAGCAGCATGAAGTGTTCTATGCATCTGGTTCAGGCGGAAGACGCATATTTGTCGTGCCTGATCTGCAATTAGTCGTTGCAGCTACAGCGCATTCGGCGGATGTGGACATGCCGGAACAACTGTTGAACCAGGTGGTTCAAGCGATTAGATCGGATAAGCCGATTCAAGAGAATTCGGATGCTTTTGCTGGGTTGGGTCAGGCTATTGAGGCTTTTAAGATGGGATTAAAGTAGTAGATTAGATAAAGCTAAAATAGAAATAACGAAGGAGCTGCCGTGACAGCTCCTTTTTGCTTTTGCAAATTAAGTGAGTGGTAGTCGTAAGAGTGCAGGGATATAATGGAATTTATTGAATGATTAAAGAGCAATAATTATAAAAGAACTGAGGACAATATATGAAAGCTCCTTTTAAGGAAATTTTAAAATCGGAAGATGAAATCAGAGAACTAATAGGCTTTCCAAGTGACCTTGTAAAGCGAAAAGTAATTAACAGTCTAGATAAACATTGTCAGGATTTAATAGGTTTATCACCTTTATTATTTTTATCGACTTCAGATGAGCACGGTTATTGTGATGTTTCACCAAGAGGAGATGCTCCCGGTTCGGTACTTGTTCTTAATGAAAAATATTTTGTTATTCCAGAAAGACCTGGGAACCGCAGGATTGATTCACTAAGAAATATATTATCTAATCCTCATGTTGGAATCATATTTATCATTCCCGGGCTGGAAGAAACATTAAGAATTAATGGGCGAGCATTTGTGATTAAAGATGAAGGAATTCTGAAGCAGATGAAAGCCAAGGAAAAATACCCTTTATTAGGAATTGGAGTAGAAGTTGAAGAATGCTTCATTCATTGTGCTAAAGCATTCAAACGTTCTGGTATTTGGGATAGTAAGTCTTGGGCAGTAGAGGACTCTTTACCATCAATTCCAAGAATATTGTCAGAACATGTGAATTCAACTCCATATACCATTGAAGTAATCACTAAGGGATTACAAGAGAGCTATGAGAAGAGACTGTATTAAAGAAGATAATTTAAAATAATATGAGGTGGAATTATGCTGGATGAATTCACAAAGAAACGATTGGAAAATATTTTGCAGGCATATATTGAGAAGAAAATTCCCAAACATTTAAACAACCAGATTCGGATGGTGTATAAATTTAGAGGGAATAATGTGACACTCATCGAGGAAAGAGAACCCTATATGGGCACGGAATGGACGCAATATGATATTGCGCAGTTCAGATTAGAATCAAATGTATGGAAGGTTTATTGGAGAGACAGTAGGGACAAGTGGCACTGGGTTGATTATATCGATCCCGATAGTAATTTTGAAAAACAATTACAATTAGTTGATCAGGACAATACAGGCGTGTTTTGGGGATAAAGATTGCGAAAGTTTGATGACCCGCGACAAGGCATTTATAGAACTGAGGTAACCCATGAGGAGAATAATTTGTCTTATTCTTTCTGTATTCGTACTATCAGGTTGTCATACATACACTCTTCAAGACGCAAAGAAGAATGGAGATATTATTGTAGGTCATCTGGGGCCAACGAACTTTGAAAAGATTGATTCTTTTATTACAGATTTTGAAAATCAGAAAGCATCAAAACTAAGAATTACTAGTTACTCAGAGGAAGGGGATCCAATATTAAGTGATCTCATTTATGATGGGAAGCAAATTAACTATATATTTGATGATTCAAGAGATAAACATGGTGGAATTCAAAAAGGGAAAGATAAAACCTCGTGCAATAAAATTGAGAAGAGAAGTGTAACGAGAGAGGGCAGTATTAAAGGATTTGAATATATCTTAACGGGTTGTAAGGAGATTATTGGTTTCCACTCGGGCGATAAAAATGAAATTTTCTTAATGTTTAAAGCGCAATAATTGTTTCGTGGTCTGTATCCCTCAAGCTCCCTCAAAGGGGCTTTTTTTTGTTCCCGAGGCAAGATGTAGTAATATAGGAAGAACAGCAAGAAGAAGGGGAGTTTATTCGTGGGTATAAAAAGTTTTACGGATTATAATTTGAGTGAAGATATCGTACGGGCGCTTCAAAGCTTAGGATACGAGCAGCCGACAGATGTGCAGAATGAAGTGATTCCTATCGCGCTGCAGGAGAAGGATCTCACGGTTAAGTCACGTACTGGGAGTGGGAAGACGGCGGCGTTCGGCATACCGATTTGTGAGTTGGTGGAGTGGGAAGAGAACAGGCCGCAGGCGCTGATTTTGACACCGACGAGAGAGCTGGCCGACCAAGTGAAGCAGGATATCACGAATATCGGGAGATTCAAGCGGATTAAAGCGGTGGCTCTGTATGGGAAGCAGCCTTTTGCCAAGCAGAAGATTGAGCTGCACCAGAAGTGCCATGTTGTTGTTGGGACACCGGGCCGGGTGCTGGATCATATCCAGAAAGGGACGCTGGACCTGGAGCGGCTGAAGTATCTAGTCATCGATGAAGCGGATGAGATGCTGCGGATGGGCTTCATTGAGCAGGTGGGAGCAATTATTGATGAGCTGCCAACGGATCGCATGACGATGTTATTTTCAGCGACACTCCCGAATGATGTGGAACAATTATGCCATCGATACATGCATAACCCTATTGATATTGAGATTCAAACGCCGGAGGCGTCCAAGGTTCAGATTGAGCATTCTATCATAACGGTTCGAGAAAACGATAAATTTAATGTGCTTAAGGATGTTTTCGTGGTGGAGAATCCTGATAATTGCATCATTTTCTGCCGGACGCAAGAGCATGTCGACTACTTATATAGACAGTTGGAGCAGCTAGACTATCCGTGCGACAAAATCCATGGAGGCATGATGCAGGACGATCGATTCCTAGTCATGAATGCTTTTAAAAGAGGGGAATTCCGTTTCTTAATTGCCACGGATGTCGCGGCACGAGGGATTGATGTGGAGGATATCACGCACGTCATTAACTACGATCTTCCGCTTGAAAAAGAAAGCTATGTCCACCGAATCGGAAGAACTGGACGTGCGGGGAAGACGGGCAAGGCGATTACGTTTGTTACGCCAAATGAGGACAAGTTTTTAGCTGATATTGAAGGCTATCTTGGATTCGAAATACCGAGAAATGACGCTCCAACGGTGGAAGAGGTTGCTCTTGGACAACCGGCTTTTGATCAGAAAATGCAGGCTACACCGGTCATTAAGAGAGATAAAAGTGACCAATTGAATAAGGGAATCATGAAGCTCTATTTTAACGGTGGCAAAAAGAAAAAGATTCGGGCTGTAGACTTTGTGGGAACCCTGGCCAAAATTGAAGGTGTGACGGCTGACGATATTGGTATCATTACGATTCAGGATAATGTTTCGTATGTGGATATTTTGAATGGTAAGGGCCCGCTGGTGCTCAAAATCATGAGGAATACGACGATTAAAGGCAAGCTGCTCAAGGTGCATGAAGCGAATAAGTAAGATCGACGATCCGGTTAGCCTCTTAGGCTTATCGGATTTTTTGCCGTTAGAGTTGACCACCGCCATGCGTTATTGCTACAACGCAATCTCAGAATTCTCGCGCGCAAGGAGAAAGGGGCAAAGAGGATTTTAGTCTGCCTTTTCTCTGCTAACAGGAGCGAAAGTTGTACAGCGTACAACAATTTCGGTGGTTTCTTCCCATACAAGCTCAAGATGTTGTATGCTGTACAACAATTTAGCCGCGTTTCTTTCAAAAGAGCTGCTTTTGGGAAAATATGTTGTATTATTTGCAATAATCGTAGGGATAACGTGGATTAGCCAGCCTAATGTTGTACAAAATACAATATTGCTTGGAGGAAACATTGCTGGACCCCCTACAAGCGCGGTTTGGGCTTTGGAGGATTCATTCGGCAGTAGGTGGGGGTCCTACGGACCCTGCGAAAGGACCCTAAACCGGTTAGAAGGTCCAGAACTGGTCAAAAAGGGGACTCAACCAAAAGGGCATCGTAAGACATAGATCCTACCCACAGGTTAAAATTTTACCCAAAGGGGTCAATTATTTGACTTACCGATCCTTCTCTACCAAGGTAGACTAGAGAAAACACGACATGGGGTGAATTACATGGCTACCAAAATACATTCACAAGCAGGCACTATTCCCTCCGTACAAGTGAAGCGGAAGCGGTCCATGCAGCAGGTGCGCGAGGATCTGGTCGGATACGCATTCGTCAGTCCCATGATACTTGGCTTATTTATTTTTACACTATTTCCAATCGTAGCTTCCTTTTTCCTCAGTTTTACGAATTGGAACTTTGTTGCCGGATTTTCTAAAGTGAAATTTCTCGGCTTAGATAACTTTGTTAAGCTTGTGCACGACAGCGTATTTCTTCTATCACTCAAAAATAACCTGATTCTTATGATTGTAGTGCCGTTAACTTTGATTTTTTCGCTCGTTCTGGCGGTTATCATTGATAAGAAAATTCATTTTAAAGACTTCTTTAAAGTTGTTTATTTCATTCCTTACATCTCAAGTGTTGTTGCTGTAGCGATTGTGTTTCAGGTATTGTTCCACCCAACCTATGGGCCGATTAATCAAATATTAATCGACTGGGGGATAGCGAACCCGCCAAAATGGCTAGCTGATCCGGATTTTGCTTTATATTGTGTAATGGGACTTATGATCTGGGTGAGTATCGGATATAACATGATTATATTTATGGCCGGTTTGCAGTCGATTCCGAACGATCTTTATGAGGCAGCAGACATTGACGGCGCATCGAAGTTGAGACAATTTTTCAGCATAACTGTGCCGCTCTTATCACCAACCACATTCTTCTTACTCGTAACAGGAATTATAGGGACATTTAAAGCGTTCGACGTTATTTCCGTTCTAACAGGCGGCGGTCCTGCGAATTCAACCAGTGTGGTCGTATATCGTTTGTATGAAACAGCTTTCGTAAATCTACAATCCGGCTATGCCTCCGCGATGGCTATTGTGCTGCTGGTCTTTGTCCTCCTGATTACACTCGTTCAGTGGTTTGGACAACGTAGATGGGTCAATTACTAGAGAAGAAGGAGGAGTAACCGATGGACAAGTTTAAAAATGTTAAAAAAACGCTGCTAACTATACTCATGTTTATTATAGGTATATTGTTCATGTCTCCCTTCTTATGGATGATATCCGCATCTATGAAGCCGGAAGCAGATGTGTTTCTATATCCCATTCAGTGGATCCCTAAGCATTGGAATTTGATTGAAAATTATAAAACGGTGTGGTCGACGAAGTTCTCCCTTTATTACTGGAATTCTATCAAGGTTTCCGTTTTGACTACGGCGCTTTCTGTCCTGCTTTCCTCCATGGCAGCCTATGCCTTCTCGAAGATCAAGTTTCGCGGCCGTCATATGCTCTTCGTTCTCGTGTTGGCGATCTATATGATCCCCAGTCAAGCGATTCTCGTTCCGCAGTTTCTATTGTTTCGCTGGATGGGCTTGTTCGATAGTCACTTTGGTCTAATTTTGCTTGGCTCCTTCAGTGTTCTCGGGACTTTCATGCTTCGCCAGTTCTACATGGGCATTCATGAGGAGTTTATCGAGTCAGCGCGAATGGATGGAGCGGGTCATGTCCGAATCTTCTTCTCTATCTGTACACCGCTTGTACGTCCGGCGATCGCTACTTATGCGATTCTGCGTTTTATCTGGACATGGAACGACTACCAGAACCCGCTTATTTTCTTGAGAACGAAAGATTTATTCACACTGCCTCTCGGCATCAGATCCTTTGCTGATTTAAATGGAGAGTTCTATTCACTCATCATGGCTGCTTCTGTATCGGCAATCGTCCCTTTACTCATTATTTTCATCATTGGGCAAAAGCAAGTTATCGAGGGAATCTCGACGGGTGGGGTTAAAGGTTAAGGGTTAAAAGGTCAAAAAATGAGTGCATGAGGTTAAAATAGTGCCTCGTGTGCTCCAAACAAGTTTGTTACGATCGATCATGTAAAGGTTTTCAAAATAACGAATACAACTTGGAGGGGTTCCTATGAAAAAGAGTTTATTAGTACTAAGCGGTATCCTAGTGATCAGTACTGTACTTGCAGGCTGTGGCAAAGGAGAGACACCAGCAGCGGATAATGGTAAGGATGCAGCAGCAACGGCTAAAGCTCCGGTTACAATTAAAGTACAAGGATGGTACACCGAGGCTCAAGGGAACTGGAACGCGACTGTTGAAGCTTACAATAAAACGCACCCGAACGTAAAAGTTGTTTATGAAAGCATGTCCGAGAAGGGCGATTCTCAAGAAGGGATGAAAAAGCTTGATCTATTAGCTGCTTCCGGTGAGCAAATGGACGTTGTTATGTACTCAAGCGCACCCGAATTCGCTCAACGCATAGGAGCAGGTATCTTGGAGCCCCTTGATGATTATTTGAAGAAAGATAATATTGTTGTTAAAGATGAATATAAACTTGATCCAGTCGTAAACGGCAAATATTATGCTCTGCCCGGTAAAATGGCTGAATGGTTCGTTCTATTGAACAAAGATAAGTTGGATGAAGCGAAACTGCCCGTGCCAACAGAGTGGACCTGGGATGAATATGCGGAGTATGCTAAGAAATTGACCAAGGGTGAAGGCGCAGCCAAGCAGTACGGATCCTACTTCCATAATTGGAAAGAATACGCGGAATTGGCGCTGAACAGCGACATGGATAACGCTTACCTTGTGAAACCTGACGGTACACAGAATATCGATAATCCAAAGGTTCGTTACTCCCTCGATTTACGTAACAAGATGGAAAATGTGGACAAAACATCCGTTCCTTACTTTGAAGTTGTATCGCAGAAAATGGCTTACCGTGACGTTTTCTATGCTGGTAAAACAGCGATGTTAGCAACAGGTAACTGGATGGTAGGAGAACTGGCGCTGAATGCGAAATTTAAGACAGTGTTTGCTCCATATCCGAAGTACGACGCGAAAGATGCGAACGGTCTAACAATTGGAGGCGCGGACTTCGTGGGTGTTGCAGCAAATTCCAAGAATAAGCAAGCGGCATATGACTTTGTGAAATGGTATACGACGGAAGGAATTCAAACACAGGGTCTGTTCTTCTCTGGTTGGAAGAAAGCTGATTTGGCTAAGAATGTAGATTCGATTCTGAAAAATGGTAAACCTGAACAAGCTGCTATGATCGATAAGGACTCATTGCTCGCTACGTTGAAAGTAAATAAAGCAACGAAGCTTGTTATTCCTCCGACATATGCCCTGCAGCAAGAGAAGGAATTCTTAACGCAAGTTGAGCTGTTCTTGACAGGCAAACAGGATCTGGAGAAAACGATTCAAACCGCAAAAACAAAAATTGAAGATATCCGTAAGAGCAATGCCAAGTAGTTATTAACGAACAGCGCACCAATCCTGATATAATGAAAGAGGAGGCCTAGGGCTCCTCTTTTTCCCATTTCTTGATTCAACCGAAAGGCAGGAGAGTGCAGTGCCGAGCTGGCTTCGTACCTTATCACTACGTAATAAATTGGTGCTGACGATTCTGATTTGTCTCGTTCTCCCTTCCATCGTTTCCATGAACGTCTCCAGTCTGTTAACACGGGATGCCGTGAGGTCGCAAGTGGCTGATAACTCGCAGGAATCGATGCGGATCGTCAATCAAATCGTAAACGGACAAATGAAAAATATGCTTTATGTGATGAATTTCATTCAATTTGATGAGGATCTGCAGCCTTCTATTCGGGAGTTAGGCCGGGCAAATGATCAGACAGATAAAGGCGATGTCGTGGCTTATAAACAAACGATAATCAAGAGAATCTCAACGGTCATCAACTCATTTGGTAATTTGTACGTCACACTGCTTTTGCCCAATGGCGAGTATGTTGCTTCGTATTCAACCTTTGCTTTTAACCCGAATGAATTCTTGCAAAAAAGTTGGTTTAGCGATGTGGAGAAGGCGTCCGGTTATAATGTCAAATGGATAGGCGCTGAACCCAATTATAGTCAAGCAACCAATCAACCTTATTTATTGGCAGCAGCAAAACCGCTGCGTACAAATGGACTAACGTACGGTTATGTGGTTGTTGGACTGGAATTAAGCACAATCCAACAGTTATTTGATCAATATAAAAACAATGAATCGATGGTCATTTTGGACGGTCAGGGGCGTATTCTGGTTGATAAAGACTCCAGCACAATTGGTAAACCATTTCCATACTATGATCAACTTCCGGTGCAGGATGGATCATCGTTTCTAAAGGTAGATGGAGAAGATTACATATTGCATAGCAATCATTTAACACCCGAATGGAAGCTTGTTAATATGAGTCCTTATAAAAGCGCTGCCCACAAAATTGAGTCGTTCCGAAAGACTGATTTTCTGATTCAGTTATTCTTTTTAATCCTATTCGCTGTAGTGCTCCTTTATATGGTGCGGGCGCTTACGAAACCAATTGCGCGGCTCGTCCAAACCGTAGTCCGCATTGAATCCGGTCAACTGAGTGAGCGATCCAACATCAGCGGGGGAGATGAAGTAGGGCGGCTTGGCTATGTATTCGACCGAATGATCGACCGCATTGAACGGATGTTAGAGGAGAACCGCCGCGAACAAGAATTAAAGCGTAAAGCAGAGTTAGCGATGCTGCAGGCGCAAATTAACCCGCATTTTTTATTTAACGTGCTTAATTCCATCCGTTTGAAAATCATGATGAAGGGTGATTCTGAGAATGCGGAACTAATCAGTTCATTGTCATCACTGTTGCGTATGACGATCAACCGCAACAACGAATACATTTCGCTGCATGAAGAGATTGAGATCAACGAACATTACATTCGACTTTTAAATTCTCGGCACGGTGATCGGGTACAACTGCACATTTCTGCGGCTTCAGACACCCTTCTTTTTGAAATACCTCGGTTTTTATTACAACCGCTAATTGAGAACGCTTATATACATGGGCTTAAAAGTAAGTCAGGGGAAATTACCATAGCCTCGAGGATTTGTGAGGATGGGAGGCTGCAAGTGGAGGTTCGAGATTCGGGTGTCGGAATGCCCCCTGAACGACTAGCTGCGCTGCGCAATCATTTGGATGACGCTCCTACCCACCAAATTCAAGAAACTAGCAGCCCATCCTTGTCAGGCATTGGTATACACAATGTATTTGAAAGACTTCGATTAATATATGGTCATCGTTTCGATTATGAAATCGAAAGCGGACCAGATCAGGGAACGCAGATTGTGCTGCGATTTCCTCAACAGGCAGGAAAGGAGGGTTAACCATGTACTCCGTTATTATTGTGGATGATGATTTACCTGTGCTTGAATTTCTGAAGACTTCAATTAAGTGGGCAGAATTAGGGTATACGTTGACGGGAGCTTACGAGAATCCACTGGATGCGCTAGAAGCAGGACGCCAGGAAAAGACGGATGTGCTTATCAGCGATATTGGCATGCCTGGCATGAATGGGCTGGAGCTCATTGGGCGTCTGCGCGAGGTCCATCCTCATATGAAGGCAGTTATTCTATCCTGTCACGATGATTTTCACTTTGCGCAAACCGCGATGAAGCTGTCGGTAAGCGAATATATCTTGAAGGAAACGATGAATGTTGGCAATATTTCCGAGTTGCTGGGAAGGCTGAAGGAACAACTGGACGCGGAAATCCAAGTATTGTCGAAGAGCCGCAAGCTCGAGAAGGAGGTGTATCAACATCGCGGTGCATCCAAGCGTCAATTTATCCGCAGTACGGTGAATGAGCCTTTGTTAGATGCGAAAGAGTGGACGCTGAAAGCGGAAGGATTCGGTATTCGACTTGGAAAACAAGGCGTACTACCAGTCTTTGGTTACGCGAATCGTGTGAAGGAGGCAGACAATCGCTTTCAATCCAAGGATCTGTTTGAATACACCATCCAGAATATTGTGGAAGAGCTGCTAGTCGATCAGAAGGAGACAGCACTTTTCACTTACGATACAGGAGAATTTGTTTTGTTGTTTCCACATTATTCAGAGCTTCACGTCAACAACAGCCTGAAAGTGGAGCAGACACTAAGACAGCTGCAAAGCAGCTTGCAGCAATACACGAAGCTTTCATTTACCTTTCTAACGGGAAGTCCAGTCAAAGATGCACGATCCATGAAAGACCAGTTGATTCGAATGGTCGAAGGGAAGAATCTGCGATTTTATTTGCCGGAGTCATCTATCATTAAATTGGGTCATGTCAGAGATGGATTCGAGGACGGAGGGTTGCTACTAGCACAGTACTCCGAAGCATTGGATGAGTTTCGGAGTGTTGTTTTCGATGAGCGATTGGATATGATCGATGGGTTTGTCTCGAAGTGGATAGATTTTATCCAATACAACCGATTTCGCCCGATGGAAGTAAAGGAGTGGCTGCTGAAGATGATTCTCGACGTACGGATGCGGCTCAAGTCGCTGCAGCATTACCAGTCAACCTTCTCTTCAGAGCTCTTGCATCATGATGTTCATGAATTGTCGTCCCTCCGTGAGCTTGAGCTATGGCTCAAAGACTACCTTCAGCAGGCTATTCAATGGGCAGGTCAGGTATATCGCGAGTCTCACAACCGAGAGATTTTAGAGTGTCAACGATTTGTATATAATCATCTGCATATGAAAATATCCCTCGAAGATGCAGCAACCCATCTTCATCTGCATCCAAGCTATTTAAGCCGATTGTTCAAGCGGGAAACCGGAGAGAATTTCATTGAATACGTCACACGGCTGAAGATGGAAAAAGCGAAGGAGCTTTTAGAAATCACGGATAAGAGCATTGAACAAATTTCCGATATGCTGGGCTACGAGAATAAGAATTATTTCGGAAAGCTGTTCAAAGCGCATACGGGTTTTGTGCCAAATGCTTATCGTGGACAAACGAAAGCGAATCAGCCGACTTAACGGAGAAGAAACAGACTTGTTCATATGCGAACAAGTCTGTTTTTTTGGAAAAATAAGATACCCCCATAACGATGCTCGGTCCGGTACTTTGAGCGGTGTTTGTAAACAAACGGATACATCAGTCCCGGTCTTTAGTGAAGAAGTGCGATTTTGTGCGCTGAGCGAGGCTGCAATGATGTTTTTCATCGTTACAGATGCGAGGGGGAAATGAAATCGTGTCTGTAACGATGTTTTGCATTCTTACAAACGAGAAAAAAAGCAATTTTGAGCGCTGAGCGAGGCTGTAAAGATGTTTTTCATCGTTACAGATGCGAGGGGGAAGTGAAATCGTGTCTGTAACGATGTTTTGCATTCTTACAAACGAGAAAAAAGCAATTTTGTGCGTTGAGCGAGGCTGTAACGATGTTTTTCATCGTTACAGATGCGAGGGGGAAGTGAAGTGGTGTCTGTAACGATGTTTTGCATTCTTACAAACGAGAAAAAAGCAATTTTGTGCGTTGAGCGAGGCTGTAAAGATGTTTTTCATCGTTATAGTCGCGAAGAGGTGTGGAATCGTTTCTGAACCATATATTTCATCATTACAGACGAATAGAAGGCGGATTGGTATCTAGACGAGCGAGTGATAGCAAAGAGAAGCTCGTTCCCCATCCTCAAACGTAAGCTTTCGACAAGAACCTGGCCCTCAGCCAGGTTCTATTTGTGTATGGATCCATTACTATTCCAGATCTCAATTTCATTGATTTTAGATAATCATCTATGGCGGTTGTACCCCTGCACAAACTTCCTTATCTTTACAAAAAAATATCACTTTTTCCTTTTAAACCGTGGTAAAATTTAGGGGTATTATTGGGCTTGTCTGTCCATAAAGCCTCAGCTTATGAAGAAATTTTTTGACTCAGCAAATGCTAAGGAGGAATTGTAATGAGTAGGCTAGCAGGATGGAAAGCAAAACTTTTGAAAACAACACTTGCCGTAACAATCGCGTTACCGTTTCAAGTATTGGCCACAAGCAGTTGGCAAGCTGTTATGGCGGAAGGACCGAGTGATCCGGCTCCATTTATTGAAGCCAAAGTAGTTAACGAAAATGCAGGCAAGAAGGTTCTTTTCGACAATACGCATGAACAAACCGCTGGAGCAGCCGATTGGGTAATTGATGGGGCCTTCTCAGATTTTGCCAATGCTTTAGCGAATAATGGTTATTACGTGAAAGAGCTGCGCAAAACGACACCCATTACGTTGAGTGATTTGAGTGGTTACGATGTATTCGTCGTTGCAGAATCGAATGTTCCCTATAAGACGACTGAGCAAGCTGCTCTGGAGCAATATGTGCAGGGAGGCGGCAGTATCTTCTTCATCGGAGATCACTACAATGCAGACCGCAACAAGAACCGTTGGGACGGTTCGGAAGTATTCAATGGCTACCGCAGAGGTGCATGGACGAACCCGGCTAGCGGTATGAACGCAGAGGAGACCGCTTCATCAGCCATGCAGGACGTAGCTAGTTCGGATTGGTTGGCTACACAGTTCGGTTTGCGTTTCCGCTATAACGCTTTGGGAGATATTACGGCGAATCAAATAGTAGCGCCAGAGCAAGCTTTCGGGATTACCAGCGGTGTCTCAACAGTGGCTATGCATGCAGGTTCAACGCTAGCTATTCTTGATCCTACAAAAGCGAAGGGGATTGTGTACCTGCCGCAAACGAGCGATGCTTGGGCGAATGCAGTTGATCAAGGTGTATATAACGGAGGCGGTATTGCCGAAGGCCCTTATGTGGCTGTTGCCAAAGCAGGTGCAGGTAAGGCTGGATTTATCGGCGATTCCTCACCGGTTGAAGATGCGACACCGAAATATGTCCGCGAGGATACGGGTGCGAAGAAGACGACCTATGACGGTTTTAAAGAGCAGAACGATGGTGTGCTGCTTGTAAATATGGTGAACTGGCTCTCGAAGAAAGAAAGCTATACAAGCTTATCTCAGGTTAGCGGCTTGCAGTTGGATCAACCTACGGCGCTGCTGCCTTTTGAAGATCCGGCTGCGTCAACGGAACCACAGCCAGAGCCTTGGGCTGCGCCAAACGCAGGCTACAAATGGTATGACCGCAGCACGTTTAAAGCGGGCTCATACGGCGGACCTACGGCAACAGCTAGTGCTGCTTACAGCTTTGTGCATCAAGCAACACTACCCAATGCAGAGGACTTCCCCGTGCGGGTAGTTGTGGATAACCTGCCTGCGTCTACGACTGTAGCGGGGTTCAGTGTTGGTATTTATTTGGTCAGCGGGGGCGCTCAAATAGCTATGATTCAAAATGCAGATGGCACATGGCCCGCTGCATACGGGTACAGCTCTACGTTCAGCGTGACCTCAGATATTAATGGACATGCTACAAAAGATTTGAAAGTTCGAATTAAGCCGGGAACGACGGCTGCGGCCAACTTGAGGCTGCGTCAAAACGGAACGAACCTGAAGACCGAAGCCGTTACACTTGGCAACGTTCCGGCTGAACCGTTACCGGAAGAGCAGAATCCAATTCCGGCTAAGATCACCGTCGCTGAAGCACGAGGTAAAGCTGATGGAACATTGGTGACAGTTGAGGGCGTTGTAACTACGGAACCTGGATCTTTTGGCGGGCAATCTTTCTACTTGCAGGATGCTACCGGCGGTATGTATGTGTTCCAGAGCTTGAGTGGATTTCATCTTGGAGATACCGTGAAGGTGACGGCTTCGACCGCAGTATTTAACACAGAGTTCGAGTTGACCGATCCAGTGGAAATTACCAAAACAGGAGTCACTGCTGTGCCTACACCAGCTGTTGTATCGGCTGTAACTAGCGATAATCAAGGGCAGCTGGTCGAGCTCAGCAATGTAACGATCAATAATATCATTAGTGCTGCACCGACGGGCTCTTTTGAATTTGATGCGGTTAACGGAGCGGTGAGCAATCATGTTCGGGTTGATGCACGGACTGGATTAACACAAAGCACGTTCCCTTATCAGGCAGGTAAAACCGTGAATATCCAAGGTGTCGCTGCCATTTTCAAAGGTGTATTTCAATTGAAACCAAGAGGATTGAGCGACTTCACCGCAGTGGCTGACACAGTGGCACCTGTGACGACGGCGGTATTGTCGAGTGCTCCAAATAGCGAGGGCTGGTTTAAAGAAGATGTGACGGTTACCTTGACGGCTGTGGATGAATCAGCAGGTACGGTGGGGACCGAATACAGTATCAATGGCGGAAATGCAGCTGCTTACGCTGCACCCATTGTCATTCAAAACGAAGGAACGAGTACGATCGGATATTTCTCTACAGATGCTGCAGGGAATGTGGAAGCGGCGAAATCTATGGAAGTGAAATTAGATAAAACAGTACCCGTTGCTGTTTTGACGGAGTCCGGTCATGCTCTGACGGATGTGACAGATGCGGATACGCTGAGATTCGATTTGAACAGTACAGATGCACATTCCGGTGTGGCGACGCAGACGTTGACTTTGGATGGCGCTGTGATTAACAGCGGTCAAACGTTTGCCGCAGGCAGTCTAGCACTAGGAGCACATACGGTGCAATACAGTGTAGTGGATGCAGCAGGCAATTTAGTGCAATCGACACAAACATTCAACGTAAGTGCGAGCGTTACATTCAGTCAAGCTACCCTTGCTGCTGACGCGCTGTCACTGAAACCGGGTGAAACGACGGCTACTCACCTTACAGGCATATTAAGCAACGGAGCGCCTGCTGATCTTAGCGGTGCTGTAGTTGCCTACAACACAAGTAATGCAGCGGTAGTTACTGTGGATGCAGCAGGTAAAGTTAGCGCTTTGGCTGAAGGGACTGCGCAAATTACAGCTACCGTCACACTGAATGGAAAAACAGTACCAACCAACGCTGTGTCTATTACGGTAGTAAAGCCGTTATCGGTTGGGGTGCCAGGTAAACCTGTTTTGTCAGATAACAGTGGTCATGCAACTGGATTAAAAGATGGTAACTACACAGTCACAATGAACATGTGGTGGGGGAATAACGGCTCCGTGTTTAAGCTATACGAAAATGGCGTACTCATCAGTACGCAAACATTAACTGACGCGTCTCCAGCAGCGCAAGTGGCTAAAGTAGATGTGAGAGGCAAAGCGAACGGCACTTATACCTATACGAGTGAACTTATTAATTCTTTCGGAACAACAGCTAGCAGCCCACTTGTGGTCAAGATTACAGACGCATTGCCAGGTAAACCGGTACTATCTCAAGATAATTGGGATGGAGACGGCAGCTACAAGGTGACGATGAACATGTGGTGGGGCACCAACGCTACCGAGTATCGCCTATACGAAAATGGCATTTTGATCGAAACCAAGAGCTTGAATGCAGCTTCTCCAAGTGCACAAAGCGCGGTGTCGACGATTGCTGGCAGAGCCATTGGCCTGTATGAGTACCGCAGCGAATTGGTCAATGCGGGTGGTGTTACTTCGAGTGACAAGATTACGGTGAAAGTAACGAAGTAAGAGCTGACGTTATGGAAAAAGGGCCTTTAACGACTCCGGTTGGAGTTGTTGGAGGCTCTTTTTTGTCTGAGTTGGGGAGGGGACGGGAGAGATTAGTTGATTCGGAGTGGCTTCTCATGTAGGCAGTACCACTAGTGTGCAATTTAACAGTCGGCTTGGGATGAGTGTTATATGTATAAAAATGTAAAGAAGATGGCATCATGGTCATTATATGATGTATTGAATGGTGGGTGTTAATAGGCATGGGAATAGGAATAGTGAATACGGCAATATGCTCTTACTGCGATCAACCAGCCACATTTCGAATCGGAAATGTTGACTATGAACTGAATGCTTGTGACAAACATGAGGAAGCCGCTCATAGCAAGTTTGATAGAGTGACTGGTGAAGATTCGTGGAGGATGATTTCATTGGCCTCACATGGCTTTCCTGAGCCTAGAAATTATTCATTGTATGTTCTGTGAAATGTTGGTACATAATATCAATATTATTTTTCGAAGGAGGCATAAAATGGATATAGAAATGTTTGAAGAAAATCGAGAAACGATTGTTGAGGCATCGGATATTCTCTCTGTACCAGAAGGAGCGAAAGAGTTTGTCGATATAATTGGTGACGAAAAGCTCGATGGATACGGTAACCCAGCATCAAACTTTGATACACAACAAACTACATAAATCGAACTCCCCGTGAAAATGGGGAGTTTTTTTATTAAAAGAAATACCACTAGCGGGGGCTTCTAGTGATTGGGCTTGCACCTCACCAGGTAAATTGGCAAAATCCCCGAAATACGAGTTGCCGACGCATCATTTGTTATTTCCGCTACACGCAGCATTGTAAAAGTTACCTACTAGACAAAATCAGATCTCGATGGTAGCGTAAATTTACTACGAATGAAAGTTTGTGATACGTGATGTCCAATCCTATTGCTTCCCAAACAAGACTATCTGTAAGTCGTTCAAACCGTTTATGGATTGTGCTCGTACTCGGTTCACTGGCGTCTTTCGGCCCGCTCTCACTAGATATGTACTTACCCGCACTGCCTGTGCTCGCGAATGATCTTCATACCACCACCTCACTGGCACAAATGAGTTTAACTGCCTGCATGCTCGGCCTATCGATCGGTCAGCTCATCGCTGGTTCGGTGAGTGATGTGCGCGGAAGACGAATGCCACTGCTGATTGGGCTCGTTGTTTATGCGATTTCCTCGGTCCTATGCATGTTCTCGCCAACGATATGGGTTTTTCTGGGTCTGCGTTTCGTTCAAGGCATGGCTGGCGCAGCTGGTATCGTCATCTCCCGTGCGATTGTTCGTGATATGTATGAAGGTGTGGAGCTGACGAAGTTTTTTGCCCTTCTAATGTTGGTCAATGGGGCCGCGCCTATACTTGCTCCCATTGTAGGTGGACAAATTTTGCAATTCACCTCATGGCGTGGCGTATTCCTTGTTTTGAGCCTGATCGGTGTGGTTATGCTCTTTGCTACTGTGCTCGGCTTGAAGGAAACACACCCGCCAGAGCGTCGTTCCAAAGGCGGTCTCACCAACACGCTTCGAACGTTTGGCGGTCTGCTTACAGACCGTATGTTCATGGGCTATGCGTTAACGCAAGGACTCGTTTTTGCCGGCATGTTCGCTTATATTTCGGGTTCCCCGTTCGTGCTGCAGGATATTTTCGGCGTTTCCCCGCAAATATTCAGTCTTTGCTTCGCGATTAACGGTATGGGTGTTATCATAGCCGGTCAAATCACGGGAAAGCTAGCAGGAAAAGTTAGCAACCATCGATTGCTAGCTGGTGGGCTTGCCATTGCCGCTTTCGGCGGTTTGTTACTTTTCATTTCTACCCTTATTGGGGCAGGGTTATATGCGATTTTGGCGGCTTTTTTCTTTATCGTTTCAAGCGTAGGACCTGTCTCTGTAGCAACCTCCTCCCTTGCTCTTCAAAATCAAGGGAAAACAGCAGGCAGCGCGGCAGCATTGTTAGGTTTGCTTTCTTTTATCATAGGAGGCCTAGTTGCTCCGTTGGTCGGTATTGGCGGCAGCCAAACCGCGGTTCCGTTAGGCATCATCATAGCCGTGATGGAAATAGGAGCGATCCTAAGTTTTATTTTACTCACCCGTAAAAAGGCATAATAAAAAATCAAATAAAGGTTGCCTCTTCGATCTTACTAAGACCGATGGGCAACCTTTTTCGTATATAAAGGGATTTAGGTAACTGCTTTATTGAGGCTTTTGCAGCCCCGTTTTCAAACGAATACGCCATTTTACAAGTAATAAAATAGCTACTGCAATACACAATCCGATCAAGGTGTAAATCAAAAACTTTTCAACCCACATAAAAATGAGAAGCCACTGATCACCGAAAAGGTAACCAATTCCGAAAAATACTACCACCCATAAAGCTGAGCCTGTGAAGGCGAATAAAGCAAAAATTCGGTAAGGAACGCGGATGATGCCTACAAAATAAAAGATAAACTGTCTGATTCCCGGTATGAAATAACTGAAAAGCAGCAATTTGTTTCCGTACTTCGCGTAATATTCTCTAGACTTATCCAGGTGTGCGGGTTTCAAAAACAGGAATTTCCCATAACGTTCGATCAGAGGCGTGCCTAGTCTATATCCGATCCAATAGGTAATCGTCATGCCGATTATAGTTCCGACCCAGGCCGCAACCATGGCTAAGAACCAATGAAGCACCCCTTTATAAGCTAAAAAACCCGTATACGTCATCGTCGTATTTCCCGGAGGAATCGGAAGCGCAATAGCATCCAATGGCAGACCGATCAACAATACCCAATAGCCATATTGTGCAAATAATTGTTCAATTAGTCCCATAAACTTCATGACTTATGTTCTCCTTGTAACAAAAAACCGTATATTTTTTGTGGAAATTTGCATGAAAATCTCAAATTTGCGCAGCAGAAATGAACCATCTTACCAAAAGTATACTTGTTTCAAGTAAAGCTATGA
Source organism: Paenibacillus sp. Root444D2 (assembly GCF_001426375.1). GTDB lineage: Bacteria > Bacillota > Bacilli > Paenibacillales > NBRC-103111 > Paenibacillus_E. The sequence continues at coordinate 193,932 of NZ_LMEO01000023.1, forward strand.
ACCGTCAGAAAGTCAAGTTTTGGTCAGGACCTTAGTCTAGTTATCCGTAGGGTAGTCTCACGTCATCGCATCATTTCGGTTAGTATAATACACGCCATAAATAAAAAGTCGCATAAGCTTCCCATCCATTCCATCCTTCTGCAAGCTGTTGGATATGGGGGATTGTCGGCTTCTGATCTAAGCCAAGGACATGCTTCAGAGCGTTGTGCAAGCCAACGTCGGCAAGAGGGAAAGCAGCGGGGTTCCGCAAGCAGCGCATCAGCACATAATTGGCCGTCCACGGACCGATGCCGCGAATACTTAACAGCTCTTTCTCCATTTCTGCAAAATCGTTCCGCCTCAGCAGCTCCTCTTTAACAAGTAGCCCCTCAGCCATCAACTTGGCGACGCCAATTAAGTATTCAGCCTTTTTACCCGTGAACTGTAAGGCAGTCAGGGCATCAGGCGTGAGCTCGGCGATTCGCTCTGGTGTAGGAAATGCCCAGTACGTCCGTCCTTTCCAGTCTAGCTGTGTACCGAAGGTTTCAACTAAACGTCTTTTGAGCGTATAGGCAAAAGTCAGGTTGATTTGCTGTCCGATAATGCCCCAGCTCATTGCCTCGAATAGATCTGGAATCCCCATCAGGCGCAGCCCATAAAAGTCCTGAGTGGCTTGCTTCAGCAGATGATCACCCTTGGCCAACTCGTAGAAGGGCGTAAGGTCGGTGCCAAGGTCAAACCACTCCCACACATAGCGAGCCACGTCTTCACGAGTGGAGGAGGAGAGGGTACCGTCGGTACTATGGAGTAGTTGAATACGCAGCCGAGAATTATCCTCACTGTTGACAGCGATTAGGACATGGTTATCCCCAACCGGAAGCAGCTTGTAAATAGCCAAGTTATCCACATGGAATAAGCATTCATTGGTTGATCGGGATAAGTAACCAAGATTTTGCTCATATCGAAAAGGATCAGGAAGCGGCAGTGTAAGGGAACTCGTCTGCTCGTACCATTTTAGGATAGAAGGGTCAAAGGATTGAAGATGTGGCATGTTAAGTTCTCCTCTTATCTGATAAAGTCTCTTCCTCTATTATCACTGAAAGCGGCTTTCGTAATCTTGCTTTCTCATCTTCCTTCCCTTACAAGAGCAGCATAGTTTGGGTATACTGAGCTAGTAGGGAAATGGAGCTGAGAGGAGCGGTAGTCATGCAAGAACGGTTTTGGAAAGCGATTGTTGCGAATGATGCGGCTTATGATGGTACGTTTTATTATGCGGTGACGACAACTGGGATCTTCTGCAGGCCATCTTGCAAATCAAGGGTGCCTAAAAGGGAGAATGTCCGGATTTTTGGGAACCGACAAGCGGCTTTCTCTGAAAATTATCGTCCCTGCAAAAGGTGCAGGCCAGACGGCGTCAGGCTGCCTGATGAAGAATGGGTGTCGCTCATGACAGCTCACATCGATGAACATTATGCCGAGCCGCTGACGCTGACGATCCTGGCAGATCACTTTTATGCGAGTGTCTATCATCTGCAAAGGACTTTCAAACGCCTGCAGGGAATCACACCTCTAACCTATCTTCAACAGGTTCGCATTGAAGCGGCCAAGCGGCTGCTTTTAGAAACGAATGCTCCTGTAAATGCGATTGGTGTTCAAGTGGGGATTCCGAATGCGGCACATTTTGCCACGATATTTCAAAAAAAGACCGGTTTTTCGCCTACGGAATTCCGTCAAATAAAATCAATTTAAACATAACCGAGGAGGGATTGAAGATGCAAACTATGCGGGCGAAGTCTGAGGAGCAAACTGAGCAGGGAATGGCAGAGTTACAGGGCATGAGGGGGAAATCTGAGATGGAAACCATGCGAGCGGAGCCAGAGATGCAAACCGTGCGAGCGGAGTCAGAGATGCAAACCAAGCGGGCGAAGTCAGAGATGGAAACCGAACGGGAGAAGTCAGTGATGCAAGCCAAGCGAGCGAGCTCAGAGATGCAAACCGAACCGACCAAGTCGATCTACTGGGGGGTCGTTCGTTTGTTAGAGAATAACTTTTTGATGGCGGCAACGGATGAGGGGCTTTGCTATTTACAATTTCATGAGGCAGATCCTGCAGGCGGTGTAGATGAGGGTGCGTGGTTGGAATTAGCGAAATGGGCTCGTGCGCAGCTATCTGAGTCTAGCTGGGTAGAGGATGCTGAGAAGCTGCAGCCCTATATCCTTCAACTAGAGGAGTACTTGAAAGGACTACGCACGGCATTTACATTGCCGTTGGATCTGCGTGGTACTGCTTTTCAGCAGTCGGTGTGGCGTGTGCTTCATGAGATTCCACATGGGGGAACGTTTAGTTATTCACAGGTAGCCCAGGCGTTAGATAAAATGAGTGCAGTTAGAGCCGTAGGTACTGCCATTGGGGCTAACCCCGTGCTCATCGTGGTGCCGTGTCATCGGGTTGTGGGGAAGGATGGGTCGCTAACTGGCTATCGCGGCGGACTTCGGAATAAGGAGAAGCTGCTGTTGTTGGAGCGAGCAGGATTGTGATTGGATGTGGCTGCAGATATACTAATCCATTGGAGTTTTTACAGTAGTTTTTAAATTAGGCATGCAGATAACCGATTCTATTGGAGTATATCCAATTAAAACTCATAGAAACGGCCAATTTCATGGAAAATAAAAAATCCATTGGAGTTATTCCAATGAAAGTACACAAGCTAAGGTCTAGAGTGAGTTTACATTGTATTTTATCCAATGCCAATACATTCATAATGCCCCTTCACCACGGGTGGACATCAATCGAAAACTTGAATTTAGAGTCTTTCAGCAGCTTTGTGAAGGGTAAAAAAACTAATGTAGTAATAGATTGGATGAAAAGAATCGATGGTCTCTTATCTCCAATGTAATAGAGGAAATTAGATTGTCTACGTTATCGAAGAGATGATCTCGAAAGGGAAAGTGGAGGTGAGTCTATGAAGAGTAACGTAAACCGGAAGACAGCAAAGCAGCTGCTCACGAAAGCAAGCGGCTTTCTTAAGGGGTACACACACACGCTAAACCCCTATACCGGCTGCTCCTTCGCCTGTTCCTACTGCTACGTGAGGCAGATGCCGGTCGCATTATTCCGCAGCGATGCATGGGGTGATTGGGTCGATGTAAAAGAAAATGCGGCCGCGCTTCTGGCGAAGGAGCTGGCCAAAGCGAAGAGCAAAGGGCCGGTAACGATCTTCATGTCATCGGCCACGGATCCCTACCAGCCGATCGAACATAAGGAGCGAATCACCCGATCGCTCCTTGAGGTGATGTCCGCGAATCCGCCGGACTTCTTGTTCGTACAAACCCGCAGTCCGCTCGTGACACGGGATGCGGACCTGTTAAAGCTGCTCGGCGAACGCGTAAGAGTCAGCATGACGGTCGAGACCGACCGCGAGGATATTCGCCGAGCGTTCACACCGTCCGCGCCGCCGATTCCGGCGCGGCTAAATGCCCTACGCGAGCTGGCAGCTCGCGGCATTCCGGTGCAGGCCACGATAGCGCCAGCGCTGCCGAGCTCGGAGCATTTCGCCGAGCTGCTTGCGGGCATCGTGGATCGGGTGTGCATCGACGATTACTTCATGGGCGATGGCAGTGGGGGCAAGCGCACGGAACGCATCGGCGTGCGCGCTATCTATGACGCGCTGGAGCTGCCAGACTGGTACAGTCGGGATGCGTTCGAGCGCGTACGCGAACAGCTCCTGCGGCATTTCCCGCAGGAGCATGTGTTTGTCAGCCAACAAGGCTTCCTGCCTTGATTGATATAACATAGCCTCCTACGGGATTTCCCATGGAGGCTATAAGCGAGCTAGTCCGCTTGCGCAAGCAGAGGCGTCAGCCCTGATTGACTGCGCATGCGTTGTTTAAATTCTTTGGGCGAGCATTGGTTATGACGCTTAAACAGCTTGTAGAATTGCGCCATATTCAGTATGCCTACTTCAAAGCTTACTTCCATAATGCTGAGGTCGCCCGTTAAAAGGAGACGCTCGGCTTTTTTGATCCGCTTGTAATTAACGTAGTCGACGAAGGATATCCCCATCACCTTTTTGAAATACTTAATAAAGTAATGATAGCTCAAATTGAGCACACTGCACATGTCTTCGACCGAAATCCGTTCGCTCAGATGCTCGTCGATAAAGTCTAATGCCGGACGCACGCGAGAAATGCCGGAGTCCTCGGCGAGAGCCGAGAAATCTCGGTTGTCATTGCGCAGCATTAAAAGTAAGAGATTTTTGATCGCTGCACTGATCGCCAACTCGTACCCAATCTTACGGGATTGCGACTCTTCGTAAATCTGCATAATGAGATTGTAAGCAGCCTGCTTGACGGCTGCATTGCCTTGAAAAAGCTCATTAAACTGCTCAAGTGGATGAGTCAGCTCCGAGAAGCAGTGCAGGTAGGGCATGGTGCTAAGGTCGAAATGCTGTTTTAGATCAATCTGAAAAACGATCTGTCTCAAGGCATCCGCCGAATGCTTATACGTACGATGAGGCTGGGAAGAGCCCAAGACCATGACATCCCCAGGCGCCATCACCGTAAAATCGTGCTTCGTTTGGATGCCGAGATGACCTTCTATGACCACAAGAAATTCAACTTGCATATGTGAATGCCAACGCCAAGGAGTAGGAGGCCCGAACTGCGGGGTGTCAGAACTCATTTCCCAAATTTTCAAAAAGAGCAAAGGGTTCTGGTAAATGACTTCTTCATTAACGATCTCGGTAAAGGTGCTAGTGCTTTGAATAGGGTCCATGGATTTGTATACCTCACTACTGGGAAGACATTTTTGAATACGTAAAAAGTGGCCGGACGTAAGGTTTATCAGTAATGAGTATATCATTGTTTGAAGTGGAAGGACACTATTGAATAAGAATTAGGCAGGATCTTGCCTTTATTTTCGGCGAGGGAGTGACTATACTCAAAAGTATGAATGAATACGCTACCTTGGAGGGAATAAGAATGAGTCAGAAGCTTAGAGTAACGGTTTGGAACGAGTTCCGTCATGAAAAAGAAAATGAAGTCGTACGCGCAGCGTATCCAGATGGTATTCATACGGCGATTGGTGAAGGTTTAAGCGGAGCAGTCGATGTCACGTATGCGACATTAGATGATGCTGAACACGGCTTGTCCGAAGAAGTCTTGAATAACACAGATGTCCTCATCTGGTGGGGACATAAAGCGCATAACGAAGTGCAGGACGAGATCGTAGACCGCGTTCAAAAGCGTGTATGGCAAGGTATGGGGCTTATCGTGCTTCATTCCGGACACTTCTCCAAAGTGTTCAAAAAGCTGATGGGCACATCTTGTGACCTCAAATGGCGTGAAGCTGATGAGAAGGAACGTCTTTGGGTTGTTGCTCCGGGTCATCCAATCGTTGAAGGCATCGGCGAGTACATCGATCTTGAAGCAGAGGAAATGTACGGTGAGCACTTCGATATCCCTCAGCCGGACGAGCTGATCATGGTTTCTTGGTTCGAAGGCGGCGAAGTTTTCCGCAGCGGTTGTACATTCAACCGCGGCAACGGGAAGATTTTCTACTTCCGTCCTGGACACGAGACGTACCGTACTTACTACAATGAGCAAATCCGCCGCGTTATCAGCAATGCGGTTCACTGGGCGGCTCCATCTACACGTGAGTATCCGAAATACGGTAACCACAAGCCGCTTGAAGAGATCAAAGCAAAAGTCAAAGCTTAATAGTAATGTGATAGGAATGCTCCCGGTTATCGGGGGCATTTTTTGCTTTGCGATGGTTGCACGTATCCATGAGGACTTCCGCCATCAAGGTGGAGGTCCTTTTTGCTAGGTTAAGATTGGGATATGCATAATCATTCGGTATGTAGCTATGTTTCCCTAGCTTTTTTGTTTACTGGTTTTTTGAACAAATGGAGAAATAGAAGGGGGAAGTTGTACTACATACAACAATTTCTTTGATTTCTTCTTAGTTTGCTAAGAATATTGTATATTCGAGACATCTGATACATTCATCCAATCTTGCTCATCATGGAGGTGTCTTAAATTGGGATCAATCGTTATACATGTTCAATTGAGATTGCTGGATGAATGAATCCTTATTCGCGGTTGAATGATGTTGTATAAAGTGCAACAATTACTGCCTAAATCTCGCCTTTCTCCCTTCGTTGTTGCATCATGTACAACAATTTGGTCCTATACAGGTCATTTCGTAACAAATGGGCTTAAAATCTTGTACAATATGCAACTTTAAGTTGCAAAATAACCTTTGGGGATGTAAATTGTTGTATAAAATGCAACATTGGTAGCCGCTATAGCTCATCTGCCATACAATCACAGTCGTCCTTGCCCACCGAGGATTCAATGGATAGATCGTGTCCTAGCTTAAGAGCCAACTACTTAGCCAGAAAACCACATGAAATAAGACCACCCTCTGGGTGGTCTTATTCTGCATCGTTTATTTCTTTATAAGATTCAACTTAAGAGCCTGCGCCTCTGTTAAAATAAATTCTTCCTGAGGCCATATCTCCTCATCTTTATCTCTCCCGAAGAGACGAAGTATCTCTGCCCAGACCCCTTTTTCCATAGCTTCCGAAGCTGAAATAATGATCTTCAAAGCAAACACCTCCTGGGATTAGTTACTTGTATCACGTTTGCTCAGTGATCAAACTAATACGTTAGTATTGGAGCCATATCTTTTTCTTTCATATGATGCTCCCCCCAGGCACACATAGCATCGAGAATGGGTTTGAATGACCAACCATAATCGGTTAAGGAGTAGACCACTTTCGGCGGAACTTGATCATAGCTTGTTCTTTTCACCATTCCGTCCTGCTCCAACTCGCGTAACTGTTGAGTAAGCATCTTCTGGGTAATGTCGGGCATTAACCTTTTTAGCTCGCTTGTTCGTTTGTCCCCTTTGTCCAAATGACACAAAATGACGACCTTCCATTTACCACCGATCACATCAAGCGTGGCTTCAACTGGAACATTATAGGCCATAGTCGTAAACCTCCTTTTGAATAATATGGGTACTATATAGTACCTATATACCTTAAATGTATCTATGCTACTTCAAAGTGCGTACTTATCAAAAAGTTCGTATACAAGTATAATAGCACTCAGAGCCGAAATGTTAAAGTGTAAAGCCGTACACTTCAATTATAAACTAGGAGGATATCATGAGCTAATCATTCCATAATCGGCGGTGTGGTTGTCGACTCTTTGGGACGTGTGCATACGCCATGGATCGGGGGACTGATGGTTTTAGTTGCCGTCCTACTCACTGGTATTTCCGCCAAGCTTGAAAAAAAATCATAATCGTGCTATTTCATTGAGCTTCCGTGGAACAATAGAAGAAAGCACAAGCGATCAGGAATCGGTTTCCTGTTGCTTGTGCTTCTTTTGTCTTTATGAGACTTTTGGGACGCTAGTTTTGTCCGAATGTTTTCCTGGCTCGATATAAAAGGACACGCCATCTCTCTGGTTCGCCGCGCGAACCGTCATGCCGTGATGGTCCATAATTTGTTTCACGATGGCGAGGCCAAGTCCGAATTGGCCATCGCCACCGGAGCGGAAGGGCTCAAAAAGGCTATCCGCGATGGCTTGATCTAGAAGCGGGCCATCATTACTTATACAAAACTCAGATAAAGAGGGTTGCCCTTTTGTCGCATTCGCATTCTCGAGTGACAGTGATTTGACCAGGATGCGAATGCAGCTTTTGGCATAGCGGAGCTGGTTGTCGAGCATGTTTTCCAAGGCGATTTTCCACTGTTCCTGATCACCAATTATTGTGGTGTGAGGAGCGAGATCCATCTCCCATTTGATTTCAGGACGACGATACCGCAGCCGCTCAACCACATCCTCTATGACAGCATTGATCTCAAAAGGCTGAAAGGGCTTCTCTCGGGCGGTCAAATAGTTCAGCTTATTCAGCAGCAGCAAGTCGCGAATCCGCTTCTCCAGCCGCTCGCCCTCTTTCATAATAACGCCAACGCTTTCATTGAGGGTTCCCTTCGGATAAACACCGTCTTGTATGGATTGCGCATAGCTGCGAATCACCATAACAGGCGTCTTCAGCTCGTGAGACGTATGCTGCAGGAAGAACTGCTGCGCCCGATCCTGGCGCACTAACCGCTGCCGCATGGATTCAATCGCTTTGGCTAGCCGGCCAATCTCATCCTTTCGGCTTGTTGTGATAGGCTCATGCCAGTCACGTTCAGCCATCCGCCCGACATGACGCTCCATCTGAACGAGTGGACGTGTGAAGTAGCGAGCTATTCCCAGACAGGGAAGCCAGCTAATGACAATCAGACCTACCATCAGCAGCATGAGCCGGCCAAACATCGTCATCACGAGATCGTTGCGATAGTTTCCCCAAGCATACGAGACGATAAAGTTGGGCTTAGCTAGATCACCTTCTTTGCGAATCACATAGAAGATACTTTTGTTCTCAATATTTCGCGTGTATTTCTCTACGGGCAGTTGTTGTGCGAAGGCATCATGCTCCATAGCCTGCATGAATGGCTCGCTAATGGCAGCACTCGTAGCCCATGTTTGATTGCTGGCTGTACCGCTTATCATGAAATGCTGAATCTCTGGTCCGCTCAATGTAGCTTGAAGAGACGCGGTTGCCCGTGTCCCCATAATTGAATTAGGGAGGATGTTGTTTGCTTCACTGAGGTCGGTTTTCGATACGACCAAAATGCGCTTGTCCATAGGTACGCCCTGTACAAAACTGGGAACCGGAAGTTGAATGATTGGCTCCGCGGGGATTGCAAATGTCGCCGCTTTGCTGCTTTCCACACGAAGACCGCTCTGTGTATCGAGTAAAATATCATACAGCTGCTCAGTGAAAAACCCCTTCAGTGTCCAAGGAAGCAGGATGGCGAGCAATGTGAAAATCAATAGTGTTAAGGAGGCGAACGCTCCCCATAGCTTGACCGCAAGAGGCCAATTTCCCAGACGCATTCTCATGCTTTCACCATCCTATATCCGTAACCATACACGGTTTCAAGTCTTAATTCCGGCAGCTTACGGCGTAATCTTCGCACCAAATCGTCAACGACACGATCCGTTCCGAAGTAATCAATACCCCAGATAGCGGTAAGCACCTGCTGACGTTCAAGCACCTGTCCATGGTGATTCACCAGGTAGAGCAGCAGCTCGAATTCCTTCGACGTAAGCTCCGGGTTCGTTCCATCAGCGTCGGTCACGATGCGGCCTTGCTCATCGATCAGATAGGGGCCAACTGTCAGTTTCACGCGGCGTTCTTGGGAGGCTGTCATGGATCCGCCAAGTCGTTCCCCATAGACGCGTTCAAGCAATTTACGTGTGCGTATCACGAGTTCCCGTGGTAAAAAGGGCTTGGCCAGATAGTCATCACTGCCTAGCTCCAGTCCAATAATCCGATCGATATCTGCATCCCGCGCGGAAATAAAGATGACAGGCTGCATCGGTTGATCCGCTTTGATTTCGCGCATAAGTTGATAACCATCAACGCCGGGCAGCATAATATCGAGGACCCACAAGTCCGGCCGCTCCGAGATTGCTTCTCGGGCTGAGGTTCCATCGGGGAACGAGCGCACTTGCCACCCCTCTTTCTCTAAATATGCTGCCAGGACGCCTCTTAAATCCTCTTCATCTTCTACTAGATAGATGTGATACATGTGCATAATCTCCTACTTTCCTGACTACATAGGGAAAAAGTGGAGCCGATCCGCTTAAAAATGCGCTCGGTTCCACTAGATTCAAATAGCTAAACAATCTTTATTTCTCAGCTGGTGCTGGAATTTCTGTTTTCAATTTCTTCGTCAACTCGCGGAGCTCTTCCGTTTGCTTCACATAATCCTTTAACAATTCAGGCAATAAGCTTTTAATCGCCGCGGCATCATCAGCTTCCACCGCTTCTGTTAATTTCTGCTGGCGTTTGAAAGATTCGGGTAGCTCCGCTTTCATTATATCACCAGCCACAGCACCCTCAAGTGGAAGTGCTTGGGTAACCAGTTGTTTGATCATGATATCTTTGGTAGGCGGCGTTATTTTACCATCTGAATTGATGGTAACAGAAGGAAGGGCAGGGACGGCAGTAACGGAAGCTGGGAGCTCTTCTAATTGAAGGGCACCGTTTTCAGTAAGGACTTTCTCATCTGTTTTACCGGTCTCAGCATCTTTCTGAATGATCACTTTTTTAGCAAAAGTAGGCTTTGGAAACTCACTTTCTACCTCTTTGCGATCTTCCAAAGCTTTCTTCCAGTCGGATAAAGTTTCTGGTGCATAGGTACTGGCAAGCAGCTTCCAGTAGTTTCGCTCATGCGATGGCTGCATCAGTAGACCTGAGCTAGCATTAGTCGCACGGAACATCATGACTGGTTTGCTGCCTTCAGGTTGTGAGATTTGAATGCCTTGGATCAATTTCGTATCTTTGTTCGTGTCTGCTGCGGATGCAGTAACGGCTCCGAATGCGATAGTTGCGATTACGGCTAGCAAGCTAGTTTGAGCTGCGCGTTTTTTCCATTGTGTTTTCATTTTAGAAAACTCCTCTCGATATATGTAGCTTGTAGGGGTTGTTATTCATTTCCCTTACACCCTTACTGTACCGAAAGATTATGGACATCCTATCGCAACATTGTGGGAAATTATGTGTAGAAGCTTGTGGATTGCGACAAACTGTTAAGACGGAGAAATAAAACATTTTGCCAGGAGGATTATGATGAAGGAAATTGAACTGGGTCAGGAAGAGAGATTCACAGATCTACCCGCAGAAGTTGAGATTGAAAACCAAAAGTACTGGATTTTGAAAAACGAAGAACCTGACAGCTATCGCTTAGTATCGCGCAAATGTCCGCATGCTGGGGGATTGGTAGAAGAGGAAAGTGGAGAGCTGGTATGTCCCTTACATGGTTGGGAATTCGATTCTCATACAGGCGTGTGTCTGAACGTGCCTTCGAAAAGTCTAACTGCGTTTACCGTTATTGTAAAAGATGGGCTGCTCGTCGCCCAAATGTGACCGCGATTTATTGATCCCAGAGGAACTTCAGAATGCGATGAAGAATGTAAAAAAGAGCAAAACAAATTGCGAGAGAATGTTTGCCGGTTACATAAAGGGCTATAATGGCAACTGCGAAAATAACGAGTTCGATGATAAATTGAAGTGGTTGAGAGACGGTTATTGAAGCTTTCGGTGAAACGAACATGCCCCATAGGATGGCTGCAATCAGCGGAGTGCCAATGCCCAGAATGCCTTTGAGCAGCGATCCTTCGCCAACGTGAAATCCCCAATAACTAAGGGAAGCAAGGATACAAAGTTCTAACAAAAAACGTAAGCCTAAATTGGCGGCTTTCATCATGATCATCATGATAACAACACTCCCCTTCATGGGCAAACTAATTATAATAATATATTAACTAATTAGATTAGTTTATGCAATTTTTTTTTGGATTTGAAAAATACCACTGCAGAACGTTTTTACGTTCCGAAGTGGTATTTGATTTGATTTTTTACCTATTCAAATGCAGTTTACGTGTGTTGAGCATACCGTCCAGACCCGTGGGATCTTGACTCACTTTATATTGGACGAAAGCTTCCGCAGCCTCCGATGTTCGAATACGCAATGGCTTCGGATCCAGCTCCGTGACTAATTTTACCATCACCTCTGCAACTGATTCTGACGTTTGAGGCACCGAATTTCGCTTGGCGAAGGTGTCCAAATACTGTGTAATCATCGGCTTATATTCATCCTCTAAAATGCCGCCGGTTTTTTGAACGTGACCGAGGACGGTGCTGTTAAAATTGGTGGCAATCGCTCCGGGCTCAAGCAGCGTAACATCGATATTGAATGTGGGCTTGTAGTAGGTAGCTAAACTTTCTAACAAGCCCTCAACGGCAAATTTAGCCGCGCAATAAATCTCATTAAAGGGTTGCCCGACCAAGCCGCCAACACTTGTTGTTGCAATCAGATGTCCAGCATCTGACTTGCGAAGTAGCGGAAGCCCTGCACGAATCGTATGCATAACTCCGTACACATTCGTATCAAAAACATTATGAATCTCCTCCATAGTCGCTTGCCCCAAGGCTCTCAAAAAACCAAAGCCCGCGTTGCAGAACAGGACGTCAAGGTGACCGTGGTTCTTTTCGATAACTGAAAATGCTTGTTCCATCGATTCAGGACTGGTGATTTCCATTTCGATAAAATGAAGATTAGCCTGATTGCCGTACTTCTCTCGATCACGTTCTACGTTGCGTGTTCCTGCGTAAACCGTCCAACCAATCTCAGAAAATTGCAGTGCTGTCGCTAATCCTATGCCGGATGAGGCTCCGGTAATCGCCATAATTCTATTCATTCAAAACACTCCTTTTGTGTTTATGTCTTAAACTGTTTATTAACTAAACAATATGACGATTAAACAAATTAGTCAAGATGAAAATGAAAAATCCCAACAGGAACGTTGGGATTATAGCGGCAATTTTTCTAAAAGCTGTTTGAGTGAAGCCAATTCATCCTTGGAGTAGGGGGTGAATAGCTGTTCGATTTTGTTATTATACGCATCTAAAATGCTAATTATCAGTTCATTTCCTTTATCCGTCATTTGAACGAGCTGACTTCTGCGACTAGTAGGATGCGGTTTGCGGATGACCAATCCCTGCATTTCCAATTTATCTAACAGCTGTGTGATAGCTCCTCTAGTTAGCCCGAATTCATTGGAGATATCCACCGCGATGCATTCAGGGTGTTTGCGTAGAAACTCCATGACATACATCATAATCGGTGAAATCTGAAAGTGAGGCAGCACCTGCATCAAATAGGAGGAGATGACATTTTTTATTTCACGAAATTTGGTCGTAATCAATTCTTGGTCATTTTCCATAGGGAGCCGCCCTTTTTTGTTTAGTTTCTATACATTATAACAAAAAAGTGACCCACAGCAACGGGCCGCGGGTCTAAGTATATATTTTAAAGGGGGGTCGAACTTTATTATAAGCTTAGTTCATTAAAACTAGATGAATTTCAGATTTCATTTTCATTACATTTTTGCAAATGGTAAAATAGAGCTAATGAAACACATCTAAGAATAGTGTTGCTGGAGCGGAGGAACCATGTTTTGAAACATTATTCTATGCGATCACATTTGACCATAACTTTCGCTATTATGGCAATGATTCCGATTCTAATTCTAGGCAGTTTTCAAGTTTCTCAAATTACCCATATTACGCAGGAGTCCAATCAGAATCAGCGGCAGACAACCTATCGGCTGGGGGATGCTGTCCAAGATTACATGTACTATCATCGAAATGCGGTTGAAACGTTAGCTGCCACAATTACGGCATCGGACGCCACCTTCCGTACGCGCGAGAGTTTAACGCTGAAGCTGCAATCGCTGCAAGAAAATTTGGCTGGCTTCACGGGTATCTATGTTATAGATCAAAACGGAATCATCAAAGCGACTCATACGGCAGCGAATGCTTCACTCATTGGCGCCGACGTCAAGGATCGAGATTACACCAAACGTGTGCAAACCGCACAAAAGACCATCATATCCTCCTTATTCCGGGGACCAGAAAGTTTGAATCAACCGGCGGTCGCGATTGCTGTACCGGTATATAAAGGAAATAAGCAAGCTGATGGCTTTGTGCTCGCCGTGCTCGAACTGGCTCCTATTAAGGAGCTTGTTACCAAATATGATTACGGCAAAGAAGCGTATCCAGTTGTTCTGGATCACGCAGGGAAACCCATCTATCATCCGAACGCAGCGCTGACTGAATCCATGGCGGATTTATCGAAGGAACCTGTTGCCGAAGATGCCCGAGTCCAGCGGCAGGGGGAAGGAACTTATCAATTAAGCATCTCTGCGCATAAAGAACAGATTACTTACAAAGCCATTCCTGAAATCGATTGGATCGTGTGGGTAAGCAAGTCCAAAGCCGCAGTCAATGCTGCTTTCATCGAATCTCTCCGTATCACGATATTGCTGCTGGTGTTCACACTCATTTTGACCGTATTGCTGGGCAGTTTTCTGGCGAAACGACTGAATGGAACCATTCATGCCTTGGTTGGTTACACGCAGCGTCTTGCAGGAGGCACCTTCGCCAAACCGGATAGCAAGGTTGTTCCTCAAGGCTCACCTCTGGAACTGCAATTACTGGCTGATCATTTCTTCCGGATGGCTGAGCAGATTAAGGAAAATCAAGGAGCGCTTCTGCAGCTCAATAGCGAGCTTGAGAATCGTGTTGAGGAACGAACCCAGCGGCTGCAGGACGAGCATGCAACCTTGAACGCCGTTCTTGAAAGCATGTCCGATGCGGTTGTCCTGATTGACGTCACGCATAATGTTGTATATGCCAATCATCGAATGGCCGAAATCTTCGCGATTCCGAGTGCGGAGTTGGGAGCAATGAATGAGGCCGCGTTGTTCGAAAGGATTGCTCTTCTGCTGCCCGAACGTCAAGACGAGCTGCAGATGCTTACTGCTGAGCCAAGAGTGCAGGGGGCTTTTACGGTGAAATCCGAGCATGGCAAAGAGCGCTTTATGATGGTTTCGGCGTTTCAAGTGGCTAGAGAAGGGCGAGTTTTTGGCCGAGGCTATGTGTGGCGTGATATGACCAAGGAGCACGAAATCGATGCGCTAAAGAATGATTTAATCTCTTTGGCATCCCATGAATTTAAAACACCAATCACGAGTATTCGCGGTGGTGTTGAGACGCTTCTTCGCGTCGATGCTCAGTGGGAAGAAAGCTTTAAGCAGGAGCTGCTGGAGGGAATTCATGAAGACATTGGGCGCATTCAGGATCTGATCGATGAGTGGTTGGATATCTCGAAGATTGAATCGGGTGCCATGCGGATCAATCCGCAGCCACTCCGGCTGGAAGCAGTTGTAGAAAGCGCCAGGAGAAGGCTCCCGCAGCAAGCGAACTATGAGCATACCCAATTCGAGGTACATCTGGCCGATGATATTCCTTTGGTCTATGCGGACAAGCTGCGCATGGAGCAAGTCCTCGTGAACTTGTTCACGAACGCAGTTCGCTATAATGAGCAGCATCCGATTATTCGAATTACCGCTAAAGCGGATGAGCGTTATGTTCATCTGGAAGTTCAAGATAATGGCATCGGGATATCTGCAGAGCATGTGGATAAAATATTTGACCGCTTCTACCGAGTTGATGTGTCATCCAGCCGTCAAACGGGCGGAACCGGACTCGGACTCGCGATCTGCAAAGGGATCATGCAAGCGCACGGCGGAGAGATCCGCGTAGTGAGCAAACCTGGTGAGGGAAGTACATTTATCCTCTCCATACCGAGGTTCCAAGGGAAGGAGGGCTGAAAGTGAACAAGAAGAAGATTATGATCGTCGATGATGAGCCTAAAATCGTACGATTCGTTGCAGCGAACCTCAAATCGTTAGATTATGAAACATTGGCCTGCCAGAGTGGCGCTGAGGCGCTTGAGAAAGTTGAGGGATTTGATCCGGATTTGATTTTACTTGATCTGATGATGCCGGGCATGGACGGATTCGACGTTCTCAAAAGGCTGCGCTCCTACTCCAGTGTGCCAGTCATCATGCTGACCGCGCGGAGCAATGGGGCGGATAAAGTGCAAGGACTCAACCTAGGGGCGGACGATTATTTGACGAAGCCGTTCTCGTTAGATGAGCTATTCGCTCGCGTGAACGCCGTGCTTCGCCGGATGGATGGCCGAATGGCAACACCAGTCACAACGAGTGAGATCACACTCGGACCCGTGACGGCTAATCTTGCTCAGCGTAGAATATGGCTGGGAGATACTGAGGTTAAGTTTACGGAGACCGAGTATAACTTGTTCGCTCTGCTCTTGCAGCATGCGGGCAAAGTTATGACCCATGAACAGCTGCTGAGTGAAATCTGGGGGAGTGAATACCGCGATGAAGTTGAATATTTACGGGTCACGATCGCGAGAATTCGCCAGAAGATTAAGAGTCTTGCAGAGGGGCAAGAAATTATGGAGATTATTGTAACCTATCCTGGGGTGGGTTACATGGCGAAGCACGGATGATGGAATGAGAGTATGCATGCGTGCGTGTAGGAGTGGGATAAGCATTTTCCCATTAAGCAAGATCACATAGCAAAAGCCCCTTGCCCGTTATCGGGTAAGGGGCTTTTGGTTTCGCATTACATGCAAAACAAGCTGAGAGTGCCGAAATGGACTTCTCACTGTCGGAAAAGTAGCAAAGTGTTGCTGAGAAGTCCGAAACAGACTTCTCGGTGCGTGAAGGAAGCTTGTTAACCGACAAATGTATGCTAAGAGAGCCGAAAATGGACTTCTCACTGTCGAAAAAGTAGCAAAGTGTTGGCTGGGAAGTCCGAAATGGACCACTCGGTGTGTGAATGAAGCTTGTTAACCGACAAATGTATGCTGAGAGTGCCGAAATGGACTTCTCACTGTCGGAAAAGTAGCAAAGTGTTGCTGAGAAGTCCGAAAAAGACTTCTCGGAGCCAGAAGGATGCTTGTTACCACAAATGTATGCTGAGAGTTCTCACTGTCGGAAAAGTTACATTGTCAGCGGCTGAGACGATGACTTTCATCGCTAAAGTAGGTGTTCCGCGTTAAGAGGACACTTTAGTGATGTAAAACATCTTAAAATAGTGTCTGAAGGCCATCATTTTGATGATAAAGCCGCTGAGACGATAACTTTCATCATTAAAGTTTATTTGTGCTGTGATCGACATCAAATAAGAGTCTATGGAGACTCTTATTTCCCACCAATAGTCACTTTTTCTCGAAATAGAAGCTTCTAGAGGCTCTTATTTCCGCGAAATGATCCAAATTCACTGTGTTCGGCATCAAATAAGAGTCTATGGAGACTCTTATTTCCCACCAATAGTCACTTTTTCTCGAAATAGAAGCTCCTAGGGACTCTTATTTCCGCGCAATAATCCAGATTCTTTCAAGCTGGTATGAGACTATTTAACGATGAAAAACCAACTTACCGACTCAACAGCTGCACATCTAGAGGGTAATCAGGGATCTCGAAGTCGCGGACTGCGCCAGACTCCAAGTCAACTACGGTCATGCCGTTCCAACCGGTATCGGCATAAGTAACGCCGCCTGTGAGGTAGGAGTAACGACCGTCTGCGCTGGTGGCGACCATTTGGTGCATACGGGCCAGAGGGATGATTTTCTCGGCATGCGCAGCTATGTCGAGCACTGTTAAGTTAGGTTTGCCTGTTGCGCTGCCGGCAGAGCCGATGCCGACGATGAGCAGCTGCTTGCCGTCAGGTGTGAGGGCAACGCCCTCCTGATGCGTGTTGCCGGTTAGCGGCTTCGTCTCATACTTGCCGCTGACAGGATCAAGAACGACGAGGCCGCGGCCTTGGTAAGGCAAGAGTAGACGGCCGTCGGATCGAACCGCCGCATAATGGGGCTTCTCGAAGCCTCCGTGACCATAAGGAGCAACCTCAAGGGTGCGAGCTTTGTTACTGGCAAGATCGATAGCCGTCACGGAGTAAGAATCATGGTCGATGCTGTAAACCTCACGGCCATCGAGGCTGGTAACGACATCGAACGGTCGGATTCCGACGGAGACACTGCCTGTCATGGAGAAATTTTCTGTATCCATGATTTCTAATTGGCTTTTGCTTCTGCTGGGTAAGTAAACACCTACGTAGACAAATCGACCGTCAGGTGAAACAGCGATGCCCATGCCACCGGGGCGATATTCGCCATATTGCGGCTTACCTACAGCTGCTTGGTAGGGAACTAGGGCAACGCGTCTACGCAATTGGGTATCCACCACTGCGATACCTTCCGCTGTTGATACATAGACGCGATGATTAGGTCCTTCCGCAATAGCAAAAGGAGATTGACCGACGATGAGTTTCTCGAAGCTGCCGGAAGCTGGATTTAAGAAAGATACATAGTCACTCTTGGAATGTGTAACCATCAAAGTGGTTTCAGAAGCATCGGGCGGAGTGATATTTGTTGGTTTTGGACTAACGGCAGGTGTTGTTGAAGGTACTGAAGGTGTAGGGACTGGTGCTGCCGTTGCTCCGATGTTGGAGCCAACTGCCGCGTCGGGACGCGACCCGCAGCCCATTAATAGAAGAAGCAGTGTGAGCGGAGTCCATATTGTCATGAATGAAAGTTTTTTACGTAACATGGGAATTCACCTCGGATATGTGGGTAGGGATAAATATAGAACGAGAGCACCTCATTTAAGGTACCCTCGGATCTCTTTATCTTATTAATGTGAAGATTATTTGGTTAATGTCAAAGTGACACCTGTTGCAGTTGACCATTTACCCACTGGAGCAACGGTATAAGAAGTGCCTGGAACGAGTTGAGCGTTATTAAGAAGAGCGAAAGTACCTACAGCGCCTTTACGTGAAGTCAGCGTGTATTCTGCAGTTAACACCGTACCGTCAGTTGCGGTAAGTGTAACACGGCGAGAGACGAAAATTTCATCCTTAGGATCTTGCGAAAGTGTGACGGCGATCGTCTTCGTATCCACCGCAGCAGCGGATTGGATAGTAAGCGGTGCGATTTCTTCGGCTGTAAACGTTGGATTCACGAGAGTAGCCCAGTCTGCTGAAACAGTATATTTGACACCGGCTTTGAACGTTTCGCCGTTAGGTAGAATAAACTTAGGTGCTTGTCGGCCATCGGTTGCTTGTGTGAATGGCAAGTAGTTCGCTGTCATTGTAGCGCCACCCTCAGGGGTAATTTGCACCTGACGGTTACGCATGGACGAAAGAATTTGATACGTTTTGCCGTTATAGCTATTGTTCTCGTCAACGATGAATGAGCCTGGGCGGCTTTTGCTGTAAGCTGCAATCACATAACCGTAATCAGCAACACCATCAGCCAATTGGGATTCCACTTCAAATAAATCACTTGCTACCTGCGCCGTGGATTTCAGAGCAATTTTCTCTGTGCTCGCTGTGAAAGTTCCAGCAGGCTTACCTTTATAAGTCAGCGTGTAAGTTGTCCCGGCTTTTTGGGTAGGAACTGGAACGATGTAGGTGGATTTGGAACCTGTTTTTAACCGCGGAACATTATTGATCGCCAGGCCGTTGTCAAAAACAAAGTTTTTGGACGCTTGATCCAGTTCCAATTCTGCCGTGGGAATCGGTGCCGAGAAAGTAACTTGCAGTGTTATGGCATTCAAGGCTTGAAGTTTAGTCACTTGAATAGGCACTAATTGCTGTGCTTCAAAGATAAGAAGAGCGGCTTGCCCCCTAGTCACTTGACTGCCTGTAATAGATGCAAAGCTTGGCAGCTTTTCAACCGCCGTTTTATCAACTTTTAACACGTTAGCAATCACGTCTGCAAGTTGATCCGAAGAGATGGATTGACCTCCACGGAATTGTCCGGCAGTATCTTTCATTGCACCAAGAGTCTCAAGAGCAACTGCATAAGAATAGAACCAATCACCTTTCGTTACATCGTTAAAATGGTTGGCTGCGGCGGGGTCCATGCTCACATGAAGCGCTAATGCGACTATTTTGGCAACCTCTGCGCGAGTTATAGTCTGATTCGGCTTGAAGGTGTTGTTCTCATATCCGGATACAACTTGCTGCTGTGCTAATTGTTCAATCGCTGTTTGAACTTGAGTTGTGTTGGCGGAATCCGTGAAAGGACTTGCTGCTAGTGCATTGAAAGGAAGAATTGCTGATAAACCTACGGTTGCTGTGATCGTTAATGCGGCTAATGTCTTTTTACTGTTTTTCATATATAACACTCCTATTCGATAATGTTTGATTGCGCTGTTGTTTGCATCGTGCTGCTGTCTACAAGAACTAGCTTACACGTCAGGGCATTACAATCGAATAAAAATTACGTGCTGCACATTACAAAATCGTAAAAATTTTGATATCCCCGCTCGAAAAGCTATACAAAAAAACGGCCTTACAGCCGTAAAAGATTTGAGTATGTACTCAGATCTTCTGCGGCTGTAAGGCCGTTGTTTGTCTTCAGAGTCTTAAACGCTAAGATCTGTAGGACTATTACTTTTAACAACGCTGTGTGAAGAGGAGCCCGTAAGTCTTTGCGGAGGGAATACTTGGCGAACAGGAGCAATGATAAGCGCTGCAACTATAGCTTTGATGGCATCTCCTGGTAAGAATGGATAGCACGCCGCTGTCATGGCTTTGGCAAATGTATAGGTAGGCACTTTGTACATTAACCAAGGAACTCCGGCCAGATACAGAATGAGAGAGCCGAATACTTCAAGGACTAAGAAGGCGGCGATGTAACCCATGATGCCATTCATCCGAATACGAGGTAAAATAAGACCGATAAGCATAGCTGAAAAAGGCCAAATCATAATGAAGCCGCCAGTAGGTCCGAGGACGACGCCTAAACCGCCATTTCCGTGAAGCAGGGGAAAGCCGATGGCTGTGAGGATGACAACGAGTGCCATACTAAGGAATCCATAGCGTGCTCCCAGAAGTCCGCCGGCTAGCATAACCGCCAGTGTTTGCAAGGTAATAGGCACGGGTGTCAAAGGAAGAGAAATTTTGGCAAAGCTGAATAAAACGAGAATAGCGGCAAATAGTGCACTAAAAACAACGCCGCGAAGAGTGAGTTTCATATTGTTCATCGCTCCTGTTTCTGTTATTGTAAATGTATTGTCAACCAATTCGATCAACGTTGGTTAACAATTCAGATGATAGCACATCTTTTGTGAAAGTGAAAGGAACATTTTACATATGGCAAACAGAGAGATTTTAGCCTCCATGGAGAAGGCCTCCGTTATCTATCGAACAGAATCTGGAGAAGGAAGGCAAGTGTGGTCCGATGTCTCCATGGATATTCATCAGGGTGAGTGGATTGTAGTCATAGGACCCAATGGCAGCGGCAAAAGCACACTAGCCAGCGTATTACTGGGCTTAAGTCCGCTCTCTGGTGGACAGTTCGTGCATAAACAAGACCAGAATTGGCTAACCCGGGGTGTTCTGCAAATACCGGATGCCCAGTTTGTTGGAGACACGGTTCAGGAAGAGCTGGACTACCTGCCGAATGGGCAAAATTTAAGCACAGAATCGCGTAAAGAGTGGTACATGGAAGCCTTGTCTGCCGTTGGATTGACGATCCCGATCGAGCGGTCGTTAAACACATTATCCGGTGGGCAAAAGCAGTTGGTGAATCTCGCAGCAGCGCTTGCCGCTCATCCATCGATCCTTGTTTTAGATGAGCCGACCGCAATGTTAGACCCTGCTGCAAGGAAGGAAGTGCGCCAAGCTGTAAGGGAAGCGCATAAGCGGGGGACGACGATTGTGTGGATTACCCATCGTTTGGAAGAGTTGGCGGATGCTACGCGCGTCGTTGGTTTTGGAGAGGGACGGATAACCTTTGATGGGGAGCCGAGAGCGTTTTTGTATGGGGAGGGGGGAGAATTGCCGGGTATGACACCTTGTAAGGAGTTAGGGTTTGATCCGCCTTTTGTGGTTAAGACTGCCATTGGTCTGATGCAGCAAGGCTGTCAGCTTGATCTCCTCCCGATAGATATGGAAGAGTTGGCTAAGGCGGTGTCGTCCTTATGCCGATAGCTCTGCAGGACATCCGGGTAGATGCTCCGGATGACTCTAACAATCAACTGCTGAAAGATATCAGCTTCAACTTGTCGGATGGATCGCTGACCCTATTGATTGGTCATACGGGTTCTGGGAAATCAACACTGCTGCAGGTCATGGCAGGAATTCTGGAACCAACCTTAGGAACGATAACCCTTGATGAGCAGCCATTATGGCACAAACGGAAAGTAAACCAAGCCCATCTCCTTCGTCTAGGTCTAATATTTCAATTCCCCGAGCAGCAGTTGTTCGCACGCAGTGTACGCCAGGAATTCGCGTACTCCTTGCGTCCTTACCGCCTCGGGGCGGACGAACGCGAGCGCCGCATTCGCGCCGCTTGCGCTGATCTCGATCCACGCGGCGTCATCGCCATGGATCGGTCGCCTTTCTCGCTGAGCGGCGGCGAGCAGCGCCGGCTCGCGCTGGCGACTACGTTCGCCACTGCGCCGGATTGGCTCCTCATGGATGAGCCAACTGCCGGCTTAGAGGCGGCAGCCGTCCGCGAATTGCTGCGCATCATTCGCGCGCGCGAGCGTGGCGGCTGCGTCATCGCCACGCATGACCTGGACACGTTCTTTCCGCTAGCGGACCGTGTCCTCGTTCTAGACCGCGGCGCGCTCGTCTTCGACGGCACGCCGGAAGAGCTTTGCCGCGCGCCGGAGGTGCTGACGCGCGCGGGCGTCGGCCTCCCGAGCTGCGTGGAGGCCGCGATAGAGCTGGCGCGCTATGGCATCGCCATCGCGCCGGACCGGCTCACGCCGGAGCTTGCCGCTCCGGCGATCGCAAAGGCGCTGCGCGAATGCGGCAGCGCCAGCTCTAGGCCGGCGCCGCAAGCGGCTGCGCCGAGCCCGCAGGCCACGTGCGAAGCTGGCGTGGCCCCGAAGCCGCCGCAGGCCGTGATGCTGCGGCTCGACCCGCGCGCGAAGTGGCTGCTCTACCTGCTGCTCGTCATCGGGACGATGCAGCAGCAGGAGTGGAGCGGCCTCGCGGCATCCATGCTGCTCCTCGGCCTCGCGTTTCTCGGCCTCCCGCGATCCGCCCTTCGCGGCAGCATGAAGATCGCCCTGCCATTCCTGATCTTCATGTTCATTTCGATCCTTCTGGCAGGGCTGGACTGGTCAACCGCTGAAGGGCAGTTTCCGCTCGGTTTCTCGGCGGAGCGTGGCTGGAGCACGGCACTCACGTTGACACGTTTGCTTCTCGTCCTCATGGCAGGCTATTGGCTAGCCATCACGACGCCTTATGGTCAGCTCGTGCAAGGGCTTAATTGGGCCTTGAAATATTTTCGCAAATTTAAGCTGCCGGTTGAATCTTTTTCATTGGCCGTCTCCTTGATTTTCCGCTTCATTCCGCTCATCTTGCGGGAGTGGCAGCAGTTCTCAGCCATCGTAAGAGCCAGAGGCAAAGCATCAATCCGACCGGGTACTGTTCGTTCACGAGATATCCCGGCGCTAGTCGTCCCTTTGCTGCTCGCTATGTTTCATAAAGCTGAGCAAATGACCATTGCGATGGAACTGAAAAAAATCGACGGCAAACAGCTGCTGCTGAGGAAAAACACGTTACAGTGGCGAGGTATGGACACCATTCTCGTCGCCATGGGGATTCTTTGTTTTGCATTACTTCTGTATATGCAATCATAAAGGCAGAGCAGCTACTTTTAAGGAGCTGCTTTTGTTCTTCTTGTCAGATTTTAGGGTAGGGGGTAAGACGAGAGCTTTCCCCTATTTAGCATGGTTTGCTATGGATTTTACTAGACTGAGTAAGATTGTGGATACATGCATAATCTTTTGGTGATTGACTATAGTTGCCCGGTTTTTGCAAAGCGCGCAATAACCTACAACCATAGCACAAGCTGGAAAGATATTTTTCATCGTTTCAGTCGCGAGGGGAAGTGAAAACGTGTCTGTAACGATGTTTTGTATTCTTACAAACGAGAAAAAAGCAGGTTTATGCGTTGTGACAAGCTGTAAAGATATTTTTCATCGTTACAGTCGCGAGGGAAAATGAAAAACGTGTCTGTAACGATGTTTTGTATTCTTACAAACGAGGAAAAAGCAGTTTTATGCGCTGAGCGAAGCTGTAAAGATATTTTTCATCGTTACAGTCGCAAGGGGAAGTGAAAACGTGTCTGTAACGATGTATTTCATCTTTACAGACGAGAAGATGGTGGATTGGGATTTAAACGTGCGAGTGATATCAAAGAGAAGTTCGTTCCTCATGCTCAAGCGTCGGCTTTAGACAAGAACCTGGCCATCAGCCAGGTTTTATTTGCTGCACTTCTCGCTCCCCTTGCCGATTCACACTCTCCGCCACTCACCCCGTCATCTTGAGACCAATCGCCCCGTATACTATACTTAAATGAAGATCAGAGTTGGCGGTGACGAGAATGGAAACAGCGTACACAATCTATGAGCAGCAAATGTTAAAAAAGCTGAAACGCTGGGAAATCCGGCAGCAAAGGGTTCCCAACCTGATGGAAAGAGCCTCCAAATCTGTTCAAACCAGCATCAATAATTTGATTCCTGATAAGGTTCATAAGACAATAACCGCGACCGTCAAAGGAATCGTGCAAACGACCCTATTCGGGATGAATTACATCCCCCAAAACGACCCGCTATACGGCGTTTCCTTAGCAGATAGCGATGCCAAAGCTGAGGAATTATTATCCCTATATAAAAAGATTGCCGCAGCAGAAGGAGCTGGTACGGGAGCGGGCGGAATTCTGCTAGGACTGGCGGATTTCCCGATTCTGATCGGCATTAAATTGAAATTCCTATTTGAGCTGGCGCATGCGTACGGCTACTCGACGAAAGATTACCGGGAGCGGTTGTTCATTCTCTATGTGTTTCAGCTGGCCTTCTCCAGTCCGAATAAGAAGCCGGGTCTTCTTCATACCATTAAGAATTGGCATACCATTTCGCATTCCTTTCCACCGGCTGAGGACTATATGAATCAAGTGGATTGGCAGCAGCTGCAGCAGGAATACCGGGATACGATTGATTTTCGTAAAATGCTTCAGCTCGTTCCCGGCATCGGGGCGGTGGTGGGCGCTTGGGCCAACTTTGGTTTGCTGGAGGAGCTCGGCGTGGCAGGAATGAACTGTTTTCGCTTGCGCAGATTACATGATAAAGCGGAGGGCGACGGCTTCGAGTGTAAATAATACTTTTTTTGTTCATAGACTGGTCAAATTTATAGTGATTTCCTGTGAGAAATAGCATATTATAAAAGAAAGAGTCGTTCATCGGCTCATCTTATAAAAGTATGTGATATTTTTCACAATAATATGTGATTTATTTCACAAATCGGAGGAGAGGATTTCAATGAGCAAACCGAAAGTGGTTATTCTTGGCGCAGGTTACGGTGGTCTGGTCACAGCCATTAGGCTTCAGAAGCGGATGAAAGCAAGTGAGATGGATGTTACCTTGGTGAACAAACATGACTATCACTACATCACCACACATCTGCATATGCCGGCTGCCGGTACCGATCATCACGATAATGCCCGTGTGGCGATTGCGGATTTGATTGATGAGCGTAAGATTCATTTTGTGAAATCAACGGTAAGTCAAATTTTACCCGAGGAAAAGAAGGTTGTGCTCGGCGATAGGGACCTCTCCTACGATTATCTGGTTATTGGGCTGGGGAGTGAGACCGAAACATTCGGCATTCCTGGGATGAATGAATATGCGATGTCAATTAAGAGCATTAACAGCGTGCGCTTTATTCGCCAGCACATTGAATATATGTTTGCCAAGTCAAAAATGGAGCCGAAGAGGATTGAGTACCTCACTTTTGTGGTTGGAGGTGCAGGCTTTACTGGAACAGAGTTTGTGGGGGAACTGGCGGATCGGATCCCTGTGCTATGTAGGACCTATGACGTCGACCCGTCAACTGTGAAAATCATCAATATCGAAGCCTCCCCATCGGCGCTGCCTCCTGGTCTACCTGAAGATCTTGTTGAATACGGCATGGAAGTCATGCGCCGCAAAGGTGTTCAGTATAAACTATCCACACCCATTAAGGAGTGTACGCCGCATGGTGTTATTCTAGGCAATGGCGAGTTCATTCGTGCAGGCACTATTGTTTGGTCGGGAGGCATTCGCGGGAATTCCTTGATACAGCAAGCAGGATTCGATGTACAGCGGGGAAGGGTCAAAGTTGACGAATGCTTGCGCTCTTACCAGTATCCGGATGTATTTATTACAGGTGATTGCTCCATTGTGATGAGCCCTGAGGGGACGCCTTATCCTGCGAATGCCCAGATTGCCGTTCAGCAAGGCTACAACGTAGCGAGAAATCTTCTATCTGCCGTTCGCGGCCGAGACCTTAAGCCCTTCGCATACGATTTCAAAGGGACTGTGGCATCCTTGGGCAGAGGAGAGGCAGTGGGCTTACTCAAAGTGAAGAAAGTCAGAGGCAAATTCGCCGCTCTCCTGAAGAAAGTCATCGATGCTCGCTATTTATATCTCATTGGCGGCATCCCGCTCATATGGAAAAAAATGATTTTCAAACAAAAAACAACAGCCCGCAATTATCACGTGCCGAATTAATTAAGACGAAAAGCAAAAACTGGATTGAGAAGATCAGAAATTAATCTGATTATCTTTCCAGTTTTTTTCTTGACCCCAGAACTTTTTTGGCGGGTTAGGGGGAGTCCAAACTTCCCCCGTATTTAGTTAGCTATTGATTTTGCTGAGCTGAGTGAGATTGTGGAGACATGCATAATCATTCGGTAAGTGACTATGCGATATTGGTTTAATGGTTTGATTATGGGTTCGTTCGTTCGATCGTTAGTTTGGTTGTTTGATGGTTGGTTTATTCAATCGTTTGTTTGCTTGTTGGTTTACTTGCTTGTTCGTTTCTGGGGAAATGGAGAAATAGAAAGGAAAGTTGTACAGCGTACAACAATTTCCTCGATTTCTTCTGGTTAATCTCAGGATGTTGTATGCTGTACAACAATTTAGCTATTTTATAGGGTATATAGCTACTTTTGGGTGAAATTGTTGTATTTTTTGCAACAATTGCATGAATGAGGCGGAAAAGATTGCCAAATGTTGTACAATATACAACTTCCACGGAGTAAGCAAGGAAATGTCTCTATCTCATTACATCTTTTGGACGTAACCTGCGTTACATCAACCTTACACGCACTCGTGAAGGGTTGATGCAACAAACTCGTGTAAGGACGGCGCAAGCCCTGATTTTAGTCATATATTTAAGTCATAATTATAGCCGTCTATTTTTGTCATGTATTTGTAGTTTTCTTTTGCAATCAAAGCTTCTTATGTGTTCATCAGAGTTTCTTTTGCAATCAAAGCTTCTTCTGTTTTCCTCAGAGCTTCTTTTGCAGTCAAAGCATCTTATGTGTTCGTCAGAGTTTCTTTTGAAATCAAAGCTTCTTCTGTTTTCCTCAGAGCTTCTTTTGCAGTCAAAGCTTCTTCCGCATTCGTCAGCACTTCTTTTCTCATGAACCAGCAAGCTATGAAAGCTACAATGGCGAATATGATGCCTATTGCAAAAATGTGTTGGAACGCTTCGGTAAATACCATTTTGATCCGCAGCAGTATGTCCGCTGAAAGCCCTTGTGGGATGCCTCCGTTCAGGATTGTCTCTGCAGTTCCTTCTGGGAATTGGTCCGATAATCCCGATAAACCTCTGGCGATATTTCTGGAAAGCAAACTTCCGAAGATACTAAATCCTAGCGTGGTACCAATGGCCTGGAACAACTGAACCGTTGCTACTCCGACTCCGCTGTGCTCCTTCGCTACGGACTCCTGTACGATCAGATTGTCTGAACCGAATAGAACGCCGATCCCAAGTCCCAAAATGAAGAACGCTGCGATAATGTAGATAACTGTTGTATCAACATGTATGCGTGATAGCAGTACATAGCTTACGATCGGGAAGATAAACGATACGATGAAGAGATTCTTGTAGGCGATCTTCGTTATGAGATTACCGCAAAGGATACTCGCCGGAATGGCGCCTGCCATGAAGGCTAGCGACAAGTAACCGGATGCGGTTGGTGACATACCCATGACATTCTGCGCGAAAAATGGGAATCCCGACATGCCTCCCATGACACCAAGCATGGTTAGGAATACGATACAGGACAATACGACGACGGACCGATTTCTGAAGAGAACAAGCGGAATGATCGGCTCCTTAGCCTTCGATTCGATTCGGATAAAAAGTATGGTAAGAGCTGCGAATAACGCCAATAAGCCGATAATAACGGGGGACCACCACGTATAGCCCTTGATATCGATCAAGACCGGAGCTAGAAGAAGTGAGAGCATGGCTAGAACGAGTGTAAAGGCTCCTGCCCAGTCAATGGATTTTTTCTCGGTGCTGGCCGTTTCACGCAAGCCTTTGGAAACGATAAAGGCAGCGATAAGCCCAATAGGAATGTTGATCAAAAAGATCCAATGCCAGCTCACATAGCTCACAAAATATCCGCCAATCGTAGGTCCGATCAGTTGAGGCAGAATCAATAACGGACCGACAAGGCTCTGGACCTTGGCTCGTTGCTCCAACGGAAATGTATCACCGATGATGATCATGGCTAATGGCATGAGTCCACCGGCTCCGATTCCTTGAACCCCTCTTCCGATTAGCAGTGTGGTCATCGAATCAGCGAGTCCGCTGATGATGGATCCGACCATGAATAGGGCGACACAGCTTAAATAAATCTTCTTGCGGCCATAAATATCGGCAAGCTTGCCGAAGATCGGCATGAACATCGTAATCGAGAGCATGTAAATCCCGGCTACCCAGCCGTAAAGTGTCATGCCGTGCAGATCACGAATAATGGTCGGCAGAGCCGTCGATACGACGGTTTGATCCAACTCAGAGAATACCAGGCCTAACAGCAGGCCGATTAGAACTAATGTCTTGTTGTTTCCTTGCTTTTTCATGATTACACCTCATCTTTAATTAAACTCCTCAACGCTTCTCTAAGTATAGATCTTCAAGGAGTTTCACTCATCGGACGCAAGCTTTAAAAAGCTCTCGGTCTGGCGATGTAGTTTTTAAACATTGGAGTAACGTAAAAAAAGCCCCTTCGGGCTTTCATGGTTTTGGATGTAATCATAGTTAAAGATGTTTCAATAAATCCATCCTATACTGCCTTGGTGTTACCCCTGTCCACTTCTTAAAAGCACTTTGAAAGGCACTTGGCTCTGAGAAGTGAAGAAGGTAAGCGACCTCTCCTATTTTATATTCCGGTTTAGCCAAATAACCAACAGCAAGCTCTCTCCGAGCTCGATTCATGATGTCTTGATAGGTAGTGTTTTCCAGCTTTAACCTTGCCTGAATACTTCTAACACTCATTTTGAAAGCCATCGACGTCTCTTTTAAGCTCGGAAAAGGCATCGGCATGTCCTTCATGATCCAATTGTATAATTGGTCGGAAAATGTTCGACCTTGCATGAGTCTGTGTCTGGTTTCCTCCGCGATAGCCTCGAAGGTCCCCAATAGCTTGGAGTCCGCTAGTAAAATGGGGTATTCCAGAATGTCCTTGCTTATACGAATTGCATTCGAATCCTCACCAAACTGCGGCTTTATTCCCAGTACGGATGTATAGGCGTCAATTTCTGTGGAGAGAGCATGAGTGAAATGCACCTCTTTTAAAGTAATATTTCTGCAGCTTAGCCTTATCATCAAATGGTACAAAGAACTAGCCATATCCTCTATGCAGTGTCGGGCTGGTTGCTTGTGAGGACGATTGTAGGACAACCCGATGATAACGTCATTCTCTTCTATGTGCCAAATGATATTGTATCCATCACATACGATCATATTATATTTTTGAAAAGCAGCTAAGCCTTGACCGATAGTTTTTGAGTGGAGCATCACATATCCTAGAATCCCCAAATCAGAAACCTCTATGTTCTGTCCTTGATGTAATCCGAACATGTCATCCGATGTGATCGCAGCGGCTAATTCCGTCAAACGTTCGAAATCCTCCTCCGACAACCGAACCTCAGGGTCATGAAGAATGGACTCATCTATATTTGCTCTTTTGAAAAAATCGTCTTTGTTATGTCCCTTGAACACAATCGCTTTGATAATCGGATAAACAAGGGATACAGATAATCCAGTGTAGCTTGATAACAACGCCCGAGGCCTCCCTTTTGCACATAAGAATAAGATTTTGGCATGTTTGATCATACTTTTCTAGATCCAAATGGCTTATTCTTACTTTATCTTAACACGCACAGTGATGAAAGATGAATAAAAAGAGTCACGAGGAGGCAGGAATATGCAACCAAACATAGCCATTATTAACGGACATCCCTTTGCCAAGAGCTATTGCACAGCGTTATCGGAGGCCTACAAGAAAGGTGCAATCGCTAGCGGCTCGGAGGTACGCAGCATTCATATAGGCTCTTTGTCTTTTGAACCGAATTTGAAATACGGTTACCATCAACGGCTGGAGCTAGAAGAGGATTTGCTTGCGGCTCAAGAGACGATCCGTTGGGCGGATCATCTGGTGTTCGTATATCCGATATGGTGGGGGACGGTCCCGGCGATCCTAAAGGGGTTCATCGATCGTGTATTTCTACCAGGCTTCGCCTATCGGAATCGCCCCAATTCCATGTTCTGGGACAAATTATTGAGTAGGAAGTCTGCTCGTCTCATAGTAACCATGGACACACCTTCCTGGTACTATCGATGGGTGTACAAACAAGCAGGGCATCATGTCATGAAACGTGGGACCTTGCAATTCAGTGGAGTCAATCCCGTCAAGATTACAGAAATAACTCCCGTTAAGTCTTCAACGGATAAACAGCGTGAAAAGTGGCTGGCAGATGTTGAAAAGTTAGGTTTGAAGCGTTCATAGAAATAGAAGAAGACTGAAAAAATGCAGCTTGGAAGCTGTGTTTTTCTGTCTTTTCTGCCCTTATGTTCACGAATCAATCGTATTAAATTTCAAATTCCCACTATTTCTAATATTCACTTTCACATTTAATGTCACTTTCAGCTGTGGATACCAGGTTTTTCTCCATTCCTTTAATTGAACATGGGAAAGATCATTACGGAAATATTGTCCGTAACCAAACAAATCCGATTGATTTTCCTGCAGTTTTGAAATCATAGCTTTAGCCCGCTTACTCAACAAGTTTTGGAGCTCATCCTTAATCTGTTCTTTACTGGGGTTGCCCTTCGTCTCCAGAAGCATGCCAACGACCTTCATATCCGTTTCCACTTGCGGTGTATGGCCATCCCAATGATGACGGTGCTTATAATCCACGTCGACTAGGAGAACGCTGGCATGCTCCATTACTTCTACATTAGCCCCCTGAAAATCACCTTTCATAATGTTGTATATGAGCGTATCATCTGAAGAAATCGTTCCAACCATAACTCCCCGACTCATGATGGCGGAACCATCTAACTTAAACATTGTACGCTCTCCAGGTTTAATGATAGGAAGCGCATAATCTTCCGTATGTGAAAAGCCCCCTCGAAAAGCTTCCCATAAATACACAATAGAAGTATTGGGGGTCCAGCCAGCCAGCTTGTTGAAAAAATCATAGCTTGCAGTGCCTCCCTCCGCTCCGCCTTGCTCTTTTCTGTTTAACATTTCAATTAAATCACCTCTATACACAGAAACCAGCGCTTTAGGTGCAATGTCATGAGACCTAATGGCATATTCAAGCACTTCTTTTATACCAAGCTTAGCGGTTCTTTCATCAATCATCAGAAGTTTGAGATGCAGTAAATCAATACTGCTTTCTACATTACCACGCATCCGATCCAAGGCTTCACTGATCGTTGAGGCTTCCCCAGTTATGATTCGTGGCGTCATATTAGTTGAATCAAGTTGAGGCACTCGAAGCCCAACTCTATACGTTTTTGCATCTGTTTGACTTATAGCCATCGCTACAGGCAGTATCCTTTTATTGATATCCTTATTGTCCCAACAGCCCGATAACAGGAATATAGTTAGGAGTACTAAGACTGAACGAAATATGTATGTCATCCTTGGTTAATTCGCCTCCTTTGCAGTGCGCCAATAATCCCAATTACGATTGGAAAGACAAAGATACTATAAGCTCGGAGCCCAGTATCCAGCCCAATTAGGTGTTCTGTTTCAGACCAACCTGGAACCAGTGAACTAAGAAAGTAGGCAATGATTGAAATAATTACACTTAACCACTTATTGGATAAGGGAACTACAATGCCCCGAAACATCTCAGCTATAAGCCAAATTAAAACCGCACTATAGAGAACTAAAAAAGCAATCATAGAAGTTGTGTAAAACAGCGTCATTCTCTCGAATATGGACCAGCTCATATCGATCGTATCCATCCCCGTGTGAAGAGGGAATTGGAGTTGAATGACAGTCTCTTGTCCGAAAATGAGAAGGGGGATATAAACGGCTGCCAAATAAAAAGGAAACAAGCCTGCAATCAAAAGAATGAATACATTGCGGCTGCCCACGACATTTCGAAAAAAAGGGTGAATCATACCCAAAAATAAAAACCCTGAAAAAGCGAAAAAACTCGAATAATAAGCAGGATGCTTCAAAAAATCAAAGTTAGTGTTCCAAATTGGGGATGCATTACGGATATCGAAATTTGTCACGGAGCTGCTGAGTGCTGCAAAAATCCATGGTATGAACAAAACCGAGATAATGACACTCGTTCTTAGTACAGTTTTGATACCACACCAGGCTGCAAACAAGCCCAAGAAGATAAAACAGAGTAAAGCCCAGATCGGCGTTTTTGGTAAAAAGACGATGGCCATCATTTCCGAATATACCCTAGAAATTAATACTAGAGTTGCAAGAAAATATAACATGATTGGGATTAGGATGATTCTTGACAGCCAGGGGCCCAATACTTGTTTACAAATCTGAACGATCGTCATGTTAGGGAAAGTTGAAAGGCCCCTTAGATAGATCCACATCATAGCTACTTCAAATAGGCAGCCTAACAGTATAGCTTCCCAATGACCTTTGCTTGTCGATTCAAATATTTTCTCAGGATATACGAAAAATATCAGCCCGAAGTGTACAGTGATGAATGTCAGATAGACGGATATTTTATTAACCATCCTGGGGACCTTCCTTTACATTTACATTGATATAGGCGACTTCAAATGTCGTGATAGAGGCCATATAGATGGATAGCCAAATGATTCCGCCAATCGTACCGAGAACACCAAAAATGGCGCTAAATACGATCAAAACATATTTTGATATTCGAATAAACAAGGCATTTTGTACCCCGTTCAATGTAAAATTCGCTAAAGCGGAAGCTGCCAAAACAATAATGAATAGATTACTTACCAATTTTGCGCTGACAACGGCTTGCCCGAGAATAATTCCACCTACTGTTGTTATCGAGGGACCTATACTTTTGGGAAGGCGAATACTCGCTTCAATGAGCATCTCTAGAACAATTAACATAAAAATGACTTCCAAAAAGGCCGGATAGGGTACCCCTTCACGGCTCTGGGCAACTGACAAGGCTAGCTGGATTCTCAATACTTCTGGATTCACAGAGACCAAGGATACATATAGAGCAGGTAAGACTAAAGCGATAAACATGCCGATAAACCGAAGCATCCGAATGGTAATCATTGTAATCTTAGGGAAGTTACGATCGGAGTTCAAGCACCAGAGATCTGTAATAATAACTGGCATAACAAAAGCGTACGGAAGTCCTTCGATAAACAGGATAACACGGCCATTTTTCAAATGGTCCGCTGCTTCTGCCGGCCGCTCAGAAGTTAGACAAGGGGAAATAAGGCTGAAATTCCCTTCTCCCAAAACCTTGATGATTTCTTGCAAATGTTTAAATTCCTTTGCTTTATTTGCCTCTAGCTTCTTCATTAAGGATGAAAGCAGCTTACGATTAACAGAGTCGGATAAATAAGTTAAGGTGGTTCTTTTTGGTTGTTTTGTCCCCATCATCATGGTATTCATGGTTAGTTTAGGGGATCTTAGCTCATCGCGGATCAGCGCCATATTCGTGTCCAAATCCTCATTAAATGCTCCGAAGGAAGACTCAATCACATTTTCATTTTGTGGAACATTTAGCGTTCTCCTAATCGTTGACGGAACGGGCTCGATAACAAAATTTCTTATAGGGTTATCGAGTAAATAAATAACTAAATTACCTTCCAATAAGCTGCTCAACTGCAGGTCGTAAGAAGCGTTTAATTGGCCATTCAATAGGCTTATTTGCTGAAGCCAATCACTGATTGGACTGGACTCCATCCAAGATAATAATTGATTCGTTTGTGCAAGGTTAACAAAGGGGCGAAAATAACAAAATACAACTTCATGACCCAAAAGTTGTTTTCGTTCCATCACAAAATCACTATTTGATTCAAATTGAAGTTTAAGTCTGGCCATATCATTTGTTTCTGTCTGATTCATGTTATTCACCTGAAAGTAGGTTTCCTTGGGAGAAGGAAATTTATTCCTTGTAATAAGAAAGTGAGAAGGGCTGCCGTTGTAGCTCCGATTTACATTGAATTTTTCCAAATTATGGATTATACTCGGATGAGTTAGTATCAGGTACTAATTTTGGGGGAAGGTATTTGATTGAAGTACTTTATAATAACAGGGACATCAAGAGGTTTAGGTGAAGCACTTGCTCGTAGGCTTATATCCTCTGAACATCATCTGCTTTGTATTTCCAGGAATAGGAACGAGGGCTTAGTTGTTGAGAGTGAGCTGCAGTTGTAACCCCAATATCCAGTATTGAGCATGGAAGTACCGAAGAGTTGACTACGAGTGTCCACGTAAATTTGCTGGCTCCAATCCTTTTAACTTCCATGTTCATTTGGTTTTCCCAACACCTTCAGATTCCAAAACGTGTATTAAATGTTTCCTCTATGTCCTCGAAAAATCATCTTTCTGGTATGAGTGTTTATTCAGCAGCCAAAGCTGGCCTAGATGTATTCTCAAAATATGTTGGGAATGAGAGGAGAGGGCACCTTTGCTAAGTGACCAATTTGCCCAAGGCATTGTCGTTGAAGAGCTTTGAAAATCAAAAACGAAAGAAGATGTGAATTTGGAAGTTACCTCACACCGTAAGAAGCTTTTGGCTGTTTATGCTGTCGTTATCATCATTATTTGCTTTCTTGCCGTCCCAGTTGATGATTACCTATTATCGAATAGTCCGTTTCCTTTTCCAGAAAAACAAGGTTATCAATCGATCTGGGTATCCAGGTTGGATGTTTCCTTTCAACCAACAAAGGGTGTGTATTCGAGTATAAGTTATAATGTGAAAATAAATGCGGTAAAGGCGTGGCTTCAGATCTTTGGCATAACTGTTTTATTTAGCGTTGCTTATGTGTTCTTGGTTCAGACAAAAAGGATGATTCAAATAAAATGGAGAATTAGAGAGGCAAGTTGTACTGCGTACAACAATTTCCTTGATTTCTGCATGGAAAGCTCAGAATGTTGTATATTCTGCAACAATTTATCCTTTTTATGGGCTATATAGCTAATTTAGGCTAAAAGTGTTGTATTTTTTGCAACAATCGCGTGGATAACGCGGATTAGCTTGCTTATTGTTGCACAAAGTACAACTTTACACGGATACCAATGACGGTGTAAGCCGTCTATTTTGCTGTCCATTTGAGAATGGCTAGCTTTTTCTCAGCTTGTGGGTTCAACACAGATCCTCGTTTGCATAGGAGTTATCATTAAAATCCAATATTTTCCTTTATTTTGCTTCATTAATTACTCAACTCATTAAGAAATGCTTAAAAAACCACGATGTAATAAGAGAATGGAAGTAAATCAATGAATCGTATGATTGTAAGCGTATTATTGAGTGAATGAAGTGGTTGGAGTTATCTTTTTAAGTTTTTTCAATCCTTTACTAAGCTGCTAGAAGAGAGTAGTATTCAACTCGTACGTTACAGTTGAATATTTCGCTTAATTTTCTTATTAGAAAAGCGGGGGAACCACAAGTTTCATGGGGTGAGTAAAGGTGCTTAAGTATGGTACCATTTAGGGCAGATTCTCGCGGCCCGAACCCGACAGCTAACCTCGTAAGCGACCGTGGGAAGGAGAACATGTGTATAAACACAAGGTCTATCCTTGTGTTTTTTTGCGTCCTAAAACGCAGTTTGATGTCAGATATTAGGTTTAATTGGGGGAACTAGCACGAATGACAAGCGATTCATTGAAAAAAATTATGTTTGGCAAACCGCTTAAATCCAGCGAAATGGAATCCGAAAAAATGCAGGTTTGGAAAGCATTGCCGATCCTATCCTCGGATGCCTTATCGTCAGTTGCCTACGGGACTGAGCAGATTCTGTTAGAACTCGCGACTGTTGGTATTGCCGCTTTTGCGTTCTCATTGCCCATTGCGATATCCATTATTGCTCTGATTATGCTGCTAGTTTTTAGCTATAGACAAGTGATAGAGGCCTACCCGCAAGGTGGCGGAGCGTATATGGTTTCCAAAGAAAACCTAGGTATGGTTTGGGGGAGGCTGACTGGGGTTTCGCTGCTTATTGACTATACACTTACCGTTGCCGTTTCGATCTCAGCCGGTGTGCAGGCGATTACGTCAGCTTTTCCATCGGCGGTGCCGTACATTGTTCCGATTACTTTAGTTCTCGTGTGGATCATGGTTTGGCTTAATTTGCGAGGAACTTCGGAATCAGGTACGATTTTCGCTATTCCAACGTACTTTTTTATTCTATGTATTTTAGTGCTAGTGGGCAAAGGCATATACGATATGCTGACGGGATCCATGAATACGCATCCCATAGCGTTTGCTCCGAGCTCAATGACGAGTTCATTAACGTTATTCGTTCTTTTAAAAGCATTTTCCTCCGGGTGTTCAGCCGTGACGGGAATCGAGGCCATCTCCGATGCCGTGCCGCATTTCCGCTCACCATCCGTGAAAAACGCGAAGCGCACGTTAGTATCCTTAGGGACACTTTTGGCTATCGTGTTTGGCGGCGTAACGGTGTTAGCTCTGGGTTATGGTATTGTACCTGATCCTAATGGCCATACATCTGTATTATCGATGGTGACAGAGCAGGCTTTTGGTCGTGGGGCGATGTACTACGCAACTCAAATTGGTACCATGCTCATTCTGGTTTTGGCTGCTAATACTAGCTTCAACGGCTTTCCAATCTTAGCATCCATCATGGCACAGGATAAAAACTTCCCGCGCATGTTCTCCTTCCGGGGAGACCGACTTTCGTTTCACTATGGTATTATCACACTTGGTGTGCTTGCCAGTATTCTTCTGATTGGTTTCAAAGGTAAGACCGATGCACTCATTCCTCTATATGCGATTGGCGTGTTTTTATCATTTACACTTGCGCAAGGCGGCTTGGTTCGTAAATGGTTGAGAGAGCGAGTGAAAGGTTGGATCGGAAAGCTGCTCATCAATGGTTTAGGCGGGATCGTTTCTCTTGCTGTTTTACTCATATTTTCCATCACTAAATTTACCGAAGGTGCGTGGATTGTTATTATTATAACCCCGCTGCTGCTTTGGTTAATTACGAAAATTAGTCATCACTACGATGATGTAGCGAAGCAATTGCGTATTGATATAACGATTGAGCGGGTTTGCACGAAGGAGCCTTTGATTATTGTGCCTGTGGCGGGCATTCATCGGGTTGTGGCACAGTCCTTGAACTATGCGAAATCGTTGTCTCCAAACGTGATTGCCTTCTATGTTTCGTTCTCCGATGAAGATGAAGAATTGATGCAGGAGAAGTGGGATAAGTGGGATCCGGGCGTTCGATTGGTTGTTTTTAAATCTCGTTATCGGACGATACTGAAGCCGCTGGCTGAATTTATTGAGAGAATTGACACGCATGTTTCGGAAAAACAAAACATTATGGTTATTTTACCGCAATTTATGCCGAAAAAATGGTGGCATCGACTGCTTCATAACCAGTCTGCTGCACGCATTCGTTCGAAGCTGCAAGCTGATAAAGATATCGTCGTGGCGACGGTACCGTATCATTTGCACGAGTAGAAGTGTACAATAATAGGGAGAAACTGAACTGAGGTGAACCCGTTATGGCTAAGAAAAAATGGTCGTCTACTCCTGCTGTTACCAGCGTGCAAGATAAACCTGCAACACTTAAGGATTTACTGCGCCCGGAAATACTTGAGGGACTCAAAGCGCAGGCTGATGCCATGAAAGCAGAGGAACAAGCGAAGAAAGATGCTGAGAGAGCGAAGGCGGAAGCTGCTCGCAAAGCAGAAGAAAAACGGCTTGAGAATGATTTTGGACATCTGCTGAGTAAGAGCAGTCTGGATTGGCGTAAACACAAATGAGGGAGCGCACAGTGTGCCTCCTTTTCTTTCTTTTCGTAATGATAGCGTTGTCATCCTGTGAGATGGGCAAATCAATACCAACACCAATAGAAACACCAATAACAACAGGAATATCAAAAGAGATACCGATAGAAACACCAAAAGAGACCACGGCAGCACCAGCCCCAGCAGCAATGGATACTCCGACGATACCATCGGCGGCTTCAAGCGACCAAAGTTCATCGCCTAGTCCGGCTTTTACGACTTTGGAAAAGACATTGATCGAGCGTTACGGAAATGCAAAACCTAAGAAATGGGGCGAAAATGTCCCTGGTGTTCGGACACATCTTACTACGAAGGATCAAGTGATTGCGCTGACTTTTGACGCATGCGGTGGGAAGGAGGGCAGTGGGTACGATGAGAAGCTGATCAACTATTTGATCAAGGAGAACATCCCGGCAACCTTATTTATCAATGCGAGATGGATAACGGCCAATAAGGACATATTTGCCAAATTGGCCGCAAACCCGCTGTTTGAGATTGAAAATCATGGGACCGAGCATCGGCCCTTGTCCGTAAATGGCAAGTTGGCGTATGGCATCGCGGGAACCAAAAATGTGAACGATATTATTCATGAAGTGAAAGACAATGCTGACCAGATCGAGAAGCTGACTGGGCGGCGCCCTTTATTTTTTCGTTCCGGCACAGCCTATTATGATGATATTGCTGCAGAAGTTGTTCATGATTTAGGCTTTCAGTTGGCTGGATACAATGTACTCGGCGACGCTGGAGCGACTTATAACACGGATCAGGTATACAAAGCACTGTTAAAAGCCCGAAGCGGTTCTATCGTACTAGCTCATATGAACCATCCGGAGAAAGATACGGCAGAAGGCATTATGAAAGCTATTCCTGAGCTTCAAAAAGCGGGTTACCGCTTCGTACTACTAGCTTCCTATACCTTAAACTAAGCGATAGCTGCAGCAGCTATCGTTTTTTCATTTCAAAAAATTCACAAGCCTCTCGATCATAATACGTCAAATCACTAACACGAGTTTGTACGACCACTGTTTTTTCACTGAAACGCAATACAACCGCATTCGAATCCACAATGTGATCATCTTTGAAAACACGGACGACAGCCTGTCTTTCAACAGCATCTTGAAAATCGGTATCCGTTACTAAGCGTTGATTTCTAGCCATCCTCGGCATTCCCCTAACTTGGTTAAAATAGTTCTTCTATTGTACCACAAGGTGCCGCTCAACCCGAATTCACACGAACTCCTCCGCCCAGCCTAGCATACAATGTAGCACCAAATGCTGTATGGGCAGAGAGGGTGCGTGATCTAGGGTGGACATTCAATTATTGCCGATTCATTGGGTCTATTTAGTATTTATCGGTTTTATTCTTACCCTTTTAATCAAGCGTAGAGACACAACAATGATTTGTGTAGTTGGTATTTTCGCGCTTGGCTTGCTGGCAACGGAAACGTTGAGCGGCTCCGTTTCTGGTATTTTCAACAGCTTCATTTATGCAACTAAAGAGCTGATGGGAACCATCATGATTATCTCCATTATTGTAGCGATGAGCCGTGTGCTCATTCGAACAGGGATTAATGAAACCATGGTCGCTCCGCTAACCCGTTTTATGCGAACGCCTGCTTTAGCTTTCTGGGGTATCGGTATCATTATGATGGTGACATCATGGTTTTTCTGGCCGTCTCCCGGTGTCGCGCTCATTGGAGCTGTTCTGCTGCCTGTGGCCGTCCGTGTTGGTCTGCCAGCACTAGGTGCTGCTATGGCGATGAACTTATTCGGACATGGGATTGCGCTTTCGGGGGATTATATTATACAGGGAGCTCCTAAATTAACAGCAGATGCAGCTGGATTACCAGTGACTGCCGTCATGGAGGCAAGCATTCCGCTGGTTATCGTGATGGGGCTTGTCACGACGATCACCGCTTTTTGGATGATGCGGCGGGATATGAAGAACGGAACGTGGCGAAATGGCCTAGTAGCGAGTGGTCCAGGAGATAGTGGCTCGCTTATTTCAGCTGTCGGGCAGGCTAAAGTTAATTTAGCGCCGAATCTGAAGAAAACTCTGGCGGTTATAATTCCTTTGCTCTTCGCTTTAGATGTCATTGCGATGTTCGTGCTTAATCTGCAAGGTGGAGATGCGACAGCTCTCGTTGGAGGCACCGCCGTATTCATTCTCATTGCGGTGACACTGCTCGCGCATCGGAATCAAGGACTAGAACAAACGACTTCTTACCTCATCGAAGGTTTTGTATTCGGTTTCAAAGTTTTCGGCCCCGTGATCCCGATTGCCGCTTTCTTCTATCTAGGCGACTCCGCCTTCACGGAGCTGTTCGGCAAAATACTTCCGCAAGGCTCGCACGGGATCGTGAACGATCTGGGTGTAGCACTCGCGGGGCAGGTGCCGCTGAACGGCGCGGTCGGTGCCGTGACGCTCACTGTCGTTGGCGCCATTACGGGCCTAGACGGCTCGGGCTTCTCCGGCATCTCCCTTGCGGGCTCGATTGCGCAGCTATTCGCAACCGCCATTGGCTCCGGCGCGGCTGTGCTCACAGCGCTCGGGCAAGTGGCCGCCATCTGGGTCGGCGGCGGCACGTTGATTCCATGGGCGCTGATTCCGGCAGCGGCCATCTGCGGCGTGAGTCCGTTCGAGCTGGCGCGCCGGAATCTGCTGCCTGTGCTCATCGGCCTCGCGGTGACGACGGTCGTGGCGATGTTTTTGGTGTAGTAAGATGCGGCATCTTGCCCGTCAAACTAGTTGTAACAGTAAAATCTGCCACCCCTCACCGACCAACCGACGAACTCACAAACCAATCAAACCAACCAAACCAACCAAACCAACCAAACCAACCAAACAAACCAAACAAACCAACAAAACACCCACCCACCCCGTTCTGTCAACCGCACCCCGTCACCCTCTGGGCTCCTCCATAGGGTGGCGGGTTTTTCTTTCGCCAGCCGAATCCGCGAAATAAGAGTCTCCAAAGACTCTTATTTTCGTATAAACTTACCAAAAAGTAAAAATAGCAGTCCCTAGGACCTCTTATTTGCTCAGATTCTCTCGAATCCCAACAAATTCTGCCTAATAAGAGTCTCTAGAACCTCTTATTTCCACTTGAAGTCCTCCAAATGCCCAAATAGCAGCCCCTAGAAGCTCTTATTTACTCAGAGCCACCTCGTTTCCTAATTCAGCGATATCGCAAGACAAGTGCAGGAAGTATCTCTAATTTCCCATACAATGAACGGAAAACGTACGGAATCGGATTTGCCTATAGTCCACTTTAAGCAGTAAGCTTACATACAGTAAACTCGAATGGAAGTTGGAAATGAGACTATAGGAAGTTGGAGATGAGATAGATGGAAGCGAAGTTTTGTATGACCTGCGGAGCCGCTTTGGAGTCGCGTGATGTGGATGGCACGATTAGAAGAGCTTGTACGGAGTGCAGCTTTGTTCATTGGGGTAACTATAGCATCGGTGTAGGCGCACTCGTGATGAAGGATGAGAAGATGCTGCTTGTACGCAGGGCTCAGGAACCAGGGAAAGGTCGATGGACCAACCCGGGTGGCTATATTGAGCAGCATGAGCTGATCCAAGATACGATTGAACGCGAAGTGTTGGAGGAAAGCGGAGTCAAAGCGGTTGTCACTCGCCTAGTAGCCGTGCGCGATTTGCCTAGAAGCATACATAATGTATACATTGCTTTTGAAATGGATTACATCAGCGGAGAGCCTCAGCCAGACGGCGTGGAGGTCGATGCAGCAGGGTTTTACAGCTTGGCCGAGATGGAATCGATGAATGTGGCGGATTTTACACGCTGGCTCATTGATGTTGCCCTACATTCCAAAACGACTGGACTAGTCGAAGATAAAGATCCAATCATCAAAATGGAAGGGTACGGATTGTACCGTGTCCCTAGAATATGACCAAAGCGATCCAGCTTCGCGGACATCACTTACTTTGTCTGTTAGGATACAGAGGGATGGGTTACTCGAAAGAATTTTGCGAAAATATGACGACCGTCTACGAAGAATTACGTCAAAAGCCCGAAACGATGATCCGCATTGTTCTTG
Source organism: Paenibacillus sp. Root444D2 (assembly GCF_001426375.1). Lineage (GTDB taxonomy): Bacteria > Bacillota > Bacilli > Paenibacillales > NBRC-103111 > Paenibacillus_E. The sequence goes on from NZ_LMEO01000023.1 coordinate 235,816, forward strand.
GACCTGATGATCTTTGCGCAGCTTTCCCGAAGGATCAAGAAGCGCATTGTGAAAATAGGACCGTCTATCAGCACGATGCAGAAATCATCACCAAGCTTGGCTTGCAAGTGGAAATGGAGCTGAGCTGGTCGGAGATTTGCGGTCAAGTAGCCGACCGTGTGAAGCCGAGCGACATTGGTCATCTATGTGCCACATGCCGTTGGGAGCCTTATGGTGTTTGTGCGGAAGGTGTGCGATTGATCGGGGAGGGTGGCGACTTGCCGCCCATCATTACCAAATAAGAGGGCTTGCGTGTAAACGCAGCCCTCTTTTTTTCATACAAAAACACTGACATCCGAACCGCTTTCCAGCTTCTCTTCAGGCGACGACAATACATTTGCAACCATAAGCAGATCATCTACAGGTCGAAGGATGGATCTGAGGAGTCTGCTGTCTTTCATCTCTGGCTGCAGCCACATCTCGGCCTGATCCTGGTCGAGTATCGCAGGCATTCTGCGTTGATAAGGAGAAACGAGTGAGTTTGCTTCTGTCATGAGCATCATGCACGTACGAAGCTCCTCTTCACCAGATGGAGCCCGCCAGACATCATACAGCCCCGCGATGCCAAAGGTGCCGCTGCGCATTTTGAATTTAATCCACTCTGTCTCTTTTCCCTCCGTCACGCTAATATAAAATCCACTGCAAGGAATGATACAGCGCTGTTTTCTGACGATACGCTCGAAGACGACATTGGTGAAGATCGAATCGCGGTCCCCGCATACGGCATCTTTTGCCCAGAACGGCATTAGACCCCAACGGAATTCATCAAGGATGCGTTCTCCCTTTTTATTCATCATTACAGCGGATACAGACTCTGTCGGCCGCACCTCATAACGATTGGAGCTATACGATAGCAGCCGATCAATGCGGAATTGTTTAACAAGCTCGTTGACATCAGCAAGAATAGATATGGAATGACACATTTGTTTACCACCTCATTTGGTTTTGGCTATTATTTACCTAATCAACCAAATACATGTACGAGGCGTATCTTTTTATTAAATTAACCCTGCTTCCTCGCTTACACAATCAACAGCTTCAGCATCGTTTCCTTCATATTATGTTCCCGGAAAGGCTTAGAAACGAACTCTTTGGCACCCGCATGGATAGCCTCGATAATCATCGTCTTTTGCTCCAAAGCAGAGCACATCATAATGTTGGCGGCAGGGTCGAATTCTCTAATTTTTCGGATTACATCTATACCGGTCATGTCTGGCATATTCAGGTCCATTGTGGTCAGAATCGGAAAGTTGGCTTGATACGCATGAATGGCCTCGGCACCATTAGCTGCTTCTAGTACATCGTAACCCATCGTAATAATAATTTGACGTAAAATACCTCTAAGGCTTTGGACCGGATCAACAACGAGAATCTTAGGCTTCATGGTGTCTACCTCCCTGTGTATAAATATGATTTCGGAAGAGGCGACTCCTTTTATGAGGGTTTTCGGTTGGTAAGTAATGACATGGAAATTGGAGGCCAAAAAAAGCTAGAAGCTTTAGGGCTCCTAGCTGAAAACATCTATTCGGAAATATGTGAATGAATGCGGTTTTTCCCATTTCTTTTGGCGGTATACAAACATTCATCTACAAGCTGGAACCAGGCTTTTTTCATCGTGTTGCGATTATAGCTAGCGAGTCCGATACTCATCGTTAACGGTTGATCCGGCATCTCAGGAATTTCGGTACTCCGGATGGTTTCCATTAATTTTTCGCAAATATGTAAAACTTCCTCGTGTGATTTGCCTACAAACAAAACGGCGAATTCCTCGCCACCATATCGAAAAGACATATCGTCAGGGCCGAGCTCTTCCTTCAGAATGGAGCCGATCGTTTTGAGAACCATGTCACCGACCCAATGCCCGTAGGTATCATTAATCCTTTTGAAATTATCGATATCGATAAGAGCAAGCTCAAGCGGCGTATCATGGGGCATATGCGAAATCAGATGATCGGTATGTTCTTGAAAAGAACGATGATTAAACAGCTCGGTGAGCGCATCCACTTTGGAAAGCCGATCAATCATCACATTTCGAATAAGGAGGTCCTGTTCGCGAACGACCGAATCTTTTAACTCTGTAATGAGAATTAGCCCTTTGTTCATGATTGCAAAGCAGATAAGTGCCGTTGAGCTGAGGACTGTCATAGAAACGATCACATCAGAGGGTGTTAGGGCATGCCCTTGATATACCTGACAAACTAGTAATGAAATTAAATATACAATGCCTAAACTATAAGCGAAAAAAATATATTTCTTTTGGAAATAGATAGAGGCTAAAATAATAGGGATACTAATTAATTCGTAGCTGCTCATCAGCTCGGGAATACAGATAATAAAGATACAAACCATGGTCATGGTCCATGTAATCATGATAAAATCGCTGTATCGTTTCAGAAAGTGAATAGCCAAATAACCGGATCCCATTAAGATGAGCTGTAGGCAGGCCGTAATGATTTGAACCTCCATGAACCTGTTAAACCATTGCGGAGGCTGATCATGCATATTAAAGAAGAATCCAAGGATAGCGACTATTTCATAGATTAATAGGATCCACCATAAAATATGTATAAGTTTTCGATTCCATATATGATCATTAGCCGGAAGTTGTTCCATGTAGAGGAGGCCACTTTCCTTTCGGGTTAGCAATTATTGGAAAAACATTTTGAGCCTTATCAGATCATTGTAAAGAATAACACCCCGTTTAGGCAAGCTGTTTACGAAGGGGAGGGATTGTATTTTTTTGTAAATATAGATCAGGGTTATCAGGAGGGGCTATGGCAGCTCAAGGTTACGTACATGCATGGGAACATTATAAGGATGAGCTTACCTTGTTGGATAAAAAGCTTGAGCTTTTATATAAGCGTCGTCAAAAGCTAACGCCCGACCCGCAAACGGATTCGTTTCGCGGGATGTTCGTGTCCGAAGATGAGTTCATTCGCCTTATCGGCGGGCCAAGTGGAGATGAGGAGCTTGATGGGGAAGAACTCGAGCTGTTGGCTAGTATTCAGAATTCGGAGGCGTTCATTGCCCTGCGACGTGAAGAAAGCCGTAAGGCAGGCGTGTTCTTGCCTCTGTCGTATGTATCTGCTGTGTTTGGGCTTTCTCCAGTAGAAGAGCGGTTCGTTATGCTAGGACTCGCGGTAGAACTGGATCGCAAATATGAACGCATCTTCGGCTTTCTGCAAGATGACCTAACCAGCAAAACGCCTAATATTAGTCTGGCGCTGCAAATTGCTTGCAGCAGCCCTGAGGACATGCGGGCAGCGAGAACGACCTTCATGGCGCCTGAGGGTAGACTGGCACGCTATGCGCTTCACCGCGAAGCGCAGGAAATTAGCGGCCAGACGTTATTGTCGAGGCCGCTGCTTTTGGATAAGCGAATCATCTCATTCATGCTGGATTCCGGTGAAATGGACCCGAAGCTGAAGCCGGCGGTTCGGATGGTTTATCCGGATGACGAGCTGGCGCCTCTGCTCGTCCATGAGGATTTCCAGCAGCGGCTGCAGGGCTTCATCCAAGCCGCGTTCCAGGCTCCGGCGGCTGAGCGCAAACGGCTCGCCTTCCACCTGTGGGGGAATGCGGGCGCAGGCAAGAAGCTGCAGGTGGAGCATCTCAGCAGCCACTTCAATAAGCCGCTGCTGCTTGTTGATCTCGCTGATGTGCTTCTGCACGCAGCGAGTTTTGAAGATCAGCTGAGCGCGATTGTTCGCGAAGCGATCCTGCACCAAGCCGTGTTGTGCTTCACACGGCTGGAGGCGCTCTATCCGGAGGAGCCGGATCTTGCTGCGCAGCGGCGACTCTGGTGGTTTCACGAGCTGCTGGACGGCTACGGCGGCATGGTGTTTCTGCTGGCCGGGCGGTTCAACCGGCTAACGTGGAAGCCCAAGGAGCGGCTGCTCCTTGAGCACGAACTGCAAGTGCCGGATGAAGGCGGGCGTGAGCGCCTTTGGACGGCATTCGCGCGCGAGCTCGGCGTGAGCGCGGACGTGGACTGGCGGGTGATGAGCGGGAAATTCCGCTTCACCCCGGGGCAGATTCGCCGCGCGCTGACGCTGGCGCGCGGGTACTCCGCCTGGCAGCGTGAGCCGGCGCGGGAGGGCTCCGGCGACGTGGCTGCGCCGTACGCGCTGAGGGCAGATGCGCTCTACAAGGCGTGCTACCAGCAGGTGCAGCACAAGCTCGAGCGCAAGGCAACGCGCATTGAGCCTCGCTATGGGTGGGGGGATGTCATCCTCCCGCCTGAGCAGAAGGATCAGCTCCGCAATGCGTGCAATCAAGTGAAATACCGTGGCGTTGTCTACGGCGACTGGGGCTTTGAGAAGAAGCTGGCCTACGGCAAGGGACTGAGTATGTTGTTCGCCGGTCCACCGGGTACGGGGAAGACGATGTCTGCACAAGTTGTCGCCGGTGAGCTTCAGTTGGAGCTCTACAAGGTCGACCTCTCACAGGTAATCAGCAAATATATTGGTGAGACTGAGAAGAACTTGCATGAGATCTTCGAGGAAGCGCAGCTCAGCAATGCGGTGTTGTTTTTCGACGAAACCGATGCGCTATTCGGAAAGCGTTCGGAAGTCAAAGATTCGCATGATAAATATGCGAACATCGAAACCGCCTATCTACTTCAGAAGATGGAGGAGTATCAAGGAATCACGGTGCTGGCAACGAATCTATTAAATAATATCGATGAAGCCTTCCTGAGGCGGATCAATTACGTCATTAAATTTCCTTTTCCGGATAGTGAATATCGTGAAAAAATTTGGTATTCCATGTTTCCGCCTGCCGCCCCGCTTAGCGAGGATGTCGACTTCAAATATTTAGCTCAGCGCTATGAGATCGCCGGTGGGAATATCAAGAACGTCGTCCTTTCATCGGCATTCCTAGCTGCTGAGGCTGGCGAACCCATTCGGATGCAGCATATTATCAAGTCAATTCGGCATGAGCTGCAGAAATCGGGCAAAATCCTTGCCCGCCAGGAGTGGGAAGAGTACTAATCATAGAAGGCGGGTTCGCGCTGCTGCGTAGAGCCTGCCTTTTTTAGTGATCGTCGATTCATTCATTATGTCTCAGACTTAAATGGTAATATGGAATCGTTCATCTGTTTTGTGATTGGTTTTGGGTATTGTGGTTACCAATGTTGCACTTTCTACAACAATTCACAAGCCAAAGGGCTATTTCGCAGCTTGAAGTTGCAGTTTGTACAACATTTTGAACCCATTTGTTACGAAATGGCCTTTATAGGACCGAATTGTTTTACAATATGCAACAACGAAAGGGGAAAGGCAAGATTTAAGGAGAAATTGTTGCACTTTTTACAACATCACTCAACCGCGAATATGGATCCATTCATCTGGCATCCTCAAGTGAGCACATAGGTAGAAGGACTCCGATTTAAGACATCTGAATATAGAAGAAAATTGGATGGATGAATGAATCGACGGTCTCTTTTATGCAATATTCGCGTGGGAACAATGAATTAGTCTGCCTAAAGACGCAGCATGTACAACATTACTCGGATAGCAAGTGAATGTTTTTAAACATATATGTCTTAGTTGTAATTTGTTTTGCATCAACCGATACAAAGACTCTCGATCAAGGAAGGCGGAAGCCGGCTTTTTGACCACATAAGAATTTATAAGTTTCCGACTTAATCGGAGAACGAAATTCTTCTTGGCGAATAAAACCTAATATAGGGATCTTTGGTCGTAGACCAAAGTCTCTCCTCGTTGTTAAACGCGGTCGCTCATCTTCGAAAAACCTCGATAGAGGTTTATCTGATGGCAGCCTCAACTCACTCTTCCGCGTTGGTTAGCTCGATCATCCTGTGCATCCTTTCTGGATGAGCCACGTAACGTTGATAAACATCGTTATGCATCCCTATTTACCAATGAAGCCGTCGCTAATGATGAAAAACATCCTTAAAGTGAAAGTTTTTGAGTTTTGGCGCGAATTCTTCGTCTGAAATGATGAAAAACATCGTTATTTCGATTAGTTTCTCGCTATTCTTGAACTTAAGGATGATAAACATCCTTAACGCTCTCCAAAAACAGGAATACGCCCGAATTTTTGATCAGCAGAATTAAAAATAAATAATATAATCCCTATAGTCATCCTAGTAAATTGCAATTATAATATAAAAAGGTACACATTATGACATAATCCTTACCATCTTCATTACATTACATAGGTATTTTGAGGCAGGAAGTGATTCCTATTGGCGATTATTCTGTAATTGCAGATGTAAGCGCATCTTTAATCAAGCTTCTCAGAGAAAATATGACCCCTGATCCCATTCCTCAACCAGAGATGATTGGGCTTGCTTCGCCTGTCGATAAAGGGGATTTCTACTTATCTCTCTATTTGTACAACGTCCGCGAAAGCGGCGATAATCGTCGTACTCACATGATTGCCAGAGGGACGAATGAAATTCAGTATCCGCCTATGGTTGTAGATCTTAGCTACTTGCTGACGGTACAATCTCCAGCAGAGCTGCAGTCCAGAGCGCTGGATGAGCATCGGATACTAGGAAGAGCGATGCAAGTGCTCTACGATCATTCCATACTTCGAGGTTCTATGACCCTCGGAACCCTAGCTGAGCAAGATGAAGAAGTTCGCATTGTCATGGAGCCTCTTAAAGGAGAAAGCATCCTGAATATGTGGAACTTCGCTGACACTCCTTACAGACTCTCTGTTAGCTATACAGTTGGGCCTGTAAATATCGATTCAACCCGCATCAAGACAACCAAAAGAGTTTCGGAAACCGATTTTCGTATACAGGGTTAGGGGGCTTAGGTTGTGGATCACATTCGCGTATCGCAATTGAAAACCCGCGTATCTTTGGTTGTATGCGTCATCGATGCAATTACCTCACAAACTCCTCTTGGCAACACTACCATCGTTTATTTAGAAGGCACCCGTTCGAAAGCAATTCGTAAATCGAATGGTTCCTATATATTCAACGATTTACCGCCCGGTGATTACCGTCTTATGGTAAGCAACGAGCACTATTTTCAAGAACAAACTCTCATCACAGTAGGAACAGACAATTTTATAGAGGTTGTTCAGTTAAAGCCGCTGCCGTCTTATCCTTTTTCGCAAGGAATAGGACTTATCCGAGTCATGCTGCAGGATGCAGCCGGAACTCCTTTGAGGGATGCCCAGCTGCAGGCGATGATTCTATCGGAGGAGTGTGCCCGCGCTCGAATAATGGTAGACCAAGTTGACAAGGGAGCACTTGAAGTAACACTGGGTTCGTTTACAGGTGTTATTGCAGTTGGAGATTCTTACTTGCTTCGAGGACGAGGCCCTAAAGCTGCCGAAGAGCAAATTCGAATCGCCCAGGTACTGGAGCATCAAAAGCGTTTTCGTCTAGAGAAAAAGCTGACTAAAGCTTTTACTCGAGGAGCACTGCTGCTGCCCATCCAAGAAAGCCGAGTTACAGAAAAAGGAGAGGCCGTTATTGCTTTTCGTGGCAATCGGATTCCGACCTTTCAGACAGAGTTGGCTATTACATACGGTGAAGATCGGCGGCATCTTATGAAGGAAGTAATAGTAGCAGAAGGAACAACGACGAACCTTGGCATCATTCGACTCACTTAACCCTAATTAGTAGAATGGACACGTCCATCTTCTATACAAAAATGACAAGCAGAAAGGAGAGAACTGGTTTCATGTCTGTGGCCGTATTGATTTGCAAGAAGTGCCATCTGACTGAACTGGGGAACAATGGCTGACTATTTATCACCTGGAGTCTATGTGGAAGAGTTTGACAGCGGGGCGCAACCGCTTGAAGGTGCAAGCACAAGTACGGCCGGGTTTATAGGGCTTGCGCAAAGAGGGGAAATTGAAGGTGTCCCTCAATTGGTTACGAGCGTAGCTGATTTCCATCGTTTATTCGGCAGCTACTTGTCCGAGAATGAATTCGGTGAGTATCGTTTCCTTTCTTATGCGGTTGAGCATTTCTATTTAAATGGAGGTTCTCGCTGTTATGTCATGCGCGTAGCGCCAACTGACGCTAAGGTAGCAACGAACAAGGCGGCAACAAACAAAGAATCCGCGATTCTGCAGATTGCTTCCAAGAACCCGGGAACATGGGGTAACCAAGTTCGTGTTGTGGTTGTTCCGTCCAGTAAAGCTAAGACGCAAATCTATGAAGTGCTGAGCGAGACCCAATATCGCGTGAAAAATAATGCTGGCTTCAATGTCGGTGATGTTGTTGCCTTCGAGGCCGCTGGCCAAAAGCAATACAACAAAGTAGTTTCTTCCCAAGATAACATTATTGAGCTTGCTGAAGCGCTTGATGGAGATGTTGTGGATAGCGGTCTGCTTCCATCCAAAGTGTTAACAACAAGCGAATTCACGTTGCATGTATTTTACGGCGATGAAGCAGAGACTTATGAGAAAGTGTCCCTAAACATCTCTGCAGCGAATCACATTGAGAAAATTGTTTCCCGTTCGAACATCATTACGGTGAAAGATTTGACAGATGGTAAGGATCTTGGTGCTGTTGCTCCTTTTGAAGTACTCTCTGGTGAGAGTGAAACGGTTGGCAAATTCCAGATCGCATTGTCTGGCGGAAGCAACGGTTCAATCGCGCAAGTGACTCCTGATATCTTTATGGGTGTAGACCGCGGACCTGGTAAACGTACAGGGATCCAGTCTTTCATCGACAACGATGTTGTTAGTATCATCGCGATTCCAGGTGTAACTGAGCCTACGGTTCAATTATCTCTCGTAGCGCATTGCGAAAACCTGGGCAGCCGTTTTGCCGTTCTTGATATTCCACGTGAGAAAACAAAAGTTGCCGATGTCATGACGCACCGTAATATTTTTGACAGCAGCTACGCAGCGATGTACAATCCGTGGCTTCAAGTGTTCGATCCGTTAGACAAAAGAAATATATACATACCGCCATCTGGCTCTGTTATTGGTATCTACTCCCGTTCCGACCAAACGCGTGGCGTTCAAAAAGCTCCTGCTAATGAAGTCGTTCGCGGTGCAGTTGGTCTTGATTGCCAATATAACAAAGGCGAGCAAGATATCCTGAACCCACAAGGTGTAAACTTGATTCGCGCTTTTGCCGGGCAAGGTATTCGTGTTTGGGGTGCTCGTACAACATCGTCGAACGGCTTGTGGAAATATGTGAACGTGAGACGTTTGTTCATCTTCATTGAAGAGTCCATCAAGAACGGCACGAACTGGGTCGTATTCGAACCGAATGATGAACAGCTTTGGGCTCGTGTACAACGGACCATTGATGCGTTCTTAACTCGTGTCTGGAGAGACGGTGCCTTAATGGGCGGAAGTCCTTCCGAGGCGTTCTATATCAACATCGGACGCAGCACAATGACGCAGGATGATATCGACAACGGTCGACTTATCTGTGTGATCGGGGTAGCTCCGGTCAAACCTGCAGAGTTCGTCATCTTCCGCATTACTCAGAAAACAAGAGAAGAATAGTCTGTCAAAGTGTTAGATATTTCTCATATTAGGAAAGGGGTATTATATGGCTGGCGAACGTAGGGATCCATACCGCAATTTTAGATTTAGAATTGAAGTAGAAGGTATTCAGCAAGCTGGTTTCAGCGAAATCTCTGGATTTGACGCATCCTTGTCGGTAATTGAATACCGCGAAGGAAACGAAACTATTACGCCTCGGAAGCTTCCGGGACTTGCGAAATATGGCAACATCTCACTTAAGTGGGGTGTTACTGACTCCATGGACATGTATAACTGGATGTCGGAATCGATTCAGGGGAAAGTTTCCCGCAAAACGGTCACGATCATCGCAATCAACGAAGAGGGTGCAGACGTAGCGACTTGGCAGGTTATTGAAGCATGGCCGTCCAAGTACTCTGCTCCAAGCTTCAAAGGTACTGGCAATGAAATTGCCATTGAGAGCCTAGAGCTTGCCCACGAAGGCATGACACGCACGAAGTAAGGCAGCACTAGAGTAGGCGCCGGAGCATGAAGTCTCCGGTTCCTAACTCTTCTTTTTTTCATAATGCTAAGGGGGTAACATCATGGCTTTCAAAACGGAATATGAATTCGAGCTGCCTAGAGGATATGTGGATGACAACGGTACGCTGCACAAGAGAGGCGTAATGCGGTTAGCAACAGCTGCGGATGAAATCCTACCCATGCGTGACCAACGCGTCCAGCAAAATCCGGGTTATTTAACGATCATCTTACTTACTCGTGTGATTACCAACCTAGGTGATCTACGTGCGATTGATACACGTGTGGTTGAGAAGTTCTTCACGGCCGATCTAGCCTTCTTGCAAAACTTTTATCGTCAAATTAATGAAATGGAAGTGCCGAGAGTACACACAAGCTGCCCGAAATGTGAGCATGAGTTTGATGTGGACGTGTCTTTTTTGGACGAGATGGCGGGGGCATAACGGGTTATCCCATTGACAAGATCTATGAGGAAGCGGGCTTTATAGCTTACTACTTTCATTGGACGCATGATGAAATCATGTCAATGGAGCACCGGGAGCGCCGAACGTGGTGTGAGGAAATTTCCCGCATCAACCGCAACCTGAACGACGATGGTAAAAAGCAGCCTGACAATCCGTTTGATGTGTTCGGTAAGAGGTGAGTAACAAGTGAAACAGTCCAAAAACGAGTCCAAATTGCATAACGTAGGCGGCGCATTCCGGTTCGAGGTAGAGCTTGACGGACTCATCGTCGGCGGTTTTTCTGAAGTAACAGGCATGAAGTCTGAAACGGAGGTTAAGCCCTTATGGGAAGGCGGCGTGAACACGCACCCCCACTATATGATCGAACATACGAAGTATCCTAATATTGTGCTAAAAAGAGGCATCACCACTTCCAGCGAGCTCTGGGAATGGTACAATGGTGTCGCCCAAGGCAAAATAAAGCGTAAAAATGGCTCCATTATTTTACACAACCAGGCAGGTACGGAGATGTGTCGATGGAATTTTTTTAGTGCTTTTCCTGTGAAATGGAACGGACCTGATTTGAATGCCAGCAGCGGTAACGTAGCTATCGAGTCGATCGAGCTGGTGCATGCCGGTTTGAAAACTATTTTCAAAAAATAAGTGTGCTCAAACTCAGTAAATGCTTACGATGCTAGTTTTTCTGGAGAAAAACTTTTAGGGGGATTGTTTATGAAATCTCGACAATCGCATAAACCCCGAGTGAAGAGAACCAAGGGCATATTGCAGATTTCTGCTGCTAGCAGTAGTTCTGCAGGACGTGCAGCCAGGGAGTCTAAACAGTTTGCATCCGGCATTATGGGCAAATACGGATTTTGGCGTAACAACTATTTAGGGTTGTTAGCTCTTATTTTTAAACAAAAAGGAATTCTTACGGATAAAGAATTATCGGCCTTAACGGATTCGAATGATCAATCTTGGGTTATCCAGTTACAACTGCAGCTGCAAAGCTTGCAGCATCCCGAATCAGCACCGCTTATTACGAAAAAGCAAACGATTCGTCAGTTACAACAGTTGATTGCGAATAGTGGTTACAGGCTTCCTTCACGGACGACTGTTGATCATTTTTCAAGCCAATCGGATTCACAATCGTCTCACCAACAGATGCCAATGCTTGCTGACAAGCAGAGTAAGAAAAAAGGACGAAAAGGCAAAAAGAACGCGGAACAATCTGTAAATCAAATAAATCTTCAAGCTGCTGCAACTCATGAGCTTTTTGGTGAGAAGCAGGCGATGCCGCCAAAGAAATCAAATTCATTTAACTACGTTAACAAAGGGAATTCACCGTTAATCCAGCGGTCTATTCGGCAGATTACCGCTTCCATTGGGATGCTTTCTCATGCCCAAAGCAGTAACCCGAATCAACAATCGCACTCGGTGAATAGACCTCAACATACAAATTTACATACGCAGCGCTCAAACGTGCATAGAGCTGCACCTATGGATAATCATGTGCAAGTAGTCAAACATGTGGGTGCTATTCGGCATACATCGCAATGGATAGAGCAGTTCCAAGAGGGGAAAGCGAGCGATGCTTTACCTGATGCCAAGGCTGGTCATTCTGCAATTGCTCCTTCTGTGGTATCTACAATTGGGATGCAGCCTTCTTATCAGCATGCTGCCAAGCTCTATTTAAATGGTGTGGGCCAAATACAAACGCTGCATGAGCAAAGACCTCCGCAGTATAATCACTCATTGCCTAAGCTTGGTGAGGGGCCTTTTTCGAAATCGGAAGCATCTGCTTCTGTGCATTTTATTAGGAGCTTACTTGTCAGAAATGCGGGTAATGCCAGTGATGAGGAGTATGTTTCGGCAACTGCTCTATTGACGCCAATAGGCGAGCCGAAGAGTAATGGGAAACTAAATCGTAAAGAAAAAGCTTCAACTGCTAAAGGTTATCTGGCTGCTAGTCAGCAACCATTAGCTATTAATGCAGCGCGGTTGACTTCAACTTTACCTTTTGCTATGCATGCTTCCACATCAAGGGGAGCCCGGCAGAGTGTGCCGCATGTATGGCGTAAGACGAATGAGCAAGTAGAAGGTTTTGGACAAGAGCGACTAACAGATCAAGTGCATCAAGATGACGCTTTGGCTTTGGTGAGAAGGCAAGAGCAAGTGGATCTAGTAGAGCGAATTCGCGAGCTGGAGCAGGAAAGAGTGCAAGTGCAAACGCAGGAACGATTGCAGGAGCGGGATCAGGGTAGCGAGCAAGGGCGAGAACGAGTGCAAGATCAGGTGCAAGATCAGGTAGAAGATCGAGTGCAAGGTCAGATGCAAGAACAAGTAGAAGATCGAGTGCGAGTGCGAGTACAGAAACAAGTAGAGGAACTTGTACAAAAGCAAGAACAAGAACAGTTGCAAGAACGGCTGCGAGGGCAAGAACAGGGAATATCGCAGGAATGGGATCGAGCCCAAGAGAATGAGCAGATTCAAGTGCATAATCAGGTGCAAAATCAAGCTCTGGATCAAAAACAGGATCAACTGGATCAGGTACAGGATCAAGCGATTCAAAAACCAAACCATGATCAAGTACGGAATCAAGTGCAGCTAGAAGAAAATAAACACCAATCAGTGCAGCTAGAGACAAACACTTCTGCGGGTCAAAAGCTTGAGTTGGGGGCTGGGCAGCAGCGATTTTCGGAAGCTATCTCATTTGAAAATTGGGAAACTCGTTCAAGCACGCGTGAGGGTAGCAAGAGAAATCGAGGCTGGTCTATGATGGAACGCCTCATCAAGCTAGTTACTAAGCAAGTGGCTGAGCAGGGTATTGGTGCAACTCCACGTGCAGCAGCTGCTTTTCCTTCCCAGATACATAGAAAACCTAGTGTGATGGAAAATGGACTAGACTCAGTTGTGAAAATTCAAAGCAATGAGAAATTGCTGAAGCAGTTGGTCCAACGACAAAAACATAGACAAAACTCTTCTAATGATTCATTTGTTGGGAGTATGCATACAGTTCCACAAAATAAATTAAAGGTGATCTTCGATCATCAAACAATGACAACTCACATTTCGCGGATTATGCGGAGGGAGAATATCGTGCAAAGTAGTGCTGATAAGCCCCTTTCTATCGCGAGATCGGCTGCAAATCCGAGTCCCCGTGAGGGATACCGAGCTAGCTTGCAAGCCAGTTCTTTTTTACAAGATTCACAGCGTGTCCTCCGAGCTGCTTCGAAACCTGAAGAGCAAGATGAAACAAGCATAAAAACGGGGAGGAATTTCCCGGTAGCTACGAGGTCAGCGATACTTAGGGACCGGACCTTAGATTCGCTGGGTGCTATGAAGCCGCTTGAGGGATACCGAGCTAGCTTGCAAGCCAGCTCGCGTATGCAGCTGCAAGAAGTTGGGCGTGTATTTCGCAAGCCGGCAGGGACCGAAGTAAATAGTGAGCTAAGGAAGCAACAATCTGCGACACAAGAGGAAGAAAAACAAACTCCTGTGCGAAGCATACGCTCTACTCCAACTTTAGCTTCTGAACTAGCTGCAAAAATGGCCGAAACCAGTGTCAAAAAAATAGGAACAAATCTGAACTTTGCATCAGGACTTAAAAGGAAAGCTTATTCTGAGAATCAACTTGAATTTGATGGTATTCGTGCTAGCCTGCCAGCTAGTGCTGGTGCTCTTAAGCAGGAGGCTCGGCGGATTTTTCGGACTCCTGTTGAGTCAGCAGGTTCGGGACAGTTAGAAGAGGGCAGACAACAGGCAAGGTTGAACGAAGATAGATTCGGGACTAAGTCGCAGGAGGGCATACCCTCCCAAAGTTTAGCTTCTGAGATAGCTACAAAGGTAATTGAAAGCAGTTTGAAGAAGATTGGTCCTAGTCTTACTGTGAATGCAGGTCAAATAGGTGTACATCGCAGCTTCTCCCGTGATACTGAGTTATCAGAGCCAGCTTTCATTCGTGCCATTTGGAGGCAAGCTGAAAAAGGGCCGATAGATGAAACCGGAACGAATATAGAGGCAGTTAGGGGAACCATCCGAGAAAGAGCCAATAAAAAGGTTGGTAACACGCCTAGTAGCAAAGTTAGTAATGAAGTTAGTAACAAAATTAGTAATGACAATACAAGTGATGAAATAACGACCCATCCCTTGCTGGAACTTGTTAGAGGAACCATAAGCCGGGCACCCGTGGACATGGTAAGAAGAACAGGCGGTCCGACGGGAATCGATCGAGTAAGAGTACAGCAAGCAGCGATACAAAGAAAGATCGATTCCGAGGTAATGACGACGATTCGAACAGGGATAGGCGAAGCCAGACAACCGATGACTCAAACGGGGACGGGGGAAGCAATGACCCGACAGATGAAGAGTCGGACAAGTCAAGGAGAAGCCGGGCAAACAGCGGATGTTCGCACAGGTGCAAGAAAAACCAGTAAAACGTTGGATTATCGAGCAGCAGGCGAAGAGGTTGCTGGGCAGACGACGAGTCAGACCGGCCGAGCCGTTTGGCGCAGGGCGCAAGTCGAGCATGTTCAGAGACAAGTCACTGTCGATGACAGCGAGCGCGAGCTGCAGGGAGGGAATGGTTCGGAGAATCGAGTGGAAGCTGGAGGCTTGCAGTCAGATTCAGCGGAACGAACCATCCGAGCTAGAGTGAGCGCGCTGGAAGAGGAGCGCGCTCAAGGGGTTGAGGCTGCTGCCGCTTCGCAGGCAGCAGGTAGTGTCGGCGGCGCGCGTGCTGCGCATGCGTCGATAGCTCGCCAGCCCTTGAGCATGACACCGCGTGTCATGCCGATGGTGGCGAGCAGCGCAGGAGCGCTTCGCGCTGCTCCTGCGGGTAGAGCTGCGGCTTCGCCTGCAGCAGCGATGCACCACCTGCCCGCCCACGGGACGGTCAGCTTCACCCAGGCGGCTGCCATCGGCGGCGCAGCCGCAACAGCTACAGCTGGCGCTAAGCGTAGCGCCAGCATGACCCACAGCAGCAGCGGAAGCATGGCTGCTGCAACAAAGTCGCTGCCCACGCAGGTGCAGCGGCAAGCACCAACCGGCGGCGTGCCGAACGTCGGCGATCCAAACCAAAGCGTGCCGATGACCATCAGCACGCAAGCGGCGAGGCAAATCTCCTTAGCCTCGCAACAGCAGCAAACCACGCTGGAGCACAAGCAAACTCCAGCCGCAGAGATCAGCAGCGCGTTTGCCGAAGCGCCGCTGGAGATGGACTGGCTGCGCACCAAAGCAAGCGCAGACGAAGCACCTACCCCAGCAGCGCCGGTTCCTCAGGCGGCGCCGGAGTTAAGTGCGGAGCAGCTGCAGGAGCTGATAAAACAGCTCCCGCAGCTGGACATAGCCAAAATCGCGGACAAAGTGTACCGCGAGATTGAGAAAAAGATGAAGTTCGAGCGGCAGCGCCGAGGCATCTAATTATTTCCATCGTGAATCGTTAATAACGTTAAGTATATAGATAAAAGCAGAAAGGACAGACACCTATGGCGCTCAAGAAAGCAATGATTATCGTTCACAAGGGAAGCAAAACAGAAAATGTACAAGTGATGTTCAATCCGGGTGAATATAAATTAGACACGAATAACAGCTATTCTTGGAAAACAGTGCCGGGTCTGTCCATGCCCATCGCTCAATTTGTGAGCGGAGGGACAACGACGCTGACCATGGATTTTTATTTTGACACCTACGAAAAAGGGACGGACGTTCGTCTGCTTACGAAGAAAATCTCAGGTCTTCTGGATGTCGAAAAGGAGATCCATGCACCGCCGCTTTGCAGGTTTGTTTGGGGTTCACTGGATTTCAAGGGAGTTGTTGTGGGTGTTAATCAGCACTTCACGATGTTTCTGGAAACCGGAGTTCCGGTTCGTGCCAAGCTTAGCGTGACCTTTAAATCCACGTTGAGCAAGAAAGACCAGCTTAAGCAGATTCCACGCCATTCGTCCGACCGGACGAAGCTGAAGATGCTGAATCAAGGGGAACAGCTTTGGATGATTGCTGCAACGGAATATGAGGATCCAACCTTATGGCGAGAAATCGCCAAAGCCAATCAGATTGATAATCCAATGAAAGTCGCAACGGGGCGCCGCATTTCAGTCCCGAGGCTGGATTAAGCCGATGCCCTTAGAATTAGAAACGAGCTCTTTTCCCTATGACGACTTGGCCAAAAAGTACAAAGATTTTTATGCGCCGTCCTATCTAATTAGCGTAGATGGAACGAAAATATCGGACACGATTGCCATTGATATTCTTCGCGTTGAAACGTCGATCGATGGAACGGCAGACTCCTTTTCATTTCGTATTGCAAATGCGTACGATATTACAAATAACGAGTTCCAATGGCTGTCTACGTTCTCTTTAGGCAAAGCCATTGAGATCAGTTTAGGTTATGTAGACAAAATGACCGCTGTATTTTCGGGACATATTACATCGGTTGTTGTTGATTTCCCGGAAGAGGGTGCTCCTGGCCTCGTCGTGCGGGGAATGGACATTTCTTATCTCATGATGAAAGGGACTAAGTCTCGCTCGTGGAATAAGAAGAAATACAGTGATGTTGTTGAGGAAATCGCCAAAACGTATGGCTTCAAAACACATATTGATGCAACGACGACGGAATTTCCTGCGCTTTCGCAGAGTCAGATTAATGACTATCACTTTATTCAAAATTTAGCTAATTTGGTTAACTATGATTTCTTTGTTGTGGGGAAGAACTTATATTTCCGTAAGCCGCTCACAGCGATGACAGCATTGATGACGCTAGAAATGGGGAAAACCCTCCGTAGCTTAATGATTGATATGAATTTAGCTGAGCAAATCACGGGTGTAACCGTTCGGGCATGGGATAATAAAGAGCTGAAAGTGATCGAAGGTAAATCAGCCAGCATAACGAAGCTGGGTTCAAATAGCAAGACGGGCAAGGATATCTTGGCATCTAAAGGTGATTTCGTCGAGCATATGTACACGAATGTGTACTCGGTGGAAGAAGCGAAAAGCTATGCGAATGCGATCCTGAATCGCCGGGCAATGAAGCTGATTAGCGGTAACGGGGAATGTATTGGGATTCCAGAGATTCGCGCCGGCCGATACATCAAACTTAGTGGTGTTGGGAAATCATTCGACCAGCCTTACTATATTACCGGGGCTACACACATTTTTGACGATGAAGGCTATACAACACGGTTTCAGTTGGGAGGAAATGCGGTCTAATGTTTAAAACTCCCGATATTACCTTAGGTGGCGTGTCTGATTTTGCCAGTCAGAAATTTGGCGGCGTCATGGTCGCCATTGTAACGAATAACACCGATCCTGATAAAATGGGTCGAGTGAAGCTCAAGCTTTCCATGCAGGAAACGGAGACCGAAACGGATTGGGTCCGCATCGCGACGTTAATGGGCGGTAAGGAAATGGGCAGTCTCTTTATACCTGAGGTAGGGGATGAAGTCTTAGTCGCTTTCCATCTGGGAGAGCTGCGAATGCCTTTCGTCATCGGCACGCTGTGGAATCCGAAGAATAAGCCGCCTGCGCCCGCGGATAAAAATGATTTGCGCATGATTAAATCACGCTCCGGACATGAGCTCTCTTTTAACGATAAAAGCGGTGATGAGAGCATGAAGATTAAGACGAAAAAAGGCCAAATTATTGAGTTGAAGGATAAGGATGAGAGTATTTCGATCGCGGATTCAAGCGGGAATAACAAGATATTGATCAAGGGCGGCTCGGCCAATGAAATTTCGGTTGTGAGCCAAACCTCGAAGATCACCTTGAACGCCAAAGGCGAGGTCAGCATTGAGAGCACGAAGGAAATCAAAATCAAATCCACTCAAATCAGTATAGAGGCTTCTGCCACGATGGCCCTGAAGGCTGGGGCAACACTGGATCTGAAGTCCGACGGTATCATTAATATTAAGGGCAGTATGGTCAAAATCAATTAACGAGTGGAGCGTGACGAGGTGTCGGAAGCATTTTTGGGACGAGGCTGGAAATTCCCCATTCAGGTCGATCCTGCAACAGGGCGAATCCGAATGTCTGAGTATGAGGAAGACATCGCCGAAGCGATCCGTGTTATTCTGGGGACCACACAAGGGGAGCGGGTTATGCGCCCGAGCTTTGGGTGTGGCGTTCAGGAATTTATTTTCGGATTAACGGACGATACAACGCTTCATTTGCTCCAAAGTAATATCGAGGAAGCCATTCGGAACTGGGAACCTAGGGTTCATGAAGTTGATGTACAAGCCATACCGGAAGCAGATGACCCTGCTAAGGTGATGATTCATATTTCTTATTTGGTACGTACGACCAATAACTTATTTAACCAAGTCTATCCGTTTTATTTATTTGAAGGATCGAAATAGAGAGGCTGGCTGCGGAAGCGATGACGATACGTACAGAGAGGAGGTGGAGCTGTGCAACCTCCCAAAATTGATTCCAGAGATTTACCCGATTTGATCGCGCAAATGAAGGAAATGGCGCCGTACTATACGCCGGAGTGGCGGTTCACGCCTGAAAATCCGGACCCGGGTTCCGCATTGTTCTTGATGTTTGCTGATATGTTTCAAGACAATATCAAACGGTTGAACCGAGTGCCTACGAAAAATTTGATATCGTTCCTCAACATGTTTGATGTGACGCTGCTTCCGGCACGTCCTGCTCGAAGTTACTTAACGTTTGCCCTTAACGAGGGTACGAAGGAGTCCGTGTTCATCTCGGCAGGCACGCAAGTCGCCGCTGCAGCAGAAGAAGGCAGTATCCTGTATGAGACAGCACGTAGTAGCTTGTTGACACCCGCGTTACTAACAGATGTATACATGACGAGCCGTAAACAGGATATGATCATTCGCATATCTGATGAGTTCGTCACGGCATCTCGGCAAGGATATGCAGCGCCGACGGCGCTTTTCCGTTTGCAGGATGGCGACAATTTGCAGGAGCATGCCATTTATTTGGAGCACAGCTCTCTTTTCACCGTGTATAATACGGCTCGTATTGAAATCGAATTCCGTAACTCGAAGCGACGTTTTGATGAACTTTCGATGTCCAACCAATTGGCGGATCCCGAGCTAACCGAGTGGCTGTATGCCACAGCGGAAGGCTGGAAGGCTTTTGACCACGTAGAGGCTAAGGGGAATCGGGTTATTTTAATGAAAGCAGTGGCAGGTGAGATTGCTCTGCGAGAAGTGAACGGGACATCCGGACGCTGGATACAATGCCGTTTAAAGCCGCTCATAAGCGGAGGTAAAACGCTGGCTGACAGCAAACTGTCCATGGACCATATTTCATTTAAAACGGATTATGTCGATACACTGGAAACAGGCGGCGTTCGGCCTGATCAGATGTTTTACAATGATATTGGTGCGGATCCATCGGGGTTTTATCCATTTGGTGATCAGTTTGCACTTTATGGTTCTTTTTACATCGGGAGTCAGGAAGTATTTACGAAAAAAGACGGCGATATTAAACTGAGCTTTGGGCTGCAAGCGATTCAGAATCGGTTTCAGCCGGAGCTGACGGAACAAGTCGATTGGAAAATGGTAATGAAAAAATCCAAGTTCGATAAGCCGCCAGTTACGCACGTCACCGTTATGGAGGTTGCTTGGGAGTATTGGAATGGGGCAACTTGGTTGCGTCTGGATGTGGGGAAGGAAGCAGAAAAGCTGTTTTATTATCCGCAGGAGCAGAAGGTGCGTAAAGAAATTAACTTCCGCTGTCCGGCTGATCTAGAAGCGACTTATGTGAACGGCAATGAAAACTGCTGGATCCGAGCGAGGATTTTACATATTGAGAATGCGTATGTGGCGCAAGCGATCTACCTTTCACCTTGGGTGGATGATGTATCCTTAACTTATCAGTATGATGATCGTTTGTACCCAGCCGAACGTTGTTTAGCACTAAATAATACGGTGTTTGAGGATCGGACTCGGCATAGCCGTCAGTTAGAGGGCGGGTTTGAGCCCTTTCAACCGTTGGAGGGCCGTCATCCAGCCTTGCATCTTTCTTTTGATACACCGCCGGTTAAAGGCCCAATATCGATGTTCGTTTCGGTGAAACAGCAGCGTTTCTCGGAGCAGGACATGCCATTACTTGAATGGGAGTATTTGCGAGCCGGTTTGATACCGGGAAGCCATGCTGAATGGGCAGCACTCAAGGTTATCGATGATACGAACGGTTTGACCCAGAGCGGTACCGTGCAATTCGTTGGTCCATCTGATTTTGCAGGAGCGTCGTTGTTTGGAAAAGAAGGTTACTGGATTCGCGCTGTTAATCGTGATGATAAATATGATGATAGTTCCGGTCGGATACAAATTCCTACCATTCAGGGTCTCTACATGAATACGGTTCAAGTGCTTCAGCAGGAGACGATCATCGGGGAAATTCCCGATTCCAAAGGGCTGGAAGAAACGGAATACCAGCTAGCCAGAAGCGGTATTGTCTCCGAAGAGGTCTGGGTGGATGAGACGGAGTTTGTGACAGAAGAGGAAATCGCTGAGTACGAACGTGCAGGAGTGCCTCTTATGGAGATTAGTCGGGATTCCGAGGGGAATTTACTTCAGCTTTGGGTTCGCTGGACATCGGTTCGCCAGATGGCGGATTCGGGCAATCGAGATCGCCATTATATGATCGATCGTACGTTTGGACGTATTCGTGTAGGTGACGGTATCCATGGCATGCGTCCGCCAAAAGGTGGTCTGGAGCAGCTGAAGGTAACTTATCAAGTTACGTCAGGACAAATCGGAAACGTAGGGGCTCGGCAAATTAACCAGATGCAGGACTCTATTGCGTTTGTCGGTGAGGTTTATAACCCAGAACCAGCGTCAGGCGGCTGCCAAGCTGAAAAGCTGGAGTCGGCCTTGCAGCGCGGACCAGAAATGCTGAAACATCGAGACCGAGCTGTATCGTCCAAAGATTACGAATGGCTGGCACGTGAGGCGTATCCGAACATTGCAAAAGTCACATGTATTCCTAATCGTAACGCCTATATGCACAAAGAAATTGGGGCTATGACTTTAGTGGTACTGCCAAAAGAAGGGCAGAAGGGAAGCTCCTCGTTTCCAGAACTGAAGAAGCAGGTAGAGAGGTATATTCTACAGCGGGCTTCCAGCCTTGTTGCATTTCCGGAACGGCTTCAAGTGATTGAGCCGGTCTATATGGAAATTTCCGTTTCGGCGATCGTTGCAGTTGAGGGAATGGACGCTGTAGTAGCTACCGAAATTCAGGCTTTGGAGAAGTTGAACAGATTCCTCGATCCGCTAACCGGCAATTTCGACGGCAAAGGCTGGCAAATTGGTCAACAAATCCACCCTTCCGTTTTCTACGCGTTGTTGAAATCAATTCGAGTAATCAGTCATGTAGAGAAGCTTTATATGACCGTATACAAGATTGAAGACGGCGAGCGTACGGAACTCGACGTGAATCGCCTCCCGGCGCTCCCGCACGGGATCATTGTGAGCGGCAAGCATAAGGTTGTTGTGAACGCGTTGTAGTGAGGGAGTCGGGGATGGGGAAATGGAGTTTCGTAGAGTGGGGTTGGGGAACATCGGACCCCTGGACCCCCGGACCCCCGGACCCCCTACTCCCCAGCAACAAGGGAAGTCAGTCTTGCTGACGAAGGGTTCTGGCAAATAAGAGTCTTTAAGGACTGCTATTTACTGCTTTTTGCCTAGATTTGTTGTAATAGAAGCCTTTAGAGACTCTTATTTCAGCAATATCAAATAAAAAGAGGGGATTTATCAGAAATAAGAGCCTTTAGGGACTGCTAATTAGTAGCTCCAACGGAAAATAGCGATAATAAGAGCCTTAAAAGACTTCTATTTGGTGGAATAGGGATGTTTTACATCGCTAAAGTAGGGATAAATGAGCCAAATGTGGGTTAGCGATGTTTTATATCGTTAATGTAGCTGATTAGTGGTTGCTCGGGAGAGTTGAACAACTTTAACTATGTTTACATCGCTAAAGTAGGAATTAATGAGCTAGTTGGCGGGTTAGCGATGTTTTATATCGTTAAAGTAGCTGATTAGTGGTTGTGAGAGAGAGTCGAGCAACTATAACGATGTTTTACATCGCTAAATTCGGAAAAAATGGGCTAGTTGGCGGGATAGCGATGATTTATATATTTAAAGTAGCTGAATAGTGGTTGCGAGAGAGAATCGAGGAACTATAACGATGTTTTACATCGCTAAAGTAGGATTAAATGAGCTAGTTGGCGGGTTAGCGATGTTTTATGTCGTTATAGTAGCTGATTAGTGGTTGTGAGGGAAAGTCGAGCAACTTTAGTGATGATTTACATCGCTAAAGTAGGAATAAATGAGCTAGTTGATGGGTTAGTGATGTTTTATATCGTTAAAGTAGCTGATTAGTGGTTGAGAGTGTGTTGGTGGGAGTTAGTAACAATCGAAGGAGGTGAGCACAGGTGCTGCCAATACCTAATTTGGATGATCGTATGTTTGAACAGATGGTGCAGGAGGCTCGGAAGTCGATACCGAAGCTTTTTCCGGAGTGGACGGATGAGAATGAACATGACCCGGGGATTACGCTGCTGGAATTGATGTCATGGATGACGGAGATGCAGCAGTATTACTTAAACCGGGTGACGGAGCGCAGTGAACGGAAGTTCCTGAAGCTGCTTGGGATTAACCCTCGTGAAGCCGTTTCTGCGGTTTGTGATGTAGCGTTTGCTGGTTTACAGCAGCAGCTTGTGCTCCCGAAGGGGACACCGCTGCAAGCGATGGACCAGCGGTTTGAGACTCTAGACACAGTGCATCTTGTTCCATCCGAGCTTGAGAAAGTGCTAGTCCGTACGGAGACGGCGGCAGGTGATTTTACATCCAATAATCACGCTAAGATTGCTTATTATGCTTTTGGACCTGAAGCGCGTAAGGGCGCGCATTTGTATCTCGGTTTCGATAGAGCGTTGCCTGAGCAAACGGAGATCTCGATCTTCTTTAAGTTATTTGACCGCTATCCGGTAACGGTAGGTCATGGTGAAGATGGGACAACGCCAATGATTTCGTCTGCGAAGGTTGCTTGGACGTTCGCTGGGGCTGGGCAGGGGCAAAGCGAAAGCTGGCTGCCGATCGAACAGATAAACGACTCAACGGTTCATCTGTCGCAAAGTGGCGAGCTCCGGTTTCGGATCACATCGGAGATGAAGCCGATGGCTCTTTACCCTGCGGATGATCGCAGCCGGTTTTGGATTTGCTGTACACTCGAGGAGGACGGCTATGAGCTGTCTCCGAAGATTGAGAAGGTTAGTCTCAATGCGGTGAAGGCGGCTGAGCAGGAAACCTTCAGCGAAGTCACTGCTTTTGACAGCTCAGGTGAGCCTGACCAGAGCTTCGAGGTAAGCTCGTATCTCGCTTACAACGGCCTGCACACTGTGCAGGTGCAGGACGAGCAAGGGCACTGGCGCGACTGGCACATCGTCGCGGAGCTCGAGGACTGCGAGCCGGATGATCTCTGCTGCCAGCTGCAGCAGGACTCGGCTCTGCGCACTACCCGTCTGCGTTTCGGCGACGCGGTGAACGGGCGTATCCCGCCGCAGGGCCCGCAGCGGATACGGCTCATTGCCTACACGGCCGAGTTCGACTATGGCCGTTTTGTCGGGGGCAGCAGAGGTCTGCCCGGGCAGACCTTTGAAATCAGCCGCGGCCGGATGTACAAGCCCAGCAGCATGCTGCTGCAGGTTGGCTACCGGCCACGCGGAGAGCGAGACGTCGTTTGGGACGACTGGCAGTCCGTGGATGACTTCGACAATTCGAAGTCCACGGACAGGCATTACGTCTACGACGCTGCAGCAGGGACGATCCGCTTCGGCAATAACGAAGCGGGTCTCACTCCGCCCAAGTCCGTGGAACCGAACATTCGGTTCCTGGCGCTGCAAGCGGGCGGGGGCGTTCGAGGCAACGTGAAGGATGGCCTCGTGACCGGCTTCACGAATACCAAAGGCGTGCGTGTGACGAATCCGTTCCCGGCGAGAGGCGGCCTCGAAGCGGAGACGCTCACACAGGCGAAGCTTCGCGTGCGGCGCGAGCTCGATACGCCGACGCGGGCCGTGACTGGCGAGGACTACGAGGCGATCGCGAAGGCGACGCCGGGTCTGCGTGTCGCGCGTGTGAAGGCAATCCCGCTGTACAAGCTAGGTATGCGGGATTATCCAAAGGTCAAAGCGCCTGCACAGATGACCGTCGTGGTCGTCCCATACAGCGAAAGCGATAAGCCGAAAGCTGGCAAGGGCTTCTTGCAAACGATCAAGCAGCATCTAGATCGGCATCGTCTTTTGACCACAGAACTACATGTGATTCCCGCCGAATATATTAAAATAACGGTTCACGCTGTCGTGGTGATGGAACCCAAGCACAAAGATGAACAGCGCCGAATCATGCAAGAGCTCAGACTATTACTACAGCCGATGGATCATGGGCAAGGTTCAGAAGGCTGGCGTTTTGGGCGGACTGTCTATAAGGGCGATATTTATGGCGTTATTTCCCGGATTAAAGGGGTTGTCTATGTGCAGGACATTTGGATCGACGCTGAAGGTACAGGCTTCCACAAGGATGGTGCTGGCGACATTCATATCCCGCCTTATGCTTTGGTCTATTCCGGTGATCACGAAGTGGAAACCATTAGTCAGACGGATTTATAAGTCCTTATTTAGGAAAAGAGGTGTCGAACGATGCAGGATGGACAAACGTTTTTTTCACTTAACAAGCCGCTTGACTGGGAACAAGGATATGAAGCCAATATTCATATGCAGAGCGAAGGATTTTCGATTCAGCAGACAGAAAAATACAGCATTCACCGCATCGTTCGCACAGACGAGCTGGAAGGCATTCATCCTATTCAAGAGATGACGGTTGGGCCAGGTCGGAAGCTATTTTTGCTAGACGAGGCTTCGAATGTGTGGATTTATGATGATGAAAGTCGCCACCTCGAGTCGTTATTCCGTCAGGGTCATCAGTTGTTTAGTCATCAAGCGATGCTGGCTTCTATGTCAGATCTTCTGGTGATAGCAGATGCTCACGTTGAAAGCGAAAGAAGACTTGCGGTTTATTCGATTTCCAATGGACAGACCATGTGGGCCATCCATGATTGGGAAGGACTTGAATTATTTCCCCTCTCGGCTAATACGAGATTAACAACGTCAAATTCGCTTTACGTGGCGGTCCCTTTGGACATTGCGGTTGGTATGAATGGAAGTCCCGAAGTTCCTAAGGGCGGCCGGATCGGCATTATACAGTGGAACGCGGCAGGTGAAGTGGTACATGTGTATGAACATGAAACGCTCCGTCTGGAAGAAGCGGCTGAAATTACTGCACTTCGAGGACGTTATTACACCGCTGCTGCGGGTGGTAAATTAGTTCTATTGGATGCACAGCTCAGAACGGTAACGGTGTTCCATGAGGACGGTCGGGAGCCGTTTCATTTTAAGCTGGAGCAGGAAGGGCGCTTTGCCGGTATTTCCATTGATACGAATCATAATATCTATATAGGGGACAGCGGATACGCACAGCAAGAAGGAGTAACGGAGCGGTTTATACTAAAGTTTCGCGAGAATGGCGAGCAGTTTGATAAAGTAACGAGCTTTCGAGGGCGAACGGATAAATTGCTGCATGATGGGCGCAATCGGTTGTATGTTTTTGATCGGATAAGCGGTCAGATTAGCCTGCTTGATCTTCGTGCCCGAACGATGCTGCTTGAGGGGACTCAGCTTCCGGAGGCCGTCTATTTCTCAGCTGAGCTGGATACGACGGAGACGGAGACACAGTGGCATAAGATTCGTCTAGATGCCGATATTCCGGAGGAAACGCAGGTTCGTTTTTCCTATTTTACATCGGATGAAAGTGAAGGATTCATTGATGGCGAATACGTAAATTATACGGGCTATTTGACGGATCCAGGCATTCCAATTCGAGATAAGCTAGCTGCGACGCGAGACTTATGGTCTGAGCCCATCTTGAATCCGAAGGATGCTCTTCTGATGAATGCGAGAGGCCGGTATCTATGGTTCAAAATCGAGCTGATTGGCAGCGAGCAAAAATCACCTTACATCCGAAAGCTTCGGGTCTACTTCCCGAGAACGTCACTGATTGCCTATTTGCCGCCGATTTATCAGCAAGACGAGGAGCATAGCCCTTTTCTGGAGCGGTTTCTGGCGATGTTCAGCACGTTCTTTGACGATATGGAGGATAAAATAGACCGTATTTCCTCTCATTTCGATCCGGATGCGGTATCCGGCACTTATCTGGAATGGTTGGGCCGCTGGCTGGCTATCACGGATCATGAGGCATGGGGCGAAACGAAGCTAAGATTGCTGATCAAACAGGCCCCTGAGCTTTATAAATTGCGGGGAACTCGCGAAGGCATGATGAACATGCTTAAAATTTACACAGGGTCTGAACCGTTTTTGTTGGAATATTTTCAATTTAAACAAATGCAGGAGACGTCGGAGCTGCGGCAGCTTTTTGCCCAGTTATATGGAGATAATCCTTATTGCTTCTGTATTATGCTAAAGCCTGAATTCGTTCAGACTGATGCACAGCGGCTAACGATCGAGCAAATCATCGAAGACCAAAAACCAGCTTATACCGAAGGCAAATTAATCGTTCTACAACCGTGGATGTACGCGGACATGCATACCTATCTGGGCATTAATACTTACTTATCAGAGCCAACCTTGTTAACGCTAGATCAGCGTTCGTCGATGCCTTACAATACGGTTCTGATTGATGTAGATCGTGATAAACGGATGGATATACATACTCGCTTGGAATTGGATTCCGAAATCGAATAAACGAAATGAGCCTTGGAAGGTGAGAGGATACTTATGAAAAAAACACGCTATTACCCGTTTGAGCGCAATCGGTATTTCTATGGAAAGCTGCTGACGGTAAGGGATTTCGAGTCTGAGCAAAAGTATTTCAACGATAAGCGCAGAATGATGAACCGTTTGCTGCATGGTTCGGGCGTACTTACGGGTCTGCAGGTTGTCGCGGTCGATGAAAAGTCAGTTTCTGTAGAGATGGGAGCTGCGATCGACGCGCTTGGCCGGGAAATTGTCGTGCCTTCTCCGATGACATTGAAGCTAGCGATGATGGATGGTTTCAGCAATAATCAGTATGCCAAGAACGTATATCTATGTATTGCCTATGACGAAAAGGAAAAAGAACCCGTTCACGCGGTCGCTAATTCTTCTATTCGTTCCGACGAAATTAATGACTATAATCGTGTGCTGGAAAGCTACCGCTTGTTTATCCGGGAAGATGCGCCAGATCCAGCCTCACTGCCTTTGGCAAATCTGTCCGATCAGACGGTCGTACTTTATCAAGATTCTGGGGTGCGCGTGCTTCAAACAACACCTCGTTATGTGAATCCAGGTCAGCTCTTCGAAATGAAGCTGCGCTTCGAGAAGACTCTTAAAGCAGGCAGACTGTCCTTTCAATATGAGCTGGCTGCTGAACGCGTAGAGGCGATTGAAGGAACAACCATTGTGTTCCAAGAGCCGCAGGATGGGCAAGAGAGCGAGTATGAAATGAAGGTGCTTTTGCGAGCGGATAGTACAGCGTCCGTGAAGGGTACGATTGGCGTACAGGTGAGTACAGCCGTTCTGAAGTTGGATGACAGGCAGTTGGAGCTGCAGACTCAAGCTGTTGGCGAAGTTCAGATTATTGGCGAATCCGTGCGGGAGCGGTTGATGTCGGACTTCGTGAAACAATCTTTGGAGACTTCTTTAGAAGCTCCGTCCGAGCCTTGTATTTATTTGGCTAAAATATGCCTTGTCCAAGTGGGACCAACCTATGTCATTGAAAGTGTCGAGCAAGTGCCATTTGGCGAATACGTGTACAATTCTTCGGTCATGTACAGGCTTGGCAAAGCGAACGAGTACCGCGAAGAAACATCCGGTCAGTTTGTAACGAAGTCCAAAGTGAAAACCTTGGCGCCAGGACAGCCTCCGGAATTCAAGGTTAACTTCAATAAAGCGATTAGCGAGCTTTCATTCGATTTAAGTATTCCAGCCGGCGGCGGAAGCGGCATTGCCGGTATGCTGAGCGGTGTGGTGGACATTCCGATCGAGCCTTTCACGAAGATTGCGGTGTCCCCATTCGGAAGAGCGACCAAAAGCTTCTTCTCCGGCGAAATCGCACACGGACTCGGCGAGGGCAACGTGCTGATCATCACTAGCTTAGAAGAGAGCAGTGGTGAAGCTTTCTCCGAAATGCTATCCAGCGGGGACCGCGTATACGGCGGAGCCTCGGATGTGTTCAAGGGCAGCGAGTTTGAACCCGATGCCTCAGAAGTGAAGATTGGCACAATTGCCTATCCGCAAAAAGGCACATTCCGTATTGGTGTGAAGGTACAACAGACTTCTGAGCCGGGGAATGTACGTGTGCGTTGGTGGGCGTATAGCGCGGAAATGGCCAGTACTGCTCAAAGCGGCGCAAGTGGTGGCGTTGATTCACTAGATGAAGCACTGTCGGCTATGAGGGAAGCGGCATCTGCGGGCAGCGGGGCTGAGTAGGTAGTCCTTAATGAATTCCGCATATTCATACAAACTAAGAAAGCAGTTGTTGCAGAGTCTCCTCTGTTATAGCTGCCTTTTCTAATAGATTCCATTTACATCATGTATATATGGAGGAATTTCCAGTTATTGCAAGTATGAAGCCTTAGGGGTTCGATCCCCCTAAGGCTCCATAAAAAAACACGCCAAGTGAGGCGTGTTTTTTTGTGTTTGGTGGAGTCCATGTAGGAGGCGGTACGCTTAGATTCGCCGCAGTTCCTCTTTAACATATTGCATTAAAAGATTTTTGGATGATGAGGTATATTCAGTGTTGCGTAATTGCAGCAGGCCGACCGGGATGGATGAGTCCTTCAGTTCGACGTGTATTTTCACGACATTCGGGGGTAATGCTGTGGAATCGAGAACGGCTCCTACGGTAGGAATTTGCTGAACGAACCCGGGAATAGCCGAGATTTGACTCACCGTATATAGAAATGGAGTTTCGGTGTAATGGGAATATTGCTTAGATAACCGCAGGTAATACAAGCAGGTATTTCCCCCAACGATCATCGGGTAGTTAAGCAGTTCTTCAAAGGGTATTATATCGTTTCTTCCGGCCAAGGGATGGCTGTTCGCTACAATAAAGGAGATATTCTCGTTATATAGCGGTTCGAAGTGAAAAGAAGAAAGATCGGTAGGCTCTCCGCATATGGCAAAGTCCAATTGATTCTGGAGTACCGCGCGTGACAGGGAGTCGGTGTTCCCATTGACAAAGTGACACGATACTTTTGGTTTATGTTCCCGGAATCGTCGCAGTGAATTGGGTAGCACATGCTCTATCAACGATTCAAGCCCTCCGACGCGCAGGGAGCCGATCTCCTCTCTTTGCAAAGCTTTCGCTTGCTCAGTTACATGGTTCCAGTGCCCAATGAGCTTGTCAATTTCCGTGGCAAAAATTTGTCCAGAAGCCGTTAACTCCGCATCCCATCCTCGCTTGAATAGCTGGATGCCCAATTCCTTCTCCAATCGCTGGACTTGATTTGTAATCGTAGACTGAGCGTAATTCAATTTCACTGCCGCTTTGGTGAAGTTTCCTTCTTGAATAATGGCTTGAAACGTAGTTAGTTCCTTTAAGTCCATGGCATATCTCTCCATCGAATAAATTGAATTAATAAATCATTTTATTCAATTATACAAATAAAGAAGAGAGAAGTACAATTAGGGTATCTTGCTGAAGGAGTGATATTTGAATGCCATTAATCAGAGTAAGCTACTTGGAAAATCAATATGGGACACAGCAACTGCCCTTGATAAGCCGTGCGATTATGAGCGCTCTAATCCAGCATTTCAATGTGCCGGAAGACGATTACTTTCAAGTGTTCCATTCGCACAAAGCAAGCGAGTTTTATTATAGTCGGAATTACTTAAACATAGAGCGAAGTGACGGGCTGCTCTATATTCAAATCACGCTCAAATCCGGAAGAAGTACCGAGCAGAAAATAAGCTTTTACGGTAAGTTAGCTGACCTATTATCAAATACGCTTAACATGAGGAAAGAAGACGTATTCGTCGTGCTGGTCGATACGGAATTCGAGGACTGGACATTCGGTAACGGCGTTGCGCAAATGATTGAACGTCCAGACAACAAGGGGGAGGCATAAGAATGAAGCATCAAAAAATTGTATCAAACGCACGTGAATCGTTTGGGGATATTGCTCCTACTTTCGTGCGCTATTCGGAAGAAGTGCTCTTCGAGGACGTTTGGAGAAGAGAACAATTATCGCTTCGGGAACGTAGTCTCCTTACGATTTCAGTGCTAGTCGCCGGAGGACTTACAGGACAGCTTCCTTATCATCTCCGCCTAGCAAAAGAGAACGGTCTGACCGAAGAAGAACTGATCGAAGCGTTGACTCATCTCGCGTTTTACGCTGGATGGCCGCGTGCCGCATCCGCGATTCAAGTTGCGAAGGATGTATTCGAGGAAAACTCATAAAGACGGGATAAGGGGTGTGTAACTGCGGGAGCGCGCATCACTGGTAGCGATGCGTCAGGAGATCAGCCCTCGCGGACTGCCGCTTACGGTGGACATAGAAAAAATAACAAGTGAGCTATCATCTCGTTTATAAACTAACTTCTAATACATAATAGAACTCTGTAAACGTCAAAAAGCCCCCCCATCTTTTCAACAAGTTGGAGGGGCTTTTTGACGTTTGTAGAGAAGCATGGCATTTATATCTACCATAACGACACACAATCATGCCATATTTTTGTAGTGTGTGAGACTTGTCAACCGGATCAGGATCCCGTATTAGGTGCTGTGATTTGGCAACAACGAGCTGACTATCATTGACAATGTTTGCTTGTATACGGCATGAGCCGATTGTACATCTCCCAAGTGTCCACCCATGTAAAGATGAATAACGCCATGGAGCGAGGCCCAGACTATACGTACAACCGATTCCGTATCATACTGGCCGGGAATCAGTCCATGCTCTTGCGCATGGTTAATCACGGTTAATAATTGCCGCATGGCAGTTACGGTGCCATGCATGCTTTCCTCGTCAGGTTTGAAATTTCCAAAGGCTCCTCCGAACATCAGCTTATAATAGCCAGAGTAACGCTGCCCGAATTGCCAATAGGTTTCGCATAAATTTAGAAAATACTGTACTGGATTAGCAGTTTGCGGCGTCGCCTCGAATTCATAAGCGAGAAGCTTACACCCTTCCAGATACAACTGCTGAGCTAAGCCCTCTTTATTAACAAACAAGCTATAAATGATTTTTGTTGAGCAGTCCATTTTCTGCGCTACTTTTCGCACAGTAACGGCTTCTGGTCCCTCTTCTTGCAAGAGTGTTGCCGCAGCATCAACAACGAGCTTACGCAGATTTTCAGTATTTTGCAAACGAGCTTCTTGGTAGGTTTTCAACAATCGTGTGTTCGCAGTGGAAGAAGTATCTTGGTCATCGCTCATCATCTTCACCTTCGGTTATCGTGTTTTCGTCAGGAAACAAAGTTTCTGACTCATACCAGAAATTTTATATAGTTGTTGGGTAGTTGTCAATGTGACGTTGGATATTCAAAGATCATATTGACTTTTTAAAAACGAGTGGTTACAATGAATTCATTCAGAAACACTGTTACCGAAATTGAAGATTCTTAGCTTTCTTCGGAATCGGTGATTACTTCTAAGTATTTGGCAACATTGTTACTTAACTAAAACGTTGTATCTAAAAGGAGGCTAACACTATGAA
Organism: Paenibacillus sp. Root444D2; assembly: GCF_001426375.1. Classification (GTDB taxonomy): domain Bacteria; phylum Bacillota; class Bacilli; order Paenibacillales; family NBRC-103111; genus Paenibacillus_E. The sequence goes on from NZ_LMEO01000023.1 coordinate 267,990, forward strand.
GATTCAAGGAAAATGGACGCTTGTCACTGGAGCTTCTTCCGGTATTGGAGAACAATTCGCGAGACAACTAGCCAAACAAGGCAGCCACTTGGTACTCGTGGCTCGATCAACGAATAAGCTTGAGAGCTTGGCAGAAGAGCTTAGAAAGAAGTATGGCATCAAAGCTGAGGTTATCTCAATGGATCTTGCGAAAGAGGGTGCACCCAGCGAGTTATATCGGCAATGTGAACTTTTGAAAGTGGATATCGAACTACTAATCAATAATGCAGGATTTGCTACACATGGTTTGTTCGAGCAAGTGTCAGGTGAGCGTCAACATGAAGAAGTTATGCTCAATGTCGCTGCTGTTGTAGATATGACGCACTTGTTCTTGCCAAACATGTTGCGAAAAAACTCAGGAGCAGTTATTAATGTGGCATCAACTGCTGGATTTCAGCCGCTTCCCTTTATGGCCGTATATGGGGCGACGAAAGCTTTCGTCTTATCGTTTACTCAAGCGTTATGGTGGGAAAACCGCGACCGAGGTATCAAATTCTTCGCACTTTGTCCCGGTTCGACGGACACCAGCTTCTTTAATGTTGTAGGAACGGATGATGCCTCTGTCGGAAAGAAAGATACGCCGGAAAGAGTCGTAGAGGTTGCCCTTCGTGCGTTGAAGGAAGGGAAGATATACGTCGTTCCGGGTGTGCAGAATTATATCGGGGCGCAGTTATCGCGATTCATAACACGCAAGCAAGGTCTTCGACTTGTTGGAGGCATGCTTCGTCCACGCGGAGGATCCGGCAATACTAATAATTATAAGAATACAAGTAATCAATCTGATCTTGCAGGGAGGACAATTCGATGAAAGCTATACAACTAACAAACGGCTTCGGCTTTGAGGAATTAAACATAACGGAACTAGACATACCAACGCCAGGCCCCCATGAGGTGCTGATCCGCATGAAAGCAGCTTCTCTCAATTACCGGGATCTAGTGATCCTCAGCGGATTAATGCCGATTGAAATCAAATTTCCCTTCATTCCATTATCAGACGGAGCGGGAGAAATTGTAGCCGTTGGCCAAGGAGTAACGAGGTTTCAGGTCGGAAATCGAGTAGCGGGTAATTTGCAACAGCGATTCATGGCCGGTAGTCCAAGAGCAGAAGTATTAAGAGACAGTCTAGGGGGTCCGTTGAACGGAGTAGCGGCTGAATATGTCGTTCTACATGAAGACGGAATTGTCCATATTCCCGATCACCTCACTTGGGAGGAGGCTGCCACCTTGCCGATCGCGGCATTAACAGCATGGAGCATGCTAATCGAATACGGTGGTTTGCAAGCGGGTGATACCGTGCTTCTGCAAGGAACAGGCGGTGTTTCCATCTTCGGGCTTCAATTCGCTCTTATGGCCGGAGCACGAGCGATCATCACATCGAGCAGCAACGACAAGCTGGAACGAGCAAAAGCTCTCGGTGCATGGCAAACGATCAACTATTCGGAAGTTCCCGATTGGGATATAGCAGTGTTAGAACTGACTGGCGGCGTCGATCATGTTCTAGATGTTGGAGGAGCGGCAACGATGGCCAAATCCATAAATGCGCTTCGAATTGGAGGAACCTTAAGTATGGTCGGGTTCCTATCGGGCTTGACCATTCCGGACTATGATGTCACGGGAATCTTGCAGAAAGCCGCAACGGTTCGCGGCAGTCAAGTCGGCAACCGGGATCACTTTGAAAAGATGAATCGAGCGATTGCCCATCATCGTTTACAACCCGTCGTCGACCGTGTATTCCCTCTGGATCGAATTGGAGAAGCATTCGCGCTCTTGGCTGAAGGAAAGCAATATTTCGGTAAAATCGTAGTTCAAATTTAATCATTTTCATAACAAAGGAGAAGCTCTAATGTCTAATACACCAGTCCCCTCCGCCAAGGCTGCTTCAGGCGTGAAGCGTCCGAAACGCTCATTACGTAGAAACTTACTCGGATGGGGTTTATCACTGCTTGCAGTACTCCTTCTTGGAGTAATCGTGTTCTCGTTTATACCTTCACCTATCGAACCGGCAAAATGGTCCGCGCCGACGGCCCCCTCTTTTGAGGAAGCGGGCCCTTGGAAACAGAACAACAAACTCAGCTCTGCTCAGCTTGTTACTGATGCCCCTAAATCCCCGGAATTCATTACCTTCGATAAGGAAGGCCAGCTATACACAGGAGATTCTGACGGGAAAATTTACAAGGTTGCTTTCGATGCAGAGGGCAATCCACAAAAGGCCCAAGTGTTTGCAGACACCAAAGGAACGCCTAATGGGCTTATATTCGATGCCAATGGCAATTTGATCGTTACTGATATCAAAAAGGGACTGCTGTCTATTAACCCATCGGGGAGCATAGAGGTATTGGCCAATCAAGTAGACGGCAAGCCGATCTATTTAGCTAACGAACTTGATATTGCCAAAGACGGCGCAATTTATTTCTCCGATACCTCGAACTATGGCAGCGTGACCTTCAAGGAAATTGCCGAGAACAAGCCGCATGGACGTTTGCTGAAGTATGATCCAAAGACCAAGCAGACGACTGTCCTGTTAGAAGGGCTCTATTTTGCAAACGGGGTTGCCTTGTCTGCGGATGAAGATTTTGTGCTTGTGGCGGAATCATATCATTATCAGTTGACCAGATACTGGCTCAAGGGTCCAAAGAAAGGGACATCTGATATTTTTGCGGACAATCTCGCAGGCTTTCCAGACAACATTACGCGTGATGAGCAAGGTCATTTCTGGGTCGGTATCTTCACGACTCGCCTTTCCTTTGTAGATCAGATGCATAGCAACCCTTGGTTGGCCAGTACCATGGCCAAAATACCGCAGTCGCTGCTAAGCGGTGCAAGCGCACCGGTGAAGCATGGGCTTGCTGTGGAGCTCAGCCCGCAGGGAGAGCTTATCGGAAGCTGGCACGATCCAGAAGGCACACTGTACGGCGTAACTACAGCAATAAAACATAACGGATATTTATATATAGGAACGGCACCTGGAGGTAGCCTGGGTCTTCATCGCGTGCTTTTAACAAAATAATGTTGGAATCCGGGAGGGTGCGAAATGAAACTGGATGATTTAGCGTTATCTTGGAATGTGAAGGAGAGTCTGGCCGGCAAAGTAGCCTTGGTGACAGGCGCCAGCAGCGGCATTGGAGCATCGATTGCTAGGAAGCTGGCAAAGCGCGGCGCACATGTGACCGTAGTGGCACGCCGGCGGGAACGATTGGATGAGCTGGTTCAGGAATTGCATAAAGAGGAATTGTACGAGGTTATGGCGGTAACTGCTGATATTCAAAATGCTGAAGAAGTACAGCATGTGATCAATGCAATTATTAATCGCTGGGGGCGTCTTGACATTGTAGTCGCCAATGCCGGATTCGGATATCGAAGTACTTTGGTAGATGTGGATCTGGAAAGGTGGGAGGAGATGTACAGGACCAATGTGCACGGTCTTATGCTGACTCTGCGGTACGGGCTCCCGCCGATGCTGGGTCAGGGCAAGGGGGATGTCATCATCATCTCCTCCATTGCCGGCAAGGAAGTGATTGCCGGAGGAGGCCCATACAGCGCGACCAAATACGGCGTTAACGCCATAGCGTCTGCATTGCGTTTGGAGACACTTTCTCAGGGGATTCGCGTTACTACGATTCAGCCCGGGGCAGTGGCAACGGAATTTTCTCAGGTGGCCGGGTATTCCGAGGATGAAATTCGCGCGTTCGCTTCGAACGTCTTGCCGTTACATCCCGATGATGTTGCCGAGGCAGCACTCTATGCACTAGAGCAGCCTGAGCATGTCAACATTTCGGAACTGACCATTATGCCTTCAAGGCAAGCGCAGCGGTTCAAATAAAGCGACGTCCATCACATGTACCATTGCCCAACCTATAAGAGCTCAAGCGAGTTAACGCTTGGGCTTTTGTTTTTCGAAAGAAATCAATGATTTTATTAAGAATTTCCATGAAGATTTTGCAACGATTCGAAGGGAATTTATTATGCACCAATTCATGTTTAGGGAAAACCAAATATACGAATTAAACCCACAAGAGATGTGGGCAAGGTGGGAGATTCTGTCGTGACGACTATAGTCACCCTAGGGGTGGTTCACGGCGCTTGGACAAGTAATCCGTGTTGACGAAATTAAGGGGCGAGCCTAAAAATGCTAAACCCCAGTTAGAACATCTACTCGGCTAATCATCTTGTGAATCAAATCCCAAAGGATTCCTAGTTGTGTACGATATATTGGAACGGCACCTGGAGGCAGTAAAGGCGTTCATCGCGTGCTTTTAACAAAATAATGTTGGAATCCTGGAGGGAACGAATCATTTTATATACTTAGTAACAAATTTAGTGATTAATAGGGATGGCAGAAATAAAGCTACCATAAAAATAAGTAGCAATACATTAATAAAGGGCGATATCCCTCCATCGAAAAAGAAAGTATATGTCCACTTAAAACCGGTGAACAACAGAAAATATGTGAGTATAAAGAAAATGGTTAATAGGATTTTTCTCATGTTTCTTAAGACCACCCTTTTGTTTGCTGCTTAATTTAAGGCTGCTCCATTTGATAATCAACGGTATTATCATTTAAGTACATTTCAATTTTTTCGGGTGGGGAATCTAACGTAATTATGAAAAGGGACTCTGTTTTCATGTACTGCTCGTCAGGGGCCATTTTATCTTTCAAATATATAGATAGAGTGCCATCTTTGAGGTCCAGTCTAATTGTTCTATAGTCGTAGCTAAGGTCTTTTTTGGAGTAAATAAGGTAACGTATCTTCTCTGCTTGATCCTTATTTTCATTCATTTTCTTTAAGTAAATACCGTTTTCTTGTGATTTAGTTTGCACCCATGTTTGTAGATTTGTATCAAGATCAGATCTTTCAACGTTCTTGGAATTTATTTGTTCATTTGAACATCCAATCAATAGTAAGAAACAAATGGAACCTAAGATTCTGATCAAAATAGTCATAGATTCTCCCTTATGTTAGCCATACGAGACCGTCGATTCATTTCCATAACTAGTAGGCAGCTTCGTGAAGTTAGATGGGCTATATTAGTTAGCAATGTTGTAAAATCTACAACAATTCTCACGCCAAAAGGCTATTTTGCAGGTTGAAGTTGCAGTTTGTACAACATTTCTAACCCATTTGTCGCGAAATGGCCTGAATGGGGCTAAATTGTTGTACATTATGCAACATCGAAGGAGATAGGCGGGATTTTGGCAGAAATTGTTGCACTTTTTACAACATCAATTCAACCGAGAATAAGGATTCATTCATCCGGCAACATCAAGTGAGAATATATGAGGATGGATTCCTTAGTGTTCTAGCATATTGTCATACCCATAATTTGTCAACGCAATCAAGTAGGCCCATGCAACTGCGCATGTGCCTTTTTGATTTTGTCATTTAGTTATAACTATTAAATAAAGCTGCTGACTCAGACTCCTTCAAGACCACAGCCTTCTTTTGCTTCTTTCTGCCAAACTAGAAATAGTAAATCGCTAGAATAACCAGTTGCAATGCGGCTATAACCAAACAGATATTACTGAAAATAAAGCCAGATGAATAGCTGTATAAGGGGTTCCAGTTTGGAATGCCTTGGGATCCAAGATCAACAATTTTACTGTATATGCCAATAGTAATCTCTTGCGAAATAAAGTTGACCATCGCCAGCATACCCATCCCCACGCCGACCTGTTTCTTAGGCAGGGTTCTTGAAACCGAGTTGGATAACGCAATGACAATGAAAGATTGCCCGATGTTGCCAAGAATCAGAAATACAGCAATAAACAGGGGGGATCCTCCAGTAAAAGTGGAGAGTAAAATAAAACAAGCCAGCAGTAGGCTTGAAGCCACATAAACGACGAACGAGTTGCCTTTTAGATCCGCGAGTCTACCGCCTCTACGTCCAAATACAGCAGAAGCAACAGCTGCAGGGACCATTGCGAAGCCGATCCAAACGGGATGACGTCCGGCTGAAGCTTCGGCATTTGCTCAATAGCCTCTCCGCATTCCGAAACGAGCCGAACACGCCAGGAATATCCCGATAGCATTCGCTGAAGTTGGTATAGCGCCAGCGATTCGTCATCCACCAACATGAGCTTCATGTATTTCACAATCGAAATATATACGTAGATGACGGTGTGGGTTATTTTCACGCAATCGTACGCCTCTATTTTCCAAACAGCCTATCGTTTAAACCATGGAAGGTACGCAACCTGCCGCAAAGGCAGTCGGAACTTGTAGAGATTTTGTATAGTTCCTTTTGTTATGATCATGGATGTCGAATGGACATGGATTTTATCGAGATATAGGACAGGAGTGGGACGAGAATAAGAACGATCGTTTACTGATGCAGGTACAACATCCGTACCGGATTACCGACGTAAGAAGCAAAATAACTCAAGCGAGAGCAGGGTAGGAGTGAACAAAAGATGAAATTAAAAAATCAAAGAATGTTATCTGTTCTAATGGCAATCGTTATGGTATTAACGATGATGCCTTTTCATCCGTTAGAAGTAGGAGCAGCGGTAACACCAACACTTGATCTCGGTACTCCGGTTAGATCATCCGCAACAAACTATCAGCTGTCAAATGCTGCATTTGGAAGTACGGGTGTCGTTGATACAGACGGCGGATACTTTAAAGTAGCTGTAAATAATGGCTCAACTGCAGTTGGGACTGTTCCAAACAGTATTACCGAGTTGACTAATGGCATAACCATTAGCGGCATTGTTACTGACCAATCTACATCTACAAATAGAGTGTTCAATTTTTCAGGCGCTGCTACTTATGAAGACATTCGAGCTGCGATTCGAAATATGACATTTACACAAGCTGCAGGGCAAACCCAAAGTGTCACAGTCAATGTAACGCCAGGGGCGCCATTGTCCAATGGAAAAACATCTGTGCGTACCTACAATGGACGCTATTTTGCATATGTGGCAAGACAGACTACCATGACTTTTTATGATGCTGTGACTACTGCAACGAACAATAATGGACATCTCGTAGAGCCAGCAGCAGGCGATGCTGGTGCTGGAGAAATGTTGGCGATTGCCAGTATGTTTAAAGAATTTAAGAGTTCCTTTATGACAATTTCAGGAACCCAGTGGAACTTTATAAGCTTTATTGGCGCTACTAAAACTACATCACCTAGTTGGAGCACTTCTAATAATGATAGTCTGACACATTATGTATCGAACATCGGTCAGCATACAAATCTTGAGACCTCGAATTATAATGTGCCTAATGGACCCATCACCCATATTACACTTCTGCTAGACACCAATAATACTAAAGTAGGTTACTTAGGCGTAACTGATGTACACGGTAGCGGTACATTTAAAGATCCAGGAGTTATTGTTGAGTATAATCCCGGATTCATTACCAACATCACGGCCACCAAAGATGTTCCGATTTTTTCGGGCGGCGGGATCGCTAGTGTAACAGCAGCCGTTTATAAGAGTGTAACAGCTTCTGTATATAACGGCTCCAGTACCATAACGGCAACCCCTCGTGATGTAAATACGGTTATGACTGTTACACATGCAAACGGGGACCCCGTTACAGGACTTAGAGCATTTGACCAAAGCGGCAATGAAATTACTGCCGGTGTAAACGGTTGGTATCCAAGCAATGGAAGCCCGATTATATTTCTGCCTTTATTGCCGGGTGGAAAATACAAAGTAGCTGCTACATCGACATTCGATGCAAGTACAGTAACTCCAAGTACGGCTTCTGAGACACAAAGTATTACATTGCCAACAGTAGGCGATAACCTTACAACAGGACTCGACCCTGCAAATGCCGGTAAAACATCCATTACCGTAAAGCCATCCTCAACTTTGGCTAAATATGCTGTAGCCGATGAGAATGGCAATGTGGTAAGTAGTTGGAAAACAGGCACAGGTTCAGATTTAACTTTTGATAACCTTAACCCAGGTACCAAATATCAAATTGTGACGGTACCCGCCGATACGACCGATCCGCTTCCTACAGCAGGCGTAAGTGGCACACCAGTTACAACGCCAGTAAACATATCTGCCGGAATGATGTATGAAGATACAAAATATCCTACACAAGCAACAATCACTGTGGCTGGCGTTACAGGCATCGTAAATCCATATACGGGCAAATACGCTGTCAACGATGTACCGGTAGGAGTGTATCCAGCAAGTATTACGATTACGAACCCTGACAACGCATCACTTAACGCAACATTTACGGCTACGGCTACCGTAGATGACAAAGGAAATGTCACCTTTGGACCATTTACGCCAATTGTCGGAACACCTGCGGGAATGAGCGTTACAAGCGATGAAAAGGGAAACATTATTGTGCATCCTTCTACTGCTGTTTCAAAGGTAGCCAGTGATATGACAGCTGCTATCCATACGAATACTTTAGAGGCTTTACAAGCAGCACATGATGAATTTACGGCTCTCACTCCGGAAGAACAATTGCAAATAAGCAGAACAACGGTAGAGAATGTATCCAATGCGATATTAAATTTGCTGCAGGCTTCATTAAAGATTAGCAGTGCCGTAAGCGGTGTTGCAAACCCTGCTGCCACAAGAAATCAATTGGATAATCAAAAGGGTATGCTGCTCACGCCTGCAGAAATTGCTCAAGTACTGAACGGTCAATCTTTGAATGTCACTCTTAATCTGAATGCGACGGATGTGTCTACTAGCACAACTCCAGGAGTATCAGCTGACAAGAGCTTAATTGAAGCCCGCGTTGCCTCAAGTGCGGCTATCATTGGCTTTATGTATGATATTAACATTACCAAAAAAGTGGATGAACTAAACAGCAGTGGCGCAGTGATTACTCCAGGCACACCACAGCTTGTACCTGTAGTATCGTTACCGATTAGTATTACACTACCTATTCCGACAAACTTGTTGGGATATAAGTATTTCGCTATTGTGAGAGTTCATAATGGCGTTGCGGAATTCATACCAGCCTCTGTCAATGGAACAACCGTAACGTTCTCCTCAACCAAGTTTTCGACTTATGCTTTGGTTTACTCCAACCAAATGATATTTGCGGATAACTTGCCGGGTACAGGACCTTCACAGCCATCAACGGATGGAGGAAGCGGAGGCGGAGGCTTCGTCAGCCCCACCATCACGATTGATAGTGTGACAGGTGGAAAAGTAACCGTAGACAATAATAAAGTTACATCCGGTACCAAAGTGACCATTACTGTCACTCCTGATACTGGATATTCATTGGACAAGCTAACGATTACAGATGATAAAGGCAATGCAATCAACTATACAGACAACGGTGACGGTACTTACACGTATGTCCAACCGAGCGGCACAGTTAAGATTAACGCAACGTTTAAAGCTTTAGACAAGGCGCCAACGTCGGCTGCCGATACGGGAGTATTCAAGTTGCTCAATACGAAGGATCATTTTGTATACTTAAACGGTTATGAAGATGGAACCTTTAGGTCTAACGCCTCAGTAACCCGTGCTGAAGTCGCTCAGATGTTTTATAATCTTCTAAAAAATCAGGATGTAAATACTACTGGAACGCACTTTGCTGATGTACCTGAGAAAGCTTGGTATGCAAAAGCTGTGAACACCTTAGCTAGCCTTGGTATTATTAACGGCTATAAAGATGGCTCTTTCGCACCTAATAAGGCTATCACTCGCGCAGAGTTTACAATCATTGCAGTAAACTTTTCGAATAAAGCTGCAGGCAAGAAGAACTTTACAGATGTATCTAATACCCATTGGGCATATGCCAGCATAGCAACTTCAGCGGAATACGGCTGGGTAAACGGTTATCCGGACGGTGCTTTTGAACCGGATAAGACCATCACTCGTGCAGAGACAGCTACGATTGCAAACAGAATGCTTAATCGTCAGCCTGACAAGAAAGCCATCGATGCGTCCACCAGTATCAAAGTTTTCAAAGACCTTTCAAATGGCTACTGGGCATACTATGACATTATGGAAGCAACCAATGCCCATCAATACGAGAAATCAAACGGTATGGAAATTTGGGTACCGTAACAAAACGCCATTGATTAAATAAGTTCAAAACGAGAAAGCCCGCCAATGTTTCGTATATTGGCGGGCTTTCTTTACATTCCAGACTTTATTATCTGATTACGGCACAAGGAATTGACGCAGTTCTTGTCGAAAATATGAACTCCAGCATTTGCAAGCAGATGGTGGAGTTGCTCGGCGAAACGTTGGGAGTGAGCTTCTTTATGATATGGATAAAAAACAAAAACGCCCTGAAATATGCGGCCACGTTCATCCTGTTTCTTTTCATACTTCTCGGCATCCGGTGGTTTTGGTCCGGTTTTTTTCTTACGCCTGAACATCCTCGAGCGGTTCAAGGTGTGCTCGATCTGCGTGGCTGGGACTTCGCGAAATCCCATTCCATTACGCTGAAAGGCGAGTGGGAGTTTTATCCGGAAGCGTTCATCACGCATGAAGACAAGGGCCGGGAATATCCTGGCAAGCGTTACATACAGGTTCCGGGAGATTGGCGAAGCGCTTTGCCGCCCGGGTCAAAGTCATCTTTCGGATACGGGACGTACCGACTGCGCATTCTTGTCAGTCCTTTTCTGCAGCAGTCTTTCGAATTCTGGATTCAGGAAATTCAAGCCTCTTCAACTGTTGAATTCAACGGTCAGTTAGCAGGAGTCGGCCAACCGACTGAGCAAGCGAAAACGTATACGCCCCGCCGGATTTCTTATACCCCGCTCTATAAGGCGAACGGAGTGAGTGAGATCGAGCTGCTTGTACGCGTTGCGAATTTCGAAAATCCGTTAAATGGCGGCATTGTCAGGGACATCCGCTTCGGGTCGGATGCGGCCATCAATACCGAACGCTGGAGCTCCATTGGCTTTCAGGTTGTGACATTCATGATACTGATGTTGCATGGCTTGTACGCCTTAATGCTATACGTGTTCAATCGGCAAAAATCGTTTCTTATCTTCTTCATGCTGCTTCTGGTCTCCGGTCTTTCGATTATGTCCGATAACGACAGCCTGCTGTTTGTATCCATGCCATTCATCAGCTATGCATGGGCGCTGAAAATCAAGTTGCTCTCGTACACGTCGGTCCCCTTTTTTTTCCTGCTGATGGTTGCAATATTTGCCAAGCTCCGAACTAACACGGTTTTGTTTCGTGCGTACGCCGTCGTTTTCGTGCTTTATTCGGTGTTTGTGGTGGTCATGCCGCCGCCGCTCATTTACTATTCGATCGAAATTAAAATATTCAGGCTGCTCTATTGGTTCCCATTGGCTTGGGTCATCTATCTGATCTGCAAAATGATAGCCAGAAAACAGCCTGGTGCCGCCTTTCTGCTGCTTGCCGCTACGAGTATATTATCCAGCTCCGCATGGGGATTGCTTAATCCTCGCTCGGTAATAACGAACGTCTACTACCCGTTTGACGTGCTGGCGGCTATCGTTAGTTTTTCCGCTTACTGGTTTAAACAGTACTTCCGCAATTCTGAAGAAAACGCTAAGCTGAACGAGCAGTTAAAGATGGCAGACAAATTGAAGGACGATTTCCTGGCCAACACATCGCATGAATTGCGCAATCCGCTGCACGGGATACTGAATATGGCGCAAACGGTACTTGATAGCGAAAAACATGCGCTGAGCGATAAGAGCGCCAAAAATTTGGAGTTGATGATCATCGTCGGCCGGCGCATGTCGTTTATGTTAAATGACCTGCTCGATTTGACGCGTCTCAAGGAGGGTATTGTCCGCCTGCATCTGCAAAGTGTTCAGTTGCAAGCGGTCGCTTCCGGTGTATTCGACATGGTTCGTTTCATGACCGAAGGTAAACCGATCCGGCTCGTCAGCGAGATCCCGAACGAGTTTCCTCCTGTGATGGCCGACGAAAACCGGTTCGTTCAAATTATGTTCAATCTGGTACACAATGCGGTCAAATTTACTAACGAAGGGACAATCATCATCCGGGCGGCCGTTAAGGGCGGGAAAGCGTACATTAGCGTTGCGGATACAGGCGTAGGCATGGACGCGGAAACGCTGCAAAGAATCTTTAAGCCCTACGAGCAAGGCGACACCGGCATGACGGCGGCTCCAGGCGGCGGCATCGGACTCGGGCTTGGCATTTGCAAGCAGCTCGTAGAGCTGCATGGCGAAACGTTAGAGGTCATCTCTGCCCCCGGCGCAGGCACAGTATTCACGTTTTCATTGGCGCTGTCCGATTCACTTTTCGTTCAACCGGAAATGGAAGCTGCGTCGATTCTATTGCCTGCTTATATGGAAACAGGCGCTGCCGGCTCGAACATTCAATACGGTGAAGATACGGAGACGCCAAGTTCCAGATCTACGGATAGACCGATCGTATTGGCTGTGGACGATGATCCGTTTAACCTGAAAGTATTGGAGGACATTTTAACTGCGAAAAGCTTCGATATCGTAGCGGTTACGAGCGGCAAAGAAGCGTTGTCTCAACTAAATTCGAGAGTGTGGGATCTGGTTATTACCGACGTCATGATGCCTCACATGTCGGGATATGAGTTAACGCACGCGATCCGCGAGCGCTATTCGAGCTCAGAACTGCCCATTCTGCTTCTGACCGCACGCAACAATTCTGAAGATATTGCCGCGGGATTTTTGGCAGGCGCCAACGATTACGTTGTAAAACCTGCGGAAACGATGGAGTTGATAGCCCGGGTGAGGGCATTAACCGATGTGCACCGTTCGATGCGCGAACGGCTGCGTATGGAAGCGGCATGGCTGCAAGCGCAAATACAGCCGCATTTTTTATTCAACGCGCTCAACGCGATAGCGGCGCTCAGCGACATCAATCTGAACAGAATGCGCCTTCTGCTGGACGAATTCGGAAATTATTTGCGATCCAGCTTCAACTTTCAAAATTCCGAGCAGCTTGTTCCGCTTGAACAGGAGCTTGCTCTCGTCCGTTCCTATTTGTATATCGAGAATGAACGTTTCAACGGCAATTTGGATATTGTATGGGAAATTGATGTGGGCATGAGGCTGAAGATTCCTCCGCTTTCCATCCAGCCTCTCGTGGAAAACGCAGTACGGCACGGTATAACGAGGCGTTCGTCGGGAGGAAAGATCCTTATTCAAATCACCGAATATGAAGACCGTTCAGAAGCAACCATTACCGATAACGGTGTTGGAATGGATGAAGAAACGGTGAAAGGATTATTGCGCACACATTCGGGCGGCAGGCAAGGAGTTGGTCTGCGCAATATCGATCGGCGGCTGAAACAAATGTATGGGAATGGATTGCAAATTCAGAGTTATCCGGAGCAAGGTACGACCGTTTCCTTTGTCATGCCGAAGTGAAGTGTGAGGAGTATCAAGCTTTAGCGTTTGCAGGCGATTGGCTTGGAGAGAGGCGAACGATGTGATAGCCTTCCTCCTCAAAGCCAAGTGTCACCTCAAGATCTACTTTGAAAATGGCTCGAACGAGCTGCAGCAAAGCATTGTTAGGGGCGCCTCGCAGCGGCATGGATAGTTACCAAAGTTTCCGCTTCGATGCCCTCCTTCGTCACTCTCATTGTGTCATGGGAAATTTCATTCTCGATTAATTCGAACCAGTTTACGAGCTTGTCGGTCAAGCCGATCTGCAGCTCTTTGGAAAACAGATGATTCAGCTTACGGAAGTGCTTCTCCGCTTCTTTGCGCCGTCCGCTTGCCGTATAAAGCTTCATCAGCGCAAGTCCGTTGTCTTCGTTATACGGATCCGCATCCTGAATCCGTTCGTACATCGCGAGCGCTTCCTCCAGCAATCCGGCTTTCTCATAGAATCGGGATATCGAACTGGCGTTCTTATACCATAGCTTCCGTAGTCTTTCGCGCTCGGTCTCCGCCCATCCAAACCCGTACTCCTGAAAATAGTCCCCTTCATAAAGCTCAAGCAGCCGCAGCAGCTCGGAATGACTATCGGCCAAATTTCCTCCGCTCGCCTGCCGCAAACCGTTCTCCCATTCATCCACGTCAATCCGAATGCGGCTTGTGTCCAGCACGTAGCCTTCCTGAATAGTCAGATTGCGGATGGGGATATCGATGACCATTTGCTTCAAGCATTGTCTGATGTGATAAATCGATGTGTACAGTTGACTCGTCGCCTGTTTCACGTCAAGCTCCGGCCACAGCAGCTCCAGAAGCGTTTCCTTGAGGACGATATTGCCGCGATGGTGCAGCAGATAAGCAAACAGCTCTTGCGTTTTTGTCGTCCGCCATTTCGGAATTTCCGGAGACCCGCTGCTGTTCTGAAAACGGAGAGATCGAAAACAGAGAACACGGGAAGGCGCCGTTGATTGGATGTCTTCTTGTTTATGCAATCTTCTTTGCATTAGTCGCTTTATCGTATGATCCAAACGAGCTTGATGCAGCGGCTTAAGCAAATAATCGACCGCATCCAGTTCGAACGCTTGGATAGCATATTCGTTATATGCCGTTACAAACACAATATCGATTCCCGGGCAAGCCGCCTGTGCCAATTCCACTGCATCAATGCCCGACAGCTCCGGTAAATGAATATCGAAAAATATGACGTCCGGCTGAAGTTCCGGCATTCGCGCAATAGCCTCTCGCGCATTCTGAAACGAGCCGACTACCGAAATCAAGGAATACCCAGATAGCATTCGCCGAATCTGATTTAGCACCAGTACTTCGTCATCCACCAATATAATCTTCATGTATCTCACGCTCCATAAAAATGTATTACATTGTTTTTCAGTGCCATTTGACCCGTTATACCAATACTATCGGGATTTTGGCAATGGATGATTAGAGCTTGTTCGAACAAGCCAGGTGCTGCTGCGGAAAAAAAGCTCTGTCATTGGCTAGTTAAAAAGGGAACGGCCCATGCCCAGCAAGCTAAGAATGGAATTAAGAAGGCCCATGCAATTACGCAGGGGCCTTCTTAATTCCGTAGATTCCTTCTAAATATTCGATAAAGCAGCTGCTTCGGACTCCTTCAAGAACATAGTCTTCTTAAGCGTCTGTCTGCCAAACGAGACATAGTAAATCGCAAGAATAACCAGTTGCAATGCGGCTAGAACGAAGCAGATATTGCTAAAAATAAAGCCAGATGAATAGCTGTAAAAGGGGTTCCAGTTTGGAATGCCTTGTGACCCAAGATCAACGATTCTACTGTATACGCCGATCGCAATCCCTTGCGAAATGAAGTTGACCATCGCCAGCATGCCCATCCCGACGCCAACTTGTTCCATAGGCAAGGTTCTTGAAACCGAATTGGAAATCGCAATGACAATGAAAGATTGCCCGACGTTGCCAAGAATCAGAAAAACAGCAATGAACAGGGGGGATCCTCCAGTAAAAGTGGAGAGTAAAATAAAACAAGCCAGCAAAAGGCTTGAGGCCACATAAACGACGAACGAGTTACCTTTTAGATCCGCGAGTCTACCGCCTCTACGTCCAAATACGGCGGAAGCAACGGCTGCAGGGACCATCGCAAAGCCGATCCAAACGGATGGCAATTCCTGAATATCTGCTAATAGTAGAGGGCTAAGTACATAGAGTGAGCAGCAAGTGCCGCTGATGAGGAATGAAATGGTCAGTCCGAGTGTGTACTTTTTATTTCGAAAGAGTTTTGGCGCAATAAAGGGCTCCCCAGCCGTGCAAATTCGAGCAATAAATAACCCTAATGCGAGTAAACCACCTAATAGAAGCCAGATTCCCTTCGTAACACTTAGCAATAATAAAGCGATTGTGATGGCCAACAGACCGCCGCCAATCCAGTCGAATTTCCCTGTTGACCTTGGCTGTTCATTTCCTAAATACTTGCGGTAATAAGGGAGTGTAGCCAATATAAGTAGAGGTACAGCAAATAACCAGCGCCAGTGTACCGTGCTAACTATTAAAGCAGCAACTACAGGCCCGAGTGCATTACCAAAAGCCAAGCCTACCGCAGTCATACCCAGAGCTGCACCTCTGCGCTCCGGAGCGAAATAACGCAAGGGGATGATCATCGCAATCGCCGGAATAACCGCAGCGCCGGATGCTTGCAAACATCTGCCGACTAGAGCCATTGCGAATGTTTGTGAGGTCAGCCCGATGAGAGACCCTGCCGTAAATAATAGGAGTCCGAAGGTAACCAAACTTTTCAGCTTATAGCGGTCAGCCAGCTTCCCGTAGGTGACTGCACCAATCGCATAGATTAGAATGTAGGCAGAAGAGAGCCAGCTGACCTGGGAAATCGTAAGGGAAAAGTCTTCACTAATCTTGGGCAAGACGATGTTGAACATGATGCCGCTCATCATGGATATAATCAGGGTGAACATCAAAACACGCATTAATTTGTCGCCGGTTTGCTGAGGTTCTTGGCTTTGGAGACTCATAAGTTGCACATCCTTTTTAAAATTTGACTGTCAGTACTGACTGTCATTTGGTCTGTAAAAAAACTAGGGTTGTAAGGCCCTAGCAAAAATCTTCACGCTCTCTTGAATAAATGGCTCCAACGAAATGGTTGCGTAATTTTTATGGCTGTCGAGATCGTTCATGAACGCCCCGAAATTCATCATCATAAAGGAGAAGGCGTGCATCTCCGGATTTGTGGGAATCATTTTGCCTTTTTCAGACATCGTGATGAAATAATTCGTTAAGATGTCCAGCAATTGCAGAGGATGCTTGTGCGTACGCTCCCGGAATCCGGGCAGTTGGCCTTCTTCTTTGAGACTGATCTGGATCAATTTGCGATTACGGTTCATAATCTCATGGTAGGTTTTACTAACCAGGAGCAGATCCTCTTCCAGATCCCACACGAGCTTTTCACTAAACAGCTTCTTCATCTCTTCGGCATAATGATAGCGGTCAAATGCGGCTTCGAGCAGCTTCTGTTTACTGCCGAATTGACGAAACAAGGTCTTCTCACTCAGACCTGCTTCCGTGGCAATTTCAAGGGTAGTTACCCCATTGTAGCCTTTAGCCGCGATCAAATTGAGTGCCGCCAAGAGAAGTCTATCGCTGCTTCCCAGCTTGCTGCTGTCCATGTTATTATCCCTCTTCCACAACAATGTCAGTACTCACTGACATTATAATAGACTGGATATGGAATAAAGTCAATGTGTGTATATCCTGCTTAGCCAAAAAAGCTAATGATCAGAATACCGATCAAGATAAGAATCGAGCAAATAATTCGCAGTGTGCCTTGCTTTTCTTTGAGCACAACAATGCCTAGAATCGTAGCAAAGACAGTGCCAATCTCACGAATTGGTGAGATATGGGCGACAGGGGCATATTTCATGGCGAACAAAAATAACAAATAGGATCCGGGATTGAGGATCGCACCCAGTAAAATGATCTTGGCATTCAGCTTCCATTCGACGCGAAGTTGTTTAGAAGCGAGTACAATCGGCGTCAGCGCAGCCATGAACCCGATATTCGTAACCTCCAATAAAGAGATAGCCGAGACATGCTGAAGGTTGATGCGATCAACAAAAACGTAGCATGTCGTACATAGGCCGACACTAAGGGCCATAAGGAACGGTTTAACAGTTCCGGCGGATGCCTTATTACGGGTGAAAATACCGCTAAGCCAGATGAAACCAAAGACCATGCAGAGCAGGCCTATCCAACCATAAATTGATAAGGATTCACGAAGGAACAAGACGCTGCCAATGGGAATGAAGAGCGTGCTGGTGCCTCGCATAATCGGATACACCTGGGACAGGTCGCCCATATTGTAGGTACGTGCCAACAACAGGGAGTAAACGCTTTGCAAACACGCAGATAAAAGTAAGAATCCGTAGGCTTTTAGAGATAAAGGGGTAAGCCACAGCTCTCTGATTAAGTAAGGAAGAAGTCCGATTGTGGTTACCATCATGATGGACCATAGGAAGACGCTTTTATTCTGGCTTCTTTTGGTGAATAAGCTCCAGACCGCGTGGGTAAGACCTGAAGCTACGACTAGTAAAATTGAAACGATAAACAAGCGATCATCTCCAAACCTTGAGAGAAGTTAAACGTTGGGGTTGTGTTCGGGTTGATCCTTGATTACCGTTCCGTCAGCCAGTCGCAGCCAGGATTCCAAAGAACGCTCGCCTTCGCGAAGTCGAATCATCCTGGCACCGCGAGGGAAGTCTTCTTTGCCATAGGTATTGTAGCCTGTTGCTCTTCCGTAGCAGAGACGTACTCCGTGAAGCTCGCCCCAATAATCGTTGACGTGGTCGTGGCCGCAGAAGGTTCCGATGACATCGCCCATTTCTACCATGGCTGTAAATAGTCCTGAGTTAACGGGGGAGCAACAGACATTCTCAAACTTGTTGCCATAGCACGTCTCATTCTCCCAAACTTGTTTATATTCCGGAAGCGGGATGTGAAAGAAAGCCAAGGCAGGGTATGCCTGCGCCCCAATGCTCGATTGGAGCTTACGGGATTCCTCCCTGTACCAGTCGATCTGATTGCTACGAATCCAATCATAACCTTGGATATGCGGCAGCGGAGAACGATCCCCGGAATCAAAGAAGTACAAAGCGGCAGCAGTCTGACCATCGGAGCCCGAAATGGACAACGTATAGTTGCCGACACCATTAATTTCTTCTGGTCCTCGCTGGGTAGCGGTATGGGGATGCTCCAGCACTGTATGCATGAGCTCATCTCTAGTGATGGTAGTTTCTGTATCGTGGTTGCCGAACACAACTGCCCATGGAATACCGCGAGATTCGGTCGTGTGAACGGCATCGCGAAACGCTTGATGCGGTTGCTCGCAAACAGGTTCACCGGAAGCCCCGTTTCCTGTATAAATGACGTCGCCTGTAAATACGACAAGGTCAGGATGCTCGGCGTCTAGCACTTCTTCCATTAGACGACGTGTTTGCTGATCCTCATCCCCACCATTTTCCCAATGTAAATCGGTGAACTGGGCAATCGTAAAAGTCCGATCTTCACGAAAGGCAAGCTGATGCTGCACGATAATTTCCCCCTATAAGTTGTATTTTTGTAGTAATCATGTTGTTTCTTTATTAAATATTGTTGTTTGTTGGCTATTGTATCGCTGGTTTGCTATACTGTCAATGAAGAATTTTGTTGATAAAATGAGTGAATGAAAGAATGAAATCGCTTCCGAGAGTATGGATCGTAGGGACAGTTTTTTTCACAAAAAAGAGCGATTAAGCAAGAAATGCCGATATACGGTACAGAGCAACAACCGTATCTTTATAATCAATCAACATATTAATTGTAAGTAAGAGGAGACTACATAATGACTGATAAAAAGGTTGAATTACGGTGCTTGAATTCTTTGGCTAAAGTTATCGCTCATCATGAACTCGATTCCCGTTATTTCCTTGAACGAGCAACAACGTTCAGTAACGAAATTTACTCGTTTCAGGTAGCCTATCGATCGGAGCAGCTTATTAAAGGTATACGCATCGAAATCGAATCACCTCTAGCCGAGTGTACGACGGTACGAAAAGTAGGATTGGTGCCAAGTGAATTAGCATGTTATGGCGATCATGATGATTATGTCATCAGTGATCAACCTGGACTGTATCCTGATCCGTTGATGCCTTTGGATGTCCATGGTGAGGTGGCTTTACCTGGGAGCTGGAGCTCTCTATGGATAACGGTGGATCTCAAAAATCAACATTCTGAGGGTGTGTATCCAATTGATGTGATATTGCTATCTGCTGATGGCAATCGGATGGGTTCAGAACGCATCGATTTGCACGTACTAAGCGGTTCTTTGCCCAAGCAAAAGTTGATTCGAACCGAATGGTTCCATACCGATTGTTTGGCGAATCATTACAATGTGAATGTCTTCAGCGAAGAGCATTGGACACTTATAGAGCAATATGTTCAAACTGCGGTCAAACAAGGGATCAATATGATTTTAACACCATTATTCACCCCTCCATTGGATACAGAAGTTGGCGGTGAGCGAACGACTGTGCAGTTAGTGGATGTCCAGCGTGATGAGAATGGGTACCGATTTGATTTTCGCTTACTGGAGAGATGGATAGCACTTGGTGAACGCTGCGGGGTTGAATATTATGAGTTTTCTCATTTATTTACGCAATGGGGGGCACAGTTTGCACCCAAAATCATGGCTGCGGAAAAGGGGCAGCTGAAGCGAATATTTGGTTGGGAAACAGACGCGACTGGAGAAGAATATGGTAAGTTCCTAGAGGCGCTTTTACCAGAGTTGGATCGGTTTATCAAAAAGCAGGGCATTCAGGATCGCGTATTTTTCCATGTTTCGGACGAACCGACCTTGGACAATTTGGAATCGTATAGAGCAGCCAGTAGACGGTTGAGCCAGTTCCTTCAAGGCTATCCTACGTTCGATGCGCTTTCAGACTATGAATTTTATGCGCATGGCCTTGTAAACACACCAGTGGTTGCCAACAATCATATCGATTCATTTATTAGCCATGGCGTGGAAAACCTTTGGACTTATTATTGCTGTGCGCAGTACAAGAAAGTATCAAATCGATTCTTTGCCTTTCCTTCGGAGAGAAATCGGATCATTGGATTCCAGTTATATAAATTTAATATACGAGGATTTTTACACTGGGGGTATAACTTCTGGTATTCGCAATATGCACGTAAAATGGTGAATCCATTCGTCCAAACGGATGCAGATCGAGCTTTTCCATCTGGGGATGCCTTTCTTGTATATCCAGGAGAAACGGGGCCTATCGAATCTATTCGAATGGTTGTATTTTATGAAGCTTTGCAAGATGTAAGGGCGCTTGAAAGGTTAGAAGGTTTGATTGGCCGCGAAAAAACGATTGCTATGATGGAAGAAGACCTTGCTGTGCCATTAACATTCAGCGATTATCCACATGAACCCGACTGGATTATCAAGAAACGTGAGCAGATCAATCAACTTATAGCATCGCTGGCTTAAGGATGAAGCCGATCCGTTGACATCGTAAGCGCCACCTTATAAACTGGATGAAAACAACAGGAAACATCACCATGTGGATATCATCGGTCAATAGCTGATGCTTACGATGCCAGTTTTCCTTACGGAAATCCCTTAGGAGGCCATTATGTCATTAACATACGAAGACCGCAGGATGACCATCCTGAACCATTTGGAGATGGAAGGGAAAGTGCAGGTGCATCACCTGTCTGAGATGCTTAATGTCTCGACAGAAACGGTGCGGCGGGACTTAGATCGCCTAGAGAAGGAAGGAAAGCTTCGCAAAGTGTACGGAGGCGCTGTCAAAATGCGCATGGAGCTTGTTGAGCCTCCTTTTCTCAAGCGGACCCAAATGATGAAGTCAGAGAAAACAGCGATCGGCAAGCTGGCTGCCTCTTTAGTCCAAGACGGCGAAACGATCATGCTGGATAACGGCACGACGACGATTGAGATTTTGCCTTACCTGAAGGATCGTACGAGTGTAACCTTGATCACCCATTCTGTTCCGATTCTCAATCTGGCCATGGAAACGTTCCGGGGAAGAATTATCTTCGCTGGCGGGGAAATGAACGTCGAGTATCAAGCCGCAACAGGCTCCCTGACGGATCAGATGCTGGATCAATTTAAAGTGAACAAAGCGTTTATCTCCGTTGGAGGCATCTCACTCGCAGACGGCATTACCGACTTTCATTTGGCTGAAGCCATCATTTCGCGAAAAATGATGCAGCGAGCTGAGGAAGCCATTCTGGTTGCGGATCATTCCAAATTCGGTATGTCTACATTCGCCAGAGTGTCTAAGCTCGAGGAAATCTCGATGCTCATTACCGATCCGGGCTGCTCGAAGGAATGGATCGATACGTTTGAGGCGCTCGGCATTGAAGTGCTGATCAGCGACTAATAGGAAAATCGCCACCGAACCGGCTCTCATAGCGGTGTAAGGGCGATTTTTTCTTTGCAAATAAGGGTATTCTCAAAAAATGAGGATGGTACAAAAAGAAGCGACGTCTATTCCTAAGAAAACAATACGATTGAATAATCGACGATATACGACATTAGCTTGTGTGAGATATGCTTCTTTCACAGGCTAATCCGCTTTACGGCGTTAGTGCCGGACTACGATTTAAGGGGAGTGTTACCATGAAAAGAAGACCTCAATTAAAAGTACTGCCGATCGCGGCAACCATTCTTGCATTAACGCTTGCAACCGCTTGCGGAAACGCTGGATCTACAAAGGATGCTGCTAAGGACAGCACAGCGCCAGCGTCATCAGTTTCTAAAGATCCTGTGAAGGTGACATTATGGACACCAATGAATCCGAATGCGAAAGCAGTCGTCAAAAGCTTGAACGAGCTGCCTATGGTGAAAGAGTGGGCCAAGAAAACAAACGTAACGTTTGACTTCCAACATTCTTCTGGAAACACACCGCAAGATGATGTTCAGCAATACGGTGTTATGGTTGCTTCTAATAATTTGCCGGACTCGATGCTGTGGAATTGGAACAGCGTGCAGGGCGGAACCTCCAAAATGTTCAAAGACGGCACGATTATTAAACTGAATGATTTAATAGAAAAGAATGCTCCGAATTTGAAGAAAATTATGGACGCTAACCCTCAGATCGCCAAACAAATCAAGGCAGATAACGGTGATATTTACGCAATGCCTCACTTGAAGGTAGGTCAATACGGCCAGTATAAAACATTCAGCGGCATGGTCATTCGTCAGGATTGGCTGGATGAGCTTGGACTGAAATCGCCGGAAACGATCGATGAGTGGGAAACGGTGCTCAAAGCGTTCAAAGAGAAGAAAGGCACAATTCCATTCACATTGAACAAATCCTACCCGATGTCATTTGCTGACTTTGCAGGCGCCTACGGTGTTGCAGGCATGTCGACGATTGCCAACGCGAACAGCTTCTATCTCGATAATGGCAAAGTGAAATTCGGACCTACACAGCCAGAGTTCAAACAATATTTGACGACGATGCAAAGATGGTACAAGGAAGGTCTGATCGATCCAGACTTCGCTTCCAATGACACCAAAACGATGGATGCAAAAGTAACATCAGGCAAAGCGGGAGCGTTCTACGGTTTCATCGGCGGAAGTATCGGTACGTATACACCGGCGCTGCAGAAAACAGACCCGAAAGCGAAGCTTTCTGCTGTCCAATATCCGGTTTTGAAAAAGGGCGACGAGCCTAAATTTGTGCAAGCGTCATGGGAATACGACAACATTGGGACGGTTATTACGAGTGCGAACAAGCACGCGGCAGAAACTATAAAAGCTTTGGACTATCTGTATAGCGAAGAAGGCGCAATGCTCAAAAACTTCGGTATCGATGGTCAAACATACACGAAAGTAGACGGTCAACCGAAGTACACGGACCTTATTTTGAAAAATCCGGACAACCTGCCGATCAGCCAAGCGATGGCTAAATATTTTATTGCCAACTACGGCTTCTCCGGTTTGGATGATGACCGTTACAACGATCAGTATTATCAATTACCTGCACAAAAAGATGCTGTAAAACTATACGCTAAGTATGCGAATAATGCCTATAAAGTGATTCTGCCGCCAGTGGTTTTGTCTACGGATGAAGCGAAGGAGTCAGCGAAAATTTTGAACGATGTGAGTACGCTATTGACGGAGCAAATTACCAAAATTGTAATGGGTGCCGCAAAAGTTGAAGATTACGATAAAACGGTAGAGCAAGTGAAAAAGATGAATATGGACCGTGCTGTGGAGATCTACCAAGCGGCAACAGATCGTTACAACAAACGCTAAAAAGCTCGAGGGGAGCCAGCCTCCCCTTTTTCATCACACGTATAAGGAAGTGAGAAAACATGGCCAATTCCATTCGGGTTTTACTAGATGACATAAGAAAAAATCGCGCGATCTACCTGATGGTGCTGCCGGTTGTGCTGTACTTCTTCATTTTTAAATATTTTCCGATGTATGGCGCAGTGATCGCCTTCAAGGATTTTAGTCCTGCGAAAGGCATTTGGGGCAGCGATTGGGTAGGCTTTCAACATTTCAAAGATTTCTTTCAAAGCTATTATTTTATCCGCGTGCTGCGCAATACGTTTCTGATCAGCTTTTATAACTTGATATTCGGCTTTCCAGCACCGATTATTCTGGCGATCCTTTTGAATGAGCTTCGCCAGAAGTTTTTTAAATCGATAGTGCAGACGGTCTCCTACTTGCCTCATTTCATCTCGATTGTGGTCATTTCAGGGTTAATCATCGACTTCACGAACCGTGGAGGTATTGTGAACTCCATCATTATGTTCTTTGGCGGGCAAGATTCAGCCCTTATGAATAATGCAGAGAATTTCCGTACCATTTTCGTCAGCACGTCCGTTTGGCAAGAACTCGGTTGGTCATCCATCATTTATTTGGCCGCGCTTAGCGGGATTAACCCGGAGTTGTACGAAGCAGTTCGCGTTGATGGGGCAGGAAGGTTCCGCCAAATCTGGAGTGTAACGCTTCCCGGTCTCATTCCAACGATTATGATTTTACTCATTCTTCGAATTGGCGGATTGATGGAGGTCGGCTTTGAGAAGGTCGTTCTGCTATATAACCCAAATACGTATGAAACGGCGGATGTGATTTCGTCCTTTGTTTATCGTGAAGGGCTGGCACAAGGGAATGATTACAGCTATACAACGGCCGTGGGGCTATTTCAATCCATGATCAACTTCGTTTTATTAATTAGCGCTAACAGCTTATCCCGCCGATTCTCCGGCAGCCGGTTGTGGTAGCCTATGCTTACGACGTCAGCTTTTTCTTACGAAAAGCTCTCAGGAGGAACCAACAATGAAATTAAGCGCAACTGAGCGACTATTCGATATCGGTAATGCGATTCTGATGATATTGCTTATCGTCTGTACGTTGTACCCGTTCTACTATGTATTGATGGCTTCTATCAGCGATTCCAATTTGCTTATCCAGCATTCTGGCCTGTTGTTGAAACCGCTGGGGTTTAACCTCAGTGCTTTTCAGAAAGTGATTGCGAATCCCAACATTTTGACGGGTTATGGGAATACATTGCTCATCTTGATTGTGGGTACGGCGGTTAATCTTTTTTTTACTACGCTAGGGGCCTACGCGCTGTCCAGAAAGTTTGTGATGCGGAAGTTCTTGATGATCTGTATCGTGTTTACGATGTATTTCAGCGGCGGATTGATTCCGACGTATTTGTTGATCAACAACTATCTGCACATGGGGAATAGCTACCTTGCACTCATCTTACCTGTGGCGATCAGCACTTGGAACTTGATTATTATGCGAACTTCGTTCGAAGCGATCCCTGAGGGCTTGATGGAATCCGCTAAGATTGATGGTGCAGGCGAATGGCGCATTTTGTTCCAGATTGTAGTGCCGCTGTCCATGCCTGTAATTGCCGTTATGGTGCTCTATTATGGTGTAGCTCACTGGAATTCCTGGTTTAATGCGATGCTGTTCCTTCACGATCGGGAGATGTTCCCGCTGCAGCTGATTCTTCGAGAAATTCTGGTGCAAAACAGCACGGATTCGATGACTACTGGAACGGGGAATGCGAACGACACGCAAGCAATTGGGGAAAGTATTAAATACGCAACGATCATGGTGGCTACATTGCCGATTCTGATTGCCTATCCTTTTTTACAGAAATACTTTGTGAAAGGCGTCATGGTTGGCGCGCTCAAAGAATAACGACCAGGCCTGTTCTCTTTTGGATCTTCAAAAGGGGGCGGGATATTTGGTTTTTTCCACTTTCTGTGAGGGAATCAATAAAAATGATGATGATACAAAAATCGTAGATGTACTTGAGCGGATGAAGATGGGATAATACTGCATACAGCATGAGTAAGGGAGGACTTCTTTGTGAAGCGAAGCGTATTTTTATTTTGGCTTTACTCGAACTTAACCATTCTATGTATTCCCATCGTCATCACGATGTTGGTTCTTTTTCAGTCGCAGCATCTACTGAGCTCGGAGGTCATTCGGTCCAACAAAGCATTACTTAACCAGGTAAAACAATCGCTAGACAATCAGTTCAAAGATATTAAACGGATGGGTCTCCAGCTTTCCCTGGATCCTAAAGTTATTAAGTATGTTAATCAAGCTGATTTTAACAATTCGCAAGTCAAGATCGATACACTGGATCTGATCACTTCGCTTCGTTCTTATGCCGCCTCGAATGGGGATATTAACGATTTATATGTATATATGAAAAAAGGACATTTCGGGGTTACGACATCGACAATGAATCAAGATGAGCTCCTGTTCCAATTGCTCCACGCAGGAAATAAAGGCATCACCATGAAGCAGTGGAGCGACAGTATGGAGAAAATCTACTATGGAAATTTCCTTCAATTCGCTGACGATGACATGGTGTACATGCAGTCACTGCCGATTCAGAATGCCAGTGAAGCGCCGGCAACACTTGTCGTCATGCTGAACGCAGAACGTTTGAAGGCAGCCATCTCAAATATCCAGATTGCCCAAACAGGCAGTGTGTTGATACTCGATTCCACCAATAAGCTGCTGATGACTGCAGGTGATTCGGAGCATGTTTCCGATATTGATTTCGAGCAGATCCGCTCAGCTGAAGGTTCATTTAGTCAAAAATGGGGCAAAGAAGAGGTAACGGTTTCTTACGTTTCTTCGGTTGAAAATGAATGGAAGTATGTGTCCATCGTTCCTACGAAAATTTATTCAGCCAAAGTAAGTCAATTGCGCAGCTGGATTTATGCGGGCTTATTTATGTGTATTTTTGTCGGTGGTCCGATGTCTATCTGGCTGACGCGAAGACATTATATGCCGATCCGCCGCATGGTGGATTTGGTTTCTCCGAAGGTGAAGTCCAATATCGAAGGGATTGGGAATGAATTCTCACTGCTCCAGTCCTTCATGTCGGAAAATGAAGCTTTGCAGGTTACGGCAAACCGAACTATTCAGAAGCAGCAAGACGTGCTGCGCAGCCATTTCCTGGCACGGCTGCTCAAAGGCAGAGTCGAGAGCGGTTCTGCACTCGCGCAATCGATGGAATCGTTTGACCTGCGGTTCGAGACGAACCGTTTCGCCGTATTGCTGTTTCATATTGGCGATTATGAGGCTTTGTTTGCTGATAGCGGGTCACGTGATGCGGAGTCCAAATTACAGTATGTCTATTATATTGTGACGAACATTACGGAAGAGCTGATTGGCCGAAAACATACCGTGTTCACGACCGAGGTGGACGGTATGATCGCTTTTCTAGTTAATATTCAGAATGACGATGAAGTTCGGACGAAGCAGGAATTGATTGAGATTGCGCAAGAGGCGCAGACGATTATTCAGGGGAAATTTTATATTCAGCTGACGATAGGAATCAGTGATATTCATCCTCTTTTGACCGGAATACCCCATGGGTTCGATGAGGCGCTGGAAGCGCTGGAATATAAATTCGTCATTGGTCCAAGCCAAATTATACCGTTTGATCGGATCAAACGACCGAAGAATGAGCTGTATTACCCGCTGGATATGGAGCGGCAGCTGATTAATCATATTCGAACCGGACAGTACGAGGAGGCCATGGAGGCTGTCAGCGAACTAATTGTAACGAATGTGTCGGATGGCACATTGTCGCTGCAGCTTGGAAAGCTTCTTATGTTTGAATTGATCGGCACGATCTTGAAGGCTATCGAGCATCTTGATCAGGGTCCTAATGAACTTGCGGTAGAGAAGCATGCGCTCATTAAACAATTGACCCAGTGCGAGTCTTTTGTGGAAATTGAAGATGAAATTTATAAGTTTTTGAAAACCGTCTGTGACTACGTCGATTCCAAGAAGAAAAGTCATAATACGAATCTGAAGGATCAAGTGCTGAGTTATATTGATGAGCATTTGGCGGATATGGATTTGAGCCTGACCTCGCTGTCTCTGAAGTTTGAAGTGAATGCGCCGTATTTATCGCGGTTCATCAAGGAGCAGTCTGGGGAAACGTTTATTGATTACGTTAATAAACAGCGTGTCCAGCTGGCTAAGCAGTTGATGACGGAGACCGATGATACGATTACGGATATTACGCAAAAGGTCGGCTTCTCGAACAGTAATACCTTCATCAGAGTGTTTAAACGCTATGAGGGGATTACACCGGGGCAGTTCAGGAAAGGTGAATGATGCTGGAAAGAGGCAAGAATAAGGCAAGAATTAAAGTGCCATTTTGTGTGCTGTGATACAGAATGTTGTCCGTTTATTGGCTATAATGAATGAACTAACAAAAAACGACAAATTATTCTGGGAGCGTGTAAAGCATGAAATGGAAACTTAACATTGTGGTTTCGATAGCAGTTCTGGGTAGTTTGTTAAGTTCTGCGGCATATGCAGAGCCTAAGCATGATAAAGGTTCGGATCAATCTAGTTCGAGTACAAGTTCAAGTTCTAAACCAAGTACAAGTTCTAATGATCAAGTGGATGTGAAGTTGAAGGAGAAAAAGGGAACAGAAGATGAAAAGGAAAAAAGAAAGAAGGAAAAGAAGGATTCTGGGGAAGATGAAACGGTAACTTCATCAACCTACGGCTCTCATGGACATAAGGGGTATAAAGGTTTACAAAACGCGTACGAAAATGTCAAAGATCGCCCTGCAGGTGCCATCATTTCCAAACTGCTGGAAAAGTACAATTTGCAGTTAAGTGATACGGCAGATATTGGTTCAATTCTCGCGGACTCAGCCATTGAAGCTGAGAATAACGGAGATTTGGACATAGCTGCAGAGATTCAAACAGAAGTGATTAAATCAGACTCAACGGACCTGACTGTATACAAAAAGCTTGGAGTACTGAATAGCAAGAGAGGTAAGTTAGGTGTTAAAGCGTTTGTCAATGGCATTGAACCTAAATTTGAAGTCCCGCCATTTATTAAAGAGGGGAGCACATTAGTTCCTTTCCGAGCGATTGCTGAAGCCTTACAGGCTACCGTTACTTGGAATCCAGAAGATAACTCGGTTACCGTAGTGAAAGATGGTGTCACAGTGAAGCTTGTGATAGGTGTTCGTAAAGCCTTTGTGAATGGACAAGCTGTTGATCTAGAAGTGGCTGGAGAAGTCTATAATGGGTCCACGATGGTGCCGGCTCGCTTCATTAGTGAAGCGCTGAAAGCCGATGTGCAGTGGGAACCAGAATCACAAAGCGTCGTGATTAACGAGGTTGAAGCACAAACGCCGGACCTAGGAGCGGCACAGGAGTAAGTACAAGAGAACGCCTGCAAACCGAGACATAGGAGTATGGTACGCGAGACGCCCGCAACCTTCGAGGTTTGCGGGCGTTTTTATTATGAAGAACCGGATGGACAAGCAGGTTGTAAAATACCCTTTATACAGATGAAGGGGAACCACGATGCGTTATTTCGTGATAAACACGTTGAAAATAGGATTAGCGGAACGTAGTGTCGTTATTTGGCGAAAAAGTAAGATTCGGAGACAAAAATAACAAAATAACGTCCTGTGGTTCCGCGTAACGTAGTATTTGAGTGGTTTTCGCCAAAATAGCGACTCCTAGTTCCGTTAAAGTCCAAGCGGCTGCTGCGTAGCATGATGCTTCGGTTTGAATTCACTTGGCGACAGGCCGGTCCAGCGCCGGAATTGCCGCGAGAAGTGGCTGGCCGAATGGAAGCCAAGCTTCTCCGCAATGTCTGTCATCGGCAAATTGGTTGTGACGAGCAGCTCTTTGGCTAGGCTCAGCTTTTGCCGGCTGACATACTGACGGGGTGATAGTCCGTACACCTTGGAGAAGAGTTTGCTGCACTGACTGCGGCTCAGATTCAGCTCTTTCGCAACCCCCGCGACGGACGCCTCCTCGCAGAGACCGAGCGACAGCTTCTCTTCAATGGCATGGGCAACATCCGCGGTGAACAAGGAGGCGTTTTTGTCCACCGTTTGTGCATGTTTTTGTTTGTGCGATGAATCGTGTTCGCGCAGTAAACGAAGTACATCATGGATGATAAGCAGGGTGTAGGAATGCAGCAGCAGCTTATCTTCGAAGCGCAAATAGGGTTGCAGCTCTTGCTCATCGGTATCCTTCGACCGATTGCGATGCATGACGGCCTCTAATTCGCTCAAGTAGAACTGAAGCTTGCTTTGCTCCGCATCCTGATGATGGATGTGCCGATAAGGAGTAGTCGAGAGCAGGCTGCGTATTTCGGGATCATCGAGATCGAAATGCACATTAAAGTAGCCATAATCTACAGAAGCCAAATTCGAAGATTGATGCCTGACGCCGGATTTGATCAGCAGCCAGTCTCCTTGCCGCATCGTAATCGATTCGCGGTTCATTTCTTGCACAACTTCACCCTCCGAGCAGTAAAGCAGCTCAAACAAATGATGATGATGCCGAGGGTAGTGCCATCCCGGGGGCTTTAAGCCAAAATGGCATCCTACGACTTGTAAGGTATTGATCATATTCGGAAAACGATACAAATCTTCCATGAAGAGCTCCCTCCGTACATCATCTCTGTACATTCAATCATATCACTCAATTGGCACATTTGGTATAGAAAATGCTCCATTTGGAGATTGAGGATTGACCGCCTTTTCAGCGATGATTAGATCATTCATACACTATCGCATTCATTCGTCGGAGGGATAACCGTGGCCAATTTACAAGCCCAAAATAAGCAGTTTCTATTAGATGGGAAGCCTATTCAACTCATATCTGGAGCTATCCATTATTTTCGTGTCGTACCTGACTATTGGGAAGATCGTTTAATCAAGCTTAAAGCCTGCGGGTTTAATACCGTGGAGACGTATATGCCTTGGAATTTGCATGAACCCGAGGAAAATGTTTTTAATTTCGCTGGCATTGCAGACGTGGAGCGCTTCATTCGGAAGGCTGGCGAGCTGGGGCTGCATGTGATTTTGCGACCGAGCCCTTATATCTGTGCGGAGTGGGAGTTTGGCGGATTACCGGCATGGCTGTTGAAATATCCGGAAATGCGGCTTCGCTGCATGGATCGGTCTTATTTGGAGAAAGTTGACCGTTACTATGACGCGCTGATCCCTCTATTGGTCCCGCTGCTTAGCACGAATGGTGGACCCATCATTGCGATGCAGATTGAAAATGAATATGGCAGCTACGGCAATGACACAGCGTATTTAACGTATTTGCGGGATGGACTCATCAAGCGCGGTGTAGATGTTATGCTGTTTACGTCTGACGGTCCGGAGGACGGCATGCTGCAAGGCGGGACGGTTCCAGGCACGCTTGCCACGGTGAACTTCGGTTCTAAACCGGAGGAAGCTTTCGATAAGTTTCGCGAATACCGTGTTGATGAGCCGCTCTTTTGCATGGAGTACTGGAACGGTTGGTTTGATCACTGGTTGAAGCCTCACCACACACGTGAAGCGGGCGATGTTGCAGACGTATTCGACCGAATGCTTCGCGCTGGCGCCTCAGTGAATTTCTACATGTTCCACGGCGGGACGAACTTCGGCTTCTACAATGGAGCGAATTATCATGATAAATATGAAGCGACAATCACCAGCTACGACTATGATTCGCCTTTGTCCGAATGCGGAGATGAGACGGAGAAATATAGAGCTGTCCGCAGCGTGATTGCAGGTTTTCTAGGCAAAGATGTTAAGGATTTTCCGGAATGGCCAGCACCAATTAAGAAGAAAAGCTACGGTCGTATCACGTTGACTGAAAAAGCAGATATGCTTGACCATTTGTCGCATCTCACTGAGCCCGTTAAGAGCACTTATCCAGAGCCGATGGAAAAGCTGGGCCAAAGCTATGGATTCATCGTTTATTCCACGCATGTATCTGGGCCGCGTACCGGTGAAAAGCTGCACCTGCAGGAGGTACATGACCGTGCGCAAGTCTTCTTGGATGGTGTCTACCAAGGCACGGTGGAAAGATGGGACTCGCGTCCACTCCCGATGGACATTCCCGCTCAAGGCGCGAAGCTGGACATTGTGGTCGAGAACATGGGACGCGTTAATTATGGTCCTAAATTAAAGGACTATAAAGGCATTACAGAGGGTGTAAGGATGAACAATCAGTTCTTGTTTGATTGGACAATATATCCACTCCCACTGGACGACCTGACGGCGATTCCGTTTGGATGCACCGCTGAGGTGAGTGAAAGGAATGATCGTCCTGCCTTTTATCAAGGGGAATTCACCGTGGAAGAAGCAGGGGACACGTTCGTTCGTTTAGACAGCTGGTCGAAAGGCGTAGTCTGGATTAACGGGTTTAACTTGGGTCGTTATTGGGAGAAAGGGCCGCAGCAAACGTTGTATCTGCCGGCGCCATTACTGCGAATTGGACGCAATGAAATTATCGTATTTGAATTACATCATACGGAGAACCCGGTCATTGAACTGACGGATAAGCCGGATTTGGGATAACTCGTAATCGGAGGGATTGACAATGGCATCTACAATGGCGATCAAAAGAGTCATCATTCTTGGTATAGATGGAGCGGGGGCATTCGTCAGCGAAGCGGATACGCCGTATATCGATGTACTCCTCCTGGGAGGAGCCAAAACGGATCATGCGCAGACCGTATTTCCCTCCAATAGCGGGGAATGTTGGGGTTCACTGCTGCATGGCGTAACTCCGGAGAGGCATGAGTCCCATTTGAATATTAAAATGGAAGGGAACTACCCAGTAGCCTCGGCAGCGCCTTCCTTATTTCAAATCATAAGTGAAGCCAAACCTAACAGTAGGATGGCTTCCTTCGTCTCATGGAAACCAATTCAGACAGGGATCATTGAAGAGAACGATGCGGTTTATAAATACGCTGCACCGGATGATGAATTGGTTCCTGCCATTGCCGCGTATATCCGTAACAATCCGGATTTTGAGCTGCTGTTCGTTCAGTTGAACAAAGTGCCTCTCCGTCAACACATGGGAGGGGCACTTTTTTACATTGTAGAAAAGAATTAGTTAACTACTACCAACTCCGGAATAACGACGACTTTCTTCAAACGCTGGGATTCCATACCCGCAAGGATGGTTTGAAGCGCTCTATAACCATCCACTCCGGTAATGTCATGGCCGTTGCCAGACAGAATACCATCGACAAAATGATGAATAATGCCCGAATTATGCTGCTCCCCTGCCTTATTGCTTTGCAATGCCCCGACTTCATAGAAATCTCTCATACCATCTGAGTATTCAACGATCACTCCGAAACGGTCATCGGTTCCGATTTTTAGTGTGCCTTTTTCGCAGTATAAAGTAGTGGCGTTAATTTCATTCGCATAGTTAGTCCAGCTGGCTGTTAACGAGCCGACGGTTCCACTCGCTGTTTTCAATAAGATCATCGAGTGATCGTCCACGTTCGTAGGCTTATGCAGCGTCGAGCAAAATGCCGTGACCTCCATGATACTATCTTCCAACAGCCAGTGGATCAAATCCGCTTTATGGATGCCTAAATCCCCTAATGCTCCGGAAAAGGCGTGCTCCTGGTTGAAAAACCAGCTGTTTTTGCCATCTATGCTCCAATGTTCGGGTCCAGAATGACCAAATACCGTGCTAAAGCTTAACACCTTGCCTAGTTTTCCGGATTGTAGAATATCTTTCGCTTTGCGATGTGCAGGCATAAACCTTTGATTGTGGCCGACCATCAAAAATACATTCTGTTCTTTGGCCGTGCGAATCATAGCTTCCGCTTCTTTCAGAGAGGTGGCCATCGGCTTTTCAACCAGTACGTGCAGGCCTAATTCCATGGCTTCAATGGACACGGAGCTGTGAAGATGATTCGGCGTACAGACGGAAACGGCGTCAATCCCGCCACTCTGCAGCAGTTGTTGATGTGTCTGGTAGGCATTCGGTATTCCAAACTGCCTAGCGACTTCTTGTGCGCGTTCCAAATTAGGGTCACATACAGCTACAATGATTACATCCTTATGTGCAAGGTACTCAGGCAAGTGGCGCCGCTGTAAAATGGCCCCGCATCCAATCAGTCCTACCCTCAATTGTGATTTCACAATTCGGCTCCTCTCTTCCGATTTCATCATTTTAATTTCGTCCAATCAAACAGGACACCCAATGCTGAACTTCGGTTTTGCACCAACGAATCGTACACCTGCGGGGCCTCCAATGGCGAAGGATGATGGGTAATCAAAGGTAAAACGTCCATTCGTCCCTGTGCGATATAACTTAAAAATAAGGCGGCCATATCGGGGTGATTCCAACCTTGGTAATTCATAGAGGCATGGATGCCTAGAATGGAAACGGAATTGGACACAACATTGCGGCCCATTCTCTGCTCAGAAGGTGTAGCTGTATCTCCCAGCAAAATAACTCGTCCCAAAGGCTTGGCAAGCCGAGTGGCTTGGGCTAAAACTGCCGGATGTCCGGTAATATCGAAGATAACATCCAGCATCCTGCCATCTGTTTTATGCTTGATTTCTTCATGCGCTTTTCCCGCATCCATGGGCAGCAGATGTATGCCGGGTCGTTGCCCAACCAGCTGCAAACGGCTCTCTGCAGGATCGATGGCGAAAATTTCTTTGACCCCAGACAGATATAAATATTGAGTAACCAGCTGTCCGAGAATTCCTAGACCGATGACACCTACCGTTTCTCCTAACTGCAGCTCCGCTCTTCTTACACCAAGCTGTGTTGTTTTGGAAAGATTGATCCATACGCCCTGCTCGGCGCTGATATTCTGCGGAAGAAGATAGGCATGCTTAGCATCTGTTTTAAAATATTGCGTATGCGAATTCTCGACAAACACGTGATCCCCTTTTTGTATCCCCTTAACTTCAGGGCCAACTTCAAGCACTTCAGCTACCATGCAATAACCGGGATAGAACGGATACTTCACCCAGTCCGACCAGTTGGTTTCGGGGTCAAATACACCTCTAAGGCATTGAAGTTCCGTCCCTGTACTAATCAGTGAGCATTGAGCGGCACATAAAATTTCGGTCTGGCCGAGTGTTGAATCGAACGATTCCTTTCGGACCTCAACCTTTTGTTTCTCTGTGAAAACGATACGCATTGTTTCCATTTCCCTACCTCCTCGAACGGGTTCATTTCCCCTCGAGATTAGTGTATAGGGTTCAGACTTACAAAAATAGAGCACAACTTTGCTGAAGTTTAACACTTATACAGGTGGTGTGGATGGAGATATTTTCAATTATTTTTATCAAACAAATGCTTGTATTGAACGGGGGAAATGCCCGTGTATTTTTTGAAAAGACGGGTAAAGGTTTGGAGGTCGTTAAATCCGAGGGTACTGCTGATCTCGGTAATGTTCAATTCTTGCATTTCCAAAAGCGATTTCGCTTTTGCGATTTTCATTTCCCGATGCAGAAGGATCGGCGATTTGCCGAACATCTCTTTGAAGTGGTTGCTTACGTAGGTTGGGTTCATATGTAAATCCTTGGCTAAATCCGATAATGAAAGCGAAGCCTCGGGCTGCGTTACAATCTTCAATAAGATGGACAAAAAGCTGTGAGACGGCTGTCGCAAATCCGTGGTATTCATATTGCCCAAAGCATTGTCCAATAACAAATAAAGCAATTCTAGAGATTTTGCTTTTTGCAAAATGATGGTAGGGATATGACCTTCCCTTGTGGTGGAGAGAATGAATTCGTCGAATACGGCCTCGAATTTTTTATGATTTTTTAGCGGATAGATGTAAGGGATCTGTAAAAATGGCAGCACATCGATCACATTCTGAATCTTGTAAGTAAAATGCCACCAGAGAAACTCGGTTTCCTCATCGCTATCTTTATATTGGTCGTGTTCCAGAAAAGTAGGAATAAAAATGACGGATCCCGGTTCAATTACATAGATGTTGTCCTGAACTCTGAGTTTGGCCGAGCCTTTTCGCACATAGGTCATCATGTAATACTCTTGAAATACACGGTTCCGGTAGTTCATCTCGCGACGGCGATGGATATCAAACTTTAACACTTTTAACTCGGCTGTTTCCAGCAGAGATGAGAGCATATCATTCTTCATGCTAGTCAACCCCTATCTTAAAGTTGATTATATCATAATTACTGGTTCTTATTTGATCCTTATCTAAAACTATTTGCAGAAAAATAGGACAGAATACTTACGAAAAAAGGTTTGACAGTCGTTTTACAATCGCTTAACATGAATTATATGAACCAGATAAATACCAAAAAGAAAGGAGGGAAGAGATGAAAGCAGTGATTTCCTTGAAAGGCAGGGTTGAAGTCTTAGATATTGAAGAACCTTCTGTTGAAACGAACCATGTATGTGTTGAAACCTGGTATTCCGCAATTAGTTCGGGCACAGAGCTTCTGCTGAAAAACCTGATGACCGATTCTCCCATTCAACTTGGTTACAGCGCGATGGGAATTGTACGGGAAATCGGGGAAGGCGTCTCCCATGTGAAGGTAGGGCAGAGGGTCGCTTGTTACGGCTCTCCTTATGTGAAGCATGCGGAATTCTTAGTGGTGCCTAAGCATTTAGTTGTTCCGCTTCCAGATGAGTGCGGCTCCAAAGAAGCATCCTTCGTCGGACTTGGTGCGATCGCCATTCATGCGCTGCGGCAAGCGGATCTGCGTTTTGGAGAATCGGTTGTCGTGGTTGGACTTGGTATACTGGGACAAATCGTATGTCGGATTGCAGACGTTTCCGGCAGCAGGGTAATCGGGCTTGATTTGTTGGCAGAACGCTGCGCTAAGCTTTCGGAAGCATGTGCCGTACAAGTGTGTAACAATGTACAGGATGTTAATCGCATTATCGATTCGTTTCAACCGCATCAAGGTGTTGATGCGGTCATCATCTGCGCCAACGGTGCCAATTCCGGCATAATTGATCAGGCACTTCGCTGGATTCGCGACAGAGGGAAAGTCGTCATTGTCGGTGATGTGAAGATGGACTTCGATCGGGAGTTGATGTTTGCCAAAGAGGCGCAGGTGCTCATCTCACGCGCAGGTGGTCCTGGGCGATATCATGACAGCTACGAAAGCAAGGGTGTCGACTATCCGATCGGTTATGTACGTTGGACAGAAGGTCGCAACATGGCGGAGTTTATTCGTTTACTTGCGGAACGACGGATTTCCATCCAAACACTTATCACCCATGAGATGTCTTTACCATCGATGACAGTGGCTTACGAATTGCTTCGCGAATCTCCGCGAGACGTATTAGGCGTTCTCATTGATTACGGGAAGGAGCAAGGAGGGGAAGTTGAGAGTTCGCTAAGTACTGTACCTGTATCTCTTGAAATGTTGTAATCACTACTGTTCGTATACGATCCCCAAAGAAACGCTCAAAGCCAATATTGTGCAAGTTGTTCAATGCCATTCATTGTTGATGCGTACCTCGTTTTCCTTCATCAAAGCCTACCAGTCCATGAGAGTAATATAGATATTTCTAGCCATTTTTCATTTAAAAATAGCGTTTTCATGCTCCATGACTGGTCAGGTTACGACTTATTCTCATTAGTTCGTTTATACACGGAATGTAAG
This sequence comes from Paenibacillus sp. Root444D2, assembly GCF_001426375.1. Taxonomy (GTDB): domain Bacteria; phylum Bacillota; class Bacilli; order Paenibacillales; family NBRC-103111; genus Paenibacillus_E. Next base: position 305,307 of record NZ_LMEO01000023.1, read on the forward strand.
CGATTTCATAAAACATCAATCTCGCCTATCACCACACACACTGCCGATCGGGTAGAATTTTGAAAAAGGATGATGAGAATGACTATATCTATGGGTGAAAGAAGTCCGTTTTCCAAATGGTTGTTCGGATTGTTAGCTTTGCTATGCTTAGCTTTATACTTGCCATCTAACGTGCGAGCTGCTGAGGCGGCGGAGATCATTCCAGTGCCGAACTCCGGATTTGAGCAAGATTTGGTATCAGGCAAAATTCCGAATTGGGGCTATTTTTCTGCTGGTATACCTTCAGGACTCTCATTGTCAGAAACGACCAAATTCGCAGGGAATAGAAGTTTGAAGATGGAGAGAACAGGGGCAATAGCAGGTGCGCTTGGAGCGGAAAGCGTAAAGCTGGCCGTAACGCCCGGAAAATCTTATGAGGCAGCAATCAAGCTGTATATCGAAAACTTTACAGGAACTCCTGCTCTTTGGATTCGCTGGCATGACGCAGCGGGGAAACCTTTGAACAAACAGGCGACTTATAACATCTCCGCACCTCCGTTAAACAAATGGCTGGACATTCGAGCCCAAGGCATTGCTCCGGCAGATGCTGCCTTTGCGACGGTCTTCGTGTATGCTTCATCGGGTACTACCATGACGGCATATGTAGACGAGGCCCAGTTTATCCGCGTGGCCGATACAATTGCCGTGATCAATCCTGGATTTGAAGATCCTGTTTCCGGAGCAACTATTCCTGGTTGGGGGTTGTTCTCAGGCACGCCTGCAGGCTCTGCGTCTATAAGCAAGACGGAGCAGAAAAGCGGGTTGTCCAGTTTGCTGATTGAAGACACTTATACGGACAAAGCTGTTGGGCTCGCCACCCAAGCGATCAGTGTGAATGAGAACGGCATATATGAAGCGAAAGCCAGTGTTTACTTAGTATCAGGAGGTGCTGTAAACGTTTATGTGAAATTTTATAGTAACACAGGTATCGAACTTGGAACATCCTCCGTTTCATATGGTACACCGCTGAATACATGGAGCCAACTCAAAATAGAGGGTATAGCTCCAGATAACGCGACCACAGCGAAGGTTTTGTTGTATTCCGGTGTAGCGACTCTTAGCAAAGCCTATTTTGATGATGTTTCATTTTCTTATAAAGGTGACGCGCTTAAATTACCGTTTAAGTATGGCGCCCCCGTCGATTTAGGCAAAGCGACGCTCACGGCGACAACCTTAGGGGGAGCGATAGGGAACGGCGAGCTCTATTTCGTAGCCAACGGCAATCCGGGGACGTTCTATGCCGTTGATGCTGCGACGGGAGTCATCAATCACTCGGAACCGGTCCCCGGTACGACGGAAACTTGGGCGGTTACGGTTGGGGTGGATCATAAGGTCTATTTTGGTGCCACCAACAATCGAATGTTTTGGAAGTACGACCCAGTCTCCCAAAAGGTCACATTAATAGGGAACAATCCCTCCAATAATTTCTTATGGGATTTGGACGCAAGTTCTAATGGTCTCATATACGGCTCTACTTATCCGGACGCCAAGGTCTTTAGTTACGATACCAACACAGGTTTATTTGCGGATCTAGGCAGCATGCACCCAGTTGAGCAATATGCTCGGGGAGCCGGGGTTACCGACCAGTACTTGTATGTCGGAATCGGTTCAAAAAAGCATTTGATGCGAATGGACCGGAATAGCGGAGAAAAAATTGAGATCCAATTGCCATTCACGGGCATGGATGATTTCGTGCACAACATTTCTCCTTACAACGGACTGCTTTACATTGCACATGGTACATCTCTCGCCGTCGTAAACGAACTGACGTTCGAAGTGAAGAAGCAAATTGCCTATACGGCTCCAGAGGCATTTGATGGCAAAATCTCACCTCCGTCACCTTATGACGCCAATTTGCTTTATTACCGCAATAAATTTTCGAACAATTTGTGGGCGTATAATGTCTCAACGAATACGGTAGGGCCTGTGACAGCGCAGGATACACTTCCCGTAGCTGGGAGCAAAGCTATCGATTGGATCACTTTACCTGGCGTTGGCCAAGTGTTGGCTACGCTGTACGATAACGGCAAATACACGCTCTATAATCCGAACGATAATTCTATACAAACCTTCCAAGTGGCTATGGCCAGAGACGGTGTCAATATTCAAAGTATGGCGGAAGGCCCTGATCATAAGCTCTATCTAGGCGGTTACATTGATGGGATGAGTGTGTTCAATGAATCCACGCAAAGCTACGATGTGCAAGCCTCATCCCCTAAATCTCCCCATCAAGTGGAGGAGATCGGCTTTTTGAATGGCAAGACCTATTTCGGTGCTTATGGTGGAGCGCGCGTTTACCGTTACGATGCAAGCCTGCCTTATAACTATGGGGAAACAAAAGCGAACAATCCAGGGCTTGTTTACACAATTCCGCAGAGTCAAGATCGGCCTTATGCGTTTGCTTCTGGCGATAACAAGCTGTTTATCGGAACGGTACCCGTCTACGGCAATATGGGCGGCAGCTTGACCATCTACAATGAAACGACGGATAAGTGGACGTCAACTCGTAACGTTGTAGAAGATCAAAGTATCATTGCGCTTGCCTATAAAGACGGCGTTGTTTATGGGGGCACCTCCATTGACGGAGGTCTCGGCACAACGACGCCAACCACAGCAGTGGCCAAACTGTTCAAATGGGATGTAGCGACAAGTACTAAGCTTGATGAGTTTGTACCCGTCATTCCTGGCTTGACGTCCCCGAGATTACTCGGCGGTTTGTCTTTCGGTCCTGACGGACTGTTGTGGGGCGGCGCATGGGGGAGCGATACTCAAGGTGGATCTATTTTCGCAATCTATGCGATGAATCCCGGCACCAATGCGGTTATGAAAAGTAAGCTGCTTTACCCGAATGCAAGCGGTGGCAGCACATGGCGATCCTTTTATTTACGTTGGGGGCAAGACGGACTGCTGTATACAACAATTGCTCGTTATGTGACTGCAATCGATCCCGTCACCATGAAAGCGCGTAAACTTGTAGATACCCAGACGAATCTGATGGACCTGGGTGTAGACGGAAGCGTTTACTATACTTCGGGACCGAAGCTGTTTAAACTACCTGTTCCTTTAGCTCAAGCTTCTATATCCATGGCCAAGGTTGCGCTGGATCAGGGGCAAAGTGAGCCGGTCATCAGTTCCGGTACTCTGGTGAACGGACTGCCTGCCATCTTAGCAGGGGGTACCACTTCCTTCACAAGCAGCGACCCGACTGTTCTGTCCGTTGTGTATGGAGAGGTTAAAGCGCTCAAGGCAGGAACGGCGAACGTTTATGCCGATATCACTTTAGGTGGAACGACGATCAGAACGAACACGATAGGAGTTACAGTGACTCGCCCACTGGTTATTGATCCTACCTTTACTGCAGATAAGACAACACTGACCAATACGGACGTCACCGTAACGATCGGCTATCCGACTGATGCAGCAGTGAAAGAATATAAACTGGGCGCAAGCGGTGCATGGACAGCATACACAAGCCCTATCGCCGTTTCGGACAACAACACCTTATATGCAAGAGCAGCGGATGCCGCAGGCAACGTATCCAATGAAACGAGTTATGTGATAGGCAACATCGATAAAATAGCTCCAGTTACTACAGCAAGCGTATCGCCTTTGCAACCGGATGGACCGAATGGGACGTACGCAAGTCCGGTCACAGTTACATTGAATAGCAGCGATAGCTCTTCGACTGTAACCAACACGGTGTACAGTCTGGACAACGGGACTACATGGCAGCTTTATATTTCGCCAATTACATTTGATAAGCAAGGCCAAGTTAAAGTGAGTTATAAGTCAACGGATCAAGCAGGGAATGTTGAGTCTCCTCAAATAGTTAGCTTTACGCTGTCGTCGACAGCTGTTAAGGTTCAACTCAAAGACAGCAGCGGAAATCCACTCAGTGGAGGGGTAGTCAGCTACTACGACGGGGGATGGAAGGATTTTGGCATAACGGATGCCTCCGGATCCGTAAGTAAAACATTGCCGAATAAGAGCTACACCTTTTCGATGAAATATGAAGGTACGATCAAGGAAAAGGTACAAAATACAGGAACCGATACCGTGGTTGCGTTCCAGACGGTTAAAGTCAAGCTGCAATTGAAGGATAGTCTAGGGAATCCGCTGGATGTCGGCAGTGCGAGCTACTATGCTGGAAACTGGCGGACTATCGGAACTACAAGCGGCGGTGAGATTAGCAAGGAATTATTGCCTGGCTCTTATACGTTTGACATGACTTATGAAGGAACGCACAAGGAAAAGGTACAGAATACCGATACTGACGCCGTGGTTGTGTTCCAGACGGTTAAAGTCAAGCTGCAATTGAAGGATAGCCAAGGGAATCCGCTGGATGTCGGCAGTGCAAGCTACTATGCAGGAAGCTGGCGTGCTATCGGAACTACGAGCGGCGGTGAGATTAGCAAGGAATTATTGCCTGGTTCCTATACGTTTGACATGACTTATGAAGGAACACACAACGAAAAGGTACAAAATATTGGAACTGATCCTGTGGTTGTCTACCAGACGATCAACGTTAAGGTGCAGCTGAAGGATAGCCAAGGGAATCCAATCAATGGCGGCATGGTAAGCTATTATGCAGGAAGCTGGAGGCCCTTCGGAAATACAACCAGCGGAGAGATTAACAAGGAACTACTATCTGGTTCTTATACCTTTAGCGTGACATATGGAGCAACTCGCAAGGAAAGTGTAAATAACATAGCAACAAATCCAACGATACTGTTTCAGCTGTGAATATAACCTTACGATAGCTGTTTGCCGAGGGTGGGTTCTCGCCAATTAGGCTGCGTAAAAATTAAAAATCGGGTAGGGGAGTGTTTGCTCCTCTACCCGATTTTTTGAGAGATCGTGGATACGTGCCTAATCCCATTCGATATGGTAATTGATTATGTTTTTCAGATTGTCGATTCATTCATCTCACGAGGTTGCTGGATGAATGAATCCCTATTCGCGGTTGAATGATGTTGCAGAAAGTGCAACAATTGCTGCCTAAATCTCGCCTCTTTCTCTTCGTTGTTGCAGTCTGTACAACAATTTGGCCCTATACAAGCCATTTTGTAACAAATAGGCTCAAAGTGTTGTACAAACTGCAACTTCAAGGGGGAAAATAGCCTTTGGGCGTGTGAATTGTTGTAGAAACTACAACAATGGTAACCTCCTTAGCCCATCTACCCGTTGTGAGAAGGCATACTGCGTCTTGGGCTTAACTCGAGTAGAATTCTCTAGGAAGATGCTCACCCGAGATGGCGCATGCGAGTTTTTTATCTGGAGCAATCAAGATTTCTACTCGCATTAGTGCCTATCCTAATAGGCGTCTCTCAGCCTTCGGCAAACCGTCTCAAAGTCGTCGAGCCGTGCCCAGTAAAGCTTGAGAATGTGCCTCATGGTTTCCAATTCGTGGAAAGTGACATTCATGTCGGTATAGAAACTAAATGTCGGGATGATGTCCCGGTACATGAAGAACCGGGAAGGACGCGCTAACGTTTCTTCCCCGATCCACTCCGCTGCCGTTTTGACACTAGGAATGGTAAGGGTTGTTTTGCGAATATGCAGCTGCGCTTCGTTCGAAACGAGAAAATCGAGCATAGCTTGGGCTGCTTCCTTTTGTTTGCTTGACTTAATGACCGCAAGACCAATGATTAAAAGCTGAGTCTTTGCTTCTAACGAATAGGGAAGCGGTGCGATGTCGTAATTAAATTCAGCATTACGCAAATGGTTCAAGCTGTAATAGCTGGTCACGATCATGGACGTTTTTTGCTGCAAGAAAAATCGTTCGGCATCAGAGTCATTCTCCGACATATAGACGGTGTCTGGGTTCATTCCTTCAAACAGTCCAAGGCTTGTTTGCATCGCTTTTCGAAAATTATCGTTGTTGAAAATCAGCTTACCATGCTGGTCTCGTTCAAAAACGACCTTGTTTTGCAGCAAAAAGAGCGGCCACCGATTGATGGATTGCAGGTGAAACAAGATGCCGATTCGGTCATGCTTTTGGGTTAAGGCTAGTGCTGCTGTCTGTACATCGTTCCAACTCCAACTGCTATCCGGCTCTGGCAATGCTGCTTCTTTGAAATGATCTCGGTTGTAACATAAGACGATCGGTGAAAAAATAAAAGGCTGCACGTACAAATGATTGTCTTTGGTGAACGGTCCCGACAGAAAGGGATACGTGCTATTCTTTCGTTCAAGCGGCTCTAGGATATCCGAGACTGCTCCAGTTTCAGTAACCGTTTCGTAGTTTTGGGTATTTAACGTGATAAGGTCGAGCCCGTCTCTCTCCATGGCTTCCTTCACGTTCTGAGAAAAATACGAATTCGAAAGAGGAATCATCTGGACGACAATATGCGGATGCTGTTGTTGAAACCTTTCGACTAGCTCTAATAAATTAGCTTCAAGAGTGAGGGTAGGGTAATAACCGAATTTCAGGGTAAGCTTTTCGTTTCGACCCGTCCCAACAACGCGCGTCCCGATTCGCGGCGCTTTTTCGATCATCTCTTGATCGAGTAGCAGCTCCAGTCCTTTGCGAACCGAGTTTTTACTAAGTTGAAATTGTTCAGCAAGTGTTAATTCGGAAGGTAAAAAGTCACCGGGCTGAAGTTTTCCGGTTACGATGTCGCTCTGTAATGTCGTGACCATGTCTTCCAATCGGGTTCGGAAGGTTGATCGTTTGGGTTTACCCGCCATTTATTTTAGAACCTCCGGGCCATTCAATGTTGGTATCTATCTGGGTTATATTATAGTATGCCAAGCTGATCAGACACAAGGTTCGTAAACTTGCTGTCATCATTTTTTTCTAACTAAATGTCGGATTGCATAAGATTCCATAGTTTTTTCTTTATCATTTAAATACATCAAGTGTTAATTTACATAACAAACAGTTTACATCAATGATGATTCATCGAAGGGGGGGTTCCATTGATCTCATTTCGTCAAGTAGAGAAGCATTACGGCGATTTCCATGTGCTCAAAGGAATTAATCTTCAGATCAAGCAGGGGGAAGTCGTTGTCGTTGTAGGTCCGTCAGGTTCTGGCAAGAGTACACTGCTAAGATGTATCAACCGACTGGAAACCATCACAAGCGGTGAGCTTGTCGTGAATGAGTACAAGGTCAGTGATAAGAAAATGGATATGAACAAGCTGCGTCGAGATATCGGCATGGTATTCCAACATTTCAATCTGTATCCGCATAAGAAAGTGATCGATAACATTACACTTGCTCCGATGAAGGTGCATGGTATGGCTAAGAAAGAAGCCGACGAGATCGCAATGTATTTTCTGGATAAGGTTGGTATTCAGGATAAGGCGTACAGTTTTCCTTCACAGTTATCCGGCGGGCAGCAGCAGCGTGTGGCTATTGCGAGGGGACTTGCGATGAAGCCGAAAATTATGTTGTTTGATGAGCCCACATCAGCCTTGGATCCGGAGATGGTTGGAGAGGTTCTTGATGTCATGAAGGCGCTTGCAAATGAAGGAATGACAATGGTTGTGGTTACACACGAGATGGGCTTTGCCCGTGAAGTAGCCGATCGTGTTGTTTTTATGGACAAAGGTCAGATAGTAGAAGAGTCGCCACCTGAGGAATTCTTCGTCAACCCACGAGAAGAAAGAGCAAAATTATTTTTGAATCGCGTACTTAACCATTAATAAGGAGATGAACAAAACCATGATGTCAAAAAAGTGGAATTTCATGTTTATGTTAATTACGATATTCGCATTGGCGGGGTGTGCCTCTAACGGCACAAAAGGAGGCGCATCAAGCACTCCGGCTACTTCTCCGGCAGCAAGCAGCGCTCCAAGCACTGCAAAACCGGCAGGTGGAGCGACCGTTCTGGATGAGATCAAAAGCAGAGGCAAAGTTGTCGTTGGTGTGAAATTTGATACTAAGCTATTCGGTTTGAAGAACCCGACTGGCGGTGAAGTTGAAGGATTCGATATCGACATTGCGAAAGCATTAGCAAAAGAAATCCTAGGCGATGAAAAGAAAATTGAGTTAAAAGAAGTAACGTCCAAGACCCGCATTCCGATGCTCGACAACAAGGAAATTGACATGATTGTCGCGACGATGACGATTACCGAAGAGCGGAAGAAACAAGTAGAGTTTTCCAATGTTTATTTTAAAGCAGGACAGTCTTTGCTCGTCAAGAAAGGCAGCCCTATTAAGAGTGTAGCGGATGTTAAAAAAGGAACGAAAGTATTGGCTGTGAAAGGTGCTACTTCCGTTGCGAATATTAAAGCGAAATCCCCGGATGCCACCATACTTGAGTTTGATAATTACCAAGATGCTTTCAGCGCCCTGAAGGCGGGTCAAGGGGACACGTTGACCACAGATAATGCCATTCTCTATGGCATGATGGTACAAGATAAGAATTTCGAAGTAGTTGGCGAACCGTTCACGGATGAGCCTTATGGTATCGCAATTAAGAAAGGTGAGACTGCTCTTACAACTGCTGTGAATGATGGACTGAAGAAGTTGGAATCCAGCGGTGAATACGCGAAAATCTACGAGAAATGGATTGGCAAAGCGCCAACCAAATAAGAGTAACAAGAATAAAAGAAGAGATGGGTGGCAGCTGCTGCCCATCTTCTGTCTATGAGGGGGGAGCGCATGCCGGATTTCTCGATTTTTACCGATTATTTTGATATCTACATGAAGGGCTTCTTCAACACGATCATTGCCAGTGTTATTGCGTTAATTGGCAGCTTTGTGCTGGGTACGGTCATTGCTATTTTTCGTATAGGATCGGTGAAACCTCTGCAATGGATAGGAACTGCCTACGTAGAGTTCATTCGAAACATACCGCTCTTGCTTGTTGTATTCGTGTTCTTCTATGGGCTGCCGTCCATGGGTATTACCCTTAGCGGATTCGTTTGCGGGACCTTAGGCCTTACGGTGTACACGGCATCTTTTATCGCAGAAGCGATCCGAGCCGGTATTATGTCGGTGCCCAAAGGTCAATCTGAGGCAGCACAGTCCTCGGGACTGACCTATTTCCAAACGATGTGGCATATCGTCCTTCCGCAAGCGATCAAAATTGTTATACCACCGCTTAGCAACCAATTTATTAACCTCGTTAAGAACTCGTCCGTACTTGGCGTATTCGCAGGTTTTGACCTCATGTATTTCGGGGATCAGGTCGCAAGTGAGACTTATGCTACTTTCGATACCTATATCTTCGTTGCTGTGCTTTATTTGATACTCACGCTGCCGCTAAGTTACATGGCCTTACGCCTAGAACGTAAATTAGCTCGTACGGACTGACTTTAGGGGGAGGTGAACGAATGGATATCATGCATGCTTTCTCAGCTGATAATGTAAGGTTTGTATTTGAAGGTTTCTATATGACACTTAAAGTCGCTGCGATCTCTATTGTATTGAGCTTTATTGTGGGATGTGTAGTCGGGACAATCCGGTATACGAAGCTGCCGGTTGTTTCACCGATTCTGGCCATAGCAGTCGAGCTCATTCGCAATTTACCGCTGCTGTTAATTATATTCTTCTCAAGATTTGCCTTACCGGATATCGGGATTAAACTCGGACCCATGAATGCAACGATCTTGGCCTTAACGCTATTTGAAGGCGCGATGATTGCAGAGATTGTGCGGAGTGGCCTGACTTCCATCGATAAAGGGCAGATTGAAGCCGCTAGATCTTCAGGACTAGGCTATGTGCAAACACTTTGGCATATTGTTTTACCTCAGGGGTTGCGTCGAATGATGCCGCCACTCGTGAGTCAATTTATATCCCTGTTAAAAGATACTTCTCTTGCGATTGTAATTTCCTTGCCTGAACTGATGCACCATGCGAAAATAGTAATTGGACAAAACTACAGTTATACCATTCCTATTTTATTTTTAGTGGCTATTCTGTATTTCGCTGTGAATTATGCCCTATCATTAGCAGCCCGCAGGATGGAATCAAGGTTGGTATAAGAGGAATTTAACATCCAGAAGGAGTCTTGGCATCATGTTACATGTAAGTTGGGAAATGATGATATTCATCATCATCGGAGGTTTTGTAGCGGCTTATGTAGATTCTGTCGTTGGTGGAGGAGGGCTGATTGCTCTTCCGGTTCTGCTGGCAACTGGATTACCTCCAGCTGTCGCGCTGGGAACGAACAAATTGGCGGGCACCATGTCATCTCTGACGAGTACGATTTCATTCATGCGGTCTGGGAATGTTGATCTAAAAGTCGTACGAGGTTTGTTCTTTTTATCTCTCTTAGGAGCTGTATGCGGAACGATGGTGCTGCGGCAAATACCTTCTGATTTCTTGAGGCCGCTGGTTGTCGTTATGCTTATATTGATCACCATCTACACGATTTTTCGCAAAAACTGGGGAGATCTTTCTACCTTCCGCCAATTCTCAACGAAAACAGCGATGTTAATGGGCTTCGCAGCATTCGGTTTGGGTTTTTATGATGGTTTCTTCGGACCGGGGACTGGTTCCTTTCTTATTTTTGTTTTTCTGATGTTAGGATTCGATTTCGTCAAAGCAGCTGGTAATGCCAAGGTCCTAAATTTCGGGAGCAACGTGGCTAGCTTGGCAACTTTCATGGTTCTAGGATCCATTAATTATGGGATAGGCATTCCGATGGGAATAGCCATGGTTTGTGGATCTTTGCTGGGCTCACGCATGGCGATCCGCAAAGGCTCAGCGTATGTTCGACCGTTATTTCTTACCGTTTGTATACTCCTCATTGGTAAACAGATATGGGATATCTTGTAGGGGGTGAAAGGCTGGGACGCTTAAAGAATGAAGGGCTGCAAATGATTCTCGTCGCTATTGTGACGGCCATAGCCGGAGAGTTTAAGATCACACCTTTCAGTGGCGAAATGTTTCGGATTGGTCTTGGCAGCAGCGCCTTTCTACTCAGTTTGCTTTTGATGAAGCACCTGCCTTATGTCTATACTGGTATCATTACCGGAATCACTGTTTTGCTATTTCGGACGTTGGAAGATGGTATCCTATTACATGGGGCCATGTCTTTCAGCGCGAGCGCGCAAACGCATTTATCAGCCGCATTTTATTATATGGCCTTTGCGATTGCCATGAGCTTCATTAAACGGAATTGGGATCAATTCCACCCTTTTGTTCTTGGGTTGTTCTTATCGGTAATTGATCTTATGTCCAATGAGATTGAATTGCTGGCGCGCAGCTTAATTTTTCATTCAGTGAACATGTTTACGGAGCAATTACTGTATATCACAGTTACCGCTGTCGTGCGGAGCTACTTCGTGGTTGGTATCTACAATAGTGTAACCATTAATCAAATGCGAGTCGTGCATAATGAGCAGCAGAAGCGCATGGAGCAGATGTTAAATACGAATAGCGGTTTATATGGCGAAGTATTTTACTTGCGGAAGTCGATGGATACGATTGAGCAAATAACAGCCAAGAGCCACAATTTATATGAAAAAATCAATGGCGCGGGGTTAAAGAGCTACTCTCGCACCATTTTGGAAATTACCCAGCAAATTCATGAAGTCAAAAAAGATTCGCAACGCATCCTAGCCGGGTTGTTGAAGCTGTTCGATCGCGATTTCGCTTCCGATATGAGGTTGGCCGAAGTTGTGGAGTTCGCTATCAAATCCAACTTGGGTTACAGTGCGATGCTTGGCAAAAAGATTCAATTCAAAAGCGACATTCAAACGGACTACTGTTCGGATCAATATCTACCCCTTTTAACCGTAATCAATAATCTCGTATCAAATGCTGTTGAAGCAATTGAAGATCAAGGATCCATTCTCGTAAGTGCTTCTGAACAGGGTGCTGAGACCGTCATAATCGTTGCCGACACCGGTGTTGGCATTTCTGAGCAGGATAAAGATATGATTTTTGCACCTGGTTTTACGACCAAATTCAATCTGGAGGGCTTTGCCGCGACAGGGATTGGACTCTCTCATGTTCGAGATATTGTTCATTCTTTAGGTGGAGACATTCATTTACGCTCTGACGAGCCGGGTTTTCAAACCACTTTTGTGATTACTATATTGACCGATACGTTGAAAAAAGGAGCGTAGAGATCATGCTGTCATTCGGAATTGTTGACGATGATGCGGTAAGTAGACGGATGCTGCAAAAGATCATTGAAAAAGGTGGTTTAGGCGAAGTCGTAGGCACGGCTGGCAGCGGGAGCGAAGGGGAAAGAGTCCTTCTGGAAACCACGCCGGATGTCGTGGTCATTGATTTATTAATGCCGGATCAGGATGGAATTGAAACGATCATTCGATTGAAGGAGCAAGGTTATCAAGGGAAATACGTGATGATTTCGCAAATTGAAAATAAAGAAATGATTGGTAAGGCCTATCAAGCTGGTGTTGAATTCTATATTCAAAAGCCAATTAATAAAATTGAAGTGGAAGCGGTGCTGTCCAAGGTCAACGAGCAGTGGAACATTAGCCGATCCTTGCAGGAGATTAAAGAATCTTTAACCAAGCTAAGTTTATTGCACACAGGTACAGAGAGTATTCGTAAAAAGCGCGGTGTTCGCGAAATTATGCAGCCCATTCTCATGGATATGGGGATCGTGGGGGACACCGGCAGCCGCGACTTGATGGACATTATGGAACATCTTACACGTCATCATAAATCGGAAGGAATTCCGCCGCTCAAGGAGCTTTATGAAATTGTGTCTAGATGTCACAAGTTGAAGGAAGCGGATGTTGAAAAAGAAGGTAAAGCCGTCGAACAACGGATTCGCCGTACTGTCATGGCAGCATTAACCCATATCGCCAGTATCGGATTGACGGATTACAGCAATCCCAAATTTGAGCATTATGCGCCTCTTTATTTTGAATTCCAGGATGTGCGTATGAAGATGAAAGAAATCGATGAGAACTCGAAGCCGGAGAAGGGCAAGGTCAATATTAAGAAATTTCTCCAAGTTCTCTATCTTGAGGTTACGGATAAGATGCGCAGTGAATATTAAGAATAGCGCGGAAAAATTAGGGTAGATAAGAACAAAATTAGGCAGTGACTGGTTGCGAATTGATCGGTGGTTATGGTATTATTTTGAATTAGTGATAGAAGAAGGAGGTGAAGGTAGGATGAATCGAGAGTTCGTGAACAACCGTGTGAGCCAGTTACCCATCGCGATGGCTGGCATCGTTCATGCAGCAGTCAAAGACGCGAGAAGTCTGTCCATTTATGCTCATACGGAATTACAACTCACGAAAAGACACCTACCTTAACCCTCAAACGGATCAATCCGAAAGGTCGTAGGAATTTTCCTGCGGCCTTTTTGTGCGTAGATAAGAAAGTATAAGTTTTATACTTTTGCTTCGCATCTACCTTGACAAACGCGCTCGTCCCTGAAGGACGACGGAGGTTTATCCTTGGTTGGTTGCAATGGATAGGGTCTTTCGTAAACTAGGAGGATCCTTCATTATGTTAATGATTAACGGTCAAAATATAAAGAAATACCATGGTGCGCAGTTGGTTCTCGAGGATGTTACTTTTGAAATTCATCAGGGAGAACGAGTAGGACTTGTGGGGCGCAACGGCAGTGGTAAATCGACTCTGCTGCGCCTTATATCCAAGATGGAGAAGCCCGACGAAGGACAATTAACGGTAAGAAAAGATACGCGGATCGGCTATTTAGCACAAATCCCAACGGAGTGGGAGAGCGGTACGGTGTATGATGTGCTGGCCACGAGCTTTCAAGAGGTACTTGAATGCCGCGGCAACATGACGGAGCTGGAGCAGCGAATGTCGAGCCCGGACGTCATGAGTGATGAGAAGCAGCTGGATCAGCTGCTTAAGCGGTACGCTCAGCTGCAAGAACGTTTTGAGCTGGAAGGTGGCTACGAGCTGGATGCAAGAATCGACCAGGTTGCGAACGGACTTCGCATTGCACGGGAGTTTTACGAGCGGAGCTTTGCCTCGTTGTCCGGAGGGGAAAAGACGAAGATTGCGCTCGCATCCCAGCTGATCGGCAAACCTGACTTGCTGCTGCTGGATGAGCCAACGAATCATCTGGATTTGTTCGGCGTGGAATGGTTGGAGGAATATCTCACCCATTATGATGGCGCATGCTTCATTGTATCTCATGACCGTTACTTTCTAGATCGGGTAGTTACGAAGATTGTTGAGTTGGAAGATGGTGAATCAACGAGCTATCTGACTTCATATTCGGGATATGTGAAGGAGAAGGAAGTTCGATTGCTGCAGCAGTTTGCTGATTATCAGGAGCAGCAGAAGGTCATCAAAAAGATGAAAGAGACGATCAAACAGCTGACGGAGTGGGGGCGAGTAGGAGGGAACGAGAAATTTTTCCGCCGGGCAGCTTCTATTCAGAAAGCGCTGGATCGGATGGAGAAGCTCAAACGGCCTGTTCTGGATCCGAAGGCAGCGGAGTTCGGATTGAAGCTGGACGACCGCTCAGGCCGGAGAGTGATTCGTTTCGAAGACGTGAATAAGCAATACGGGGATAAAGTGCTGCTGAAGCGGGCAAGCGGTTTGCTGGAGTATGGCGAGAAAGTAATGCTCGTCGGGTCTAATGGTTCGGGCAAAACAACGCTGCTGAGGATGATTCTGGGTGAAGAACAGCCTGACCAAGGGGAGCTCGAGCTAGGAGCGCGGGTCGATATTGGTTATCTGGCTCAACAAGAGTATCCGGAGGACCATAAGAAATCGGTGCTTACTTACTTCTGTGAGGAAGCGAAGCTGGAGGAAGGGGAGGCTAGGGGCCGACTCGCTGCTTATTTATTTTATGGAGCAGATGTGTTCAAGTCGGTTAGTTCTCTCTCGGGAGGCGAGTGGACTAGATTGCGGCTAGCACTGCTTGTGCTGCGCAAGCCTAATTTACTTATACTCGATGAGCCCACGAATCATATGGATATTGCTTCAAGGGAAGCGTTGGAAGAGGCGCTTGAAGAGTTTCCGGGAACCGTGCTGGCTGTGACGCATGACCGTTATTTTATGAATCGGCTGTCTCGGAAAATATGGGAGCTGGATCAAGGGCAAATTACCGTTTACTTGGGCAACTTTGATGACTATAAAGTGAAGAGTGCTCAATTGAAGGGGAATCGCATGAGTGAATCGGCAGCTGTTGGTGTGAGAAAGTCGGCTGGTGCGGGTGCTGGGGATAGGGATGGTGCAGGTGCAAGTGCTAGTGCAAGTACAAGTGCAAGTGCAAGTACAAGTGCAAGTGCAAGTGCTAAAGCAAATGCCAGTACAAATGCAAATACAAATGCAATAGCAAGAGATGCTCAGAGTGTTTCGCCAAGAGATTCTGGGGGAGCAACGGCTAAAAATAGCGCCGCTGCGGCGCCAAGAGGGAAGTCTAGAAGCTCGTCCGTGTTTACACGGGAGAGGCTAGAGAAGCAAATTGCGGATGGCGAAGCGCAGTTGAACAATCTGGACCAACGGCTAGAGAATCTGACGGCAGATGAACTAAGCCAACTGTGGACGGAAAGAGAAGCGGCGCAGGAGATGTTGGATAGGCTCTATGAGCAGTGGATGCAGATAGAGGAGCAGGAATAGAAAAAGGGGGCTGAGGCTCCCTTTTTATAAGATATGAGATTTGTATGAAGTATAGATACGGGCACAAAGATTCTTGAATCAAATGTTTTTGATGGACATTGGCAAATGGGATGTATGTTTGCGAAATCCTCTATGGGGCCTTTTTCGTGGTTCATTAAGTGAGTTAGGCTAATTGAAATTGCTTATTTGTCTTAATGTCGCCTGTTATGCTTGCATAGGCACGCAAACTTGCTTATTGTTGACTAATGTACACAAAATGTAACGTTTTGCAGATAATAAGCATCTGCGGTAGTCTTATCTCGCGAGAAGCCCCTATATTAGAATAGTTAAGGGAGAAAAGCTTGCTTCATTCCCAGATAAATAGCTACTCGTAGTAGGAGCGATGTTTGCCAGACAGCTTATAAGAGCAAATACGTGTAGTACCGGAAGCAGGTTGTAATAGCTCCATCTGAACAAGCTTGCGCAGGAGTTTACCGGCATGGTTTCTGCTAATATGCAGCCGCTGGGAGATGGTCTTTGGTAGGAGGGGTTCACCCGTTTGTCCGGCAATTCTCAGAATTTCTTTTTCTTCCAATGATAACGCTGGATCAGCTTGTTCCTCACCAAACCAGCTGCCCATCATTTGGAGGATCAATTGCTGACAGCGACGTGGTTTTTCTTTCATTTCATCATAGGCGAAACGGAGCACCTTCCACCCATCCAGAATGAGATGGTTTTGACGAGTTAACTGGTCTGCAAATTGCCAACGGTTTATATCCTTATGGTGCGCCTTGTAGCCATCAATTTCTATACAAACCAAATGATTCCCGCGAATATAAGCGAAGTCCAAATAGCGATCACCATCCTTAAAGTCCGAAATCGGATATTCGGCATGAAGAAAATCAAATCGACCGACCGCTGGCCACCAAACCTGCTCGAGGAACAACTTCTCAGCATGACCATGGCCATCCTGAAGACGCCTTTGAGATTCGCCTGACCTCGTCTGTAACTGTAATTGCATAAATTTCTCATAGCATGCGTCGAATAGCATATCAATGCCCCCTATTGATCATAACACCTAAAAAAGACCGCTATCTCCTATTGGAGAGAGCGGTCTATGTGCTTCACGACCCGTGATCCTATCACGATTATTTTACACGAATAGATGACTCAGTGGCAAGATTCTGGGGAAAAAATGATTTATGGACCAAGTCGCAGACATTTCACATGCCGCACAGGGACTCAAACCTGAACCCATTGCACAGGGACCTCGATGCGCTGCGGAACATAGTGCCCGTTGAACTGCTCAAGCAGCAATTTAACAGCCGATAAGGCCATTCGCTCTTCATCCTGCAAAATGTGCGAGATTCCCGGAATCTCAGGATCATCGAAGGAAACCAACTCGATCTTCGGGTTCAAGCCTTCTTCCTGATGCAGAGCATGATGCGTGAGCCTTGCCATCTCAGCGGTTAATGCAAAAACAGCCGTAATGTTAGGATGCTGATGCAGGAAATTAACGATATAAGCTGATGTATCGCCATTTCTGAGGATGTCGATGGGGACATGACACCACAAGCTTTTATCAATCAAAATGTTGCCATCAATATAAGCCTTCTCAAAGCCGTGAGTCCGGTCTTCAACGGTTGTATTCGTATTATCGGGGGAGACGAGCGCGATTTGCTGATGGCCTTTGTTTAACAGGTTGGTAACCGTCTCATAAGCGCCGCCCCAATTATCGGAGGTAATCCGGTAAGTTTCTATATTTCGCAAATAGCGGTCAATAAACACAAATGGATATTTATCCAGGGATAAACGGAGCAGCGATTCATTATATCTCTCATCCTCCGTAGGGAAAACAATGATGCCGCGGATGCCTGGCGTGTTGGTCAATTCCTGAACCGAACGGGATTCTTCGATGGAAGATTCACGTGTGATATGCAGGACAAGCTGATACCCAGCTTCCTTGACGTAATATTCGATATAGTCGACAAGTCTCTGAATGACTTTCGTTTTCATGGTAGGGATAATCAGACCAATGTAATTTTGGGAAGAAGACGCTGAAGAACGACGCTTAGAATCCACTGTAATTGAGTGAGGGTTAACGGATACGAAAGTCCCCTTACCTTGAATACGAGTGACAAGTCCCTCATCAACCAATACGGCCAGGGCATTCTTTACGGTTATTTTACTAACCATAAATTCATCCATAAATTCTTGCTCAGAAGGCACGCGATCTTTGGGACGAAGCTCTCCGGATATAATCTTATCTTTAATAGATTGGTAGATTTGTTTATAGAGAGGAATTTTACTCACTCGTGCATCACCTGATTCTTCATAGTCTTAGGTTTATTGTACTCAGTAAATGTGTAAAAGGGAATACATAAAAGTCTAAAAAATATATTCATATAGTTTTAATTAAATTTTATAACCAATTGTATATATAAATATGGGAATTCACACCAGTGGAATCCAATTCAACAGGTCCCAATTATATTTCACAAAACGAAAAATGTAATACGGATTCTAAACAACCATTTCGCCTAAGATTTTATGTGGTTAAATATAATAAACATAATTTTATACTCAATTGATTATATAATTATAGGTTTTTATGTACTATAATTCGATTTGTAAAGCGCTTACACGTTAATCGACCATTTGCACGATAGTTTACATGACAATCAAAATTTCTTTCTAGGGGGATTTATCGTATGAAGAGAAAGCTTCAAGTAACTTCTGCTGCCGTCTTGGCATCCATGCTTTTATTGTCAGCTTGCACATCTAATTCGGGTACGAATAATGGGGGATCAGCTACGGCAAGTCCGGCGACTGCAACCAAAAGTGATAGCGCAACCAAATCAGGTACACCTGTTAAGCTGAGCTTCTGGACGTTCAATGAACTGCATCAGAAGTTTTTTGAAAGCATGGCTGAATCATGGAATAAAACTCATCCTGAACAACCGATCCAAGTAGAAGCAACAACTTTCCCCTATGACGATAACCACAATAAACTGTTAGTGGCGCTGCAATCAGGAACGGGTGCTCCCGATATGGCTGACATTGAAATCAGTAAAATCGGGAATTTCCTAAAAGGCGATGTCCAACTAACTGCTTTGAATGATATTGTTGAGCCGGAGAAGGCCAACCTCGTCATGTCACGACTCGATAATTATGCGAAGGATGGCAAATATTACGGGATCGATTACCACGTTGGGGCAGAAGTCATCTATTACAACAAAGAAATTCTCGATAAAGCAGGCGTGAACGCGGACGATATTAAGACTTGGGACGATTATGAAAAAGCGGGTAAGCAGGTTCTTGAGAAAACCGGAAAGCCGATGACGACGGTCGAAACGACGGACCAATGGAGCGTATGGCCGCTCGTTGTCCAACATGGATCGGACTTCCTTGATAAGAACGGTAATGTAACGCTTGGAGATCAAGCGAATACAGAAGTGTTGACTTACCTGCAGAAGCTTGTGAAGGAAAAAGTGGCGGTTACAGCCCCGGGTGGCTTTCATCATGCGGAAGAATATTACGGCTTCATGAATAAAGGCGGCGCAGCTTCCGTCTGGATGCCGATGTGGTACATGGGTCGCTTTACGGATTACATGCCTGATTTGAAAGGCAAAGTCATCATTAAACCGATGCCGGTATTTAAACAAGGCGAGATGCGCTCTTCCGGTATGGGGGGGACGGGTACGGTTATTACGAAGCAATCGAAGAATCAAGACGTAGCTAAGAAATTCCTTTCCTATGCGAAGTTGTCCAAAGAGGGCAATATTCAGATTTGGTCACAACTCGGCTTCGACCCGATTCGCTCTGATGTCTGGAACGATCCGGCGTTGAAAGCGGACAATAAATTCACGGCTTATTTTGGCAAAAATCTGTGGGATGTTTTGATTTCTGTGAAAAGCGAGATCGCGCCTACGAATATCAAGGAGAAAACGCCAGCTGTCTCCGACTATATCAAGACGAAAACGATTTTCCAAGCGCTTAATGATTTGAAAGATCCGAAGCAAGTTCTAGACGATGCTGTGAAAAATATTAAGTAAATTGAACGCCCCGCGTTCCGTTGCTGGGCTTTGCCCTAGGGACGTCCCTTCGGCAAAGCTTGCAGCGCTTCTAGAGAGGAGTGGTGATTAACGATATGAATAAGTTTCTGTATTCCTCCCGGGTAGCTCCTTATGTCTTTGTTCTGCCATTTGTATTATCGTTCCTTATTTTCTTTGCTTATCCGGTTATGACCACGATTGTCATGAGCTTTCAAGAAGTTCTGCCCGGCCAAACCCATTTCATTGGGTTAGCGAATTACCGGAATTTATGGAGCGAGTCGTTTTTTACCGCGTTGAAAAATAGCAGTCGGTATACGTTCTGGACCCTGCTGGTACTTATACCATTGCCGCTTGTACTTGCTGTATTCCTAAATGCGAAGCTGACCAAGGCGAGTGCGTTCTTCCGTTCCGCTTTGTTTATCCCCTCCCTCACTTCGGTTGTTGTGGCGGGAACTATATTCCGGCTTGTTTTTGGAAGCTTGGATGATTCGGTGATGAATGCTTTCCGTCATATGCTGGGCATGCCTACGATTAACTGGCTGGCCAACTCCACGACGGGAATGCTCGTAATGGTCATTTTGGCGACTTGGCGGTTCACTGGCGTTAATATTATTTATTTCCTATCCGCGCTGCAGAGCATTCCGCATGAATTATATGAGTCAGCAGAAATAGACGGTGCCAACAAGTGGGACCAATTCTGGCGAATTACTCTGCCGTTATTGAAGCCGGTAGCGATCTACGTCATTACGATTTCCATCTATGGCGGCTATTCGATGTTTACGGAAAGCTTCATTCTCTGGAACGGTAATCGCTCCCCGAATGACATTGGTCTGACGATGATCGGTCTACTTTATCGAGAAGGCATCGAACGTAATAATTTGGGTTTCGGATCTGCAATTGGGATCACCTTGCTGGGTATAACCATGATCTTAAATGTCATTCAATTGAAATTTTTCGGTTTGTTCAGAAAGGAGGACTAGGACATGCAGATACAACGACATAAGTTCCTTCAAACCTCCTTACTGCTCTTCTTGTTTGTAGTACTTGCCGCATTGGCACTATTCCCGTTCTACAGTCTTACGTTGGCTTCATTTAAGCCTTCTAAGGAGATGCTGCGCTACGGACTCAATGTGAAGCTGCAGCCGGAGTTATTGTCCTTTCATAACTATGCCTTCCTATTTTCTGCATCCGCGAAGAAATATTTGATCTGGTATAAGAACAGTATCATTATTTCCATTGTGTATACCGCTTGTTGTCTGCTTTTATCTTCGATGGTGGGCTATGGACTCGCCATGTACCGATTTAGAGGAAGAAACCTTATTTTCCTCTTAGTCCTATTAGTCATGATGGTACCTGTGGAAATTATTATGCTGCCGCTTTATAAACAAATGATTGCTTTTCACTTGATCGATACTTACAGCGGTGTCATTTTACCTTTCGTCGTCGCACCGCTGCCGATCTTCTTCTTCCGGCAGTATGCTGCCGGGCTGCCCAAGGATTTTCTTGATGCAGGAAGAATTGACGGCTGTTCAGAGTATGGTATCTTTTTCAAAATCATGATGCCATTGATGGCTCCGGCTTTCGGGGCGATGGCGATATTGCAGGCCCTTGCGAGCTGGAACAGCTTTGTTTGGCCGCTAATTGTACTCAAAACTGGCAATAAGCTGACTCTGCCGATTGGTCTGTCCAGTCTTGTAACGCCTTATGGCAATAACTACGATATTCTCATTGCTGGTTCTGTACTTGCGATCGTGCCTATCCTGATCGTATTCATCTTCTTCCAACGATTCTTTGTATCGGGTCTTACGGTTGGCGGTGTGAAAGGCTAATGACAGTCTCGCGGATGAAAAAAAGGGTGCTGCTTACGCTTGGTTTTGCGCTTGCAGCTGTGGCTGTAGGGGCTTCCTTTCTCCAATTCGGGAGTTCAAATACCGCTCCCTTAGAGTTTCCGAAGAGACCTGTTCAGTACCCGATGTATGACACAGGAAGCACGAATACGGAATCAGGCTGGCACACGATGAATACGCACGATCCCTCCATTTATAAAGACGGGGATACGTATTATGTGTTTTCAACTGACATAAAGGTTGGCGCCAATAAGGATCCGCTGCGGCCGGGGATCATGGTGAGACGATCCAAAGATTTGATCACATGGGATTGGGTAGGTTATGCGCTGGATGGGATACCGAAGGAAGCCGCATCGTGGACACGGGCAACGAATCTATGGGCACCTGACGTTTTCAAAATGGGAGATACCTATTATTTGTACTATGCAGCATCTACCTTCGGAAGCAATCAGTCCATGATTGGACTTGCAACCTCCACTTCGATTATTGGTCCATGGACAGATCAAGGGGCCGTCGTGAAGACGGCTAAGGGAGATAAAGCGAACGCGATTGATCCTAATCCTGTGTTTGATGCAGAGGGCAAACCCTGGTTAGCGTATGGATCCTTCTTTGGCGGCATTTATCTCGTAAAACTTGATGAACACACCGGTAAAGTGATGCAAGGAGAGCAGCCTACGCTGCTTGCCCGCAGAGACAGTCGAACCGTCGCAGGTGCCGTGGAGGCGCCGTATATCATCTATCAACCGGATCAGAAAAAGTATTACTTATTCGTATCCTATGACTCGTTATCTTCCGATTACAGTGTAAGAGTGGGCAGATCTTCCTCGATTACGGGGCCTTATGAGGATTTCAATGGTCATCAGCTTTCGGATACGGGGTTTTCGCCGCAGACGAATGTAGGAAACAAGCTGATTGGCAGCTACGCGTTCAGTGGGGAGGAAGGCTGGATCGCGCCGGGCCATAACTCGATTCTGAAGGACGGCGATCGCACATTTCTCGTGCACCATGCCCGTGGCGAAAAAGATAAAAATTGGTCTTACCTCCATATTCGTGAGCTTCTCTGGACACGTGACGGATGGCCAGTTGCATCGCCTGAACGGTATGCGGGAGAGAAGATACAGTCTCTATCTCCGAAGCTGCTTGCAGGGCATTGGGATCGATTGCCGATTCCGATGGCATGGACGGGCATTGAACGATCTGAGCCTATTACCCTGCAGCCGAACGGAAAGATCGAATCGGCACATGGTACCGGCAAGTGGACATTTCAAGAACCGAATGAGTTAACGCTGCAATGGACGGTTTTAGATACAAATGAGGGTGTCCCGACGACAGAGAAGGTACTTGTCTCGCCTGCCTGGGATTGGGAGAATGCCAAGCCCACGCTTGTGTTTACAGGGATGAACGAGAAGGGCATTAACATATGGGGCAAATACACAGATAGCATCAAAGGAGAATAACGATGGGGAACTTAGAAACCAGCTATATCAAACCACTTTTGGAGCAGCGTGCTGATCCATGGATGTATAAGCATACGGATGGGTATTATTACTTTACTGCATCGGTACCTGAATATGATCGTATTGAATTACGACGTTCTACCACGATTGCCGGCTTGAACGAGGCGCAGCCTGTCGTAGCTTGGCGCAAGTATGCCGAAGGACCGTTGAGTGCTAATATTTGGGCGCCAGAGCTTCATTTTGTAGCAGGCAAGTGGTATATCTATTTTGCTGCGGCTAGAACGACGGAAACGATGGAAGGCCTTTTCGATCATCGCATGTTTGTGTTGGAAAATAGCTCGGCCAATCCGCTTGAAGGGGAATGGGAAGAGAAGGGGCAGCTGCGCACCGAGTGGGAGAGCTTTGCACTCGATGCAACTTCTTTCGAGCATCGCGGCCAGCGATATCTCGTCTGGGCGCAAAAAGATTTGAATATACCGGGAAATTCCAATCTATATATATCCGAAATGAGCAGCCCATGGACGCTTCGCGGCAAACAGGTCATGATTACGACGCCGGAGTATGATTGGGAAATCATCGGCTTTAAAGTCAATGAAGGCGCCGCGGTGCTGAAGCGGAACGGACGCATCTTCATCAGCTTCTCCGCAAGCGCAACAGATTTCAATTATTGCATGGGTTTGCTGACGGCTTCGGAAGACGCCGATCTGCTGGATCCACAATCATGGGCGAAATCCAAGTCGCCTGTTCTGACCACGGATGAAAGCATCCGACTCTTTGGCCCCGGACACAATAGTTTCACCGTATCGGAGGACGGCACACAGGATATCTTCGTCTTCCATGCGAGAAATTATAAAGAAATCGTGGGCGATCCGCTCTACGATCCGAATCGGCACACCTTTGTACGTGTACTAAAGTGGCACGCGGATGGAACGCCGGATTTTCTTGGCTCCGTATCAGGCGCCTAGAACGGTTAAGCCAGTCTATACCCTCTACCTCACTTAGTGAGAGTAGAGGGTTTTTTGACGTCAGGGAGATTCTTCCGCCACCGTTCCGACATGGAAGTCGGTAGTCCATATATGATAAGCTATACGTATTAAAGAAGGAGGCGATTGCTGTGATTCAGGTTTTCCCTGCACATACGCGTAATACAACCGATCTGGGCTGGCTTCAGAGCCATAAGAATTTCTCGTTCGGCGATTATTTTGATGAGGATAATGTAGGTTTCGGGGTTATGCGTGTTTGTAATGACGATGATATTGCTGCCGGTCGGGGCTTCGGTCCACATCCCCATAGCGACATGGAGATCGTTAGCATCGTTCTCAGCGGTGCAATTAAACACGAAGATAGTTTGGGGCATGTTGCGGTAACGGGAGTCAATGGCGTGCAGCGGATGTCAGCTGGAAGCGGCGTTATTCATGCAGAGTACAATGCGTCGGATACGGAACCTATGAGTCTATTCCAGCTTTGGTTCATGCCGTCTAAGCGTGGCTTGGAGCCATCCTTTGAGAATGTTACCTATGAGCCGGAAGCGTTGGTCAACGCACTGCTTCCAGTAGTTACTCCCGAGGGAGGCGAGCATGCAGCTAAGATACACCAGGATATGAGCATTTACCTCAGCAAGCTGGACGCGGGCAAAGAGCTTGTGTTTAAACAAGGAGAGAATCGACGCATTTATCTAATGCTTATAAGCGGGAAGTTATCTGCTAATGATGCAGTTTTGGAAACGAAGGATAGCGCTCGTATGGAAGCTGAACAGACGGTTGCTATTCGTGCGATAGAAGATACACATTTCATGCTAATCGATCTGCCATAATGAATGATGAAGGAGGGCTATGCGGATGAAGGAAGTCTTTTTAATTAAACATGCAGTGGGCGGTCGAGCGTTCGTAGATACGGGAAAACATCCGATCCCCTACACATGGGATCATGTTGGAGACCAATGGAAATTTACCGTGCAGATAGAGAAGAAGGAAGATATTGCTGAGCTTTTGAAATGGAAAGAGGAACTCAACGTTTTCCTATTTCAGGAGTTTGAGAATGAGCCAACGAAGAAATTATGGTTTTATGTAGGCGATGATTCCGTGCACTATTCAGAGGAAAAAGGCGAGTTAACCATAGTAGCAAAGTCTCAAATCGTATACATTCCTGATCATTTTAGTGCGCAATTGTAACTCAACATAGGGAGAGCTGCGCAGGTGTCAGAGGCTTGCGAGGCTCCCCTTTATCGGATTGGAGCAGCACCTATGAAAGTGCAGGATCAATTACTGGAGAAAGCTGTGCCTTTTATCAAGGAATGTTATAGTGAATTAGGTCAAAGCTCGGGTAAAATCGAGGCTCGTCTTGCTGAAATTACCGAAGCCATTAGGTATAAAGGTTACTACGAACATACCCTTCAAGAGCTCGAGCATGGGGCTAAAATGGCATGGCGCAACAGCAACCGTTGCATCGGGCGATTGTTCTGGGAAACATTGACGGTACACGATGCTCGTTATATAGAAACAGAAGAACAGATGGCTGAGGCCCTATTCCGTCATATTGAAACGGCAACCAATGGCGGCAAAATCCGTCCAGTGATTACGATTTTCCCACCTACGCATGATTCGGCTCAGGGAGCCTTTATTCATAATGACCAATTGATCCGTTACGCAGGCTATGAAACTGACAATGGGATTCTCGGTGACCCAGCTTCTATTCAAATAACTGCGTTATGCCAATCGCTTGGATGGCAGGGGGCTGGGACGCCTTACGACGTGCTGCCGCTTGTTGTTCAAATGGGAGATCGGAAACCGAAGTTGTTTGAGATTCCTGCTGAACTCGTCCTGGAAGTGGATATTACACATCCGGATATAGCAGCGTTCAATGATTTGCATCTCAAATGGTATGCCGTACCGATCGTATCGAATATGTACCTTGAAATCGGGGGGATTCACTTCCCCGCTGCGCCATTCAATGGATGGTACATGGGCACCGAAATCGGGGCGCGTAACTTTGCAGATCAGGCTAGATATGACATGCTGCCGCGTGTAGCGTTTATCATGGATCTGGATACTCGGCGTGATGCTTCTCTTTGGAAAGATAAGGCGCTTGTTGAGTTAAATGTGGCTGTGCTGCATTCTTATCAACAGCAGGGAGTAGCTATTGTGGACCATCATACGGCGGCAAGGCAATTTAAGAGTTTTGAAGAGAAAGAGCAGAAGGTCGGTCGTGATGTCACGGGTGATTGGTCGTGGCTAATCCCGCCGCTATCCCCAGCGACGACGCATATTTTTCATCAGTATTATTCAAATGAAGTGAAGCTGCCTAACTTTTTTTACCGGCATGAGGGCTGAGCAGTCGAATTGTGGGAGGGAGAACCGCTCACATGGCGTTAGAGAAAATCCGGCAAGAATTAGAAGATGGATTTCGCTACGTCATTGACACTGATCGTCTCCGTTAAAGGATAGCACCAAAAATCGTGTAGTCGGATCCCCGTAATCGGGGATTTATTATTTTGGAATTGACCATCGGACAAAATTACGAGATTCATAGAATTGTGAGTTACTAGAATTATGTTACAAGACATTGAAAAGAGGATTTTATAATGAAAAAAGGGCTTTGGTACGCCATTCTTGCCTATACCGCATGGGGGTTGCTGCCTGTTTATTGGAGGTCTTTTGAGTCTCTGCTTGCAGGTGAAATATTATCTCACCGCGTCATCTGGTCATTCGTATTCATGGCAATTCTCTTACTGATAGGGAAAAGCCGATGGAATGAATTTCGTGAGATGCTTACGAACCGGAAAGCTCTGCTCATGATCGGAGTCAGCAGCATCTTAATCAGCTCCAATTGGCTGATATTCATTTGGGCCGTCAATAACGGTCATGTTATCGAGACGAGCTTGGGGTATTATATTACGCCGTTGATAAACATCATGCTGGCGGTCTTGTTTCTGCGTGAAAAACCAAGCCGCAGTCAGTGGGTGGCCGTTGCATTAGCAGGCGCCGGCGTTTTGCTAGCAACAATCGATTATGGCAGATTCCCATGGGTTTCTCTCTCACTAGCGTTTTCATTCGGCCTTTATAGTCTTGTGAAAAAGAGAGTTTCCTACGATGCTTCTATCGGGTTGGCAGGGGAAACCGTCATCGTCTTCCCTATAGCAGTCGCGTATATTGCTTACCTACACTACGCACATCATGATTCCGCATGGACATTACCGCCTATCTCTTTAGCGATGCTATTATTGTCAGGTGTTGCAACCGCTTTGCCTCTGCTATGGTTTGCTAAAGCGGCTGCTCGGCTGCCTCTTTCCATGCTGGGATTCATTCAATACATTGGTCCTTCCATTACGCTGTTGTTAAGTGTGTTCTTATTTAAAGAGAAATTTTCACCGGTGCTTCTCATTAGTTTCTCCTTGATTTGGACGGCGCTGATCGTTTACGCATTAGCGTCGATACGTGTGGCGAGGACTTCTGTAGCGAAGTAAGCATTCAAACGTGGATTGTTTTAGGAGATACAGAAAAGGGGCTGCCTCAAAAGTCATATTCGGAAAAATGAAATCCAAACTAATGTATTTCGCAGTCTGTCTATTACTTCCGTTGGATTAAATCCAATGGAAGTAGGGATTTGGCAGCTTAAAAGTCAATTCCATTGGATTTATTCCATTAGAAGAACGAATTTCGATGCCAGAAAGTCGATTCCATTGGAAAAATCCAATGGAAGTATGAATTTCGTTCTGAATACCGATTCGAATGTCCCAGAAGGTCAGCAGGCCCCAAAGGGGCTGTCCGCAAGTAGAATTATCTACTTTTGAGACAGCCCCTTTGTTTATGCATGAACTTGAGGTGATGAGTGAGAAAGGAGAAGAACTAGCTACCTAAAACATATTTAGGAGGAACGTCGATCCTCTATTTTAGGGAAGAAGTGTTAAAAGTGAAAATGGCGGAACGTGAGGGCCTTATTTGCTAAAAATAAGCAGATTTGGAGGTAAAACAACGAAATAACGTCTTGTCGTTCCGTTTGTCTCGGAATTCGAGCTTTTTCACCCAAATAGCGGAACGACGTTCCGTCAAAGGGTGGAAAACGCGATAGTCAGGTCTGAGCTTGCTTTACGCCTAACTATCTTTCGCGTGCAAAAGTAACCTGTAAACACAAGGGCTTGAGGCGGCGCTGTGTGCAAAAGGAACACTTAACACACAAGGGGCTTGAGTCAGCACTGAGTGTAAAAGAAACCCGTAAACACATTAAGGGGCTTGAGGCAGCGCTGAGTGCAAAAGGAACCCGTAAATACATTAAGGGGCTTGAGTCAGCGCTGAGTGTAAAAGGAACCCGTAAATACATTAAGGGGCTTGAGGCAGCCCCGTGTGTGCAAAAGAAACCCGTTAGCAATTGAAGGACTTGAGGCAGCGCCTCTTATTTGGTAGAGCTGACCTGAAGCAGGTGAGCTTCTTTGGTTTTGTTGAAATGCGTGAAGGTGAAGATGAAATCACCTTTGTAATAGCTGTTCGTGTAGGTGCCAGCCCCGGCACCTACCGCGAGTTCCATGACGATGTAGCCTGCATCGTTGGGCTCACCGCGCTTTTTGACGGTCTCGATGGCTGGCTGCAGCAGCGCCAAAGGCTTCGAGCCCCAAATGCTGAGGGAGGTGACAACGGCCTCCTTCGGGTTGCCCTTGGACGGCTCTACCAGCAGCGACAGCTGATAGGCCGGATAGTTCAGCAGCAGCTTAACGCCTGCTGCTGATGCCGGATCGGACGCGCCAGCGCCCGCGGCCGGAGGCTCCACGGCGGCGTCGCCCGCAGCCGCAGTCTCAGCGGAGGCAACCTGCGGCGCCTCCTGGCCCGCGAGCATGACGCTGGCATCCTGCAGCGTCACCTCGGCCGGTTTGCCCAGCAAGTCTTCGACTTTCTTGCTGGACAAACCGATGAAGCTCTGCAGGCTGGCCTGGCCGCCTGCAAAAAAGCTCCGCAGCAGCGGCGCGCCGTCTACGTCAAACAGCGTGCCAAGGCCGTCATAGACGCCGGCCTTGAAATCGCCCTTATAGACGAGTTTGCCCAACTCGTCATACGCTTCTCCGGCGCCGCTCAACACGCCGCTCTGGAACGTGCCTTTGAAGCGAGGCACGCCCTTCTCATCGAAGGCGGTGCCTTCACCGCCATACGCGCCAGCGAGGAATTGGCCTTTATATTTGATAAGGCCATTCGTATAAAATTCGGTGCCATCTCCGGAATAACTGCCATTCTTAAAGCCGCCATCATAGATAAGAAGTCCCTTCGCATCAAAAAGCTTACCAGCCCCGTTATATTGACCGGCTGCAAATTCACCCTCATATTGGGCGATACCGCCTGATGAGAACAGCTTTCCAGCTCCATTATATAGGCCGCCGTTAAACAAGCCTTCATACAAAAGATCTCCGCTAGGCGCGAACAATTTGCCGGCCCCGCCGTATTTTCCATTTTGAAATTCGCCGATATACTGCACTTTCTGCTGGGGATCGTATTGGGTTCCAGCCCCGTTAAAAACATCACCGGCAAATGCCCCTTTATATTGCAGGGTGCCGTTTTCGTCATAAAGGGAGCCGCTGCCTGATTTTTGCCCTTTTTCAAAATCACCTTCGTAAGCGGGCTTGCCGTTGCTGTGGAAAAGTTTACCTTTGCCGGCATATTTGCCGTCAACCAGATCCCCCACATAGAGAGAATCCTTTTGGGTACCCACAACTTTGCCATTGCCTGAAAAGCTCGTAAGTTTAGGGGTGTCTTTCTGAAGAACAGGAACACGATTCAACCACTTATTCACGATCGCAGGAGGGCGGATGAAGACAAAAAAGATCAAAACGAGTAGGAACAAAGTGAGGAAAAGAAGCAACCTTTTGGAGACATAATAGGAGCCGATCAAAACGTAGTTTTTCAGTGACGTTTCGTGCGTCTGCAGCATGACCTTAAGAATCTGTTGAAATTTAATGATCGCTAGTTTGGGCAGCCTTCCGACTGTTGCGATGGCTTTCATGATATGGCCAATGAATGGTGCAACGACAGGCTTTAGCACTTTTTCAAGGGTTTTGACCGGCTGGATCTCCAAATCTTCTCACTCCTAGATGGAATTATTAAATGAGGTGTTTTTAAAATGGGTTAAGGCACCTGAATGGTCATTTGCCCTGGTTGTTGAATTTGAATGACGCCGCCCCAGTTGCACATGCATTTGGACGTATTGTTCAGAGCGGGCATGTTCGCGACGAGCACAGTCGGTGACCCAGGAGCCCAAGGCGCAGCTGTTACTGGCACGCAGGGCATGGGAGTTAGTACTCCAAGTGCAGCTGCCGTTGCCGCAGCAACCATCGGATTTGCCATTGAATTGCACATTCCAAACGGCATAATGTTCACCATCGGCTTATTATCCATAATGTTGGCAATGGGCATAGCGGTCATCACCATGTTCGCCGGAAGCACCATTAATGTACCAGGCGCCACACCGAACGAGCATTGCAGCATCGCTCCACCGCAAACGAGGTTTCCCATGTCAATCTCTCCTTCCTTGAACAAAACTTGCTGCCGAGCTCCCAAAGCAGGGTATTAAGCATGTTTTTCATCGTTAAAGTAGCATAATTAGCAATCGCGCCGCGTTTAAGATTGTTTTATATCGTTAAAGTAGYTGWATGGGTRATTRGTTGCAGATCTGGYAGRTGTTAAGCATGATTTTTAGCGTTAAAGTAGCTTAATTAGCAATCGTGCAGCGTTTAAGATTGTTTTATATCGTTAAAGTAGCTGTATGGGTGATTGGTTGCAGATCTGGCAGATGTTAAGCATGTAGATTGTTTTATATCGTTAAAGTAGCTGTATGGGTGATTGGTTGCAGATCTGGCAGATGTTAAGCATGTTTTTCATCGTTAAAGTAGTCGAAATAGAAATCGTCCCGCGTTTAAGGTTGTTTTATATCGTTAAAGTTGCTGTATGGGTGGGTAGTTGCAGGTCTGGTAGGTATTAAGCATGTTTTTCAGCGTTAAAGCAGCCGAATAAGCAATCGCCCAGCATTTAAGGTTGTTTTATATCGTTAAAGTAGCTGTATGGGTGATTGGTTGCAGATCGGGCAGATGTTAAGCATGTTTTTCAGTGTTAAAGCAGCCGAATAAGCAATCGCCCAGCATTTAAGGTTGTTTTATATCGTTAAAGTAGCCGTATGGGTGATTGGTTGCAGATCTGGCAGATGTTAAGCATGTTTTTCAGTGTTAAAGTAGCATAATTAACAATCGTGCCGCGTTTAAGGTTGTTTTATATCGTTAAGTTGTTAAATGGGTGATTGGTTGTAGATCTAATAGGTGTTAAGAATGTTTTTCATCTTTAAAGTATCTGGAAATGAGAGCAAATAAACTGTTCCCAGTTAGGATAGCGTGTACCCGTCAAAAATTCGCTGTTTCCATTACTTTTATACTACTAGATAAGTATATGAGCAGTCTATTACTATATTCGATAGTTTTCACTATTTTTCTCCAAAAGATGGGTGCGGGAGTGGGGGAGATATTGTACTATAAGAGGAGATGGTTGAGCGGAGGGATTCATAATGATAGGGGTAAAATTTGTGAAGTTGGGGCTTGTGCTGCTGCTAGGCGTGTCGTCGATTGTGGCAGCAGGTTCGGGAGTCGAAGCAGCAACGGTGAAGTCTTTAACCATGAGGGAAGCCATCGATCAGGGTTTGAAAATAAGTCCCCAATTGCGGGATGCTAAGACCGATATTTTGAAGAAAAAGATAGAGCTGGAGCAAGCGCAGCATGCGGTTAAAAATGAGGAAGCTAAGGCTTCCGGACTATTTGCCAAACCTCGTAATTTAGGTCAGGAATTATCGACTCGTTTGAAGGTGCCTGAAGCACGCAAGCAGCTTTATATCGCGCAGGAAACGCTACGGCAATCGATGAATACGGCCCGATTTGATGTGCAAAAAACTTATTTAGCAGCTTATCAAGATGCAGTGGCAGAAGAAAATACTAGGAAGAAAATGGAAGAAGCTAAATCTGCATTGGAAACGGTGAAAAAGAAGCGGAAATTCGGTCTTGCAGATAGTACTGAACAAGAGAAGGCAGATAAGGCGCTGGAGAAGGCGTTATCTGAATATAAACAAGCCCAGCTAACGGCCAAATCTAGTCGTTTAGCGCTGGGCAAGCTGCTGAATTTGGACATGGAAAATAAAGTCCAGCTCTCGTTTGAGCCGGATTACGCGGATTTGAATCAGAAGCAGCTGCCTGCCTACATCGCAACGGCTCAAAAGTCGACGCTTAGTTTGCTGAAGGACACGGAGGACCGGCGATTAGCGGATGAGAAGCTGAATACGACGCGTGATTTGTTCAGCTCTAAGTTTGGATCGGCGCGAATGAAGGTCATGGACGGCATGTATAAGGCTAAAGATGTGGATATGGAGCTGTTCCTAGCTAGTTATGAAACGACGCTTTCACAAGTGAAGAAGGATTGGGAAGGCTTTTTCATGCTGCTTGGATTCATTCCTATTCCCAAATCGCTGCTTCAAGGGGAGTTTGACGGGCTACGTTATTTGGACGATCTCAGGGATGCGCTTCCGATCGCGACCATGGAGCAGAATAAAGCGCTGCTTCAGGAGAAGGAAAGCCGGAATGCGGTCATTGCTGCGGTGCGGCAGTCATTTTTGGAAGCAAAAGGGGCCGAAGAAGGCTATGCGCAGGCCTTGCGTGATAAAGACAATGCGGTAGTCAATCTGGATAAAGCGAACCAGAAGCTGAAGCTAAGTCTTATGAAAACAGATGAGCTGCAGGCTTATAAGGACGCTGTCATTCAAGCTGATCAACAAATCCTATCTGCCCAAATGGGTTATAAAATGGCGCTCGGCAAGCTGGACCTGGATACCGGCGGTGCGGTTGAAAGAACGATAAAGAAAGGTATTTTACCTTATCGTGACCTCGATGATGGGCTTGCAGCTGTAAAGCCGCAAAAGCCGAAAGCGCCTTTAGGTACTTGGAAACTAAAGCCTTCGGTGGGCACGCTGCTTAGTGATTTCAGTGTAAAAGTAAATAAAAAGCTGGGCGCTACGGAGTACGCGGTTTTTACGAAAGAAGGCCGTGCGATTGGGAAGCGGACGAAAATCAACAAGCCTGTGCGTAATTTATCGCTCAAGTTTAGTTCAATCGATCAGCTCAAGGTTGTGTTGTACAAAAAAGGGAAAAAGATCGACGAACTGCCTCTGGAGGGAAAAGGCAATTCAGGGCAATTAGTAGCTGTAACTGCCGAAGATGGAGCGACTGGCGGAAATTCAGGCAGCAATTCAGGCGGTGACAAAGGGGACGGAAGCAGCGGCACAGGCGAAAACGGCTCAGGTTCGGCCGAAGAAGAGAAGGGGCTAGGAACCGTCATCATCGGTTCCTACAAGGTGCAGCTGGACGCACTGACCCCAGCGGCCTATAACGCTGCAGCGGCCACGATGACGAAGACGGGGCAAGGGATTTTTTATAAATCGGATAAGCCTGGGGCGGTTTGGATCGGCATGGATAATGCCGTAGACCCTAGCGCGCTAACCGATCCAAGCAGTTCAGCTGCCCTGACGAAGGAAGCAGCAGCTGCTTTGAAGGTTACCGTCGAGATCACGAAGCCGGGAGCTATTGCTTCTTTGGAA
Organism: Paenibacillus sp. Root444D2; assembly: GCF_001426375.1. GTDB lineage: Bacteria > Bacillota > Bacilli > Paenibacillales > NBRC-103111 > Paenibacillus_E. The sequence goes on from NZ_LMEO01000023.1 coordinate 338,776, forward strand.
ACACCCGCACAGCTGCAGCAGCAGATCGATACGCTGAAGAAAGATATCGTGAAGCTGGAAGCGGCTAAAGAAGCGGCCGTAGCGGATTTGAAGCTGAACGAGATCGCTGATCTAGCGGTGCAGCTGAAGGATGCGCAGGCTCAGCACGGGATGCTGGAGGCGCTGCTCAAAGGCGACAGTGGGTCGGCTCTCAAGCAGATGGAGCTGGTGAACAACCCGGACGCGCTGATTGCAGCGCTGTCCGAGGAGGCCGCACCGCCGGTCGAACCGGGCGGTGAAGAAACCCCAGGCAGCACCGCGCCTGGGAATAGCGAGGCCAGCGAGGATCAGCTGGCCGAACAGGCCGAGCTCAAGCAGCAGAAGCTGGAGCAAGCCATCGCCGCCGGCGAGCCAGAAGCGGCAGCAGCTCAGCTGCAGCCGCTTCTGGCGGCGCAGGCGCAGCTCGCGGATGCGCAGACTGGCGCTTCCGTTGGCTTAGCTTCGCTCAAAGAGGCGAAGCAGAAGCTCCAAGCTGCGCTTAGCGCAGCGCAGCAGGATCCTGAGCGGGTCGCAACGCTGACCCGCTCGCTGCAAGCCGTCGACGAAGCGATGCAGACGCTGCAGAAGGATGCGCTGTTTGCGCAGCTTGACGCTGTGCAGGAGCTGGCGGCTGCGCTGCCGCCAGCTTCAGCCGTGCAGCAGCAGCTGGAACAGCTAATAACCAAGCTGCTGGAGCAGCTACAGCAGCAAGAGAAGGCCAAATACACGCCAGAGGAGCTGCAAGCTCTGGCAGAAATCTCAACCACTTTGGCTAACATCACAACGGTAGACACAAGCTCTTCGTCTGGTTCTGACCCAGAATCCAGCCTTGTTCCCGTCACGATTCAACCCATTTCGGCAGAAAACGTACTTTCTCCCAATATTTTCATCAAATTCGACGTTCCGCCTGTTATAATAAACGGGCAGGCCTATTTACCTATAAGATCCGTGTCCGAATCGTTCGGTGCGGCCGTTGATTGGGATCAAGAAAGCCTTACCGTTACGGTAAGTACGGAATATGCGACCATCACTAGCCGTATTAATAATACTACGGCATATATTGACGGCGAGCCCACCCAGATCGATGGACCCTCTTTGCTGCTCGCAGGAAAGACCTATGTGCCGCTAAGGTTCATATCCGAGTCCTTAGGACTTCAGGTCGACTGGCATGCACCTACTCAAATCATTCAGATTTCTAATTAAGAGGAGATTAAAGAGCGATGAAGAAATCGATTGCGGCATTGCTGCTAGTACTGCTGCTTCTGGGTGCTGCCGGTACTTATCTTAGTCTAAACCGGGATAGCTTTACGCTATGGCCCTTTAACCAAAGCATGCCATTCGATGGTTTGTCGAAGGCTGTCTCTGATCATCAAAACAATTTGTTCGTTATCGATAATGCCAAAAAAACCATTCACAAGCTGAACAGTCAGGGTGTTCTACAATTCTCCATCACAAGTGAGATCGGGAAGAACGGGGAAGTGTATCGCTTTAATGATATGGCTGTCGATGACCAAGGCTACCTCTATACCATCCGTACACTGCTAGATCCGTACGGCATTGCAGTCAAATCCGAGCAAATTGTTCGTTATAAGCCTGATGGGCAGTTTGATCGGAGTTTGTTTACAGAAGAATATGATTCACAAACAAAACGATACAGACTGGGTTCCTTGCGAAATGTTCAGGTTCGTGAAGGTATGGTGTACTTTTTCAACGATGAGGTAAATCAATTAACCCTATATCAGGCCCCAGTTGGAGAAATTTCTTCCTCTGAGCCGAAGTCCGTTTACACGATTAAGCTTCCGGAGAATAAATATGTTTCCGAGGCAGACGGATATAAGCCAGGTGAGATTTATTATTCAACACGCAGCGGGGAAATTTATCGCGCTTTTAGCGATGGACGCTCGGAGCTAGTTTATCCGCTTCCGGGTCTTGACCGTACAAGACGTAATTTTCCGGAGAGCTTGCATGTGGATAATCAGGGACGGCTTATTTTCATCGATTTCAACAGCAAATCGATCTCTAGGCTTGATCCCAAGCAGCCCTACATCATCGAAGGTCTTGTGAATGAGACTAAAGCCAAAGCTAACGGCGTGGAGCTTGCCTTTGATGCAACGACTAGCAGTATCGGCCAAGATGGCAGCCTCATTATTGTAGAAACAGCTCAAATTAATCGCCTTCTTCCGGATGGAACGATTACTCCTTCCATGGTAGAGGCACAGTATAGCGAAGCTGTGAAGACAAAGGCCATTCTGCTTTGGTCTATAGCTATTGCAGGGATTTTGCTTGTATTGTATGCAATCAAATTAGTTTTCTTCAACTTACTGCAGCGGCGTCTGCCACTTATGATGAAGCAAATTTTCATTTTAGTGCCGGTCATTGCGGTTTCGATGATTCTTCTATCTACCGTCATTTACTCTAGCTTCTCGACGAAAATGGAAGAAGAAACGTTCAGTGAGCTTCTCTTACTGGCCAAAAACGGTCAAAACTTGATTGACGGCGATAAGCTGGAGAGTCTTACTTCACCTCTGGATTACAATGGGTCAATTTATCAATCGTTCCGTAAAAAGATTCAATCTGTCTTCGATAATAATGAACAAGATGATAATCAAGGCTTTTACAAAGCGGTTTATAAATACGAAAATGGCGTCATTTATCGGATTTTGGAAGATGATGACGGGATGCATATGTTCAATCCATTTCTACAAACACCCGAGAATCAGCAGGTCGTGCTGCAAGGCAAGCCGGCGACAGGCCAATGGCAGGATTTCTCCGGGGAGTGGAGATATGCGATTGCTCCTATTTTTAATTCAGCGGGTAAAATTGTCGGTGTTTTCGAAACAAGTAAAAACTTGGACGGCATCCTCAAGCATCGCCAATTGGTACTCCAGTCGATCATTCGCAACATTGCTTTTATTTCGATAGGCTTACTGCTCGTTCTCTTTCTGATGACCTATGTGCTGCTTTCTTCGATTCGTAAGCTCCGCAATAGCGTTGGCGAGATTGCCAAGGGGAACTGGGATGCGGTTGTTACGATCAACACAAGGGATGAAGTGTCTGACCTAGGTGACAGTGTCAATACGATGGCTGCTCGCATTCGAGATTATATCACCAAGGTAGAAAATTTTAGCCAATCCTACTATCGCTTCGTGCCGCAGCAATTTCTGCGTTTTCTGAATAAAGAAAGCATTCTGGATGTCGAGCTTGGCGATCAGGTGGAGCAAAATATGTCCATCTTAATTTTCAATATCCGAGGCTTTTACCAGCTGTCCAAAAGGCTTTCGCCGGAAGAGAACTTCAACTTCGTCAATTCATTTCTGAAAAGATTCGGACCTTATGTGCGCAATCATCAAGGTCTCATGAATAAGTACCTGGGCGCGGGCTTCATGGCGTTATTCCCGAATCAAGCTGATGAAGCGCTGCGAGCTTGTATTGAGATGCGTAGGGAGCTGGACATCTATAATTCTCATCGAGCTAAAGTGGGTTATAAGCCAGTTGATTTCGGCATTGGTTTGCATAAAGGACCGCTCCGACTAGGGATCATTGGTGAAGAACAGCGTCTGGAAGGCAATGTGATTTCCGATGGTGTTAATTTGGCAACGATGCTGGAGAAAATGACGGAACCGCTAGGGGCTTCGATTCTCATTACCGATTATGTGGTTCAATCGTTAGAGCAGCCAGACAGCTTCCACTATCGCAATTTGGGATTAATTCAGGTAGAAGGGGTCAAAGAGCCGCTTCATCTGTTCGATGTGTACCAGGGTGATCCGGATACGATCCGAACTCTGAAGGATAAAACCAAAGCTTTGTTCGAGCAAGCTGTAACCTACTACCAAGTAGGGCGTTTCTATGATGCGCGGGAAGCATTCTTAATGGTCATTAAGCAAAATCGTCAAGATAAAGCAGCACAGCTGTATTTCTATATTTGTGATGAATACTTCCAGAACGGTACAACAGCAGAGTGGAATGGGACATTATCTGTTTCTTAATGTGAAAGAGGCGATCTTAGCATGCATGTACACGAATTAGCAACGGAAAAGGATGCATTTCGAATTACAGAGTTCTATTTGTCTTCGGAATCTTTTGATGACCAGCGGCATACTCCGGGAGAGCTTGATCATTTCCGCAATGCTCCCCTCCTAAGCTTAACGCAGCGCATTCATCGTCATTGGTTTATTGAGAACGAATCAGGCGAGATTATTGCGGTTACCAGCTGCAAAGAAAATGAGCATCAATCCGGAGGATTTCTGTGGGATTACTTAGCTGTACACCGCGAGTACCGCAGGCACGGCTTTGCGAAGGTATTATTTCAAGCGTTGGAGACGTTCGCCAGGTTAGCGGAAGGACGATATATTCTTACATACACCTGTGATTTGCCAGAGTACCAGCCCATTCAAAAAATGTTTAGAGCGAATGGGTTTGAATTAATCGGCACTTATCCGAATTACTATTATGAAGGTGAAGCCAGGTTGGCTTTTTACAAACCACTGTTAAACAACAAATGAAATAATAGATTGGACCTGATGATATGCAAGGAAGCTTAATCAGATGGATGGGACTGCGCACAGAAGATATTCGGAAGCTATGGATGATGCTGCCGATCTTTTATTTTAGCGGGATTGCTGAATCCTTGAACTATACCGCGTTCATGGCGCTTTTTAACCAACGATTCGGTGTGCAGTATTTACCTTATATCTATATCGTAGAAGCGGCAATCATGCCCCTAGAGGGTTGGCTCTTAGCCAAGCTGGCGAATCGGCTGCCTAAGGCTAAAATGATGACTACGCTCTACCTCATCATGATAGGATTGCTGCTCCTCAATGGTGCGGTGCTGCTTGGATTTAAGCTTGGCGGTATTGATTTCCGGTATTACTACCCGATTCTATTCTTGTCTTCCAACTTTGTCGTGAGACAGCTGACGCTGCTGCTTTGGAGTACAGCCTTTGATCTGTGTCCCACCCAGCAGGCCAAAAGGTTAATGCCGGTGTTCATCGCTTCGACGACGACCGGCGGTATTACGGCAGGCTTGATCGCCCACCAAATTGGTAAACTGCTTGGTACCGAAGCGGTATATGCGCTTGCTCCAGTATTGATGGTGTTCGGCTTCATCTTTTTCCGCAAAGCGTTGGCGCGGTATTTGGTGCCTTTGACTCTGAAAGAGGACAAACGGCTGAAGGCACAGGGCGAATTAAGTCCAAGCGAAGAGAAACAGCAGCCTGCTGGCTATTATGCGAAACAGATGCTGCGCAGCCCGTTCCTGCTTTGCGCCATTGCTTTGATGACGCTTATGCCTGCGGTTTATTTTATGATCGAGTATCAGTACTTCACGGTTGCTGAGAGCAAGTTCCCCAAGGAAGGCGATTTAACCTCATTTTATGGATTAATTACCGCTATTCAATTCACGATCTGCTTGCTTCTACAAACGGTGTCTACCCGCTTAATGAACTGGCTGGGCGCGAGCAATATGCTGCTGGCGATTACGGTTATCTTCCTTGGCGGCTTTGGGCTTACCGCTTTATTTCTGAATCAATCGCTGGGGCTCGTGATGGTATCCGGCTCTTATGCCGTTTTTTATATTCTGCTGTATTACATTGCGGAGCCATGCTATCAGCTCTTTTTCAAAATGATGCCTATCGGAAAGCGCGACGGCTATCGTTATTTTGCTCAGGGTGTGGCTGCTTCGGGCGGGATCTTAATCGGTTCGCTGCTATCCTTGCTGCATTCGTTTGGCCTTATTCGGCTGTCCCCTCTTGCCTGGGTAGGTGTAGTTGTAGCGGCTATTCTCGTCGTGGTGGCTTGGTTCGGAAGGAATCTGTACATTCGTGAACTGGTCAAAAGTGTGCAATCTTTGCATGCGGATCTTTCAGATATTGCGGACTCCTTTATTGGGGGCATTCGCAGCTCCAAAGCTTTATCCTCCATGCTCGGCTATCTGAAGCATCCGAATGATTATGTGCGAGAGCTGGCTCTCGAAGTGATTGGTAAAGCGAAAGATTCCGCGTTCCTGCCGCAGTTGATCGGAATGATCGGTGAGGAAAGCTCAAGAATCCGCATTGCTGTGCTGCGGGCGATGAATTTGCAAGGGGCAACGATTCAGGATCTCGTGCAGGTCGCCTCGTTCCTGGAAGATGAGGACCCTGAGGTGCGTGCGGAGAGTGTGAAGTTGATTTCAAAGGCAACACATCTCAAAAGCCAATCGCATTTCTTCATTCGTGTTAAGCTGCTAGACAACCATCCGAAGGTTGTGCACGAGGGCGTAAAGGCGCTTTATGCGCTGGAAAGTGAAGAAAGCTATCAAGCCTGTGACGAGGCGATTATTAAAATGCTCGATAACGGTGGTGAATGGGCGGTTTATGGCTGTCATACTGTCGCTGATTTGAAGCTGGATTCCTATTCAGCATGGGTGTTATCGCTGCTCGATGATCATCGTCCTGCTGTCAAAGTTGCCGCTGCACACTGTATTGGCAAGCTTCAGCAGGAGGATGCAATTCCCCACCTCTTGTCAATGGTGCCGCTAGCAGATCAAGAGCTGCGCAAGGCCATTCTCGAGGCTTTCGTAGATATGGGGGCAAAGGCCTTGCCAGCCTTGCTGAACGGTGTAAATCATGTGAATCCATTTATATGGAATTCGGCGGTTACAGCGCTTGCTGAGCTGCTGGATGAAAGTAAATTACGTTCAGAGTTAGTTGATCGCTGCGTTAGTCGCATGCTTGCTTCCACGCAGGAACGCGCTCTGCCGGCTGCTCTGCAAGAGCTGGGGATGCAGGGGCTTGCAGAGCTTGCCAACCAGCGCTGTGAAGAGCTGCATAATGCGCTGGTTGGCGGCGCGTGGGCGGTAATGGCCAAGTTCGTAGATGAGCGTGTGGTTACGACACTCCGCGAAGCGACTCAGGACGAGAGTGACGAGGTTCGTGATAATGCCTTGGAAGTACTTGCTGAGGGGCTTGGCGATCGCAGATTAGCCTTGGCTCTGTTGGAATTATTAAAGAAAGAGGCTGTGAGAAGCAGTGGAGCAATGACGGAGCCGCTTCTCATTTTACAAGAAGCTAAGAATTGGTCAGATGATTGGCTTCGAGATATTGCTATTTATGCACTAAGTTCACTGGAGCGTGCCGATATGAAGGAAGATCGCAAGTTTTTAACGATGCTGGATAAAGTTATTTTCTTGAAGCAGGTTTCCCTATTCGCGGACCTGTCCGTGGACGAACTAGGTTTAATTGCAGGGATTGCAACGGAAGAAGTACATGAGGATCTAACTTATTTATTGCGCCGTGGTGAGAGGAATGCAGCCATGTATCTCATCATTGAAGGCAATGTTGAACTGAGCAATGAGACAGGTATTGGGGAGACGGTAACGATTGGTGTACTAGGACCGAAGCAAGCGTTCGGCGAAACAACGGCATTAGACGGATCGCCTTCCTCGATTACAGCACAAGTGATTTTCGATGAGGTGCGTGTGCTCACTTTGCAAGGGGAAAGCTTGTCTCGGTTAGTGAGATTATACCCAGAGATCGGGATTGGGCTGCTTCATGCTTCTAGTGCCAGAGTGCGGTTGCTCGAAAATATGCTTTTGAAAATGGCTTAAATAGGTTATTCGGTTATTCGGCTAGTGGCTTCAGTAATCAGCGTCTGGGAGGGTGAATGTCGTGTCAGCAGAGTCCATCGTTTTGAGCAATGATCTGAAGGAACTGGAACGGCTAGGTGTATTCTTGCGAGGCTTGTCGGGGACGATGGGCATGGATGACCATACGTTGAACCAAGTGAATTTAGTCTGCGACGAGCTTGTGACGAACATCATTCTCTATGGATATCCGCCTGGTGAAACCCGTAAGCATACGATCCGCATTGATTTGGGGCTTGTTCCTGATGGTTGGGAGCTTCGAATGACAGATCGCGGAGTGCCTTTTAATCCTCTGTTGAAGTCTAGTCCGACTTTGGATCAGAGCTTGGAAGATCGAGGGATTGGCGGTCTCGGCATCTACTTTGTGAAGCAGGTAATGGATGACATTGTATATGAACGCTTGAATGAGGAAAATGTTCTAATGATGAAAAAATGGCGTATCAAGGAGGAGGGAATATCATGATGATAACCGAGCACATGCAAGGCGATATCGTGCTGCTGAGCTTAAACGGCCGACTGGATGCGAATACATCCGCGAGCTTGGAATCGGCTTTTGCAAAACTAGTTGAGCAGGGGAAGGGCAAGTTCGTGTTTGATCTTCAAGGACTTGACTATGTCAGCAGCGCAGGGCTCAGAAGCTTACTTGCTGCAGCCAAAATGATTAAAGTCATTCAAGGCAAGCTGGCGCTGGCACGAATGAATGAGCATGTGAAGGATGTTTTCGACATGTCGGGATTTAGCCGGATTTTCTCAATTTATGAGACGGAAGCGGATGCTGTCCATGCGATTTCTTAGTACGATGGTCAGGAATCAATGCAAGGCAAATAATAGGGGGCACGCTAGATGAATATAGTTGTAGGTGATCTCCTCATTGTTTGTCTCGTGGTCGTTATTGCTTGGCTATTCAGCGAACGAAAGCGTAGAGCTGCAGAGTTGGAGCTTCAGCGGACAATGCAGCTATTCGATGTGAGCCTCGAAGTGAATTCGACGATCCGCAAGCAGGATTTGCTTCTGAAAATCATGGAAACCTCTTCCCTCATTATGAATGCGGAGGCTTCGTCGGTTATTTTGGTCGATGAGGAAAAAGGGGAGCTGTTCTTTGACCTCGCGCTCGGTGAAAAAGGCGATGAGGTTCGTGAAATTCGCCTCAAAATAGGTGAAGGCATCGCAGGCTGGGTCGCCCAAACCGGCAAATCGGTCAAAATCGACGATGCTGCGCAGGACGAACGCTGGTCGTCGAAGGTAGCGAAACGAGTCGATTATCCGACGCGCAGTCTTCTCTGCGTACCGCTGGTCAGCAAGGGGAAAATCATCGGTGTGCTGCAGGTGTTGAACAAGCGGGATGGCGCTCATTTCTCTGACCGCGATTTGCAGCTTCTCGAGTCCATCGCTTCTCCAACAGCGGTCTCACTGGAGAATGCCATGCTGTATGAAGCGCTTGAGAAGTCTATCCATGCATTGAAAACGACAACGGCCGCAAAGGAGCGGATGGAGAGCGAGCTGCGCATTGCCACCGACATCCAGATGGGATTCCTGCCTCGCGGGAGTCTGTGTTTAAGGAGTGGCGGCGCTGAAGGTGATACGAGCAGCTCTGGTGAAGCGGGCGGTCGTGAAAGTGATGCTGTAGTCGCTGTGGAGACACAGGCCATTATTCGTCCTGCTCGTGAAGTGGGCGGGGACTTCTACGACTACTTCTGTATCGGAGCAGATCGCTTGTTCTTCGTGCTTGGCGATGTATCTGACAAGGGAATACCTGCGGCATTATTCATGGCGGTAACCATGACGCTGTTGAAAGGGAAGATGACCTCAGAGATGACACCCGGAGAGCTGTTGACGGCAGTCAATCAAGAGCTTTATAAGGATGACTCGACGATGTTTGCGACGATTTTCTGTGGTTTACTAGATGTACGAACAGGACAGTTAATTTATAGCGATGGTGGTCATTGTCCCCCTTACATCGTAAGAGATGGCGGTGAGGTTGAGTTATTGAAAGGGGAAAAAGGCCTTCCACTTGGCGTCATGGACGACATGGTGTATATGAATAATGAGGTCGTGCTAGGTCTAGGAGATCGCATAATCGTGTATACGGATGGTATTACAGAGGCTGAGGACCGACTTCAAGAACAATATGGCTTTTCCCGCCTCAAGGATGTATTAGTGAAGGAACAATCGAGTGCGCCTGAGCAATTGCTTGGTCAGATGGTGATGGATGTGGATCTATTCGCAGATGGTGCTGTGCAATCCGATGATATTGCCGTGCTCGTTGTGGACCGCAGTTCTATCAAATTGTAAACTCCGCTGTATAGCGTTGTGATATAGTAAGTAGACAGACTTCTTGCACTCAAGGACAGAATTGTTGAAGTGCAACCATGATTCAATGAATGCTACCATCAAAAGCTCGCTAGGAGGGTTATGCCATGCAAAAATCCCATATTAACCGGCAACCAGATTCTTCTTTGCATACGAATAAAATCAATAAACCGAATTCTTCTGTTACATCCGATTTGATGAATATTCAACGGGCAATTGGCAATCGCGCCGTGGGCAATATGTTGACCATCCAGACGAAAATGACCGTTGGACCAGTTGGTGATGCTTATGAGCAAGAAGCCGATCAAATGGGTAAACAAGCGGCTGAGCATATTGCTGCATCTGAAAGTAGTGGAGCATCTAAGCCAGATGTTCAGCGCTCAGAAGGCGGAGAGTCTGAGGAAGAAGAGCTGCAGATGAAACCATCATCAGAGTCGATTCAGCGCTCGGAAGGCGGAGAATCTGAGGAAGAAGAGCTGCAGATGAAACCATCATCAGAGTCGATTCAGCGCTCAGAAGGCGGAGAATCTGAGGAAGAAGAGCTGCAGATGAAGCCATCATCAGAGTCGATTCAGCGCTCAGAAGGCGGAGAATCTGAGGAAGAAGAGCTGCAGATGAAGCCGTCATCAGAGTCGATTCAGCGCTCGGAAGGCGGAGAATCTGAGGAAGAAGAACTGCAGATGAAACCATCGTCGGAAGGTGGTTTTGAAGCAGGTGCAGGGATTGAGTCGCAGATTAAAGCGAAGCAAGGAAGCGGGAGCAGAATGGATGCCAGCATTCAAGCGAAGATGGAATCGGCGTTCAAAACTGATTTTAGCAACGTAAATATACATAATAATGCAGAGTCTTCCAAGCTTAACGCGTCCTTAGGAGCGGAAGCATTCGCAACAGGGAATGATGTGTTTTTCCGCGAAGGCCGATACAACCCGGATACACGCGAGGGACAAGAACTGCTTGGTCACGAATTAACGCATGTTGTTCAACAACGAGGCGGCAAGTAGAGTAGCTATACTATACAAGCGAAATTTTATCCCATAAAGGAGATATGTACGGATGCCACAAGGAAGACAGTCCCTTACCCAAAAGCCGAGTACTTCGCATCAGCATGCACAGCAGTCGCCAATGTCACAGCCAAGTACTTCTGCTTCACAAATGTCATCTGGGACCAATATCTTCATGCAGATGCAGCGTACGGTGGGTAATCGTGCTACGCAAGCTTACGCGAATCAGCTCATCCAGCGTACAGTCCCGGGAACGCAGCCTGTGCTGACTGTGCCAGCGCCTACGCAGACGTCAGCGCCAGCTCCTACCGTGGCGCCGACGGTGGCTTTCCACCGCCGCAGGTCAGGGACAGCAGCACCGCCACAGCCGATGGCATCTACCGTAGCGCCAACCCAGACGTCCACCGTGGCACAGACCCCAGTGCCGACTACAGCAACAACATCACAGTCAACGACTACGGCACAAACGCCGGCGCCAACAGTTGTGACAACGCCACAACCTGGTACAGTACAAACGCCAGCGCCCACTGTGGTAACACCAGTGGTGCCTTCTGCCTCTACATTGCATCCTACTGGTGATGATACCAAAGACAATGCGGATATGACATCAGGTGTCACCTCTGCTTTCAGTGATAGCTACGGCAAACGTTCGGATGATTTGAAACAGTCCTACGATGAAACAAAGGATGCTGGTACAGCGCAGCAGTCAGCTACTATGGGGGCAGTCGCTTCCACAGCAGATCTCGTGGGCGGGCCGTTCCAAATCATGAGTGCGATTAGAGAAACGATTACTGCTTCTCGCGAGCGCGAGGGACATGATAAACGTTTTCAGTATGCAGGTACAGGTTCGACTATGATCGAGGCAAGCGGTAAAATGGTCAGCGGCTCAGCTGGTCTTGTTGATAAGGCAGCTAAATCAACTGGCCATAAGGATGGTGTCGGAGGTTCCTCATCCGTCAGTGACTACACAGGGACGGTAGCGGAAGCGATCTCCGCAGTTAAGAATACAATTATGGCCGTTAAATCGATTTACGATATGTATAAAAAGCATTCGGACAATGGCGGTCTGAATAATGCAGAAAAAGCAAGAGGCGTTATCGAGATCATTAGCAATGCGATTCAGGCTGCGCAATCTGGCATCAAAGTAGCCAAAGGCATCATGGATATCATGGAGTCAAGTACAGCTAGCTTGACGGCCGTTATCCCGGGCGTAAGTATTGCTGTTAGTGGTGTGAAAATTGCGATCAAAACCGTAGATGTTATCAAAGCCGGCTTAAATCGTAGCTCCATGACAACATTGAAACGTGATTTTAAAGGCAAAGCAGGGAATGCTGACGTTCTCAAAGAAAAGCGCTGGTACACGCGAAATGCTGGTGTCGACAAAGCGAAGCTAGCAAAGAAAAAGCAGGATCTCGAAGTGCTTAAAGCGAGTGGAGATGCATCAGCAGCTGAACAACTGGACGAAATCGCCAAATATGAATTAGCGAAAGAAATGAAAAAAATTAACGTGAAGCGAACAGACCGTGGAGCTATTCAAATCGGACTTGAGCTCACGAAGATTGCTGCCGACATTGCTACGCTTACAGGGGTAGGAGCTCAGGTAGGAACGCCGCTAAAAATCGTTGCCACAGGTATTGGCGCAGCGATGCCTATTGCCAGATCCTTGAAGCAAGCTGGACGTGACCGCGCATCGAAAGCTGGTGCTTGGGGTATTACTAAAGCGATATTTAACGCTGATAAATCAACAGAGAAAAAGAAAGAAAAACGAGCCCATGACACAGAACTTATTTTTGATATGTTCGAGAAGCTCCCGCTTTACGATGAACAGGATGCAGCGTGCGTCGCACGCTACAAACAAGTTGAGAGCTTCGTAGAAGCAGCTGGTGTAAGTCTTCAAGCCTTGTATAAGTTCGATGGCGATGGAAAGAATCTGAAAAAAGCCATTATTGAAGCGATGGGTAAGAGAGAATAGGAGATTGAAGAGATATGTTGACAGAGCTTGCACATGCGCGTCATTTGGCGCAATTAGGACAACTGAAAGAGATTTTGGATGAAGCAGAGCTTGCCACGAATTTATTGGAGAAATCCGAAGCTATTCCGCTGCATGTGCTAATGGCAGGGTTTCAAGAGGATAGTAAGGGACGAGATCGATTCCTTCATTTTAGTTTTTTACCGTTGAATGATGATGATATAGTCGCTATTCAACTGCTGCAAATCTACAGTACGCTGCCGTTTCATCTTCAAGCGGGTGCTCGCGAAGAGGTAGCTGCGCTTTTACTGGAAGTAAATACTCGCTTACCAATAGGTCACTTTGGTGTGAATGAGGAGGGCGAGATCCATTATCGCTATGTATATAGCCTATCGGCTTCGCGTACGTTCGAGAATGATGAAGTGTTAGAAATCCTTACCCTATTCGTGTATATGTGTGACATGTTCGGAGAGCACATCGAGCAAGTTGCCAGCGGTGAAGCAAAAGCAGAGCAGGTCATTCAGTCCTTAAGATCATAAGAATGAACCAGAAAGACCTCCAAACCCACATTTGAAGCGACCCTAAAAAGTTAGACACAATCTAACATTTGGAGTCACTTCACATTGTGGTTGGAGGTCTTTCTCGGATTATCATTTCCTCGGAAATATTCGACTTATTTCACCTTGTTTTGCAGCAGTTCAATAAGCTGCTTACCCGGATCTCTCATTTGGCCGCCAGCAGGACGATTTCCATTGGCATTCTTACCGCCGGTTTGATCGGGTGCGTTAGCGTTTGGTTGTGCAGAAGCCTCTGGTTTATTTTCTGTATTTCCAGATCCACCATTTCGTTTGCCCTTGCCATCACCGGCGTTTCCGTTATTCCCAGGACCATTGGCACCGCCGTTTCCTCGATTACCCATACGCGCAGCTGCATCTTCTATAAATTTCTTCTGGGCATCTGTTAGCTTTTCAAACAGCTTGGTCTTGTTTTCATCACTAAGTTCAGCTTTTGTGACGATGTCTTGAGCAACGGGCAGCATGGCTTGAGCTTGTTCTTTCGTAATGGTAAGTCCATCAGCTTTGTCTAACATGAGCAGGGTCTGGAATGTACTGAACATTTGTCTTTGCGCTGCATTCATGACGGGTCGGTCTTGAGCTTTTTGCTTCCCGTCTGCCTGTGATTGTTCGTTTTGTTGCTGTTGCTGTGGTTGAGCAGAGCTTGCAGCAGCAGGTTGTGAGGATGATGGGTTCCCACAACCGCTAAGTAATACGGGCATAAGAATGCATAAGCCCGCTATTTTCTTCATTTTCATCATGCTATGTATCACTCCTATCAATCATCTTCTTCACAATCGTACACGACAATTATGAAAAATCTGAGAAGAGAAGCTGAATAATACATAAAAGTTAGCTTAAAATGTGCTTAGGTGAAAGAGAAAGTTAGTGCCTGCTCTAGCAATAGTCTTTTTATAATAAAGGAAATATGTAGTTATGGGGAGGTTATTTATGCAGGAGCTTGTTGGGGAGTGCAAGGCATGTAAACAGCCAATTTTCTGCAAGGATGGATTTATTGACGGCGTATTGTTAGACGATAACACGTTAATATGTTTCGAATGTTTTGATGGAGAGAGCGAAATCAACAGCTAGCAGAACAAAAAAGCTACGACGGGCCAATTAACGCACACTGCTAATGAAACCAACCGGAAATAGACGTTTAACGGACCAGGATGCCGTTAACTGCCTATTTGGAGCGATGATTCCATGCTTACGGACTTCAGCGCCGTTATTCGGTTTCAATCTCTCTTATTTTCATAATTTGAAGTAGATTAAGGGCTGTCGAGTCCATAAAATTTTCAAATTCAATCTTTTTCGGGGATTAACGTCGCTCCAGTCCTTTAGCCTGGAAAGATGAATCTGAAGTTGATTTCACACCCATTTCCTTACTCAACAGCTGAATGTTGGTCGGTCAGTCGTAGAAAAAAAAGAAGCTGCTCAGGCAGCTCCTCAACTAAACTTGTTTCACACTTTTGATGGTTAAGTTGGGAATATCACTCTTCAAAGCGTACCGCCTGTTCAGCAGATAGCCGAAAAGGGAGGCCAGAGATTGCTGGAACAGCATTCCTAGTACAACGGGGACAGCCACAGGAGGCGGGAAGTAGGCAACTGCGATTACCGCGCCAGCACTAATATTACGCATCCCGCTGTTAAACGTAAGTGCTACGACGACGTCTTGTTCCCATCGCATGAGCTTGGCGGCCAGCCACCCTAGAATGTAACCAAGTGAGGCTATGAATAGAACAAATCCGGCTAAACCTAGTAATTTAGCATTAAAATCACGCAAATAAGGGGCGATTACGGAGCTGTTGATAGCGACAACGATGCCCATGGTTATTTTCGAAAAAGGACCGAGACGCCCACTCCATTGTTCTTTAATTTTGCCGCGTGTCCATTGATTCAACAGCATGCCAAGGATAGAAGGTAGAACGATCATCAGGAATAGACCTTTCATCATACCGAGGGTATCCAAATGTATTTTGGTGCCAATTAACGCAGATAAAGTGTAGGGAACGACAAAGGGTGAAAGAATGGTGTCCATGAGTATAATCGATAACGTGAGCACGATATTTCCGCGATAAATGGCTACCCAAACGAAGCTTGAAATGCCGGTAGGTATGGCTGCTGCTAAGATGAGGCCAGTTATGGTCATGGGCTCATGGCTATATACGACATGCCCGAGACCCATCGCAATCAGCGGCATCGCGACATGTAGAATCAACAATGTAGTTAGGAGTGGAAGAGGCTGAACGACCACTTTGACGAATTCTTTGAAGCTGGAGCTTATGCTGCCTGCAAAGGTCATAAAGGCAAACAACCAAGGAGATAAATAGGTGAATCCGGATAAATGACTGCCTAGTAAAACACCGATAAGAACGCTGACAGGTGTGATCAGCGGCAAGATTTTTTCTAATTGACGATTCAATTGAGACAGCATTGAGGTGTACATCCTTCCATTAACCATCATAGGCAGCTTAGTCTCCCTATTATAAGAGTTGGAAAGGGTAGTGACTAGACCCCCATTGTTATGAATGGAAATTGGGCGAGCCTTTTTAGACCTCTGGAGAAATTGGTTAAAAGGGTGCTTAGAAATAAATGAAAACGTTTGCAATGAATTTGGCTATTGGATATAATTGGCGTACAAGAAAGGTGTTTACACTGTGTAAATAGGTTGTTTTTACGGATAGCTTCTGCATCGAGGAGTGTTTGTATGAAAAGCAGATGGGAACAGGAATTAGAGGAACAAAGAAATAAACGGCGGCAGGAAATTATTTTAGCTGCTCAGGAGCTTTTTTTGGAAAAAGATTTGTCAGGTGTAACGATGAAAGACATCGGGCATCAATTGGGGATCAGCCGTGTGACACTTTACAAATATTATAACTCGATGGATGAGCTGGCGTTTGAGGTTCAGATGAAGGTTTTAGACGAATTATTTAGATATGTTGATTCTCACAAAATCGGTGAACGAGCCGAAGAGAAAATGCGGAATTTGTTATTAGCTTGGCAGGATTTTACCCAGACTAGACCTAGTTATTTGCGTTTTATTGGACTGTTTGATCACTATTACCGGGAAAAGTATCCAACCCGCGAATTAGAAGAGAAGTACAGAATATTCATCAAAAATGTCTTTCCATCGCCTGTTCAGCTTATTCAGGAAGGCATTCAAGATGGTTCGATCCGTCCTGATCTGGATCCAGCCAAATCTTCAGCTATGATTGCAAACACGATGATGAGCATGACGCAGCGAATGGCATCAAGGGGGAATATCCTTCGTGAAGAACAAGAGATCGATCCAGGCGAGATGATGCGGCAGTTAATTGACATGATCATGGCCTATCTGAAACCCGAAGCGACTTCAATCTGATCAAGTAAGCATTCATGAGAGGGGGGGGCTATTAGTCGTGCAATTTCGTACGTTGCCTCTGTTCAAGTCACTGCGTTTTAAGCTGATATTTGGTTTGCTTATTATTGTCATCCCCATCGTGGCTTTCATGATCTATAACAACTTGTACGCAATCAAAGTTGTTCGGAATCAAGTGGCCCAATCGAACAAAAATTTAATCAGCTTATATATGGGACAGATCGACCGTAATTTGGATGAGGTAGATAAGTATTTATTCAACTTCGCTGCGCAAGACACGGGACTGCTGGTACTTGATGTGCAGCGAGATCAAAATGCGGATCGGTACTCTTTTACGAAAATTCAAATAAATAATAAGTTATTAAAAGACCTCCCTAGTTATAAAGCAATGGATATGTTCTTTGTTTACTCGGAGCCGAATCAAGATTTATTGACAGTTATGAGTGATCAAGTCACTTACACCAGACAGGAAGCCGTTGAAAATAGCATTAAGACCATTTTTCAAGACCAACGCGATGGTTCAAATCAGACAAGTCTGAGAGAATGGTTCATGCTAAAGCTCGGAGATCAATACTTTTTGACCCGTGTGATCAAATATGGGAATGTCTATATCGGGGCATGGACGGATGCGAGTAAATTAATGGTGCCGCTGAACCTGGTTGATTTGGGCAACAACGGCAGGGCGCTGCTGGTTACGGACCAGTTCGAGACCATGTCTAACCAAACTTTTGTACAAGAAAATCAAATTAATTTGAACGATGTTGGAACGGATTATAAACTCACTGGAAAAAATGAAAAATTCCTAGTCGTTGGCGAAAAATCCGCGAAAGGCCGTTTTAGATTAATCGCTGCCATACCAGACAGCATCATTCTGGAGAATCTTCCTTTTCTTCGCCGAATAGTATCGTTCATTTTGTTGGGATCGCTTATTCTGTTCCCTTTCATTTTATTTCTTTTAAGGAAAATTATCTTAGTTCCGATAAACCGTATCATGATGGCTATGAGGAGAATCGAAGACGGGAATTTGGACGTCCGTATAACCTACAGCCCTTCTGTCATTGAATTCGACAAGATGAACCAATCCTTCAATCGCATGATATCGCAAATACAGGAATTGAAAATCAACGTTTTGGAAGAACAATTAAATCATCAGAAGGCCGAACTCAAACATTTGCAGCTTCAAATTAATCCGCACTTTTTTTTGAATTCGTTAAACATTATTTATAATTTGGCGCAGGTGAAAGACTTTGCACTGATTCAGGAAATGGTTCTATGTCTCGTAGAATATTTCCGCTTTATGTTTCGGAGCAACATGGCATTCGTCGCTTTAAGGGATGAAGTCCAGCATACTCTTAATTACTTTCGTATCCAGGAGATGCGGTTTCCCAAAAATTTGACTTATGATCTTTCTGTACCGGACAGCCTGATGGACGTAGTGGTTCCTCCGCTTGTTATTCAGACCTTTGTGGAAAATACAATCAAACACGCAGTTAGCATGGATAAACAGGTTCATATTGGTATAATCATCGAAGCCATAGAGGTTAATAGAATTCGTATACGGGTGCAGGATACTGGAAAAGGATTTCCTGAAGATGTTTTGGCTCGGCTGCAGATGGAAATGGATATCGGTAACGGAGAAGGTCATCATATCGGGATATGGAATGTGCAGCGCCGATTGCGCCTGCTGTATCAGGATCAAGCCCAGATCACGTTTTCAAATGGTGCTGGTCATGGCGCAGTAATTGAAATTCTCATCCCATTTCATGAGAAGGAAAGAGGAGAAGTCTATGCTTCAATTGCTGGTCGTGGACGATGAAATTCATGCCGTACGAGGGATAAAAGCGGGGGTAGAGTGGGACCAACTTGGATTTTCAAGGGTTCATGAAGCTTTTAACATACGGCAGGCGAAGGAAATCTTTTTAACCCAAAAAATTGATATTCTGCTTTGCGACATTGAAATGCCGGAAGGTGATGGATTTCAACTGTTATCTTGGGTCAAAGAACATTCTCCGGATACCGAGTCCCTCTTCTTAACCTGTCATGCTGATTTCGAATTCGCGCAAAAAGCGATTCAATTGGGAAGTCTGGATTATATGCTCAAGCCTGTTCGCTTTCCGGAATTGGAAAAAGCCGTTCGAAAAGCGATCGAACAATTGGAAAAGAAAAGAGGATTGATTCAATTTAATGAAACCTATAAGCAATACTATCAGTTATGGGAATCGTACCAACCGATGGTTGTTGAGCGCTTCTGGCAGGATTTAATCCATAGGTCAATCCCTTCGAATAAGGTTCAAATCAAAGAGATTATGGCGAAGCAAAATATACCTTATAGTGATACAGCCTTATTTGTGCCGATATGGGTCAGTGTACAGCGTTGGCATAAAAAACTGACTCTTCGTGAAGAAAAAATAATGGAATACGCCTTGCGCAACTCGTTGGAAGAATTGGCTGTACGGAAAGAGTCAAACGGCCAAATCGTTCAGGTCAAAAGCGGAGGGTTACTGGCCATCCTCTCGGTCGGCCCGGGCAGCAAGATCGATAAAGAGAAGCTAAGGAGCGAATTACAGGGTTATATCGATGCTTGTAACCATTACTTTTTCTGTGATCTTTGTTGTTATATCGGTACTCCCGTATATACGGAGGGAATGCTGGAGATGTTCGAATCCTTAGTCACGTTGGAGTCCAACAATGTCACACAAACGAATAAAATTTTCTTCTTGGGTGAACAACGATGCAGCTGCTACGATACATATCAAGTCCCTAAAATGAACGGATGGGCGGAATTGCTCAAATGTGGATGCAAAGGGAAACTGCTGAAAGAAATCGATCAAAGTTTGGACGCAATGAAGCAGATGGAAAGACTCGATGCCAAATTGCTGCGCGGATTTTATGAGGACTTTCTCCAAATGATTCATCACGTATTGCATTATAAAGGCTTGAGGGCGCATCAGGTTTTTTCGGAAGAGCTCCTGTCAATGCAAGCATCGTCCGTTTCCCGTTCCATAGCTGATCTTAGACAATGGATAAACACGATGATTGAAGAAGCTGCGGGTCGCATTCATTCTGTGGCTGAAAGCCAAACCGTTATTGAAAAAGCGAAACAATATATCGCTCAGCGCGTCAACGAAGATGTTTCGCGGGAGGATATCGCCAGCCATGTGAATATGAATCCAGACTACCTGACAAGAATCTTTAAGAAAGAAACCGGCTTAACGATTTCTGATTATGTTCTTCAGGAACGGGTAGAATTGGCCAAAGAGATGCTGGTGAAGACGGATCTTCCGATTGGAAACATCGCTGCCTCGGTGGGCTATAATAATTTTTCCCATTTCTCAAAAATGTTCAAGAAAGCGACGGCCATTAATCCGCAGGATTACCGCAAATTGTATGAAACTTACCAGACATAAGGTTCCTTAAACATGAGATCGTTCCCTTCTCGGGTTCGGTCTTTTTTGTTCAAAAAGAAGTCGGAAATGCGATAACAGGAAGTCGGGAAACAGGTAGAGTGCATAGTGGCATTTATATATGATGAAAGTATAACGGATGAGGGGGGAACGATGTGGGGACAACGACAACAACTAGGACAAATACAGCGACCGCGACAGCTGCTGGGATAACGGCAACGACATCAATAACCAGAAAAAAACTGAGAAAGCTATGGAGGTATGCCCCACTGTTTGTGATGGTCATACCCGAAATCATTTATCTAATCATCAACAACTATTTGCCGATGTTTGGCTTGGTTATCGCATTCAAAGACGTTAACTTTACGAAAGGAATTTGGGCCAGTGATTGGGTAGGATTAAAAAATTTCGAGTACCTGTTCAAAACCTCCGACGCCATGCTGATTACCCGAAATACGATTCTATATAATTCGGCTTTTATTATCATTAATCTGATCATCGCCGTCGGCGTAGCTATTTTGCTGAATGAAGTGAAGAAGAAATTATTTGCCCGGTTTTACCAAAGCGTCATTCTCATCCCCTATTTGATTTCTATGGTTATTGTTGGTTATTTGGTGCTTGCCATGCTAAGTGGAGAAACCGGTTACATTAATAAACAAGTCCTGCCTATGCTTGGAATGGAACCAATCTCATGGTATAGCGAAGCCAAATATTGGCCGTATATATTGACCTTTGTGAACATTTGGAAGCATGTTGGATACTTATGTGTCATCTATTTAGCGGCGATTATCGGAATCGATCCTGAATATTACGAAGCGGCCAGGATTGACGGAGCGAGTAAATGGCAGCAGATCACGAACATTACAATCCCTTTAATCGCTCCGGTAATCGTGATTATGACGCTGCTGCAAATTGGTCGTATATTTTACTCGGAGTTCGGATTGTTCTATCAAGTGCCGCTTGATACGGGCGCGCTCTTTCCTACAACCAACGTTATCGATACGTATGTCTATAGGGCTTTACTAAGATTAGGCGACATTGGCATGTCTTCGGCAGCGGGCCTATATCAATCCGTTGTGGGATTCATTCTCGTACTCATCTCGAATTACGTGGTGAGCAAGCGAAACAGCGATAACGCTTTGTTTTAATAAGGAGGGAATTCAATTGAAAGTAAAAAGCCAACTGTACCAAGCGATCATTCATGTTTTCTTTATTGGCATTGTTTGTCTCTGTCTTCTTCCGTTTTTTCTTCTCGTGATTACTTCTTTTACCGATGAAATGACCATTGTATCAGAAGGGTATTCCTTCCTACCGAGTAAATTCAGCTTGGCAGCGTACGAATTTTTGTGGAACGATTCCTCCAACATATTTCGGGCTTACGGCATAACCATCCTAGTTACGGTAGTTGGTACGTTTGTAGGGCTGTCAATTACTGCCCTGTGCGCCTATCCATTATCTAGAAAGGATATGCTGATTCGCAAGCCGCTCTCGTTTATTGTGTTCTTCACACTGCTGTTTAACGGAGGCCTGGTCCCCACCTATCTGGTGTATACACAAGTGTTCGATATGAAAAACACACTGCTGGCCTTAATCATTCCCGGTTTGCTATCCAACGGATTTTATGTGCTGATTATGCGAACCTTTTTTATGACTTCAATCCCAACCCCGGTTATTGAATCAGCATCCATTGACGGGGCGGGGGAATTTAAAATCTTTTTCCAGATCGTGCTTCCGCTCTCCCTTCCCATTCTGGCTACGGTCGGATTGATGCAAACGATCGGCTATTGGAACGACTGGTTCAACGGATTAATCTATGTGACCGACAGCAAGCTGTTCAGTTTGCAGAACTTGTTAAATCGGATTTTGTTAAACGCGCAATTTTTGTCAAGCAACGCGAGCAGCAGCACGACGGAACTTGCTGCAAGCAGTAACATTCCGATGGAATCGGTCCGGATGGCTATGGCGGTTATTGGGACTATTCCATTGCTGATCGCATACCCTTTTTTCCAAAAATATTTCGTCAAAGGTCTCGTCATTGGAGCAGTCAAAGGCTAGGCTATACTCGGCATCAGCCGGTTAGCATAAATAGAATATAAAACAGGGAGGCTACGAAATGAGAGGGAATAGAAAAAACGTCCAAACAGCGCTAGCGGGAATGATAGCCGTTTCTCTTCTATTGACGGCATGCAGCAGCGGTAGCGGTGGCTCTGCGGCTACAACCGCACCAAGTGCGGCAGGAGAAACAGGAAAGGCGAAGTCGGACTTAAAACCTTATGAACTAACAGTGGCCTACTATAAAATTGGTAACAACAAGGATCTGCAGGAGGTCCAGGATGCCGTTAACAAACTAACCAAAGAGAAAATTAATGCAACGGTTAAATTTGTGCCTATTGACCCTGCTGCGTATCAGCAACAAATCAATCTGATGCTTGCGAGCAATGAAAATTTGGACTTGCTAGTCACTTTGACAGCACTTGGCTACGGTACGCAAGCGGCAAAAGGACAGCTCGTTCCTTTAGAGGATCTGCTTAAGAAATATGGACAGGATATTGCCAAGGTCGTCACACCGGAGATTCAAAAAGCGACGATGGCCAGCGGTAAACTATATGGCATACCTAGCGTACGTGACTGGGCAGCTGACTACGGCATCCTGATGCGCAAAGATATTGTTGATAAATACAAGATTGATCTAAGCAAGATCAAAACCTTTGATGATTTGGATGCCGTATTCAAGGTCGTCAAAGATAATGAGCCGAATATGGCGGCTATTGTTCCGGAAGGCGGGGGTACGTCCTATATCGCGTCCATTGCACCTGGCTTTATGGACCCATTGAATGATGATAATGGCGTGCTGCCGGACCATGATAATAACCTGAAGGTAGTCAATTGGTTTGAATCGAAGCCATATTCCGATCTATTGAAAATGGTCAGAAGATGGTATCTGGACGGCTATATCCCGAAAGATATCGCTACAAACAAAATCCGCCCTGAAGACCTTGTGAAGGCAGGCAAAGCTTTTTCCTTTACAGTGCATATGAAGCCTGGCTATGAAACGAAGGAAGCCATCTTGACGGGCACACCGATGGTTGCAGCTCGCATTATCCCACCTGTCACTTCTACGTCGTCGATTGCAAACGTCATGTTCAGTATCGCCAAAAACTCGAAGGATCCGGAGAGAGCCATGATGTTCCTCAACTTACTTTACTCCGACAAAGAGTTGATCAACTTGATCGACTATGGCATTGAAGGAAAGCACTACGTCAAAAAGGGTGACTTGATCAGCTTTCCGAATGGCGTCGATACACAGAATGCCACCTATAGCCCGAATCATGGATGGGAGTGGGGCAATCAATTCCTTTCCTACATCTGGGAAACGGATCCTGTTAGTCTTTGGAAAGATCAGGCTGATTTCAACAAATCATCCAAAAAATCAAAAGCGCTCGGCTTCAGCTTCACAGTCGATCCAGTTAAAACGGAAGTGGCCGCTGTTCAAAGCGTGAAGGACCAGTTTAAATTAGGTTTGGAAACCGGTACGCTGGATCCGGATAAAAACTTGCCTGAATTTATAAGCAAAATGAAGGCTTCAGGCATGGACAAAATTATAGCTGAGAAGCAAAAGCAGCTTGATGAATGGGCGAAAACCAATAAGTAGTATTTTGTGAGGAGCAGCTGCATGTCCCCTACAGAAATACAGGAGAGAAACATACCGTTTGTACCGGTAATGACCGCGATTTTTTTCGGGTCCGTCCTGGCGACACTCGGAATGAGTTCGATAAGTGTAGCGTTCCCCGTTCTGATGAAGCAATTTCGTACCGATTTGACGACTATGCAGTGGACGATGACGGGCTACTTACTGGCAACCGGAGTGGTAGCGCCCGTCACCGGCTATCTTGGGGAAAAGATCAGCACCAAGTACCTTTATGTTGCTGCGCTTATTGGCTATACGCTGATTTCAGGGCTTTGCGCTTTCGCATGGAATATAGAATCGTTAATTGCGTTTCGAATTATACAGGGTATATTTGGCGGGATGATCTTGCCAGCTACGATGACGATCCTTTATCAGGTGATTCCCCGAGCAAAGCAGGCGTTTGCGCTCAGCATGTGGACCTTGTCAACGATGCTTTCGCCCGCGTTCGGACCTTTATTGGCAGGATGGCTGATCGGAAAGTTCGAATGGAAATGGCTGTTCTTCATGGACATTCCGTTCGGCATTGCGGCAGTTGCAGTCGCTTGGCGGCTTATTCCCTATTACAAACTGAATACACCGAAAACGTTCGATTTGCCCGGCTTGGGTACCGTAATCTGAGCAGCGGCTCCCTCCTGATCGCCTTCAGTGAAGCGCATGCATGGGGGTGGAGCTCGTGGAGAACGTTATCGCTGCTCGCTTTCGGCTTCCTGATGCTCGGGTGCTTCATTCGGAGAGAATTGACGGTCCCCGAGCCACTCTTGAATTTGAAGGTATTTGTCAATGTGAAATATACAGTTAGCCTTGCCGTGCTGGCCATTATTACACTCAACTTGTATTCAGGCACCTATTTGATACCGGTGTTCCTGCAGAACGTTCAGGGGGCATCCGCGCTGGAGGTCGGTTTGATCTTACTTCCGGCCACACTTGCGATGGCAGGTGTGATGCCGCTCGTCGGCAAGTTGTATATGAGAATAGCCCCGCAATGGCTGATCGTTTCTGGAATTCTATTGATTGCGGTTGGAACGTTAGCTATAGGCCATCTGGATGTGAACGTATCGCAATGGTACATCACTCTGTGGCTAACCATACGCTACATCGGGCTTTCGTTAACGATCATGCCGCTTACCAATGTCGGTATGGAGGCCATCCCGCGTGAACTGTCCGGTCACGCTTCATCGGTGAATAACTGGATCCGCCAAGTCTTCGGTTCCTTCTCCATCGCGTTGTTTACTTCACTTATGGCATCACGGTTGTCCGTACACAACCAAGCGCTTGGTCTAGATGGGGCTGCGGAAGCCCAGCGAAAGTTGCTGAAGGCGGAAGCCTTCACGATGAGCTCCAATGACGTATATATCGTGGCGACGTTGATCGTATTAGTTGGCCTTCCTCTCGTATGGACGCTGTTTAGAAGCAAGCCTCGGCAAGAAAGGCTAGCGAGTCATAAGTTTCGGAACGTCCAAAATTTAACACAAAAGGAGCAGTTAAAATGAGCATTTCAATTGGCGTTAATTTATTTTCAGTCTTTCAGGCCCTAAACAACGACTATTTTGGCACCCTTGAAAAGGTAGCTGCAGCAGGCTATACCAATGTGGAATTAATCACCACCAATTTTATGACAGGCGTCCGATACAGTGATTCATTCCCTTTGCAAACCATCAAAAATAAGCTGGATGAACTAGGGCTTAAGCCCATAGCTGCCCATGAACGACTGGATCAAGATGCCCAGAATTGGGATCAGTTAATTAAAGAAAATGTTGAAATTGGTTGTAAAGCAATTGTATTGCCGTCTGCCTGGATCAAAAATCGTGAAGATACGCTGAAAACCGCAGAACAATTGAATGCAATCGGAAAAAAATGCAAGGAAAACGGATTGCAATTTTACTTTCATAATCACTTCCATGAATTCAAAAGATGGGAAGATACGACCTTATACGATATTTTAGTTGAAAATACGGACCCGTCCTATGTCAAATTTGAGTTGGATTTGGTCTGGGTTATGCGCGCAGGACTTGATCCCATGGCCATTCTTGAGAAACTAGGCAGCCGATGTGATATCGTCCATCAGAAAGATTTAAATAAAGATATCGTCATTCTAAACGTATTTGACGCTCTCCAGCCAGGTGATGAAGATTTGGATATGATGCAGCTATATCGCGGGAAGGGATACATACAAGCAGGTGACTTTGTGGATCTTGGAACCGGCGCAATAGACTTCAAAGCCACCTACGACAAAATAAAAGAAATGGGCACTATCCAATATGCCTTTGTTGAAAATGAGGGTATAAGCGACGATAAATTTACAAGTATAGAGAATGATTTAAAAGTTTTGCAAAAGTATGTATAGAGCCGCTTAATGCCGAATTTGATCATAAGGAGTGTTCGATCATGTCATCAGCTAAATTAAAAATCGGAATTATAGGCTGCGGCGGCATTGCCAACCAAAAGCATATGCCTTCTTTAGCCAAACTCACCCATTTAGGCGAAATGGTTGCTTTCTGCGATATCGTTGAAGAGCGGGCCGTGAAAGCTGCAAAGGAATTTGGGACGGAACAGGCCAAAGTTTATTTGGACTATAAGGAATTATTGCAAGATGAGTCTATAGACGTTATTCATGTGTTGACTCCCAATCTCCAACATTCCTTCATAACGGTAGCTGCGTTGGAGGCGGGCAAGCATGTCATGTGCGAAAAGCCGATGGCTATCAATTCTGTTGAAGCTAAAAAGATGTTAGAGGCAAGCAAGAAGACAGGAAGAAAATTAACGATCGGTTACCAAAATAGGTTCCGAGACGATTCACAGGTATTGTACAAAGCATGCCGCCATGGTGAGTTCGGCGATATTTATATGGCCAAAGCCCATGCCCTTCGCAGACGCGGAGTTCCGACCTGGGGCGTTTTTACGGACAAAGAACAGCAAGGCGGCGGACCGTTGATCGATATTGGCACACATGCGCTGGATCTATCTCTCTGGTTCATGGACAACTACAAGCCAAAATCGGTGACAGGTTCAGTTTTCCATAAATTAGGAGATAAGTTCGAAGGCAATCTGTTCGGTCCATGGAATCCGGAAACCTATGAAGTAGAAGATTCAGCCTTTGGATTTATTAAAATGGAGAATGGGGCAACGATATTCTTGGAATGCGCTTGGGCGCTGAATATAACTGATACCAGAGAAGCTATGACTACCCTGTGCGGGACAGAGGGCGGAGCGGAAATGAAAGGCAGCCCTGCAATGGGCAAAGGTGAGTTAGTGTTTAATAGCGCTAAGTTCGGAAAGCTAGTCGAAACCAAGGCAACAACAGGCGGAGGCATCGCTTATTTCGACACAGGTGCCGAAGAGCCAGGTGTGAAAGAGGCCAGACAATGGCTGGAGAGTATTCTCAATGACACGGAGCCTCTTGTTAAACCTGAGCAGGCCTTTGTTGTTACTCAGATTTTGGAGGCCATTTATGAATCGGCAAAAACGGGGAAAACGATTGAATTTTGATCGTTGCTGATAGATCTGTTGAATAGAAAAAGGAGTAAAAATTTTCAATAAAAATTTTTATTTCCAAGTGATGGATGACGTGCTATGATATTTAACAATTGCATACGAATGAATCCCTAGGGGCGCCGCAAGGCTGAGACAGAGCAATCTGAACCCTTCGAACCTGAACTGGGTCATACCAGCGGAGGAAAGTGGAACGATCATTGGAGCCCCATCTTTGCATGTTTATTAGGCGGCGCAACCTACAACCACTTTTCTTTGGAAAAGTGGTTTTTTTCGTGCCTGAAATTATTAAAACCCATTCCATACCGTGTGTGGTACAGAAAGTAGTGGCTGGGCCCTAAATTGCGATTCTATCTGGATTTCTGCACTGTAGTGATGTTTTTCATCGCTAAAGTTAGTGTAAGAGGAAAAGTGTCTCTGTAGCGATGTAAAACATGCTTAAAACCCGAATATGAGGATGAAATAGGGAGATTTTCGTTCTGTAGTGATGTTTTTCATCGCTAAAGTTAGTGTAAGAGGAAAAGTGTCTCYGTAGCGATGAAAAACATGCTTAAAACCTGAATATAAGGTTGAAATAAGGAGATTTTCGCTCTGTAGTGATGTTTTTCATCGCTAAAGTTAGTGTAATATAAGGTTGAAATAAGGAGATTTTCGCTCTGTAGTGATGTTTTTCATCGCTAAAGTTAGTGTGAAGGGGAAATGTGTCTCCGTAGCGATGAAAAAACATGCTTAAAACCCGAATATGAGGTTTAAATAGGGAGATTTTCGCTCTGTAGTGATGTTTTTCATCGCTAAAGTTAGTGTGAAGGGGAAATGTGTCTCCGTAGCGATGAAAAACATGCTTATAACCCGGATATGAGGTTGAAATAAGGAGATTTTCGCTCTGTAGTGATGTTTTTCATCGCTAAAGTTAATGTGAAGTGGGAATGTGTCTCCGTAGTGATGAAAAACATGCTTATAACCGGAAAGTTAAGCTGAATAAGTAGCACTAGAAAGGAGTTGAGACTCTTCATGACTGGGTATGAACTGCATGTCATTTCCAATGGCAAGCTAGCGTGGACAGAGCTGGCGGCGGTTGCAGCAAAGATTCACCCCTATGTTACGGCCATTCATATACGTGAAAAGACGAAATCATTAGACGAGATTTTCTTAGGTGTTCAGTTTTTGCTCGAATCAGGTATTCCGGCGAAAAGCCTATATGTCAATGGTTACCCGTCCATTGTCACGGCTGCAGCTTTAGGCGGATTACAGCTCCAGGGCAGCACCCCGCCGCTTTCAACCCTAAGAGAATTCTGTCAGGGAGTGCAGAGGATCGGCGTATCGATAC
This sequence comes from Paenibacillus sp. Root444D2, assembly GCF_001426375.1. Lineage (GTDB taxonomy): Bacteria > Bacillota > Bacilli > Paenibacillales > NBRC-103111 > Paenibacillus_E. Next base: position 367,515 of record NZ_LMEO01000023.1, read on the forward strand.
ATAGTGTGGAGGAAGCTAAGCAGCGAGAGCGGGAGGGGGCGGATTATGTGATGTTCGGTCATATTTTTCCTACGAATTCTAAGCTGGGCAGCCCACCTCGGGGGTTGGAGTCGCTCAGTGATGTAGCAGCCCAAGTAACAATTCCGATTATTGCGATCGGAGGTATGACACATGAGCGGGTGAGGCCAGTTCTGGAAGCGGGAGCCTCCGGTATAGCTGTGATGAGTGGGATATGGGAAGCGGAAGACCCGCTAACTGCAGTGAAAGCTTACACCAGAGAGCTTGAGCGAAAGGAGGTGGGATAAATGAAACATATGAACGATGTAATCATCGTAGGCGGCGGAGTTATTGGCTCCTCGATTGCCTATAACTTGGCAAAGCGAGGCCAGTCTGTCCTGCTCCTCGAGCGCGGAAGACTTGGTATGGAAGCCTCGTCGGCGGCGGCGGGCATGCTCGGAGCACAATCCGAGATGGAGGATACAGGACCGCTTTTCCAGTGGGCCCGGCAAAGCCGAGCGATGTTCCCCCAGCTGAGCGAGGAACTGAAAGCTCTCACGGGCATCGACATCGGTCTAGTCCGTGAAGGTCTGCTGAACGTGGCGCTCAGCGACGTTCAAGAGCAAGAGCTGCGCGAGAGAGAGAAGCTCCAACGCGCAGCGGGCGAGCAGGCGGAGTGGCTGAGCGCAGCTGCAGCCGCCAAGCTCGAGCCCGCCTTGAGCGGGGCGACGCGCGGAGCCTTATACCTGCCGGGCGATGGGCAGGTAGAGGCGCCGCTGCTGGCGGCGGCGTTCGCGCAGGCAGCCCGGGTGCTGGGGGCGAAGGTGCAAGAATTCGCCCAGGTCCAAGGGCTGCTGACGGAGCGAGGCCGAGTCGTCGGTGTTATGACGAGCGAAGGTCCGCTCTATAGCGACCACGTCGTCGTGGCGGCAGGCACGTGGAGCGGACAGCTAATGGCAGGTATCGGCGTCGACCTGCCGGTGTATCCCGTAAAGGGCGAGTGCTTCTCTGTTCTTACGACGAAGCCGTTGCCCAGAAAGACCCTGTTCACGACAGGGTGTTATATCGTCCCGAAAGCCGGAGGACGACTGCTGGTCGGCGCGACCGTAGTGCCGAACAGCTACGACCGCAAGGTGTCGCTGGCTGGGCTGGCTGAGCTGATGGATCGCGCGAGGCTGCTCATGCCCGCGCTGGGCGAAGCCGAGTGGGAGAAAGCTTGGTCGGGTCTGCGACCGCAGACGGCAGACGGGCTGCCGTACATCGGCAAAGTGCCGGCGTACGATGGTTTATATGCCGCTTGCGGGCATTACCGCAATGGGATTTTGCTCAGCCCGATCACAGGTAAGGTGATTGCGGATTTCGTTTTGGGCGGGGGAGAGGAGAACTTTCAGCCGGAGCTTGAGCTAGGGTTTGAGATTGTTTCCGGATCAGAGACGAGATCAGGGACGGGTTCGGAAATAGGACCAGGGACAGGATCCGAGGCAGAATCAGAGACAGGAGCACAGACCTTTTCGGCTTTGCGATCATTGCTCGATGCTTTTAGTCCTGATCTTTCTGGGCATCGAAGCGGATCGGGCGGGGTGAAGGGAAACTATTGTCAGCCGCAGGAAAGGAGCTGTACAGCATTGAAGCTGCACATTAATGGGCAAAGCGTAGACATTCCAGATTCGATCCGAACCATTGAGGAGCTGCTCGCGCATTTTGATTTGAGTGAGAAAATGCTCGTCGTGGAACATAATGAAAACATTTTACAAAAAGAAGATCACGCGAATGTTGAGCTTTCTGAAGGACATAAAATCGAAATCGTTCATTTTGTTGGAGGAGGATAATTCTTATGTTAAAAATCGGTCCTTATGAGTTTCGTTCACGTCTATTGCTAGGCACGGGAAAGTTCCCCGATTTCAATATTCAGAAGCAGGCGGTTGAGGTTAGTGAATCTCAGATTTTGACGTTTGCGGTGCGGCGTATGAATATTTTTGAAGCGAGTCAGCCTAATTTCTTGTCGATGCTGGATGTATCGAATTTCACTTTACTGCCGAATACAGCAGGCGCCAAAACAGCTGAAGAAGCTGTACGTATCGCGAGACTAGCGAAGGCTTCCGGATTATGCGACATGATCAAAGTCGAGGTTATTGGAGACGAGATGACGCTGCTGCCTGACCCGGTTGAAACGTTGAAAGCCTCGGAAATGCTGCTGGAGGAGGGCTTCATTGTGCTGCCGTACACATCAGATGATGTTCTTTTAGCCAAACGCTTGCAAGCCCTCGGAGTTCATGCCATTATGCCTGGCGCATCGCCAATCGGAACAGGTCAAGGCATCATTAATCCGCTGAACCTGAGCTTCATTATTGAGCAAGCAACCGTACCTGTAATCGTCGATGCGGGCATTGGCGCTCCTTCGGACGCGGCGCTAGCTATGGAGATGGGAGCCGATGGTGTGCTGCTCAACACCGCTGTGTCGGGTGCCAAGGATCCGGTCAAGATGGCTTATGCCATGAAATTGGCGATTGAAGCCGGACGTGCCGGCTTCGAAGCGGGGCGTATTCCGAAGAAGCGGTATGCATCGGCTAGCAGTCCGATGGAGGGCTTTAGTCGCGTTTAGTCGTATTCCGCATTTATGGTGCTAGGAAAGCAATGAGCATAAGTGTATAGGCTTGGAAACGAGCTTACGTGCGTCATTGACTAAGATAGGCTCGGATACTGAGCCTAAAGTAAGCCGAAATTGTTTTGTGTCTGAGAAGACGGACATGTAGAGGTTGAAGCTGAAAGGGGGAGTAAGATGTCTGTTTACAAAGCATTGACGATCGCGGGCTCGGATAGCGGAGGTGGTGCGGGGATTCAAGCAGATCTGAAGACGTTCCAAGAGTTGGGCGTTTATGGGATGTCGGTCATTACCGCGGTGACTGCGCAGAATACGCTGGGTGTTCAAGGAGTTTATCCAATGAGCGCTGAAGCGATCGAGCAGCAGTTGGCCTCTATTGGGGAGGATTTACCTCCCAATGCGCTCAAAACAGGGATGTTATTCAGTGGTGAGATTATACGAATCGTAGCTGCAGCGATACAAACCTACAAGTGGGAGCGTGTCGTGGTCGACCCCGTGATGATAGCTAAAGGCGGCGCCTCCTTACTTCAGCAAGAGGCTATTGATGCGATGATTCACTCTTTATTGCCGCTGGCCGATGTAGTTACACCGAACATACCTGAAGCTGAGGCGCTTAGCGGCTTGCAAATAACGGACAGCGAGTCGCGTCAGCAGGCTGCGAAGCGGATTCATCTCTACGGCTGCAAGAACGTGATGATTAAAGGCGGTCATGAAGTGAATACGGAGCATGCCACTGATTTGTTGTTTGACGGGAAGGCATTCACGGAGTTTTCGTCCAGACGCTTGGTTACCAAGCATACACACGGCACAGGTTGCACGTTTGCTGCTGCGGTCACTTCGGGACTTGCGCAGGGCTTAACGACGAAAGAAGCCATCCAACTGGCAAAAAGATTCATTCAAGCTGCAATTGCGGAGCCATTACACATAGGCAGCGGTCATGGGCCTACGAACCATTGGGCTTATCAACGTGGAGTTAGAGCGAGTAATGCACGCTCGGTGGCGAATGAGCTTGATAGCACGTCAGCTAGCGGGCAGTTAAAGAGTGATAGGGCTGTGGACGCTGAAGCTAATGCGGCTAACTTAAATGACATTTTCGTCAACGAGGATGTTTTCACTCGAGGTGCACGATGAATAGCGAGCAGCTGCGCAAAGAGCTGCGTTTGTATTTGGTCATGGGCAGTCCGAACTGTGGCGGGGCTGACCCGTATGCTGTGCTGGAGGCCGCGATTGCCGGCGGCATCACGATGTTTCAGTTCCGCGAGAAGGGCGCCGGAGCCCTGCAGGGGGCGGCGAAGCTCGAGCTAGGCGCGCGGCTGCGCCGCCTGTGCGCGCAGCACGCGATCCCCTTCATCGTCAACGATGATGAAGGGCTCGCTCTAGAGCTTGCGGCCGATGGCATTCACATCGGCCAAGAAGACGCCCCAGCCGCCGCCGTGCGGCAGCGGCTGAAAAACATGATCGTGGGCGTCTCGGCCCACGATCTCGCAGAAGCCCGGGCGGCGCTCGCCGAAGGCGCCGACTATCTGGGCGTAGGCCCCCAATACGCCACGCGCACGAAGCTGGATGCGCGTGAGGTCCAGGGGCCTGCCGTCATCCAGCGGATCCGCGCAGGCGGTATCCAGCTGCCGCTCGTTGGCATCGGAGGCATCGATGCTGCGAATGCATCCCGCGTCATCCGCGCAGGGGCGGATGGCGTAGCCGTAGTCAGCGCGATTGCAAGCGCACACTCACCGTGTGAAGCAGCAGCTGAGCTGCTTAGAAACATCAAATAGAGGAGGAATTCGCATGACAACGACAAATAGTAGTTCCGTGAAAGACGTCCAAATTTCTACATTTCCAGGTAGTAAAAAGGTATATGTACAAGGCTCAAGACCAGATATTCAAGTGCCAATGAGGGAAATTTCTTTGGGTACCTCCACAAATCTGCACGGAGAAGAAGTAGCTAATGAGCCTGTGCAGGTTTATGACACAAGTGGTGTATATACCGACATAGAATTGAAAACGGATATCCGTCAGGGTCTTCCTGCTAATCGCTTAACATGGATCGAAGAGCGTTGTGATGTTGAATCTTATGTTGGACGTGAAGTGAAGCCAGAAGATAATGGGCTCGCAACTCCTGATGCAAAAGGGGCCGCTGAAATATTCCCAGGTTTACACCGTAGACCGCTCCGAGCTAAGCAAGGCTGTAACGTGACGCAGATGCATTATGCGCGCCAAGGCATCATTACACCTGAAATGGAGTACATTGCGATTCGAGAGAATCTCGATGCTGATTTCGTTCGCAAAGAGGTTGCTATTGGTCGTGCTATCATTCCTTCCAATATTAATCATCCCGAAAGCGAGCCGATGATCATCGGACGCAACTTCCTTGTGAAAATTAATGCCAATATCGGAAATTCCGCCGTCGCTTCTTCCATTGAGGAAGAGGTTGAGAAGATGACGTGGGCCACCCGTTGGGGTGCTGACACGATTATGGATTTATCCACTGGCAAAAACATACATACAACACGCGAATGGATCATCCGCAACTCCCCGGTTCCTGTTGGAACGGTGCCGCTGTATCAAGCACTCGAAAAAGTGAACGGCAAAGCAGAGGACCTCACTTGGGAAGTGTACCGTGACACACTGATTGAGCAAGCAGAACAGGGTGTTAGCTATTTCACGATCCATGCGGGCGTACTGCTTCGTTACATCCCTATGACAGCTAAGCGCGTAACGGGTATCGTCTCCCGTGGTGGATCCATCATGGCTGCATGGTGCCTGGCTCACCACCAAGAGAACTTTCTCTATACGCATTTTGAAGATATTTGCGAAATTATGAAAGCTTACGACGTCGCCTTCTCGCTTGGTGACGGACTGCGCCCTGGTTCGATCGCGGACGCGAACGATGAAGCTCAATTCGCCGAACTGGAAACACTTGGCGAGCTGACGAAAATTGCTTGGAAGCACGACGTCCAAGTCATGGTTGAAGGACCAGGCCACGTGCCGATGCACCTGGTCAAAGAAAATATGGACCGTCAGCTGGAAGTTTGCCAAGAGGCGCCATTCTACACGCTTGGACCGCTGACGACCGACATTGCGCCAGGCTACGACCATATCACCTCTGCCATTGGGGCAGCGATGATCGGCTGGTTCGGCACGGCGATGCTGTGCTATGTGACGCCGAAGGAGCATCTCGGCCTGCCGAATAAAGAGGACGTACGCGTTGGGGTCATCACGTACAAGATCGCTGCGCACGCCGCCGATCTGGCTAAGGGCCATCCGGGAGCGCAAATTCGCGACAACGCGTTGTCGAAGGCGCGCTTCGAGTTCCGCTGGCGAGATCAGTTCAATCTCTCGCTTGATCCGGAACGCGCCATCGAGTACCACGATGAGACGCTGCCGGCGGAAGGCGCGAAGACGGCGCACTTCTGCTCCATGTGTGGACCGAAGTTTTGCAGTATGCGCATTACGCAAGATATAAGGCAGTACGCACACGCACAAGGGCTTGATGAAGAGTCCGCGCGAAACAGCGGCATGGAGGAGAAGTCCAAAGAATTCCGTGAAGCAGGAAGCCAAATTTATCGATAAAATTGAGGGACGTTTCCACCATTTATGGGTGACAGAAACGTCCCTTTTTGCTACCATAGAGAAAAGCTTAACTTCGTTAATCCGTTAAAGCGTTGAAATGGTAAGAAATGAGGACATTCATGCTTGCCGAGACTGCAATTGACATGAAATCCTTTTCGCATTATGATACGGTTAAAAAGATTTGACCGTCGTTTAATTAATCTCATTAAGAGATTAAGAGTTGACCATGAGCGCATGTTTAAGGGCAAGATTGGTACAATAGAGGGAGGTCGAGTCCATATGAAGCTGCAACCGGTTTATATTATTGAAGAACTTGAGCAATTGAAAACGATAAGTGATCCACTTCGCGCTAAGGTGTTACTTTATCTAATAGAGAAAGCTTACACCGGTCAGCAATTGGCCAAACTGCTGGGAATGGCACGTGCGAAAGTACATTATCATTTGAATGAGCTTGAGAAGCATGGCTTGATTTCGGTCGTTCGTACGGAACTGAAGAATGGTATTTTGCAAAAGTTTTATCGTGCAGTAGCCCGCGGCTTTGTTCCTAGTGAAAAACTGCTGCCTTACGTCTCTGAGGTTGAGAATTACTATCGCGAGAGGACGCTTAGCGTACTTGGACGTGCCAGACGCAGAGCGATTAATGCCCCCGAAGAGGCGTTTCAAATTCCTTCTTCTGATCGTACGCAATGGCCGATTATCATGACCCAAGTCGAAGTCAAAATGAGCAAAGAGAAATATGCAGAATGGCTGAGAAAGTTTCGCGCTCTTATTTTTGAGCTCGATGCGTCGCAGGAAGAAAATGGGGAGTGGTTCTATTTGACTACGGTCGGCTTTCAAACGAATGAGCCGTCTTTTGACCCTGTTGTAGAAGAAAAGGAGAGATAAAGTATGCTGGATCCAAGATTAACGAAACTCGCTGATGTGCTTGTGAATTATTCGGTTAAGGCGCAGCCTGGCGAAAATATTTTGATAGAAGCGTATGGCATTGATTCTGCTCTTGTCAAAGAGATCGTGAAAAAGGTTCACGCAGCTGGCGCGCACCCTTTCGTCAATGTAAGGGATCATGTGATTATGCGTCAGCTCATCATGAACGGTACTGATGCTCAAATGCAAACATGGGCAGATGCCGATGCTTTCCAAATGAAACAAATGCAAGGCTACATAGGTGTACGCGGCGGAGCCAATATTTATGAACTGTCGGATATTCCGGCAGATCGGATGAAGCTGTACAATTCGATTTATTATCAACAGGTTCATTTTGATGTCCGCGTGAAGGATACGAGATGGGTCGTTCTTCGTTACCCGACATCCTCCATGGCGCAGCTTGCTAGCATGAGTACAGATGAGTTCGAGGAGTTCTACTTCAACGTATGTACGATGGATTATGGCAAAATGTCCAAAGCTATGGATGCTTTGAAAGAACTAATGGATCGCACGGATAAAGTGCGCCTCGTTGGACCAGGCACGGATTTGACGTTCTCGATTAAAGGAATCGGCGGCGTTAAATGTGATGGGGAGCTCAACATCCCGGATGGCGAGGTTTACTCTGCTCCAGTTCGAGAGTCGGTGAATGGTATCATTTCCTACAACACACCAACGCCTCATGATGGCTTCATTTTTGAGAATATCGTACTTGAATTCGAAAATGGTAAAATCATAAAAGCAACAGCTAACGATACAGATCGAATTAATGAAATTTTCGATATGGATGAAGGTGCGCGTTATGTAGGGGAGTTCGCGATTGGCGTGAATCCTTACATTCAAGAGCCGATGAAAGATACGCTTTTCGATGAGAAAATCGACGGCAGCTTCCACTTCACACCAGGAAATTGCTACGATGATGCTTACAACGGCAACAAATCCTCCCTGCACTGGGATATCGTGAATATCCAACGTCCGGAATACGGCGGCGGCGAAATTTGGTTTGACGATGTGCTGATTCGTAAGGACGGTATTTTCGTACTGCCTGAGCTTCTACAGCTGAATCCGGAAAAGCTAAAATAGAGTAGACGAGATATTCGGTAATTATTCTCAGGATTTCATCCTGTTCCGATTACCCTCTCCATAGTCCCAACAAAAAAAGGTTGTCCAAAGTCACAAAGACTTGGGCGACCTTTTTCTATGACCTTTTTCAATTTCTGTTTGGCGACCTTTTCAATGGCACTTCTTCAATTGCTGTCTAGCAACCTTTTCAAATGCACCTTTTTCATTCGGTATCTAGCCGTCTGCTCAACTCGCAGTCTACAATTAAACCCGCCGCTGCTGGGCCTGGTACTGCCGAGGAGGAAGGCCGACAGCCTTCTTAAACGTTCGGATAAAGTTGGAGTAGTCGTTGAAGCCTGCTAGCTGGCACGTATCTGTGACGGTAGAGCCCTCGCGCAGCAGCTGTTTCGCTTTGGCGATGCGCTTGAACAAAATATGCTCATGAATGGTGCTGCCTGTGTGTTTTTTGAACAGCCTGCATAGGTAGGAACGATTCATGAATACGACGTGTTCCAGTACCTCGAGCGATAGATCTTGATCTAAATTTTCGTCAATATAGGTGAATAGAGAGGAGAGCTTGTCGGGAATCATGATCTGTTCCTCTTGTTTGCCCTGGTTTTGGAAAATTCGATTGATAAACACGAGCAGCTCGATAAAGGCTGAAACAAACAGGATTTCCGATCCTGGGAGCGCTTGAGGTCGCTTATGCATTTCCATGCGCTCATAAAGCTTCATAATGTCATCAATTTGCTGCGGAGTCAGCCGCATCCGGTTTTGCTCACCAAATATCCGGTTATTGAAGCAATCGAGCAAGTTAAACTGCGGAGAATTAAACGTCTCCACCAGCCTAGGATTAAAATGGATCACGACGTTCTCATATCGCTGTTTTTTGGATTGGAAATTAGGTCTGTGCAATTCATTACTGTGCATGATCAGCAGGTCCCCATACTGCAAAGGGTAAACCTGTTTTTCGATGAAATAATGAACATCTCCAGTAAGGAAAAAATAAATTTCATATTGGTCTTGGTGCTGGTGAAAATCCAATGGAATCGGATCATGGGTCACGGCATGTCTGAAATTGATCATGCGATGTAGATTCTGGTAAAGTTCCTGCATGTGAGGCTCTCCTCTATTTAGCTGGAGTCAATATTAGCAAACTTTTGCCCAATTAATGCAATGAATACGTTTTTATTATACTGCAAAATAAAGAATAGATAAACAATCAACCTGCTCTGAAGCATATTCCGTCCGCATCGAGCTTTAGCTCGATCGGCGTCTAAACTTACCATTTAAAGCGGTTATACATCACCGAATTGCTTCGATAAGAGTTTAGACAATGCTTTGCGGGGGCCCCAAATGAAATTAGGAGGCATATTGAAATGAAATTATCCGTGTTTACTGTAGCTACACCTGACCTGACACCAGAAGAACTAGCAAAGGCGGCCGTTGCTGCCGGGATTGAAGGCATTGAATGGCGTTTTAAAGATATTCCTGCTGACGCGGTAAATGAGAAGCCATCTTTCTGGAGAAATAATCTTTGTTCCATTGATCCGAATGGTTCGGATGAAGAATTGGAACGATTCCGACTCGCTGCTGTTAACAATAACTTAGTGAACTTGAGTATCACCCCGTACTTAAACGCTTGTCATGTTGCAGAGACCGAGCATGTTTTCAAAACGGCTCAGAAAATAGGAGCTTCCTTCATTCGCGTTGGTGTTCCTGGCTATGACAAGAGCAAGAATTATAATGACTTGTATGCAACGGCTGTGGACTATTTACATCATGTGCAGGAATTTGCTCAGCAGTATGGCGTTAAAGCCTTAACTGAAATCCACCATAATACGATCACACCAAGTGCTGGATTGGCACATCGCTTGGTTGCCAACTTCAATTCAGATCACATTGGGGTTCTGCATGATGCAGGCAACATGGTGCATGAAGGATACGAGAATTTCCGCATGGGTCTTGAGCTGCTCGGACCTTATCTAGCGCATGTTCATGTTAAAAATGCAAGATGGGTCCCAACTGGCGAAGAGCAAGATGGCATCAAACTCTGGAAAAGCGAGTGGTCACCACTAAGCGAAGGGATCGTCAATTGGAAGCAACTGCTGAATGACTTAAAAGCGGTCGGCTACGACGGTTACCTCGGCATTGAAGATTTCAGCGGTCAATATGGCTCGCAGGAGATGCTGAACAATTTTGCTTCGAAAGTGAAGCAATGGTTGGCTTAAATAATTGTTTGGTCTTAGGAGTCTCACTCGTCTTCAGCGGGTGGGGCTTTTTTCATTTGCATGCCAATGGGTTGATATGTAGCCCTTGCTTTGTGTAAGATGGAACTCAAGAATACAGGGTAAAGGAGGGGAGCCATGGCGCGCTCGAAATCGCTCTGGTTACTATTATTATGGTTTTTAATCGCTGTTGCTGGTCTGCTCGTTTTGAAATGGACCGGTGTATGGGAGCGCTTGGATTTGGATTGGCTGACCGATTGGCTGCGAAACCTAGGTCCACTTGGTGGGCTGCTATATATTGTTGTTTATACGCTGCGTCCATTGGTGTTATTTCCGGCAACACCGTTGACTCTGTATGGAGGCTATGTGTTTGGTGCTTTCTGGGGGACTATCTATGATATGATTGGGGCTGGTGCCGGGGCGATGCTCTCTTTCTATATTACGCGAAAATGGGGCCGCAAGAGCTTTCAGCGGATTTTGCGAAATAAGAAGCTTCAGTCTTTCGATCAGAAGGCCGAGGAAAAAGGTTTTATGGTCGTCCTGTATATGCGGCTAATGCCTTTCTTTCCTTTTGATGGCGTCAGTTATGGGGCAGGACTTTCCAAAATTCGCTTCTGGGACTATACGTGGGGAACGCTGATTGGAATAATTCCAGGCGCCGTTGTTTATAACGTTTTTGGCGCATCACTGCAAGATATTGGTTCGGGTAAGTTTTATGCCGCAGTGGGAATGTACATCGCTTTTGCGTTAATACCGCTGCTTCTGAAAAAGACACAGGCACTAAGGACTCGCGACCGGGAAAATCGTACATAGAAGTTTAGTAGGGGGAGAACTTAAGTTATGCAGGAGAAATCGTTGTACAAAGATTTATTCTGGGGATTTGGAGCAGCCTGCGTGTTATTAATCGGTTTTGTTCTATTGTCTCAAAGCTTGTCATCTAGCTGGTTAAAGGAAATTGATGAGAGTATTGGTAGTACTGTACGTTCACTGAGGAGTGACGCTGTTACACCGATTGCTTTATTTTTTACTACAATGGGAAAAGCGATAACAGAATTCATTGTATTCGTTGTTGTAGCCCTGATCCTACTGATCAAATTTAAGCACAAATGGGAGACGCTTGTACTGCTCATTGGTGTATTGACAGCGTGGGGGTTGAATCAACTGTTTAAAGCTCTATTTCAGCGTGAGCGCCCTGTTGGAATGTGGTTAATAGAAGAAAATGGCTTCAGCTTTCCTAGTGGACATGCGATGGTGTCTAGCTTATTCTATGGATTGATCGGCTACTTATTGTGGGTCAATGTGCGTAGAATTTGGAAAGCTGCCTGGCTAATTCCGGTTGTTACTGTCGTTGTGGTTGTATGTATTGGGTTAAGCCGCATTTATCTTGGCGTTCATTATCCAAGCGATGTACTGGCAGGGTTTGCCGCTGGAGGCGCCGGACTCATTGGATGTATCATGGCGATTCATCGTATAAGAACGAGAAAGTTACGAAGCATACATAGATCGGAACAGCTGCGAGGCTTTTAGTATTAGATCGAGATTGGTAAAATAGAAAAGGGCCGTCAGGATTATCCTGGCGGCTTTTTTGGATTAGGGGATATGGCGAAAACACTATCTAGGGTAGTTAGTGAAATGGAGAATTAGAAAGGCAAGTTGTACAACGTACAACAATTTGGTCCTATATAGGCCATTTCGTAACAAATGGGTTCAAAATGTTGTACAAACTGCAACTTCAAGTTGCGAAATAGCCCTTTGGCTTGTGAATTGTTGTAGAAAATGCAACATTGGTAACCACAATACCCAAAACTAATCACAAAACGGATGAACGATTCCATATTACCATTTTAAGTCGTACCTACAAGTGGTGAGGAAGACATAATGAATGAATCGATGATCTATGCTGTACAACAATTTATCCTTTTTAAAGGCTATAGAGCTACTATTGGCTGGAATTTGTGTATTTTATGCAACAATTCGCGTGGAAACGCGGATTAGCTTGCCTATTGTTGTACAAAATGCAACTTTACAAGGATGAGCAGCGAATGTAAGTCTTAGCCACAGCTTGCTTTGCAAATGCGCTCTCGCTCTAGGAAGGCGAAGCCGTTTACTTTTATTTAGGTTTCAAAAAGAACCATCTGGTGACCAGTTAGATTAACAGAAACAGAAGTATAACCATCATCATCCGTCCTATGAGGTATCATCGTCATCTCAGGCAGCAGCATGACTTGTTTAACCTTCTCATCCAATTTGATCTGAACGGAGATATCCTTTAAAGTCAGCACATCTTCGATGACTTGGGTATCTCCCCGCAAGATGGGGACGGCATAGAGTAAATGCAGCACGTAATCTGTCCCATTGGATTGACGGGTCAAATTTACTTTCCCAGCCGAAGGAAGATCGGTTTTCACCGTTGGAGCCGAGATAAACTGTTTGACACATGCAAGGAATAAATCCCTATACAACTGCACGCCGTGCTTCCGATACAACCTAAATAGCGGTTGGGCGAGATAGATGATATTGCCGTGTTTAATAACTGCCGGATAATCCGCTTCTTCTTTGGCCGGAGCGTGAAGATGCGAACAGAAATGCCCGTACCTCCGGTTGAAATAAGGCCTGTAGCTTTGGGCCAATACCTCAGCTCTATCGACCCGAACTTTATAACCCGATTCATAATTGAGAAAAGGGGATCTCACAAGCGAACCTGTTAGTTGATCAGTAACAAGGGTGTAATCCACATCCCACTCTGATTTCCCATCGAACTCCACGCCTAGATCCAAGGCAAATTCGGGGCGATCCGACCGAAGCCCGCTTTCTGCGCTCATAATCAGATTTCCGCCGCCAGCTATATAATCTTCAAGTTTGCGCTGTAAGGCATCAGATACTCGTATACAGTCGGGTAGTACGATAATTCGATAGACGGAGAAGTCCACTGAGTCATCAATGATATCGAACAAATAGTGGCCCTCTTCAAGCATCATATAAGCACCCATATCGCTTGTTCGGCTATCTTCGGCATCCATTCGTGCATTGGCTGAAAGGATGGCAATTTCGGCTAGGCTAGTCGTATCCTTACACCATGGTTCTTTGGCCGCAATCCCATCGAAAGCTTCCCCAATAATCCGGTAGGTTTCTTCGTCCATTCGTCCATCAGGATGAAGCTGATCCCCAATACAGATTCTTGCTCCGAAGGCTAGCATCTGCTGGCATTCATACTTCAATGCGGCTGGATTTTTGAATCCGCCAAATTCTCCCCACGATTTGTGGAATTTCCCTGTCATTCCAAGATACTGGAAGTCTTGTTTGCGAATGTACCGAACCATGCTGGTGAAGTAATCATAACCCCAACCGCCTGTCGGCAGCGATTCGATGTCGTAATGCGAGTAGTAAGGGTAGTATTGTTTTTCACCCATTTTTTCCGTGCAGCAGTTATGATACAGTCTGGTTTCCGGGTTATGGGACCAGATTAGTTCGGATGTTTTCTGCAAGTAATTCAAATACACTTTTTTGGCCAATTGCTTACGGTGATCCGGGTTGTTTTCATCAAGACCCATTTCTTTGAGGCTGTCGCGGCAGAAAGAACAGACGCAAGGATATTCTCCGACGATATCGTAAAAGATTCCAACTGGCTGGAATCTCTCCATGACTTCCTTCGTGTAGTCCAGAAGATACTGTAAATACGGTGTATTCAGACATAGCATATGCCAACCGTCAAAGCCGGTCGAACGAGGCGCTTCTGGATCTGCTGATTTCGGTGGACCGTAAGGGTCATCACCTTCGGGGGCGATTGCCACCCAATCAGGATGCTCGCGGGCAGAAAGCTCGTTAAATCCTACGGTAATATAGATCGGAGCCTCGATGTCATTTTTGCTGCAAGCATCTAACATGCGCGGCAATAAATTCGTTTCCAAATGAGGGTGGGGCTTCCCGACTTTCGTGTCAAAATAACTCCAACCATGATGGCACATAGCGAAGACGTTGATGGTATCTACTTGAGCACTTTGCAAACAAGAGATGAATTGTTCTTCATCGAAATTGCTACCAACGCCAGTAATGTGCTCGGACGTATGAAAGTCCAGATGGACTTGGCGGTAACGAATAGATTTAAATGATTTCATAGATTCACATTCTTTCTAAGTGTATTGTTATTCTTTGTGAACCACCAATCTGGATGGAAACTCACATTTAGAATAACAAAAGCACTATGAGCTGTCTTTGAAGGAATGTATTACATTTGTACAAAACTATCCTAATCTTTTAATATCCCTCCCTTAAACGTTTGCGATAAGCGGAGGGTGACTCACCATAATTTTGCGTAAATAATCTCGAGAAGTAGTGGATGGAACCAAAACCTAGGTCTTCCGTGATGTCAGTGATAGACAGATTGGTCTCACGCAGAATCTTCTTGGCTCTCTCCAGCTTGCATTTAATCGCATAAGAATGAGGGCTCATGCCTATTTCCTGGATAAATAACTTATGCAAATAGGAAGTGCTAATCCCTAGTTGCGAAGCCCATTTCTCAATAGATATATTATGTTGAGGAAATTCCTTCATTTGCTTCATGATCAATTGCATTCTTCTGTCACTTTTAAGGGTAGGGTTCCGCCAAAGGTTCGCCAATTCTGAAACAAATTGCTCAAAGGCAGCCCTTCTAAAAAGTTTGGCATCTTGCTGTGTCTGCTCGATATTTTCGATGACATGAAGATATAATTCCATCCATCTCATCTGCTTGGGGGCGTGCACTTTGGTAGGAATCGCAGGCATATCCTGAAATACAACGTTAGGTGAGCACTCGGAAGGATCACAGATCTGGTCTCCGAAATGAAACAAAGACATATCTCCCACTCGAGGAATCGTGTTGATCCAATCAAAGTAAATCGAAGCATGGACCATCGGATGCTGGTGATCCGCATGAAAAGAGTGAGGCATGCCTGGCGGAATGTAAAATAGCTCTTCTCTGGCACAGGAATAAACGGTTGTTCCAATCGTTATTAAACCTTTACCTTCATAGATGTATACAAACGAATGCACGAACGATTTACGCGGACCAATTCGCTCATTTGGACGAAACGGAAAATAATCGGCTCGATATATTTGCGGAACAATGTCCGCTAGTTGTACCGTTTTCACTTCTAGCTTCATATATTTAGTGTCACCTCGATCACCTTAATATTTGTATAATACAATACTTTATGAATGAATGAGATTCATAGAGCGAAAATTTTAACCTTTGTAAATTTATGCCATTGTCAAAAGAAGATAATCGATTTATACTATGAACCAGAAGCACAGTAAACTTTCTGGTATCGATACCAGAAATCGCATTATTTATTCAGATACAATTAGTTTGGATATTTAGCGCTAAATCTGGTATCGATACCAGATTGTTGTAATCTTACACAGGAAGGTGGTTAGCCCCTGCGAACGTTTTGCCCATCATTCTGGTATCGATACCAGAAATAATTCTTAGACGAAATGTTTATGCTAAAGAATGCATATAGGGTGGTGCAAGCGCCATGAATAACGTGAAATAAGATGGCGTCGTATGTGTTTGGGGAAAGCTGAAATGAGCCTTGGAATTACAAATGTCTAATATGATTATCAAATTTCATTTAATCGGAGGAACAAGACTATGAAAATTAAAGCATTGTCCAGTGTGCCACTAGCTCTTAGTTTGATTCTTGTCGTTTCTGCCTGTGGTGACCAAAATAATACGAGTACTTCGACGCAAAAACCAACTACAACTAGTTCTAATCAAAATGAAAGCGCTTCTAACCAGAAGGTTTCGTTAACGATGTGGTATTGGAACGGTGCGATATCCGATTCAACGATTGAAGCCGCTAAGAAAAAATTCCCGAATATTGATTTGCAAGCACAGAAACTTCCGTCCGGGGGAGATTACGCAACCAAATTAAAAACAACAATATCAGGCGGAGGAAGCGGGCCGGACATCGTAGCGATGGATAGCTGGGTTACTTCCATGCTGCCTTACAAAGAAAAATTCGTGAATTTATACGATCAAGGCGCTAAGGACATTCAACCCCAGTATTTGGATTGGAAATGGAAAATGGCTGCGTCTGCAGACAATAAATATTTGATCGGCTTGCCGATCGATGTTGCTCCTCTTGTTATGTACTACCGCAAAGATTTGTTTGAGAAAGCGGGGGTGCCGAGCACGCCGGAAGCCATTAAGAGCGAAGTGAAGACGTGGGGCGATTATTTCAATCTTCAGCAGAAAGTGAAAGACGCAACAGGATCACAATTACTATCCATTGTGGATGTTTTCAGAAACATCATCGGCCAAAATAGCCAGGGCTATTTTACGGAAGATGGGAAATATATTGGAGATCAAGCACATATCAAAGGTGCTTGGGATATGGCTGTGAAAGCCTACCAATCTGGCTTAACGTATCCCAATGTTAGTGATGCAGAGAAAAATGCCGCAATGAACAATAGCAAAGTTTCTTCTTTCATCGGGGCATCATGGGCAGTTGGTGATTTGATTGGCGCAGCTCCTGACACGAAGGGGAAATGGCAGATTGCCTACCCGCCTGGTGGTGTGGGTAATCAAGGAGGATCATTCTTCGGATTGTTGAAATCGACGAAAAATCCGAAAGAAGCTTATGAAGTGATTAAATTCCTTACGAGCCCTGACAATCTGGTTGCTGGCTATAAGGAATTTGGTAACTATCCGTCTACGCCGGAAGTTTACACGAAACCCGATATGGTCAATAAAAATGAGTTCTTCGCAAACCAAGATCTGAGTCCGATATTCGCTGACGCGGCAAAAGATGTAAAAATCGCACCTGTCGATGCAAGAGACGATATGGTCGGTACTTCTTTGACGGATGAAATCGGTTTAATTGACACGCAGAAGAAAGACCCAGAAAAGGCTTGGAAAGATGCACAAGAAAAAATTAAAAGGCAGCTTTCACGCTAAGCCGTAATTGGT
Source organism: Paenibacillus sp. Root444D2 (assembly GCF_001426375.1). Classification (GTDB taxonomy): domain Bacteria; phylum Bacillota; class Bacilli; order Paenibacillales; family NBRC-103111; genus Paenibacillus_E. Next base: position 384,844 of record NZ_LMEO01000023.1, read on the forward strand.
AAGAAAATGAATGAAATAATGGATTTAGGTGAGGAAGCTGGCTTCCTCGCCGCATCCAATTAGCGGAGGAATAGGCATGGCAGGTCTTTTTAAAGAAATTTATAAGAGCAGAACACTGTATCTATTTATTTCTCCATTTTATCTTTTGTTCCTGATCTTTTCGGTTTTTCCCATTTTGTTCTCGATGTACTTAGCCGTACATAAATGGGATGGGATTGGGGAAATGAAATATGTTGGATTCAAGAATTTTGATTATATGTTCCATGATCCGACTTTTTGGAAGGTGTTAGTCAACAATATTGCACTTTGGATATTGGGGAACGCCCCGCAGCTTCTGTGCGCATTGGTTGTCGCCTATATCATCAATTTATCCATCGTAAGATTCAAAGGTTTTTACAGAATTGCCTATTTTCTCCCGAATGTAACAGCTATGGTGGCTGTCGTCATTATCTTTCAGTCCTTGTTCGGCAACGAGTACGGGCTAATCAACTATTTGATGGAAAAAATCGGCCTTCATAAGATCGCATGGTTAAATTCTGAATTTGGAGCCAGAGTCGTTATTGCAGCCATGATTTCATGGAGATATATGGGGTATAATGCCGTCATTTATTTATCGGGCTTGCAAAGGATTCCCAAAGATCTATACGAAGCAGCTGAGCTGGACGGCGCTACCTTATTTCAAACTTTCACCAAAATTACGATACCCATGCTCAGACCTATCATCTTGTTCTCCGTGATGATGTCAACAATCGGCGGGTTTCAAATTTTCACGGAACCTCAAGTATTAGCTGGAAATCAACCGCCATACCCGGGTACCGATACGATCGTTCTCTATATGTTCCGGGAAGGTTTTAATTATCAGAATTATGGTTATGCAGCTGCGGTATCATGGGTGTTATTCATCATCATCGGCTTATTATCCGTCCTCAATTGGAAGTTTTTCAACAGATCGGATGATTGATAAAAAGGAGAATACAAGATGACTGTTGAAGTGTTGACCAAAAAGATAATCGTAAATACTTTATTGATGATCGGTGTCGCGATCTCTATATTTCCATTTTACTGGCTTATCGTCATGTCCACGAATGAGACCAGTGCGATGTTTGCTTTTCCTCCGAAGTTAACGTTCGGAACTAATTTTATGAATAACTTTCATCATGTATTGGAGAAAAGCAATTTTGTTCGTGCCTTCTTCAACACGGTTTTCATTGCATTGATTAGCTGCACGCTTCAATTGTTTTTCAATTCATTGACTGGATTTGCGTTTGCCAAGTTTAAGTTCCCAGGTTCTAAATTGCTGTTTTTTGCCATGATGGCCACGATGATGATTCCTGCGCAAATGCTGCTCGTTCCGCAATTCATCATCATTAAGGAGTTCGGGTGGCTGGGAAGCTATAAAGCCTTGATTATCCCGGGCATGGCAAGTGCATTCGGAATTTTCTGGATCAGGCAATATGCGCTAGCGATTCATGATGATTTGCTCGAGGCAGCGAGAATCGATGGCTGTAATAAATTTGGACTTTATTGGCATGTTGCTTTGCCGATTCTTAGACCTGCGCTTGCCTTTCTCGCTATCACGACGTTTATGGGCGTATGGGAAGATTACTTGTGGCCATTGATCGTATTGACGAACACATCCAAATTCACGTTAATGTTGGCCTTACAGCAATTAAAATCGGCTCATACAGCAGACTATTCCATGGTCATGACTGGAGCTCTTATGGCTACCCTTCCATTGATTATCTTCTTCCTCATTGTGAGCAGACAATTCATCGCTGGGATCACAGAGGGTGCAGTTAAAAGCTAAGATATTCGTTGGAAGAGAACTAGTTTTAGAGAAGGTAGGGTGACAAGGTTGGCTCCGAAGATTAAGGATGTCGCCAAACAAGCGGGCGTTTCCGTGACTACGGTTTCGCGGGTGCTTAATGGAGAGAAGTATGTAAAGGACGATCTAAAAGCTAGAGTGAAGAGAGCTATTGACGAGCTCGGCTACGCGCCTAGTCATATCGCAAGGAGTCTGGTACGGAAAAAGACGAACCTCATCGGTGTCATTGTCCCAGACCTTACGTCAAGCTTTTACTCCACCATTCTAAGCAGTATTGAAGAAACAGCGAGTCTTAATGAGTACAATCTTCTGGTGTGTAACATTATTGAGGATACCGATAAAGAGTTCAAATATTTAAACGTATTTAATGAAATGCGTGTAGACGGCATTATCATTATGCACGAAAAATTGAATGATGAAATCCGAGCATTTTTGAATAAGCTGGATATTCCAATTATTTTCTCAAGTGTAAGGCCATCGGATCAAACGTTCCTTTCTGTGATTATTGATGATTATGCGGCAGCCTTCGATGCAACCAATTATTTGATAGAGCTTGGACATCAACGAATTGGGTTTATTGGGGGCGACATGAGAGACGTGACCTCCGGCCAAAATCGCTACATCGGTTACCGCGGTGCTCTATCCGAGCGCAACATCCCAATCGTAGATGAATTCATTCGGTTCGGTGATTATAAAATACAAAGCGGATACAATCTCATGAAAGAGATTCTAGCTTGCAGTACCCATCCAACCGCTATATTTGCGGTGAGTGACGATATGGCTGTAGGGGCTATGAATTGCGTTCATGACCATCAGTTGAAAGTTCCGGACGACATTTCGATCATTGGATTCGATGGAAGCCAACTGACGGAGTTGGTTCGTCCACAGTTATCCTCGATGGAGCAGCCTATTCAGGATATGGGGAAAGTTACGGTGGAAACGCTGCTTGGTTTGATTACAGGGGATGCGGAAACGCCGAAGGAAGATATCATTTTGAAACACAAGCTAGTTGTCCGTAATAGCTGTGGTCCTTATCAGGAAGACAAATAAGCATAGAAAAACATAGATATAGAGAAGCGTAAAAGCATAAATATTTATCTGGATTGAGAGAGGGAGAGTATATTGAAAAAATTTGATGCGGTGGTCATCGGTGACGCCAATATAGATCTTGTTGTGGCAGGACTTAATCAAATTCCTCAGCCTGGTCAGGAGATTTTCGTTGATAATATGACGATGCATGTTGGCGGGGGAGCGGCTTTGTTCGCGATTTCACTCGCTAAGCTCGGGCTTCATGTAGCTTTTAACGGTGTTCTGGGGGATGATGGAAACGGCCATTATGTTCGAGAGCAATTCGGTCAATATGGTATCGATACCAGCTTGATTGCAACGAGTAAAACGAGTAACACCGGTATCACGATTGCGATTAATCCCGAGACGGATCGGTCTTTTATCACATATGGGGGATCCAATATGGAGCTTCAAATAAGGGATTTGGACTTGTCGCAATTCGCTCAAGGGAAACATGTCCACGTGACCGGATATAGAGGAAGACGCAACCACGAAGAATTCATAGCGATGGCCAAAGGATTGAAGGAGATGGGGCTAACCCTTTCTTGCGATGTAGGCTGGGATGATTCCGGCGAGTGGTTTAAGGGTGTTTTCGATTTAATGGCTTATTTTGATGTGTTTCTAATGAACGAAACGGAAGCTTTTCATTACACAGGCTTCGATCATATAGAAGAAAGCTTACGCTTTATGGCTAGCTATTCCAATCATATTGTGGTTAAACTCGGTCCAAAAGGGGCCGTAGCCATGAAGGAAGGCCGGATCACGTACCACTCGGCATTTCCAGCCGAGACTGTAGATACAACTGGCGCAGGGGATTCCTTTAACGCTGGTTATATCTATGGACATTTGACGGGTCAAAATGTGGAAACCTGCTTGCAGTACGGAAATGTTTGCGGAGCGCTATCTGTCGGAGCTCATGGCGGCAGCACGGGTACACCGGACAAGGATGGGCTTGAGGCCTTTATCCTTCAATTCGGAGATCACATCAAAGAACGTATGGAGGCGTAATTATGAAATTGACCTTAATTGGAGGCGGCGGGGTTCGTGCCGTGTTATTTACAAAAAGCTTAACGTTAAAAGCCGAAGATGCCGGGATTACTAAGCTTGTTCTTCATGATACGGATGCGGAGCAGCTTACTGTTATTTCGAAATTATGCCAGATCGTAATCGACCGCAGCGGAATTAACCTTCAGCTGGAGACGACAACAGATAGCCGCGAAGCGATTAAGGGTGCGGACTACATTGTAACTACGGTACGTGTAGGTAAGGAATGGTCACGGTATATTGATGAGCAGATCGCTCTAAAGCATGGCGTGATAGGTCAAGAAACAACTGGACCAGCAGGCTTCTCGATGGCGATTCGGACGATTCCAGTTCTCATGGAATATTGCGAGATTGCTAAAGAGCTTGCACCCCAGGCCTGGATCTTTAACTTCTCGAACCCGTCTGGACTCGTTACGCAAGCCTTACGAAATGCGGGCTACGATAAGGTGATCGGGATCTGTGATTCGCCAAGCCATACGAAGCTGCGAATGGCGGAAGCGTTAGAGATCGATCCGAAGGAGCTTGAAGTTGAATTTTTTGGGCTTAACCATTTGTCATGGATGACTAAAGTGATTTACCAAGGCAAAGACATTATGGCGGAGCTTAAGAATGATCCTGATTTTACAAGTCGGGTGGATGAATTCAAAATGTTCGACACCGATTTGCTGAAATCACTTCCTTTTCTGCCGAATGAATATTTGTACTATTATTACCACCGTGAAAAGGCTTTCGCCAATATCGTTAAATCAGGTATGACGCGCGGCCAGATGATCGCAGAGAATAATAAGGAAATGCTGGATATCTTACGTAAGATGGATATTGAGAGCAACCCGGATGAAGCTATTCAAACCTATTTGTACTATACGCAAAAAAGGGAAGCTTCTTATATGGCGATTGAAACCAACTCGGAGTCGAAGCCTGTTCTACCGACAGATAAGCTGGAGCTGCCTAACTCACTTGGCTATGCAGGTGTCATGCTGGATTTTGTGGAGTCGTTGCAAACGGGAGAGACCAACAACATCGTTTTATCTGTACCGAATGAAGGCAGCATCGAAGGTTTCGCGGATGATGACGTCGTCGAAATTTCTTGCATAATCACGAAAGACGGGGCAAAGCCAGTTCATATCGGTTCCGTGCCGGAGGAAATGAGCTTGCTAATGAAAAATGTGAAGCTGTTTGAGCGTCTGACCGTTGAGGCTGTCAAACATAAATCGCGTGATCTAGCCATTCAGGCACTCACTGTTCATCCGCTTGTTAATTCCTATTCCATTGCTAAGCTGCTTGTCGATGATTATTTGGAAGCCTATAAGGATATTCTGGGGGATTGGAAATAATGACCTTGCCTAATTCTGTCACTTCCTTGCTTGAAGAAGCGGAGATTAAGCTTGCTGGGCATCCGAAGCTGCTCGCCATGTTCAAGAACTGCTATCCGAATACACTTGAAACGACGACCAAACTAATGAACGACAATACCGCATTTGTATTCACCGGGGATATCCCGGCGATGTGGTTAAGGGATTCCAGTGCGCAGGTGAGGCATTATCTACCGCTTACGGCCGGAGACAAAGAACTGCAGGAAATAGTAGCGGGCTTGATTCGCAGGCAAATCGCTTATATTCATATCGATCCTTATGCGAATGCGTTTAATGAGGAAGCGAACGATAATAGGTACGATCAGGATCTGACCGAGCTGAATCCGTGGATTTGGGAACGCAAATACGAAATCGATTCGCTCTGTTACCCAATCCAACTGTCATACTTGTTTTGGAAGGCGACCGGACGGACGGATATGTTCGATGATTCCTTCCGGTCAGCGGTTCACACGATTATCTCGCTATGGAAAACCGAACAAAGACATGCCGAACAATCTCCTTACCGATTCGCCCGCATAGATTGTCCGCCAAGTGATACATTGCGTAATAATCGGATGGGAATGCCCGTAAATTATACAGGGATGACTTGGTCCGGATTTCGGCCAAGCGATGATGCTTGTACGTTCGGCTACTTGATTCCAGCCAATATGTTTGCAGTCGTGGTGCTCCGTTATATGGAGGAAATTGCCCAGCTTGTATGGGAAGATCAGGAGTGCGTACAGCTTGCGGCGGAGCTTCGAGAAGAGATAGACTTTGGCATTCAAACCTACGGCACTTATCTTCATCCCAAGTACGGGAAGATTTATGCCTATGAAACAGACGGATTCGGCAATTACAACCTGATGGATGACGCTAATGTTCCCAGTTTGCTGTCGATTCCTTATTTGGGTTACACGACCTCTGACGATCCAGTCTATCAGAATACGCGTAGATTTGTGCTAAGTAGTGATAACCCATACCGCTTTGAGGGGAAATATGCCAAAGGCATTGGGAGCCCGCATACGCCAAAAGGGTATATCTGGCCGATCAGTCTGGCGATGCAGGCTCTTACCTCAGAAGATGAAACCGAAGTAAGAGAGCTTCTGGAGATACTGCTGCGGACGGATGCGGATACGGGGTACATGCATGAAGGGTTCGATCCGAATTCCCCGACCGATTATACGCGCCCATGGTTTGCTTGGGCAAACAGTTTATTCGGCGAGTTGATCCACCGTTTGATGGTAAAGGGTTACTTTAATTAAAAGATGTCTTTACGAAGGAGAGAGTGGTCACTTTGATTCACATCAATCGATATTGGGAAGACTTAAGCGTTTTGCAGGTGAACAGGGAGACTCCCCGAGCCCATTACATCCCTCATGCGGATGCGGGATCGGCGAAATCCGGAAAACGTGCGCGTTCCCATTTTTATCAGACATTGAACGGAAGCTGGAAATTCCAATATCATCGCAGTGTTAGGGAGGTAGAAGAAGCTTTCTACGAGGAATCGGCTAATGTCAGCGCCTGGGATGAATTAATCGTTCCTTCTTGCTGGCAGGTGAATGGCTATGATCAGCTTCAATACACCAATATCAATTATCCTTTTCCTTGCGATCCCCCTTATGTACCGGATAACAACCCGGCTGGGCTGTATGTGAGAGAATTCAACGTTTCGGGTCACTGGGACAAGAAGGATAAATATATCGTCTTTGAAGGGGTTAATTCATGTTTTTACCTCTGGGTAAACGGCAAGTTTGCCGGTTACAGCCAAGGCAGCCGGGTACCTGCGGAATTCAACGTATCTTCTTTGCTCCGCGAAGGTAAAAACCGCATTGCTGTCATGGTGCTGAAATGGTGTGACGGTTCTTATCTGGAAGACCAAGATGCATGGCGGTATACCGGAATCTTCCGGGATGTGTATTTGCTTGCGCGCGATGCTGTCCATGTTCGAGATGTGTTCAATAAACAAACGTTCGAAGACGGTTTCCGGAAGGCAATTCTTCTTACAGAGCTTCAGACGACGGGTTCTCTTACAGTCAGAGCTGAATTGAAAGACGCACAAGGTAACATCGTGGGTACGGACGAAGCCGCTGTCGACGGAAAAGGCACGCTCCGCTTCGAGGTGACGGATCCGGTCTTGTGGAATGCCGAGAAACCGAATCTGTACCAACTCTATGTTCACAGTTGTAATGAGGTGCTTCAATTTCCAGTCGGATTCAGGCAAATTACAATTGCGGACGGCGTTTTCCAGATCAATGGACAGGCGGTCAAGCTAAAAGGCGTCAATCGCCACGATTCCCATCCTGAGCTAGGACAGACGATTCCGCTGAATCATATGATCAAAGACCTCGTTCTAATGAAGAAACATAATATCAACACGATCCGTACTTCGCATTATCCGAACGATTCCCGATTTATGGATCTGTGCGACGAGTACGGTTTCTATGTTATTGATGAAGCTGACTTGGAATGCCATGGAATGGGGACGGCCAGCGAGGAATGGGATGATGTGAATATCCATCTGCTTTCTCAGAAACCTGAATGGGAAGCTTCGTTTCTAGATCGAGCTATTCGTATGGTAGAACGAGATAAAAATCATCCATCCATCGTGATGTGGTCCATGGGCAACGAGTCTGGTTACGATGTTAACCATATCGCGATGGCTGAATGGACCAAATCTCGTGATGCGTCCATACCGATTCATTATGAAGGTGCTGCTTCGAGTCAAGCTAATCCCGACGTAGAGAGTCTCGATATGGTAAGCCGGATGTATGCTTCTGTGCAAGAAATTGAAGCTTATGCCCGGGACGAGAAACAGAAGAAGCCGCTGTTCCTATGCGAGTATAGCCATGCAATGGGGAACGGTCCAGGCGATTTGAAGGACTACTGGGATGCCATTTACAAATATCCGAAGCTCATGGGCGGCTGCGTGTGGGAGTGGTGCGATCACGGCATCAAGACGGAGACGAGTGACGGTACGTCTTTCTTCGCTTATGGTGGCGATTTCGGAGATAAGCCTAACGACGGGAATTTCTGTATCGATGGCCTGATTACGCCGGATAGGAAAGCGCATACGGGGCTGCTGGAGCTCAAGAAGGTGATCGCGCCCATTCGCATCGAAGCGGTGGATTTGCGAAAAGGTACGATCACAGTGACGAACCTTTACGACTTCATCGATTTATCTCATTTGGGGTTTCATTGGAAGGTAGAAATGGACGGACAGATTGTCCAGCAGGGACAACTGGGGTCTATTGAAGCCACACCGCATGGTCATCAAATTGTGACAATACCTTATGAATTGCAAGAAACATCAACGGGAACCTATATGCTTACCTTATCCTGTTGGTTGAAGGAACAGACGAGTTGGGCGGAAGCCGGTTACGAAATCACATTTGAACAGTTTGAATTACCTGTGTTGCAGGTGAAAGAATCAGGTGACAGCTTACGGCAGATGTCTCCTCTTCAAGCTTATCAGGAGGGAGACATTCTGAAGATCGAAGGCTTTGATTTCTGTCATACGTTTGATTTGTACAGCGGAACGATTCAGAAGATTTCCAAGCAGGGAGTGAATATGCTCCAAGCTCCGGCCCTATTCACTATCTGGCGAGCTCCAACGGATAATGACATGCACGTGAAGGAAAGATGGATGAATGCAGGTTATGACCGGACAGCAATGAAAACATACCGCTGTGAATGGACGGAAATTGACGGAACGTCTGTTGAAATCAAGAGCGATTTCTCCCTCGGCGGAGATAGCCGGTTTACCATACTTCATGGAGAAGCGATATGGAGAGTAGATGGAACTGGCGAGATTTCAGTCAAGCTGAAAGTAAAAGTGGGAGAAAAGCAGGTCTATCTCCCGCGTTTTGGTCTTCAGCTTACGATGCCTCAAGGTATGGAGGAAGTGGAATATTTAGGCTTCGGACCGCATGAGAGCTATATCGACAAGCGTCAAAGCGTGAAAAGAGGCAGATACCTGATGACGGTCGATGAGATGTTTGAAAATTACATCATGCCTCAGGAAAATGGGTCCAGGTATGGAACAGAGTGGGCTATTGTTTCCAATGAGCAAGGGATGGGGATCAAGTTTGCCTCTCCAGAAGATTTCTCTTTGAATGTGGCCCATTTTACGCCAGAGGATTTGACAAGAGCGGCTCATAACTACGAGCTTGCGAAGAGGAAGGAAACGATCGTCCATCTGGATTACAAGATGAGCGGGGTGGGATCCAATTCTTGTGGACCGGAGCTTCTTGAGTCATACCGTCTTAAAGAAAAAGAATTCACGTTTGAACTCCGTTTGATGCCGGTGTTTAAAGAGGATGAATAGAACGGCAGCCGTACTCACTTTACTTGGTCGGTCAAATGTTTGAAGGAGGCTTCAGGATGAGATATATGAATATCAAGGGCGTAGACAAACCCATTTCCCGGTTGTTCATGGGAACGGGAGATTTGAGGAAATTGGAAGAGCCAGAACGGATGATGCTGGATGCTTACATTCGCGCTGGCGGCAATGCCTTCGATACTGCTCATCAATATCGGGGAAAAGAACTGGTTCTCGGTCAATGGCTTGCGGAGCAGAAGAATCGGGAAAAGGTGGTCATTCTAACAAAGGGTGCTCATCATGATGACGGCAGTCCCGGTCCACGGGTAAATCCGGAAGCGATCCGCAAGGATTTAACGGAGAGTCTGGAACGGCTAGGAACGGAGTATGTCGATCTATATGCGCTGCACCGGGACGATCCGAGCGTGTCTGTTGGACCGATCATCGAAGAGCTGAATGTGCACCTTGAGGCCAAGCGAATCCGGGCAATTGGAGCATCTAACTGGTCACATAAGCGAATCCAGGAAGCGAACGAGTACGCGGTTGCCCATAAACTCATAGGTTTTTCATTCAGCAGTCCGAATCTTAGTCTTGCTAAGCCTAATGAACCCCGCTGGGAGGGCTGCGTTTCGGCTGATGAGGAAACTTGCGGTTGGCATTCGGCCAATCAGCTGCCATTATTGGCATGGTCCGCCCAGGCTGGCGGATTTTTCTCAGGCAATTTCACACCAGACAATCGTGCGGATGAGGAAATGGTACGCGTGTACTACAGCGAAAACAACTGGGAACGCTATCGTCGTGCCGCGAAGTTGGCAGAAGAAAAGCAAGTTTCACCGATTCAAATTGCCTTATCATACGTTCTTAATCAGTCATTCCCGACCTGTGCAATCATTGGGCCTCGAAACCCTGAGGAGCTAGATTCCTCTATACAAGCTATGAATCTGCCTTTAACTGAGCAAGAGGTCGAATGGTTAGATTTGAAAAGGGAGGAGATGGCGGAATGATCAAACATAAATTGGCTGCGCAATTATATACCTTGAGAAATGAATTGAAAAAAGATTTCCCAAGCGTGCTGAGAGAACTGAAAAAGATGGGATGGGCGGCCGTCCAAATCGATGGATTACATGGAAACCCGCCGAAAGATATTGCTGCGGTAATGAAGGAAGTCGGCTTGCAAACGGCTGGTATGCATGTCGGTTTGGAGCGATTGAAGAACGATATGGACGCTGTGTTGGAGGAGGCTCGCCTTTTCGATACGAAGGATCTGATCTGTCACTCCCTACCGGATGGGCTGCAGAATCCAGAAGGATATGCTAGTGTGCGTCGCGATTTGCAGCAGGCCGCTTCCAAAGTCAGTGGCTTGGGATACCGCGTAGGTTATCATAATCACGATTTTGAATTTCATACGACAATCGACGGTAAATTTGCTTTGGAATATTTGCTTGAAGATCCGGCTATTTATGCGGAGATTGACACCTATTGGGTAAAAAAAGCGGATCAAGATCCGCTGTCCTTCATCCAAAATTATGCTTTTCGTATGCCCATCCTCCATTTGAAGGATATTACTGCAGACGAAAGAAAATATTTCGCTGAAATCGGAACTGGATTGATTGATTTCGCACCTATCCTGAAGTGGGGATTGCAAAATGGGGTAGAATGGTTCGCTGTTGAGCAAGATTATTGCCCGGGAAACCCGATGGATAGTCTTGCGTTAAGTTATGCCAATTTGATAGAGCTAGAGAAATTGATTCATTGAAATCGATAGGAGGAGAGATTGCGATATGTTTTTTACAGAATCGAAGCTGGAAGCGAGACTGCGCGAATTAAGCGAAACCCGGTATCGCGATGCGGTGCCTTTGGAGCGATTTTCAGCTACGGAAGACGAGGATGGAACGATCGGAGCAAGGCCGCCAGCCACAGAGCCTACATTTGAACTGAAGACTGGTGAGACTTGGAAAGGGCGCGACCGCTACGTGTGGCTATCGCGCACGATGGATATTCCAAAGGAATGGGCGGACAAAACCATATTGGGGCGCTTCGATTTCGGTGAAACGGGCGGAGGCAACAATGACGGATTCGAATCCTTATTATATTGGAACGGTTCCCCTTTTCAAGGCGTTGATTCGAACCATCAAGAAGTATTTTTGCCAGAAGAAGCGGCAGGAACGAAGGGGCGGATGGATATCCGCCTGTGGTCAGGACTCGAAGGAGGCGGAAAACCGCGCGAGAAGAAGCATACGGTGAATCGCGCTGAAATCTGCTGGCTGGATGAGCGAGTTGACGATTTCTACTACACAGGACGCGCTGTGCTGGAAACAATCCGCAGTCTGGATGTTAACCATCCTGAACGCACGCAGTTAGTTAAAGCACTCGATCGTTCCTTTAGGCTAGTTGATTGGTCGAATCCACTTTCGGACGCTTACTATGAATCCGTTTATAGTTCCCGGGAACTGCTGCACAAGGAATTAAATCAGATGGAGAAGAAGCATCCAGTTACGGTTACTGCTATTGGGCATACCCATATTGATGTGGCTTGGTTGTGGAGACTTAAGCATACTCGGGAGAAATGTGCACGCTCGTTCTCAACCGTGCTGCGCCTAATGGAACGATTCCCGGACTATGTATTTTTGCAGACGCAGCCTCAACTATACGCCTATATCAAGCAAGATTATCCTGATATTTATGAGCAAATCCTTGAGCGTGTACGTGAAGGGCGATGGGAAGTTGGCGGAGGCATGTGGTTGGAAGCAGATTGCAACTTAACCTCCGGGGAATCACTGGTGAGACAATTTTTACACGGAACCCGATTCATACGTGAAGAATTCGGAGTGGAAAGCACCTATTTATGGCTTCCTGACGTATTCGGGTACAGCTGGGCGCTGCCGCAAATATTGCGGAAATCTGGTTTCGATACGTTCATGACGACTAAAATCAGCTGGAACCAGTTCAATCGTATGCCTCACGATACCTTCAAATGGCGGGGAATTGATGGCTCCGAAGTGCTGACACATTTCATTACCACACCTGGCGATTGGGAAGAGGCTAACTCGTTCTTCTATACGTACAACGGCGAGGTAACGCCGATGACAGTCAAAGGTACTTGGGATGCCTACCGAGATAAAGAAGTGAATCAAGAGCTTCTGCTTTCTTACGGTTATGGGGATGGCGGCGGCGGTGTCAATCGAGAGATGCTGGAGATGCGCCGTCGTTTGGAAGACATGCCTGGCCTGCCACAAGTGAAAACAGGGCGGGCAGACGAATACTTCGAGCGGTTACATGAAACAGTTGAAGCAACCGATCGTTATGTGCATACATGGGACGGTGAGCTGTATCTTGAATACCATCGCGGGACTTATACAAGCCAAGCGTATATCAAACGAATGAATCGTAAGCTGGAGCTACTATATCGCGAAACGGAATATGTCAGCGCTTTGGCTGCTTTGTTGAAATCCGATTGGAGCGTTTATCCACAGGAGATGCTTAACAAGGGTTGGACCATTATATTGCGTAATCAATTCCATGATATTATTCCAGGTTCTTCGATTACAGAGGTCTACGAGGACAGTCGTGAGGAATATGCAGAAGCTATGTCTATAGGGACATCCGCGTGGAATGAAGCTGCTGCGCAAATTGGAACCCAACAGGAAAAAGGTGCGGTCACGGTTCTGAACAGCGCTTCATGGGAGCGCAGTGATCTTGTTGTCATTCCTGGGGAAAAAGCTGCGATTGGCAGCGTTTGGACAGATCGGGAAGGCCGCCAATTGAAATCGCAATACACGGATGGCCGCTGGTTTGTCGACATGCCTCAGGTTCCGTCTTTAGGTATGACGACGATTCACTTTAATGATAAATCTCAAACAAATGAGGCTGAGGAGATGCCTTTCCAACTGGAAGGACGCTCGTTAAAAACGCCTCATTATGAAATCGAATGGAACGAATCCGGTCAATTGGTTCGCGTATTCGACCTAGATCATCACCGGAATGTGCTTACGGCAAACTCGCGAGGCAACGTTCTGCAGGTGTTTGAAGATAAGCCAATTGATTTCGACGCTTGGGATATCGATATTTTCTACCAAGAAAAAATGCGCGAAATCACCGATCTGGTATCAGTTGAGCTCGTTGAAGAGGGACCACTAGCAGCAACCGTTGCATTCAAATGGAACTTTGCGAAGTCTACGATCTCACAGTCGATGACTGTTTATGCAGGCAGCCGACGCATTGATTTCCGCACCCATATCGACTGGCAGGAACGTCAGCAGCTGTTGAAGGTTGCATTCCCGGTAGACGTGCGTTCTACGGAGGCTACTTACGATATCCAGTTCGGGAACGTCAAACGTCCAACGCATTGGAATACAAGCTGGGATTGGGCGCGTTTTGAATCTGTCGGGCACCAATGGGCGGACTTGTCTGAACGTGGATACGGCGTAAGCTTGCTTAATGATTGTAAGTATGGCTACGACATTAAGGATAACGTCATGCGTTTATCACTAATTAAATCCGCGATTCATCCGGACCCGACAGCTGATCTTGGAGAACATTCCTTTGTGTATGCTCTTCTCCCGCATGCGGGGGATTGGTATGCAGGCGGCACGGTACAGGAAGCATGGGCGCTTAATAATCCGCTGACGAGTTACGTTGGCGTTCCAGCTCAAGGTACACTTTCCATGTTCGAATTCTCTGCTCCAAATGTGATGGCGGATGCGATCAAAAAAGCAGAGGACGGAGAGAGACTGGTGCTGCGGATCCATGAGTTTGCAGGAGTCCGAACACATGTGGATATCAAGAGTGATTTTAAAATTCGATCGCTGCAGGAATGTGATTTGATGGAGCGCCCAATCGGTGACGTGGAGGCAGCCAATATTGAGCTGAAGCCTTATGAAATTAAAACATTTCTTGTTAGTCTTGAAGTTTAATTGTGAAGTCTAGATTCACACGTATTAATGAACCTAGCGGTGATTTTCCGCTAGGTTTTTCGTTTATTCGGGTATGCTTCCTCATAGCTGGTAGGCGCAACTCCCTAGTAGACAACAAAATTTCAATTTTAAGGTCATTCACAGCTTGGTGAAGGTAGATGAGCTAAGGAGGTTACCAATGTTGTAATTTTTGCAACAATTCACATGCATAAAGGCTATTTTGCATGTTGAAGTTGCAGTTTGTACAACATTTTCACCCCATTTGTTGCGAAATGGCTTTTATGGGGCAGAATTGTTGTAGATTATACAACAACGACGGGAAAGAGGCGAGATTTAGGCAGTAATTGTTGCACTTTCTGCAACATCATTCAACCGAGAATAGGGATTCATTCACCGGTAACCTCAGATTAGCCTATATCACAGATGGATTCAGATTTTATAACACGCAATTAAAGATAATAGATGCATCGATAAGTGTTGAAAAATTACTGTTTTTAAAAAAAGGACCTGCATAAAATTTTCCCGTAACCATACACTTTTAGTAAGTAAGAGGAAATGGTAAGTTAAAATTTCAAAATCGGGGACAACGCCATTAGGGGTTTGTCCTTTTTCTTTTGTTGGTCGGACGTTGTATAATCAAGATCATCGGCAGATGACTCAGAAAGAAGGGATGACAATGCTGAAGCTAAGTATTCTTGATCAGTCACCGGTATCATCCGGGTTTACGCATAGCGAGGCGTTACAGCAAACAATTGGGTTGGCCCAGGTGGCCGACCGACTAGGCTACACCCGATTCTGGGTGTCGGAGCATCATAACTCGGCAGGCCTTGCGGGCTCCTCGCCAGAGGTGCTTCTCTCCACGCTGGCTGCCCGCACTAGCCGTATTCGGCTAGGCTCCGGCGGCGTGCTGCTGCCCCATTACAGCCCCTACAAGGTCGCTGAGAATTTCCGTATGCTCGAGGCGCTCTATCCGGGGCGCATCGACCTTGGCATCGGGCGTGCGCCCGGAGGCACGCCGCATACGGCCAAAGCGCTGCGAGGCATCAGCGCAGATATGTTCGAAGGACTTGAGCGGTTCCCAGCGCAAGTTACGGATCTACTCGGGTTCCTCGCCGACTCGGTGGAACCCGGGCATGTGTTCGAGGGCATCCGCGCCACCCCTTTGGTGGACTCGATGCCCCAGGTGTGGTTGCTCGGCTCCACCGGGCAGAGCGGGGTGTATGCCTCGCAAGCAGGCGCAGCGTTCTGCTTCGCGCACTTCATCAACGGAGCGGGAGGACAGCATGCGGTGCGCAGCTACCGCAGCTCGTTCCGACCGTCCGCGCTGAATGTCGTACCGCAGGCGACGGTGTGCATCTATGTGCTGTGCGCAGAGACGCAGGCAGAGGCCGAGGGGCTTGCGGCTTCGATTGATTTGCGCATTCTGCAAACGGAAAAGGGCGAATTCACAGGAGTGAAATCGCCCGAAGAAGCGGCTGACTATGTGTACTCAGACTGGGACCTTACAAGGGTAAGGGACAATCGATCCCGTATGATTATTGGTGATCCGAACCAAGTAAGGGAGCAACTGCTGAACCTAGCCGAAAGCTACCAAGTCGATGAAGTGTTGGTCGTGACCGGCGGCTACAGCTTTGAGACGAGACTGCAGACGATTGAATTATTGGCAGAAGCTTTTAAACTTGAGATGAGGCAGCATGCTTTTTAAGGAAACGATTATCGGTTCTGACTCGGCCGCTTATCGATTTCTTGTGTGACGATAAAGGCTAGCTCCTCGTTGCCGAATAGAGACAGTACGCCTAGTACAGTGTCATCAGGGACTTCACCGGCTTCTTCTTTGGTTACCGTTAAATCAAGGGCTTGCTGCAGAGCTTCGTTATTAGGTTGGTCTGGGTATGCGCTATGATAAAGCGCAGCAGGATCCAAATCATGGTTGATACACCATTGTGCAAAAACGAGGATCATCATATGCTCTTCACGTTTGTAATTCTCGATCATTTGCTCTTCTAATTGTTTATTATTCATAATTGGTTAGACATCTCCTTAAACAACCTCTTCCTGTTGATGGGTTCATTATAGCGAAAGATTAGGTGTAATCACAATGATTAAGAATGAGAAAATTAAAGCATCCGAGGTCCATGTTACGGGACTGCTTGGCGAAGATCTAGGCGTTATGTCCACGAAGGAAGCACTGCTGCTAGCGAAGCAGCTGAAAGTGGATTTAATCTGCACCTCGCTCATGAGCAGTCCACCTCCCTGTAAGCTCATTGGCGCTGGGCAAGCGAAGCAGGAAGCACTGCAGGAAAAGCAGCAAGCCCGCAAACGGGAGCAAGCACCGAAAGTCAAGGAGCTCCGCTTAACGCCTCACATCGAAGATCATGACCTAGAGACGAAGAGGCTGCAAGCAGAGCGCATTCTTCAGGGCGGTGACGCTGTGCTGCTGGTCGTGAAGATTTCAGGCAAAGAAGGCGCGAAGGCCAAAGAATTGCTTGAGACGCTAACTAAAGATTTGAGTTCACATGGACGTAAGCACACAGGCATACAGCTTAGCGGTAAGCAAGCGGCTGTGCAATTGGATCCCTTATAAAAAAAGCATGGACTACTCGGGATAGACCGAGCAGTTCATGCTTTTTTACCACATAAGCAGGTTTCCCAAGGCGGACTATGTATAAATGCCACACAAAGCAAGAAAGGCCTATTGTTAGTTAACTGTAATCGCTTGAGACCCCATCTGCTCCCAGACTGTTTTGAAATCAGATATTGCATAGGATTCCTGTTTTCCGGTCATAGGATCGTTCATATAGGCGTAATCATCGTCCCAGCCTGTTAAGAGTAAGGCATGCTCAGGTTGATACCACTCGACTAGCTGTCCCTCTTCATCCTGCCATTCCATCTCCAGATAAGGTGTATCCATATGTTCGGTTGCCCAGATCATGGCTGGTTTTCCTTGGACAATAGTCGTGAGCAAGTCTTCAAAGGCTATGCCTGACAAATCCTTAACTCGACCGGGTAACCATTGATCCAGCATGTCCGCGATTGGCTTATGATAAATACCATAACCTACCTCATAAGGGTTACCTACAAATACATCTTTGGGATTACTGCCAATAAATGCTCCGTCGTCATTCACATAGGGCAATTCGCCTAAGGGAAGTGCAGCAGCGACTTCCTCTTTGGATACTGGGACTCCGGCCCAGTTTAGCAGCATCGTGGCAACGACGGCTTCACATCCGTTCGGCAGCTCGGGCAGCTGCGATAGGGCAGGAATATTTTGCAATTGAAAATGATCCTTCTTATTGGGTTTGACGGATGGTGCAGGAGTAGGTATTGAAATTGATATTGGTTGTTCTGTACCAGCTAGATGTGGTTTAGTGATGGATATAGGTAAACCCTGCACCAAGGCAGGAGATGTAGGCATAGCGATTGCTAAACAAAAGATGCCGAATAACACTAAAAAACAACAAGTTACTTTCTTCATTTCCCACGTCCTATCTGGGTTATCTTCTCATTACAACATGGGAAAATAGAAAAATCAAATAAAGGGACCGACTATCTATTTCTTCAAAATGAAATGATCAAACCAATGCACATACAATGACAACTCTGCCGCATAGTCTAGGAGAGCGGATTATTGCCAAGGGTATTAATCAAAAGATGCGTGGCGTACGGGATCGTGAGGTATAAGCTCATAGAATAGGGTAAAATGGGAGCAACGACTCGTTCAATGGATATAGGGGAGACATATGAATAAACACGAAGATCAGAAAAAGGCGATGGAACAAACCGCAATTGATATCTTTCTGGATTTATATAATGTGAATAATGAGGTTCACCTGCGTATGGTTCAGCAGCAAGAGAAGCCGGACGCGCTGCTTGAGGATGCCGGAAATAATCGAGTAGGGTTAGAAGTCACCCATTTGTTCTACGATACCGAGGAAGCACGGCTTATGCTGTCGCGTTCCGAGCTGACTAAGCCTAGTGCCGAAGGAATAGATACGTTTATTCAGGTCATTAATGATCGCATTCAAAGCAATGAACATAAATTAAAAGATTACTCACAGGATTATCCCTGCATGCTGCTTATTCGCAATCTATCCTTTTTGTTTGGGATGTCCGATATACTTGGTCGGAAGCGTAATCTGGTACTGCCTCATGGCCATTTCACCCAGGTCTGGCTCCTGTCTAGAGATTTTACACCAGACTGGTTATTAATTAACTTGAACGAAGTTGGTCGCGGAGGTATGAAATGAAGCGTTTCTACATAGGACTTGTCGTAGCTTTTGGTGTATATGCGTTAACCTTGATCGTATACTTCTTAAAAGGGGACTTGTTCCACATCCCATATGCACTAATTGGAACCATTGCAGACCCGCATACATTCATGACGACACAAGAAATTACGAAGGCTGAGTCCTTGTCACGCATACGGTCGCTAGCTTATTTCCTAAGCTCTCCATTGCAAATGGGGGTCTTGCTGGCTCTGCTCGGTGCTGCGGTAAGGTTTCGCCGTTTAGCCGAAAAGTTATTCCGAGCTTCCTTTCTGCGGATGGTTACTTTCGTACTCTTCTTTACCTTGCTTATGGACGTGCTCTTCCTGCCGATTGATTATTTTCTGTTCAAAATCGATCAGGCTTATGGGTTATCGACGGAGACACTAGTCCTGTTCTGGAGTGATCATGGGAAAGATTTCCTCATCGACGTCTTGGGTACGATCGTTATCGTATGGATTTTCAGAGGGGTGCTAAAATGGCGTCCTGACCGTTGGTGGCTCTGGTTCTGGCTGATATCTATTCCGCTTATTTTGTTCGTCACTTTCATTCAGCCCGTTGTGCTTGATCCGTTGTATCACGATTTTCAACCGCTTCAAAATCAAGAGCTAAAGGCACAAATTCTCCAGCTTGCTGCGCAATCACAGATCCCTGCGGATCAAGTATATGAAGTCAATATGTCTGAGCGGACTCATACAATTAATGCCTATGTGAATGGCATTGGAGGGAACGCGCGCATCGTCCTTTGGGATACGATACTGAAGAAGCTGCAGCCTGATGAGATTTTGACCGTGATGGCTCATGAAATGGGACATTACGCCGAGCGGCATATCTATTTAGGGATTGCCTACGGGATCGTTCTGAGTTTTATCGGTTTCTGGCTTGCCTTTCATGCATATCGCTTGTTTATTCGGCGCTGGGGTTCAATTTGGGGAATACGAGGGGAAAATGATTTAGCTGCTCTGCCGATCTTGCTGCTTATTGTGACCATCATGAGTTTCGCCTCGGCGCCAGCGCAAAATGCGTTCTCAAGAGTCATCGAGCATCGCGCCGATGCCTATGCGATGAAAATGACCGGAGACGGCAGCGCCGCGATACGCGCCTTTCAACACATTGCCAAAGAAAATCTCAGCCCCGTCACACAACCGAAGCTGGTTCAGTGGTTCCGCGGCTCGCATCCAACGATTTTGGAGCGGATTTTGTATTTTGAGCAGTTTGAGGCTAAATAAGCTCAGTTTTGTCTTCTTCTCCTTTCTTATATGAAAAAAAGCACGGAAGGCAGCCAGAGTTTCTGGATACAGCTTCCGTGCTTTTTTTCGTGAATTCTTTAAATTTGCTCTTTTCCTACTGATCTTCCTACTCTTGACTGGATATGTGTAATTTTGTGGATATGAATAAACATTCGATAAGCAACTATGTTTTCCTAGTATTTAGTGTACTGGGTTGCCCATCGCCATGCGGCGGCGCTATAAGCGCGTGCCCAGGATTCACTCACATTATTGAAGAAATAAGAATTCGATTTTAGAGTCAATCAGCTTTCGTTAGGGCAAATGGGCTACAGTGGTTACCAATGTTGTATTTCCTACAACAATTCACACGACAAAAGGTTGAACAACTAATGGAAAAGGCGAGATTTAGGTAGCAATTGTTGCACTTTTTACAACATCATTCAACCGCGAACATGGATTCATTCATTTAGCAACCTCAATTGATCATAGTTTACGATTGATCTCGATCTAAGACACCTCAATGAAGAGCAAGATTAGTTGAATGAATCGACGGTCTCTTTACTACAACCATTTAGCTGTCTAATAGGCTATTTAGGTGCCTTTGGCTGGAATTATTGTACTTTTTATAACATTCGGTTGGAAAAGCCCATTAGCTTGCCTGAAGTTTAACAAAGTACAACTTTACACGGATAAGCGAATTTTCAGCATTAGTGGGGGGTGGAACTATTACCACCGAATACTATTCGTTTCTACGTGTCATTTGCTGCCATACGGAGCCTTCGGCGGCGTGCCCGCCTTCGATGCGCTCGAGTGCGATTTTCACCTGCATGCGCACTTCGAATTCGGGGTCATCTACTGCCTGATGCAGGGCATCGAGCACAGTGTTGTCTCCGACTTCGTACAAGAAGCGCGCCGCGCGCCAGCGGACTAGCTTGTTGCGGTCTTTGAGCGCCTTCGCCATGGCCGGGATGGCGGCAGGGTCTCCGATGTCGGACAGCGTATCGCCTGCGGTCCGCCGAACGGAAGGTGTATCGTCCTCGAGGGCACGATACAGGAAGGGCAGTACCTCGGGTTCCTTGATATCCCCGAGGTAAACGGTCGCTAGTCGCCGAATCGACGTGTTCTCGTCCTGCAGGGCATGGACGAGAAGCGGCAGTGTCGTTAGCGACGGCTGGATCTTCTGAAGCGCGGCGTAGCGCAGCTTCCAGTCGCTGTGGCGCAGCTGCGCACTTGCTGCGCTAGCATCTTCAACCTCCGCGGATTCCTCCGCGGGGGCTGTTTCTGAAGTCTCCCGCATCGCGAGGGAGACCAAGCTTTCGACGCGGGCGTCGTCGTAAGAAGCGTCCAGCTCCTGGACGACTTCGCCTGCGATGTCCCCGAGCTCGCCGTAGCGTACGCCGAGCTCCTCGAGCTTCCGCTCCTTAATCAGGTTCGGCGATGCCGTACCTGCGCGAACGGCCGCCTCAGTGAAACGCTGCGGCATTCCTACGCGCACTTCCTCTGCGCCAGCGCGTACCCTCACCTGGAGCGGGATGCCACGAAACATCTGCACGAGGACTTGTGCCTCACCGAATGCGGCTTCAGCCGTGGGCTGCTGCTGTTCCGGAGGCAGGCCTCCGTCGGCAGATGGCTGCGCTTCGCCAAAAATCTCACGAGCTCTGGCCAGAATAAACTGCCAGTCCCCCTTAGAGGTACGGTCTACGGCAATGAAGTCCGCTGCGTGGAATACGCTAATCACGCCTTGGACAGCTAACAATTGCCCAATGTTATCAGGTGCTTGCTTGCTGTTTTCTTTTGTATAGGTTTTTCGTACACCAGTAGGAAGCGACTGATCCATATTGAGCTTCATCGAATTCGGGCTAGGTGTAGGTTCGATAGATATAATTTTCAAGTGGACAACTCCTTTTAAAAGGCATTGCAGCCGCATGTGAAAAGACCCGGACGAAGTTCCGTCCAGGCCTGTTATAGGCAGTTACTGCCGTTTAATCTAAATCAACTAAATTGCGATTTAAGTATTGATCCAACGTTTTCGTTAAATCAAACACGGTATGCGCTAAATCAACATTTTCAAACACATGATCACATTGGTCACGGAAAGCTAATTCGTCTTCGTAATAAGAGAGATACTTCGAAATGACTTCTTCAGAGTCTCCGCTTTCTTTCATCCGTTGTTCAAGTTTATCCCGTCCGGCATGAATGAAGATAAGGACTACGTGATCTCCGTAAATCTTTTTGAGGGTTTCGGCGCCAAAGCGGTTCAAAATTAAATATATGCTTCCGCTAAGCTCAAACATGTGTTCAATATCTGCACTTTTGATGCCATACAAATGGTCATTAACTGTACTAACCTCAATGAATTCACCGGCAGCTTGCGCTTTGACAAACTCGGCAGGAGAGATAAAGTGATAATCTTGACCATCTTCTTCGGTAGCTTTCGGAGGTCTGGTGGTGTAAGAGATGACCTGCTTCATGCCGAGCGTAGAGCCTGACATTTCCGCGACCGTCTTACGACCAGCACCGTGAGGACCGGTGAATACAAAAATCATTTCCTTGTCCTTTAATGCGTACATGGAACATACCTCCTTAATGGGAATTGTGGGGGGTAAATCCTACGTGCGTGCAACGGTATGAAACGATTTTTGATGAGTAGGATCACTTGCAGCCGTATTTATATTTTACAACGTTCGCGTTATTCGGTAAAGCCTTGCGTAGAAAGCGCTTTTTTTCCTAGCGCTTTCCGCCGCGGCCGCCACCGCGTGGTGCACTGCCGCGGGATCCGCCTGATTGCCCGCCGCGAGGCGAGCTAGATCTGTCGCCACGCGGCGCTCCGCCGCGTGCTCCGAAGCTATCACCGCGAGGTGCGCTGCCGCGTGCTCCACGCTCGGCACTGTCGCCGCGTCCTCGTGCCTGGCCGCTGCGTTCGCCGCCAGCTTGCCCGCCGCGAGGCGCACTCGGTCTGTCGCCACGCGGCGCTCCGCCACGAGCTCCAAAGCCTTCGCCACGCGGTGCTCCGCCGCGAGCCCCAAAGCCCTCACCGCGCGGTGCCGCTGCACCGCGAGCTCCGCGCTCCGCACTGTCACCACGGCCTTTGCCGCCGCGAATCGTGCGTGATGCGCTTGCAGCGTCGTCACGCCCCGTGCCGGCATACTTGTTATATGGCGAGTAAGACTTATCGCCATGAGGAGCAGAACGTCTGCGCTCCGTACCTTCAGCGCGAGGCGCTCGTTCAGCTGCGTCTCCGCCACTCCATGATCTAGTGACGCGTGCTTTAGCAGCATTCATGTTATCACCGCGACCTGGTCCTGCATTCGTTGCTGCTGGGCGTTCTTTATTCTCAGCGCGCCCCCATGTATTCGGATTGCGTTCCGAATTGACCTTCGCAGGACGTGGGCCAGTACGTGCACTTCCAGGTGCTGCCGAGCGCGAACCGAATTTATCGCCTCTAGAGGATGAACTTTTTGTTCCGTACTGAATGTTGTCTCGACCGCCACGGCTAGCTTCGCGAGCACCGGATCTTCCGCTGCGTCCGCTGCGCTGTTCCGTTGCGCCGTTTCTTTCATTACGGCCCCCGCGTGATTGACCGCCGCTGCTTCTGCGTGCGGAACCTCTGCCATCCGTATCAACATACTCCTCAGAGTTGGAACGGACACGTCTTTGCTGTTGTTCCGGACTTCTCAAAGACATACGAATCCCTTTTTCGATTAATTCAATGGTAGGCATATCTCGCTGCGTAGCAAAAGTCACAGCCACACCCGATTCCCCAGCACGGCCCGTTCGGCCAATACGGTGAATGTAGCTTTCCGCATCTTGCGGGACATCATAATTGAAAATATGGGTGACCCCTTCAACATCTAAGCCGCGAGCTGCGATATCCGTTGCAACCAAAAGTTCGATTCGCCCGTCTCTGAAACGCTTCATGACTTGTTCGCGCTTCGCTTGTGACAAATCACCGTGGAGCTCATCCGACATTAAGCCGATTTCCTGCAAAACCTCATTGAGCGCAATAGCCTTTGCTTTCGTACGACAGAAAATCATAGCTAGATATGGCTTATATTCTTTAATGGCTGCTATCAAAGCATCTTGTTTGTCTCGATCTGTTGTTGGAACCAAGACTTGTTTAATTTCAGTTAAAGTCACTTGCTTACTTTGAATTTTAATTTCCTTAGCTTCTTTCATATAAGCTTTGGATAGGTTGACGACCTGCTCAGGCATAGTTGCAGAGAAGAGAAGCGTTTGACGATATGGAGATGTTTGGGCAATGATATCCTTCACTTCATGAAGGAAACCCATGTGCAGCATTTGATCGGCTTCATCTAATACAAGTATTTTCAATTTATAGAAGTTGATAGAACCGCGGCGAAGGTGATCGAGCAATCTTCCCGGTGTTCCTACTACTATATGTATGTTACCTTGTAGCTTTCTAAGCTGCTTTTCTACATCTTGCCCGCCATATGCAGCCAGAACCTTTGCTCCTGTAACAGGGACAAGGTTTTTCAGCTCGTTGCTAATTTGAATAGCTAATTCACGTGTCGGTGTCAATATAAGTGCTTGGACATCTGGGCTTTCTACATCAATTGTTTCTAATATAGGAAGTACAAAGGCAAGGGTTTTACCAGTACCAGTTTGTGCCTGTGCGATAACATCTGTACCTTTTAATAAAACAGGAATCGCTTCTTTTTGAATGGGTGTCGGTTCTACGACTCCTCCAGATTGTAAAACGTGAACAAGACTTTCTCTAATTCCTAATGAGGCAAATCCGTTTGACATGGTAAATTGGCCAGCTCCCTTTTTCTTGCTTAATATAGGGATCTTTGGTCATAACCAAAGTCTCTCCTATTTAAGGGACTTTGGTCTATAACCAAAGTCTCTCCTTGTTAAAGACGATTCCCTCATTGTACAGGAATGCCGGACAAATGAAAACAGGAGCCGACCAACAAGCAGTAATTACTTCTTTATATAGAAGGAATTTTCGTAAATTCATGTAGTTTGCTTTTACTTCTACGATTAGTGTTCAGGTAATACTTGCGCTGTACCGAAAATGCGAGTTACCGTTTGATTAAAATCCGTTAATAAAGGCATCAGAGAATGGCCCTTCCAACTTTCTTGGGCGTAGTTGTTCATTTTATTAAGGAAATCACGGTTTGCAGAAATATAGACATCCATGATATTAGGCTGCAGTGTTCGAATTTTCTCAGCCATCGCTTGTTTGAATCGATGAGAAAGCATATCGTGGTGCACGGCAGTTTCATAACTATTGAAGCCATTGTTTAAATCATTGGAAGGCATGGTGTCATTGAATGGCGCGTGATCGTTATAAAAGCCTTTGGCAGTGCCCTGGTTATTCGTCTCTCTGGTGGAACCCTTGGTACCTATCGCACTGCTGTCAATCATAAGAGCGACGTAAGCATTCTGATCCGTAGTCATCACGATGGCTGTATTTACCCCATTCATAGCGTGTAATTGATTGGATAGAAATTGGCTGTATTCAAGCTTTGAATTGTTGTGCGTAACTGGACCATAGAGCTGTTTGGTTTGATAAGCTCTTTCGGTTTCCTCTGTTTTTTCGACAGGGGCGCCAAAATTCGTGTGGTCGGGACTTTTCCCATATTCTCTTCCATTCTCTGCACAACCGGATAATGTCAGCAGGAGGAATAACATTCCACTAATCGGAAAACCTAACTTCCTGAGCATCAAAAGAGACCTCCCATATACGTTGTAATGTTTATAGGATGGGATGTTTCTGCGCTTTTATTCGTGTTCACAAATAAAGGCTTTTATGCATAAAGAGGCGGGTGTATGGAAATAACCATGGAGGGAAAATATATCGCTACAGAGCGGTTTAAGAACAATTTGTGAACTTCCCTCCAGCGATTGACAAAAACTTTTCACGAATTTATAGTTAATAAAGTGAATTGACATGGGCATGGCCTTCGTGGTAAAAATATTGTTTTAAAAGTGGGGTTGATACAATGAGTCGATTGAAAAAGTTATGGCGTCTGGTGCCCCTTCTAGCGGCAATGACGTTCTTGCTAACCGGGTGTGGAGACCCAACCTTGTCTGCTTTAGTGCCAAAAGGTCCTGTGGCAACCGAGCAGCTTAATTTAATGAAATTAAGTCTCTTTATCATGGTTTTTGTCGTAATTGTCGTATTTGCAATTTATGTGTATGTGTTAATTCGCTTTCGTAAGCGTGAAGGTGATAATAGCGTACCTAAGCAAGTTGAAGGTAGCCACGTGCTTGAGATTATCTGGACAGTCGTTCCGATTCTCCTTCTGTTAGTACTTGCGGTACCAACAGTGTCCTACACATTTAAGCATTCAACGAATTACAATAAGGACAAAGCTGCGGTTCATGTCAAAGTAACTGCGCATCAATTCTGGTGGCAGTTTGAATATCCCGATTTAGGCATCGCTACAGCTCAAGAGCTTGTCGTTCCTAAGGATAAAATTATTGCATTCGATCTTGTTTCAGCTGACGTCGCTCATGCCTTCTGGGTACCATCCCTTGGTGGTAAAGTGGATACAAATCCAGGTATCCATAATACGCTTTATCTTCAAGCTGACGAAATCGCAACCTTCCAAGGAAGATGTACAGAGCTTTGCGGAGCCTCTCATGCTTTGATGAACTTTACCGTTCAAGCGAAGTCAGAAGCCGATTTCAATGCTTGGGTAGCAAAAATGAAAGCGCCTGTTACTGTGCCTGCAACTGCACAAAAAGGCGAAGAGCTTTTTAAAGAAAATTGCATGTCTTGTCACGCTGTTAATGCGAACGGTCCTGGTGTTGCTCCTAACCTCAAAGGTTTCGCAGATCGCGATACGCTTGCTGGTATTCTGGAACACACTCCTGAGAAAATGGCATTGTGGATACATAATCCGCAAGAACAAAAACCGGGCAACAAAATGCCGGCTTTTGGTAAAGAAGCAGGCGGTAAGCTTGATGACGCTCAAATTAAAGATATTGTTCAGTACTTACAGACTTTGAAATAAACTTCTCAGGTAAAGGAGGTTAATACGTTGGCTCACTCTCATCCAGTAAAAAAACATACCGGTTTAATGGATTGGCTTACAACAGTCGATCACAAGAAAATCGGTATCCTGTACTTAATAGCGGGCGGTTTCTTCTTCCTCGTAGGAGGACTTGAAGCCATCTTGATTCGGATTCAACTCGCTTTTCCCGATCAGCACATTTTTATCGGCGATTCTTTTAACCAATTAACGACGATGCACGGAACAACGATGATTTTCTTTGCGGCTATGCCGGTTATCTTCGCATTCATGAATGCCATCGTTCCTCTACAAATTGGTGCAAGGGACGTTGCGTTCCCTTTCGTTAATGCACTCGGTCTGTGGTTGTTCATCGCAGGTGGCGTACTGATGAACACAAGTTGGTTCTTGGGTGGCGCACCTGATGCTGGTTGGACGGGGTATGCTCCATTATCCTCGATAACGGATACCAGTTGGGGACAAACACTTGAAAACAACCTCCAAGGTACTGATTTTTATGTACTAGGTCTACAGATTGCTGGTATCGGTACTCTAATCGGGGGGATTAACTTCCTCGTTACGATTATCAACATGCGTGCACCTGGTCTTACGTATATGCGTATGCCGATGTTCACATGGTCTGCATTTATTACATCTGGTTTGATCGTACTTGCTTTCCCTGCGATTACGGTTGCCCTTGTTGAACTTATGTTTGACCGTATCTTTGGCGGTGCATTCTTCGATGCAGCCAGAGGCGGTAACAACGTACTATGGGAGCATTTATTCTGGATTTTCGGGCATCCCGAAGTTTACATTTTGATTCTTCCTGCTTTCGGTATCATTTCTGAGATCGTTTCGACTTTCTCGAAGAAACGTCTTTTCGGATACAGCTCCATGGTATTTGCAACAGTTTTGATCGGTTTCCTAGGCTTCATGGTTTGGGTTCACCATATGTTTACAGCAGGTTTAGGTCCAGTTGCCAATTCCATCTTCGCGATTGCTACTATGGCGATTGCCGTTCCAACTGGCGTTAAGATTTTTAACTGGTTATTCACACTTTGGGGCGGACAAATTCGCTTTACAACAGCGAATATTTTCGCAACAGCCTTTATCCCAACATTCGTAATGGGTGGAACAACAGGGGTTATGCTCGCGATTCCAGCAGCAGACTTCCAGTATCATGACACGTATTTCGTTGTTGCTCACTTTCACTACGTTATCGTTGGTGGTCTAGTGCTTGGCTTGTTCGCAGGTCTTTACTACTGGTGGCCAAAAATGTTTGGACGTATGTTGAACGAAGGAATGGGTAAACTGCATTTCTGGTTGTTCTTCATTGGCTTCCATTTAACATTCTTCCCTCAGCATTTCTTGGGACTCATGGGAATGCCGCGTCGTGTCTTTACGTACCAACCTGGTCATGATCTCGAAGTAGGTAACTTGGTTTCAACCGTAGGTGCTTTCTTGATGGGTATCGGTACATTAGTATTCTTGATCAACATCATCGCAACAGCAAGAAAACCGATCACGGCTCCTGCAGATCCATGGGATGGCCGTACATTGGAGTGGACGATTCCATCGCCTGCACCTGAGTATAACTTTAAACAAACACCGCTTGTTCGCGGATTAGATGCATTCTGGAAAGAAAAAATGGCAGGTAATAAAGAGATGACTCCGGCAGAACCAATTGGTTCGATTCATATGCCATCCGCATCGATTTTGCCGCTTGTTATGTCCGCTGGTTTGTTCATTGCAGGTTTTGGTTTTATGTACCGAAACTACTATGTAGCTGCCGCGGGTATCATTGTTACATTTATTGCAATGTTCTTGCGTTCCGTATATGACGATCATGGTTGGCATATTGAACCGGAAGAGCTTGAAGATGACAAGGGGGTAAAGGCATGAGTACTCATCATACGGGCGCACTGCCTGCTAATCCGGAAACGGCTACCCTCGAAGGGAAAAATAAAGTTCTCGGATTTTGGTTGTTTCTCGGTGCTGAAGTTGTGTTGTTCGGTTGTTTATTCGCAACCTACATCGCACTTCGGAATTCCGTTCCAGATGGTCCTACAGCGGATGAACTTTTCAAACTCAAAACAGTGGGTTGGTCTACATTCATCCTCTTAACAAGTAGCTTAACGAGTGTGTTCGCGATCATCGCGATGCACAAACAAAAGCTGGGACAATTGTTATTTTGGCTAGCAGTTACTGTATTGTTTGGTCTTTCGTTCTTGGGGATGGAGATTTACGAGTTTTTTGAGTATGTGCATGAAGGACATAAATTTACAACAAGTGCTTTCTCAACTTCGTTCTATACTTTAGTCGGTTTCCATGGAGCTCACGTAGCGTTTGGTGTTTGCTGGATTACATTGTTGATTTTGCAAGGACTCAAAAAAGGTCTTACGGTTGTTACAGCACCTAAGTTTTATGTGGCAGCTTTGTATTGGCACTTTATTGACTTAGTCTGGGTATTTATCTTCACAGTCGTTTATCTGATGGGGAAGGTGGGTCACTAAGATGAGCAGCAATTCTCATGATACACACGCACCTAGCAAACGAGTTAAGCATGAATCACCTTTGAACCACTACTTGTCTTACATTATCTCGATTCTTCTCACGATGTTGGCATTCGCTGTCGTTCTTTACGGAGACTTGGATCGTTCCTTTATTTTGATCTTCATCGTAACTTTGGGTATTGTGCAAGCTGTCGTCCAGCTACTGTTCTGGATGCATGCCAAAGAAAGAGGACACTTATTCCCGCTCATTTTTATCGGGGCAGGAGCTTTCGTTGCTCTCACTGGGGTTATTACAGCAGTATATTGGGTATGGTGGTAAGAAAGCAGGAAGAGGCAACTTTGTCTAGACAAAGTGCCTCCTCTTTTTTTAGTTGAAAGGAGATAGAAATTAGCTATGAGCCAAATTGGTGGATTTTTCGATTTGTGGAATCCTGTTACACTGTTGGTGGTCGTCGTTGTCGGATATGTCTATAGTCGATTTGTCGCTAAAGGGAATGGGAATTTCGCGGATGCCGAGCCAGTTTCGGATAAGCAGAAGCTATGTTTCTATACGGGGCTTGCCCTGTTCTACATAGGACAAGGGAGTCCGATTAACTACATCGGTCATCATTATTTGTTCAGCGCGCATATGCTGCAGCAAACGATTCTTTATTTAATTGTCCCTATATTTATATGGTTAGGTACGCCTGCTTGGGTACTCCGTCTTTTTATGCAAAATCGAGTCTTCCGCGGCACATTTTCATTTTTCGCACGTCCGCTGATCGCATTGTTTTTATTCAATATGCTATTCTCCATCTATCACATGCCTTTTATTATGGACGGTTTGATGAAGAATGATGTGTTACTTGTAAGTTATCATACCGTGCTTCTGATTACAGCGTTCATGATGTGGTTCCCTGTATTTTGTCCACTTCCAGAGTTGAATCGTTTGAATGACCTGAAAAAATTGGCGTATATTTTCGGCAATGGTATGTTGTTGACGCCTGCTTGCGCGCTTATCATATTTGCAGATTCGATCATTTATGATATGTATTCGAACGTGACTGTACCTTTCGCTCATTTGTCTCCGCTCGATGATCAACAGCTCGGAGGCGTTATTATGAAAATCATCCAAGAGATGGTATATGGGGCTACACTTGCCTATATTTTCTTCAGATGGTACCGTAGAGAGCGTAAGGAAGATGACGATATGGAGCTTGCTGAGACACAAGAGAGCATGAATAACCAGGGCGGGAATTGGAATCGCGCTTAGAAAGGATTTATGAGATGCACATTTTACCAACTATTTCTACGATGTTTATCGTTATCAGTGCCATATTTGTTGGTTTCGGCTGGTATCATATTGTAAGAGGGAATCGGGAAACGCATCAAAAGCTGATGGTTCTAGGAGCAATCTTCGCACTGGCGTTTTTCATCATCTACATGTCCCGTACCTTGTTTGAAGGAAACACGGCATTTGGCGGACCCGAGAGTCTCAAGCTGCCGTATCACTTATTCTTGTTCTTCCATATTACGCTGGCAACGGTGGGTGGAGTGCTGGGTCTAATCACATTATGGTTTGCATACAAAAACAAATTTCTAAAACATAAAAAAATCGGACGAGTCGCCGCGATTGTATGGCTGCTTACGGCGCCTACAGGTGTCTTGGTATATGTTCTGCTATATTTGATGTATCCAGGTGGGACGACAAAGCCAGTGATTGATGCGATTTTTGGCTTGTAAAGAGAAGCTGAATGTGTGAGTTGTGCTCACAACATTCGGCTTTTTTTGTTCCCGTTTTTTTCCATATATTGTGGTAAACTAATTCATGAGCAAATAAA
The DNA here is from genome assembly GCF_001426375.1 of Paenibacillus sp. Root444D2. GTDB lineage: Bacteria > Bacillota > Bacilli > Paenibacillales > NBRC-103111 > Paenibacillus_E. The sequence goes on from NZ_LMEO01000023.1 coordinate 416,174, forward strand.
CACGTTATCTAAGGAAGGGTGGTTAAAAGGTGACATATCCTTTGATCGTTGATCATGTTACGAAGCAATACGGGGAGAAGACCGCTGTGAATGACATCCAGCTTCGTGTCAAGCAGGGCGAGATATACGGGTTGCTTGGGGCTAATGGAGCTGGGAAGACAACGACGATGCGGATGGTATTAGGTCTCATTTATCCGGATCATGGAAGCATAAAGTGGAAGGGTCAAGGCTATCGGGAAGAGCTGAGGCAGCTGCTGGGCTATTTGCCAGAAGAACGAGGTCTGTATCCGAAGGTCAAAGTTAGCGAGCAGATCATCTATTTAGCGGAGCTGCGCGGTCTTTCCCGTAAACAAGCTGATGCAAGTTTGAAGCTGTGGTTGGAGCGATTTGACGTCCCCGAATACTACAACAAGAAGGTGGAGGAGTTATCTAAGGGAAACCAGCAGAAGATCCAATTCATCGCTGCGGTCATACATAACCCGGAAATACTAATTCTGGATGAAGCCTTTAGCGGACTCGACCCGGTGAATGTGGAACTGCTGAAAACAACCGTGAAAAGCTTACGCGACGAGGGAAAAACGATTCTCTTTTCCAGCCATCGCATGGATCATGTGGAGGAGCTGTGCGAGCATATTTGCATTCTGCATCGTTCCAATACGCTTGTGCAAGGCAGCTTGAAGGATATTAAAGCAACGTTCCCTAAGGAGAGAATCATACTCGAGACCGAGAATCCGATTGAAGGTTTGGAGAGGCTGCAAGGCGTTACTGGGGTAGAAAAGCATCTGACCGGGTATGAGATTCGCATTCATGATGCTGCGGCGTCGCAGCATATTCTCAGACATGCCATGGGGCAGTCAAACGTATATCGGTTTCAGTTGATGGAGCCAACGTTAAATGAAATCTTTATTCAGAAGGTGGGGAGTGCCCATGAATAGGATCATGACGGTTATTCAATTCACTTTCATGACCCGTTTCCGATCCAAATCGTTTCGTGTTATGAGTGTGATTCTGATTTTGCTATTATCCATTATGATTCATTTGCCTGCACTCATTGATAAACTTTCCTCTCATGAAGCGACGAAGATTGGTGTCTTTGCAGGCAAACAAACGGAGCTTGCTGCTAAGCTAGCGACCTTTTATAAGAATCAGCCCAATCCGGATATTGTCATTATTCCACTACGGGATGCGGGCAGTACTGCAGCGAATGAAGCTTTAGGTAAGCAGCAGATCGCTGATAAGAAGATCAAGGGATATTTGGAATTTACAGATGCCGTTGCAGCCGGGTTTCCGAAGATGGTGTATAAATCCGAAGGCACGATGGAATTTTCGTTAAAAGGCAAGCTTCAGACCGCTCTTCAGCTTATTAAAATTGACACGGCTTTACAAGGAGCAGGTCTCGCGCCTGAACAAAAGGCTAATATTCAAGCGCCAGTTTCCATAGAAACTGTGCAAATCTCAACGAATGACAAGGCAGCGTCTGGCAAAACGGAATCGCAAATGGTGATGTCCTACGCGCTTGTTTACGTGATGCTGTTCATGCTTTACATGGGTGTTATCGGCTTTGGGAACATGGTCGCGATGGAAATCACAGCAGAGAAGAGCTCCCGAGTAATGGAGCTTCTTATCACAAGTGTGTCCCCGCTTAAGCAGATGTTTGGCAAAATCATAGGGATTTGTCTACTCGCTTTATCGCAAATAGCGCTGATAATTGTGGTGGGTGGAATCAATTTAAGCTTATCTGGCAGCAGCAAACTAATTTCGGAGCTGCACCTTAACTGGTCCAATTTACAAATGTCACTTATCGTATATTTCTTAATCTTCTACCTGCTAGGGTTCTTCATCTATGCAACGGTTTTTGCGGCTGTAGGTTCACTTGTGAGCCGTACAGAGGAGGTGGGGCAAGCGATCATGCCGGTAACCCTGCTCATCGTGGCAGCCTTCATGATTGCCATGTCTGGACTGAATAACCCGAATGCCGGATTCGTTGTTACGATGTCATTCATACCGTTCTTCTCGCCACTTATTATGTTCCTGCGCATAGGGATGAGTAGTCCGCCTATTTGGCAAATATGGCTCTCCATCGTCATTCAATTAGCATCTATCGGTGCTATGGCTTGGCTTGCTGCTAAGATCTATCGCACAGGGGTGTTGATGTACGGCAAACGTCCTTCGTGGCGAGAGCTGCGGAAGGCGATGCGAGCTTATAAGGTGTAGGGAGATATCTTGGTTTATTTTGTGAGTAACGGTTATAATTGAGACAGATTTGGTCGATAAATGAGACAAATTTGGGTATATGTTTGAGACTAAAATTAAGAGCTAGATGAATCAATTCGTTGATTCATCTAGCTTTTTTATGATATCTAACGAGAAGTATAAATTTGTCTTTCCAAAAAATGAGATTACATGGTAATATCAATAAATGAATTTATATTTGATTATAATTGATACTTTTTTACGGAGGAGCAACATGAATTGGTCACAGAATGATTGGAAAGAAGAAGACAAACTCTATAGTCCTAAGCGAAAGGTAAATAATAAGGGGAGTCGTTATCACCCACATATCATTGGAAGCTTCTATAGTCAAAAAAATAAGCGGCCCGTTGAATATGAGTCATTAGGAGAACGATTATTCTATTATTATCTTGAGTTAGATACTTCTGTACTCCGATATTATGTACAACCAATTGAAGTTTCTATTTTTTCTCGAAACGATGAATGGTTCCATATACCAGATGTATTAGCATATAAACAAGGGTTCCAACCACTTCTTTATCAAATAAAAGATAATCCTGATAATGAACTCACCCCAAAAGAAGAGTTATGCAATCGTTATTGTAGAGCGTTGGCTTTAGAAAAAGGATGGGAGTACAGCGTTATATATCCTAAAACTATGCCTCAAACTTTAACGAGGAATATTCGGTTTTTGAAAGGTTTTTTAAAGATGAGAAAATACTATCCAGATTGGTATGATAAAGTCGTAGATCGTCTCTCATTTCTAGAAAATGATTCTATTGAGTATCTTGCTAATTCATTCAAAGAAACCATTGACCCTCTCTATCTAAAACCACTTATCTATCATTTGCTTGCAAAAGGAACCTTTTTAACAGATGTAAATGAAATAATCAATTCACAAAGCATAATAACGGTAAATTCCCAAATGGTTTCACCATCAACTCTTTCAAAAGGGGCTGTAAACTTTGTCCTTTAACCAATTAAAAGTATATGATGAATGCTCCTTATATGGAAAAAAGTTCAAAGTTATTACTATAGATGCACCGAACGTGTGGTTAAAAAGACCCGATGGGGAAGATTTAAAGATAACTTACAGTGCATTAATTAATCACCCAACATTTATTCCAGATATAAAAATGAAACAACTTCGGAAAGAAAGTCGAGAATATGAAAATGCACTCGCTAAATTAGATGAGAAGAAACGAGATGAAGTAAGCAAAAGGTTTGAAATTATCCAACCACTTATACTATTGGATAAAATCAAAAATAATAATAAGCAATCCATCTCTCAATTTAACGATAAGTTCAATGATCTATTATTTGAAAATGAACATGTTATCGACTTAAAGCAAGAGGACTTATTAGAAAGAATTAAAAAAAAGCACGGTGGTTCAAGGGCAACTATTATGAGGTATTTGAAAAATTTTAGAGATGCAGCGGCAGATTCTCATAATCATGATGGAATGGAAGGACTCATCTCAAATAAAGGTAGGGGCTATACAGGGAGGAAAGACAATAAATTGGTGATGATATGCCATCCCGATAACCCAGAGATAATACTTGATACCATATCTGTTAGGCAATCTGAGAAACAGATTGAAATTTTGAAAGAAACGATAGAAAATGATTATCTTACAAAGTATAGGGTTTCTAAAGCTTATATTCATGGGCTTATAGAGCGTAGGTGTGCAAAAAAAAATGAGCAAGAAATAAAGTATAGTACTGTCTCAGACATTATTGATAGAATCGATGAAAAAGCAAAAGAACGATTACGAAACATGAAGAAAGCAAAAGCCATTTATGATGAAGTTGCCCGTGGATATGCAGATCGGGATGCGGACTTCAGATTAGATATTGTTCAAATAGATCATACACAACTAGATATGCAAGTGATTGATGATGCAACAGGTTTAGTTATAGATCGACCGTGGATCACGTTAGGGATTTGTGTTCATTCACGAATGCCGTGGTGCTTCTATCTTTCTCATGAAGGCCCGTCCTCAAATGTAGTACGAAAAGCAATACAACACGGTGTATTCGTGAAAAACACCGTTGGAGATTATGGGACAGATTTGGAATGGGAAGCTTTCGGTATACCAAATATTATTTATGTAGATAATGGCATGGATTTTAAAAGTACGGATATCAAAAGACTTGTAAATGAAACATTAGAGTCAGAGATTATGCATCGTCCAGTGAAAACCCCACACTATGGATCGGTTATTGAACGTTTGTTTGGTACAATAAATACAGAGTTGATTCATAATATTTTAGGCACGACTAAAAGTAATATTTTCAAAAAAGGTGATCTCGAACCAGAAAAAGATGCAGTCCTTACACTAGACCAACTTAGGAAGATATTAATTCATTACTTAACTGATATTTATCAAATTCGCCCTCATAGAGGTTTAGGCAACAACATTTCCCCGGTTGCCAAATATCGTGAAAGTGTTAATGAAGTGGGGTATCCTGAATGGATTTTTCCTGGAGATGAAGAGAAATACAAAATTGATTTCATGTTAACCAAACATAAGCCTTATACACGAGATGGTGTTCGTTGGGATAACAAAATATACAAGTCAAAAGAATGTGAGGATATCATTGGATCAAAAGAAAAGAAATATACGGTGAAATATGATCTTGATGATATTTCTAAGATATATTTATTACATCCAAAGAAAAACGAATTTATCGTATTGTTCTGCGAAACACCACCATATGAGACCATAGCCGGAGTAAATCAATATACATATAAGAAACTCTTACAAGCACTTAAAAAGGACGGGGAAGAAAAGTTAAAGTTGCTGCCAGGTAAAGCACAAATGCATCGCGCATGGGAGAGAATTGAAGCATTTATCAGAGAAGGTATTAAAAATAAGAAGAGTGTAAGGCAAATAGCTTCAAAAATGACGGGTATAGAAGTAAGTGTAACTTCAGCGTTTCAAGTAAATCAAACATTACAAAATAAAATAACAAAAAGTACTATGAGTTTAGAAGATGAATTATATTTGGCTGCTAAAAAAGCAGAAGAAATAAGAAGGAGTAAGGGAAATGAGTAGTGAAGAGGTAAAAAGTTTTGCGCGTAGAATAAAAAAATTATTTATTGAACACGGAGAGGTTGTTAGAATCTGGGATCGCTTGGATTCAATGAGAGTCTACATTGAGGATGATGATTTAGAAGAGGACGATGAAATTGATAAAGATCCTAGACATTTGTTTCTCACAGGATTATCAGGTGTAGGAAAATCTCAGATAGGAGAAAGATATAAAAAGCGTAATCCAGGATGTACAGTTATTATTGATGAAGAAGAAATTGACATTAAGCCAGTGTTATATATAAAGCTTCCATACCCATTTACACAGCATGCTTTTTTTAGAAAAATACTTCAAGCATTAGGAACGGATAATTTAAGAAATGATGTACGACTTAATATTATTAAAGATAGAGTGCTGTATCTTTTAAAGAAACAAAAAACAGAAATGATTATATTCGATGAAATGAACTTTATTTTGAGAACAAAAAATTTCGATAATCAGACAGCAATGGAAATGCTAAAAGATTTAACGAATGAGCACCAAGTCTGTATTGTTTGTATGGGAACTCCGCAGATAGAAATTCTTCATAAAATGGAGGACGAGTATGTTAGAAGATTTGGAAGAGATCATATAAAGAAGTTCGAAACTTGTGATGTTGAGTTTTGTGAACTTCTCAAGAAGATAGAAGAAGCAATTCAACCTCCTTCTTATATCGGATTACATGATATGGATACACACTATCCTCAGCTTTTACACCAATATTCTCAAGGTAGAATTGGCTATTTAACATTGATAATAAAAGAAGCTTATAACATACTTGGGGTTTTCAAAAAAGACTGCACTGATTTAAGCGAAGCTATCTTAACAGCTGATACATTAATGCAAGCAAAATTTAACTTGTTTCGGGAAAGTGATCATTTAATTAAACCGGCTAACTAATTAATAGTTAAAGTAATGAAGACAATACTTGGACGAGGGATCATTTGCAAAATGGATTCTAAAAGACTAACTATACGTCTAAAAGAGAAATCAGGAGAATGCCTGACTTCTCTTTTGTTTAAACAGCCATCATTTTCATTTTTGGTGAAGATAAAGGTAATAATTTCAGTTTAGTATCATTAGTTATTTACAACTGAATTAATCAAAGAAAACAAATGGCCGCGAATGATTAACGGCCATTTGTTTTCTAAATATAATTAGTAGCAACAGGAACTTGAAGCAGTCTTTGTTGCAACTGAATTCGAATCACAACCACAACCATCCTGTCCAGCTGCCTTCGCCTTTGCATCTTCTGAACAACACGCGTTAGTCTCGGCTGGAGCAGGTCCTCCACAACAGCTTTCATTTCTAAAATTGCCTTGTTCGTCCTTGTTAATTTCTTTGCTCATATTCTTTTCCTCCCTAATAATTAAAGTGCGTTACGTATCAGTAGACGCACAACAATACATAAGGATGCAATTTGTTTTAGAATCTAATTAACAACAATCCGATGTGTTGCATTTTGTATTGTTATTACTTCGAGAAGTGTAATCAATGATATTACCTAGCCGGTCAAATTCAAAGTTACAACAATTAAGCAAGAGCTCTTTTAGCTTCTCCCTGCCACGCTGCACTCTAGATTTTGCTCCAGAAAAAGAAATACCTAGTTGCTCACTTAGTTGTTTTTGAGTGTAATCGCCTAACTCGGTGAGTTCTAGAGCATGCTTATAATTATCTGAGAGTTGCCCAACCATGGGTCGGATACAAGAGGCTATTTCCTTAATAGCTTCATTTAGGTCCTCAGTTTCTTCTAAAAGTAATTCGGTTGGCAATTCAACCTTCAGTTGGAATTGCTCTTTTCTGTAATAATCAATGATGCAATTTCTAGTAATTTGATATATCCAAGATTGCAGTTTCTGATCATCTTTTAATGTATCTAAGTTAGCGTGTATTTTCATAAAAACATTCTGTAGAATGTCATCAGCATCATGTTCACTTTTCACCCGTTTAATAATGAAATTCCGCAAAGGACTATAAAATGATCTCCATACTTCCTCGGTGTTCATATTCTTCCCTCCAGAAATGTTTAATACAGAGACGTACGACTTTGCAAATGGATGCACTTTTTCGAGAAATTTTTATATCCTTTAAAATAATATAGGCCCTGTAGCAAAAATATTTGCCAGAGGGCCGAATCAATTTAGATCATTTGTTAAATAATTTCTCCAATGCCTCACGTTGAGGCTGTTTAATACTAACAACAGGGCGAATGCTTTGCGCCAATTTCTCAGCTTCTTCGATAGTTTGGCTCTTACCTAAGGCTAACAACGTACCAATGGCCACGGCGCCAGTCCGACCTTTTCCACCACCGCAATGGAACCCAACCTTTTTACCGTCTTTATAAGCCTCTACAACGTGATTAATGGCTTGTTGGAATAGTTGGTCCTGTGGTCCCTCTGCATTATCTCCAAGGGGGACTTGGAGCCATTCTACGTTACCTGCAGGATAGGCACACTCCGTAGCTTCTCCACGTAAATCCACAATTACTTCAACGCCTTCATTTTTAACCATATCCTCGACGTCAGAAGCTCCGCCAAAATAAATTTTATCTCCAACTAAAGCTTGATAGTTTTTTTGCATAATGAACTCCTTATTTTTTCTTAAAAGATGTGAATTCAATAGTTACAGGTGTGGATGGCGCGGAAGGTGGAGCGCAACATAAAGACATATCCTGCAAATCTCCTGCAGATTCAAATTCAGAATCTTCTTTTGTGTAGAATATTTCCCATGCGTTTCCATCTGGGTCATAAACCCATACTTTATCTTGAACTGCATAACAGCAAGTCGTATTCATTTCATCGATGAGAAGAAGCCCGCTTTGTCTTAAACGCTCACCCATAGCCAGAACCTCTTCGGTGTTATCCACTTGAAATCCCAGATGATTGAGGACGCCTTTTTTCTCAAAAGGGCGTACATTTAAAGAGAAGTGAAGGGATGGATCGTCTAACTCGAATTTAGCGTAGTTGTCTTTTACTTTAGAAGGTTCCGCACCAAAGAAAGCACGATAAAAATCGAGCGACTTTTGAAGGTCTGTACAGTTAACCGCAACGTGCATTCTTTTGATCATATTACTTGCCTTCCTTCAAGAATTGCTCAATTCGGCTCTTAATGGAATCACGCACTTCACTGAATTTAGCTGTAATTTCTTCTTCTGTACCGGTTGCTTTTGCAGGGTCATCAAAGCCCCAATGCCATCTTTCAGCCTTATCGTTACGTACAACTGGGCAGTGTTCGTCGGCATGACCGCACAAGGTAATAATGTAATCAGCGCGGCCTAAAATCTCAGTGTCAATCACGTCAGATGTATGGTTCGAGATATCGATTCCTGCTTCTTTCATTGTTGCAACAGCACGTGGATTCAAACCGTGTGCTTCTAGTCCTGCACTTTTAACTTCATATTTGTCACTACCTAGTACTTTTAAATATCCGTCTGCGATTTGGCTTCGGCAAGAGTTACCTGTGCATAGAAAATATACTAATTTTTTGTCCATATTCGAACATCTCCTTATTCCTGTATTGTTTTATAAACTAGTGAAGCAAAGACAGCTCCAAGAACTGTTGCAACTAGGTATAACCATAAGTGTTGTGTTGCACCTGAAACTATAGCGGGTCCAAGAGAACGTGCTGGGTTCATGGAAGCTCCGCAAATCGGACCTGCAAACATAGCCATTAGACCAACGGTACCTCCAATAGCAACACCAGCAAATTCTTTAATCGCTTTACCATGTACAGCAGAACCCAAAATAACCATCATTAGAACAAAGGTTAAAATGAATTCCAGAATGAAGGATTGCCCTTCCGAAAAGCTGGGAAGAGTTGCCCCCAAATTGGCGACATTGCCAAAAAGAAGCAACGTTGTAAAACTCGCAAAAAGCGCCCCTGCAAATTGAGTGACAATATAAAAGATGCTGTCTCGCAAAGAGATATCTCCTCTAACCAAAAAGCCAATAGTGACAGCAGGATTAAAATGAGCGCCTGAAATATGTCCAAACGTATAAATCAGAGCCATAACGACAAGTCCAAAGGTAATTGCGACACCAACATGGGAGATGCTTTTCGTGATATCGTCAATAACCATCGCTCCTGGACCAGCAAAAACTAAAAAATAAGTACCAATAAATTCAGCAATCAACTTCTTTTTTAACATTCAATTATCCCCTTAATCACAGCAGTTTGAATCTTCACAGGTTAGCTTCTCCACTTTATCTTTTTGGGAAGGGAGGTACTTGAATAAGTCAGTTAGGAAAGGCTTATCCTGGGTAGCAAGTGAATAGTAAACCCACTGACCTTTTTTTGTTTCTTTAACGAGACCACCATCTTTTAGTTTGCGCATATGCTGGCTAATATTTGGCTGGCTGGTCTGCAATATTTCTACAAATTCGCATACACATAGGTCTCTTTCTTGTAGCAATAGAAGGATAGATAGTCTGCATTTATCACCAACTAATTTTAAAGTATCAACCATATTTTCAATTTCAATCATCATTAGCCTCCTTACAATGTTACATTCATGCCTTTTAGCAGATCGATAACTTTTTTCTCAATTTCATCCCTTGTTTTGCGCAGTTCCTCAATGTCTCCATCACAATGTACTAAAGGATCTAGGATATTCCATTGTACATTCGTGATCCCAAAAGGAACAACAGGACAACGTTCAATTAAATTCTCGCACAATTTAACAATGACATTGGAAGCTAAGAAGGTCTTCATATCAATCTTCTTGGAAACATGATTTGAGATATCTATGCCGATTTCTTTCATAACCGTTATAGTCAGGGGATGTATTTCACTCGCTTCTAATCCAGCACTTTCAGCAATGACATTCTCTTTCCCGTAATGTTTGGCGAATGCTTCAGCAATTTGACTTCTACAGCGGTTTTGAATGCACAAAAAGTAAATACGTACAGGCTTCTTCACGATACTCAACCCCTTCCATTTGTTTATTATTATATAATTATTCGATTATATAGATAAAGTTAAGAATTTGTAAAGAATATAGAAATCTATGCAAAGAAACGCAGGAAGCCCCAAAAAATGTTTTATCATTCCATGAAATTCACTTGCATAACGAATACGTGTTCGGTATATAATATTAAATACGAATATATGTTCGCATATGGTGGTGGAAAACATGAGTGTTGATCTAAGAGTTGAGAATGAAGAGGATGTTCAAATTATTAAAGAATTTACGTTGTTACCCATTTTACTCGATATGCTAACAAGAGATATGGAGGAACTCAAAGTTAATAAGGACAAAATTGTTTATAATCATGTTCTTTATTATTTGAGAGAGGTTGAGACAGCGATTTATCCCCAATTACAAAGTATTAAGAGCAGTATGAAAAAGCGTGATATCAAAGTACTAAACACAACCACGAATGCAATTGGGATTAACGTTGAATACAAGGTCCGTGGCTACATTCATCATTTCACAATGCTTCGCAGCTTGGTCAAGGCCGAACTTATGACCACGCTCATGAATATGAGGAGGGCGTTGTGATGAGTGAGAAACGTGAGAGGACAATATTCCTCTCGGACTGTCAGTCGTTCTATGCAAGTGTTGAAAAGGCGACTCATCCGGGTCTCGAAAATCTTCCTGTTGTTGTGGCTGGGGACCCAGCTAGGAGATCAGGTATTATTTTGGCGGCATGCCCAATCGCTAAAAGCTTTGGAGTTAGTACAGCGCAGCGGCTTGGTGAAGCGCTCCAATTGTGTCCAAACGCTATCGTAATGCGTCCACACATGCAACGTTATATAGATGTATCACTAGCCATTACTGACATTTACAGAGAATATACAGACTTGGTAGAGGTATTTTCAATAGATGAACAGTTTTTGGACGTGTCAGGTTCACTTAAACATTTCCATTGTTCACCAGAAGAGTTGGCAATCATGATTCAAAAAAAAGTTGCAGCCTCCATGAACATACGTATCCGCGTAGGTATTGGACCGACCAAGATACTTGCAAAGCAAGCGACAGATAATTTCGCAAAGAAGAACGGAAATGGTATTTTTACACTTGGTAAAGAAGATGTGGAGCGTGAGTTGTGGCCACTAACCGTTGATAAGATGTACGGAGTTGGATCGCGTATGACTCGCCACTTCGTCGCACTCGGCATGACGACAATAGGTCATGTTGCTAGGACACCTCTTGCGACTCTCAAGCAGAAGTTCCGAGCTCGTTTTGGTAAACAGTCAGACATACAGGCTGAGGTGATGTGGCGTACTGCCAACGGATTAGACGACAGCCCAGTCACACCAGGAACGTTTGACGTAATGCCTAAATCAATCGGGCATGGAATGACTTTGCCACGTGACTATACGACCGCGGAAGAAGTTGATACTGTACTCTTGGAATTAACCGAAGAGGTATGTCGGGATGCACGATCAAAAGGGTTTACGAGCGGAACTGTTCATGTTTTTTGCATGTGCTCGCCATACGATGCACCAACAGGTTTTAGTCAGCAACGGAAAATGCCGCTGTGTACGAATAATACACTGAAAGTATATCGATCAGTACGCGAGATATTTCACCGTAATTGGAACGGTCTTCCGGTACGCAAGGTCGGCGTGACACTCGGCTCACTTGCCGATGAAGAGGTCACGCAATTGGATTTATTCGAAGATGTTACAAAGGTGCGTGAGCTTGATCGTGTCGTGGATGGTATTAAAGACCGTTTTGGTAGTACGGCACTCATACGCGCATCAAGTCTAATGAAAGCCGGTCTCGCTGTAGATAGAGCCGGAAAAATTGGAGGGCATTATAGATGAGCAAGAAACTAGAACGGAACGGTTTATGGGAGTCTAGTCGGATGATGCTTCCTCAACATAAAGAATCTGCAATAAGAAACCAGAAAGAAATGCAACGCATCCAGCGTCTAGAACTTGATGAGCAGGAAGTGCAAATCATATCAGCCACGTTGAGTCAGTCACAGATGTACAAGAAGACGGTTGAACTCACATTATATGGTGAGTATCAGCCACGTTTCATAACGGGTATTGTGACACGCAGCAAACACGGCGAATTCCGAGTTGACACTGTTGATCCGTCTAATGGAGTTGAGGAATGGAGTTGGATCAGCTATAAAGATGTGTTGAAGGCAGAGCTGAGTAAAGAGTTTAATTATGATGAAATGATATATCGGTAGAAGCGTTGGGAGAGAATAAACACCATCTAAATGTAATTTTACAATGAGTGGTGGCTACTCCGTAAATGATCCCGATGCAGGATTTCGGAAAGAATTTTACGCGGAAAAGGACCTGTTATTGCCTGCAGGAACGTACTTAATTGCAGCTAACTGCAATTTTTCTCTCACTGAAAAGGTTGTGGACAGCCATTATCACGGTGAAGTTCACACGACAATTGTCGTTGAATAAGGCGATTAAAGCTATCGCATCACAAACGTTGAACTAACGGGACACGATAGCACAAAAACAACAGGCTGCCAGCTTACTGGGCAGCCTGTTGATGTAACGGGCGGCTTAGTTCAACGCTCATTTGTGGTAAAATGAGAGGGGGTGAAGAGCATGGATTCCGTTGTGGTTAATTTAAATATTGATGAAGACACTCCCGAGTTTACAAACAAAGATAACGTAGGACAGGTTGAAATTTTAAGTAATAACCGAGTGATGATCACTTTAAATAAAAATGGATTAATTGGTTTTGCGCAGGAATTACTAAGACTGGCTCATAATGATTTTACAAACGGCTATCATATACACCTCGATCCCAGCGAGAAAGGATATGTTTCCCAAACTATGGGCTTTTACTCAATGCCCAGCAGTGCTGAGTTAATAATTTCTTGCGGAGATTTTGGGCCGATTGATTCATATCTGAAAGAGTAAATACACATGGGAAGCGACTTTGAGGAACAGCTGGGGAACTAAACTAACGCAGAACAGAACAATAGTGTAGAAGCTGCATCGTAGTAGCTCCTTCTTTTTTTGGTGATTGAAGATGTAACGACGAGTTAGGTTGGGAGCTGGAATCAGTGGACGACCGGATAAATGAAAATCTAAAGAGCGTATCGTTTGCAACCCGCATAATGGCCTTTTTTTTGGATTATATTATCATTTTGGGCTACATCATCCTGTTGATCGGAGTATCTTTTCTTGCACGACCGCAGTTGATTCCATTGTTTACGACAAATCCCTTGTTGGCGGAGATTACTGGGTTTTTATTCATTACACTGCCAGTATATCTTTATTTTGCCGTATGTGAGGGGTCGAAATCTCATGCAACATGGGGTAAACGAAAAATGGGGATTGTGGTGGCTGGCATTTACGGTCAACCAATCGGATTCGGATCCTCGCTTTTTCGTTCTGCCCTTAAATTCATCCCTTGGGAGCTAGCTCATTTCACCATTTGGCACATGGTGATTCCTTCAGAGTACCCTAATTATTTAATTTATTCTTTATTGGGGACGGTCTACGGTTTGGTACTTATTTACATGATAAGTCCATTATGGAGCAAAAATAATCAAACTGTTTACGACTCTATCGTGGGGACTGTTATAAGGTATAGGGATTAAGGATTTATTGGACCCACTCTCCAAGGGGAGTTGAACTAACGGGTAACGTTAATTTAACGAATTCTAGCTACCACCCAATTACGAAAACCGGATTCCTTTGTAGAATACAGGGTCCGGTTTTTTCATGTAATGTATTGCTTAGCGCACGATTTTTTTCCGTTTCGTGAGGTGACTCTACCATGACGATTTTTACAAGGAAAAAGAATGGGAGAATTCTGAAAACAAGTTAAATTGATACCCCGCAGATGATGGCTTGAAATCTAATGGGCGCTTAGATTATTTTGTGTTGTAGATGAGTACATCGTGTATAATTATATCGTAAAGATTGGCAAAAATTTTTTTTGAAGGTTTTCAAGGATGGTAGAGTTGAATCTCAAGAAATCAATGTCTAACAATATATATCGTGGTATAATGCTGATCTCAACAAATGAAGGGGATATAAATGAACAAAGAAGATGTTAAGCAACGTATTAAGGATTACCAGCAGGCAGAAGGAGTGCATCCTCTTANTGGTATAATGCTGATCTCAACAAATGAAGGGGATATAAATGAACAAAGAAGATGTTAAGCAACGTATTAAGGATTACCAGCAGGCAGAAGGAGTGCATCCTCTTACTTGCGGAAACAACAGTAAACACGAGAAATTATACCCTAAGGTGCTTGAACAAGGGTTGGTACTTCTTTGCCCAAATTGCAATTACACTCAAACATACATCCCGGATCTTTTTTTCGATGATGGTTTTTATGAGTGGCTGCGAGGATTTCCTTGGTAGGTACGGCCCGGCTCTGCTAGGNTAAACACGAGAAATTATACCCTAAGGTGCTTGAACAAGGGTTGGTACTTCTTTGCCCAAATTGCAATTACACTCAAACATACATCCCGGATCTTTTTTTCGATGATGGTTTTTATGAGTGGCTGCGAGGCATGAAGAGCTTAATTTAAGTCGAAGGCGGTAAATAATTTTGAAAAGGATACTTACAGTAGCATCAACAATCTAATTCCCAAACAGCCTGGCTGTGTTGTAAAACACGGCAGGCTGTTTTTTTTTATGTTAGAATTCCTGATCTTGGCAAGATCCACGGACTGGTTCGGAGACTTGATCAAAAGCTCTGCAGCATCATTTTCGATTATTTTGTTTAATAAGGATGTACTAAAGTGAAGCGTTAAACTAACGGGCAGATTTGTTTAATTATGCAATCATGAACACTTCATTGCGTATGTATAAATAATACAATTTGTGGAGTTGATGTTCTTGTGAAATCAAGAAGTGATAAAAAATTTGCTTTTGGATTGGTTAACTTCAGATGGGGGTGTGTTAGTTGGATGAAGAAACCAGATTTAAAGTATATAAGGATTGGGCAGAGCGATTTGATTGTGATATTTCATCAATGACTATTCCGAACGTCATAGTTCGTGAACACTCCAGGACTTTGAAAGGATATAATGGCATTTATTGCTTTTTTAATGGAACGACAAGCATTATATCGTCTCCCACTAAGTATACCTCATATATAAAAAGGGCCATCAGTGGTAGACATCCAATGGAAACTTTTGATGCGAATTTTCTTGTAAAGTCAATTGATATAGGTAAATACAAGGTTATTGGTCCTGCATTTCAGGGATACATTGATAGGGCTTCATTTCTTGAAGCATCTTCCCTTGAAGTTGTAGAACTTGTAACTTCAAATCAACTATCTCTACTTAATGATTTACGTAAATCTTGCTCTGAAACAGAGTGGGAGCATAGCTCCATAGAAATCAATAGACAACCAATACTAGCAAGGATATCTGATGAAAGAATTGTAGCAGTAGGTTCTTGGAGAGTAGAGGAATCTGGTTTTCTTAGCGTAGGTATTTTAAGTCACCCAGATTATCGAGGTAAAGGACACGCCAAAGCAGTTGTAAGTGCTTTAACTAGGAAAGGGTTAGAAGATGGTTTCACGATGCATTATCAAACTTTAATGTCCAATAGTTCGTCAGTAGCTATTGCTAAATCGCTGGGATTTGAAAAATTAGCTTGTACTTTGGCTATAAGGATTCTTGAGTAATTCTTGGATTGGTTTTAGTCGGTAACTAAATATAACCGAGGACCTAACTACTTTGGTCTTTTTTTCACCAGCAGAACACTCAAATAAATAAGTTAGTGTTTTAAGCTAACGGGACACGTTTGTTCAATAAACACACCAATGGGAGGCTGCCGACATGATCGGCAGCCTCCCATTACGTTAACGGGCAGCATTCCTATTATGTAGAAATACGAGGTTTGAAAAATAAAAAGACTCCTTGGTATGATGTTAAAAGGATCCCAGTTGCTGGCCAGCGACAGATCCAAATATCATATCAAGGAGACTACAATATGAATTCTACCCAAAATCAGAAAATAACTCAAATCACTTCAGCTACATTAATTATTGGTGTAGACATCGCCAAGTTCAAACATGTGGCTAGAGCGCAAGACTTTCGCGGAGTCGAGTTTGGTAAGCCAATAGCGTTTGAGAACAGCTTAGAAGGCTTCGAGAACTTTGTAAATTGGTTCAGGAAGATCATGTTAGAACACGAATTTAAAGATGTTCTAGTAGGCATGGAACCGACCGGTCATTACTGGCTGAATCTTGTTCATTATCTGAAGGAACATCATATCTCTTGCGGTGTTGTGAATCCGCTGCATGTGAAAAAAAAGTAAAGAGTTGGATGACAACTCACCAACCAAAAATGACGTTAAGGATGCTAAGGTCATCGCTCAGCTCATTAAAGACGGCAGATACGCTATACCGAATATTCCTCAAGGTATCTATGCAGAATTACGTGAGGCCATGAAAATTCGCGATCACCTGTCTACTGACCTGCGTGTCATACAAGGACGTGTCCATAACTGGTTAGACCGTTACTTCCCGGAATTCCTCACAGTGTTTAAGGATTGGGAATGTAAATCAGCGATTCAAATGCTAAGTCTGAGCATGTTGCCGCAAGAGCTCGTTTCGTTATCAGATGAGTTCTTGCTGGAGCATCTTAGACAAGTAGCAAAACGTGGAGCTGGTATTGGACGAATACAGGCGCTAAAATCCGCTGCTAGCCGTTCTGTAGGCATTAAGCATGGTGTGGATTTAGCTAAGATGGAGCTGCAATTGCTTCTCAAACAGCATCAGCTCATACAAGATAAGTTTGATGAACTTAATCTAAAAGTCGATGAATTACTTAGTCAAATTCCAGGTGTAGATCACCTTTTAGTCATCAAAGGCATTGGTAGAGATACAGTTGCTGGCTTCCTTGCTGAGGTTGGGGACATTGCAAATTACCATCACCCTAAACAAATCGTAAAGCTGGCAGGACTTAATTTACAAGAGAACACATCCGGAAAGCACAAAGGGCAAGCCAAGATAACTAAACGGGGAAGAAGGAAGCTTCGAGCCCTGTTATTTCGAGTCATTATGCCTCTAGTTGCAAAAAACCAAGCTTTTAAAGCACTTCATGAGTACTACACAAAACGACCAGACAATCCTTTGAAGAAAATGCAATCCTTGATTGCACTCTGTAGCAAATTGATTCGGATCTTATTTGGAATCATGAAAAAGGGGCATGTATTCAGTGAATTGAAGATGCTTCAGGATATCCCTCGATTTTCCAATTTAGAATTAGCAGCATAAAATATATCTCTATTAGGAAAGCAAAGCAAAGCAAAGTAAAGAGTACAGATTAGACAACGAAGCACGGATGAGTCGGAATAACACTAACATACGGACGTAGATCCTGTCGGGCAGCATATCCGACCTCCACCTCATGGACAGGTTGAATGAAGGAATGTGGGAGCGTAGACTCTGTGAGACATGGGAGGGTTGACCTCCATGAGACATGTGGAGATCCATAGGTGCAACCATATTATTCCTAAATAACCACTTTTTTTGGCAAGTGGCTAAGTGGAGGCATTCTTTTATATTTCCACACCCAGTTTTTTCATCTAACTCAATATTATCCCATAGGCACGTTGTCCCTAACCTTTAGCAAAGCATTGAAATCCTAAGATTTAGAGAGTATTTAAAAGAAAATCTATTCCTCATAGAGGGAGTTTAATGTAATGTGAGTTTTCCTACAAATATCTCTGAAATAACGTTAATATAGTTATATTTAGTAACTTTTCACAATAACAAGCGTATTTAATTTAGGTAACTTAGGAAGAGGTGCTTGTATGATTGCGTTCAAAACCTTATCGTGGTTAAGTATAATTTATTATTTTTTACTTGGTATTGGTGGTCCAATTTTCATCATTTGGTTTGCCGTTTCTTATGTAAGAGGTATGAAAGAACGTAACAAAATACTTAGGGAATTGGTCGAAAAATTCAAAGATACTGCACCATAAAATACCGAGTTTTTTGTTATTACTACGTTAACGGAGAACAAAATTAAAAAAAACGAACACGTTGGTTATGGAATAATATGTTATTATTAAAGAGCTAAATGAGGTGGAGTGAATAATAGCAACTGTATTTCTAAATTCATGTACCATTTTTATACTTATTATATTTGCCTAAAGGATTTACAAATATCGTTTTCAAAAGTACAACAAAGAGAATTTAGGATTAGCATTAATAGGTTTGATAAATGACCTTGTTTTTAAAGGTAAACTAAGTTTTTATCTTATATATATTTCTATATTCATTATTTTTTCAATCTTATTCGCATATCAATTATTTTTCGGATATGAGCGTTTCAGTAAACAAAAAGAAAAAGAAGAAATGATGAAAAACATAAAACCCTAGTTTTGACTTTAACAAGTTCTTAATACTCGTCATGAATTGGATGAACTAACGGATAACGCTAGTTCAATATAAACAGATTAAAACCTCCCATTAGAAGAAACCCTAGATTTAATAGGACTATTGGGAGGTTTTATTATGAATATAAGTCAATTGTGGAAACTGTATGAGGCCGATAAGCGCATCCAGGGATTTAGTATACAAACTCTAAAAGCCTACGCCCTGCAGCTAAAAATGTTAGTTAATGAACTTGGCGATATCCATATTTCAGATGTTACCCTACAGTTGTTGAAGGAATATTTAGCGAAACAATCTGATCGATTGAAGCCAAGTAGTTTAGGGCATCGGATCCGCTTTGTTAGATCTTTGTTTCGCTTTGCTTACGAAGAAACCTACCTAACATCAAATCCATCTCTAAAATTAAGAGAGCCTAAGATGGAAAAACGTATTCCGAAGTTTTTAATCGAGGAAGATGTGATCCATTTGAAGATCTCTTGTCTATCCATGCGGGAACGAGCTCTTCTAGAGTTCCTGTACACTACCGGTTGCCGAGTTGGAGAAGTACAAAAGATAAACATTGAAGATTTGAACTGGGAGAATTGTTCTGCAATCGTTAATGGTAAGGGATCGAAGCAAAGAGAAGTTTATTTCACTACGGAGTGCAAGGTCTGGTTGAAGAAGTATCTGGCAAGTCGCAATGACTCCTGTAAAGCCTTGTTTGTAACCGACACTTATCCTACTCGCAGAATGGCCATTCCCACGATCAGATGGTCAATAAAACGGCTTGCAGATCGGGGAGAGGTCGCAACCAATGTGTACCCTCATCGTTTTCGCCATACTTATGCGTGTCAGTTGTTGGACAACGGAGCACCTTTGGATTTCATTCAAGGCATGCTGGGACATGAGAAGGCATCGACCACTCAAATATATGCACAGCTCCGCGGCGAGCGCAGAAGAGAACTTTATCGTCGATTCTTCTAGTCCTTCAACGCCCTTCAGTAATGATGGTTTGAATCAGAATAATGGCACCTTTACTCCAGCACGGCAATCAGTTAAACTAAACCGCCTAATTCGCTTCAATTAGGCGGTTAGCATGCTTTTTGGGGAAGCTAATCAAAACGTAAAAAGTTCTGGTAAGGAGCTGCGTGCATGGAATTCCAGGAGACGGAAGAGTTTCTCATAAAGAAGTTGCGCAAATACATAGAAGGGTATGTTTATGATGCTGAACTATCCAGTAGCGAGTGCTTGAAAGTGATTGTGGAGATAGTACGTACCTATCCCACCACAGGGAAGAAAAATGTAGCTAATAGTTGAAAAAAAAAAGAAGAGATTTATTACAATAACTGAAGTGTCCCTGTTTTATTAAGCTAAACATTCCTGTTAGTCCTAAGAATTGGACTTTGAAAGAAAAGGAGCGCCTCGGTATGATGGGTTTGTCAAAGGGTATAACCCAACACCATCAAG
>NZ_LMEO01000023.1:436329-437773 GCF_001426375.1 Paenibacillus sp. Root444D2
TTTAAAGAACGTCATAATCGGTATGGAACCAACGGGACACTATGGATATAACCTTGCTAATTGGCTTGCTGACAAGGGCAAAGATGTTGTCATGGTGAATCCAGCTACCACCAAACGAAACAAGGAAAACCGCGATAATTCCCCCTCCAAGAGTGATCCGAAGGATGCACTCGTCATTGCTGATGTGGTTAGTCGAGGTTTCTACTATGATTTCTCTCGGCACGCTGTTGTCTTTCAAAGGTTGCAAACAATTATGAGTGATCGGGAATTTTGGGTAACAAATAGTGTGAGGTTGCAGAATCGGATTATTCGCTGGTTAGACATACGCTTCCCAGAGTATTTCTCCGTCTTTAAAGACTGGACAAGTAAGCGATCATTGGCCACTCTTAAGGAATTTCCTTCTCCGCAAGAAATAGAGTTGCTTTCCGTATCCGAAGTGATTACAGCCTGGAGGAAGCATATGAAGCGTGCCGCTGGCTCTACCGGCACGCAAAAAGCTGCTCAGCTAATTGCTACAGCTAAACAAAGTATAGGTGACACAACCGCTCTTCTTGAAGCAAAACAGGATCTCAAACGGTTATTAGAAGAGTTTGAACGGATTGTAGAGGTACTAGATACAATTGAAAAAGATATCGAAAAATTGCTTAGCGGTATTCCAATGGCCAAGCAATTACGTTCGATCGGCCTAGGCTTTATCTGTATTGCAGCAATTCTATCAGGCACTGGTGATCTCAGACAGTATGCCCACGGACGCCAGTTGTTACGTAAAGCAGGATTAAACCTAGCTGAAAGCACGTCCGGAAAGCGAAAGGGTCAGATCGTACTTTCCAAGAGGGGCGACGCAACGCTACGTAAATATCTTTACTTGGCAACGCTGCAGCTCATTGGAAATAACCCTGTGTTCAGACAACTGCACGAGTATAATGTTCAAATTAAGCAAATGAAGAAGCAACAGTCTCTGTTTAAAGTGCTTGGAAAACTGGCTCGAATCATCATTGGTATAGTTGCGCGAGGAGAGGACTTCTCTCCAGAAAGAGTGGTTCCTCTTATTAATCAAGCTGCTTAAGACTGATAAAGAACTGTGTATTGAGTCATTCGCAGGATTAAAAAAAGAAAGCACGGAGGACCGAGTTACTGCCCGATAAGGGCTCAGACCCGTCAGCTAAACGTTATCGGTCTCCACGCCTTGGTCAGGTGTAACGAAGGAATGTTAGGGCAAAGACCCGTAGAGTCATGGGATGGTGAACCCCAAGGTAAGTGTGGAGTGTTACGTGCAGAAGAATATCCCTTGGAGAAATGTTCCAACACTTCTTCTGTTCCCGCATGCCCAAAATGGGAATAGCTACATCTGATGAGCGCTCTCCTGAACAACATCTGCAAACCAAGGTGTCAAAATCCTGCGAATGAGTGAGTATATGTGAGATAAACCCTTAAAACCGAGGGA
>NZ_LMEO01000024.1 GCF_001426375.1 Paenibacillus sp. Root444D2
GCGTTCGTCCTGAGCCAGGATCAAACTCTCCATAATAGAAAAGCTGAAATGCTCATTGACTTGCTAGCGAGATTATTCATCTCATTATAGTCGATTGCTCGACCGTGCTTACTCACTCGTTGTTCAGTTTTCAAAGATCAATTTTCTTTCTTATTTCTTCGCCTTCCATTTAGCGGCGACTTTTTTAATATACCACATCGACCTAGAAGATTGCAAGTGTTTTTTCGAAGAATAATGAAGGTCATCTTCTTCAATCAACATCTTGTCCTTCTTTTCGAAGGGGCGAGTTATAAAATACCATAGGATGAGAGGGTAAGTCAAGCACCTACCCCCTATTTTTTTTGAGCTTGATAGTTACGATTTCTTGCATACTTTGATATTTCCTTTGGCGTCGCTATTCGAGCATACATCCGGAAGATCACTTTATATCTTGATTCTATGGCCCCTTTAATCTCTTGATCAATTCTTTTGTCATTGAGATCGAACAACATTTCATCTAACTCTTTGCGAAGTACATAATCCAACTCTCTGCATTCCCGATCATTGAACAAAAATCCGAGCATACATCCATTCAAACCCCTCTCGACTGTAGAGATTTATGGCACTTACAGTTTGATTGAAAGAAGAGCCGACCCTTATTCGGTCCGCTCTTCTTACCGTTTTACTGTTATGCTCAGATTTTGCCATTTTTATGACAGAAGTTCTGAAAATATTTTACAGATGCACCAACCAGTATGTAAGTGTACTTTCAATGATTGCCGCGACGAGCAAAAGTACAACAATGAATACCATTAATGGCTTAGTTAGATGGAGTGTTTTAACCAGCTCCGCACGTGCTGTCTTCTCTTTATCAGGTACAAAGAGCTGCACTCCGGATTTCCAGACTAATAAACCTAATTTAAGTCCATATGCACAAGCAATTAATATGACCGGAATCTCTATAATACCATGTGGAAGAATCCCCTTCAGAACAATGGACAATGTGCTTTCTTGCGTTTGTAAAGAAAGTACGTATCCAAGTATCATCCCGTTAGCGATCAACATAAAGAGTGGCAGAATACCTAGTAATAGGCCAAGAAAGATAATGACCACTGACTTAATCGCATTGTTTAGAAAAATGAAAATAAAAAACCATAATTGGGGATTATCCTTACTGCTTAGAGATTGACTTAAAGATTTGAGCCCCTTCATCTGCCCTTCTAAGAAGTGAGAAAACTGATCTGAATTCGCCCAACCTAAATATAAACTAAACCCAAAAACTAAGACGACGACGATGAAGTAATGTTTCATTTCTTTGAAATGTTGGAATAATTGTCTGAATTTCATTTTCGTTCCCTCCAATTTCGGAAGCATAAGTACTGTGTACGAGCATACATTATTTACTAAAGAGTATACAAGCCTTGCCCGTATGTAAGGCTTAGAGGAGGTACAAGCTATCCATGAACTACTTTTTCGTTGTAAATGCTCGTAAGTTTAAACAATATGTTTTTATCGCGCTTGCCATTGTCTTCGCTGCCGCTATTGTTTATTCGGAACAAAGTAATGTATCCGTCTTCTCCAATGCAGAGCCCTCCGCTATTTATAGCGTACAGACCGAAAGAAAGGTTATTGCCCTGACCTTTGATATTTCATGGGGCGAGAAGCGTGCGGAACCAATTTTGAATATCCTTAAGGAAAAAGGTGTGAAGAATGCAACCTTCTTCCTATCCTCTCCGTGGAGTAAAAGCCACCCCGAGATTGTGGAACATATCAAGAAGGATGGTTTCGAAATTGGAAGCCATGGAAACAAACACGATAATTATAGTACGCTAAGTGATGAAGAAATACGCAAACAGATTACTACAGCCCATGGCATTTTAACGGAATTGATCGGAAAAGAACCGAACTTAATTCGCCTTCCCAATGGTGACTTCGACAAACGAGTGCTTCGAATTGCGGATGATTTAGGGTATTCGGTCATCCAATGGGATACCGACTCTCAAGACTGGTTAAATAAAGGTGTTGATACAATCATTAACCGTGTAGTAACCAAAGCACATCCAGGTGATATTGTATTACTGCACGCCAGCGATTCGTCTCAGCAAACACATGAGGCCTTACCAGTTATCATTGAGCAGTTAAGAGCTAAGGGTTACGAATTCGTTACGGTAAGTGAGTTAATCAAACAAACCCAGGTGGAGACTAAACCGGTTGAAGACCAGGCAATGAAACAGATCAATTAATGACTATGCTATGATTCAAAAAAGAGCTAATTAGATTAGCTCTTTTTGTTATCCAATATTTTATGAAGAATCAAAATTTGCCATGCATTACAAACAAGCAACGGGGCCAACATAAATAAACTTGATGCTGCGTTATCTAGTTTTAATGCAGGTACGGCTTCAAGGACGGTTACAGCGCACATAAAGAACAATGTCGGGATAAAAGCGTTCCGATTCGTCATCTTTACCTTCCAATACGCAACTGCAATGGAAATTAACAATATGATAGCAGGTAAAATGGAGTAGCTCAAAACGGATTCTGTACCCTCAAAATTAGTCATTCTCAGATATACGAGATCAAAGAGGACAACAATAACGACAGCCAATTGTAAAAGATCCCATACCGTCTTGGAGCGAATAATACCCGCAGCAATGAATCTGACAATTAGATAAGCAAAAAAGCCCATTTGGCTCAGCACGCTTATCGTGGCACCACCAAGCAACATATTTAATACATTAAAACCTACTGCCGATAACCCCATAACCGAAAATTCTTTGTCGGAATATTGTAAAATGAGTCCAATCCCTATAGATACAAGCATTCCTAATAACAATGTTGTCCAAAATAAGTGAAACCACTTCCGCAGCGTCAAGATCAATTACCCCCATACTTCAACTCTAATTGTTAATTGTACCAACGTTTACGGTAAAAAGCCAATGAATGGCCCTTATAATCTATCCCGAACCACACATACTAACAACTATTAAGTTAGGGAAGGGAGCATGCTTTTATGTTAACAACTAAGTTCAGGAAGCTGCAAGTCCTACCACTCATTTCTATCGCCTTACTTCTCGCTTCGTGTGGATCAGATAGTTCATCACAAGGTCAGGGTCAATCTCAAGCTAATACGTATAAAGAGCAAAAGACCATGATTCTTGATATTCTGAAGTCAGAGGATGGGAAGAAAGCAATAAGTGCAGCAAACCGCAGCATAATGAATGGTGATGTGGGCGCCAACGGTGTAGCTGGTCAATCTCAAATCAAGCTTTTGTCAGCAAATGAATCTTTGCAATTGCAGATGGCAGTGAAGGATGTTCTCACAGCAAAAGAGAATAACATGTTCCTCACCGATATGATGAAAGACCCTAAATTTGCCGGCGATTTTGCTAAGGCTATTCAAAAAGAAACCAAACAGATGTTCAAAGAGCTTTTAAAGGACCCAGAATATCAAAAATCACTCGTTGATGTGATGAAAAACCCAGAATATGAAAAGATGATGCTAGATGTTATGAAAACAGCAGCCTATCGCCAGCAAATGATGACGGTTATGGAAGAATCCATCCAAAGTCCTTTGTTCCGTGCTCATATGGTTGACCTTCTTAAGGCAGCCATTGCCCAACAAAGTAAGCCCGAGCAGATGCCTACGGCTAAGAGTGCTGAAAAGAAAGAAGAAGGTGGGGGCAAAGGAGACAAGGGAGATAGCGGAGGAGAAAAGAAGAAAGATGAGAAAAGCGATTCGGGAGAATCCGATAAGAAAGACAACGAAAAGAAAAAGGATGACTCTAGTTCTTCTGATTCCTAATTATGAAAATAAAGGGCATGCGGATTTCTCCGTATGCCCTTTCTAATTATTTGTCCAATTTGGTAATGATATTTGCAGCCATATCCAAATAGATTTGTCCAGCTTTTGAGTCTGACTTATAGACAGATGGTGAATAGTCGATTTCCGAGACATGATTGTCGGGAGCTCCAAGCGGAATCTGAGCTAATAATTCGCTATGCAAATCTTCCGCAAGTTTAGCTCCTCCACCTTTACCGAATACGTAATCTATGCTGCCATCTTTGCATTCATAATAAGACATGTTCTCCACAATACCTAGTATTTCATGGTTTGTTTGAATGGCCATAGCTCCCGCCCTAGCGGCTACAAAAGCTGCTGTGGCATGCGGTGTTGTCACAATCACTTCTTTACTTTGCGGGATGAGCTGATGCACATCTAGCGCTACATCTCCCGTACCTGGAGGAAGATCCAGTAGGATGTATTCAACATCTCCCCAATTAACTTCATTGAAGAAATTGCGAAGCATTTTCCCTAACATAGGACCACGCCAAACGACAGGTGCATTATCTTGAACAAAGAAACCCATAGAGATTACTTTTACACCAAATTTCTCAACTGGCATAATGACATTATCGACAAGCTTCGGCTGTTCTTCGATGCCCATCATATCAGGGATACTGAAACCGTATATATCAGCATCGATGATTCCAACCTTTTTCCCTTGGCGAGCTAAGGCAACGGCTAAATTAACAGTTACGGTTGATTTACCCACACCGCCTTTGCCACTTGCAACGGCTATAAACTCAACTGTGGAGGCTTCTCCCAATATTGGTTGCTCAATCGGTGGTTGGACTGGTTGGGCTTTCTTCTCTACAGCCGGTTGAACCACATCTTTAATCTGAGTACGTTCATAATCAGTCATTAGTCTGAAACGAATATGTACTTGTGCTATACCCAATTTTTCTAAAGCTTGCTGAATATAAACCTTCGCCTTTTCTTTGAACGCATCATCCTCGGTCGTGACAATTAAGCTTAAAGATACGTTATCCTCTTTAAACATCACATCTCTAACTAAATTAAGTTCCACAACGCTTTTATTGTAATGAGGTTCCACAAGAGGTCGTAACGCTTCTAATAGTTGGTCTTTGTTTATCATAGCCACACCATACCTTTATTGGGACATTGTAATTGTGGCCTTAATTATATCACATATTGATTAAGATCCCACTTTTTCCCCAGCATAAAATCTTAAGATACCTTGATAGACAGATGCTGCCACCATCTTCTGATACTTCTCACTCGCAAGCAATCTTGCTTCTTCAGGGTTTGAAAGGAAACCCACTTCCACAAGAGCACTCGGTATTTTCAGCGTTTTTAACAAGTAAACGGTCTTGTCCGCTGGCTTGGCAACACGATCGGTGTTCTCTAAGTTTTTCTTTAATTCCATTTGAATGAGTGCGGCTAAATTAGGGTTATTCGGGTTATTCAGATAATAGAACGTTTGTGCGCCTCTCCATTTCTGAGAAGGTATGCTGTTTAAATGCACACTCAGAAACAAATCCGCATTATTCTCATTGATGAGATCGGCACGATTGTGGAGATCTTGCGTCTTTCTTTTACTATATCCCTTGGTGCCGGCTTCAGCCAAATCGGTATCCGTTTCCCTTGTCATAAGGACGATTGCACCCGCCTGCTGCAAGTAATCGCGAAGATGAAGTGTGATCGCTAAATTGATATCTTTCTCAACAACTCCTTCCTTGCTAGAAGCTCCGCCATCTGGACCACCATGACCAGCATCCAGAGCAATTGTTTTACCTGACAAAGGTAAAGTCCAATCCGACCACGTCTTCGTTGCCGGCAGCTCATAGGCATAGATGAACACAACAAGTGCGACCAGCAAGGTCGAGAGAACAAGCTTAAGACTACTGTTAAAAGTCAGCCAGACAACCAGCCTCTTCTTCCTTTTGCGCATAAAAAATCCACCTCTGTTCCCCATAGACTCTGTAACATCTATATGGGACAAGGTGGACAAATATACCTTACTTACACTTGATATTCAGGGTCTCTTAGACCTTCAATAAGAACCTGGGCGACCTCAGGGCGTGTGAACTCCGGAGGCGGGCATTGACCGTTTCTAAGCAGTCCACGAACCTTGGTGCCGGAGAGATGCATATGGTGGGACTTATTATGCGGACAAGTTTTGCTAGATGCCATATTGCCACATTTTGTACAGAAGAAACTATGCTCAAAGAATAATGGGGTAATCCCAATTTCTTCTGCCGTAAAATTACTAAAAATCTCTTGAGCCTCATACGTGCCGTAGTAATCGCCAACACCCGCGTGATCGCGTCCTACGATGAAATGAGTACATCCATAGTTTCTACGTACAATAGCGTGTAGAATCGCCTCACGAGGACCTGCATAGCGCATAGCAGCCGGGTATACGCCTAAGAAAGTTCGATCCTTCGGATAGTAATTCTCAAGCAATACCAAATAACTTTTCATACGAACATCTGCAGAGATGTCATCGGATTTAGTCTCACCTACAAGCGGATTAAGGAAAAGAGCATCCACGATTTCCATGGCCGACTTTTGAATGTATTCATGAGCTCTGTGGACAGGATTACGCGTTTGAAAGCCAACGACAGTTCTCCACCCGTTTTCCGCAAAAATGCGACGTGTTTCGGATGGATCAAAATAAAACTCTTCAAACTTCTTAGGCTTTGGTCTGTTAAGCAGTTGAATAGGACCTCCGATATTCGTAGAAGAACGCGAGAACAGTTTATCCACACCAGGGTGAGCCATATCATCTGTCTTAAAAATCTTGATTGCTTCATTTTGTTGATCTACTTTATAAATACTGGTCGCTTCTAAGATAGCAAAAATCACATCATCTTCCTCACCAACAAGCGCTAGTTGCTCACCAATGGAGATGGAAGCTGCAACTTCTGGGTCGATCGATAAGGTAACAGGTATGCTCCACACAGTACCATCAGTAAGACGCATGGTCTCTACAACAGACGTATAGTTTTTCTCCTCAAGGAATCCAACTAATGGTGAAAATGCACCTACCCCAATCAGATCTAGGTCAGAAATGGTCCATGAATTCACACGAATTTGTTTCAATAATGCTGCATGTTTTAGAAGCTCTTCTCTTTCCTCTGCAGGAACCAAGCGGTTAATTAATTTGCCGCCATGTGGCTTAATCGTCGTCATTACGTAGTCACCTCCGTAATATCTATGATTACTTATGAAGGCCGCATTCTGTTTTTTCGATACTAGCCCAACGACCCGCACGTGGATCTTCACCTTCGGCTACAGGACGCGTGCAATGTGTGCACCCGATACTTGGGTAGTTGCGATCATGTAAGGGATTGTAGATTACATCATTCTCACGAATGTAATTCCATACATCTTCTGAAGTCCAACCAGCAAGAGGGTTAAATTTAATCAAACCAAATTTCACGTCGTACTCCACTTTTTTAGCATTTGCACGAGTAGGTGCTTGGTCGCGGCGAATTCCTGTGATCCAAGCATCATAATTTTTAAGGATATCGGTTAACGGATCTACTTTTCGAATGTTACAGCATTGGTTAGCATCGCTTTTCCATAGCTCATCGCCAAATTTCTCAGCTTGTTCATCAAGTGTAAGCTTCGGCAATACTTGAACAAACTTAGTGCCGTAATGCTGCTCTAGACGATCTCTTGTATCATATGTTTCTTGAAAATGAACATTCGTATCCAAGTAGAAAATATCTACGGTCGGATTAATTTTTTGAAGCATATCAACAAGGACAACATCTTCAGCACCAAAACTACAAGCAAGTGTTAATCTTGGGAATGTGTCAACGGCAAGTTTCAATATTGCTTCTGGTGATTGATTTTCGAATTCCTCTGCGGCTTTCGATACAAAAGCTTCTTTTTCAAAGAGATTCATTTTAAATACCTCCTAAAGTTTTTAATCCCGACTGTTATTGTATGATTTAAATTTAATTATAGCTGAGATCTGATTTGTGTCAATTACTTTTTATCATTTTGGTATTAACTTCATTAAAATCTATATTGTTGGTTGGAATAACTCCTAACTTTTGATTAAAAAGAAAAAACCTTTCCAGCATAATGCAGGAAAGGTCTCTCTTGAGCGCCAAAGGCGCGTAATCTTAACGTTTGGAGAATTGAGGAGCGCGACGAGCGGCTTTCAATCCATATTTTTTACGCTCTTTCATACGGGAATCACGTGTTAAGAATCCTGCTTTTTTCAAGGATCCACGGTATTCCGGATCAGCTTTCAGCAATGCACGGGAAATCCCGTGACGAATCGCTCCAGCTTGTCCGCTGATTCCACCACCATTTGCAAGAACTAGAACATCGTATTTACCGACAGTCTCAGTTAATGTCAATGGTTGTTTAACGATCAGTTTCAACGTTTCTAGACCGAAATACTCATCTAGATCACGTTTATTGATAATGATGCGTCCTTCACCCGGTACTAAGCGCACACGCGCTACCGAGTGTTTACGACGACCCGTTCCATAATATTGAACTTGTGCCACGAAACGTTCCTCCTTATATTAACCGCGAAGATTCCAGACTTCTGGTAGTTGTGCTTGGTGCGGGTGCTCTGCTCCACCGTAGACTTTAAGCTTAGTTTTCAAGCTGTCGCCAAGACGGTTCTTAGGAAGCATACCATGTACGGCAAACTCGATCATGCGATCAGGTTTGCTGTTCAGCAAATCCTGAGCGGAAGTCACTTTTAAACCACCTTGGTATAAAGAGTGACGGTAGTACATTTTGTTTTGCATTTTTTTACCAGTTAGCTTAATTTGGGAAGCATTGATAACAACAACGAAATCACCAGTATCTACGTGTGGAGTGAACTCCGGTTTGTGCTTACCGCGGATAATGCTAGCAACTTCACTTGCAAGACGGCCAAGTGTTTGGCCTGCAGCGTCAACAATGTACCATTTACGCTCTACTTCATTTGGCTTAGCCATATATGTGGTGCGCATGCTTAATCCTCCTAAAAATATATCTCAATACATAATTATTATTGTTAGTTTACATAAATGATGGATGGTTGACAGCCATTTGTGATCAGGGGCTGTGGGGTAGCCGATCACGAAACGCCAAGTTATATTTTACACGAAACATCGATAAGAAGCAAGTAGTGTTTTAAGATTTTAATAGTCGACTCTCCATAACGTTAAACCCATAGCTTCGGCCGTAGGACCTGCTTGAGATCGGTCTCTAGCTTCAAGAATTCGCTGCATATCGCTACTAGGTCTCTTACCTTCTCCAATCTGAATCAGTGTTCCTGCAATGATCCTAACCATGTTATAAAGGAAACCATTACCCGTTACAATTAACCGGATTCTGGCGATTTTCCCCGTCGTAGACAACTCGTCAGCTTCCGTTTCCAAACGAACCTCGTAGAGGGTTCTCACCTTTACTTCCTTATCTGTTCTCACCGTACAAAACGAAGTAAAATCATGCTCACCTAGCAAGCAAGGGAGCGCCTCTCTCATGGCTTCCACATTCAAATGCGTAGGATGATGGTATTCATAGTTGCGGTGAAAGACATCAGGGAAGCGCGCCGAGCGAATTGAAAAGCAGTAAGTTTTGCGTTTCGCGGCTTTGCGAGAATGAAAGGAAGGAAGGACTTCTTCCGCGGTATGTGCGACGATATCTCTGGGTAGTCTAGCATTTAAAGCTAAACACCAACGTTCCACTGGAATCTTTGAATTCGTACTAAAATTAATAACTTGTGCTTTCGCGTGTACACCGGCATCTGTACGCCCAGATGAGATAACTTTCACTCTCTCACCAGTTAACATGAAAACAGCCTGCTCTAAACGGTATTGAATCGTATCTGCTTTAGGCTGAATCTGAAAACCTGAATAAGCAGTCCCATCATAACTTATGGTAAAACGTAGATTTCTCAAGGCTTGTTCCTCCATGAGTCATCCTTCCTATCTAAGTGATTAGCCTTAGCTAAATTCACTTCTAGAGAGCGTGCTAAGACTGCAAAAAAAGGGCTTCACCAGAATCTAGTGATTCCGTCCACCCTTTCCCATCCGTCTTTATGCGCGATCTACTAGCTCTAGGTAAACCATTGGTGCTGCGTCACCGCGGCGTGGTCCCAGTTTAAGGATACGAGTGTATCCACCTGGACGCTCGGAGTAACGAGTAGCCAAATCGGAGAACAGTTTTTGGATCGCATCTTGATTTTCGTTTGCAGCTTCTCTACGAACAAAAGCAGCAACCTGACGGCGTGCATGAAGATCTCCGCGCTTCGCAAGAGTGATTAACTTCTCAGCGATGGAACGAATTTCTTTTGCTTTTGCTTCTGTAGTTTGGATGCGTTCATGTATGAACAGATCTGTAACCAGATCACGGAATAATGCTTTACGATTACTGGAATCGCGGTTCAATTTTCTGTAGTTCATTGAATTAACCTCCTTCTGACAAGATTATTCCTCAGTACGTAGTCCCAAACCCAGCTCTTCGAGCTTCTCTTGAACTTCTTCAAGTGATTTGCGTCCTAAGTTCCGAACTTTCATCATGTCTTCTTCTGTTTTGGTAATCAGCTCTTGTACGGTGTTAATCCCTGCACGCTTGAGACAGTTGTAAGAACGAACAGATAGATCTAGTTCCTCGATAGTCATCTCCAGAACTTTCTCTTTCTTATCTTCTTCTTTCTCTACCATAATCTCAGCATCTTTCGCTTCATCCGTCAAACCGACGAACAAGTTCAGATGTTCTGTTAAGATTTTGGCGCCCAAGCTCACTGCTTCTTCTGGTCGAATACTTCCATCAGTCCACACTTCGAGGGTCAACTTATCATAGTTAGTCACTTGGCCGACGCGAGTATTCTCAATAGCATAGTTCACTCGGGTAATAGGCGTGTAGATCGAATCAATTGGAATCACTCCAATTGGTTGTTCTTCATGCTTATTTTTGTCCGATTGGACGTAACCGCGTCCTCTGCCCGCATGAATCCTCATGTGAAGACGTGCGTCCGGAGATAAGGTTGCAATATGCAGATCCGGATTAAGAATCTCCACATCGCTATCACCACGGATATCAGCTGCGGTAATATTACCTTCTCCTTCTGCATCAATTTCAAGCACTTTCTCCTCATCGGAGTGAATTTTCAACGATAGGCCTTTCAAGTTGAGGATAATTTCCGTTACATCCTCAAGCACGCCAGGAATCGTTGAAAACTCATGTAAAACGCCATCGATTTGGACAGAGGTTACTGCTGCCCCCGGTAAAGAGGACAGTAAGATACGACGTAGTGAGTTACCTAAGGTTGTACCATAGCCACGCTCCAACGGCTCGATGATAAATCTACCATAAGCGCCATCTTCACTTAATGCTACGGTTTCTATTTTTGGCTTTTCGATTTCGATCATGAAATGTACCCTCCATTCAATACGTCGTTTCCCTCTGGATACTTCGCCTGAAAATTTCATAGTATTCCTATCCTTCAAACCATTATTCACGATTTTGGAATAATTATACTACAAAGTGATCCTGAATTATACGCGACGACGTTTTGGAGGACGGCAGCCATTATGAGGAACCGGAGTCACGTCTTTAATCAGGTTTACTTCAAGACCTGCTGCTTGCAAAGAGCGGATTGCTGCTTCGCGGCCAGCTCCTGGACCTTTAACCATTACTTCAACAGTTTTCAAACCATGCTCCATAGCTGCTTTAGCTGCTTTTTCAGCTGCCATTTGCGCTGCAAAAGGAGTACTTTTACGGGAACCTTTGAATCCAAGGTTTCCTGAACTTGCCCAGGAAATTGCGTTACCATGCGGATCCGTGATCGTTACGATCGTGTTGTTAAATGTTGAACGGATGTGTGCTACACCGCTCTCAATATTTTTCCGGTCACGACGTTTCGTACGGACGACTTTTTTAGGTTTTGCCATTAGCTCTAACCCCCTTTATTATTTCTTCTTATTAGCTACCGTACGACGAGGACCTTTACGTGTACGAGCATTAGTTTTAGTACGTTGTCCACGAACAGGAAGACCACGACGGTGACGAAGACCACGGTAGGATCCGATTTCGATTAGACGTTTGATGTTTAGGGAAATTTCGCGACGAAGGTCGCCTTCTACTTTAAGGGTTTTGTCAATTACATCACGGATTTTGCTCACTTCATCTTCAGTCAAGTCACGAACGCGAGTACTAGCGTCGATACCTGTGGAAGCAATGATTTTCTGAGCAGTTGTAGTGCCGATACCGAAAATGTAAGTCAACGCGATTACAACTCGTTTGTCACGAGGTAAGTCAACTCCAGCTAAACGTGCCATCTACAGATTGCACCTCCTTTTAACCTTGTTTTTGTTTGTGCTTAGGATTTTCACAAATAACCATTACATTACCTTTACGGCGAATAACTTTGCATTTCTCGCAAATCGGTTTAACCGACGGTCTAACTTTCATTTTTAAGCCCTCCTTATCATCGTAAGCAACCATGTTGCGTTTTCTGTTAGAAAACTTGCTTCGTAAGCATACGCCTTGAGAGAGTAACTTACATGTAAGCCGAACATTTATTTGAAACGGTAGGTTATACGGCCTCTCGTTAAATCATAAGGCGATAATTCTACGGTAACCTTATCTCCAGGCAAAATGCGGATAAAATGCATTCTGATCTTACCGGATACATGGGCTAGGATTTTATGACCATTTTCCAATTCAACCTTAAACATTGCATTCGGAAGAGGTTCAATCACTGTACCTTCTACTTCAATTACATCTTCTTTGGCCACAGTCATTCTCCTTTCTCTTGTGCTTCATCTTGCATAAGTTCAACGAATTTGGCAATTGCGAAGCGCAACTTTCCATTAGTAACACGACCTGTTTCCCTAATGCTTGACTCCACTTCACTGCTAATCGTTTCTTGTAACTGAAGATGATTCAGGTTCTTCTTCTTCGGTTGATCGAATTTGCGATGATCACCGTCGGCAAGCCAGACAAAGCGATGATCGACAATTCCAATTACGACCGCATATTCTCCGGGATCTCGACCGCGAAGCACCTTTACGATTTGACCCACCTTCGGAATCTTGCTATCCATTCACCATCACCTACGATCTAGGCAAAGTTAATATTTCATAACCGGCTGCCGTAATTGCAATCGTATGTTCAAAATGAGCACATAGGGTACGATCCGCAGTGACTACAGTCCAATCGTCTTCGAGTGTTTGGACAAATCTTTCGCCAACGACCACCATCGGTTCAATGGCTAGGACCATGCCTGGTTTGAGACGAGGACCTTTGTCAGGAACACCATAATTCGGAATTTGTGGTTCTTCGTGAAGATCCGTTCCGATACCGTGACCAACATACTCTATAACCACGGAGAAGCCTGCGTCTTCAATACAAGTTTGGATTGCATGCGACAACGTGTAGAGTCTAGCATCCGGTTTAGCTTCTGCTATGCCTCGATAAAGTGATTCTTCTGTCACAGCTAACAAACGCCGCGCTGTTTCAGAAATTTCACCGACAGGATACGTCCAAGCAGAATCTCCATGATAACCTTTATACTGAGCACCAATATCTATACTGATAATATCGCCCTCAGTGAGCTTTCTTGGACCAGGAATACCATGAACTAATTCTTCGTTGACTGAAGCACAAATGCTTCCAGGAAAACCGTTGTAGCCTTTAAAAGATGGAATCGCTCCCTGACTGCGAATGAATTCCTCTGCGATCTGATCAAGTTCTTTCGTTGTAATGTTCGGACGAATCGCCCTTGCCAATAAGCGGTGCGTTTCGGCTACGATACGACCAGCTTCTCGCATTAGGTCTAGTTCAACCTCGGACTTACAAATGATCATTACGCTAGACCTCGTAGCAGTGAGCTAATTTGTTCGGTTACCGCATGAATGTCTTGTTCCCCGTTAACCTCACGCAATAATTCCCTCTTTTGGTAGTAATCCAGTAGCGGAGCCGTTTTATTGATGTATTCATCCAAACGAGTTCCGACTTTCTCTTCCGTATCATCAGATCGTTGGTACAACTCACCCGAACATTTATCGCATACGCCTTCTTGCTTTGGTGGGTTGAAGATTACATGATACGTAGAACCACAGGATTTACAAATTCTTCGGCCAGTTAGTCTTGCAAGCAAGAAACTGCGATCAACGGAAAGATTGATAACTACTTCAATCTTCTTACCTAATGAATCTACGATTTCAGACAATGCATCTGCTTGAGCAACAGTTCGAGGGAACCCGTCAAGCAAAAAGCCTTTATCGCAATCCGGTTGGGCAAGACGCTCTCTCACAATACCGTTCGTTATTTCATCAGGAACCAGAAGTCCCTTATCCACATAACCTTTGGCTTCAACACCAAGTGGTGTTCCTTGACTCATCGCCAAGCGAAAAGCATCTCCAGTTGAGATATGAGGAATTTGAAATTCGTTAACGATTTTTTCAGCTTGTGTACCTTTGCCTGCACCAGGAGGCCCCATAAAAATTACGTTCACACTTAAAACCTCCCATCGCACTCGGCATTACGAACAGCACAATAGGTGCCGATGTCGCAGATATTGCCCCATCAGAACCTATTAGCTATTTATTGATAAATCCTTTGTAATGACGCTTAATCAATTGGCTCTCGATTTGTTTCATCGTCTCAAGACCAACGCCTACTACGATAAGTAAAGATGTACCACCAATCCGAACCGAACTAGGCAAACCGGCAAGTCCTCCGAATAGCATTGGAAGAATCGAGATCGCTGAGAGAAACAAAGCCCCAGAAAGAGTAATTCTAGTCATTACGCGAGTCAGATAAGTCGATGTTGTCTTACCGGGTCTAATACCTGGTATATAGCCACCATTTTTCTTCATCTGGTCAGCCATTTGAACTGGATTAATTTGTACGAAGGTATAAAAGTATGTGAATCCAATAATCAGCAATACATAGAGTACAATCGCTAGCGGAGCAGTTTGGTTAATACTTAAATTGTTAATTATCCATTCTGCAACAACATTTCCTCTCCAGTAACTAGCAATGGTAGGAGGGAACATCAATAACGAAAGTGCAAAGATTACTGGGATTACACCAGCCGCATTCACTTTAAGAGGAATGTGAGTGGTTTGACCACCATACATTTTACGACCAACTACCCGTTTCGCATATTGTACAGGTATCTTACGAACACCTTGCTGCACGAATATGACCCCGGCAATAATCAGTATAACAACCAACGCAATAATGATCAGTTTCACGATATTCAGGAACAAAGCTCCTTCGGTCGCAAAAAGTGATTTGTAAATTTGTTGAATGCTTGTCGGAATCGCCGCGACGATACCAGCAAAGATGATAATGGAAATACCGTTCCCAATCCCAAACTCCGTGATTTGCTCACCTAGCCACATCAAGAAAGCTGTACCAGCTGTCAGTACGATAGCGATTAGTGCAAAGGTAGTGAAGCCTGAGTCAATCACGAGTCCGCTATACAAACGGTTAAACCCAATGGAAAGACCAAATGCTTGAATCACACCTAGAATAATCGTACCGTAACGAGTAACTTGTGTCATTTTCTTTCTTCCGACATCGCCTTCTTTTGCCCATTGCGCAAAGCGCGGGACTACATCCATGGATAAAAGTTGTACGATGATCGAAGCCGTGATGTAAGGGGTGATTCCCATCGCGAAGATGGAAAACTGAAAGAGCGCCCCACCAGAAAACGTGTTAAGCAAACCAAAGACATCGCTCTGATTCGCTTGATCTTGAAGTTTCAGAACATCTGTATTTATGTTAGGCACTGGAATAAAAACGCCTAATCGGTAGACGATTAGCAAGACGAGTGTGAATATAATTCTTCTGCGTAAGTCTTCTACTTTGAAGATGTTGGCTATGGTATTGAACATTAAATCACCTCGGTTTGACCGCCGGCAGCTTGGATTTTCTCAATCGCAGATTGAGAGAACTTATTCGCTTTAACGGTTAATTTTACTGTGATTTCACCGTTTCCTAAAATCTTAATGCCATCTTTAGGAGCTTTAACAATACCAGTCTCCATCAATACTTGTGGAGTAACTTCGGTACCAGCTGCGAAATTGTTCAAATCTTCAAGATTCACGATTGCGTATTCCGTACGGAAACGATTCGTGAAACCACGTTTAGGTAAACGACGGTATAACGGGTTTTGTCCACCCTCGAATCCAGGACGAACGCCTCCACCGGAACGTGCGTTTTGCCCTTTATGTCCGCGAGTTGATGTTTTACCCATGCCGCTACTTGTACCACGGCCAACACGTTTACGAGTGTGACGAGAACCAGTAGCAGAACTTAGCTCATGTAACTTCATCGTTGCACACCTCCTCTAGATCTTAATATCTTGCTACTATGCTTCGATTTCTTTAACTTCTACCAAATGGCTCACTTGATTAACCATGCCTCTGATCGCAGCATTATCTTGATGAAGAACAGTTTGGTGCATCTTGCGAAGACCAAGTGTTTTCACAGTAACGCGTTGTGTTTCAGGGCGGCCAATCAGGCTGCGTTTTAGGGTAATTTGTAATTGTTTCGCCATGTTTACCCCTCCTAACCTAATAGCTCTTGAACTGTTTTACCGCGAAGCTTTGCAACTTCTTCCGCTTTTTTCAAGCGGCTCAAGCCTTCAAGCGTAGCGTTAACCATGTTCATGGAGTTCGATGAACCAAGGGATTTTGTCAAGATATCGCCGATACCAGCAAGCTCAAGAACTGCACGAACTGGTCCGCCTGCGATAACTCCTGTACCTTGGGAAGCTGGTTTTAGCAGAACGCGTCCTGCACCAAACTTACCTGTTACAAGGTGAGGAATCGAAGTGCCTACGATAGGAACATGAATCAAGTTCTTTTTCGCATCTTCAATACCTTTGCGGATTGCATCAGGAACTTCGGAAGCTTTACCGATTCCTGCGCCAACCCAGCCATTGCCATCGCCAACGACAACAAGTGCGCTGAAGCTGAAACGACGTCCGCCTTTTACTAC
Organism: Paenibacillus sp. Root444D2; assembly: GCF_001426375.1. GTDB lineage: Bacteria > Bacillota > Bacilli > Paenibacillales > NBRC-103111 > Paenibacillus_E. Next base: position 16,766 of record NZ_LMEO01000024.1, read on the forward strand.
TTTAGCTACGCGATTAATATTAACGACTTTTTCTGTTAGCTCTAAAGTATTAGGATCTACACGCAAGTCTTTTACCTCCTTATATATGTTTTTCCTAGAATTCAAGACCAGCTTCACGAGCTGCGTCAGCTAATGCTTGAACACGTCCATGATAAAGGTATCCACCGCGGTCAAATACCACTTTGTCTAAACCTTTTTCTTTCGCGCGTTGAGCGATTAATGCGCCAACTTTACGAGCAGCTTCAACGTTACCGCCATTACCAATGTCACTTTTCAGTTCTTTATCTTGAGTCGATGCGGCAACGATAGTAATACCCGTTGTATCATCGATAAGTTGAGCATACATGTGTTTGGAAGAGCGGAAAATGTTTAAGCGCGGACGAACAGTTGTACCTTCGATTTTCTTACGAACACGAAGATGTCTTTTCAAACGAGCTTTATTTTTATCGCTTTTAGTAATCATCTATACTTACACTCCTTTCATCATCTTATGATGCGAGGCTTATGCTTACGTAGCAAGTTTTCATGCGAAAACTCTTAGCTATTACCCGCGATCTAACGATCTTATTTCTTCTTACCAGCTTTACCTTCTTTACGAAGAATGCGTTCGCCTTCATACTTGATACCTTTACCTTTATACGGCTCTGGTTCACGTACGGAACGAACTTTAGCTGCCATAGCGCCTACTAATTCTTTATCAATACCTTTAACGATGATTTTCGTGTTCGTAGGAACATCGAACTCAATACCGTTTTCAGGAGTGATTTCAACTGGATGGGAGTACCCAACGTTGAGAACTAATTTGTCGCCGCTCTTGTTAGCACGGTAACCAACGCCAACTAGATCCAAAGATTTCGTGAAACCTTCCGTTACGCCACTTACCATGTTGGCAACAACACTACGTGTTGTACCATGCAGGGAACGGTGGAGTTTGTTATCGGAAGGACGCTCAACGGAAATCTCGTTTTCTAGAACATTTACTTTCATATCTTTATGAAGTTCACGGGACAAGGAACCTTTAGGGCCTTTAACCGTGATTTGAGTATTGTCTAGTGTTACATTTACACCACTTGGAATGGTGATTGGCTTACGACCAATACGAGACATGTTTGCACCTCCATTCAATTACAATTGTATTACCAAACGTAGCAGATAACCTCTCCGCCAGCTTTGGATTGACGAGCATCTTTATCCGTCATAACTCCTTTAGATGTGGAGATGATGGCAATCCCTAATCCGCCCAGAACACGAGGGATTTCTTGTGATTTAGTGTAAACGCGTAGACCTGGTTTGGAAATTCTTTTCAAACCGGAGATAACACGCTCATTGTTTGAACCGTATTTCAGGAACAAACGAATGATACCTTGTTTGCTATCTTCAACGTACTCAGCGTCACGGATAAATCCTTCTTTTTTAAGGATTTCAGCGATTTCCCTCTTCACTTTTGACGCAGGAATTTCAACTGTTTCATGACGTACGATATTCGCATTACGAATGCGAGTTAGCATATCTGCAATTGGATCTGACATGACCATTTTGTGTAAACCTCCTTCCCGAAAATAGGGTGATTACCAGCTTGCTTTTTTAACGCCTGGAATCTGACCTTTGTGTGCTAATTCGCGGAAACAAATCCGACAAATTTTGAACTTGCGAAGCACTGAATGCGGACGTCCGCAGCGCTCACAACGTGTGTATGCTTGCACTTTAAACTTCGGGGTACGTTGCTGTTTGACTTTCATCGAAGTTTTTGCCACTTAATATAACACCTCCTGATAGGTACGACTGGTAACCTATTTAACGAAAGGCGCTCCGAGTTGTGTTAAAAGCTCGCGAGCTTCCTCGTCGGACTTAGCCGTTGTTACGATAACAATATCCATACCACGAACTTTATCAACTTTATCATACTCAATTTCTGGGAAAATGAGTTGTTCTTTCAGACCAAGTGTATAGTTTCCACGGCCGTCAAAAGCCTTGTTGGAAATACCACGGAAGTCACGTACACGTGGAAGTGATACGTTGAAGAGTTTATCCAAGAAATGATACATGCGCTCGCCGCGAAGAGTTACTTTCACGCCGATTGGCATATTTTCACGAAGTTTGAAACCCGCGATAGCTTTTTTGGATTTTGTTACAACTGGTTTTTGACCAGAGATCTTTTGAAGATCTTCTACTGCAGTGTCAAGAACTTTGGAATTCGATACAGCCTCACCAACACCCATGTTGATAACGATTTTCTCGATTTTAGGAACTTGCATTACAGTTGTGTAGTTAAACTTTTGAATTAACGCTGGAGTGATTTCGTTCAAATAACGATCTTTCATTCTTACTGCCATGACTCATTTGCCTCCTTTCCATGCTTGTTTGTATTAGTCGATAACTTCGCCGGATTTTTTCGCGATACGAACTTTCGTTCCGTTATCCAATACTTTGTATCCTACGCGAGTAGGTTTGCCGCTCTTAGGATCAATTAGCATCACGTTAGAAACGTGGATTGCAGCTTCTTGATTCAAGATACCGCCTTGTGGATTTTGTTGAGATGGTTTTGCATGTTTCTTAACCATGTTTACACCTTCTACAAGCACACGGTTTTGACGAGGATAAGCAGCGATAACGCGACCCTTCTTACCTTTGTCTTTACCAGTGATCACAAAAACCGTATCGTCTTTTTTCACGTGCAGTTTATTGTTATGAGATTCTAATCTCTTTTTTAATCTTGGCATTAGCTTCTACACCTCCTGAGGTTTCCCGTTAGGAAAACAAACATCGTAACTGTTCTTAGATAACTTCTGGAGCCAAGGATACGATCTTCATGAAGTCTCTGTCACGAAGTTCGCGTGCAACTGGTCCAAAGATACGTGTACCACGTGGACTTTTATCTTCTTTCACGATAACAGCCGCATTCTCATCGAATGAGATATATGATCCGTCTTTACGGCGAGCACCGCTCTTCGTACGAACGATTACTGCTTTAACAACGTCACCTTTTTTGACAACGCCACCTGGTGTTGCTTCTTTTACTGAACAGACGATCAAATCACCAATGTGACCAACGCGACGACCAGTACCACCCAAAACGCGGATACACATTAATTGTTTCGCACCTGAGTTGTCAGCGACAGCCAAACGAGTAAATGGTTGAATCATCGTATTCCCTCCTTTCGGGGTTCATGTCTCGATTATTAGATAACAACGCCAACTTCAGTAACTTCAACCAGTCTCCAGCTTTTATCTTTGGATAACGGTCTAGTTTCACTGATTTTCACAGTGTCACCGATTTTAGCTTGGTTGTTTTCGTCATGCGCTTTAAACTTTTTCGTATATTTGATTCTCTTGTGATAGAGATCATGTTTTTTGTAAGTTTCGACAGCAACAACAATGGTTTTATCCATTTTATCGCTGACAACTTTACCGATCAGCACTTTACGATCGTTACGTTCAGCCATCTAAGGAACCCTCCCTTCTAGATTTGGTTACCCAATCCCCAATTCTCTTTCACGCAAAATAGTCTTGGCACGAGCGATCTCTTTACGCAAATCACGAATTTGAGTCGGGTTGTCCAATTGACCAGTAGCTAGTTGAAAACGGAGGTTAAAGAGTTCTTCTTTAAAACCATTAACTTTTTGCTCAATTTCAGCAGTGGTTAAGTTCCGGAATTCACTACCCTTCATTTGCTTCACCGCCTACTTCTTCTCTTTTCACGAATTTCGTTTTGATTGGAAGCTTGTGAGCAGCAAGACGCATCGCTTCACGAGCGACCTCTTCACTTACACCAGCAAGTTCAAACAAAATTTTACCCGGTTTTACTACAGCTACCCATTTCTCCACGTTACCTTTACCACTACCCATACGGACTTCAAGCGGTTTTTGTGTAACTGGTTTAGCTGGGAAGATTTTAATCCAAACTTTACCGCCACGTTTGATGTAACGTGTCATGGCAATACGTGCTGCTTCGATTTGACGGTTGGATACCCAAGCCGGTTCTACCGCTTGCAGACCATATTCGCCAAAAGCTACTTCCGTACCGCCTTTAGCGCGACCTTTCATGTTACCGCGGTGTTCTTTACGGTGTTTTACACGTTTAGGTACTAACATGATTTAAATTCCTCCTTCCGGCTGAGCCTTTTTCTTAGCTGGCGGAAGCACTTCTCCACGATAAATCCATACTTTTACACCGATACGTCCATAAGTAGTGGCTGCTTCAGCAGTACCATAGTCGATATCCGCACGAAGCGTATGAAGTGGAACTGTTCCTTCGCTATATCCTTCCGTACGAGCAATCTCAGCACCGCCAAGACGTCCGCTAGTTGCTACTTTAATACCTTTAGCGCCGGATCTCATTGTTCTTTGCATAGCTTGTTTCATAGCACGACGGAATGAAACGCGACGTTCCAATTGAAGTGCGATAGCTTCAGCTACGAGAATTGCATCAAGATCTGGGCTTTTGATTTCAGAAATGTTGATGTGAACTTTTTTATTGGACATGCCAGCGATGTAGTTGCGAATAACTTCAACTTCAGCTCCGCCTTTACCAATAACCATTCCTGGTTTAGCAGTATGAATCGTAACGTTCACACGGTTAGCCGCGCGCTCGATATCGATGTGGGAAACTGCTGAGTCTTTAAGTTTATTTTTTAAGTATTCGCGGATTTTGACGTCTTCAAGCAACAGAGTTCCGAAATCTTTCTCTGCGAACCATTTGGACTCCCAATCACGAATAATACCAATTCTAAAGCCTACCGGGTTTACTTTCTGACCCACACGTTATCCCTCCTTATTTTTCAGATACCACGATTGTGATGTGGCTGGTACGTTTTTTGATCGCGCTAGCGCGACCCATTGCACGTTGTTGGAACCTTTTCATTGTAGGTCCTTGGTTAACAAACGTCTCAGATACCACTAATTTATTAGGATCTAATGAATAGTTATGCTCTGCATTGGCAATAGCGGAATTCAGTAATTTCTCCAGAATTGGAGAAGCTGCTTTAGGTGTGTGACGCAGAATCGCAATCGCTTCACCTACCGCTTTTCCCCGAATCAAGTCAACAACTAGCTTTGCTTTACGAGGAGCAATCCGAGCGTGGTTCAATATTGCTTTAGCTTGCATGGTAGTACCTCCTCTCGGTTAAAAATGAAATTAACGTTTTCCGGTTTTCTTGTCGTCATCGTGACCTTTGTAAGTACGAGTTGGTGCAAATTCACCAAGCTTGTGTCCAACCATATCTTCGGTTACATACACAGGCACGTGTTTTCTTCCATCATATACTCCGAAAGTGTGACCAACGAATTGCGGGTAAATCGTAGAACGACGGGACCACGTTTTGATAACCAGTTTTTTGCTGGAAGTGTTCAAGTCTTCTACTTTTTTCAGTAAGTATCCATCAATAAATGGACCCTTCTTTAAGCTGCGACCCATGGGTGTTCCTCCCTTCCTTGAACCTCAAGAGAATTCATATATCCTAGATTACTTCGTACGACGACGTACAATGTATTTATCGGATGCTTTACCTTTTTTACGAGTTTTGAAACCAAGCGTCGGTTTACCCCATGGTGACATAGGTGATTTACGACCGATTGGTGCGCGTCCTTCACCACCACCGTGTGGGTGATCATTCGGGTTCATTACGACCCCACGAACTTGTGGACGATTGCCTTTCCAACGGTTACGTCCTGCTTTACCGATTTTCACGAGCTCGTGATCTTCGTTACCAACAGAACCGATTGTTGCGCGGCAAACTTTAAGGACTTTACGAACTTCACCGGATGAAAGGCGAATTGTTACGTAAGTTTCTTCTTTACCAAGAAGTTGAGCTTCCGTACCAGCAGCGCGCACTAGTTGTGCACCTTTACCAGGCTTCAACTCGATGTTGTGGATAACTGTACCAACTGGAATGTTTTCCAATGGAAGAGCGTTACCTACTTTGATATCTGCTTGTGGTCCAGAAACGATACGATCGTCCACTTTAAGACCTTTAGGAGCGATGATGTATTTTTTCTCACCATCAGCATAATGAATCAATGCGATGTTTGCGGAACGGTTAGGATCGTACTCAACTGTAGCAACGCGTCCTGGTATTCCATCTTTAGTACGTTTAAAATCGATAATACGGTATTTACGTTTGTGTCCACCACCATGGTGACGAACCGTAATTTTACCTTGGTTGTTACGACCAGCATGCTTGAACAGAGGAGCAAGCAATGATTTCTCCGGTGTTGATGTTGTGATTTCTTCAAAAGTAGAAACCGACATCGCACGTCGAGCTGGTGAGGTTGGTTTGTATTTTTTAATTGGCACTCTGATTTCCTCCTTACTTCAAGAAATGGGTTATACCGATTCAAAGAATTCCAATTCTTTGCTCTCTGCGCTTAGGGACACGATAGCTTTCTTCCAAATGGAAGTGTAACCGGAGTGTTTGCCATAACGTTTTGGCTTAGCTGGCATTCTCAATGTGTTTACATTTGTAACTTTTACTTTGAAGATAGCTTCAATAGCTTGTTTAATTTCTGTTTTGTTAGCGCGAAGATCCACTTCGAAAACATACTTTTTATTAGCCATTAGGTCGCTTGTACGCTCAGTGATGATCGGGCGCTTGATAATGTCGCGTGGATTTTTCATTGTGCAAGCACCTCCTCAACTTTCTGTACAGCCTCTTGTGTTAAGATCAATTTGTCATAAAGCATGACATCAAGAACGTTAACTCCATCAGCAGCAACAAATTTCACACCTGGGATATTACGAGCAGACAAAGCAACATTGGAGTCGTTAGCAACGCCCACAACTAGTACTTTGCTATCTACTTTCAGGTTGTTCAGAATAGCAACGAAATCTTTCGTTTTCGGAGCATTCAATTGAAGTTGATCCAATACGATCAAGTTGTTATCGATAAGTTTCGAGGACAAAGCGGATTTGATCGCTAAGCGACGAACTTTTCTAGGCAATTTGAAACCATAGCTACGAGGTGTCGGTCCGAATACGGTACCGCCGCCTTTCCACTGTGGAGCACGAATACTACCTTGACGCGCACGACCTGTACCTTTTTGTTTCCAAGGTTTACGACCACCGCCGCGAACTTCCGAACGACCTTTTGTTTTGTGTGTTCCTTGACGCACAGCTGCTTGTTGCAAAAGAACAGCTTCGTGGATCGCATGAACGTGAGGCTCAATTCCGAAAACAACGTCAGACAGTTCAACTTCTCCTACCTGAGCACCTGTTACATTATATAAAGCTACTTTTGGCATCTGTCTTCCTCCTTTCTTACTTTTTCACAGCAGACTTCACGCTAACGTAGCTGTTTCTAGGACCCGGAATGGAACCTTTAACTAGCAACACGTTACGCTCAGCATCTACTTTAATGATTTGCAGGTTTTGCAAAGTTACTGTTTCGTTACCCATATGTCCTGGCAATTTCTTACCTTTAGGAACGCGGTTTGCTTGAATGGAACCCATGGAACCTGGTCCGCGGTGATAACGTGATCCGTGAGCCATAGGGCCTGTGGATTGGTTATGTCTTTTGATGTTACCTTGGAAACCTTTACCTTTGGAAGTACCCGTTACATCAACGAATTCGCCCTCTGTAAACAGATCTGCTTTCAGTTCTTGACCAACTTCATAGTCACCCAACTGAATGCCACGAATTTCTTTAACGTAGCGCTTAGGCGTTGCCCCTGCTTTTTTCGCATGGCCAAGCTCTGGTTTAATGATTCTGCTAGCTTTCACATCATCAAAACCGATTTGGATCGACTCATATCCGTCGTTATCCACATCTTTCTTTTGCAGTACCACACATGGTCCCGCTTGAATGACAGTTACCGGAACTACATTACCCTCCGGAGTAAACAACTGTGTCATCCCAAGTTTTTTTCCTAAGATACCTTTCATCGTTGACACCTCATTTCCTTCCTAAACGTTCATTCTATAGTTGTTTTACAGTTTGATCTCAATATCTACGCCAGACGGTAAGTCTAAACGCATTAGAGCATCAACTGTTTGTGGTGTTGGATTCACAATATCGATAAGACGCTTATGCGTACGCATTTCGAATTGCTCACGCGAATCCTTGTACTTGTGCACCGCACGAAGAATCGTGATGATTTGCTTCTCTGTCGGAAGCGGAATCGGACCGGATACACCTGCACCGGAACGCTTGGCAGTTTCCACGATTTTCTCAGCTGATTGATCAATAATTCTGTGATCATAAGCTTTCAAACGGATACGAATTTTTTGCTTTGCCATGATAAGTCCCTCCTTCTATCGCCCAATTTATTATCGGACATACTCCGCGAAAATTCTCCAACAACCATCCCCATGGCAAAGGGGCCAGGTGTGTCGGCAACCTTTCGCATCATCGCAACGTCACAGACCAACGTTTTATATTATATAAAATTTGAAAACGAAAAGCAAGCGAAATTTTAGGCATATGCATAAAAAAACACTCACCGCCTAAACGATGAGTGTTTCTTCTATATAAAGGTATTACTTTTGAATTGTTGCAACCGCGCCCGCACCAACTGTACGTCCGCCTTCACGAATCGCGAAGCGTGTTCCTTCTTCGATTGCGATTGGGTTGATTAGTTCAACAGTAACAGTGATGTTATCACCAGGCATAACCATCTCAGTACCTTCTGGAAGGGAGATGATACCCGTTACGTCAGTTGTACGGAAGTAGAACTGTGGACGGTAACCTGTGAAGAAAGGCTTATGACGGCCACCCTCTTCTTTAGTTAGAACGTAGATTTGTGCTGTGAAGTTCGTGTGTGGTTTAACTGAACCTGGTTTCGCAAGTACTTGTCCACGCTCGATATCTTTACGGTCTACACCACGAAGCAAAGCTCCAATGTTGTCACCAGCTTGAGCGGAATCAAGCAATTTACGGAACATCTCTACACCAGTTACGATGCATTTACGAGTTTCTTCAGCGATACCAACGATTTCAACTTCTTCTTGTACTTTAACAGTACCACGCTCAACACGACCAGTTGCAACTGTTCCACGACCAGTGATTGAGAATACATCCTCAACTGGCATAAGGAAAGGCTTGTCAGTTTGACGCTCAGGAGTTGGGATGTAAGTATCAACTTGCTCGAACAACTCGATGATTTTGTCAGCCCAAGGACCTTCTGGGTTAGCAAGAGCTTCACGAGCTGCACCACGGATGATTGGAGTATCATCGCCTGGGAACTCATATTCGTTAAGAAGGTCGCGAACTTCCATCTCAACCAATTCAAGCAACTCTTCGTCTTCAACCATATCACATTTGTTAAGGAATACTACGATGTAAGGTACGCCTACTTGACGGGAAAGAAGGATGTGCTCGCGAGTTTGCGGCATAGGGCCGTCAGCTGCGGATACAACCAGGATCGCTCCGTCCATTTGAGCAGCACCAGTGATCATGTTTTTAACATAGTCAGCATGTCCAGGGCAGTCAACGTGTGCGTAGTGACGGTTAGGTGTTTCGTACTCAACGTGAGCCGTGGAGATTGTGATACCGCGCTCGCGCTCTTCTGGTGCTTTATCGATTTGGTCGAATGCTACTGCAGCTCCACCGTATCTTTTGGACAATACAGTTGTAATAGCAGCTGTCAAAGTTGTTTTACCATGGTCAACGTGACCGATAGTACCGATGTTAACATGCGGTTTGTTACGTTCAAATTTAGCCTTTGCCATTTTAAACGATTCCTCCTTAGAGTGACTAATAGTTTTATATTAAGCGCCTTTGCCTTTTGCAATAATTTCTTCTGCAATGGACTTAGGTACTTCTTCATAATGTGAAAGTTCCATGGAGTAAACACCACGGCCTTGTGTTCTCGAACGAAGCGTTGTGGAATATCCAAACATTTCGGACAAAGGCACCTTAGCACGGATGATTTGCGCGCCATGACGGTTATCCATACCTTCAATACGTCCACGACGGGAGTTAAGGTCACCCATAACATCGCCCATGTACTCTTCTGGTACAGTAACTTCAACCTTCATGATTGGCTCAAGAAGAACCGGTTTACATTTTTCTTTAGCTGCTTTAAGTGCCATGGAACCTGCGATTTTGAACGCCATTTCATTGGAGTCAACATCATGGTAAGATCCATCAACAACTGTAGCTTTGATATCCACGAGCGGGAATCCTGCGATTACACCGTTTTTCATGGACTCTTCGATACCAGCTTGAATAGGTGCGATATATTCTCTAGGAATAGATCCGCCCACTACTTTGCTTTCGAAAATGAAACCTGTGCCAGCTTCTTGAGGTTCGAACTCAACCCAACAATGTCCGTATTGACCACGACCACCGGATTGACGAACGAATTTACCTTCAACTTTAGCTGCCGCACGGAATGTTTCACGATAAGCAACTTGTGGTTTACCTACATTGGTTTCTACTTTGAACTCGCGAAGCATACGGTCAACTAGGATCTCAAGGTGAAGCTCACCCATACCTGCGATGATCGTTTGTCCTGTTTCTTCGTCTGTGGAAGCACGGAAAGTCGGATCTTCTTCAGCAAGTTTTTGCAATGCGATACCCATTTTATCTTGGTCGGCTTTCGTCTTCGGTTCAACAGCAAGCTGAATAACCGGTTCAGGGAAGACCATTTTCTCAAGAATAACTGGATTTTTCTCATCACAAAGTGTATCACCAGTCGTTGTATCTTTCAATCCAACGGCCGCGGCGATGTCACCAGCGTATACAATGCTGATTTCTTGACGGCTGTTCGCATGCATTTGCAGAATACGACCAACGCGCTCACGTTTGCCTTTTGTTGCGTTAACAACGTAGGAACCGGAGTTCAAGGTACCAGAGTAAACACGGAAGAACGTAAGACGACCAACGAAAGGATCTGTCATGATTTTGAATGCAAGCGCTGAGAAAGGTTGATCATCAGCAGACTTACGAACCACTTCAGTACCATCGTCAAGTACACCTTTAATGTCAGGCACATCAAGAGGTGATGGCAGGTAACTAATTACCGCATCCAACATCAATTGAACACCTTTGTTTCTGTAAGAAGACCCTACGATAACTGGGAAGATTTTCACTTCGCAGACACCTTTACGTAGAGCTGCTTTGATTTCGTCAACAGAAATTTCTTCGCCTTCAAGATACTTCATTGTAAGCTCTTCATCGAGCTCAGCAACTTTCTCAATCAATTCCAAGCGAAGCTCTGCAACTTGATCTTTGAACTCAGCAGGAATCTCGATTTTCTCGATATCCTTACCAAGATCATCTTTGTACATATAAGCAACTTCATCAACCAAGTCAATGATACCTTTGAACTCATTCTCAGCACCGATTGGAAGTTGAATAGCTACTGCATTTGCACCAAGTTTTTGACGCATGGATTCAACAACTTGCAAGAAGTCTGCACCGATGATGTCCATTTTGTTTACGTAAGCAATCCGTGGAACGTTGTATTTATCAGCTTGTCTCCAAACTGTTTCCGATTGAGGCTCAACGCCCTCTTTCGCACTAAATACACCAACTGCTCCATCCAACACACGAAGGGAACGCTCTACCTCAACGGTAAAGTCAACGTGTCCCGGGGTATCAATAATATTGATGCGGTGACCTTCCCATTGCGCAGTTGTAGCGGCGGAAGTAATCGTGATTCCGCGTTCTTGTTCCTGTTCCATCCAGTCCATCGTAGCAGCACCTTCGTGCACTTCCCCGATTTTGTGAACTTTACCAGTATAGTACAGAATGCGCTCTGTTGTTGTCGTTTTACCAGCATCGATATGAGCCATGATCCCGATATTACGTGTGTTTTTTAAGGAGAACTCTCTAGCCATAGGTCGTTATGTCTCCTTTCTGAAATTGATTTAGAATTCTACCAACGATAGTGAGCGAATGCTTTATTAGCTTCAGCCATTTTGTGTGTATCTTCACGTTTCTTAACGGAAGAGCCTGTGCTGTTGCTAGCATCGATGATTTCATAAGCCAATCTTTCTTCCATCGTCTTCTCACCGCGTAGACGTGAGTAGTTTACCAACCAACGCAAGCCTAATGTCGAACGACGATCAGGTCTTACTTCGATAGGCACTTGATAGTTTGCTCCACCAACACGGCGAGCTTTAACTTCTAGTACTGGCATAATATTTTTGATAGCAGCTTCAAACACTTCCATCGGCTCTTTACCTGTACGATCTTTCACGAGGTTAAAAGCGTTGTATAGAATGGTTTGTGCTACCCCTCTTTTTCCATCAACCATAATGCGATTGATAAGACGAGTAACTAGTTTGCTATTATAAATTGGATCTGGCAATACGTCTCTGCGAGTAACTGGACCTTTACGAGGCATAGTTATCCCCCTTTCTTATAAGAATCATCCCTGATTATTATCTCTTATTTTTTAACTTTCGGACGTTTAGTACCGTATTTGGAACGGGATTGCTTACGGTTGTTAACACCGGAAGTATCCAACGCGCCACGCACGATGTGATAACGTACCCCTGGAAGATCTTTAATTCTACCTCCACGGATCAATACAACACTGTGTTCTTGCAGGTTGTGACCGATACCTGGAATGTAAGCTGTCACCTCTACGCGGTTCGTTAAACGAACACGTGCATATTTACGAAGTGCGGAGTTAGGCTTCTTAGGAGTCATAGTACCTACACGCGTGCAGACACCACGTTTTTGAGGTGCACTCAAATCCGTTGCTTCTCTTTTCAAAGCGTTAAAACCTTTTTGCAAAGCTGGTGATTTAGACTTATCCACCTTCGCTTGACGACCTTTACGTACTAGTTGGTTAATTGTTGGCATATCGCCACCTCCTCCCTACATTCATAACATGATGATCTTCTTGCAAGCCCACAGATCCAGGCGAGTCATAAATGAGCAAAGAGAAAGTCCTTGCCATGGATAGCTGCAAAAAGTTACTAGAACTTAATGTCGCCTATAGCCACTAACAAAAACGTCTTTAGCGTTTATTCATTTACAACAGCTGCTACCGCAGCTCCAACTTCAATTCCACATGCTTTACCTAGCATCTTCATAGAATCTACATAGGTGACAGGTACACCCTTCTGCGTACAGAGAGTTACCAGATTTATCGTCAATCGCGGATCTGCATCTTTGGAAACAAAAACTTCGACTGCCTTACCTTGTTCGACTATTTTTGTAACTTTCTTCGTACCTACACTTATATTCTTCGCCTGTTTGACTTTATCATAAGACATAAGGCAACCCCCTTCAAAGAAAAGGAAAGAATATCGACTTAGGCACACTACGATATATTAGCACTTTGAACTTCAGGTGTCAAGGATTAACTTCTAATATTTTATTATTCTTACTAGATTAGTAAATGTATATCAAAAGGGACAGCACACTTCATAATAAAGTGGCTATCCCTCCTGATTACATAGCGAATCTATTCAACAGTGACAGTTTCTTTTTCAAGATCCTCGTCTTGTACAAGCACTTCGTTCGGATCCGTAATACGGATATTCCGGTAACGAGGCATTCCCGTACCTGCAGGAATAAGTTTACCGATAATAACGTTCTCCTTAAGACCAAGTAATTGGTCAACCTTGCCTTTAATGGCTGCATCCGTCAAGACACGTGTCGTTTCTTGGAAAGAAGCCGCAGATAGGAAGGAATCGGTCTCTAGGGACGCTTTAGTAATACCGAGCAAGATAGGTCTTGCAACAGCAGGTTCACTACCTGCGAACAAGGCTACTTTGTTGGCAGCTTCGTATTCATGAATGTCTACGAATGAACCTGGAAGTAACGTAGTATCACCAGCGTCAACGATACGGATTTTCCGCAGCATTTGGCGAACCATAACTTCGATATGTTTATCGTTAATTTCTACCCCTTGGTTACGATATACGCGTTGAACTTCTTGCAGAATGTAGTTCTGCACGCCGCGAATACCTTTGATGCGGAGCATTTCTTTTGGATCGATAGATCCATCAGTCAGCTCATCTCCAGCCTCGACCTGTTGATTCAGTGAGACACGGACACGTGATCCGTAAGGAACCGCATAAACCTTGGATTCCGCTTCCCCTTGGACTTCAATCTCACGACGGTCCTTAGCTTCACGGATTTCTTTGACAGTACCATCGATTTCGGAAATGATCGCTTGACCTTTCGGATTCCGAGCTTCGAAGAGCTCTTGAATACGCGGCAAACCTTGCGTAATATCATCTCCGGCAACACCACCGGTATGGAACGTACGCATCGTCAACTGTGTTCCTGGCTCACCAATGGATTGAGCAGCGATAATACCAACTGCTTCACCAACCTCAACAAACTGGCCAGTAGCTAAGTTACGACCGTAACATTTTTTACAAACACCATGATTGGTGCGGCAGCTAAGGACGGAACGGATTTGAAGTTTCTCGATACCTGCTTCAATAATTGTATCTGCAATACCTGATTCGATGAGCTCATTGCGTTGAACAATTACTTCACCTGTTTTCGGATGACGAAGGGTTTCATAAGCATAACGACCTTCAATACGGTCATAGAGATCTTCAATAACCTCTTTACCATCTTGAATTTTGCTAACCATGAAGCCTTTATCTGTTCCACAATCATCTTCGCGAACAATAACATCTTGCGCAACGTCAACGAGACGGCGAGTCAAGTACCCTGAATCCGCTGTACGAAGTGCTGTATCGGCAAGACCTTTACGCGCTCCGTGCGTGGAAATAAAGTACTCCAAGATTGTTAAGCCTTCACGGAAGTTCGATTTAATTGGCAACTCCATAATTTTACCGGATGGATTCGCCATCAAACCACGCATACCGCCAAGCTGTGTAATCTGTGATTTATTACCACGGGCTTTGGATTCAACCATCATGCTAATAGAGTTGTATTTATCAAGGGATTTCATCAAAATATCTGTGATTTCATCCTTTGCTTTACTCCAGATCGCAATAACACGGTCATAACGCTCTTCATCTGTAATCAAACCACGGCGGTATTGGTTCGTAACTACACGTACTTTCTCTTCACATTCTTTGAGGATTGCTACTTTTTCAGTAGGAACAACAACGTCAGAGACAGCTACGGTAATACCCGCTTTGGTGGAGTACGTGAATCCAAGCTCTTTAATTTTATCAAGGATCATGGACGTTTGAGTTGTGTGGTATTTACGGAAACACTCGGCAATGATAGAACCGAGATATTCTTTACCTACCGCTTTGTTCTCATCACGTTCCAACATAATAGCTCTAAGATCAGCACCTTTTTCGAAAACAAAGTGAGAATCTGGGATACCATTCAATAGGTTCGTTTTGGTTGGTTCATTAATGAATGGGAAGTCGCTAGGGAAAATCTCATTCATAATGATTTTACCGATCGTCGTGATCAAGATCGCATTTTGCTGTTTCTCAGTGAAACTAACTTTGTTCAATGCTCTTGCAGGAATAGCAACCCGTGCGTGCAGTGCCATTTTGCCCGATTGGTAGGAAGAAACTGCTTCATGCACCGTTCTAATAATAGAACCAGCACCTTTAGCGAATTTGTTGTCTGTTGTTAAATAGAAGCTTCCCAGAACCATATCCTGTGAAGGCGTAACAACAGGCTTACCGTCTTTCGGATTCAAGATGTTACCTGACGCCAGCATGAGCAAGCGAGCTTCGGCTTGAGCTTCTGAAGACAATGGTACGTGAACGGCCATTTGGTCACCGTCGAAGTCAGCGTTGTAAGCTGTACAAACGAGCGGATGAAGTTTAATAGCGCGACCTTCAACCAGAATCGGTTCAAAAGCTTGAATACCAAGTCTATGCAGCGTAGGGGCACGGTTCAGAAGAACCGGGTGCTCCTTAATGACTTCTTCAAGAACATCCCAAACATCTGGACTTACGCGCTCAACTTTACGTTTTGCACTTTTGATGTTATGGGCCAAACCTTTATTTACAAGCTCTTTCATCACGAAAGGCTTGAACAACTCAAGTGCCATTTCCTTCGGAAGACCACATTGGTACATCTTCAGGTTAGGACCTACAACGATAACGGAACGACCAGAGTAGTCAACACGTTTACCGAGCAAGTTTTGACGGAAACGTCCTTGTTTACCCTTCAGCATATGGCTGAGGGATTTCAATGGACGGTTGCCTGGGCCTGTTACAGGACGGCCGCGACGACCGTTGTCGATAAGAGCATCGACAGCCTCTTGCAGCATCCGCTTCTCATTTTGAACAATGATATCCGGTGCGCCTAGGTCGAGCAATCTTTTCAAACGGTTGTTACGGTTGATAACGCGGCGATACAGATCATTCAAGTCAGAAGTCGCGAAGCGGCCACCATCGAGCTGTACCATCGGACGAAGCTCCGGAGGAATGACTGGAAGTACATCCAGAACCATCCAACCCGGTAAGTTCTTCGAGTTACGGAATGCTTCCATAACTTCCAAACGCTTAATCGCACGATTACGACGTTGACCTTGCGCTGTTTTGAGTTCTTCTTTGAGTGTATCTACTTCACGCTCGATATCAATATCGATTAGAAGCTTTTTAACGGCTTCCGCACCCATTCCCGCTTGGAAAGCATAACCGTACTTCTCGCGATAGCTGCGGTATTCTTTCTCGGAAAGCAGTTGCTTCTTCTCCAAAGGTGTATCCCCTGGATCAGTTACCACGTAGGAAGCGAAGTAGATAATTTCCTCCAATGATCTTGGAGACATATCTAGCGCAAGTCCCATACGGCTTGGAATACCTTTGAAGTACCAAATGTGAGATACCGGAGCAGCAAGTTCAATATGACCCATGCGCTCACGACGTACCTTTTGACGTGTTACTTCAACGCCGCAACGGTCACAAACTACGCCTTTATAACGAACTCGTTTGTATTTACCGCAATGACATTCCCAATCTTTAGTAGGCCCGAAGATCTTTTCGCAGAAAAGACCTTCTTTCTCAGGCTTTAAGGTTCTGTAGTTAATCGTTTCCGGCTTCTTTACTTCCCCACGGGACCAAGAGCGAATTTTATCGGGTGATGCCAAGCCGATTTTCATAAACTCGAAGTTGTTAACGTCCATCAAGGAGCAACCCTCCTTTAAGAATTTAAACCCACTATACAGTGAATCGTTCTCGATCTATTGTGGTGTTCTTTATTCGTTGACTCCCAATTCAGAGCCCTCTAAGTTTAGGTTTAATTTATCGCTAGTGACTTCGTCGTCGTCATCGGCTTCTCTCATTTCGATCTCTTCTTCGTCGCCGGAGAGGATTTTAACATCCATACCTAAGCTTTGAAGCTCTTTGATCAAAACTTTGAATGATTCCGGAACACCCGGTTCTGGAACATTCTCGCCTTTAACGATAGACTCATATGTTTTCACACGGCCCACAACGTCATCGGATTTCACTGTAAGAATTTCTTGCAGTGTATAAGCAGCTCCATAAGCCTCGAGCGCCCATACTTCCATCTCCCCGAAACGTTGTCCACCGAACTGCGCTTTACCACCCAGCGGCTGCTGAGTAACAAGGGAGTAAGGTCCTGTTGAACGGGCATGGATTTTATCATCAACCATGTGCGCCAGTTTAATCATATACATGACGCCAACAGTGACTTCGCGTTCGAACGATTCACCTGTACGACCATCGTACAGAATCGTTTTACCGCTGCGCTGCATACCTGCTTCTTCCATCGCATCGAACACGTCATACTCACGCGCTCCATCGAATACTGGCGTTGCAGCATGGATACCTAGGTACTTGGAAGCCATACCTAAGTGAACTTCAAGCACTTGACCGATATTCATACGTGAAGGAACCCCTAGTGGATTCAATACAACTTCAACCGGTGTACCATCTGGAAGGAACGGCATATCTTCTTCTGGAAGAATACGTGCTACGACCCCTTTGTTACCGTGACGTCCCGCCATTTTATCGCCTTCGGAAATTTTCCGTTTTTGTGCGATATAGACACGAACGAGTTGGTTCACACCAGGAGGCAGCTCATCGCCGTTCTCACGAGTAAATACTTTCACATCAACAACAATACCGTCTGTACCATGCGGTACGCGAAGGGATGTATCACGAACCTCGCGAGCCTTCTCACCGAAGATCGCATGCAGCAATCTTTCTTCCGCTGTCAGTTCTGTTACACCTTTAGGTGTTACTTTACCAACAAGGATATCGCCTGCGCCGATTTCGGCACCGACACGGATAATACCGCGCTCGTCAAGATTTTTCAGTGCATCTTCCCCAACGTTCGGGATATCGCGAGTGATTTCTTCAGGTCCCAGCTTCGTATCACGAGCTTCGGACTCGTACTCCTCGATGTGAATAGAAGTGTATACATCTTCTTTCACAAGCTTTTGGCTAAGCAAGATCGCATCCTCGTAGTTGTAACCTTCCCAAGTCATGAAGGCTACGACAACGTTACGTCCAAGCGCCAATTCACCTTGCTCTGTTGAAGGTCCGTCTGCAAGAATATCGCCCGTTTTAACCAATTGGCCTTTTTTAACAATTGGACGTTGATTGATGCACGTACCTTGGTTGGAACGCATGAATTTGTGGAGTTTATATTTGACGATGTTGCCGCTAACCAGCTTGCCATCGACCAATTCTTGGCGACGCAGCCAAATTTCATTCGCAGCAGCTTTCTCAATAATTCCATCGAATTTGGAGACAATACATACTCCTGAGTCTTTAGCGACCTTATGTTCCATACCTGTTCCTACAAGGGGTGCTTTCGGGATCAAAAGCGGAACCGCTTGACGCTGCATGTTTGAACCCATAAGCGCACGGTTGGAGTCATCATTTTCAAGGAACGGAATTAACGCCGTTGCCACGGAAACAACTTGCTTCGGAGAGACGTCCATGTAATCGACACGTTCTACCGGAAGTGTTAAGTTGTCATCCTTATAACGAACGATAATAGCATCTTCAACGAATTTATTATCTTCCGTCAATTGTGCATTCGCCTGAGCGATAACATAGTTATCCTCTTCGTCTGCAGTCAGGTAAGCGATTTGGTCAGTTACTAGTCCTGACTTTGGATCTACCCAACGATATGGCGCCTCAATGAAGCCATATTCATTAATACGGGCAAACGTAGACAAGGAGTTGATCAAACCAATGTTCGGTCCCTCTGGCGTCTCAATTGGACACATACGGCCATAGTGAGAGTGATGCACGTCACGAACTTCCATACCTGCGCGCTCTCTCGTCAAACCGCCGGGCCCGAGTGCAGATAGACGTCTTTTGTGCGTCAATTCAGCAAGCGGATTCGTTTGGTCCATAAATTGAGAAAGTTGGGAGCTACCGAAGAACTCTTTGATCGATGCGATAACAGGACGAATGTTGATTAACGCTTGCGGTGTAATCACATTCGCGTCTTGAATCGACATACGCTCACGAACAACACGTTCCATACGGGAAAGACCAATACGGAATTGATTTTGCAGCAATTCACCTACAGAACGAAGTCTACGGTTACCTAAGTGGTCAATATCATCCGTATTTCCGATACCGTGAAGCAAATTGATGAAATAGTTAATGGATGAAATAATATCGGCAGGCGTGATGTTTTTGACAGTTTTATCAATAACACCGTTAGAGATAACTTTAACGACCTTGCCCTCTTCTGTTGGTGAATATACGTTGATGCACTGAACTGGAATCGTATCCGCGCCCGTTACACCTTTAGGAATCGTAAATTCTTTATACCCTGCACCTTTTTCAATAAAAGGAAGGATTTCATCTAAAACACGACGATCAAGCAATTGCCCAGCTTCTGCAATAATTTCTCCAGTCTCGGAGTCCACTAGTGTTTCAGCCAAACGTTGATTGAACAATCTGTTTTTGATGTGAAGTTTTTTATTGATTTTGTAGCGACCTACATTCGCCAAATCGTAACGCTTCGGATCAAAGAAACGAGCAACGATCAAGCTTCTAGCATTATCTAATGTAGGAGGCTCGCCCGGACGAAGACGCTCATAGATTTCGATTAACGCTTTTTCCGTAGAATCCGTGTTATCTTTATCGAGCGTATTACGAATGTATTCATTGTCACCCAGCAAATCCAAAATCTCAGCATCTGTACCAAATCCTAAGGAACGAAGAAGGACAGTTACTGGAATTTTACGCGTGCGATCGATACGAACATAGATGATATCTTTCGCATCAGTTTCAAGCTCCAACCAAGCTCCACGGTTCGGAATGACGGTTGCGGTATATGTTTTTTTGCCGTTTTTATCCACTTTCGTGCTATAATAAACACTGGGTGAACGAACGAGCTGGGAGACGATTACACGCTCCGCACCGTTAATAATGAACGTTCCCGTGTCAGTCATGATAGGGAAATCCCCCATGAACACTTCTTGTTCTTTGACCTCGCCGGTTTCCTTATTAATCAAACGGACTTTGACTCTTAACGGCGCCGCATAGGTTACGTCGCGTTCTTTGGATTCATCAACTGAATACTTAGGCTCGCCTAAGCTATAGTCAATAAACTCCAGTACTAGGTTACCTGTAAAATCCTGGATCGGAGAGATATCCTGAAACATCTCGCGAAGTCCTTCTTCCAAAAACCACTCATACGATTTTTGCTGGATTTCAATCAGGTTTGGAATGCCCAGCACCTCATTAATTCGTGCATAAGTCCTGCGTTTACGTCGTCCAAATTGAACAAGATGTCCCGCCAACTTTCATTCACCCCTCAACTCTACTCAATAAATAAAAAGAAGAAGAAAAACTTCTACCGACGTACACTCAGGACGCCTCCGTTAGTGGAGCCCGTCCGAATTAAGCGACTGTATGAAGGAAGGTTTTTCCCTGTAATCAATAAGACTTTTCCAAATATTTCTTCCCATCCTGTTAGAATTTCCTAAAATTCAAACATTATACGTTACAAGTTCAAATTTTATGCATTCCGGAAGAAAAAAACACTTGACATTTTTGTTAACTAAAGACATGTGTCCCATCTTAATACTGACATTTTTTAATAATACCACATGTGAAATGTCAAGTCAAACAAATTTCCTCGATTGTCAACAAAGACTTCATACCGTTTCAATAAGCTTTCGATTACTTCGTGGCTTTGAGTATTTTGTACCCTTTATCTTTAGATACCTCAGTAACTTCACTGTACAAAGACTCGAGTTTTTTCATGGCCGATGGAGCACCCTGCTTTTTTTGAATAACAACCCAGATAGACCCGCCATCAACTAAGCAATCATAAGCATCTGTAAAAATGCGATGAACGACTTCCTTACCGGCACGAATCGGCGGATTGGTTAAAACCGAGTCAAAGCGCAGCCCCTGTACTTGTTCCAAGAGATCACTTTGGAGGATGGTCACATTCGTAATTCCGTTACGCTTCGCATTATCAACAGAAAGCTCAATCGCTCTCTCATTGATATCGACCATTGTCACATGCCCCTTGGGGCACATCACAGCTGCGCTTAGCCCAATTGGACCGTACCCACACCCTACATCAAGAACCTTAGCATCCTCGCGCAGTTCCATAGTTTCAATTAAATGCTTACTACCATAATCGACACCTTTTTTCGAAAAGACTCCCGCATCCGTCAGGAACGTATATGTTTTGCCACGCAGCACTTCCTGCATAGTATGAACATCTCGTTTAACAGTCGGTCGCTCCGTATAGTAATGCTCTGACACGTTATGAATTCCTCCTTCACTTTTACCTTTAGGAAAATCAAATAACGAGAGCGTTCCTAAGGCTTTCCTAAGGGTAAAAACCTCATCTTATAACGGTTAAAAAAACCTCTTGAAGTCAAGCTTCAAGAGGTTTCCTATTGAAAGATTACTTAACTTCTACGGAAGCGCCAGCTTCTGTAAGCTTAGCTTTAACAGCTTCTGCTTCTTCGGAGCTAACTTTTTCTTTAACTGCTTTAGGAGCGCCATCAACCAAGTCTTTCGCTTCTTTCAGGCCAAGACCTGTGATTTCGCGAACTACTTTAATTACGTTGATTTTGGATGCGCCAGCGCTAGTCAAGATAACATCAAACTCAGTTTGAGCTTCTTCAACTGCTACTGCTGCGCCACCGCCAGCTGCTACTGGAGCTGCTGCTGTTACGCCAAACTCTTCTTCAATTGCTTTAACCAGGTCGTTCAATTCCAAGATTGTCATGCCTTTGATTGCTTCTAGGATCGTTGCATTGTTGCTCATGGTTAAACCTCCATTATCATTCATATATTTTGTGGTTGTTGTTGTAAAACAAAATTAAGCTTGACCTTCAGCTTCTTTTTTCTCTGCAACTGCTTTAACAGCAAGTGCAAAGTTACGAACTGGAGCTTGAAGAACGCTAAGCAACATGGAGAGAAGACCATCTCTGGATGGAAGTTCAGCAAGTGCTTTGATTTGATCGTATCCAACTACGCGGCCTTCGACCACGCCGCCTTTTACGCTCAATTGATCATTCTTTTTCGCAAATTCAGTCAAGATTTTCGCTGGAGCGACTAGATCGTCATTGCTGAAAGCAATAGCAGTTGGACCTGTTAGGTACTCATCCAATGCGCTTAAATCAGCATTTGCCGATGCGCGTCTAGCCAACGAGTTCTTGAGAACTACGAATTCAATACCAGCTTCGCGCAAGGTTTTGCGCAGCTGCGTTACTTGAGCTACGTTCAAACCGCGGTAGTCTGCTATGATTGTAGAAGCACTAGCTTTAAACTTTTCAGTTACTTCAGCTACTGCCTGTTCTTTCTGTGCAAGAATTTTCGCGTTTGCCATAGTACACCTCACTTCTTATGCATTTATCTTTCAAGATCGCAAACAGTAGGAGCATCAGCATTCCTTATCTAAAATAAGAAATGCCTTCGTAGACGCTACGAAGGCATGATGTGTTCACTTTTTCCCTGATGTACAAAGAAATCGCTATATATATCATAACACCTCGGTAGGAAATTAAGCACGTTGGCACCTACTGTCTACGGTTTGCATATTCATTTTTATGACCTTTGATAGAGTATCACGCCCAGCAACCGAAGTCAACTGGTAGCTTTTACTTATCTGAAGGATTGCAGGTTCACACGAACGCTTGGGCCCATTGTGGAGGATACAGCAATGTTTTTCAGGTAAACACCTTTAGCAGCTGCTGGTTTCGCTCTTACAAGTGCATCAACCAATGCTTTGAAGTTTTCGTTCAATTTATCAGCATCGAAAGATACTTTGCCAAGTGGAGCATGGATTTGGCCTGCTTTGTCAAGACGGTACTCGATTTTACCTGCTTTGATCTCTTGAACAGCTTTGGTAACGTCGAAAGTAACTGTTCCTGCTTTAGGGTTTGGCATTAAACCTTTACCCCCGAGGATACGACCCAGTTTACCAACTTCGCTCATCATGTCCGGAGTAGCTACGCAAACGTCAAATTCGAACCAACCTTGTTGAATTTTGTTGATCATGTCAGCATCACCAACAAAATCTGCACCAGCTGCTTCAGCTTCTTTCGCTTTCTCGCCTTTAGCAAATACAAGTACACGTTTCGTTTTACCAGTACCATGTGGAAGTACAACGACACCACGAACAGCCTGATCTTGTTTTCTTGGGTCAACACCCAGACGAACTGCAACATCTACAGTTTCATCAAATTTAGCAGGAGCTGTTTTCTTAACAAGCTCGATTGCTTCTGACGGATCATACAAAGTTTCAGCATTTACAAGCTGAGATACTTCGCGGTATTTTTTACCGTGTTTAGGCATTTAAATTTCCTCCTTAGTGGTATTAGCGGATAATCCTCCCACCGAGCGGCTGAAGAGTTTTCGTAGAAAACTCACTTCGAAAGCAAGTGCTTACCGTTTAACCGCATTCCTTGCGGAATTAATCTTCGATAGTGATTCCCATGCTGCGAGCAGTACCTTCAACCATACGCATTGCAGCCTCAACGGATGCAGCATTTAGGTCAGGCATTTTTTGTTCAGCGATTTCGCGAACTTTAGCGCGTTTCACAGTTGCAACTTTCTTTTTGTTTGGTTCACCGGATCCTTTTTCGATACCAGCAACGACGCGAAGAAGAACTGCAGCCGGAGGCGTTTTAGTGATGAATGTAAAGGAACGATCCTCGAATACAGTGATTTCAACTGGAATGATAAGACCAACTTGATCAGCAGTACGAGCGTTAAACTCTTTACAGAAAGCCATGATGTTCACACCTGCTTGACCCAATGCTGGACCGATCGGTGGTGCTGGATTTGCTTTCGCAGCTTGAACTTGAAGCTTCACGATTTTAATAACCTTTTTTGCCATGATAGACACCTCCTTGCTTTTAATATGGGATCTCATTGCCATCCCACTAACGAAGGTCTATCCCGAGGAATAGACCTGGTAGAAACCCTTGGTTTTCTTGTTTTATAGCTTTTCCACTTGGTCGAAATCGAGTTCAAGCGGGGTTTCTCTACCAAACATGTTGACATGTACCTTAAGTTTACCCTTGTCAGCAATAATTTCTTCAACAGAGCCGACAAAGTTTGCGAAAGGTCCCACCTTGACGCGTACGGTTTCTTTGAGTTCGAAGTCGATTTTCTCCTTCGGCTCTTCCATACCCATATGCTTCAGGATAGATTCAACTTCCTCAGGTAATAATGCAGTCGGCTTAGAGCCGGATCCTGTAGAACCTACGAATCCAGTTACTCCTGGCGTATTACGCACGACATACCAAGAGTCATCCGTTTGAATCATTTCTACGAGGACATAACCCGGATAAACTTTGCGCATGACGACTTTTTTCTTGCCGTCTTTGTTTACCAGTTCTTCTTCCATAGGCACAAGCACACGGAAGATCTTGTCCGTCATTTCCATAGATTCAACACGTTTCTCTAGGTTGGCTTTCACTTTGTTCTCATACCCTGAATAGGTATGTACGACGTACCATCTTTTTTCCATGAATAAATTCACCTATAGTCCTGTTTATTTAAAAACAAGGCGCAGCAACTCAGAAATTCCTAGATCCAGCACAAAAAAATAGATGGCAACAAAAGTTACGGTACCAATAACGACAAGCGTATAGGTAGTCATTTCTTTGCGACTTGGCCACTTGACCTTTTTGAGTTCTGACCAACTGTCGGTGAAGAAGGAAAAAGTGGATCCGAAGCTTTGTCTCATTCTAGCCAAGAACGCCACAAACTACACCTCCAAAGAACTACCTAGTCTCGCGATGAGCAGTATGTTCATTGCAAAATTTGCAATATTTCTTCAACTCAATACGGTCGGGATTGTTGCGCTTATTTTTAGTGGATGCATAGTTTCTTTGTTTGCAATTTGTGCACGCTAATGTGATGATGACCCGCATGATGTACACCTCCTACAGACACTTTCTAATTAAAGCCCTTCTAAGCGCGTCAAAAAGAAAGCGACTTTTAGGGCTACCTGAAATACTTTATCACAACCCGTAATAGGGTGTCAAGGCAGAAGTCTCATAAATGCGAGAGTATCATCAGTATAGACCCTCTAGACAATTGTTAAACATTCTCCCAAAGAAAAACACCCGCACAGCTTAAGCGGCGCGGGTACCTCCTACAAATCTCGGACTTCTAGATAACGTTCAAGTTTGCGTTTAACACGTTGAAGAGCATTATCAATAGACTTCACATGACGATCGAGATCAACGGCAATTTCTTGATACGATCTGCCATCGAGATAGAGCATCAGCACCCTGCGCTCTAGGTCACTTAATATCTCTCCCATTTTATCTTCAAGGCCCGTAAACTCTTCTTGATTGATTACAAGCTCCTCAGGATCTGTAACCCGGGAACCGCTAATAACGTCAAGCAGCGTACGATCAGAATCTTCATCATAGATAGGCTTGTCCAGTGACACGTAGGAGTTAAGAGGAATGTGCTTCTGACGCGTTGCTGTTTTGATAGCCGTGATGATCTGTCGAGTGATGCACAGTTCAGCAAAGGCTTTGAATGAAGCAAGCTTGTCTCCTCGGAAGTCGCGAATAGATTTATATAAACCTATCATACCTTCCTGCACAATGTCTTCTCGGTCTGCACCTATCAAAAAATAAGAACGTGCTTTGGCACGTACGAAATTCTTATATTTATTGATAAGGTATTCCAACGCTTCGCTACTGCCTTCACGAACTGCTTCGACGATGTCTTCATCTGGCTTGAGGTCATAATCATACATTCTCAGTTCTTTGAGGTCGACACTCACCAACAATCCCTCCGGCCTGCAGGACTACCCAGATTCACTATAAAAGTTTAGGTTAAGTATACATGAAGAAAACTCACACCGTCAACGGGGAACCGCACCATTTCTAGCATTTGGAGGATTCACTCTCCTCTTCGCCACCGCTCGAACTGCTCTTTGAGCTCATGGCTCAGTTTACTTTCGAACGGATTACGCTTGGATGAGGTTTCGGGATGAATACGTTCTCTCACTTCTTTGCGATTCTGTTTGATTTTGACTAGCAGTTCACCAGCGGGCATCCGAAGAGCTCCTTTACCGAATATGACATGCTGCTCAATCATATCCGAGGTGGCTACATAGATCTGCTTACGCCTTCCCATCAGATTCGTGACCAGGCGTTCGATCCGTTCATCTGCCGTTTCCTTCTCTTTGGTATAGAGTACTATAAGCTTACTCTGCACATACTTCTTACCAAGTCCTGGTACCATATAGGCATCAAAAACAAGATATACCTTCATACCTGAGTAGGATTGATACTCCGCTAGCATATGAATTAACTGATCGCGAGCGCCCTCCAGATCCGTGTCTTTCAGCTTACTCAGCTCCGGCCAAGCGCCAATAATATTGTAGCCATCAACAATCAGAAACTGTTCCATTTCATTTAACTCTTATTACGCTGTCTAACCACTTCATACATCAATACCCCCGCGGCAACGGACGCATTCAAAGAATTCACATGCCCTGCCATCGGAAGCTTAACTAAGAAGTCACATTTCTCTTTAATTAATCGACCAACACCTTTACCTTCATTGCCGATAACAAGTGCTATTGGAATACTAAAGTTGGCTTTATACACGTCTTGAGCAGCGGTTACATCCGTTCCAGCGACCCAAACTCCCTGCTCTTTCAATTTCTCAATCGTCTGCGCGATATTCGTCACACGCGCAACGGGAACATATTCAACAGCCCCAGCTGAAGTCTTGGAAACTGTAGCTGTAAGTCCGACGGAACGCCGTTTGGGAATAATGACGCCATGAACACCTGTACAATCTGCTGTTCGCAGAATTGAACCCAGATTATGCGGATCCTCGATCTCATCAAGAATCAGGATAAAAGGTTCTTGCCCAAGTTCTTTAGCCTTAGCTAGAATATCTTCTACTTCGACATACTCATAGGCTGCAACTTGCGCTACAACACCTTGGTGTTGCAGACCTTCAGCCATTTGGTCCAGCTTACGCTTATCCGTAAACTGAACGATAATGCCTACATTCTTGGCTTCCGCTACAATAGGACCCGCGAATTGCTTCTGAGCACTCTCTGCGATCCATATTTTATTAATCGTCCGACCTGCACGAAGCGCCTCCAGAACGGAGTGCTTCCCGCCGATATATTCTTCATCCATTCCTGTTCCTCCTAAAAGTTTTGCTCAAACAATACAATCATCGTTAGCTTAAGCTACTTGTTCTGCTTATAAGTAATCGCAAAATCTAATATTTCCTTCAATCTCTCAAAAGATTGTTTATAGTACAAATATCCGATTAAGCACTCAAACGCGGTGCTGTGCCGGTATTCCAGCACCTCCGCGTTTTTGGCTGTAGTTCCTGATTTGGCATTGCGTCCCCGCTTTACCATGTCTACTTCTTCTTCCGACAGCATCGGCATCAAAGCCTCCAACAATTTGGATTGCGCTTTGGCTGATACATATCCCGTCGATGCTTTGTGCAAATGGTTCGGTCGATGATTAGCTCCAGAAATAACATATTGCCTGATGTACACTTCATATATAGCATCCCCTATATATGCCAATACAAGCGGATTCAGTAAATGGGGACTTTTAGATGGCGGGAAAATAAAAAGGTTCGCAGCGTCATGGATCGACTCGCTCATTTACGGCGCCAACGTATTCCCTGTGGTGTATCTTCTAGGAATATCCCTTTCTCTGTGAGCAGATCACGGATTTCATCCGCGCGAGCCCAGTTCTTCGATTTACGCGATTCAGTCCGTTCAATAATCAACTGCTCAATCTCTTCATCCAACAACTCATCCGCTTGCTGCGAAAGAATCCCTAAGGTTTGGTCGAACGCTTGCAGCTGATCTAAGAAAAGCTGCAGCGCGGCGGCATTTACCCGCTCCTGTTGCAGGTACAGGTTCGCTTCAGCAACAAGGTCGAATACCGCTGTAATTGCATCCGGAGTATTGAAATCGTCGTTCATCTTATCGTCAAACTGGCTTGCAATCGCAGCCAGGCGATCCGTTAATGTTGATTCTATTTCACTAGTCGCAGAAGCAGTAGTAAGTCGATGCTTCAAGTTGTCATAAGCATTCTGAATGCGTTCTAACGCGTTAGAGGCTTGTTTCAAGCTTTCATCGCTGAAATTCAGCGGATTGCGATAGTGCGCGGATAACATGAAGAAACGGAATACTTGCGGTTTGATTTGTTTAACGAGATCACGAATAAGAATTCCGTTGCCAAGTGACTTGGACATCTTCTCATTGTCAATGTTAAGGAATGCATTGTGCAGCCAATAATTAGCCATCGGATGCCCTGTTACAGCTTCCGTCTGAGCGATTTCACATTCATGATGCGGGAACGTCAAGTCTTGTCCGCCACCGTGAATATCAATCGTTTCACCCAAATATTTGCGCACCATGGCGGAGCATTCGATATGCCAGCCTGGACGACCTTGGCCCCATGGACTATCCCAATAAATCTCTCCCGGTTTGGCCGCTTTCCACAGAACAAAATCCTGAGGACTCTCTTTGCGATCATCTACTTCAATGCGGATACCGTATTGGAGCTCTTCCAAATTTTGATTGGATAACTTGCCATACTCCGCAAATTTGCTTGTTCGGTAATAAACGTCACCGCCGGCTTCGTAGGCGAAATCTTTCTCAACTAGGGCGACAATGAAATCTATAATTTCCTGGATGTTCTCCGTCACACGCGGATTCAAAGTAGCATCGTGAACGCCAAGCGTTTTGACGTCATCCAAAAAGGCTTGAATGAATGTTTCTGCAAGCTCTGGAACAGTAACAGCCAACTCCTCAGCTTTACGAATCATTTTATCATCCACATCGGTAAAGTTCGTAATATAAGTCACTTCATACTTCTGAGATTCCAAATAGCGACGTACAACATCGAAGAAAATAACCGGTCTGCCGTTACCAATATGAATATAGTTATACACAGTAGGCCCGCAAACGTACATCTTCACTTTGCCTGGTTCAATTGGAACGAATTCTTCTTTTTTCCGCGTTAGCGTATTATACACTCTGAGTGTCATGTTCTCTCGTTTCTCCATTCTTAAGGCGTTCTTGTTCAAGTTGCCGTTTTAAATCATTAATCTGATTCTGTAATTCCTGAAATATATCAACAATAGGATCAGGTAAGTTCCCATGGTCCAAACGATTTACACGAACCCCGTCCCGTTTAACAAGTTTAGCAGGGATCGTGACGACGGTGCTATTGGAAGGAACTTCCTGAATGACTACCGCATTAGAGCCAATACGTGAATTTTCGCCTACGAGGAAAGAACCAAGAATTTTGGCACCCGAGCCAATAACTACATTATTACCAATAGTTGGATGTCTCTTACCTTTTTCTTTCCCCGTCCCCCCTAAGGTTACCCCTTGGTAAAGGATGACATCGTCACCAATCTCACAGGTTTCCCCGATAACAACACCCATGCCATGATCAATAAACAGTCTTTTCCCTATGGTTGCACCCGGGTGAATCTCAATCCCTGTCATGAACCGGCTCCACTGCGAAACGATACGAGCGATCGTATACATTCCCCGCTTGTAAAACCAGTGACCGATTCGATGGGACCAAATCGCATGAAGACCAGAATACGTAAAAACAACCTCAAACCAGCTGCGTGCAGCCGGGTCGTTATCGAATACGGCGGATATATCAGATTTGATCGTTGCCCACATGTTCTCACCTTCTTCGTAGAAATCATACAAGGATTCTTCTAAAACAAAAAAAGCCCCCGCAGCCATATGGCTGCAGAGGCGTAGTTATCGCGGTTCCACTCTGCTTGGTGACTCGGAAGTCTCCCAACTTAAGTTCCCGTAACGTGGGTATTCCGGCTGCGCCTACCCTACTCTTACGAGTATTCGGCGCGGCAGCTCCCAGGTGCATTTCCGATTACAGGAATTGGATAACTCACAGCCAAAGCCTCCCGGCTTCGATTATCCTCTCTGATAAATCCCTAGTTAAGCGTACTCTCCTGATCATTGCATTCGATATTGAACTAAGTATAGCGAAAAGAAACCCGCTTTACAATAAGTTCCTTAGACGTGATGCGACTTTTTCTTTGCCAAGTAAGTAAAGAGACACATTTAAGTCAGGTCCGTGCACTTGCCCCGTTAGCGCAGAACGAATGGACATGAACAGTTGTTTCCCTTTGAAGCCCGTATCCTTCTGCACTTGTTTCAGCAAAGCGGGGATGGCTTCTACGGTGAAAGCTTCCGCTTGCTCGACTTGCGTGAGAAAGCTAGCTAGCACAACAGGCACATGCTCCTCTTTCAAAACAGCAGCTGCTTCCTCATCGATAACCAACTCTTCTTTGAAGAAGATGCTGGATAGCTCGACGATCTCTGCCGCGAAACGCATTCTCTCTTGATTGAGGCCTACCAGAGCCGTTACCCACTCTTGAGCTGCGGCATCCAAATCACCTTGGATGTATCCAGCCTTTTGCAGATGAGGCACACATAACTCGACCACTCGGGAGAGCGGCGCCTTTTTCAAATAAGCATTGTTCATCCAATTCAATTTATCCATATCAAACACAGCCGGACTTTTGGATACGCGATCCAGGTCAAACTGGGCAATAAGGTCTTCTTTCGTGAACATTTCTTCTTCGCCGCCAGGAGACCAGCCGAGCAGAGCAATGAAGTTAACAACAGCTTCAGGCAGATAGCCTAGCTCTTTGTACTGTTCGATAAACTGAATGATGGATTCATCCCGTTTACTCATTTTTTTACGATCTGGATTCAAGATAAGCGCCAAATGAGCAAAGTCAGGCACAGGAAGTCCCAGCGCTTCATACATGAGGATTTGTCTTGGTGTATTGGACAGATGCTCCTCACCGCGAATAACCAGATTGATTTTCATCAAATGATCGTCCACAATGACAGCAAAATTATAGGTTGGAATACCATCGGTACGTGCAATGATGAAATCACCAATCCCATTGGATTCAAATTCAACATGCTCTCGCACCTTATCCTCAAAGCCGATAATCCGGTCTTTTGGAACACGGAAACGAATGGATGCCTTACGTCCTTCAGCTTGATAAGCAGCAATCTGATCATGTGTTAAGTTACGGCATTTACCTGAATAACCACCCATTTCTCCGCGTGCTTCTTGCTCTGCCCGCTCCTGCTCCAAATCCGCTTCAGAGCAATAGCAATGGTATGCGTGGCCGCTCTGAACCAATTGATCTAGATACGTCTGATAAATATCCAGGCGCTCCATCTGACGATAAGGACCGTATGGACCTCCGATATCTACGCTCTCATCCCACTCTAAACCAAGCCATTTTAGGCCATTCAGTTGATCCTCGATACCAGACTCTTTATGACGAGTTTGATCCGTATCTTCAAAACGAACAACGAACGCACCGCCATGGCGACGCGCCAATAAATAATCAAACAGTGCTGTACGAGCACCGCCAATATGTAAATGTCCAGTCGGACTAGGTGCATAACGCACACGTAAAGGCTGATTCATGTGTGTACCCTCTTCTCCCCAATATTACCTGCTATTCTAGCACATCTCGAATTAAACAAACAACCGATTGCGCAGCAATACCTTCGCCTCGACCCGTGAAACCAAGCTGTTCCGTCGTCGTAGCCTTCACATTGACTTGATCTGGCTTAGCGTCTAGCGCCGCTGCAATGATTTCTACCATCTGCGGGATGTACGGCGCCATTTTGGGCTTCTGCGCAATGATTGTAGAATCCGTATTCCCAAGGTGATAACCTTTGTCCTTAGCCAGCTGCCATACCTGCTTCAGCAGTACTAGACTATCCGCATCCTTGAACTCTGCAGCCGTATCCGGGAAATGCTTCCCGATATCGCCTAAGCCCAGTGCGCCTAAAATAGCATCGCTAATAGCATGCAGCAGTACGTCCGCATCGGAGTGACCGAGCAACCCTTTTTCATAAGGAATCGTCACGCCTCCAATAATGCATTTACGGCCTTCCACCAACTGATGAACATCAAATCCTTGTCCTACGCGAATCATAGCTGTCCCTCTCCCCTTACGTTGTGTAGTATCCATTCTGCCCATGGCAAATCTTCCGGTGTCGTAATCTTAATATTATAATAGTCCCCTTCGACCACATGCACCGTCGTTCCTATTCGTTCAACCAACATCGCATCGTCCGTCCCCATGAAATCATCCTGAAGAGCCCGTTCGTGCGCTTCCTGTAGAAGAGAAAGCCGAAAAGCTTGCGGCGTTTGGATCGCCCACAAGCTTCGTCTATCGGGTGTAGATTGAATTCGTTTCTCGGTATCTACGATTTTGATCGTATCTTTAACAGGTACGGCCAGTACAGCTGCATCCTGTTCTTGCGCTTTCACAAGACAATCGAACACATGTTCTTTTTTTACGAAAGGCCTAACACCGTCATGAACGAGTACCCACGTTGTATCCCTCTGTAAGGAGTCCAGACCCCGTCTAACGGAATCTTGACGTTCGGCGCCTCCTGCTAGCACATGAGTGACCTTGGAAAGAGCGTAGTCCTGCACAAAGCCTCTACAGCGATCTACGTCAGTTCCCCCAACAACGAGAATGATTTCATCCACTTCATGTATGTTTTGAAATAATTGCAAGGTATGTACCAGAATTGGCTTGTGTCCCAGATGTAAGTATTGTTTACTTTCAACCGTTCCCATTCGCGAGCCCTTGCCCGCTGCCACGATGATAACTCCTAGCTTCCCCATATGACCTCCAACTAAGTGCTTTCTGAAAGAAAGCTTTCTTCGTAAGCATAGGCCCATAGAGCTATGTTACATCTCCTTATCATACTGGTTTTACTGTGCTTTTTCCAATAGTTTCGGTTTAGCGAAAATCATACGTCCCGCCGATGTCTGCAGAACACTTGTGACCATCACTTCGAGTGTCATCCCAATGAATTCGCGCCCGCCTTCCACCACGATCATCGTACCGTCGTCCAGATAAGCTACACCTTGTCCATGCTCCTTGCCATCCTTAATGACTTGAACTATGATTTCTTCACCCGGTAGGACAACAGGCTTTACTGCATTCGCGAGGTCATTGATATTGAGTACAGAAACACCTTGCAGTTCACATACTTTGTTTAAATTGAAATCATTCGTAATCACTTTGCCTTGCAGTACTTTTGCCAGCCGGACTAGCTTGCTATCTACTTCAGATATTTCCTCGAAATCTCCTTCGTAAATGAGCACTTTCACTTCAAGTTCCTTTTGGATTTTGTTCAAAATGTCCAGACCGCGTCGACCGCGATTCCTCTTGAGTAAATCCGATGAATCGGCAATGTGCTGCAGCTCTTCCAAGACAAATTCGGGAATAACGAGGGTACCCTCGATAAAGCCTGTTTTACAAATATCTGCGATCCTGCCATCAATAATGACACTAGTGTCGAGAATCTTATGCTCCTCATAAGGACGATGTGTCTGCTTCTCTGGGCCTGTGGATCGACTCTTTGCAATGATCTGAACCAGCTCTTCCCGCTTGCTGTAACCGATACGGAACCCCATAACAGCTAATACCGCAGACACAATGAACGGTAAAAAGGGACTAGCCCACTTCGCCTGCTCCAGTACAGGGAACACCAATACTGATATAAGCAGCCCAATGACTAAGCCTAACGTACCTGAGAGTAAATCAGACACCGGGATATCCGCTACATTCCTTTCGCCTCTCATAAGCAGTTTCATTCCCTGACTAGCAACCCATGACGAAAGGAAGAACATACCTACTGCGCATAAACTATTAATCCAGATAACTTGTCCCGCATCACTCATTAATACTGTTTTTCGAAGGATCGAATCACTCCAACTATAACCTAAACTACCACCCATGATGGCCAAAATGATTTGTACCCATTTCCTCATCACAGATTCACCCCCTAAATCAAACTTGTTTTAAGCCTTATTACAATTATGTTCCAATTTCTCCAACGTTAATCACTTCTTTACATGGAAAATTGAAATATTAGAGGGCTTCCTTTATAATGAAATTAGAAGTTACCAACACACCCGAGGTGGATGGAATGAGCTCCTTGACTTTAAAGCAGTTTCAGGATCAAGTATCTGAATTGTTACTCCGTCACCGAAGTCTGCTTGACGTCTTATCCAAATTTCAACAGTCAGGCGCAGCTACTAATCGTTCCGTGGTGAAATCTATTACGGAATGTGGATGTATTCAGGTTCATGCAGCCAAGCAAGAGTATCATCCTGAGATGACTTTGGATGAGGCCAAGGATGTACTCGGCACTCATGTATCTGGTCACTTATGTGAACAATGCATTGAGGTCGTAAGTACGGAACTGGGTAGAAATCTCTTCTATATGTCTGCACTTAGTAACATCCTAGACGTTAATTTGGAGCAAGTCGTTGAGAACGAATCGAAGAAATGCACAACATTGGGACTTTTCAACATGTCATGAAAACGAAAAAAGCATTTATTTTCTCTCTGAATCATCAGAAGAAAATAAATGCTTTTTATTTTCGAAACCTGTGTTAAACGTCCGATTTCACTGAATTTGTGTCGTCCATGCCGCGTCTTTTGTTCTTTCTCCGGAGACGGATGAAGAACCCATCAACGTTTTTTTTTAGGCCATATAGCGCGTACGCTAACAGGGGTACGAAAATCATTTTAGAAATAGACTCTGGCCACTTGATAGCGATCAAAATAGCTACAGCAACAATAATTGGCGTAATCCAGATCGCTGCTTTCGGAATACCCGCTTTTTTGAAGTTTGGATACTTTACTGTACTTACCATTAAGTAAGACAACAGGATTGTACTCACTAACAACACATATACATTAATTTCGTTCACAAACAAAGCTAGTGTACAAAGAACTCCGCCCGCGGCTGGAATCGGAAGACCGATAAAATAGCCAGGCGTACCGGCAACGACATTGAAACGAGCTAAACGGAGCGCTCCACAAATCGGGAAGATTGCTGTAACAATCCAAGCAAATGCCGGACTAATTACATTCGGATCATTAAATGCAACCACATACATGATAAAAGCGGGTGCTACACCGAATGAAATGACATCGGACAGCGAATCTAACTCTTTACCGAACTCACTCTGTGCGTTCAAAGCTCTGGCTACACGTCCGTCAAGTCCATCAAGCAACATAGCGACAATGACAAGTACTGCTGCAACTCCATGTTCACCACTGAAAGCAAGAATAATTGACAATACACCTAGGAATAAGTTCCCTACTGTAAAAAGACTGGGAATTGATTTCGTTAACATATGTTTTTGTCCACCTCTGGATTTACTATACCCTTATCTCGACTTAATAAAACCTCGACTGCATAAAACTGCCTTGCCTTAACAAAACCTCAACAATGATACTTTATGATTGTATCTAGTTTAAATATGTCTGTCAATGAACACTTGTTCTTGAATTCTTTTGAGACCTTCCTTAATGGCGCGGGCTCTCACCTCTCCAATTCCGTCAACTTCATCCAATTCTTCAATTGTCGCCATCATCATGTGAGGCAAATAACCAAACTTTTCGACCAGATTGGCAATAATGATAGACGGTAGCCGCGGAATTTTCCCTAAAATTCGGAACCCCCGAGGGGACACCGGTTCTTCGGCAATAGAATTCGTATGCGGATATCCAAGCAATCGGATGATTTGGTGCGGCTCCAGCAGTTCATCCGAGGATAACCGCTTTAAGCCTGCTTGCATTTCTTTGACGCGGTCTTCCGATAAATCACGTACATAATCTTTTACGATCAAACGCGCTTCAAGTTCCGCATTCCCGACAAGTTCTTCAAGCTGCATGCTAATGAGGCGGCCTTCATTCCCAAGCTCATTAATGTATCGGTTAATCTCGGCCTTAATGCGCAGCACCATCTCAAACCGTGCAATGACATTGGTAACATCGTGCAAGGTTACCAATTCCTCAAACTCGGATGCGCTTAGATTGGTAAGCGACTGATCCAATACGACTTTGTAACGCTCCAATGTCTGGATCGCTTGATTCGCCTTAGTTAGGATAACACCAATATCTTTCAGCGCGTAACGCAAATTACCTTGATAAAGTGTTATAACGTTACGCCGCTGAGAAATCGAAACAACCAACTTATTGGTTTGCTTCGCAACACGTTCGGCAGTCCTATGCCTGATTCCCGTCTCCGATGATGAGATAGAGGAATCTGGGATTAATTGTGTGTTCGCATATAGGATGCGTTTGATGTCCTCACTAAGGATAATCGCGCCATCCATTTTGGCAAGCTCATATAAATAATTGGGGGAAAAATCACAATCTATGGAAAAACCGCCATCGACGATTTCCGTTACTTCTGTACTATATCCAACTACAATAAGTCCACCCGTTTTGGCGCGTAGGACATTCTCTAACCCATCACGGAACGGTGTACCAGGTGCTACCATTTGCAGCAGTTGGCTCATGACGTCTCGCTTTATCTCTTCTTTACTCATCATTTTCCTCCTGAAGGCTTGCAGGTTGAATGACCACGAGTTAACCCAGTGCCGCTTTCAATGCCTCTGCTACCGTGTTCACTCCGATAATCTCCATACCGGCGGATGAGTCCATCCCTTCAAACTTTTCTCCGGCATAATTACTCTACGGAATCCAAGCTTTTCCGCTTCCTTCACACGTTGTTCAATCCGGGATACACCGCTGACTTCTCCGGTCAACCCGATCTCACCGAACAAGTCCCGTCTATAATCTTCTTCTTAAAACAATCCCTCTACATATATAATACATTTCACATTCGAAATTCATGCTGCTTTGATCCAACCTAACACCCTTAATCCGAACTGTACTACTGAATGGAGTCCATTTGCTAAATCCTTACAACTAAGTATAACGGAAAATTCATTCCTTTAAAAGAAATTGTATATAATGAAAGATCAGTTTCAAATTGGCAGGAGTCGATATAACGCTCAACAATAGATGTTGTCTAATTATCTTCCTCATCCCAAGGTGCTTTCTCCTCTTTGCCTTTGGAAGAAGCGCCAAATACAGAGTGGATGACTTGGCTCAATGTCTTACATGGGATTACCTTTATCGTAGAAAACGTAGTTGTGCTTTTCAATCCATTGAGCGCAACATAGACACGTTTGAAACCCATTCTTTCAAGCTCTCTAATTCTTAGTTCTAACGTAGGTACTTTTTTTAATTCACCCGTTAATCCAATATCTGCGATAAATACAATATCATTGGGGATACCTTGATTCTTACAGGAAGATACAATGCTCATTATCGCGGCTAAATTTGATGATTGTTCTTTTAAACGAATACCGCCTGTCGTTTTAACAACCACGTTCTTATCATGAAGAGGGATATTGGCTCTTTGTTCCATGATGCTGATAAGTGTATTCACATGGTCCTTTTTTAAACATTCAGCAATCCGGCTTGGGTATGGCATGAACGTGGTTGATACCAAACTTTCTATTTCCAAAATGATGGGTCTTGTGCCTTCTTTAACGACTGTTAATGCACTTCCACTAACTACATCATTCTCGTCTCTTTGTGTCATAAAGAACTCTGAGGGATTATCTATAGGTGTCAACCCTTGCTCACCCATTGTGAAAAATCCAAGCTCTCCTGTGCTGGCATAGCGATTTTTAGTCGAAAATAACTGTTTAAGCTCCTCGCCTTCCTCCCCCTCGAGAACAAGAACAGCATCTACCAAGTGTTCTAATGCTCTTAACCCAGCTAATTCGTTATCTTT
The DNA here is from genome assembly GCF_001426375.1 of Paenibacillus sp. Root444D2. Lineage (GTDB taxonomy): Bacteria > Bacillota > Bacilli > Paenibacillales > NBRC-103111 > Paenibacillus_E. The sequence continues at coordinate 54,751 of NZ_LMEO01000024.1, forward strand.
GGTCATCTGCCCAACCATTATAATGGCTCTCGGTCTCTGTGCATCTTTTGCGACCTTTAAGAGAGTATTCGCGCATTCCATCGTCTGCGTGGGTGAACCAGGTCTTTGCGGATATTCTTCTAATACAAAAGTTTGAATACTATCAATAATAATGAGGTCAGGGTCTACTTGGTCAATACAACCTAAGACATTATTCAAGCTATTATCAGAATAAACCCAAACGTTTTTATGAATATCTTGCAAGACTCGCTCTGCTCTTCTCTTTATCTGACTATCACTTTCTTCACCTGAAGCATAAAGCACCTTCAATCCTTGCTTTGCCACATCATCTGATATTTGCAATAAGAGTGTGGATTTTCCAGCACCTGGAACAGCCGTGATAATCGTAACAGAATCTTTAACTATTCCTCCACCCATTACACGATTAAATTCATTGTACTTGGTAATAATCCTATCACTGTTTTGGGATACGGTATCTGTAAGACGGTTTATGATAACATTCTTCTTTTTGTTTATGCCCTTCTGGCCACCACTAGGAGTGTTTATAACATCATCTTCTTCAAGGGTATTCCATTCACGACAACTACTGCACGAACCTTGCCATTTTGGATGCTCTTGACCACAACTGGTACATTTATATATGGTTTTCTTTTTCATAGTTAAGATTCACTTCCCCAATTAATCAAATAGTTCTGCAAACTCTACCAATAACTTGATTTTTTCCATTGGAATCGTCAATTTGCTTTGCTCTTCTTGCTTTATTTCAATTTCTTTTCTCTTGTTTATTCTGCATCCACGTTCTATCATACATTTTTTTATACATTTCTTACATAGTTAACAAAGGTTATACCATTTGAGATACATTATTTATTTAGTTTAACAAACTTTATTACGTTCAAAGTAGCCTCATTTGATAGGGGCTGTGATAAAAAAAAAGCATTTTGCTGCACCCTAGACAGGATGGAGCAAAATGCTTCTTTGCTTTCATTATTTTGCGGCTACGCCTTCGCCCTTCAGGACGACAAGTTCGCCATCTTTCTCATCAATGGTTAAAGAGTCACCTTTGGCAATATTGCCTCTGAGAAGTTCCTCAGATAAGCGATCCTCGATATGCTTCTGAATCGCTCTGCGAAGCGGTCTTGCGCCGTAAGTCGGGTCGTACCCTTCTTTGGCAAGGAACATTTTCGCTTTGTCTGTAAGCAAGAAATCAACCTCCTGCTCTTTCAAGCGTTTGCGAAGATCGTCCGCCATCAAAGTGACGATTTCTGCGATATGCTTCTCATCCAAGGAGTGGAAAACAATAATTTCGTCGATCCGGTTAAGGAACTCCGGACGGAAGCTTTTCTTGAGCTCGCCCATGACTTTATCCTTCATATTGGTGTAATCTCTACCTGCATCGACAGCAGCCGTAAAGCCAAGTGAAGAATTTTTCTTAATCATATCCGCGCCAACATTGGATGTCATAATAATCAATGTGTTGCGGAAATCAACCGTGCGTCCTTTGGAATCTGTTAAGCGACCATCTTCCAGTACTTGCAGTAGAATGTTAAACACTTCTGGATGTGCTTTCTCGATCTCATCGAGCAGTACGACCGAATATGGCTTACGGCGAACTTTCTCCGTGAGTTGACCGCCCTCTTCGTATCCAACGTAACCCGGAGGCGCCCCTACTAATCTAGAAGTCGAGTGCTTCTCCATGTATTCCGACATATCAATTCGAACTACTGCGTTATCATCACCGAAAAGAGATTCTGCTAATGCGCGTGCTAATTCGGTTTTACCAACACCCGTTGGTCCGAGGAATATGAAGGAGCCCATTGGACGCTTCGGATCTTTCAGACCTGCTCTAGCGCGGCGAATGGCACGGCTTACGGCTTTAACAGCTTCTTCCTGGCCAATCACTCGCTCATGAAGAATATCTTCCATTTTGAGCAGACGCTCTGTTTCTTCTTCAGCAAGTTTACTTACCGGAATTCCTGTCCAGCTCGCCACAATTTGCGCGATATCATCTGGCGTTACTTCTGTGTCCAAGCGACCTTGCTTCTCTTTCCAATCATTTTTCGTTGTATCCAACTCTTCGCGAAGCTTCTGCTCCGTATCACGAAGTCCAGCTGCTTTCTCGAATTCTTGACTTTGAACCGCTGCATCTTTCTCCTTACGGATGTTATCCAGCTTGCTCTCAAGTTGTTTCAATGAAGGCGGTGTTGTATAAGAACGCAGTCTTACTTTGGAACTCGCCTCATCGATCAAATCGATCGCTTTATCCGGTAAGAAACGGTCCGTAATGTAACGATCGGAAAGTTTTACAGCTTCTTGGATCGCAGCATCCGTAATTTTCACACGGTGATGAGCTTCATACCGATCACGTAATCCATAAAGGATTTGAATAGCTTCCTCAGGAGATGGTTGATCTACTGTAATAGGTTGGAAACGACGCTCTAAAGCCGCATCTTTTTCAATATACTTACGATATTCATCCAACGTTGTAGCACCAATACACTGCAGCTCGCCTCTAGCTAGAGCCGGTTTCAGGATGTTGGAGGCATCAATTGCGCCTTCCGCTCCGCCTGCGCCAATTAAGGTGTGAAGCTCATCAATGAATAGTACGATATTGCCCGCTTGACGAATTTCGTCCATGATCTTTTTGAGACGATCTTCGAACTCACCGCGATACTTAGTCCCTGCTACAACAGAGCCCATATCGAGCGTCATTACCCTTTTATCCTTCAACGTTTCCGGAATTTCATTATTAATAATTTTCTGAGCAAGGCCTTCAGCAATCGCTGTTTTACCAACGCCTGGTTCACCGATCAGTACCGGATTGTTTTTCGTTCTGCGGCTCAATACTTGAATGACACGCTCAATTTCTTTGCTGCGCCCAATCACAGGATCCAGATGACCCTCTTTGGCATACGCCGTCAAATCTCTCGCTAAACCATCCAATGTAGGTGTGTTTACATTCGGATTACTACCATGACTTGGTGACACGGTCTCACTGCTTCCAAGCAATTGAAGGACTTGTTGACGTGCTTTATTCAAAGAGACACCTAAGTTATTAAGGACTCTTGCAGCAACACCTTCTCCTTCGCGAATAAGCCCGAGTAAAATATGTTCAGTCCCCACATAAGTGTGACCTAATTTTCTCGCTTCATCCATCGAAAGTTCAATGACCTTCTTCGCTCTAGGTGTATACGCAATGTTGGTAGGCTGTTCTTGTCCTCTGCCAATCAGCGACTCAACTTCGTCTTGAATTTTCTCAAGACCTAAGCCCAAAGCAACAAGCGCTTTAGCCGCAATGCCTTCCCCTTCACGAATAAGACCAAGTAAAATGTGCTCCGTACCAATATTGTTATGCCCTAAACGAACAGCTTCCTCTTGAGCAAGAGAGAGCACCTTTTGCGCACGTTCCGTAAATCTTCCAAACATCATAGAGAACACCTCCAAAATTAGTATATCTATAGAAATCCTAAAGGATGAATCTTATCTTTCTTAAACCCTACCAAATCTTTCGCGAATCAACTCAGCCCTGCGTATATCTCGCTCTTCGGCATTTAATTTCTCACCGGCATATTGTTGAAGAAAACCAGGTTGCGTCATCACCAACAATTCATTCAAAACATTCGATGAAACGTTGTTGATAATTCCAAGGTCAATGCCAAGTCTCACATCTGATAAACGCTGCGCGGCTTCTTTCGAATCCATGATTCCCGCATAAGATAGAATTCCTAATGAACGGTTCACACGATCTATTATCCGCATTCGGGACTCTTGAATCAGCTTATGTCTCGCAGCACGTTCATGCTCTATAATTTGCCTTGCTACACTGTGTAAATTATCAATAATCTCATCTTCGGATTGGCCAAGCGTAATTTGATTCGATATTTGAAACAGATTTCCTAAAGCTTCGCTACCTTCCCCGTATAATCCTCTAACTGTCAACCCAACTTGCGTAACAGCTGATAAAATGCGATTAATTTGTTGGCTAAGCACCAACGCGGGTAGATGCATCATCACCGAAGCGCGGATCCCGGTACCGACATTTGTAGGGCAGCTTGTTAAGTAACCCCTTTTTTCGTCATATCCGTAATCCAGCTGTGTTTCAAAAATATCATCGATTTGGTTCGCCAAATCCCATACTTCTTTAATCTGAAAACCGGGACATAAACATTGTATGCGAAGATGATCCTCTTCGTTGATCATAATACTGATGGATTCATTTTCGCTCAAAATAACGGCACCATTCCTGGACTCGTTAGCTAAATTAGGACTAATTAAATGCTTTTCTACCAGAACCATTCGCTCAAGCTCATTCAGATCCGACAACGGGATGAGCGAAAAATTGCTTATCGTCTCCAATTCATCATTCTCAAGCACCCCGGACAAATGATCCAGTACTTCTTGTGATTGTTGATTCGTCGCTAGCATTGGATAAGGGTAGTCCCTAAGGTTACGAGCAATGCGGATCCGACTACTGATGACGATATCCGATTCAGGCCCTTCGCCTTTCATCCATTCGCTTAATGCATCTGCTGTAAACCGCTGTGATGTCACTGGATTCACACCTCCTTACAAACTCACATACCCGCAATTTTCTTCTCAATTTCACGAATTTGATCACGAATCTTTGCAGCCTGTTCGAACTCTTCTTGTTCGATACAGGACATCATATCCTTCTTGAGCGTATCAATTTCCCGCTTACATTGGATGATGCCACCACTTCGCTTAGGCACTTTCCCAACGTGAACGATATTTCCATGCACTCTTTTGAAGAGAGGATCTAACTTTTCTGAAAAGCTTTGATAGCATGATCCGCAACCAAAACGTCCTAATTTACTAAATTGAGAATACGTAAGGCCACAGCTCTCACAACGGATCGCCTGAGACTTTGCAGCGGATAGAGATGATGGTTCGAAATCAAGTAATCCTGACAACAGATTGTGAATCGAAAATCCGTTGGATGTTCCGGGAATCATTTCGCCCTTTTCACGAGCGCAATTCTCACAAATGTGGAACTCGTTCTTGTCTCCATTCACAATCTTCGTAAAATGAAGAGTCGCCGGTCGTTTCCCGCATTCCTGACAAATCATTTCATATGCCTCCTCATCTGCTAAGCAAGGATATCAGCATTGCTTTAAGAATCTTAGCCCGAATTTCATCGCGCAGCGGGAGCTTGAAGGTCAACACATCTCTCGAAATTGCGGCCCGAATCAGGTTAGCTTCTCGTGTTGAAATATAGTGACCTTCCTGCAGTTGGTATACGAGTCCTTCTGAAGTAACTTGATCAATGTGCGTATGAATCGTGCGAAAGATGTGGTCTAAAATGGACCCGTGACTCTTGAGCTCGATTTTCTGGATACGAATGTATCCGCCACCGCCGCGCTTGCTTTCAACAATGTAACCTTTTTCCAAGGTAAACCTTGTACTGATCACATAATTGATTTGGGAAGGTACACATTGGAACTGATCAGCTAGATCATTGCGTTGAATCTCAATAGCCCCTTCGGAACTCTGCTGCAGGACATGTTTTAAATACTGTTCAATAATTTCTGATACGTTGCGCATCAATTCGTCCTCCCAGATTGCCAGAAGTAAATTGACTTTGACTTTCTTTGACCTTAACTAGATTATAATCATTTCCTTTCTTTTTGACAAGTACTGCTCCAAAAATCCAATCCTTAATGATCCGATAACCAAAAGTGAACCTTACTATTGTTGACCTTACCTACAGTTTTATTCGAAATAAAAACAAAAAAGCCTTCCTGAGATTACTCTCAAAAAGGCTTTATCTTGTGCTTGGCAACGTTCTACTCTCCCAGAACCCTGCGGTTCAAGTACCATCGACGCTGGAGGGCTTAACGGTCGTGTTCGAGATGGGAACGCGTGGGTCCCCTCCGCCATCATCACCAAACAGTCAAAGCGTGGTTTGCGCCTTGAAAACTAGATACGAAACTTGCGTAAAGTAATCATTTGCATGGCTACGTTAGACGTAGGTGCTAGCTGCTTAGTCAGCTTTTTGGTTAAGCCCTCGACCGATTAGTATTCGTCAGCTGCATGCATTGCTGCACTTCCACCTCGAACCTATCAACCTCGTCGTCTACAAGGGGTCTTACATA
>NZ_LMEO01000025.1 GCF_001426375.1 Paenibacillus sp. Root444D2
TGGTGGTACTTACACTTTCGATTAGATGGGGAGGTTCTCCTTTTTGCATGCTCCGGAAACCCTTATGCCATGCAGGTTTTGAATTGTGAAACGTACTCTTCGAGACTCTTATTTTCGTAAAAAGGGGATTTGGGTTGGTATATGGGGGGAAATAGAAGTCTTTTGGGGCTTCTATTCATGTGTTTGTTGTATTTTATTCTGAAATAGGAGCCTTTGGAGACTCTTATTCCCCAACATTCCCGAGAACATTGAACCAAACGCCCACCTACGGAATAAATTGTAGCAAAAACGTATGGATGGATGATGAAAATGAACGGATTAGATGAACCCGTTAGTATACAGACGTACAAAGTGCTTCGTGATAAATTAAACCTGCTGTACCCAGCTGTTGTGAAGCATACGCCTTACACGGCAGAACTTGCAATGAACACAGCGATTGTTAACGCAGTTAATAAGCAGCTTCGTGAACAAGGCTATCCGCAAAATCCGCAGACAGACGTGACGGCCCATTATGAGCTTAAGACGAATGAACGCGGCATCCTTAGCTTAACCTTATGGAATTATGCTTTTTCGGGCGGAGCCCATGGACTAACGATCCAAAATGCACTGACCTTCAACACGGAATCAGGCAAAGCCTATGCGCTCAAAGATTTGTTTAAGCCCGGCAGCGATTACGTTGCCAAGCTTAGTGCCATAATTAAGGCTGAGCTTAAAACACGGGATATTCCTTTGTTGGTAGAATTTAATAGTATTAGACCAGATCAGGATTTTTATATTGCCGATAAGGCTTTGGTCGTTTATTTTCAAGTGTATGAGCTTGCCGCTTATGTCTACGGATTTTTGTATTTTCCTATTTCTGTGTATGCCATCCAGGATATCATCGCTGAAGATGGTCCGCTAGGTAAAATGCTTTATTAGTGCTATATGCAGACGATAATTTGTCTGCTGAAGTTACCTTTATTGACGGTGCAGCGCTCTGCAATGCGAAATCCTGCTAGCACGATGAGCGGATCGATCTGCTCCGTTGTAACGATAACTGCGCGCTTCGCTAATTGCCGGGCGCTTTGGAGCATTTGCAGCTGCTCGTCCTCTGGCAGCTTCGAGCAAAGATTATACGGCATGTCTAGGATGAGCGCATCATAGCGGATCAGCGGGCTGGTCGGTGACTCAGTCACCTGCTCGYCTATGCGTCCAAGGCTGGTCGGTGACTCAGTCACCTGCTCGYCTATGCGTCCAAGGCTGGTCGGTGACGAAACCATCTCACCTACCAAGCCTAGGGTCCGCATATCTGCGATGTTCACCACGTTCGGCATGCCGAAGTGGTCGAGATTCACCCGCGCGCCGCGCACCGCCAGCGGGTTGATGTCATAGCCCACGATGTCGATCCCCATCGACATCGCCTCCACCAGCACCGTGCCGATGCCGCAGCACGGGTCAATGGCCTTCGTGCCCGCAACAATGGGCACGGCAATGTTCACCACCGCCCGCGCTACGCGCGTACTCAGGGCGGTGGAGTAGTTCTGTGGCTTCTGCTGATGCTGAAGCCACACGGCTTCGCCGTAGCTGCAGTGGCCGAACAACCATCGGCCTCCCAGCTCCGTCACGGCGAACCATTGCTCCGGCCGTCGCATTTCGGCTTTGCCGCGAAGATGCCGGCCTATCTCGCGAGCGACCTCGCGCTGGCCGTCAGAGCTGACCGCAGCGCCTGTCTCCGCGAACGCAACCTTGAACGTTGACCCCTGCACGGTCAACGTTGCCACCAACGAGGCCAGCTCCGGCAAGCTGCCGGCCTCGAACAACACGTCCAGCCGCAGCTTTAGAAACGGGCTGCGGCTCGGCTCCACACGACGCGCGCTAACCGCGTAGCGCGCGCCAAGCACTGTCTCTGCGCCCAGTAAGGTGCGCAGCTCTAACTGGCACAGCGCCTGCTCGTCTTCGTGGCAGGCGTATACGTATATATGTTCCATGCTTCATCCCTCATTTTACATGTTAAATGCCAATCAGTTTAAATCAGTTTTGCTTTTAAATTTCTGTTTTCCCGGCACCTAACGCAAAACAGCTACAAAAACTGCTGCATCAACTGCTTCATAAACATATCCGTTGTCTTACATAGGAACATATCCTTACGATACACAATGCCGACATCCTTCTGGGGAATCGGGTCAATAATCGGGATGCTCCGAATGGCGCCGGTGCGGAAACTGTCCACATACGACCTCGGCAATATAGCTCCGCCTTCTACATTGTTTTTAGCCATCTGAAGCAGTGACTCCAGAGTCGAGAGTTCTATCGCTGGCTTCCATACAAAACCAGACTGCTCACAGCAATCATCCATCATTTGCCGAACATAAAATTTTTTCTGGAGCATAGCGACTGGAAGCTGAACCAAATCCGCCAAACGAATAGCTTTCGCCTGAGCAAGCGGATGCTTGTCCGAAATAACAAGCCGCAGCTGTTCCTTGTACAACGGGATGTAATGAAACTGTTCATCTTCATCAGGCAGGAAAACAACACCAATGTCAAGCTGGTTGCTCAGCAGTCGCTCTTTCGTCTCCTCGGTAGCGAGTTCTGTTACAGATAGCTCGATTTTCGGGTAAAGGGCATGGAAAGCAATAATCGTCGCGGTGAGCAAATGATTACCAGAGCAGCCAATACGCAGCCGTCCCCGCTGCATACCTTGGATCTCATTAATGGCCGCCTGCGCTTGATTCAACTCATGGAACATGTTCCTGCTGTGTTTATGAAGGATCTCTCCCGCTTCTGTGACATAAATCTTTTTTCCGATTCGCTGAAAAAGAGGTGATCCTACCCGATGCTCCAACAGACGAATCTGTTGACTAAGTGTAGGTTGGCTGATGCCAAGCTTTTCCGCTGCCTTCGTAAAGTGAAGTTCTTCGCATACCGCTAAAAAGTATTCCAATAACCGATGCTCCATCTTGGTATGCCTCCGATCATAGTTATTAACTATGATGGTAATTGATTATTTGCAATTGATCAATGATTGTTATTTAACTATAGTAACGATAACAAGTATGCACATTCGAAAAGGTGGTTGATGGCGATGTATGGACAGATTCGAATCGAACACAATCTGAGTTGTAAAGCAAAGCCCCGTTTTGAAGAAGACTTAGGATTTGGACGTCATTTTACAGATCATATGTTTAAGATGGATTTCGAGGAAGGAAAGGGCTGGCATGATCCGCGTATTATCCCTTATGGGCCTATTTCCCATGACCCTTCAGCGATGGTTTTTCATTATGGGCAAGCCGTGTTCGAGGGGTTAAAGGCTTTTCGTACGGAAAAGGATGAGATTGTTTTATTTCGACCTGACCAAAATGCACAGCGACTAAACCGTTCCAGCGACCGGCTGCAAATGCCGCAAATGGATGAGAATTTCGTCGTAGGCGCTATTCAAACCCTTGTTCGTATGGATGCCGAATGGGTACCCCGAAAAAAGGGGTCCTCTTTATATATTCGTCCTTTTGTAATTGCTACCGAAGCAGGCCTAGGCGTACGTGCCTCATCGCGCTATTCGTTCGTAATCATTATGTCGCCGGTAGACTCCTACTATGAGGAAGGGCTTCAGCCCATTAATCTCCTTGTAGAAAGCCATTATGCCAGGGCCGTTCAAGGTGGTACGGGCAATGCCAAAACAGCCGGCAATTACGCTGCTACCCTCAAGGCACAAGCCCTCGCCAAAGAACATAACTGCGCGCAAGTGCTCTGGCTGGATGCCATCGAGAAGATTTATATAGAAGAAGCCGGCAGCATGAATGTCTTTTTCAAAATCAATGGGGAAGTTGTGACCCCGAGTCTTAGCGGCAGTATTCTGGATGGCATCACGCGAAAAAGCATCATTCACCTGCTAAAGGAGTGGGCCATTCCGGTTACAGAGCGGAAAATTTCGATCGATGAGATCGTTCTGGCCTATGAGAACGGAACCTTGGAGGAGGCCTTCGGTACCGGTACGGCTGCTGTCGTATCCCCCATTGGCAATCTCCTGTGGAAAGGTACGCCTATGGTGATTAACCAAGGTAACATCGGTGATCTGGTTCGTCGGCTTTACGACACGATTACCGGGATTCAATACGGAAGGATTGAGGATTCTTACGGGTGGACGATTTCTTGTTAGATGCATGTTGCAAAAAAATCAATTTACGCCGTCCTTAGTTGAGAGTGTTTGTTAAAGTTGATGCAACGAAAATTACGCCTATGACGTGTATGGAAGAATCATTCTCTGTTGCTTACACGTGTAATGTTGTATTTTGTACATTATTAGGCAAGCTAATCGGCTTTTTCTATGCAATTGTTGTAAAAAACACAACAATTTCAGCCCAAATTAGCTTTATAGCCTCTAACACGGCTAATTTGTTGCACAACATACAACAATCTTAACTTTCCCTGAAGAAATCAAGGAAATTGTTGTACGCTGTACAACTTGCCTTGCCTTCCCAATTCTCTCTAAACCCAGGAAAATATAATCCCCATCCCCTTGCCCTAAAACATATAAAATAGCCTGTGTGTTTGTGTGTGTGTTGTGTGTCTGTGTTGTGTGTCTGTGTTGTGTGTCTGTGTTGTGTGTCTGTGTTGTGTGTCTGTGTTGTGTGTGTGTGTTGTGTGTCTGTGTTGTGTGTCTGTGTTATGTGTGTGTGTTATGTGTGTGTGTTGTGTGTGTGTGTGTTGTGTGTGTGTGTGCAAAAAAGACACCTCGCGGGTGTCTTTTTTCATGTGGAGGCTATATAGTAGCTCCTTAGGCCTTTAGATTACTTGGAGCAGCTAACGCTTTGCCATACATGTGTGTGTGAACAGCCCAGGGACAGTCAAAGTAGTACCCTATTTTGCTGACTGCTCATCACTCTCTGACTCCTTCTCTTTCTGTTCAACGAGCTGCCCATCAATGTCGATAATATCCTTGCTGTTCATCACATCATCACCAAGAAAATCCCTCAGCTTGTTCTTCGCTTTGCGTTTCACATCGTCATCGATACTCCTTGCGACAGATGCCAAGGCTAACCCCAAAGCACTTAAATCATCTACATATCCGACAATCGGCAGCAAATCCGGCAAGAGATCCAACGGCAAAATGAGATAGCCCAGCGCGCCGTATATTTGAACTTTTGCTCTAAGCGGTGTTTTCGGACTTTCTAAGGCGTAAAAGAGCAGCAGTCCGCTGTAAATGACTTTGCTACCTGCCTTTTTGGCGCCCTTTTTCAATTTCCACCAGAAGCCGTCGGGTGAGAAATATTTCTGATATTTGGAAGAGTCCATCGCACGATCACTCCAATCATTTATATATATTTACCCCATATACAACGGAAATCAAGCATCCCCTAATGATATTCATATGTGCTATGCCGTTAGTGTGCTCAGCCCAACGCCAAGAAACTCCCGTTTCTAAGCTTGCGCCTCACTTAGTGAGTCTATGTTGATTTTGTCACAGAATTGAGGAGATATGCAAGGAGTCCATGAAGAAAAAGAACTAGACAGAAGAGTGACTTCTCTCCGGCCTAGTTCTAACAAAGAAGTGCGCCGTGCAGCACACGCCTCGTTTATAATTCTAAATAAATAGCTGTTTTATCATCAGACTTTTTCACTCTTGGAAACTGCAAGCAATCTGGATCTGCTTCCTCTATTTGGATAAGCCAATGGATATAATTTTCCAGCCCCATCGATTTGACTCTAAAGACGATCTGCTTTAAATCTTCATCAAGTGAATGCTCCCGTTGAGGATCAATTAGGCCATCAGAGAATAGAAATAATGATGTTAATTGCGCTCTGCTAATTCGGCCATATTCCATATGATCTGCCAGTTCCGGTTCTCCATTTAAGACGGAATACCCATTTACGGTATTCATTAATGCTCTTCCAGCATGAATCTGCGGCTTTACAAACTGCCATAATTCCTCGCGGGAAGTCAGTCCTGACGCAACTCCCTCCGCCCAAAGCTGACGGGTGGGGCGATCCACAACCTCCAACTGGTCTCGGGTTACAAGCCTAGTCGTACCATCTTCATACATTGCGACCAGCATACAATCACCTGCATGTGCGAACTCAACTTGGGTGTCATTTACACGAACAAGTAAAGCACAAGCACTCCACAATTGTTCTTTACGTGTCACGTCCACACCTGTTGCAATCATCTCGTCACGCAGCTGCTGATTGGCTTGCATCAGCATACATTGCGGAGAAAGCTTTTGCCCAATTTTATCCTGGGACAAAGCAATAATTGCTTTGGCTATCAGCTGTGCAGCCAAATAACCACCCGTCTCACCATCCAAGCCTCTGTAAGGTTCTAATGAAGTAGCCCCATCTATGACACCATAAAGTTGAATAGTATCGTTAACAATTAGCGAATCCTCATTCCATACGCCTTCGTGGTAGACGAGACCTTCTACGAAGCATACATGATTGATTTGGCCATTCATTTCGTATTCTTTGTCAGGCATCAAAAAGGGCTTAGTTGAGCGTGCGATTACGACGCTGGGGTCTTTCAGATCGAACAGAACTTGCGCAGCGCAATAAGCGCCTGTCGTATAGTTTGGATCTCCATGTTGACCATGATTTTTGCTGTTATAGATGAGCAAAATCCCCTGTTCCATGATGATGGCTTGCGGACCAGGCTCAATGAGATCACTATCGAAATGATGCTTTCTTATTGACAAAAGAGGAAGCAGAAAAGGCTCAGCATGGTAGCCTCGCGGATCTTCCGCTTCCACTGGTGTCCAGTGGATCAAATCCAACGAAGTGGCGGCATAGATGTTGGACTCACCCCAATACATCCAGTACAAGCCGTCAATTCGTTCAGCGATGAACTTCTCTCCAACACGTTTGGTAACAATAGCCCCTGATTTGGTCCAAATGTCTGCGTATTTGCCATCTTACGCTTGACCAAAGGCCAATCCATGCTTCGACCATGACGTTAGATTAACGGATGTCGCCACACAAAGTCTGGCTTTGATGCCATCATAAGCGGTATACATCATATAGTACGTGCCATTTGTATCCTCTACGATACGCGGGTCCTCGCAGCCACCTTCCCATTCAAGCGTATGGAATGAATCCTGTTCAGGATATAAGACGGGTTCCCGCTCCTTCTTAAACTGCAGTCCATCTCTGCTCACCGCATGTCCGATCCGAGATGTACCTTCGTACTTCCCTACCCTATCCTCCGCACGATATAAGAGATGCACCTCACCCTCTCGAACAATAGCAGTAGGATTGAATAAATCCTTCTCCTCCCAGTTCACCTCACCATTTCGAACCGGACAGATGAATGATGCCTCGGCTTCGGGAAGCAATATGGGATTAATCTCATCTGCTTTGATAAATGGACCCAGCTCCCATTCCAACTTACCATCTCGATACATGTTTATATTCCCCTCACTCATAGATGAGGCTACTCCAGTTTTTCTTTTTGGAGTAGCCCACCGTAGTTCATTATTTTTTGGACGCTTTATAAGCATCTAATTGTTTTTGATACTCTGCTATTACTTTATCAATACCTGCTGCTTTTAGCTTATCAATAGCTGCTTTGCTCTTCTGATCATAATCGAGCACACCATCGTAGATAGGCATAATATCCGATGTATAAACAGCCTGAATATTAGACATCTCAGATTTAACCGCAGTCGGATCGAAGAAGAAGTCTGCGGCGAAGAATGTTTTCGCATTCGGATCTGCAACGAACAAAGCTTTGTTAGCGCTTAACGTATTGGGATCGATACGAATATACTTTAGGTTCCCGATCATCCAGTCTTCCTGCAAATAGAGATTCGTCTTACCATCAGCATCCTTCAGGTATTCAATGCCGCGATCGCCGACTTTTTTGTATGTTTTGCCTTCAATCCCATACATGAACAAATCATAATTTTCCTGGGAGGTATATAACCAATTCAAGAACTGTACAGCGGCTTCCGGATGTTTGCTGTTCGCAGCTACAGCATTAACGTTCTTCGCGTTAAACATTCTGTAATGCGGTTTATCCGGATTTAACCGTTGAAGTGTAAAATCTTCGTCTTTCATATTTGGATACGTCTTTTTCATTTCGTTAACGTTATTTGGTGTACCGAATAAAAATGGATATATGGCGCTATTGATTTGCTTATCGATTTGCTCTTGCTTAACAACGAGAATATCTGGGTTTGTAAGCTTTTTCTGGTAAGCTGTACGGAAGAAAGCCGAATCCTTTTTAAATTCTTCTGTTTCAGCCCAGCTCTTAACTTTGCCGTCCTTATCAATGAAAGCAATTTTATCTTTCACTGCAAACGGATATGAGTCATACGCTCGGTGCAGCACATCGGATGCATCACGTAGTCCGCCGCGAATAGGAAGATACGGCTTGGAAGCGCCATGATCTGTTGACATTACTTTTTCCATAGCTGCAAGCATTTCTTCCTGGGTCTTAGGAACATCCGTGACACCAGCTTGATTCAACAAGATGCGATTCGCCGTGAAGGAACCGTCAACGGCAGGTTCATACCAATAGGATGGAATACCGAACGTTTTTCCGTCTTTTTGTACACCGCTCCAAACGGAATCAGGTATAGCTTTCTTTAACTCCGGCCCATATTTGGCAACCTCGGGTCCAACATCTTTGACAGCTCCGCGACCAATATAATTGGCCAAAGAAATCCAGTCATTCATGACGTGGAACATATCAAAATCTTCACCAGTTGAAAGCTTGAGGTTCAGCTTTTGTTCCCAAGCTCCCCAGTCAATGTATTCTTTGACGATTTTCACATTTACACCGTCTGCTTGCAGCTTCTTATCTACAGCGTCTTTTACGGCAGCCCACTCTTTGGGTTCATTTCCGGGTAACACATATTTCAAAGTGACGACTTCTGCTGGTTTTGCCGATTCTTTGACACTCTTGTCTTCTGGTTTTGCCGATTCTTTGACACTCTTGTCTTCTGTTTTTGCCGATGCAGAAGCTTCAGGCTTTTCATTTGTTGCCCCGCAGCCTGCAATAAAGGATACTGCCAACAGACTAGATATTGACACCATGGATAGCTTTTTCATTTGACCCTCTCCCTTTGAGTTAATCTTATATAAACCTCTTCCGAGGAAAATATCAACCTTTAACTGAACCTACGATAAGTCCTTTGACAAAGTATCGTTGGAGAAATGGATATAAAAAGACGATAGGGCCAAGTGTTATCACTACGGTTGCCATTTTCGCGGATTCTGCAGGAGCGGTATATTGACTGCTTGCGCCTGCCGGAATCATGCTGAGCATTTCAATGTTGGATCGGATTTTAAATAAAACATACTGCAGAGGGTATAAGCTCTTATCATCGACTAACATGATCGCATTAAACCAATCGTTCCAGTAGGCGAGCGCATAGAAAAGAAGAATGGTCGCTAGTACGGGGACGCATAAGGGCAAGTAAATCTGAAAAGCAATTCGTACATCATTAGCCCCATCCATATAGGCTGATTCCCTAAGCGCACCCGGCAGTGCTTCCATAAAGTTGCGTACTAGAAACATATTGAATGCATTGAATAGCAGCATAGGAACAATAAGAGCAAACAGATTATCTACCAGTCCTAACTTTTTACACATGATATACCATGGAACCAAACCGCCGTTAAAAAGCAGTGTAATAAAAAAGTATAAATTAAGTCCTGCGCGATATTTCACCTTCGGGTTGGAGAGCGTATATGCAGCCATGGCCGTGATAATCACAGCGATCAGGCTGCCGACCACGGTTACCGTGATCGTCACCAGATAGCTCTTGAGCAATACGGTCTTATTGTTGAGTAAAGTGCGATAAGCTTCTAATGAAAAATGTTCTGGAATCAGCTGATACCCGTGCCGAATAATGCTGTTTTCATCCGATATGGATACCATCACCGTAAGGAACATAGGCAGAATACATAGGAGAGCATAGATGGCTAGCACAAAATAGATAAACATCCCCGCCAAGTCGAAGCGTTTCATTGTCTTCATCTTAATAAAGCGCCCCTTCCTTGAAATATCTACGGGTAAACCAATTCGCGACGAAAACAAGCACTAAACCTACTGTTGATTGGAACAAGCCTACAGCCGCTGCGTTGGATGGATCTCCTATTTGACGAAGCGATCGAAACACGTACGTATCAATGACATCTGTCGTTGGATACAACACACCATTATCGCCGATGATGGCATAGATCATGCCGAAATCCCCATAGAAGATTTTGCCTAAGTTTAGTAAGGTCAATATCGCAATTGTCGGTGCTAAGAGAGGCATTGTAATCCTCCAAATTTTGTCCCATCTTGTAGCTCCATCGATTTCAGCAGATTCATAAAGCGAATGATCGATGCCAGTGATCGCTGCCAAATATATGATCGAGCCCATTCCCGCTTCTTTCCAAATTTTCATAGCCACGAGAATCCATGGCCAGGCCTCCGCTTTCGTGTACCAGTTCACGGTTTCCATCCTGAAGAAAGTAAGCATCTGATTGATCATTCCAAAATCTGTGGAAAAAAGTCCGTACATCATGTAGCTGACAATAATCCATGAAAGAAAATTCGGAAATATCATTGTTGTTTGTGCGAATCGTTGAAACAAGCGGCTTCTTATTTCGTTAAACAAGATTGCGATGAATACCGCGCTAACGGTGCCGGCGATAAGAAACATGACATTTAACTTCACCGTATTTATGGTAATCAGCATCACATCGCTTGTCTTAAAGAAAAATTCGAAATTTTTGAAGCCGATCCACTCACTGCCAAACACACCCTTTTGGTAATTAAAATGTTGAAAGGCTATCAAGAGGTAGGGGTAAGTGGCATACGAGAAAATAAAAGCATATAGGAGGGCAGGGACAATTAATAAGTAGGAGAACCGGTTGATGAAAAGTTCTTGCAGTACTCCAGTTTTCTTTTTGATTGTGGAAACGCTCTTTTTTTTCAAGGATGTTCGTGTCTGCATACAGCACCTCTCACTTTCGGGTTGACTACAGCATAGGAGATTACCCCGGCACTGTAAATTTCGAGTATTCGTACTCCTTTCAATAATTCGTGTTTCGGCTTATTAAAAATAAGATATGCTATCAAAAAAGACGATTGAGTGCCGGTTAGAGCCCCAATCGTCCAATTTTTTACGTATTTTGTTGATGTTGTTCACGAAAGCGTGAGGGCGTAACTCCGTATTTTTTCTTAAATAGCGTTGAAAAATAAGAAACATTGTAAATCCCGACTTGCTCGCCAATTTGAGCAACGGTATCGCTCGTTCCTGCCAACAGTGTTTTTGCCTGCTCCATGCGAATATGTGTAACATGATCATTAAAAGATGTGCCCACCATACTTTTGAACATTTTACCAATGTAACCCGAAGTTAGTCCTACCTGATCCGATACGATCTCAAGTGAGAGATTAGGGTCGTGGTAGTGCTGCTGTAAATATTGCTTAACCTCTTCAATCACCTTGGAGTTCTTCAAAGCGGCCAAACTCGTTTTATTTTCTTCGATCATATCTACAATTCGGAAGCAAAAAAGCTTCACCATGTTTTGAATTTCATCCAACGTTTCCGCCTGTGGAAGGTCATTCAAAGCCAAATATAGCTCCTTGGGATCAGCATCCCACCATTCCACAATACTTTCAAATTCTCGCGTGATAGCCAGATGTAAAAAGCTTGCATACTGTAACGTTAATGACGGAGAACCGCTGCGGGATAATAAGGAGATCCATTCCGCGATCTCTTTTTGAATGGTTTTGGGCTGACAAAGCTTGATGGCATCAATGATTTTGCGTTCCATTGCTGCTGGGTAACGAATAGGTTCGCCAGGAACGATAGATTTCATCGCATCAAGCAAGCTGCCATACCCCCAAAACAGCTTCAATGCCATATACCTTTGTGTAGATCGATACGAACGCTCTATGTCTCCAATAGCCGACACCGCATCTCCAATACTTACCGATATAGATGTTTTGTAATAATCTTTAACAGTCGCTTGAATTTCATTCAGAATGTAATATAACTGCATATCCGGTGAAGACTGCTCCAATTGAATAATCATCGTTATTTCATTTTCTTCGAGAATAACCTGATCCGTCCGATAGATCTTGCCGAGCATCTCTTGTGCAATATTGCTTATGGCAAAGCGAATGAGTTCCCTGTCAAGAGCGCTGAACGTGTTCTTAAAACTAGGGTATTGATCAATTTGAAACTGAATAACGGCAAAATAAGGACCTTGCATACGAGAAAGCAACTGCTTTTCAATATCCCCTTTATAACCAGATGACTGTAAATGTCCTTTCAGCATGTTATACATATAGCCGTTCTTCAGTAAATCAGAAGAGCGTGACAGCGTCACTTCCATTGATTTGGTCACCTGTATGGAGTTAGAGAATGCCTCCGATAACAGCTTGTACTCATCCAACCGGAGAAGTGATTTTCCTTCAGAAGTTCCACTCTCTGTTACCTTGTCTACTAGTGCTTTGATTGGGTTATACAGGTTACCAGTTACAATTAATGAGATACCAGCCCCTGTAATGAAAAGAAATAGCGCAATAAGGAGCGTCCAATTACGAAGCTCATAAATGTTCGAAAGCAATTGATCATAAGGACGAGCGCTAACAAACACCCAATCCAATTTTTCTGACTTCACATAAGTAATGAGAAATTTGTGATGTTCAAGTGATTGAACAAAGCTGCCATGACTTCCCTCCTCTGATAAAATACGTTGAACATAATCGTTATCCGAGAAATTTTTCATAAATTGCTCAGAATTCGAATGAGAGATCACGGTGCCTTTTGAATCCATAACAAAGGTACTTGTATTGCTAGACGAATTGCTAATACTGCTCATCGTATTCTGAATATATGTCTCTTTTAAATCGAGTACGATTGCCGACTTGGTAGCCCCAGAAAAGACAGGTTCAGGAATAATTTTGAACGTTAGTAATTGTAACGGATGGCCATTTCCATCTAGAACTTTACGAGGATAAAAGCCAAGATAACCGGTTTGTCTTCTTTCCCCCATTTGCGGGTCTGGAGGCAGAGAAGCAACATCAACATAAGCCTTATTGGTGAAATTATAAATGCTGATATTGGCTAAGAAAGGATACACGCTTTGCATCTTCGATAATAGAAGATTAGCATTATAATTCGCGACTTTATCATCATCTTTGGCATACATGAAGGTGATAATCTGGTTATCACTCATCAATTGGTTCGTAATGTTCTGCACTTGTTCAAAAACGACATTCGCCGTATAACTTACTTGCGAAAGCATTTCTCGCGAAGAGAGATCAATTTCTTTGACTGCTCTATTTGAAAACATCGAATATAAAATGGTGCATAATAGACCGATCGTCACCATAATTAAGAACAAGTAGGACAATATTAGTCTTCTATATACGCGATAGTGTTGAATACGCTTTAAAAATCCCATGATGTAGTCCCCCTTGACTCCATCATAACTCATCCCGCTTCATTAAAGCATCCTTGAAAAAGCTGACTCTATTTTAAAAATCAGCAAAAAGCTCCTCCTGATCGACAATCAGGAGGAGCATGTTCTCACCTATTTTTCGTATTCCTCGAATGGATCGTCAATAAGCAGTCTATGTGCTTCTGCATCGCTTACACCTGCATACAGCATCGCCTTTCCATCCTCCAAGCGATGAAGACCCCCGCTGAAAATCACATCGATGAGATCATTTCTCTTGGCAGGTCCTTGCGGAAATTGATCACGTGTTGCGATGATCTTAATTGGACTTCTTTCCGAACTCTTCGGATCGAAAGCAAACGTCATGGCATGGTAATGGCGAATATCGCCTTCTTGCATGTAAGAGATGTGACCAAGAACACCCGCTAGCCCGTTCTTTAACAAGTGTACTTCATTCACGCCTCCCCATTCATCCTTCATAAACTGATCCGTGAATACAGGAGCTTCATCGATCACGGCTTCATTCAAATCTTCGAGCTTTTCAATTTCTGTATAACCAATGACAGCCCGGGCTCCTTCAACACCAAATGGCCGTGTAAATACACCTATTCGACCGTTTGCATACTCAATTAGTCGGATATCTTTCATGTGATCAGGACCGCAGGCAAAGTAAGTTAAATCTTGTATATCCGTCCCCTTATAGAACAAGGTGCGCCATGTTATGACATGCTTAGGATTCTCCGTATCAAAGACGACCTCGACACCGCCGAAAACTAACTCCCCGGAGATAAAAGTGAAAAAGGGGTCCTGCAAACCGAAGGTAACAGCCCCTGCCCTCGGTATCCAAGTACCGCCGCGATTCACGAAAAACATAACCTCTGAACGCTCTGAATCTCGGGACTCCACACGACCAGCAAGAACCATCTCGCCATCATCCATAAAAGGAGCCGCAATATTGTATACATCCTTCTCGCCAACGCCTGCGAAGACAAGTTTTTCCGCACCGTAAGCTTTCTTGTTAAAGTCCTCTAGCAACTGCTTGGAGGACTTTACTTCGTTACGCAAAGAAAGTGTCAATGTACCTTCTCCCCATTCCTATTTGTGATGTTTTTGATCATAAAATAGGCATAGCGAAAAGTAAATTTCGATTTTCAGGAATGAGTATTGAGAATTAACAATCGTTGATTTTTATAGATTCTCGCTATTTTTCTTTACTTAGCACCTCGTAGCTAGCCAGCCATTCTTTGCCGTTGCCCCATGCTTTCACCGGGTTTTTCTCACCAAGAATGTATACATGCATAGGCCATGATCCATTCTTTGAGACAATTTTTCTCGCTGGCTTTGAGAGTTTGCGTCAAATAGACGAGCGCTGCATCCCCGCGGCTGACGATATCGTCGTAGGATTTTTGTTGACTAGAAATATAGACACCGGGATTACTACTTAATTGCGACATAGGGTCAGTCGTGATCTATTCAACTAGTTAAACAGAACGTAAAGCCCTTATTTCTCCTCCGCAGGCAGTATTTCAATGAAGAATTGGCAAAATAACGCCTCCATGTTCCCTTTACGCTCAAAAAAGCTGGATATTGGATACATAGCGCATCGTAGTTCCGTTTGCTACATCCGAACCCTGCAGGCGTTGCCTAAATGAGCGGTTCCCACCATCGCCACAGCTTTTGTTCGACAATGAAATCAGAGTCAAGCTTCCGGTTTGGCATAAAATCGAGTCAAAAAAAGGGCTACTCCCCAAGGAGCAGCCCTATGATGGCTACCAAGCCAAACACGGTTAATATGACACCCGATATTCGGTTGATCCAACGAAAAGCCGAAACATGAATGCGATCTCGAAGCATGCCAATCACAGTACTTAGCGCAAGCCACCATAAGGCGGAGCCTACGAATACACCGATCACCAGGGCAACAGCTGAAGCAATGCCTGTCTGTGAGCCACCCATTCCCAAACCAGCAAAAGCGCCAAGAAAAGACATAATGGTCATCGGATTCGTAATGGTCAGCATCAGTGTGGAGGCGTACGATCTGAAAAGCGTATTACCTGAGGCTTTGGCTGCCTCGGCAGCAGGCCTAGAGCTGAAGGTCCGCACGCCCAAATAACATAAGAACAAGCCACCGACCGCTTGCAGCAGCACTTTTTGGTCAAGCAGGAAGCTGGTGATCAGCGTGAGACCGAAGCCGGCGATGAAGCCGTAGAAAGCGTCAGCCGACGCAGCTCCCAATCCTGACAAAAACCCATGCAGTCTGCCTAATGTGATCGTTCTACGTATACATAAAATACCGATGGGTCCGACCGGTGCAGCGATCGAGAGCCCCAGTACAATTCCTTTCAACAACGGAATGAGCATCTTGACTACAGTACCTGCTCACCATCATACGTAGCAATCTTCTTATAAAGATCCGGACGGCGGTCACGGAAAATGCCCCACTCGATACGCTGAATTTCTAGCTGATCGAGGTCAAATTCGGCAACAAGCACCGTTTCCTCATTGCGGCCAGCTTCCTCAATCATATTGCCCTGCGGGCCTGCGATGAAAGACGAACCATAGAAGTTGATGCTGGATTCCTCATCTTCTTCCTTGCCGATGCGATTCGACGCGATAACAGGCATCAAGTTTGCCGCGGCGTGGCCGCGCATGCACATTTGCCAGTGATCCTTAGAATCGATTGAACCATCCTGCGGCTCGGAGCCGATAGCGGTCGGGTAGAACAGCAGCTCTGCACCCATCAATGCCATAACCCTTGCAGCTTCCGGGTACCATTGATCCCAACATACGCCTACGCCGATTTTGGCATAGCGTGTTTTCCAAACCTTAAACCCGGTATCGCCAGGGTTAAAATAAAATTTCTCCTCATACCCCGGACCATCAGGGATATGACTTTTGCGATAGAGGCCTAGCACTTCACCATCTGCATCGATGACAGCTAACGAGTTGTAGCGCGCATAATTCTTTTTCTCATAAAAGCTTATCGGCAGTACGACCTTAAGCTCCTTAGCAATTTCGCGGAAATGTTTGATCGCTTTGTTGTTCTCCAGCTCAGTCGCATAATGGTAGTAGTCGGACTTCTCTTTTTGGCAGAAATACGGTGTCTCAAATAGCTCTTGGATCAAAATAATTTGAGCGCCCTTCGCGGCAGCTTGACGAACCAAAGTCTCTGCTTTGCGAATATTTTCTTCTATATTATCGGAACAGCTCATTTGTGTTGCTGCTACTGTGACATTTCTCAATGGAATCACCCTTTCTTGCTTGCTGGCATTTGCTGTGTCGTACAGTGGACGTTGCCGCCTTCTTTGATAATGGACATGCCGTTAATGGTGCGGATTCTGCGATCTGGGAAAGCTGCGCTTAGCACCTCTGCCGCCTTACGATCCGTCTCTTCCGCAGTTCCGCCAAACACCGGCAAAATAATGCCGCCGTTTACGAAATAAAAGTTCAAATAGCTCAGCGTCAGACGCTGCTCTTCAAAGAACGTTAACGGAGGCTGCTCGATCTGGATAATTTCAAAAGAACGTCCCTTAGCATCCGTCGCATTGCGTAGAATTTCTAAATTCTCCTGTGTAATCGCATAGTTTGCATCCGCTTGGTCGTTGCAGACCTGTAAAATGATTTTGCCTGGACCCGCGAAGCAAGCAATATTGTCGACATGACCGTCCGTTTCATCGCCGTCCAGCCCTTTATTCAGCCAGATGATCTTCTCGACGTTGACGAAGTTTTTCACATACTCCTCAATTTGTTTGCGGCTTAGGTCCGGATTGCGGTTCGTGTTCAGAAGACATTCCTCCGTAGTCAAAAGCGTACCTTCTCCATCCACATGAATGGAGCCGCCTTCCATGACGAGCGGAGCGTCAAAACGCTTCACACCGTGATGCTCCAAAATTTGCGGAGCCACGTTATCATCAAGATCCCACGGCGCATATTTGCCGCCCCACGCGTTGAATTTCCAATTCACAGCTGCGATTTCCTGCTGTTCATTTAACAAGAATGTTGGGCCGTTATCACGGAACCAAGCATCGTTATGCGGAATGATCAGAAAATCAACGTTCTTCTCGTCAAACATAGCCTTTACTTGCTCAGCATCCGCCGGGTTCACAATCACTGTCACTGGCTCGAACTCAGCAATGGCCTTGGCCAAATCTGCATAGCCTTTTGATACAATCGCGTGATCCTCTGGGTAAACCATCGAAGATTGAACGGGCCAAGAAATAAAGGTACGTTCGTGTGTTGTCCACTCTGCTGGCATTCTATAGTGTAAATCCTTAGGTTTCATCTCATCCATCTCACTTTATATAAATTTGTCGGCAGCCATATGAAGGGCAAATTTCGAAGTCAAATGCACCGTCTTTCATCATATACCAAAAGGAGCTTAGGCTCAATGTACATAGGTTTACAAATTTAGCAATCGTTTAAAAACAATTTGCTCTGCCCTGCATATTTTGTTTGCTTTTAATGAACATTATATATGGCTTTAATATGCAACCAAATGAAAGGGCGGATCACATTGGCAACAGTTTTACACATCACAGCACATCCCCATGACCACCAAACATCATTCAGTATGGCTGTAGGAAAAGCCTTTATTGATACCTATCGGGAAGCCAACCCTAATGATGAAGTCATCCATCTGGACTTGTACAGTATTCAATTGCCTCACATTGATGCCGATGTATTCAGCGGGTGGGGGAAATTACGAGGCGGTCAGCAATTCTCAGATTTGAGCAAGGAAGAACAAGCAAAAGTAGGTCGACTAGGCGAAATAACGGATCAGTTTGTAGCAGCGGATAAATACGTATTTGTTACGCCAATGTGGAATTTCTCATTCCCACCGCTTATGAAAGCCTATATTGATGCGATTTGTATAGCTGGCAAGACGTTTAAGTACACAGAAACTGGCCCTGTAGGCTTGTTGCCTGACAAAAAAGCGCTGCATATTCAAGCTAGCGGCGGCGTTTATTCGGAAGGGCCTGCTGCCGCTATGGAAATGGGACATCGTTATTTAAGTGTCATCATGTCATTCTTCGGCATTACAGATTTCCAAGGACTTTTTGTTGAGGGCATGGCTCAGTCACCTGACAAAGCTCCGCAAATTAAAGAGGATGCGATTAGCCGTGCGCAAGCATTAGCTAAAACGTTCTAGCAAATGATAAAAGAGTCTATCTCAAAAGTAACAAGATAGATGTGTGGGACAGATCCAATTGTTTAAAATAGTGATATTTAAATGAAAAAGGAGCTAAGCGGCTTGAATGTGCTTAGCTCCTTTGTTTTTGACGTCCACCGGCTCGGGCTCGATCATACGTCGAACCGCTAGCGCGCTGCCTTCTTCGCTCTGAAATTTTTCACGTGCCTGATTTTTTAAACGCAAATACTTTATGCTCACTTTGACAAGCCAATTTGATCCAAGGTATATGGATTTTTTTACACAGACGCTTTTGCTGCAATGATGTATTTCATCGTTAGATTCAAGTTGAGGCACATTGCGATTGCTGCATCGATGTTTTACATCGTTAGGAGGGCGAATGGGAGTATAAACTCCCATAAAAGATTAATGGAACGATGTTTTACATTGTTGCAAGGGAGCTCAATCATCGTTTTCATGCTGTAACGATACTTTTCATCATTGCGTCACAGGTCGGCAAACTCTGCATGTACAGCCTGTCTCTCAGACATCTTTGACTACTTTTTTGACAGCCACTAGTTCAGCAGCGCCTAATGGAGACCTATGGTAATAAAGAGGCTGCCCGAAAGCAGATACTACTTTTGAAACAGCCCTTGGTACCTATTTCGTCTTTCTCCCGCGATATTGACCCGTTCGCAATTCCAAGATATAGGCGTCCGAATCTGGCATCCGCTCATCCTTCGCGTGCTGAACAGCGAGTTCAATGTCGTAAGGCACTCGCACATGCTGAAGATTGAACGCTGCGGGCTGTTTGCTGTGGTAATTCCCCTCAAGAAGGACATAGGAAGCTTGTGTTAAATCCAGCGGATTTCCTACGCTTCCTGTATTGAAAAGCATTTTACCCTTAAGAATCTGCAAATAGGCGTTGTGAACATCACCATACCCTGCCACGTCGGCTTGCAAAGGCTCCTCGCACACTTCCGAGGACTCAAACATCGACATACGGCTTTCCATCTGGTCCCATGGCTGAATACGTTCATATACGCTTCTTGGCGAAGCATGAAATAACCTCACGAACTTCCCGCTCATCCAAAATTCATAGCAAAAAGGCAGCCCTTTCAAATAAGTCAACCGCTCGTGCCCAAGCCTAGTCTGCTGCCAAAGCAAAACCTGATCTTCGGTAGGATTACCGATGAAATCATCCCAGTTTCCCATAATAACCTTATGGCAAACCTCCCTCACGTGATCAACAACGAGATCCGAATGCGGTCCCTTCCCTACTAAATCCCCTAGACAAATGATCTCCGTAACATGTCGATGCTGAATATCCTTCATAACCGCTTCGAATGCAGGCATATTACCATGGATATCTGAAATAATGGCTAGTTTCTCCATCGACCCACCTGCCTTTATGTTAATATTTTTCGTTACGCGCAATGGATGCTTCTCTCCTACCCGCTCTGCCAACCAAAAACGGATACATCAGATACAATCCAACGACATACAGCAGAACGGCTATATAAACAGGCAACAAATGAATGAAGTCCATATAGCCAATGTGAACATGCACCAGAAGTCCGGCCGCAAATCCGGGAAGACCGCCCCAGAGAAACGTCCACCACAACCAGCTTTCGCCTTGGTTGACCCCCCATAAAGCGGAGGCTGTAATCGCTACCGCTAATGAAAAGAGCGCTCCGCCGAATCCTGCCCGGTCATGAGCAATGAGCGGAATGATGTGATCGTTCCAAGCAGCAAGCTGTTGGACTGTCAGGTCAAGATAGGCTAAATCTGTCGGTACGAACACGGTAGTGATACCTACGAAAGATATCGTCAAGCCTCCGATTGCTAAACCAAATCCGAGTATAACGAAGCAGCATTGCCCCCACTGCGCTCTGAGCCAAACAGAATCATTCTGCACGCCAGGCTTCTTACGGGAAGGATAATCTTTCAATTCGCGCAAGGTCAGCAGCAGCATCGGAAGGAGCACGGCCGCAACTGCGGCATGAAGAGGATCAAAATAGCCATAGCCGAGATAAAGGAAAAAGCTGCCAAACCCCACCGCACTCGAAGTAACCACCGCAGTTCGCGCCCAGTGAAGCCCGTAGCGCAAGCCATGACGAGCCAGTTGATAATAAAAGACACCTATCGAAATCATCGTTCCGGCTAAAGTAATGCGGTCATGGGACATGAAATGTATAATATGCCCATTAAAACGATTTATGACACTTCGGCTCACGCCAAGAAAAGTTTCGTCGTATGGCAATAGAACGCTTGTGGACGCAATAAGCCATGCGAGCACACCGCCAATCATCATGCCGATACCCAGCAGGCTCATCCAGCCCCAGTTGGCCCAAAACGAAGGCGGCTGGGGCTCAGCTGTTTGCTTGATGCGATCATGAATGATCGCTTCGTTGATTCGCTTGGGCAGCCCTGGCCCCGCGTACACCAGACCGCTGTGCAGCTGGACGCTATTTGCTCCGGCTGCCAATAGCTCTAGTGCATCCTGCGGCTTATGAACACTGCCAGCCGCGACAATCGTGCTCCGCTCGCCGAGCGACTCGCGGAGCAGCCGGACCTGGCTCAGCTGCGCAGTGAGCGCCTCCGCACCGCCGCCGACGCGTTCGCGGCGGGTGCCCGGCTCGCGCAGCGCTTCGCCGACGACGACACCGCTGATGCTCGCGGCGGTGTCGGCGAGTTCACGCAGCAGCATCCCAATGGGAGTTGGCTGCGGCAGGTAGAGCAGCAGCGGCTTCCCTGGGGCCGCTGCTTCAGCTATATGGCGTACCTCGCGGAGGTACGCTATGGCTTCATCCGGTGGCCAGCCTTCGGCGAGGCCATCGATGTAGAACCCCGCCGCGTACGGCGCCAGCTTCGAGAGCAGCTCCTGCTGCTCAAGCAGCGCCTTGCGCGGCGAACTGCCCGGCATCGGCCGCAGCCGCACGAAGTGCGGCAGGCGATGCCCAGTGCCCTTGCGCAGGCGCTGGACGATTGCATCCGCGCCGTCATTGACATAGCCATCGGGGTAGATGATGGCCTCACACAAAGCGTCGCACTCGATCGGCGCGTCATTGCGCACTTCTCGGACCGTCACAGGTCCGATCTCGATGAAGCCGAACCCGAACTGGGCCAGCGCCTTGTGCGCGGTCCCGTGCGGATCAAGCGTGCCGCTGAGGCCGATAGGACATTGAATCGGCACCCCCGCCAGCTCATCCTCGAGGATCGGCGACAGCTCCATGTGACCCATAGTTTTAATCACGAACGTTCCGCCTGGGACACGGCTTAAACCACCTATGGCATGAAGGGTCAAGTTCCGGGCTATGCGCCCTGGCAGTCGAAATAGCAACGGACGAAATATCGCGTGATAAGACCAATCAGGCATCGATAGGTACTCCTGTATTTGTTTATTTTACCCAGTATACCGCTTATTCGGCGTCATGCCTACGTCACAGATTGTTGCTATTCCCTGTGATTAAAATCACACCGCCTCCATCGTCTTGTTCTCTATACTAAGGGTATCAAGTTAATCTATGTGAAGTGAGGCGTTCCTTTATGTTAAATGAGCAAACCATCCGCGTTATTAAATCTACAGTTCCCGTACTGGAAGTTCACGGTGTAGCGATAACCAAACGTTTCTATGAAAAGTTGTTCACAGCACATCCCGAGCTGCTGAATATCTTCAATCATGCGAATCAAAAACAAGGCCGGCAGCAAACAGCACTAGCCAACGCCGTGTATGCGGCAGCCCTGCATATTGATCGGCTCGAGGCCATTTTGCCTGCTGTGAAACAAATTGCCCATAAGCATCGTAGCCTAGGCGTCAAGGCGGAGCATTATCCGATTGTCGGCCAACATTTGCTTGCAGCTATCAAAGAAGTGCTGGGCGATGCAGCAACCGATGAAATTCTTCAAGCTTGGGCTGAAGCCTATGGGGTCATAGCGGATGCTTTCATCGGTATTGAAGCCGAGATGTATGATACATCTGCACAACAACCCGGAGGCTGGAAGGATTTCAGACCGTTCCGAGTCGAACGCAAAAACAAAGAAAGCGACGTCATCACTTCCTTCTACCTGGCACCCCAAGATGGAGGCGCACTCGCAACATTTGAACCGGGGCAGTATGTGAGTATCCGAATTCAGATTCCAGGGGAAGAACATACCCATATTCGGCAGTACAGCCTCTCGCATGCACCCGGGGAGATTTACTATCGCATCTCCGTAAAACGCGAGGATCACAATCCTGCTGTTCCTGCTGGCAAAGCTTCGGTCTATCTGCACAACCAGGTGCAAGAGGGCGATGTGCTGTGGTTGTCCGCGCCTGCTGGCGATTTTACACTGGATCAAAAGGACACTCGGCCTGTCGTACTTATCAGCGGCGGTGTTGGGCTGACGCCAATGGTCAGTATGCTTCACACCCTTGCAAACACGTCACCGAATCGTCAGGTTACTTTTATCCATGCGGCTCAGAACGGTCAGCATCACGCGCTGCGCAGGGAAGTTGAAGAACTCGCCACGTTGCATCCACAAGTGACTGTTGCCTGGTGCTATGAGCAACCGACGGAAGCTGATGCAGCCGAGCAGGCTTTTCAAAAAACAGGATATATCGATTTGCCATGGCTCCAAAGCATTGTTCCGACTGTCGAAGCTAGCTTTTATTTCTGCGGACCCGTACCGTTTATGAAAACAGTGAACCAAGCGCTCCGCGAATGGGGTGTTCCCGACTCAGACCGCCACTATGAATTTTTTGGTCCTGCGGGCACTCTGTAAACGGATTGGTGATCTGATTTCGCCTGTATTATGGTTTTGTGTTCTCCCTCAGTAGACGATTCACGGTCTCCCGGCGAAGCCCGATGAACTGACCGATTTCCTCCTGCGTTAGCACGTCTGTCAGCTTCGACGTTCCCAGGTAGTGCCCAAACCAGCGTTCCAGCTTCTTCAGCTTGACAGCGGGAGCCATTTCGGTCAATTGATCAATACGCTGCTGCATCATGCGCAGTTTATCCTGTAATTGTCGGGCAATCGTGCGGAAATGCTCCGGGCTGCGCTCCAGCTCCTCGTACCACTGTGCAGCAGGAAGTACCTCTATGTCACTAGTGACAAGCGCTATCGCAGTACCGTAGTAAGGACTTGGACTAATGAGCGAATGATGTGGAATGGTCTCGCCAGGCACAATGATATTCACGAGTGTCGTATTCCCATCCTCATGAGCACGGACAATTTTCAACAGACCGGTTTGGAGCTGGTACAGTGGACCCGTGTCTCCTTGCCGGAATAGGATTTCTCCTTTGTGCAGTTTCATTTTCATTCTCCTTCATATCAAAAAAAGCGACAGCATTCACCTGCTGATCGCTTTTTTTGTATTTGCTAGCTGCTAACCAGCTACATCCTCTTTTTTAAACGGCTCCAGCTTCGTGCGAAGCGGCGAAAGTGCAAGTGACAATCTGGCAACCCAATTAAACTGCTCAACCTTGCCAATGAGCCAAATCGATCCTATCAGCCCCAGGAGTGAAACAAGGACAGCTGCAGGCAGCGCCCAGAATGCGACTGGATGCGCAAAAAATGGAATGAACGAAACGGCCAAAATCGGGGCTGCGTTCCATTTGAACCACTGGATGAGAGAGATGGTAAGTATTGCTGTTATGAAAAATGACATTGCGCCGTGACTTATCGCATACATGCTGCTGCCGATTGTCACTGCAATGATAGCACCCATCGTGATGCGTCCTATGTCTTTAATTTGGTCCACACGGTGCATAAAAAGAAAGCTGAATGCTCCAAGCGTTGGATAAAACACCATCTTCATTGATGGGAAATGGTAGGAAGCCCAGTAAGCTCCCATGAGATAGCAGCACATCACTAGTGAACGTAGAAACATCGTTGGTTCCAGTCCTTTGTTCTCGAATTTTTGGCACTTTTCTCATTGTACAAAAGTGACCATCCTTCGGTCAATCATATGGTGTGAATTCCCACTTCCTTAGTTCCGATCAACCGAAACCGTTGTCTCCACGAAAAATGTGGCCACCGCAAAAGATGCCGCCCCAAGCACCGTCGACTTATCGCTCAACTCGCTGAACGCAACTTTCAGCTGCTTGCGCGGATGCGGCAGGGAACGCTTCTCGAGCAGGGCCAGCAGCGGTTTCATCAGCCATCTTTCGGCACTGGCTAACCGGCCGCCGAGAATGATGTATTCGGGATTATATCCATTAATAATGTTAACCACGCCTACACCGAGATAATAACCAAGGCGCTCAAAAAGCGCGATCACCGTCGGATCTCCGGCTTCGGCTTTGCTCAGCAAAGTCTCTAAATCCACAGCGTCATCGCTAAGCTCGCGGCGCGCCTGCGTGAAGAGCGCGTGCTCCGACGCATACAGCTCCCAGCAGCCCAAGCTGCCGCAGCTGCATTTGGGCCCGTCGTGCTGGATCGAGATGTGCCCGATCTCACCAGAGAAGCCGGTCGCCCCGCGGTACAGCTCGCCTTTAATGATGATCCCGGCACCGATCCCGATGCCGATCGACACATACACCAGATTCGCTGTGTCCTTACCGGCTCCGAACTGTTTCTCCCCCACAGCTCCTGCGTTCGCTTCATTATCAATAACAACCGGAATGTTGAACGTTTCCTCGATTTGCTGCTGCAAAGGCACGTTCTCCCAGCCAAGATTCGGCGCGAACAGCAGATTGCCGCTCTCATCACAAATACCCGGCACTCCGATGCCGATGCCGATAATACCGTAGACGCTCTCCGGCGCGCTTTCGATCAGTCCGCGGATGGTCGTTTTTAACAGCTGGACGACCTTTTCGACTGAAGCATTGTCATGCTGCACTCTTACTTCGCGGATGATCTTACCGCTTAAATCCGTCAGCACCGCGAGAATATCAGTAACCCCTAGGTCTACCCCGATGGCATAACCAGCCGTCCCATTAAAAAGCAGCATCATCGGCTTGCGCCCGCCGCTTGATTCACCAACGCCTATCTCTTCGACGACACTGCTCTCGATCAATTCGTTAACAAGACTCGACACTGTAGCCTTTGTCAGCCCTGTAATTTCTGCAATCCGTGCTCGGGATATTGGAGAATTCGTGCGAATATGGTGTAGTACGATGGATTTATTTATTTTTTTTACGAGATTCAAATCGCCTGTTTGCTTCATGTTTGCCCCCACATTGCTCTAATTGCTTATCGTTCTCTTCTAATGAACTGATTTTAACATGAAAGACATTTTCACGCATCAACTAAGTTTGTTTAATGAATTTACAAACTATTCATTTGGTGCTATGATGACTGCATAAGCATTTATCCCTAATTTATGGAGGCTGAATTCATGAGCTACTTTGACAACATTCAACCGATTAAGTACGAAGGCCGCGCATCAACGAACCCGCTTTCTTTTAAATTTTATAATCCTGATCAAGTTATTTTAGGCAAAACCATGCGTGAGCATATGCGTTTTGCAATCGCTTACTGGCATTCTTTTTCCGCTAATGGCTCCGACCCATTCGGCAGCGGCACAGCGATCCGCGCTTGGGATCAATACTCCGGCCTTGAGCTGGCCAAAGCTCGCGTTGACGCTTGCTTTGAGCTGCTGAACATTCTGGATGTCGACTACTTCGCTTTCCATGACCGCGATATCGCGCCTGAGGGCAGCACGCTGCAAGAAACGAACAAGAACCTCGACGAGATCGTTGCCCTGATCAAAGACAAAATGAAATCCAGCGGCAAGAAGCTGCTCTGGAACACAGCTAATATGTTCACTAACCCGCGCTTCGTTCACGGCGCAGCTACGACGAATAATGCGGACGTATTTGCTTACGCTGCTGCCCAAGTGAAGAAAGCATTAGATCATGCCAAAGAGCTTGGCTCCGAAAACTACGTTTTCTGGGGCGGACGCGAAGGCTACGAGACTCTGCTTAACACGGACCTCGGCCTGGAGCTTGATAACCTTGCTCGCTTCCTGCACATGGCGGTTGATTATGCCAAAGAAATCGGCTACGACGGTCAATTCCTGATCGAGCCTAAACCAAAAGAGCCATCCAAGCACCAATACGACTTCGATGCGGCTACGACGCTATCTTTCTTGCAAAAATACGACTTGCTGCCGTATTTCAAATTAAACCTGGAAGCGAACCATGCCACGCTTGCTGGTCATACCTTTGAGCACGAGCTTCGCGTCGCGCGCATCAACGGTGTTCTTGGTTCCATCGATGCGAACCAAGGCGACCTGCTGCTCGGCTGGGATACCGACGAGTTCCCGACAGACCTGTACTCGACGACACTCGCGATGTACGAAATCCTTCTGAACGAAGGCGGCATCGGCCGCGGCGGCGTGAACTTCGACGCCAAGGTTCGCCGTACTTCCTTCGAGCCTATCGATGTCGTCTACGCCCACATCGCAGGTATGGACGCCTTCGCTCGCGGCTTAGAAGTCGCTGCCAAATTGATCGAAGACCGCGTATTCGATAACATCCTCGACACGCGCTATGCTTCCTTCAAGTCCGGCATCGGCGCCGACATCGTGTCCGGCAAAGCGGATTTCAAGACGCTTGAAGCTTATGCGCTTGAGAACAACAGCACCATCGTCAATCAATCCGGTCGTTTGGAATTGATTAAGGCGACGGTTAACCAGTATCTGATTAACTCTTAATTCGTGAAAAAGCCCGCTTAAGCCGTTTTCTTGGCTTAGCGGGCTTTTTGGTTTACCTGACGGCTTGTGCAGATAACGCAGCTTCTCTCTGTAACGATGTTTTTCATCGCTAACGTATAGGCAACGCGGAAATTTGCCTCCTTAGCGTTATAAAACACGCTTAACATCGAGGAAATGACCATTTCACTCCTAGCTTCTTTCTGTAACGATGCTTTCCATCGCTAACGTTTAGGTAACGGGGGAAATTGCCTCCTTAGCGCTATAAAACACGCTTAAAGTCGAGGGGAATGACCATTTCACTCCTAGCTTCTCTCTGTAACGATGTTTTCCATCGCTAACGTTTAGGTAACGCTGAAACTTGCCTCCTTAGCGCTATAAAACACGCTTAAACTCGAGAGGAATGAGCAATGGGGACAGGAACTCCATCTTAATATGCAAAATGCCCGCTCAGGCCAATAATTTCTTATCAACCATAATTTGCTCGAAAATGCCATCGACCAATACTAAGTAACGGAGACCGTCGATTCATTCATCCAATCTAGTTCTACATAGAGGTGTCTTAATCGGGATCCATCGTCAAAATGCAATCCTGCACATCCTACAGGCCAATACGCCGGGGATTGTTGTAAAAAGTGCAACAATTGCAGCCTAAATCTCGCCTCTCTCCCTTCGTTGTTGCATACTGTACAACAATTTTGCCCCCATTCAGGCCATTTCGGAGCAAATGGGTTCGAAATGTTGTACAAACTGCAACTTCAACTGGCAAAATAGCCTTTTTGCTTGTGAATTGTTGCAGAAATTACAGCATTGGTAATCGCTATAGCCCGGCTCTCTTCACGAAGCATACTGAACGACTCTAACATCGAATTTTGAGTAATTGCCCGATTAACTTCAGATTGTCTCTCAGAAAAAACAGAAAAGATCTCTGATCGAAGAGATCAGAGATCCAAAAAGCTAGAACCACAAGCCTACCTTTTCTTAGGCCACCTTTTTATGAAAAATGAAGTTCGCAGCTTCCATTCTAACGACGATGTCCAGAGCGGCAATTTGTTCGTATGCGGCAAGCAGCTTCTCGTGCTTCGGACATCTTAAGCTGAAGCACAAGTGCATCATTGGGGTATTTCCGGTATTCCCTGATAAGGGGGAAGATTCGCTTCCTGGCATCATCTTTAGATTGGTGACTTGGATACCCTGTTCCCCAAAACGGGAGGTAACCAAGCTGAGGAAGCCGGGATGTTCATTGATCATGATCTCAATTTCGTGGGTTCGGCGATGCCTTAGGAAATGCTTCTCCCACTTATTCAGAAGATACAAACTGATGAGTACTAAAAAGGTGCATACCAACGCCCCGGTAATAAAGCCTGCACCTACGCTCAAACCGATAGCCGCTACCAACCAAACGGAAGCGGCGGTAGTCAACCCTTTAATAACACTGCCGTTTCGCAATATTGCGCCTGCGCCAAGAAAGCCGATGCCGCTGACAACCTGTGCAGCCAAGCGGGACGGGTCTATACGGACGTTGGGTTCATTTACAAAGTCAGAGAATCCATACTCCGACAGCAGCATGATGGTGGCAGAACCTAAACAAACTAAAATATGCGTACGAAAACCCGCTGCATGATTGTTCAATTCCCGTTCAAGACCGATCAAACCGCCCAGAACGACCGCCAACACCATTCTAACGATCAAATCTAAATGACTAATTTGCCAGACACTGCTCACAGTCGTCATCTATGCGTCACTTCAAGCGGCTGCGACAGCCATCGCTTCAGCTTCACGACTTCTGTCCCAGCCAGCATCATAATGCCAACACCGTGGTTGTCATTGGTTACGGTGAGCAGGTCCTTTTTATAATAATCAGCGGTAAAGGCATATCGCGAGCCGCTGCAAACTCCATGCACGTTGCCCTGAGCGTCGATGGCCAGACGGGTCAAACCGCCCCATGCCTTCAGCGAAGCATGGATGAAGCGATCTGGCTCCGTGAGCCAGCCGAATCGTACGCCTCTCGCAAAGGCATAGGCGAACATCGCGGTACACGAGGCTTCCTGATAGGCGTCGGGATCGTTCAATACCTGATGCCACAGCCCGCTTTCAGCTTGCAGATCGGCATATCCCGCGCACAGCTCGTTAAAGAAATGCACTAACTCCGGGCGAGCTTCATGGTCTGCGGGTAGAACCTCCAGCACCTCTGTCAGCGAGAAGAGTGTCCATCCATTCCCACGCCCCCAAGGGATGCCGGTAGCCATGCCGTATTTGAAATCAAAGACATGCGACATGATGCGCTGATCCGGCATGTACAAATACTTGCGGAATAACAGAAATTGCTTCGCTGCTTCATCCAGCGCCTCGCTGCTTCCGGTTATCCCCGCATAGCGGCACAGAAACGGCGTGCTCATGTAGAGGTCATCAGCCCACATCGTATTCTCCGAATATTCATCCTGACATATCCGATAAAATGCACCATCTACCTTACGCTCCAATTGCACGAGTATGAAGTCGGCAATTCGCTGCGCTATCGGCAAGAAGCCCAAATCCTTGTCTTCCTGATAAGCTTCCAGCATCGCGGAACCAAAGGAACCGCAGTTATCCAGCATTTTCATCATAACCAACTGTTGATTGATCGCCGGGAAACCATACTTCTCTCGATCCCATAAGGAGTATTCGAACATTTCTGTGCAGCTTTGAACATGATCGAGGGCGTACCCGATAATATCAGGCCGCTCCAGCAACCGACCTGCTTGCAGCAGCCCATAAATGGTAACGCCAAGCGGGTAATCCCAACGGGCATAATTCGTGACGTTGCCGACGGTCCACTTATTGCTCAGCATGGCATTCTCATAATAAGGACGTATCCAAGCGTCTGGACGGTCTAACTGCCAGTACGTCTTGTCATCTGCAGCATCTGACTTTGAACTTTTGGCATAAATGCGATCGGTTCTTACTAATTCCTCATACGCTAACTCAACGCTGGAATCCAGTGGCCCCACATATAACCACGGCTCAGCTGACCCGTGAACCTTCTGAGGAGCGCTTAAAGGGACAACCTCTCCCCTAACAGAGGCATGAAATGTGAAGCCCCATGCATTATTTCCACAAATACTGCGGATTAACAGATCATGTTTGCCAAAAGATAGCGGCACTTCCACCTGAAAGCTGCCTTCTTCCGCGATCTCCAATACTTGCTTCCCATCCAGCCAAACGGTCAACGGTCCTGTCGCATGGCCCTTCAGCAGGCAAGCTTCTTCCCCTGAGCTTACTTTGTTCAGCTTCGTCCACGCGTACGCTTGCTTACCAGGCTGTAAGCCGAATAATCGCTCGCAGACAGGCTTCGCAAGCTCACCTTCAGTCCACTCACAGGTCGGCAGCCAGCTCAGCCCGTACTCTTTCTCCGACGCTAAACCATTTGGCAGCGGACTAACTTCGAATAGATCCGTGTCGACCGGAGCAGAGTACACCCATCCTGCCTGACCACTCCTTTCAGCAAAGGGGGTAAGCACATTCAGAATTCGTACCTTCGCTTCATCAGATCCGAATAAGCAGCCAAAACCCGCAGCCGTATGCTTAGCTTTGATAAAAAGCCGGTTCCAGCCTTTCACAAAGTTCAGATTAAGCTTAACGCTTGCATCTGGCTTAATTTCATCTATTACGTTGGAACGATAGGCACGTTCATCATTGAAATAGAACTCAATTGGCCCCAAACAGCGGAACAACACATCTAGGTTTCGTTCACCATCACTCCATACTAAACCATAGGCATATGAAAATTGGCCGGGTCTTGCTTCGGGAAATCTCCGCCCCAAATTCAAATCAAACATCCCATCCTCGTTTTGCAAAACGCCAGATTGGTAAAAGGCGCGGAAAGCAAACGGGACCGGCGGATTAGCCCCAATGTAGCGGTCCGCAAGCACCTTCAATGTTCGGTTATCGTCGTCTCCTAAGCGAGACTTTATACTCTCTTGCTCATTAAAATAAGTCGTCATCTCGGCCTTCCTTTCTACAGTAGGCGAACCGTAAATGTCCGGTCGAACGGCGTCACCAGGTTCACATGGACGTATTTGCAGCCAGCCGGATGTTGGTCTTCACGAAGCACAGGCAGCAAATGCTCGTAGGCGCCTGTTGAAATCTCAATCGCATCTTCATCCACCGCATATGTCATAGATCCATTTTTCAAGAAATATTTCCCTGCCTCGGTTTGGACTAGATCACTGCCGCTAACCGTACCCTCGTCTCCCAGAATAAAGGATAACTGCGTGAATACATCTTCTCGCTCATCTGAAAGGATACGAATCTTCCATTCCCCGTCTCCTTGTGTAATTTCTGCTTGAAACTCAAGGGTTTGCAGATGTGTCATCGGCCGATGCTGATGCGGAAGCAAGTACCAAGGACTGAGTGTCGATCTCTCCGCGGACTCCGGCAGAAATTGACGCGGAATCGGTCCGTTATATCCTTTTTCCAGTACAATTCCTAGCTTATAAACGCCTTCCTCTGCAGTGAGATGCGCGAACTTCACTATTCCAGGCGAGAAAGATGTAGACAACTTAATGCCCAGCAGCCTAACTTTTCCATGGCGAAGGGAGAAGAATGACGGCGTCTGCGGCATAATCGTCACGCTTTGATCAAGCTCCCGAATACGCACAAGCGGAGCGCCGAAGGCTAAGTGCATACTGCTGTGTTCAATTTTCATATGGTGGCCTACGCCATCGATTTGCGCCAGATGCTCATTGATCGGATGATGCTCATTGATAACTTGGACATATCGATCGGGAAGCGATGTCCGCTCCAAATCGGAAATATCTGCTTCGGGATACAGCAATAAACCCAAAAGCGCATTGTTATTTACCGCTTCCGCATGCTTGATAAAGGTACCTGCATAGTCCGACATTGCAGCGAATAAAGGATCTTTATCGTGAGCAGCCATTAAGCGATAAATGAGGAAGTAAGTCGCCATATTAAACGTTTGCCCGAAATCTTGCCGTCCAGAATAATCGGTTACCACCTCACCGGATGGATGGATCAAATACACCATCATGCGCAAATTGCGGCGCACACATTCTAATAATTCTGGACGGTTTAGCACACGACCCGTATGGTATAAAGCGATATCGCTGACGGCATTATAGATGCCGTTGCTGCGCTCCGTCCATTCGCCGTCATGTGTGATATCCATACCTTCTGCCAACCATTCATCTGCTCTAGCTACCAGCTCAGGCATTTGAAAAATCTCGTACAGCAGAGAAAGTGCCGCTGTAATAACCCAGCGATGGTTCGGTGTATGACATCCACCTGTCAGCATAGCAGGGATCGTACGCTCCAGGAAGAGCTTCAGCTTTACAGAGGCAGGCTTCACAGCCGCCCAGTCATGCGCCTCAAGCAGTTGATAGATTTGCGTAACCCCGCCTACAACAAAGGCTGTATCTGGTGGAGAATTATAGTTCGTTGAACCTAAAGAGATCGTACCGTCGGCATGCTGGCGATTCAAAATGAAATCCGCTGCTTTGTCGAAAGCGGCTAAGAGTGTCTCATCGTGATAGTAACGTGAATCTGGATTAACGATAGCGGAAGCCCATACGGCCAAAACGCTCGGCGTGCTGAGATGATTGACACGAGCAATGCCCGTTTCATCAATAATACCGCCAACATATTTCGATGTAGGATCAAGCACCTGCCGCTGCAGCATAGCTGATGTATGTTCGTCATAAATGTGTACCAACTGTTTATAAGTAGCGTCCATGCTGATCACCTTTTAACCTTTCATAGCTGCAATTTTACTTGTAATAAGCCTGTGGCTTTCATCAATCTCGTCCGGCTGGCACACAGCCTTCAACTCATACACTTTGACCTTGGCAAAATCAATCGCTTCTAGAAAATGATCAAAATATTGCAGATCTTTACTGTGTACATAAGGACACCAGTGATCGGACAGCTCTAGCGTTTCATGGATGTGTACGCCATAAATATAGCGTTTCACTTCCTCCAGCTCCTTCAAGTTGTCATACAAGCCCATCCGATCCATCATCATGGCATGGCCAATGTCGTACCACAAGTAAACCGGACCGCCCTTCAGGTTCTCGCAAATGGTCTTCGCCTCCATTAAAGTCGGCATCTGATATGATCTAGAGCGTGTTTCGATGCCAATGGCCACAGACCATCCTTGTTTGGCAGCATGCTCGCTCACTTGCTCCAGACTTTCTTGAATCCGCTTAGTGTAGAGCGGGCTCAACCGCTCCCGTCTTTCGGACATGTCCTTCCAAAGCTTTTGATATTCCGGTGAATCCTTCCCGTGATCTCTGTAAAGCTTTTTCAAATCCAAATCAATGTTATATTCGAAAGGCACTTCGCCTGGATGCACGACAACGGCCTTCGCTCCATAGCGGTTCGCATATTCCATAGACCGAATCAACAGCTCCACGGATCGCTTGCGCTTCAGCTCATCATCGAAACCAAGCATGACGGAATCTGTATCGTAATCCTTATCATTAATGAAAGGGAACACATTGTGTACACTGGATACGCCAATTTCCCCTTTTTCGATCATCGGCTCAATCGTCTTCATCATTTCTTCCGTCACGTTATAGTTCAATTCCACCTGATGAAAGCCGAGCTCTTTGATTTCCTCTATCATGTTCCTTCCAATCGTATGCTTTTTAATATTCCAGCAGGTAGAAAATGAGTATTCCCCTTTGTCCAGCATGTTTGTTCCTCCTCAGAGCTTTGTTGTCATCATTTCTCTCAAATGAAGAAAAGCCAGATTACCCTTATTTCTTTGCAGGGAATGATCTGGCCTTTCCTCAAGGAAGCCTTTATTCCGCTAGGTCACTCAGCCTACATACAGCACCTGAGCGTGCCGATAAAGTCGAAGCTTCCATTAAACGGGTCAAATCAAGGGCTATTTGTATATTTTCAGAAGCTGTCGTTCCATTTCGAATATGTGACACCCATTGTTCAAAGGGAGAAGGGAGATTCTCAGGCAGATTCGTGACCACTTGCCACCCTGTTGCTGCTTCACCTTCCAGTTTGTGGCTTCGAACTAACAGCTTGTCATCCGTTCTCGTGTACATAAGACTGCCTTCCGTTCCTTGCACCTCAATATCAAATTGTGAGTAGTTATTTACGAATCCCGCCTCAACAATGCCTATTGCTCCATTTGGATAACGTAAAGTCGCTACCGCACTATCCTCTACCTCTCGCGCTGTGATATAAGCGAAACTTGCACTAACACTTTCTGGTAAGCCCAGAAATAAGCGTGTTAAGTACATCGGATGGCAGCCAAGGTCCATCAATGCCCCTCCCCCGCACTCCTCTAAGTTGAAGAAATGGGATGGCAGTGAACCATTCGGATTTTTCTCTGTTCGCAATGCGCCGTTATGAGCAAGCCGTATACGAACTGTCGTTACAGTGCCAAGCTGACCCTCCCGAATGAAGGTATGTACAGCTTGTGTAAACCAGGTATACAGCCGGGGTAGAGAAACCGTTAGCTTGACCCCAGCCGCCTCAACTGCAGCCAATATCTCCTTACATTCCTTCGTCGTGGTAGCTATAACTTTTTCAGTAAAGATATGCTTACCCGCTTTGGCTGCTGCGATGATGACGTCCCGGTGCCGATTCGTCGGCGTATCCACAATAACGGCGTCGATATCCGGATTGGCCAAAAGCGCATGCAAATCGGCATAAAAGCTAACACCATACTCCTCAGCCTTTTGCCTTCCTCGTTCGGGAACTTCATCCCATACAGCCACGATTTCGGTACCCGGGTGCTCGGCGGCTAGACGTGCATAATCCTTTGCATGAACATGCCAAAAGCTCAACATCGCTACTCTAGTCATGAAAGAATGGCCTCATTTCGGGTTATTTTAGTCAAAATAAACCGCTTTTCCCGTTCTATTGGATTCGTAGATAGCCTCGAGTATTTCGGAAACCACACACGATTGCTCTGGCGTTACAATAGGCTGCTTATCGTTCATTACAGCATCAATCCATGTACGGATTTCTTTATCCGACATGCTCTCTTTTTTACCCTCGTAGAAGTCTGCACCTTTGGCATCGAATTGCAACTGATTGACGTATAAACGACTGTGGTTTTCGCCATTTATGCGTAAGCCATCCTGCATGTCCGCTCCGCCTTCTGTACCGCAAAGCGTACACTTTGCTTCCTTCGTATCCAATGTATTTAAAGCCCAACTCGCCTCCACCATCACAGTCGCGCCATTTTTCATCACGATCATCGCAAATGCGGAGTCTTCCACTTTGAATTTCTCAGGATCCCAAGGACCCCATGAATTTGCGGCATTTTCTTTCCGTGACAGCTTATGATAAGCGGTGCCAAGCACCACCTTAGGTTCGTAGTTATTCATCATCCACAGCGTTAAATCGAGAGCATGTGTACCGATGTCGATCAGCGGGCCTCCGCCTTGTTTGTCTTCATCCAGAAATACACCCCAAGTTGGAACCCCACGCCTGCGAATGGCATGCGCTTTGGCAAAATAAATGTCGCCTAGATCACCGTCTTCAACCACTTTCTTCAAATACTGACTATCCGCTCGGAAGCGATTATTGTAGCCAATGGTCAGCTTCTTACCTGTACGCTTAGCTGCTTCAACCATACGCCTAGCATCGGCGGCTGTTTTGGCCATCGGCTTTTCACACATGACGTGCTTGCCTGCTTCCATAGCTGCGATCGAAATCTCCGCATGCGAGTCATTTGGAGTACAGACATGAACGACGTCAATCGAAGCATCAGCAAGAAGCTCATAATAGTTCTCAAACACCTTCGCCCCGGGAGCACCAAACTTCTCTGCCGCTTGCTGAGCACGCTCAAGCACGATATCAAAAAAACCAATAATTTCGACCTGCTCTATCTTTGCTAGGCTGGGTAAGTGCTTACCTGTTGCTATACCGCCGCAGCCAATGATGGCGACTTTCACCTTGTTCATTTCTATTTCCCCCTATGATGTGATCAACTATCCGATGATATGAAAAATGAATGAAGCTGGACATTCAAGCGATGTCTGCAAGGGCAGGCAATCGCATATCCATGTCCAGCTCCTCCTTCAAAATCAGTTACTTCACTTGCTCCATTTGTTGTCTAGCAATTGTCATAATATCCTTGGCAAGGAACGCTTTATCTTTATTTTCCGCATACCATTTGTTCATAAAGTCTTCAAGTTGCTTGCCGCCGGCTTTATCCCATGCCGCTTGTCCGTCTTTAATCGCTTGTTCCGGGCTGTATTTCGCACCGCTGATGATGGCCTTAACAAAAATGTCGTTTTGCTCTTTAAGAATTGTTGTATTAAGAGTTTGGAGATCAGCAGGATAGACCGGCATATGTTCCCCATGAGTCATTCCAGGGTATTGTCTTTGCGAATCGAAATAAATTTTCTGAAGTTCTTTATACATGTCCGAACCGGCTTTCTGTTCCGGTACTGCAGTATTAAATCCGTTTATCGTAAAGTTGCACTTATCTGTTCCTGAAGAGTAGAACATTTCGTAGTCTAAAGCGTAGCCGACTTCATTTTTCGATTTCGTTGGATCGATGGTCTCACGGCAGCCATTGGCACTCTTCTTCCAATGTGTCCCTTCGTCTCCGTTAATAATCTTCAAAGCGGTTTCCGGTTTCATCATGAAGTCAAGATAGCGGCCGACAGCTTCCGGCTCCTTCGCCT
This sequence comes from Paenibacillus sp. Root444D2, assembly GCF_001426375.1. Lineage (GTDB taxonomy): Bacteria > Bacillota > Bacilli > Paenibacillales > NBRC-103111 > Paenibacillus_E. The sequence goes on from NZ_LMEO01000025.1 coordinate 36,803, forward strand.
TGGCGTTCACAACAGTCGTCATTTGCACAGGATTATCGACACCACCGGTAAATGTTCCCAGCGGCGATTTCGGATAGCCTAACGGAGCAATTTCCGCGCCTGCCACATTTTTCTTCAGCGTAGCAAAGTCGTTCATAACAAGATCATACATGCCGCCGGAAAATTTAACGTAAATGCCGATTTTACCATTCAGGAAGTCTTGTTTTGCCTTTGCGCCGTCTTTATCATTGATGTAATCTTTATCGATAAGGCCATCGTCATAGAGCTTCTTCTTGAAGGTCAGGGAGGCCAGCTGATTGTCCCACAGAGGGGTTACTTTTCCATCTTTAATTCCCCAGGCAATCAAATCTTTTGACGAATTTTCACCGAAAATCTCGTTGATGGCTTGTTCCGAATACGTGCTCATGTTCATCCCGTACGTATCTTTCTTGCCATTGCCGTCAGGATCTTGCTCAGAAAATGCTTTGGCTACTTTCATAAGTTCTTCCGTTGTTGTCGGCATGCTCAAATTCAGCTTTTTCAACCAGTCGGTACGAATCAATAACATATGCTGTATGACTGCTTCTTTTACTTTACCGACTTCATACAGCTTGCCGTCCGGTTTCGTCCCCGCCTTCTTCAACTGAGGATACTGGTCCAGCAGTTTCTGGTACTCAGGCATGTATTTTAAGATGTCGTCAATGGGAAGCAGCTGCTTTTGATCGTATAGGCTGTTCCGAAACGGCGTGCTGTACTCGTTCACAATATCAGGCGCAGAACCGGAGGCAAAAAGAACATTCAATTTTTTCGTAGACTCGCTTCGGAGGACAGGAACGTATTTCGCATTCACAGGACCGTTTTGATTGATATATTTGGTCCAACGATTTTCCTCGTAGTTCCCCTCTGACGCAGGAACCCCTCCTCGATCATACATGGAAACGGTAACATTTCCGCGTTTGGCAGCTGCTGACTCCTTCGGAGCCGTAGTACCGGCTGCCGCTCCTTCTTTCTTGTCGCTGCTGCAACCAACTAGCGTTGCTCCTAATGCTACAACCCCTATTGTCATTCCCATCCACAACTTTCTTTTCATGCGCGAACCCTCCTGTTTATATTGAAAAGTTTTGGTAAACGTGGAACCCCATTTGGTTTAACCCTTAACAGAACCAAGCATAACGCCTTTGACAAAATATTTTTGCAGAAACGGATAAACGATCAGCATCGGGACGACCATAACGACAACGCCGACAGATTTGACCATTTCCGTAGCAACCATTTGCTGCTCCTCTGATACCAGGGAAGGTGAATTCAAGATATCGTTCTTTTGCAGCATCGCTTGGACAACGACCGTCAAATTCTGCATCTCACTCTTATTGATGTACATCAGAACGCTCATAAACGCATTCCAATAGTTAATTCCATAGAACAAGGCTAAAGTAGCCAGCATCGGAAGCGATAGCGGCAATACAATTCGAATGAGGAGCGATACGTCGCTGCATCCGTCAATTCGCGCTGCTTCTTCCACTTCATGCGGAATATTCTCAAAGTAGCTTTTCATGAGCAGCATATTATAGGTGCTGATAAACCCGGTGAGCCATAGAGACCAATAGGAATCGATTAAAGATAGGTTCTTTACGACGAGATAAGTAGGGATCAACCCTCCTGAGAACAACATCGTAAACACCATGGCAAGCACAAATTTGCGTCGTCCTATCAAATAGCTTCTCGACAACGGATAGGCTGCCAATACCGTCCCCGCCATACTAAGTGCAACACCGATAATTGTAATGATAATGCTATTTTTAAAAGCAGAGAAAGCCGGGCTTGTTAGAAAGAAAACCTTATATGCTGTAAACTGCAAGCCTACCGGCCAGAAGAAGACATGTCCCGAATCTACGGCCGAACGCTCACTCATTGATAGCGCTATGATATGAATAAATGGCAGTAAACAGGTTAAGGCAATTGCCCCGAGTACAACATAATTAACTGCGAAGAAAACTTTTTCACCTTTTGTCGCTTTCATGCGGACGCCCCTCCTCATTATCAGAATAAAGCTTGGTCGAATTTGCGGGCGATCCTGTTAGCTACCAGTACGAGCGTACAGCCAATGACGGATTCGAACAGCCCCATCGCCGTAGTTACGCTAAATTGCGCATTTCCCAAACCTATTTTATAAATATAAGTACTTATGACTTCCGACACGTCAGCAACCGCTGAGTTCTGCAGGTTATAAATCTGGTCAAAGCCGACCTCCATCAATTGACCCATAGCCAAAATGAGCAGCAGGATGATCGTGTGACGAATGCCTGGAATCGTAATGTGCCAAATTTGCCGCCACTTCGAAGCGCCGTCCATACCTGCTGACTCGTAAAGGGCAGGATCTATGTTCGTTAGAGCGGCCAAATAAATAATTGTGCTAAACCCCATTTCCTTCCAAACCCCCGAACCAACGAATACGGCAACCCAGGATTTTGACTCGTAAAGGAAAGTTATAGGCTCAATATTGAATAGTTTAAGTACCTTATTAATCGAGCCATAGTCGGTTGCAAATAAGGACAACACGAGACCTGCGACAATGACCCAAGAGAAAAAGTGCGGCAGATAGACGATCGTTTGAACCCATTTCTTGAACCATGTCTTCCTCACTTCATTAAGCAGAATGGCGAGGAAGATGGGTACCGGGAACCCGACAAGCAAATTCAAAAAGCTGAGCCAAAAGGTGTTCCATATAATCTGAAGCGTACTGGCGCTGGAAAATAAAACTTTAAAATTTTTCAGGCCAACCCATGGACTGTGCAAAATACCATCAGCAAAATTGTAATTTTTGAAAGCGATAACAAGTCCGCCCATCGGCCAATATTTGAACAGAATATAGTAAGCAATGACAGGGAAAAGCATGATAAAAAGCGGAATGTTTTGCTTCAATCTTCTTCTTCGTCTCAGCTGCAAAGCTTTATGCTCGCTTGTCGTTAAAGGGAGTCTAGGAGCTTTATTGATATTTCCATTCAAGGCTGCTTCACTCCTTACTTCAATGTTATAAACCTATAATAAAAGTTTTGAGCCCAAAAACCCTTAAAAAATTATAGAAAAATCTATAAATTTATTGGGTATGTGTCCAAATAAAAAAAGTCCGCTTTCAATCGTCATATATGCTCAAATGAGGTTGCTGGATGGTTGAATCCATACTTTCTGTTGAACGATGTTGTAAAAAGTGCAACAATAACGGCCTAAATCTCGCCTTACTCCCTTCGTTGTTGCATCATGTACAACAATTTTGTCCTATCCAGGCCATTTCGCAACAAATGGGCTCAAAATGTTGTACAAACTGCAACTTCAAGTTGCGAAGTAGCCTTTGGGCGTGTGAATTGTTGTACATAATACAACTTTGGTAACCACTATAGCCCATTTGCCCTCATGAAAGCTGAATGATTAAAAGTCGAATTTTGGAGTTTTGAATACCAGTTGTGAGAGACATGATAAATCCATCGACGGTCTCCAACAACATCCTTAGCTTGCTCAGAAGAAATCATGGAAACTGTTGTACGATGTACGACTTGCTTCCTAATTCTCCATTCTCTCAAAAGTCTGAATACAAAACACCAGGAAAATATAGTCAATAAATCTTTTTGCGCTCCAAAGAATTTTCTTATTTAGCAAAAAAAGACTACTTCATATACGGACACTTGATATCCGCTTCTGAAATAGTCTTTTTTCTTACATTTTCATAGTTGTTCAAAACTAATCGTAACGATTTCTGCTGGACGAACGGAAACGGACAAACGCTCCGCTCCCTCCTGCTGCAGACAATCCAAACGCCGTTCTAGAATATCACTTTTATAAGCGTTATGGAACTTCTCAGGGAGGTCTATCTTCAGAACTCTCTCCTGTGCAGAGATGTTATACCAACGCGCAATCATATCCCCTGTCTCCTCGGAAACTTTCATTGCGGAGAAGACCATAGCTTGACCTTCCCAGCCCCCAAAAGCGTTAGTCGGCGGCAGTTCACCGTGATGAACCTCCGTTTGCCTTACGGACCAAGGTATTTGATATTGATGGGCAGCCTGTATGGCACCGGAGCCATGAACTAGCGGATCTTCTTCAGCCGTCTCGACAGGCACCGCATAAGGGATAACGGATAGGTGCACGGTGTGTTCGCCGAGACACTGTGCTTCTGGCGTTGGGAAGTAGCCCCAGTCGCCTAATTCCCCTACAGCTCGAAGCAGTGTGACTGCGATAGTTTGGCCGCTATCTTCTCGAACGATTTCGTATTCGTTCAAACCGCGGTTGGCGATAGTAAGCCCCTGCCGTGCCCCCGCCACGGTTACGAATGCTTGCTGGTGCTGGCAGTTGCTTGGATTTTTCCATTCAACTGTCGTTGTATTGCTCCGCTCCGGCACTTCAAAGACGGAATCAGCAAAATGGGTTTCTGCTTCCAATCCAGTAGGAAACAGCATTCGCAAACGGTGATCTTTGGCTTGATTGTTAAAGGTTGATGCAATATCAACGCGTTTTCCGTTTTTATCCAAGGATACAACGGTCGTGATTTTCAAAATAATCTTTGCATCAGATCGCGCCGACTTGCGCCCAGTAAACCAGACCAGTTCCTTCCTTTCCATTTCCAGCAATTCCTCGGCAGATGCCGGTATTTCCAACTCGTGAACGATCACTATGCTAGCTCGGTAAGGCGTATCTTCCTGAATACGAATAGATGCCGGTATACCACGCGTAGTCACAGCCGTGTCTCCGCAAGCTTGGCGGTACATATACTCATTGCCGATATCTCCCGTATTTTCATATACGCCCAAGCCTTTGTAGACCGTTCCCTCAAGCTTCTCCGTTACCGTAAGCGAGCCGTCTTCAGCGATTTGGACACTCAAATATTCGTTTTCCATCGCGTGTTTACTAACGATTAAAGAAGTCGGTGAAAGGAGCAGCTTTAATGAGGCATCACGGGTCAATGCATAGGTTTTGTACCCCAAAGCAGGCACATTAGCCGCTTCGAAGGTCACACGGACGGCACGCGCGAAATATGGCTGCCTGAACTTGTCGTCAGGTAAATCATACCCAAAGTGAATGCCCATATCCTCTAATCCAAAAGGAATAGGTTTCCCACCCACATCAACCAACACAACATCGTCCAAGCTCTTCTGCTTTACGTCCTGTCTCATATCCCGAAAATCCCTGCCATCACGGAAGTAGACCCTGTTTAATTCCAGCTGTACGGTTACGGTGCCACTTCGTTCCCATCCTGTTGTATTCGTCACCAGAAAAGGCGTCGCCTCTTTGCCGTAACCGGAAAACACAGACGTATCCACTCGTTCTGCCAACCAAGTCAGGCTATCGTGGGCGATAGATTCGGCCACATGCTTGCTTTTCTCAAAACGCGTCATCATTTCGACATGCACTTCGTCGACGCTGCACCCGCAAATGCTGTCATGCGGATGGTTCTGCATTAATGTTTTCCAGGCATAGGTAAACAGATGATGGGGATATGGGCATCCTGCTTGGTAAGCAAAGGCAGCCAAAGGCTCCGCCACCTTTTCCAAGAGTGTCTGGCCTTCTTGATTTCTTTGCTTGATATAAACTCGTGAAGATGCCGTATTTACAAGCGTAGACCAGCCGTCGGTATGCTGGCTTCGAAGCTCTCCGCGAATGACGGATAGGTCACCCGGGATCGTCCGGTTCACTTCACTTAAATAATCTTCAAAATTGGAGTGGATGAACCGAATGTCCGGGTACAGCTTCTCAGCTGTGCCGATCGCATCCGTCAGATCAGTCTGCACAGGCTGATGATCGCACCCGTTCATGAACAACCAATGAGGCGTAGAAGCATATTGGGATACCTCTGCTAGTTTTTTATCCCAATACTTGGATGCCGCTTCTGGATTCACAGGGATCTCATTCCCGTTGCTGTACCAATTAGCAAATAAAATACCCAGCACCTTGGAGCCGTCAGGCGCTTCCCAAAACATCTCCGAATACGGCGACTCATAAGCCTGAGATTCCGATACTTCGTTGTTAAAACCCGTCGGCTTCACACCACGACCGAACACGGCGTTCTTAATGTCTGCTTGCCGCAGCAGCTGCGGTGCTTGCCCCATGTTGCCGAAGGAATCCGGAAAATAACCCAACTTCGAAATGCAGCCATAAGCTTTAGCATCGCGGTGGCCGATTAGCAAATTACGTACATTCGCTTCGCTGCTCGTTAAAAATTCATCCTGCAGTACATACCACGGGCCGATGTGGATGCGCCCTCCGCGAATCAATTGCTCTAGCGTCTCCTTCATTTCCGGCCGTATTTGCAAGTAGTCCTCTAAGATGATCGTTTGACCGTCCAGATGAAAGCTGCGGTATCCATCATCTTTCCTGAGGGTTTGAATCAGCGTATCCATTAACTTGATCAACAAAACGTGATGCTTTTCATAGGGCAAATACCATTCCCTGTCCCAATGTGTATGCGAAATGATATGTACGGTTTTGGACTGTGTCATGGCGTTGTCTCCATTTCTATGTAATATCATCTCTATGCTTCAAGATGCTCTGTCCGTAGTCGGAGCTCCTCCATGACCGTCTTCAGCGTAGCTGCAATGCCCTTAATATCGCCCGTATCTTCGCCTAAGTCACCATCTCCCAGCAGCGCCGTCACCAGTTTGGCACCATTGGCATTCCAGCCGGTCACCAGCATGCCAGGCATGCGGTCAACCGCCCCCCGCTCTTCCGCTTGGCGGATGGACTGCTCGAGCAGATCAAGTGCCGCTTCCGGTGTTTTCCAACAGCTGGGCCACACTTCAAACCCTTTGTCGAGCAAATGCCCGACGGATGGATAAGCATCCAATTTATCGTAGTGCCAATCGCACAATATAATGTCTTTCGGAATAAGATCCACAGCCGGCCAAATGCCGTAAATGTCGCCGTCCCACTCTGTATACCCCATGCCTTTGGCGTCAATTAACCGGTCCGCCCACATGAGCATCTGTACCTTCCGTTTGCGAACCAAATGCTCGTAATAATCATTCGTCGCTTTTGCAAACAGTTCCGCCTTATTTTTCCCACGACACCGTGGGCACCCATCATCCGCTATGGCGAACACTTCGTCCATGCCGACGTGCAGCGCATCCGCTTCAAAAGCATCGATCAGCTCATCCATCAGATCGAACACGAGCGGATTAATGTCCGGATGGGACGGACACCAGCTCGGGCAGTAAAATTCAGGCCACTTGGCATCCTCTGGCACATGCGGGGTTTCATCGAATTCCGGATATGCGCGCAGAAGCGAATTCCGCCCTCCGCCCCAGCCTTGATGACCCAAACAATCAAACAAAGGGATCAACCGGATGCCGTGCCGCTTACATAAGGCGGATAATTCCCTCGCATCTTCCTTCGTCAAAGTGCCACCCGATACTTCCGGATGAGATTGGAACTGAAACGAAGTGTTGCATTCTAGCATCAAAACATTCACACCCATAGGCGCCAACGCTTCCTCGACCACTCGCTTTAAATTCCCAACATCCTCATGCGATCCGAAGCGCATATGGAATCCTTTCAGCTGCCATCCATCTTTGTTCACAGTTTCTCCTCCACCCTATCTTTATCTTTATTAACCTACTAAACCGGTACGTTCCACGCTTTCCACGAAATAACGCTGAACGAACAAATACAACGCAATCAAAGGCCCCATCATCAGCAGTACTCCTGTGTTGAGCAGCATAGACTGGTATACCGGATCCGGCTCTTTGCCTAGAGCTGGCCCCATATCCGTCAGCTGTGTCGAAAGCACCTTCACTTTACTCAAAAACAGGGATACATAATAGCTATCGTTCCACTGCCATACAAACGAGAACAAAACGACAGTGACAACGGCAGGAATGGCGTTAGGCAGCATAATCCTATAAAAGGTTTTGAAAATTCCCGCTCCGTCCGCGAGGGCGGCTTCTTCAATTTCCTTGGGAATCCCCCGGAAAAACTGGCGGAAAATATAAATATAAAGCCCGTTTTTCAGCCCCATTGCTGTGGCAGAAGAGATAAGAAACGGCCAGAATGTGTCGATCAGATTGATACTGCTCTTCCCTGAAAATAACCCAACTAATCCGAAAAGATCAAAATACCGGTATGTTAAATAGAGCGGAATCATGATCGTTTGAGGCGGCACGACGATGGTGAAAATGACCAGACCAAACAACAGCCCGCTGCCTTTAAATTTCAATCTCGCAAAAGCGTATCCCGCTAACGCGCAAGAACAAACCTGAATCAGCGTTGTCGTAGACGAGATAAGGAACGTATTCCATAAAGCTGACAAATAGTTTGTCGCTGAGATTGCAATCTTCAAATTTTCGAGTGTGAAGTGCCGGGGAATCCACAGTACCGTTGGATCATAAATGTCGATTCTGCCACGAAAGGCAACCGATAGTCTTAAAAATATGGGAAACAAAATAATATAGCAAAAGCCAAGCACCAAGATGGCGCGTATGATCTGCCATGTCCAATTTTTTGCCTTTTCCAGCGGATTACGCCTGCTAATCCATCCGTCCATACGTACAGCCTGCGATTTCATAGTCCTATCCCTCCATCAGTCGTAATAAAATACTTTTCTTGAGACAAGCGCAGTGGAGATGACAAGGATGATAGCCACAACAATGAAGTACACCCAGGACATTGCCGCACTTAATCCGAAATCGAAGGTTTTGAACGCCGTTTGCGAAATGAGCGTATTCATTTTATTTCTGCTGAAGGAATCAATAATGGAATAGACCAAGTTCGTTAATATCAGCGGGGACATCATTGGAAACGTCACTTTCCAAAAAATCTCGTATCCTGTTGCCCCTTCGATTTTGGATGCCTCGTACAAGGAAGGGGAGATCGATTGAAGCCCTGCCAAGAAAATCAAAATTTGCACACCAGATGAGCTGATAATTTCATAAATCCGATCTACAGCACTAGTGATGTAATTGACTACGATAGGAGCCATGCCCGAATCCAGCAGCATTTTTTTGAGTTCAAAGCTTTGCAGCATATTAGAACCGTCTCCGCTCCCGCTTCCACTGAGAGCCGAACCTCCAACGAAACTGCTGATATCTAGATTAGCAAGGGCGCTCGACGCCAGAATGACCGGTAAAAAGAAGATCGCGCGCGCAAGGGCGCGCCCTTTAAATTTTTGATTCAATAACACCGCTGCGAACAAGCTGAAAATAATGATGATCGGCACATTCACAACCATGTTGACGACACCTTCCGCCAATAACCGTGGATAGTCCGGATTAGAAGAAAATAAGCTGACATAGTTGCTAAATCCTTTAGGCAGTACGGCAAAGCCGCCCTCTACCATTTGTATGGAACTTAAGCTGAATCGGAACGATTGAATGAGCGGCAGCAGAAAAAGCATGACCATCCCCAGGATGAGGGGAGATACGAACAAAACGCCGTACCACGCTTTCGTCTGTTCCAACGATAATCTTTTTTTCCGCAAATCACTCACCTCCTACCCAGTAGCTCTTGGCCTCTAGTTGTTTATCGTTCACCTGTACCGCAGCGCTGTTGTAATTGATAATAATCTTCTTCCCATTCTCGAAGGTCGTTTGAACTACACCTTCTGCCAATTTACGATGATCCGTAATTACATATTGCCTGACCTCATTCAGCACAGTGCTAGCCTCTTTGTAGAAACCAGCCGCTTGATCCAGCCAATCCCTGTAATGCAGCGCATATAGTTCGTTATAATCCGAATCCTTAACCGCAGATGAATCGCTATAGTACCACTGGTAATAAATGTCCGATCCCGTCTCCAGCGCTTTCAGCAGGGAATCGCGTGAATCGGTTACGCTCTGCATATTAAACGGCTCCCCGGCGAGATCATAAAAACCATGAAGCGCGATTTGATAAAAGGGTACGTCTTCGTCGGTCAAATTCAGGCGACTGCTTTTGGTCGGAGCATTCACAATCATATTAGCGTACGGCAAGCTGTAGGCATTGCCGCCATTCACCATTAGGTTATTGGCTCGCTGCTTCAGCTTCTCGGTTTCGAGAGCGGCAATGTTTAACGCTTCCTGCCGGTTAATCGGATGATCTGGGTTGAAGTCTGAATTCACTTCATTCCCTAAATCCCTAAGAGACAAGCCTGTAAGGCCAAGCTTTTCGTAATCGGAGACAAATCCGTCCACTGTTTTTGCCAGCGCAGACGGCGATAATAAGTAATGTGAAAATTTCGATGTATCTTTGACATACATGACAGGGTCATACTTGTAAATTTTGGCCTTCTGTCTGTCTAAAAAGGAAGCTGCGTCTGAAGCTCCTTTATATTTTTCAAGAAAAGCTACATCTAGGAATAGATGGATGTTCTCCTTTGATACATAATCGATTAGCTTGTTGAGCCCCTTCTTACCACCTAACTCACTAACCACATCAACGTTCGATGGAGACGTATGCCGAATCCCGTCATTAAACCAGCCGACATAGCGGAGCCCGATATCCTTGACTCCTTTTTCTTTCAAAGCTGTTAACATCGACTGCGTTTCATCAAAGGTGGTCAGCGCTTCCGTTGATTGATACGGGACACCGACAAAAGATGCTTGTTTCTGGAACGCCCCCTCCACCTCAAGCAGGAAAGGACTTGCCTTAGCAGGCTCCAGCTTTTTCAGACCGTGTTTATTCACCAAATACTCTCTATACTTGCCAGCCATAGCCGTGTAGTCGGATGAAGGTCCTGACAAAAAGTCATATCGAATCTGATAATCCCCTTGAAACGGCTTCTGCCCGAACATCGGTACGGAGCTCTTTTTGGTTCCTGACGTTAACGTATAGAAGTCCATATCCATGACTCTAAACTTCCCGCCAACTGTGTTGTAAGAATCGTTTCTGCCGGAGATGTCTGCCGTAATATTGGCCAAAGCATCTCCGCCTTCAATCATACCGAGCATAGCGTGATCGTTCTGCTTTATGCCGAAGACGGGCAGTCTCGTGGTTTCGTTTGTTTGAATCTTTTCTTTGACGTCGTAAGTGCCATCTGAACCGTAAACCGGAAGATTGTACGCCTCCGCGTTCTTTTTGTTGTTATTCAGATGAATCAAGGCGCCAGACCCGTCAGGGACGAACATGTAACCGTCTTTTTTATCATCAGCAGCCCCGAAATATTTGAGCAGCTGCAGCATGGCAATCGGATAAGCATTCGTATATTGAAGCTCCTTGCCAGCTGTCTTGACAACAAGATGCTCTCCGTCCAATGTGTACTCAAGTGGAACTGTAAACCTCGGACCTTCCTCTTGTGCACTGCCTCCCGCCCCATTGTCCTTATTGTCCTTGGCGGCTTCTTCGTTCGTATAACCGATTACCTCTAGTTTTTTGGACAGCTCCTCCGCCACAAAATCCTGCAGCTTGCGAACTTCATATACTTGCTTCTGTTCGTCATATCGGAATTTGAAAGCGACATCCTCACGGGTGTCCTTGTCCGTCAGCTTCCCCAGAATTCGCTCCTCAAACCGCTGTTTACCGATCACCTTAGGAATATTGCCGTAATCTTTCGGAATATTTCCCAGCTGGTATACGATTTTGATACCTTTATCCACGCTGCTGATTTTAAATTGCTTCTTTTTTACGCTATCGTCGTAACTGTTGAACGTATTAAGCTGCCCTTTTTCGTTGTAGTAGGTAACTAACAGTTGGGACGATAGCTCTGATTTATACAAAGGAGAAGCTTTGGGATCTTTCTCTCGATCCACTGGATTGGAGAACCAGATATAGCCGTCTCTTTTGTCCTTGACCGCAACCTCGGCCGTCTCGCGTTTGACGTAGAGCATCAGAATTTCATTCTGGGCCACCAGCTCCATGGCTTGAAGAGCCCTCTGTTCCTCCGCTGTATTGGACGATACAGCAACCATTCCACTTCCAGCACGAACCTCCGCGCTTGCGGCAGTTACGGGATTTCTCTTACCTGCTTGATCTGGAAGAATTGATTTGACCTGGGATTGAGCTTCCGCCATGCTTACGGATTGATCCTGCGAGTAGATCACGATCAGACTGCAGGCTACCAAACCGGCGCTCAGGATGCCAAGGGATATTTTCATCTTGCTGGACACCTTCATCCCTCCTTAGCGTTTTCCGAAGGAAAACTTTCTTCGTAAACATAATCTTAGTAAATCTATCGTGTTCCGCTAAAATCTGAATGAGAGTTCGCGGTAAATGGATGTGATAAAATTGATCATTTGCTGCAGCATGCTGAAGAACAATACCCCAAGGAAGATGATGATACCAATGACAACAAGCGTCAGAATCATCGTGATCACCGTCTTGGAAGCTGAATATTGATGAACCGTCATGGTGCCAACAAACAGCAGCCAGATGAACCAGATGTACGCAATTGCATCGAGCAAATAATAAAACGTGCTTTCACTTCCTGTAATTACATTGCTGTAAAGCGTCTGCGGGAGGTAAATCAGAATGAGCGGCATCAGAGCATAGCCTGTTGCCATTACGATTTCTTTAAACTTGCCTTCCCCATCCATCAAAGTGGTCAAAGACCAATTCGCAATACACCAAAGCAGAAACGGAAGAACGATGAATTTCAGCTCATTCAGACTGTTCAGCTCGAGCGGATTGTTCATATTGACGACAAACCCGCTGTACTGTCGTTTCAAAATGGTGAAGAGCACGAGGAGGAGTAAGCAGATGATTACAACCTTCAACCTGCCCTTTTGTTCGTACTTCATCTCCCAAAATCCGTTAAACGGATGCACCATCGTATAAAAAGGATTTTTCAACACACCGATTTCCGTGTAATGCTTTCCACGCATTCTTCTGCCAGCAAGCTTCACAGCTGTATAACCAAGACCGAAGACAAGCGCAAAGCCTAGTACGATGGTGCCAAAATGCGTGAACACGACTTCTTTCCGGTACCGTTTGAAAGCTTCGGAATAATAGTCACGGTTATTTCCCAATTTGAAATAGCTCATCGCCCCGCGGTTGTCGCCATTTTTCAATAACGATTTACCGATCCCGATGTAGGCCACCTCAAAGTTACCATTCATTTGAAGCACTTGCCGCCATGAAGCGGTAGAGGCATCCGTTTTCCCGTCATAGAGCGATTTTACTGCTTCGCGTATTAGGCTTCCATAACGTGTAGGCTGGAAGACAGACAAACGGTTGTTGTCTTTATCGAGCACCAGCACCTTGTCCCCGAGCATTGCAATCGCCGAAGGCGTGCGGAATTTCCCCTGTTCGCTGCCAAGTCCGCCGAATTCGTACAGCAGATTGCCGTCTTTGTCATAAGTGAAAATGCGGCCCCTTTTCAAATCTATTGCACTGTACATGCCGCCTTCATCCTTGGCAATATCGATGAAAATGGAGCTTCCAGGCGCGCTGCCAACTTCTAGCGTACGAATATCCCCTTTAGGCGGGAAATATCCTTTATCCCTTAAAATATCCACACCAGACGGGTTCAGCCGTTTGATCGGGCGATCCGATTTTTCCTCTGAAGTGGTCGTATAAATAAAACCGTCTTCATCAATGTCCAAGTTATTAAATTCAAGCGGAATGAACAGCTGCATTTGCTCGCGCTGCGCTTTCGTCGAAATCCGTTTCCAGAACAAATCCACGGGATTGAACTTCACGCGATTCGTACCGATAAACCCGTTGAATTCACCATCGGTATCAAATTCCATTATTCCTTCGTAGGATCCGCGACTGATGACATAGATCCGCTGCGCTTTGTCGATAACCAGCTTAGTTGGCATGTATTGGAATCCTTCGCGCAGCAGGGAAGACTTCGGCTCCCCCATTACACGTACCAACGCTCCCTGACCGTTCAATTCTACCAGCCTTCTGTTTTGCGTATCCGCGATAAGAAGATGACCGTTGGTTCCGTTGTAGAACACGCCTTCCGGCTTGTTGAACGTTTCCTTGCTTCCGTTATTATCGAACCCGGAAATAACCTGAACTTCCCGAAACTGATCATTCAATACGACGATTCGATCATTTCCGGTATCCGCAATGTAGATTCGGCGATCACTGCCGATGTATAGATCCTGGGGCGACGACAGATTGCCCGTTTTCCAGTCTGTTCCATACATGACCTGCTCCAGCTCATAAGGACTCGGAGCCGGGACGCTCTGTCCCCAAAAATTGTAATTGTACGTATCGTTGTTAGGTGCGGCATATACAGGAGCGGCCATACCGATGAAAAGCACAACGGCGAACATCATGATTAGTATTCTTTTCAAGTGGCTCCCCCCTGTTTACTCTTTCAGACCAGAAGTGGACATGGTTTGGATGATGTTGCTTTGCGTCACGATAAACACGGTAATCGGCACGGCCATCATAAGCAGGGTAACGGCTGACACCGGTCCGGTCCGCACCAATCCACCGCTTGCTATTTGCCCGAATACGTAATCAACGGTCTTCAACTGCTCGCTGTAAATATATTTATGGCTCGTCACGGAACCATTCGTCCACAAATTTTGCAGCGAAAAAATGACCAGCGTCAGCCACGCAGGCTTAACGATCGGCATGACGATCTGCCAAAAAATCCGGTATTCGCTGGCACCATCAATTTTCGCTGCTTCCAGAAGAGAGTCTGGGACTTGCTCCATAAACTGTTTCATCAGATACAAGCCGAGTGTCATGCCGAAGGACGGCAAGATGATCGCCCAATAGGTATTAATGAGATGAAGCCAAGAAATGGTCATGTAGTTTGGTACCTGTGTAACATAAGCCGTAAACATAAGCGACATAACGACCAGATTGAACAGGATGTTCCTGCCTGGGAATCTGATTTTGGCCAGCGGATAAGCAGCGGCGGATGCGATGATGACATGCCCCACTGTGCCGACAATGGCAATTAAGAATGTATTGAACACATAACGCGAGAATGGCACCCATGAATCGGAAAAAATGTTCGCCAAATCTGTAAAGTTTTTGAATGTCGGATTTCGCACTAATAGCTTGGGTGGGAACACGAATATTTCATCGATCGGTTTAAACGCATTGCTAATGGTAAAAATCAGCGGCAGTGCCATAAAGAAGGCTATGCCGCCAAGCAGCAGGAAC
This sequence comes from Paenibacillus sp. Root444D2, assembly GCF_001426375.1. Classification (GTDB taxonomy): domain Bacteria; phylum Bacillota; class Bacilli; order Paenibacillales; family NBRC-103111; genus Paenibacillus_E. The sequence goes on from NZ_LMEO01000025.1 coordinate 51,809, forward strand.
AGTAAAATATCAACCGCCCAAGAACGGTTCAAACGCTTTGGCATCTTTAATGTCAGCTTCATCCCGGTCATTCACCCACTTTTCCTAGCAGCTTACGCGTCAAGAGGTTTGTTGCAAACATGATGGTAAACAAGACGGTCGCGATCGCCGAGGCGTACCCCATCTCGAAACGGATCGAACCATAGTCGACTAAGTGGGTCACAATCGTATGTGCTGCGTAATCAACACTCGGGAAGCCAATCATGTAGATAGAAATTTCAGCCACAGAGAAAGCGAGCGTGATTTGAATAACCGCGCCGAACAGCAGCTGTGGCCGCATGGCCGGCAGTGTAATAAACCATAGCTCCTGCCAACGGTTACGCACGCCATCGATGGCACCGGCTTCATACAGCGTGCGATCTACATTTTGCAGACCAGCTATAAAGGCTAGAAAGGATGTTCCTAAACTGAGCCACAGCTGTACGAGGATCAGAATCGCAAGAACGAATCTTGGATCCTGCAGCCACTGGATCGGCTCCAGGATCATCCCCCATTTGATCAGAAATGAATTGGCATATCCGTATGAATCGCTGGCGAATAAAGTCTGCCAGATCAAGTACGTATTACCTGAAATCGAAGGTGCATACAGGATTAGCGTGAGCACAGCGCGCAGCTTAGGCCGCAGCTCATTGATCAGCCAAGCGAATAGGAAGCAAGCCATGTAGCTGATCGGTCCTGTAATTAACGCAAACAGGAGCGTATTTTTGAGTGCGATCAAAAAGATGTCATCCTGTACGAACAGTCTGGCGAAATTTTGCCAACCAACCCATTTAGGCGGTTCAAGCATATTGTAGCTTGTGAAGCTTAAACAGACGGACATTAATACGGGAAATACCGTAAATGTAAGGAAAATAAGAAAATATGGCGCTATTAACATATAGGCATGCTTATGTTTTTTGACATCACTGCCCAGTCGGCCGATTTTACCTCGGAACGCCGAGTTGGATTTCATCACGGTTGTTCCAGTATCACGTGGCAAGCTAGGGTTCACTGCAGGCTGTTGTTTCATGGCGCCCCCTCATTTCTCGTAGGGAAGATTAAACTCTTTCCGTTTTAAAGCAATTTCGTCGTTGATATAACGAACGTAATAATCCATCGTTTCGCGTGCATCGTCGCCTTGTACGACGACTCTACGAAATGCGTTATCAATGTTGCGTCCCGTCAAATAACCGCCTGGGACCTCGGGTATCCCTTTCACCCACTTCATTTGCTCCTTCAATCTGTCGAAATCTCTGGAAGGCCAAGGCAGAGCGGCTAAAGCTTCCATGTTGGCCGTCGGATACCTAGCCGAAGATCCCATACGAATTTCCATTTGACGTCCAAACGCGATTTGGGTCTCTTTGCTGGTCCACCATTCCATAAATTTCCACGCCGCATCTTTGTTTTTCGTGCGTTTGAACATGACGACGCCCGATCCCCCGCTGCCAACATCGCGACGAAGGGATCCATCCGGCTTTTTCGTACCAGGTACGGGTGCAAACTCCCACAATCCTTTAATTTCCGGGGCAAAGACAGACAACTTGTTGTACATTGTGTAGTCAGCGATGCCAATTGGCATTTCGCCTGTACGGAAACGGTTAGCGAAGTCCGCTGCGATCGGAATTTTATAATTCACGTAAAAATCAGTCCACTGTTTGAACTCCTTGATCGCTGTTTCCGAATCAAGACCGCTGGAGGTTCCATCTTTTTTATAAAACTGTCCATCATGCTGGTATAAAAACATGGCTAAAGCCGGATTCGGCGGAAGCGTAATGATATCTCTGGTTTCCAAGTCATTACCGAAGGTGTTGAGCGGTTTTTGCGGAAGTCCGAACTGCAAGTTGTGCTTCTGCAGGGTAGGCAGCAAATCGTATACGTCCTCCCACGTTTGCGGAGGCTTCATCTTCAGTTCATCTTCCAATATATCTTTCCGATAGAAGAGAACTGGGAAGGTTTGCGTTTCCGGCAGCGCGTAATAGCTTCCTGAAAACTCATACGGAACCATCGAACTCTCGCTAAAGCGTGATTTCACGCTGTTGAAATCTGGAAACACCGATAGATCCTGCATCGCGTTGCGGCTTGCATAATTGACAGGCAAATCGTTGGGAGCTTGCAGCGCTACGTCCGGTCCTTTACCTGCTACCGTAGAAGGCAGCAAAATATCTGCTGATACCAACTTCAAATTGATTTTTATTCCTGTCTTTGGTGTAAAGGTTTCGTCAATCAATTTCTTGATGGTCTGCGCTTGGTCACGCGCTGAAGTCACCCATACCGAAACCGAATCGGCTCCCTCTTTTGCGTTCGATAACTGATCGTAATTCTCAAAGAAGGAAGCGATGAAAGCTGCAGAGCTGCTTTTGAATTTCTGCCACGCAGTCGCTTCCGGATTCGGCAGCTTAGCTTGCGGCGAGCTTAGCGTCAGATAATCGATGGCGAGTGGTTGTTCATTCACCGAAAGCAGCCACGCCCCGAGTCCTCCTACATTGGTTTTGAACTGATCAATCCGGGATGGCACCGTATCCGGTCGGTCTGCCATATCACTGAGCTGGTAAGCCAGCGTATTCAACATCGCGGTCCGCTCGTCGTTCTTTCCGTTCTGTCCTTGAATCAACTTCGTAATTTTATAGAGCAGGTCGCTTTGTTTGCGAAACTCCCCAGCCATCTCAGGAATTCTTTGCTCGAGCTGATAGTCCCGGAACGAATCGGGCACCGTCCCCGTAAAGCTAATAATCTTACGATACAGCGCATTTAAGTCCAAAACGCTCGTTTCCACCGCATTCAGAATCGGGGCCAAATCCCCCAATGTTACTTCGAGCCGGACTTTGTGTTTGCCCTTCGTGAAATAAAACAAGTACGGATGTTCAGCATCTTGGCCAATCACCGTCGTCTGCCATTCGCTATTGAAAGGAAAGCCGACATGCTGAAGCTCCTGAAAGGGTATTTTACCGTCGATGTACATCGTTCGAAGCGAAGCCATCCCCCGCAAATAGTTTTGGTGATTTTTCACTGCTATTTGATACAATCCGTCGCCTGGCACATCCACTTCCCATTCGATCCATTGGCCAGGAAGCCGCCATGCCCACCCGCCCATTGCATTATTCCGCAATTTAGATACGTGATACGGCTCTACCGCGGGACTGGAACGATCATTATAAGGTAAAAGTGTTGGAGAAGATTTATATAAGGCGCGTTCGCCTTGAACTTGCAGCATCACATCTTTCGCAAGCTGGTAACCTTTTTGCGTATATGTGCTCGCCAACGTATCATACGAAGGCGCTGTTGCCGAGTTTGTAAGATGAAGTGAATGAATAATGAGCGGTTCTCTTACCGAAGTAAACATGATGGAGTGCTTGCCTTTTGAAAAATAAAACAGATAAGGATCCTCATTAAATCCAGTCGCATCCTTTAATAATGATGCCTGCCACATCGGCTCTTCCACTTGCGATGGAACCAACTCGTTGCCCTGCTCGTCACGCTCGAACTCATTTTTATCGTTTTTCCATATACGTTGAAACGTTATGCTTTTGGCCTCGGAAAAAGGGACCGAACCGTCAATGCGCAATTCTCTTTCAATATCCGAATCTTTCCCACTTACCGTGTAGTATTGGATGCCAATGTTGTACATGCCTTCTTGCTCGACTGTAAATTGCCATTCAATGGATCCCGTATCCGAAGTCAGGATAGACTTCCCGTTTTCCCCTTGATAATTGTCTAAAACAGAGACGTTCATGCCTTGGGTCGAGCTGAATTGTTCTGTAGGAATGACGGCTTCAGCGCTCGGGCGCGCCGATTGTTTGTACTTGGCCAAATATTCCGCATAGCTGCCTTTTTTATATGTATCTGCCAAAACCGATAGCGCTGTGCTGCTTATTGGACGCTCTTCCGCTGAAGCAATTTGGCGGGAACCGCCGCCGAGCCACTGATACGGTACGAACCCGGTTGTAAAAAACAAAACAAATATGAGGAACACTTTGGCGTATGCTCGGCGCATGGGTTTTCCCCCTTTTCTTAACTTTGCCCCTAATCCCTGCTAGCATGGAATTAGGGGCATGGCATTATGCATGTTTATTTGCTATCCTCGAGCAGTTTACTGATTTTTGCTTCAAATTGAGGCTTCACTTTGTCTACCGCCGTTGCCGGAGATACTTTACCTTCTGTGATGTCCTTCACAATACCTTCGAACAATTTTTCTCCGTCAGGAATCCCATAGTACGAAATGTAATTAATGTTATTACTCATTTGCTTACGAGTATCCATGGACTCTTTGTTCGGGTAGGACTGCTGCCAAGATTGCTCGGAAAGCTTTCTGCCTTCTTCGTTCAAGCTGATTTCGTCCATAATATGTAGAGCAACTTCCGCATTCTTCGAATACTTGGATACCATCCACATGTTGCCGAATGGCGTATAGGACACATACTTGTCGGCCTTCGGACCTTTCGGGAAGAAAACGTAGCCTAGTTCTTGGCCCTTCATATTATCCTTCAAACCACCGAGTTCCCAGCTGAAGCCCGCGTACATGACACCTTTACCCGCTACGAACTCTTTGCTTGCATCTTCTGGAATCGGCTGTTCGATTGATTTGTCCACGTTGAACAAATCAGACGCGTATTGCAGCGCTTGGATGGAGTTTTCACTGTTCAAAGAGAACTTGATAGCTCCGCTTGCGTCTTTATCCACGGCCCCTTTGTTCGTGTAAACCAATTGCTCCGTGAAAGCTTTCACTTTGCCATAAGCTCCTGTAATGCCCCATACGTCTGTTTTACCGTCACCATTCGTGTCCTGTGTCGCTTTTTTGGAGAACTCGCGGAATTTCTCCCAAGTCCATTGACCTTTTTGCTGCAGTTCATACGGATCTTCCAAACCAAGCTTCTGCACTAACGTTTTATTATAGAAGATACCGTACGGGGACGGAGAGGAATCAACCAAGCCATATTGATGGCCATTGTAACTGCCGCCTACCCTCATCCAATCGATATATTTCGGATCGGATGCTTTGATCCATTGATCGATCGGCTGAACAAATCCCTTGTTCACAAGCTGTGGGAATGACCAGAATAATTCCAATCGCACGATATCCGCGAACGGCTGTCCAGAAAGCGAAGTGGTCGTGAAATTCTCCACGTATTTGTCGTAATCCCCAAATTTAACAAACTCGATTTTACAGTTGTATTTCTTCTCAGCAGCTTCAATTAATTTGATCTGTGCTTCTTCTGCTGGGCCTTTCTCTTTCACTGTTCTTGGGTCGGTTCCGTCATACCAGGCACCAATTTTAATGCTTTGACCTTTCAAATCGACTTTCTTTTCATCCGGCTTCGCACTTTGCGGCGCTGCTGTTGATTGTGTCGTTGGCTGTGGTGTCGGCGATGTCTTGCTAGCTGTACCCTGTGAACAACCAACTACACCCGCGACCATCGTAAGAGCAACTGGAATTGCAAGTAATTTAAACGCTTTCATTCGAACCCCTCACTATCCTTTGGATTTGAGAAAAATTGAAACGCTTACAAAACGATCTCTTTACAAGAACAAGTTGAATTCCATTGTGAACATCCGAGTTATGTATGCCAACCAAAATCGTTCGACAGATGTTTAATTCTCCTAATTCAGGAGAATCGACACAATTAGATATATCTTTAACCTCGTTCTTTAATAAGATTATAGCGAAATGACCTATCTTTGTAAATAGTTAATATATCTTTTGTTAAAATGCATAGCTTTAGTTATACTCAATTTGTCCCGTGCACAATAAAGGGCTTATGCCTTCCTTGGTTGAGCGTGTTTATAAAGGTTGATGCAATTCAAGTTACACCTGAGTGAGGATTACTTGAACGTGTGAAGTTGTACTTTGTACAACTTTAGTACGCTGATCCGCGTTTTCCACGCGAGATTGACCCTTGCCATGCAGCGCCCCAATGCGCGCCCAGGATTTTGCGCTCGTTGGCGAGAAGTTTATAGGGTTAATGCAATTCAAGTTAAACCTAAGACGTATATGGAGACATTCGTTTGCTCATCCGTATAACGCAAGGTGCGCCTTAAGTAACGTAAGCCTACTTGTCCATGTAATGTTGTATTTCGTACAACTTTTTGCTAGCTAATCAACGTTTCCCACGCGATTGTTGCAAAAAATACAACAATTCCAGCCGAAAGTAGCTCATTAGCCACTGAAATCGCTAAATTCGGTCTAACCCCCTAATACTGGACACTAGTCGACTAAAGCAACAGATTACTTATTAAATTGCGAGTTTAAACGGCTTTACTTCATTTTTCTTTAACT
>NZ_LMEO01000026.1 GCF_001426375.1 Paenibacillus sp. Root444D2
AGCGACGGCCGCTATCTTAATCATAACAAACAAGTGAACGAGAGCACGATGTGCTTCCTTACTTAGTTCGTGTGCAAAATTACGAAATTCATACAATTTAAGGAAGAATTATTTCATTACAATAATTATTTCATGAATGGCATAACGAGAAGACCTCTCAGCAAGTGAGAGGTCTTCTTTTACTTTCGTGTGAGCCTACTTATTTATTCATTAAATTCGCGTCTTGCAGCAGTCGATGCAGCAGAACCACCGCTTCCGCACGCGTTGCCAGCGCCTGTGGCGCGAGTGACGAATCACTTTGGCCTTGCATCAAGCCACGAGCGACGATATCTTGCATAGCGTCTTTGGCCCATTCGCTTATCCATACACGATCTGCGAATACACGCAACACATCTGCATGTGTTACAACTGGATTCGTATCCGCAAGCTTCAGTGCCCGCTCGATCATAACGGCAATTTCTTCACGCGTAATGGCCCGATCAGGATGGAAATTGCCAGTATCATCGCCTTCGATAAGTCTATACTCAGCCGCTGTAGAAGTGGCATAAGCAAACCAATCGTGAGCGTTGATGTCGTGGAAAGCAGATGGCTTCGGCTGTGATACGCTTGCAGCAAGCCCCAGCGCACGCACCAGCATAGCCGCGAACTCTGCTCTAGTCACCTGATCGTCTGGTGCAAAGGAGGAGTCCGATTTTCCGTTTACGATCAGCTTTGAGGCCAGCAATTCGACCTCCGATTCCGCCCAGTGTCCGGTAAGATCAGCAAACGTTTTGTTAAGGAGTACGACAGTATAGATACTATTCGTCGTGCTTTTGATCGTTACAACTGTTTTACCGTCCACGATGGAGAACAAAGCAGGAACATATTGGAACTCGTCAGTTTCCGGATGATAGACAAGAGCTGTTGCCGATGAGGCGTCTACGGCACCGTCAACGGTCAACGTTCTGGCAACATAGATGTGACCAAAATCATTAAGTACTAGGGTCTTGTCACCAGCGATCAATGTAACCTCAAAGCTAACTGGTGAATCCAGCAGTTTCCCGCCGAGCTGGGCAGCCTGCGTTTCGACCTTGCTCCTTTGATCGCCATCCTGCTTCACGATACTCACTTTCAGCGTAGCTTTTGAAAGATCTACATCTCTTATGCCTTGCGCAGTAAGCAACTTCCCAATATCGGCAGGAAGTGCAAAGCTTGCATTCAAATGTTGAATGATAAGTTGCGCATCTGGCATCGCAGTCACGACTTTCACCAATGAGGATGCTGGCAGTTGGAACTCAGCTGCGTTGCCTGTTAATTCGCTTTGAATGCGGATCACGGGTTGATTGTTTTTGATAAAATCCGCAATCTGCTGATCAGTGATCTGAACGATTGGCACATCCGAGCTATTGCTTGTCGCGCCAGATGGTCCACTTGTATGATTTTCAGTTGGCATGCTTGGTTCGACTTTCGTGCTCGCAAAACCTTTGCCTGTTTCGTTAACGACAAAACCCGCACCGGCATTATTGGCTACATCTTGGATTTTGGCGTTGCGGATAATTACATTATCAAAGCTTGCAGAACCTGCAACGGTATTTGCGACTTCCAAACCTGTTGTACCTGCACCATCGATCACATTATTCTTAAATGTAACTTGGTTTACAGGTGATGTTCCTTGGATGGAAATGCCTTGGTACATACTGTCGAGCGCAATGTTATCGCTAATTAGGACAGGGCTGGCAATCGGTTTCGTATCGGCATAAACCCAGATTGCGCCAAAATTCAGATTGAGGCCAGCATCCCGGCTTCCTGTTCGAACCAGTGTGTTGCGCTGAACAAGCGTCGTCCCGTCAAGAGGCGTTACCGGACTGAACCTTGTGGAAACAGTGATTCCCCCGCCGAGACCGATTGTATCTTTGAGCACGTTATCTGTCATCTTGTTATCCTTACCACCGAAAACAACCATATTGTTGGACAGCCATGGCAGTTGGACAGTGTCGAAGCGGAACGTATTTTGGTCCGTGTAATCGCCTGGATAACCTTCGTTCAAAGTCGACCACATGGCTAGACCGTCGTCCCCGGCGTAGCGGACGTTCGTCTCTTCGACCATACTGTTTTTCGTGTTCGTGCTGAAGTTCATACCGTCCGCCATCAAGTTGCGGATTCGCAGACCGCCGACGTAGAAACCATCTGTATATTGATCCTTGCTGACGCCAAAATCACCTCTCGGACGCGCAATCCACATTCCCGTTTTCGTATGCTCAATCCAAACGCTCTGGATCGTAGAGCCTGTTCCAAATGCGCCTTCAAACCCATTCGTATGTGCGTCGTCATTACGGATGTTCAACTCGCCGTCAATAGCCAAGTCATACACGCGAATGTTATTTCCGTTTCCGAAAAATTTAGCTCCTTTCAGATTCGTGTACCACATGCCAGCGCCGCGAATGGTTACATCGTTAAGAAGGAACACATGCTGCATCGTTTCCTGACTGACATTCACCCCAGGATCCGATCCGCTGCCATTGGATAATTCAAAATCTCCCGCAGGGAACCAAACTCCCTTATGCTGTGAGCTTGCTGCTGCCAAAGCATCCTTGAATGCTTGTGAATCGTCCTGACCATCGTTCGGAACCGCTCCGAAATCCGTGACAGAAACGAATCCGGCTGGCATTGTATAAGCAGTGTCAGGAGCTTGCTCCATTTCAGCAAAATCAATGAAATACGAAGACGCGGTGCTATTTGCATCCACTTGCAACTTGATCGTCGCTCCCGCATCCACATTGCTGATCCGTGTATGAATTTCGTCAAAGAAGCGGTGTGCGCTGCCCTGCTTGGGATCATTCGACCAAGGATAGTTGCCATATTCCCAAGCATATTTAGAAGTCAAATCCAGATCTTTAACTTTCGTACCGTTCACATAAAGTCCTATCTTCGCGTTCATGCCGGTTCCGTCCGCATTGTCAGGAATGGAGTAACGCAGTACGAGTGAGTTGGCTTTATGTGCGGCCTGGAATTGCACAAACTGACCGACTTGATCCATCTTCACCGCTTGCTTACCTGATGCTTCATTAGCCAACTCATGGTACGTGCGCGATGGACCAACGATCGTGCCGTTCGTTTCTCCCTGTTCGGCTTCATAAGTTGTATAGCTTTCAATAGCGCCTCTGTAAGCTTTGTTTACTGCTTGATGAACGATCAAAGAATCAATTGCAACATGGCCGCTATCCCCAGCTGCGAATTCGAAGGATACAGAGTTGAATCCTGCGCGAAGCGGAAGATTCACTTGAACGGCTTGCCAGCCGTTTCCTTTGGCAAAAGTCAGTTGCTGCGTTTGGATGCCATTAACAAGTAAGCTTAACGTTTGATCGGCAGCCGATGTATTCGCGTACTGAATTGTCGCTCCATACGTTTTAGCTTCTTGCGCGTTCACAGCGACAATCGCTCTTGCACCTGCAGCCACGAAATGATCAGCGTAACTGCTGCCGGAATAACCCGCCAGATTTGAGCCAGACTGAACGCCGCCGCTAAGGAATGCGTTTTCCAGTTCGTACACGGCATCTCCAAGAACAGGTTCTAAAGACCAAAGCGCTGAATCTTTCGATTGAACAGTTGTTCCTTGCTTAACGGCCCCATCTTGAGCAAAAAGACGCTGTCCAGTGATGGAATTGACAAATTGTTGATAGCCCAGTATGTCATTGATATTCCACTGCGCTGAGAGCGAGCTGGCAACTTGATTGTCCAAAAGAGATTCGAGCATATGTCCGGTCGCGCGATTTTTCAGTGCTTGATGTCCATTCACTTGCTGGATCAGCCATTCGCTGCTTGCTTGCAATTCATTTTGACTGCCAAGTAAAACTAATCCCGATTGTTCATATACATATTGACCCGATTGTTTATTACCAATACGAACATAGTTGGTATCGTCAATAACCGGCGTTGTCGTTTTTACATTTCTAGTTTCGGAATTATTTGGAGTCTTAAGCGTACCCGTTGCAGACTCAAAGGTCCATTCCAGCTTTTTTTCCGAATCTCCTTGCAGGACATAAAGACCTCGTTCTGGATAACCAGCTCCATTCACCGTATTCAGGTATTCATCGTTAAAAGAACCATTATTGCTGCGTATACGGAATTTACCTGTTCCAGTAACGTCCTCGATTACCCACTGCGACGCTTGGTTATCGCTGGATGCAGCCGTGTCCTGCATGTAAGCGTACGTATCGTTCATTGTCATATAACGACCGGTAGCTGCATTTTTGATGCGCTGAATGCCGCCCGCGGATTCGATGGTCCAATACGCATAGGCGTTGTCTGCATCTGGCGATCCATAAAGGATAGCGCCTCTGCTATTTTCGAACAGATACTGGCTGTTATCCGCATTTTTGATACGAACTGGCGCAGTCGGCAGCGCTGCTGATATTTGCACAGGTTCTACAGCGAATAACGCACTGTCATCGTTTGCTTTGACTTTACTGACTTTGACGCCATTGGTTCCAGCTTCATCATAAATGTAATGCGCGTTGGTCCATCCGCTTTTCAACATCACATATCCAGGTGTATTGGAGTCTAGAAGCACCCAGTTCGCGCTGGCCCAAGCAGCATAAATCGTTTCGTACAAAAGCAGGTTCTCAGGCGGATTGTCCTTTTCAATGTCAGGTACGACATTTTCCAAAGCAAGGCCGTAACCGCTCTTCGCATTCTTGAGATAAACTTGCGTCGAGTTATTTTGGGAGACACTGATGACCCAAACAGAAGAAAGATCAGATGACGGGAGATCTCCGTATTTCATGTTATGATCGGCGTCTTCGTAAAGGTATTGGCCTGTTTGTTTGTTCTTAAAACGCGCCGTCATCGGCAGTGTGCTGTCCGATACCGGAACAAACCTCCAGTTTTTGCTTCCCCATGTAGCAGGAATTTCACTGTATTCCGCGTATTTATTCAGATTTTGCACATTGATGAACTTCTGTTGATTAGGTTGCTGATTCGGATCATTTACACTATGGATTTGCTTCGTATCTCCGGTAGTTTCAATAACCCAAATCGCGCTGGTCCACGAATCTTCGACAGTTGTCACCTTCAAGTGTCCGTCCACAGGATTTTGAATATTGATGTAATGGCCTGTGGCGCGGTTTTTGATCCGTTTGCGACCAGCGAACTTCTCAATTAGCCATTGCCCGCGTTGATTGTCCGATTTCACATTGCCATATTTCACATTGCTATCGGTATCTTCATACAAGGCCAAAGAGGTCCATGTATTCACGATTTGCACGTACTGATTCACGCCTGCTACCACCGATGGATCTTCAAAAAGCCATTGAACCTCGTCCGTATTCGGATTTGCCACGCTGGATTGGGCAAAACCAAGACCATTCGTTACATGGATATAAGTCCCCGCATATACGGCGCTTTGCACCGTTACATAATCGTCGTACATCAATGAATTGCTGATCTGCCACTGATCGTCTCCAGAGCCATTCGGCTGGTGCAGGCTTTGCAGCGGATCACCGGGTTGTAAAATATTTTCCATACTGATATAGTTGCCGGTGTCGAGATTGCGAATTCGTTTCTTGCCGTTATAATCTTCAACAATCCACTGATACACATTCCCTGTCACGGTTCCAGATGGAATCGGCCCATATTTCACCGTGTCTTGATCCTCATACAAATATTTGTCACTCACCTGCTGAGAAGTGAAATTGGCGATACGGACAGGCTTTACATCTGCCGCTATCTCGATTTTCCACTGAGCATTATCTCGCGTGGGTATCGACCAATTGTTGGAACGGGCGAACGTATCATCGAATTGGCTGTTCAGCACATAGGTCTGGCTTCCGGCTTCAATATCATCAGTATCTCCTGGAAGCCGGTCGGTTCCTTTTGCGAATACGTTTGTAAAGGTTACCAATCCATCGGCTATACCTACTGCCATGGTCCATTCATTTTTAGTTGTACCGGTAAACGGAAGACTTTTTATTTTATCCCAAAATGTACCTTGTGTAATGTAGTGACCTGTGGCCCGGTTCTTTAAACGTACTGTTGTTGACCCGTCGCCATTAGATGCCACTTGTTCAATGAACCAGTGTGAGTTCGTATCGTCCATGGGCACTTTGCCGAATTCGATAAGACCGTCTTTATCCTCGTACAAGTATTGTCCTGCGCGATACTGATTGACGATTCGAACAGGACTCTCATCGCTGGCAGTCTCTAATTGCCACTGTGGACTTTCCCAGGTAGCCCCGATATCGGAGCTCACTTGACCGTAGCCAAGCTGGTCTTCCTCGTGGATGAACAGGTTTTGTGTTAGATCCTTCACGCTGCGAATCGTCACATAGCCAGCCCGGCTAGCATCCTGAATGAGCCATTGGTCATTAGCTGAACTGCTGCCTATTGCATCGCCAGTCAAAGCATCAGATCGCTTGGTCACATGGTTAACGGTGATGTAATGATCCGTCTGCATGTTCTTGATTCGTTTAAAACCAGTGCCATCTGGTGCATCTTCCAGCAGCCATTTCGCTGATTGATCCGCTGCGCTCGTATAACCGTAGCGGACAACACCAGACGAATCTTCGTATAGATAATTGCCCTTCCACTTGTTTTTGATCCGAACGACCGAACCGCCAGCAGTGTTTGACGAGTCTGTAACACTTGGTCCGCTTGACGGAAGATTCGCATAGGCCATCGTTTGAAACGGCAGTACTAACAGAATGGCCAGCAGAATCATCAAATTTCGTCTAAATAAACGTATCACCCTTGACATTCCTCCCATTGAAATAGAAATAGCTTCCTCTTCCAAGTATATGAATGCGCTTTCATACGAACAATGTGTAATATTATGGTAATCATGTCCAAATTTACTTACCTACTAAAAAGCATCCGTTTCTCATCAATATTTAATGAGAGCGGATGCATAAGTAATCTTCCTATTTTCAATTGCTGAAGCAAAAGCAATATTTTTCAAAACTCTATTTTGACTTCCGACAACTACCCCTTTCCACGTCAAACTCAAAAAAAAAATTGAAATGACCCACTCTCCCCATGTGTGGCATTTTGATAGTAAACATTAACATTCATAACGTGCTAAGCCGTAGCTCATAAAAATACTGCACAATTGGATGCTTTAACTTCATCTTCTCGGTCATGTTTAAAATTCGCTTTTTTCCAACTCTTCTGTCCACCAAAGCTAAAATATTCAATAAGATATCATTGCTCTCTAGGCTTTCCTCTATAGAAGTAGATAAAAACTTATTTGCTACAACAATAAAATTGGATTTACTTAATGCTGACTGTTCTGATAAAAGCTCCTTTGCATATTCTGATATTTTTCTATTTCTTGCAATTACTTTGAGACGATCCTCCGGAACTATCCCCTTGGTATCTTTTCTGACAGCTTCAATTTCTTCATTGTTGATAGGAATTTGGATATTTGGATCATTCTTTATTTCCAGCTCCGTATGATACCATCTGATTAAGGTAGTTATATCACTCATATTGAGTACGTTCTTTTTATCTACTGCAATATAACAAAGTCCTGCTTTATCAGGTAAATAACGGTAGCTGGTTGCGCGGTATTCGAACCTTCCATATAGCGCAGGACAGAGAAAGCTCTCCAGAAGTTGCTTCAATTTGCTCCAGGCCATGTAATCCTCCTATTTAACAAGTGAACTTGCATCTAACACCTTGAATCCAACACTTCGATCATATTGAACCACACCCACATACCCTTTTCATTTTTTTCTAGAAGATTTGTTCCGTTAAAAGCTTCTAATAAATCATAACCTGTTGGTAAAGAAATTACAGCTACTCCGTTCATATCAACAAGTTTAAAATTCATAAAAAAGCTTTCCCGAGGTACAAATGAGCAATGAAACAGCGATGGATCGAGGTTTCCCATCGCTAACGTACTCGTCGTCTTATGAGTTCAGCCGATTCTTACTGGTTGAACTTTACATTTTTATGCATACATTGCATTTCTATTATGATTTCTAAAAACTGATTGACTTCCTCGGAAGGATGTAAGGGATATAGCAAACCATATGGAATTGCGAAATCTAGGTCACTGGGGATAGTCACTAAGGACGGATGAATATCTGTCCACGCCTCCAAAGTTAGCATGACAGTATTACTTTCCTCGCAGCGATTGAACACATCAAGTTCATAGAGGCGCGGAACATCTTTAATTCGTATTTGAGGATGATTCCTTATCAAGAAATCACGGATGTCATTAATGACTGCACTTTTTCCGCCATTCACCACCACCAATCTTTCCCCATACAAATCTTTGACAGTTAGTGTTTTCTTAGAAGCCAGCCGATGGTTTCGAGATACAGCAAAGCAAAAACGGTAACTTCCCAATTCGAGCACACGAAAGTAATCCTTCCAGTTATCTGTAAGGAATGGCCCTACAATGAAATCGAACTGTCTGCCTATAGTACGGTAAGTGGTTGGGAGTGTATGAGCGTCATCTTCGAAATAAACGATGTTTATTTTGAAATTCGGGTATTGGTCGCTGATTCCATTCCACAAATCAATCAAAACCTTACAGGGGTTAAGTATAGAAGTGCCCACCCGAATAATAAGCCGATTTGCCTGTGCTGCCTGACGCATGCGAATAAGAGCTTCTTGAAAATACTGCAGCATAAATGCCGCATCCTTGTTAAAGGCTGTTCCTGCCTCTGTGAGCCTGACACCATGGTTGGTTCGAATAAAAAGAGGAACTCCTGCTTGCTTTTCCAACAAATTCATTTGCTTCATCACAGCAGTTGAAGAAATAAATAACTTTTCGGCTGCCTTGGAAAAGCTTCCGGACTCCGCCACCTGAATAAACGTCTTCAGTTGTTCATTCATTCGAAAAGGCCCCCTCTTTTGTATAAACCAGTAGTTTATACCATGCTAACCTATTTGAAATTCCGTATCAAGTACTCAAGCTGTAACATTAGAGAGGAACGGAAGAGAACGAAAGGAGCTTCAGCAATGCAACACAATAGGAAACTATAGGAGGAGAATACCATGGATAATAAAGTCTGGTTCATTACAGGAGCCTCTCGCGGTTTTGGGCGCATTTGGGCCGAAGCCGCACTATCTCGCGGGGATAAGGTTGCCGCGACCGCCCGTACACAAGAAAGCATCGCTGATCTTAAGGATCGTTTCGGAGACGCTGTTCTCCCCATGGCACTCGATGTAACGAATACCAATCAGGTACAGCATGTCGTTCGTCAAGCTCATGCGCATTTTGGCAGGTTGGACGTCGTCCTCAACAATGCCGGTTACACTCTGGTCGGTACGGCAGAGGAGGCAGACGAAATTGACGTCCGTGATTTGTTTGACACAAATTACTTTGGTACGCTTCGGGTCATCCAAGCTGCCTTGCCTCTGCTTCGACAACAGGGCAAAGGGCACATCCTCGGAGTCTCAAGTGCCATGGGTATTGTGGCGGCGCCGCTCATCGGCTTCTATTGCGCTTCCAAATGGGCGGTCGAAGCACTCCACGATAGCCTGGCGCAAGAGGTTAATGGCTTCGGCATTAAGGTCACGTTGCTCGAGCCTGGCGCCTTTGCAACCGATTTTGGAAGTCCCTTGTCTATGAAGACGGCACAGGGATTGGATGCCTATGCCGATCTTCGTAATCGGGTGTTCGGTCGTTTATCGACCGCAGAACGCGGCGATCCGCAAGCGACAGCCGAAGCTATTCTCCAGATCGTAGATGCGCAGGATCCGCCGATGCGGTTTGCAGTCGGGGCAGGGGTCTTACCTATGGTGCGCGGAGCCTATGCCGATCGTTTAGCCGCTTGGGAGGCGTGGGAGGCTGTTTCAAACGCAGCGCAAAGCAAGCCGATAAGCGACCATTAGACTTCGAATTAGCAGAAGGTGAAGAAACAGGAGAGCAGCTGACGGGGCAATCTGCTCCCTGTTTTATTGATTGCTTCCATACGCCCCCCCCCAATCACCCGTTGGTGTCTTGATGATAGACGATGTAAACTTTTCAACACTGAGGCCTTTTACGATCGATATGCGTATTACGCAAATCTGCCATTTAACGTAATGAGGCTGCCGATCTTGCCGGCAGCCTCATCGTTGTAACGCATGCAACTAACGTTTTGCGTTAGTTGAAAAAATTTTCTTGAATCCGTATTAACCTCTTAGTCGGTAATAGTTCTCAGTATCATATATAGACCAGTTCCAAAACTTTGCACCCTGACTCATGATGAAACGGTCAAACCACAATTCTAAAACTATTCTTAAAAAAGCAGCTTTATCCTTCAACGAAACTCATATAATACTGTTTCTAATGTACTCTCTGAGGCAAGGATACGGACCCCCAAAAATATGAGCCATGGTTACGATAAATTTGTGATGTTCCTCCAAAATTTTTGAGGAAATTCCGACGCGATTGGCTAGTAATTGTTGAACCGCTAATTCCCCTTCCAAACTTAGTTGGTTTAGCAAGTCATTGTTTTGTCCTACCATTTTGCTGATTTCCAATAAAGTCTGTGTTTCGACGCCTGATGGCCGACACGCTAATTTGGAAAATTGAATATCGAACTCCTCCAGCCGTCGCTTTAAGTGAAGAATTTCTTCTTGACGTTGTACAGAAGTTTTTGATCTTTTCGATTGAAAAAGGTTCTTCACCTCTTTGGTTACTCTCTTAAGAAGCATGTCTAATTCCTCCTTTTTTCTCTTGAACGAAAAAAGGAAGCGAGGGAATAGAGCCCTAAAATATAAAGACCCATTTAATGTTTCTATCATTTTCTTTCAACGCTGACGAAGTTAGCTGACGGATTCGGGTTGAAAGTTAACCCTAACACTTAATAAGTGTACTCACCCCAGAAACTTGGTTCCCCCGCTTCTTTAATTCTAAAGAATTAAGCGTAGTATGATTCATTCTTATTTTATCAATTTACCCCAATACATAATTAGAAGCAATAGTAATATTTACTTATATTTTTTATGTCTATTTTCAACTAATAGTTCAATTTTACTGCGGTTAACGCAGCAAAGCCGCCGATCATCGGCAGCCCTAAGTTCCTTTATTGAACAAACGTTCTCCCGTTAGTTGAACAGGCATTTGACAGCAGTTTGTTCGAAAAAATCATGGTCCTGTTCCATCAGCAATCACACGATAACCTACCAATTACTTTAGATATTGAACTATTGTTCTCGTTAGCTTACTGTATTCGTGGAACGATGACCATGACCCAAGGGTTAATTATGGTGGTAAAATACTAGATAAAGGGGTGAGCATGTATGAAGGGTTTGCTTGATGCTGCATTACAAATATTGAACATAGATAAGAATGATATCGAAATTTTAGGTGAGGGATTTGGGAGTATCGTTATTGAACAGAAAGACGGAACTGTCTTTAGGATTGCTAAAACCATAGAAACCGCACGTCAATACACAAAAGAGGTTCAGATGCTACCTCAGATCCGTGCATTCCTAGATATTGAAATACCATTACCTATTTCGTATATGTTTGATCCGTCTATCACTCCTTCGGGAATCATAGGATATAAAAAAATGAAAGGAACCCCTCTTAATCCGGATGTGCTCATCTCCAAAAATCCAAATGTTATTGCCAAACAACTAGCGAAATTTATTATTAAGCTACATCAAATACCAATCAATAAGTTAGATAGCAGTTGTCCGCAAGAATCAAACAACCAACTCTTTATAAAGATATTACGTGAAGATACACAAGAAATATTAAACCGTAAAAGAGCAACAGAAAATGGCTAAATGGTGGGAGGAAGCATTGGAAGATAGTACGTTTTTTTTCCATCGCTTCGTATTGTGCCACGGAGATTTATGGTATGGAAACATTTTGGTTGATGATTTATGTTCAGGTATAACGGGAATTATCGACTTTAGTGATATGACTATAGGTGACCCTGCAAAAGATTTGGCAACGCAAGGTTATCTGGGAGTGGACTTTTATAATCAGATATTAAGTGAATATAAACATTCATTTCCAGAAGACACGACCATTGAACATAGAGTGAAAAAACATCAAGGACTGCGTGAATTAGGTGGATTACGTTACGCGATTAAACATAATATTTCCGAACTCGAAGATTCATTATCAAAAATAAGAACCGTAATATTTGCATCAAGTGACGGTTAGAGCACGATTGCCAATTCAAACAACACAAAAAAGCCTATGCGAATTACTCGTCTAGGCTTAATTCTATCTAGCTAAAGATGGTGCATTGTTATCTCACTTCTGACTAGAAATCTTGCATTAATCCCCGTCTGTCCAATTCCCTTCGATATATCGTAAGTACCATATTGATTATTATGGAGTCCTTTATATATTCCCCTCCTAGGTAAGTCTCCTGTATTTTTGATACTAAAAAAAAATGGGATATTAAATTGTTTACCATGAAGATGCCCAGCCATTAAAAAGTCATAGTGTTTATTTAAATGTAAGACTACGTTAGGATCGTGGGTAATAACGACTTTAGTTCTATTGTGATCAACAGCGTGGAACGATGCTTCAATGTTGCTCATACCTGAATCAAAATCATCAATTCCAATTAACTCAAATTGATCTAAATGTACCGATTCATTCCTTAATAAATGCAAACCATATTTTCTAAGTAGATTGATTAAATCCTTAACATTTTTTTGCTGATAATCATGGTTTCCGAGAACACAATAAATTGGTACGTTACAAATAGTCAATGCTCTTAGATACTTCTCTAGTTTGGAGAGACTTTTACTACGTTTGGTAAAATCACCTGTAATAATAATATAATTTGGATTCTCGCGATGAATAATAGTTGTAATTTTCGATGGACTTATTCTTAATCGTTCTACATGCAAATCACTAATCTGTAGGATTTTCAAATTTAAATTCAGAGGATGTTTAATCTGCTCAATTTTTAACCATTGTGTAGGTAAAATTAAACTTATATAAAATAAGAGTATTAGAATCACTATGGAAATATAAATCACTTCAGCATCCTCCTCTTATAAGATTCATTTCGTGGAAGTAACATTAATTCTAGATTATTTTGGATTAATAGATCTGGAGTTAGGTAATTTCAATTCCTTATCGTTTCGGCCATTTAGCTCAATATAAACAGGCTGCTCCCACGGTGGCCTGCCTGTTATCGTTTATTTAGCTCTCATTGCCCGTTCGCTGAACGAATAAGGCTGCCCATCGATGGCAGCCTTATGTCTTACATTCTACGCTTTTTTACAACTATGACAGCGGTAACGTTAATTAATAATATAACACCTAAACATATAGCATAAACAATGATTTGTATAACTTGACCCAATCCATCTGTTTCAGTTACCCACCACCAAACTGTACCTAAAAGCAAACAAACAATATTAATAACTGTTGCGATTGAGATTATTGTGGCAAGTTTATGATTCTTATTTAACTTGACACTATAGTTACTCCACGCACTAACAAAAGCCTCTTGAGCTATGTCTTGGGCATAATGGAAATCACCTATTACGCTAAATGCTGTTGCATAGACTGCATTTGAGTATTTAGAAACTAATGCCGAGTACGCTTCTAAATCGCCCTGGTTCGCAGATTTAACCACCTCTTTATCTTCCATAACTCACCTCAACATCCCATACACTATATAGACGGAAAATCTTACTAAAACCAGTCAAACCATGAGTATTTTTTTAAATTCAATATGTAGAGAACTTATCCTTTATTTTTTGTCTCTTCAAACTAAACTGCCCGTTCGTATTATGAGATATTTGGATTCATTTTTCCCAATTCAACTTGAAGTAACCTGCCCGAAAGTGAAAAAAGGCTGCATTGTCAGCAGCCTCAAGCGAGCTATCGTTCCCTTTGACGAGAAACAAACTTCATCGGATACTAATTGTCGGGGTACATTGGCAGATGATACTATTCTAAGTCATTTCGGGGATGCGGATTAATCGGCGGATATAAGAATTGATTATCGAATTGATTATCTTTCTTCGGATCATGATCATCAGGATTTTCGCTTTCATCTGGCCTCTTAGCAGCAGTCATAGCCGACATAGCTTCAAAGCTCACGAAGTCTTCGACTTCATCAAACTGGTTGTTTTCAGTCATTGTAAGCCTCCTTAAGGGGGATTTAATTACTAGGCAATTATTCGCCAAATATTTACTTTTTATTCAGGAATTCAAGGAAGCAAAGCCCCCCCGTCTGCACAATAATTTAGTTTATTATTATCACTTGATTCCTTTTTCACTAAACTGCTAACGAAACGAGGCTGCCGTTTGTGCCGGCAGCCTCGTTTCGTTCTGTTTGAGCTATCGTTCTGCGTTAGCTTAACAACGCATGAGCCAATTTAGGTACACAAAACGGAGGTAATTCACCTAAATCAGAAAGGTCATCGCATAGATCAGACCGAAAACGCCCAACGTCTGCAAGCCGGACATCATATTCGTTTTGATCGTATCCTTGATATTATGGAATGTAATGCGCATCATGATTTGCATTTGGACGCCCCGGATGAATGACAACCTTTATTTTTGTTTTGATCTCCATTATCGAGTACGTAGGAGTCATCGTCTCCATGCTGGCGCTCTTTCGTTTACCCGATATCGCACTACGGTCCACAAATCCTCTATACATCAGTCATCTGCTCATTTCTCTCTTACGCGCTTTCGATCATTGATTACATTATTTTTATTTTCGGATTATTTTCTAGCGAAAAATTTGAGTATATTTGAGTTATTAAAACAGCTGAGTATACTGTTAAATCTAATGCTCGAAATAAATTCATGAATAGACGGCAATGCTATACACGACTTCGACTACCAAAAATGTTATTGAAGGTGAATAAAATGAATCCATTCGATAATCACAAAGGTTACAATCGGATCTACAAAGAAGGCGAATTGACGTTGGGCCTGTTTGTCCCAATTGAGAATTTCCGTACCCAGACACCAACGATGGAAAATCAAGTGGAATTGGCGCAAAAGGCGGAAAACTACGGATTCTCCGCACTGTGGTTTCGCGATGTGCTGTTAGAGGATCCCAGTTTCGGCGACCCTGCAGTTGGACAAATTTTCGACATGATGGTTTACTTGACATATATCGCTACTCAAACGAAAAAGATTGGATTAGGCACTGCCGCGGCCGTATTGCCGTTGAGACATCCTTTGCGTGTAGCGAAAGAAATCGCTTCTATCGATCGATTGTTTACCGATCGCCTTATTTTTGGCGTATCTTCTGGAGACCGTGGCTCAGATTTTATGGGCTTAAATATTTCTGATGTCGGACGAGGAGAAGCATTTGTCGAGGCGTTTCATTTTATAAAAAGGGTTTTATACGAGGAATATCCGCCGGATCTTTTATTCGGTTCGAATCTTGTACCTAAACCGACAAAACGAATTCCAACATTAATTACGGGCCAATCCCAGCAGAGTTTGGAATGGAACGCAGAACACGGCGATGGTTGGATCTATTATCCGCGAAGCCCTTTCGAACAAAAGAATTCGATTAATGTTTGGAGAGAGTTGGTGGAGATTCATCAGCCCGGCGTTTTTAAACCGTTTACTCAGCCAATGTATTTAGACTTGGCCGAAGACCCGAATGAACCTCCGAGACCCATAACAAAAGGCTATAGAATCGGAAGCAAACACCTCGTCGAATTGTTAAATCTTTATAAGACTGTGGGAGTCAACCATTTAATGTTTTTCTTATACTACGGTCAAAGACCTGCCAACGAAGTCGTTCAGGAATTGGGCGAAGAGGTGTTGCCTGACTTCCCTCCGCATGAATAGCTTTCTATTGAGGGCGTTGTCTAAATCCCCGCCCTGCGGTTTTCAGGAACGCGCGCTGTGGTAATTTTAGGGTTAACAGAATCAACTTCGCACCTCTTCCAGCTGTATCATTCGATCCTCATCACCGATTTTCAAACCTACATTCGATGAAAGCTCCGTGTTAACAGTTATAACGATATGATGATTCTGGTCAACAAAATGGATAGATCAATCCAATTTAATCAAGGCCGCTTAATTTATTTTACCTAGAATCTTGTAAGCAAAAAACTCTTGTCAGCGATATGGGCGGCAAGAGTTTTTGCTTCCGGCAGTTGCGGGTTACCAGGCGTAAACGCCCTTCTCATCCAAGAATTCGCCGTTATGACGTTT
The DNA here is from genome assembly GCF_001426375.1 of Paenibacillus sp. Root444D2. Lineage (GTDB taxonomy): Bacteria > Bacillota > Bacilli > Paenibacillales > NBRC-103111 > Paenibacillus_E. The sequence goes on from NZ_LMEO01000026.1 coordinate 16,088, forward strand.
GCCATCTGTCGCATAACCCACTATAATCGCAGCGGCGGCTTCTTTCGATTTACCGCCTGCAGCATTGCCGTTAAGATCAGTTGAGGTGAATCCAGGCGTTACCGCAAATACTTGAGCGCTGCTGTTTTTGACTTCATAAGCCATTGAAAGTGTCATGGCATTGTTGGCCGTTTTAGATGAGTTATAATCGAATGCGTTTAAAGTATATTCAGCATTTTGCATATGGTCCAGAGAAGCCATGTCGGTCGATACATTGACGATTGTGCCTTCGTTATCTTTGATTAACGGGAACAAACGCTGGTTCAAACGGAAGGTTCCGAAAAAGTTAACTTCGAAGGCATTCCGCAGATCTTCCTCTTTGGTATCCGTAAAAGAACGGGAGAAAGCGCCAGGCATACCAGCGTTATTGATCAGAAGCTTCAAGTCCGGATAATTCTTGTTGATCGTATCGGATGCCTGTTCGATGGTTTTCAAGTCACCCATGTCGATTTGTACAAATTCTACGTCTAACCCCTTGGAAGTTAACTCGGAAACGGCTGCTTCACCCCGTTCGGCACTGCGTGCACCAAGGATGACTTTCCATCCAGCTTTACCTAACTGCTTAACGATTTCAATTCCGATTCCTTTATTTGCTCCGGTTACAAAGGCGGTCTTTTTCATGCGAATCCTTCTTTCCCTAATTTGATTTTTCTTTAACGATTTATAAGTTACTATGCTACACTAAGTGTAGGTCAACAATTAATTTTTTATAAAAGAGGGTTAGTATGTTAACGATTGGAGAAGTGGCGAAGGAAGTCGGGATCAATATTGGAGCGATCCGCTTTTACGAAAGAAAGGGACTGTTGAAACCTGCTGCCCGAAGCGAGCAGAATAACCGTCTTTATACGGATGATGATCTGAGCTGGCTGGTTTTTATCAAATGTCTTCGCGAAACCGGAATGAGTGTGGAGGACATCAAAAAGTATTATGATAAGGTGAACGAAGGAACCTCAACCCTGCCGGAGAGAATCAAACTGATTGAAGATCAAAAGAAAAAGCTGCTGAAAGATATTGAGGAGAAGGAAGCGCAGCTCGTTCATTTGGAAGAAAAACTAAAGCGCTATTATCGCGGGGAAAATTATTAATATAAGCTGGGTCATATAGACTGAATTTTGTATCTCATGTAAGAACAAGTACCCTAATGATGTTATCCGCATAGGAATGCCGAAACGTTATCCTCCGAAACCCATCCGTTCGCCGCCGTCAGCATTGCATCGACTTCGTCCGTATACGCAGTGGTCAAGAACCAAGGATAGGCGATTGAAAAGATGCTATCACTCAGTCGATTCACCGCGGCGTTCACGACTCGAATGGGATTTTCATGGATGCCTTCTTCATCCAAATCCATTGGTAAGTTATTGTTGTTTTAGTATGAAAAATATGCCAGTGATTGTAATCGAAATCAATATCTGATTATGGTTCATTGACGTATCTGCCCGTCCCTCGCATTGACGGCTGCCCCGCGGCAGCCGTTTTGTTATCTCCCTTAATCTGAATTACTTCACCATATATTGCCCTCCGAAAGTCTCCATTTTCTCCTTACGCCCATCTACCTTAGTGCAAGATAATGCATTCACATCATTTTTGGGGGAAACAAGAAAAATAAGACTGACTATAAGTAAAGACATCCAAATTTTAAACTTCAATCAACTCAACCCCTAAATGTGTGAAGTACTTTAAGTTTAAGTCGAAACCTCCTATCATTCTAAATTTACTTGATTGTATATTAATTCCAGAAGTATAAAGAGAAGAATTCGCTGTCACAGCAAATCCTTCTCTTTATTTATTTCGGACCCGATCCCGGTCTTATAGAATCCCAGACTTCAAGGCTGTCGAACAATGGAAGCAGCCTTGAACGTTGGTCGTGAAGAGCTATGCCATCTATATGCCTGCGGTCCATCATGATGCTGTCCGTTTTAAAAGCAAGGTATGGAACCGGACCCACGGAACACATTATGTGAAAGCCCTCCTCCACAAGGAATTGGTATTTGCTATCTTCAGACAGTACACTGCTACCGAATGGATAAATGTATATAGAGGTGCCGCCTATCAGCGGCTCCACTTCTTGCTTCCAGCGCAGCGTATCCTGCTTGAATCGATTCAAGGTTATTTTGGCTGTATTCAAATGCCCGTAACCATGCGAGGCGAACGACCATCCAGTCTCCTTCAAGCGCTTAATAACAGGAAGCACACCTTCCTTAGCGTTCATATAATTAGGTGAGTCTAGTTGATCTGTGCGGTACCCCAGAATGCCTTCATACCCAGTTAGGGCAATAATGCCCTTAGCTCCCTGCCAAGAAAAATCGGGATGATCATGAACAAAATCATCCAATATAGGGACAATTTCATTATTTCGAGCCGTAGTTGGTTTCCCTTGAGGTGTCATGAAATAAGCCGCAACATCTCCAAGTTCATCCAAGACTAGCCGAGAGGCATTGCCATTCTCGCGCATATAGGTGTAATAGTTGAGGTCGTCAATAGAGAGAACGAGGGGTTTTTTATCAACGGGCAGCCATAACTCTTTGGGCATGACAACGCCCTCTTTTTCCGTATATAACGAACCAATGTCAATGAGTACATACTGATTGCGGTATAACGAATCTAGGATTTTGTTGAATTCCTTCACCGTGACGAACCAGTCATTATAGCCTTGCGCCATAGAATCTCCGTCAAAGGCCAGCTCTGGAAATACGATCAAAGGGTGAAAAAAGATGTGTTCGATCTGTCCTTTGAAAAGGACTAATGGTTTCTCGACAGGTACCGGTTGAGGAGTAGTAGGTGAAGCCGCTGCTATTTCTAGTGTTGGCGTAGGAGAAGAAACTGGAACAAGATCTATGGAGGCAGACGCTTGCGGTGATTCAGTAGAACTTAGATCTTGCAGCGGAGTGAGTACATAACGACTTCCAATCTCAAAAGATATAAATAAAACTATAAGAATCCCCACAAGCAACCCGCTTAACGTCAATACGTATTTCGTTTTCAAAAGAATCCCTCCTTATGCATCCACCTTCAAGAAGACGTAGCAAAGCAAGGTAATGTTCAACAATAGCAATCCTTATTGTGGAGTAAATCTGCCCGTTAACGTAATGGAGGCTGCCGTTTCATCAAGCCGGCAGCCTCCAAAAGTTGTTTAGCTATAATTCCTCGTTAGTTGAACAAATCCATATCATAGTTTGATGATTTCGATGCATTTAAAATACTGACTTTCATTTACTTTGACTGCAATAGCATCTTTATACTATCTTGATTGGCGCAAAAACTCGCGCGGAGTAACCCCTAAGATACGTTTGAAATGGCGGTGCAAATGGCTCTGATCGCTGAATCCGAGCGTTACGGCAACGTCGTGTATGGCATTTCCTCCGAGCAGTAGTTGTTGCGCTTTGCGAATTCGCTCCTGCAAGACATATTGATGCGGAGGGAACCCCATTGCTTCCCTAAAGAGCCGAACCAAATGCGAAGAACTGACATGAGCAGCTGCTGCAAGATCACCCAAGGAAATCTCCTGCTCAAGATGCGCATGAATATAATCCAGGGCGCCCTCCAACTGCTTTCGGACCAGTCGTTGAGGCGCGCTTGTCTTCCGTTCGGCAACTGTACCGTAACAATGCAGCAAATGAACCGACAACATTCGAATAAGCGATTCGGTATAAAGTTTGCCTCCCGGTTCGCCCTCTTTCAAATCCGCCATCAGCCACTGCGCCAAGTGTACAACTCGGTCGTCGCGTAACCGAATATGCCTACCGAAATCGATAGCACTTCCGTTCGGGAGCTCCATCTCGATGGCAACATGGTCGATTAAGGCCGGAGGCAAATCCAGCCGAATAAACGAGAGGTCCTTTTCCCACCTGCAGAACGACATATCGCCGGCCGAGAACAAGTTGATGTCGCCCCGATTAGCAACACCTTCTCCAGAATACCCATCCGCTCGCTCGAACACGCGTACCGGCTGTGGAGTCAGATGGATCACAAGCAGATGGTCAGACAAAACCGGCTCGAAAGCTTCTTGCGGAGGAACACAGTCCACACCTGATAACTTCACATCGGACCACCCTGAAGTGTCACCTGTCACTACTGAAACGTTTGGCAAACAGTCTCACCTTCCACTATCCATATTTTTCAGAGACACCCGATAACTTCTAACGTTCTAACTCTATTTTATCCAGAATATGGATTAAGATCAATGCGATATGAGGTGAATAAGCATTTTGTACAAAAACGTGATAATTATGTTCAAGAAAGAATGGCCAGATGCACGATATACTTTAACCAAGATAAGAGAAACCAATATGCTTAGGAGGCAGAGTAAAAAATGAAATATGCGAAATTGGGCAATTCCGGTTTGATCGTATCCAGGTTAGCGTTCGGAGCAATGACTTTCGGCTCGGGGAACATTCCAAGCGTGTATAAAGTAGGTCAGGATCTAGGGCAAAATCTGGTGGACCATGCACTCGATGCCGGCATTAACTTCTTTGACACAGCGGATGCTTACGCAGGCGGACAAAGCGAAGAAATACTCGGGCAATTGCTGGGTGCGCGTAGGAAAGAAACGATTATCGCCACGAAAGCCGGCTTACGGGTGGGTCCTGCCCTTGTCCAAGCCGGGCTTTCCCGCAAACATTTGTTCACCGCGTGCGAAGCGAGCTTAGCGCGATTGAATACGGATTATATTGATCTGTATATCGTCCATAAGACCGACCCGTTCACACCGCTTGAAGAAACATTGGAAGCGCTGAACGATCTTGTCCGGCAAGGCAAAGTCCGGTATATCGGCTATTCCAACTGGCCGTCTTGGCTTGCTGCCCAAGCACTTCAAATGCAGCGCGAACGCGGATGGGCTCCCTTCATCAACGGACAAATGTACTACTCTTTGATCGGCCGGGATGTTGAGCACGACACGGTGCCGTTCATGACGAACAGCGGCGTCGGTTTGACGGTATGGAGCCCACTGGCCAGCGGTTTCTTAAGCGGCAAATATACGCGTGACAACCTGAACGATCCGAACAATCGGCTAAGCGGATTCGATTTTCTTCCGCATGACAAGGAAAAAGGCTTTACGATTCTGGATACTGTAAGGGAAATTGCGCGACACCATGGCGCAACTCCTGCACAAGTGTCGATCGCTTGGCTGCTGGCGCAGCCCCATGTAAGCAGCGTACTGCTGGGTTCGAGTAAAATAGCTCAACTTGACGAAAATTTGAGTGCCGGTGACCTGGAGTTAACATCAGAAGATATCGCGACCTTGGATCAATTGACGCGCCCTGAGCCGCTGTATCCGAACTGGTTTACGACCAATCTGCTTGACTCTCAAGTTACCGAGGCATTGAAGAAAAATCTATCTTGAAACAGTTGATGTTGAAATTTCCAGACTACCAGTAATTAAAACGCTATTGGAATTGAAATAGCCTAAAGAAATAGCTTTTCTTTTCTTGCAGTTTTTTGCCATACTGCCTTTTAGCATAACGAGGCTGCCGAACGTTTCCTCGGCAGCCTTGTTGTTTTCTTATTCAGCTCTCGTTCCTCGTTAATAATTTACTTTCAACTAAGTCGCAAAAATCTTGGTTTCTTATGGGTTTTAATAAAACTTACTTATTTGTAGTAACTTGTTGAACCTTTTTAGATATTAGCTCAGCTAGTTCATCTTTTGGAGGAGCTGTAATGCCTGGCTCCTTATTTTCTACTGCCTTTAGTTGTATTTCAACTTGAGCTTGTATAATTACATCGTTCACTTCTTTTTCTGATACATTCTTCGAAGCTGCAACTTCAATAACTGTCTTGCCTGTATCTAATTCTTTTTGTAGTTCCGCTGCATCCATTTGCAACAATTCAAATAGTTTAGCGTTATTTAACATACCAGCACCAAATCCTTTGAGGATACCCTCTTCGGCTTTCACATAGACCTTTTTTTCTTGGTGAGAAATTTCATTGACTTGTTCACTTTTTTGTACGCTTTGAATCGGTTTTACATTTTCTTTTTCAGCCGCTAGAGAGGTATGAGCTTGTTCGTTAACTAAATCCCATATATTTCTTTCATTAATCGCGGATTCCGTCCATTTAATCATTGCCTCTTTTTTACTAGGATCGGGTTCAATTCCTTGTGATGCATTAAACTCTTCCTGTGATTTTGCTGCAATTTCAGTAAAGAAATCAATTATCTTCTGTTTTGGAACATTTTTAGATTCTGCAATTTCAACGATGGATTTACCCGAAGCTAATTGTTCTTTCACAGTGGCGGCATCCATTTTAAGTAAACGAAATAATTTATCGTAATCTAAGTATTCTGCGCCCGGCCCTTTATATTCAAAATCTTGCGGTTGTCCTTTGGGTGCATCGAATACTTTTCCGCCTGCACTTATTACTTGCTTATCTTTTAATGATAACTTAGAACTAGCAAAGGCGCTTCCTGCTCCTACAACTAATACTGCTGCTGTCAAACCCATAATTAATAATTTCTTTTTCATATAATCACCTATTCCTTTGTTTTTTCTTACACTGAGCTATGCTACCTGTTCCTAAAAGTACAGCGGTAGCAATTCCATAAGTAGCTAGCTTTGTTTTCAAATTCTCATTTTTTTCACCAATCCTTTGACTTATAATGACTTGCAAGGTAAATGTAACACCGCCGTATAAAGATAAAATGTAGATAAAATGAAGATGATATAAAGATGATAAAAAAACAACTATACTGCCCGTTAGCGGAATAGACCACCGGATTTATCACCGGCAGCCTGCTAGATCTTGTTATGAAACTATCATTCTCCGTTAGGTTAATGAACTTGTCTTTTTTACCATGGATTTTAATTGTACACTCGGAGTGCATAATCTATTAGTCACGCTTTTTTTCCGCGGCTCATGTTGCAAGCTGTTCAAGGTTTAATTCGTTCATACTTCTTTTCCGGATCGCCCAGGCTTTGGATGTTGTTTGGCTTTGGCTTGCATAGGCTAACATTATAGCAAATGCCTTCTTCAATGTGAAAACCCGTTTTGAATATCGTATTATCTTGCCCTTTGAATTCAAGGCTTTGGCATCTGATGCAATAAACTTTTTCCACTTTTCAAGCCACTCCTTTCTTCGTTGGGAAGTTTATATATGATTGTTCTGATCCTAATCAACTAATTCTGAGTCTGTTTGACTTTTATTATAGAAATGATCATTAATAATGTATAATGCATATTAAGTTATTTAATATAGATTCGAGTCTATATATAAGGTAGGGTATCACATGGAGCTGCTTCAGCTGCAATACTTCCAAACGACTGCAAAACTAGAACAAATTACGAAAGCTGCGGAGGTATTAAACATTACCCAACCTTCGCTGAGCAAGACTATCGCCAGGTTGGAAGAGCATGTCGGCGTTCCGTTATTCGATCGGCAAGGTCGCAATATTCGATTGAATGCATACGGCAAAGTGTTTCTTAAACGTGTAGACCGAATCCTTCAAGAGCTCGAGGAAGCGCAGCGGGAAATCCGAGAAATGACCGGACTGGACCGTGGAAGCATAACGCTTGCGGTCTCGCTTACAAACCTGTTGCCGGAAATGCTGGGAGCTTTTTTGGAGCTTTATCCGAATGTGCATTTTCACCAAGTAGTTGAACCTATATCCGTGATGAAGCAGATGGTCGAGAACGGTGATATTGATATGTGCATCACTTTTGCGCAGATTGAAGGTCCTGATATCGAATGGAGGACGCTACGGACAGAGCAAATCCATTTGATCGTACCGGATCATCATCCTTTAGCGGGTCGGGAGTGTGTCTCCCTTAACGAACTAAAGGATGAATCATTCATTGGACTAAATTCCGGGTATTGGTTCCGTGAATTGACGGATAGCTTATGCATGAAAGCCGGCGGATTTATACCTAATACGACTATTGAAGTAGATGAGGTTGATGCAGCGTTATTGCTGTTGAAAAAAGGGCACGGTATCGCATTTGCCCCGGAATTGGCGTGGAGGTCAAGAATGGAATTGATGCAAAACAAACTGACAATTACCGATCTCGGCGGCAGCTTGACGCTCAGGTTGGTCTGGTCCAAGAGGCATTATTTGTCGTTGGCCGCACAGAAGTTTCACGAGTTCGTCCTCGACTATTTTGAGAACTTTTCAAAGTTAAGCAGATAAAGCGTGCTATGTGCACGCTTTTTTCGTTTAGCCAAGCTCAAACTTACGTTCTTTACGCACTGATACTTGGAATAGCTGGCTACAGTTAAATCGGCCTTTACATATTTTTGGAATTTATGGGTTAAAGTAAGGAGAACGGTGATGATGGGAGGAAAAACGTGTGAAGCCAAGTTCATCGATTGAAGCGACAGAGCAATATTTCAAACAGCTTTTCTCTGAACAAAGCGACTTTCAATCGAAACCGCTGTTCATTGGGGGAATGGAATATAGGCTGTTCTATTTCAATACGTTGATTGATTCCTCCCACGTTCAAGATTTTATTCTGAAGCCGCTGCTTCTCCGTCCGCAGGACGCGGTCCGCGACGTCGTGTCGATTCTCGACTATGCGGAAACCGAGCAATTGGAGGAAGCTGTTCAGGCAATCATGTATGGTAAAGTCGTGCTGCATCGCGGCGAAGAGAACAAGCTTTACCTGCTCGGGGTGGATTTAAAGAAGGAGCGCTCCATCAATATCCCGACCAATGAGCGTGTTTTACGCGGAGCAAATGAAGCGTTCATTGAAAATTTAGATACAAATATCAACCTGATGCGCAAGCTAATCAACACTAGGGAGTTTGTCGTCAAAACGTATACGATAGGTCGGCTCTCGCAGACGAAGGTGGCTGTCATGTACATCAAGTCGATTGCGAATACGGCGATCATCGAGGAGCTGGAAAGAAGGCTCAGCAGTATTGACATTGACTATGTCGAGGCGCCGGGATTTATCGATGAGCTCATCCGGGAGAAGAAATTCAGCCTATTTCCACAACTGCTCGTTACGGAACGGCCGGACCGCGCACGTGCCTATTTAATGGAGGGAAAGGCCGTCATTGCAACTGCAGGATCACCGGACACGATCATCCTTCCGGTAACGTTCTGGTCTTTTTTCCAAAGCCCGGATGATTACCAAATCAGTTGGCTGATAGGCTCAATCTTTCGGCTTTTGCGTATCTGCTCCTTTTTTATTACGATTGGCCTGCCTGCCTTTTATGTGGGGGTCAGTGCTTTTAATCCGCAGCTGCTGCCGATCACTTTCGTCAATACCCTGCAGAACTCGCTGAAATATGTCACGTTTCCTCCGGTATTCGAGGCGCTTTCGATGATGCTCCTACTTGAGATTTTAAGAGAAGCAACGGTTCGGCTGGCGAGTCCCGTCGGCCAAACGATCGGCGTAGTTGGCGGTATTGTCATCGGAACGGTGGTCGTGCAGTCAAATTTGGTTTCCAATACAATGGTTATCGTAGCCGCTTTAACAGGCTTGGCCTCTTTTATCATACCTTCATACGAGATGAGCAGCGCCATTCGCCTTCTAAGCTATCCTGCGCTCCTTCTTTCCTCGTTGTTCGGTCTATTTGGCCTCGCCTTCTTCTTCATGATGATTTGCATAAATTTATGCCAAATGAATACGATGGGACTCCCTTACTATAAACCGCCCTTCTCCTTGAGCGAGATGAAGGATACGCTGTTTCGCGCACCGGTTTGGAGCTTGCGCAAGCGGCCGGGAGGAACGGCGCCGAGCAATCAAATAAGGATACGGCATCCAAGGAGATGGAAACGATGAGGAAAGAAGAAACCATCACTGGTAGACAACTGATCTCGCTCGTAATCATGGTGCAGCTTGGAACGGAAATAATATCCTTACCCCATGGAGAAGCCGAAGTTGCCGGCCATGATGCTTGGCTGGCTGTTTTGCTAAGCGGACTGGCCGCACAAGCAGGCATCGTGCTGATTTGGTGGCTTGGCAGCCGATATCCAGCGCGGAATTTTTATGCCTATCTCCCACTAATTGTAGGCAAACCGATTGGAGCTTGCATCAAATTATTGTATGGAAGCTATTACGCCCTTTCCGGACTCTTGTTAACATTGCTTTATACCGACATCATAAAAAGATGGGTATTTTTGCTGACGCCTAGGTGGGCAATCATTCTTATGCTTCTAATTGTGTGCGGCTATGCGGCAACGTCAACACTGAAGAAGCTTGCTTATGTATCGCAAACCTTTATTTTCTACTATTTCATTAGTTTTATGTTGATCGTTTTTAGTGGGATCTACGGACTTGACGTGAGAAATTTACTGCCAGTCTTGCCTGATGGCTGGTATCCGGTTATGAAGGGAGCATATACCGCATTTAGCGCTTTTGTCGGGTATGATCTGCTCCTTTATGCCTACCCGTATGTAAAGACCCAGAGCAAAAAGAAGCTGCTTCTAACGATATCGCTTGCGAACGCCTGCACGGTCGTGTACGATGTCATGGTCTGCCTGATCTGCTCAATGAAGTTCAGTTTGGCACAGCTCAAGGTTATTCCCGAGCCAATCATTTTTATATTAAAGAGTTATCAACTTGAGACGCTGCAGAGCATTGACATATTGTTCCTCATCTTCTATGTAGGCATTATATCGACAACGATCTATGTGTATTTCTTTTTGGCCGCTAAAGCCTTCCTTCATCTACGCAGTCAGGGCTTGGGCAAGCAGCATGTTTGGGTATGGGCGATTGTATGCGTTTGTTTCATAGGGGGTTTTTTCCTGACCAAGCGTAGTGCCATTTTGCAGTTTTCCTCGATTCAGGACAAACTGTCGATCATCATGATCGCCATTCTGCCACTCATCCTGCTCTTGATTTCCAAGCTGCGAGGCACCAGGAGGAGCGGCATATGAAGAGAATGCTTGCAGCGCTAATCATCTGCCTGCTGCTGACAGGATGCTGGGATCAGGTTCAGTTGAAGAAGATGCTTTTTGTTGACGTTATCGGAATCGATTTCGAAGGTGACAGCAAGGAAATCAAGGTAGACTATGTGATTTCCTCTCTTCAACATGTTGCTCAGGGAGGAGGCAGGCCGAATAACTTACACATTGCGTCAAAGGGTGATAACCTCTATGACGCAGTAGCTAAAACAAACAAGGAAATGCCCGGCGTCCTTGCTGTACTGGGGACCAGGTTGTTTCTAATTAGCACTAGATTCGCTAAAGATCAGCCGCTGAGCTATCTAGATATGACCAGCCAATTTATAGCCAATCCGTTGTATGGCTATTTAGCCGTGTATGACGGCGATCTATCGAAGCTGTTGTCTAAGAAAAAGATTAAAGAACAGACCGCATCGGAATTTCTGGTAGGCTTATTGGATGAGGAAAAACGGAGAGGAAGAATTCCTTCAAACAAAGTAGTCCACTATATACTCGGGGGAGCGAAGTTCATTAACGACTTCGCGCTCAATCGGTTCGAGCCTTATGAGAACGGGGCTCGCCTTGCAGGTACTTCTTTGTTTAGCGACGGGAAGTATACCGGAGTCAATCTAAATGATGAGGATACCCAGCTAGCCTATCTAATGAATGGCGCTAGGGGTAAAAACCAGCCGATTATTAGTAAAACTGACGAAAAGGATTATACGGTTCTAATACAGAATGCCAAACGGAATTTCCATATTATCTCTAATGGTGACAACCTCCGCGAAATTGAAATCTCGTTAAAACTGGATCTTAAATTAGTCGAGGAAGGACATGAAGATTATAAGAAACACACGAAGAAAATGCTCACAAAGTTGGAAAACGAAATCGCAGCTGATATAACGACAAAGGCAACTAACGTGATTGCAACCTTGCAGAAGGCCAATTGCGATTACTTGCAGCTTGGGCATGAGGTGGCTGCCTATCATCCGAAGCTGTTCGATGGAATGAACTGGCGAAAGCAGTATCCGAAGATCAGTATTAAGCCAACAGTTAAGATTAGGATTCTTAACACCGGCATTTTGGACTAACGAAAGCAAGCCTGCGGCTGATTATGCTGCAGGCTTGTTTGTATGGGTGACAAAGAATATAAACACTTATGATCGTCTGACAGGTTACTTCGTCTATGGCACTTTAAAGGGTAAAGTTACCGAGTGAATTTGAACCACTTAGATTGTGCGACTGTGAGGCGCGCAACAAAAATACCGCGATTTACGCGGTATCTAATGATATTCTATTTTAGTAAAATCACGTATTCATTGCAAACCAAAGAGATTTAGTTACTCCGCTCTATTCAAGATTTAATCCTAATTTGAATAGTGCCATTGACCTCCGTCTTGTTTTCAATGACGCCATACAAAACGTTAAGTTTCACTGGGGCATCGCTTGTAACCGTAAGGATATAGGACCCATCTGTCTGTTCAATTGCGATCAGATCAATGGTTTTACCGGCAAACCAGTATCGATTGCACCCAATTGTACCCATCCCCGATTGAAGTCGCCATGTCAACTCGTTCCTTGAAGCGTCCCCCTTGAGACCAATCGCATGCTCCAGCAGATAAAGCGTCGAAGCAATACCAGACCAGCCTACAAAATCTTTCTTGTCAGCATTCCCCGAGTCAATGGAATCAGGCGGATAATTCTCCCAGATCGAACCAGTATCCTTATAGACTTGCACAACATTATTCAGGTGGTTGAGTGCGATTTCTCTGGCTAAATCTAGATATCCGTATTTCTCCAAGCCGCGAATAACCATCGTATTCGTCGGAGCCCAGACGGAACCTCTCCAATATCCTCCTTGCGGATCATATCCAGGCTCGTCGGCAGCACATACCGGAACACGATGTACACGGTTGAAGGTGTTCGGATCATTCAACCATTCGGCTAGCTTGGCAGCCTGAGATTCATCTGCGACTTCAGCAAGCAGCGCCCAGTAGGCAGCAATTGTTTTGACGGGAGCGCGCTGCCCGTCATTCTTAACATCATAATAGAAGCCAGTTTCGGCATCCCACATGAATGTGTTAATCGCTGTCGTAAACGTCCCAGCATCTTTTTCCAATCGTGCGATTTGACTGGCAAGATCTTTGGCAGCCTCTTTAGACCCTTCTTCTAATTTTTTATCAATCAGGATGCCCCCGATCTCGATTAAGCTTCGGGCTACAAGCACCATTTCGCAGCTAATATCAACCCCGCTGCCCAAATATTGGTTTCGCGGGGAATTATCCATGCTCGCCCAATCTGTCACAAATAAACCGTAGTGATTATAAAGGTGGTAACAAAGCGCATCGTAGTATCGCACAAGTGGTTCCCAAACCAGCTCCAGTCGCTCCCGATCTCCCGTATGCTTAAAGCTTTCCAACTCCGCCCAAGAAACGATTGGGTGATTTAAATTGTCCAGTCTAAAGTAAGGTGGGTTTTCAACAGTCCGACCCAAATCTGGCTTGTACATCACATCAAAGTCAAGATCATTAATTTGCGCGAGTCCCCGGTGCTTGTAATGATTATGGAAGAATGAATGCAGTGGTTTGCGCTCGGCATTTACCCATTTGTAGAACTCGATACCGGAATTCGTCACGTATTCACGAGCGATTTCCCCGTCGTCCAGCTGTTTGCAATAAAAATTATCTAATGAACGGATCCCCGGGATATAGGGATGAGCTAGATTACAAAACATCGTTATAAAAGCCGTATCCCATAAGAAAATTTTATCATTAAATGCTGCGTCAATGAAATTACTTACAAATCCACTTTCCTTGGTTGGCACGAAAGTGTTCCGATAGGCAATTTCCCACGTACGCCAGTAACATTCGATATAATCAGGACGGCTCTCGAATATTGGAGCAGGGAGAAAAGAGCGCGCCTCCTCGAATGTCAGAAGTTGCGTATCCGCATAGGCCTTTTTATTAAAAAACAAACCTCTTGTCCATTGTTCTGGTTGCGTATGATTAGTAGTTGGCATGAATTATTCTCCTACTCCGATGAACATGTTTATTTGATAAAGTCGTAACGAATTATCGCTTCTGTAATTTCTTCGGCAATGAGCTCATAAGCGTATCGACTTGGGTGAATATGGTCATTTTGGTCGATAAACCAACGGATAGGAACACCAGAGCTCACCTTTTCCCTAACAAGCTCAAACACATTGATATACGGCACATTTTCATTTTCCGCAAATTGGACTGCAGCTTGAAGGTACATCTCGCTGTATGCCGCCCATTCCTGCCTTAAATCTTTGGCAACGTTCTGATAAGTCGGTATATGATCCAAGAAATTTTCTTTTTCAGGCGGTATCGTAATGAGAAACACCACCTGAGCTGGTGTTGTTGCTTTGATTTCGTCTAATAACTGGCGCAATACTTGATGATAGTTTTCAATGCGATGCTTCCCATCCAGGCGATGATTGTAGGCGAAAGATTCGACAACAACTAGGTCGGGGCTAACAGAAGAAAGGCACTTCTGTATGCCGGTTCCGGACGGACTAGGGAAGTCATGGGAGACACGATAAATCCCATATTCCGCCCGAGTTCCGCTTACACCATAATTGAAGAGTTCAAAAGGCTGCTCCGGAAATTTACTTTCTAAGGAAGCCTTAAGCTCGGGCATTTCTGTCCCCCAAAATGCCGTCATGGAATCGCCTAGACAAGCGATTTTATATTTGCGTTTCATCTCGGTATCTCCTTATTACCCTTTTACAGCCCCTGCCATCAATCCATTAACAAATTGCTTCTGAAGTATGAGAAACACGGCAAGCGCTGGGATTAATGACAAGACATTGGCCGCTAATATTTTGGACCAAGGAACGTTGTCAGAATTGCTTAGCATCATGGCCAGCTTTAACGGTAAAGTGAAATGAGATTCGCTTTGCAGAATGACGAGCGGCATCGTGAATGAGTTCCAATTCTGTACGAAATCAATAATGACTAGCGCAGTTATAGCGGGTCGGATCAATGGAATAATGATCTGTATGAATGTGCGGAAATCTCCTGCCCCGTCCATTTTAGCTGCTTCAAGCATTTCATCTGGAATGTCATCGATATATTGCTTTGTGAAAAATATAGCAAAAACAGTTACTGAGAAAGGCAAAATTAATCCTAGTAACGAATCAAACATGCCTAGCTTCGTAATAATGAAGTAAATAGGCAACATCAAAACTGTTGGTGGAATGATCATTGTCGCGATCAAACCAGAGAATAGGACATCCTTACCCAGAAAGCGTTTCTTGGAAAACGCAAAACCAGCCATACTCGAGAACAACACCGTAAGAATAACAGTAGGAACTGCCACGACTAGTGAGTTCGTAAAGGTCACGCCGAACTTGAGCTTACTCCAAATATCTGGGTAGTTATTCCAAACTAATGTTTCTGGGAAAAACGTTGGTGGAAATTTCGTAATGTCCGCATCGCTTTTCAAGCTGGATACCAATACCCAGTAAATAGGTATCAGAAATACGATGCCAATTGCCCAAAGAGTGACTGTGGGCAGTACGTTCTTGTTTTTCATTTTACGAACCCCCCTAGCCTAATCTTCGATCTACAAGCTTTCTTTGAATAATGGCCACGCCTACGACAAAGATGAACAACAAGTAAGACATCGCGGCAGCAGGACCGAACTCATAGTATTTAAACGCCCTGTTGTAAATAAGGAATGGAACCGTAATGGTTGAATCTCCCGGACCGCCACCTGTCATGATGAATATTTCTTGGAAAACGTTCAACGAGTGAATTAACAGCAATATTATAACGACTAACGAGATACGCCCTAGCAAAGGCCAGGTAATATACCGGAATTTTTGAAATTTAGTTGCGCCTTCCACATCGGCTACTTCATAAAGATCTTTAGGTATATTTTGTAAGCCAGATAAGTAAATCAGCATATAGTAACCGATATTTCTCCAACATGACATCAACACGATGACTGGCATCGCCCAAGCTGCATTTGCAAGCCAATCAGGCCCTGTTAAACCGAACTTCAATAGCAATGCATTGACTAAACCTTTGTCCCCATTAAACAAAAACATGAAAATTAAACTGCCGCTTACAATTGAAATAATATAAGGGATAAAGAAAATCGATCTGACAAAGTTAACACCTTTGAGTTTCTGATTCACAAGAATAGCTAGAAAAACAGCACCAAACATAGAAATCGGTATAAATAGAACACCGAAATAGGCTGTATTTACAATGGCTTTGAAAAATAACGGATTATGAATGGCCGCTGCATAATTATCAAAACCAATGAATGTCCCCGGAATTTCGAAAAGACCTGCATTTTTGAGTGCAATCGGTTTAACGTTCTTAAAGCTGACGATGACAGACCAAATGATTGGATATATCAAAAAGAGACCTAGAATGACGATAGAAGGTAATAAAAAAAGATATGCGTTGAGATCTCCGAGCTTGCTTCTTAAAACCTTCACTGCGAGTCCCCCTTCAGAAATGGGAGCCCCCAGACTACGAGGTGCTCCCCACTTGTTTACTTCGAATTCTTAATAATCGTGTTGCCTTTTTCTTGAACCAATTTCAGCGCATCTGCTGCCGATATTTTGCCGGATACGGCTTGATTTAAAGCGCTTGTGTACACTTCATCACTGATTTGTGCCCATTGCGGAATCGGGAATAGGGCAACTGGATATTCGACACCCTTCATAAACGTATTAAATTCAGGGTGGTCCTTATAAAACTGAGTGTCGGCCATATCTTTACGAATTGGCATACGGAATGGATAGTATTTACCATCGTCGCCTTTTTCACCCTTCATGACCATCTCTTGGGCTGGTTTGGAGCTCAAGTATTTAATCAGCTTCTTGGAAGCAGCCAGCTTATCACCTTCTACCCCAGTAGGAACGGAGAGCAGGTAAGTCGTTACTTCAGTCGCTTTACCAGCAGGACCTGTTGGTACTTCAGCTACACCCGCTTCAAACTTACCATTCGTTTTCCAGGCTTCGGCAACGCCCCAAGGACCCGACAATTCCATCGCTACAACTTGGTTTCTGAAATCCGTCTGAATGGCTCCGCCATCTTTATTCAAAGAATCTGGAGGTGAAGTTTCGTTCAACAGCTTCGTATAAAATTCTAAGGCTTTAATACCTTCAGGGGAATTAATTGCAACTTCGCTTTTCCCGTCCTTTTGAGTGACAAGCTTAGCTCCCGCTTGACCCGCGAACAGACCGTACATCCAGCCCAAGTCGCCGCCTTGCTTACCTGACAACCCGATACCGAATTGATCCGGCTTTCCATCACCGTTCGTATCCACGGTTAATTTCTTGGCCACTGCATAGAATTCATCCCATGTTTTCGGTACTTCTTTAATGCCAGCCTTCTCAAACAGGTTCTTGTTATAAATGACCTGAATGGTGTGACCCAGCCACGGCATGCCTGTAAGTTGCCCATCATTCACAGCAAGTTCCCAAATTTGCGGCATGTAATTGCTTTTCTCAGCTCCGAAATCCTTCATCAAATCAACGAATGCCCCTTGGATTGCCAAAGGTTTAGCATCGCCGTATGCAACCTGAAGTACCTCTGGTGATTTTCCGCTTAAAATTTGTGTAAGAAGCTTCTGCCCAGCTTGCACGCCGCCCAGCAATTCGACTTTTACATCTTTATTTTCTTTCTCGAATTGATCAAGCATTTCTCGAATAGCTTTACCTCTGCCTGAATCGCTTGCCCATGCAATCTGCATGCTAATGTTTGTCACTTTGCCATTGCTATCTGCCTGTGTACTTGCAACTGGTGCCGCGGAAGATGTCTCGTTCTTGTTTGTGCTGCTGCAAGCTGTCATGATTCCCATTAGACATGTCATCGATATTAGACCTAACTTTTTATTCATCTTTTGACCTCCTCAATTAATGGTTCCAAAAGTAAGTGAAGCGCTTCGTAGGACAAATTCATTTTACCAATCTTGAAATTATGCTGAACCATCTGTGTATACGCGTCTTCATTGGTTAGCAGCTGTGCCATCTTGGTCGCCGCTGCCTTCACATTCTTGCTATTCACGCTGGCTAACCCATTCGCTTCGATCTGATGCGTGTTACCCAGCGAAACTATGTCAAATCCGAATTTCTTAATATCTTTCTCATAGACCGGATATTCATAGATCAGGAGCGGTTTCTGCGCAAACACGGCTTCGAGTAGTTGGTTTCCCCAACCTTCAATCACGCTTGGAAAGGTGACGAAATCCGCGATGACATAGGCGTCCCAGAGTGAATACCGTTTCTGTCCGTTAAAATAAGAACGCGATTGATCGATCAATGGGTTGATAAACCGTATGTCGATTCCTAGGTTGTCCGCTTTAATTCTTAGCTTTTCCGTATACTCGTAACTGGATTCCGGCATGCCTGCAAGGATATAAACGAGTCGGTTGCGATCCGAAAGCGTTTTCCCATTATAGAGAGTGGCATTGCGTTGCTTTAACGTTTCTAATTGAACTTGCAGCTCCGCCACCGTATCGATGCCTAGCTCAATCGTCTTACGCTCAGTTACCCGGGTAGCTTGCAAAATAATAATATCGTCTTCGGTGACGCCAATGTCTCGACGCAGCGATGCATTGCAATCGTCTTTTCCCCAAACCTTAGCATTAAAATCAAATGCGTTTGGAATGATGGCGGAACTCAATTTTCGATGCTGCATGAGTTCATCTTGATATAATCGATTCGTGACGACATGGGTAACATTCGGCAGGTCTGGTGGAAACAGGGTTTCCAACCATTCCGTCACCGTAGGACATGTCGGATTTAAGTATCGATCTCTTTGCCAGTAGAAATTGTGGTGAAGCGCCATACAAGGAATCCCGGTTGACTTTAACGCTTTAGCGAAGGCGATTCCAGCAGGTAAGCTCCAGCCTAACGATAACAAATTGTGGGTAATGAGCAAATCGATGGATTCCGATGCTATGAAATCGACGATCTTTTGCTCCATGATGTCAGCGAAGGCTACCACGTCGTCCACAAATTCTTTTTCCGAATCATAATCAATCATCTTGTCATAAGCGTTGTACACAAACTTCTCGTTCATTGGATGTTTATAATGAAGCTCAGCGATTACATGCGCACGAACTTGGCCTTCACTTCCTGCCAACAACAGCACCTCATGCCCCATTTGCTTCAGTACTTGCTTCCACTTCTCTATCTCCAAAGAAACACCATCTGTTTCACCGACCCTAAAGTGGGCTAGTGCAATTTTCAACTTTCCACCCCCTTAGCCTTAAAGTGTCCCGCTAGTCGAATCGTTTCAAAAAACCGAATGACGGCTTTTTTCAACAGCTTCTCTCCCTGTTTCATGGAGTCTTCTAGTGTCATAACACGATCAATAATCGGAATCACCATTTGAATGCCTTCTCGTCTCATCGTTTGCTCGTTCCCCTCTGATATGCCTGTGAAGACGACAACCGGAACGTTAAACGGTTTAGCTAAACGAGAAATGCCAATCGGTGCTTTACCATAAAGCGATTGGGTATCAAACTTACCTTCACCAGTGATGACTAAGTCAGCGTCCTTCAATTGCTCCTTGTATCGGCTTAATTGAGCAATCAAGTCAAAGCCGCTCATCATCGTTAAATTGGAGAAGAAGGAAAGTAAGGCAAATCCAAATCCTCCAGCAGCTCCTGCGCCAGGCTGAACCCGCATGTCACATCCTGCAGTCTGGGTCACGAGTTCCGCAATCCGGCTCATCCGTTGTTCGAAGACGGCTAGCTCATGCGGCTGCAACCCTTTCTGTGGACCGAAGACATGGACAGCTCCTTCTGATCCCAACAACGGATTTTTGACATCGGACGCAACGACAAGTTCAACTTCATGGAGACGTGCATCCAATTGGCTGGCATCCATGCGAACAATGGCATCTAAACGAAAATTCTCGCCGGTTATCTCGTTATCGTTCCCATCAAAGCATTGAAGCCCTAGCGCTTGTAGGCAACCGATTCCTGCATCGATGGTTGCGCTTCCCCCCAGCCCGACAATGATCTTCCTGGCTCCACGTTCCAAGGCGTAACGAATGAGCTGACCTGTTCCGTAGGTAGTGAGTCCTGCTGGCATACGTTCACTTTCCTTCAAAAGGGTTAACCCAGAAGCGGCTGCCGTCTCGATGACGGCCGTCCGATCCTTCTCAATCCAACAGTAGCATGCCTGAATGGTCCGATGACAGGGATCCATCACTTCGTGCCAGATCATTTCTCCTCCAGCTATGATCCGGTACGTTTCCGCCGTACCTTCCCCTCCATCAGCCATTGGAATTTTGATGGTTTGAGCGGAAGGAAACACAGTAAGTATGCCGGCTTCGATCTGATTAGCGGCAGCGACTGTGGACATCGACCCTTTAAAGGAGTCTGGAGAAATGATGATCTTCACTTGTCATCACCCCCTTCAAGACGTTTGATCCACATCACTTGGTAAGGCGCTAAAGTGAGTTGCAGCGAATCTTCGATGTGGATATTTTGCTCAGAAATCAAGTCAAAAACCATTTCCCCGTGCTTCCAGCCTGTCTGTAAAGCCGCGAAGTCTTGCTGTACTGTTTCATTTGTAATATTCACGATGGCGAGCAACTCTCCGTTTTGCGACGCTGTACGAAGCAAAGCGAAGAGCTGGCTGTCACTCGTCAGAATGCGTTGAGAAGCATTCGGATGAAAGCTTGGTTGCATTACCCGAATCTGAATAAGCTTTCTAAGTGCTTGGAAAACTTGCTCCCGCAGTGAACCTTCTGTATCCAACTCCAGCTGCAATTGATCATGTAGCAACTGCTCTCGGTTAATCGAACGGTAACGCCCTGTTGCCTTCACACCTTCTTGATCGTTTTGAGATCCCAACAAACTATGAACATAGATCGCTGGCATGCCCATGAAAGACAAGAGAATGGAGTGAGCCGCGACAACGCGTTTGACCTTTAGCGCAATAGCTTCATCCGGATGAGATAAGGCATTTAAGTAGTTGATATTTAACTCATAAGGACTCTTCGTTCCGTCACCATTGTTTTTGTAAGAGACAAATCCGCCATGTTCCTGCACCTTTAAAGCCATGGTGTTTACTTCTTCCTTGCTCAAGATTCCTTCCACTGGACGTACGCCAATGCCATCATGCGAAGCTAGGAAGTTGAAAAACGATGTCTCTTGTGTGGTCGATCCGAGTGAATCAGCCCATGCCTGAAGCTTACTGCTGTTCCCTGTATGCAGTGTATGCAATGTGAGCGGCGGCAATGGGAATTGATACACCATGTGCGCTTCATTCGAGCCATTGCCGAAGTAACTGATATTGTCATGATGCGGCACGTTCGTCTCCGTAATGATCACGATGTCAGGTACCGCTGTTTCCAACACCTCACGAATCACCTGTACAATCGCATGCGTTTCTTCTAGATGCATACATGTTGTCCCAAGCTTCTTCCACATAAACCCGATCGCATCCAACCGAAGGTAACGAGCCCCGCGTGCTGCATACATAAGCAGAATTTCTACGATTTCAAGCAGTACTTTCTCGCTGGCAAAATTCAAATCGATTTGATCATCGCTGAAGGTTGTCCATATGTGCTTCTCTCCCGCAGGTGTTTGGAACTTGGTCAGCAATGGCAAAGCACGCGGGCGTGTAACACTGCTGTAATCCGCATCTGGATCCGCTTCAACGAAATAATTCGCATAGTCTGGATTACCCAACAGATATTGTTGGAACCAGTCACTGTGCTGTGAGATATGGTTGATGACTCCGTCGAACATTAAATCAAAGTCATGTGACAATGCCGTAACATCATCCCAATTGCCCAGCTGTGGGTTAACTTCACGATAATCGATAACTGAAAAGCCATCGTCAGAAGAATAGGGATAGAACGGAAGAATATGAACAGATGACAACATGCCTTGGCAATTTCGAAGCAAAAACTTGCGCAGTGACTGCAGCGGTGTCTCATCTTCGCTTCGGATGGAATCACCGTAAGTGATGAGCATGACATCCTTTTCCGATACCCAACGCTTATCCTTCGTCTTCTGTAAAGCGTATCTGTCTAGCATCTGTTTGATTTGTTCAAGAATAGCAGGAGCCTTCTCATTGCCATATATGATGTTAAGTTTCTCTAGTAGTGCATGGGATTGGTCAATTGCCATTCGCTGTAAAACCACCTTTACTCTCTGGTATACCTAAATCGTAACAGGTTCTGTAAGCGCATAACATATTACACGTACCAATCATTCACTCCGTATTCGCTCTAATTATTGTTACCTGTACCAAGACCTGTACCAGGAGAAGAGGCTTTATTGGCTGGATGAAAATAGATGGCTAAATAAAGCAACACCGCTTCCTCGAATACACGGGGATCGTACCCGGTTATTTCCTTTATCTTGATCAACCTATATTGAAGAGTGTTCTTATGAATAAACAGCCTATCGGCCGTCTTATTGATCGATTGATTGCAAGCAAAAAATATACTCAGCGTTTCAATGATTTCTTTGGGATCCGAAAAAGCCGCTGCATTCAACGTTTTCCGCACAAAATCATGGCTGCTTTCCACGGGTACACTATCTAACAGCATTTCCAGCCGGAGATCGTCATAAAATAAGAGGCTCCATTCATCCGATGATCCCGCGTAAGATTCGGCTTTTTCTGATTCCAAATAGGAAAGCGGTATCCCTCGAATGAAATCATAATATCCCCCGACACCCACTTTAATCGTGTAATTCTCAGATTTAGGAAACTGTCTAAGAATATATTGGATTTTATGTGAGACGACATCTTTTCTTGTTTCTTCACTGGAACCTTGACATGTCAGGAGCAGGGCAAATTTCATGAACCCAACTGGAATGATGACATCTTGGTCATTAAATTTTACGGCTTCTTGCAGATATCCTTTATAGCGATTTTGCTCTTTTTGCAGATTGTAAGACGTCCCCTCTTTTTGAATATCGATGTTGTAATGAATATGGACAGTGATGACGACACGCGGCAAATTAACGTTAAGTCCAATCATCCACCCCCTTGAGGAGAGGACTTTATCTTCTTTCCATCTCCCCTCCAACCAATCACGAATAAAGACCTCTTTCGACTGATTAATGATTTCGTTTTGCTCATCGATGAGTTGTTCCTTGATCAAAATCTCTGTCATCTTGCGGATAATCTCTGCCATCTTCAATACTTCCGGCTCAGTAGCCGTAATGCCAATTACACCGATAACGCGATTCTCAAAATAAACAGGCAAATTGATGCCGGCTTTGGATCCCGCAAATTGATTATCTTTGACTAATAGCTTTTTTTTCGTTTTTAAAACGACCAGAGCTCCCTCATGGACTAAACCGATACGAGATTGATCCGTACTCGCGATAATAATCCCTTCATCATTCATAAAGTTAATATTTCGGTCAATAATTTTGGAAAGCTCTTTCACGATATATTGCGATTTTTCACTCGAGATCATTGGAATCAGCTCCTAATGCTCTTGCAACAGATGATAAATGCCCATGAGCGTACTCCGTAAGGTATCATGACTAACGACCACAGAGGCATGTATCTCTTTATGAATTAATTGACGTCGAAAACTTGGGATAAAAAGCTCACCACTTTTGGAAATTTGACCACCTAGCACAATAACGTCGGGGTTAAAAGTCTTCAACACGGTTGCTAATGCCTCTTCAATTCGCTCGCCAAACGTGTCGAACAGTTGCTGAATTGAGGGTTCTCCGGCACGTGCGGATTCGGCTAACTCCTTGACATCCCGGCCATCCAGGTTAATTCCTTGTTCTGATGCAAGCGCAAGCAACCCGCGCCGCGAGATATAATCATCAGCGATACTGGAACGGTATGGGATCGCATATACCCAACCGCCCGCTGGAACATCATCTCGCTGTATAATTAACTTACCTGACTCCACAAACCCCGATCCGATTCCAGTTCCAAGGGTAAGACAAACGGCCTTCCTAAAGGTTGCGGCTTGCCCAAAATGGGCTTCTCCAATCGCAAAAAGTGAAGCATCATTCTCAAAACGAAGCAAGAATTCGGGCATGATTCTATCTTTTAATCGCGTGTCCAACAGCATCATCTTCTGCAGCTGTTCACCAACCTGCATCCCGTATAAGGCATCGAATTTATTCAAGCCTTGAATATAGCTAATCCCCTGCTCATAATCGAACGGGCCGGGAAAGGCATAACCTATCCCAGCAATCCGTTTTTGGCCTTCAGGATCTGCTAATCCCAGCAGGTCTACAGCCATTTGTAAAAAATGATCAAAGATGTTCACTGCAGACTCGTTCGCTTTGGACGGATACTCCGAAATCGTGTGTTCAATAATCCGTCCCGAGCTATCAATTACTCCTGCTTTAATGGAAGTGCCGCCAACATCGAAAGCTAAATAAATCCCTTCCTGCATACTATTTCCCTCCATCTGAACCTGTATGTCATCCTTTGACAAAAGCCTTAATCGTTGCGATCGTCTTACCGATACTTGGGCCAGCAGGTTTAATAACGTATTGCCCAACCGATGCCGGTATAATAAACGTCTCCGCATAATGAATAATGAAAGGTTCAAACAAGCCTTCAGGACTTTCCACGACAGCCTCATCGCCCTCAACAAGATTAAGTACATGAACACTGCCATTGCCTTCATGCAGCACTGGCTCTGAGAACCAGTGTCGGCGTGTTTCGATAAATTCGAACTCATGAAGACCTGTGCGCTCTTCTCGCCAGCCTTCTCCCTCGGCTACCGGTTCTACTCTACCTACTAATTCTTTCTCGGTCCAAGCTGTCGTACGATCCCATTGAATAACTTTCTCCCCATGTTCAATATGAACAGGACGCGGCTTGCCATCTAGACCTACGCGATCCCAGTCCCACAGTTTAAACGTGAAAATGTAAGGCGTCGCACTAATTTCGAGCACCATACAATCACTGCCTGAGCAATGCACCGTACCGGCAGGAATCAAGAAATGATCATGCTTCACAGCTGGAAATATATTGACATATTGTTCGGCTGGGAAGGGTACGCCTTGCTCCGCTTTCCGTAAGTCTTCGATCATCTGCTCGGGCACTACATCATCTTTGAGGCCTAAATAAACTTCAGCCCCAGGCTTGGCATCCAAAATATAATAACTCTCGTCCTGTGTATAAGACATTCCGAATTGATTGCGAATATAATCGGTTGTTGGATGTACTTGTAAGCTTAAATGCTGACCACCAACAGTATCGAGGAAGTCGAATCGGATCGGAAACTCCGCGCCGAATCTGGCATAAACCCGCTCCCCAAGTAGCGACTTTGGTTGTAAGAATACGAGGTTAATCGCTGGCACATCCAATTGAATCGAACCGAAGTCCAGACATAAACTGTTTTCTTCTGGCACGCCATCGAAGCCCCACGCATACGGATGCTCTTTGGGTTCCAAAGACATCTTCTCCTCAAGCCAAGTGCCGCCCCAAACACCAGGATCAAAATAAGGGACAAGTCTGAAGGGTCTGCGAGCTATTTGCTCCATACCATCTAGCAGGGATTCCCATGAAACAAGCTTCGGATCGTCCTTCACGTTCGTGTCGAGATAATAGTCGATGTGTTGAAACAGCGACCGCTTCAGTCGATCCGCCATGCGCCATTCGTAGAAATATCCCCGCTTGTATTTACGCAGCATATCTTCATTTTCGTTATGAGCAAGCCAATTACCAAATTCCTTTGAACGGTAGCGAAGCTGTATTTCCCATCGTGTTATATCTGCATATACAATTAAATCGCCTTTGGAGACAAGTGAGGCACCGAAACCAATCAGAATGACAGTCCCTTCTGACACCGCATCCACTTGCTCTTTAAGTTTTGCCAATTTCAATGGGTCATACAAATCTTCGATATGAAAAGGAGACATGTATCCGAATACCCGGTCATCCGTTAGATAACGTTCCAACATGCTCTCCATCTCAGCTGCGTCCATAGTAGCTGCTTCCACGTCGATTACGACTGAGGGCTGAAGGTAAGGTTGAAGCCCTTCTAGAATCTCTTGCTTTCGGACACCTGGATAACATTCAATAACAATTACTTCTTTCTGCTTTTTGTGCAAACGAGCATTCAGAACCTCACCAATATCCATGTAACCTCGTCGTGCCTCTTGCTCGTGCCCTTGAATTAGAATCGATGGTTTCTTGTTGTATGTAATCGTCATGAATGGTTACCTCCATTTAATTTATCATAATATAACATAAGATAACATAAACTAACATGTTCGACCACAAAAAAATCTCCTTGTAACTGATTAGCTACAAAGAGATCGATGCTTAACCTGTTAGACCACGTGTAATTCAACGTCTGCTAACTCACACGCTTCACGTACTTGTTCATTCACTCCGGCATCGGTAATCAGCACCGACACTTCATTTAACTGAGCTACCGTGGCGAACGATCGGCTGCCGATTTTGGAGGAATCCAGCAACATGATCGTTCTTGTCGCCGATTGAATCATGGTTTTCTTGACTTGTGTATCCATCATATTCGGATCTGTAAATCCTGCTTCTATTGTAAAACTAAGTGACGACAGAAACGCTGTGCGCGCGTGATACTGTGAGAAAAAAGCTTCTGCCACTGGACCCACAAATGTGCCTGAAGGTTCTCGCAATACACCCCCACAACATAAGACCGTATGCGTTCCTGCCACATCCCTTAACTGCTGGAGGGCATCCATTCCGTTGGTCATCAGTGTCAAATGAGCGTGCTTGAGATACGCGGCCATTCTGGACACCGTCGTCCCTCCCTCCACAATAAGGACATCCCCATCGGATACAAACCGCTCTGCGGCATAGGCTGCGAGCCTTTCCTTCACTTCAGGATTCCGCGATTGCTTCTCCGGCAGCGCGGGCTCTCCAATAAGCTTATCTATGTATATTGCTCCACCATGAGACCGCGCGACCAACCCTTGTTGCTCTAGAAGCTCAAGGTCACGTCGAATCGTCATCTCCGATACGCCAAATTGTATACTAAAATCCTTAATCGAAGCGCCTCCATGGTGAGCCAAATATTCGCTGATAACTTGCCTTCTTTGGATAGGTAACACAATCGAACACCTCATTGAATAAATTGTATGCAATTATCACATAACATAACACAACAAGAGGTTTTCGTAAAATGAAAATTATAAATGAGCCTGACGTTAATGTAGCATTATCGGATACCTTTAAATGCTGAAGTCCTGCTTGTAAATTAATCTTGATTGGGATCCCAGCATTCTTTAATTGACTGACAAACTGAATTCCAACTCACATTTCTTCTGTATAATTATTTGACGCTTAGCATTAATTCCTTATGATGTTTTGTCGTTATAATGCATCAGTTTATAAAAGTCAACTATTCTTCTTTTATCCAGCCTTCATTAAGCCATTCGTACAGTCTTGGAGAGGTTGCACCCGGCAAACCACCAACAACTTTTAACGATTCAACATTTTCGCTAGTTATCAATTTTGATACGGATTGAACAGTCAGATCCTGTCGGCTTTTCTTCCTGGAATCGTAATAACACCCACCCAAAGCAATAATTTCCTTTATTGCAGCCCTCTAGCGTAAGAAACAGAGCAGCTCCCATAGCAAGCTGCTTTTTTGTTCAGTTCTACTAACGTTCCTCGTTTTACCTATTACGCAAATATATATACTTTTTGCTGCTAAAGTCCGTTTCTTAAATAAGCTCAAAATGATTATTAATTACATTATCTATCGTTCATTGTAGTAATCAAAGTAATCTTATCGTTAATTTCTGAACGTAAGAATGATTTTGCATCTTCCGTTCCGGTTAATTGAAGGGAAACCGGCTTATCTTCGCTACTTGCTATCACCGTAAAAGTTAAAAACGGACAGCATTTTCTCTCTAGACTAATCCAATCATACAGAAGGCGAAGCGTATCCGAGTCGCCCGGAAATTGATATTGAAAACCAGTTTCAATCTCCATTACAGCTATCCTTCTTTTTTCTAATTCGCCAAAAGCGTCCTTGTAATCTATACGCTCTTCTTTCGTAAAAACGGTATGGCAGCAAGCAACCGGCACTTCATTTTTCATACGCTTAGCTCCTTCCACTTGCACAAGACTTGCAGCTGCAACCTGGCTTCATGCAAGATGTTCCATTTGCCTTTCGGCGCTGATAAACAACAACTGCCACCGTAATAAGAACAAGAGCTAATATCACAATCACCACTGGATTTAAAAAGAAAGAAGATATGCCAAGAACAGCCACACCGCCAAGCAAAGGCAATGCACAACAAAGCGCATGCTCCAAGAATGCTAAGCCCCGCTAACCATTCACTTTTTTTCATTTACGCCACCACCTCATTAATATTATAATTACATCATAATACTTAAAGCTAACTTTAAGTCAAGTGAGGTGCATACAAATGTCTGAACTTAGTATTGGTCAACTAGCAGCTAAAGCAGATGTGAATCCATCGACCCTTCGATATTATGAATCCATTGGACTGCTGCCAAATACAGACCGTAAAAATGGTCAACGTCGCTATTCCGAGAGCCTTCTGGAGCGAATTACATTTATTAAAATAGCACAGCATACCGGGTTTACGATTCCAGAAATTGCGGTTTTACTTGAAGGATTCGAAACAATCCCTACATCGGATAGATGGGAAGAAATGGCGAGAGAAAAACGCGCTCAGCTTGAAGAGAAAAAGAAACAAATCAATTCGATGATTCAAATTTTAGACGATGGCTTAAAATGCAAATGCCTCACCTGGTCTGAATGCTTTGATAAAATAAAAACCACCGGAACTTGTTCATAGCGAGAGGAGTAAATGATTTTGTTGTTAACAATCTTAATTTTCATTATCGCAGGACTTGCCGAAATTGGCGGCGGATACATGGTATGGCTATGGCTGCGCGAATCAAAGCCCCTCTGGTATGGTATTATCGGAAGCCTCATCCTTGTTGCTTATGGCATCATTCCAACGTTGCAGAGTTTCCCATCATTTGGTCGCGTCTACGCCGCATACGGCGGCGTGTTTGTTGTTCTTGCTGTACTTTGGGGGATGTTCGTCGATAAAAAAACATCCGACATGTACGATTGGATAGGCGCTGCTGTTTGCGTTGTAGGCGTGTCTATAATGCTATGGGCTCCAAGAATTAATAGATTCTTAAATATTCAAATGCGAGTACTAATGGCAACCGAGAAACAGTCGTCAAACGACTTGTAAGTGCCGTTAACCAGATCCACCGCTGGGTCGACTTTCTCTTAACCCTTCGGCTTTTTCCGCTCCCGGCTGATCTATGTAAACTAAGTCCTGACGATGTAATTAGAGAATGGCAGAAATCAATGAAGCGGCATTCTGGTGTGCGTAGAGCCAATTACTCATCGAACTTGCCAAGCAAACTGTTGGTTTTAAGCAGTCAACACACGCTTACAAACTTCATCTAGAGCAGCTCCTTGAGTAGCATGACTTAGCAACTAAACAACTGCAGAGGATCGAAAAAGAAGCCAAAGACGTTTTTGAACGTATCCCCTATTCAGGCAAGATCCTTGCCATTACTGGAATAAGTGCAATTGCTCTAGCTGGTGTTTTAGGAGAATCTGGAGATCTAAGAGGTTATGCGCACGGGAACGCTCTACTTCGTCACGCAGGCCTCAATTTGACCGAAGCAAGCTCGGGTAAATGGAAGGGACAAATGACGCTCAGTAAACGAGGCCGTCCACGCCTGCGTCACTTTCTCTGTTTAATTACGATGTGCATGGTCATGAGCAACCAAGAATTTAAGGTCTTGCATCACCATAACGTCTAGTTAAAAAGCTTAAAAAGATGAAATCTAAAAGGGAGAAATCCTACGAATAGACGAGCTTGCATGAGTAATTCAAATTTTACCGAGGGAGGTTAACGCTGTCCGACGGAAAAAACTTATGGCGCTCTAGCAATCCTTAAGCGGAATGGAAAATTCAACATAAAAAGGATGAAGTTCTTCATTCAAGCAAAGCTCAATTCTTTGCTTAAAATTCCCCCAATTTACCATCTCTAATGCTGTTTCGATTGGAAAAAATCCTACTTCTAAAGACTCAGGGGTAGTTGTTAATTCTCCTCCGACTGGTCTGCCTAAAAATAAAGTGTTACAAATACTTGCACCTACATTTTGAAAAACACCACAAAACTTTGTCACTTCTATATCTATACCGCTCTCTTCCTTTGTTTCCCTTATCGCTGCATCTTTCAATGATTCACCTTCTTCAACCTGCCCTCCTGGCATTTCCCATCCTCGTTTAGGTCCTTTTATCAATAATATTTCGTTACGCTCATTAACTACAATTGTTGCCGCAGAAACTATATGTTTTGGAGCCACTTCATCGTCCTCCCCTTTTTAAATTAACAAAACTAGATTACCACTAATTTCCTATTGCTGTATACTGCCCGTCCCTTGGAGCGGTTTATTTTAACTTATCGGCAATCGAACAATGTTCTTATCATCCGACATTTAAAATTTATTACGCTCATTTTTCTCTTATTCAGATTTATCTCGACTCGATATGTTTATCAAACCAATTAATACAAAAAAGCCCCCCTAAAAGGCGGAAAGCGGAAACAGCGGGCATTGTTACACACCAATAGTAAAAATGGGGTACGATTGGTCTATGAATGACCGTCGCGCCCCGTTCTTTATATTATTATACTGTTTTCTCTTTCTGACTAATTGCGTGTATATATTTAATAGTAAGCTTCCATAAGACTTTCCCCAGCCAAAACATTAACACACCAATCACAATAGAAATTGGCAAGAACTGCATTAGGCTTGGTGTAAATGCTCCCATTTCGATTGTTATTCCGGCAATATCATATCCCATAAGATACCCGACAAATTTAACAATTCCACCTATCGGCGTAATAACTCCACCAATCATTAAAGCAATGGAAAGAGTACTGATGAACGGCAAAAGTAACATACCGTTGATGCCTGCAAAGTCGCTACAAAGTGCAAATATTGCGCCGAATTTACGCCAACTAAATTTACTGTTCTTTGAAATAGCTTCACTTAAGTATGCTTTCGCTAATTCTTTTGGATTTCCTAACCGTTCGATAATTTTCTCAGAAGATACACCATTATTTTGCAATTCAAGCATTACACTTTTGATTTCTTTTACAATGTCAATACGCTCGGAATCGGACATAGATTTCAAATACCTTTCAATTTTTATAAGATAGTCATTTATAATTTTATCCATAATTTAACTCTCCTTTAATTTCTGATATAGCTGTTTCTTGCAGAAAAGTTTCCGCCATAATTCCATATA
The DNA here is from genome assembly GCF_001426375.1 of Paenibacillus sp. Root444D2. Classification (GTDB taxonomy): domain Bacteria; phylum Bacillota; class Bacilli; order Paenibacillales; family NBRC-103111; genus Paenibacillus_E. The sequence goes on from NZ_LMEO01000026.1 coordinate 47,205, forward strand.
AGCCCCAAATTTATTTTTTTGAAGTAAGTTGGGGCTATGACAAAATTAAACCATATATTCCGTTTTTCCTTTTCTCCTACTTGCTAAATTCAGCAAGTAAAATATTTTTAAAAGGATTAGGACTGTTATCTCTACCCAAACTGTTCAAACTGACGACCAACGTATGATTGCCTCCAAGCGTACCTCCTGCAATCGTAGAAAACCCTAGAATGCCACCTGTGTGCCCCCAAATCGAGACACCGTTTGGAAGCTTAGTTTCAAAGATTCCAAGACCATATCCATCGATTCCTGCTCTTCCTACAGGAACTGTAGTAAGCATTTGTTTAAGTTGCTGTTCCTTCAGTAATTTGCCACCGAGCAAGGAAGAGAAGAATTTATTTAAGTCGTCAGCATCAGAAATCATATCTCCAGCCGAGCTACCTGCACTTGGATTATAATAAGTAACGTCTTTTATCTCACTTACTTCGTCTGGTTGGGAATATCCCCGAGCATGCTTGGTGCCTGGAATAACGCTTGAATTGCCAGGTAGGAATGTATCCGACAATTCAAGCGGTTCAATAATCCGATTTTCAATCTCTTCCGCGTAGCTGTTTCCGGTTACTTTTTCAATAAGAATACCCAGTAATACGTATCCTGTGTTTGAATAAGACCAGCCCTTTCCTGGAACAAAGTCTGGGGGCAGAGAAATCCCCAACTTCACTATTTCTTCAGCCGTATACGATTTTTTTGTATCCATAAAATTTACGTCTTTGGATCTTGAGTATTCAGCGATACCACTTGTATGGTTCAATATCTGCCGGATAGTAATCTGTTTACCATTATATCCGTTTCCTTGAATGACACCAGGCAGCCATTTTTCGATGGAATCGTCTAGATTCAAGCGGTTCTCTCCAGCTAATTGAAGTACAACCGTTGCGGTGAACGTCTTCGTCACGCTGCCAATGCGAAAGCGATAATCTGTTTCCATTGGTTTCTTGGTGCTCAAATTCGCTAGCCCAGTGGCATAACCCCACCTTTTTCCACCCTCGGAAGTTTTAGCAAGTATCCCCGGGAATCCAAGTTGCAATGTATCCCGCATAGCTTGCTTGACTGAATTATAATCTTGTTGAGTGCTTGTTTGTAAAGAATTAGATTCATTTTGAGTGGGCTCTGCTTTTACAATTGAGCTTGGCGGTATTGCAATAAGTATAGCTGTCATTACTACGGAAACCATCTTCTTCATTATTAATTCCTCCTCGTATTCCTTCTAGATGTGACTTACTGAATTCATCATACAAGGAAGAACGCTGTTAGAATGAAAAGCGCCCTGAAACGTAAAAAATAATCCCTAAACAACAGGTTGTCTAAGGATTGTTAGTATAAAATGGTATTAGTACCATATTATTGAATATTTTTTGTTTCGTTTCAATGGTCATATGACCACCGTACTTGTCGCAGATTCTAGCTATGTTCGTTAATCCAATACCATGAAATTCCGGGTTTGATTTTTGGCTGTTTAAGCGGGCAACTTCATTCTCCATATGATTCATGATATGAATGAGAAGAGTAGACTCGGTAGAATGTATTTTTATAAGAATGTACCTATCTTCTGCTATTTTTAACTTTTTAGAAGCCTCTATTGCGTTATCTAGCATATTTCCAATGACAACACATAAATCATAACGGTCAATTTGGACTACTTGTGAACATAAGCTAATCTTTGTATCTATTCTTATGCCATTGGCTTGTCCAATAGTAAGAATGTTTGTGACAAGGGCATCAATAACCAGATTCCCTGTGTTAACCCGTTGATAGGCTCCTTCGACTTTATTTAATGTCGTCTTAATATGTTCCAGTGCAGTTGTTAACTCATTTCGTTTAATACATTCTTCAATATACAAAAACTGCTGATTCGTATCATGAATGATTCTTTTAATGGATTTGAAGCTATGAACGACTTTTTCGTAATTCGCATCCTGATAGTCCATCTGATGTTGCAACTGAGTATTCTCATGCATGAATTGAAATTTATCAATGATCGTATCAAAAATATAGAAAATCATAACGTTTAAAAATAGTAATACAATGACGGATATGAAAGAATAGGCGTCCTTATAAGTTAGAATATTCAGTTGGTTTATACTTACGATAGGAATAACCGAAAAAAATATGTAATAACGGTAATGCAAAGAGTAACTTCTACGTTTTGCAAGTAGTCGTATGATCTGAATGATAGCAAACATGATCATGCAACTGAGTAAAATAGCTTTTGTGTAGGCTATTTGATCATGTTCATTTACAGGGTCAAAGCTAAACTCAACTGAATATAGGGTATAAAAAATATAAAGGGATATAAAATTAACGAGAGATATTAAAACACCGTAAAACATAGAAAAAATGATCTTGTCTTTAATTTCTACTTGATAAGATTGTGCAAAACTAAATATCATGAGCAAGGGTAGAATTAAGGATAAAATAGGAGAGATGGGAATAACCAGATACAGGTAATCAAGCAACCCAAACATAATGAAATAAATGAACCGGTTATGTTTTTTAGCTGATTTACCAAACACTGAGTTGAAGAAAAAATTAATTTGAACGCCCATCACAAGTATAATGCTAAAGACAATAGGAAAATTATTTTGAATCATATCAATCGACCTTCATAATCATAAATTTGGTGTAAGTATCTTTAACCTCTTTAATTTTAGAACGACCTATGGGTAATTCAAACCCATTGGACATTAGAACAACTCCGCTAGCAAATTTCTTCACATGAAGCAGATTAATAATAATAGAACGATGGATTTGCAAGAAGTTACAGTCTTTTAAGGCCAAAGCATAATCTGAAATGATGCCTTTGCTTTCATAGGTTTGATTAGTGGTCGTAAAATGTAGTTTGCTTTTTATAGTTAAGCTTTTGGCAGCTTCAATACTAATGAGGTCATCATATTTTAAAACGATTTCTTCATAGGTTGACTTGATAACCATAAACTTTTTATCAAGTGCTTGAAAGTATTGGCATATCTTGATCATTTTCTCCTCCAAGATCGAAGGAGCAATTGGTTTTATCAAATACTGGAATGTCATGACATCAAAACTTTCAACCATATATTCAGGATAGCTTGTCAGAAAAATAATTTGTTCATCCAGGTTATTTAACCCTCTTATTTTTCGGGCTGTTTGAATCCCGTTCATCCCCCCCATTTCAATATCCAAAATTAAAATATGGAATGGAGTTTCATGGTGCTCATAATCGGATACCAATTGCTCTCCCGAGCCGAATAATTCAATTTCAAAATCTATATTTGTCTTTATCGACAAAGTAATTAGGATGCTTTTAACAAGCTCTCTTTGTTTTTCCTCATCATCGCAAATAGCCACTCTATACAAAAATGATACACCTCTCATTTCCAGTACCTTTATTCTAAAACTTTATATAAGCATGATACAACCATTTGACCTTGTATAGATAGCTTTTGGATGAAATGCAAATTAAAATCCCTCAACACCAAATGAACGAGTAAGGGTAAATCGAAAATGTACGGATCCAATGGCGCGCACGAACCGCTTTTTGGTTTGGCTGCATGCGATATGAAGCCCATCGCGGTTTCCCGTAAATTGAACAGGCTGCCGATTAGCCAGGATAAACCAGTAGTGTCCGGTTGGTTCCATACCGATGATTAGGGTATTCAATCGGTGCTTCTGTTGCAATTCATCCATCCAACGTTGTAATCTTTCGAATCCTTCTAAGTCGTTTGTAAATGATAGATGCCGCTTGGCAAGAATGATACCCCGAAAGTTAGTAGCCTGCGCGGCATGAATTTCTGCCATGTCGATACCTACAACAAGATGAGAGGTGGAAATTCGTTCAATACGTTGATTTTGTTCATCGTTTTGTTTAAAAATCTACCTAAACTCAATTTCTCATCAATCATTCAGAAAAACTCATCCAACAGTTGGTAGAATTCGATTTTTTCACGGTCCGGTCGTTCCAGTCCGTATTCATGCAAGAAAAGTTCAGCCCATGTCATACCGAAGTTATGAATCAAACTACGATGTGCAAGCGCTAGATCTTGGTACCGATCGGCAATGCCGGCATTACCCCAGTCGATATATCCACTTAGCCTGCCGTCTTCATACAATAGGATGTTCGGCAAGCAATAATCTCCATGAGTAAATACCAGGTCTTCGTTCGGTGGTCGCGTAATGAGCAGCTCATGAAATAATGAGTCGGAGCTTCTACCTGAACGCTTATGGTCGAAGTCCTCAACATCCACTAAGCCGAGCTCAATATTCTGCTTTGCCTCATTAATATGAACTGCCAAGCTTTTATCGAATGGGCAATCATCGATTGGCAGATCGTGGATACGTCTTAGCGCCAGTGCTAGCTCCCGTACTATTCCTGGTAGGCGGTCCGAGTTTGATTGGTCCGCGGCATGGGTACCCGGAAGTTCGACGGTAAGCAGGTATTCCCGATTGTCTTCAGTTATGTAATCAATAATGTTCGGAACCGGCAATTTTCCTTGCAACCATAACAGCCGCTCAAATTCCTGCTTTAGCGACCTACGAGTGTCCTTATCTACCATCTTTAGGTACATCCCCATTCCATGGTCCGGCATCTGCAAACGGAAAGTCTGAGCAACCGAGCAACCGATCGTAATTGGTGTCCACTCAGCGTCGCCAAGATGAGCGGCAAGCTTTAATGGTATTGGAATCATATCTTCTCCTCCATTTATGTGATTTTCACGACCGATACGTGACTGTATACTGATATTGAAAACTAATTGCCGGGTAGTTGGATGCCGCGCCAGCAGCTTACATCGCATTGGCCATATTCATTATCACCCACAGCAACCACCGTGCCGTCCGATTTAAGACCGACGGTATGGGCACAACCCGCCGCAATCGCCACAATATCGCGCCAATCACTTACATTACTTTGGCCATACTCATTCCAACCCACAGCCGTGACAGTACCGTCCGATTTAAGGCCAATGGTATGATTACTACCCACCGCTATCGCCACAATATCGCGCCAGCCGCTTACATCGCATTGGTTATGTTTATTCAAACCCATAGCCGTCACCGTACCGTCCGATTTAAGACCGATTGTATGAAGATAACCAGCTGCGACCGCCACAATATCGCACCAGCCGCTTACATTGCATTGGCGATACCGATTATTACCTACAGCCGTCACCGTGCCGTCCAATTTAAGACCGATGGTATGCCAGTCACCCGCCGCGACCGCCACAATATCATACCAACCGTTTACATTGCATTCACCTTCATTATTTCGACCTACTGCTATCACCGTGCCATCCGATTTAAGCCCAATGGTACGACGCCAACCCGCCGCAACCGCTACAATATCGCGCCAGTCGTTTACATCGCATTGGTCATGCTTATTCCAACCCACAGCCGCCACAGTACTATAAGATTTAAGACCGATTGTATGAGCATTACCCGTGTTCGTCGCCATATGAACATTACCAGCCGCGACCGCCACAATATCGCGCCAGCCGCTTACATCACATTGGCCATATTTATTATCACCCACAGCCGTCACCGTTCCGTCAGATTTAAGCCCAATGGTATGACGATGACCCGCCGCTATGGTATCTTTAGGCCAGCGTTTCACCTTTAACGCCGCCTGTCCGAGCCAATCACCTTCAATGTTCACTTGCTTATCTCCTTCTATTTTTTAAAATTGGTTAATTGCTTATCGTGGTATGCCTTCTTTACCCTTTCAATTTGAGCAAGGTGGTTGCGGACATGTTCGATGCGGTATTCCATCAATTGCTTAAATGTGAACCGCCCCTGATCGACATACACTCCCACTCGCTCGCTTTGTTCAGTAGTTAGATTGTCTAGAATTGTCTGCATACTGGAACGCAGCAATTTGAACAGAAGTAGATACTGCTCGCGGTCCAGTAAATCATACCCCAAGTTATTCGTCCATGCGTCTTGATCAAATGAAATCAGAGTCGGCTCATCTTCCGCCAAGACTTTTTTTAGCCTAGATGTGGACGAAATCTCTGAATCTGTCACATGTATGAGGATTTGATGAATGCTCCATTTGTCCGGGGCAGGCTTGAAACGAAACTCCTCCTCTGTCAATCCTTCGATAGCATCCCGAAGCATTGCGTATCCTAAGGCATACTCCTTAATTAACTCCTCCAATTCAATCCCCCTCCTTTTTTAATGTAAACCCCAGACTAAAAAACCAACTAATAAGTTATTCTTGTTTTTAGATAATTGTCCTTTTATTTCTTCTTCAACCATCCTGCCCGTTCGCGGGGAATAGCAGCCGATGGATCCTGCCCGTTACTTGAATGAAAAAAAGGAGTTGCCACGAGGCAAGCTCCCTTCATTATCGTTTCCGTTAGCGGAATGACTTAATGAGAGGTAATTCATGGTGTTGGAATTTATTTAATTTTCTCGAAGCATCCAAATGTTGAAGCATAGATTCAATAAACCCTGCTATTTACTTAGGGTCTCTTGACCCGCTAGAGTGAATGCATTTTAGTATTTCATAACTTTCGATACCATAGATCTTTAAATCAAATGGATCCCATTCGGCAATGATTTTATGTATATTGTCTCTTTGAGAATTAATAACAATTCCTCCCCAAATCCCTACATTACAATATATTACACGTATCACTTTGCTATCCTGCCCGTTAACGTAGCGATAATAAACGATGGATAGGTTCCATTACCGCACTAAGATCAGTTTGCGAACGTGCAATTAAGTTGGTGATAACCTTTATCCGCTAACTTAAATGTGGATGAAGTTCAATCAATTCGCCATAAAAAACGGCGCCTGCTCTAGGCTAGCGCCGGTCAACTTACTCATCTCCGATAGGCTCACATTGGACCTCTGTAAACAAATTCAGCGGAAACAACGTGGACACAATTCCGCGTGACTGTATTAACTCTACGAAGTTGCGGCCGACTTGCACAAGCTGACCTCCAATTTCGCCCAGATCCTCAGCCCTCGCATTCACATTAAACGGTAGGAGTGGCCTCCCCCGTAAAGGCAGCAAGATATAGAACGATGTTGCAAACGGCACCCGCAAGGCCCCCACTGTGAAACCGCTCGCTGAGTTGTTTGATAACACCCCTGTAGTCCGGATTAAACCAGGCGTAACGACTGTAACGATCTTGCCAACAAACGGGGCGAGTCGAGCCGTCAGAGTGATCGGCTTTGGCAGTGGGCAGCCGGAAATGTTTCTGCTCATAGTCATATCATCCTTTCGTTATTTTTCCTAAAGGATATGCGGCCGCTCCCCTTCCCGATTGGACGTTTCTGTTGCTGAATCTGCCTATTACTTCAAGTTAGAGTTTAATAAAGTCATTGACAAGAGTGGTCTTGTTTAGGTAAGCGTTGGGGAACCGTTATGAAATAGCGGCAATGCAAATCACTTCTTAGTTGGAGAAAGATGCTCCACCCTTCGATAACCGCTACCATTTGTTAGATGTCTCCAACAATATTGACGATATTCCCTTCTGTGTCCGCAAACGAAGCATACACCATGCCGATCTCGGCAATTTCGGTTCGTTGCGTCACGATTTTACCGACGCACTTCAAGATTCGTTCAATCATACCATCTACATCGTCACCCCTAACACAACGGTATTACGAAGAGCCAATAAATAATTAAACAAAGGCCACAGACCGTAACATACACAAGGCTACCGTAAGCAACATTCAATCGGCAGCCTTGCTGTGTTCAAAACCGCGAACAGTGGCCGATTTTTTTGCTTGAAATCTGGAATAGGAAATCACGGCTCAAAATCAAAATTGAACAAATAAAAGGATTAAAAGGATTGAATTCTATTGTGCGGTCAATATAATCGGGCCATCCGTAGTAATGGCGACCGTATGCTCGTACTGTGCGGAAAGCGAGCCGTCAACGGTTCTGGCGGTCCATCCGTCGGCATCAATCGTCATTAACGCTTTTCCGGCATTTAGCATCGGCTCGATCGTAAAAACCATCCCTTCCTTCAAGCGGAACCCTTTGCCCGGATTCCCGACGTGGTTATAATTAGGTTCCTAGTGCATCTCCCTTCCTACGCCATGACCGAGCAGATCGCGCACCACCGAGAATCCGTTTCGCTCGGCATGGGTTTGAACCGCGTGCATCACATCGCCGATCCAGCCATCCGCATCCGCGACGATGTCGATTTTGACGATGTCACCTTCCTTGAGCGGATTTCGGCTCGGAAAACCATGCGCAATGACGTCGTTGACAGACGCAAGGAAAAAAGTCGGGAAAAATGGCGAGTCATGACGGATATCCGCAAATCAGAAAGAGGCCTTCAACGGTGTAGCAGGCTTCGGAAGTTGAAACCAAGTAATATCTTCTTTGCTATTGTTCATCAACAAGGATGTTCTTATCTTAAAATTATTACTATCAGACCATAACTATTTTTCCTAAATCAAAAAAAAAAGACCTCACTTATTAAGTGAGGTCTTTTGCTTGGCAACGTTCTACTCTCCCAGAACCCTGCGGTTCAAGTACCATCGACGCTGGAGGGCTTAACGGTCGTGTTCGAGATGGGAACGCGTGGGTCCCCT
>NZ_LMEO01000027.1 GCF_001426375.1 Paenibacillus sp. Root444D2
AAAGCTGAAATGCTCATTGACTTGCTAGCGAGATTATTCATCTCATTATAGTCGATTGCTCGACTGTGCTTACTCACTCGTTGTTCAGTTTTCAAAGATCAATTTCTTTCGTTTTAATCCTTCACCCCTCAAAGGCGACTTGATTAATATACCACATCAGCCCATTCGATTGCAAGAACTTTTTTAATTTCTTTCGTTCTTTCGTTCGACCGCCGAAGCGACAAGGAGTAATATAACAAATCTAAAAACAGATTGCAAGCTTTATTTTTCATTTCTTAATAATAAAGAAAACCCCTGCATCAGGGGTTAACATTACTCTCTATGTCTTTTAAATATGACCAATAACATCTTGAATGAATAGGCTTCTTTCTAATGTTAAATTTACGATCGTTCCATTAACGTTAATCCAAGGTCTTGTAGGATGCGAGCGATCGGAGAAAATAATCTCACCTACACGGTTATCGCTTAGTTTTACGATTGTTCCATTGCTGATTTGTGTGGACTTGTTCATAAATACTTGAACCAGGGTTGGATCTACTTTACCGAATGATTCTGTGAAGAGCTGCTCTAGTACAACATACGGCGATAAAGCCGTTTTATAGTAACGCTCATTGGTCATGGCGTTATAAATATCAGCAATCGCTACTATTTTGGCATACATGTGAATCTTGTCACCTTTAACGCCTAAAGGATAACCCGACCCATCCTCACGTTCATGATGCTGAATGGCCGTTAATTTGACACCTTCGTTAATACCGGAAATATTTTTAAGAATCTGATACCCGATTAGCGTGTGTTGTTTAATCTCATCCATTTCAGATGCTGTTAGGGAACTCTTCTTCTCAAGAATGGCAGGATCAACTTTGGATATACCAATGTCATGTAAGAGACCAGCTAACGCTATTTGCATTAGATCTTTCTGAGGAAGACCATGCCATCTAGCTAATGAATAAGCGGTTAAGCTGACCTGAATACTTTTGTGATAAATGTAATCTTGCAAACTGCGATTTTTCGGAGTGAAAGTAAGTACTTTATAGGCATCAATATGTTGAATGAGTGCTTCAAGACCGTTTCGAAGATCTAAAATAGGAAGAGGTTGTCCACCATTAGCGAGATAAAAAACGCGTTTAAGCAGCTTCAACATATTCTGGTATTCCATATAAAAAGGATGAACGGTTGCAACTTCATTCGGTTTCGTTTCTTCACTCGTGGCTTCGGATTCTATACCATTCTTAGACTCAATAAAGACAGAGGAAATGAGAAACGCTTTTAGAATCTCAATTTCTCTTTCACTAATGACTTTTCCTTTATTGAAAAGTACATTTCCCAATTTCGTTATTACGTTATCGCCTAATCTTTCACCATATTTTAATTGAGAAACGGCTACTGTCGGCACAATCATTCACTCACCTTAATTTTTCTTATACTTCTTATTGTAAAGTAAAAGGGATGGGTTTGTAAGCCCCATCCCGACATTTTATTCTTCTGTATCTGTTACTTCTGTTTCTTCCCAATCGCCGTCTTCCTCATTCTCGCTTTGCTCTTCATTTTTCTGCACGCGAGCTAAGGTTCCAACTTCATCGTCTTCACGAATATTGATTAAGCGCACACCCTGCGTGTTACGACCCATCATAGAAATCCCATCCATGCTTGTACGAATAACAGTACCCGATGCAGTAATAATCATAAGATCCTCATCATTTTGCACAACTTTAAGACCGACAATTGGGCCGTTCTTATCTGTGACGTTCAAAGTCTTAATCCCTTTACCACCGCGAGACTGAATCCGATACTCAGAAACAGGCGTTCTCTTACCAAAACCTTTGGTCGTTACAATGAGTACACTATTATCTTCATGGACAACGTCCATATCAATAACCGTATCTTCTGGATCCAAGTGTATCCCTTTAACCCCAGTAGCAGACCTACCCATGGAACGAACATCTTGTTCTGGGAAATGGATGGACATGCCGAGCTTGGTTCCCATAATAATACCTTGGTTACCGTCAGTCAGCTTAACGCCAATGAGATCATCATCGTCCCGTAAATTAATGGCGATTAAGCCACCTTTACGAATGTTTGAATAATCGTCAATCGGGGTTTTCTTCACAACCCCTTGCTTCGTTGCAAAGAATAAGTACTGCTCTGTTTCGAAGCTTTCTACCGGAATCACCGCGTTAACCGTCTCACCTTGCTCGATCTGGATTAAGTTAATGATTGGTGTTCCACGAGCCGTCCGGCTCAAATCCGGAATCTCATAAGCTTTCAAACGATACACTTTACCTTTATTCGTAAAGAACATCAAATAATGATGCGTATTCGTTACGAATAAGTGTTCGACGAAGTCATTGTCCTTGGTATCCATTCCGACAATGCCACGTCCTCCACGCTTCTGGTTCCGATACGTCGTAACCGGAAGACGCTTAATGTAACCCGTATGCGTAATCGTGATAACGACATCTTCACGCGGGATGAGGTCTTCATCTTCGATGCTTTCCTCACCAACCGTAATTTCGGAACGTCGCTCATCGCCGAATTTCTCTTTAATTTCATTCAATTCTTCGCTAATGATAGCTAGAATCAGATTCTCATCAGCAAGAATCGCTTTAAGCTCAGCGATTTTCTTCATAAGTTCAGCATACTCAGCTTCGATCTTCTCACGTTCTAAGCCTGTTAAACGCTGTAGACGCATATCGAGAATTGCTTGAGCTTGATCGAGGCTCAAATTAAACGTAGTCATGAGCCCTTCTCTAGCTTCGTCCGTCGTACGGGAAGCACGAATCAAGGCAATAACTTGATCTAAGTGATCAAGTGCGATGCGCAAGCCTTCCAAAATGTGAGCGCGCGCTTCCGCTTTACGCAGATCATACTCAGTTCTACGGCGAATGACTTCTTGCTGATGCTTGAGGTAATAATGCAGCATCTCGCGAAGATTTAGAACCCTTGGTTCGCCGTTGACGAGTGCTAGCATAATAATACCGAAGTTCGATTGCATGGCTGTATGTTTAAACAAGTTATTCAGAACAACATGCGGATTGACGTCGCGACGAAGCTCGATGACAACTCGCATACCGTTGCGGTCGGATTCATCTCGAAGATCCGTGATACCATCAATCTTTTTCTCTCGAACAAGTTCCGCAATTTTCTCAACTAATCTAGCTTTATTTACTTGATAAGGCAGCTCATTAACAATGATTCTAGCTTTATTATTGTTTTCTTCAATAATAGTTCTAGCACGCATCGTAACAGAACCTCTGCCTGTTTGATAGGCTTGCCTAATCCCCTCACGGCCTAAGATAAAGCCAGCTGTAGGGAAATCCGGTCCTTTGATAGCTTGCATCAGTTCAAGAGGTGTAATATCCGGATTTTCAATCATCATTTGGATACCTTCGATAACCTCACGAAGGTTATGAGGAGGAATGTTTGTAGCCATCCCTACCGCAATCCCGGAGCTTCCGTTCACAAGCAAGTTCGGAAAACGAGAAGGGAGAACAACCGGTTCATTTTCTTCGCCATCATAGTTTGGTTTATAGTCAATTGTCTCTTTGTTAATATCACGAAGAAGCTCCATCGCGATCTTCGACAAGCGAGCTTCGGTATAACGCATGGCCGCTGCCATATCTCCGTCGATCGATCCAAAGTTACCATGACCATCAACCAGCATATAACGAAGTGAGAAATCTTGCGCCATCCGAACCATCGTCTCATAAACCGCAGTGTCTCCATGCGGATGGTACTTACCGATGACTTCACCAACGATTCTCGCTGATTTCTTATGTGGTTTATCTGGAGACATGCCTAGCTCAGACATCGCAAACAAGATACGACGATGAACAGGCTTCAGACCGTCTCTTACATCTGGCAGTGCACGACTGACAATGATACTCATCGCATAGTCTAAGAAAGATGTACGCATTTCGGTAGAAATGTCAATTTCTTTGACTTGCGAATGTAATTCTTCGCTCATGAATGTTCCTCCTGAAAGCTTACATCGTTAGCAACGTCTAGGACGTTTAGATATCTAGATTTTTCACGTACTTCGCATGTTCCTCGATGAAATCTCTTCTAGGTTCTACGTTATCTCCCATCAATGAATCAAAGAGCGTATCTGCTTCAATTGCATCTTCGATCGTCACTTGAAGGAATGTACGGCTTTCCGGATCCATCGTCGTTTCCCACAGTTGTTCTGGATTCATCTCGCCAAGTCCTTTGTAACGCTGTACATTGACTTTGGCGCCTTCACCGAACTCCTGCATGATGGCTTCTCTTTGCTTTTCGTTATACGCATAGCGAACCGTTTTATTTCTTTCGAGCTTGAAAAGTGGCGGTTGTGCAATATACACATAACCGGTCTCGATTAATTTTTTCATGTACCTGTAGAAGAAAGTAAGCAGAAGCGTACGAATGTGTGCTCCGTCTACGTCGGCATCTGTCATGATAATAATTTTGTGATAACGTGCCTTAGCGATATCGAAATCGTCACTGATCCCTGTGCCAAAGGCTGTAATCATCGCACGAATTTCCGTATTGGATAGAATACGATCCAATCTAGCTTTCTCTACATTCAGAATTTTTCCGCGAAGTGGAAGAATCGCTTGGAAGTGACGATCACGACCTTGTTTAGCTGATCCACCTGCAGAGTCACCTTCTACGATGTAAATCTCACTGATGGAAGCATCCTTGGATGAGCAATCTGCAAGTTTACCTGGCAGCGCGCTGACTTCCAATGCGCTTTTACGACGAGTTAATTCTCTCGCTTTACGCGCAGCTTCTCTTGCTCTTGCCGCTTGAATCCCTTTTTCGAGAATCTTCTTCGCAACAGAGGGGTTCTCTTCCATAAATGTTTGCAGCTTCTCGGCAAATAGAGATTCTACAATACCACGGACTTCACTATTCCCTAGTTTAGTCTTCGTTTGACCCTCAAATTGGGGCTCCGGGATTTTCACGGAAATAATGGCAGCAAGACCTTCGCGTACATCATCCCCCGATAGGTTGGAGTCACTTTCTTTCAACGAATTACTTTTGCGGGCATAGTCATTCAAGATCCGCGTTAGCGCGCTTTTAAAACCGGACTCGTGAGTACCACCCTCATGTGTATTGATGTTATTCGCGAAGGAGTAAATATTTTCCGTATAGCTATCGTTGTACTGAAGGGCAATCTCAATGGAGATATTATCTTTGGAACCTTCCACATAGATTGGCATCTCATTGACAACTTCACGGTTACGGTTCAAATGCTGAACGAAGGAAACAATCCCGCCTTCGTACCTATGTGTATTGACCGTATCCGTACGCTCATCAATTAAATTGATCTCGATTCCTTTATTCAAGAAAGCTAGCTCGCGAATTCTGGATTGGAGAATATCATAGTCATACTCCGTCGTTTCCTTGAAGATCTCCGGATCCGGTTGGAACGTAACTTGTGTCCCTGTTTCTTCCGTTTCGCCAATGACCTTCACGTCGTACTGAGGCGCACCGCGGCGATACTCTTGTTGATGAATTTTACCCTCACGCTTAACTTGAACCGTTAGCAGCTCAGATAACGCATTAACAACTGAGATACCTACACCATGCAGACCACCCGATACTTTATAGCCGGAATCATCTCCACCGAACTTACCTCCGGCATGAAGAACCGTTAGAACAACTTCGAGCGTTGGTCTTTTTAACTTGGCGTTTTCACCAACAGGGATTCCACGGCCATTATCGATAACTGTAACACTATTATTCTTATGAACAATTACGTCAATCTTTGTGCAATAGCCGGCCAAAGCTTCATCGATACTGTTATCGACAACTTCCCATACAAGATGATGAAGTCCACGGGCACTGGTTGAACCAATGTACATACCCGGTCTTTTACGAACGGCCTCTAATCCTTCCAGAACCTGAATCTGACTGTCATCGTACGCATTTTGATTCACAGACATGTTAATCTTCACCTGCTTTTTTATAGTGAGAGAAACCTCTATCGTTGTCATTCGAAAATGAGCAACGCGCTTAGAGGACAGTATATTCGCCAATAAGAAAGCTGATTTCGGCATGCAGAAATCTTATTTCTTTCCTATGTGGGGAGAAAAGGTTAATTCGTTAATAATTGATGCGCTCTTTTCTTGAGCGTAGTAGAGGAAATTGGAGAATAATACACTTTACTCTTCGTAACAACGAGTGATTTGCAATCTTCTTCGCCGATTTGTTCTGTTTTTTTATCTTTTAAAGCTTGCTGTATGAATTGTTTCGATATTTTGGAAGATTTCTCGATCGAGATATCGAAAATAGCAATCAGTTCGGATGCTCTAATAATTTTCTCTCCACCCAAATGAATAAACATGCTCCTCAGCTCCTGCCGCTTACATTTCCTTTCAAAACATGAAACACGGAAGCATGATCCAGTTGATCCAAATGGACACTTTCTAGACCTGTTGTTGTAATAAACGTTTGCACTTTCTGCTGAAATGTACGGATCAGTTGTGTCTGTCTATACTCATCAAGCTCGGATAGCACATCATCCAGCAATAATAGGGGATACTCGCCAACTTCCTCATGAATAAGCTCTATTTCTGCAAGCTTAAGTGATAACGCTGTTGTTCGTTGCTGACCCTGTGATCCATACGTTTGGACTTCTTTGTCGTTGATGTAAAAAAGAAGATCGTCACGATGAGGGCCCACTAACGTAACACCTCTTCGGAATTCCTGATCTCTAACCAATGATAACTTTATCATAAATTGGTCTAATAAAACAGATTCATCTTCAAACGGTGTCATGTCAAAAGAGGGGGAATAGCGAATAAGTAGCTCCTCACTATCGTTCGTAATCCCTCTATGGATCGTTTCCGCCCATTGTTGTAGCTTCTTAATAAAGCTTTGACGCTTTTTCATAATTTTAACACCATACTGTGCTAATTGTTCATTCCAAATGTCTAACATCGCGTCTGGCGCGGTTTTTCCTGGAAAAGATTGCTTTAAATAATTGTTCCGCTGCACCAAAATTTTCTGATATTGCGATAAATCATGCAGATAGGAGGGCTGTACTTGGCCAATCTCCATATCAAGGAAACGCCTTCTAATACCCGGAGTTCCTTTGACGATCTCCAAGTCTTCCGGAGCAAACATGACCACATTCAAAGCACCGATAAAGTTACTAAGCTTCTTTTGTTCGAGGCCATTGATTTTCGCTTTTTTACCTTTGGTTGAAATGGAGAGATCCAGCTTACAGCTCCCATATCGCTTCTGAATTTCCGCATGCAGCTGCGTCTGCTCACCGTTCCAGCCAATTAATTCTTTATCCTGATGGGTGCGATGTGATTTCGTCATGGCCATTACATAGATTGATTCCAATAAATTAGTTTTGCCCTGGGCATTAGGTCCAACGAATATATTCACATTGCTATCCGTTGTTAGCTCAATCTGGTCATAATTTCTGTAATGACTGAGTACGAGTCTATTCAAAAACATGGGTGGCCATCCTCCTGGGTTAATCCGATCAGGAGCTAACGACTTCGAATTGTCCGAAACCCTCCACGGTTACCACATCTTGCGGCACGAGTTTCCGGCCTCTACGATTTTCAGCTTGTCCGTTCACTTCAATTTTTGTATCCACAACAAAAAATTTGGCTTGTCCACCTGTGGATATACAGTCCGATAATTTCAGAAACTGTCCAAGTGTAATATAGTCCGTATTTATGGGGATCTGTTTCATATAGCGCACTCCTTAATTCGTTGTTCGATACGGCAAAATAAGCTGCAGAATGTTTGTGGAATCTTGTGGTTTCATGATGATTGGCTGCATAGCTCCAGTAAATCCGATGTGAATGAACTCAGAATCAAGAACTTTAAGCGCATCGAGCATATATTTGGAGTTAAATGAGATTTTGAGTAACTCACCGGCAATATGCTGCAGGTTAATTTGCTCCGTTACTTTTCCAAGTTCGGAAGAACTTGAAGAAATCTCAATCGTCTGGTCTTCAAGCATCATCATTTTCACGATGTTTGTCTTATCTTCTCTCGAAAGTAAGTAAGCACGGTCGATGGCTTCAGCTAATTCTTTGGTTGGTACAACCATTTCGGTTTGAAAAGATTGCGGAATCAGCTTCGATGTATCCGGGTAAGTTCCGTCTAAAATGCGAGAATAGAACAAAATTGAATGAATTTTGAATAAAACCTGATTGTCGGAAATAACTATATCTATAAGGGAGTTTTGATCAGGCAAAATTTTGCTTAATTCGTTCAGAGTTCGGCCTGCGATAACAATGTTAGGTAGTTGATGAGCATTATCATTATCAACCGTTACTTCTCTACTAGCGAGTCGATGACGATCACAAGCAATAAATTTTAGTTTATCACCTGAGATGCTCCAGAGCACACCCGTAAGAATAGGCGTCGATTCATTCGTTGATACGGCATATGAAGTTTGCTTTATCATCGTTTTCAGCAAATCGCTGGGCAAACGAAGCATTTTACTTTCTTCTATTTCAGGCAGCAGCGGATACTCATCTGGATCGAGCCCCATGATTTGAATCTCAGAAGAACCAGAACGAATAATCGTTTGAAAGTTATTTCTTACTTCAATCTCGATTAATTGTGCAGGTAGTTTACGAATAATTTCAACGAAGAATTTGGCTGGAAGAACGACACTACCGGCTTGAAATAGTTCAATAATTTTAATCTTATCATTTTCACTAGGGGTAAAGCTTTGAATCGAAATATCCGTATCGCTTGCTGTAAGGGTTACACCGCTTAAGGTTGCATCTATTTTGATCCCTGTAAGGATAGGTATGGTTGTACGAGAGGATATGGCCTTGGAAACGTGACCAATGGATTCAATGAGATGGTCTTTTAGGATGGTTAATTTCATGATTTCACTCCTGTGGTTCTTTTTTTCATTGCGTTAGCATAATCATTATATAATAACATTCTTTATTAGTAATAGCAGTAGGGGCTCTGGATATGTGGATATGTAGATGAACCTTATATAAATCAAGCCTATCCACATGTGAATAGATTGTGCATAGGCTCACCCAAAATTAAATGTTATCAAGAGGGGTTCTTGATGCGTTCTGTCAGATTATGAACGATCTTGTAAAGATCCTGATCTACTTTTAATTGTTGTGATATTTTATCATGGGCATGGATAACCGTTGTATGGTCACGACCACCAAAATTATCTCCGATTTTCGGCAAAGAGAAGTCCGTCAGCTCACGTGCCAGGTACATCGCGACCTGTCTAGGGAATGCGACGGCTTTTGTTCGTTTACGGGCTTTGAAATCCTCTAGCTTTAAACCATAGAATTCTCCAACCCGCTGCTGAATATCCTGTATCGTGATGACCCGTGGTCGATTCGATGGAATAATATCTTTCAATGCTTCGGCTGTTAGATGCACGCTAATATCCTGATTAATAAGGGATGAATATGCAACAACTCGAATTAAAGCACCTTCAAGCTCACGAATATTCGTATCAATTTGGTTCGCGATATAGATCATCGCTTCATTCGGAATTTCAAGATTCTCTGCTTTCGCTTTCTTGCGAAGAATGGCTATGCGTGTTTCTAAATCTGGGGGCTGAATGTCTGTAATTAATCCCCACTCAAATCTCGAGCGTAACCGATCTTCCAGGGTTGGAATTTCTTTGGGCGGCCGGTCACTAGAGATAATAATTTGTTTGCCTTCTTCATGAAGCGCATTAAATGTATGGAAAAACTCTTCCTGCGTACCTTCTTTACCAGCGAGGAATTGAATATCATCAATCAATAGTACATCGATCGTTCTATATTTATTACGAAATCCTTCGCCGCGGTTATCACGGACCGCATTAATAAATTCATTCGTGAACTTTTCTGATGAAATATATAAAACACGTGCCCCAGGGTTATGTTCTAACACATAGTGACCAATGGCATGCATTAAATGTGTCTTACCTAAACCAACTCCTCCATAAAGAAAGAGGGGATTATAAGCTTTAGCTGGTGCTTCGGCAACAGCCAAGGATGCAGCATGAGCGAATCGATTGCCTGATCCGATAACGAACGTATCAAATGTATACCTGGCATTCATCATATTGGTGAAATTTTCTTCACCTGTAACGATCGCAGGACCTTTAGGTGGAATAACAGCTGGTTGAACCGCTGTTGACTGAGATTTCTGCTCTTCCGTTTCAATGATGAATTTCACAGAAACATGTTTACCCGTAAAGTCATAAATGGTTCCTTCAATTAGCTTGGTATAACGGCTTTCGAGCCATTCCTGAGCAAAATTGTTCGGCGCACAAATAACGACAGTTGAATCATTGAATACTGTCGCTTTGGTTGATTTAAGCCAAGTGTCGAAGCTTGGTTTACTGAGTTTGGTTTGAATAATCGTTAAAATTTGCTGCCATAAGTCCGTAGAATGGCCTTCCACAGTAATTCACTCCTTTGAAATCAAACATGTGGCATAAGGCCAGTAAAGATATGTTCGGTTTATAAAGCTTTATTGTAAAATCTCGAAATTAAGCAATTCACATTAAACGTTCGGCTTAATCGAAATCTGTATATAGCTTGTGCGGTTAACAACGAAAAGAACCTTTATGTCTGATGCGGTCAAGAAAGGACGATTTTTGTCGATTTTATCCACATTACTAAGGATCGGCTGAAATGACTTATTCTTGTAGAGGGAAAATTGTGCACATTGTTATCCACAGGTTGTTGATAAGTCGGAGAGTTAGTGGTGTCTATCCACAACAGAAACATTATCATCTTATCAAAAGATTACTTGTTAATCAACGGATTGTTTGATATTATCCACATTTACAACAAGTTGTGCATAGATTTTGTTCACAACACAAGATATTGTTGATATTATGTTAATTTTCGACAAGCTTCTCTGTGGAGAGGTGAAATTTTATACACAGGTTGTTCTTTTTTTTATATTTATGGAGAAAATGTCCTCTTCACCTGTACACTCGGGTATGTTGACTTTCTGCTGTAGAAATGATTTAATGAGTAGTAGAAATTTTGTAGGATGGATATCCTCAGGTAGGGAGGTGCTATAGATGGGTCCGACGTTTAACCCGAATACGAGAAAGCGTAAGAAGAATCATGGTTTCCGTAAAAGAATGAGCACGAAGAACGGTCGTAAAGTTCTACAAGCTCGTCGTCTTAAAGGAAGAAAAATTCTTAGCGCGTAAAAATGAGGCTCCGGAAGGGGCTTTTTTTTTTGCATTTTGTTGGATGGTTTATATGGGGATATTTCTGTTAAAACTATATAAGCTAATTAATATTGTATAAAAACAAAATTTAATCTTGGAGTCATCTGTCTGGAGCGTACATAATCGTGGAAAAAATATATAGATTAGCTAAAAGAGAAGACTTCAATAAGGTATATCGGTATGGGAAGTCGATGGCCAATCATCAATTCGTTCTATATTATTTGCCTCAACCTAAATTGGAACAGTTTCGACTCGGTGTGTCTGTTAGCAAGAAGGTTGGCAATGCTGTCGTACGAAATCGGCTCAGACGAATGATGAAGGAAATTATCCGGCTGAAAAAAGAGAATATGACGCCACATTATGACTACATCTTATTGGCTAGAAAACCAGTTGTTGAAATGGACTATGCCGAGATGGAGAAAAGTATCTGGCATGTGATACGCAAAGCTTCTTTATTAAAAAGAAATGATGTCATTAAAAAGTAACGTAATATTTCCTTGCGAGCTGAAGATGTGTTATAGTTTATGATGGAAAAGATATTTAGGAGGATCTCATTTTGACTCGTCGAATTTATATGCTAGCTTCACTCTCAGCGTTGATCTTATTACTGTCCGGATGCAGTCCGTCAAGTGCAGCTATGGCACCTATTGATCCGAATACCGCAAGTTTTTTCGTTAAATATTTTGTGTACCCGCTTTCTATGACGCTGGACTGGTTCGCTGATCATTTATGGGGTCAATACGGATTATCCATCATGGTCGTTACCTTGATCATTCGTTTAATTATTTTGCCGCTTACACTTAAGCAGTATAAAAGTTCCAAACGGATGCAAGATCTACAGCCAGAGATGAAGAAGCTCAAAGAAAAGTATAAAGATGATGCGAAGAAACAGCAGGAAGAAACAATGAAGCTGTTTCAGCAAAATGGTGTGAATCCATTAGCAGGATGTTTCCCGATCATTGTTCAAATGCCAATTCTGATTGCTCTTTATCAAGCGATTATGCGTAATGACCACATCCGTGAACATACTTTCCTATGGATGAATCTTGGACAACCGGATCACCTGTACATTCTTCCGTTGATTGCCGCGGCAACGACATTCGTTCAACAAATGTTTATGTCTTCCCAAATGAATCAACAAATGAAAAGCTTATTATATATTTTCCCAGTTATGATTTTCGTGATGTCCATGAATTTCGCAGCAGCACTTCCGCTTTACTGGATTTTCGGTAACATCTTCACAATCATTCAGTCTTACTTTATTTATGGTTCTCCTGCATCGCAAAAAGCGGCGCAAAAAAATAAGGGTGGCCTGTCCAAATGAAAAAAATTGTGGTGACTGGAAAGACTATTGAGCTAGCGGTTAAATCCGGTTTATCTCAATGGCAAGTTTCCGAGGATCGTGTAAACATTCATATTTTGGAGCAACCCTCTCGAGGGTGGTTCGGATTTATTGGTACCAAAGAAGCTAAAGTAGAGCTTGAATTGATTCCAGATCCACTTGAGGAAGCCATTGCTTTCTTACAAGATATGTTCACAGCGATGCAGATTTCCATCACCATAGATACGCGTAAAGATCGTGAAGGCTATATCTTGAATATGAGTGGCTCTGAATTAGGTATTCTCATCGGTAAAAGAGGACAAACACTGGATGCTTTGCAGTATTTGGTGAATATCGTTGCAAACCGGTATGCGAATTCTCACTTTCGTATTATCTTAGATGCGGAAAATTTCAGGGATAGACGTAAGAAGACGTTGGAGGAGCTCGCAGTTAGACTCGCCAATCGTGTGATTAAGTCTAAAAAAGAAGTGATTCTTGAGCCCATGAATTCTCAAGAACGAAAGATTATTCATGCCGAATTACAGGGACATCCAGTTGTAAAAACATACAGTAAAGGCGAAGAACCGAACCGTCGGGTGGTTATCGCTGTCAAATAACGCTACCGCAATGACTTTGATCATGTCATTGCTTTTTCTTTAAGATGAGGTAAATTCGAGGTGTAAATACTATGTTAAATGATACGATTGCTGCTATTTCTACACCGCTTGGTGAGGGTGGGATAGCGGTTATTCGTGTGAGCGGAGACGAAGCGGTTCCACTCGTGGAACGTATTTTTCGCTCTAAAACGAAATTATCTGTTGCTGAGACGCATACGGTACATTATGGATTCATAATAGAACCTGCTTCTGCCCAAAAGGTAGAGGAGGTTCTAGTTACGTTAATGAAAGCTCCTCGTTCATTTACGATGGAAGACGTCGTGGAGGTCAGCTGTCACGGGGGCATTGTTTCTGTGAAGAAAGTACTTGATCTATTGCTGCAGCAGGGAGTTCGATTAGCTGAACCGGGTGAGTTCACGAAGCGGGCATTCTTGAATGGCCGGATCGATCTGACCCAGGCTGAAGCGGTAATCGATTTAATCCGGGCCAAATCGGATAGAGCTTTCAAGGTAGCTTTGAAGCAAGTTGAAGGAAATTTGTCGAAACAAATCAAACATTTACGTTATATATTAGTGGAATTGATGGCTCACGTGGAAGTGAATATTGATTATCCTGAGCATGACGTAGAAGAAATGACCAACACTTTCATAAAGAGCAAGTGTGATACGGTAATGCTTGAAATTGACCGTCTTTTGGTAACCGCTGAGCAAGGGAAGATATTGCGAGAAGGTATTGAAACGGCCATTGTTGGTAAGCCAAATGTCGGAAAATCATCGCTTCTCAATGAATTAGCGCAGGAGAATCGGGCAATTGTAACGGATATTCCAGGTACAACAAGGGATGTTATTGAGGAGTTCGTGAATATTGGCGGTATTCCTTTGAAGCTGCTTGATACTGCAGGCATTAGGGAAACGTCAGATCTCGTTGAACAAATCGGAGTTGAGCGTTCGAAGACTGCCTTAGCTGAAGCGGATCTCATTTTGTTAGTTCTGAATAGTAATGAAGAGCTCGAATTCGATGAAATTGCGCTTATGAAACAATTAGCGGATAAGCAGACGATTGTCATATTGAATAAGACGGATTTAAGTAGAAAGCTGAATATCGAACAGGTTCTGAGTTATTTTCCACATGAACGTATTGTTGAGTTATCACTGATTGAGAATAAAGGTATTGAAGATTTAGAAAAAGCAATCGCGGCAATTTTCTTTGAGGGTAAACTAGAATCAAGTGATTTGACGTATGTTAGTAATGTTCGTCATATTTCGCTATTGAAGCAAGCTAAACGTTCGTTACAAGATGCACTTGATGCTAATGAACAATATGTACCTATTGATATGATACAAATTGATATTCGAGCAGCTTGGGAGCAGCTTGGAGAGATTATTGGTGATTCCGTAGGAGAATCATTGATCGATCAAATATTTACACAATTTTGCTTAGGAAAATGAAAACGACAGCATTTGCGTTTTCATAAAAGAGGGAGGGACGTTTATTATGGGATATCATGCAGGTGATTATGATGTTATTGTCATCGGCGCCGGACACGCAGGTTGTGAATCTGCACTGGCTTCAGCACGCATGGGTTGTAACACGCTTTTATTAACGATTAATTTAGACATGGTCGCATTCATGCCTTGCAATCCATCTATTGGTGGTCCTGCGAAGGGCCACGTTGTTCGAGAGATTGACGCGCTTGGTGGGGAAATGGGTCGTAACATCGACAAAACGTATATTCAGATGAGAATGCTGAATACAGGCAAAGGCCCCGCGGTACATGCGCTGCGCGCTCAAGCGGACAAATTTGCTTATCAACATAAAATGAAAGAAACAATCGAAGCGACTCCAAACTTGACATTACGTCAAGGTATGGCTGAAGAGCTTATTGTTGAAGGCGGCGTATGTAAAGGCGTCATCACTAAAACAGGCGCTGAATATTATTCCAAAGCCATCGTGTTAACGACAGGAACTTATTTAAGAGGGAAAGTTATTATGGGCGAGCTGATGTATGAGAGCGGACCCAATAATCAACAGCCTTCTGTTAAATTATCGGAATCCTTACGTAAACTTGGATTTGATCTTGTTCGGTTCAAAACAGGGACACCGCCTCGCGTTCACAAGGATACAATTGATTTTAGCAAAACTGAAATTCAACCTGGTGATGATGAGCCTAAATTTTTCTCATTTGAGACAAAAGCAGCTGAGATTGGTGGTAATGAGCAGCTGCCATGTTGGTTAACGTACACGTCTGAGGAAACGCATAACATTATTAATTCTAATTTACACCGTGCACCGATGTTCTCGGGGGCTATTGAAGGAACAGGACCAAGATATTGCCCATCTATTGAGGATAAAATCGTTCGATTTGCTGATAAACCTAAGCATCAAATCTTTCTAGAACCAGAGGGACGTAATACTTCGGAATATTATGTTCAAGGGTTATCAACGAGCATGCCGGAAGATGTTCAATTGGGTATTTTGCGCTCGATCCCTGGATTAGAGAAAGTGGAAATGATGCGTACCGGTTATGCTATTGAATATGATGCGGTAGTTCCTACTCAGCTGAAACCATCTTTGGAGACGAAATTGGTAAGTGGATTATTCACTGCTGGACAAATTAATGGAACATCAGGCTACGAGGAAGCTGCTGGTCAAGGGGTTATGGCTGGTATTAATGCGGCTCGTAAAGTTCTAGAAAAAGAAGCTATCGTTCTGGATAGATCGGAAGGATATATCGGTGTTCTGATTGATGATCTTGTAACCAAGGGGACGAATGAACCTTATCGTCTGCTAACATCACGCGCTGAATATCGTTTACTTCTTCGCCATGATAATGCTGACCTAAGACTAACGCCAATTGGTCATGATATCGGGCTTATTTCAGACGAACGATACGCTGCATTTCTAAATAAGAAGGCTTTGATAGATCAAGAAATTGAACGCTTGACTAACGTGAAGGTTAAACCTGAGCCTCATGTGCAGGAATTATTAGAGAGTTTGGAAAGTGTGCAGCTGAACAATTCTGTACCAGCCATTTCGCTGCTTCGTCGCCCTGAGATTGAATATAAACATATTGAACAAATGACTCCTTCTCCACTTGAGCTTGATGATGAAATGAAAGAACAAGTAGGAATTCAAGTGAAATATGCTGGTTATATCGAAAAACAAAGCAATCAAGTTGAACGTTTGCGTAAGATGGAGAAAAAGAAAATTCCGGATGACATCGAGTATAGCGAAATACACGGGATTGCGACGGAAGCTAAGCAGAAGTTAGCTAAAATTCGTCCGATATCTATTGGGCAAGCATCTCGTATCGGCGGCGTTACACCTTCGGATATTTCTATCCTGCTCGTTTATTTGGAACACTACAACAGAGTCATTGCGGCTAGAGGTTAATTCATGGATCCTATTCAACAACAATTTGTTCAATTATTAGAAAAACAAGACATTTCTCTTTCTTCACTACAGCTTGATCAATTTGAGTTGTATTACAAGACTCTTGTAGAGTGGAACGAGAAAATGAATTTAACGGGTATTACAGAGAGAGAGCAGGTTTATTTAAAACATTTTTATGACTC
This sequence comes from Paenibacillus sp. Root444D2, assembly GCF_001426375.1. Classification (GTDB taxonomy): domain Bacteria; phylum Bacillota; class Bacilli; order Paenibacillales; family NBRC-103111; genus Paenibacillus_E. Next base: position 16,699 of record NZ_LMEO01000027.1, read on the forward strand.
TCTTTCTGTTTCTTTTAATTATAATGTGGGACAAGTATCATCCGTTGCAGATATTGGCTCTGGAGCTGGATTTCCGAGTATTCCTTTGAAAATTGCTTTTCCACATCTTAAAATTACGATCGTGGATTCTTTGAATAAACGTATCTTATTTTTGAGAGAGTTAGTTTTGCAACTCGGGCTTACGGATACCGAATGTGTTCATGGTAGAGCAGAGGACATTGCTAGATTACCTAAATATCGAGATCAATTTGATTTGGTTACTGCTAGAGCTGTTGCACGATTGCAGGTTCTAAATGAATTTTGCCTTCCTTTTGTTAAGAAAGGCGGTACGTTCATTGCGATGAAAGGTTCAGAGATTGATGAGGAACTCAGCGAGGCATCATTCAGTTTAGCAGAGTTGAGAGGGAAGGTAATCAAGGTGAATCGTATGCAGCTACCGATCGAGGAATCGATCCGGCATTTTGTAGAGATTCACAAATTAGCTTCGACTCCCGCTAAGTATCCTAGAAAAGCGGGTATCCCGCTGAAAGAGCCTTTAATCAAATTGTGAATTTGTTCCACGTGAAACATTTACATGGATTCGACTGTCAAAATAGAAGGAAATACAGACTCTATGTTGAATTAATAATAGAGTGAATTTAACTTAGTTTATTAGTAATTTCAAGAGATTACACTTGTCACACTTCGACGTAATATTAACAAAATGTTTTCGTTCGTTGAAAAGAAAGATTAGGTTTACACTTTTGCTTCGCATCAACCTTGACAAACGCAACCGTCCATAATGGACGAAGGTGCCGTTTATCCTTGTGTAGGACGAAGAGGTCGTCTATCTTTGGATCATTTTGGTCGCTTAAACTACGGGAAGAGTTGGTGGTAAGTTTTCCTATGAAAGAACAAATTTCAAAGCTATTTGGCCTAACAGATCGATCAACGACTGACGAGGTCAAGAACATATCGGTGAATAGCATTATTCCAAGTCCGTATCAGCCAAGGTTATTGTTTGATGATGATCGAATTGATGAACTCATGCAAACGATTCGCACACATGGGATTATTCAACCCATCGTTGTCAGAGTTAAAAACAACACGTTCGAGCTAATTGCCGGTGAACGACGTCTAAGAGCTGTTAAAAAGCTTGGTCTGGATACAATCCCTGCGATTGTACGTGATTTCAATGATTCTCAAGCAGCGTCTATTGCTCTTATTGAAAATTTACAGCGTGAAGGACTTACTGCAATAGAAGAGGCAGCAGCTTATCAACAGTTAATAGAGATGCATGATTTAACACAGGAAAGCTTAGCGCAGCGTCTTGGTAAAAGCCAATCAACGATTGCAAATAAGATTCGATTATTGCATCTAAGCGAGCCAGTTAAAATGGCATTAATGGAACGTAAAATTACTGAACGTCATGCCAGAGCGTTATTGGCGCTTGATCAAGAAGAATTGCAAGTAAAAGTTCTCGAAGAAGTTATCGCCAAAGAGCTCAACGTAAAGCAAACAGAAATTAAAATTAATTTTTTGAAGGAAGCTACTAAGCTAAAGAAATCTCGTCGCGTCTCATTTACGAAGGATGTTCGTTTAGCTTTAAATACGATTCGTCAATCCGTAGAGATGGTTTCGAGTTCTGGTTTGAATATTAATACGTCTGAGCAAGATCATGATGATCATTACGAAATTATAATTAAGATTCCTAAACGATAATAAAGCATTTATTGCTACCTTAAACGGCGCAAGCCGTTTTTTTGCATCTTATGGACATAAACTATCAAATATTGATAAGGTAACTCGCTCATAGATATGTTAAGATAGTAGTACTGCTTTAGTATGGCATTTGGAACATAAGCGATTGAGGTGAAATGGTTTTGTCTAAAATAATTGCAATAACAAATCAGAAAGGTGGCGTCGGTAAGACGACAACTTCTGTGAATTTAGGTGCTTCCCTAGCCTCTTTAGGGAAAAGGGTGCTTCTCGTTGACATCGACCCACAAGGCAATACAACAAGTGGTATTGGTGTAAACAAAGCGGATGTTGTTAATTGTATTTATGATGTACTAATTAATGACGTTCACCCCAAAGATGCAACGGTTGAAACTAATGTTCCAAATCTCAAAATAGTACCTGCTACGATTCAGTTAGCTGGGGCTGAAATAGAACTTGTTCCAACGATTTCAAGAGAAGTACGGTTAAAGAAATCCCTCCAGTTAGTGAAACATTTATATGATTACATCCTTATTGATTGTCCTCCGTCACTAGGCCTTCTAACCATTAACTCATTAACTGCTGCCGATTCTGTCATTATCCCAATTCAATGTGAATACTATGCGCTTGAAGGATTAAGCCAACTGCTCAATACCGTTCGCTTAGTTCAAAAGCATCTTAATACAGGGCTTCAAATTGAAGGTGTTTTATTGACTATGTTTGATGCTAGAACTAACCTTGGTATACAGGTTATTGAAGAAGTAAAAAAATACTTCCAAACAAAAGTATATCAAACGATTATTCCAAGAAATGTTCGCTTAAGTGAAGCGCCCAGTCATGGACAATCCATTATTACGTATGATCCTAGATCAAAAGGCGCGGAAGTGTATTTAGAGCTTGCGAAGGAAGTGATCTCTGTATGACCAAAGGCCTTTCTAAAGGTTTAGGTAAGGGATTGGATGCTTTAATTACTTCTTTACATATTGATGAAAGTGATAAAGTTATCCAAATTCCATTATCCCAATTGAGAGCAAACCCTTATCAACCTAGAAAAAATTTCAATGAAGATAGTATTAGAGAGTTAGCAGATTCAATTAAGGAACATGGTGTTATTCAACCGATTATTGTTCGTAAAGTTCTCAAAGGATATGAGATCATTGCGGGTGAGCGGAGATTCCGTGCTTCTCAAGTAACAGGGATAGCGACGATTCCTGCTGTTGAAAGAAACTTCTCGGATCAACAAGTCATGGAAATCGCTTTGATTGAGAATGTACAACGTGAAGATCTCAACGCGATGGAAATTGCTTTTGCTTACCAAGGTATCATTGATCAGTTTTCTCTAACACAAGAAGAGCTTTCTGCGAAGGTTGGAAAGAGTAGATCGCATATTGCTAACTTTCTGAGATTGCTGCAACTGCCAGAATCCATTAAACAATATGTTTCACGTGGAACATTATCAATGGGACATGCTAGAGCCATTGTGGGTGTAAAGGACGATAAGGTGAAGAAAGAACTCGCTGAAACGACCATCAGTAAACAATGGAGTGTACGTGAGCTTGAAGAAGCTGTGAAAACGTTAGAAGAGACACCTGGGCAAGAAAAAGAAAGAAGTAAGCAAAAAGAAAAGAATAGAGATCCATACATTAATCAAGCCGAAGATCAGTTGAGAGATATTTACCGCACGACGGTGAAAATCAAAAATCAGCAGGATAAAGGTAAGATTGAACTTCTCTATTATTCCAAAGACGATTTAAACCGTCTGCTAGAATTACTTCAAGGTAAAATCTCTTAAAATTAGATAGCATACCGATGGTTTTCTTTCGAACTGAAAGATCAAACTAAGGTATGCTATATTTATGAGTTGATGAGTAAGTTTACAACTAACGTGCTTCGCACAAGCTTATCAAGCGTGCTCGTCTTTAAGGAAGGCGAGAGCCGTTTATCCATGAGAGAGGGTGACAAAATGAAGGGTGTTATGTATTTTGATCAAGCCGCATCTTCGTGGCCAAAACCGCCAGCTGTTATGGATGCTATGATGCAATGTATGCATGAGTTCGCAGCCAATCCCGGCAGGGGCAGCCATCAGATGGCAGTGAAAGCCAGTAGGATATTATTTGAGACTCGTAAAAATATGGCGCGTTTATTTGGGATAAGAAATCCTAATGATATATCGTTTGCATTAAATACAACCCATGCGCTGAATCAAGCAATCAAAGGATTCGTAAAAGCTGGAGATCACGTGATATGCACTAATATCGAGCATAACTCCGTGCGTAGACCGCTTGAATATTTGAAGTCCACTGCTCAGATTGAACTTACGTATATCCCTAGTGATGAACAAGGTAATATTCGATTAGATGAGTTGAAGAATGCATTCCAACCCAATACAATGCTTGTAGTTGTTAATCATAGCTCTAACCTTTTGGGAACTATTATGCCAGTTGGTGAAATAGGAGACATCTGTCGTGCACAAGGCGTTAGGCTGCTCGTAGACGCAGCTCAGAGTGCCGGTATACTGCCAATTGACGTAATGAGTATGAATATTGATATGTTGGCATTTCCGGGCCACAAAGGGCTCCTAGGGCCTCAGGGGACTGGTGGTTTATACATTCATCCGGACATTGATTTAGAGCCGCTATTACATGGAGGTACAGGGAGTCAATCGGAGGCCATACACCAACCCACCGTGCGACCAGATCGCTATGAAGCTGGGACACAAAATACAGTTGGAATAGCGGGACTGAATGAAGGCGTGAAATTTGTTTTAGCTGAAACCGTAGAAAAGATTCATGATAAAGAGTGGCGTCAAACTCAGCTCTTGATGGAAGGATTACTGGGAATTAAAGGAGTCACGGTTCTTGGGCCGACGCTTGGACAAAATAAAACAGGAATTGTTTCCTTTAATATTAACGATGCGGATTCATCGGAAGTAGCCTTTATCCTGGATCAATCTTTTCAAATTGCCGTCCGTTCAGGTTATCATTGCACGCCGCTTGCGCATGAAGCTGCTGGAACTTTAGCTAAAGGTGCAGTAAGAGCGAGTATTGGCTATTTCACAACGGATCATGAAGTGGAAACGTTGATTGATGCTGTAAAAGAGATTCAAACGCAGTATGCGAAGTAGAAAGAGGGATAGATCATGGGGGAACTGTTTGGCCTTGATGGTGGGGTCATCGTATTAGCTTGTTTCACATTAATCGTTGTGCTATTTATTTTCATATTAGTTGTATCCATTAAATTAGCTTCGTTGCGTAAACAATATACACAAATGATGAACGGCTCAAAAGTAGAGAATGTAGAACAACTCATTATTGACATGCAAAAAGGATTGAACGAGCAAAAGGCCGAATCAATAGCGACTTCAGCCAAGGTTGAAATGATTCGTCAAGCATTGATGAAGACAAAATCAAAAATCGCGATTCATCGCTATAATGCATTCAATGAAGGTGGAAGTGATTTAAGTTTTACAATTGCTATATTAGATGATTATCAAGATGGAGTCATTCTAACGGGAATACATAGCCGCGAGCAAATGTATTTATATGCTAAGCCAATTCAGAATGCACAATCAACCTATACGCTAAGCCCTGAAGAAAAAGAAGCGATTAATCAAACTTTAAAGCAGACGTAGCATTAGGTGTATAAGATTGCGTGCGACGCAAAGCTGAATGTAGAGCATCACCAATAATATTCGCCATATTCATAACTAAGCTAAGCCGCGTATTCTGCAGGACGAAATACTCCATAAATCCACCAACATTTACAATTCCGGTTACATGGATGTTGCCAACTGGTGGCAAATCTTTATTAACACCGGCCCCCGGTTTAAGAGGTCCATCTGCAACCTGAATGCAGCCTACGCTGGATACTTGACCAAGGCAAGCATCGATGGCAACGATGAAGGGGTTTTGAAACTGGTTGTTGATTTTATCCACGGTTTCAGCTAAATTCATGGCATGGACAGGCTCATCTAAAGTACCGAAAAGATGGAGGTTACGGAGGTTGGTCGTTCGATTCAAATGAGAACCAACTAATGGTCCTAAGGAATCACCAGTCGAACGATCGGTCCCTACACATATGACAACGATTGGTTGATAGGTTGGTAGTTTGCTAAAAATGGTGTGTAAATGCTTTGAGAGAAGATAAGGAGTATCGGCATCTGTGTGTTGAATCTTCAGTGGTTCTAGAACCGTATTTTTCACTCCATCGAAACCAAATTGGAATTTCATCGTATCCCTCCAAATGTTACTACTTTTTTTACTAGTATATGGAGAGATAGGGACATTTATACGTAGAAGAGGGGGACTTTCCCTGAAACTTTCAATCATGTTGCTAGCGTTCGATTCTACTCAACAAGCACTGAGGGCAGAAATGCTGCTAGAGTATGCAGATATCGAGATCGACATAAGACCAACTCCGAAAGAAATCACTGCGGGCTGCGCACTGTCTATCGAATTTCCGGGAGAGAATTTAGAACAAGTAAGAGACATTATTCATTCTGAAAGTGTTGAAATAAGAGGCATCTATTTTAAAAATGACGATAAATATGTTACGATGGAATGAAATTAAGGGGGGCTGTACATGGCCTTTGTAACTAGGTTTTTTACAGATTTAGGTCAATGGATACACGAACATATAACGAAACCGGAAATGATAGCTTCGATATTTTGGATTGTTGTTAAAATTATATTAATCTATGTAGTAGCTAAAATTTGCATAAAAATCGCTGATAAAACAATTGCGCATATGATTTCAGCAAGAGATAAGTCTCCGTTGAAATTTGATAGAAGAAGAACGAACACAATAGGAAGTCTCATACATAATCTAATAGCTTATACGATCAATCTCATATGCATAATGCTGATACTAGGGCAAGTGGGGTTAAATATAGGTCCTTTACTAGCTGGAGCAGGTGTACTCGGACTAGCAATTGGTTTCGGGGCACAGAGTTTGGTCAAAGATGTAATAACAGGTTTCTTCATCATCTTTGAGGATCAATTCGGAGTGGGGGATGTCATTCAGATTGATTCATTCAAAGGTACAGTGGAAGAAATCGGGATTAGAGTAACCCGGATTAAAAGTTGGACCGGTGAAGTGCATATTATTCCGAATGGGAATATCAAACAGGTCACCAATTTTTCCACTTACAATTCACTGGCCGTAGTTGATGTGACGATTCCTCTTCATTTGGATATTGATAAAGCCACGGAAATCCTCAAGGAAACGGTAAAGCATGTTCAACTGCTTACCGATGATATTGTGAAAGAACCTGAGGTGCTTGGTGTTCAGATGGTGGGTACGACGGATTTGAAAATTCGTATTATCGCGGAGTGCAAGCCGACAAGACAATTTAATGTCACTAGACTTCTAAATATCGAGATTAAGAAGCAACTTAATATCACACAAATAGAAGTGCTATAACCCACAAAGATTATGTCCATAAATTCGGAAAAGGCGGTGGCAGACGAATGGAGAAGAAGCAGTATCAACTTGGCGATATTGTTCAAATGAAAAAGCCCCATCCGTGTGGCACCAATGAAATGGAAATCATTCGGATGGGCATGGATATTCGGATCAAATGTGTAGGATGTAAACACAGTGTATTAGTGCCGAGAACGAAGTTCGAAAGTAAGCTGAAAAAGGTACTCCGATCCAATACAGAGATTCAAGAAGAGTCCTCCTAAAGGGTTTAGGAAAAACACTTGCGAGAGCCTGACTTTTTTGATACAATAAGTCCTGTTCTCGCTTTTCATGGAAAGGTACCCAAGTGGTCCAAGGGGGCTGACTCGAAATCAGTTAGGCGTCGCGAGGCGTGCGTGGGTTCGACTCCCACTCTTTCCGTACAAGCTTTAAAGTAAGTGGCTCTAGGACTGAGCCATTTTTTTATTTCTCTAAACGAGAAAATTTCATCGGAAAAGTACCTGACTGATCCGGACATGGAAATAATATATGTCGTTTTGTCAAAACGGAGTTTTTATATAAGTCAAAAAGGAACAAATGCCTGAGCAAATTTCAAAGGCGATTGTTCCTTTTTTGTTTAGTGCGATTTTGACTTTTAGTATAGAGTTGGGATTGGAGGACACGAAACAGCATCAATTAAGTTTGAATCGAATCCGTAAAACATCCAAAATGCGCCATTCCATCGATAACCTGAAATTTCACCATATTCAACCCGAGTTGGGTAAAACCAAAAATTTTCTCCAGTCCATAACCACACATAAGTGTATTGATATTGGCAGTCAATTATATAGGATGTAGAAGGTTTTGCTGGGACGAACATAGGCGGAGGAGACTGTGGCTTTGAGGTTGCTCCTTGAGATAGAGGCGGCATAAATGCCATTTGATTCACTCCTTATGAAGAGATATTATTTATTCCAAACTGGTCGCCTTTCCTTTATACAATATGTAGGTGAATAACTATAGGACACGGTGCAGATGCCTATTTCAGGAAGGTTGCCGCGCACATCTAGGGTATGTTAAGGTGTCGCGAGCCGTGTGGGTTCGACTCCCACTCATTCCGTACTCTAATGGAACAAGATCGTGAAACAAATTAAGAGCTTTTTACGTCTATGAAGACGTAGAGGGCTCTTTTGCTTTTGTAGGTAGGGAATAAAAGGCAAGGAAAGGAAGCAAAATAACCCCATATCTAGGCATAGGTAAAATGAGGAGGCAGAACGATATGAGAATTTGGGTGATGATGCTTCTGGTACTGTCTGTGGTCGTTACAGGGTGCTCCAAGAAGAATGAGGGGGGCACAGCAAGTCCAACTGCTGGAGTGACTGTACAGCCTTCTCCAGGGGCTTCTGCGACGCCAAGCGGGACAAGCAGTCCAACAACGGGGGGGACAGCAGCTACTGCGACACCAAAGGCCGGCGACAATGCGACGAAGGATGAGCCGCTTCCTAAGATAACGAAGGAACAAGCCGATAAAATAAGTATGACAGGCACCTACGATGACGTAGTAAAACTGACAGGATCCAAAGGCAAGCTGGTTAAAGATGAGAATGGAAAGAAAACGTATGAGTTCGAGATATCCAATCAACCTGGTTACTATGTGCAGCTCGTTTTCTTTGCGGATGGGAAGATATCGGAGAAGCGAGTTTATCAGAAATAACGAGATATAAAAGGCCGCACACCTAATGGGTTGTGTGGCCTTTTTGCTTTATTATTGGCGATAAAAAACCTAATATAGGGATCTTAGGTCGGGGATCAAAGTCTCCTATTAAACGCGTCGTTCATCTTTGAATGGCCTCGATAAAGGTTTTCTTATAAGGTAGAAGTGGTTGTATTTGTGCCTTATCGAAAATTTTCTCACCATTGCCTGAACCCACATTGCCAAAGAGGATGGTTTCTCGGCAATTAACATCCGAGATGCGGATCGGTGCTTTGGTACAGGTGTTTAGGCTATTACCCGTTAACTGATTGTTATCCGAGTACGAACCGCTATCTTTGCCTTCGGCAGCGAGTAAAATGCCATCTGCTTTACAACTGCGAATAGAATTCTGACGAATTTGATTAGCATAAGCATTAATGAGGACAATACCGTTATTACCTATAGCCTGGAGCTGATTATTGGATATGATATTGCGATGAGGGCGTTTTTGTTGAATGTCCGCTTGTCCCACCAACTGAATACCAATATCATCGATATCATTTAGAATATTAGTAGTAATCATATTGGAAATGCAGTGACCCTTGAGGCGGATGCCAAAGGTATACCCTTTATTTCCGCTTGAATTCATAAAATTCTCAATGATATTATCGGAAAGGGTATTAAACTGACACGGTTCTTCTTTGGGACCAGAGATAAGGTCAATGCCAGACTGATAGCATTTCTGCATGCGATTTCTCGCGATGACAGAACGACTGCTGCCATTGGTCAAAGTGATACACGTTTGAAACAACATGTTGAAATGATTTTGCACAAAATGATGATTCTTACCATTACTGCACCAGATGCCATAACCTTGGGTATCGTAATCCAGCGTTCCGATGATGTTATCGAAGGTACAGTTCTCGACAACTACTCGGTTACAATCAACGGATTTTATGCCATTATCAATCATCGAAAAGGTGCAATCTGTAATGGTAATGTCGGTAGCTTGGTCGAGTGCAATTCCGCATTCAATGCGTGGAACCGAGGCATTTCCGAAGGATCCAATTCCTTGGAAGGATAACCCCTGGATATGTACATGTTGAACCGCAGATAAATTAAGTAGACCAAATTTATGAGTGGATGACCGAAGGATGCTGCTGCTGCCGGCCCCCATTAAGGTTATGTTCGCGCTCACGCGTAAGGGTATCTTGAGGAAGTACATGCCTGGCGGGATGTAAACGATGCCTCCTGATAGAGCAGCAGTATCAATTGCGCTTTGGATGAAAGGAGCATCGTCTTCATCGTAGCGTCGGTTGCCGCGGGCTCCGAAATCTTTGACATTATAAATAAGTGTGGAAGGAGATGCTGCTTGAGCAGTTAAGCTAGTTGTGAAGATGTCTCCTGCTACAAAAGCTAAACCTGCGGCGCCAATTGAAGAGAGCAGTTTTCTACGGCTAAAAGAGGGTGTAGATTGGTGCGGAGGGTTAAGATCAGAAGATGCTACTTCACGCTGTCTATCTTGATTTTCGTTCAAAAAATTTCACCTCATTAAAGGAATGGTAGATATAGTAAATTATAAGATAAAGCGAACAGAACGGGAAGAGCAGAAGTAGCATTGAACAGAGTTAATACTTTGTTAATAATTCATTTAGATAGATTCAATAAGCCTACATTAAAATAAATAGTAAGGAAACGTTTCCCCTAAATCGTATCAAAGGAGAACAAAGATGAAACTTAGCAAAAAAGGAATTACTGTACTTTCATTTACGGTTGGAGCCTGTCTATTCGTATCTACTGCTTTTGCCGATACGCTGCTTGGATCTGGATATGACCGGCTGAAAGATTCAGCAAAAAACACGGCTGCACTCATGGAAAAGGATTTGAACAACTATACGATCGAGGCATTGTATACGTTGAAGGATAATAACCAAACCTTGCTTCAAGCTTCCATGATCAAGAAAATGGATACGGTAAAACAAACGTCTGAAGACAATACGGTGACTAAAACCGCAATGGGCGAAACCACCTCAGATTATTCGTATTCCGACAATAAGCTTTCGGTTAGGAAAAGCGGCAAGGAGGATACTTATTATGTCACGGAATATCCGGCTAATGTGAACAGGAAAGGGCCAACACAGTTCGACAACCCGTTTAAAGAGAAGGGAGCAGCGGAGATCGAAAAGATTGTTGACGCTGTGGTAGGCTCTCTGAAAGATTATGTGCAAGTAGAGGAAGGGAAAGACGGCGGAAAAGTATATGCGGGCAGCTTGTCCGAGGCACAAGTGCCGGCCGTCGTAAATGCTGTCTCCTCCTTTGGTATCAAGCAGATGTTTAACGACGAGAGGGATATACCGGATATAGAGAGCGATATTTTTGTGAAAAAGGTTGTGGGTACGGCCGTTGAAAATAAAGCAGGCTATCTGGAAAATGTGACGGGTGATATTACCCTGTCGGGAAAAGATAAAAACGGTGTTCAGCATGACTTAAATCTAAATGTCATTGTAAAGCTTTCTGAGATTGGCAATACGAAAATTGCCATGCCTGACCTAACAGGCGCGAACGTTGAGAAGGTCAGTTATTCGGGCGGATTCAGCAGCAAATATGTAGGAACATATAAAAATGATATCATTATGGACAAAGACGGCAAGTTTGTGAAGATTGGCGAGAGAACGGTTGAAATCACAAGCGTAGACGGCGATAAAGTGACAGGAAAGTACTCAGAAACTGTTTATCCTGGTTTTGAGAGCGAGTATCCAAACAAGGATAAGTTTGAATTTGCATACAATCCGGTGTCATCCACAACTTTTACTTACACAGATGCGAAGGGTGAACAGAAAAATGGAATGATTCATCCAAACTCTGCTGGTAAGGTTTATTTTGAAATGGGTATACAGGTCATGGATAAAAACTCATACAAATCTAGCTCGAAACCATATTACGATGGAGAATTTAGACGCATATTTGAATAGAAATGGGGTTCAGGAGGCTGCAAATGCAGCTTCTTGAACATTTTTTGGGGAGATGATGAATTGACAGTCAAGGCGATTGAAATAAACGATTTAACCAAGTCATTTAAGAATGGTCGGGGAATTAGCGAGTTGAACTTAGAAGTAGATCAAGGGGATATATTCGGTTTTCTGGGGCCAAATGGCGCAGGGAAAACGACAGCCATGAAGATGATAACAGGACTTATGAAACCGGATCGTGGCGATGTGAAGATTTTCGGAGCGAGCATTTTAGAAGACTATGTCAATGCGATGAAGCATGTAGGCTGTATGATTGAAACAGCTGAATCATATCCCTATTTGACGGCAAATGAAAACTTAAAACTGTTTGCGAGGTTCTATCCAGAAGTTGATCAGCGAAGAATCGACGAATGTCTTGAAATCACGGGGATGCTGAAATATAAAAATGAGAAATCACAGAAATTTTCACTCGGGATGAAACAAAGGCTAGGGATAGCGGCTGCGATTCTGTCCAAACCAAAGCTTTTAATTTTGGACGAGCCTTTAAACGGACTTGATGTCGAGGGGATGCTGGAAATGAGGAAATTGATCAAACAGCTTTCCCAGGAAGGTACAACTTTCTTTATTTCCAGCCACTTGATTCACGATGTGGAATTAACGTGCACAAGAATCGGGATTATTTACGGAGGCAAGCTTGTCAACGTCGAATATACCCAGAATATTCTTTCTTACTATTCTTCGCTTGAAAATTATTTTGTAAGTGAGGTGGACAGGAATGGCAGGGTTTAAAGCTGCATTTATAAATGAATCCGTGAAGCTGCTGAAAAAGAAAAAAATGCTTGCAGCTGTGATTTTGTCCGTTCTTGCCGTTGTGATTGGGCAAATTGCCGTAACGACGATTAAGCATGGCCTTGGATTAAGGGTAGTTGGTAGTGTTGAATTCCCCATAGTGGTGCTAACGTTTATTACTTATACGCTTTTACCGCTGTTTGCCATTTTTGTAGCGATCGATATGTTTAACGGTGAATCCTCGTCGAATACGATGAAAATAACTCTCTTAAGGCCGGTCTCCAGATTTGGTGTTTTTAGTGCGAAAGTATTAAATTTGGCCTTGTTTATTGTTGGAAACCTTTTGTTTGTTATGCTTCTTTCTTTGCTTGTTGGATTCATATTTAATCCAGCGTCTGCCAGCTTCATGGGGATCGTAAAGGTGATATTGTCATATGGCTTAACTTTTCTTCCCGTATTTGTGTTTGCACTTATTGTCGTCCTGTTGTCCAATGTGATCCAGGGAGGACTAGCCGTATTTTTCCTCTCTATACTGGTGTTTATCGGATTTAATTTTATGGGTATTGTGTTCTCATCCTATTCAAGTTTTTTTATTACGTCGATGTTTGATTGGTACACTCTCTGGATTTCTGAATCGATCAATGTGTTTAAAATATTCCGACAGATCTTAATCATGTCTGGCTGTGGTATCATGTTATTTACTACGGGGTATTACTTGTTTGACAGGAAGGATATATAGAAAGGAATATACATGCACTTAACCAAACGTTTTTTCACGATGAATGCGCTGGCTGTACTGGTCTCCATTGGTTTGACGTTCCTGGCTGTCATTATTTTTGTTGCTGCTTATACGAAAGTTTTTGGCCGCGAAGCCGGTATAAAGGAGTTTCAAAAAGTCTTCGAAGTCAGGGCAGCGATCAACGAAATCAAAAGAGAAGCACTGACCTTTAAGTTCGAGCAGCTCTTGGATCATAACTATCAACAAAAGCTCTCTGATCGAGTTAACGCTTTGGATGCCAGTGCGATCATTTTAATAAATAGAGAAGTTTTGTACGCTACACAAAATTTTAATAAGTTCGATATCGATAAAAGCCTAATGCTGTCTGACGATTCATCTAGTCTGGATGAGATTGAGCTTGATGGCAAAACTTATATGTTTACTCGAGCGGATTACAAACTACCATCCGGCGAAAGGGGCATTCTGCTGCTGCTTGCGCCAATCAAGGTGAAAACAAGCTTTTATGTGCTGCTTGGCATTTTTACAGTCAGCTTTTTCACCGTGGTATTTTTGCTAATGAATTTTTGGATTTCGTATAAGTTTTCACGCGGAATTATTTTACCGATTTCCAGGTTAAAGGATGCAGCTATTAAAATCAGGGAAGGGGATTTAAGCTGTGAGATTTCCGAAGAGGGCGAAGGCGAAATTCGGGAATTAGGCAGAACCTTGGAGTTAATGCGGATCAAGCTGAAGGAGTCAATATATTTGCAGCAAAAGTATGATGATAACAGGAAGTTTTTAGTTTCAAGCATTTCTCATGACTTAAAGACGCCTGTTACTTCCATTAAAGGTTATATTGAAGGGATTATAGATGGGGTAGCCAAGACACCTGAGAAACTTGAGGAGTACCTGGAAACTGCACGATCCAAAGCTATTTTGGTGAACGCTATGATCGATGATCTTCTTTTATATTCCAAGCTTGATTTGAACCAGCTTCCTTATCATTTTGAGAAAAGCGATTTAGCGAGCTATTTCGAGGATTGCGTCGCGGATCATAAATATGAGTGTGAAAAGGCTGACCTTTCATTAGAGTTAATAAATGAATTAAAGGAGCCAGTTAAAGTATTAATTGATCGTGAAAGATTAAAGAGGGTCATCCAGAACATTCTTGATAATGCTGTGATGTATGCAGGTAAGGCAGATGGAAAGATTGACATTATACTCAGGGAAACACGAACGTCTGCTATTATAGAAATTAAGGACAATGGCAATGGAATACCCGAGAACAAACTCCCCTACATATTTGAACGATTCTATCAGGTAGACCCTTCAAGAAAAAGTGGAAGCGGATTAGGACTTGCTATCGCAAAGCAAATTATAGAAGGGCACGAAGGGGAAATATGGGCAAAAAGCGTTGTGGGAGAGGGGACTCGGATAATGATATCTCTGAAGAAGTTCTAACATGTTTGGAGGTTATGATGAAAAAAATTCTGATTGTTGAGGACGACCAAAGTATTGCCAATTTGCAAAAGGATTACCTTGAATTGAGCGGTTATTCGGTTAAGACGGTGAACAACGGATCAGCGGGTTTGAGAGCTCTAAAAGAGGAAGAATATGAGCTCATTATATTAGATATCATGCTGCCGGATATGGACGGGTTTGAAGTTTTGAGAACAGTTCGCGAGCAGGATGATATTCCAGTTCTTCTGGTATCAGCAAGAGCAGAGGAAATCTATAAAATTAATGGTTTAGGCCTCGGCGCGGACGATTATATTACAAAGCCGTTCAGCTCGGGTGAGCTGGTAGCCCGGGTTGGTGCCCATCTGAAAAAATTTGAGCGGATGAAAGAGCGGTTTGGAAAGGGGAATGAAGGAAGCACGATCCAGATTAGGGGCCTTGAGATTCAAAAGGATGCCAGGAGAGTTTTTGTGAACGGGAATGAAGTCATTTTGGCGCAAAAGGAATTTGACCTGCTTTTATTTCTTTTGCAGCATGCCAATCGGGTGTTTGGCAAAGAAGAACTTTTTGAGAGAATCTGGGGGATGGATGCGATGAGCGACACCTCTACCGTAACGGTTCATATTGCCAGAATCAGAGAGAAAATTGAGGAAATCCCATCTAAACCCCAGTATATAGGAACAGTTTGGGGATCAGGGTATAGGTTTATGGTTTGATCATTCAATTGAAAAGAGCTGGCCCTTAAGTAGGTAAACTACATTAGAGCCAGCTTTTCATTCCAACCGCTATTTGTTCCTATGCCGCCCCGTGTAGCTGACAGAGAAACGGTCAATAATATACCCAACCAGGGCCCATGAGGCAATCGTTAACACATAAATGACGAGCATTCGAAACATGGAAATTTCATAGATGTTCGTAAATGTTGATGCAAACCATGCTGGTACACTGAGCGCGTAGAACAGCATATAAAAGGCATCGTGATCATGAAATAAATAATGAACCAAGCACAAGGCAGCACCTAGGAAGGTAAACAGCCAAGTAAACGTGGTAGTCCTCATAGCTCATTCTCCTAGTCATGTTGAACTTCGATCTTACTGCCGTAAATGTTTCCGATGCCATTTCCGATTGTGGTTGCTCGTTTCTGGGAAGGTATCACCCTTTTTCAGTGTAACGATTTTGGGGTTGTTAATCCCCATGTGAAAAGCATTTTCGCCAACTTCGATATACTGACCGTCGTTAGGAACATGATCGCCAGCATTGAATTGTGTCCATTCACCCATGATGATCACCTCTTCTTAAGAATAACAATCATGTTTAGATTACCCCTTTGGAGGGGAAGCATGTATGAATCCCATTACCAGCTTCCTCCTTCGCAGTTTATTAGAGAAAAACTTGTAATCTGTCGCTCGATTTGCTATAGTATTCAGGTGCGAGTTTTGAATAAGAATCCTCGCTCCTTGCTCCTTCGCTTGTCTGACAAGCTTAAAGAGGAGCCGCTTAGTCCAAAAGGAGGTGAAATACATGCGCAAATATGAACTGATGTACATCATTCGTACAGACGTTGAACAAGAAGTTGTTCAATCTACGGTAGAAAAGTTCCAAGGCATCATCACGAACGGTGGGGGAGAAATCTCCAAACATGACCTGATGGGCAAACGCCGTCTTGCGTATGAGATCAAGAAGTTCCGTGACGGGCACTATGTGCTGGTACACTTCAACGCAGAACCTGCTGTTGTAACTGAACTTGATCGCGTACTTAAGATTTCGGACGAAGTTATTCGTCACTTAATCGTAAACGACGTAGCTTAATTCATGCCAGTATTTTCGTCAGGAGGGTTGTTCCATGTTGAACCGTGTTATTCTTATCGGTCGATTGACCAAAGATCCAGAACTTCGTTATACACCAGCTGGCGTAGCTGTTACCCAATTTACACTTGCAGTAGACCGCCCTTTCACGAACTCACAGTCGAAAGAACGGGAAGCGGACTTTATCAATATCGTCACGTGGAGGCAGCTTGCTGAAACTTGCGCGAACTATTTGCGTAAAGGTCGTTTAACAGCAGTGGAAGGACGTATTCAGGTACGGAATTACGACAACAATGAGGGCAAGCGTGTTTATGTGACCGAAGTTATTGCCGATAATGTACGTTTCCTTGAATCCAGCAACAGCGGCGGTAATCGCGAAGAAGGCGGATCATCTAACGCAAACGCAAGCTACGGCGGCGGAAGCGGCAGTGGCAATCGTGGCGGTGGATCGCGCGAGCAGCAGGATCCTTTCATTGATGACGGAAAACCGATCGATATTTCCGATGATGACTTGCCATTCTAAAGTAGAAAGGACTGAACAAACTAATGGCTTTCCAAAAAAGAGATAATAACAGTGAAGATCGCGGCGACCGCAAATTTGCTCCTCGTGGTAAAGGCGGTAAAGGTAAACGTCGTAAGGTTTGTTACTTCACAGTAAACAAAATCAAGCACATTGATTATAAAGATATTGAAACTCTTAAAAAGTTCATCAGTGAGCGCGGGAAGATTCTTCCTAGACGTGTAACTGGTACTTCCGCTAAGTACCAACGTGCATTGACGATCGCTATCAAGCGCTCCCGTACAATCGCATTGTTGCCTTACACAACGGAATAGGGTTAAACCAAGAAGGCAGCTGTATCTAACGGCTGTCTTTTTTGTATGCCAAGAAGCAAACGACGGGGGGAGGAACCAATCGTGAAAATCCACAAAGAGCAGGCGGATCACTACATATGGGGCGATGCTTGCGACGGCTGGTACCTAGAGCGGAATGCGGATAGGACCATTATTCAAGAGCGTATGCCGGCGGGCGCGAGTGAAGTTAAGCATGTGCATCAAAAAGCGAAGCAGTTTTTCTTCATTTTAAGTGGAGAAGCTAAGATGTGGATTGATGGTACGGACATCATCCTGAAGCCGCAGGAAGGTTGCACAATCTTGCCCGGTATTCCGCACCAAATTCGTAATGAGTCCTTGGATGATGTCGAATTTCTAGTCATATCAACACCTTGGGCGCAGGGGGATCGAACAGCTCTTTAGAGGCTTTCTTTTCTTGTGCCTATTTGTGGTATAATTGACACAATAGTCATTGCTGAATGAGGAGAGATGACGGTTGCTGAATAGGGAAAAGGATGTTGACCTAGCCAGACGGGCCAAAGTCATTGAATGGCTCAAGACAGAAGTCGTAGATCATGTGGCTCATCTGCTCAAAGGTATATGGGAAGGCAGCCATGTGAAAATTGTAGATGGATTAGCCAGCTTAATTTCGAGCGGTTACATCTTAGGCAGAAGACTAGGCATTTCCTTTCACAGTTTAGACGAAGCTATTGTAGAGAAAATGAAGAAGCACCGCCAAGAGGGCCATCAACTTGAGGACTGGTACGGCGACATTTCATCGCTAGAAGAACATTTACGTAAGAGGTGAGCCCGGTTGGGGAAACGAAGTTGGCAAAGCATCATATGGAGCGCAGTGACGATCGTCTCATTGCTATCTCTAATGACGCCTTTTATTATTTTCACATTTAGTTTTCTCATGATTCCAGTTCTAATGTTATATGTAAAATCAAGCACAAGGCGTTTCGTCATTAGCTATGTGCTCAGCTTGCTCGTTGTTTATATTCTTACCCAATGGCAGGGAATATTCCTTATGTCGGTATCCCTGTTCTTCTTACCGCCTGTTCTGGTCATGGGTAACTTGTATAAACGTAAAGCAGCGGCAAGATCCGTGTTGACGGCAGGAATTATCACGATTCTGGCAGAGTCTCTGGTGAGTTTGGTTATCGGGTATGCGTTCGGATTTGATCCAGTTTCCAGGTTCAAGCAATTCATGATGGAAAGTATAGCGGCCATGCCTCCAGGGATCCGCGATATTTTGCCAAAAGATCAGGATTGGTATGTCAATTTCATTGTGCAAGTGATTCCTTTATATTTAATTTTTGTTGCCCTATTCTACACGTTTGTCTCCCACGGCATTAGCCGCTGGCTGCTCAACAAAACAGGAGAAGGGATTCCAGGACTGCGCCCGATGAGGGAGTGGATGCTGCAAAAATCGCTTGTCTGGATCTATTTAGTTGTATTTGTTTTAGATTTATTTATTAATCCGGCTTCCATTTCGCTGATTTCTACGCTACTAATGAATGCGATGCCGCTGCTTATGCTAGCCTTTGCTATTCAGGCGATTTGTTTTCTATTCTTTGTTGCCCATGTGAACAAGTGGAAGCCAATATTACCTATCGTGGCGATTGTATTACTTTGCTTCATGCCTCCTTTATTTATCGTATACAGCTTATTAGGGGTATTTGATGTTGCGTTTCCAATCCGAGAACGGTTCAAGAAAAATATATAGGATTAGGAGCTAGTTCGAATGCCGAAGTTCCTTTTAAAGCGGTGGCACGGTCAACATATCGTGTGGATTTTCGTCCTACTTATCATTCTGACAGCCATTATTTATATGTTCAAATGGTGGCTGGGCCTCACAGCCTTTCTGATCTGCGGTGTATTGGCATACTTTACGCTGCAAGCGGAGACTGCTTTTCGTAGAGAGTTAAATACGTACGTTGGTACGATTACACATCGGGTGAAAAAAGCGGGCAATGAAGTGATGAGCGGCCTTCCCATCGGAATTATTTTATATAATGAAGAGAAGCGCATCGAGTGGCACAACCCTTTTGTGGCAAAAATGCTTGAGAAGGATTCGGTCATTGGCGAGTCGCTATTTGAATTCTTCCCTGATTTGAAAAACAAAAAGGACAAAAGCGACAAAAGTGACAAGCTGGAGCTGTCGATTGGGAAGTTTATCTATCAAGTATGGATTAAGCCTGAGGAGCGGCTGCTTTATTTCCGTGAAATAACGGAGCAAGCGATTTTGGCGAAGAAGTACGAAGATGAGAAAACAGCGATCGGCATCGTAATGATGGATAATCTGGAGGAATCGACACAAGGTCTCGATGATCAGACCCGCAGTATTATGCTGGCTAAGGTGACTGGTGAGATTACCGAATGGGCTCAGAAATACCAGCTCTATTTGCGCCGGACGTCGTCGGATCGATTCCTTATTCTGATGGATCAGAAGGCTTTGCGCCAACTGGAACAAACGCGTTTTGAAATCCTGGACGAAGTGCGGGATTTGACGATTGAAAATAAGCTTCCATTGACGCTTAGTATTGGGATCGCTTCAGGAGCTGAGCAGCTCATGGAACTTGGCCAAATGGCACAGATGGGACTAGACATGTCACTCGGCCGCGGCGGCGATCAGGTCACGGTCAAAGTCGGGCAGCGACTTTCCTTCTATGGCGGAAGAACGAATGCGGTTGAGAAGCGTACGCGGGTTCGGGCTAGAGTCATTTCTCACGCCTTGCGTGATCTAATGAAGGATAGTGATAAAGTGATCATCATGGGTCATCGGTTTCCTGATATGGACTCCGTTGGCGCAGCAATTGGTGTCTTGAAGGCTGTACAGGTTGTCGGCAAGGAAGGCTATATTGTACTGGAGGGCATTAATCCCTCGATTCAGAAGGTCATGGAGACGATTGCTGCCGATGAGCGGCTGCATCGTTGGTTCATTACGCCGGAACAGGCGATGCAGATTACGACACAGCGCTCGCTGGCGGTTGTTTTGGACACACATAAGGCGTCCATGGTAGCTGAGCCTAAACTGCTGCAGCAGACGCACAGGGTCGTGGTTGTCGATCACCATCGCCGTAGTGAGGAGTTCATCCATGATGCAACACTCGTCTATATGGAGCCGTATGCGTCCTCAACGTGTGAGCTTGTGACGGAGCTGCTTCAATATATCAATGAAAAGCTAACCATGGAAGTGTTGGAGGCAACGATGCTGCTGGCTGGGATCGTTGTTGATACGAAGAGTTTCAGTCTCCGTACAGGGGCAAGAACCTTCGAAGCAGCATCCTATTTGCGCCGAAATGGTGCTGATTCCGCCTTAATTCAGCGATTGCTGAAGGAAGATCTCGATTCATATATCGAGAGAGCGGAAGTCATTAAACATACAGAAACGATATACGAGCATGTTGCATTGGCAGTTGCTGAGCCAAATCGCAAATATTCTCAGTTGATGATTGCGCAAGTAGCTGATACATTGTTGAATATGACGAATATTATGGCATCCTTTGTCATCGCCGAACGACCGGACGGATTGATCGGGATTAGCGCAAGATCGCTAGGACAGATGAACGTTCAGATCGTGATGGAGCGTCTGGGCGGAGGCGGGCATTTAACGAATGCAGCTACGCAGATAGATGGCACCTTAGAGGAAGCAACGAACCGATTGAAGAAAGTATTAGAGGAAATGCAGGAAGAGGAGGGACTTTTCGAATGAAAGTCATTTTACTTAAAGACGTAAAAGGCCAAGGTAAGAAGGGCGAAGTGAAAGAAGTATCTGAGGGCTACGCACAGAATTTCCTAATCGCGCAGGGACTTGCGGCTCCAGCTACACAAGGAACCGTTAAGGTGCTTGATAATCAGAAAAAAGCCGAGCAGCGCCGCAAGGATCAAGAGAAAGCCGATGCTCAGGCACTCGGTGAGAAGCTTGGTGAAATGACGGTTCAAATCAAGGCGAAAGCCGGTGAAGGCGGACGTCTATTCGGAGCTATTCCTAGTAAGCAAATCGCAGAGATTCTCGAGAAGCAGTATAAAATCGTAATCGATAAGCGCAAAATCGTGCTAGAAGATCCAATTCGTACGCTTGGTGTGACGAAGGTTGCTGTGAAACTGCATAGTGAAGTAACGGCGAGCTTGAACGTACACGTGACGGAAGAGAAGTAAGAGTTAGAGGAATCAGAACGTAGGTAACGTGTTCTGGAGCAAGAGAAAACAGCGTTATTGAGAAAGAACATGGATGAAGGTAAGAGTCCCTTGGAGGGGCTCTTATCTATTGTGAGGTAATACCGCGGTTGTAGAGTCTACGAGATAATTTTCGTAGTTTGCTTCGGGTACTTTATTTGTGTCTGTAAAGCTATTTAAGAGTTTAGAGAGTTTAATAGAGCAAAAATAAAAGTTAAACACGGATGATAGAATGCGATTGAAGAGTTTCTCATCCATTTGTGATGCAAGAATAGTAAACTAACTAACGAAAAGAAAGGCGGGTACAGCAGCATGAGCGGAGATAATATGTTTATGGATCGTGTACCCCCACAAAATATAGAAGCCGAGCAAGCCGTACTCGGTGCTATTTTGATTCACGGCGAAGCCTTGATTACCGCCATGGAGCGGATATCAAGCGACGACTTCTATCGTGGTACACATCAACGCATCTTCGAGGCGATCGTAGAACTCGCAGAAGAGCAGGAGCCTGTCGACCTGATCACGCTTACGTCGCGGCTACAGAACAAGCAGCAGCTTGAAGAAATCGGCGGCGTGACGTATCTTTCTGAGTTGGCTAATGCGGTGCCAACAGCAGCAAACATTGACTACTACGCGGCTATCGTCGAGGAGAAGTCGATGTTGCGCCGCCTTATTCGCACGGCGACCCAGATCGTCTCCAATGGCTATGCCAATGAGGACGATGTTGGGTCGATGCTCAGCGAAGCGGAGGCGAAGATCCTTGAGATCTCGCAGCGCCGCAGTTCCAGCGGCTTCGTGGTTATTCGCGATGTGCTCATGGAAGTATTCGAGAAAGTGGAGCAGCTTTACTCGAATAAGGGAGGGTCAACGGGAATCCCTTCGGGCTTCATTGACCTCGACAAGATGACGTCCGGCTTCCAGCGCTCGGACCTTGTCATCTTGGCCGCCCGTCCTTCGGTCGGTAAGACCGCGTTCGCGCTGAACGTTGCGCAGAACGTGGGCGTGCGGGCCAAGGAAACCGTCGCCATCTTCTCCCTGGAGATGGGCGCGGCGCAGCTCGTACAGCGTATGATCTGCGCGGAAGCGAACGTCGACGCGAACCGCATGCGGACGGGTTATCTCGAGGGCGACGACTGGGAGAAGCTGACGATGGCGATTGGCGCCTTGTCCGAAGCGAACATCTACATCGATGATTCACCATCGATTACGGTTGCGGACATCCGCGCGAAGTGCCGTCGTCTGCAGCAGGAGAAGGGGCTCGGCATGATCCTCATCGACTACCTGCAGCTCATTGCCGGCCGCGGCAAAGGCGATAACCGTCAGCAGGAGGTCTCTGAGATCTCCCGTACGCTGAAGCAAATTGCGCGTGAGCTCAACGTTCCGGTCATCGCGCTCTCGCAGCTGAGCCGGGGTGTTGAGCAGCGGCAAGACAAGCGTCCGATGATGTCTGACCTTAGGGAATCGGGATCCATCGAGCAAGATGCCGACATCGTAGCGTTCCTTTACCGGGACGATTACTACGATAAGGAATCCGAGAAGAAGAACATTATCGAGATTATTATTGCTAAGCAGCGGAACGGTCCGGTAGGAACCGTAGAGCTGGCTTTCTTGAAGCAATTTAATAAGTTTGTGAACATGGATCGAAGTCACCAGGAAGCAGCAGCCGCGCAGTATTGACGGCTGTTTTTTTTATTTAACCTATTAGTTTGCGCAATATCCGAACGATTATACAGGCACCTGTGTAATTGTTCGTTTTTAATTGACTTTGCTCAGGGGGACTGCTACACTAGAGACGGTGAAAAAACCTTGGTCGAATGCCTGCTTATCATAAGGCAACTTCGAAATAAGGTCGTTTTTCATGCCGTAAGGTAGGTTCACTTCCTGCAGATGACTGCCGAAGAAACCTGGATGTTCCTTTGCGGTGAGTAAGCCCTCTGAACCGGTTCACTAAGTGTGCAACGGTGTAAGAGGTATTTGCATCGCCAGAGGGAAAGTACGATGGACGCTAGACGCTTTAGCGCTTTAATGAAGTCCAACTTCTCTCTGTGGTACTAAAGCCATAACGGCTCATTATGGGTGATTCGTCACCGTACGGAGGTAAGTGCATATGTCAACGGTTGTTGTTGTCGGTACGCAATGGGGAGATGAAGGGAAAGGGAAAATCACGGATTTCTTAGCGGAATCTGCTGAGGTCGTTGCTCGTTATCAAGGTGGTAACAATGCCGGCCATACGATCATTATTAGCGGGAAGAAATATAAGCTAACGATGATTCCTTCAGGTATTTTTTACAAAGATAAAGCTTGTGTAATCGGGAATGGCATGGTTATTAACCCGGCTGCGCTCATTGAAGAAATTAACTACATTCATGATAATGGTTTTACGACGACGAACCTCAATATCAGTGACCGCGCGCATGTCATTATGCCGTATCATTTGCTGATGGATGGTCTGGAAGAAGATCGCAAAGGTGATAGCAAAATTGGCACGACCCGCAAAGGGATCGGACCTTGTTATATGGATAAAGCAGCTCGTAACGGTATTCGTATTGCTGATCTAATGGACGCGGAAGAGTTTGAATTGAAGCTTAGACGCATCGTTGCAGAGAAAAATGTTGTGATTGAGCAAGTTTACGGTTCACAGGGTCTTGATATAGAGCCGATTCTCAAAGAATATCTCGAGTACGCTGAAGTCATTCGTCCATATGTAACGGATACGTCGGTTGTATTGAACCAATACATTGATCAAGGCCGCAGAGTGCTGTTCGAAGGAGCACAAGGTGTTATGTTGGATATCGACCAAGGCACATACCCGTATGTTACTTCTTCGAACCCAACTGCAGGCGGTGTATGTATCGGTTCCGGCGTAGGCCCAACGAAGATCCACAACATCATTGGTGTGGCGAAAGCTTACACGACTCGTGTTGGTGATGGTCCGTTCCCTACGGAGCTTGACAATGAAATCGGCGCTTGGATTCGTGAAAAAGGCTTTGAATACGGTACGGTAACGGGTCGTCCACGTCGTGTTGGTTGGTTCGACAGCGTTGTTGTTCGTCACGCAAGACGTGTTAGCGGAATCACGGGTCTTTCCCTAAATTCCATCGACGTTCTGACAGGACTTGAAACGGTGAAAATTTGCACAGGCTACATGTACCGCGGTGAGTTAATTGAGCATTACCCAGCTAGCCTGAAAGCTATCTCCGAGTGTGTAGCAGTATACGAGGAGCTTCCAGGTTGGACAGAAGACGTATCCGGCGCACGTACGCTGAGCGATCTGCCTGAGAATGCCAGACATTATGTGGAGCGTGTTTCCCAGCTGACAGGTATTCCAATCGCGATCTTCTCCGTAGGTCGTAATCGTGAACAAACAAACCTGGTTCGTCCAATCTACGCATAATCATAAAGAAATGAAGCGTAATGTTCGCTTCTTCCTGAATAACTTTAAGAAATCCTCTGGGCTGTTTTGCAGCTTAGAGGATTTCTTTTTTATCAAAAAGGGATTTAATGGAGATGATTTCGTCAATACTGGAAGGGAGGAACATGATTATGCGCCAGGAGTGATAGCGAGAATGAAATTAATAGCATGGTTAAGTAAGATCGTCATTGGAACAGTCCTAATTACATCGATAACGATGTTTACGACATGGTATGTTGTAAATATGTACGTGGAGGATATATTTCGACAATATCAGATCCCAGCTTTGGGTAAAAAGGTTCAATTTAACGAATTTGCTGCAAGATTGGCGGGGGAGCTGAATATAGTTATGCGTAGAGACGGGGGGAAGCAAGCTGCCCCAGCTGAAAGCCCTGCACCTACGAAGCCTGTTCCTAGTCTCAACCCGTCTGGAAGCTTATCTAGCCCAAGTCCAAACGATCAACTTCCCACAAATGGAGTTAGTTCAATGGACGGTGGAGATGCTTCCCAAGGAGCCAAGGATGATGCCATAGCCGTTATGGGAAGAGCGCGAAGTGAAGCGAACGAGCAGAAAAAGGAACTCGTCATGTCGACGGAGGATTTTGCCAAAAAGAAAGAAGCACTGTCTAGCGACGATAAGATGAAAATATTTTCTCTAGTTGTTGCCAAGCTGCCGCAAAGTGACGTGCAGAATCTATCCGTTTTGCTCGAAGATGGGATTACCGCAGAAGAGCTAAAGCAGGTCAATGACACGCTTAAAAAGTACTTAAGTGAGAAGGAATTGAAGCAGCTCACAGATATCCTAAGCAAGTATTAATCCATTCCATACTTGGATGTTAATGGAGCTGCCCGCCATATTTGATAATCGTATCCTCAGCTTGGCGATAGCGTGACTTCTCAACACTTACCATGAGTGCAAAGGAGGGCTCAGCTGCAAAGCTGTCTACGGATTGAATGAAGCTGTCAGCTTGTTGATCAGAACTAGGTACTACGCCATTATCGAATTTGATATCTAGTACACCCTGTAGTTTAAGTACTTCAGCCGCTTGCTCTAAATTATCCTTATTATGGAATGTAGCCGCCAAATTAACTTCCATCGTTGATGTCCCCTTTCAATTTTTCATGCTAATTCGTCAATCCTTGTAGCAGTGCGCATAATCTCTTGGATTTTCATACAAAAAATTGAATTTATAGTGCCTTCTTTTGGTGATGGACACGAATCTATCACATGGATTTCGAGTATTTTGTTGAAATAGGCAGAGAAAGTGTGTTAAATTTAACAAAAGGCTGACATCCTTTATGGATATTATGTCTAATCAAGGTTTATTTATGTATCTACGGATGCAAAACCGTTCAAAGGGAGAAGATCATGACAGGTTTCAGGGGAATGCGCTTTGTCATGGATCTCATCAAGAGATTCACGCCTAAGCGAGAAAGCTTGACCGGAAATGAATCAATATCAGACAAGCAGCTGGAAGTATCAACGACAACAACGACGCTAACGGTAATGAAACGACATAAATGGTCCCTTGCTCTGGGAGTTAGTGCAATTGCTCTAACTGGGATAATTACGTTTACTGGACATCAATATGTAGAAGCGGGCATGATGAATGTGTATCATGTGAAGCTGGATGGCCAAGAAATAGGTATTGTAAGTGACAATAAGATTATTGATGAATATAAGCAAAAAAAACCGCAAGAAGTTCAACAAAAATTCCCAGATGTGCATGTCGTGCTGAAAACTAACGGAGTTACCTATGAGTCTGAAAAGGCTTTCAACGTAAAATCTGATGATTCAGCTGTTTTGGCAACACTTGATAAGCTGCTTGTGCCGCAACCGGTCGGCATTGAATTGAAGGTAGATGGGAAAACCATCGCAATTGTAAAGGATCAGCAGACGGCTGATCGGATTCTTGAACAAGTAAGTGCCCCCTTCGCGCCTAAAGCCAAGGAAACCGCTAAGGTAGCTGCGCTATCAACAGAGTTGGGTGAGGATATCACAACAGCACCATCGGAACTCGAGAAAGTAGAGTTTATTCAGCAAGTCGATACTAAGGAAGTTCCTATCGAACCAGATGATTTGGCTAAACCGGAAGATGTCGTTAAGAAGCTCAAGACCGGTGATGTACAGCCTGCCAAGTATACGGTTGTCGAAGGAGATTGTGTCTCCTGTATCGCGAAGAAATTAGGGATTACGAAGCAATTCATTTATGATAATAACCCCGGCCTTCAAGATGATAAGCTGAAAATTGGCAACCAACTTGATGTGACGGTGCTCAAACCTACGCTCTCTGTTAAGACAACAGAACGGGTTGTACAGAATCAGGAGATTCAATACGACACTGAGTATGTGAAAGATGATTCACTTCGTGTAGGTGTAGTTCAACCGATAACGGCTGGAAAGAATGGGCTGAAGAAGGTTACGATTCAAGTGACGAAGGTCGACGGTTTAATGACCGAAGAGAAGCTTGTGAATGAAGAGATCATTGATAAACCTGTTATGGCTAAAGTGAAAAAAGGAACGAAAGTGGTTCAAGGTGAAGGCTCAGGGAAGTTCGCGTGGCCTGTCATTTCCCCAAGTATTTCAAGTACGTTCGGCGTGCGTTGGGGCAAGCTTCACAAAGGGATTGATATCACAGGCAACAAGAATATCATGACGGCTGATAACGGCAAAGTCACGGAAACCGGTTATAAATCCGATTACGGCAATTATATTATTATTAATCATTTGAACGGTTACGAGACGTTATATGGCCATTTGAGTAAAATTACTACCACCGAAGGTACAATCGTCGAAAAAGGCGATAAAATCGGTATTATGGGAAGTACAGGCGACTCCACGGGTGTTCACTTACATTTTGAGATTCATAAAAGTGGTAGTTTAGAAAATCCTTTAAAGTATTTAAACCGCTAATTATAGATAGAGGCAAGGTCAAACGGGACAACTCGGGGGGCCTTGTCTCTTTTTTCCACAATAGAAAGAATAAGTTTCGATTTGCCTAGAGTAGAGGGCTTCTTACTTGAATGTATGATAAAATAGAGGGTAGTATGCTGGAAATAGACTAACATTACATGCTCGTCCCAGTGGGACGAAGTCATTTATCCTTGAGTAGGCGGTGGTAGGTTTGTTTGGTAAAATTCTCGTGGTGGATGACGAACAACCGATTGCAGATATTTTGAAATTTAATTTGGAAAAAGAGGGCTATCAGGTCATCTGTGCGTATGACGGCGGAAGCGCTGTAGAGCTTGCTTTCTCTGAGCAGCCGGATCTAATATTGCTGGATCTCATGCTGCCTGTGAAGGATGGGATGGATGTGTGCCGAGAGGTTCGCTCGAAGCTGAATACTCCTATCATTATGCTCACAGCGAAAGATACAGAACTGGATAAAGTGCTTGGCCTAGAAATGGGCGCAGACGATTATGTGACCAAGCCGTTCGGCACTAGGGAGCTGCTTGCCAGGGTGAAGGCGCATCTGCGCAGACAGACGAAAGCGCAGTCGGCTCCAAGCGAGTCTGACATGCAGCGGAATGGGATGCGTATTCATGCCCTGTTTATCGATAACGACATGTACATGGTGTATAAAGATGGCACACCGCTCGATTTGACGCATCGGGAATTCGAGCTTATTCAGTATTTGGCCAAAAACTCAGGCAAAGTCATGACACGCGAGCACCTGCTGCAGGCGGTGTGGGGCTTTGAATATTTCGGCGACGTACGAACAGTCGATGTAACGATTCGGCGCTTACGCGAGAAGCTGGAGACGGACCCGAGCCGTCCGGAGTATATTATGACGCGCAGGGGCCTCGGCTACTTGATGCGCAGTCCTAAGGCCGGAGGCTTCTGAGCATGAAGGGCATCCGCTTCTTTCAATCAATTCAAGCGAAGCTGATTATTATTTATGTCTTACTCATTCTGATCGCGATGCAGCTCATTGGCGTATATTTCTATAAGACGGTAGAGACGTACTTCAAGAATGACTTTTTGGCTTCACGCAACAGTCAAGTGACGCTGCTGGCCGGCTTTGTGGGGTCATACCTCACAGGGGATCAGGACAGCAAGAACGCTGCAGAAGGCAAGAAGACGTATGCGGATTTGAACGAATTCGTCAGCAATTTATTTTCTATTAATAATGCGGAAATTCAAATTATAGATGCGAACGGTAACGTTATTAGCACATCGGTTCCTAATCATTTGAAACAGAAGAACACGCAGCCGGAAGTTATCAGGGCGCTTCAGGGGATTAAGGATAACCAACGGATCTTCACGGATGAGGATGGTTATCGGAAGGTCATTATCGCCAAGCCGGTAGGCAGCGGTGCCCGTGTCCTGGGTGCGGTATACATTATTGCTTCGATGGAAGATGTCTATAAAACGATTCGATCGATTAATCGCATCCTCATCTCGGGAACTTTGATCGCTCTAGGGCTAACCGCTATTCTTGGTGTTCTTCTTACAAGTACGATTACGAATCCGATCAAAGAGATTACGAAGCAGGCAACGGCTGTCGCAGAGGGTAACTTTGACCAACAGGTTATTATTCAAGGGACCGATGAGATTGGACAGCTAGGTCAAACATTTAATTTTATGATGAATAGGCTTAAAGAAGCGCTCTCGCTGAATGAAGAAGAGAAGGAGAAGCTCGCCTCGATCTTAACGAATATGAATGACGGGATCATTGCCACTGACGATAGAGGGCATGTCATCGTGCTTAACCGCAGGGCGAAGCAGATTCTACAGACGGAAGAGGAGACGACGCTCGGGCTGGACATATCCGAGGTGCTCGGTATTCCGATGGATACGATTCGCGGTTTCCTCCAAGGACAGGTTAGTACAACGCTGCTGGATATTCATCTCCCCGATGACGATGAGCAGCTGTCTGTACGTATTACGTTCACGCCCATTCATCGCCGAGGTGAAGGGCAGAACGGCATTATTGCGGTGCTGCAGGACGTAACGGATCAGGAGAAGCTGGAGCAGGCGAGGCGCGAGTTCGTAGCGAATGTGTCGCATGAGCTGCGCACGCCGCTGACGACGATCAAGAGCTATCTGGAAGCGCTCGATGATGGCGCGCTCGAGGAGCCGCAGCTGGCTTCACGCTTCATTAGCGTTACGCGCAGCGAGACAGAGCGGATGATCCGCTTAGTGACGGATCTCCTGCATTTATCGAGGCTTGATTCCAAGCAATCGATGATGAGTAAATCCTCGACGCTTGTGAGTGAGATGCTGGAGGAGGTAGCCGACCGCTTCTCTTTCCAGCTGCAGCAGCGGAAGATTCAAATTCTAATTCATGTGGAGCAGGGCGTGACCCGCTTACTGCTCGATCGGGATAAAATTGATCAAGTACTCGACAATCTCGTGTCGAATGCGATTAAGTATACGGGTGATGAAGGGGCCATTCGGCTGGAAGCGAGGAAGATCGAGAAGGATGTATTGGAAATTTCGGTTCAGGATAACGGAATTGGCATCCCGAAGAAAGATCTGTCCCGCATTTTTGACCGATTCTACCGTGTGGACAAGGCACGTTCCCGCAATATGGGCGGTACAGGGTTAGGTCTTTCAATTGCCCGGGAAATAGTAAAAGCACATGGCGGCTCGATCAGTTTGGAGTCGGAATTAGGACAAGGAACTCGTGTTGTATTCCTACTACCGATTCAGCAAGAGGAGGAAGATGAGCTATGATCGAGAGTCTGAAATCCATCCTTCTTGTCGTTCTGATTGGGACGAGCTTGTACCAAAGCTTCTATCTAGCTTCGTACACCCCGCCGAAAATCGAACCTATTCAACAAAGTAATTATGTTCAGACGGAAACATTAGGTAAGCAATTGGAGCTTCATGACATGCTGTTTCCTGATCAAATCATCGTTCACTTAGGCAATCAGCAGCACTCTGTTCTGTATCCTAACAATTACTACTACACAAGACTGCTCGATAATATTAAGCAGCGAAGCTTTAAAGGCTTTCGCAAAACGTCGATGTATTTGGTTAATGTGAACTGGGAAGAAGTTCGAACGAAACAGCAAGGGGTTGAGATTCGATTCCGAGACGGCATCCCTTTTACGATTCTTCAGCAGCTGCTTCGTATTGAAGGCGAAATGCCGGTTGATAATGATAAAATCACGCGGATTTGGATTTACTCCAAGGGCAATAACGAGGATGTTCGTGCCTTCTTCTTTACGGATTCCCCGGGTGTTGGATACGAAGTCATCGGGGCCGATTTTACAAGTAAAGATGTGGAAAATTTCGCGGCATTTGGTGATCCGACGAATCTTTACAAATCGACAAACAGCGGGGACTACTATCTCCCAATAAAGCCGCTTCGACTGCCGAACTATATATTTAATTATAGCTTGTTGACGGCAGACCAACTGAAACAAAGCCTGTTCGTTGATCCGGGTATTACCCGATATCTCAAAGAACGCGACGGTTCTGAAATTTATACGGACAGCAAGCGCGGTTTTCAGCTAAATCGAGATTTGCGGTGGGTCACGTATTCGGATCCTGTTGCACCCGTAGAAAGTAAAACTGAGGTATTAGATGACTTGCAGGCGGGTATCAAATTTATTAATCAGCATATCGGTTGGGATGGGAAATATATCGTTTCTCGCACGCCGCAGAAGCAGTTAATCGATAGCCACTCGTTCACTTTCCGACAGTACTATGAATCCTTGCCGATTATTACGCCGCAGGCTGAGGGTTACGGCTCCATGAAAATGCAAGTTCAGAAGGGGATTATATCCGGATTCGAGAGGTCGATGATTATTCCAGACCTGAAGACGGTGCAGCGGCGTGATTTCGAAATCATGTCTGGTGACGCTTTGGAAGAAAGGCTGCAATATTATCAGAAGCGATCCAGTATTGTTTCTATTTTCCCAGCGTATCGTCCGGTAATAACAGATAAGACACTTGTATTGACGGCAACATGGGCTATTGAGCTGCGAGATGGCACGTATGATTTTATGGAGTAAGCAGGTTCCATTTCTGAGGAAAGGTTGGTGAGATCATGAATTGGAGTCGGGCTAAAACGATTTTGATTTGTTCCTTTTTGATGTTGAATTTGATTCTTGGTTTCCAACTTTGGTCCACCAATCGTTCCAATCAGACAGAAATCGCTTTGGATACATCAGGTACCGTAGAGGAGCTAAATAACGCGCTCCGAAACAAAAATATAAGGCTAATGGATGAGTTGCCGACGGATCAACCGAAGATGAAAGTTATAACGGTGAAGTATGACGATAATATGAAGCCCAGTGAAATGAAGACGCTGAAAACGCCCATTAATATGAGTAATTTGCTTGGTAAAGGGGCTAGCAAAGAAGTTCAAGCTCAGTCGGAAATACCGAATTTTGGCTTATACCAATTAGATTCAGCAATTAGTCGAAAAGGCGTTTATGTGTTCACGCAGCTATATGGCAAGATTCCTCTCTTCGATGTAAGAGTGGAACTGAGTGAGAATAATGGAGAAATTACCAGTTACCGTCAAGTATACGTTGAAGTAGAATCAGGAGTAGAGCAAACAGAGCAGAAGCTGATCCCCGCTCAGTTAGCTGTTCGCAGCTTAGTGGACAATTATTTGAGTGATGGTGCCATTATTACGGAAGTCAGACTGGGGTATCACGGACAGCCGTATAATTCAGAAACGCAACCGATGTTTCCGCATTGGCGAATTAGGATCGATAACGGAGATATTTATTATGTGCAAGCTTTCAATGGAGCGGTTGAGTCTCCGCAGAAAGAGTCTGAATTGGCTCCATTTGGTACGCAAGCAGATGGTGCCAAAACAATGGAGGTCCCTGAAAATAACGGGGACAAGAGCAAGGATAAGAAGTAAGCAAGTGTGGTAGTCAATAATGGACGGCTAGATGGATGACATGTAGGCATAGAGGAGTAGGAAGATGGGTATGAGGTTTACGGTACTGTCGAGCGGTTCGACAGGCAATGCGACGGTGGTTGATAATGGCGAGATCAAGCTGCTGATTGATGTGGGTTTTAGCGCTAAGAAGATGGAGCTGTTAATGAAAGAACGCGAGCTCGAGGCGAGCAGTATTGATGCGATTCTGGTCACACATGAGCATTCGGATCATATTAAAGGGTTGGGAGCACTGGCTCGCAAATATGATTTGCCTATCTATGCGAATGAGAAGACTTGGGAAGAGCTGGATCGTCAAATCGGTGTGATCGCGGAAGGCAACAAGAGAGTCATGGAAACCGGGGGTATCGAGGAATTCGGTACGCTCCGTGTTGAATCATTCGGAATCTCGCATGATGCAGCGGAGCCGGTGGGGTACTGCTTTTATGAAGGAGAACAGAAGTTAAGCGTTGTAACGGACTTGGGATATATGAGTGAGAAGGTTAAAGAAAAGATTACGGATTCAGATAGCTTGGTACTGGAGACGAATCACGATGTGGACATGCTGCGCGTGGGGCACTATCCATGGAGTATTAAGCGTCGTATTCTTGGGGACAAGGGTCATTTATCCAATGAAGCCGCAGGGGAAGCGCTCTGTGACGTGTTAACGAGCAAGACGAAGTCTGTCTATATGGCGCATTTGAGCCGGGACCATAATTTAATGGATTTGGCCAGGCTAACGGTGAATAACATAGTACAAGAGCGTGCCCCTGAGGCTAAACAGCTGCGGCTGATGGATACATATTTTGACCGCTCTACGAAATGGGATGTATTGGATTCGGAGTAAGCGCGGCGTCGAGCTCCTTGGATTTGAGCTGGATTTCCTGCGCTGTGATGAGGCCCTTATCGATTAGAACTTGAATGAGAGATGAGAGGACGAGGGACTGGTGGTAGTGACTATCTTTGAGGTCAGCGAGCTTACCAATCATGTTAATTTCATCAAAATGGGAAGGAATACGGTTCATTCTGAGCATTCTCCTTTATTTGTATGATTTAAAATTTCAGTTAACTCTAGTATTTCGTTAAGAGATTTGGTTTACTATTATTGTAGGCAAGAAATGCAGGAAACATTCCTATTTTTTGAAAAATAACAATTTATGGCGAGATCGAAAAGGAATGCAGAGATAACAATAAACAATCCAAGGCAAGATCGAAAAACAACCAAAGAAAAATAAAACAATCCAAGGCGAAAGCGGCATGGCTTAACCCCCATCAGCGAGGAGGGACCCGATATGAGTTTGTTTGATGATGATTTTTATTCCACCAAAAGGTCCAAACTGCGCCAGGATACTTGGCGTCCCAAAGGGACAGGGGCATTCACAAGCTTCGCGGGTCGAAGACGGAATGTGGCCCTCATTGCTGGAGTTGGCGGAGCGTTAGCCATGCTTTTGCTGGTCGGAGTAGTAGGCGGCTTCGGGAAAAGTGAACCATCTGGGGCTGCGCTAGCGATACCGGCTTCTGCGGCAAAAGCCGAGGCGCATCCGATGAACAGCAACGATACAGTCGTAGCGGCAACGGAGAAAATAAAGCCTGCTGTGGTCAGCGTTATTTCCTCGAAGAAAGATGATAAAGGGCAAGAGACCGGGCTGGGGATCGGCTCGGGTGTAATTTTTGCAAGGAATGGTGATAAAGTTCGAATTGTGACGAATAGTCACGTTGTTGAGAACGGGAACCAGTTCGAAATGGTTAATTTCCAAGGGGAGCATCGCAAAGCAACACTAATCGGCCGTGATCGAATTACGGATCTGGCTGTACTGGAAGCAGATGGAAAAGACATCAAAGTGCTTGCAGAATTCGGTGACTCTGAAACGCTGCGAGCAGGAGAGATGGCGATAGCCGTTGGCAACCCGCTTGGACTCGGATTTTCACCAACCGTTACTCAAGGTATCATTTCTTCGCCAAAACGAACGATACCGGTTTCGCTGTCACGTGAAGGCACGGATTACGACTGGGAGATGGACGTTATTCAAACGGATGCGGCTATCAACCAAGGGAATAGTGGCGGACCGCTGGTGAATATTGAGGGCAGGGTAGTCGGAATCAATTCCATGAAGATATCGGATACGGGCGTGGAAGGATTAGGTTTTGCCATTCCTATTAATAGTGTGAAGCCGATTATTGAGAGCTTGATCAAGGATCATAAGGTGAAAAGACCGTTGATGGGTGTTTCGACGCAGGAACTGCAAGCTTTTAAAGGGACTGATGTATTAAAGCTGCCTGCAGATGTTAAGACTGGAGTTATCGTCTTCGATGTGTCAGGACCTGCCAAAGAAGCGGGCCTCAAAGCGCAGGATGTCATTGTTCAATTGGATGACCGCAAGATTGACAGTACAATCTCGCTGCGGAAATATTTGTACTATGAGAAGAAGATTGGCGATAAGGTCAACGTGGTGTATTACCGCGGCGGTAAGAAGTTGACGGCGGTGGTTACGTTGGTTGAAGCGATGGATAAGTGATAAAAGATGAGTAATGAATGATGAATGATAAGTTGATAAGTGATAAGTGATAAGTGATAAGTGATAGTGATAAGTGATAGTGATAAGTGATATGTGATAAGTGAAGAGTGATAGTGATAGTGATAAATGATGAATGATAAGTGATATTTGAAGAGATATAGGATATGCGTGGATAGAAAGAAACATTGCGGATGAGAGGTACTTGCATGCATGTAGTTTGTAAAGATCATGTGGAAATCGCGATTGATGAGTTTGTCGATGAGTATGAGGAGGCTCCAGACATTGTGGATCTGCAGAAGACCCACTTCGCTAGCTGGGAGCCACCGACGCACTGCGAGCATTGCAAGGAGTTAGCGCGATTTCTAGTTGTATGAGGGAGGCGGAGGCCTTCCTTTTTTGTTTGGGTTGGGAGGAAAGTAGAAATACCTTAACTGGATGAATTTGATTGGATGATATCCAATGATGTCTCACGACATCGGTGGTTGGGGTTAGTTCCATTGGATTTATACAGTGGAATGGGTGGAAAATAGCACAGAATGAACTTCTGTCAAGAAAGTAGACACAACTTTATGAAGCCTGAAGTTGCTTGTAGTAGTTTTTTTCGAACCAATACGGGGACTTATTGCCTAATGTAG
>NZ_LMEO01000028.1 GCF_001426375.1 Paenibacillus sp. Root444D2
ATGTTTGCGTTTTTCTCTCGTTTCTCCCATGCCACACCTATGTTTGCGTTTTTCTCTCGTTTCTCCCATGCCACACCTCGACCTTATTTATATTTTTAGTATACAGGTCTTCCATTACAGTGTGTCTACTAATTAGTTTAATTCCATTTTCCATGAATAATAGCATTTTGAGGCAATTCAATTGGAAATAATCCAATGTTAGATGTCATTGTTAGGCCTAAATAGGAAAATCAGTGGATAAAATCCAATGGTTCAAGCAAACGCGAGACCTCCAAGCTGTTCTGGAAGCACAGAATCTCCCTTCGGGTGATTAAACACTTCTAGCCGAAGGTTCATCTAACCCTCAGCTTTACCTTTCTTACCATCGTTCCATTACATTCTGGGCATGCCAAATAACCGCCAGTACTCATTCATCTTCCCATCCCCCCAGTTCCTTTTACACCGCTTATCCACAGATCAGCAGCTTGCATAATTTCCTATACAAAAAAAAGTCCTCAGCCTGGAAGCTAAGGACTTGCTCATTTACATTGTTCATATACATGGTTCTTTCACGTTATTCCGACTCTTTATTTAAAATAAGTTCATTATCCTTGCCTAGAAATGCACGCGCAAGATCTGTCACGCTTTTACCCGTTAACGTCTGTGTAATTTCCGGCACTTGCGCGATCATTTTGGCAATATCGCCTGTAATCCGATTCACGCCTGACGTCGTTCCATCTTGTGAAATCACCGTAATTTTATCGACATTGCTCAGCGGAGCCGCAATTTTCTCAGCCAATTCCGGCAGTATCCTAAGAATCTCCACCGTAACCGCCGCCTGCGTATACTGCTTGTAAGCCTCCGCTTTCTTCTCCAGCGCTTCAGCTTCCGCAAGACCCGCCAAGCGGACGACTTCCGCGTTCGCCTTCCCTTTGGCGAGCTCCGCTTCTGCCGTCGCTTCGCCGCGTTTTCGCGTCGACTCCGCATCCGCCTCGGCTTCGAGAATTTGCCTCTGCTTATTGACTTCGGCACGCATAATGGCCGCTAGCTTCTCCGCTTCAGCCGGCTTAATGACCGACGCTTCGAGCTCTTTCTCCTTCAGCTCGACTTCAATCTGGCGAACTGTCTTGTTCGCCTCTGCTTCCATCTGTCTGATCTTCACCTGTTCCGTTACGAGCGACTGTTGAATCTGCTTCTGCTTCAATTCATAAGCCAAATCCGCTTCAGCCTGTCGGCTCGTCGTTTCCTGCTTGAAC
The DNA here is from genome assembly GCF_001426375.1 of Paenibacillus sp. Root444D2. GTDB lineage: Bacteria > Bacillota > Bacilli > Paenibacillales > NBRC-103111 > Paenibacillus_E. The sequence goes on from NZ_LMEO01000028.1 coordinate 1,236, forward strand.
TCCGCTTCCTTCATGCTGAGCTCTTTGCGGTACTGCGCTTCCTTCGCCGAAGCGGCGCTCTCTGCCTCAATCTTTAACTGATGGGCTTCCGCTCGACGTATCGCGGATTCCTTTTCCGTATCTGCCTGACGAATTTGGATATCCCGCTCCACTTCAGCTCTGGCAATACTAGCACTTTTGCGGATACGCTCCACTTCCGGCACGCCCAGGTTCTCAATGTATCCTTGATCATCGGCCACTCGTTTGAGCACAAAGGAGATGAGGCTCAGCCCCATTTTATCCAAATCCTCCGAGCACGTTTCCCTCATCTTGCTGTTCAGTTCATCCGGATTTTTGAGAATAGATTCAACCGGCAGCTGCCCAACCAACCCACGAAGATGCCCTTCTACGGAATGCAAAATCATCATTTCCCGCTCTAACAGTGTGTGGTCAAGAAACTGCTCCGAGGCTGTGCCGATCGCGATGGGATCACTTTGAATTTTGATCTGAGCCACCGCCTCAATCTTGAGCCGTATGCCCTGCTGAGAAAACATAGGTTGATCCGGCTTCACATCGAAGCTCATGAGCATCATGGAGATCGTTTTAAAGCTTTGAAAACCAGGGATGACGAACGTCCCTCCGCCTTGTACGACCCTTTTACCACCTAAACCATACACAATCATCGCTTCATTCGGCGGCACTTTCTTGTACGCTCTCACAATAGAAGCCAGTAAGATGAAAACGACAACAACAATCGCAACAACCGTATACAAAATTCCCAACATAAACGCATAACCTCCCAGTAGTTAATTGCAGCTGCTATTATTGGTTAAACCTAGTTACCGTCGCAATCCCTTTATTCATGTGCAGAACGACGACCTTCGTCCCTTTCGGAATGGATTCCCCATTCTCAGAACGAACACTGATGGAACGCGTAGTGCCATGCATCACAAACATCATTTCGCCCATCCCCTTCCCGTTAATCGGAACAGACAGCTTCCCTAACTGACCACTCAGATCAAAATCGCTCTCTTTCATACTGTGGTCATGCTTATAAATAACCTTGGCGTAGAGAAGGAAGAAGAGCCATCCTACGAAGAGACCGGCACCGATCGCGATAAGAAGAATGAGCAAACTACTTGTCATCCCAACCTTATTCAGCATATACCCCATGCCGCCAAACACCGTCAAACTAGCTAAAATGGAAGATAAGTTAAAAAAAGACGGTCCACCATGGCCATGGGCAGCCCCGTGATCCGCATGAAACTCAAAGAAATCGCCGCCAAAAAACGTAACAAGTACGGTAAGTACAAGGCCTACAAAGAAACATATGGCAAACAACGTCATCAATTTTGTCACCCTCTTACAGACGTAATATTCAGTATATTTTATTTCTTAAAGCATAAATCTAAGAACATCAATTTTGTTCCATAATTTAACATCACATACACTTTATAGACGCGAATAAAAGAAAAAAGTTTCACGGCCTCTTTTCACTCCTTGTGAAAAGGAACTTCTTGCAAACCGAAGAATAGAAAAAACCTCCTACGAAAGTAGGAGGAAAGTTTTGGGTGGTTCAGTTGAGGCTTTTTCTTATGTTAATTAATAAATTGTACGTATTGCAGGAATCGTTTCAACATCACCGTTGCTTGTGCTCTTGTCGCATTTTCTTTAGGTGAGAACGATTGGTTAGTTAGACCATTTACAATATTAGCTTCTATTGTCTGAGCTACTGCCGACTTAGCCCAGTCACTTATTAAACTGCTATCCGTAAAGCGGGAAAGCTTATCTTGAGACGTAGATGATCGCACTTCTTTACCAGAAAGTTTCAAAGCACGGGAAATCATCATGGCCATTTGCTCTCTTGAAATATTTGCATTTGGAGCAAATTCTTCAGCAGAGTTTCCTTCAACAAGTCCTAATTTAGCAGCAGTGTTTACTGCACCTGAAAACCAATCTTCAGCTTTCACATCACGGAAAACAGCTGATTTAGAATCGGTATTTAGGGCTAGTGATGAAACAAGCATTGCAGCAAATTGCGCGCGCGTCACATGTTGATCAGGTGAAAAAATTGTTTCATTCATCCCTTGTACGACAAACTTCGAAGCTAACAATTCAATGTCAGCTTTAGCCCAGTGAGTGCTGATATCACTAAATGATTTATTCAACTCAACAAGCGTATATATGCTATTATGCGGCGATTTAATAGTAATCTCAGTTTTCCCATTTACATGCTTCACAACGGCAGGAATGAAACTCATTTTTCCAGTTATCGGATCAAATGAAACCACAGTTGACTTATCGCCATCTACAATTGATGGTACTATTATTTTTCTTTTAACATAGATTCCTGAAAAATCATTGATTTCAACTTTACCGGATCCTGTCTCTGCTGTTATCGTAAATTCGATAGGGTTTGCAATCAATGTCTTAACAGAGGGATTGGCTTGTTGGAGTGCTTGGTATGACATCTCTGATGCCTGCGTCACGGAAATCGTCACTTTTACATCTTTAAGATCCGCATTTAACTTACCAGCTAAATCTTTAAAAATGCTAACTGGCACCTGATAAGAACCTGTATCCAATTGAATAGAAATAATAATATCCGAATTCGACTTAAACGCATCTACCAAAGAAGCGGCTGGAATATCAATTTTAGCCCCAGCTTCTGAATCGGTTACTTCCACTGAGATTGTTTGATGATCTTTATCTTTACTCTTCACTGCATCAAGAGCTTTACTCAGTGCATCAGCATCAAGTTTTACACGCGAAACTTGTTTGCCGTCTGAACCAGCTTCTTTTGTAACATTCAATAAGCCAGAATCCAATTTGACACCATCTTCTGTAGGCTTAGGAGAGTTATCTATAAAGCCCCCTCCTCCACCGGCGTTACCTGGGGGTCTTGGAGCTGCTTTTAATTCCGCAATCTTGGCTACGGTATCAGCCAATTTTGTTTGATTTGCTGTGCCTACCAAAGCTTTTTGAACAGTTGTTAGTAGATCAAAGGCGGTTTTCGCTTCATTGACAGCTGTTTCATTGGCTAACGTTACACTCACTACCGCTGGTAGAGCTGTGATTTTTGCTGTTACTGTTGCTGCTGCATTGGCATCTGCTACGCTGGTTGTAATAAGCTTAACTGTTTGCTGTTCTAAAAAGGTGTCAATTAGCGTTCCATCATAGACATATTGATCTAAGAGATAATTATTATGATTATCTGCAGTTGTTGAAACAGATGCACTAAATTTATCTCCCGACCAAAGAGGTAGCCTTATCTCATTCGCTCCACTAGTTGGCGACATTTTAAGAACATATTGCTCATTAGGTTCTAAGCCTTTATCAAGCATAAGAGCTACTATACCCTGTCGTAAGAGAATGTCACCTGAATACCAATTCTGGATACCAACCACTGATTGATCTGAAACTTTTATTAATTGGAAATCTGAAACTGACAAATTTTCACGCTGTATGCTAGTAACATTGTGCGCCCCCAATCCATTTACGGGCCAAATATCATGAGGGAACTGTATGTTCAAAAAATTCCCTTCTCCTCGTGAAGGAGTAAACTTTGCAATTTCTTCATTTGGTCCAAACCAGTGACCGGCCTCTTTATTATTAAAGAATAATGTCGGTGTTGTTTTAAAATGACCAAACATAAAAATCTCGGAATGAAATACATTTGCAAATTTACCATCGTAATCAACATACGCAGCAAAATCAGTAGGATATGATTTCGGTTGGAAAATCATATTTTCAATATTTGTTACAGTAATAGAATAATCTTTATCGGGCAAATCAAAATAATAATCTAAAAACTTACCAGCAAAACCAGGTGAATTATAGTTTATCCAATAACGACCTAGATCAGATTGACCCTTAATTGCCTGATCATTATAAGTGAAACTTTCCACTATCTCCCCTAATTTATTCTTGATATCAAACTTCGTACCTTTTACAGAATACCCATTTAAGAACACTCTACCTTGATAGTGATAACCGTCAGGCTCTGCTGCCGAGATGAGAGAAACCTTTTCACTCAGTGGTGATTCGTTGCCAAGTACATCAACTATACTCAATTGAAGATCTATTGGTGCTCTATTAAATTCATAAGATGTTCTCCATTCATTACTCCATGAGTTTCCCCAACCTTCAGAACGTAATTGGCCATCTCTGTATTCTCTTATGCCATATTGAAATGTCTGATTGAGTGAGCCCCAGTTAATCCTCCAGCTCCCATGATCTAAAGTTGCAACCAGACCTGTAGGCGGACTAAGAGTAGGATTACTTTTACTACTATAACTGTAAACATCACCAGTAACATTGTTTACTGTTGAGTAAACAGGGGTACTACCTTCATAAACAACCGCTGTAACAGGCTTGAGACCTTTAAGCTCATTGCCCCCCAATTCATTCAAATCATAGTAATATCCCGTATTAAAAGTCTTCGTAAAATTTATATTACTTTTAACCGACTTCGTCCCGTAAGTAGCATCATTTACACTAACGGAAAGAGATGGCTTGTCCGAATAAATGTAACCATATACTTTCCCAGACACTGGATCAAACTGTAGATTAAACAAGCTTGCTGCCGATGCTAGAATGGGGGTAAATACATTTAATAGCAAAAATAAAACAAGTGCTGCAGAGGCCCTTTTTGTGAGCCGTCTAGTTAAATCTCGTTGCAATTGCAAGAAAATTCCTCCTCAGGTTGATAATCCCTATGTAAATACCTACTAATAATAAGAGATATCAGAAATTTCAACAATACTTGAGGCCTATGTATTATAATGAAAAATAGGAACATAGAATCAAATTTTACTTAAATTTTGTTAAACGGAGTGATTATACCTATTGCGCACCTCGTAAAGACCCAAAATATACACAAAAATTCAGAATATTGGATATCTCTTGCTTCGTTTGTCGCGCTTACCTTTTTTTTCTGTATAGCTCTTTTCCAGCATGGGCTGCTTTTTAAAGAGGAGTATTTGACGTTTGGCGGCACCTTGTATACAATAGCTGCTATTATCTTTTTGGGAGGACGAATACCCTCTCATCCTGCATTCTATGTCTTAGTTGCCTTTGTCTGTTTATATTTTTTGGTTACTATAAATGCTATTAATCAGCAAGAATCACTCTCCACATCCTTTCGTGTTGCGATTGTACTGCCTCTATTATTTATAGCTGTGCAGCTTACGAAAGAACACGCACAGGCATTGGTGCGAATGTTAGTCTATATTTGTTCAGGTTGGGTTATTTTCGGAGTACTCTTTAACCAATTCAGAGAGGGTCGTTTCGAAGGATCACTTGAATATGCTAATACATGGGGAATATTGCTTTTAACTGCTTTGATATTATCCTTGATGCTATCAGCATTAGAAAACAAGATCCATTACATCTGGCTATGCTCCTTATTAACATCAGGAGTCATATTAAGTGGATCTCGCACAGTTCTGGTACTTCTAATAGTCACTATACCTGTTCAATATTGGGCATTCGGAAAAGGAAATAGAAAAAATCTTCCTCAAGTATCTATAGCAATTAGTGCAGGAATGATCAGTGCCCTAACCTATTCATGGTCTAAGTGGGCTTTTATTTGCTCTGTTCTCATCGTTGCGTTTCTTATTTCATTCACTCAAAAAATACAAGCTAGATTATTATCCATTACAATAATTCCCGTCCTTTTAGTGTTGACTGCGGTTATCTTATACTCCATCGACTCTACACTTTTACAACGTTTGATTCATATTACTCCCCGGGCATCCGAATGGAGTGCTCGCTTAGGATACTACCAGGACGCTTGGTTAATGATTAAGGATTCCCCTTTATTCGGGTACGGCGGGGGAGCATGGAACATTTTGCAATATCAGTATCAAACTGCTGCCTACTCTGTCCGTTACTTACATAATCACTGGTTAGAAATCTGGATTGAAACAGGTGTAGTTGGCGTACTGCTATTCTTAACTCTTGTTTTAATGTTTATATGGAAAGGCATTTCCGCATACAGAATAGCAGAAAACTCTACAAAGATATGGGTCGTAGGTTGTCTATCCGCTTTCGGCTGTCTTCTTGCCCATAGTGCAGTTGATTTTACGTTTAATTATTCCATTCTATTTGGTCTTTGGGTTCTCTTGGGATTGATTATCCCTGTACATTTGAATGAACGTACACCAAAAAAAGAATCATTGAACATCAGACAGCCTCTTCGAATACTATTTTCATTGGCTCTTGTCATCTTATCTTATATCTCTATCCGTCTAAGCATTTCAGAATCTTTAATCTCACAGGCAGAACAAGTATCTAGTTATGCGAAAAACAATCCACAAGCGATTCAACTACTTGAACGTAGTACATCTCTCGCCTTCATATCAGCAGACCAGCATACTATAGTGGCCTATCTCTTATTAAAAGATTACCTTGAAACAAACAATTCAACGAGTCTTAACCGCGCAGCTACCGAAATAAACAACGCTTTGTCGATGAACCCACGAGATATTCATGTTTTATTTCTACGATGTCAAATCGATTACGCACAAGGAAAAAGAAAAAGCGCAAAGTTAGAACTCCAGAAACTTAAAAATCAGTTTCCTTTTCGGGCAGACATTCAAAGCGAGCTCGAAAAATGGGAGCGTGCATCAGCTGACATTCCCACTTCCTAGGAAAATTCACTACACCGCGCATCCTTCTGCTACTTCCAGCGTATAATCTTTCGACGACTTTATCGCTTATTCTATTAAACCTAAGGAGTAGATTATCACATGTACAAAAAGAAATTGACTTGGTGGATCTCCGCCGCAATGGTTCTATTGATGTTTACTTTATCAGGCTGCCAGGCTGTGCAAGGATTGGACCTTGCTGGGGCCATTCAGAATGACTGGGCTGTGAAGTCCTCAGAATCCAAAGGCACCCTGCAACTTGAGTTTGTGCCCGGCGACACTTCGATGCTATCCGCTGAGGAGCAGAAGGCATTAACGGCTCTGCAAAACGTGAAAATCGATCTCACCAATGTGAAAACACAAGATGCACAGCACCTTTCGGCAGATGGTACGATTACATACAGTAAAGGCACAATTCCTTTCAAACTTGCAACTGAGGGCACCAAGTTTATTTTGAGTGTCGAAGGCGCGAAGAAACCGATTGTTTTCGATGTCTTAGGAGGTTCTAATTTATCGTTTACGAAGCTGTTACCCGCAGCTGTGCAAGAACAGTTTGGGAACAAAATTGCGGATATTAAATCTGCAATTATTGGACTTATTTTAGCTAATACGCCTAATCCGTCTAACATATCCGTCACACCTGTCACAGACAAAGTGAATGGCGAATCCCTTTCTCTGCAAAAAACGCATATCGAGCTTAGCGGCACGGAATTGGCTTCCCTTCTCAAAAAGCTGCTGAGTAATGTTCTCGCTGATGAAGCTGGATTGAAAGAACTGATCAGCCAACTGTATGATGCCCTCTCACCTATTATTGAGGAGCAAATCAAGGGCGGATCTACCGACTTTTCTCTAAAGATTTTAAGTAATAAACAGTTAGCTGTTGGACTTGTCTATCCACCTGTTCAAGATTTCTTGAAGAAAACAGCTGCGTCCTTGGATAAATTGATTGCCGGAGATGCTTCGGGCGAGCCGGGCATTCTGCCGATTCAGGATTTGTTTAACAGCAAATCAGCCCTTCAAGCAGATATTTACACAGACGCTGATAAGCAAGTTCGCAAGCAAAGCCTTGCGCTCAATGTTCCTCTAACGAATACAAGCTCAGGCGTCGCTACTCTCAAGCTGTCTTATGTAAGTGAGACGTGGAATATTAATAAGCCGGTCACGGCGAATACCATCAACATTTCTGGCGGCGCGCTTAATGTAGGCATGGAAGCCTCATCCATCTACAGCTTATTGACTAACCTAGATAAGCAGTCTCTCTTTTACAAGCTGCTCAAGGAAGATTTGAAAGTGACGAAAAAAGAAATCAATCTGAAGTTGAACGAAGGTGCTTCAGGTGCTGAATCCGATACCCCGCAGCCTTTTATTAATTCAGATAACAAAACGATGGTGCCTGTAAGATTTATTTCTGAAAAGCTTGGCGCTGAGGTTGGCTGGAACGGAGATCTTCAGCAGGTTACCATCAAAGACCTGTTGTCAGGTGCAACGATCATTCTGAAGTTAGACAGTAAGATCGCAAGTGTCAACGGCGCATCTATCGAGTTGGAAAGTGCGGCTACGCTCCATAACGGCTCCACCTTCGTGCCGATTCGATTCATCGCGGAGCAGCTCGGCAGCAAAGTTTCCTTCAATGACGATACCCGTGTAGTTACGATTAAACGCGACTAACCTGTTGAATTGACATGAGTAGTCGATTGCACCTTTTCTAGGCGGCTGAATAGTCTAGTAGTGAACCTAGGCAATCAGCCTACTGCTAAGCGCAGCCGCACGAAAAAGGAGCGATATCATATGTATACGAATCCATCGCATTACCCTAGTCATCCTGGTCATCCTAGTCATCCTGGTCATCAAGGGCCTCATGTTCTCTTCCAGGCAGATCCAAATTGGCAGCACATGTTAAGGCAGAAAAGAGATATGATCGTAGGTGCACTCCACCCTCATATCGGTCGCACCATTCGTGTCACAACGTTAGAAGGACATACGCATGAAGGTGTTTTGGTTAACGTGGATGGACACCACGCTTACCTTCAAGTGAATCCGCATGGGCATCCTCATGGTCAGCATAGACCCATTTACACGCCAGCTCAATACAACCAAATCATGACGCTTGTCCTTTTCGAACTATTGGTTATTGTACTGCTTGCCTAAGACAAAGCTCGTTCTCATCAGGTCGTTACGGCCTCTAAGAACGAGCTTTTCTATTAGGTGTATGTTAAAAGGTTGTAAAATTTTTCTAATCCAAGCGCACCTTTCCCTCTTTTTATGCGTATAATCTATCACTGCTATTTTTTACTAGCTATTATATCTAAGGAGTAGATTTGTAGATGCAAAGAAAGAGATTTACTTGGTTGATTTCCACCGCATTAGTTATTATGCTTTTGGCGTTAACGGGGTGTCAGGCTGTTCAAGGGCTAGATTTGGGACAAGCTATTCAAAATAGTGCCTCCATTCAATCGGCTGAATCCAAAGGCTCGCTTCAAATGGACATCATCACAGGTAACACCGACGGCTTGACCGCTGACGAAAAACGGCTGATTGATGTCTTGCATCATGTGAATTTAGAGCTGAAGAGTGTCAAAATGCAAGATAAACAGCACATCTCTGTAGACGGCGCTCTTACTCTTTACAGCAAGGGATCTATCCCCTTCCAGCTCAACTTAAATGGGACCAAACTAACTATACAGATTGAAGGTGCCAAGAAACCGCTTATCTTTGATCTGATGGCGGCGCAAGCTGGCTTGTCTGGCGCATCTTCTACTGCGCTATCTTCCGACATGCAGCAGAAGCTTCTCAAGAAAGCAGAAGAATTATTGCCTGCATTGCTCAAATTCTTCTTAACCAATGCTCCTAATCCGGAACATTTCTCTGTATCTTCCGTGTCCGAGCCTGTGAATAGTGAAACACTTTCCATGCAAAAGGCCCACATAGAGATTAAAGGTAATGAGCTCGTAGGCCTTCTGAAAGCATTCCTAACGAACATCCTCGCTGATGAAAATGGAATGAAGGAATTGCTTGGTCAGCTCTATGATGCATTGGTGCCTATTATTAAAGAAGAAATGAAAGCTTCCCCTTCTAAGAGTGGGTTAAGTTCTGAATTGCCAGACCTGATGATGGCTTACCTTGATAACAAGACACTAGCTGTTGAGTTTGTTTACACAACCATTCAGCAATTTCTTAAGAAAGCTCTCGACGAGTGGGATAAGAACATGCAGGAGACTCTTTCTTCCGTTTCCGACTCTCAAGTGAAAGCATTCCTGAGTGATAAAACCGTACTTAAAACAGACTTCTTCATCGATACCGATAAACAGATTCGCAAAGTAAATGCAGAGCTTACGCTCCCCATCACAGAGGTTAGCGCGGGAATCAGTTCGCTTAAATTCACTTACACTAGTGAAATATGGAATATTAATAAGCCTGTTACAGCGAGTGTAATTGATACCTCCGGCGGGGTATTTAACCTGAGCGGGATATCAACCAACAATGATTCCTTTCTAAAATATTTCAATAAGGAATCTACGTTCTATTCATTTCTGAGAGATGATTTGAAAATAGCCAAAAAAGACATTCACTTGCTGATGAGTCAGGGAAGCGATGATAACTATGAGTTCGATTCCTCCCATCCTTTTATCAATGAGGATCAAGTATCCATGGTGCCGGTTCGATTCATTTCGGAGAGGCTTGGTGCGCAAGTGAAGTGGAACGCGGACTCAAAGCAAATCACAGTGAGAGACGAACTTAGCGACAAAACGATTATCCTGACCCTTAACAGTAAAACAGCGAGCGTTAACGGATCTCCTGTTCAATTGGATAGCACTCCGATTCTGAAGCATGGCTCCACTTTTGTTCCGCTTCGTTTTATTGCCGAGCAGCTTGGCTGTAAGGTTGATTTCGATACTAAAACAAGTAGTGTTACTATTACAAGAGAATAGCCTGCTCCTAAGCCAAAAGCTCGCTCTCATTCGGTCTATATGACCGGTGTGGAGCGAGCTTTTCTCATTGCTGAATGAATCTTTCGAATGAATCCTGACAATCTCTAGCTAATTTCTCCTCATCAGTTCCGACCAGTCTGCCGTTCTCGACGACAACCTTCCCATTCACAATGGTATAATCAACCGGACGTTTGAGTCCAACCGTGCCTAGCCACGACTTCGGATCTGTCAGAGTTCCCACCGCGTCAATTTGATCTACACGCACCATGAACAAGTCAGCAGCCTTGCCAATTTCCAGCGAGCCTATGTCGCTTCTTCCCAATATATCTGCTCCGCCTCTGGTTGCAACCTTTAGGAGATCATAGCCAGTCGGAGCCTGACTGCTTGACTGAAGCCTGTGCAAGAGATACGAGACTCGGAGCTCCTCTAGCAGGTTCGAGCCATCGTTAGAGGCGCTCCCATCAACGGCTAAGCCTACGGGAATCCCCATCGCAAGCATCTCGGGTACCCTGGCTATGCCAGACGAAAGCTTCATGTTCGATATCGGACAATGTGCGATTCCTGTCTTGGTATATGCAAGCAGCTTCATTTCGTCATCGTTAAAATGTATTCCATGCGCATACCACACATCGGGGCCTAACCAACCCAGACTTTCCATGTATGCCAATGGCCTCATGCCGAAACGTTCGAGCGTGTAGGCTTCCTCGTTCTTCGTCTCAGCTAGATGCGTATGCAGCCGCACACCCTTGGACCTGGCTAGCTTCGCCGATTCCAGCATGATATCCGCGGATACGCTGAACGGTGAACACGGAGCGAGCACTACCTGTCGCATGGAGCCTACATTGGCATCGTGGTAGAGATCAATTAGCCTTTCACTATCGGCTAGAATCGTATCTATGTCCTGAACAACGCTCATGGGAGGAAGCCCTCCCTGATCCTTGCCAAGTGTCATGGATCCTCTCGAAGCAACGAATCGGATACCAAGTCGCTCCGCTGCTTCGAACTGTTTATCTATAAAATGGGCACTATTTTGCTGCGGAAATACATAATGATGATCGAAAACCGTCGTACAGCCATTCTTCATCAGATCAGCGATCCCTGTAAGCGAGCTATGGTACACGGCGTCCGGCGTAATCCCTTTCCAAATTTCGTAGAGATAACGCAGCCATTCGAATAACTCCAACTTCTGCACCTGCGGCAGATTGCGTGTGAAAGTTTGATACAAATGATGATGCACGTTAATGAGTCCGGGATACACGAACATCTGAGACGCATCAATAACCTGGTCAGCCTCACACAAGTCCTTCCCCATCTTCACTATCCGATTGTCCTCAATCAGGATATTCACCTTTTCCAGAACACGATCCTCCGCATCCACCGTTACAATTGCTTTGGCATTGCGAATCAACAATGAACCCATTCCATCTTCCTCCTCAACGTAAATGAGGAAACCAAAAAAATCCTAACAACAAACACAATATATGAGCATATATTGTGTTCGTAGTTAGGATTTAGGTTCCCAGTAGAGCCCCCGAACCGAATTATCGAGGTTATACGAACTATAAAGTTGTGTCTTGCAGCTTACAATTAGCATCAGTATAAAGCGGAGAATGGCGGTTAGTCAATACTTATTGACCAAACGACTTTATGATAGATTTATTGATAAATGAATTTTTAGTAAAAATGGAATAAGCTCCCCTATAAATGGATATATTATCAAAGCTGCGTTAACAAGCTATCGGGATCTACGTGATCTTCCGAAACAGGGCGCAGGCACAAATTATTGTTGGAGGTTTTTGTATACATGGAAACAGGCACGGTTAAATGGTTTAATGCAGAAAAAGGTTTTGGTTTCATTGAAATGGAAGGCGGCAAGGATGTCTTCGTTCACTTCAGCGCTATTACTGGGGAAGGCTTCAAAAGCTTGGATGAAGGCCAAAGCGTACAGTTTGAAGTTGTTCAAGGTAACCGCGGACCGCAAGCTGAAAATGTAGTCAAGCTGTAGTCCTTCACCACATATTGCTTTAACTGCTTGCGAGTCTGAGTCTACTATGACAAGGAGGAGTTCGATTGTACTTTTCAAAGAAATCGTTGGAACCTGTCCCCGAGGAGCAAACTAGCATCTGGACGTGCAGCACAGAACAGTGCTCCTGCTGGATGAGAGATAATTTTTCATTCGCTGATAGTCCTGCATGTCCAATTTGCAATTCATCCATGGTCAAGGATTTAAAGATGCTCCCAACCTTATCGAACACAAGCAGCAGGCGATGAATGCAAGAAGGTAGCAATTGATTTCACGAGAACCCTTGCGTCTCCGAATGGAGGCGTTTAGGGGTTTTTGTTTTTACTGTTACATAAGGCAAGGATAAACGACTCCATCGTCCTAGGGACGAGCGCGTTTGTCAAGGTAGATGCAAAGCAAAAGTATACAACTTATACTTTCTTTTCTACACAGAAAAGAGACTCCTCGGAGGGAGGAGTCCCTTTTTTAAGGTTTTATCATAAAATAGTACGTTGAAAGTCTTCACCATTATATGCTCTAACCTCAGTTGAAGGGGTAGCCAGAACAAGGATTTTCCCTTTATCCAGCTCGCTTTCCAAACGACCGGCCTCCACTTCAGGCACACCGAGTGCTCTCATCTTAGCCCGCAGCTCATCGCCGCGAGAACGGAACAAATTAGCGATCGACGTCAGAACTCCCTCTTCTGCCATGGTGATCTGTTCTGCGCCCGTATAGTTAGCGACGTAATCAGTACCCTCAGCACTGTGAGTCAGCACATAAATATGCTCTCGTTCAAAGCCTTCTCTGTACAATTGCTGCACTTTACTTTGTGCCTCTTGGAGATTCGATGTGACACTCACTCTGGTATAAGTATTCATGGTAATCCTCCTCTTTGGCTATTATTTATTGGGTTAGAGCTGTATTAAACTTTTGCTAAAAGCCTTTTCGTCTTCCGAAAATCAAGGATACGACGAACATAATCAGGAATACGAAGAATAAGACTTTGGCAATCCCTACCGCTGCCGAGACAATCCCGAAAAATCCAAAAACACCGGCTACAAGCGCAATGATCAGAAACATAATTGCCCAACCTAACATAGGAAACACCCTTTCTTCTCATCGATTATTGGTTGTTCTTGCTATGCTATCTATTAACCACATCGCCTAGTAATGAAACATTCCTAGCTGGAAAATATATTCTCATCTATTTAATATCACATGACCTATGCCCCTTGTGGTAAGAGTTGGTAGATGCGGTAACCCAAAGAGCATTAGATAACCAATGCAGTTGAAATGAATTTCTGTAAATAACCTTGAACCATTGGAGCCACTGGAAGATCAGTATCCATGATCTGAATGGGCATTCTTAGTTCCTGAGGTGCTTAGGCTTTACCCTAACGGACATAGAAGCCCTTATTCGGTGAATTATAGGAGCAAATCGCTTTCTAACGGACATAGTAGCACTTATTTGCCCGTAATGGCATCCAATTGGAAGAATATAATGAAATAAGGTCCACTGTGTCCGTAAGAATTGAGAAACAGCGGTTAATCAAGCTAATAAGGTCTCTGGTGTCCGTTAAAAATAATTTAAATGGAAAAGCACGATTAGAACGAAAACCTACCGCAGCAACAACCTTTTTTAATGATTCCGAAGAAAAAGCTGCTCGAAATGAATGGGAGAATTCCAGATGATATGATCAACATCTAAGCAACTAGTCAATTACATAAAATTGCTTAGGTCATGTAATATCATCTGTTATACTCTTTTTTCAGCTTGCTGTATTAAGCCCACCTCTTCCATTCTATCCAGCCTTTTATCTAGTCGTTCGAGCAATGCCTTTAGCTCCATATTCTCTTGCTCGGCTCGGTAATTGATCGCGAAATCAAGGATCGCCTCCTGTTTATCTCGCGCCGCTTGACGATTCTGACTCATCAGAATAACAGGGGCCTGCAGGGCCGATACACAAGATAGAATCAAATTAAGCAGGATAAACGGCGGTTTATCGAAAGCGAAGCCCATCAGATTAATGATCATCCAAACCCCCAAAAAAGCACAAAACAGCACTATAAATGTCCAACTGCCTCCAAAAGAAGCAATATGATCAGCAAGGCGATCAGCCCTTGAAGACTTCTTCTCCTGCTGTTCAATCAAATGGGACTTAATATTCCCTTGATATTCGTTCACCATGGCCGTTATGCGATCTAACTGGTCGTTGTCCAGCTTGGTACTTGGATCATTATCCAGTTCCTGAAACAATTTCTCAGGCGTGCATTCGTCTGTGGATTTGTTCTCATTGAATTCATCTTCCATGCATTTCCCTTCTTTCTGCGTCTAAAGTACAATCCTACTTTGTATTTAAACGTTCCTCGCTGCTGATGAAACAACCCTTATAGGCCATGGGCCGTGCACCGTTATCCGAGGTTGTAGTAAAAAGTAGAATGTTCGATACTAAGCTGCTGATCTGAGGCTCGCAGGGAACGAGGATCCCCTATTTCGGTTCATATGTCTATATCGGGCCCACATGCGGAACGTATGTACGCTATTTTAGTGTTTTTGCAGTTTTTACACCTCTAAAACGTGAAATAGCGGATCCTCGTTCCGCGAAACCATGAAAAACGCGGTTTCGAGTAAAATAAGGTATCTACGTTCCGCAAGGGTTGTGGCTACGCAATTACAAGTACGGGCATTGATCTTACGCGACTGTTGAAGAACAGAAAGATGCGTAAAGTGCAGCAAACTTAATCTAACTAGTTGTACTCGCCGCAGAAATCCCCCAATTCTAGCTTGCGTAGAGTAGGCTCCGCCTCCTCCCATATTCAAAACAAAAAAACACTCTCCAACGGAGAGTGTTCAGCAATCATCTCTTACGATAAATTCGTTCCTGCGGTACGAAGTCATCATATTGCACCCCTTCGGGCACGAAAAGGATGGATTCTTTTTTTCCTAAGCCTAGATATCCACCTGGAATTAAACTGCCATGAAATAGGCTGTGCACTTGCTGCTGCAGCTTCGTATCGAAATAGATCATGACATTGCGGCACAGGATGACGTGGAATTCATTAAAGGAGCCGTCCGTTACGAGATTGTGCTGCGCAAACATCAGATTTTCTTTCATCAAAGGCTGAAAATAAGCATATTGATGGTCTGTTGTATAGTACTCGGAGAAGGCTTTGGTCCCGCCAGATTCCAAGTAGTTCTTCGTATAGACTTGCATCTGCTTCAGGGGGAAAGCGCCTTTTTGCGCGCTCTCAATCGCTTTCTCATTCATATCCGTCGCGTAAATCTTAGTCCTCTCAGCCAAGCCTTCTTCCTGCATCAGGATCGCCATTGCGTACACTTCTTCTCCAGTGGCACAGCCTGCATGCCAAATCCGAATCTCAGGATACTTCCTAAGCTGGGGAACTACCTGATTACGAATAGCGCTGAAAAAGCTGGGATCTCTGAACATTTCTGTCACTCGGATCGACATGTCGTTCAGTAATTGTTCCACGAAGCCGGGTTTGTGAAGGACTTTTTCTAGCAGCGCTGTAATGGATGGCAATTTCTCTGCTTTCATGCGATTGAGAATTCGCCTGCGTAAGGATGAGCGCACATAATGGCGGAAATCGAACCCATACATTTGATATAAGCCTTCCAAGAGCAGATTAATCTCGATATTTTGAAGCTCATCGTAGGGCAGTTCCTCTAATTCGGAGTAATGATCTAAGGGCTGGCGAATCAATGTTTCTTCACCTGCTTCGTCAACCATACCCGCATAAGCGAGAATAGTTGATCCATATTCAGCGGCTTGGTGATATAGTCGGAAGCGCCGGACTCCAGACATTTCTCTTTTTCACTCTTCATTGCTTTCGCCGTTAGTGCAATGATGGGTACATCGTGCAGCTGCAGCTGACCGCGAATCGCTTTCATCGCATCATAGCCCCCCATGACAGGCATCATAATGTCCATTAACACAAGGTCGTAGTCGGAATCTACGGATAAAAGCTCCAGGGCATGCTTACCATGATCAGCAATCTCCACGGTAACTCCCTTCGTCTCAAGCGCCGTGACAAGCGCGAAAACATTACGCGCATCATCGTCTACGAGAAGCACTCTTTTACCGTGAAACAATTGCAAATCTGAGCTTATAGGCTCAGCCATTTGCTGCTCCGCTATTAAGGCACTAGGTTCCGTCGAAACGGCTACAGTAGTATCTAATTTCAATTTCTCGCTAGCTGCTGCAATTTCCTCCCGCGGATGATCGCTCGCTTTGGCCTCAGGTTCCGATTCACTAGCATTAGGTACATAGAGGGTGAACGTGCTGCCCTTATGGAGCTCGCTTTTTACGACAATGGAACCACCAAGCAAACGCGTAAACTCGCGGCATATCGATAAACCCAGTCCTGTTCCGCCGTATTGACGATTTGTTGTACCGTCCACCTGCTGGAATGCTTCGAAAATAACCTGCTGCTTATCGATCGGGATACCTATTCCGGTATCCGTAATCGAAATAGCCAGTACGGTTTCTTTCGGATCTCTATGAAGGAGCTCTTTGACTCGAGAAGGGTCAGCAAGCGCAATTTTCATGGTTACAGAGCCTTGCTCGGTAAATTTAAAAGCGTTAGACAACAGATTTTTCACGATTTGCTGCATGCGTTGGCCATCTGTCAAAATCACATTAGGCACATTCGGCTCCAAAATGACCTCGAAATCCAGCCCCTTCTTATCCGCTACGGGATCAAACATCAGCTTCATTAATTGCGGAATTTCGGTCACATTGACCTCGTCCGTCATAATTTCTATTTTACCCGCTTCTACTTTGGATAAATCAAGAATATCGTCAATCAGTGCGAGCAGATCATTGCCTGCGGCATACACGACACGTGAATAATCCACAACCTCCGACATTTGCATGTCACCGTTATTTTCCGCAAGCATTTGCGACAAAATCATAATGCTATTGAGCGGTGTTCGCAGCTCATGGGACATGTTCGCCAGAAAATCGGATTTGTACCGCGAACTCGTCTGAAGCTTCAGCGAGAACTCTTCCAGCTCATCTTTGGCTTTCTTCAATTCTAATGCTTTCTGCTCCGCGAAATGGTTTTGTTCCTCTAGAAACTCATTCGTCATCCGCAGCTGTTCTTGCTGCATCTGGAGTTCTTCAGACTGTGTCTGCAGCTCTTCCGATTGTGACTGCAGCTCTTCCGTCAACATCTGTGACTCTGAAAGCAGACGCTCTACTTCCATTCGGCTTCGAACACTCGTAATCGCCGTTCCGAATTTCTCTTGCAGCGAATCGACTAACGTAAGATGCTTCGATTGGAAAGGCAGAAGGGAAGCTAACTCAATAACAGCCTCTGCTTTGCCATTCACCATGATAGGAGCAACCAGTAAGCTTCGTGGCGAGGAGACGCCTAAACCTGACGTTAATTTAACATGGTTCTCCGGAAGATTATCCATCAGGAAAATCCGCTTATCTACGGCACATTGCCCGACTAAGCCTTCCCCTAAACGAAAGCTAGCAGATGAGGGATCTACCCCGGATGCCGCATATCCTGCTATTTTCACATATCGAATCTCGCCCCCAACGTTATTACGGAGGTATACAACACCATAGACGGCATCCAGCATAGGAGCTAACTTACTTACAAAGATTTCACTCAATTCCGTGATATCACCAATCCCCTGATACAAGGTTGAAACTTCGGTTATATTGGTTTGTATCCAGTTTTGCTTGTCTAAGCTTGCCAGCAAATCATTCGTTGCTTCTGCCAGCACTCTTATCTCGTCATTGGTTCTCACTTCAATTCTTGCATCAAGATTTCCTTCAGCAGCTGTAATATCTCGAATTGTCTTAATGACTCGATTAATCGTGCTAGTAATCGAATTGGACAAAAATAAAGCCACCAGAACTGCAAAAATTGATGTAATGCCCAAAACGCTAAAAAGAACAACTCTCAGATTATAGTTGCTTTTTGCTAACTGATCGACTCTTGCAGCCGTTAACTGCTGTTCAACCCTAAGAAAGGAATCAAACTGCGTGCGCAGCTGATCCATCAATTTTTTCCCTGAATTTTGTTTGAAAAAGTCATTAATGGCTGCTGTATTGTTTTCTTTTTTCAACTTAACAACGTTATCGCCACCATTCTTGATCCAGTTCTGAATCGTTGGCTTGATCTGTTCCAAACTTTTCTGTTGTGCAGGATTATCACTTATCAAAAGATGAAGCTTATTATAATTATCGAGCCATGCTCGGCTGCCGGCCTCATAGGGATCCAGGTACTGCTCATCCCCTGTAATGACGTAGCCACGCATCCCCGTTTCCATATCGATCATATTTTTTTGTATGACGTTGAGGAGATCACGCACTTCAATATCATGCGTGGATATATAGTCTACTTCCTTCTGAAGAGAGGTTATTCGATCACTCACAACTAAGAGGGCAGCCCCTAAACATAGAATAATACAGACATATCCCAACGTAATTTTAGCCTTTATGCTGACAGGAATAGATTTAAACATGTTTGCCTCCTAGTACAGTTCGTAGAGAATGTTATGTTAACATCCTACTATTCTCACTATACCACATTAAGAGAGCTAGAGAGATAGTTTGAGCTTGCTTCTATAATTGATCAAGCAACTGATCGAGCTCCGGATCGGATTCTGGATAGGCTAAATTCATGCTTTCCAATGCTTCTACAGCAATTTGCAGAACGGCCCAATCCCGGTACCAGCGATGATTAGCAGGCACGACATACCACGGTGCGGAAGCCGAGCTGCACTGCTTAAACACATCCTCATAAGCCTTCTGGTATTCGTCCCAGGATTCTCGCTCCACGAGATCATTCTTATCGAATTTCCAACGTTTCGTTGGATCCGTTAGCCGATTTCGCAGCTTTGCAAGTTGGAAATCCTTCGAAATATGCAGGAAAATCTTAACGATTTTCACACCGCTGCTCTCCAGCAATTTCTCAAATCGGTTAATGTGCTTGAATCGTTTCTTCGCTTCTGAATCACTAATCGAGTTGTGCACTCGGGTTATCAGCACATCTTCATAATAAGACCGAATGAAGGCCCCGATCATTCCTTTCGCAGGCACAACCTGATGAGCGCGCCACAAGAAATCATGAGCGGCTTCCTCTTCGGTAGGCGTTCTGAAGCTGCTTACTTGAAAGCCCTGTGGATGCAGTCTTCCGAGCGCACGCTTAACGACGCCGTCTTTGCCGCTGCAATCCATGCCCTGAATCACAAAAAGAACAGACTGCTTCTTCTCGGCGTACAGGATATTTTGCAAGGCTTCTAATCGTTCACTCAGACGCTCTATATTCGGTTCGGCCTCTTCACGATCGTGGAGAGCTCCGGTTTCATTAGGATCAATGCTTTCTAAGCGTATTTTCTTCCCATATTCCAATTGAAAATGGTTGCCCGGCATCGGGTAGCCTCCTTACGTGCTCTGGTTTAAGACAGTCTTCAGCTTATCAATCGCCCGCTTCTGAATCCGGGATACACTCATCTGAGAAATTCCTAAAAGGTCAGCAATGTGACGTTGCGATTGTCCTTCATGATAGATGAGACCAATAACCGTACGTTCTTCTTCTTTCAAACAAGTCATCGCCTCTTCAAGATCCATACGTCTCTCTAGGATTTGATAGTCATCCGTTGGGCCAGCGATCATATCGCCAATCGTCGCACTATCCCCATCACTCGTGAGCGGAGTATCCAGTGAAGTGTAATTATAATAATCGCGGCCTGCCAGAATCTCAATCGTTTCTTCCGGACCGAGCTCTAAATAAGCCGCAATCTCCTCGATACTCGGCGAACGTTCCAACTTCACGGTCAGCTCATCCAGAGCACGCTGGACAAGCGAACCTTTCTCCTTAATTCGTCTTGGAACCTGTATGTACCATGACTTGTCACGCAAATAATTTTTCAGGTGACCAATTAAGCTTTTCATTGCATAGGCTTCAAACGGAATCTCCATGGTGCTGTCATACTGTACAAAAAGCCGCAGCATCGACATCTGTCCAACTTGAAATAAATCCTCATATAAATCAGGACGGCTCCGCGACATCTTACCTACTGCCATACGAACAATGGGTTCATAATGCAGCAGCAGCGCCGTAGCCGTCTCTTGACAAGCGGTTTCCTTATAGATCTTCATTTTCGAGTACATTTCATATAACGGTTTCGAGGATGATGCATTCGCATTCATACCATTTCCTCTTTTCTATTCAGCTGGCTTGCCAGTTGCTTCGTCAGAATAACCTCGGTTCCTTTGCCGCTATGCGTCAGTACTTGTACATCATCCATTAAAGCTTGCATCAGGAACAAACCTAGTCCCCCCACCGTCGCTTCACTGATGGATTTATGGTGCAGCGAGGCTGCGTCGGCATCTGTTTGAACATAATTAAAGCTATTGCCTTCATCCTTCACAGAAATCCTCAAAAATCCGCTGCTGTGTTCAAATTGAACCTCCACGGTTCCTGACTGGTCATGAGAGTAAGCATGCAGGATCGCATTATTGCAAGCTTCTGCCACAGCGACCTTCATATCTTCAATATCTTCGAAGGAAAAGCCCGCTTTGGTGGCAACGCCATATAAAGTGAGTCGAACAATATCTAGATATTCCGCCTTTGCCGGTATCGTAAGGCCAATGTATGGGCTCATATGATTTCTTCTTTCCTTTCTGTTACACCTTTGTTTTGACTTTGGTCTTCACGACCTACCAAATAGCGGGCTATGCCAGTTAGTTCGAATAGTCGCTGGATTTTGGCAGGGATGTGATGTATACGGAAGGCTGCCTTCATCGCAGCTCTCACTTTTAGCACGGAGACAATCATACCAATTCCGGTACTGTCAATATAACGCAGCTCTTTTAAATCCAACGTTAGAATCTCATTTCCTTTATGAACGACCGAGTCAAGCGCGGTGGCTAGCTCCGATGCAGCAGATAAATCAAGTTCCCCACTTAAGTATATGATATTTTCTTTCCCATTCGATTGTTTGTAGACAGTAAATTTACGTATAGCGTTCACAAGATGACCCCTTTCTATTTCGTAACACCGGCTTGCGGTGATTTCTTAGATTTCATTTTTTGCAACAACTCATATGAGATGGCAGCTCCTTGCAAGATCGTCTTCCATTTCGCACTGAGCGGCTGAGTTTGTTGGGTTAGATTCGTTTGTTTAACGGCTGAGATTAAACTCGTGGCTGATTGTTTCACAGACGATGTTAACTCGTGAATCACTTGTCCTACATCATTAACCGAGCTGAACAGATGATTAAGCTTGGACAGCTTCACACGCACATCTATGGCCATCTCATTGGTATTGAGAATAACGTCCTGTACTTCCGAACTGATCTGTGTGACTTCATTCTTCATTTGACCCATCGTTAATGTGATCTCATCTAATGAAGTTTTCAGTGATTTCAAAGTTTGAATCAAATAGAAGACAAGGAACACAAACGCAACGGCTGCTATGATCGCACTAATTTGTACTAACATTTCAATCACCCCTATCTGCTTAATTACTTATTGCTTACCCCTGTTCTTGGCATCTGAAACAATTTAGGCAGAAATTTCCGATTTTCTTTCCTTTCTGTTTCAGGCGGAATCTGGCAGGGTACTTATACGTATGCACAACCATACTAATTAAGTGGAGGGATTTCACAATGGTTAAAACTGCAACGAAAGCAAGTCCGATTACAGAGATTCTTGACAAGCAGGTCGCTAACTTTTCGATTCTTTATATGAAGCTGCATAACTATCATTGGTATGTGAAAGGCGAAAATTTCTTTACCCTACATATCAAATTCGAAGAATTGTATACAGAGGCCGCCTTGCATCTAGACGTTATCGCGGAGAGAATGCTATCTCTTCGCACCATTCCGACAGCGACTTTGCAGGAGCATTTGGCAACAGCGTCCATTAAGGAAGCTAAAAATGAGGAGACGGCTGAGCAAATGGTGAAGCAGCTGGTGAGTGATTTCACCCGCATCTGCTCGGAGCTGACAGAGGGAATCGAACTTGCTGAAGAGCAAAAGGATCAACCAACAGCTGACCTGCTCATCGGGATTCGCTCATCGCTAGAGAAGCACAGCTGGATGCTGGATGCGTACCTTGGCAAATAGTTTGTAAAGACAAAACGGCTTACGCCGTCCTTTGGCGAGCGAGTTATGCCGCCTAAAGGCAGGCTGACCCGTTACGTGTTGTACTTCGCGTACAACATTAAGCAGGCTGACCCATACATGTTGTTCTTTGTACAACATTAAGCAAGCTGACCCGTTATTTGTTGTACTTCGTACAACAATAAGCAAGCTAATCCGCGTACATGTTGTTTTGTACAACATTAAGCAAGCTGACCCGTTACGTGTTGTACTTCGTACAACAATAAGCAGGCTAATCCGCGTTTTTCACACGATTGTTGCAAAAAATACAACAATTCCAGCCTAAAGTAGCTCTATAGCCTAAAAAAGGGCTAGATTGTTGTATAACATACAACATCTTGAGTCTTTTAAGAAGAAATCAAGGAAATTGTTGTACGCTGTACAACTTGCCTTGTAATAATCCATTTTCCAAGAACCAGAAAACAAAAATCTAGGAAAACACAGTCTCTTACCGAAGATGATGTATCCACAATCTCACTTAGCTTAGCAAAATCCCAACTAACCATCCTTAATAGGGGCAAGCTCTGCTTACCTCTAATCCACAAAAAAACCACGGACTGGCGGTTTCCCCGTCAATCCGTGGTTTTGTTTTGAACATATTTGATGAGCGTGACTTCGGTTCCCCCGTCTGTGTTCACGATAACCTCATCCATCAGCGCTTGCATGAGATAAATGCCAAGGCCTCCAGACTGTAATTCGCTGGGCGAAGCCCCGGACAAAGGCACCGTATGCTCGTCGCGTTCTTGATAATTAAAGCCTGTGCCATCATCTTTCACTTTCACAGTCAATCTGTCGTCTCCGGGCTCATAGCTAATTTCGATTTGCCCACTGCCACTCTGCGGTTCCCCGTGAAGTACAGCATTGTTGCAAGCCTCCGACACCGCTACCTTCATGTCCTCGATATCTTCATAAGAGAAACCTAACTTGGTAGCAACCCCATAGAGACTGAGTCTTACGATATCCAAGTATTCCGCTGCTGCGGGTATTTGTAAACGAATGACATTCATGCGCTTCCTTCGATCCCTTCGTTCAGGAATCCTGAGATTCCCGTAAGATCAAACAGCCGTTTGATGCCGGCCGGGATATTGCGGACCGTGAACGGTGCTTTCAGCTCATCCCGAATTTTCAAGGCCGAGACCACAATACCGATCCCTGTGCTATCAATATACCGCAACTGCTCCACATCGAGGATTAACGCCTTATCCGCCCGATGAACAACTGCTTCGAGCGCATGCCGAAACGTTAAGGCCGCAGCCAAATCGAGCTCCCCACTGATACGAAGCTGTATAGATTTCTCCAATTCTTCTTGATCAACTTGGAACTTCTCTGCTGACATTAGCCACACTCCCTTGCGTTATTCTTTCTCTAAATAGTAACAAGCCTCTACCTTTTACACAAGCTTTGCCTAAAATAGGAAGATCTCCCGCACATGTCTTCAAGCTGACCATAGAGGCCAGCTGCAGACATTAGGTGCTTGAAAGATGATAATAATCGATGGATATCAATTCTTGCGTTTTCGATTCAATAAAAAGCTTAATTAGTCCTTCCCCCCGCTGAAAGACGATTCCATCTTCCGCCACATAATCGGGTTCTCCTAGCAGCCGCTTCACGTCGGTTATCGTCAACGGAATCCGTTTATCATTGATTTGAACGTGCCCCACCTTGGCTGGAATTTGAACAAAAGTCACGATACCATCTTGGAAACCAATATTCATATCCGGGTATTCATACGTAAAGGCTTCTGCAAATTGGGGATCCTGGACAAACGTTAGTGGATACCCTTTCTTGGCAATGACTGACTCTGTATCATCATAAAGTGAGATTCCCTCTAGGCTATTGAGCATAGGCACCAATGAGTTAGCATCAGCTACCTGGAAATTAGCACCTATATCACTGCTAGATTCTGCTTGGGCAGCGGCAAGAGTAGGCGGCAGAACGGGTAGGAAAGTATTATTGGATCCTTCCGGATTCAGAGTGATGATCCGCGGTGTAAGGATGATCTCCGGTTCACCGATTTGTTCAGAAGTTGTCCACCTGACGATAATCATCGCTAGAATTACGACTAGAAAGAACATAGCTAGCTTATAGACACGGCTGCGGTAGCCCGTCATGTGTGTTAGCAGCTTAGCACCTTTATCACGTAACATTACGTTCATATCTGATCCTCCTACTCTCACCTTTGGATTAGATCACTTCACTTTTCTCCGCCACAAAAGGATGTGCATACTGACCGCATAACACGGCCCCTTGCTCTACTACGACCTGCTTGTCCAAAATAACCCGGTCCAAATACACGCTCGCTTCAATTGCACAATCATGCATAATGACACTATTCTTAACACTGGCGCCTTTACTAACCGTCACACCTGGAAACAAGATACTGTTCTCCACATAGCCTTCAATCCGGCAGCCATGAGCGACGAACGAATTGCGGATCAGCGCGTCATGGTTACAAGCCGTTTCTTGTTCTTCCTCTTTCCGCGTATAGATAAACTCTTGATTAATCATGAATTGCTGCCAGCCTTGCGGTTGCAGGAGATCCATACTGTGCACATAGTAACTGTCTACGGAATCCATAATCGCCATATACCCATGATTGGCATAGCCTTGTACATGAATATCGGCCAGATGAGCCCAGATAACCTCTTTCAGATAGATCTCGCTCCCGCGCCTCAAGCTCCTCTCAATGAGATCAATCAGTAGTTTCCGCTCCATAACCATCGTGTCCAAATCAATATTCTGCGGTGTTAAGCACGGCAGAGCGTGATAGGTGGGAGAGGCGCTGATCACGCGGCCTTGATCATTCATCTCCAAGTTGTAAGCGTGACCAATATGAGCATGACGGTCAATCTCTGTCAAATGTTTAAAAAGGACCGTAATTTCCGCGCCGCTGCTGAGGTGATAGTCGACCATATTTTCAAAATTAGAGCGATAAATAACACTGCTAGGCGCAAGCAAAATATAGGTTTCAGTGCATGACTTTAAGTAATCGAGATGACTGTACAAATGTAGGAGGTCGCCATGGTCGACAGTTCGCGTATCACTCGCGGGATCAATCCATAGGGAGAAAGGCGGGAGAATAGAGACCCCTCCTTCTTCCGAAGCGTCTAAACCCCAGTGATGCCCGTCGCCCACATGTTCAAGCAGTGAATCCGCCTTCGAATTGGCCAGAACGATGACTTTCTGAATCCCCGAATTGCTCATATTGGAAAGTGCGAAATCGACCAGTCGATACCGACCGGCAAAAGGCACAGCAGCGACACAACGATTGCGTGTAAGCGTTGATAAATCATCCTGTTCATTCATGAGATTGATCATGCCAAGAACATTTTTCATCATACACTCCTCCTAAAAGTTTTGTGTTAGCAAAACTTGCATCGTAAGCATTTACTACCTCGATTAACCGAAATTCAGCCTCGTATCCGTCAGCTTAGCAGGTATCACAGCTGGATAATGGCGTCCTACCACTGTTTTCTCACCTACGGCAGTAATCTCTGTACCTCCTGGCTTACCTACAATAGCTCCATCTTTAATAATGGATCCTTCTCCAATAACAGCATTAAGAATAAGTGCATTCTTTCCAATCTGAACACCCGGCATGATGACACTGTTCAGGACTCTACTATTTTCTCCAACCCTAACGCCATCAAATAGAACTGAATGACTTACATTACCATGAATGGCTGCACCGTCTCCTATCACCGCATTGTTCACTCTGGCACTTAGTGAGACATGGCTTTTCGGAAGATCACTCTCTTGGGTAAGCACAGGCCATGTATCGTGATCCAATTGCAGCCTTGGCGTATAACCAAGTAAATCCATATGGGATTCCCATAGGCTTTCAATCGTACCGACATCTTTCCAATACCCTTCAAAAGGATACGCAGATAAATAGGCCCCTGCCGCCAGCAGTCCAGGAATAATATCATGACCAAAATCATGACTAGACGTCATATCTTTCGCATCTTGTTCGAGGCATGCCTTCAGCACATTCCAATTAAATATATACACGCCCATGGAAGCCAGATTACTAATAGGTTTGAGCGGTTTCTCAGCAAATCCGGTAATCCGGTGATGCTCGTCCGTGTTCATAATGCCGAACCGGCTTGCCTCTTCCCATCTCACTGGAATAACCGAAAGCGTTGCATCAGCTCCAGAAGCTTTATGATGTTCGAGCAAAGCTCTGTAATCCATATTATAAATATGATCGCCAGAAATAATTAACACGTAGCTTGGATCATACGAACGAAGGTAGGATATATTTTGATAAATGGCATCCGCTGTCCCCGAATAAGCATCAGGTGCGCCAACCTGCCTTTCCAGAATGGAGATACCGCCGCTTTCGCTCGTCATGTCCCAGGCTTCCCCATTGCCAATATGAGCATGCAAGACAGCAGGTTTGTATTGCGTGAGCACACCAACTGTATCAATCCCAGAATTACGGCAATTGCTCAAGGTAAAGTCGATGATTCTATATTTCCCGCCAAAATGAACAGCTGGTTTAGCGATATTTTTAGTTAAAGGACCCAATCTAGTACCTTGACCGCCGGCTAATAGCATGGCTACACATTCCTGTTTCTTCATAGTCATCTCATCCTTCCTTTGGAATATATTTAATTACGATTGCTGCAAGGGGAGGTATCGATACCGTTATGCTGTGCGGACAATCTTGGCATGTCCACTCTTCAGAGACTAGCGTACTGCCGTTCGTCACGCCGGATCCGCCGAATTCTTGCTTATCGCTATTAAAAACCTCCTGATAACGCCCTGGCCTCATCACCCCTAGTCGATATCCCTCATGAGCCTCAGGCTTAAAATTACAGACAACGATGAGCTGTTCATCGCCGTTTTCCGAGTTCCGAATGAAAGTCACCAGACCGTCGCTTTTATCCTCCGCGTTAATCGGTTCGAAACCGCTCGGTTCATAATCCAACTCCCATAAAGCTCTCTCCGCTATGTAGAAGTGATTCATCGTTCTCACAAAATGCTCAAATTGCTGATGTTCTTCGAATTTCAATAAATCCCATTCCAGCGAAGCTTCCGAATTCCAATCATCCATCTGACCGAATTCGTTCCCCATAAAAAGCAGCTTTTTGCCCGGATGTCCCATCATATAGGCGTACAGCACTCGCAAATTAGCGAATCGCTGCCAATGGTCGTCACCTGACATTTTACCGAGAAGGGATTTGCTGGAATGAACCACTTCATCATGCGCGTAGGTGAGAATATAATTCTCATCCCAAGCATTTAGCAGCGAATTCGTCAATTGATCTTCCTGACTGCTGCGTTCTTCCTGATTTTTCTTCATATACCCAAGCGTGTTCCACGTAAAGCCTAAGTTCCATTTGTAATTAAAGCCTAGTCCGCCATTCTCGACGGGAGCGGTTACGCCTGGATAAGAGCTCGTATCCTCCGCCATCATCAGTGCATTGGGATACCTAGAGAATACGACGGCATTCAGTTTCTGGAGGAAGGCAATGCCTTCGAGATTCTCATCGCCGCCCTGTTCATTCACAATACGGTCCTCTTCTTCTCGATCAAAATTCAGCGATAATATGCTATAAACCGCATCCACTCTTAACCCATCAATATGATAAACATCCATCCAAAATAGGGCATTGGAGATTAAGAAACTAAGAACCTCGGGCTTCGCATAATCGAATACCTGTGTCCCCCAAGTAGGATGTTCACCTTTTCGGCTGTCTGCATATTCATAAAGCGGTGTCCCATCGAATCGGGTCAAGCCGTGAGCATCTTTGCAGAAATGTGCGGGCACCCAATCCATAATGACGCCAATCCCCTTCTGGTGGCAGCGGTCTACGAAGTACATGAAGTCCTTCGGCGATCCAAACCGACTCGTCACCGAGAAATAGCTGGTTACCTGATAGCCCCATGACGCATCCAGAGGATGTTCCTCTAACGGCATCAGCTCAATATGGGTATAACCGCGTTCGTGTACATAATCGACCAGCTCGTCAGCTAATTCCACATAACTGTAGAATCCGCCGTCTTCCTTGCGTTTCCAACTGCCCAAATGCACCTCGTAGATAAGGAGCGGCTGTTGTAGAAATTGATTTGACGTGTTGTTCGTCAGCCAATCCTCATCCCGCCATTCATAACCATCCAATGAGGTGACAATCGAAGCGGTTCCGGGCCGAAGCTCAGAATGAAACGCATAAGGATCTGACTTTAGATAGCATTCATCGTCCAAAGTGACGATTTCATATTTATATAGCGTGCCTTCACCGAGTTCCGGAATGAACAGCGTCCATACGCCATCTGCTAGCGACATCTGGTGATTGCTGCCATTCCATCCATTGAAGCTGCCTGAAACGTTAACCTGCTTGGCATTTGGCGCCCAAACTGCGAAGTTAACCCCCATCTGACCACTGCGTTCTTCCACATGGGAACCCAGAAAATGGTAACTTTGATACTGTGTACCTTCATGCAACAAATATAAAGCGTCTGAACTGGCTTCCGATGCCAATGTCGTCATCCCAATTCCTCCCAACGTGTTGGACTGATACTCCTTATTACACGCCTTCGGGTCTATTGAAACAAAAAACGCACAAGTTTTATTCCCCATTTGGGATAAAATTTGTGCGTTCGTTATAGTTATAAACCACTCTTCGCCTATCCGCTGTTTGGTACCATGTTTTTCATCGCTAACGACTACGTTGTTATCATAACCAAGCACATATCGTCTTGCGGAGAACCCGTTTTGACATAAGGATAAATACGCTCAACCAAGCCATCGGGATCGTGCGTCGTCGTCTCCTTCAAGCTTCCCAAGATTTTGGTGATGCCGTCCTCCTGTTCATCATCGAGCCACTCCGACAGGCCGTCTGTGAACAAGACAATCCGGGCTTCCTTCTCATAGGGGATCACACCTTTGGTAATCTCAATCCCCTCAAAAAAGCCGAGTGCACAACATCCTTCTGACAGCAATTCCACTTCACCATCCAGAAGGGCAATGCCAGCAGGATGTCCGGCATTCACATACTCAATCGTGCGCTGTTCCGTATCCAAAACCATATAAATCGCCGTAAAATAGTAATTAATCAGATTATCAGATTGATGCAGCTGATTCATCCGTCCGTTCAGCTCACGCATCACGCCTTCCGGATCACAAATGTTCGTGATGGTATCCTTCAAAGCCGAATAAATGTACATGCAGACAAGCGAAGACGAAATGCCATGTCCCATCATATCCAGCAAAATAATCCCATGCCGATTCGGCCCAATCGGATACCAGGCATAGAAGTCACCCGCGAGCTCAGAAGAGGGTTTATAGACTGCCGAAATCTGAATACGCTCATCCTTAATGGGGCTGCTCAGTACACTAAGCTGCACTTGTTTGGCCAAATCAAGCTCATACTTAATCCGCTTGTCCCGCTCTTTGTGCCAATCCTTCTCATATTTCAAGCGGAGCGTAGAACGAATACGCGCAAGCAGCTCCACCTTATTAATCGGCTTCATCACATAATCGAGTGCCCCGGCATCCAATGCTTCAGCCAGCTTATTGGAATCCCCCATCGCCGTCACGAAAATAATCGGAATATCCCGGAACCTTTCGTCGGCTTGAACTGTTCGACAAGCTTCCACCCCATCAATTTCCGGCATCATCATATCCATGAGAATCAAATCAACCGGCACTTCAACCGTGCTTGGTGAATCCATATCTAATAATTGATACAGCTCTCGGGCAGAGGACACCATGACTAAATCGGTGTAACCGGCTTTCAGCAGGATTTTTTCAATAATAAGTAAATTTGTCGCGTTATCGTCTACTATTACAATACTCATTGCTCAAACCCCTTTCGGGTAAAAGTTTACGGAAACCCTCAACGTAGTTTACCATAATTTATTATCAAACATGTTGATCGTTTATTTTATCTACTACCCATTTGAAAAAAATTCAATCACGAAGATGCTTGGCCACCTTGCTTATATAATGAAACGGAAATAAAAATGAGCTTTGGTGTTTCAAATGAAAGAAAGAAGGTTACATCCTGGTATGAAGCATGGCAACACCACAACACCCAAACTAAAGGAGAGATGACTCATGAGTGAAGCAGTCGGAACAAATAACAAAGGCGGACTATTGTTAGGTTTAGTAATCGGCGGCGCTGTTGGCGCGATAACCTCATTGTTATTAGCCCCTAAAGCCGGGTCGGAGCTGCGTGAAGACCTGTCGAATACGTATCGCACATTCAATGATAAAACAAGCCAATTGGCTTCCGCTGTAGGTCAGAAAACACAGGATATTGTCTCGACCGTAAGCGACAAAACACAGGATATCGCGTCAGCTGTTAATGAGAAGACTCAGGAAGTTGCTTCAGCAGTCAGTGAGAAAACAAAGGATATGGCAGCCTCCGTTAGCCATCAAGCTTCAGAAGCCGCTGATAAGGCCAAAGAAAGCAAACAGCTTGTAGCTGAATCTTTGCAGGCTGCCAAAACGAATTACCAAAACAATCAACATTAAGGTATCACATAGATTCGTAAGGACTTCGTACGATTGGACGTATGCTTGAATGGAGGAATTACAATGGATAAAAGCACTCTGCATCAACAGTTAACCGATTTAGGGCTAGATCGTATCGAATACACAGAGAAATCGGTCTATAAATTCGATATTTATCACGATGCCACATCAGCCGCCTATCCGCTAACATTAACCACATACACCTCTGAGCATGGGAATACAACCGTTCATTTTCATGAAGCCGACTTTCAAGAGAACGAATTCGTTCCTCTGCAAGTTCGCCGGACGGCGTTGGACAAACTAATTGAATTAGAGCGGATCTGTAACGGTTCAGCAGGCAAAACCTTGGCAGAAGCCAACAATGGCTCCATGGCACAGGATATGGGTGAGATGAAGAAGCTGGGTAATGAAATGAAATATATGAAGACGAATAGCGAACTGCTGGAAAAGAATATGATTCCTGATCCGATTCAGTAACTCAAGGATAAACGAAAGAGCGCGGAAACCGTGCTTAATCTGGAGCGCCAGAGCAAATAAGCGCGAAAACCGCGCTTACAGCCAGAGCCATGCGAGCCGAAGCCCGCCAACTGAGTCTGAGAAGTCGGAAATCGACTTCTCAGGCTGATCATCTCGCGCATCAAAGCAGATTAAGCGCGGAAAACGCGCTTAATCTGGAGCGCCAGAGCAAATAAGCGCGAAAACCGCGCTTATTGCCGGAGCTATGCGAGCCGAAGCACGCTAACTGAGTCCGAGAAGTCGGAAATCGACTTCTCAGGCAGATCATCTCGCGCATCAAAGCAGATTAAGCGCGGAAAACGCGCTTAATCTGGAGCGCCAGAGCAAATTAGCGCGAAAACCGCGCTTACAGCCAGAGCTATGCGAGCCGAAGCACGCTAACTGAGTCCGAGAAGTCGGAAATCGACTTCTCAGGCAGATCATCTCGTGCATCAAAGCAGATTAAGCGCGGAAAACGCGCTTAATCTGGAGCGCCAGAGCAAATAAGCGCGAAAACCGCGCTTACAGCCAGAGCTATGCGAGCCGAAGCACGCTAACTGAGTCCGAGAAGTCGGAAATCGACTTCTCAGGCAGATCATCCCGCTCGTCCATGCAGATTAAGCACCATATCCTCAAACTGCTAAATTCCTACACAAAAACAAGAAGAGCCTCAACTCCATTTCCATGGAATTGAGGCTCTTTTTTGCTCTTCCTTGCTCTTTCTTGCTCTTTTTTGCTCTTTCATGCTCTTTCTTGCTCTTTCCTGCTATTTCATTTACCACTCGGCTACGGTACCATCGGCTTGACGCCAAACGGGATTTTTCCAACTATGACCAATTGCAGCCATCTCTCTTACTTTATCTTCATTGATCTCGATGCCAAGACCAGGCGCAGTTAGATTGGCTACGAAGCCTTCTTCATACTTAAACACAGAAGGATCTTTCAAATAGTCGAGCAAATCACTGCCTTGATTGTAGTGAATGCCGAGACTCTGCTCCTGAATGAAGGCATTCGGAGAGCACGTATCCAGCTGTAAGCATGCTGCCAAAGCGATAGGACCTAACGGACAGTGCGGTGCAATTGCAATATCGTAAGCTTCCGCCATCGCGGCAATTTTGCGTGTTTCCAAGATGCCTCCGGCATGGGAAAGATCGGGTTGGATAATGTCCACGATGCCTTGGGCAAGCAGCTCTTTGAAGCCCCAGCGCGTATACATCCGCTCACCAGTCGCAATCGGACACGAGGTGTAGCGAGCGATCTCTTTAAGCGCTTCATTATTTTCAGGCAAAACAGGCTCTTCAATGAACATAGGCCGGTACTGCTCTAGTTCCTTGACGATGATTTTGGCCATCGACTTGTGAACACGGCCGTGGAAATCGATGCCGATGCCAACGTCTTTGCCGACGGCTTCGCGTACCGCGGCAATGCGAACAATAGCTTCATCGACTTTGCTGATGGAGTCGATGTAGTGCATTTCCTCCGTAGCGTTCATTTTCACCGCCGTAAATCCAGCCGCGACCTGCTGTTTGGCCGCTTGACCTACGTCGCTCGGGCGGTCCCCGCCGATCCACGAATAGACACGCGTCTTGTCGCGGCAAGCGCCGCCAAGCAGATCATAGACGGGCGCATTATAGAATTTGCCCTTAATGTCCCAGAGCGCTTGCTCAATGCCTGAGATTGCGCTGGTTAAGATCGGTCCTCCGCGGTAGAAGCCGCCGCGGTACAGCACTTGGAACATATCCTCGATCCGCATCGGATCCCTGCCAATGATATGGTCGCTCATTTCCATCACCGCGGCTGCAACGGTATCCGCCTTGCCCTCTACAACGGGCTCTCCCCAACCCGTAATGCCTTCATCCGTTTCGATTTTCAGAAATAACCATCTTGGCGGCACCTTAAACAGTTCCAATTTCGTAATTTTCATGATCATCGTCCTCCTCTATCCCATGTTGAATTCGCTGGGCAAGACCAAACTCCTCTCACCCGTCAGCGGTTAATTTGTTCTCTACGAATATTGATCTCGGTACTCTTGCGGAGTCATGCCATAATGCTTCTTGAACGCATGGTTAAAGGAATGCGGGCGTTGATAGCCAAGCTGTGTCGCGATTTCATAAATCTTATCCTGACCATTCTTCAGCAAATAAGCGGCTTTATCCATCCGTGCATGATTGACGTAGTCGCTTAAATTTTCACCCGTTTCAAGTTTGTAGATCTTCGATACATACACCGGATGCATGTACACATGCTCGGCAATCGATTGTAAGGAGACGTCGCTAGCTAGATGCTGATCGATGAAAGACCTGATATCCTTGATCAGCGTTGCACGGCTATCTTGCCTTTCTTGATCCATATCTTCCTTCATGCGCCTCAAAGAACGGATCGACCATTCGCGCAGCTGGTTCACCGTACGAAACGGTATACCTTCCATCATCCGTTCATAATCACCGCCAATGAGCTGATGCAGCTGCCTGCCATTCTTATGCGCAATGTAAGCAAAAGCGGATGCGATCGAGAAATAAACCTCTAATAGATGTTCCTGAGATTCGGAAAATCTGACTTCCATTTCATCAAAAATCTGAGACAGCTTCTCCTCCGTATCTTCCCATCTTGCTGCTTCCAGCAAATGATTGAGCGTTGGCGGTTCATATAGCCTTTGCAGGGCTGACAGTTCGGCCTGAACAGATTCATCACCCAGCCGCATGAACAGCTCGTGCTCACTCCCGATGCGTTTGCGAAAGGCACTAAGCGAGCTATTGTAGAGCGCATTGATTTCGACCGGGAACTCGCCCCAACTGCTCAGGAGGATGGATATCTTGCCTTTCAAATAATTCTTTACGGCCGATTGAAGCACAGAAGCCGTACGTTCCAGCCATGCAGCATCTTCCTTGTCAGGTGTTTCCTGCTTATGCTTCATCACAAATACCAAATAATCGTGAGCATCCTTCGTATGCCAGCTATCGAATTTTTCAGAAAATAGTTCGTGGGCCATATTGCTAATCGCATATTCCATTAACGATAAATGACCAGTATCATATTCCAGGAAATTCGATTCCAACCGAACCATCATCAATACGCATGCATGCTCATGATAATCAGGGAGCTCCAGAATCTGCATTTTCTCTCGAAGTGACTGCTCCGATATTTTGTGCCCTTGAAGTAAATCATTTAATAAGTTTCCTCGAAGTAAAGGGAGGTTTTCCTTGAATGTATACGTAAGACGCTGCGTAGAGATGACGGCCTCCCATTCCTTCTGCAGCTTCTCCATCACTCGGCTGACAGTAGCCAGTAGAGCTTGTTCAGTGACAGGCTTCAGCAAATAATCCTCCGAGCCCTGTAGAATCGCTTCTTTGGCATAGTTGAAATCGGAGTAGCCGGATAAAAGAATACACTTGGTCTTCGCCCAACGACGGTTGATCTCAGCAATTAATTGCAAGCCGGAGATCCCTGGCATCTGAATGTCCGTAATCACGATATCAATCGACATTTGCTCGAGCAGCTCCAGCGCTTCTTTACCGGAATAAGCCTTAAAAACCTGTTCAATCCCGATAGATGCCCAGTCAATCGTAGACTGAAGCCGATCCACGACATGCGCTTCGTCATCGACAATCAACAGTTGAATCATCGTTTTATCACCTCTGTGGCTAGATCACTCTCCTGCGAATTATGTTTCCAAGTCAGCACTGCCCTTAAACCGCCGTTAATTAATCGCTCAAAAGTAAGTCCGGAGCCTTCCCCGAATTGATAATACAAACGGTGGTGGACATTCCATGTTCCACAGCCAATCTCATCGGACATTGGAGCCTCTAGCTGTTTTAGCAGCTTATCTAATCCCGCTTCAT
The DNA here is from genome assembly GCF_001426375.1 of Paenibacillus sp. Root444D2. Taxonomy (GTDB): domain Bacteria; phylum Bacillota; class Bacilli; order Paenibacillales; family NBRC-103111; genus Paenibacillus_E. The sequence goes on from NZ_LMEO01000028.1 coordinate 36,762, forward strand.
CCAACCCTCCGCCGTTATCTTCAACAATCAGTCGGTTCCAGCCGTCTTTTTGCTCACCGGTAATCGTAATTCGATCACCTTCTGCGCTGCGCTCAATCCCATGGACAATGGCATTCTCTACTAACGGCTGTAAGATAAGTCGGGGAACCCATTCGCTGAGCATCTCTTCCGGCACAGATATCTCATATTTTAACCGGTGTATACGGAGATTCTGAATCGTTAAATAATGGCCTACCAAATCCAGCTCTTCTCGCAACCGTACGCTTTGTTTTTCCACTCTAGTGGTGTAACGGTAAAACTCAGCTAAATTTTGCGACATCGCTACGACCGATTCTTTGTCTTCCATCTCTGCTGAATTGATAATGAAGAACAAGGAATTATACAGAAAATGCGGGTGAATCTGCGATTGCAGCTGCTTCAGAGTCGCTTCACGTGAACGTATTTTCTCCGCATAAACATCCTCTACAAGCACTTGAATTTGCTCGGCCATCTCATTAAATCGCTGGATGAGAAAATCAAATTCATTTTTGGCTTTATACGCGATCCGAGCCGATAAATCGCCTCGTTTCACTTGCTGTACACTTTGAATCATCTTGCCAATCGGGATTTGCACGTTGCGATACAGCAAGAAAGAAGCCAGAATACTCATCACAAGCAGCAGAGCAATAGAAACGTAAAACAATTTACGCGTCATCGTAATAGGAGAAAGTATCTTCTGTACAGGTACATAATCAACCAAGTACCAATCCAACTGTTCCGATTTGACAATGCTGATCAAATATTGCTGATTCGCGATATCAAATTGAACTTGGCCGGTAAGCGGTAAGCCTTGACCAGCCAATCTTTCATGGATCGTATGCGTAATCGACGGATTAGATGAGCTGTTGAAAATCGCCCTATTCTGTCCATCAATTAAAAAAGGATCGCTTCGTTTATCTTGTTTGTACACATCCAACAATTGAATCATATTCTGCACGCTGAACCTTACTTGATACAGCACATTAGCTTGACTGGCAATTTGGGCACGAATCGGCTCACTGATTTCCCTAACGAACGACCCTATCCCATTGTCGCCCTTGCGTTCCTCATACGTCCAGGTTCGCTTAATTGGGCTGTCCCAAGGCCAAGCATCCGTCCCATTCACAAAAATACTGGAAGATAACACTTGCTTCCCATGTGGAATGGCAATAGTAAGTTCATTCACCCATCCGCTGGAGACACTTTGGAGGCTAAGCTTTTGTATAATACGTGACTGTTCTTTCAGCATGTCATAATCGGGCGACTCATTCCTGTCGATAAACTCCCTTATGTAAGGATCGCTGCCGAGAATGACCGGTGACATTGCTAATCGCTCCACGTCCACATCCAGTTGGTGCATGAAGAAAGACAGTTGATTTAAATTCGATGACTGAATCTGGTCTTGAACAACGTTATTCGTTATCCGATTCGTATAGCTGTAGAGCAGCACGATTGGGATAAGAAGTAGGACCAATAGGATGAGAATTTTGCTGAAAATATTAAGTTTATACGGCACGCTGGGTTCACCTTCCATGCTTCTGCTAAGCTTTCTAACTTAGAGTTAACTATACGAGAGAAGTCATCCAAAGAAAAGGCGACGACTACCCTCTTATTGTTATGTCTTCGTTATTAGCCTTTAACTGCACCAGCAGAAAGTCCGCTTACCACGTAGCGTTGGGACACTAAAGCAATGATCAGAACTGGAAGTGTAATGATGCAGGCCGCAGCCATCAGCGCACCCCAGTTGATTTCGGAATAGGACATAAAGTTAAACACAGCGATCGGCAATGTTTTTGTTTTGTCCCCTGCCAAAATAACGGAGAACATAAAATTGTTCCACGAAAATATGAAGGAAAGCAGCGATGCAGTGATGACACCTGGTCCTGAGATAGGCAAAATAATGCGTAGAAACACTTGATGATGCGTACATCCATCGATAAGACCAGATTCTTCAATTTCCGTAGGAAGCGCCTCAAAAAAGGAGATCATAATCCAAATAATAAACGGTAATCCAACGAGCATATGACTAAGAATTAACGCTGTATACGTGTCCACCAAATGGATCTTGGAGAACAGGATGAACCAAGGAATCAAGAATGTGATTCCCGGAATAATTCTCGCAACTAAGATGAGAAGCCCCAGCTTGTGAAGGTGATGTCTTGCAATGGCATATGCTGCAGGAAGACCTAGAATGAGAGATAAAAGCGTTGAACCAGCTGCAACAAGGAAACTATTCCAAATAAACTTCAGGAAATTGTACTCTTTGAATACACTGACATAGTTATGAAAAGTCGGTTTGAAAAAGAAGATATTGCCCGTCGATAAAATCTGTGATTGTGTCTTAAAAGAAGCCAATAACATCCAGATAAATGGAAAACCAAAGGCGATTAGGACTAGGAACGTTAGCAGCGTTAGTATAAATTTTAAGCCCTTCTTTGGCTTCATGATGAGGTTCCCTCCAATCGTTTGCGCATCCATATCATAAATAAAGTTAGTCCCATCACCAGAGCAAAGAAGATTACAAGTAACGATGAAGCCATACCCAGCTTAAAGTATTGGAAACCGAGCACATAGCCATACAAGTTCAATGTCTCTGAAGCAAAATTCGGTCCGCCTTGTGTTGTCGCATAAATAATATCGAACGTTTTGAGCACATCGATTAAGCGCAGCATCGCCGCTACAATGATCGTAGGTTTCAGCAAGGGCAGCGTTATGGAAACGAATTTTCTCCATGCCGTTGCTCCGTCCACATCTGCCGCCTCATAAGGATCCGTTGGCAGTGTAGCTAAGCCTGCCATAATAATGAGAGCAATCATCGGTGTCCATTGCCAGACATCTACAATAACAAGGGAAGGTATAACCTGATTAGGTGAAGCTAGCCATAGTAAAGGCTTTAATCCCATCGATTTGAGCATCATATTGGCTATCCCGATTGTCGGCTCATAGATGAGCATCCACACCAAGCCCATAGCTACCGGTGTTGCTACCATGGGCAGCAAGAATACCGTTTTTACGAGGTTTTTGCCTTTGAATTCCCTAGACAGCAGCAAGGCAATCGCGATCCCCAGGATAATTTCAAGCCCAAGGGCCATGATCGTGAAATAGAACGTTGAACCTGTTGCATGCCAAAAGCGCTCATCTTTGAATAAGGCGATATAATTTGACAACCCTACAAAGAGTGGCGGAGTTGTTGCGGACATGCTCCACTCATAGAAGCTAATTCGGAATGTATAGATGATTGGAAACAACATCATCAACAAGACGAAGATGACCGCCGGAAGCGTATAAATCCATTTGAGATTGCGGTTAAACCAACTGTATTGCATGACTTCATTCACCCTTCCTGATGAAATTGTACCCTTATGCAAAGGGTGAAGAGGGCCACTTGAGATGACCCTCATTTATTGCTTTCACGCTGTATTTATTTCGTTTTATCTTTATCCATAATCGCTTGCAAAGCTGCATTGGCTTTGTCTGCTACCGGCTGAATGTTCGTTTCACCGGTCATTAATTTTTGTACGATTTCACCAACGGCATCACGAGCTTCACCTACACTAATTACCGTCGGACGGTCGTGGTCAACACCGTTTTTGGAGCTTTCTTTAATGATAGGAACAAGATCAGCTGGGAAGCCTGTCGTACCTTCTGGTTTATCCCAAACCGATGTACGGGCGCCTGGGTTCCCTTTTTGCTGCGTTTTCAGCACGATATCTTTGCTTGTTGCCCATTCAATGAATGCCCAAGTCGCATCTTTGTTACCTGATTTGGCATTCATCGCTAGACCCCAAGATGTAATACTATAAGGCTTAGAACCAGCTTTACCACCTGGCATAACGGCAAAACCAACTTTATCGGCGACTTGGGACTTCGCTGGATCTATCGCATTTTGGTACAGTGAGTTTGCATCCGTTAGGAAAGCAACTTTCCCTTGAGCGAAAATACCGAAAGCTTGCGGCCAAGACATATTAAGTACGCCTGGAGGCGCATAATCTTTAAGAAGCGTGCCGTACGTTGTAAATGCTTTAATCGCTTCTGGCGTGTTAATCGTCGCTTTATCGCCATTCGTGAAGTCAGCACCTTCTGAATATAGGTAGGAAGATACTTGCGTAACTAGCGGTGAACGTTGGCCCCTTGCCACAAAGCCGTACATCTCGCTTTTAGGATCATGCAGCTTCTTCACCGCAGCTTGCAGTTCATCTAATGTTTTAGGTACCGCAATGCCGGCTTTTTGCAGCAAATCTTTACGGTAGTACAAAATTTCTTGTTCCGTGATAATCGGAATACCAGCTAGCTTCGCATCTACCGTTGTGGAGCCAACTGCGGATTTAGCAAAGTCGGCAAAGTCATAGTTCTTTGCTTTTTGAGCGTAATCATCGAGCGGTTGAAGCCAACCGTTTTTATAGAATAATTTGCCCTCTTGAAGCGGACGATACATGAAAACGTCTGGTGTTGCAGAACCGGATGTAAATTGTACCGTTAATTTTTGTGTCAGCTGATCCTCGAAGAAGCTCTCAACGTTGACCTTGATGCCCGTTTCCTTCTCGAAGTCTGGAAGCAAAGGCTTAATCGCCTCAGCCCAAGGATGGTTCGCTGCCACTAAAGAGATCGTCTTTCCTGCAAAAGGCTTTGCATTCGCTGCGGTTGCTCCTGCTGAAGCTGCTGGTTGTTTCGCCGCCTCCGGCGTGCTCCCGCATCCTGCAACAAACGTTGCTGCCATAATAACTGTCGTGCCAACACCGACCCATTGTTTCAATGATTTTTTCATCTGATATGTGACCTCCCAGGTAATCTGAAATGTATGTGCTTACATATCTAAGAGTACTTGATTCTTATATTCCGTTATATAACGAAAATTAAACATGCATAACTACATGTGAAGGGAAAAGGTGGGTGGGGAGGATGGAGCTGTCTTCGATAGACAGGTTAGGACCTGTGAACTACATTGGAAGCCGATTTCGAAGATTGCTGAAACCCTGTGAACAATATCAGATCTGCTGCAGCCTGCGGCTGAGGATTTTGATGCATTTAGTACAGTATATTTACCCGAAAACAGTCGAAGTTGACCAATTGGGTTGAATTTGATGTATTTTTTGCATCTTAATTGTATGAGCAATTCACTCGAATTTGCTGCACTTTTTGCAGTTGGGTGCGGGTGGGACTTGCACAAAAAGAGGTTGAGCTGCAGTCTTTAACTGCGGCCCAACCTCTTTTGTGGTGGAGACACTCCCTCCGCTCCCCCGTAGCTCATCATCACGTTGCCTTCGGATGCACCATGTCTTCCGGACGCACGTAGCTGTCAAACTGCTCAGCGGTTAAGTAGCCGCTGCGCACGGCTGACTCCTTCAGCGTCAGCCCTTCTTTGTGGGCTTGCTTCGCGATGCTGGCCGCTTTCTCATACCCGATATACGGGTTGAGCGCTGTAACCAGCATAAGGGATTGCTCGAGATTGCGCTGAATGACCTCGCGATTCGGCTCCATGCCAACGAGACAGTTGTCATTGAACGAGCGCATACTATCAGCCAGCAGCCGCACGGACTGCAGGAAGTTGTGAATAATTACGGGCTTGAACACGTTCAGCTCGAAGTTGCCCTGGCTGGCGGCGAAGCCGATGGCCGCATCGTTGCCCATCACCTGGCAAACGACCATCGTCATCGCTTCGCTCTGCGTGGGGTTGACCTTGCCCGGCATGATCGAGCTGCCGGGCTCGTTCTCCGGGATCGTGATTTCACCGATCCCGCAGCGGGGACCGCTCGATAGCCACCGCACATCGTTGGCTATCTTCATCAAGTTCGCCGCCAGCGCCTTCAGCGCGCCGTGGGCGTAAACGATCTGATCATGGCTGGTCAGCGCATGATACTTGTTCGCGGCCGAGACGAAGCGCGTGCCCGTCTCGCGAGACAAAGCTTCGGCGACGCGCGCGCCGAACTCGGGATGCGCGTTCAGCCCCGTGCCGACGGCGGTGCCGCCGATAGCCAGCTCGCGCATCGTATCGACGCTGCTGCGCACCATGCGCGCCGTCTGCTCCAGCATCGCCCACCAGCCGCTGATCTCCTGCCCCAGTGTCAGCGGGGTGGCGTCCTGCAGGTGGGTGCGGCCGATCTTCACGATGTCGGCGAAGGCCGTCATCTTGCTCTGGAGCGTAGCCTGCAGAAGCTCCATCGCAGGCAAAAGCTCTTCCTCCACCGCGATGACGCCAGCGACATGCATCGCGGTGGGGAACGTATCGTTCGAACTTTGCGAACGATTCACATCATCGTTGGGATGAATGCGTTCCCCCCCATCCCCCAGCAATTCGCTGCCTCGATGAGCAATCACCTCATTGACGTTCATGTTTGACTGCGTCCCGCTGCCCGTCTGCCAGACGACGAGCGGGAACTCGTCGTTCCAGCGGCCCTCCACGATTTCATCGGCAGCCTGCGCAATCGCCTCCGCCTTCTCTGGAGATAACCCGGCTAGCTCGCGGTTCACCTGCGCGGCGGCCTTTTTCAACAAAGCAAAAGCCCCAATCAACCGCACCGGCATCCGTTCCGTGCCAATCTTAAAATTCTCATAGCTGCGCTGTGTCTGAGCCCCCCATAACTTATCCACAGGTACTCTGATTTCACCCATCGTATCCTTTTCAACGCGATAATCTTGCGCCATTTTGCACCGCCTCCTGAACCTAGCTTTATATACAGATAAAATAAGTTAACCAATCTACTGACATCACCAAACACGCAAGGCATAGTTTGCCCACATTATGGAGCAGTATGAGCCTTTTACTGGTTTTCACACCCGTAGGAGAGCTATAATGAACAAAAACACCTGCCCATGCCAGGTGTAAAAGAAGGAGCTCATTTTCATGGAATCCAAACTTGATATTATCGTCAGATCAACGGAAATTGATGTGAATGGACACGTCAATAATGCCAAATATTTGGAGTACCTAGAATGGGGGCGCGAGGAATGGTATGAGCAGTCCCAGCTATCCTATGAAACCTTTGGCGCGATGGGGATTCAAACTGTTACCGTGAACATCACCATCAATTATAAAAAAGAATGCAAACAAGGAGATCAATTAACGGTCACCTGCCGCCCTGACAAAATGGGACGCTCCAGCTATGTGCTGAAGCAAGAGATTTTCAACAAGCAAGGCGAGCTATGTGCTGATGCCCTTGTCACCAGCGTAACGATGGATAGCGCGACGCGTAAAAGCCGAGAAGCGCCGGAGGCGTTGCGGAAACATTTTGACTAAAAAAATGCGATCTTATACAGTGTCTGTGGATAACTTTTGACCGAGTGTCGTCAGCAGTCCGTCCATGCTTGTCACGTTTTTTGCTTGCCAATAGTCATTCAACCCTTGCTCGCCTTGTTTCGTCGCCCAATTCTGCAGGGTTTTCCGCTCTCCTTCATACGTGTAAAAGGGAACACTGTAACCGCATGATGTTTTGACCTCATGGACTTGGACGACGATGATTTGCCGAGCTCCTGGCAGCAACGTAAACCGCGGAGACAGTTTCTCCCACTCTGGGGTACCTGGCAAAACAACTTGCCCCTTCCCATACAGGCGCAGTATCATCGGAGGTCCTTCCACGGCTGTGAACATCAACGTAATTCGTCCATTCTCCTCCAGATGCGCGCTTGTCTCATTCCCGCTCCCCGTTAAGTCCAAATAGGCCACTTCATTCGCAGATAAAATACGCAGCACATCATGACCCTTCGGAGAAAGATTAACATGCCCTTCCGCCGATAGCGGTGCCGATCCCACAAAGAAGATGTGCTGCTTCTCGATAAATGCTTCATGCTCCGGCAGCAGCGCTTCAAATGATTTCCCCATACGCGAATCATCACCTTTCCATTTTCTTCTATTATGCTCTCCCTTACGATATTTGTGAAATAGTTAAAATAGACATTCTTTATAGTCTTTACCTATGATTAATAGCGGTTACATTCTAATATCAAATAAACTGCCTGTATGTTTACTGGAAAATAGAGACATACTTAGTTAGTCAAAGATAAACGGCTTACGCTGTCCTTTAGGACGAGTGCGTTTATCAGGGTTGATGCCTTAAGTTTAAGTTCAACGTTAACTTATACTTACTAATCAACTGAAACTTAGAGGAGGTGATTTCAAATGTCAACGACCAACAGCAGTGATGATGTGGTGAGCCATGGCATTAATGCCGCACAGGCCAACGCGGAAGATAGCGAATCTAAACAAAAAGTGGAGGAATTAAACTCCTTGCTTCAAGGTACAGCAACAAACTCCAGCGCTAATGAAGAAACGTCCTCACAGGAGTAATCCGTTGCAAATCATTTTAGATGATTAAGAATTAACATCGTTAGATAAGTATAAAGCACTGCAAAAAGAGCTTTTCCTGCTGGTCTATGAGACCGAGGAAGAGCTCTTTTTTGGGGATTTTAGGTTGATGAGGCTGAGTGAATACTGCTGTAATCCTTGACCAGATGAGTGCTTTAGCTACTCCATTTTCCACATTTGTACAACCCATTTTTTGCTCCACCTCGTTAAGCACCCCTTTTCCAAACTTCACTGCTCTACTTCATTATGCTCTACTCAATTCCACATATAACTACTTTTCCACTTTTCTAGTACAGCTGCATTCTTCCGCCTTTTACTTGCTTACTTCCTTACTTCCTCAATACCGCTCATTCCTCCACACTTTTACTTCTCTACATTGAACTACTCACTTCTGCACCCCTATTTCTTAACTTCACTAATACCGCTATACCCCTCCATCCTCTACAGCTCTACCCCCTCTTGTACCACCCATTGCTCCACTCTTCTACTTCTCTAAACCCACACTGCAGCTACACATTTCTGCACACAACTACTTTTCCACTTCTCTAGTACAGCTACATCCCTCCATCCTTCTACTTCTCCATTTCCTCTTGTACCACCCAATTTCTCCGCTTTTCTACTTCTTTACTCCACCATATCACCTTCGGCGAAATAAGAGCCTCCAGAGACTGCTATTTCTCTATTTTCATCCCTTTTGATCAAAATAGAAGCCTTTCGGAGTACGTTTCACAATGTAATTTATTTGAGAAGTTACTTCACCAATTTGAGTAGGTTCTTTTTTAAAAAACTAAGCTGAAAGTTGAGGGGTATTCATGGCTTGATTAATTCGATT
>NZ_LMEO01000029.1 GCF_001426375.1 Paenibacillus sp. Root444D2
GCGTTCGTCCTGAGCCAGGATCAAACTCTCCATAATAGTAAAACTATTTGAAAGCTTAATTGCTCATTTGCGTTGCTAGCGAGATTTTGCAATCTCTTCTTTGAACGATTTCTCGTTCGTGCTTACTCACTCGTTGTTCAGTTTTCAAAGATCAATGTACTGTTCGTCCTACTTTCTTTCGAAAGCCGGAAGATCAATATAACACACTAACAATTCATTTGCAACTTGTTTTTCTCAAGTTACTTCTTTATCCCCGCATGTCTCAGCGGCAACTTTTATAAGATACCACAGATGCTGCGACCGAGTCAACACATGATTTACTTGAATGATTTTCCATCTAGATCAAAGTCAGTTTTAAGCCTACTAGAAGTAAAACCCCGGGAATCCCTAGTATAGTAACCGTCCCTAGAGTGACTGTATTTATAGGAAGTTCAAATTGTGTATACGTACTTAATAAGTTCAACGTATATAAGAGAAATGCTGCAACAACAACATTCAACCCCAATGCGGATAATACCCTCCCTCCGCCGCGACTGCGAAATATCAGGAAGACTAGCATAAGAGATGAGAGTATGAGTACCCCCCATATGACATATTTAAGATACACCTACTTCACCTCCATTAACCGGTCGCTGTCAATTAGACTTACACCTAGCTTTTTCGCTTGTTTGATAAGCATTTCAAATCTCTTTTCTGCAGCTTCCATCGCATAGATGGCATAATCAATTTGATCCTTGTCCAAAGCAAACTCAAAGTGTGCTTGAGCAGCCACCCAAGTCTCATGAGCTGTACGTATCTCTTGGATCAGCATCTGCTTGTCCTTTTTCAGTTCTTCTTGAGCGCTTTTCGTATTTGGGCTCTTCATCCCGTACTTTCCTAATAAAGCTGGTCGCACAAGCAAACCTCCATTCCTCATCTAACCGGATTGATTTATCCATATGGGAGAAAAGGAGATTTTAGAACTTCAAGATGCTTTTTTGGGCAGCAAAAAAGAGAGCTTTGCAGCTCCCTGATTATGATGCAGCTTATTTATAATTCCCTGCGCCCTTCCATGGCTTTGGTCAGAGTTACCTCATCGGCATACTCCAAATCTCCGCCCACTGGCAGCCCATGCGCGATACGCGTAACTCGGAGACCGAATGGCTTGATTAATCTGGACAAGTACATAGCTGTAGCTTCTCCCTCAATATTGGGATTGGTGGCCAAAATCAATTCCTGCACCGTTTCATCACCCAAACGCTTGAGTAATTCAGCAATATGAATTTGATCCGGTCCAATCCCTTCCATCGGTGAAATCGCACCATGCAGCACGTGATAATACCCTTCGAATTCTTTGGTACGTTCTAAAGCGACCAAATCCTTAGGCTCTTGTACGACACAAATGATGGAACTGTCCCTACTCTTATCTTGACAGATGCGACAGGGATCAACGTCGGTAATGTTACAACAAACAGAGCAGTAGTGAAGGTTCCGCTTCACATTGACGAGTGCTTTCGCGAAGTCAATCACTTCTTCTTCTTTCATGCGTAGGACATGAAAAGCCAGGCGGCCTGCCGTTTTGGGACCTACCCCAGGCAGACGTGAGAAAGCATCGATTAACTTGGCTATCGGTTCGGGGTAATACAAAGGAAGACTCCTTTATTTTTCAGAATCGTTACACTTGGTTGTCTTAGAACAATCCAGGGATATTCATACCGCCTGTGAATTTGCCCATATCTTTGTTAGCAATTTCTTCTGCTTTGGACATTGCATCATTTACTGCCGTAAGCACGAGATCTTGCAGCATTTCAACATCTTCAGGATCAACAGCTTCAGGCTTAATTGTAATGCTTTGCACTTTTTTGTGTCCGTTAATAATAACAGTAACGACACCGCCGCCTGCTGTACCTTCGATCATTTTGGTACCTAGTTCTTCTTGGGCTTTCATCATTTGTTCTTGCATTTTCTTTACTTGTTTCATCATTTGGTTCATGTTATTCATCGTAGTTAGCTCCTTCATATTTAGTCTTCTTTAATTGTCACTAGCTCTTCGCCAAATAATTGGATCGCTTCCGAAATCCATTCTTCTTTGACAGCAGTTCCGTTGCCTTCGCCATCAGCGACAAGCTCCATTACTTCTGGAGCGCTGCTAGCCGCATCATTCTTAGCGTCGTCCCATTCTTTGCGCATAATCGTAAGTAAACGCATAGGTTTGCCAAGCACCGAAGTAAGCACTTGCTCGATAATGACTTTGTTTTCTGGCTTTTCCGTTGTATTGCGATGCATCTCATTCTTGAAAGCAACGAGTACAACATCATCAAGCATAGACACCAAATCACCATTAACGAACCAAGCATGTACGGTAATCTTCTTTTCTTTGACATCGCCTAGTACTTGACTCCACTTTAGGAGAGCAGCTTTGGTTTCTGGACTCTCCGCGGCTTTCAAGTAACCATCCAGCTTGATGCCCGACTTCTTCGAAGGAGCTGAGGCCACCGGCACTTTGGCCGAGGCGGCTTGCCTCGCATTGGGATCGGCTGCTGCACCCGTTACTCCCGATTTTACCAGTGAAGCTATCTGTTCTTCAAGTTGTTGAAGTTTCTGGGTCATTTGGGCAAAAAGATCACCTTGAGGCATACGCCCTCCAGCATCTGCCGCGATATTGACAGTCGAACTGCTCTCTGCTCCTCTGTGACCACCGCTAATTTTCATAATCGCTATTTCTAACAGAGTCTGAGGCTGTACAGAGTATTTCATTTCGCTTTGGTAATGATTCAACGTCTCAATCATAGCCATCATTTCACTCGGTGAGAAGTGATTCGCTACTTCCCTTAGTTCACCCATATCAAAAACACGTTCACTAATCACAGGTGAATTAGGTACCATGCGAACCATGAGTAAATCACGGAAGTAATTAATCAAATTCTCAATACATTTGTCAGCGCTCTTGCCTTCCTGCATGAAAGTATCGATGAGCTCGAGCGCGGCTCCAAGATTCTTTTCTTTGATGTAAAGAACGAGCTTCTTGAATTGATCGGAAGCTACGCCGCCGGTGATAGACAAAATGTCTGAGAGCTGAACTTCACCAGTCGAAAAGGAAGCGGCCTGATCCAGCAGGCTGAGCGCATCCCGCATCCCTCCATCCGATAGTCTCGCTATATAATGGAGAGCTTCCTCGCTAACCGAGATCTGCTCCTGATCACAAATATACTGCAGCCGCTGAACCTGATCTTCCATCGAAACTCTCCGAAAATCAAAGCGTTGACAGCGGGAAATAATCGTCGCCGGTATTTTATGCGGTTCCGTTGTTGCCAAAATAAACATGACATGCGCCGGAGGCTCCTCTAGTGTCTTCAAAAGGGCATTAAAAGCTTCGGTCGTGAGCATGTGCACTTCATCGATGATGTACACCTTCTGCCTTACTTCTGTAGGGGCATACTTCACTTTATCACGAATATCCCGAATTTCTTCTACACCGCGATTGGAGGCAGCATCGATTTCGACAACGTCCATGACAGCACCTTCGGTGATTCGTTCACATGCTGAACAAGCGTTACACGGCTCTTCTGACGGACCGTTTAAGCAGTTGATTGCCTTGGCTAATATTTTGGCCGTACTAGTCTTACCTGTTCCCCGAGGTCCGTTGAACAAATAAGCATGAGTAAGGCGATTTTCTCGCAAAGAATTCTGCAGCGTCTGCGTGATATGTTTCTGACCGACAACTTCACGAAACGTCTGAGACCTCCACGTTCGGTACAGAGCGATATGTGCCATAGTGTTCCTCTCCAATAATCCCTGCATGGAATGACTGAATCCATTATACTATAACGCACCTAGGGATGAAATAGATGATCAAGTATAAGGAATCGATATTGTAAACGTCGTTCCAAAGCCCTTTGAAGAAACACGTATCGTCCCCCCCATATCGTGAATGATTCGTTGGCACACCGAAAGACCTAATCCGGTACCCGTGTCCTTGGTTGTGAAGAATGGATCGAAAATTTTGTCAATCACGAACATCGGTATGCCAGAACCTGTATCATGAATGTCAATGCAGACATTTCGTTCCACCGTGTCTACTTTCTCTGAAATCGTTAAAACCCCTCCATCCGACATAGCTTCGATGCCATTTTTACAAACATTTAAGAATACCTGTTTGAGCAGCTCTTTATCAGCAATCACTTCCGGTAAATGATACGAGGCCTCATATTGGAGATTCACATCGTAAAGAATAGCTTCATTATTGATAATAGGCAAAATCCCTCGCAGCACTTCAGTCACATCGATCCTCTCATAAGAAACATGCTTTGGCTTACTCAGCAGCAAAAATTCATTTACCAACTCGTTGATTCGATTGATTTCCTCCAGCATGACTACCGTGAAACTCTGTTCTCTCTCCATCCCTTTCACTTCAAAAGTGCGCCGAAGCACCTGAAGAAATCCTTTGATTGAAGTTAGCGGATTCCGAATTTCATGAGCTGTGCCAGCAGCAATTTGCCCGATCATTGCGAGTCTGTCACTTCTTTGAACCATTTCTTCCAACGAGCGCATATTCGTGACATCTTTGAAGATGACATAAGCCCCAACAATATTACCTTGATTATCTTTGAGCACATTCGAATCCAACAGCAGCTCAAACCGCTCTTCATTGTTCGTCCATGAAACCGCATGATTGCGGACTACAGCACCATTCAAAATCGTTCGTTGGACAAGCTTATGCTGGCTGGGAATGGTAGCAAAGATCTCATCTAACGACTTATTAAGAATATGCTCCCGATCCATTCCTAGAATCTGACATGCTCGATCACTGACGTCAACAAGCGTAAAATTCACACTAATCAATAAAACACCCAAATTAATATCTTTCAAAAAAGCGTCCGAGAACCTCTGCAGCAAGCTTAACTGCGAGCTATCCTGATGCTTCATGGTCAAGAGATACATATACTTCTCGCCGCGCATAAGCTTCAGCATCGAGAACTGATAAAACATCGTTTCACCATTCTTGCCTACTAAGAATCCATGGGGCCACTCCCCTGGACTGGAATCGTTCTTAAAGTAAAATTCGTACAGCTCACGCAAAGATGCCCTCACTTTAAAAAGTTGAGGGAATGAGATATGCGTAACTTCCTCAGCTGAATAGCCCGAGTATTTCAAAACTTGATCTGTTGCTAAAATGATCTTGCCATCCTCATCCACAACGAGCATCCCCGTTTGTATGCTATGGTTGAATAGCTTCCTCATTTCATCGATGGATACCATGTAATCTTGAGGGTCATGAATGGACATTTCAGCAACACCTTCACTTTCTCTCTATTCAATCGCAAAATGCGCAAACGTTTACATGAATCTACATGTTATAACCATTCTCTCTAGAGTAAGATTTTTCCTTCCCTTGAAAAAAAGAAAAAACGCCATAGATACTGGCGTTTTGTTAGGTGTAATTATGAAAGTTCACATTTAATTATTAAAACCGTGCACCTGTTATTGATAAAGTGATACAAGCGAACTCTTACCGTTGGCTCAAATCAGGCAACCCCTCGGCACATGAAACATCTCACTTACGGCTGCTTCCTTCCAGACCTGACCGGGTTCATGAGCATTCATTGCGAAGGACCCGACTCTCAACACCACGTGTAAAAGCCAGACCTCACATCACAGTACCGCTAACAGGAATTCAACCTCGCTACAGCGGATTGCGAGTTACAGGGCACCGCTACCTCCCCATCTAGCACGGTAAAATTAGTATAGCTGATTCAATTACAAATAGCAACCGAGGGCAAAATCTACCTGTTAAGGAACCATTTTTACGATTACATTGTAGCGCGGCATGTTGGTGTTCAGCGCCATTTGAGCTTGTGAGCGAAGCTCCTCCACTTGCGCAGCCGTCAAAGATGGTCTTGGTTTTATTTTCACCTTGGCGGTCGGTCCGTTAATGGAGATATTGGTTTTCTCAATACCTTGCAGCTGTGAAAGCACGGCCTTCATTAAGTTCGAATCATCTTCGTAGTGATGATACGTAGGATTAAGCGGGTCGTTCGGATTGACACTCGTAATTCCCAAGTAACCGTCTTGCTTGTAATGCTGGGCTTTATAATTTGCATCATTGGTCTGAGGCGGGTTCTTATTACCAGAATTAATGCCACAGCCGATTAAACTCATGATGAGCATAATAGCTCCCGCAAACTTAAGCAGACCCCTAAACATAAAAACACCTCCCATTGGACTCTAAGCCTAAGCTTAGGATGACCAAGGGAGGTTGTCTTATGCTGATTGGCAGCAAAGTAATTGATGCCAATTAGATTCCGTATTTCTTTTTGAACTTGTCGACACGGCCGCCTACATCGATAAACTTTTGTTTACCTGTGTAGAAAGGATGGCAATTAGAGCAAATCTCAACGCGAAGATTTTGCTTAATAGAACCCGTTTCGAACACGTTACCACAAGCGCAAGTCACTGTGGTTGCATGATAAGTAGGATGAATACCTGCTTTCATGATGGTTCACCTCTTTCCGCCCTGAATCATTTGCTGAAACAGAGTTAATGGACGTACCTATGGATTATATCATATTCGGAAGTCTTGATGCAATGGAAAAAGACTGTGGATGACTTCCTTTTAGAGCACCGTAGTTACCGTTCGATCACTCGTATAGAACTTCGGTGTATGCGAGTAGGAACCCAGCACCACATCGGGAAGTTCTTGTTCGAAAATCTCAATCATTTGCTTCATCCCAAGCAGTTCACCTCTTGCTTTGGGGATTATGCCAAGGTAACTCTCGGGATCAATATTCAGGTTGCGCAATTGAATCAATTTTAGTCCTGTTCTTCGCACGAATTCGATCATCGCTTCGATCTCTTCTTCTCGATCGGTTACACCTGGAAATACGAGATAGTTGATCGAAGTTATAACTCCTTTATCCGTGGCGTAGCGGAGAGACTTCTCAACATTCTTGAGCGTGTAAGCTCTTGGCTTATAGTAGGCGTTGTAATGATCATCCAGTGCGCTAATCGTACTAACCCGCATGAGATCAAGCCCCGCATCAACAATGCCGCGGATATGATCCGTGAGCCCTGCATTGGTGTTGATGTTAATATAGCCCATCTTCGTTTGCTCACGTACTTGCTTGATGGCATCGATTATAATCACAGCCTGCGTGCTAGGTTCCCCTTCACAGCCCTGTCCGAAGGAGATAATACTCTCAGGCGTCCGCAGATGCTCAAGCATGATCTGAGTGATCTCTTCGACCTTAGGCTTGAAGTTCATACGAGTCTGAGGCGCTACGAAGCCACTCTCATCCGGTTGCTCCGAAATACAGCCGAAGCATCCTGCGTTGCAGGAATAGGAGACCGGAACGGCACCCTCCCAACGTTGAAGGAACGTATTCGAGGCTGTCAAACATTCATAACCCAGTGCACAGTTGGACAAATGCGCATATAACCGATTGTCCGGGTACTTAGCAACCAATCGTTTGACCTCTACCTCGAGCTCAGTTGGGTCACAATGAACCGGATTCCAATAATAAGGATTATCTGTCAATCGAGCGGCAACATAGAAACCGTCATCCTTCCACACGACAGCCGTATATCCGAACAAGGGCAGCGCCTTAGACTTGTCTGATTTCACATAGCCAGGGAGCAGAAGTCTAGTAAAGCCTTGCGGCAGTAAGGCTCCAACAGCGTGATAATCTCCCTCAACCAGCTTCATATCACCTGTTGCGGCATCAATGCCTACCGGACGTGTAAACGGAAGACTGACTAATGTTGATCCCTCAGGTAGAGGAATCAACTCTTCTTCCAAAATTTCTGTTATCATTTCAGCGTTTCGACCAAGTGCTAAGAAATCAGGATGATCAAAAACGTTTCCTTGTGAATCTGAATAAACCAAGTTCATAACGGTACTCCTCTTTGTTCGTCACGGATAAACGACATAAGTCGTCCTTAAGGACGACCGTGTTTGTCATGATTGATGCGAAGCAGATTATTATTTGAAGCTTAGGAAGCTGAATTTTTGACTTTACCTTTGTTAACACCTGTAGATCCCGCTGAAGGGGAAGCCAAAGAGTCCAAAAACTCTTGATTAGTCTTCGTATCGGCAAGCTTCTTAATGAAGGATTCTGTATATTCATGCGAATCATTCATCCCTCTGCGAAGCGCCCAAACCTTCTCGAGTTCATCTTTACCCAGAAGTGCTTCTTCGCGGCGAGTGCCTGACTTACGAATATCAATCGCAGGGAAGATACGGCGTTCAGCCATTTTACGATCTAGATGAAGCTCTAGATTACCTGTACCTTTAAACTCTTCATAAATGACGTCATCCATACGCGAGCCAGTTTCTACGAGTGCAGTAGCAAGAATTGTTAAGCTGCCGCCTTCTTCAATATTACGGGCAGCCCCGAAGAAACGTTTAGGCCGATGAAAGGCAGCAGGATCTATACCACCCGTTAACGTCCGGCCAGAAGCAGGAACCACAAGGTTATAGGCTCTAGCCAACCGGGTAATACTGTCCATGAGAATAACAACATCTTTCTTATGTTCAACTAGACGCATCGCACGCTCTAGAACTAGCTCAGCAACTTTAATATGATTTTCTGGAAGCTCATCGAAGGTAGAAGCAACTACTTCGCCTTTGACGGAACGCTGCATATCGGTAACTTCCTCCGGACGCTCATCGATAAGCAGAACGAAAAGTTCAATTTCTGGATAATTCGTGGAAATGCTGTTCGCAATTTCTTTCAGCAGCAATGTTTTCCCAGCTTTAGGAGGTGCTACAATCAGACCGCGTTGGCCTAATCCAACAGGAGCAAGTAAATCCATAATACGCATGGAAATCTTGTTAGGCTCTGTTTCGAGTGTAATCCGCGTGTCTGGATAAAGAGGCGTCAATGCAGGGAAATGAAGTCGTTCCGCTGCCGTTTCCGGCTTCTCTCCATTCACCGCTTCAACTTGAAGAAGCCCGAAATAGCGCTCATTCTCTTTAGGCGGGCGGCATTTGCCCGATACAATGTCCCCAGACCGCAAATCAAATTTGCGAATCTGGGAAGCGGAAATATAAATGTCCTCTGAGCTTGGAAGGTAATTAATTGGACGCAAGAATCCAAAGCCCTCCTGAAGGATCTCGAGAACACCCTGCATGAACATTAGACCACTCTCAGCAGCTTGTGCACGTAAAATGGCAAAGATGAGTTCTTTTTTCTTCAGCGTACCGTAGTATTGGATCTGATGTTTCTTAGCTAGTTTATATAATTCAGTAAGCTTGAGTATTTCAAGCTCAGCAAGCTGCATGCTCATGTTTCAACCACCAAACTATTAAATTTTCAATTGGATTCTAGCATTGCCTGTTACTTGGTACTTTATTCCTCACTCTCGCGCCAAACCTCGGCACCCAGTGAAGATAAGTTGAATACCAAGTTCTCATAACCACGATCAATAAACTCAACCCCGGATACTTCTGTGATGCCACCTGTTCTTACGCTTAGGCCCGCAAGCACAAGAGAAGCTCCTGCTCTCAAATCCGTTGCTCTCACTTTGGCAGAACTGAGCTGTGAGCCCTCAATAATGGCTGAGCGTCCTTCGACCTTCATCTTTGCTCCCATACGCACTAGCTCAGGAATATGCTTGAAACGATTACTATAAACGTGGTCCGTTAATATACTAACTCCTTTAGCTTGGCAAAGTAAGCTTGCCATTGGAGACTGTAGATCCGTCGCAAACCCTGGGTAAATTAAAGCTTTCACATCAACACTTTCGTATTCAGGCTGACCGACAACACGAATGGACTCATCCATTTCGTAGATATGTACGCCCATTTCCTGAAGCTTTGCCGTCAGAGCCTCCATATGTTTAGGAATGACATTGTCGACGGTTACATCGCCGCGTGTAGCCGCTGCAGCAATCATGTACGTACCTGCTTGAATACGGTCAGGAATAATGGAATGGCGGCAACCATGCATCTCAGTTACGCCCTCGATACGAATAGTCTCTGTTCCAGCGCCCTTAATTTTGGCACCCATTGAGTTTAAAAGTGTTGCCACATCTATGATTTCAGGCTCTTTGGCCGCATTTTCGATAATCGTAACGCCTTTAGCGCGAGAGGCAGCCAGCATGATGTTAATCGTCGCTCCAACACTCGCCATATCTAAGTATATTTTGGCACCGCGCAGTTCTTTGGCGCGTATCTTTAAGGCGCCATTCTCATTGCTAACCTCAGCACCTAAAGCTTCAAAACCTTTAATATGCAAATCAATCGGACGTGGTTCGAAGTTACAGCCACCCGGCAGACCAATCGTCGCCTCTCCAAATCTTCCGAGCAGAGCTCCCATTAAATAGTAGGATGCTCTAAGCTTCTTTACTTTGCCATTCGGCATAGGAAGTGATTTCATCCGACTTGGGTCGATCGTCATCCGATCTTCGTTCCAGTCAATGGTAGCCCCTAAATCCGTCAAAATTTCTGTATATATAGCCACATCACTCAGATGAGGCAGATTATCCAAAGTAACCGATGTTTCAGCAAGTACAGCGGCTGGAATGAGTGCAACCGCACTATTCTTAGCCCCACTAATTTGAACTGTTCCCCGTAGTGGACGTCCCCCGACCACCATTAATTTTTCCAACATGATTCTCCCCCTAAACCAGGTGCCTACTTACTAAGTAGTAAATCAAAGCAACCAAATACAACCTAAGCGCACACAAACTTTACCAAAGATATTCGACTCCACCTCGCCCTTTAAGACTAGCGATCGTCAAAAATCAAGTGAACGAGCGTATAAAATTAATAATTACTTATAAATCCATACAAAAAAGCGACCATTTACAAACTAAAACAGCCACGGTTCTCTCGGAGAACATAAGCACAAAAAAATAGAAGAAGGAAACGCTCGTAATGACACAGACGGACGACATTCTTTCGTCTATCCTCCGTCTGTGCCTTACTGCATTTCCTACCCTGTCTATACAATTGGAATTAAGCTTGGTTGCTGCTTCCGAACAATTGAATTTTGGATTTTACTACTTCGATCATTGCATTACGAGCCGGGGTGAGATATTTACGAGGATCATAAATTTTAGCATCTTTGTTCAGAGCCGCGCGGATGTTTTCTGTGCATGCCACTTGATTCTCTGTGTTAACGTTGATTTTACCAACGCCTGCCGCGATAGATTTACGAATCATTTCGTCAGGAACGCCGGATCCACCGTGTAGAACCACAGGGACTGGAATCGCTTTGGAAACTGCTTCGATAATATCAAAGTGAATGTTAGGCTCGCCTGCGTACATACCATGTGCAGTACCTACAGCGATAGCCAGACAGTCAACACCTGTTTCTTCGTAGAAACGGATAGCTTCTTCAGGTTTTGCAAGGTTAGCGTGCTCTTCATCAACAGAGATGTCGTCCTCAACGCCGCCAATTGTTCCAAGCTCACCCTCAACGGATACGCCCATTGCACGAGCTGCTTTTACGACTTCTTTCGTCAAACGAATGTTTTCTTCGAAAGAATAGTGGGAACCATCGAACATAACGGAGCTGAATCCCGCACGGATACATTTCATTGCTACTTCAAAGGAACTGCCATGATCTAAGTGTAGAGCAATCGGCAGACCGGATTTTTTAGCTGCAGCTTCAGCAATTGCCACTGTAAACTCAATACCCATATATTTTAGTGCGCCTTCGCTAACACCATAAATGAACGGGGATTTTAATTCGATTGCAGCTTCCACAATCGCTTGAGCGAATTCAAGGTTGTTCATATTAAATTGACCCACCGCGAATTTGTTCGCTTTTGCTTTAGGTAAAAATTCATTCATTGAAACCAATGCCATGTTTCTCTTCCTCCTAGAACCTATAGTAGATGCGTATACCGCTCTTTGTCATACCTGAGTTATTATAGCACATAACTTTTCAAATGATAACCAAGCCCTCGTTTTTTCAGAAACAAAAAAGACCCTATGACTAGGATCCCACTGCAAAACCGCTGCTTGATTCATTATTAAGCTGCATATTGACCGCCATACGCAATTCATCAATATCAAAAGGCTTCGTAAAGTGCATAATCGCACCCAAATCCGTTGCTTCTTTAATCATATCGAGCTCGCCATAAGCTGTCATCATAATGACTTTGATCGATACATCAATGGCTTTAACATGTTTTAAAATATCCAGACCGTCCATACCAGGAATTTTCATATCCAGTAGTATAAGATCAGGCGAAGAATTTTTCACGATTTCCAAGGCCAATTTGCCATTCGAAGCCTGATAGGTATCGTACCCTTCGTTACTGAATACCTCCATGAGTAGTACACGAATTCCATTTTGATCGTCGACAATCAATACCTTTTTCTTCATCAGCCTATTTCCCTCCCGAAAACGAATAACAAACTCCCTCTTTATGTTTATAAAGTTATTCGCTATTCATTTTCGATTTCCTTCTGAGGGAAAAAACTAATTGAAAAGTTTTACAAATAAGTTGGTTATCTGGAGGGACAACCGTTAAAGCAAGAATTAACGCGCGATGAACTGAGCGGCTTTCACGAATTCACGGAAAAGCGGCTGTGGACGATTCGGACGCGATGTAAATTCCGGATGGAATTGAACAGCAAGGAACCAAGGGTGACCTGGAAGCTCGACCATCTCAACCAACCGGCCGTCCGGTGACGTACCGGAAATGCGCAAACCAGCAGATTCAATCAATTCGCGGTATTCATTATTAAATTCATACCGGTGACGATGTCTCTCATAGATAAGCTCATCATTGTAACACTGCTCAGCAAGAGAGCCCGGAACAACCTTGCAAGGATATAAGCCCAGACGCATTGTACCGCCTAAATTCTCTATATCCTTCTGCTCTGGCAGTAGATCGATGACTGGATAAGCCGTTGTAGGATTAATCTCAGAGCTGTTCGCGCCATCCAAGCCTGTAACAGAACGCGCATACTCAATAACAGCAACCTGCATACCCAAGCAAATCCCAAAGAATGGAATCTCCTTTTCGCGGGCATATCGGATCGCTTCCACTTTACCTTCAATACCGCGATCACCGAATCCACCAGGTACAAGAATACCTTGAACACCGGAAAGAAGCTGATGGACGTTATGCTCAAAAATATCTTCTGCATTCACCCAACGGATATCAATTTCGGAGTCATTATCGATGCCGGCATGACCTAGTGCTTCAACAATACTTAGGTAAGCGTCATGCAGTGCAACGTATTTCCCCACGATCGCAATTTCGGTCTTCTTCGTCAATGATTTAACTTTACGAACAAGGCTTTCCCATTCCTTCATGTCTGGCTCGTTCGTACGTAGTTTCAGGTGATTAACAACATAATCGTCAAGCCCTTGCTCGCGAAGCATCATCGGAACTTCGTACAAGGTTTCCGCATCCTTACATTCGATGACAGCTGCAGGATCGATATCACAGAATAAAGCTAACTTACGCTTCATATCTTCGGTTAGAGAATGTTCCGTACGGCAAACGATAACGTGAGGTTGAATGCCCAGCCCGCGTAGTTCTTTTACACTGTGCTGTGTAGGTTTCGTCTTCACTTCACCAGCTGCTTTAATATAAGGAATCAGCGTAACGTGAATATACATGACATTCTCGCGGCCGATATCATTTTTCATTTGACGTATAGCTTCCAGGAACGGCAAGCTTTCGATATCTCCTACCGTACCACCAATTTCGGTAATTACGACATCGGACCCAGCTTCACGACCAGCGCGAATCACACGTTCTTTGATTTCATTCGTAATGTGCGGGATTACTTGTACCGTGCCGCCCAGATATTCGCCTCTGCGCTCTTTGGTAATGACGGAGGAGTATACTTTACCTGAGGTTACGTTTGAACTTTTGGAAAGGTTAATATCAATAAAACGCTCATAATGACCTAAGTCCAAATCCGTTTCTGCCCCATCGTCGGTTACGAACACTTCACCGTGCTGGTAAGGACTCATAGTTCCCGGATCCACGTTAATGTACGGGTCAAACTTTTGAATAGTAACTTTCAAACCTCTGTTTTTGAGCAATCTCCCTAAGGACGCTGCTGTAATTCCTTTGCCAAGGGATGAAACTACGCCTCCCGTAACGAAAATGTATTTTGTCACTATGTACGCCTCCTAGAGTTTAGTATGGTTTTGAAATATAAGAAACTTACGCCGTAAGGCATAAGCTTATCTTTTGCCAGAAGAATGACTTTGTAAGCATTAGCTTCTGCTAAATGGGGGTTTTCATGAAAATAAAGTGAAAAAACACAAAAAAAACACTAAAAAAACAAAAAAAGTGACACCCGTAGTGACGGGGCACTTTTTGAACGCTTGAGCGAAATGTTAAGATTCTTTTAAAGCCCATGCAATAGTTTACTCTGAACAGATAGGGGCTGTCAAGACAAGTTATTTGCCGTCTTCAGCCTCTTCATCCAAATCGTCTTCCTCGTCTTCCTCATCGGAATCCTCATCTAAATCATCTTCACTATCTTCGTCTGTTTCTTCAATACCCGCTTCGCCAAGATCCTCTTCGATCTCTTCATCTTCGAAGAATTCAGTATCCTCTTCCGCTTCTTCCTCTTCGGTTTCGGTACCAAATGTATCGTACTCATCTTCTTCTGCGTATGTATCTTCTTCTTCAGCGTAGATGTCTTCATCCAGATCGTCATCTTCGTCGTTAATGATTCTTGGACGCTTCGCGTTACCAACCGCATCGTCTGATTTCTCGACAGGATACCAGCGTTTCAAACCCCATAGGTTCGTACCCACGCAAGCAAAACGTCCATCGATGTTGATTTCCGTATATAGTTGGGCAATCACTTGCATAACATGCTGCTCAGACAGCCCTTTTATTTTAGCAATTTCAGCCATCAGGTCACGATAGTAAAACGGCGTATTCGCCGACTTCAGTAATTCAAACGCCAAATCCACCATGGGCATTTCGCGTGCTTGCTCTGTGGTGATTTTGAGTGTGTATTCGCTACTCATCTAAGGCACATCCTTTTCGATCGTGATCGTCATCTTCAGTTCTTCTATCTACCTTATCCAATATCTTCATTAAGTAAAACCTATTTTTTCTAAAAATGCAACTATCCCTAAAATAAACGGCTACGCCGTCCTGTAAGGACGAGTGAGTTTATCAAAAAATATAGCCGACTTATTGTGTGAAACATATAAATTCTTAAGAAAGCGTTCCCCCTAAAATGAATACAAGCGAAGGTCCCCCTCCGCTTGCGACTGTATCCTAAGGAAGCGGTGTGATTGAATCACGGCCGTTTCCACTACCTGAGAAAGAGACACTCCTGCCCGCGCCTCTCTATTTATCCTATGTAAAACCTACGCATCTGACACGGCTTCGCACCCATTTATTTCTATAAAGGCGAGAACACGGTCATACGGGGTGACCTGTACATAAGATAGGGGAGATTCGATTCTAAGCTGTCATGGGGGGATGGCACGATGGATATAGCCACCTTTCTTCATTTGCTTCATGAGGAAATCGGTCTCACCAAGCATTCTGGCAAGAAGCATATCATCCATTTCTCATCGGCTAAGGACTACTACGCATGCAAATCAGAATTGAAACGAATGAAGTCTCAGTTCGTAAACCTCTCCAAGGTCCGCGATCTAAGTATCATTCACGCCTTCTCCTGCACGCTTCGTCCCGATACTAAGCTCAGAGGTATCTCCGGTGTGCCGAACATCGTAGAGGATACCAAAATAACCGTTCACCACGCGATGGGCAACAAAATTACCTCCAAACGATCAAGCAATTTATCGGGCTCTCACACGATACCATGGGGCATCGATCAAGTAGGCGCGCCTGAGGTCTGGAACAAATCGGTAGGTCAGAATATTCGGATCGGGGTCATCGATACCGGAATCGACTACAATCATCCTGACTTACGCAATTCGATATCACGGGGCATCAATTTATTAAACCGCAGCATGCTGCCCTATGATGACAATGGACATGGCACACATATCGCTGGAACCATCGCGGCAGCTGGCCGCCATTCAGGGATTGTCGGTGTAGCTCCTAGAGCCATTGTTCATCCGGTAAAAGCATTTGACCACGCTGGAAGCGCCTATGTCTCAGACATTATTGCAGGCATCGATTGGTGTGTTCATAACGACCTCGATATTATCAATATGAGCTTCGGTATGAAATCATACAACCGTTCTCTCGAGCAAGCTGTCATGAACGCGTTTTATAGAGGTAAAGTCATCGTGGCTTCTTCCGGCAATGACGGCAAAAAGAAATCGGTCGATTACCCCGCCCGTTTCCCCCAGGTCGTCTCCGTTGGAGCCACAACTCGGTTAGGCAAAATCGCTCCCTTCAGCAACCGCGGGAAGCAAATTGATATCTACGCACCAGGCGAGCGGGTCTACTCGTCCTGGCTTAACGGCAAATACAACGAGCTAAGCGGCACTTCGATGGCCACTGCCCATGTCAGCGGCGTCATCGCCTTGATGTTATCGATCAAGCCGATGTCGCCGCCGCAGATTAAAAGCGCGCTGCGGCGCTGTGCGATTGGTCTTAACAAGCGAGAGAGCACCACGCGCTGGAAGCCCGGGCATTTGAACGCTCGGCGCGCGATTCGGGCGGCGCGGCAGGGCTGAGGAAGATTAGTGTAAAAGTTGTACAAAATACAAATTTAGTCATTTTAATCTGCTGTATTCACGCGAATATTGCACAAAATACAACATTTTCGTCCAAAAATGGCCACTTTGGATGAAACGCCGGCTATTTTGTTGCACGGAATACAACATTTGATAGCTTGGTGCGAAATACAAGGGAAATTGTTGTACGTTTTACAACAATGCCACTCGCATGCCAGGAATAAGGGTTCTAACAAATTAGAAAAAATGCGCTAGGGTTGAATTCGCTATAAATTGCTCACACTCTAAAATGGCACGATAACCATCTTCGTGGTGCGAAACGTTTGTCAAAGTAGATGCACCACAAGTTAAATCCACCATGACTTATACTTCTGGTATTAACAAAAAAAGGGACGATCACTCATGTCTGAGTAGACATGGGGATCGTCCCTTCGGTTTGTGGAGCAGATGCTACATCCGCTCTGGGGCAGATACGCCAACTACGCGAAGCGTGTTGGCTAAGGTAATGCGAAGCGCGCCGAGCAAGGCGAGGCGTGCCTGGGTCAAGGCCGCGTCATCCGTGATGACATAGTGGCCTCTGTAATAGCTATGGAACTGGCTTGCCAGTTCATAGACATAGCGGATGAGCCGATGCGGCGCATATTGATCAGCCGCAATGACGATTTCCTCCGGAAGCTCGCCCATCTTGCGCAGCAAGTCGAACTCAGCTTCCGATGTAAGCTGGGAAAGGTCTACCTGCTCCAGCGGCAGCACCTGAATCTTCTGCTCTTCCGCCTGACGGAAGATGCTGCAGATCCGCGCATGTGCGTACTGCACATAGAACACAGGATTCTCATTAGACTGAGAAACCGCCAAATCCATGTCAAAGTCCAAATGCGAGTCCATGCTACGCATCGCAAAGAAATAACGAATCGGGTCTACGCCGACTTCGTCCATAAGATCCTCCATCGTGACTGCTTTGCCAGTCCGTTTGGACATTTTCACCTTTTCCCCATTTTGGAAAAGGCTCACCATTTGGGCAATCAGCACAACGAGGCGGTCCGATTCAAAACCAAGCGCCGTCATAGCCGCTTTCATCCGTGGAATGTAGCCATGATGATCCGCGCCCCAAATATTAATCAAACGCTCAAAGCCGCGCCCAAATTTATTGCGATGGTAGGCAATATCGGGAGTAAGGTAAGTGAAGGACCCGTCATTCTTAATCAGTACGCGATTCTTGTCGTCACCCAGTGGTGTTGTGTTTAACCAAGTCGCGCCCCCTTCTTCATATATGTGTCCATTATCCCGCAGCTCTTGGAGAACGGGTGGAATGAGGTTATCTTCATAAATCGACGTTTCGGAGAACCAGTTGTCGAAATGAACACCAAAGCGACCCAAGTCGCGTTTGATTTTGTCGAGTTCTTTTTTGAGCCCATAGGTACGGAAATAAGCACGACGCTCCTCTTCTGGCAAGCCGAGAAGGCGATCCCCTTCTTCCGCAGCAAGATCCGCGGCAAAGCCTTTAATATCTTCACCGAAGTAACCGTCTTCCGGCATCTCCGCTTCTTGTCCGAGCGCCTGCAGATAGCGGGCTTCGATTGATTTGGCCAAATTGACCACTTGGTTGCCGGCATCATTGATGTAGTACTCTCGGGATACGTCGTATCCAGCCAGATCGAGTACGTTGCACAGTACGTCCCCGACTGCCGCTCCACGAGCATGTCCCAAATGCAGGGAACCTGTTGGATTGGCACTAACGAACTCCACTTGCACTTTAAGCCCTTGACCGACGTTTGACGAACCGTATCGATCACCCATTTTTTGAACATTTTCAATAACCGGGTAAAGGTACACTTTGTTCATTTTAAAATTAATAAAACCCGGCCCCGCAATTTCCGCTTCAGCGATATTGGCTTTATCCTTTTGCAGGTTAGCGATAATTTGCTCGGCAATTTGTCTTGGGTTCTGCTTAGCAATTCGGGTCAACTGCATCGCGACATTCGTTGCGAAATCCCCGTGTGTCTTCTCTTTCGGGACCTCTAGAATAATCTCCGGTATTTGCCCCGCGTCCACGATACCTGCAGCTGTAACTGCTTCTATAATGGCTTGTTTAACTATGGCTTTAACTTCGTTTATTACATCCATTCGTCTTACTCCTCCTGAATTAACAACTTGATCCTGTATGTTCCCGCATGAGTGCCTGATGCATATAAATCATAGCTCCACCTTGTGATACCGATGCCATGTACGGCTTCCGAGGTCAGCTCATGTGTCTCGATTTCGAGTTCCAATCTACCTTGAGGTGTTTGATAAAAGCCAATCCTCTTCTCGCCGGGCAGAAATGTTTGCTCTGCCTGCACGTCCCCTTGGCGGACGATTCGTATCTGATTGTCTTCCAGCTTAATGAGCGTCACTGTTCGTCCAAGCTCGTTCGGCTCTTCTTCATAGCGGATGTACGTGTGATTGCCTTTACGATAAAGATCCCCTCGCGCTTTCTGCACGGTAGTCTCGCTCCCGCTTCGACTTTCAATTCGGATCCGCACGCGCTGCTTAGCCGTCATGGTCCGTCATTCTCCTATTCTGCAGTACCTGTTTGCACCTTATGTCAGATAAGGCAAGTTAGCTATTAGTTTATATGAAAGGTTCGCTAAATTCAATGTATTACGGGAGATCAGCTTGTATTGCGGGGTTATCGTAGTGACGATTTCTGTGTAAGTTTGGAGAATTAGGACCCTCATAGGTCCAATTGCAGTTAAATTAGCTGTGGGGCAAGTCTGGCGCTGAGAGTTGGGAGCTGGGACAGACAGTTGGGATGGAGAGTTGAAAATACAGACAACTGGTTGACGATTGTGACAGTGATTGGTGGAATATCAGGCTGCTGCGTGCAGCGGAGAAAATGACATTGGAATACCAAATCGCCGCGTGCGTGCGGCGGGGATAGCGAAGTTGGAATATCAGACAGTTGTTGCGTGCGATGGTGAAAGTGGGATTTGGAATACCTGACAGCCTAGCAACGGTGACGGAGGCAGTGAAAATTGGAATACAAGACATCAGTGTTATGTTCGAAGATGAAAATGGCGTGCGGTAACGAGGAATGCTTACACGACGGAGGACGAACCATGTAGCCAAAAAAACTACGACTGTCCAATCAACTTACAGCTGATGAGTAACGAGATGGGTGAAAAATCAACTTTTGACTCATCTTTCCCGGCTAAAGGACTGGAGTGACGTTAATCCCCGAAAAAGATTGAATTTGAAAATCTAACGGACTCGACAGCCCTTAATCTACTTCAAATTGCGAAAATAAGATTGATTGAAACCGAATAACGGCGCTGAAGTCCGTAAGCTCGGAATCATCGCTCCAAACAGGTAGTTAACGGCATCCAGGTCCGTTAAACGTCTATTTCCGGTTGGTTTCATTAACTGTGTGCGGTAATAGGTCCGTCGCAGAAAAAAACCGCCAGCGTTTCCCGTGACAAGCACAGAAACAACCGGCGGTTCAATCTATTATTTAATCAAATCTTCAACAAATTTAGGCAGTACGAAAGCCGCTCTATGCAGGCGCGGTGTGTAGTACTTCGTTGGGAATTCTGGGATTGCTGCTTCCTCAACTTGCAGTGGATCATGCTTTTTGCTGCCCATTGTGAAGGTCCAGAGACCACTTGGGTACGTAGGAATGTTCGCACTGTACACACGTACGATTGGGAAGATCTCTTTGACATCCCGGTTAACCGTTTGGATCAGGTCTGCTTTGAACCAAGGGTTATCCGTTTGTGCAACGAAGATCCCGTCTTCTTTTAGCGCATCAAAGATACCTTGGTAGAAGCCCTTGGAGAACAGCTCAACTGCTGGACCAACAGGTTCAGTGGAATCGACCATGATAACGTCGTAGGTATTTTTGTGATCGTGAATGTGCATGTAGCCATCGTTAACAATTACTTCTACACGTGGGTTGTCCAGCTCGCCGGCAATGGTTGGCAGGTACTTTTTGGAGTACTCGATCACTTTACCGTCGATATCAACAAGAACAGCCTTTTTCACTTTCGGGTGCTTCATGATTTCTCGAATTACTCCGCCGTCGCCGCCGCCTACTACAAGCACGTACTCTGGGTTCGGGTGGGTAACAAGCGCAGGGTGCGCAACCATTTCATGATAGACGAATTCGTCTCTGACTGTTGTCATAACCATACCGTCCAGGGTAAGCATTGTTCCCCATTCTTCGGTTTCGATCATCGAAAGGTCTTGGAAGTCCGTTTGTTCTCTCACGTATGTCTCTTTTACTTTTGCTGTAATGCCGAAGCTATCTGTTTGTTTCTCTGTGTACCACAGTTCCATGTTTATACCTTCTTTCGCTGCTATATTGGGATGAATAAATCCTGACATTCATTGTCTCTAACAGTGTTCCACCAGTTGGAAAAGTCATGCGAAGCGGTACTTTAATTTCCAATCCGTCCATACGCACAAATTGTATTATAGTTCATTACCCCCAAAATGCAATATTTTCCTAGGGTTTTTGGACATTTAATAAAAAATATTTACAATTCGTTGAATACGGACTGCCATGCTTTTCCATACTGGATAGTAATGCCTTAGAGCATGAAGAAAGGAGGTAAGAAGAGATGTCCGAGAACGAGAACCATCGTCAGCCATCCACAGGCTCACCACAAGCACCTAGGGATAAAGAGGTACCTGCGTCTATGCGCTGGATGCGTCGTATCAAGAAAATGTTCTCATTCCTTTTCACTTCCTGCGTTCTGCTCCTTATCGTGGCCGCTGGCTGTCTCGTCTATTTGCGTGCTCAAACATTGCCCGTCACCAAAATGCTGCAAACCTCCCAAATGTACGATACACATGGCGAACTGATCGACACCTTTTATTCCGGGCAAAATCGGCAGGTCGTCTCACTGAGCGAAATATCGCCTTATCTCATTAAAGCTACGCTCGCTGTGGAGGATCAGCATTTCTATGATCATTTCGGCGTAGATGTGAAGGCAGTAGCAAGGGCAGCTGTTGTCAATATACAAGCCATGGCTAAGGTGCAAGGCGCAGGAACGATCACTCAGCAATTAGCTCGGAATTTATATTTAAATCATGATCGGACTTGGTCGCGCAAAATCAAAGAAACCGTGTTCGCTGTCCAAATGGAAATGCAGTTGACGAAGGATGAAATTCTGACGAATTATTTGAATCAGATCTATTACGGTCATTCGACGTATGGGATTGAAACGGCTTCCGAGCTTTTCTTCGGCAAACATGCCAGTGAATTAACGTTGGCGGAAAGCGCGATGATCGCTGGGGTCCCTAAAGGGCCACGCTACTACTCACCGTATTATGATCTGAAGAATGCGATGGATCGGCAAAAAGTGGTGCTGCAGACGATGGTGCGCAGTGGCTTCATTACACAAAGTGCCGCTGACGCCGCAGGCAAAGAGCAGTTGACGATTCAACCACTTACGAAGAAGAAGCCAGCAGCAGCCCCCTACTTCCGTGATTATGTGCGAGCACTGGCAACGGATAAGCTGGGCATACCGGAAGATCAATTCGATGAAGGCGGCATTCGCATTTACACGACGCTCGATAAAAATGCGCAGCAAATCGCTGAGAGTGTGATCACCAAGCAGCTCACGGGTAAAACAGACCTTCAAGCCGCTCTGGTGGCAATCGACCCTAGAACGGGAGAAATCAAAGCGATGGTCGGCGGTCGCGATTATTCCGAGAATCAGTTCAACCGTGCACTGTCGAATACACGACAGCCGGGGTCCTCTTTTAAACCCATTGTTTATATGGTCGCTCTGCAAAATGGCTATACACCTGTAACGCAGGTAAAAAGTGAACCAACGGTGTTCACCTACGATGAAGGCCGTCAACGATACACACCCAGAAACTTCAACGATCAGTATGCCAATGCAAATATTGATATGCGGCAAGCGATTTCGAAGTCGGACAACATTTATGCAGTCCATACGATTCTGGATGTCGGCCCTGCGAAGGTTATCGATCTGGCCCGCAAGCTGGGCATTGCATCTCCGATGAAGCCACTGCCGTCGCTGGCACTAGGGTCCTTCCCAGTAAGCCCTCTCGAAATGGCGTCAGCGTTTGGTACGATTGCGAATCAAGGCGTTCATCAGGAGACGACGGCGATCGTGCGTATAGAGGATGCGAACGGTCAAATTTTATATGAAGCGGCACCGAAAGCGGAGCCCGTGCTTGATCCGGCTGTCGCTTATGTGATGACGAATCTGATGGAGAGCGTGTTCGAAGAGGGCGGCACCGGCAACCGCGTAGCCAGTACGATTAAGCGTCCGATAGCCGGCAAAACCGGTACAACCGACACTGATGCATGGTTGGTCGGCTTCACACCAGAGCTCGCAACCGCCGTATGGGTTGGCTATGATAAGAGTAGGGACATTTCCACGGTAGAGTCTCATTTGGCTTCTCCCATTTTTGCGGAATTCACGGAACAAACCTTAGAGGCGATACCGCCGAAGCTGTTCCCGATTCCCGAAGGGGTAACCAGTGTCTATATTGATCCGGTGAGCGGCAAGCTGTCTAATGAGGACTGTCCGAACTCACACATGGAGGCTTTCCTGGTTGGCACGGAGCCGACTACATTCTGCACAGGCAAACCCGCGAAGCCAGCTTCGAACGATGATCCAAAGAGCACCCCTAAAGGTCAAAACGGCTCTTGGTGGAATGATATTAAACGCTGGTGGAACGACTGATCCGCCTGTTTTCAGGGAACACAAAAAGGCAGAACTAAGCGCGTCTTAGTCTGCCTTTTTGCTGTCCTAGTATATGAGGTAACATACACTAGGGTCTAGTATACTCGGTTCACCCAAACGTAACAATGGATGACACATAATGTTCATAATCTCGATTTGCACGTTTGATCGCTTAGGAAAGCGCATCTTTCAATGCTTGATCCGAGCGATTCCACCATTCCTCATTGTGCGCGATCAGCTGATTTTTAAGCAGCGCCCGCTCCTTGTCATCCAAGCCGTCGAAGATGAATTTACGCTTCATTGCAGCATCCATCTTGTTCACGTGCTCGGCTAGAATTTTCCACCCTCTGCGAGCTTCTGTGTCAATCAACATTTCGCAAGCTGTCATTCCAGCGTAGTAGGCTCCTTCTTCGGTACGGTCTACTGCCACCCAAATAATCCAAGCTTTACGGCCGTTCGGCACATCTTCTTTGTTCGTTGAGAATTTGATACCTTTTTCGATCTTGCTTTTGGCATGAAGTGTACCTTCGTCCAGGTAGGCTTCATCCCCGTCAATAATGACACCAGATACATTGCTTAGGTCGATTGCTCCGGCACCGAATCCTTTATGGTTCACTTTGGAACTTACTATATTTAAGGCCAGCTTCTTTTTATCCGCTTCCATGAGGGCACCTTCCAGTCTTCTTAATGTTAAAATGACGCTTTGCTTTCATTGTAGCTAAAGTCATCCTCCAGAACAAGGGCTGGTTGCAGCCGGTGTCACCGTTGGTGTGGAAGGGTGGTTACTCGTTGCCGTCTTTTATTACTTCACTTCCACCGTGATACTGCCTACAGCCCTTTCATCTATGAAAGCATTCAAACGCCAAACCCCCGCGTCATCGAACCTCATCAGTGCGGGGAACCCCGCATCCGCTCCATTTATCGGTACCGTTCCCGGCCAATTCATTTCCCCGACTAGAGCATTATCCTGCAGTAGAACCTGCCGTTTCTCTCCAGTCTCGACACTTACTGCTTCAACGCGGAATTTCTTCCCTTGCAAAGGCTCGCCTTGCTTCCATATGTGCCACATATACTTGTTAGGCGTATTGACCTTATAACCGCCTGGGCTCAGGAGGCCGATCTTTCCTTTCTCACCTTGCAAATGATAGCTGCCACTTTGAAAAAGCGGGCTTACCTTGGCCTTATCAAGCTCCGCTGCCGACGTAAGCTGTTCCGGAGACTGTACCTTAACCGCTTTAGGAAACCAAGAAAATTGAGAAAGCACAGTCATGAGAACAATCAACCCGACGAAACAGCCCAAAACAACGATCACTTTTCTGAACTTAATCATCGATTCCACACCCCTTATACCTTATAGACTCATTGATGAGCCGCTTCGTTCCCCCTCTTTCTAACAATTCTTTTCCAAGCTCAGAAATATTCCCTAGGTTGTCTACATATACATGCTGTAGATGCTTGTTTAGGCGGGGTGGATATCATGAGTGTTCTATTCAAAAACCGCAAGGTTCAATGGTTCGTTGTCATGCTCCTTGCAGCAGGCGCTGTCCTGCTGTCTGAAAATTTGCTCCCATCTGCAAGTAAATTAGCCGTTCCAGTCGTCTCTAAGGATGAAAAGTCTGCTCCGGCGCCGGACATGCAGCCTGCAGATAGCGGTAAGTCATCAGAGAAGCAAGCGCCAACAGCGCTTAGCTATCGTATTGCGGAGTACCATATGAGCGTTGCTTACACGCCCGAAACGAGGCAGCTCAATGGGCAGCAAACGTTGACTTGGGAAAATCCAGGAACCGTTCCTGTGCAAGAGCTTTACCTCCATCTGTATCCCAATGCCTTTGACTCAAAGAAATCGACGTTTATGCGTGAATCAGGAGGTAAGCTGCGAGAAGATGAAGCCAAGGCAGACAGCAGTGGCAGCATGAAGTTGCTTTCTGTGAAAACGGTTGACGGAGAGGATCTCAGTATGCGCATGGCGTTCGTGCAGCCCGATGACGGCAATAAGGACGATCATACGCTGCTCAAAATTCCGCTGCCAAAACCAGTTGGGGCCGGGGAGCAAGTCACAATCAAGACGGAATTTCTCGTCAAGCTGCCTGCCGCCTTCGCAAGAATGGGCTATGTGGATGACTTCGTCATGGCGGGTCAATGGTTCCCTAAAGTAGCTGCCTATGAGCGAGTTGGTACAAGAGGACGTACAGAGCCGGGGTGGAATCTCCACCAGTACCATGGAAATTCAGAATTTTATGCCGATTTCGGGATGTATGACGTGAAAATTCAGGTGCCGGCGAACTACACCGTAGCAGCTACCGGTTTCCCGGTTAAGCCCGCTGTGACAGACAACGGGATGAAGACGTACCAATTTTATGCGGATGATGTGCATGACTTCGCTTGGTCGGCATCGCCTCACTTCGTTTATGTGGAAGAACCTTACTCAACCGCACAAATACCCGGGGTCAAGATTAAGCTCTACCTCGATCCCAATCATCAGGACTTGAAGGACCGCTATATGTATGCCGCCAAAAAGGCACTTTCCCGCTACAGCCAATGGTACGGACCGTACCCTTACTCGACCCTTTCGATTGTCGTACCTCCCCCAGGAGGCAACGGTGTGGGCGGTATGGAATATCCGACTTTAGTAACGTCGTGGGATGCTAGCGACAAGAAACCTGATTTAGAGCTAGAACGTGTCATTGTTCATGAGATTGGACATCAGTTCTTCTATGGAATGGTAGCTAGCAATGAATTCGAAGAAGCTTGGTTAGATGAGGGCTTTACCTCCTATGCGGAGGATAAGGTCATGGAATCTGAGTACGGGGTGTCCCCTAATTTACCTGTCGAATCAAGCTTTATTACATCTCCACATACCCTGAATCAGAACTCGTGGGCTTATGCGGGACATGATCAATATGCAGAGAATGTGTACACACGAGGCAAGCTCGTGCTTAAAGCCATTGAGAAGCAAGTTGGCATCAAAACGATGGACCGCATTATGCGCACTTATTTCCTACGTTGGGAATTTAAACACCCTTCTACGAAGGACTTCCAGAACGTTGTCGAAGAAGTAACCAAAACGAAGTGGGATGATTTCTTCAACCAATATGTATACGGCGCCATGATGATGGATTACACCGTGGAGAGTATTCGCGTCAAATCCGTGGGCAGCAAAGGGGCAGAGTCCTACGAAAATGCCGTTCTCATCTCCAAACGAGGCGGCAATTCACCCGAAGTGCCCATCCAATTCCATTTCTCTGACGGCACAGTGCTGGATAAAACATGGGATGGTAAAGAAAGCAGTATCGAATTCAAATTAACCCACAAGACTCCTGTAGACTGGGTTCGAATTGATCCTAATTACTCGCTCGTGCTGGAAAATAAACACATTAATAATTTTATGCAAACGAAAGTGGATACGAAGTGGAAAATCCGTTGGAATCTCGGTCTCATTCAATTCCTGCAAGCCATTTTCGGTTGGGTCGCCTGGTAAGCGGCTAGGCTTATCCAATGCTTACAA
Organism: Paenibacillus sp. Root444D2; assembly: GCF_001426375.1. GTDB lineage: Bacteria > Bacillota > Bacilli > Paenibacillales > NBRC-103111 > Paenibacillus_E. Next base: position 26,781 of record NZ_LMEO01000029.1, read on the forward strand.
AGTAAGTTTTCCTACGAAAAACTCAGGTTATGCTTACGATGCCAGTTTTGCTAAAGCAAAACTCAGCTAATGCTTACGAAGAAAGTTTTCCTACGGAAAACTCTTAGGAGGGACAACTGTGGCAACTTATATCAAGTCTGGCTTCAGGGCGGCTTTACGGCAACCTTTCGCCACGATCGTCTTGTTCCTGTATCAGATGGGCTGGGGCATCCTGCTGTATAAGCTTGTACAGGGTGTTCTCGTCCCTCTCATGCACCGCTATCCAGGTGGCGAGCAGCCGAAGCAAGCGCTGCAGCTATTTCTAGCTGAAGGACAGTTCCAACTGGTCAAAACCGATCTTAGCCATTCCTACCTTTGGTGGCTGGCTGCTCTACTTGTTATTCGCATGGTGCTCACCCCAATGTTGAATAGCGGCGTCTACTATTCGCTGACCCATTCGCAGCAAAATGCCGGCTATCGCTTTTTTCGAGGCATCAAGGAGCTCATGCTCCCATTCCTAATTGCATATGTCGTTCGAATCTCGCTCTCCTTGCTGCCGCTCATATGGCTGTTTCCAAAAGTGCAGAGGCAATTCGCACATACCACTTCGTATGAGCAAGCAGCTCTCCAATTGCTGCCTTGGTTGCTGGGCATGCTCGTCTATGGCTTTCTCATACATCTTCTTTTTATGTACGTGCAATTCGCGATTGCTGCCAAACTTGGCATTTTGTCCACTGTCATCACATTCGTTCGCAGTTTGCTTCCTATTATCGGGCTTGCGCTTATCCTCCTGCTCGCCTCGGGACTATTGGCAGGGGTCACTGTCACAGCAACTTACATATGGGCAGGTCTGGTAGCGCTAATCATTTATCAGCTCTTTCCGCTTTTCCACATTTTCTTTCAAATGTGGGCCATAACTTCCCAATATCAGCTTCTTTCTGCCAAAATGGACGGTTAAAAACAATAAAATAAGCTGAAATTAGCTCATCTTGTTTCATCCCCTTGCAAAAGGGGCTTTTTTTTGCGTTTTCCGAAATATTTTACATATTTTTAAGGCAAATCGCATAGAAAAGGAGGAATTTCGATGTTTATGACGAATTAAAAGGACTAGCATCAAAAAACCAAATATTTCATGCCGAATTCCTCATTTCTTGGGGAAACGGGGGAACCACACCGGGTGAATTGATCTTGCCAGACAGGGATCATAGGGAACCTTCAACCGAACCCTCCAGCTAACCTCGTAGGCACCGGAAGGAGACAAGCAGTTGAGAAAGATTGTTGCTCTTGTTTTTAGTCTTGTTTTATTTTTGAGTGTAGGTTTAGGAAGCGTGTCAGCGGCACAATCCACTTTGGATGAAACGGTTGACGGATTGCTAGGAATTCCGTACAGAACGGCGGGAACGACCACAAAGGGCTTTGATTGCTCTGGTTTCACCGCATACGTTTTCGACAAATTCGGCATTGATCTTCCTCATAGCTCATCATCTCAAAATAACGAAGGCTACTGGATTGACAAAAAAGATCTTCGTAAAGGTGATCTTGTGTTCTTTGACACAAGCGGCGGCAAAGGTATTTCTCACGTGGGTATCTACCTTGGAGACGGTGAATTCATTCACTCTGCATCCGATGAAGGTATAGTGAAAAGCAAACTTAGCCAATCTTATTATGCGAAGCGTTATGTATCAGCCCGACGTGTTCTATGGGATGATATCTATAACCAATTAACTGCTGAATCCAAGTAAATTCTTGCACGATTCATGAATAAAGCCCGGACAAGCCCCGCTCGAAAGAGCAGCTTTCAGGGCTTTTATTCATTTACTAATCTTGTAACTTGACATCGTATGTTAGCCGTTCTATAATACCGGCATATTGTTTTCTAGGGTTCCGTGGCGTTCATCGCCAGACTGGTCCGAGGGGAAACACGCAGCGAATACGCTGTGGTCACGGAGGGGAAAAAGCCCGGGAGTCATATCGCTTAAGCGATATAACTTCCAGGCTTTTTCCTTTTTTTGCGACTAAATAGGAACGTAGAACAAATTCAAGAGGAGTGATTCATCATGGCATGGTTATATCTCGTTATTGCAGGTGTATTTGAGGTAGTATGGGCGATCTCATTAAAATTTTCTAATGGTTTTACACGGTTAGTTCCTTCCAGCGTCACGATCGCAGGGATGATTGTAAGTTTCTATTTTCTAGCGGCAGCAACGAAAACTCTCCCCATCGGCACAGCATACGCGGCTTGGACTGGAATTGGCGCTGTTGGTGCAATTATAATCGGCACCCTTTTTCTTGATGAACCCATTAGTTTACTAAGGATCTTATTTATGATTCTGATCTTAGTTGGCGTTCTCGGCCTTAAATTTACTTCTGGGCATTAACAGTGCTGCGATAGGTGTAACCGTTCAGGCTCACGGTGACACTCGGCTTCTTATGTCCACCCAACTCAGCTATAACCTCGGCTGGAATGGAAATTCCAGTGGCGTTTTTTCCCTGTGCTTGCATAACGGAAGCGGTGAATGTTACCCCCATTTTGGTTGTTCCCCCTTTGAACAAATAAGGTTCCATCGTTCTCACTCTTTTAGATGACAATTCACGGGATATTATACCCTACTTTTCTGAATAAATCGGACCCTATCAATGCAGATTAATCCATACAAGGATGGAGAGGCGGTATGATGTAAGGTTCAGATTTGATCTAACGTAACTGCTGAGTCAGATCAACAGGATAAGAATGTTTAGGAGGGAAATTCAATATGAATACATCGGATGATATCAATCGGAAACAGAATCGTAATAACGGGCTTCTCGGAGAGGAGCTAGAAGTTGACTCCGATGTTAACGAGGATCGTAACCGAGAGCAGCAATTGGACGATTCGTTTCAGTACTGGTACCGTAACGTCGGTTACTGGGTGCAGCAAAAGGAAGATATAACTCAGGTGCCGAAGGCGAACGTCTTCGATGCCGCCGCTGATATGGACGCTGAGTAGAAGTTAAACGGGATTATGGAAAACGACGAGATCAATAGGTAATCTATCATTGGAGGTATGAACGATGTCTGACAATACAAATAACGTCGATCTAAACAAAACGAGTATCTTTAAAAACGGGGTGCAATCCGCAACGAATTATGTACAGAACGCCATTGAAAACGTAACTGCATCCACGCAAGATGCAACTCAAAATTTAGTGAATAACGTAATGAAAAGACGACAAAATGAAAACGAAAGTAATAAATAATTAGATTGGCGATGTTGAATTTCATATGAAAAAAACTTAGTCAGAAAGCAGCCGCGGGCCATGACTAAGCTTTTTTTTGTTGGTCTAATGGATATCGTGATTAATTGCTGCCAATAAACTATCTACACTCTTAAGCAACTGTGTAGCTGACATACCAGAAGCTGCTTCCCACAAATATTCGCAAATGCTGAGATAAAGGCTTAAAAATGTCATTCAGTTCATCATACGAGTAGTAGTTTTTGATAATTTCATGCATGGATCCGTCAGCCAGCTCGCGTCTTTTGTAGGTATCCTCGCTATGTTCATTCGTTATCAGCTCTCCGCCTCTTCCGGGTACGTAAACATTATCAGCGATAAAGATGCGGGCCCCTGTGCCTAGACGTTGGTGGAAACTCTGCAGAAATGACTCGATCCGATTCTTCGGAATATGCGAAAACCAGAAGTTGGCAAGACCAAAATCGAAAACCCCTGTCACTTCGGAGAGCTGGTACGCATCTCCCTGAACAAATGCTGCATTGGAAGCTGGCCAAGGCTTTGACTTAGCAATTTGCAGCACTTCAGGACGAATATCCACTCCTACGATGTGATTAGCTTTACTCGCAGCAATTTCGGTCCAATAACCCGTACCACAGGCTACCTCAAGAACGTTGCGACCCTCCACTTGCTTCTTCACCATTTCGCTCAAAAGACTAAGCTCTTGTTGGAACTGGGCGTCCTCTCGGTGATAAATCCGTTCATACTCCTCTGCTCGGGCGCCGTAGTATTCTTGCATTTTCACTTTTTCTTCGTTTAAAAGCTGATGCTTATCCTTCACTTCGTGGAGAATTCGTTGTCTGGCTGCCAATAAATCAGCGAAAATAGCGCCACCCTGTGCGGAGTAGTTAGCTAGCAAGCCATGCGTGGCCATCACAATTAGCTGTGTCATCGACAAACCTGTTTCATCGGCCATTTTCTCCAGATCCGACTTTACTTTCTCCGGTAAGTAAACAGAGAGTCTTTTGGTTTTGTCATTTTTGTCATCCACGGTAGGTATCCCCCTGAAGATTTTTCATTATTTTAACACATATTATATGTTATAGTAACATTTAATTTACGTTTTACAGCAAGTGGAAATTAGGGCTACTTTTTTTAGGACTCTATCAGCTAGCAACCCACGCAAATCTCTCTATCAAACATAGAATACTTCGTAAGTATATTCATAACTTGATAGGAGATGGTTAGATGATTAAGAAGCAACGTATCGCAGGCAGACCAACCAAAATTGTTAGACTACCTAGATGTTCTGGCTTACCAAAAACGAAAGCCATGCTTATGTACCATGCGCAATTGAAGAAACACAACAGATTGGGGGCAGGCCGCTTCCTCAGCCAGCGTACAATCTCGATCGGAACCGATAACTCTTGGTTCAACGCCCAGATCATTCCTCGTAATCCAGCATGGATACCGGTGACTAACGCCAACTATGTGTGGTACTCCGGCAATCTGAGCGCTGAGAATGCCGTCATTTCGACACGATTCTCGCTCTCGCAGCGGAGATCCATTCTCGCCGCATCCCTCTTCCTATCGGTTGACAATTATGCTGTTGTGATCATTAATGGTGTGCCAGTGGTCTATGATGCACCACAGAATACCCCTCCATTCTACAACACTGGTCGTACCTTCAACGTACGTCGCTTCTTGAGACAGGGTCGTAATGACATCGTCATCATCGCTTTTAACTTCGGTGGACCTCGTAGTGATGCTGCGCCTGCAGGCGTAGCAGCTAGATTAGACATCCAACTCAGCTCATTAAGACGATAATTCACCTAGAAAAAGGCCGGAGCCCATCCTCAGGATGGAGCCCCGACCTTTTTTGCTTCACATAAATTGACGCTCACTGCCGTAGCGGCGTTTGAGCTGATTCAAGAAAAACTGCAGTGCCAGGAATAGCCCTGCGAAGCTGGTTCCTGCACTCAGAATAATCCATGGATGCAGTCGAATGTACCTTGAGCCATAGGCGATTAGCGATAACCATTCACCCGATGTTGTGATGGCGATGGAATACCCAGCATCACTATCACCAATTGTCTCAATACCGCCAAGTACAATGTTAAAAACAGCCAACTGCCCTAACAAGAAGAGCACCTGCATGAATTCGCTAAGGAAGATGAACAACATTTCATTTCTCATACAGGGAACCAAATGTCGCATCGTTCGATGGTAGACAGAACCGCCCATTAAACGTGATGCTTCAATAAATAGTCGTTCATTATAATAACGTGCACGATCTGCCACCTGATGGGCTAATGGAAATATCCCAATGAATGTGACTAGACTAACAAAAGTAACCGTAAACAGCAGCTGGTAATGCGGGTCCGCCTTCAGCCCCTGATCAAGCCGCAGCCCAAAGTACATGCCGGCTAAAGGCGGGAACAAGAATACAAACGCAGGCATCGAGGAAACAACCCACTGCATAGAGCGAAGAATGCCCCATCCTTTGCCCGTGGTCCCGCTCCACAATCCCCATGGGAGGGCAAAAACAAAGCGAAACAAGGTTAACGCTAGCGCCGTGCCCAGTGTATATTTCAACCCATTCAGCAATAAACTCAGCACATCAAAGCCCCTATGATCAGTGCCCAGCAGGAAGGTACTGTTAGGTGCGTATGGCGGAATACTGTATCTCGTTTTACCGTCCTCTTGATATTGGAGCATATTAATCTTGTCATTCGGTGAAATCCCATGGGGCATCAGCCAAGTGCCGAATATCATCACAAGCAGGATGAGCACGATGAGTGCAATCGAACAGTAGTAAGCCGTTGATGAGCGTTTCAACATCGTCAAACCACCTCCCCTGTCCGAACGATAAACTTTTTGCGCAGCAATGCATAGAACACATGAAAAGCCATAGCAACTAGCGCAAGTGCCATACAGATAGCCGACATGGAGGAGACACTCTGTAAAGCTGGGGAGACGATAAAGCCTCCTAAACCGGAGATTCCGCAGATGGCCTCCGCAACAGCCATACTGGCGAGTGCCAGTGTGGTCGCTTTGGGTAAGATCGCCAGCAAATCAACCATTACATTTCGCATTACATGAGAGACGAGCACCTCTCTGCGAGTTAACCCTTTGGCTAGCGCGGTGACGACATAATCCTGTCCAAGCTCACGCGCGATCGCGATGCGAAGGGTGCCGTAGATGGTGACTGAGGGAATCAGTGCGATCGTGAGAAACGGGATGAGGAACGGCGTCTTATCACCGACTTGAACAATAAGCAGCACAAAGTGCCCCAAATATTTCGTCGCATAGACCGCCCCCAATTGTATGAGAACGATTAAGAAAAAATCAGGTAAGCCAACAAGCAAAGCATGTGTACCATCCATCAAGGCACCTAATCGGCGGAACATAGATGCTGTCATCGCAAATAGCACACTAAGCGCAATCGCGAGCAGTAAACCAGGAATGAAATAAGTACATGTGCGAAGAAGCATGTTGGGGAGCTCCCCAAGAACAGCCACCTCTTTCCTATTGAAAGGACTGCGAAATTTACCAAAATCACCTTGAGCGAAACCTTTGATTTGCTCTTTTAGCGAATAGCCGTAATAACGCCAGGAAATAATGGGATGCTCTAGAGGCACAGTGTTCGCACGAAATATGCCTTTGATCGATAATGTCTTTCCGATATAGTCCCATGACTTCCCATAAGGAACAGACAATAAGCCTGTCTTTTCATTTAGAACTTGACTGCCAGGCAGCTGCTCACTTATTTTCTGGATGCTCGTATCTGGACCTATGGCGACCCGAATCTGATCCGGCTGCGTAGATAAAAAAGCGTTCCGGATATTGCTTAGAAAGAAGATGCACACGAGTGTAAATAACCCAAGCAATATCCACCGAAATATCGAACTCAACTATCATCACCTCGTTCTATTATTCACCGTTGGTAGATAACTATTTTCATAGTTTATCACGATTCATTTGGAAGTTCTATCCTATCTTTGGGAATAAAAAGAGGCTGCAGCAAGCTATCTTAAGCTAGCTTGCTGCAACCCTGTTTAAGAACTATACTGCGCTTGGTGCAGGCGACTATACACACCGCCTACAGCGATGAGTTCCTCGTGTCCGCCCTGCTCGGTAATGCCTTGCTCCGTTACGACGACAATGCGGTCAGCATTCTTGATCGTCGCCAGTCGGTGGGCAATGACTAGCGTCGTGCGGCCACGCGACAGCTCAGCCAGCGACTGCTGAATCGCCGCCTCTGTCTCCGTGTCGAGTGCCGACGTCGCCTCATCGAGGATAAGAATCGGCGGATTCTTCAAGAACATCCGCGCGATCGCGAGGCGCTGCTTCTGACCACCAGAGAGCTTGACGCCGCGCTCACCTACTACCGTATCCAGCCCCTTCGGCTGCGACTGGATATAACCCGCCAGCTGCGCGCGCCGCGCAGCTTCCCAGATCTCCTCGTCCGTCGCGCCTAGCTTGCCGTACGCGATGTTCTCCCGCAAGGTGCCGGAGAACAGGAACACATCCTGCTGCACGATGCCGATTTGACGGCGCAGCGACTCCAGCTGGATGCTGCGAATATCGTGGCCATCAATGGAAATGCTGCCCGCACTCACATCGTAGAATCGAGGCAGCAAGCTGCAGATCGTGGTCTTCCCGGCACCGGATGGACCTACGAAAGCAACGGTTTCCCCAGCTCGAATAGATAAGCTGATATCATTCAATACTCGGGCTTCATCCCCGTAGCCGAATGACACCGAGTCGAAGGTAATTTGACCATCTAGATGACTAACCTTCACTGCATTCGGCAGATCAGCTACCTCAGGCTCCGTATCAATGACTTCAACATACCGTTTAAAGCCGGCAATTCCCTTCGGATAGCTTTCAATGACATTATTAATTTTCTGAATGGGACCCAGAAAAACGTTCGTTAAGAGAACAAAAGCAATAAACTCTCCATAGGAAATCTGCTTGTCTATCACGAACCATGTGCCGCAAATAAGGACAAAAACGGTTACCAGACGCATCAAAATGTAACTCAGCGAAACGTTCCACGCCATGATTTTATAGGAAAGCAGCTTCGTCAACCGGAACCGTCCATTGTTATCCTCAAACAGCTTCTTCTCGTAGGACTCATTCGCAAAAGCTTGAACGACACGAATCCCACCGATATTGTCTTCGACTCTTGCATTAATATCGGCAAGGTCGCCCATCATTCTACGGAACGTCTTCGTCATTTTTTGATTAAAATACACCGCAATCCATAGCAAGAATGGGACGATAACGAAGGTTAAGAGCGCTAACTTCATATTAATATGAAGCATAAGCAGGAGTGCACCGATCAGCGTCATTATCGCAATGAACAAGTCCTCTGGACCATGATGCGCAACTTCACCAATCTCAAGCAGATCGTTTGCCATACGGGACATTAATTGGCCCGTTTTGTTATTGTCATAGAACCGAAATGAGAGCTTCTGCAGATGATCGAACATCTTTTTCCGCATATCTGTCTCGATATTAATCCCCAGCTTATGCCCCCAATACGTGACAATGAAATTTAGCACTGTGTTGAGTCCATAGACAGCAAGCAAACCCGCGCAAGCCCAAAGAATCCATTTCCAATTCCCGGCAGGAAGCAATTTATCGACGACCTGATTAACAGCAAGCGGGAAACCCAATTCTAGGAGCCCAGCCACGACCGCACAGGTAAAATCCAAAATAAATAAGTGCTTATAGGGCCGATAATACGAAAAAAAGCGTTTTAACACGTGTATCCCCACCTTCCTTCGCCTATTATACCTGATAGGATCAGCCTGCTGAAAGCCTCCTAGAAAATAGGCGATTGTCGGAGGACAGATGTCCACTATTTTCATATATATAGGAGAACGGCATCCTGTGTGTACGGAGGAATGGACTTATGCTCAGCAATTCATTAGATACAAGGACGGCTATCTTTCTAGCAGCTATGTGCAGCCAAAGCTATATCCAATTTGAAAATGGTTCCGAAAGCGTTATTATGCCGCACAACTACCGGATGGTTTCTTCCTTCAAGGCGACTTCCATCCTGAGTGAAAAAGAGTTGTTCGGCTTTATTGCCGAATCCGACGGACAAATTGTCATCGTATTTCGAGGAACGCATACGACATCCGATTGGATCTCAGATGCTATTGCCAGGCAAATCCAGTTTCCTTACACAAAAGAGCAGTCCCTCGTACACCAAGGATTTCTCGACATCTACCGTTCAGCCCGCAAATCGATTGTGACTGCTCTAAACAAACTTTCCACGGAGAAAACGCTGTACATTACAGGGCATAGTTTGGGAGGAGCCCTCGCTGCTTTATGCGCCGCCGATATTTCCACAAACACGAAATTTAAAAATCCCTCCGTGTATACTTATGCTTCACCGCGTGTTGGAAATCAGGCATTCGCTAGTCTTTTCAACCGCCGGACCGGGCCTCACTACCGTATTTATAATACCAATGATATCGTCCCGTTGCTTCCGCCCTTCATCTATAAATCTCCTCGAACGGATAAGGTTTACCACTACATCCATGTGAAAAAGGGGGTTGAATTAACTTATCAAGGGGGCTCCGTCTCCGCTAACCACACGATTAACAATTATTTTGCCGAACTTGCCAAGCTGGATCCCCGCTTCACACAGCAGTTATACGAGCAAACTCCGGGATTTTGTCCGAATTGAACAAGATTGCCAACCACCTGACCAGAAAGGCCGGGTAGGAGGCAATCTTTATTTTGCTTAGATCAGCTGCCCTTCTAAAGAGGAAGGTTTAAACAACTCAATAAAGGTAAAAATAGGAGTCGATACTTATTTGCATCTACTTACGCTATTCGATTATTTTGTAGCAAAGGAGCCTTGCCTTGATTCTAGTCATTTGCTTGTTTTTTGTTTGGTTTAGTATCTTTATATTTGCCTTTTTACCCACTAAGTTGTCTGTCATTACGAACGTGCTGCTTTACATGTTCTTAGCTGTCGTGGACATTAACAAATTAACGATCTTAAGTGACACTATAGGCGTTTTCCAACTCAGCAAAAAGGTTCCTGAATTCCTTTCGATGATTATACATAGGGATTTCACCTTTTCATTAACACTTCTTACTTTTGCCAATGTCTACCTGACCACATTGAAACGCAGTACAAAAATAGGCATTTCTTTGTATACATTTTCTTTTCTCTTGGGCACAAGTCAATTCCTAAGATTCTATGGCGTATTAACCTATAAGAGATGGAATATCTTCTATGAGTGTCTACTACTCATCTCACTAATGATTATAACTTATTGGTTCGGCCGCTTATTAATTCATCTAATGCAAAGGGAGAGGACTCTATGAACGACATAACCATTTACGATAATCGATTTAACGGAAATGAATGGTTCGTCATTGCGATGATTGTCGTAGGGACCCTTGCGATTTGGATATTGCCAAAAAAGTTCAACTTAACTCAGAGCTTGTTTAATTTATTGATTGGGGTCGTTTTTGGTCTCATGTTTGATCACACCATCGCTGTCCCTCCCTTTGATTTGTACGATGTAGGTGACGAATCCCGTTATCAGCTGTTTGATATTTTCTCCTATACGATGTATGCACCATTTGGGTATATATTTATTTATTTTTACAAAAAATGGGGCGTACGTGGTTTTTACACGATACCCTACATCTTACTCTGGACATCAATGGGCATAGGTGTCGAGTGGCTTAGTGTACTTGTTGGTATTTTTCATTACAAACATGGGTATCAACTCGTTTATTCGATACCGATTTATTTATTTTTGCAATCTATTCACTTATTACTTTATCAAACGTTTTTTCCGGAGCGTAAGACGATTTCATAAACAGCTTCTAGAGAACATTCTTTTCCTCACACGTTTCAACCCTGACAGACTCTTGTCAGGGTTGTTTGTTTATAATCGGTTTATACAAATCAATGATTGAAGAAGGGAAATGATCACATGACGAAATCAACGAATCAAACTGGCATTGTTTTAGCCGGATTACTACTAGCCATTCTAATGGCCTCGATGGACAATACCATCGTTGCGACCGCTATGGGCTCCATTATCGCAGACCTCGGAGGACTCGATAAATTCGTTTGGGTCACTTCGGCTTACATGGTCGCTGAAATGGCAGGGATGCCGATTTTCGGTAAATTATCGGATATGTATGGGCGCAAACGCTTTTTCATCTTTGGTATCTTGGTGTTTATGCTTGGATCCGCTCTTTGTGGAACAGCCACCTCAATCGTCCAGTTAAGCTTGTACCGGGCCATACAAGGTATTGGCGGCGGTGCTTTGGTACCCATCGCTTTCACAATCATGTTCGATGCGGTTAAACCGGAAAGCAGAGGCAAGCTAATGGGATTGTTTGGTGCAGTATTCGGTATGTCCAGCATCTTCGGGCCTCTCCTTGGCGCTTATATGACCGACTATATTAAATGGGAATGGATTTTCTATATTAACTTACCACTTGGATTGATTGCCTTCCTGATGATTGCCATCTTCTATAAGGAATCCCTCCAGCATGCTAAACAACGTATCGACTGGGCTGGCGCATTCTCGCTTGTAGGTGCCATCGTCTGCCTAATGTTCGCCATGGAGCTTGGGGGCAAACAATTTGCGTGGAACTCCGCTCAGATCATTGGCTTATTTACCGGATTTGCTGTTCTTACGGTTAGTTTCCTCTATGTGGAGACGCGGGCAGAGGAACCGATTATCTCCTTTCGGATGTTCCGGGATCGCCTCTATTCGGCAAGTAATGCGATCGCGATGTTAAGCGGAGCCGCCTTCATTACGGCATCTGTCTATATTCCAATCTTTATTCAAGGTGTTCTCGGAGGAAGTGCAACGAACTCAGGACTCGTACTTCTGCCTATGATGGTCGGCACTGTAGTTACAGCTACGGCTGGGGGCTTCCTCATTAGTAAATTTTCATATCGAGCCATCCTGATCTCCACCCTCATTCTGCTTGTGGCAGGTATGGCACTGTTAATTACGTTGACACCAGATTCATCGCGTTTGCTTATCACTATCTACATGATATTAGTAGGCTTGGGAATTGGCGCTTCATTTTCTGTGCTAAGTAACGCTGCTATACATTCCGTACCTGTCAGTCAACGCGGGGCAGCGAGCTCTACACTGAATTTCCTTCGCTCACTCGGCATGACGATCGGAATCACCATTTTCGGCATTATTCAAAGCCATTCGTTAACCCGGCATTTATCGGATGCCTTTACAGGGAGTGGTCAATCCGCGATGCCGCAGGGTCTAGACTTTAAGGACCCGCATGCCCTGCTTGACCCAGCGACTCGCACTCAAATTCCGGAGCAAGTGCTTGGGAAAATATCTGAAGGACTCTCCTCCTCCATCGTGGCCACATTTGCGTGGGGACTAATCCCTGCAGTACTAGCTTTAGCTGCCGCATTTGCTATGAGTAAAGAGAAACTCGTGATAGAAACAGATAAAGAAACGTTCGTTGCCGCAACGCATTAAGAGCAGTTTCCGAATAAACCGTGAAGTACAAAAAGACCAGAGATCCACCGCGGATTCCTGGTCTTTCTTTTTGAGTTTTAAATATCACTCATCAAATAGATTCGTAGACAAGTACCGCTCACCGGTATCTGGCAGGATAACAACGATGATCTTCCCTTTATTCTCAGGTCGTTTAGCAATTTCTCTTGCTGCGTAAGCTGCCGCTCCGGAAGAGATGCCGACCAGCAGACCTTCCGTTTTGGCCAATTCACGGGCCGTCGTTACAGCGTCCTCATTGGTCACTGTAACTATTTCATCTACAATTGATCTATTGAAATTATCTGGAACAAACCCAGCACCGATACCCTGAATATGATGCACACCACGACTGCCGCCTGACAAGACGGGTGAATCGGCTGGCTCGACGGCTATCACTTGGACCGATGGATTTCTCTGTTTCAGTATCTCACCTACACCTGTGATCGTCCCTCCTGTACCAACTCCAGCGATGAAAATATCGACTTTACCGTCTGTATCATTCCATATTTCTTCGGCAGTGGTATTTCTATGAATTTCCGGATTGGCCGGATTACTAAATTGCTGCGGTATAAATGAGTTTGGCATCTTTGCAGCTAATTCCTCTGCTTTTTTAATTGCGCCTAACATGCCTTCAGAGGCTGGCGTGAGAACGAGTTCTGCACCCAGTGCCTTTAATAATTTCCTACGTTCAATACTAAAAGAATCAGGCAATATAATGATTAACCGATACCCTAGTGCAGCTGCCGCAAAAGCAAGAGCGATTCCTGTATTTCCGCTGGTAGGCTCAATAATGACAGTTTCTTTATTGATCTTACCGGATTTTTCAGCCTCTTTAATCATAGCGAATCCGATACGATCTTTTACACTGCCAGCCGGGTTAAAATACTCCAACTTCGCGACAACTTTGGCATCAAGTCCATGCCGATTATTATAATTCCAAAGCTCGAGCAGCGGCGTATTACCGATTAACTCTGTCAAATTGCTATAAATTTTCGTCATAAGAAAACCTCGCCTTCCATTTAAATATTAAACCTATGAACTTAATCGGATAAATACAGCATATCACGCAGGCGAGTGAAAAAATAAATCAATAATGCTGATAGATAGGTACGCTATTTTCTTATATTATGCTTATTTGGTATAATAACCGTAGACGAAGAACGTCCTTTAGCCTTTTGGCGAAGGGCGTTTTTTATTTTTTTCAGGGGAGGTTTCCGCTATTGAATTTTGAATTTATGCATCAAACGTTCGTTGACTATCATGCTGCTCTCCGTAGCGGAGAAAGAAAGGGGCGTCTCATTAGGGGACATTTATACGCAGAAAAGTTTTTTCTCCAGAATGTCTGGTTTCCGCTGTTTGGTCATCTCGAACACTTGCATCCGGAGTATGAAATTTATGATTGGAATCGCAAATCCCAATTTATCGATTTCGCCTATATAACGCCCTTTGGTCGTTTTGGTATTGAATGTGACGGTTTCCAGAGTCATGTCAAAGATATGGATCGCGAGAAGTTTAGCTACTCGCTAAATCGAGAAACGTTTCTAACCGCTATGGGGTGGAAAATCATGCATTTCTCCTTCGATGATATACAGAATCGTCCCGAGGTATGCCGGATGCTCCTGCAAATGGTTATTGGACCTTGCATGATCCGAAATGGAACAACGAATTCGGCTGCTATTTCAGCCGCTAGTATGGAGAAAGAAGTGCTGCGGTTAGCTTGGAGGCTAAACAGGTGGATTCGCCCTAAGGATGTCATCGACCATATGGACGTTGACTTTCGAACAGCGCGCAAGTGGTTGCGCTCCCTGGTGGAGAAGGGATGTCTGTCTCCTATCGCTAGAGGGAAGGACATTCGTTTTTATGAATTGAAAGAGGGCTCGTTGGAGCACATATAGGGAGAGGTGACTTGGCAATTCATGCCCGTCCTTCTCTCCCGTTCCTTGACTTTTGACCTTTGACTTTTGATTTCTGACTTCTGATTTCTGATTTCAATGCTTCTCATAGCTTCCTATCCCCACTTTCTCATACACATCTAGATTTCTCGCTTCATCATACACATCTTTATCACAACCCTCATTCCCACCTTCATTCCTCAACTCCTCATTCTTCATCACAAACCTCATTCCCATTGGATTAAATACAGTGTTTTTGGAAGATTGAGAGTGGGATGGGCTGTTGCATTGGATGATTTCCAATGGAAACATCTGCACTTGGCTTAAATCCTCGATTTCTGAACATTTGAGTGGATTTCGTCCAATCAAATGACTATTTCCGTGTTAAGACCAGATATCTGTTGTATTTAATCCAATGGTGGATGTGGAGGAGCGAATGAAGGGATCTGTGGGGGATGAATTGACTTGGTACTAGTTATAAGTCATCCTCACTTCCTCATGCATAACTTCATTCCAGGCTCACTCCTCAACTTCCTCAACTCCTCATTCTTCATCACAAACCTCATTCCCGTTGGATTAAATACAGTGTTTTCCAAAATTGAGAGTGGGATGGGCTGTTGCATTGGATGATTTCCAATGGAAACGTCTGCACTTGGCTTAAATCCTCGATTTCTGAACATTTGAGTGGATTTCGTCCAATCAAATGACTATTTCCGTGTAGAGACCAGATATCTGTTGTATTTAATCCAATGGTGAATGTGGAGGAGCGAATGGAAGGAAATGTAGGAGATGAATTGAGATAATAAGGGTTGTAAGTAAAAATAGTAAGTAAGAGTGAGTAGGTATGGGTATGAGTATGAGTAGTAAGTATGAGTAGTGAGCATGAGTTATGAGTAAGAGTAGTAAGTAAGAGTAGTGAGTAAGAGTAGTGAGTAAGAGTAGTGAGTAAGAGTAGTGAGTATGAGTAGTGAGTAAGAGTAGTGAGTAAGAGTAGTGAGTATGAGTAGTGAGTATGAGTAGTGAGTATGAGTAGTGAGTATGAGTAGTGAGTATGAGTAGTGAGTATGAGTAGTGAGTATGAGTAGTGAGNGAGTAGTGAGTATGAGTAGTGAGTATGAGTAGTGAGTATGAGTAGTGAGTATGAGTAGTGAGTATGAGTAGTGAGTATGAGTAGTGAGTATGAGTAGTGAGCATGGGTAGTGAGAGTAGTAAAGTTCCCCTGAACTTCATACTTCGCAGACAAGGATGAACTTATGGTACACTGAACTATATACGACTGTAAGCAGCAAGGGGAAAAGATGAAGATGAAACTAGTATCCTGGAACGTTAATGGGTTGAGAGCATGTGTTAATAAAGGGTTTATTGATTATTTCGAGCAAAAAGAGGCAGATATATTCTGTCTTCAAGAGACGAAGCTGCAGGAAGGGCAAATTAATCTAGAACTGGGCGAAGCCTATACACAATATTGGAATTATGCGGTTAAAAAAGGGTATTCCGGCACCGCCGTTTTCACAAGAATGCAACCGCTCTCGGTGAGATATGGTATGGAGGAGAACGAAGAGCCGGAAGGTCGGATACTTACGTTGGAATTCGACAAATTCTACCTCGTAACCGTCTATACCCCTAATGCAAAACGTGATCTCTCAAGGCTTGATTATCGTGTGGAGTGGGAAGATCGCTTTCGCAGCTACCTCTTGCAATTAGACGCCCAAAAGCCTGTTGTCGTTTGCGGCGATTTGAATGTTGCCCACCATGAAATTGACATCAAGAATGCGAAAGGGAATCTCAATAATTCAGGCTTTACCCCCCAGGAACGCGGCAAAATGACGGAATTGTTGGATGCAGGGTTTATTGATACGTTCCGCCACCTCTACCCGGATCGGGCTGATGTCTATTCGTGGTGGTCTAATATGCCAGGCGTAAGAGCGCGGAATGTGGGATGGAGAATCGACTATTTCCTTGCTTCTACGAGACTTGGTCCTAAAATCATTGATGCACAAATTGACTGCGATATATTGGGCAGCGATCATTGTCCTGTCGTATTGGAGCTCGATTTGACCTGATAAATTAATTCAAACGTTGAAAACGAGATTGGAGCGATTATTATACTAACCTCTTCCTTAGGGCGTTTGCGTCTAACAAGCTATATTGAAGGTATTTCTTATCTTTTTCTACTGTTTATAGCCATGCCGTTTAAATACTTCTTGGACCAGCCTCAACTCGTTTCTGTCGGCGGTATGTTTCACGGCGTAATGTTCGTGCTTTACATCTTAACAGCGATGCACGCTTTTGTGCAAAGACGTTGGAACTTGAACCGAGCCCTCCTAATTATTGGCTGTATCTTCATCCCGTTCCTCTTCATCAAGCAAGATCGAATGATCCATAATGAGGAGTTAGAGCTAAAGAAGGGCCATCCAATTGGCCCAAAAAAGAAGGCTTAGACGATGCTCAAGCTGCTTTATTTCATCATAGCACTTCTTTGAACCCCTTCTATGGGGTTCTTTTTCTATTCAGCAAGTCTTGAAATTCAAGACTTTTATAAAACAAAAAGGCTGCAGCAGCCTACCCAAAGGCAAACTGTCACAGCCCGTAAACCCGTGCGCCATGAAGGCTAGCGGTCTTTTCTCATCGCGATTCGCAACCGATTATCCTCGTACGGAACCCACTTGTACATATAGATGTAAACTAATAATCATATGTTCTACGATGTGAATTTCGACTTCGAATATAAGATCTGACGGATTTATAGCCATATATGCTTAGCAGGAGAAGCTCGAGAACCCAAATAATGATGGTCGAAATATTGCTTAGCTCGTATTGCAAATAATTAAATTCCGCGAATTGCTTGCGCTCGAACTTATCAGCCACCATTTGAGCGACATGATCACATGGTGCGGAAATAGTAATCTATGCCCATCACACCACCGAATAAGATCACAGCGATAATTGTGACACCCACGAACCGTCCCCACCTTCGGCCCATCAAAAGCTCTATAGTGAATCCGACAATCAGAACAAGAAAGAACGCTGCCCAATAAACCATCTGCTACCTCAGCTTTACTTCATTATCTTTGCCTGTTTAATAAGCATCGGTCGTTCGATCGGACGTAATGATGAACTTTTCTGCATCCATCGTTCGAAAATGGAAAATAGCATTCCTAACGATATTTTCCAACCTATTTGGAGAGATCGCGGCCTCCACTTATCCAACTGCAATCACTTATGTCGGATTAGAAGGCGTTGGAACGGCAGGCTCTCCATCCCTCCCAAGCCTTCTGCTTGCCGTTTCTCGTTTACCGACAGCGGGGACGTGACGTCCAGCCTTTGCAAGTCCAGATATAGGCATGTTGTTATACACACATTCGTAATTTCCTTCAGGAATCAGATAGGTTTCATGGTAGATCCCGACAGCGCCGTCCGTTCCAACCTTTTTATTAAAATTACGCCACGCTTCTAAATGGGTTGCACCATGTCTAGCATAGTGTTCTAATTGCTCAAACGATTTCCAATACTGGATAAGGGTCACGCCTCGCCAAGAGAGATGAAAACTGGCATCTACAAAACCTAATTCAGGGTTGCGATACAATTCTTGAAGCATCGGATTCATTGCCTTAGCCACAGGGAGCCACTTATGTAGAGCCCATAATTTGTTCACTCTCATCCCAATGATAAAAACAACGAAAGAACCATCCATCTGCGCCGTAAATCTGCCTGGAATCACTTTACTCATGAATTCATCGCTCCTTTTACCTATTTTCAAGCAATTGTAGATGGGTGTTATAAAAGCCCTTAATATCCTTGGAACCATATAGTTGAGCGGTCAAAAATGCCCCGTAAAACACCGTAAACAAAACCTTAACCGCTGTTTCTACCGTAAATTCTTTTCTTAACTTTCCTTCAGCCTCCGCCTCATTCATGCAACGATGAAACAGTTTATACATATCAGGTGTCTGAGCACCAACTTCCTCATGACCAGGGAACAGCAAATGAACCTCCGCTTCACTCAATTCCGGCATACAAGGATGCATGTTCATTTCTGCTAGAAAAGATATCAAGCTTGGCATCAATCCCGCTCTTTCCTGGGCCTCTTCCGCCACTTTATGGAGCACATGCTGGATAACCGAGAATCCGCGTTTACCCTCCGCTTCAATCTCAATGATACGTTCCGTTAACCAAACACGCATGAAATAAACGAGCAAATCTTCCTTTTTCTGAAAAAACTTAAAGAATGTAACCCGGGATATTTCCGCTTTTCGGCAAACATCGTCAAGCATCATGTCTCGAAACATCTTGTCTCCGATTAGTGACAAACTGGCTTCATACAATGCCACTTTGGTTCTAGCCTTTTTTAATTCCCTTAGAGAAATAGCTGACCGATCCATGAGTAATCTCCTGTAATTATAATTAACTTTAGTAAATAAGTTAACATGAGTTAAGTTATTTTGTCAAGGTAAAGCAATTTATACAAGCCCCCTAAGAAAGGCTTCACGGAAGCTCCATCCCCGACTTTGGGTGGGGTCTTCACTCCGTCTTAAGCCGCTTTTGAAGGTGATCACCTTGATGATAGAATCAACTCAATGATAAAAGAGACCGAATGCGAGGGATGGATAATGGGAGTACGACGAAGTACGATTCGCGCTTGGGCATTTGGACTATTGGCTTTTTTGGCTTTGGCAATTGGAGCTTATGCTTTGGTCATGTACGGAACACCAGACCACCTCCATAAGCAGTCGTTCGTAAAAGGAAAAGGTAATTTGCCCGATTTGTGGTACAACATCCTCTGGGCTCATGCCATCTCGTCTGGAGTAGCACTTGCAATTGGCTGGCTTCAATTTATCAAGAAGCTTCGCCACCATGCTCCGAACATTCACCGTTTGATCGGCTATATGTACGCCACAATGATTACAATCGCGGGCCTAACCGGCTTGTACTTAGCTTTCTATGCGAATGGCGGTTGGTTCGCGAAACTTGGCTTCGGATCGCTGTCGGTCCTATGGCTTTACACGCTTTTCCGCAGTCTAAAGAGCATCATCGTCGATCGTGACAAGGCCGACCATGGCCGCTGGATGGTACGTAATTATGCGCTCAGTTGCGCGGCAATCACACTTCGGATATATACCCCGCTGGCTGCAGTATTTCTAGGATTGACCGATACAAACGATACTTTCATCGTTATCGCCTGGATTGCCTGGATACCAAATTTGTTGCTAGCAGAGCTTATTATTGGTGAAAAGAAACGTACGAACAGCAGGACGTTTGTACGGTAGTTATGAACGGTCATCAAAAAGGGCCAACCCATCAGATTTGTTTGCAAAGAAACTAAAAAAACCTAGCGGCAGATTGATCACTGCTAGGTCCTTTGTTGTGCTATGCGATACGTTTTGATCATTGGGAGGGAATTGGACATGGGGTTCTAACCGTTCCCTGAAATCGTGCTTCTTTGAATTTATTTAGCGGCTATAACACGATTTCAAATATGGCCGCTATCGCTTTTCCACTCCATTCCCATTCCCTTTTCTGTTCTACTTTGTGCTTCCTTTCCACTTGTATTCGGCTTTCAATTCGGTATTTATATCCGTAAACGCCCTTTGTAATATTCCAGGTACATTTCCCTCCACAAGCTTCGCAGGAATTGCGGTTACACTTTAGAAAGGGTATCCATTAACGCTTTAGTTCTGTAAAAAACTTAAACATTCTTACATGTTAAGAAAACCCCTCCCAGCTACTAGGACATCTGGAACGATGCAAAACATCATTACAAGCCACATACAGCGCGGGGGCCAGCACCTGTTTTCATCTGCAACGATGTAAAACATCGTTAAAAACCATACACAGCGCGGATACCAGGCCGTATATCACCTGTAAGACAGGGGGAACCTCTCGGTCACCCAAAACTTCTTATCTTACCAAAAAGGGCCATAGCAGGCTACTCATCGTAACCTGCTACAACCCTTAAACCCGCGTCCGACGCGGCCTTTCTTTTCATCAAGACCCAGCTCCAATTGAGAAGCCTCTTTCCTATAAATTCTGCTCGCTTATCCCCAATTCCGGGTCGAAGGTTAGCATTTTCGTCCCGATTTTGTCAATAAAGAACCGATCATGGCTTACCGTAATAACGGCGCCGGGAAAATGGATCAACGCCTGCTCCATGACCTGAATGCTCGTTAAATCCAGATGGTTAGTTGGCTCATCTAATATGATGACTGCGGCACCGGAGAGAAGGCATTTCGCTAGCGCGACCCGAGCCTTCTGTCCGCCGGATAGGTTGCCAATGAACTTGCTTAGATCCATCTCCGAAAATTGCAGCATGGATAGAAATTTGTTCACCTTTTTCCGCGGGGCATCCAATCCCAAACCGTACGTATTCACCGCGTGGCTCACGGTATCCTTAGGATTAAGCTCCTCCCACATCCGGTTGAAGTAAGCGTAGCTGACGCCTTTCTCCCAGATCACCTCGCCGGATTCGGGCTTCTCCTGACCCGTTAGCACCTTAATGAGCGTGGACTTCCCGCTTCCGTTGGGACCCACAATGACTAAGCGGTCTTCCTTCTGAATGTCGAAGCTCACGTTCTGAAAGATCGGCCGATCATCGTAGGTCTGCCCGATTTTCTTGACTTCGCATAGCTTGTCCGGAAAACGCAGTCTCTCATAAATATCAGTGATAAGAACATTTACGGGGTGCGGCTCTATCCGCTTTTTATTATCTGCCAGCTGGCGGGAGAGACGGTCCTTTGAAGACTTCTTGCTAGCACGGTTGTCGATGGCTTCCGACTCCATGAGCAGAAGCTCTTCCTCCCACTCGAACTGGCGGTCCAACTCCTTCTTGCGCATCTTCTTTTTGCGAATGTAGTCGGTGTAATTCCCTTCGTATTCCTGAAAATGATAGTTCTCAATCTCGATCGTTCGCGTGACTACTTTGTCAATAAATTGCCGGTCATGTGACACCAGAATCATGGCGCCTTTAAAGCGATACAACCACTGCTCCAACCACGCTATACCTTCTATATCCAAGTAATTCGTCGGTTCATCGAGCAATACGACATCAGGCAGCTCGATTAGCATCTTGGCGAGCGCGGCACGGTTTCTCCACCCTCCGGACAATTCATCGATAGGTTGATGGCGCGATCTCTCGTTGAACCCCAGCTTCGTAAGAACTGTGTTAATCTCGACAGATACGTTCCAGCCATCCAAATGATCCATTTGTTCAAATAGCTCAGCCTGCCTCGTCAGCAGCCTATCCATTTCACCGTCCTCGGTGACTAAACCCAGCTTTTCTCCAACTTCCTGTAGTTCCCTTTCGATAAGTACAACCTGCTCGAAGCACATTTCAAGCTCTTGCTGAACGGACAGGCTTCCGCGCATTTCCGAGAATTGGGAGAAGTACCCTACTTTAACCTGCGGATCTATTTCCACTCTTCCGGACGTTGGCTCTTCTTTACCCATAATCAGCTTAAAAACCGTCGACTTACCGGCACCGTTCCGCCCGATTAGGCCGATACGCTCTCCTTGCGTTACGCGAAAATAGATATCGCGAAAGATCAGGGACTCTTCATATTTCTTAGTGACGTTCTCCAAACGAATTACACTCATGTCTATCACCCTTCTAACTCCGTCAGTCTAGCGTGATTATAACACTAGATCATTGTGCTAATCTCTTTTCGTTTTGATCTATCGACCGATCCCTGCGTAACCAGATCATAACCGGGATTAGCAGCAGAGAAAGGAACCCGCCCGCCAGAGAGAGGACGGCGAAGCTGGAATTGGCGACGACCATGCCCGACAATGCTCCGCCAGATGCACCCGCCAATGATACCAGGACATCCACGGTTCCTTGTGTCTTGGCACGTGTGGCCGGGGATGTCGCATCGATAATCTGCGCGGTGCCGCTGATCAGGCCGAAGTTCCAGCCGAGCCCAAGCAGTGCCAGCGCGACGATGAGCCAGATCATCGAATCAGCCGGCGCCCATGCGGCAAGCAGTCCCGCCAACAACAGCGTGAACCCTGCTGCGCAGGACATGAACGTACGCCCGACCTTGTCCACGAGAATTCCCGTTACCAAGGAAGGCAGAAACATCGCCGCAACATGAATGCCAATCACCATGCCGACCGCGCTCAACCCATGTCCGTGCTGCTTCATATGGATCGGCGTCATCGTCATGATGGCGACCATCACGACCTGCGTCAAAACCATTACGGTCGTCCCGATGATGATCCCCCGGTTACGGATGGATGGCGCCATGTGATTTGCATTATCCGTCGCTTTGGATGGATTCGCTTCTTGCGCTTCGGCGATCGCTCTAGCAACGAGATACGGATCTGGACGGAGCAAAGCCCACATCACCAGACCCGCAAGAATAAAAGCGGTCGCCGCGAGCATAAACGGGCCCGACAGAGCAGGGGCGCCGACAGAAGTCGCGAATCGTCCCATAACCCCCACCAGGTTCGGCCCCGCAACCGCACCAAACGTCGTGAATACCATGGCTAGACTGACGGCTCTCGCACGCTGCTTAGGCTGAGCTAAGTCAGTTCCCGCATAACGCGCCTGCAAGTTAGTCGACGTGCCGGCGCCATAGATCAGCATTGAAGCGAACAAAAGCGGAAGGTTATCAGCGATAGCTGCGAATGCGACCCCCATCGCGCCGATCCCCCCAGCAAGAAAACCCGCGGTTAGGCCTACACGTCGGCCCAGGCTTTGAGACAGCCTACCGACAAACAGAGACGACGAGGCCGCGCCCAGCGTCAATAGCGCCGAAGGAACCCCTGCTAAGCTATCCGTCCCGAGCATTTCCTGAGCAAGCAGCGCTCCGACCGTGACCCCTGCCGCGAGTCCCGCTCCGCCGAATAGTTGGGCGATGATCACGATCATAAGCGATCTCCG
This sequence comes from Paenibacillus sp. Root444D2, assembly GCF_001426375.1. Classification (GTDB taxonomy): domain Bacteria; phylum Bacillota; class Bacilli; order Paenibacillales; family NBRC-103111; genus Paenibacillus_E. Next base: position 50,270 of record NZ_LMEO01000029.1, read on the forward strand.
ATAGAGCTGCTGCTGTCTCTCAGGAGAATGAATGTACTCTCTAATCAATTCACTTCTTCCTTCAGCCATTCATGCTCTCCCCCCTCCAGCTTGTATGCCGTGATCCCCTCCCGCTGCAACTTGGCAACGGCCTGTGTCGAACTGATGCAGTAGGGGCCTCTGCAATACACCACAACATCAACGGGCCTAGGCAGCTTTTGTAGATACGACTCCAACTCCTCCATCGGTATGGAGATGGCCCCCACGAGATGACCGGCCTCATATTCGTCTCTCGGTCTTACATCGAGTAGGATAATCGCTCCGGCTTCCACTTTCGTCCTTGCTTCCTCCAAAGATAGCGTCCGAATATCCTCATACTCGTGTAAAAATTCCTGTTTAATCCGCGCGACGTCCGCAAGTTGACTCTCGCCAATGCTCCACAAAGCAAACAAAAACGCGCCAATTGATGGGTCAGCCAGCGAATAGATGACATATGTACCTTTCTTGCTGAACTTCACTAGCCTGGCATCGAGCAAAACCTGCAGATGGCGGGATACGTTGGCCACGCTCATCTCCGTGACTTGTGCCAGCTTTTCTACCGACTTAGGACCCTGAGCAAGCAAACTCAAGACTTCAAGCCGCTTGTCGCTAGATAGACATTTCCCCACCCGGGCTAATTGCTGAAACAGTTCATTCTTAAACTCTTTTGCAGAAGTGATTTCCTCGGGTACTGATTCCATAATTGTTCGTCCTTTCACATTCAATTCATTAATTGAATATTAGATTGGAAGTAGGGTGTTCGTCAAGAAATAATCATCCTAAAAGGTTCAGGGGGAGATATCTGGAACGGAAAACATTAATCTACAAACGAACAAATAAGCGCGAAAAACGCGCTTACAGCGAGAGCTCCGCGAGTCGAAGCTCGTCGACAGTGTTTGAGAGGTCAGAATGGAATTCTCAGCTGACCGTCCTGTGCGTCCGTACTGTGAAAGCGCGGTAAACGCGCTTAATCGCACAACCTCGAACAAATAAGCGCGAAAAACGCGCTTACAGCGAGAGCTCCGCGAGTCGAAGCTCGTCGACAGTGTTTGAGAGGTCAGAAATCGACTTCTCAGCTGACCGTCCTGTGCGTCCGTACTGTGAAAGCGCGGTAAACGCGCTTAATCGCACAGCCTCGAACAAATAAGCGCGAAAAACGCGCTTACAGCGAGAGCTCCGCGAGCCGAAGCTCGTCGACAATGGCTGAGAGGTCAGAAATCGACTTCTCAGCTGACCGTCCTGCGCGTCCGTACTGTGAAAGCGCGGTAAACGCGCTTAATCATGCAGCCCCGAATAAAATCACCCTTCGGGATGATGAAGCTTAACCACTATCCCCAACTTTAGGCACATCTTATCCATAGACTGAGAAAATCATAATTTCCCATACAACGAAAAAAGGCCGCAACAGCCCACCTCTCGGCAACCTGTCACAACCCTCAAACCCGCGGAAAACGCGGCTTCCCAGTTTTTACTCTTCGCCCTTCGCAATCGGATTGTCCTCATATGAGATCCAATCGCTCCAGCTTCCGCTATAGAGCTTCACGTTATCAAACCCTGCTTCGCTAAGGCCCAGCACGTTCGGGCACGCCGTCACGCCGGAGCCGCAATAGACGATGATTTCATCGGCATCGCGCAGCGCGGCAAAGTGCTTCTCCTGCTCCGCAGCTGACAACCAGGCGCCGTTCTCACCGAGAACGCCTTTCCAGAAGAAGCTGCGAGCGCCCGGGATGTGGCCGGCCACCGCATCGATCGGCTCTTCCAAGCCGAGGTAGCGGCGCTCCTCGCGCGAGTCAACGAGCACGGTGCCTGGACGGCCGAGCTTGTCCTTGACCTCGTCCATGCTGGCCAGCATGGCGCGATGCACCTTCGGTGAGAAGGTCCGCGGGAATACCGTGGACACTTCGTCGGTAACCGGGTAGCCAGCAGTTTTCCAAGCTGTATACCCTTGGTCTAATACGTATACCTCGGAGTGACCGAGGAATTTCAGCATCCACCATAACCGCGAAGCCATGGCTCCGCCTTGATCGTCGTATGCCACGACGGTCTTCGTACCATCGATCCCGAGGTTGCCCACGAGGATGGAGAAGGCTCCTAGATCAGGGAGCGGATGCCGGCCTCCATGCGCCATTTTGCCACCGGAGAGGTCTTTCTCCAAGTCTACATAGACAGCTCCTGTTATATGGTCTTTCTCATAATTCTGTCTGCCTGATTCTGGTTGTCCTAGCGCAAATCGGCAATCCGCAATCACGATGTTGGCATCGCCAAGCTGTCCTAGCAGCCACGTCTGACTTACGATATTTTCCACAGTTTCATGCCACCATCTTTCGTCATTCGATTAATCGCCCATTCCACTCGTCGGATTAGCGGAGTACGTCTGCCAATCACTGCGATCTCCACCCATTTTATCGTAAAATGCTTGGGCACGGAAGTTATCTTTGGCTGTTGTCCAAGTTAAATTGGCATAACCATTTCTCGCGGCATATCCTTTGCAAGCAGCAAATAGTTTCGCTGCCGCACCCTGACCACGTTCAGCCTCAATGACGAATAAGTCGTTCATAATTGCTATTTTGGAAGCACGCAAAGTGCTGAAGGTAAAATATAAGGTCGCAAAGCCGACAAGCGTCCCCTCTTCCGTCTCCGCTACGAATTGAATACCTTCCTTCTGCTCAAGCAGCAGGTGGATCAATCCGTTCAACTTCTCATCCTCGGGTTGCCGATACTGGTAGAAGTCCACAATATAAGCGAGCATTAACGTTTTCAACTGCGGAATATCTTGCATTACCGCTTCACGAATCGTAACTTGGGTCATTTAGGGTGACCTCCTATTCCTAATAAGTCTATATACTCATTGTACCCCAAATCTTGGCTTTATGATGAAAGGTACCCTTGGTTAAATGTCTTCCATTTCTTTCCGATACAGGAGATAAATGATCCACCCTAATAGTAGGCATAAGCCCGCTGCGAAATAGAATATGGACGTTATTTTCAACGTAACCCCATAGTAAGTCAACGAGAACAGTACAAATGCAAAGAGAAACACATGAAGCAGGACATTTTTCTGTGGAAGCCAAGCACTTTTCGAGCTTAACTCGATTCGAACGGTAAACCCTAACCGTTTTTTAACCAGAACCAAAGCCGTAAGGTACGAAAGCGATGCGGCCACGATTTTCAAAGCACGATATGAGGAATCAAGCCCCTTAAAATAGGTATCCAGAGAAATATGGGTAATGAGCGGCATGATAAATAGAACAATGGCCAAATAAATCGTATAGCCAAGCGAGCCAAGAAACGCTACCAAGAGCGCATGCAGCTTTCGCACACGAAATATATAGTGAATAAAGACCGCTTCCATTACAATAATGAGCATAGGTTGCAAGCTCTCCGCCCACTGCTGGGATAAAAGTAATCTAAACAAACAAGCAATAACGAAGGAAACAAGCAGCACAAGCGGCCATTTTGTTTTCACCGAGATCCGGAATAGGGTAAGTCCCAACACGAGCATAGAAAATAGAGTTATTGTGCCAATTGGAATATGACCATACCAATCCATTTGAACCTCCAACCAATAGATGAAAGGATGATAACTACGAACAATATGATGCATGAAAGCCTACCATGGCGCGTCGTTCCCCTTACTGAGGCGAATTGCCTTGAACTTTGCACTTGGAAGTATTCGCCTCCATACGATTTATACAATTGGTCTCCATGGGAGACTATGCTTCGTGAACAAGCTGAATTCGCCGACCCGCAAATTCGAGAAGAGCAATATCGAGCTGTCGTGGATGAAAACGGAATATTGTCTGGGTTCGTTCAATTCTTCCCCATTGTTGGGGTGACACGTTTAGGTCTAGGACTTCGACCGGATCTTTGCGGGAAAGCGAGTGGAATCGGTACCCAATTCGTCCATCTTCTTGTTCAAGAGGCCCAGCGCCGGACGCCCCAGCAGGAGATTGATCTAGAAGTTCTCGTCTGGAACGAACGTGCGATCCAGACGTACGAGAGAGCTGGTTTTACGATTACAGACACGTATGAAAGGTCTACTCCCACAGGGCTAGCTGCCTTTCACTGCATGGTATATAACGGATCGAGCTTAATCAAGTGATCCACTGCCAGTAGTAATGTCAGCAAAAGCCTGATCAAATTTAGCTGCGGTTTCGAAATCCAAATCGGTTAAGCCGCCTGCATGCCAGGACGTAAGTCGCAGCGTGACCATCTTATAATCGATGGCGATCATTGGGTGATGGTTATCGGCTTCTGCTATGCTGGCGACTTCATTCACGAAGTTTATGGCCTGCATAAATGCCGTAAATCGATATTTACGCACAATCCATTTGTGATCGTCTGTCGTCCAGCCAGTCACCTCCGCAAGCTTCTGATCAATGTCAGTGCTCCCAAGCTTCACCTATCACCACTCCTCTGAATTAATCAAAATCATAGGCGACCGCGCCCAATTCGCCCTCTCCCGCATACATGCGAAGGAGGTCTAGGAACGGCTTCCCGTAGTTTCGATATTTCACCTCGCCGACACCTTTAATTCGCAGCATAGCGGCTTCCGATGTCGGACAAATTTCACTCATTTCACGCAGCGTGCTGTCCGAGAAAATAATATATGGCGGCACCTTCTCACGTGCGGCAATTTCCCGGCGAAGCAGGCGAAGCTGCTCGAACAAGGTGTTATCGATAGCGGCAGCCTTAACCTGCTGCTTACGCACCTTCTGGTACACTTGCAGCTTCCCTTGAAGCACTTCTGCTGCGGGCTGCAGCAGCTTCACAACCGGATATTGACCATCCGATAGCTGCAAATACCCTTCTGAAATCAGCACGTTGATCAGATCAGAAATTTCCTTCTCCGGCAGATCTCGCATAATGCCATGGGTTGGCAGACGATCGAAGCGATAGTCGACAATCTTCTTCGCCTTTGAGCCTTTGAGCACGGAGGCGACCATCGAGATGCCGAAGCGTTCACCCATCCTGCGGATGCAGGAGAAAATCTTCTGCGCTTCGACGGTGATATCCACCGTATCCCGATCATCTTTGCACGAGCTGCAATTGCCGCAAGTATCTTTAATATTCGTTTCATCAAAATAGTGCAGAATGACGTTGCGCAAGCATCGTGGCGAATAGCAAAAGTCGATCATGGTCTGAAGCTTCTTGTACTCGTTCGCTTTACGCTCCGGTGAGAGCTGATTCTGCTCGATCAAAAACTTCTGCGTCATAATATCCTGCGCGCTAAAAAGCAGAATGCACTCACTAGGCTCTCCATCACGCCCCGCGCGACCGGCTTCCTGGTAATAAGCCTCCATATTTTTCGGCATATTGTAGTGAATGACATAACGGACATTGGACTTATCAATGCCCATTCCAAAAGCGTTCGTCGCGATCATCACCCGAATATCATCATACAGAAACGCCTCCTGCATGTAGGAGCGTTCCTCATCGGTTAGACCGGCGTGGTACTTCCCTGCGGCGAAGCCTTTTTTGCGTAACGTTTCATACAGCTCTTCAACATCCTTACGCGTAGCGGCATAAATAATACCAGGCTGATGCGTATGTTCTTTCACGTAATTCTGAATGTAATCCCGCTTATTCTCACCGCGCAGAATCGTTAATTCCAGATTATCCCGTGAAAAACCATTGACGAATATGCCCGCTTGATCCAAGTCAAGCAGTCTCGCAATATCGGCTGTGACCTCGGCAGTAGCCGTAGCTGTGAAGGCTGCGACAATCGGGCGATTGGGCAGCTCGCGAATGAACGGAGCAATCGACACGTAGCTCGGGCGAAAATCATGCCCCCATTGCGACACGCAGTGCGCTTCATCAATAGCTACAAGCGGAAGATTCAGCGCAGACATTCGGGCACGAAATCGTTCCGACTCCAGACGCTCAGGCGCGATATACAGCAGTTTATATTTGCCCTGCATGGCGCCTTGCATCCTCTGTTCTACTTCTTTAGCCTCCAGCGTACTGTTAATGAAAGTTGCCGGAACACCAAGCACACTTAACGCATCTACTTGGTCCTTCATCAAGGAGATTAGCGGTGAAATAACCAGCGTCACTCCCTCCATAAGCAAGGCAGGAACTTGATAACAGATCGATTTACCTCCGCCCGTCGGCATAATGCCTAGCGTATCCCGACCTTCAAGCAGATTCGTAATAATATTCTTCTGGCCCTCGCGAAATTCCGGGTATCCATAAACTTGTTGTAAGACCTTCCTTGCTCCATCCAGCATAACTTCCATACACCTTTCTATATCACACTTCTGCCTTATTTAGACCAAGTAGATGACGGAAACCAACTTCTCCCCGTCATGAACCTTCAGCACGTGATTATTCGGATCATGGCGAACGGATCCCGCTCCTACATGCATCACAGGCGCGTTTCCTAATCCGTAAAAAATATCGTCAGCCAGCGTACGCAAGCACTCTTCCTGTTCGTCCTTTTCAAGCTCCTGCCAGTCGTCCGCATTCATTTCCAACAGTTCATAAAATCCATCAACCATCTCAATGCCACGCACGAAATCAGTGACGATATCCTTATATTCTCTGCCAAATTTAATACCCACTCGCGCAGTCTCCCTTCAAAAGCATTTCGTATAGCTTCACTTTATCATATTATAGGCAGGAATGCAGGGTTAAGCCCTTTTAACCCGACGAGAACTTATTTTCTGATGTGTAAAAAAAACCCCTTTGGCATAAACTGTGGAAATGGGCAATTTCGGGAAAAATCTGTTACTATGGAAGAAGGAATGTACCGCTCGGAGGGTAGGAAAGCACACATGCTGAAACTGCAGATTCCCAAAAATCGAATGAACTACCTAATCAAGCAAATCCCGCTTCATTTCGACGCCGTCGTTCTGGAGCAGGGCTGGGAGTATTACCATAAAGGTCGTGTGACCGAAGTCGATCTGAAAGGCATGAACGTTCAGGCGACCGTCGCAGGCAAAAAAATACTGAGCACGATGGTTAATTTAGAAAATTTCGCCACTAGTGAGTGCAGCTGCTCCTATGAAGGCTTTTGTAAACATATTGGTGCCACTTTCTTCAGCTTGTATGCGCCATATGGACGTCCGGAACTGCTGCTTCAACAGTTAAAACAACAAATACACACACGAAAAAAACCAGCACGCGGGGCAACTTTAATACAGGAACGCAAAGCTGCTGCGGCTGCACAAGCCAACGTGCCTCTTGAAGAGGCTATGCCCGCAGATTGGCATCGCTTTTTTGAAGGGAAATTCCATGGATTCTCCATTTCTCATCAGCACTCGATCGAAACCTTTTACGAATCAGCACTGGAGTCCTTGCCCGGCTATGCGGCAAATTGGAGAAGCTCGACCCGCGAGCTCTACATGTTCCATATTGTGCTGTTCATGATGCGGAAAATCGAACAATTTTATCAAGAAACGAAAAGTTCCTACTTGTCTTATTATCACGAGAACGGCTGCAAAATTGCCGCAAAAAATTGTGAGGATAAGCTGGTTGAATTCGTGGAACGAACAGATGTGAATACCTCATTCGAGGCGGAACCCAAACACTGGCTATCCACCATGAAAATGCTCGGAGAATTCGCTCTGCAGGGCAAGGATAGCCCGATTGATTGGCTGTTTGTGTATCGCTTCATTTGGTGGAAACTGACGAATCATTCGGCAGCACAGAAAGAGGAAATTCAGCGTCTCGACTTACTTCTCACGAAAAAGGACCTCTTAGCTCGGAAGAAGGATACGCTTCTGGCGGCAAGAGCGCATTTTGATATTATGCAGGGGGATACGGCAAGCGCCTTTGAGCGTCTTGGACAGCTCACACATCCCAATGCGAAGGATTACTTCCTTTACCTGAACTATTATTACAACGATAAGCAGTGGAACAACATGCTTATTTGGCTTCGCTGGCTGTTCAAGTCGATTGCGAATGCAAACCACGATGATTTCCGGACCTTTTGCCAATATTGGCTCGATACAACCAAACATCTGGAGTCCGATAGCGAATGGGTACAGGTGATGGAGTCCCTGCTCCCTCGTTCCTATTACTATTACACGGCATATTTATTGCAAACGAAACGGTATCGACAGTGGGTGGACTTGCAATTAGCAAACCGAATATCACCGCTGAGCTTATATGGTATGGAGCTTAAAGCGATTGAAGAGCATGATTCGGCTTTACTCCTCCCCCTCTATCACCAAGCGGCCGAACGGGCTGTTCTGGAGAAAAATAGGGCTTCCTATAAGACGGCTGTTCGACTGCTTAAGAAACTGCACGGCATCTATAAACAATTAGACCAGGACGACCGCTGGGAGCACTACGTATATCGATTAGCGGATAAGTTCTCACGCTTGCGTGCTTTCCAAGAAGAGCTCAAGAAAGGAAAATGGATTCGATGATCGAAACCAGCGCGCTGACAGTTCACGTTAGCTCCATACCTAATGGTTCTTTGTTTCTATGGGGTACCCGCGAGAACGGCGGCATTTGGGATGCTCTTGATTTGAAAAATATGCTGTTTGCCTGGCATCGCGCCTCTTTTTTCGGCACGTTCATGGAGCCCAGCGAGTGGCAAAATCGGGAAGGCATCGAGCTGCAACCGCTCGATGCGCTCGATTATTTCAGCGATCCGCAGCCTGTGCAGCACTTACAGCTTAGCTGGCATAAGGACTGTGCGGATTTGATGCGTTTAGCTCCGGCTGTTCGAGAGGCATTGGCGTCCGGTAGTTTCATGCCGGACTATGAAAAGTGGAAAGCCGGCGAAATCGGCTGGAAGCTCCAGCTTCCAGAAGAACTGCAAGCCTTGGAATCCCCAGCTGTTTCACGCTGGATCCATGCCCTGATTCCCGAGTGGGTGGACGCCGACGGCCTCATGAAAGACAATCTGCGCAAGCTCGAAGCCGCGCATCCTCTCATGCGCCGCGGTGAGATCGGCGCTGATCTATGGCTCGACGAGGAGGATTGGCTCGTCGCCATTGGTTGGCGCCAAGACCGGTCGCCTATGCGTACCTGTCTGCAGCTTGTGGAGCCGGACCTGGCGCACAGCTCCGGTTGGCAGCTGCGCTTGCTACTGCAGGACCGGCTAGCGCCGGAGGTGCTGCGCACGGTGACGCCCAGCGGCGAGCCGGCCGCGGGTGAGCTGCCGCTGCCGGAGGCGTGGCTGCCGGAGCTTGGCCGCGTAGAACGTGACGCGGCGAAGTGGGTACGCATCCTGCCGTGGCTGGATGCGGGTGAGGGTGCCGGACTCCGTCAGACGTTGACGGAGGAAGAGGCCTGGCGCTTCCTCGCAGAGGGAAGCGTGCGCCTTGTTGAGGCCGGAACGAGCGTGTTCCTGCCGGCCTGGTGGGAGCGCATCCGCAAGATGAAGCCGAAGCTGCGCGCGAAGATCAAGTCTTCCGTCGGTTCTGGACGGGAGACCATGTTCGGTCTGACCCAGCTGATGCAGTTCGACTGGAAGCTGGCTGTAGGGGATTTGGAGCTGACGGAAGAGGAATTCCGGCAGCTTCTGGAGGAGAAGCGCAAGCTGATCCAGATTCGCGGCAACTGGATTCAGCTCGACCCGCTATTCATGGCACAGGTCGAGCAGATTATGAAGCAGGTGCAGAAGAAGCAAGGGCTCTCCTTCCGCGATGTGCTGGAGCTTCACTTCGCGGGCGATGCCGGCGGGCTGCTGCCAGCTGAGGATGACCCCGAAGCGATGCGCTACATCGAGATGGAGGTAGAGCTGAACGAGCAGCTGCGCCACATGGTCGATCAGCTTACGCAGGCGGAGTCGATTCCGACAATACAGCCGCCGCCCAGCTTTCAAGGCTCGCTGCGCCACTATCAAGTGGACGGTATCTCTTGGCTGTTGTTCTTGCGTCGTTTTGGCCTAGGCGGCTGTTTGGCCGATGATATGGGTCTCGGGAAGACGATTCAGTGGATTACGTATTTACTCACGGTGAAAGAGAACGAGAAGCCTGACACACCTTCCCTTTTGGTATGTCCGACGTCAGTACTCGGGAACTGGCAGATGGAGCTTAAGCGTTTTGCGCCGTCGCTAAAGGTTCATCTTCACTATGGCCCTCAACGATTAAAGGGACCTGCTTTTAATGAACAAGTCGTTGGCAAAGTCGATTTAGTTTTAACATCCTATACGCTTTCCCATCTGGATGAAGTTGAGCTAGGCTCAATTGCCTGGAACTCCATCTGTTTGGACGAAGCCCAAAATATAAAAAATGCTTATACGAAGCAAGCTTCCGCTATTCGCCGACTCGATGGTTACCATCGCATTGCGTTAACGGGAACACCGATTGAGAATCGGCTCACGGAGCTGTGGTCGATCTTTGATTTTGCGAACCCGGGCTATCTGGGCACGGTTCGCGAATTCACGCACCGTTATGTGAATGCCATCGAGAAGACGCGCGATAGCGAGACGATCGGCAAGGTGCAGAAGCTGATCCGCCCTTTCCTGCTGCGCCGCGAGAAGAAAGATCCCGCGATTCAGCTTGACTTGCCAGAGAAGAACGAGTCGAAAACGTTCATTTCGCTTACCGCCGAGCAGGGCTCGCTGTATGAGAACTACATCCAAGACATGTTCGATCGTCTGGATAAGCTCTCCGCTATGGAGCGGCGAGGCCTCATTCTCGCCGCTCTGACGAAGCTGAAGCAGGTGTGTAATCACCCTGCTTTGCTGCTCAAAGAAGGCATCCACGCGCCATGGAGCGGACGCTCTAACAAGCTGGAACGCCTGCTCGAGATGGTGCAGGAGCTGCGCCAAGAGGGCGACAAATGCTTGATTTTCACGCAGTTTGTGGAGACGGGCAACTTGCTCCAGCATGTGCTGCAGCAGGAGCTTGGCGAGAAAGTGCTGTTCCTGCACGGCGGAACACCGAAGAACGGGCGCGATGAGATGATCGCGCACTTCCAAGACGTTAGCCAGCCGGTCGAAGAACAGCGGAATGTGTTCATTCTTTCGCTGAAGGCCGGCGGCATCGGTCTCAACCTGACGGCGGCGAATCATGTGTTCCACTACGATCGCTGGTGGAACCCCGCCGTCGAGAATCAAGCGACAGACCGCGCCTTCCGTATCGGCCAGACACGCCATGTGCAGGTGCACAAGTTCGTTACGCTGGGCACGCTGGAGGAGCGCATCGATGAGATGATCGAGCGCAAGCTCGGCCTCAGCCAGCAAATCGTCGGCTCCGGCGAGAACTGGATCACCGAGCTGTCAACTGACGAGCTGCGCGACCTGTTCTCGCTGCGCCGCGAGTGGGTCGAAGCTTAGGCCTTAGCCTTTGAGCTTGTACTGTGCTCTGCTTGAATATAGATAGTTTAAAGGTCATAGCACGAATACGCCCTTATCGCGTGTTCGTGCTATGACCTTATTCGTGCTAGATGCATGTTTGGCTCGTTTATCAATTCTTAGTTTGCTCGTCTACGTTTGGCACAGAAAGTCTCCCGATCATTAGTTCGCGGAACGTCGATGCGTTATTTCAGGAAATCTGCACTTGAAATCGAATAAGAGGAACGTGAGTATGCTATTTGATCAAAATGAACGATCAGGAGACAAAAAACCGCGAAATAACGTATCGTCGTTCCTCATCCTCATGATTTCGGGTCTTTTTCGTCCAAATAGCGAATTGAGGTTCCCTTGGGGAATTCTGGTTTCCCTAATCTTGGCAATGACGCCCTTAGGCGCAACAATTTCGGGAACGAACATTCCTCTCAACCTCTCAAATCAAATCATCAAATCTCCAAACAAATAAAAGCCCTCTCCCAATGCACAGGAATAAGTCTGGATCTCATGCGAGGTGTCCAAGTCCGTGTAAGCTTGGGATAGGATCCCTTGTTTTTGCAGGTTCATCATCATGATGTTGGAGATGAAATAGGGCCTCCACGTCCAGTTTGCCCCGCGATAGCTCTCATCTTTGTTCCACGTTTCGTCTTTGCGGCTGTAGTTGGACGAGATTTGGTAGCCGTCCTCCCGACATATGTACATACGTATACAGTTTTCCGACACGCTGCTAATGATATTTTCGATGACATGATCTGCATCTTCAGCTGTTGATATACAGACAGTGGAATGGATAAGTAAATCTAGACTTTGATGAATGGTCAAAAGACGGCTATAGCGGCCAAGCTCATCTTGACCAAAGAGTTTCATCTCTTCTTTCAGCATAGACTTGAAGGCATCCCGGTGCTGTAACTGCGGTTCAGCTTTGGAGAAGAGATAGCCCTGTATATACCTGGCCCCGATCTGAAGAGCACTGCGCAGTTCTTGCTTCGTTTCCACCCCTTCGACGAGCAGGGAAGCCCCCATTTGAGCCGCTAGTATAGAAAAAGATTGCATCAACGCTTTGTAGCCGGCGTGGACCACGCTTTTTTTCAAAATATTAAGATCGATCTTCAATATCTTCGGTTGTAAACTGGCGATTCGGTCGAAATTGCTAAACCCGCTGCCTACATCGTCAATGGCAATCGTACAGCCGAATTCTCGATATAATTCTACAATTTGCGTCAGCTCGTGAAGCTTGCCTGTGAATTCTTCTTCGGTAATTTCGATCACGATACGCGCTGGATCTATTTGATATTTCCTTAATAGCTCGATGGTTGGCAGCACGCCTGTGCGCTTATAGGTTTGATAGATCCATGAAGGTTTTAAGTTGATGAATAAAGAAGTCTCATCTTGAGCCGAAGCTAGCTGTTCAATCGCCCGCTCCCTCAAGTGCCGATCAATATGAAGCTGCATGTCTTCGGGTATGTCAGGATTTTTGAAAAAAGGCCCCAAACTTTCGACACTACTTTCCCGAACTCGTCTTCCCAGTGTTTCGTAGCCGATGATTTCTTGGCTCTGAAGTGAAAGTATGGGTTGGAAGAATGGACGTACTTCGTGTAGTGGCGGAATCCTGCTGTCTTTTACCTGCACTGTGCGCCCTCCTCAAGCAAACTTCGATAATCTTAGAACATAACATCAATCGTGTAATGAATCATATTTTAAACGACATCTCCCTATCTTGCAATGCATTGATGGAAGAAAACATGACATGATCGTTTTTAAAAGGAATTTGTTGCGTCATGTCGAATTTTTAGTACATCCTTTCATCCTATTAGAATCTAGGTGACCGATTGCTATGAAGTCATTCACGAGATCTCGGATCTCCATGCTATATGTTATTTTAATCGTTGTTTTACTCGTATTTGTGAGTGTATCCAACTTTATCGCCTCTCGTAATATGGAAAATGAAAGCAATGCGATCGTGCACGATTCGATTCCCATTTCCAGCACAACGAACAGCCTGCTTAAAGATTTAATTAACCAAGAAACGGGTATCCGCGGTTATGAATTATCTGGGAATGAGCAATACTTGGAGCCCTATACGAATGGTAAAAAGCAGCTGGAACTTGATCTGAACATGATCAGTCAATACGATAAAAAGTATCCCACTTTGCAGCTCATTATGGACACGCAAGCCATACCGGCTATTAATAATTTACAGAAGTTCTTCGACACACAATTGGAGCTAGTTCGTGCTGGAAAAACAGAAGAATCGAAAGCTCGCATTGCGTCAGGCAAAACGATGATGGATCGCTACCGAGTTGTTCATGTAAGCATCGAGAAGACCATAGAGCAAATCACGTCAGATGCCTATACAGCTTCCCTTAAAGCAGGTAAAACCTCCCGTACGATTACAATGGTCGGCAGTATTATTGCCTTGATTGCAGGTGGTATGTCCATTTTCATTTCCTATCGAGCCTATCATGCCGAAGAAGAGATTCGTAGAAGCGAGGAAACGTATCGCTATATGGCTGAGAGCTTGGAGACGCAGAATGAGGAGATTATGGCCCAGCAGGAGGAGCAGCAGATCACACTCGCGAAGCTATCTGAACGAGAAAGGGATTTGGAACTCATCTCGTCCTATCAGGAGAAGCTTACAGGCTATGTGAAGCTGAAAGATTTCTTGAAACATACGCTGCCAGCCCTGCTTAATTCGTTATCGCAGGATGCGGCTCTGGTCGTTATGGAACGTCACGCCGAGGGCTCATCATCTTATGAAGTCATTCATTCCATTGGTTATCCGAAGGAACATATTCATTTGAATCAGAGAGAGCTTTTTGGGCCGGCTAGGCGTGTTTTCGATGAAGGGACTCCTATTGTTCACACACGAGATGTATTAGGTCATGAACAAGGTGTCCACGGGGGAATGACACGTGCTGTCGATCAATATGTTCCTCTCTTGGATGATAAACAGAATGTCATTGGCTTCTTGCTGCTTACGAGCTATCAAAGCGCCCTCTTTCAAGAAAATAACCAACGATTGACCAAAGGATTAGTTCGTCAGTTCGGACTCGCCTTCTACGCGCAGCTGATAAACGATGAGAGGTTGGGGCAAGCGGCAAGCTTAGCAGAGCTGAATGATCAATTAAGAGCGGAGAAGCAGCTCATCGAAGGGCAGCGCGATCTGATTCAAAATATTTTGGAATCTGCACATGAGGGCATGATGATGTGTGATTCGCAAGGTACCATTCTTTTCTCCAATCATCGAATGAATCGATATTTCAGTTTAAATGAACACATAGGCGAGAACCTGGTTGATAGCAGTCACGAAATAGCTTTCGATTCTCCGAGCTTTATAGGCGTCGCTTCCTCCATTGAAGCGCTGATCGATGGCTCACTGTCTCATCTTACACAACGCTTTAGTTTCGAGCTTGAGGATCAGGTCCAACACGCGGAGCTCTATGCGACCGTAGTCAGTGAAGATACCGAACAGCAAGGCTACTTATTCGTATTTCGTGATCGCACCGAAGAAGAGCGTATTGATGAGATGAAGAATGAATTCATTAGCATTGTTTCTCATGAGCTGCGAACTCCCCTTGCCAGTGTGCTTGGTTTTATCGAGATCTTGCTGCATCGGGATCTTTCACAAGAGAAACAAAAGAAATACATGGAAACCATTTATAAAGAAGCACATCGCTTATCGAATTTAATCAACGATTTCCTTGATTTGCAGCGGATGGAGTCAGGTCGACAACTGTATCATTTCTCTCCAGTCAATCTGCTGCCTACTTTGCAAGAGATCGCCGAGCAGTGGCAGGATAAGCATAGTCATCGTATTCTCATTCATCAGCAAGAAACAGAACTATATGTGAGAGCCGATGCTGACCGTATTCGCCAAGTCTTCGACAACCTGATCAGCAATGCGATTAAGTACTCGCCAGAAGCAGATCACATTGATATCCACTTAACTGTCGATCAAGGAAAAATTGCCATAGCTATTCAAGATTACGGTCTTGGTATCCCAGAGGAAGCCCGTGACCAAATGTTCTCCAAGTTCTTTCGTGTCGATAACTCAGATCGACGTCAAATTGGCGGTACCGGCTTAGGTCTTGCGATTGTCAAAGAGATTGTAGAAGGACACAACGGACATATCTCTTATACTTCCGAAATGGGACAAGGTACGACATTCCGAATTGAGTTCGATCTATATGAGATTTCAACCATGGATGGTCAAATTGTTATTTTCGAAGATGACGATAATCTCGCGAAGCTCATTCAAGTTGCGCTGAACAAGTTGGGGCTCCCCTCCATGCAGCTTCGCTCTGCCGAGGAGGGTATTATCGCGCTTAATCGCTGTAAAGGCGAGGGACCGGTTCTTTTCATCGTCGATATTCATCTAGAAGGCGCCAAGACAGGTTGGGATTTCATCGCTGATTTATACCGTCATCCGGTGCACTATCAGACGCCTGTTATCGTATCAACAGCGCTCGATCCGCCTCATGATTATCACGAGAAAGAGATTGAGAAATATCTCAAAAAGCCGTTCACCATGGAACGTCTCGTCCAGGTGGCGAAACGTCTCCTCGATAATAAGCAAAGTAATGCATACGTTTTCCCTGCCCAAAATAAAGAGAAGCTCTCGACCACCTTACAGCGTAACGGTATCGATATGTTTGAAATGAAAGAAAGCATCGATGTGATCGAGGTTGAAATCAAAAAGCCGCAATCGGATGCTTAATGCATCAAAGAGAGCCTTCGGTTCGGCAATCCACGCAACACATAGTGACATACTCTCTCTCCTTCCAAATTGATTAGAGGGAGAGTTTTTTTATTGTAAAGACAGAGGGATTTCTCGGCCTTGTAGCCAATATACTAGAGAAATACCATTTGATGAGAAGGAAAGGTGTGACCCTAGTGGCAAAGCTTGAATCCGCTTCCAACAAGGTGCAAGCACGTAAAGTCTGGACCCTGTTCTTCTCCTTACCGATATTCGCTTGGGCGATGTATGATTTCGCGAATACGATTTTTTCCTCCAATATCGTAACTGTGTTTTATCCATTCTATTTAAAAGAAACGTTAGGCAAGAGCGAAGAATTGAATCAGATTGCCAGTACTTTCATCACTTACTCCAATGCGATATCCAGCTTCTTCCTCGTGTTGTTGTCTCCCTTATTCGGGGTATGGATTGACCGGACTGGTAAAAAGAAGGCTTACCTCATCCCCTTTACGCTTATTGCTATCGCGGCAACTCTGCTCATGGGCGCTTCGGCCCTTTGGCACACAGACCAGCAGTGGATGGGACTCAACACCTCTATACTAGGCGTTATTTTCTTCTTTATGGTCGCCAAATTCTTTTACAATTCAAGCTTAATCTTCTACGATTCAATGATTTCGGATCTGGGCAATGCACGTGAGATTCCCATCATTTCCGGAGTTGGCGTAGCGGTTGGTTATGTCGGCACATTAGTTGGACTTGTCGTATTTCCATTGATCAACGGCAATCATTTTGAAAATACGTTCATCCCTAGTGCGCTTATGTTTCTGATCTTCTCTTTGCCTATTATGTTTTTTTACAAAGAGAAGACTCAGAAGCCCGTCAGCGGGAAAAAGTCGCTCCTCAGCGGCTACCGTGAGATCTGGGATACGTTCAAAGAAGCAAGAAAGTACCGGGCTGCCTTCTTGTTCATGATCGCCTACTTTTTCTTTAACGATGCGATTGCCACAGCGATTGCGGTGATGGCCATTTATGCGAATACCGTTATGGGCTTCACCACGGGGCAGTTCATTCTGCTCTACCTCGTTTCGACGGTATCGAGCATCATCGGCTCGTTCCTTTTCGGCTATGTGACCAGAAATATCGGCCCCAAAAGAGCGGTGACCATCGTCGCCTTCATTCTTATTATTGCGATCTCCTTAGCGGCATTTGCAACTAGCCAGAGCATATTCTGGGTTGCCGGCAGCTTGTATGGGGTATCTATGGGCGCCATGTGGGTTACATCGCGAACGTTAATTGTTGAGCTAACGCCGGAAGAGAAACGCGGTCAATTCTTCGGATTGTTCGCCTTCTCGGGTAAAGTATCCTCGATCGTTGGACCCGCTCTTTATGGATCGATTACCTGGGCGCTAGCGGCATCTGGCAACCTAGCCAGCCGCGTAGCCTTAGGCTCTCTATTAATCCTAGTCGTAATTGGTCTGCTCGTTCATATGCGCGTGCCGCAGAAATTGCATTCCTCTTCTTAGTTCGTGTACAATAACTTTTAAACATAGACGGAAGGTGTGAGGCGTATGAAAGGTCCAGTTGATATTAGAAACGTGGTCTTTTCCTATTTCTCATTCATGGAACACTAAAGCATTCATTGCTTTAGTGTTTTTTTATGGGTACAATCCGCACACTGGCGCTGGTCGTACTTACTATGAGGGTCAAGGATACAAATTTTCTCATCTGGGAGGAGAGATGGATATGCGGTACAAGAGGGTCCTAATTAAACTTAGTGGCGGGGCAGTAGCTGGAGATAGTGAGTTTGGCTTCGATCCTACGCAGCTTGATCACATTGCCAATGAGATTATGACCGTTGTTAATCTAGGTGTGGAAGTGTGCATCGTGATCGGCGGAGGCAATATTTTTCGCGGGAATATGGGCGAGAGTTGGGGAATCGAGAAGGCAGAGGCTGATAATATCGGGACGTTGGCTACCGTCATCAACAGCTTGATGCTGCGCGGTGTTCTTAAAGCGAAGAGCGAAGCTGAAGTGCGCGTCATGACAGCGATTCCTCTCTCATCTGTGGCGGAGCCTTTCATCCGATTGAGAGCCATTCACCATTTGGAAAAAGGGTACATCGTTATTTTCGCAGGCGGCAATGGACAGCCTTTCGTCACCACCGATTATCCCTCGGTCCAAAGAGCCATTGAAGTTAACTGTGAAGCGATTCTCGTCGCAAAGCAGGGGGTTGACGGTGTTTTCGATAAAGATCCGAAGCACCATAAGGAAGCTCTTCAGTACAAATCACTCCACTATAACGACGTTATCCAGAATGATCTCAAGGTCATGGATCAGTCTGCCTTCATTCTAGCGCGTGATTATCATATTCCCATGCATGTTTTCAACTTCGATAAGCCTGGCTCCATGAAAGAGATTTGTGAAGGTCAGAATACAGGCACGATCATCAGCGGTTCATCCGAACTCATTTTTCATTAGTTCCTAGCTTATCAGGGGTAAGCTTCGCTTACCCCAAAATAACCAAAGCATATTCTAAAATGAAATGATGCCATTTCTTATGTTGAGTCAAAGCGTAATGCAGATCTTTCCGAAGTAAGAACCATTTTCGAAATATTTGAAAGCGTCAATAGCCTGTTCAAATGGGAAAACGCGATCAATCGCAGGACGAAGTTTATGATTCGTAATGGCTCGGTTCATGGATTCAAACATCTCTCTGCTCCCCACATTAATAGCCTGAAGCCGCGCCCTGCGTAAAATCGCGGGCACCACGTGGAAACCTTTTACCGAGCCGCCGGAGAGAAGTCCAACGATGCTGATTCGACCTCCAACACGAAGTGCTGTGATAGATTGATTTAGTGTCTCCGCTCCGCCCACATCAATAATATGGTCTGCACCTCGACCTTCGGTAAGCTTCAGTGCCTCTTTCTCCCATTCAGGATGAACCCTGTAGTTAATCCCAAAATCCGCACCCAGCTGTCGGGCTTTCTCGAGCTTCTCGTCGCTGCTTGACGTCACGATAACGGACGCTCCCTGAAGCTTGGCGAATTGCAGTGCAAACAAAGAAACGCCTCCTGTCCCCTGCACCACCACCGTATCACCGGCTTTGACATTCCCTTCTTCGATAATCGCATGCCAAGCCGTCACTCCAGCACATGGAAGTGTCGCTGCCTCCGCATCTGTCAAGTAATCCGGTACTTGCACGAGTCCTTGCTCAGGCAAGACCACATATTCAGCCAGCATCCCGTCCAGCGGACTGCCAAGCGTGCTACTCCAGTTGGCCTGGGTCGCTTCGCCAGAAATCCAACTTTGCGTGAAAATGCCACTGACCCGTTGGCCAATACTGAACCTGGATGCCTGCGCACCAAGAGCAACAACCTCGCCAACAGCATCGGAAGTCAATACCAAAGGATTCGACAGATCGGGTTGATAGAAACCAGCAATGACACCCAGATCACGAGAGTTCAGGGAAACCGCACGAACCTTGATAAGCACCTCATTTGGCCCCGGAACCGGTATTTGACGTTCTGCCTGTTTGACATGTGTAAGACCATAACCACCTTGGATTTGAATAACTTTCATAGGGTTCTCTCCTTCGTAACTGAATATAGACATATATTAGCCCATCAAATAAAATTGAGTAAGTAGGCACTTATTTGTTCACTGGGCACCAAAAGGTGCATTAGGAGGTAAATGATGTTCTTAACCGATAAAGGAAACCATCCTGACATATCGTTGAAAGTTTGCGGCTACAGCAGGATGCTTGAGATCATTTCGAGCAAATGGACGGTGCTTGTCTTCTATGCCTTGGAGAATGGCAGCGCACGATACGGAGAGATGGGAAGGCGTATTGAAGGCATTTCCAAAAAAATGCTAACCCAAACCTTGCGTCAACTGGAAAGGGACGGACTTGTCATGCGCCATTTGACGCCAACCATTCCGCCTCGTGTTGACTATTCACTAACTCCGCTCGGTGAAAGTTTGTTAAAACCGATGCAGGAGTTAAAAAAATGGACGATCGATCATTATTCCGATGTAGAACAGGCAAGAGATCATTATGATCAGTCGGCTGTATCTCAGGACTTCGCCGAGAATGAATAACAAGCTCCCCACCCATAGACAAGGGTTACGCAAATAAAACCTGGCCGATGGCCAGGTTCTTGTCTAAAGCCTATTTTGAGCATGGGAACGAACTTCTCTTGCCATCACTCGCTCGTTAAGATTCCCATCCGCGATCTTCTCGTCTGTAACGATGAAAACCATCTTTATAGCCTGTGTATTGGCTGTAGGTTATTGCACAAAAAAGGATAGAACGCGGCCACGGCTGCTGCTCTATCCTTTTTCATCCCTTTTTAGCCGAGTAAAAGCACGTAATAGTCATTCGCATTTTTCGTTTTAAAACCACATGATTCGTATAAGCCTAACGCCTTCTCGTTCTGGGCAGATACTTCCAGCTTAATGAAGCTAGCATGATCCCGCTGTTTTAATTCTGTTATCGTTTGGCTCAAAATACGCCGCCCATAGCCTTTGCCACGATACGCTGGTACTACACTAAAACCATAGATGAATCCACTCTCTTCCGCTTCCACCATAGCTCCGATCTTCCCAATAGGCTCTCTCTTCTCTCCAAGCTCAGCAATCCACGTCCGTTCTTTATCGCCGGTAATGGTTTGGGTGACATACTCTCTCGTGTCGCTTTCCGACATGTTGAACCCTGACATATTGAGCTTAACAAGCAGCTCCGTATCCTGCGCATCCGCTAAACGAATGGCAACGAATTCATTCATAGCTGAATCTTGTGGAGTCTCTGCCACTTGCTCTTGAAGCTCCATAACATACTCAGAGAAACTGTATGCTGCACCAAGATTCGTAAGAAAAGCTTTGCCGCTCTCCGAACCACGCTCATTAATAAAAATAAGCTTCGGAACTTCCCTGCGCCGACACTCGGCTATCGCATGTTGAACCATTTGGCCAAAAATACCTTGGCGCCGCGCCTCTGGATGCACCATCCCGCTAATCTCAACTTCCGTAGACATAAAGCAATATATGGCCAAAAAACCGACAATACGGTCATTTTGATAAAATAAAAAGTCATTCGTCACGCCAGACGGACGGTCCGATAATGTGCTCCAATTCAGTTTAATCTCGATATGGTCATGGCTATTACAAACTTCCCAAAGCTTCCGAACTTCCTCCAGCTCCTGCGGTGACAGCCCTGCTCTTGGTAATATGCCTTGTTTCAACATGTTGTCCTCCATCATTCTAATGTTCTTACCTGAAGTCATTATACATGTCTGAACAACGGCGTGGTAAGCTAATAAATAATTTTACATAAATTTTCGTGTGCATTGAACGATTTATTGGAGCTGTTCGTATTATCTAGGAATTCAGGCAGAGAGGATGTTCATTCACTTGGAAGAGCACGAATTAATTCGTCAAGCCATACAGGGAGACAAAACTGCTCTGTCCCAGCTGCTGCAGCAGCACTATGCTTTTGTTTATAAGTATCTGCTGAAAATAACGCTTAATCCACCGATGGCTGAGGATATTACACAAGAAACCATGATCCGATGTATCGAAAAAATAAAGCTGTACAATGGAAAATCCAAATTCTCATCTTGGCTCATAACCATCGCCACTCATCTGATGATTGATCAAGGAAGACGGCGCAAACGCGAGAAGCATTGGCAGGAGCAAGAGCAACAGCAATCCTTACGTCAGATGCAGTGGCAGGCCGGACATCAACATGAAGCTTGGCCGGATGTGTTGAATGCCTTGGCAGAACTGCCGCAGGAGAGCCGTATCCCGGTTATTCTCAAGCATTACTATAGCTATACGTATGAGGAAATTGGGCAGATGCTCTCCATTGCAGAGGGCACAGCCAAATCGAGAGTGCACCATGCACTCAAACAATTGCGAAAGGAGCTGGTGTAGATGAAACCGGAAGATCCGAAGAAAAGCGAAGTTTCGAAAAACGGCGAAAGCAAGAGCCGGGATGACGGCCAAAGTTATAAAGGCAGTGACGTCTCTCGAGGGCTAGAGGGTACGGATGAGATGACGGCTCAACAGTTGCAAGAAGGGCTTCAACGGCTCGATGAGCTCTTTCCGGCTTCCACGCCAAGCTCCTCTTGGTTCGATCAGCAAATCGTTGAAACGCAAAACAAACAGCGTTCAAAGCTCTGGAGAGACTTGCTCATATTGTGGATAGCCGCTCTGCTGCTGCTCTCGCTTTTATATGCAATGATGAAGGCACAGCCTGTTGTTTTCATCACTTTTCAAGTTCTAGCTGTTGTAGCACCTCTGGTCTGGCTACTCGTTCGCAAACAGGAGGAACATCACTATGAATGATCCAAAATGGGATCAACTGCCCCTCTGGGCATGGATCGGTATTCCCCTCCTTCTACTCGCGCAAAGCACATGGCTGTTCGTGGATGCGCGCAAACGCGGTTCGAAATACCCATGGTTCTGGGGGATTTGGGGGATCATTCAAGTGCCGATCCCCTTCATCGTCTATCTCTTCGCTGTTCGTAAAATACACCGTATCTGGTCACGCGAAAATTAATCAAGCATGGATGAGAACAAATTTATGGGGAAGTTGGTTGAATGAAGGCAGCTTTATTGGCTTTTCAAAAAAGTGGTTTGTTATCTGGAAGGAAGACTGGCAGCAAGTACACTGGTACCCATACATTGGACACTTTGAAAAAAGTGTTCAGTCTATGAGAGCACTGCAAAAGCCTTACTTTTGAACGAAGTGGATCTGCCAAATGGAAAAAGCATGAGATAAAGAAAAAAAGCAGTTCGTTCCTCATCAGAGGG
>NZ_LMEO01000030.1:0-21067 GCF_001426375.1 Paenibacillus sp. Root444D2
TATCCAAGAAATAATCGAGGAAACCGTTAAACATACACCATCGGCGTTTAACAATCAAACTACCCGCGTTGTTCTGCTCTTGGGTGAACAACATGACAAGTTATGGGATATTACGACCGAAGTTCTCAAAGCAGCCGTTCCTGCCGAACAATTTTCTTCTACTCAGGAAAAAATGAACGGATTTCGGAACGGATACGGTACAGTGCTTTTCTTTGAAGATCAGTCAATTATTGATAGTTTTATGGAACAATATCCATCTTACCAAGAACACTTCCCGATTTGGTCACAGCATACAAACGGAATGCACCAATTGGTGATCTGGATGGCACTGGAGGCTGAAGGGCTGGGTGTAAACCTACAGCATTACAATCCATTGATTGATGAACGGGTAAAAGCAGAATGGAAGTTGCCGGAAAGCTGGAAACTGATTGCCCAAATGCCGTTCGGTAAACCGTCTGCCGCAGCAGGTGAAAAGAAATTTAATTATAAAAGTTTTTAAATAAACTTAACCTTGAGGCTGTCTCAATGACAGTCTCTTTGTTTAATAACATGATATCCCATTTTATATAACTAAGGATATCCGCGCTAGCTTCGGCCAATTCCCGAAAATCGACATGATGAAGCTGTGAACGTCAATTCGTCAATAATCGTTATATTGAGTATACTGACACTCTTCACTTATAGTTCGAAGTAAATAGTGCAGAGTCATTGTTCGTTCGGGACTCCAGATACTGAGATAGTTGTAGCCTGAAGGCCTCTGGAACTGACCTTGAAGTTTTCCCTTTTCCCTAGGCGAACCCGAATCGTCCACTGTGATTACTGATAACAAAGTCATCTCGGGTGAGAGCTTCAACACAGAAACCCAAAAACCCCTTTTAAAGAATTCGATGGGCAATAGCTATAGCCCATTGATTCGTATACGTTCCACTTCTCGAAGTTCACGATTCCATTCGTTCTGATCTAGCGATTTTAGAGCTATTGTAGCTAAAGACAAGTTAATCTGCAAAACAAAAAAAGTGAAGGTGAAAAATATGGTGAAATATAAGGCATGGACATTTCTGATCGGCGCTAATCTGTTTTGGGCCGGTAATATCATTTTTGGAAAATTGATTGTAGCTGAATTACCTGCTGAATGGACAGTCTTTCTAAGGTGGGTCGTCGGACTGATTCTCCTTATTCCCATTGCCCAATTTATTGAGAAGCCTTCAGGGGATCAAATATGGAGGAATAACTGGGTGTTAATCATTTTGCTAGCTACTTTATCCATTGTGCTCTACACCTATCTCTCATATGCTTCATTGCAGTTCACATCTGCAACGAACAGCGCTCTATTACTACCCTTGCGCCTGGTTTGATTATGCTCTTTTCTTTGATTTTCCTGAGAGAAAAAGTAAGTGCCTTTCAGTTCATTGGATTAATCACCTCGTTTATTGGTGTTCTGATTGTGTTGACGAAAGGCAACCTGCTGCAGTTGTTTCATACTCAGTATAACGAGGGCGATGCGATCATGCTGTTGGCCGTTTTATGTTGGGCTGCTTATTCATTGCTTTTAAAGAAAGCAAAAGGCATTCCGCCTGTGACACTGGTTGCGATGATTGCGATGGTCGCTGCTATTCTGATGATTCCTTTTTTATTTTTCCAGCCGATTCACTCCGACAAAATCACTTCTTTGGGGATCATAGGGGTTATATACATGGGAGTGTTCCCGTCAGTCGGTTCGTTTATCTTTTGGAATCAAGGCGTTAAGATACTAGGCGCGAGCAAGGCCGGCATAACGATGAATCTGATTCCTGTCTTTACAGCAATTATTTCGGTTATCTTGGGGCATGCTTTGGAGATGTCGCAGATGCTCGGGGGANGCGAGCAAGGCCGGCATAACGATGAATCTGATTCCTGTCTTTACAGCAATTATTTCGGTTATCTTGGGGCATGCTTTGGAGATGTCGCAGATGCTCGGGGGACTCCTTACGATTGCCGGTATGTTATTGATCGCAATAAAACGGAAACAGGTATCACAGATTAGCGTCCCGTCAATCAACAGCGAGGCCTAAAGGAAACAATTTAAAATTCGTGACCGTCTTCAATTCCGGTTTGCAACAGTCTGGCATTAGGATTCTGCGATAGATCAAGGTGTTGGGAATGGATTGAACACTGATGAAAAGGCTTCCGATTTTACACTGAAAGATGATTCGGGAAAGTTGATTACTTTATCTGAAGAATTTGCCAAGGGTACTGTCATTCTTGATGCAATGGTTATAATTAATTCATGTACTTAAGGAGGACTAATTAACCAAACAAAATCGCAATCATATTTAGAAAAAACCAGCGCCAATTGTTGAACTAAAAATCCATCAATGTCTGAGAGTTCTAGAATCTAGACATTATGAAGCCCCTTGCAGTAGATGGTGTCCCTTGCAGCTTGGAACATTGAAAATCGACTCTTTTAGCATCTTCAAAATTTCGTTCATAAACTTGAAAACTTCTTCCGGCATATAATAGTTCTCAGGTTCTTCCCTTCCTTTAAAACGGAAGATGTAGTTTTTTCTCGGTGGACTAACGCTCTTATCAACTGTCACCACACAGCAGTCTTTATCATAACTGATCTGCAGCAGTTCATTCATTCTCGCACCAGAGGATGTAATGATATCTAGTGCGAATCTGGCGAACATACATGCCACGCAAATAGGCTCGATGTTAATCAAGAGCTTGTTCGCTAACCTTGCGGTTCGAGTGGTTTCAAATCCCTGAATTAATAAACCAGGATTTCGAGGCAAGAAAGGTGCATCTTGCCTCCATCTGCATAGCGGTTCGAGCCCGCTTTTGACCACCATGGAGATCGTGGTGAAAAGGATAACACGTCGGGTTGTGGACCCGAGTCGCAGGCCAAAAAGCAAGTTATTTTAAATTTTACTATAAATTCACATAAAATCTATGTCAGGAGCTTTTACATATTTCTCCATTTAAAAACTGAACACTCGTGGAAGTGCTATGCTCCATATAATATTTTTCGATAATATTGGTTTGTTCATATTCTAGTCTTGATTTTAAGTGGTTGTGTAGCAGTATTAATTTTAATCATCTCAGGTAAGTTGCTTCTATTATTTTTCTTGATATTAACTTCTGTTAATTGATTTTCAGGTAGAACTTGTTTGAGTAAACCTACAAGGCCCCTAACTGTAAACAATGTAATATTGCAGCACAGGAATGTGTGGAAAATAGTCCATGATTTCCAATTGAACAATTTCGTTTTCTTCTCAAGAATATATTGACCGAAAGCGAGAGGTACAGTAAAAATTAAACTTTTGATCACGAGTTCAAGTGGTTTACTTTGGTAAGACCATCTTACCCATACTACACTTAAAAGAGGAAAGAACATTAAATCATATAAAATATTTGTATCGAATATTTTTGGTAGCGGTCGGACGGGATATGATATTTTCCCTTTTTTTATGAAATAAGAATCAAGGGATGTTGATAACACACATTTTGAAAAGAAAACAACTAAATAAAGAAGTAAGTTCTTACGTTTCAAAATGAATGGAGCGGCAGACAACGAAATTACGAACAATGATTTCAATAGAAACTTTTCCATCGATAATAATCCCCTTTTAATTTAATATTCCTATTATAATATTCTTATAAAAAAGGATGTTTATTCGTGAATTAAGAAACTCAACTAATTATTTCTTCAGAGATGTTCTGTTTATTGCCAACATGTTAAGAATGGAATCGTATAGTCGACGGCACAAAAACAAATAAATACGAATGCTGTTGAATCAAATCCACCGCTGTGTCGACATTGTATTCCCTGAACTTAGACAGTTTATAAAACAAAGGTGCATTGGAACTCTTCGGCTGTTCCTTCTCCCCGCCGATGAAATTAGAACCTACCTATGTGATCGCGGGATGGAAAACGTCCATGAAAACGTACTAAACCTTAGGAGAGTGAGAGTAACATGACATAACATACATTTATTTGAATGTGCTTTTTATGTGTAAATTAAACAGATTGGGGTAATATATTATTGTGATGGCTTAACTAACCATCATTTCTTCCCTTTAGGGAAACAGCCAAAAGAAAGAGGCTACCTTTTAGGTAGGCTCTATCTTGACCTTAGTGGTACAAATCTCCGAATGCAATATGCACATTCGTTGATCTGCGATATGAGTAAATATTTGCATCATTATGGAAGTACAGAAACAAATCTTCAAGAATGCTGCTGTTCACCTTGTAATTGCACAAGGCGTCTATCGCTTCCATCTCATAATACGAATGATGTACCATGTAAAAGCTGAGCTGCTTGTCGTAAGCGATGCGGCTCCTAATTTAGATCCGTAACTCCGGTTAATGGGACGAGGGACATCAGGAACTGATCCCACCGCCTATGCGGAAGAGCATCAGAAATAATATCATTCTTAGAGATTATTTCTGATGCTTACCATTTTTTCCGCTTGATTAGATGGATTATTTCTTCCTGTTCCTTCCTGCTAATCTGCCAAGTCCGGATTTCGTCTATAATTTTCTCTATATTGGTATAACCTCTAGCCATGCCGTTTAAACGTGCAACCAAGGTTGAATTCGTTAGTTCGTCATCAGTTGGAAAGAAGGTTCGCAGTTTTTTTATTGCATCTGGATATCGTTTCAAGTAATATTTCTGATGTCTATCTTCCGCAGAGAAAAAACCGGTATACGGAGCAACCGCGGTTTCAAGTATTCCTTTTTGTTCTTCAATGGTTCTCAGGACCTCTAGGATTACACTATGCTGTAACGGATTACGAAACAATATCAAAGATCTATACTGTTGACCTTTATATTCGTTTATATTTACAGGATTATGGTTGCTCCAGAACACATCCAATATGGTTTCTAAACTCACGATACCAGAAATCGAAATCCATTTCGACCGTTTCGGTCTGGTCTCCGAGTTGTTCATAGGTCGGATTATATTTAGTTCCTCCTGCAAAGCCTACACACGTTCTGATAATGCCTGTAATTTGTCCGAATAAAGCGTCAGTGCTCCAGAAGCAACCCATACCTAATGTTAAGGTTTGGATGTTGCTATTACTCATCTCTGTCATCTCCTTATTTCAGTGTATCATTTTGCAGCTCATAAATATTTTCGGGTCGATTATTTGTAGCATTTCCTCCCGAATAATTAATTATCAATTTTAGAGGTTTGTTCATGAGAAGTGAACATTAATTGAAGCTCTTGCCTCAGGTGGAACTGTATACCGACCATCTGTTTAATGCGTGTAGTGAAACAGAAATTAATAAGAAATTTTGAGCAAGGATTAATTGTAGAAGTTGTTGTGTTATAAGTAATTTAATTTTATCGAAGCATCTGGTATTTAAAACAACATCTAAACAAATGACCGTGAAGTTTATTCACGGCCATTTGTTCCAAACTATTATTAACAACAGGAATTTGATACAGATTTTGTAGCATTTGAATTAGTATCACAGCCACAACCTTCATGCCCAACTGCCTTTGCATCTGCGTCAGCTAAGCAGCACGCGTTCGTTCCAGAAGGTGCAGGTCCTCCGCAACAGTTTTCTGCATTTGGTTCTTCTTCCGAGAAACTTCCATCTTTCTTCATTACCTTGGGGTTTTCCAATCATTAAGTAGCCGATATGCATTTGTGGCAATAGCCTTCTCCTGATCATTAAGTTTAGTATCAGTTTGTGATTCCTTCTTAGAACGATACACCAAGCGAATCACTTCACAGAAAAACTTCGAGTCAGAGGCCTACAGCATTAAAACCGACCTCCCCACCAAAGACATGAGCCTTCTCAAGCAGCAGATCAATGAAATCACTTCCAAGTATAGTAAGTTTATCCAATGCTGTCGTCTGGACAAATAAAGCTCCCCTTTCAGTAGCAGGTTTTTATTATTTCACCTGTTTACCTTAAGGGGAGCATATCAGTCTCGGCGATCTGCTCATGTTTATACCTAATGTTTGCATTAACACTAGGATGATCGCAAAAAGCCCCCGAAACATCAATGTATGGTGCTATGCCGATGATGCTCTTCAGGTTTGATGCGGACAACAATCAATAATTGTGAAATGACTGCTGTCCGGTCATCCCTGTTTCGAGATAGAGTGAAAATTCATGAAGGAAAGGTAGTAAACAGATCTCTTAATTCATGAAGCATAACTTCCTGATATTCGTTGCTAGCATGATAGAGCTCGCCGATCTCCCGATATGTTTGGTTCAATTTCTCCTTATAACCGGCTTCCTGTTTATCTGGATTGTTCTTTTTAAACCGATCCATCACGGCCTGAATATAGGCTGGACGCGCTCCCCATCTGCCTAGAACATCTCCGGTCCCATTCAAGAAAACCGCGATCGGCTGCGCTCGCCCGCCATCCGTGAGAAAGAGATCCATGGTTTCCATATGCTTTTCCATGAGCAACACTTCAGTCGAAATGCGGCTCTGCTCCATCACTCGAAATAGTATGGGGACGTTCCAGATGACGTCCGGGCACCAATCCGTGCATAGAATCAAACAGTGCAGGTTGGAGCGATTGTTTAAAGCGGTAAAGAATGCTTTAGGTACGTACTCACTCATCTTCATGCCTGTTGCCCCCATACGATCAGATCNAACACTTCAGTGGAAATGCTGCTTTGCTCCATCACTCGAAATAGTATGGGGACGTTCCAGATGACGTCCGGGCACCAATCCGTGCATAGAATCAAACAGTGCAGGTTGGAGCGATTGTTTAAAGCGGTAAAGAATGCTTTCTGGTCTTCTTGCTTCCATGTGAAATTCTCGTAAACGGAGATAAACTGCTCTTTGGTATTCGGGATATTACTGTTTTCTATCGCCCGAATCTGCATGTCATCCATGAACTGTTGAGGTGAAATCCCTTGACCAATTTTGTGTGTTAAGTTCAATCGTGATTCCATTTCTTCACGCACCCTTTTCATTATTTTTGGGATACTGCGGACTGCGGATCTCATAAAACTTAGTTCTTCAAAGAATCATTTTCAAACAAGTGAGGGTATTCCCCGTATCCTTCCTTCTTCAGATCCTCCTTCGGAATAAAGCGAAGCGCTGCCGAGTTGATGCAATAACGCAACCCACCTTTATCCTGTGGTCCATCGGCAAAGACATGGCCCAAATGGGAATTACCTTCCTGGCTCCTCACCTCGGTACGAATCATGCCATGGCTTTGATCCAGCTTTTCCGTCAAGTGAGAATCTCCGATCGATTTGGTAAAGCTGGGCCATCCACAGCCCGAATCAAATTTATCCAGCGAAATGAAGAGGGGCTCTCCCGAAACAACGTCCACATATATCCCTTCTTGTTTATGATCCCAATATTCGTTATTAAATGCCGGCTCTGTACCGTTATTTTGGGTCACTTCATATTGCATCGGCGTAAGCTTCTGCTTTAATTGATCCAGATCCTTCCTGAGCTTCCAATGCTGTTCAATAAATTGATCCCTGCCGGATCCACTGCGGTACATTTTATAGCGGAGCGTATTGGTTTTATGATAGTTCTGATGATAATCTTCTGCAGGATAGAACGATTGTGCCGGTAAAATATCCGTCACAATCGGTTTATTGAATCGGCCGCTCTCGGCAATTTTTCGCTTCGATGCTTCCGCCTTGTTCTTTTGTTCCTCATTATGGTAATAAATAGCTGTCCGGTAGGAT
This sequence comes from Paenibacillus sp. Root444D2, assembly GCF_001426375.1. Lineage (GTDB taxonomy): Bacteria > Bacillota > Bacilli > Paenibacillales > NBRC-103111 > Paenibacillus_E. The sequence continues at coordinate 7,664 of NZ_LMEO01000030.1, forward strand.
TCGCCTCTGTCGTGAAATTGCCCGCCCGGATCGGTCGGGTCGATTTGTGGCCAATAAATGTCCAGCAGCTTGTCATAAGGAAAAACCTCCGGATCAAACGTAATTTGCACCGCTTCCCTATGTCCCGTAGTCTCGGAGCAAACCTCCTCATACGTAGGATTATCCTTGTGACCGCCTGTATAGCCGGAAACGACCTTGATGATGCCCGGCATTTCCTCAAACGGCGATACCATACACCAGAAGCACCCTCCAGCGAAAGTTGCCAATTCATTATGTTTATCGTTTATGCCGTTCATTTCAACACCCCATTCTTCAATATTCAAGATGACGAAGATTTAAGAAAAAACATGCTTCATTACAATGATCCACAGCCGGCCGGACAAATTAAACTTACTGAGTCTCTACCTAGGTAACTATTTATATAGTATCCTCAATTCCCCTGATTTTAGATCCTTCGCCTATCCGTTTTCCGGAAGCCCCGCTCCGATTATCGCCCCGGGAGCCATAATCGTAAAACATCCGCATAGCCGGCTGTGATTACGACGTTCTGATTTATTATATAAGTTGCCATAGAAGGCAGCTCAAACGAATCGTCACTATTAAATTCTTCAAGTATCATACCCACGTTACGAAGAAATTCATGCATGTAATCTGGCAACTTATATTATTAAAGTGCTCTGCCTTTTTATTACCAGGATCACTCAAGACATGAAAGCATAATTCATGTTTTTCTTTCATGGAAAGAGAATGATCGGGAGTTTACGGACTAATCAAACTGGCGCCAAATGCTCGAATATCTCCCATGATACGTTCATATGCCCTTAACCGCATGTTACAATACGGGTACCATTCATCATGATAAAAAATAAGAATGAGCGGGCCTTTAGTTAACTCTTCGGACAAAGTAATAGGTTCACCTAAAGGATTGTTTAGACTCAGGCCTGCTCGATAGCCGCCTTCAATCGATCTTTCGGTTGCACCCCGACGAGTTGGTTCACGACTTGCCCGTCTTTGAATATTAACAGGGTGGGGATACTCATGACGTTGTATTTGGCCGCGGATTCCGGATTATCGTCCACATTGATTTTTACGATTTTGGCTTTATCGCCGATCTCGGCGGACAGTTCGTCCAGTACCGGAGCGATCATTTTACAAGGTCCGCACCAAGGCGCCCAGAAATCGACGAGCACAGTGCCCGCTGCGGTCTCATTTTGGAAAGTAGCATCTGTTATCGGTTGAACTGACATGGCATATGCCTCCCTTAGGAATGATTGGTTGATTCGTTATGCGAAAATATTAAGCGTGCTGCTCGGACAAGAACCGTTCCGCATCCAGCGCGGCCATACAGCCGCTGCCTGCCGACGTAATGGCTTGGCGGTAAATGCGGTCCTGCACGTCGCCGCAGGCGAAAACGCCAGGTATGGCGGTTTGGGATGTGCCCGGAATGACTTGCAGGTAACCGAGCTCATCGGTTGGCAGCTGCCCGCCCAAGAAACCCGTATTCGGCGTGTGGCCGATCGCCAGGAAAATCCCGTCGGCTTCCAGCAGCTCCTCCTCGCCCGTTTCGTTGTTACGCACTTTCAGTCCGCTTACGCCCATCGGCCCCGTCGTTACTTCGAGCGGTGTCCGGTTCAGGCTCCAAGCGATCTTCTCATTGCCGCGCGCGTGATCCTGCATGATCTTCGAAGCCTTCAGTTCATTGCGGCGATGCACGACCCGAACTTCGGACGCGAACCGGGTCAGGAATTGCGCCTCCTCCATCGCGGTATCTCCGCCGCCAATCACGATGATTCTCTTGTTGCGGAAGAAGAAGCCGTCGCAGGTCGCACAGGTACTGACACCTCTGCCGATATTCTCGGTTTCGCCGGGGATGCCCAGCTTCTTGGCCGATGCCCCTGTCGAAATACTCAACGAATCAGCCGTCAATTGACCGCCGTCCTCCAAGAACAGCGTGAACGGCCGCTTGGACATGTCCACTTCCATCACCCGTCCCGGCTGAATCGTAGCGCCGAAGCGCAGCGCTTGCTTGCGCATGTTATCCATCAGCTCGGGACCCATAATCCCGTCCGGGAACCCCGGGAAGTTATCGACCTCGGTTGTTGTCGTCAATTGGCCGCCGGGTTGAATTCCTTCAATAACAAGTGGAGCAACATTCGCTCTTGCCAGATAGATCGCCGCCGTTAGACCAGCCGGACCTGTACCGATAATAATCGCTTTATAATGCATAGGAAGGCCTCCTCTTCTGTTTTTAATACAAATTTCGATCATTCCTATATTAAATTACCACTCAATTCTTTTATTATCTGTAAACCAGATTACAATTGGCCAACACAATTGCGGCTATTCAAAACTTACTGTCAAATATCCACTCATTGAAAACGCTTCGTTGACGAGTCGTGTTCATTATGTCAGAAACGCCTTAACTAGCGGTTCAAAAAATGTAATGGATATTGAAGTGATTGTAAACTCGTTTGTATCATGAAGAAGTTTTAGCTGTTACGCTTGGTTTGTCGCACTCTCAGTCTCCGATCGGTACTTTCGTCGATGCACTTCATACGCATGGATTTCGACGTACGCAGGCCTCCTAGCAACGCGGGGCTTGACCCCTCCCGCGACCGACTTTCACCGGCTAAAGATGCGTGCCTTGTGGCATGCAGAAAATGAGCCTTGAGGGCTCTCACTCTCAGCCGAATAGTTAATTTGGCCGTTTAGTGTATCTGTGTTTGTATGGGTAATACGTCTTGAAAATGAAAGATAAGTATTAGAGAGTCCAACTTCCGAATTCATTTTGATTTTGCCTGTCACAAACTAATTCTGTTGTGGGCAAACTCCAGGCGATGAGCGATGTCGGGCTGAATTATATCACACTCGGTCAACCGCTCAGCACGCTCTTGGGCAGGGAATGCCAGCGCATCAAGCTGGCAAGCGAGCTGCATAAGAAGGCAGCACCTACGTGATGAAAGAGCCGACGACCGGCTTGTGTAAATTTAAAATCAGATGATTAGGATGATTGGGCAAATGCTGTTCACACATGCCATATTCCACAAGTCAACCAGGGCAACTCCAATTCTTCACTTCATAAATGTGAAACTGAAAGATGAACGTTTAAAGCTGATTCCGTATACGGTACACCAGGACTTTTTGTCCTGAATTCCATGGGATTGAGGCCGTTTCGTTTTGCATGTAATCGCTCGTTATTGTTAAAACTCAGCATGATTCAAGTATGCTCTGAATTTTTGCGAATGAACCGAGATCTGCATTCGACCGGTTCGGAGGATGTCTTTTTGGGACAAGTCCTTCAAAATCGTGGTCACCGATTCGCGCGTTACGCCGATCATATTGGCAATTTCTTGGTGGGTCAAAGGAAAATCGATTTTGACGAAGCCGTCCTTTTCCGTGCCGAACTGCTCGGATAATTTAAGCAGCAAATGCAGCACGCGATCTTCGATATTACCGATGGCCAGCTTTTCAAGTAGCTCCTCTTTCTCCTTCAGCTGGTTGCTTAAAACCTTCAGAAATCGCATGGCCAGCTCCGGTCTTTTCAGGAGGAACTTTTCGAAATGCTCGCGCAGAACGGAGCAGATCAAGGTCTCTTCGATCGTTTCGATGTACATGTCGTGCGTTCCGAACGATAAGGAGTCGATTTCGCCGAACATATTGCCGCTCCCCAGGATCGCAGCCGTAAACTGCTTGCCTTCGGCGTTCACTTTGTACATCCGGAGCGTGCCTGTTTTTACGAAAAACAAGCCGTCGCGATGATGTTCAGGAGTCTGGATTAGCGTGCCTTTGGGAACTGCATTAAAATGGGTTACCGGAGCCATCATATCGATCTCCTTAAAATCCTCCGGAGAGAGAGTGTCAAAAATGCTGATTCTCGATAAATACCAAAGCTTATCCATGCGGTTTCAATGCCTCCTTCAATTTCTGGCGGTCAAACGAATGATATACGTGCGTACCGGCTACGATGAACGGCGTCGCGATACCGCCGAGACGAAGCATTTCGGCGAAAGCCTCCTTGGCGGTTCCGACGTCCTTGTATTGGTAAGGAATTCCTTCCTGTTGAAAGAACTTTATGGCTTCGGCGCATGCGGCGCAATGATCGGCTCCATACAATACGACATTCTTTATTTCCATCTCCCCCTTGCTCCCGCTGAAGTCATAAGAACCGGCCAGTTACGGCCGGGTTATTGAATAAGCCGATTGATTTGTTTGAAAAAAACATGGGATAATTTCCTTCCGAATACCCAGTGATATTGTAAAATCCCTTTACCGCCTGCCAATATCATGATCGCAAGCGGTTCGATTTCCGCTGTAGAGTCGATGCCGCCTTCTTCCTGAATCGCTTTAAGAATTTGGATCAGGATAAAAAGTTCCTTTTCGCTCACTTCTTTTACTTTGTGCTGCAGCGCCTCAGGCATCGATTCGAAATCCGCTTGCATTTTGATTTTTTCTGCTCTCCATGACTGTATTCTAACTATTTACTTAGTAAGGAGTAAATTTTAAACAACTCCTGCGGTATGATGGCCGAAACGGGAGAGAGTCAAGCGAAAGCGAAAACGGGCTGATCAAGGTGTCTTGACCAGCCCATCTCCTGTTGTCAAACGGTGTTTACTCCGCTTCGAAATTAAAGGGTGATGATTTGGTAATCGTCCGCAATCAATTTCGAAATGCTGAGGTGTCCTTCCACATCCGCGAATGTCGGGAGGCCGGCGGATTTGGCATCCTCGGTCACTCCGAATACGTTCGCGCAGAAATTGCAAACTCCGGCGATGAGGCCTAGCCCTTTAGCAGCTTTGTAAAGAGGATTGAACATGTGGGATGGATCCTCCAGCGTTTTGACCCAGGTCGTACCTTGGCCGTCGAAATAAATTTTGACATCGAAGTTAGCCTCGTGCAGCTCTTGGCCATACAGCAGGGCATGAGACACTCTTCCCCCTTCATTCTCCGTGGCATGTACGATAATAGCTACTTTTTTCATGCTTGAACACTCCTTATTGTTGTGATGTATGTTTCATGAGCTTATCTTAACCGAATGAGACGAATCCTTCTGCGAAATATTTCACATTACGAGTGTTATTTTTCGAGTTGTGCCTTATTTATTGATGCAGACTCGTGCGCTGGATTCAAGATATTAGTATTTTATATATTATCCCAATAAGCTAAAATAAATTTATAAATACTACCCTTTGCTACTCTTACTATAATTGAAAGGATGAGCCAAAATGGCAGGAATATCGAACAAACAAATCTCGATTGACATTGTACCACTGAGAGCAGAGGATCGTAACAGCTGGAACATCATGGCTCGAGGTTATAAAACCTTTTACGAGACTGATCTCCACGACTCAATATATGATGAGGTGTGGCACCGTTTGTTGAATGCTGATGATATATACGGTTTTGGCGCGCACTTACAAGGAAATTTAGTCGGTATAGCCCACTACCAGTTCCATCGCACTATCTGGATGGAAGATGCCTGCTATCTGCAAGATCTATTCGTCGACGAGGCTTCCCGTGGGCATGGGGTGGCTCGGGCACTCATTGAACGGGTAGCGCAATCGGCGCGAGAAAATAACGCTTCTCGATTCTACTGGCATACTCGTCAAGACAATACCACAGCTCGTTTGCTCTATGACAAGGTTGCCAATTACAAGGGTTTCATTCGCTATGATTATCCGCTTGAGTAAAACCACTACTTTGCAATCTCAGTTGTCGTCAATTATCCATGAACAAGCCAAGCACCATGACGAGCATCCGGACTGGATCATCTAATGGCAGCGAGACCGGCTCCGTCGTGCAAAGCAGGGGCATTTACCATTTCCCGTTCGAAAAATCCCTTCTGGTCGACGACGACGAGCAGTGCTCCGCACTCGGAAACAGCGCCACGAGCTGGGGGCGAAATCGACATCGTGATTAAAAAGTCATCGCATGCTTTTCTGCATCCGATATACCTTTGCGAATAATTTCATCTGCTCGCTCTCGGTCAAAATCATGTCCTTCTACATATAATACTTCTACATTATCTATACCTATGATGTTAAGCACTTGTTTTAAATACGGGTGACTATGATCCATTTTCGTCAAAGGTCCTTGCGAGTAAATACCGCCGCTAACTTGAATATGAATGGCTTTTTTACCTATTAAATGTCCGACAGGACCATTTTCGGTGTAATGAAATGTTTTTCCGGCCACCACAATGGAATCGATAAATTCTTTTAATCGTGGTGGAATACTCCAGTTCCACATAGGAGATACAAATACGTATTTATCAGCGCTCGTTACTCGATCTATAAATTGATTTAAAGCATTGATTTTTTGCTGTTCGACTTGACTCAACTCTGAAAATGGCATTCCCCCTCGACGCATTTTCTCCCAGCTGTTAAGGATATCGCGATCCACGATTGGAAATTTCTCTTCATATAAATTGATTTCCTGAATCTCATCATTTGCATGAGTTTCGCAATAAGCTTTAAGAAAAGCTTGTCCTACTCGATGACCAACTGAGTTTTCAATTGATTTTGGATTAGCAGTAATGTATAGAACTTGTGCCATGTTAAATCAAACGCTCCCTGTTCTTAAAATGATGAAATACCAAACAAATGACATTTTCTTTCTTTTATCGTTGTTATATTTTGCAGTCAATCTTAAAGCAGCTTCTTCAGCTTCTTTATTGTGTCAGGTCTTTTTGTCGCCATGGGTAGAATTGGGATGACTCCATTGTTACAGTCCCCCAAAGAATCCTACCCGTTAACACCATAAAAAAGGAGTTGCCGCACCCGCAGCAACCCATTCTTAAACTCGAGCACCTGTTAGCGAAACATGCCCCCTGATGCTGAGAAATATCATCTTAAGTTTATCGCCACTCAACAATCTCATCGAGATGTTGTCTTGTTTGTGGACGTTTGGGATCCTCTTGACGATATCCGAAAGCGACCATACAGGCTACACCGAAATCGTCGCCGTTAATGATACCCTCATTTTGTAAAATAGCGGTCACCTGCTTTTTATCAAAACCTTCGATCGGACAGGAATCAATACCGATTTGAGCCGCGGCTGTCATCATGTTTCCCAATGCTATATAGGTTTGTCTGATTGACCATTCAAAAATGAGACGGTCATTATCTTCGANATTTCGTCGGAACGAATAGAAGAACAAACCCTTCGATCGGACAGGAATCAATACCGATTTGAGCCGCGGCTGTCATCATGTTTCCCAATGCTATATAGGTTTGTCTGATTGACCATTCAAAAATGAGACGGTCATTATCTTCRAGTTCTGTTTCGACGAARAATTTGTAGAAATCGTACCAATCTTGCACAACTTCTTCAGGCATATGATGAATGTCTTTCCACATTTTGTTTACGTGAACCGAGTCAGGCCGTAAGCCTTCTTCTCTTCTGGCCAATATAACTACAAAATGGCTGGCAGTGGGCAGTTGTCCCGTGGCACCGCCAGATACAGGTTTCAATTTGTAGAAATCGTACCAATCTTGCACAACTTCTTCAGGCATATGATGAATGTCTTTCCACATTTTGTTCACGTGAACCGAGTCAGGCCGTAAGCCTTCTTCTCTTCTGGCCAATATAACTACAAAATGGCTGGCAGTGGGCAGTTGTCCCGTGGCACCGCCAGATACAGGTTTCAATTTTTCGCGAAGAGCTGCATTCTGGATCACGACAAACTTCCACGGCTCGAAGCCAAATGAACTTGGAGACAATCTTCCWGTCTCCAAAATAAAGTGAAAATCTTCATCCGAAATCTTTTTGTTGGTATCAAATGCCTTGCAAGCACGTCTSAACTGGTAAGCTTTTAAAATTTCTTGTTTTTTACTCTCCGTTACTATCATGTGGAATCAACCTTCCTTCTATTTTACTCTCTTTGATAACCGTTCTTGTAATCACAACCACTTTGAGGATTGATGTCAATTAAAGCTATACTAAAGTAGCAATAGGTAAGCATTTGATGTGATCTCCAGCTTTTCCTTCTCCGTACGGAGCCAGCCATATAAGCTTCTCCCGTATCACTAGCATACATGGTTATGTCAGGTCTTATCCTACGGCAAGATAATTATACATGTGATAATAAAGCCTCGCTTCTTCAGACTTGTTCTACCCATAATCGATTATTCTGCTCACATATGAATGATGCAAAAATCGTTACAGCTTTTTTAGCTCTCGCAAAATTTCCTCCGGGCTTTGACGCTGCATAAAATTCGGATTGACATAAGCGGAGCGGATAATGGCGCTCTCATCGATCATGAAAGTAGCAGGAACCGGCAAAATCCATTTCGAGGTATTGTTGTACTCCGCAAGATCAAGTCCGATACCTTCCGTGACTTCCCTTACTCCCGGCGGAACTTCGAAGAGCAGATTGTACTTGGCCGTTACCAAGCCGTTCGGATCGCTAAGGACTTGAAATTCCAATTTTTCCTTTTCCTGAAGGGACAACGAATGATCCGGCTTTTGCGGGCTAATCGCTATAAGCTGCGCTCCTACCGCCTGGATTTCCGGTAATATCTGCTGGTAAGCCTTTAATTGCATATTGCAAAAAGGACACCATCCGCCGCGATAGAAGACCAGCACAACCGGTCCTTTCGCGAGCTCTTCAAATAAAATTACATCCCGGCCTAGCGCGTTTGTTAATTTAAAGTCCACCGCCTTTTCGCCTGGTTGCTTCCCGGAAGCGATCCCCGATTTCTGAAGTTCCTCAATCATTTGACCGATCTTGATCTGCGCTTCAATCGGCGCATTTGCCTTAAACTGCTGTGTGGCCACTTCCAGCTGTTCGGTTAAATTTTGGTTGCTCATCGTTCTGAAACCTCCAATGTCGATTGATAGCTTGATTATAATTCTAAATTAAAGCGGAGTTCTGTGAAGTAGATTACAGTTCTCCATATATTTTCAAATACGAACATTTGACCGATCTAGATCTGCGATTTAATCGGTGAATTGGGCTTAAACTGGTGTGTGGCCGCTTTCAGCTGTTTGGTTAAATTTTGGTTGCGCCGTTGTTTGGTGCCTGAAAGTCAACTTTCGCGGTATCGTGATCGGTAATCCCTTATCCTATTCAAACGATGAAGATGGCTTTCACAACCTTCAGCAATGGATCCAGCGGTTACAGAGCACCCATAACTTAACCGCAGCGATTGTGGGAATGGAACCGACCGGACACTACTGGCTCAATGTTTCAAGGTGGCTTTCAGAACGTTTATAGGGAAAATCCTCCAGTGACCGGTGCTGTTTTTCCAGATAAGGCTAAATAACTCATTTTCGAGCATCTCCCTTAATACAAATTTCGTTCATTCCTATTTTATTTTACGACCCAATTCTTTTATTATCTGTAAACCAGATTACAATTGGCTGCGCAAACCGGGAAGATCGGCTGAATCCAAATTGTATCTGTTGCTCTACCGGAGCGGCCGAGGCGTATAGCCGGCTGTACTCTATGGGGAGGATTCTCCGTCAACCCCTCCCCTTATTGACGACGGCGATCTGCAGCACGCCGAGGCGCTGTGTCGCGTTATGGTAACCGGTCATCCAGATCACGGTAAACAGGAACGGGACAAAAAGAGCAAGCGCCAGCACGATCCTCGTCGGTGTGAAACTCAGCAAATGTTGAATAACTTGTTTCAAGTCCGATCTCCCATTCAAGGTGTTGATCCGGCCGTTCGAATGGCCTTTTCCCATCGGCATGGCAATTAAACCGCCCCCTCATCCGTCAGGATTGCAAGGCCTGCGAACCCGCCTTGGATGAAGGACTTTCCGCCTGAGCTTGCGTTCCGTTTCTGGCGGCATAGTACCGGGCAAACCTTACGGAATAACACAACATGTAGAGAACCACCAGGGAAGCGAGAACATTCAGGACGATCAGAGACACGTACAAGTCAAATAAGTAGCTTAGGAGACCGACTCCCACGATGGGAACAATAAATCCGATGTAACCCGCAAAGTAGAAAGTCGTGATCACCTTCGGCCGCTCCGATGCATTCGGAAGCTCGCCGGCCAGTCGCAGGCTGATCTGGAACGTCCAACCGCTGCCCAGCGCCTGAACGAGCACCCCGATCCACATTAGGCTTATGCTTTCCGACGTCCCAGAGAGAACGACAAGCCAGGCTCCGCAAGCCAATAAAGCGATACCGATCCGAAGGCGTACGACCGGCTGTTTGAACCAAGGTAGCATTTGCATCATCGTGCCGCCTCCCATAAGCAGCAGAATCAGGAGACCGGACACGGCAAGGTTGGAAGTGTGAATCACGTTTTTTACGAACGAAGGAATCAAGGAGAGAACGGTTCCGTTCAAGGTAAACAGCGTGAAAACGGGCAGTGCACTGAACGACCAGAAATGAGGCTTAATGTCAGTAGACACCCCAAGCGAGATCGATGCTGACGCCGCTCGACGGCGTTCCTTCCGGGCTTGAAAATCCTCGTCCTGCAACGTTTCCAGGCCGACCCAAGCGCTCAGCAACAGAACGGTCAAAAGCCAAAACGGCGCGCGCAGCGGCATCAGATGCAGATACTGGATGATCAAACCGGCCAAGGCAGGTCCTAGACCGAAACCAAATGAAACGGCCATACCCGATAACAGAATCGTTTTGCCCGCTTTCTCTTCGGACGTTTGCTTCAGCAAAAACCCGACTGCGGTGCCCGTAAAGCTTCCATAAGCGATTCCTTCCAGTATTCTCGCCCCGTAAACGAGCCAGGCCTGCTGGCTTGCCATAAAGAGAAGGGTGGCCAGGATCGACAACAGGATGCTGATGCGAAGAACCCGCTTCAGCCCCCAACCGCTTCCTCTGGAGCCGACAATGAGCAAAGAGGGCAATAGGAAGACCGCATACACAGCGAATAAAATGGTGATTTGCAGACTGCTTAATCGGTACTGCTCCTGAAATAGCGGAAATAAAGGCGACGTAAAGGAAGTTCCGGTGGACATCATGAGGATGACCCATAACATTTTTTTCATAGAGAACGACCTCCCTTTTATTGGATGATGATTTTATTGCTCTCTTTTTACTGAGGACCGGATGGCATTCGCCGTACCGGTCCTCTATCCTTACTTTGCCCAATAAGGGGCAATCTCTCCGGAGTAAATCACGGCCATTACGCTGTCGATAACCGCCTGCGTCTGCCTCAAAAACTGCTGTGTGGCCGCTTCCAGCTGTTCGGTTAAATTTTAGTTGCTCATCGTTCTGAAACCTCCAATATCGAATGATAGCTTGATTATAATTATAAAAAAATTGGAGTTATGTAATGTAGTTTACAATTCTCCATTTTATATTTTTAGAAGTTGTGTAAAACGGTAGATAAAGTAGATTACTGACAATATTTCGACCCGTTGACTCGTCTAATTTCCAACTGTCATTATGATATCGCTACGATCAAATCTGCTTTAATCCCCAAGACGCCAAAATCGCCGTGGAAGCGTTTGGCGACCGCGTTAAGCGATATATTTTAACCTCGAGCATTCCTCGAAACTCTACACATTGATATGCAAAGACCACCGGATTTCCGGTGGTCTTTGCTTTTACTTTAAGGACATATGTTGTAAATTGCCATTATGTACGTATGTATTATTTACGCTGGCAGTAACATCTAATTTTTAAATTGCTGATTGTCGGAGGACAAGAACATATATCGATAAAAGACAAGAACTTATATCCTTTCGGGCCCCTATCCTAAAAAAACTTCACCCTCCAAGTTGTTAGAATGTGTCTAACAACTTGGAGGGTGTGGGTGTGGCCCTACGTTTTTATCGTAAGGCCGACTTTTATTGAATATAAATATTACCACTCTCAATGCCGGCCCTATCTCTAATCGAAACGTACAATGCTCCTTGGCCGTCGACTCCTGCATAGAACACTTCCTCGATGCTCTGAATTCCTTGCTCACGGAGCTTCTTTTGAAGCCACTTATCGTCATATCCGGCATGGCGGAGGTTTTCAGTAATGATGTTACCGTCCTTGATCACATCATTCATCATCCCCTTCTCCGGAGGCTTACGATTCAGATCGCCAAGAGTGAGTGGCATCTTGTCGGATTTAGGCAGGACGGATAGCTGTCCATCGGTCTCAAGTATGGCACAGTAGACATCGCCTGGATGAAATACATTTTTTTGGCGAAGAATTGTTAGCAGCTCATCAAGGGTCAACCTTGCTTTGCGTAGCTGTTGGGAATCGATTTGCCCCTTGTATATGACCATTTTGGGCTTGGAATTTACGAAACTACGGAAACCAGGGGACTTCTGGATGAAGTAATCCAGCGTTAAGGTAAGAACGGTGAAAATGCCGAGTGCGACGGCAGCCTTTTTCCACTCATTCGTTGGAATCGCTACTAGGGTAGTCAGTGCGCCAATGGTAATGGCCGAAGCGAAATCAAAGAAATTGAACTGCGATAATACCTTGCGACCAAGGATTCGGCAAATCAGATGCAGATAAAGATAAGCCCCAACCGCCGATACGGCCGTCCACCACCATTCGATGTTCCTCACCTCTTTGATATTTGCTTGTTATGTCCAGCAATTATTGTAATCTGAATGTTCCAGATTATTCGTGTAGGTCAGCGATCAGCTTCTTAACCTCATCGTGTTTTTCGGGGCAATTGGAGCTTTCACCCCTTTTGTAATTTACCCACTTGGATAGAAATGTATGTAACAGAAAACAGTGTTCAGTTACGTTCTACTGCCCGTCCCTCGGTTTTAACGGTCTATCTGACATATACCACTAATTCGCATGATTTCGTCGCGTCTGAGCCCTTATCGGGCATTAACTCGGTCCTCCGTGGCTATGAATATTTCAGGATCAACTTTGATTTCCCTCACTAAAACAAACCCAGCCAGCTTCCCGGATACCATAACAAAGAAGGGATGTCGCCCTTCTACTGTCCAGTAGTGGACTAAATATTTATAATCGGAAAGAACATGTTCATTAACATCATTATCACGCTCTTCCTTATTATTTTCTGTTCAAATGAAACCCTAAGAAGTTCTACATTTCCGCCTCCGTTTCATTCTTGTACTAAAATGTTTTTTCATCATAGTTAGCACCATAAAAAGGGAGTTGCCGCACCCGCAGCAACCCCCATTCTTAAACTCAAGTACCTGTTAGTGAAACATGTCCCCTGATGCTGAGAAATATCATCTTAAGTTTATCGCCACTCAACAATCTCATCGAGATGTTGTCTTGTTTGTGGACGTTTAGGATCCTTTTGGCGATATCCGAAAGCGACCATACAGGCTACACCGAAATCGTCGCCGTTAATGATACCCTCATTTTGTAAAATAACGGTCACCTGCTTTTTATCAAAACCTTCTATCGGACAGGAATCAATACCGATTTGAGCCGCGGCTGTCATCATGTTTCCCAATGCTATATAGGTTTGTCTGATTGACCATTCAAAAATGAGACGGTC
>NZ_LMEO01000030.1:21078-61910 GCF_001426375.1 Paenibacillus sp. Root444D2
ACCGAGTCAGGCCGTAAGCCTTCTTCTCTTCTGGCCAATATAACTACAAAATGGCTGGCAGTGGGCAGTTGTCCCGTGGCACCGCCAGATACAGGTTTTAATTTTTCGCGAAGAGCTGCATTCTGGATCACGACAAACTTCCACGGCTCGAAGCCAAATGAACTTGGAGACAATCTTCCAGTCTCCAAAATAAAGTGAAAATCTTCATCCGAAATCTTTTTGTTGGTATCAAATGCCTTGCAAGCACGTCTCAACTGGTAAGCTTTTAAAATTTCTTGTTTTTTACTCTCCGTTCCTATCATGTTAAATCAACCTTCCTTCTATTTACTCAATTTGATGTGTCATTTCTTCAAAAATGCTTATTTGCGATAAATACCATAGCTTGTTCATCAGAATTATCAATCCTCCTAATGACTTTACGACTTATACGAGAAAATGATTTGACTACACAACTTCCACAAGTCGTTACTTTGCATAAATAAGGATTTACGATATAGTCAACCTTGATTCAAGAATCGAACTAGTTCTAATACTTCGGACGGTTCCATTCGCGTTCTGTGATTTATATCCGAGGATGATCCGATAATGAATCCCTCTTTATCGATGACATAGGTGGCTGGAATCGGAAGTTCAAAGGAATGGTCACCATTATATTGGGCGAGCATAGTGAGATTGGCATGCATAAAATCAGGCATCTTGAATTTAAGGTTGTATTTCTCCGCTGTTTCGTTATTCGTATCGCTAAGAACGAAGAAACTCAGTTCATTTTTTTCTTTCGTCGAGAGCGAATGATCCGGTGTTTGTGGGCTAATGGCAATCAATTGAGCACCGGCAGCTTTAATATCTTTCATGATGCGCTCATATGCCTTTAATTGCAAATTGCAAAATGGACACCATTCGCCCCGGTAGAATATAAGAATGACAGCGCTTTTGACCAATTCTTCAGATAGAGTAATTAACTTTCCCGAAGCATCTTCTAGTCTAAAATCGGGAGCTTTATCTCCGGTTTTCAATCCATTCCCGACACCTTGATCTCGAAGATACTGAATATATTTCTCAAATGCCACCGCAGCATTAGGGTTATTTCCATTGACCTGATTTTGTAATGATTCAAGTTCATCTTTTAAGCTTTGATATTGTGACATAATTCCATCGCTCCCTTATCATTTTAACAATTTCATTTTCATGCCTATATCAGGTGATTCTCCTCTTATAAATTAACATATGGATCGAATCCCGTATGTAATTTACTTTACAGAAGACTGTAGTGTTTTATCTGATTATTTCGGCATACCTTTAGGTCTTATTGTTGAGTGACGGAGCGTTAATCTGTGATACCTGTTTCCGTTTTATTGCAATCAATAACATACCGGCAATCGTCATGAGTCCCCCGAGCATCTGTGACATCTCCAAAGCATGCCCCAAGATAACCGAAGTAATTGCTGTAAAGACAGGAATCAGATTCATCGTTATGCCGGCCTTGCTCGCGCGTTCTTCGTTCACTTCATTTGGTTTGCGGTTCAGCTTCTTCATGCGCTCCTGGGGCAAAATGTCCAACTTTTCAAACTTGCGGCTCCACATCAATCGATACTTTCTGGTCCACTCTTCCACTTTGGAAATCGCCACCGGATTCAGTCGATAGATGCGATGCTTCGCCTGCTTCTCCATCGTGACGACGTTCGCCTCGAGCAGCACCTTGAGATGCTTAGCTCGATGATCCGGCGCAGTCGTGTAGCCCTTGACGGCGAAAAACCATGTGACGTATTGTCTTAAATCGCTCCTGTTCCCTGATTAAATTAAACTAAATTTCCCTTACACACTAAGATCGATTCAAGTATGTAATTTACTTCACATAACTTTTTTTTTGTAATGGTTATAATAAATTTGTCTCCCGTGGACACAGGAATTTGGAAGATTGAAAATCGAAAAATATGATAAGGAGAGGTATCATGGAAAACTTGGAGAAAGATTTATTCACTGCACTACGCGAACGGCGCTCCATTTATGGAATTAGCAAAGAATCACCAATTTCGGATCAAACTATCCAAGAAATAATCGAGGAAACCGTTAAACATACACCATCGGCGTTTAACAATCAAACTACCCGCGTTGTTCTGCTCTTGGGTGAACAACATGACAAGTTTTCAACCGGATGGCTTTGAGTTAATGGCTGTTCAAACGGATCGGCATGCCAAGNCCATTTGGGAACATCCATTGGTAGTAATGCTAATAACAGCATTACAATCCATTGATTGATGAACGGGTAAAAGCAGAATGGAAGTTGCCGGAAAGCTGGAAACTGATTGCCCAAATGCCGTTCGGTAAACCGTCTGCCGCAGCAGGTGAAAAGAAATTTAATYCGGTACAAGAACGTATAAAAGTTTTTAAATAAACTTAACCTTGAGGCTGTCTCAATGACAGTCTCTTTGTTTAATAACATAATATCCCATTTTATTTAAATAAGGATATCCGCGCTAGCTTCGGCCAATTCCCGAAAACTCAGATAGTTGTAGCCTGAAGGCTTCTGGAACTGACCTTGAAATTTTCCCTTTTCCGAAGTTCACGATTCCATTCGTTCTGATCTAGCGATTTTAGAGCTATTGTAGCTAACGACAAGTTAATCTGCAAAACAAAAAAAGTGAAGGTGAAAAATATGGTGAAATATAAGGCTTGGACATTTCTGATCGTGGCTAATCTGTTTTGGGCCGGTAATATCATTTTTGGAAAATTGATTATAGCTGAATTTCCTGCTGAATGGACAGTCTTTCTAAGGTGGGTCGTCGGACTGATTCTTCTTATTCCCATTGCCCAATTTATTGAGAAGCCTTCATGGGGTCAAATATGGAGGAATAACTGGGTGTTGATCATTTTGCTAGCTGCTTTATCCATTGTGCTCTACACCTATCTCTCGTATGCTTCATTGCAGTTCACATCTGCAACGAACAGCGCTCTATTTACTACCCTTGCACCTGGCTTGATTATGCTCTTTTCGTTGATTTTCCTGAGAGAAAAAGTAAGTGCCTTTCAGGTCATTGGATTAATCACCTCGTTTATTGGTGTTCTGATTGTGTTGACGAAAGGCAACCTGTTGCAGTTGTTTCATACTCAGTATAACGAGGGCGATGCGATCATGCTGTTGGCCGTCTTATGTTGGACTGCTTATTCATTGCTTTTAAAAAAAGCAAAAGGCATTCCGCCTGTGACATTGGTTGCGATGATTGCGCTGGTCGGTGCTATTCTGATGATTCCTTTTTTATTTTTTCAGCCGATTCACTTCGACAAAATCACTTCTTTGGGGATCGTAGGGGTTATATACATGGGGGTATTCCCGTCAGTCGGTTCGTTTATCTTTTGGAATCAAGGAGTAAAGATACTAGGTGCGAGCAAGGCCGGCATAACGATGAATCTGATTCCTGTCTTTACAGCAATTATTTCGGTTATCTTGGGGCATGCTTTGGAGATGTCGCAGATGCTCGGNAGGCCGGCATAACGATGAATCTGATTCCTGTCTTTACAGCAATTATTTCGGTTATCTTGGGGCATGCTTTGGAGATGTCGCAGATGCTCGGGGGACTCATGACGATTGCCGGTATGTTATTGATTGCAATAAAACGGAAACAGGAATCACAGATTAGCGCTCCTGTCGCTCAACAGCTTGGCCTAAAGGAAACAATTTAAAATCCGTGTCCATCTTGCAATTACCAATTAAAGGCATATGGGCGTATCATGAACGATATTAAAGCTACTGGTGCTCAATTGATTGGCTAACAAACACTGGATCATCCATGCTTGCCGACGGTTTAAGTTAACGGCATGGACTATACGATGTCATTTACGAAGGAGATGAGACGGTTTGAAAAATAACTTCATCGAATACTGTCTAAACAAAAAAGGAGCGATTAAGGATTATCCCTTGGGATCCGATCCACTCGCGATAAAAATTGCAGGTAAAATATTCGCTCTTTTTTATGAGGAAAAAGGGTACTTGAACCTAAAATCCGATCCGGTGATTTCGCAAAACTTGAGAGAGCAGCATGAGGACGTTCGACCGGGGTATCATATGAACAAACAACACTGGAATACGATTATTCTCGAGGGTTCTTTGCCAGAGTCGGATATCTTTGCAATGATTGATCACTCTTACAATTTGATTGTTAAAAGCCTTCCTAAGAACGTCCGGGAGTCTATTTAGATTATGCATAGGCGATTACAAGTCTGAAGTGATACGCTTACAGGTTCTTATAGCCTTTCATATATAAAAACGACCGGAGGCGCACCCGCTTCCGGTTTTTATATACCCAAATTTGATAGTGAAACCGGTCCCGCTCAAATTTCCTTTGATAAAACCGAATGAGGTGAGCTACGCTTGGACTTCCTTCATACCGGCATTGCTTGCGGGCATGATAAGCAGCTTTATGCCGATATTGCGTACGCACATTCATAAGAGAATATTGCGATGCGAGACGTTAATGCTGAGCCAGCTGAGCGGGAAGCTTCCGTGCGCCAGCAGCGCCCCGCCGACAATGATGAGTTTATTAAAAAGAACGACTGCAGTCTGCAGCCGCCCTTTGTTGAGGTTATTTGGATCGGGTTAGCATCGCGGCATCTAACTGAACAGACTTACGAGACGTTTTGATAACTCCATCCTTCACAAGCCCACTCATGACTCCACTGACGGCTTCCCGAGTTACACCAAGCATGTTGGCTATCTCTTGGTGCGTAAGAGGGAGATCGATTAAAGCAAAACCATCTACGATGATACCAAACTTTGAACTAAGCATCGTCAACAGATGAATCACCTGTTCGCGGAGACCATTAAATGCAATTTGTTCTAACTGTTCTTCTCTTTCCTTCAACCGTTCACTGACCGCTTTTAGAAATTTCAACGCCAGATTCGGTCTGCTTATCATAAGCCGGTCGAATTGTGCTTCGGATATTGAGCAAACCAGTGTTGGTTCTATGGCTTCAATGTAAACATCTTTAGTACCAAACGAGAAGGAATTGATTTCCCCAAATATGTTCCCATGAGTCAATATACCTAGAGTGAACTGTTTCCCACTGTCGTTTAATTTGTATACTTTAAGCTTGCCTTCTTTGACGAAAGAAAAACCTTTGAGAATGTTATCAGGTGTTTGAACCAATGCGTCTTTCTGTACCCAATTGAAATGGCGAATAGTATTTAGTAAATCAATTTCTTTCATTTCTTCACTGGTCATTTCTTCAAAAATGCTGATTTGAGATAAATACCATAATTTATTCATTTGGTTTTCCTCCATGTAACAATCCTCCATTTTAGGGAAAAGGTAACTCAATTTTATTGAAGTTTTTGTCCATACATCATGCTTTATAAGGATCATGATGTCAATGCATCTTATAAATTGAGCGAATTTCCTTCTGCCATCCAGGTTAAAATAAAGTTGACTGATAACATCTGTTTCTACATTACATTGTTCTGGCGTTATATACAATTTCAGGAGAACAGTAAACTACATCATGGAAGGTATCGGACTCGATCTTGCGGAGTACAACAATACCTCGAAATGGGTTTTGCCGGTTCCAGCTACATTCATGATTGATGAGAGCGCCATTATTCGCTCCCCCTATGTCAAATTGGGTGGTAAATTAAAATAGGAATGAACGAAATTTGTATTAAAGGAGATGCTCTCTCGAAGGATCTGGATCAATTAAAGCAGAAGCTTAGGCCAATGCAATATGAAGTGACCCAAAATAACGGCTCAGAACAGGCATTTAATAACAAATATTGGGATCATAAACAAAAAGGGATATATGTGGACATGGATGATATGCAGATTCGGGTGATAGAAAACAGTAATATCCCGAATACCAAAGAGCAGTTTATCTCCGTTTACGAGAATTTCACATGGACGCAAGAAGACCAGAAAGCATTCTTTACCGCTTTAAACAATCGCTCCAACCTGCACTGTTTGATTCTATGCACGGATTGGTGCCCGGACGTCATCTGGAGAAAGCATTCTTTACCGCTTTAAACAATCGCTCCAACCTGCACTGTTTGATTCTATGCACGGATTGGTGCCCGGACGTCATCTGGAACGTCCCCATACTGTTTCGAGTGATGGAGCAAAGCAGCATTTCCACTGAAGTGTTGCTCATGGAAAAGCATATGGAAACCATGGATCTCTTTCTCACGGATGGCGGGAGAGCGCAGCCGAGCGCGGTTTTCTTGAATGGGTCCGGAGATGTTCTAGGCAGATGGGGAGCGC
The DNA here is from genome assembly GCF_001426375.1 of Paenibacillus sp. Root444D2. Classification (GTDB taxonomy): domain Bacteria; phylum Bacillota; class Bacilli; order Paenibacillales; family NBRC-103111; genus Paenibacillus_E. Next base: position 27,321 of record NZ_LMEO01000030.1, read on the forward strand.
GTCCAGCCTATATTCAGGCCGTGATGGATCGGTTTAAAAAGAACATTCCAAGATAAACAGGAAGCCGGTTATAAGCGCACAAGTTGATTAATCTCTTGCGTACTGAATATTTTTGGACCGTCTCTCGTTTTATCCATAATTCAATACCTCGCTCAATTCCTCTAGTTCGATTAAAACACAAATGACCCGCAAAAGGGGCACTTTTTATCAAAGTGTCCATCTTACGGATCAATTTGCCCCGTTTGTGACTATTTACTAAACAACCTGGCTGCATTATAATTCATTAGTTTGCGGGTGGTATCAGCTGTGCTACTACTACCCCTTATTCCATTTTTTCTTTACCTGCGTGACTACGAACATAATCGGGATATATCCATAAATAAAATAAAGTCCGACGTCTGAATAAAACTCGGAAATCCATCGAAATATGCTACGGTCCTTCAAAAAATACTCTAATATCAAAATTCCGACCAGAAAAGCAAGCAGGCTCGCATGCGGTTTGATCTGAAAAACGTTTTTCATTCCTCGGCATGCCGCCCATAAGCCTAAAGATATGCCCGCTAATATTTTTATCAACCATATTGAAATTGCCAGATATTCTATTCTCTGGAACACAGGTCCCTCAATAATCTTGAGCATATCAAGCGTCGGCCAAAAGATTTCGCGCAGCTGCCCTTCACTGTAATACATAAACGTATTGATTATTAACATCAAATACATTAATGTAACCAGAAATACCATCAAATGTGCCCATTTTTGAGATTTTTCCGGTGATTTAATGAATGGGTAAAAGAGTAGAAGAGCTTCAAATCCCATGAATTGATATAGCATGCTTTTAGAAGAGAGTAATATGTCGGTTATTGAATGGTTAAAAAGAGGCATCAAGTTTAACGGATGTGCATACGGCAAAACTAACAAATTCTCTGGTAAAATAAAGATAAGTGTAATTAGTAATCCCAAAAAACTTAGTCCGGTAACGGACCGAAACCCGCCGGATACGGTATAGTATATAAGCAACACCAAAATGGTGCTCATGGGTAAAATTTTCATTGAGGGAAACACCCAGAGACGAATAACTTCAATATAGGCTTTGAATTCAATATAAGCTCCGAAAAAAAAATAAAGAACAATTGCGAAATTGATTATGTTCCCTGCAATTTTCCCGAAACATGTACTGTTGATTGCAGTTACATCTAGACCTTCTTGATTAGAACCTAAAATTTTATAAATCATCCATAAGATTAAATGAATGCTAACCCCTACTAAAACAACAGATATATAAGCATTATATCCGGCATGTTCGGCCAATTCTCGTTGGAAATTCAGAACTCCGACCCCGACCATACTGACATACATTAGAGGAACAATTAAGAAGGGAGATATTAAGTATTTTTCGTCAACAGGATTTTTCATATACGAAACACCTCACTAAACTGTACTTCCAGATATCGTTCAAGCACTGCCAGTATTAGCAATTTTAACCTGAATACTTACTGTTGTTTTTATTACTTGATAAATTTTTTCAAAATCTTGGGCACTCCAATTCTTAGACTGACTTCTTACTAAGTCGCCCAAGCCGACTGGATCAACCTTATTTTCTTTCAATAGTGAAAGGAATTTTTCAATTTCTTTTTTAAAATAAGACTCCATCGTTTTTTCAAGCTGTGTAAGCTGCTCATCTGATCTTAAATCCACCCAATCCGGGACATTCTGAAGTTCCGTCACCAATTTCAACCGAATTGAAATAGAAGGGATTGGATTAGCTTTGTTCACAATATAGTTTGCCTTTGAATGCATGCTTCTCAATAAAATAAAATCTTCACCCTGTATGTTTGATGCTTTTCCTGCAAGTGGAACCATGTAGTTACCATTCTTCGAGTTCTGAATAAGCATTTTTAATAAGAAAGCGTCCTTCATGCTAATTTTGGTTATCATTCGATCACTTCTAAATAAAGCCAGACCATCGATTTTCACTTCTCCGTGACCGCGGCTTCCCGCAGCTCCTTCTCGCCCTATTTTAAAATACGGCAAAAACATGTCTCGTCCTTCACCATAATAATTAAACAAGGATACATGAAGGTTCATCAACGGTAAATTTCCGTTTCTCATGTTTTGCTCAATCATATCCGATAAAAAAAACGGTTCAGAGAATTTTTTGGTGATTTCCAACAGTTCCGAAGCGTCCCGATCCACGACTCCAAGCTGAAGCTTCGATGGAAATTTAGGATCGCGGAGAAAATGATGGATTACAGTCCCAGTCCCTTTTTCTGCATGCGTTTTTCCGAATAACACCATCCTTAGCTGTCCCCTTTCAATGGGATCATTTGTCCGCGTATTTAGTCGTGGCAGAGAAATATCAGTGTTGGATTCCGTATATAAAGCGTCAAGTTCTGTTTTTCCCTGTTCTTTAAAGTGAGAAATTAGAGCACCGATTTTTTTTCCATTCGCAACGGTATCAAAGCTAATTGCATGGACAAGACAAATCTCATTCACAATTTTTTGATCGGCACAAGCCGATAAAACTGCACACAAAATGATAATAGGAAAAATTTTCCTCCTATACATAATGGCCCTCTTTCCATAATTTATTCTTCATCTATGATATTTTTCCGTTTAACTGGTTTAGGCACATACTTAACTGAAGATTTTGGTCTTAAATGTTGAGGTCTTTTATTCAGAATTTGAAAAGATGAACGTATAAAACTGTCTTTAAAAGACATAATTCTGAAAGGAAAAATCGGAACAGCGTAAGGAGAGCCTAATGATTTTAAACGAATAATATGGATGAACAGAAAACCCACCCCGATAAATAAGCCAATTCCCCCCCATATCGCTGACAGAATGATGAAAGGAAAGCGTAAAAATCGTATCGTATTTGACATCTTATATATCGGTGTCGTAAATGAGGCTAAAGCCGATAGCGCGACAAGAATTAGTAAAATATTACTTGTTAAAGCTGCTGCGACCGCAGCTTGACCGATAACAATTCCTCCGACAATACCTAAGGTTTGTCCAATTTTTGTTGGTAATCTGGCCCCTGCTTCCCGAAGAAATTCAATGGTTATTTCTAAAAAAAGCACTTCAAAGAAGGGCGGAAATGGAACGTTTTGTCTGGAAAAAATAAGGGGACTAAGCAAATCTTTTGGAATGACTTCATAATGATATGTGGTTATCGCAACATACATTGACGTGCTAAACAGCGAAAAAATGACACCAAAGATTCGAATCAATCGAAAAAAAGAACCCAATATCCATGGCAAATAATAATCTTCCGGGGAAATAAAAAAATCAAACAATGTAGAGGGTCCTGTAACACAATAAGGTGATCCGTCGCAAATCACCGCGACTTGCCCGCTAATAAGTGAAAACACCACTCGTTCCCTGCGTTCCGTGGATACAAACAATGGAAATGGCGTCATAGAATTGTCTGACATTATTTGGTCCAGAATGGACGAATCAAACACGACATCGTAATCAATATCAGTAAGCCTTTGCTCAACAGTTTGAATATTCTGTTCATTTGTCAACCCATCGATATAAATGATTGCGACTTTTGTTTTTGAAGTTGTTCCAACGATTATTTCTTTTATAATCAAGTTTGGGAGATTGATTTGTTTTCTTAGCAAACCGATGTTTGTATCCAGGTCCTCTATGAAACCGACTTTAGGGCCGACGACGCTAAACTCGTTTTCCGTCTCATTGTTTTCTCGCAATCCATGATTGTCGGCTAAATTAACCAATGCACACTTTTGATCGTTTTCATGAAGTAGAACGATCGCATAACCTTTCAGCAGTTTGGATTGAATATTTGTTAATTCGTCGGTAATCTCTATATCATTAATGGGAAGCCAGGCCTTAATATCCTCAATTTCCTTGATTTCTGAATCCAATGAGCGATTTTGCAACACAAGAATCAAATGTTGCTGCATCCACTTCGCATCGATTAAGGTACTATAATAGAAAATACTCACTTCTTGTTTACCAAGTAAAATCGCTGTTGTCTTAAAGTCACTCGATTGTCTGGATAATTTTAATAATTGATCGAGGTTTTTAAATTCTGTTATCATTGCGAAGAAATCCTTCCTGGCTAAAGTGTCCAAATGTTTCTATGGTAGCATGTTATTTTTTGTAAAAAACTCTTTTTTTATACATGGGTGGAATTACAAAAAATTTCGACTGATCAAGGACGGCGGGCATTGATCTGTACGTCGTCCAGTCCGGCCATTGGATGGGTACTGGCGGCGGCTACGGGAAAAAGCGTTGTGGTATCCAGTAACGGGATCAAGTCGCTGCGGACTGTTACAGCAAACTCATTGAAAAAAACGGATTCCCTTAGCGTACGGGAAATCCGGATTTTTGGGGGATATGGAAGCTTAGCGTACGTTTTCGCGTTATGTTGGCGTGACCCCTACTTGAAACGCAAATCAAGAAAAACCGAGAATTCAGGCTTTTTCTGCTTTGCGGCTTACAGTAAGTAAGCCTGCAGGTCGGATGGCCTTCGCTTACCCACAATTTCCTCAATCGGGCATCAATGAACCAAAAAGCGCAAGTTCTGAGGTGAATTCCCCTTTCGAACTTACGCTTTTTTTTCATGACTATGATCATGGACTGCTCATTTAAGCACTGAGCAAGCTGGAAGGGGACAACACATACATGAAAATGAATATGGTCAGTTTCTCTTCCTACCTGGAGCAATTTTGCTTGAAGATCCATTAAACTACGCCGGTTTTTTACTAAGTTGGAGGATTAGGGGGGCTCACATCCCTCACCATTTTATCTGCTTGATTAGATGGATGATCTCTTCCTGTTCCTCTCCGCTAATCTGCCAAGTTCGGATTTCATTTATAATTTTCTCTAGATTGGTATAACCTTTAGCCAGACCGTTTAAGCGTGCAGCCAAGGTTGCGTTCGTCAGTTCTTCATCGGTTGGAATGATCGTTCTCAGTTTTTTAATCGCATCTGGATACCGTTTCAAATAATATTTCTGAAGTCGATCCTCGGCAGGATAAAACACGGTAAAGGGAGCAACCTCGGTGTCCAGTATTCCTTGTCCTCGTTCCTCGGTGGTTCTCTTGACCTCTCGGATTACATTGTTCTGTGTGGGGTCACGAAATAATATCAAAGATCTATACTGCTGGCCTTTGTAATCGTTTATATTCACTGGATTATGGCTGCTCCAGAACACATTCAATAGGGTCTCCAAACTTACGATACTAGAATCGAAATCCATATCGACTGTTTCGGTATGGTCTCCTAGTTGTCGGTAAGTCGGATGATCTGTAGTTCCTCCAGCAAAGCCTACACGCGTTCTTATTATTCCGGTTAATTGTCCGAACAAAGCGTCAGGGCTCCAGAAGCAACCCATACCCAATGTTAAAGTTTGAATTTTGCAATCACTCATCTTTGTCTCCTCCTTATTATCATATCATTGGGAGCTCGATAATAAGCAAGGTTGAAATTTCGAGGACCTTTGAATCAAGACACGACCAGCTCCCACTTCGCCTTTTCCGCCACTTGCCGGAAGCTTTGTTCAAGATTTTCACCCATCATATTAAATTGGCGGGCCAGTTCCCTGAATTTCTTCAAGCCCATGTCTACTACTCGCGTTTCGAGTTCCCCTTTCGCAATACGGGAAGATCCTTCGCCTATCCGTTTTACGGAAGCCTTAAGCGGGCGCACGAGCAGGGAATGCAGCCCTGTTCGTGCGCCCGCCCGCTCCGATTGTAGCTGAACCCAGCCATATAAGTCTCCCGTATCACCAGCATATATGGATATGTCAAGTCTTATCGTACGGCAAGATAATTATACATGTGATATCCAATTTAAAGCCTCGCTTCATCAGACTTGTTCTTACCATAATCGATTATTCTGCTCACAAATGAATGATGCAAAAATCGTTACAGCTTTTTTAGCTCTCGCAAAATTTCCTCCGGGCTTTGACGCTGCATGAAATTCGGATTGATATAAGCGGAGCGGATAATGGCGCTCTCATCAATCATGAAAGTAGACGGAACCGGTAAAACCCATTTCGAGGTATTGTTGTACTCCGCAAGATCGACTTGAAATTCCAATTCTTCCTTTTCGTTTTTTTTCCATCGCTTCGTTTTGTGCCACGGAGATTTATGGTATGGAAACACTTTGGTTGATGATTTATGTTCAGGTATAATGGGTATTATCGACTTTAGTGATATGACTATAGGTGACCCTGCAAAAGATTTGGCAACGCAAGGTTATCTGGGAGTAGACTTTTATAATCAGATATTAAGTGAATATAAACATTCATTTCCAGAAGACACGACCATTGAACGTAGAGTGAAAAAACATCAAGGACTGCGTGAATTAGGTGGATTACGGTTCGCGATTAAACATGATATTTCCGAACTCGAAGATTCATTATCAAAAATAAGAACCGTAATATTTGCATCAAGTGACGGTTAGAGCACGATTGCCGAGATCACCCCTATTTTATCATCATGGTTTGTTTCGTTTATTAATAATGCTCTGAAGTTTATTTTCAATTGTTTTCGTACGCTCCCAATCATCATATTGTTCGGGAAACCGCAATAAAGAAGTCACAGTTGAATTTCGTTCAAGCAAAGTTGCTCTTTTCGTAACAACCCCCATCATAAATGGCCCCCACAATTAGGGCGAGAGCCATTGTTTATCAGATCATCCTTGTCATCGGTTCTTCGGAACGGTTACCGTCAATATTACTGTTTTCTCGTTACCTGCATAATCCGTAGCGACGTAAGTAATGGTGTATACCCGTCCTCCTCCGCTTCCGGATCGCTCAGCCCTCAAATCAAACATATAATCCGGTGTGTCAAAGTCTGCATTTTGAATATCCTGCGAGGTGTCTCCGTCTCCAAGACCATCATCCGGTTCGTTGGAGGTGATGGATTTTAAAACGATGGACTGAATACTAGAAATTGGGTCTAATGTGCCGTAAGTGTCGGCCGTTACGGTCACCATTTTATGATCAGCCGGCCACAGTTCGTTTTTATTTTGATTCATTTGCATTTCCGGTGCTGTCTTATCTACTTTCACGACTACACTCTTTAGCTCTTCCGTGTTTCCTGCTTCGTCCTTACTTTGATACTCTATCGTATTCGTTCCTTCAGCTGAAACGTTGATGACGCTATCATAGGTTTGCCATTGGCCGCCATTGATCCGATATTGACTTTTATGGATACCGGATAACGGATCCGACGCATTTAAGGTCAACTTTACATCCGAATGATACCATCCGTTTTCATTTGCCGGAGGTAATCCGGCTGTAGTGACCGGAGCAGTCTTATCTATGTTGATAGACAGGCTCTTCGGGGTTTCGGCATTTCCGGCCTTATCGACGCTCATATATTCCAAAATGTTAGTACCTTCAGCTGAAACGGTAATCGGATTCGAGTACGGTTGCCACTGCCCGTCATTATTCCGGTATTTCGTGTTTTCGACACCGGATTGATCGTCAGTAGCGGCAAGCGTCACCATTATATCCGTATTCTTCCAGTCAGAAGACGCATCATCGGTCGTAACCGGCGGAATATCATCCTGCGCGGCTCCAGGCTGTTCATATACCTCAAATTCCCACAGTGAATATCCGTAAACGGTACCTCTTTGTAAACCCAGCATCCTTACATACCTTGCGTTGGTTGTCGAGAAAGAGATATCGTCTATTCCTCCATTGCCTATTTGGGTATTGTAGACGTCGGTCCAGTCAACAGCATTATCGGAGACCTGTATCTTGTATTCTTTACCGAATGCTGTCTCCCAGTTTAGTCTAACCCTACTCACTGGCTGGATTGTACCGAGGTCCGTATATATCCACTCATTGTCGGTGTAGTTCGAGCCCCACCTCGTATTTGTTTTACCATCGACTGCATTCCCGGCAACTAAAGAAGCCGTTTTGGATGAGCTGGCTGTAACCGGTCTGTCCAAGGCGAGGTTAATCCCGTAGGCATGAACATTTTCCAAACCGGCATTAATGGTCTTCATGATATTGACCATATCTGTATAGGGCTGATCCTGTTGGTTTACTAAGCCTATATTGAAATTCTCACCGTCTTTACGCCATGTAACCGCTTGATCGAAGTACGAAAACCAGCCTGAGCCAATAAACAACGGATGTGAAGTTTCGCTTTCCACGAAAGATTTGTAGGCCATACCTCTATCCGCAATACTAGCCACACTTGTAGCCCCATTTACGGGTGACAACCCGCGCTGGGTAGTACTAAATGTATATTCCAGATTCAACAGCGGTTTGCCGAAAGCTTCATATCTGGAAATCCAACTTGGATCGTTCGTGTAATTGTCCACTGAAAATGCATCTACAAACTCCATTGCCGCCGAATCCCATTCCAGGCTGGTCCGCCAAGTGGGAACTACGGACGATCCAAGGAACAGATGGTTTGTATCATGTCTTTTGAGAATATTTTTGACCGTTGAGAAATAGGTTCTGGACGCCAGCTTGATATATTCCGATACATCCGCAGCAGGCACCTTGGTAATATTGATCGAAATACCCTTTAACTCGTCAAACGATGCCGCGCTTGTACCCAGTAGCTGGTTTACGGCGACAATATCATTGTTGTACCTTGGTGCAAGAAAAGCCACGAAAGCACTTTTAGCCGGAGACGACGAATTATATGTCAGTACCTCTTTTACGATATCGGTTGTCCATCCGGCCTCATTATCGTAAGTATAACCGATTAGCCACGGGTCATTCTTCGCTTTATCAAGCTGAGGGGTCAATGCGGTCTCTATAATGGCTTCACTCTGCGGGTCAAAAACATCGTAAGTCCATTGAATCCTTTTTAAGCCGCCGGGGTCTTGCAGGACATTAATGTACGGAAAAGTTATATTTTGGGGTCTGGTCCACTTGCTGAAGGCATTAAAGCCCCAATCTATCAAACGTTTCTTTGTGATATCCTCCCATTTCGACTCATAGTTGCTGCCGTATTTTCTCATAACATTGGCAACGACGAAGCTTACTCTTTCGCCGTTGGAATCATTAACATAGGCAGGAGCATAAGCGACTGGATCGGGAAGTTCCTCAAACACCCCTCTTGGGGTACCATCAGCTTTTTTAAGCGCCGTCCCGTATCCCCACTCCCATATACTTGTGGCATCCACGCCTTTTAGAATAAATTTATTCCCGTCCGGAGAAATAAACCACCATTTGTTATCGATTTGCTGAAGTCTGAAATAACCGCTGCTTGTATAACCTCCTCCACTTTTAATCCCGCCGTACTGATCGAATTTTGCAAGATCAAGTGAAACATTTGACAGTGCATTCGCCTCATTCGTATATTCCTGCTGCAGCTGCTCGTCGGATGTTACCTTTCCAGGCCAGGTTTCATAAACCCACTGCCCGTACTTGTCTGCCATTAAGCCGTCTTTTTTCAGTTCGAGAGCCATTTGCCCCGCAGTAAGCGCAGGTCCGGAATTCACGCCTTCCTGTCCGGTCCCTTTATAAATTTGAACTTCGGTGAGGGGGATATGCTGAAAGGCATGAGGACGCTTAATATCGATGACAATAAATCTGGCCGTCTTGTTCGACATCGGTATGTTGACTGAATAATTCCAGGTTGAGCTTGGGCTCGTTGAGACTATTCCAGGTGTTCTGATGTGTTTGTCAGCAATATAATAATAATCCGTTACAGCCTCAGGGCGGTATTTTACCGTAAACTCTTTAAATCCCCAAGCCGAATTGGGTGAATTCAGCACGACGTTTATACGGTCAAGCGGGTAGTCCTTCAGCAGGTCAAATACCACTTGTATAGTTCCTGGGGCAGTCGCGCTCCCCGTCCATCCTGCATACGTTGTCGTTAATCCGTCAAACAGCACGCCATTGGTTGAGGATACGAGCCCGGTTGCTCCTTTGTCTGGACTATTGCCTCCATTCGGGGCAACGCTAAAGTAATAATTTCCGGTTTTAAGCAAATTTTCTGCCAATAAGCTGTCTTTGTTCAGTTCGAGAGCCATTTGCTCCGCAGTAAGCGCAGATCCGGGATTCACGCCTTCCTGTCCGGTCCCTTTATAAATTTGAACTTCGGTGAGGGGGATATGCTGAAAGGCATGAGGACGCTTAATTTCGATGATAATAAATCTGGCCGTTTTGTTCGACATCGGTATGTTGACCGAGTAGTTCCAATCTGAGCTTGGGCTCGTTGAGGTTATTCCTGGTGTTCTGGTGTGTTTGTCAGCAATATAGTAATACTCCGCAGCCTCCGGGCGGTATTTTACCGTAAGGTCATTAAATCCCCAAAACGAATTGGGTGAGTTCAGCACGACGTTTATACTGTCCAACGGGTAATCCTTCAACAGGTCAAATACGACCTGTACGCTCCCTGGGGTACCCGTCCCGCTCCCCATGAATCCGGCATACGTTGAGGTTGATCCGTCAAGCAGCACGCCATCAGCTGAGGATATCAATCCGGTTACTCCCTTGTCCGGAGAATTACCCCCATTCGGTGCGACGCTGTAGCTATAATTGCCGGTTTTAAGCAGAGTTCCTGCCCCATGAACATCTCCGGCAGGGATCAACGTTAATCCCATTATGAATGCCAAAATTAGTGTCAACAATTTACATATTTTTACCATTAAGTATCCGTCCTCTTTTCTTCTAAAAACGTTTTTGATAAGCTACACTATGAAACGAGATAAACTTACTTCGAATGCATAGAGTTAGTCTTGCTACATATAGACCACCTACTCTCATTTTCATCATATCTTCCTCAAAAATATAAGCGCTTACATTTATTAGGTTAAACCGGCCATTCATCGAAAATTCTCGATTTCTTGCACCGATTTAATAAATGTTCGTCTAAACTACTCCTCTATCTTCTGTCCATTAGCGTCAAATTGCTTCACATACTCAACTAGCTCAGCGAAATTCACCCAAGAAATGCCCACCTTCTGGTCTGCAGCGCCATAAGACATAATCAGGTCATCTCCTGCAATAATTCCGCCTGTTGTAAACAAGCACGGCGTAGGATAATCGCTCGGCATCTCCCAAGCCTGTTGAGCGTACATTAAGCGCTCAGAGCATCGACTCGCCACAATCGGGAAGTCGTTATCCTGCTCGCGTACAATTAGGAAGGATTGTGTATACCCAAAATGGATATCCTTCTTACCATGATAAGAAACGAGCCATTCGTTAGCTGAAATCTTAAGCGGCGCCCAGCTTGCTCCGATCCGGTTGTCCTCCCAGTGGAATTGGCTGGTTGCCAGCAGCCGGTGGGTTGCCCGGTCCGTTGCGAAGTCCTCTAATTTCTCCGCTGCTGCGAGGTAGATCGACGGTTGCTTGACTTCGGATCCTTGCGGGTATAAGGCAGGCGTCATCGGACGGTGAAGCATCACATATTGCAGTCTCCTATCAATCCGCATTTTATCGGGGAAAAGGAAAACATCGCGGTTATCACTTACATGGCCTTCCGTCAATGGGCATACGTAGATAAAGGCTTCTTCATAGCGGCCTGCTTTCAGCATGTCTAAATCCAGCTTATACAGGACAGTTACGGTATTGTTAGTGCGAGCCGTAACGATGAATGCATCATCACCCTCATTCACCCATTTCGGCACATAGTCGTTGCGCGTATCAATTGAAGGCTCCTGATCAATGAGCCAATACGGTCCCGGCGGAAACATCCGGCATGCCACGGAAAGATACAGCTCCCCTTCCACTGGAAATATGCGCGGATCCTCGATGCAGCCGTTGGAATAATCGCGCACCCGATTACCGTGTATGTCTGTAATGTAGATGTCTTCGAACCCCTCATTCAGAGCAGGAGCAAGTGCTGGCCTGGAAAAATCGGCATCCCACGTCTTGCCTAGGTCGCTGCTTACTGCGTACCCCAGAAAGATCGGATATGGATTGTGCTTACCTTCCTTGCGCTTTTGAGACCATGGACCCGTAGCCCGAAAGAGCATATGCAGCTTATCGGAAGCCGGATCTTTTACAATAGCTGGGTTTAGCACCATTTTACTTGCCCACTCACAACCAGGAACCGGTTCGAGCACCGGCTGCGGGGAATATCGGAAATGCGGCTTCATGAAGATGTTCCTCCTGTTTTTGCGATTATAAGATCAGATATTCATTAAGAAGAAAGAGAGCCAGCCCTTAGACGTCATTTCTACACATCCTCTGTCATAAAAGAGACTTCATTATTTCGGAATAGCTGCTCAATTCGTTCCGGCTTCACAGGGATGGTGATGCTCATCTTCCGTCCTTGCTTCTTGCACCAGGCGTATAGTGAGCCATCGTTATATTCGCTGCTAGCTTGCAGTTCTTCCGGTTGCGCTGATAATGTAAATAAAAACACCCATGCTGCTTGGTTCCACTCATGGAAATTAAATTCTTTCCTCAGTCCTTCATAGATGATGTAATCGATGCCTAGGGTACCTTCTTGCTCTGATCTCGTGATCGCAATACAGGGCACTCCCATGTCCGAAAAGGTAGACAACTGCTTGACCCGCAAAGTTTGACCACCGATGACAACTGCAGCATCGTAATCAAGCTTGTTGCCGGAGAAACAATCCACCCCCTCGATATAACCTCCAATTTCTATACGAATCCGAAGGTCCTCCGCTTCAAACACACCGTTAACAGGGTCCAGTACAGGGTGCCAATCCCCGAAATTCAAAGCCATATTGATTCCGAATATGATATCACTCCTATCCTGCACTCCCGTGAAGACAGCCGACGAAAAGTCCATGCCATCTTTCAAAAAACGCAGCTGTATATAGGCGGCCTTACCATGGTTATCCACATAAGCAATCAGATTCCGGCGCTGGTTCCACATCATGTCCTTTGAAAAAGAACCTAAACAATATGCTTCTTGCATGTACGTGGTGGCATAGCTCTGGTAGCCCATCTCCTCTTCGACGAATATTGGACAGCGGAGAACCCGTTCTTCTTCCAAGCTGAAATAAGGCAACAGTTCCTCGGGACAACGAATTGCTTGAGGGTTAGAATTGTTCTCAGATGCATCTCTTAGCAAACCGTACTCAAAGCTGCCCTCACTTAGCATAGGATAATAGGAGCGGCTATGAGGCCCCGCCCATTCCTTCGTACGCGGGTGGTAACGTTCAGCTATCATTTTCCATGCGACGTGAAGCAGCTGCTCTGTTAACTTGATGGAAATGGAGTCCTTGGTCTCCTCATGAATATGGTGAAGCTCCTCAATCGTAATCGGCGTATAGCAGGGACTATTAAATTCGACAAAGGTGCCTAGACTCATGGTGTAATCATAAAGCCGCAGCAGTCGATTCCGGCCATATTGTACAAATGTCTCTTGTCTAGTGACCTCGCCGCCAACGAGTGTAACGAAAGCCCCCATGGCCGCTATATTGGTATAGCTAGGGCTGACATCCCGTTTCATGATGGCTTGGCAAGCATTCCCTATTGCTTCTGACAATCCTTGTCTGAGCACTTCGCTTAAGCGATCCCCATGGTGCTTCAGCACTAAGACCAACTTCTTGCCGATGAAATCGGCATAGTTCCAATCCGGAGCTTCCATCTGGTCCAAGTGCTCCTCATAATAATAGGACCAAATACCATAGGTAGGACTATCCTGACGCTTATCCTGTAATTGCAAGATGACCGATAATATTTCGGTTGCCCGTTCCGTATAATGAGGCAGCGAACTGTCCAACAAATCTAACGCATATATAACAGACAAGTAGGTGCTGTGCACAAAAGGATAAGAATCCTTTTTAAGAGCTGTATGGTAGGTTTTCGTAATCGGTCCATACTGCAGTTTCACTGCGGAATTGTATGAAGCTTCCCGTTCCGAAAGACTTGCTATTAGATTCTCCTTATTGCTGTGAGCCGACATAAGTTATCCTCCACAGTTTAAAATGTGAGTGGTTACGACTATCCCTTAACCGCACCAATCGTCATACCCTTGATGAAATAACGCTGCAGGAATGGGTATAAGAATATGATCGGTCCAATCGTGATGCATACCGTCGAAAGCTGAACGCCTGCCGCTGAAACCGGAATATTTACATTCGTATTTAAATAATCTAAATTCTGCGCATTGGACACAACTCTTCTTAACATCATCTGCAGCGGGTGATTATGCGGATCGTCAATAAACATCAGTGCATTGAACCAGTCATTCCAATAGGAAAGCGCATAGAACAGCGTGATCGTTGCAATCACAGGCATGGAAATAGGCCAGATGATACGGAAAAAGATATACAGCTCATGCGCTCCATCCATGGTCGCCGCCTCATTTAATTCAAATGGAAGCGTTCGAAAATAGGATGTCATTAAGAATGCGTTGAATGCGGAGAACAATTGTGGCAAGATCAGCGCTAATAACGAGTCCCGCAAGTTCAGCCAGTTGGAGATGAGCAAATAATAGCCTACTAGACCAGGCGCAAAAAGCATCGTGAAATAAATGTAAAAGGAAAGGAAATTCCGATACTTCACCTTCAGATGAGCTGTAACATAAGCGAACATGGAAGTCATGAGCACTGCCCCGACGGTACCGACCACAGTAACGAATATGGAAACAAAGCCGCTTCGGTACACCTGACTGCCCTTAAATAAGAAACGATAGGAATCAAGCGTAAATTCCGTAGGGAACATTTGAAAGCCTTTAACAATCTGATGCTCCGCTGTGAACGATCCGATATATACAAGCCAGAAAGGAATAAGGCAAATAAGGGCAAAAAAACCTATGAATACATATGCTACGGCGGACACAGTCCATTGGGATGCATCTCGTTGTTTCAATATCATACTAAAGCCCCTCTCTAGAATAACTTGGAGTCATTATCAACTCGGCGGACAATCCAATTGAAGAAAAGAATGGTGATAAAACCCATGGCCGACTGGAATAATGCGATTGCCGCAGCATTGCTGTAGCTGTTCATATTCGAGAAATCCCTCAAGGATCGGTACGTATAAGTATCGATGACATCTGTAGCCTTGTAGAGCAGAGAATTGTCTCCAATAATTCCATAAATCAAGCCAAAATCACCGTAGAAGATCCGTCCCAAAGCGAGAAGCGTCAGTACGATAATGGTCGGCCGCAACAACGGCAGGGTAATGTGCCAGATCTGCTGCCAGCGCTTGGCGCCGTCAATTCTTGCGCTTTCATAATATTCTTCTGAGAAGCCGGTTATCGTCGCAAGATATATAATCGAACCCCAACCGGCTCCCTTCCATACGAATATAATGGTCAAAAGCATAGGCCAGACCGATGGTGTCTGAAACCAATCGACCGTCTGAAAGCCGGCATCCTTCAGCAGCTGATTAATCATGCCGTCCTGCCCGTTAAAGAAATTCAAGACCATCAGATTAACAACGATAATGGAAATAAAATGCGGCAAAATCACAAGTGATTGGGTTAACTTCTTGAAAAACACTTGTCTAATTTCATTCAGCAGCAGAGCAATTAATAAAGAGCTCACGGTGCCTGCCGTAATGAACAAAAGATTCAAAAATACAGTATTTAATGTAACCGCCAACCAATCAGGTCCTGTGAAAAAAAATGTAAGATTGTCAAATCCCACCCATCGGCTTCCCCAAATCCCCTTAGCAGGTATAAACTGTTTAAAGGCCAATAGATGTGCAGACATTGGCAAATAAGAAAATATAAATACGTACACAATTACAGGAAGCGCCATAGCATATAGCCATATGTTCTTCCTGAGTTCTCGTATAATACTCATGTTCATGCTCACCTTTCCTTTCGTATGTGTTTGTATCTTACCCATTCGTGGAGCTGGCGTATAGTCTTGCTTTTATCAATGAGTTTGAACTATAACAGCCCATAGAGGTTTGAATTTTATCACACACGAAAGTCCGGAGTTTACCAATATGAAAAGCCGGCGAACCTAGAATCTAGGTCGCCGGCTTTTATAACGGTTTACTTCTTTTTACTGGCCAGGTACGCATCCAGCTGTTTTTGATACTCAACTTGGACTTTCTTGACATTAGCATATGCTTTATCCTTATACTTCGCTAAACCATCTTTCGGTTCCACCAGACCCATAACTATCGGATCATACAACTCTTTACCCACAGTGCTCAATTGTGCAATTTCATTGGATACCGGGCTTGGATCGAAAGTAAATCCGGCAAGAATATCCGCTGTAAAATTATTGGGATCCCGCTGCCACTTGTTCAGCTTGATCACATCTTCCGGCAAGCTGGCATCGATGCGATCCAGCTTGGAGTTCCAACCCCATGCGAAAGGAATGCCTGAATAAGGGCTTTCTTTGATGGGTTTAAAAAGGCCTTCGCCCGAATCTTCCCAGTTTTTACCCTTTATTCCGTAGGCAAGCAAGTCGTAATTATCCTTCTGGTTTAACCAATTGACGAATTGAATGGCGCGTTCTTTGTTTTTGCTGACCACGGGGACGGCAATGAAATTTCCTGCTTTGAACGTTGAGGCCAGCTTCATGCTGGGATCATAGAAGCTGAATGCTTCTGCGGTGGCTCCCGGAACTGACTTTTCCAGAGAAGTTCGGGTACTAAGAGCTACACCGAAATCATTGAAGGTTGATACAGCTGCTTTTCCTTTAGCAAATTCCGCATTTTTAAGAATGAGGGCATCTTTGGCAAGAATCCCATCCTGATAGAACTTGTAATTTTGTTCAAAATTTTTCATGATCATAGGATCCATATTATCAAAGATATTATAGGCCTTTCCATCATTGCCTTTGGTATACAGTCCAGGATAATTCGATATAGCGGCAAGATTGGCTTTCGGATCCAGCATACTTGCCATCTTCAAACCAGTATGTTCGGTGCCGTTCGGAATGTACGGGGTGATCTCCGGAGCCTTCTCTTTCACAGCATACATAAATTTGACCAGATCATCGTAGCTCTTGATCGGAGCAATGCCTAGCTTCTCCCGGATGTCCTTGCGTATAACAAACGTCCACGGACGAATGAAATTCACTTCAAGCGGTACTGCGTACAATTTACCATTCACTTTGTTGGCTTCTAGCAGTTGCGCAGAGCGGTTGCTCTTAATCTCAGGTCCATACTTATCAATGATTGAATCTAATGGTTCGTAGAGCCCAGCAGCAATATTTTGATACGGATTATTATCCCAGATCAGATCGTAATCTTCCGCGGAGGATAATGCGACTTGGCGTTTCTGAAGGACATCTGCCCATGGAATAAACACCACGTTCAGCTTCACATTAAGTGAATCGGCAAGACGATTCTCCATCTCTCCCTTCACTTCACTCCAATTGGCCGGCGGATCTCCCGGGAACATGATTTTCAGTTTAACCGGATCTAATTTGGCCACCGTGGAAGCTGCCGGTTTGGTGGTTTCAGAAGTTGCCGTCTCCTTCGAACCGCAGGCGGCCAATGTTCCTGCCAGTATTAACGATGTCACCATTAATAAGATACCTTTACTTCTTGACTTCACTTTTAACCCCTCCTGTTTTATGATCAACCGAGCAATGATATAACCATGGTTCGCATTTTGGTTTCGTGTATCCGGTGTGCTCGGTTCGTACTAGATCATACCCGGATTGCTCAGCTTCCGTACAGTCCGGTATCTATCAATCGGTATGAAATGTTATAAAGGGGGGAGTATAAATTTCCCAACAATCAGAGTACGAATTTCAATGCTCTAAATCATGTTTTCCCAAACGGTATTGGTTCGGCGTCATCCCGGTTGCTCGCTTGAATGCAGAAAAGAAGGTACTCTTGGTTTGAAATCCGGACTGTTCCGTTATATCAGCAACGGTCCAATCGGTCGTTGTAAGCAGCTTGATGACATGCTCGATCCGTTGGTCTGTAATATAATCGGATAATGAGCAATTAAAATGGTCCTTGAATATTTGTCTCGCATAGTTCACAGACATGGATACATGTGCGGCAATGTCGTCCACGGAAAGCATCGGATTGTGAAGATGATTGCGTACATATTCGATCATCTCCGCAGCAACCTCATCCTTTCGGCTCGAAACATTCTTCTTGCGGTTCTGTTCTATGGTTTGCAGCATCACCTGGTACAGCCACGATTTTACTTCACCTAATGTGGCGAATTGTTCCAGAAAAGAATGGATACTCTTCATCCCTTGAAACGTTTTATAGTTTTTGAAGCTTTTCATGATGGAATAAATGATGTGAGTCAACTGCAGTTTGCATTCCTGATAGCTTAGTTCCTGCATATGCAAGGTGAGGTGATCCAAATAACCTTCAAGTGCTTTATCATTCTTAAGCTGAACAGATTGAATGACCTGTTTCAGCAATGCTTCATCGAGATCACTGTCTTTGCCTCGTTCATATCGCTCCAGATCATCAGAAGTAAACACCCTATCCTCATGATTAATGAATCCCATTAACGTCAGTTCGTAAAGCTGGTTATAGATAATCTGCAGATTCTCCTCAACATCAAGTACGGAACTGATAGCTGCATGCACTTCCAGCTTAAGCCATCGACTGATCTGAACCTTTACGTCATCCATCGCTCCTATTGCTAGTGCCATTTCTTCCTCTGAAGTAGACAAAGAAATAAGCGCCACAATGTGATCAGAGCCGAAATCGACTGTTTCCGCAACAAACCCGTGATTCGAAAGGACTTCGACCATAATATTCCCTAATGCAAAGCGCAATAATTTACGCGAAGCAAAGTCGAACTGTTCTTCGAAGCGTCCGTACGATTCCAGACGAATGACCGCCATGCGGAACGATCCCGTTTGGAGAATTTGCGTTTGGTTCCTAATAAACTCTTCAATTGGTTTAGATGACTTCGAATTAAGAATCCATTGACGCAAGAAATCATCCTTCACCAAAGCTTTGCTGCTCTTGATCGATGAATCCAATTGTTCAATCTTCTCAACAAGCGAATGGAAACCGGAATGAATCCATGCCATTTCATTGCCGGCATTTGATGCTTGTAGGATAGCATGTTCCTTGCCTAGCTTGCTTCGTATTTGAGCTACCAAGTCACTAAGAGGCTTTAAGCTGCGGTATGATTGCCAAAACAAATATAACAGCAAGGCTAACAACATTAAGATCGAAGAACCAATAATTTGGATACGAATCTTAGCAACCTTTGCTTGCCATAAGGAGATCGGCGTCATGTGATATATATTCCATCCTTCTACAGGGAACCGTTCTGACTGAATGGACCAGGTTTCATTGCCAGACTTCCATTTCCAACCCTGGTCTGCTGCCGATTTATCTATTTCCATTAGCGCTTTGGTTAATGCAGGGTCCGTATTCCCCAGGATGAACTCTTTATTTTTGCCTTCAATATAAATTTTATTGGGATCATCTGCTGAAATCTGCAGCATGTTCTCATTCAACAATGGTTTACTGAACAGAATTGCAACAAATCCCTGATAGTTCTGATTAGGTCCGGCCGCCGGTACGACCAGTGCAAGAAACGATTCTCCTCCCACCTCATGGTTAACATACTGCAGATACGGCGTTTTTTGATTCTTAATGTAGTCCAACATCGTTTGGTCATAAAAATTCTTTGTCGTATAGATGCTCGATTCAGAAGTGTAGATTTGATCAATATTAAAGTTAATTAAATAAATGCCTCGAATGAAAGGCTCACTGCTCATAAATTCCCTTACACTTGTCGCGGCTTTATCCAATGTCAAAGGAGAATACTGGTCCTTTCCCATGTTCATCCAGAGCGCAATACTTTGATCCGAATAGATTCTTAGCGCAAACTGGCGTAACTTTTGCAGGGTAAATTCCGAGGTTTTAACGATTTGATTAATTTTCACCTGATTGGACTTGTCCGTTTCATCCATCGCGCTTTTAGCGAACTGTTGGCTGAGGAACACGGTAAATACTAGGGTAAGCAAGCTCACTGCAATGCAGGAATACATAAATATGTTTAAATACATCTTCTTCGGCTTTATCCGGCTCCACATGGCATACCCTACCCTTCTTTCTCACTATATCACACGAAAACAATATGACAGGATTCCTGCTTTGTCCAGTATGAATCTTAACAAAGAAGTGTGAATTTTATTAATTGAGCAGAGTCATCTTCGTTTAAATCAATCTACCAAATCCCCTCATTCACTGCTTCTGTTGGGTGACAAATAAGTTTTAATGTAACCTCTGCTAGAATTAACCGTTACTTCAACGAAAATAAAAAAGGAGCCGCAAAAAGGCAACTCCTACACGATAGTTCCTTAGCTCAACAACAAATCAAAACTGGATGTTTTTTTACAATGAACGAATTAAAATCAATGTTCGTCTATCTGTAATAAAACGTTATATTTTCTTCATCTAAGGTTAATCATCAAGGGTTATAATGGGAACCCAAGACCACTTTTCCTCTAGGAGTGAGTTTATTATGAAAGCCGTCAATTTACCGTTTGAGGATTATTTACTTGATACTCATGATGAAGAAATCATTTGGATCAAGGACAGAGCTTTTGTAATTAGGCCAGCAACTGACGATGATATTGAGCGAATTGGAAGAGGGTATTTTACTTTGGATTATCCAGCAGAAATCGAAGAAGGCACGACAGAAATAGCCACCACGGGAGTACGGCTAGATAAGGTTAAGTAATTTGTATATGGAGCCACCCTTGACAGAAAATGAAAACACAAATACAAGGAGTCGTAATTCATCATGAGAATTGACGGGAAGCACAATGCATTGATTGTTCAAAATAATTCGAATCGATCTGGAAATCCCCGATTTTTTAAGCATGCCAAAGGTTGTTACCATGGCAACACCTTCATAGTTTGTATAGCGCCCCTTTATTGAACTAACGTTTCCGTTAGTTCAATGGGCACTAATTTGCATCCCTGCTTAAGGTATATATTTGTTTGGAATTCTGAAAAAATCAACATAATTATACCTTCCAACGAGATTAAAAGTTTTCTTTGTCTCATCAAACTCAAGAACAAAAACTTCGCCTCGCATTCCTGAGTTAATGTTTGTATCCACGATAGCTATTCTATTTTCACTGAGTTGTACAACAGATTCGCCAGAAGAAGGCACCTGTGTCTGCGGAGCATTATAGCTAAATTGAGGGACAGGCTTCATTGCAATGATTATCAAGCAAATAAATATTCCAAATAACAAAAATGTCCTGGGTCTATCGCTCAAGTAATTCACCTCCATTTCATTAAACGAAAAAACAACCAAAAAGTTCCAATATTTAGTTTGAAGTTCTTACTATCCTGCCCGTTAGCTCAATGAAAACGGCAGCCGATTTTCTCTTACCTGCACCAGTGCAATCGCTACGCTAAGGCTCTTCTCTTTGCCAAGAGAAATCAGTCGGTTGAACACGGAACAAGTCCTCGATGGTTGGAAGCAGTTACGGACATTCCGCCGCGAATAAACTCCGTCCAGGCGACTACGGCTTCTGGTGACACAACGCTAATCTCATTTTAATGACCTTGCATTTTCACTTCTACGGGATAGCTTACTCGAGTTGCCAACGCAAAAACACCTCCAAGTTGTCCACCATATCTTACGACACGGCTCATTTTACTTGAAGGTGTTTTAATTTGTCTCACGTTACTGGGTCAGTCCCGACTTTCCCGACTTCGTTGTATAGAATGTTTTTGTCGTCCGAATAAATGACGTCAAGCTCCCGAACGGCATCACGCCGCAGGCGATTCAGGGGCTTGTTGTGCAGCAGGGACGGTTTAACGGAAAAACTCTCTGAACAGCTTAATGGCGGCTTGCGGGTTCTCCTCCATGATCCAATGTCCGGTTTTCTCCAGCTTCACCGTCTTTGAATTCGGCGCATGCTCGTTTAAGAACTGCTCCAGCATGCCGTAACCGGACACGCCGCCGATGCCGAGCACGGGCACGGACAGCGGCTTGTACGTTTTCAGCGTTTCGATATCATCCCTGAACGTCTTGTACCATTCGTTCCCGGCGCGAAGCGCATCGGGCTGGGAATAAGCTGCGAGGTAAACCTCGCGTTCCTTCTTGCTGAGCGCATCCTTGGTGTAGCCCATATAATCGTAAATCCAATTATAGACGAGATCCAGCTGTTTGTCCTGCAGCATCTGCTCCGACAAGCCCGGGATGGTATTAACGGCAAACCACCAGTAGAACTTAGGGCGTTCGGGGTTGCTCTCGTCGTACACGCCAGGCGGCGGCAAGATCGGGATTTTCAGGAAGTTATCGTTCGGATGGGAAGCATCCATCAGCACGACTTTCTTCGTGGCCTCCGGGTAGTTGGCTGCATATGCGTACGCGATCGTCGCTCCGATATCATGTCCGGCGATGTTGATGCTCTTGTAGCCGAGCGCTTTGGCCAATTCATAAATATCCTTTGCCATCGTCTTCTTGTCATAGCCCGACTGAGGCTTGTCCGAACTGCCCATGCCCCGGTATTCCACGACATAGACATGATAGTACTTGGCCAGCTCCGGCATCATATTGCGGAACGAATACCAGGTTACAGGCCAGCCCGGCAGCAGAAACAGCGGCTCGCCCTTCCCGCCCTCGACGTAGTGAAGCTTGACGCCGTTCGCTTCCTTGTAGCCGTTCTTGAAGCCCGGAAGCTCTTTGACGAGCTCCTCGTCGGAAAACGCCTTACCGGGCGTTAACTTGCCTGCAGTGGTTAATGCCACTTTCTTTGGATTGATATCGGCGGCGCGCTCGCCGTCTTGCTCATTGCTGTTTCGCGCGCAGGCCGAAAGTAGCATAAGCGCCGCGATCAGCAGTATTGCCGTGCATTTGGCCGGCCATCTCGATTGGTTCCCGAACATCGCATTCCCTCCTATATACATTCATTATGCATGCTCATGCGCTTGACTTACATCGGCTATCATTTTCCTTATCGAGTTAACGTATGCGAAGCCTAGCAACGTTATTTGGCTTGTCCTACGGATTAGTTTATTGATCGTAGATGCCATGATCACTCCTCTTAAGTTTAATTATTCGAATAACTAACACATGACCGAGGAAGGAATCCGCGTAATGGCTTCTCACAAGGAACGGCCACTCGACCTCATTTTGCTGCGTTAAAGCGAACTGCAGCTTCGTCAGTGATTCCATCCTTTCCTCTAAAATAGAGCCGACCACCAGCACCAGCAGAACCGATACCGTTGCAATCCGCAACGTCATCCTAATTTTTTCTCCGCCATCACTTCCGCTCTCTGATCGCTAAATGCGCTCGGTCCTTAGGGTTTCGCTCGTTCTTGCACCTTAATCTTACCAAGGATGACGGAGTGCCAAATCTGTTAAAAGTCATGAATATGCAAAAAAAAAAGCATCGCCTTCGGTCATTGCGCATGACAATTTTCATGCGCCATGCCAAAAGTAATGCTTCCCGTACTCAGATCGAATGACGACAGCAATCTAACCAGTTATGGACACGTGCTTGCACTACGCAAAGGTCAGTCGTCAGGTGATCGCGAATTTTCATTGCTCCCTCAGTTCGGCATAAACGCCCTGGGAAAGGTTCGGTACGGCGTATCTCTCGTCTTTGACCAGCTGTGCAATGAACTTCGCATCCTTAATGTCATTCTTCGTTGGCGAATTGTCGTCGAGTTCTTTGCTTTCTTTACGTGCAGCGGATTTACAACGCCGTACATAACTTGCTTTTCACGCAGAAAATGAGCAAGGTTTAGCCAGTAGTGACCAGTAGGCTCCATGCCAACGATAACGTCTTGGAAACCTTGTTACGTTAAAATCTTTCGGAACCAGTCCACAAACAACTCGAACCCTTCCCTGGTGTTTTCAAACGTAATGGGCTTCCCGAACTCGACTCCGCGGTTGTCGTCCGTTAGCTGCCCAGCATCGTGGACCCATTAACATCATACCAAGGAGTCTTTTTATTTCTCAAACCTCGTATTTCTTCATAATAGGAATGCTGCCCGTGCCCTTTTCACTTCAATCCCGCAACAAGCTCACCTATATCTTCTTCTTTCATCCTAATCTAAGGGTGAAATCCTGCGAATTCATGAGTTTGAGTGAGGAAACCGAATCATTTCGAGGGAGCGGGATGAACTTGAATCGTCTCTTTATATGATTCAACTTGATTATTTTCACAATTTATAATTTTTTTCTATTCTAACTATCCATTTATAATACCCTAACAAGATTAACAGTAGGATAGGATTTATTAGTACCGAATGCCACAATCTCCACCACCCGTAGTGAAAATACCCCCAAGGTTCAGGCAGCAACGTAATTAACTCATATATGGCGGTACCTATGACCCAATAGATAAAGTAAAATGTTTTTACTCTTAATGGACTTTTAAACGGATACCAATTTAAAAACATCATGTTAATGGGAGGAAGCAGTCCAAGATGCGCAGGCACACCCTTCCAGTCAATGTCTTTAGTAAAATACCAGTAACCATGAAATTTATAATCAACAAAAGAATCGAATGTACCTTGAAAAATCGATGTAAATGTCCAAATATGAACAATTTGGTTTGCTGTCAACCTCTTATTGGTTGTAAAGGCAGTAAGATTAAAAACGACAATTGCGATAATAAGTCCGATCATAATATTTCCTTTTTCTCTTTATCATACCCGGATATTAATTAAATGTATTCTTTTCTCAACTTTTCTGTAGTTAGTTGAGAAAGGCAGCCGATCATTTGACCGACTGCCTGTCGTGGCTTTGTTGTTTCAACTAACGTTAGTTCAACAATTTAGTGTTGAGCATAGTATTGTATCACGTTACCGAACAACAATGACCTGAGACAATTTGCCATGTCCCGATACGTTTCTGCCAAACACGAGTGTACCAAAACTCGCCTTCAAATGGAGTCCCGAAAATACCGCTTAGATTGACTCTTGTAATGGTTACGGCTACCCTATCCAGAAGTCTAATTCTTTGATCCAAAATATCAATTCCAGTCATTTTCAAGTTTCCTGAACGATGTGCTTCAATATCCGATTCTTTTGATAAAACTTGTCCTAAATGATTAACAAAGGTAAGGTCGTCAGCAATCAGTTCATCTAAAAGTTCCACATCACTGAATAGCATTGCTGTCCGAAGTCGTACTTCACAAGCAATGATAAAGGTTTCATCCACAAAAATACCTCCTTTTGGTGTCTTCTCTCCAATTATGTACTACTCTAAATATGTTACGTTTATTTCGTACCTATATAGATCAACATACCATAAATTTGGTAATTTTATGGAACGTAATATTAAACATTACTGCTCGTTTAGTTTAACGAGCTGCCGGTTGCTCAAAGTTCTCTACCTCATTAGTCGGACATAGGCTCCAAATCGAATAAATTTCGATACATACTAGAGATAATTGCGATGTAACCGGCTGTAATTCTTTTTGTATTAACGTAAGCGTAAATAACCCGCATCTGGCAATCAGATGGGGGCTATTTTAAACTTGTGACTAAGGTAGTGTGTCCAGTCAGTTGTAGGAGTCTTTAATAAAGCTGATCCTCCCTCCCTCTCGGGAGTGGGAAAATAACTCTGACTTCCAATGCCACTTCAAAGGACTCCTATTTATTACCGAAAGAGATTGGTTTTCGCCAGTTCGATGACTTCGTTGCCTTGCCCGTTCAAAACGGCTTTCAGCATCCACATCGTAAATCCGCGAGCCTGCTCGAGGTTGATTTTCGGCGGCATCGCCAGCTCCTGACGATTGACGACGACATCCAGCACTACCGGACCGCTGTATTCGAGCGCTCGGCGAACGGCACTTTCCAAGTCATTCGGATCCTCGACGCGAATTCCTTCGATTCCCATGGCTTGAGCAAGTGCCGCAAAGTTTGGATTGTCGAGTTCCGTTCCGAATTCTAAAAAGCCAGCTGCTTTCATTTCCAATTCCACGAATCCAAGCGCGCCATTATTAAAGACAACGATCTTGATCGGGAGCTTATGCTGACGAAGGGTCAATAGATCTCCGAGCAGCATAGTGAGTCCCCCATCCCCAGACAGCGATATGACCTGGCGTCCCGGTTGAGCAACCTGCGCCCCAATCGCCTGGGGCATGGCGTTCGCCATTGTCCCGTGGTTAAATGAGCCAAGTAGCCTTCTTTTTCCATTCATGCTCAAGTATCGGGCAGCCCACACAGTCGGCGTCCCAACATCGCAAGTCAAAACGGCATCCTCATCTGCGAGATCGCTGATTACCTTCATGAGGAATTGCGGATGAATAAGAGCTCGGCCAGGAGCTGCAAGATTGTCCAGTTCCTCGCGGACTTTGGCATAATGTGCTGCAAAGTGCTGCAGATGATCAGGAGAGTGCGGTTCCATTAACAGGGGTAACAGCATGTCGACCGTCGTCTTTACGTCTCCGCACACCCCGTATGCGAGCGTCGTTCGCCGGCCTAGTCGGGAGGAATCCAAATCAACCTGAAGAATGGTCGCTTCTTGCGGATAAAATTGCCGGTATGGAAAATCGGTACCCAGCATGAGTAAGACATCGCATTCCATCATGGCGTGGTATCCTGATGAATATCCGATGAGGCCGGTTAATCCGACGGAATACGGGTTGTCGTATTCCAGATATTCTTTTCCTCGCAGCGCTATGACCATCGGGGATTGCAGTTTCTCACACAGCTTCATGAGCGAAGCATGAGCTCCCGCGCAGCCAGCACCGCACAGTAAGGTGATCCTCTTGCCTTTGTCTAAGTAGTCGGCAAGCGTCTTCAATTCGTCTGTAGAAGGGCTGACAATTGGCCTGGTGGAATGGATGACGCGTTCTGGAACCGGACTTTCGTCGAATTCGAAAGCGGCTACATCACCAGGAAGAACTAAGACAGACACTCCCGACCTTGCCGTCGCGGTTTGCATCGCCATCGTAACCGCTCGAGGTATTTGCCTCGGTCCGGTTACGACTTCACAAAAGAAGCTGCATTCCTGAAACAACATGTCCGGACGAGTCTCTTGAAAAAAGCCGCTGCCAATTTCACTGCTCGGAATATGAGCGGCAATCGCAAGTACGGGCACCCGGTTTCGATGGCAATCGTACAATCCGTTAATGAGATGTAAATTACCAGGTCCGCTGCTACCCGCACAAACGGCGATTCCTCCGCTGAGGGTGGCATCCGCGCCAGCCGCGAACGCTGCAACCTCTTCGTGGCGGACATGGATCCATTCTATTTTTCCGGAACGACGGATCGCATCGAGCAAGGCATTAAGCGAATCGCCGATAATGCCGTAAATTCGCTTCACGCCGGCGTTCAGAAGGGATTCCACGATGGAATCAGCTATCGTTCTCTTCAAGGGAATGCCTCCTTTTTGTTTTTATTATTTTGCCATAATATGAGCAGTATATTCTTGATTTCACTACGATCGGGCTTGTTGGGCTTTAAACTTAAATTAAGTAGTCACATTTCGGTCATTTCATTCCTAATTATCGGTACTTTATCTAACTTTCAACCTATTCGATCCGCTTGCGGTTTTCCATAAACCTAATATTTTGTTCAGACGCGAAGTGAGTCATGGACGGATGGAAGAAATCCAACCCTGTTGCTCCCGCACACTCGGCTGAGTTAAATAAATCACCACAGGATGCAAAGCAACAACCAGATCTGCGAATCCTCTGATATGTTACTTCACTAAAGTACCCGTTACACCAATGAAAAAGAAGAGTTACTTTGCTGTAGGCTCCTCAACTATAGTTCCTCGTTAACTGAACAATTTAAATCTATCTTATAAACCTTGTCTCTTCTGGGTAATGACTGACGAAAAAGTCAACCTCAACTCCAATCGAGCGGGAACTGCCCTTATATAAGCACACTCTCATTTAAAAATCGATTATCCCTGACGATTTTTCTTACCTTCTTCATCGTATCCGCGTGTTTGGGCACTCCAGCGATTCGGTCGAGCAAAAGCCACCTCAGGCAAGCAAGCGCTTCAAAGATCTCTAACTCCCCCGGCGCTATGGGCATTTTCTCTTGATATTTGTACAAAAACGTAAGGCTTTTGCTCTCGCTCAAATAGATGCGCAAAAGCAGACAAGCCCATGACAGATCATACCTAGGATCCCCCAGTTGCCCGTTCGTCCAGTCGATCACTGTGTATTGTCCATTATCTTCTAGAATATTGCCTAAATGGAAATCGCCGTGAATAATCCGATCCATTTTCATATCCGCAGAAGCGACGAGACGGATCAGTTCCTCTTTCATCGCCGGAAACGCCTCGATCCCCGGGAAAAAATACCCAACAAAATCATACCTAGCAAGCGCCCTACCCTCCAATCCATCCGGAGACAGCCGGTGAATGTCGGCTAAAACAGCAGCAATTTCCTTAAAAATGCTCGGGCTCACCTTCGTTACTGTAGTACCGTGATAGCGGGTCAGCAGCACACTGTCCCCAGTTTCGGTCCGCCCATAGCCGATCGGCTCGGATACGCGGATTCCCTGACAATGAAGAGCTTCCAAAAGGCGATATTGGCGCAGGACGTCAGGTTTCGAGCGCTTGTTCCACACCTTCAGCACAAAATGCTTCTCTCCCTGCGTGATCTTAACCACATCCGCCTCAAGCCCCGGCGAAAGCGGGCTAAACGTCAGTTCAGCCCTTGAAGTAATAAGGTTGTTTAAAATTGGGTCTGTTTCATACCATTCAATTTCCGCCAATGAGTCGTTCATGGTTTTTCCCGCTACCTTACCTTCTAATTGGTTCATATCTCACCTCTGGTTATTTACTCCTTCCAGAAAATTCAACATTTAGATGCGTTATCCTGCCCGTTAGTTGAATGCACAAGGACTTAAGACCTTTAATTATTCCTACAGGAACTAGTTGGGTGGTAATAACGTTTAAATATATAACATCCAACTCGAGGAGGACATAAATCCAATGAAAAAGAAGTTCATCATCACCGTCACTATCTCTGCTCTCATCGTCGGGAGTGCTTTCGCATATGTTAAAGCAAATAATATCACCAAGGAAATATATAATCCCGTTATGACTGTTTCCGAGACTCCGAAATCTGAGGCTCCGGCAGCTCACCCAATTGACAAAGTCAGACCCTTCACAGGGATGAAATACGGTCCAAATCAAGCGCTTATCGCGGTTGATGATGACTATTTAGGCCAGATCAAGAAGATGAACGCGAACGGCGAATACATGAACGAAGTCTCGATTATCATGAACCTTCACTCCATGACTCATCAGAAGATCAAAGCTGACCAAATCGGATTCTCTATTAAGATGACGCATGAATTCCTCGACCTCATGATCGAGAACATTGAGAAGGCTCCGAACATCGAGGAACGAGACAATTATCTCGCGCTCGCGAAAAAATGGAAAGCGAGCGACTTCACTCGAATCGTGGACGATCATGATTATCTCGATAAACGACAAGGCGGGACTGTTGGATTCTCGACCGGAGTCAATTCACCGGAGGAGGAGGCCGCCTTCGTTGAAAAATGGTTTAACAAAAAGGACGCAACAAATGAACCGACAAGCTAAATCCGAAAATTAAAACTTCTCTTGTCATTTGAGAACAACAATAGATTGTAAGGCAAGAACAAGGGTTTTACAGGACAAGAACCTGGTACCTCTTTCTTGGATGTAGCTGAAATTAAAGAACCCACAATAAAAATGTTGTGAGCCCCACAGGAATTTGGTATATTTTTCGTCGTATATTAATGTTTCATGCCGCTGCCTGATTACGCTATCGTTTCCGTTAGTTCAACGAGGTGCTGCCGTACAACAGCATTTTTTATTATTAAACCGCTAGCTATTTATAGCCTTCTCCGCGAGATATACCTCATCCTTTTTGACATAGATGTCGTATTGGCTGTTATCATTTCTGCCTGAACCCACTGTACCCGTGTCATGACTTGTTATTCGGCTGCGATAGGAAATGCCATGACTTTTTAATTTATTTACAGCATCATAATATTTCGATTGATTAAATGCAGTAAACACCAAACGCCTATGCTTGGAAAAAATTAACATGATGATATTCATAATGAGTTGCTCGATATTCCCCATATTAATTATCGCTCCCTAAATAGACATCTCTATTCAAGACACTATGCCTACCTTAACCGATTGAATTAACAGTCAATACGATCATTTAATCTATGTATCACATCCTTATATTACCACATTTGGTTAAAGACTTAGTTATGCATGTTCCCAAACAATCGTTTATTGTGCTAAATTGTCCGTTAACTGAACAAGCTGCCTAATTTAATCCGGCAGCCTCGTTACGTGTTATTTATTCAACTCTCGTTTCCGTTAGATTAATCATTATCAAATCTCGATGTCACGGTTTATTGCTGATGTCAAAAGCTAAATTCAGTTTTTTGGACAGGCTACTTTACAGAACAAGAGTACTTTATTGAATCACATCCGCCGTCGGCAATGTAAGATAGATGGCATCAATTTCAATTTTTTCATCAATTAGTGCTTTTGCAATTCTATGTCCCCCATCAATTAATTGTCCATCTGAACATATTAATATTGGGTACTCCATGTTTGCGTTGATAATCCGCTGACAATGAAGCGCAACATTGCGTATAGTTGGAACTGATGTATTCCTACTATCTGTAAACCAACAATCCTGATCAAGTTCCTTTATTGAATCTATCTTGATTTTATGAACTGGTAAGTTCTTAGATAACTCCCACAGTTTTTCTACGTCCCAGAAATGTCGCCTTCCGTCAATTATCCTTCCGTGTTTATGCTTCATTCGTGAAAGTAACTCTTCCATAATAATCACCTCAGCTTTTCATAATAATCAATGGCATGTTAGGGAAATCGTGATCAGACATAAAACCCTTCCCTTTAACAGTTCGGGATATGGATTCCTTTCCCTGCTGTTGCGTTAGTTGAGAAAAGGCAGCCGATCATTGGCCGGCTGCCTTCAAGCTTTTATTGATTGAACTATCGTTTCCGATAGCTTAATGCTAAGGTTTCACCTTTAGAAGAAGTATTGCTTCATGGGTAGTTACTCCCGGTCTCCAAGTCGTTCACGAAAGCCCCGTACTGCGACATCATGAACGTAAAAGCCTGCATCTTCGGATCCGTCAACCGAAGCTTACCGCCTCGCTCATATCGTTGAAGTAATTCGTCAGAAACTCGAGCAACCGCAGAGGGTGTTGTTGCATCCGTTCTTTAAAAGCCCGGCATCTGGGCTCCGTCCTTGATGCTGATTTGGACCAGTTTGCGGTTCCGGTTCATAATCTCGTGGTACGTCCTGCTGATCGTAAAGAGATCTTCTCCAGCTCCCATACCAGTTTGTCCGCGAAAATCTTTCTCATCTCTTCGGCATAGTGATACCTGTCGAAAGCGGCTTCAAGGAGTTTCTGCTTGCTTCCGAAGTGTCGGAACAATGTCTTCTCTCTCAGGCCGGCAGACTCAGCAATCTCTTGCGTGGTATCGCTATTGTAACCTCTTTCTGAGATCAGATTAATCGTAGCCAGCAACAGCCTGTCACTGCTTTCCAGCTTGCTGACCGTAACTACGACGAAAACGTCTTCCTCGAAGAATAAACTCAGTGGTGGCTGGACAACCTAGCCGACGATGTCACCGGGGAAGGCGCGTTCATGGAAGGCAACGTGCAAGGCCCAGATGTCGTCCATAAAATCCCGCCCGCGAGATTTATGAATACCAGGAGTTCCACTTCGCTGACAACTACGGCGAAAACGGCTTCCTCGAGGAATACACCACTTCGATTCGGGGCAACCTGAATCACAGTTAAATAGTGGTAACTCGCCGATCATTCCCAATTGGTTATAATTGGAATATCCTATGTAGCTGAAATTTTAGGGAGGAATCATGCATGTCGAATGAAGATAAAGGGATGTATGCCGAAGAACGCCGGGAAGATCCCATGACCACAATGTTGAGCCAATCGATCCGACCGCAGGTCCGCCCCATCGACGGCCTGTCCATTCGCTACGCCGAGAGCGAACCGCGCGACAATCATGCACTTTTGTTGAGCCCGTGGCCGGAAAGCATTTACTGCTACGAGCCAACCTGGAACCGGTTGGCAGAGCACGTCCATCTGGTGGCGGTTGACCTGCCGGGGTTCGGGCAGTCCGAACGCCGCGATTCATTGATGTCGCCGAGGGCCATGGGCGAATTCATTGTTCGGCTCGCTGACGCGTTCGGCCTGGAGCAGCCACACATCGTGGGGCATGATATCGGAACCAGTGCATCACTCTTCGCCGCGGCGCTGTCTCCGGGCCGGTTCCGCAGCCTCGTAATCGGTGCCGGCGGCGCCGCAGTCCCACTCCAACTCAGCGGCTTGCTGAAGGAATGGGTGGAGGCACCGAGCATCGAGCCCTATCGCAAGATCGATGGACGCAAAATTGTAACCGCCACGATTAGTAAATTTGAGCGCAGGCCCACGGATGCCGCCTGCGAGGACTATCTTTCGTCCTATGAAGGTGAGCGCTTAGCCGAGTCGATGCGCTACGTGCGTAGCTATCCGGAACAGCTGCCGATTCTGCGCGACCTACTACCCACGATCGAGACACCCGTGCTGATCATAAACGGCGTTAGAGACCACGTGGTGCCGCCGGTAAACGCCGAATATCTCCATGAGCGGCTACCCAATAGCAAGCTTAACATTATCGATGCGGCACACTTCTTCTGGGAAGATGCCGCCGATACCTACGCAGATCTGGTTACGAACTGGTGGGCCGGAGGCTACACGAAAGCCGGCTCCGTATCAGACCGATAATCCGTCGGATGCTTAGGTCTCAGAGAGGTGTTGACCGCCACGTTCATATCAGCTTAATCAGCAAGTCCAGATTATAACTTTAGTTTTTTCCGACCGCCTCTCTTCCCTGCCATCTGTCGGGAATGAGATCAAATTCTTGTCAAAATCGGGAATGGGATAAAGTTCTTGTCATCAGGATTTGACAAGAACCTTATCCCATTCTATCTTTTGCGATTTTGAGTGCGGGTTTTATTGCTGCGATGAATTTCCTACATGGACTTTACCCGTTGGTTTAATTCCCGTTAGTTGAGCAGGATTTGTTTTTCAACCAGCCATTTACTTCAAAAAAAGACAGCCCATTCAATTTTATTTCTTCGCAGCTTCATCTTTGCTTTTTACATCCCATTTAATGTTATAACTACCCGACTTCTTGGTTCCTTTAATTCGGAATATAACTTCCCCATCGTCATTTATTGGTATATTTATTGTTTCACTTCTATTATTTTTAAGAGTATTACTCCAGACAGATTCATCTTTGTTATTGTTGTTTAATCTCGTCAATATTGCGTCTAGAGATAATTCCCCAGTCTTAACAATAGCAATATAAACTACATACAGAACTTCTCCCTTATGCACCTTAATTTTATTAATATCTTGGTTTGTCATTGAGGTTCCATCAAACGTTTTATATTCACATTGAATTGAGGTCTGTGATTCGTAACACACCGAAGTTCTTTCATAACACCGATAAGGAGATTAACAATAAATAAAACTATTAAAAAAACAACTATGCCAAACAATATAGCTTTTAATAATTCATTTACATTTCCCTCACATAATCTTGAAAAAACTTATCTTCTATATTTGTTATTTTTTATTGAAAACCTATCTTTTTATTACTAAGCATAACTGTCCTTTAGTTGAGAAATGGCAGCCGATGATGTTGGATGGTTGCCGTGGTGTTGTTTATTGAACTATCGTTTCCGTTAGTTGAGTCCCTTTAATTTGGTTTTGCATTGATTTCCGTTAAAGTTCATGCATCACGAAGTCCCACCGAGTTAAGGCAGCTTGCTACCGGCCGGTGCGGATGTGTCCCGGCAATTACTTCCTCGTTCCTTGTTTCCGGGACCGAGGGTCGCCCAGACCCGACTTATTTATTACCGAGTTGTTCCGCCAAACCGATTAGAAGTCCTTCATTTCCACGAATGTAGCAGAGCCGATACGAGTCCTCATACTGAACCACTTCGCCAACGAGCTGAGCACCATACTTAGTGAGTCTGGATACCATTTCGTCAATGTCTTCAACGGTGAACATGACGCGTAGATAACCGAGGGCATTTACAGGAGCAGTTCGGTGATCTGATATAGTAGGTGGGGTGAGAAATCGCGAAAGTTCAAGTCTGCTGTGGCCATCTGGGGTAACCATCATAGCAATCTCTACACACTGTGAACCCAGCCCGGTTACGCGACCAGCCCATTCACCTTCGACAGTAGCTCGCCCTTCGAGCTTCAAGCCAATCTCCTCGAAGAAAGAGATTGCGTCATCAAGGGATTCTACACGATGCCAACATTGTCCATTCTTAGTAATTTGTTTTTTGCCATAGTTTTATCTCCTTATGTGTACAAATTTATTACCTGATCATCTTCATATTTATTCTATCAAGAATTACTAATTCCTTCCAAACGGTTAACATCTTGTCACAGTTCATGATAACAAGGATAAGTCACAGTATAGTAAAATGTGAAATTTGGTTTTCGGATATGTCATATTAACTTTTATTCTACGAAATTCAATTCGTAATTATCGTAATAAGATCGTTTTACACAATAAAATTACGTAGATACCCCTTTTCTAAACTCCTAATATTTTTATACTTTAACAATTCGGAGTTACGATATTATCTCCTGCTTATTATTTTTGATCATTAAACTAAACTGCTCGTCCCTCGGTTTTAAGGGTTTATCTCACATATACTCACTCATTCGCAGGATTTTGACACCTTGGTTTGCAGATGTTGTTCAGGAGAGCGCTCATCAGATGTAGCTATTCCCATT
>NZ_LMEO01000031.1 GCF_001426375.1 Paenibacillus sp. Root444D2
CCACGCGTTCCCATCTCGAACACGACCGTTAAGCCCTCCAGCGTCGATGGTACTTGAACCGCAGGGTTCTGGGAGAGTAGAACGTTGCCAAGCAGTACCCACTAGTTGGGTATTTTTTTTGCCGCCTCTTTTGCGCGGAAATAAGGCCCGTTGGTCAAGTGGTTAAGACACCTCCCTTTCACGGAGGTAACAGGGGTTCGAGTCCCCTACGGGTCATTATCCATTAACATGAACGCTTAGCTCAGCTGGGAGAGCACTACCTTGACAGGGTAGGGGTCGGCGGTTCGATCCCGTCAGCGTTCACCATATCATGTACATTTTGGAGCTGTGGTGTAGTGGCCTAACATGCCTGCCTGTCACGCAGGAGACCGCGGGTTCGAATCC
Source organism: Paenibacillus sp. Root444D2 (assembly GCF_001426375.1). Taxonomy (GTDB): domain Bacteria; phylum Bacillota; class Bacilli; order Paenibacillales; family NBRC-103111; genus Paenibacillus_E. Next base: position 385 of record NZ_LMEO01000031.1, read on the forward strand.
CGTCAGCTCCGCCACTAAACCCCAAAAAGTGAAGCAAAGCTTTGTAGTAAATGCCGAATACTTTCCGGGGGTCCCAATTCAACATCTTGTAAGGCTCGGTAGCTCAGTCGGTAGAGCAGAGGACTGAAAATCCTCGTGTCGGCGGTTCGATTCCGTCCCGAGCCACCATTCTTACAAACTTAATAAGCCGTTGTAGCTCAACTGGTAGAGCAACTGACTTGTAATCAGTAGGTTGGGGGTTCAAGTCCTCTCGACGGCACCACAGTACCCCAAAGTGAAGCGTTGTAATAACGCCGATTACTTTGTCGGGGCCTAGCAAGACTTATTCATATGGCGGTCGTGGCGAAGGGGTTAACGCACTGGTTTGTGGATCCAGCATTCGCGGGTTCAAGTCCCGTCGTCCGCCCATTCTTTTCAAGAGTCATTAGCTCAGTTGGTAGAGCACCTGACTTTTAATCAGGGTGTCGTAGGTTCGAATCCTACATGACTCACTATATATAGGGATCTTTAGGCGGATATTTACAACATGCGCGTATGGCGGAATTGGCAGACGCACTAGACTTAGGATCTAGCGGGCGACCGTGGGGGTTCAAGTCCCTCTACGCGCATCCCAAAGTGATGAACTGGATTGTAGCTTAGTTACTTCCAGTTCGGAGCTTTCCATTAAGCCGGAGTGGCGGAATCGGCAGACGCACAGGACTTAAAATCCTGCGGTAGGTGACTACCGTACCGGTTCAAGTCCGGTCTTCGGCATTATCTTAATTGCATGCGCGCCTTAACACATCAAGGCGCGCCATATAAGCCGGCATGGCGGAATGGCAGACGCGCTCGACTCAAAATCGAGTCCGAAAGGGTGGAGGTTCGAGTCCTCTTGCCGGTATCGTAGTATAAAGTAAAGTGGTTGAACAGGAAACTTTCCTGTTCAACCACTTTTTTTGCATACATTCCTTGGTACGGTACTGCATTCTGAATTATTTTGGCCTAGAGCCCGTATGCAATTGCCAGTACGATTGAAAGTCAGCGGCAAACTGATTCATGACTAGCGTATGGAAGGCAACAACGCGGGAACCCCTCCTATGCATCCGAAAGTGGATAAACAACCTATTGTAGAATTGGATTTAGTACCGTACCACAGATTTACATTGCAATCAAGGATAACGTCAAATCATGTCGAATAAATGAATACACAGACGTATTTCATTTGGAGGCATTACAGATGCTAAAGAGCTTTGCGCGTACATATAGTCGTTTAAGTCTACATAAACAAATCATTTTTCCATTTATATGTATACCCCTTATATTGGGAGCTATTTATTATCTTCAGGTCAATGGATTTACATCTAAAGTCACTGACAAAACCAATTTACGCGTCATCCATCATTTACAATCCGATATATTTAATCAGTTGGACAGCTATTTTAAACCGGCGGAGTATGTGAATAGTTTGAATGTCACGTTAGAGGGAAATGGTTCTCTGAACTCACAAGATGTCGATAAGTTGGGGAAGGTTTTTCTAGAAGAAGTTCGGAATAATGACTTTATTGACTATGCTTATTATGCGAATGAATCAGGCAAATTTGTATCATCTGGGGTAAATAATGGTGTTTTGGAAATTGCTTCCTCGACGGGAGAACCTTCCAACAAAGTTATTGTTAATCGAGTAAATCAATTTGGTGATTTTATGAAGGAGCTTAAGGTTGTTCCGAGCTTTGACGCTCGAAAACAATCATGGTATGAGCAAGCGAAATGGACGGGAACTACTTATTGGTCAAAAGTATATGGAGGTGTATTTGAAACTGGTCTGGGAATTACAACGTCCAAACCTTTAATATCGGTTGATGGCAAAGTTGTTGGGGTTTTTGGTACGGATATTTCTCTAGATAAGGTAGCTAGGCATATGCGAAATATTAATATTAGTAAAAATGGTCTGGCTTTCCTCATGGAGCCTACAGGAGAATTAATTGCAACTTCAACTGGAAATACCTTATTTACGAAAAAAGGGGATGAATATGAGAGAGTCAGAGCTAGCACATCAGAAAATAAAGTAATTAAAGAAAGTAATGGGTTGATCAAAGAGAAAGCTAATAATGAACTTCAGATTCGTTCGGGTAAGTATCAAATTCAGGGTGAGAATTATTTTTTAGATGTTAGTAAATATTCGTTTAATGGGAATTTTGATTGGTACTTAGTCATTGCGATACCTGAGCACGATTTGACAGAAGACATTCATACTTTGCTTCTCAAGTTTGGTATAGAGGCTCTAATTGTGCTAGTTATTTTGATCGCGCTAAGTCTCTTATTAACGAAATGGATCATTACACCTATTAAAATATTGAATGAAAAAGTGATTGATATCCGGAATGGAAATTTCGGAATTGTTATAGATAATTACCGCAAAGATGTTATTGGCGAGCTCACCAATGCATTTAATGAAATGTCCTCTAAGCTCAAGGAACGAAATCTAGAAGCACTTGATTTAGAAAATACAAATGTAAGTCTGATTGAAGAGTTATTGCAAGTTAATGAAAGCTTAGAGGAACGCATTGATAATCGCACTACGGAGCTTGAGGGCAATAATAAATTGCTGATAGAGGCAAAAGAAGCGGCTGATGCCGCAAATCGCGCCAAAAGCGAGTTTATAGCAAATATGAGCCACGAAATCCGTACACCCATGAATGCGATCCTTGGCTTTAATTACTTACTGCAGCAAACAGAGCTCACAGACCAGCAAAAGGATTACTTGGACAAAACGGTGCTATCCGCCAAGAGCCTGCTCTCCATCATTAGCGACATCCTCGATTTCTCGAAGATAGAGGCGAAGAAGATCGTCTTGGAACAAATCGATTTCGATTTGTATGAGGTGCTTAACAATATTTCGACGATGATGAGCTTTAAAGTGTTTGAAAAAGGGCTCAAGCTCCACTTCTCTGTTCATCACGCGGTTCCTCAGATGCTCAAGGGAGACCCGTTCCGATTAAATCAGGTACTGCTAAACCTGTGCAATAATGCGATTAAGTTCACGGAATACGGGGAAGTAGCCATTTCCGTCCAATTGCAATCGAGAAACGACCAAGGGATTGTGCTTCGTTTTAACGTTAGCGATACAGGGATTGGTATGACTAAGGAGCAGCAAAATCAACTTTTCCGAGGATTCACGCAAGCAGACATGTCGATGACCCGCAGATACGGGGGCACGGGCCTTGGGCTGGTTATTAGTCAAAAGTTGATCGAACTTATGGGAGGGTCAATCGACTTAGAAAGCGAGCCGGAAAGCGGGTCTTGTTTTACCTTTACCTCACGTTTTGATCAAAGCACGGGTGTATTTTTTGAAGTAGAGAAAGACTTTCATTTGAAGTTCCTTCGCGTATTACTGGTGTGCGATAGCCCCGAAATGCAATTGATTTTGAAAAGCCAACTTGAACAGCTGCAATTCATTGTCTGTGTCATCGGGTCGTTGGACAATGAGATTACTGATATTCACCGTGATTGTCGGTTTGACTTGGTACTTATTGATTGGCAGCTGGAACATGCGGATGCCGTTCAACTTGTGGATAATATCAAAACGAACTATTCGACGCCGTCTCAAGTTCTTGTGATTATCAGTGCTTATCACGAATCCCAATTGCAAGAGCTAGCTCATACGTCTGTTGTTAAGAAAGTTATGTACTTTCCCATTAGCCAGTCACAGCTGTATAACGAAATTGTGGGTTTATTTGAGCCTCAGATCTCTCATTCTTTGGAAAAGCGCATCATGCAGGACCAGGATCATGCAGAGAAATTCACAGAGCTTCGTAACGCCAACATTTTGCTAGTAGAAGATAATGAGATCAATCAAATGGTAGCCAAAGAGTTTCTAAGTGAGAAGGGGATGTTTGTCGATGTGGCAGAGAATGGTGCGGTAGCTATAAATATGGTCGAAAATAAACGATATGACGCCATATTAATGGACTTGCAAATGCCTGTGATGGACGGATATGAGGCTACGCGTCAAATCATCGAGACGGGCTACAAAGTTCCACCTATTATTGCGATGACGGCTGATGCGGTGAAGGGTGTTAAGGAGCAAGTGCTTGAAGCAGGAATGAAGGCTTATATAACAAAACCCTTTGAACCCATTGAGCTGTTCAGTGTGCTGCAGCGTGTGATTCAAAGCTCGAAATTGCAAGGCATGGCACAGGCCGCTGCCACCGTAGAAACGTATGAAACCTTGCCTGTTTTACAAGTAAAAGAAGCACTGGAGCGTTTGGGAAATAAAACGGAATTATATCATCGGATTTTGCAGCTATTTGTACAAAATCATGCAGAAACAGCCGTTGAAATTCGGGAGGCGCTTCGAGCAGACGACATCAAGAAAGCTATTTTGCTGGTCCATACGTTGAAAGGGATTGCTTCCAATATTGGGGCGATAGATCTTTCCAGCTCAGCATGTGACTTGCAGGATGCGATTCATGAATCAACTCTTGATACACAAAGTGACTATGAACAGTTGGAATCTAAGCTGATAGAAGTTAATCGCAAATTACAAGAGGTTTTGGCAGCGATAGATAACTATATGGGTTAGTAAAAAGAGACAAGCGAATGTGAATACATTCGCTTGTCTCTTTTTTTGTATAGGAAATTATGATTTGCGCAGTCTGCTGGATAAGATGTGGCATAAAGTTGGGGATAAGTGGTTGGGTTTCATCACTTGAATGATGATTTTTTCTGATAAATGATGTTGGGGTGGTTTTTTGAAGAAATGGAGAATTAGTCATATTAGTCATTCAATCGCGCCCAGGATTCACGAAGTTGTACTTCGTACAACAATTTGCTTGATTTCTTCTGTGAAAGCTCCAGATGTTGTACGCTGTACAACAATTTAGCCTATTTCTCTGTTATAGAGCTGCTTTTGGCTGGAATTGTTGTATGTTTTACAACATTCGCAGGGAAAACGGGGATTTGCCTGTCTAAAGTTGTAGAAAATACAACATTATACGGATTAGTAAGCAAATGTTTCAACATATATGTAAGTTGAGCTGCATCAACCTATACAAATCGACGAAGGATGTAAAATAAAATTTCATATTTTATATTTATATTGAAATATTATTTTGTTATTCCTATAATAATAGGTATTCGGTTCACTTTGTAAACACTTACATGACAGCTTGGAGCTGCGGGAATCATTTTGGCTTTACGAGGGGAGTTAGAAAAAGAAATGAGTAAAAACAGCATGAGCAGGAGCCAGAGAGATCTTAATGAATTGACGCTTCGGCAAAAAATCGGTCAGATGATCCTCTGTGGATTTGAAGGCACCGATATGACCGAAGATCTGGAGAATTTTATTGAACAAAACCATATAGGCGGGGTCATTTACTTCGCTCGTAATGTACAGGATACAAAGCAAGTTGCTCGGCTATCCGAGCAGCTCCAACAAGTTGCAAGACGATCTCAGAATCTGCCGCTATGGATATCCATTGATCAAGAGGGCGGCATGGTGGCTCGCTTGACGGAAGGCGTGGCGCTAATGCCAGGGCAGATGGCACTCGCTGCGGGAGCTCTTGAAGCAATTGATGGTTCAAAATCTGCCTATGAGTCTTCCTTTATTTCAGGGCAGGAATTGCGAACGCTGGGCGTTAATATGAACTTCGCACCTGTTTTGGATGTGAATAATAATCCGGATAACCCCGTTATCGGTGTACGGTCATTCGGGGAGTCTCCGGAACTTGTTGCTGAATTTGGACGTCAGTCGATGCAAGGATATCAGGATGCAGGGGTCGTTGCAACGGCCAAGCATTTCCCGGGTCATGGTGATACGAATGTGGATTCGCATCTGGATTTACCAACGATTGAGCATGCTGAAGCGCGCATTCGTGCGGTTGAATTGGTACCTTTCGTTGAATCGATCAAGAACGGCGTGGATGCTATTATGTCAGCGCACATTTATTTTCCCGCTTTAGAATCGGCAAAGCTGCCAGTCACTCTTTCGAAGTCGGTACTTACTGGACTGTTACGTGAGGAGCTCGGCTTTGAAGGAGTTATCATGACGGATTGCATGGAAATGAATGCAATCTCAGAGCACTACGGCACCGCGCCGGCGGCTGTCATGGCGGTCGAGGCAGGGGCTGATCTCGTGCTGATCAGCCATAGCCGGGACCGCCAGCTCGCGGCCATCACCGCGCTGGAGCGCGCGGTGCGCGAAGGGCGGATTACCGAAGCGCGTATTGACGCTTCGGTCGCCCGTTTGCTCGCGCTCAAGGAGCGGCGCGGCTTGTTTGATGCGCGGCCAAGTGCGGCGGCCGCGGATGAGGTCGGGACCGCAGCGCACCGCGCGGTCGCCCAACGCCTCAGCGAGGCGAGCATCACGCTCGTCAAAGACGAGCAGAAGCTGCTCCCGCTGAAGCGGGTGAAGACGCTCGCGATCACTGTGGCCGCAGCCGTTTCGTCGGGAGTCGACGAAACCTACGCGGGCCCCGCGAGCTTGGGGGCTGCGCTGGCCGAGCACGGCTTAGACGTGCTCGATCGCTTGCTGCCGCTGCCGGAGGTGGCAGCAAGCAGCGCTGGGCTGCTCGCCGAGGCGCAGCAGACGGAGCAGATCGTCATCGGGACGTACAACGCCCGATTCCATCCCGCGCAGGTCGAGCTGGTGCGTGCCCTGCAGGCGCTCGGCAAGCCGCTTGTGGTCGTCGCACTGCGAGTGCCGTACGATTTGCTGGAGCTGCCGGAGATTTCAACCTTCGTCGCGGCTTATGAAAGCCGGCCACTTGCCCTGCAAAGTGTGGCCAAGTGCTTGTTAGGTCAGCTTACTCCGCAAGGCCGGCTGCCGGTCTCGCTTGGTCTAGACTTTCCAGCAGGATGGAAATGGGAGGGTGGTCTATAATGCTGCGATCCTTATTGAATCAAACGTCTCTGACGGTTGCTGGAATCATGTCAGGTACTTCCCTCGACGGCATTGATGTCGCACTTGTTCGGATTGACGGCAGCGGCGCCCACGCAAAGGTTGAGGTGCTCCATTTTGAGAGCTTTGCCTATGAAGATGGATTACGGGAAAAGCTCAAAGAATTATGTTCAATCGAACACTCCGATGTGTCTTTGCTATGCGGGATGAACTTCGCGATAGCGGAACGCTTTGCTGATGCCGTGCTACGTACGGCGGCAGCGGCTAATATCCCCTTGGAGCGTATTGATCTTATTAGTTCTCATGGTCAGACGGTATGGCACATCCCTGTAGCGGATGAAGTCAATCCATATCTGCCGAAATCAACTTTGCAAATCGGCGATTTATCCGTCCTAGCTAAGCGGACGGGAAGACCTGTTGTTGGCGATTTTCGTACAGCGGATATGGCGGTTGGAGGTCAAGGTGCACCGCTAGCCCCATACGGGGACTTTATTATGTTCCGCCACGAGGAAAAGGGGCGTATTCTCCAAAATATCGGCGGGATTGGCAATTGCACCGCCATTCCGGCTTCAACATCGACCGATGCTCATGATCTTATCGCTTTTGATACGGGACCAGGCAATATGATTATGGACCAAGTTGTCTTTGAGCTTTCACAAGGCCGATTGATTTATGATGCGAATGGCGCATGGGCTGCTACCGGCTGTGTGGATGTAGAGCTGCTAAATAGTATGCTAGCTCATCCTTACTTTAAGCTCCCCCCGCCTAAAACTACGGGGCGTGAGCTCTTTGGTAAAGATTATGCCTCTTCTTATTTGGCTACTGCTCTTGAGCGAGGATTACCTCCTGAAGACATCGTTGCGACAGCGACTTCATTTACCGCGCATTCTATCGCCCGTGCTTACAACGAATTCGTTTTACCAGAGTATAGTATTGCCGAAGTGATTGTTAGCGGCGGCGGGGCGCATAATCAGACGCAGCTCAGAATGCTCCGAGAGCTGCTTCCGGAGCAATCCATTCTTACATCGGATGAACTTGGCTTATCGGGTGATGCCAAAGAAGCTGTCCTCTTTGCTTTGCTAGGCAACGATTGGATTCATGGCGTACCTAATAATCTGCCATCTGCTACTGGAGCAGAGCGGCCCACAATCATGGGCAAGTTAGCCCTGCCTTAGGTTCTGCCTTAGATTCTTTTGAGTTATGTTATGAGATGCATTTCCTATGGTACTTTTGGGAGGGTGAGAAGAGATGAGAAGAAGTGAGATCACGAGGGCTCAAGAGCGCACAGCAGAAGTACTGAAGCTCAGCGGTATTATGCTGACAGACAACGAAATCAGGAACATTGAAGTGGCTGACTTTGGGCTCAATCAACTAGAAGTTCAAGGGCTTGAATTAATTACCTATGTGAACACAGAACGTTATTGTGCCAAAGAATTGGTTCTGTTCCCAGGTCAAACATGCCCAGAGCATTTACATCCGCCAATCGGCAGTGATCCTGGTAAAATGGAGACTTTTCGCTGCCGATCAGGGAGCGTCTTGCTCTATGTAGAGGGAGAGGCTCCTTCCAGCCTCAAGGCAATAATTCCTGCTGGTAGTGAAACTTACTATACCGTATTTAACGAGATTGAATTGCATCCAGGCGAACAATATACGATCGAACCTGGTACTAAACACTGGTTTCAAGCAGGGGATCAAGGCGCGGTTGTTTCTGAGTTTTCCAGTACTAGCCGGGATGAGTATGACATCTTCACCGATCCCCGAATCGAGCGGATACCAGTTATAGAAGAATAAGCAGTGAAGTTTCTCAAAAGGCATCCGTTGAGATTTTGGCAAGCTTTTGAATTACTTGGTCCACTTTATGAATATGCTGCGACATTTTTTCCGCTGCAAGCTGCTCATCTTTCATCTCGATAGCATCGACGATGTCGCGATGTTCCTGAAGGAGCTTCTCAGCGGAAGCACGTTCAGCAAAAAACCATAGACGGCGAGAAGCCTTCATACTTTGCTGCAGCCGCTCCGTCAATGACTCCATCATCCCGATCATGAGGGTATTGTGGGAGGCTTTGGCAATTTCTAGGTGCAAGCAAATGTCGGCTTGCTCGCTTTCTTCTTCGTTTTCTAGCGAAGCTTCCATTGTACGGAGGATCTGCATGAGTGACGTCAAATTTTCTTCCGTACGGCGACTTGCAGCTAACGAAGCACAACCCGCCTCTATGAATCTTCGCACCTCCTGCACTTCCTGCAGCGTTTGGCCGTGATCGAAGAGGCTGCTGCTATCTATTGGCAAAGGGTTCGTAACGAAGGTGCCTCCGCCATGTCGAATATCTACCCACCCCATTGCCTTTAATCCGCTAAGCGCTTCTCTAATCGTAGAACGGCCAACCTGAAAGCTAGCTGCAAGTTCAACAACAGTTGGAAGTTTCGAACCTGGTGCATAAGTACCCGTCTCGATTTGCAATTTAATTTGCTGAAGGACGATTTCCGAGCCCTTTTGCGGTCGAATCTGCTGAAATGTCATATAATTCCCCCATGAAGTATCTATACATCTATTCAATCATAAGTTAAAATAGAAAAAAAGTCATCTGATCACATGATCAATTTGAAATAAATGAGTAGTACCATGGGAGGTATTTATGCTTGAAAGCCGCGTAAGACAAAAACTGCAGGATATTGTAGGCGAAGCATTTTTCAAAGATGATATGGAATCTCTTGTTACGCATTCCTATGATGGAACACCTATGCTCCAAGCGCTGCCTGAAGGTGTGATCTATCCCAAAGATACGGCGCAAGTATCAGCAATTATGAAGGTGTTAAATGAGCATCGCATTCCATTGGTCAGCAGAGGTTCAGGCACGAATCTTTGCGGCGGTACGGTCCCCGTTCAAGGAGGCATCGTGATGGTCATGCATCGCATGAATGCGATACTTGACATTGATTTGCAAAATTTAACGGCAACCGTTCAGCCGGGTATCATTACGAAGCAATTCATAGAGCATATTGAAAATCTTGGCTTATTCTATCCACCAGATCCAAGCAGTATGTCCATCTCGACGATAGGCGGAAATATAGCAGAATGCTCAGGAGGTCTTCGCGGCTTAAAATACGGCACTACCAAAGATTATGTGATCGGATTAGAATGTGTCCTAGCCTCAGGCGAAATTATGCGTACTGGCGGGAAGCTGATGAAGGACGTGGCCGGCTATGATTTAACGAAGCTGCTCATTGGCTCGGAGGGTACATTAGCAGTCATTACCGAAGCCACGCTTAAGCTAATACCGCCTCCCAAATATAAGAAAACGATGCTCGCCATGTACAAAGATTTATATGGAGCAGCCCGTACGGTATCCAAAATCATTGAGAATCGCATCATTCCGGCTACCTTAGAATTCATGGATAATCCAACGATTCGTGTTGTAGACGATTTCGCCAAATTGGGACTTCCGCTCGATATGGCAGCTATTTTGTTAATCGAGCAAGATGGAGATATGGAAACCGTTGAGCGGGACATCGAAAGGATCTCGGAAATTTGCCGCGAGGAGCTGGCGGATGAAGTTAGCATTGCGAGCAATCAAGAGGAAGCCCTGAAGCTGTTAACGGCAAGGAGAAGTGCTTTTACCGCACTCGCTCGTCTACGCCCAACAACGATATTAGAGGATGCGACGGTTCCACGTTCTAAGATTGCTGATATGGTCCTAGAGATTAATCGCATAGCCGAAAAGCACCGCGTGCAAATTTGTACCTTTGGACATGCAGGAGATGGCAACCTCCATCCAACCGCGACGACAGATGCCAGGGATCACGAAGAAATACATCGTGTCGAACTAGCCTTCGAAGAAATATTCGAAGCGGCTATCGGGATGGGGGGAACGATTACCGGCGAGCATGGCGTTGGTTTAGTCAAAGCGCCTTTCTTGGAATGGAAGGTAGGAAGTGCCGGAATCGCCATGATGAAAGGGATTAAGGAAGTTTTCGATCCTCACCATCTTTTAAATCCCGGTAAAATGTTTGCCAAAGAGTCCCGACGCAGGGTGGTGATTGATCGTGGCTAAGATCGCAGCAGCAACACTTCAAGAAACACTGGTACAGAAGCTGGACTACGAGCAATTAACCAATTGTATGCGCTGCGGTTTTTGTCTGCCTGCTTGTCCGACATTCAAGGAGACCGGTGTGGAAGCCGAGTCCCCACGTGGACGAATTTCACTTATGAAAGCGGCTGTGGATGGTATTATGGAGCCTGGTATCAGCTTCGAAGATCAAATGAACCATTGCCTGGGATGCCGCGCCTGTGAACCAGCCTGTCCGGCAGATGTGAAATATGGACAGTTAATTGAGCAGGCACGTGATGCGATTGAGACGCATACGAAGCAGCACAGATGGTGGGTAAGCGGTGTACGTAAGCTGGTATTCAAGGAGCTATTCCCTCATCAAAAAAGAATGAGTTTGTTGGGATCAGGCCTTCATTTCTATAAAAAATCAGGTTTGCAAACCATTGTTAGGAAAACAGGCGCTGTAAAGGTATTTTCCAAGCATTTATCCGATATGGAAACCATACTCCCTGACGCTTCCAGCAAAGGGGTCGTAGAGCAATTGGGTACCTACATTCCGGCAAAAGGGGAAAAGATGGCTACGGTTGGCATGTTCCGCGGCTGTTTAATGGATGTTTTATTTACCGAAACGAATATCAAAACGGTAAAACTGCTTTCTGAAGCGGGATTTGACGTAGTCATTCCAGAGACTCAGAATTGCTGCGGGGCCCTACATGCACACAGCGGTGAGAGTGATCAAGCGAAAGCTTTGGCCAAGAATAACATTCGCGCTTTCCAAGAAGCCGGTGTAGATTATATCGTGTCCAATGCGGGGGGCTGCGGCGCCATTCTAGTAGAGTATGATCATTTGCTTCATGAGGAGCCGGAATGGAAAGAAGCCTCGACTTGGTTCGCTGCGCGAGTGAAGGACATCAGTACGATTCTTGTTGAGCAAGGACGTCCACTCCAGTTCGCAGAGACAGTTGACGGTGGAGCTTCCACTCGCGTTACGTATCAGGACTCTTGTCATCTGCGCAATGTCATGAAAGGCAGCAATCCTTCCAGACAGCTTCTGAAAGAGGTAGGCAACGTTGCCTATATCGAAATGAAAGATGCAGGCTCCTGCTGTGGCTCAGCCGGCATTTATAATGTCACACAGCCCGTAATGGCGAACCAAATTCTTGAACATAAAATGGAAAATGTGAACGCTACTGCCGCTCAGTATCTGGTTACAAGCAACCCCGGTTGCTTGCTGCAAATGAAGCTGGGCATTGAAAAGCACGGGCAAAAAGACCGCATGGAGGCCGTCCATATTGCCGATTTTTTATATGATAGAGTCGTGAAGAATTAAATCTAAGCCAAACCAAAATAGAGACATTATCTGGAGCTATTTCATCTAGTTCGAAATAATGGCTCTTTTTATTTGTTATTTTTTCATTCTAACTACACGGAGGAGATCTATAATATAATAAAACTCAAGTCGAGTGATCTACTTTGTAGCTCATTTACGTTATCATGATGGGGGTGTGCGCTTATGAATATTTTAGTTACCGGGGGAGCCGGATTTATCGCTTCACATATTGTCGATCAATTGATCACTTCGGGGCATCACGTACATATTTTTGATAACTTATCTACAGGTCGTAAGGAAAATTTGAATCCCCTTGCTGTCTTCCATCATGGAGATTTGTTAGATAATGAATTAGCAGAGGCTTTCACCGCTGCACGCCCAGAAGTCGTGATTCATCATGCTGCACAAATCGATGTTCAAACTTCGCTCAGTAATCCTTTACTAGACGCTAAAATAAACATTCTCGGTACCCTTGCCGTCTTGGAACAATGCAGGGAGCATGGTGTCCGTAAGCTGATTTACGCTTCATCTGCAGCTGTGTATGGAACCCCGCACTATTTGGGCGTCGATGAGAAGCATCCGATAAAGCCGCTATCCTTCTATGGTATTTCTAAACATACACCGGAACACTATATAGAGAGCTTTTCTTCTCTTTACGAGCTGGATTATACGATTTTGCGTTATGCGAATGTATATGGGATTAGACAAGATCCAAAAGGTGAGGGAGGCGTAGTCTCCATTTTCGTAGATAAACTTTTAGCGGGCAAACAACCATTGATTTTTGGTGATGGGGAGCAAACAAGAGATTTTATTTATGTGAAAGATATCGTTCGCGCAAATATGGCTGCACTGAGTAAGGGCAGTCGAGGGATATACAATGTCAGTTGGAACGAGCAGACGAGTGTTAACGCTCTTCTTAAGGAAATGTGCGACATCAGCGGGATGAGCTTCAATCCTTCCTACGCACCTTCACGAGCTGGAGATATCGTTCACAGTCGATTGGATAATCGCGCTGCGCTTGCCGGTTTGGATTGGAGTCCGGTATATACATTAAGAAATGGCTTGCAGGAGACGTTTGACTATTACAAAGAGCAAAATCAATTATAACTAGTTGTCTATTTCCGTATAACCATTAGGTGCGTCTATATGTAAAAATTTTAGTTTACGGGCTTCTCTACCAGGGGAGCCCTCTTTATTTAGATGGATGGAAAATACGGTCAAGCCCTTTTTTTGTTCCTTTCGCAGTCTGTCCACTCTTGCTTTCATCCAGGCATTCTCTTTCCAATTCGCCCTCCAGTCCTCCCATAACAAACCATCAATATAAGGCAGCGCATAGTCGAGTGTATCAAAGCCGCGATTCTGAATTATGGAAAGTCCGGGATATTGATCACTAACATCTTGTAGGAAAGAACGGTAAGCTTCTCTTGTTTGGTTTTGAGTAGCTGGATCTTGAATCCAGTCATCGATATCCCCAACGGTATCAAGGAACAAACCATCCAAGCCTTTGTCTGAGATCGAAGTTTTGATTTCTGACAACAGCAGCTGACGATAGTGTGATTGCCGCAAATCTATCAAATACGAATCCCACTGCTTGAAATGGACACGCTCACCCTGTTTCAATAAATAGTCCGAAGACATTAGTTCTTTCATACGAAGCTGGTTCCAGACAGGGGTTTCCATAACGCTTATATAACCTATAACCATAGTGCCATTGGATTGAATGTCTTGTATCTGCAATTTTGAGAATAATTGAGGTTCAATAATGATAAGATCTTTGGACTTTAAGTGAATGATTGCTTGTTCAGTAGGTGCACCATAGTAGAGGGAGTAGTCTTTCACGTTTTGAAAAGGTTTAGATGCTTGGACTTGCTTCTTAAATGGGAAAGAGAAAAAGACCATGGAGACGATAATGGCAGTTGTTGTTACCCGAGATGTCTTCATCGCTTTTCACGGACCTTCCTGAAATTTGGATTAGCTTCATTATATGATAAAATATAACCTAACAACATTCAAACTTATCCTTTAACATACGTGGATTTATGACTTATGCAGCTAGATAATTGTAAGGAGTTGACAGCATGAATCACCTAGCCATCGTGGACGACGATATTGTCCTACTGCACATTTTACAGGATATATTCGAAGTGAGAGGTCTTCAAGTATCTGCCTTCAATGACCCTGTTGCTGCATTAAAAGCGATAAAGGAATTGAAACCAGACGCTGTACTGTCGGATGTTCTGATGCCGAATTTAACGGGATTTGAACTATGCCGAGAGCTTCGATCAGACAAATCCTTTGCAAAAACACCTATTTTTCTGATGAGTGCCAAGCATTCCATCGGCGAATTATCGAAGTCTATGATGTCTGGAGCCGATGAGTATATTATTAAGCCTTTTCAAATAGATGAAATCTATGAGCAATTGAAACAGTTTTATAAGAAGAAAAACAACCCCATTATTATCAGACCTTTGGATAGTTAAAGTTTGGAGGAAACGTGATTGATTTTTCGACAAAACCGAAGCTGGTTAGCCTGGTGTGAACTGGCTATTTTACTGGCCGTTTTATTTATTATCCATATGGTGTACAACATGGATTGGTTGAATTGGTCACCCAATCCATTTATATTTGTTGTTCTTTACTTTTCGCTCCGCTATGGAACACGTATAGGTGCAGCCTCGGCGGTAGGAGCCAGCTTGCTGCATATTCTAACGTATCTCCAGATTAACGGTGATTTATATGGGTTATTTGATCAATGGGTTCAGGCAAAATGGTTTGTGTGTTATTGGGGGATCGCTTTATTTGTAGGTCACGTTTCCTCCGATTTACGTTTTCGATATGCCATTCTGGCGGATGAATTTGAGGACAATAAACAGCAGCTAGCGAAAATGGATACCAGCTATCATGATCTTCTCTTTGTTAAAAAAGCTTTGGAAACGAAGGTAGTCGGTGCTCAAGAAAGCATGTATACCCTCTATAAAATTGCCAAGGCATTAGATTCCGAAGATTCGGAAATTATTTTCACGGATGCTGTGCGCTTATGCAAAGATTTAATTCAAGCGGGTTCCATTGTCATCTATCGAATGAGTCCAGGCGGTGATGTACTGAGGTTGAAAGTCTATTATGGTGCAGAAGCACATTATCCATCCACCGTATTCCTAGATCAACCATCTTTGTATGCCCTAGTATGTAAGGAGAAAACGGTTCAAATACGACAGGAGGGAGAATCGGCAGCTATTCCCATGCTCGCAGGACCTCTTTTGGATGAGAACAAGCAAATTATAGGCATTATAGGTTTGAACGGGCTTGATTTTGTTGCCTTGAACAAGCATACGATGGATCTGTTCCGACTTATTCTCACTTGGATGGGTGAGAGCTGCGTGAAAGCGTTCCAGAAGGAACAGAAGTTGAATGAGCAGCGTTATTTCCCCAATACCCGCGTAATGAAGCCGGATTATTTCTACGCCAAATTGAATGAAGAAACGATACGCGCAACCGATTTTGCCCAAAAATTCCTACTGCTGCAGATTCCAATCGAATTTAGCGAAATGGAAGAGACTGATGCGCTGATAGAAATCAATGGCTTGACACAGCAGATGCTGCGTGATGAAGATGCGATAGCCTACGATTCATTCCGCGGAGAGCTGTTGTTTTTGCTTCCCGCCACGTCACCAGAGCTGGCATCACGTATTGAAGACAGGATAAGGGATCGTTTCAATAGGGGGGCTTTGGAATGAGAGTCTCTCGGAATGTCCGGCATTTTGATGTTTCTCCTCACGCATGGATTGCCGTGGCAGTCAGTCTACTATTTGCAGTGTTAGATGGACTGCAGATCATTGGGCTTTCTTTTCATTGGACAAGCATGCTGCTTCATCTCGTCCTTGTGCTCATTTATAATAGGCTGCTCCATATGATCTCCTTCAGAGTCGAAGATCGGCTAAGTGCCGGGTGGGTGCAAACCATCATCCTTTTCTTTCCTGGCGTTGGATTTCTGATAGGATCATTTGTTTTTATAGGATTGTTGCTTTTTCGCTTTCGGCACGACTTTTACGAAGAATATGAGAACTACGTCTATTATTCTCCGCAATCGATGGAAAGCTATAATATTAATGTAGAAGCGGAATCGAACCGGTTGCCATTCCGGGAAATCCTGATGTCAGGCGAACCTGTGGCCAAGAAGGAGGCTTTATTTTCTCTCCTCCAATATGAAGGTAATAATAAAGTGCAGTTGTTTAACGAAGCCCTGCGCAATGAGGATCCCGAAGTGGTTCATTATGCAGCGACTAGTTTGAACTATTTAAATGAGCAATATATACGAAATATCAAGAAATGGACCTTACTTCTGCAGCAGGACGAAAAAAGCTGGGAGACATGGAAAGAATTATTAGAAACCTACCGACTATACTTGGGGAGCCACTTATTGACCGAAGAACTCGCTATGGAAGTTAGACAGACGTTCAAACAATGGATAGGACGGGGACTTATTCAATTTCCTGATGAGCCCCGATTTATCGCAGAGCTATGCAATCTGGCACGAATGGAAAAGGATTACCAGACGTCCATCCGCCTTGCTGGGCAGCTTTCCCATGTAGGAGATTATCGTTATATGATTTATTTAACTCAAGCAGAAAAAATGTATGCAGAAGGAAAACTAAACGAACTTAGTCTATTGGCACAGCAATGGTTGGACAACAGCGTTGAGGTTCCAGACGAGCATCTGCCTGCGATCCAATTTTGGAAGGAGCTGAAGGAACAAGGTGTCCCGCAAGCTGATCATCTTTACATGCGTTATCGTTAGTGTGCTGCTGCTCGGTGTCGGGCTGCAAACCATACGCACCGTCGACTTGTTTCCTTTATCTTCAGCAAGAAATATATACCAAGAGGCGCAGTTTCCAGTGAAGAGCTCGGCACAATCCTCCGTAGCAGGTGATAAACTCAGTCTGTATATGTATACAAATCCAAAAGATTCAGAAGGCAATAAGGTCAAAGTCAACCTACAGACAGCACTGGGGCTTGCCAAATTGCAGGCGGATTCTATAACCGCCGACGAATTGAGGACAATTAAACCAAGCCCGTGGACTGTCATTCTACTCACTGGCGAAGATATAAGCGAACTGGATCAGACTGTTATTCAGTCCTATTTGAATGAAGGCGGTCGGCTTCTTGCCTATACGCGTTTCTATGCTCCAGAATGGAATGACATGCTGGGGATAGAAAGTAATAACGGATTCATTGAAAGAACGATACATGGCATAGAAGTCAACCAAACTGTATTTCCCGGCTATCCTAATCTTCCAGCAAGCAATGCGCTATTTTCAAACAGTATGTTGGATATTAAGCTTAAGCCGCAGGTTAACATTTATTTATCGGCCGAAGGAACGCCTATGCTCTGGAAAAATAACTATGGGCAGGGAAGCGTCGTGTTCTGGAACTCAACCAGCAGTATCCAGAAGGTAGGTCGAGGGCTTATGGTTCAATCCATTGGTCTGGCTCTAGACAGCCTGGTAACTTCACAAGTGGCAGTACGAAGTCTGAATATTGACGATTTCCCGTCCCCCGTTCCGCTTGTTGTTAATCCGCTAATTCGTCAGGAGTACGGACTGAGCACACCTGCATTTTATGAACGGATTTGGTGGGCGGATATGGCACGTTTCGCTAAGCTCTATGGGTGGAAGTATACGGGCCTCATGATTGGGAATTATCAGAATCAGACGAGTTCGCCTCTCCCAACACTTCTCGGGAACTATCCGAAGATCATGCCGTATTTTGGCAGTAAGCTGCTGGGTCTAGGTGGAGAGATTGGTCTGCATGGCTATAATCATCAATCTCTGGTCACTCCAGAGGAGCCAATTAACAGTAATCTCGGCTATGTTCCTTGGTCTGATAAAGCATCCATGGTCGAAAGTCTTCAGCGTATGGTAGAGCTCGCGAACACCTTGTTTCCCGGGCATGAGTTGAAGACATATGTGCCACCGTCCAATGTGCTGAACAAGACGGGGAAGGCAGCGATCGCTGAAGCAGTACCCTCCATTGATATCATTGCTTCCCTTTATTATGCGGGGGAGGAAGAGGGCTTTCTGGAGCAGGAATTTGGGGTGGACAGTGAATTTCCGCAATTCACGAATTTCCCCCGTATTTCATCCGGTTACTGGCTGGACGACAGTACGAAGTTTTACGTCAATGATGTTATTGCTAATTTTGGTTTGGTGAATCACTTTGTACATCCGGACGATGCGCTCGATATCAAACGTTCCTCAGGAAAAGGCTGGAAGTTTTTGAGTGAGCAATTCGAAGCATGGATGGCATCACTCAATAAAAGCTATGCGTATCTTCAACCTTTAACGGTTAGGGACGCGGTGAAGAAGCTAAGTATCTACTCGGCCGGAAAGGTCGACGTTCATTACAGTAAAGACGTAATTACAATTACGACCAAGGATGAATTGGTCCCCATGCATTACACCGTCCGTGTGCCAAAAAACCGAACACCAGAGATTTCCAAGGAAGCCGGCGTACTGACACGTATGGAACATACGGATGGACTGTGGCATTTGGAGGCTCATCAACCTACTGTGACCCTACAATTGAAGGAAATGAAGCCATGAAAATCGCATTGATAGTGGAAGGAAGTTACCCTTACGTGTCAGGCGGGGTAGCGAATTGGATTCAGATGTTGGTCTCGGCCATGCCAGAGCATGAATTTGAAATCATCGCGATTTCTTCATCTCGTAAAGAGGCCTCAAGCTATAAGTACAAGCTTCCGCCCAATATTTCAGGCATTCATGATGTTTTCATGATGGATTACCTGAGTCTAGAGGAGGGTAAGCCTCCACGATTGACCAAGAAAGAGGCTGCATCCTGTCTGGAGTGGTTTGCTTTTCAAAAAAATTCCGAGCAATCTATTCCCTGCATTGCTGATCCTATAAGGCTGGGAAACCCGATTTCCTTTATGAAGAGTGAAATATTTTGGGATTTCCTGGTTGCATCCTATGAGCAAGAAATGCCGAATCATTCGTTTAATAGCTATTTCTGGACGTGGAGATCCATGTACCTCCCCGCCATTTATTTGCTGCAGCAATCCTATCCGATAGCCGATGTATATCATGCTGTTTCAACCGGATATGCTGGCTTGATCGCGACCTATCTGCGATTGAAGCACAAGAAGCCATTCCTGCTTACGGAGCATGGCGTTTACGCACGTGAAAGGGAAGAAGAGATTTTGAAATCAGTGTGGGTAGATCCTCCCTTCAAAAAAAGATGGATTGCCTATTTCTACCATATGTCTCAAGGCGCTTATCACACGGCTGACCGAACCATTTCTCTATATAAAGGTACGCATCAAATTCAGCTTGAGCTCGGACTTCAGGCTGAGAAAGCAATGATTATCCCCAATGGCATTGATTATCACAGATTGTCAGTGCTTCCAAGACATCTAGGTACCTCCGGTGGAGGGATCGTCTTCGGCGCCTTAGTGCGTCTCGTACCCATTAAGGATATTAAGACGATGCTCTATGCTGTTCGGCTTGCCAGCCATGACATCCCTGACATCCGTCTTTGGATTATGGGGCCTACGGATGAAGATCCTGATTACTATCAAGAATGCGTTGCCTTAACCCGCAATCTCCATTTGGAGGAGATTGTTACTTTTATGGGAAAGGTAGCCATTGACGAATATTTACCCAAGATTGATGCGCTCATACTGAGCTCGATTAGTGAAGGTCAGCCCCTCGCCGTTCTGGAAGGAATGGCCGCAGGAATACCATGGATCTGTACGGAGGTAGGCAGCTGCCGCGAGCTGCTGGAGGGGAAGGATGAGCACGATGTCGGAATAGCCGGCTATGTCGTTCCTCCTGTTAATCCAAAAGCCATGTCTGAGGCTATGGTGAAAATGTATTCACTCCCGGATGAGCGAGCCTATATGGGACAAGTTGGACGTAATCGTGTGGAAGCCTATTATCAGATTGATCATTTTATTGATGCTTATCGGCAGTTATATGATGAGGTGGTTACCTAATGGCGGGAATCGGATTTACCCTACAGAAGTTGTTCCGCGATGACTATCTTACACTTAGAGTTAGGGCTTATACCTACGCTTCTTTCATTGCTGCTGGTCCATGGATGCTATCTGTCGGCAGTATTGCTTTGATTAACTTTATTCTTGTTCAATTCGGTCATGTAGATGATGCTCAGCGTCAATTGTTTATTGTTACGGTATCGTATTGTTTCATTTTCTCCCAAATACTTTCCGGAGGCTGGCAGCTAAGTGTTACAAGGTATTTGGCCGATCATTTCTTTCAAAATCGTCTAGAGGTCGTCACACCGACCTATGTGGGTATAAGCAGGATCATACTCGGTATTTCGCTCATTGTTACTGTGTTTTTTTATTGGTCGTCCCCATTATCCATGGTTTATAAAGTGACGAGCGTTTTATTGTTTTTTATGATTGGACAAATTTGGCTGGCCATGGTCTTTTTAACCGCGGCTAAGGATTATAAGATTATTTCATATTCGTTTTTGGCGGGTGGACTGGTCTCGATTATCGGTGTTAATGTTATGCTGAGGTACCCGATTGCTTTCGAGCAACATGAGCAGGCAACCAACATTTTAATTGGTTTTAGCTGTGGTATTCTACTTACCATGAGCATGCTGGTATTTGTGCTGCTGCGCTCGTTTCCGGCTAAAGAAGCGTCTAATCCATATGGTTTTTTACATTATGTTGATAAATATCCTTCACTCCTTTGGATCGGATTTCTGTATAACATGGGCGTCTGGATGCATAACATCATCATTTGGTTAGGACCATCGGGAGTCCGGATTGAAGAGACGTTTATGTATAGCCCTATCTATGATACCCCAGTCTTTCTAGCAAATCTGACGATCATTCCGTCACTCGTTCTGTTCATCGTTTCCGTGGAGACGCAATTTTATGATAAATACAAAACGTTTTACGGCTATGTGACCCATGGCGGAACGCTGGAGATGATCACCAAGGCGAAGAAGCGAATGGTCGAGGTACTCTGGCGTGAATTGTATCGTCTGACGAAACTGCAAGGCATTTTGACGTTATTTATCATTTTAATCAGTGATTTGCTCTTAGAAAGGCTTGGCTTACAAGAAATCGTAATCGACATTTTTAAGATGTGTGCGCTAGGAGCACTGATGAATTCCATCATGCTCATTAATATCTTAATCATGCTGTATTTCGAAGATCGTAAAGGGGCAGTCATTACCGGGGGAATCTATTTCACCTTCAATGTGATATTAACTTTCGCACTGATGCCTCTTGGCTTCGATTATTATGGGTTTAGCTACTTTATGGCAGGGCTTGCTGCTTATAGCTGGAGCGGCTTTCGATTGCTGACGTTCTTGAAGCGGATCGAGGTTCATACCTTTATCTCACAAAGTATTATTAATAAGGAAGTACGAGGATTCTTCACCCGATTAAGTGAAAAAGCTTACTGGCGATCCTAAAATTAATAGGTTGCGGCTTAGACTGAAACAACTTCCATAGACATCTATGGAGGTTGTTTTTTTTATTGTTTCCGCATAGCTATCTAGCCGACTTTCTAGCTGCAGCGGGAGTCATTCCCAGTACTCTTTTGAACATGGCATGAAAATGAGGTAAGCTCTCAAAGCCGCACATTTCTGCGATGATGCTAATGTTGAGATCGTTTTCGCTAAGCAGCTGCTTAGCTCGGATAATTCTTTTGGTCATAATATAGGCGGTAATATTCATCCCGATTAACTGCTTAAATACCCGGCTGAAATGGGCAGGTGTGACGGAAGCTTGCTTCGAAAGCGTCTTAAGGCCGATGTCCTCACAGAAATGCTGATCGATATAGAGCAAGATTTCCCTCATCCACATAGGGGGAGCAATGGAATCCCCTGCGTTTGTGCCAGTTCCCAAATCACGATTCAAAAAAAGCAAGAGTTGAAGGAGCTGCAGCAAGATAGCTTGACGGTGCCCCAAATTGGGATGGTTGCATTCATATTGAATAGATTCCAACCACACATCTAGGTGTTGACGCTGCGGGAGTAGCGTTTCAAACTTGTAATTGCGGTGTTCTGCGGCTTGCTCGAAGCAATGCAAATAAGTGAAAGAGTCACCCAAGTGAGGAGCCTGTACGATGCTAGGGCTGAAATAAATCGCTGTGGACGTTACAGGCATCTCTCTATCCGGCGTTGCCCGGTGAATCGTATTGCCAGGGATGAGGAAGAGATCTCCTTGCTTCATTTCATAAAAAGTATGATCGATAAAGAAGGTTCCTTTTCCTCGATACACATACACAATTTCATACCAGTCGTGGAAATGATCAGGAAGCTCGCTTTGCGAGCTCTTTGTATTTTTATAGGCAAATGAAAATGGGAAGGCATCATTCGCATCGAACACTTTACGTACGGGATGCATAAGATTCCTCCTTCAAGATAACTCGTAATCCCATGATATCAAAAAACCGTATAAAGATGCTAGATATCATTATTTCATATGATTTATTTGGTGATACAATAGAAGAAAGCGGTACCAAATATGGATAATGAAGAGGAGATTCTCTATGCGGATCGATGCGCACCAGCATTATTGGAAGTTGGATCGGGGGGACTATGGGTGGCTTACACCGGAGCTGTCGGTATTGTATCGTGATTTTCTGCCGGACGACTTATTGCCTCACCTGCACCAGCACAACTTGGATCAAACCATTGTTGTTCAAGCGGCGCCGACATTAGAAGAAACAGATTATCTATTATCCCTAAGTGAGGAATCAGATACAATTGCCGGTGTAGTAGGTTGGCTCAATCTGAATGATCCTGACTTCCATATCCATTATAAAAGGTTTAGCCAGCATCCCAAATATGTAGGCTTTAGGGTCATGATTCAAGAAATGTCGGATGCGAGTGTAATACTTGAGCCTCATTTTGTAGAAGCGTTACGTTATTTTGCTGAAAAAGACGTACCCGTTGATCTGCTTGTCGTATCTCATCAATTGGAGCCGGTGGTTCAACTTTTGAATCTGGTTCCGGGTTTACGCGCAGTTATTGATCATATGGCTAAGCCGCGAATTGCGGATGGTGTTATTGAACCTTGGAAAAGCCAAATGGCGGCTATTGCGAAGCATCCAAATATATATTGTAAGCTATCAGGTATGGTGACAGAAGCCAATCATACGGAGTGGAAACATGAGGATTTGACTGCGTATATCCAGCATGTGCTAGATGTATTCGGAACGGATCGTGTTTTATTCGGCAGTGATTGGCCGGTTTGTTTGCTAGCAGCCGAGTACGAAGACGTTGTTGATGTGCTTACTCAAGCTTTGCCAGGAAATTGGTCGGAAGCAGATAAAGCACGGCTATTCGGATTAAATGCAAAGGAGTTTTATAAATTATGAAGTATCGTAAATTAGGCAAAACCGGGCTTGACGTCTCCGTGCTGAGCTTTGGGGCATCCTCCCTAGGATCTGTATTCCGTGAAACGAACGAAGAAGAAAGTATTCGCACCGTTCATACCGCGATTGATATGGGCATTAATCTGATTGATGTATCACCATTTTATGGGTTAACCAAGGCAGAAACAGTACTAGGTAAGGCGATAACCCAATTGGAGCGGGATCGTTTCATCCTGACGACGAAGGCAGGGCGGTACGGATCCGAAGATTTCGATTTCTCGAAGCAGCGAATTCTGGAAAGTGTCGATGAGAGCTTACAGCGGCTTCAGACGGATTATATCGATATCTTATATTTACACGATATTGAATTTGTCCCATTCAACGAGATTCTTGAAGGCGCCTATCCTGCGCTGGATGAATTGAAGCAATCAGGCAAGATTCGTTATTTTGGGGTATCCGGTTTACCGTTATCTATTTTTGAAAAGGCGTTGGCTCACAAAGAGTTGGATTCCATCTTGTCGTACTGTCACTATTCTTTGAACGATACTTCCTTACTGGATATAGTTCCGCTTCTGGAACAGCATGGGGTCGGTTTGGTGAATGCATCACCATTGTCGATGGGGCTTCTGAGCACTAGACCGGCAGCGGATTGGCATCCAGCCTCAGGCGAAATTCAGCGTCTATGTAAGCAGGCAGCTGAACACTGTGCAAGTAAGGGAACTGACATTGCCAAGCTGGCTGTGCAGTATGCAACGGCGAATGAACGCATCCCTACGACTTTGGTGAGTACAGCAAACCCGGAAAATATACGCAAGAATATCGAATGGACGGATGAATCTATTGATGTCGAGCTGCTTCATGAGGTTCTGGAGATTTTGAGCCCCATTCATAATAAGTCTTGGATTAGTGGAAGACCAGAATATAACGAGAAGACCTATGTATAATCGGACAGGGGGAAACCAGTTATGAGAGCAATCGTATGTGAACAGATCGAGAAGTTTAAGCTAGTAGAAGTACAGGAGCCTAGTCTAAGTGCAGGTGAAGCTATTGTTCGCATCAAAAGGATTGGCATTTGTGGAACGGATTTGCACGCTTATAAAGGGAATCAGCCATTTTTTAGCTATCCGCGTGTTCTCGGGCATGAACTGGCTGGTTATATTGAACAGATAGGTGAGGGTGTCACAGGACTGCAAGTCGGTGATCAAGTAAGTATCGTCCCTTATATGCACTGTGGGACTTGTATTGCTTGCCGTAACGGCAAGACAAACTGCTGCACAGATATGAAGGTGCTTGGCGTACATATCGACGGGGGTATGAGAGAGCTGATTTCCTTGCCAGTCAGCCATCTCATCAAGACCGATGGGCTGACGCTGGACCAAGCAGCTATGTTAGAGCCGCTCAGCATTGGCGCTCACGCAGTGAGAAGATCCGAACTTCGCACAGGTGAGAACGTGCTCGTGATTGGGGGGGGGCCAATCGGGCTCGGCGTTATGATCCTTGCTAGGCAGCGCGGAGCAAACGTTATTGCGATGGACATTAACGATGAGCGATTGGCCTTTTGCCGTGATTGGGCAGGCATCGACCATACGATTAATGCTTTGCAGCAGCCGAAGGAGCAGCTAGCCGCGCTTACGAACGGCGAATTTCCTACAGTCGTCTTCGATGCGACAGGGAACGCTAGGTCGATGACCGAGTCGTTCGGACTTGTCGCACATGGCGGCAAACTCGTCTATGTCGGACTTGTTAAAGCCGATATCACCTTCCATGATCCCGATTTTCATAAACGGGAGCTGACCTTAATGAGCAGCCGCAATGCGACCATGGAGGATTTCGACACCGTACGTGCCGCCATGCAGGACGGCCTCATCGATATCGAGCGCTATATCACGCACGGCGCTTCATTTGAGGATATGATTGAGCAGTTCGAGACTTGGCTGAAGCCAGAGTCGAAGGTTATTAAGGCGATCGTTCGTTTGTGAAAATGAAGCGCTCAGTTTTGGCTGGGCGCTCCTTTTTTTGCATTCGGATGGGGTTTCCTTGCCAGCCTGCGGCCCCAGCCCGCAGCTCCTAGCCCGCAGCACCCGAGCTGGCAGTACCACCCAGCACCCAGAGCACCCCAGCATTCCAGCCCCGCACAGCTCCCAGCCTACAGCCCCTAGCTAGCCCGCAGCACCCGAGCTGGCAGCACCACCCCAGCACGTAGAGCACCCATCTACCTGCTGTTTTAGGGTGGTCGATCAAGTTCTGGAGCCCGAAAGGGCGCTAAGGTTGAAGGTTTGGATTTTTGTGCCTTTGAGGAGCGAGATAGCGAGCTGAGAGCGCCTTTATGGCGCTCTCGGGCGGTGTTGTGGTTTGTTTTAGTGTTGAGAACGCGGAAAGGCGCTTAAAGTTGAAGGTTTGGAGTTTTTGTGCTTGTTAGGAGTGAAAAAGAGAGTTGAGAGCGCTGAAAAGGCGCTTAAAGCAGTAGGTTTGGAGGTTTTGAGCATGTTAGGAGCCGAAAAGCGGGCTGAGAGCGCCTTTATGGCGCTCTCAGGCGGTGTTGAGGCTTGTTTTAGAGCTGAGAGCGCTGAAAAGGCGCTTAAAGCAGTAGGTTTGGAGGTTTTGAGCATGTTAGGAACCGGAAAGAGAGCTGAGAGCGCACTTTTGGCGTTCTCAGGCGGTGTTTCTTAGGTACCGACTTCAAGTTATTTTAACCTCGGCTCAATCCCCAGGGCTCTCCAGCTCTGCAACGAAAGCAGAGGCTGCGGTTGATAGCGGCATATTTTTCAAAGTGATAATACCGATCTTAGTCGACGGAATGGTTGCGTCAATATTCACCTCAAACAAGCTTCCGTCTGTTAGCTCCTTCGCGACAAATTCTTTAGTTACGAAGGAAACGCCAAAGCCAATCTTAGCGAATTCAATGAGTAAATCCACGCTGCCGAGCTCAATTTCCGGTTCCAGCAGTAAGCCGTTTTCACTGAACAGTCGGGTGACGAATTTCCGTGAAGAGCTATTACTCGAAAATAAGATGATCGGATAGGTTAACAGCTTAGCAAGGGAGACTTTTCCCATTGACAGCTCGCGGTATTTTGGCCCAGTCACAAAGCAATCCTGAATAGTAATGCCTTCTCGCACCTGCAATTGATCATCTAGAATAGGCGTCCTGACAATACCAATATCAATCTTGCCTTCTTTCAGATGCTTCACAATTTCCGGTGTCGTTCCGTGGACTAAGTTAATCTGCACATGCGGATACTGTACGTGAAATGACTCCAAGAAAGGGAGCAGATAGTGTTTGCACAAGGAGTCACTGCCGCCAATTTTTATTTCTCCGCTAGAGAAATTTCGCAGCTCACTTAATTTCTCTTCCGCGAGTGAAATGAAATTGTACGCCTGTTCGATATAGGAAAACAGCACAGCGCCTTCCTTGGTAAGCTCGACGCCTTTGGACGTCCTTGCAAACAGCTGCAGCCCAAGAGTATCCTCCAACAATTTGATCGAGTGAGAGACGCTGGGCTGGGTAATGTACAGCTCTTTTGCTGCTTTAGATAAGCTGCCAGTTTTGGCAGTCAGATAAAATACTTTATAAAGCTCAAAATTCACCATATAGACACCTTCTATAACGAGTATCGAAACTATCAATTATTTGAATGCTTCATCTATCCTTATAATAAAGACTAGATGGAAGTAATACAACCAAATTGATGGAGGCGAATCTCTTTTGAATCAGACAACTGTTGGCATTGAAGAGTTAAGCATCAATACAATTAGAACGCTTACAATCGATGCAGTCGAGAAAGCGGCTATGGGTCATCCAGGCATGCCAATGGGAGCGGCGCCTATGGCGTATGCACTTTGGACACGGCACTTAAAGCACAATCCGACGAATCCCAAATGGGTTGATCGTGATCGATTTGTTCTATCCGCAGGCCACGGTTCGATGCTGCTTTACAGCCTATTGCACTTAAGTGGTTATGATGTAACCCTTGACGACATCAAGGAATTCCGTCAATGGGGAAGTCGCACACCCGGACATCCGGAGTATGGTCATACGGCAGGTGTTGAAGCGACAACGGGACCACTTGGCCAAGGGGTTGCAATGGCTGTTGGTATGGCAATGGCCGAAGCTCATCAGGCATCTGTCTACAATAAACCCAACTTTCCAATCGTTGATCACTTCACGTATGCCATTTGCGGAGATGGCGATTTGATGGAAGGTGTTTCCTCCGAAGCTGCTTCACTGGCAGGTCATTTGAAATTGGGCAAGCTAATCGTACTGTACGATTCAAATGATATTTCGCTCGACGGTGAGTTGAACATGTCGTTCTCTGAAAATATCCGGACGCGTATTGAATCCTATGGTTGGCAATACTTACGTGTGGAAGAGCAAAACAACGTCGAGGCAATTTCCGCCGCGATCGAAGAAGGCAAGGCGGATTTGGGTCGTCCAACCCTGATTGAGATCAAAACAACGATCGGCTTCGGCAGTCCGAACAAAGCCGGCAAAGGCGGCCACGGCGGCACGCATGGCTCGCCGCTCGGCAAAGAAGAGCTGCTGCTGACGAAGCAGGCTCTGGGCTGGCCGCTCGAGCCGGACTTCTACGTCCCGGCCGAGGTTTACAAGCACTTCGCCCAGCACAAGGAACTGGGCGCTCAAGCCCAAACCAGCTGGGAGCAGCTGTGGAACAGCTACCAGGCTGCGCACCCCGAGCTCGCTCAGCAATTCGAGCTCGCGAACCGCGGTGACCTTCCAGCAGACTGGAACGCCGATGTGCCGCGCTTTACCCCAGAGAGCGGCGCTATCTCAACGCGCACAGCTTCGGGCAAAGTGCTTAACGGCTTGGCGAAGCGGGTACCTCAATTAGTAGGCGGCTCCGCCGACCTAGCGAGCTCCAACTTCACCATGATTAACGACGCCGCGGCATTCAGCGCCGCCGATTACAGCGGCCGCAACTTCTGGTTCGGCGTCCGTGAGTTCGCCATGGGCGCAGCACTGAATGGCATGCTGCTGCACGGCGGATTGCGAGCTTTTGGCGGAACATTCCTCGTGTTCAGCGACTACTTGCGCGGCGCAATACGCTTGTCCGCGCTCATGAAGCTCCCTGTTGCGTACGTGTTCACGCATGACAGCATCGCTGTCGGCGAAGACGGTCCGACGCATCAGCCGATTGAACAGATCCCATCCCTGCGGATGATTCCGGATCTGACGCTGTTCCGTCCTGCGGACGCTAATGAAACCGCAGCAGCTTGGGAGTATGTCCTGAGGGCGAAGGAAGGCCCGTTCGTATTCGCGCTTTCGCGTCAGAATTTGCCGGTGCTTCCAGGTACGGATCATCTTGCTTATGCTCATATTCATCAAGGAGCTTATGTCTTATCTGATGTTGACGCATCAGCCACCCCTGATATTCAACTCATCGCAACGGGCTCTGAAGTGAGCTTAGCACTTGACGTGAAGAAGCAGTTGGCGCAAGATGGTATTGGGGCTCGTGTTATTTCCATGCCAAGCCGTGAATTGTTCGAGCAGCAGCCTGAAGACGTGCGCAATGCCATCCTTTTACCACAAGTAAAAGCAAATGTTGTCATTGAGATGGCCTATCCTGCTGGATGGGAAGAGATTACGGGAGGCGATGGCTTCGTTGTTGGCATCCGTAAATTTGGTGCATCAGCGAAGGCAGATCGAGTAATTCGTGAATACGGCTTTACAGCAGATGCAATCGTTCAACAAATCAGACAGAAGTATTTCCAATAAGAGCCCACAAAAAGGGAGAAAAGGTAGGGATACAGGATGAAATTGTTTATCGACACAGCCAATGTAGACGAAATTCGCAAAGCTCACGCGTTAGGTGTTGTAGCGGGAGTAACGACCAACCCTTCACTGATTGCTAAAGAAGGTAGAGACTTCTTCGAAACAGTGAAAGAAATCATCTCCATCGTCGGCGATGTACCGATTAGTGCAGAAGTCGTTTCATTGAAAGCAGATGAAATGGTTGAACAGGGCAAGAAACTTGCTAAGTTAAGCCCAAATGTTGTGATTAAGCTTCCAATGACATTGGATGGACTTCAAGCGACTAGCGTTTTCAGATCACTCGGCATCCCAACGAACGTAACCTTGATCTTCAGCTCGACGCAAGCATTGCTTGCTGCACGCGCAGGAGCAACTTACGTGTCTCCATTCATCGGACGTTTGGATGATATCAACCAAGTGGGTATGAATCTAATTAAAGAAATCAGCCAAATTTTCCAAGTACACGGTATCAAATCCGAAATCATTTCTGCTAGCGTTCGTCACTCCGCTCACGTGATTGAAGCTGCGCTTGCAGGCTCACATATCGCTACGGTGCCTTACAAAGTTATTGAATCTATGAGCAAGCACCCGCTGACAGATGCGGGGATCGAGAAGTTTTTGGCAGATTGGGAAGGCGCAAAGCAAGAAAAGTTTTAAACTTTAGTTATAAAGCAGCCAAGTAACGTTCACACTGTTCGGGGATAATTAACCGTCAATGGTGTGAACTTTTTTTCATATTTGTCACGATATCATGTTATTTTTTAACGGATTAGCTTAGCTTCGTGTTTGGTATGACACCAATTAGGCAACAAAGGTTAAAAAGGAGGAGTTTGTGATGCCGACGATTCAAGTTGAAGGAAAAGGTGCATTCGAGGTTGAAGAAGGGAAAAAGCTCGTTCTGTCCCTCATGGACCAAGGAGTAGACATTCTGCACCGCTGTGGGGGTAACGCCAGATGTGCAACCTGCCGTGTTGAAATCATTGAGGGGGATGCTGGTCCCATTAATGAGATAGAGACTGCGATCCGAGAGACCAAAGGAATCACAGAAGACAATATCCGCTTATCCTGCCAAATTCATGTACATGCAGAGCTCACGGTTAAACCGTTAATGACTGCATCTGAAACAGGTATGGATCCTGGCCCTCGTCCTGCGGATTAATCTCATAATTTTCAAGACTCGCTTTGTAAAAAAACGGGTCTTTTTTCTTTTCATAGGCTATAGTAAATGTAGCATTTTATTCCGTTTATCCAAAAGGAGTCATGTATCGAATGATTATTAGTGACGTGAAGCATTTTGAAAAAGAACGCCATCTGTGGCCCCCGGCGGTTGGGCGGGGTATCGATTACATTTTGAATCGCAATTTAGGTGAAGCGGAAGCGGGCAGATATGACCTGGAGGGTGATAACGGCCATTTGATGTTCGCCAATGTGCAGGAGGTCGTGACCCGACCATCTGAGGAGCAAATACCTGAATCCCATGTGATATACACGGATATTCAGTTTCTAGTCAGCGGAGAGGAAAAGCTTTGTTTTTACAAGCTGCATCCAGACGCCAAAGTGGTCGATAATAAGTTCGACTCGCATGATATCTCCTTTTATGAATCGGACTCTTCACAGCAAGAAACGGGAATTCTTCTGAAGCCCGGCATGTTTGCGGTTTGCTTCCCTTCGGATATTCATCGTCCGAACTGCTCTATTACGGAGGAGACGACGAACAAGAAGATTGTTATTAAAATACATAAAGATCTCTTGCAGCTTTAGTCAATCAGTTCAACTGAACTTTCCTAGCCTCTCATAAGCTTGGAAAGTTTTTTTAGTAAGATAATTTATATGGTTTGGGTGACCGAGAGGTTCCCCTATATTACAGGTGATATAAGGCCTGATATCTGCGCTGGGTGCAACCTGTAACGATGATTTTCATCGTTGCAGTGTCTCAGCCGTGGCTGTCACGCGCTGGAACGATGATTTTCATCGTTGCAGATGTAAAGAGTGCTGGTTCCTGCACTGCGTGCGACTTGTAACGATGTTTTATATCGTTACAGTGTCTCAGCCGAGGCTATCGCGCGCTGGAACGATGATTTTCATCGTTGCAGATGAAAACAGCGCTGGAACCTGCGCCGCGTGCAATCTGTAACGATGTTTTACACACTACAAATGCATCAAACCTAACATGAAAATATTGTTAGAATAATTTCCTATATAAGGAATAATATGATGTATTTTCGT
>NZ_LMEO01000032.1 GCF_001426375.1 Paenibacillus sp. Root444D2
AGATTTCGCCATACGCAAGCATCCTAGCTACAAGGGTGGCTTGGTCCCTCCCGTGGTTGGACTTGCACCAACTAGATAATGCGTGCCTCTGGGCACGCTGAACAAAAAAGGAGTTGCCGCGAGGCAAGCTCCTTACTATCGTTTCTATTAGTTGAACGGTTTATCAGTTCGTTGAGTGGATGTCATAAGTTCAAGCTCTCTTTTCGTTTCCGGATGGACTACTATGCTATCTGTAAGGTTTAGAGTAGACTCTTTTACTTTTTTCCCCCATTTCCTTGAAAAGGAACGCCAGTCACATACCATTTCAATTACATACTTCTTTGGCATGGGCAATGCCTCGTTTGTGTTGGGGTTAATAACCCAATACTCCCAATGGTGCTTATTCTTATGCTGGTGACGAAGCCAAGCATATTTCCAATTCAGCTCCTCATCCAAGTCCAAAGGATTTCCGGAATAAAATTTCTTTGCGTAGGGAAAGAACTCAGCCGGTGAAAATTTCGAAAAATCATGAATAACTCCCTGAAAGTACAA
Source organism: Paenibacillus sp. Root444D2 (assembly GCF_001426375.1). Lineage (GTDB taxonomy): Bacteria > Bacillota > Bacilli > Paenibacillales > NBRC-103111 > Paenibacillus_E. The sequence continues at coordinate 532 of NZ_LMEO01000032.1, forward strand.
GCCTTCCTTCCAACATTCGATCAAAACGTTGAGTTTGTGATTCATGATATATAAGAAATATCTCCAATAAGCTTTCATCATCGTATATATTTCTCCTCTCAAGAATAAATTTCATTCTGCTTGAATGAAATCATGATTTTTTAACTGTTCAGAGAAAACAAAAAGAATCCCACCTCCAAGAACAATGTCTTGGGGACGAGATTCATCGTGGTGCCACCCCAGTTCACTAATCCGTCATCAGATTAGCCTTATCGAGTACGGTATGACACTTCATGCTTATACTCTAGCTCTGTAACAGGAGCTCCTGTCACACCACCCCCTGAGCCAATTCAGGTTCCGATGTGATGCTCTGTGACTTGGTTCAACAAGGTATCCTTTACTCCTTTTCAGCAACCGGAGCTCTCTGTAAAAGTACGCCTTGTTTACTCTTCACATCATTGCATTTGATTAATATTACCAGTGGGATGCTGTGTTTGTAAATGCAACAGCATTGAAAGTATCCTGCCCGTTAGCTTAATGCCCGCCGGCACTCTACAACTTTATTTTCATGCTCATTGTATCAACAAATGAGGAGGTAACAAATACGAAGGAAGGGAGCTCCTAAGGGGTTCCCTTCTCTCATTGATCTATGATCCTTATTCACAAAGCATATTCAGACTGCAGATGCAGCAGGAGAAAAGACAGCGCGAGTATGCGTTACAAACGCATCCACTTCTGAAGATGTACCGGAGAGCTCGAACTGCAGCAACAACGGTACCCCGAATTGGTGTGCGATGGTCTCCCCGCTTTTAGCGAACAGATTGCCCCAGTTCCGATTACCGCTAGCAGCAACACCAAGGAGATAACGGTAATTCGCCCTCAGAAAGGACTGCACTTCGTCAGGCACCTGTCCGGCTCCGGTAGTATAAGTTATAAGAACAAATGGTTCACTTATCACTATATCCTTATGAATCCGGATCATTTTTGCCTCAAGGCCAGCTCCAGCAGCCTTTTTAATAAATCGATGTAAGACAAAATTTAGTTGTCCAAGCCCGTCCATTATATCCCCTAGGCTGGTCGACCCGCTTCATCTTTGTGGCTAAAACGAAATTGGATTGTATGGCAGCTGCGGTATTATCCAAAAACGGGGGATCTTTGCTTTTGCGGATGATGTCGGAGCGTCCGGGCAACCGCATAGAGAGAGCGTACCGGCATTTGCTTGCGGAAACGAAGAAGTTGTTGCCTTCCCAGGATTGGTGCTGTACGAGCGTTTATATTGAAAGTCGGGGAGACAGAGGAAAATGGGAGGAGTGGCTGGCGAGAACGGATCGATGACTGCCGCCGTATCGTTTGTCAGTTGGCCGAGGAAGTAAAAAATTCCGCGAGCCAGTTAGGCTCACGGAATTTAACTTTCTCCAAATCGTACTGACCCGATCCGGTCCCGATGGACTAGATCTTGGCTGCGAATAATCTTAACTAGTTCCTATTCGTTCCAAAGCTTGACGCGATCCTGGATGTATTTCGAAAATCCTTTTTCCATTCTCTCTACACCGGTACTGATCAGTTCTTGTTGATATTCATCCCAAATTTGGTCGAATTTCTCCGGCTTAGCCATAATGGCCTGAGGGATCCGACTCCAGGTAATATCCTTCACCTTGGTTTGCAGGATCGAGACCTCGCCGTCGGCAGGTAAGGAGAGATTCCAGGCCGCTCCCCAAGGCTTCGCCGGCATGTCGTTCACTGGCGTGAAGAAATCCGCCCAAACCGTGGCGCCATAGGCCTTCAAAGTTTCCTTGTCCGCGGCCGTATACTTGTTCTGAATTTCTTCAGGGTTCTTCTTCGTGAAGAAATTGCCGGTAGAATCCTTGACGCCATCGCCATAGTGGAGTCCCATGGTGACATAGGATTCAACGCCGGATTCCTTCTTGAACGCCTCGTTATCCTCGATGATACGCTTCTGCACGTCTGCCGGAACGACGCGTTTGCCGTTCTCTATTACATAATGCTTTCCTTCAACGCCCCAGTTGATCAGGACTTGAGCCTGTTCGGACGCCAGGTAGTCAAGGAATTGCTTCAGCCCATATCCTTCCCCGTAAGTCAGAATAAGGCGCTGATGCACATTGCGGAGTCCGATCCGATGTACTAGAAGCCAATGCCAATGAATCGTCGTTAATCAATAAAGACCTCTGACTTTGGCCAGTGCCTTTATCAAAAATTCACTTCTATCCTTCGCTTTCGAGGATCTACTATTCAATCCACGATCTCTAAAGTGATCTTGTATACATAGATGCCCTTTTCGATTTTATATTCATCGTGAATATTTTTGGTCCATCCAGTATCTCCACCAAGACCTGCATGTTTGTAATCGATATGAAGGAAAACAGAATCGGATGTGCCAAGCTCGTCCTCATAGGCGGCATTGTCATACTGTCCGATGCTGTACTGATGGATGTCAAAATGGAAGTGACCCGCCGAGGTAACTTTTACCTTGCGGTCATCCGCCGACACATACAAAAAACGGACATCTTCCTTGCCCCCGCACTCAACCGGCACGATGTAGGGAACATGCTGTTCTTCAACAGAGCTTTCATATATACCGACGAAGGCAGCCGTTTTACGGTCCGCATAGTTCTCCCATGGCCCGCGGCCATACCATTTGATACTCTTCCAGGCAGCAGGGAAGGTAAAGCTCAGACCGATTCTCGGTAAGGTATCGACATTAGCATTATTCACGACAGTGTTAGTAATTTCAATGCCTTTACCGCCAATCGCATACTCCGTAAGTGTTTCAATGCATCCATGATAAAGAACATGAACCTGAATGATGACTGATGCAGGCGCTGCATATACCCGGATACGCTTGATCTCTTTCTGATCGGAGTCCAGCCCGAGGCTTCTCCAATCATCTGCATAGTTTAGCGTCTCACCAGGCACACCTGCGTCTATCCCCGTTGGCGGCCGATAGAAATTGTTCGCTCCGCCCGTAAAGTAGTCTTGATTATTGTATCTGACAGAAATGAACTCTGCCGTTTCTTTCGAGAAGACCACGTTCGTATTTTCATTATAAATATGAATTCGATCCGCAGCTTCTTCATATACCAGGCTCCCACTTTGAATATCCCCGGTATGTATTTCATATACGGAATCTTTCAACTCGACCTGGCATGCATAGATACAGGTTCCCTTATTTGCATAATAGGTGTCCTCGTTCAGATAAGCATAAAAATTCAGGAACGCTTCCCCAGAGACCTTGGTTGGATCGTATGGTGCCTGAAGTCTTTCGATAGCTCCGGCCGGCGTGTGTAATCGGGGTAATGTACCGTTTTCCACAACCTTCCCGTCGCAAACAAGTTCCCAACCGATGTCCAGGTGGCTTAAGTCCCGATGCGTATAATGATTATAAATTCGATAACTTTTATTACCGGGAACATCATAAGGCCGTTCAAAACAATCGATCTGGACGGGAGCTTGTACATTTTTAATTTCATAGGCAGCCGGTTTCAGCGTTAAATCCGGAAATACAATGCCGTTCAGGCACATATCGGGCGCGGAATCAATAATCTCTTCCTGGAAGGCGCCGCCATAAACATATTTTTTGTTCCCAGATTCATCATGCCGGACAAGCGCTTTATCCTGGAAATCCCAAATGAAGCCGCCCTGAAACCGCGGGAATTTATAAATAAGGTCCCAGAATTCCTTGAAATTCCCGTTGCTGTTGCTTTTCGCGTACGCATATTCACACATAATAAACGGCCGCAAGTCATCGCTGCTCGTCATGCAATCCACGATCCAATCCTTCTGAGGATACATGGGCGCCATGATATCGGAAATATTGGCCGGAGGATTCAAGGACTCATACTGAACATATCTTGTTTTATCATATTCCTTCATCCATCCGTACATGGCAGCATGGTTCGCTCCGTAACCGGACTCATTTCCCAAGGACCACAGAATGATCGAGGGATGATTCTTATCTCGCAACACCATCCGTGCTGCACGTTCCATATAAGCATGCGTCCATTCGGGAGATGCGCTGAGCTGGCCGCCGATGCCATGGGTCTCAATATTGGCCTCATCCACAACATATATGCCCAGTTCATCACAAAGGTCGTACCATTCGACGGCATGCGGATAGTGACTCGTTCTTACCGCATTGATATTTAGCGATTTCATGATCTTGATCTGCTCACTCATATACTCCGTCGACACCACGCGCCCCGTTTCGGGACAAAATGCATGAAGGTTGGTTCCGCGAATTATGAGACGTTTGCCGTTAATTTTCAATATCCCGGTGTTATCGATGCTGATTTCTCGGAAGCCGACATTTGCACTCTCGATGTCAACGACATTTCCGTCAGGGTCGATCATTTCCAATACCAATTTATAGAGGTAAGGAATTTCGTCGCTCCACAATTGGGGACTCTTAATGGTTTGTTTGACTTTCGCCACATAGTTGTCTTGCAGGTAGGATCTGAAATCCGCAAACTTCGGCGTCTCAAATTGCGTAACCAATTTTCGATCGTGATCATAAAGAGACAGACGCACGTGAGCTTCCCCATAACAGCTTGCTTGATTATTAGGATAAACCGTCACGGCTAATTCGGCATTGTCATAATCACCCGGGAAAAGCGTTTCGATTTTATAATCATGAATTCGCATTCGCGGTTTTGCATAAATCAGAACATCTCTGAAAATACCCGATAGATGCCAGTAGTCCTGATCCTCCAGATAAGAACCGGCTCCGAATCGCATCACCTGAACGGCCAAATGGTTTTGCCCCGTTTGGATGTAATCGGTAATATCAAAAGAAGCGTTAAGCTTGCTGTCCTGCGAATAACCGACGAACTTCCCGTTTAACCACAGATAAAAGCAGGATTCCACACCGGCAAAATCGATAAACAAATCTCTGCCGTTAAAATGTTCAGGAATTTCGAACGATAGGACATAACATCCGGTGAGGTTATCCTCCGGCACATAAGGCGGATTCAAAACAAATTCATCTTGCTTCAGTTGAATTTCGTGATGAGAGTCCGCCCCCTTCCGCGCAAAGGGATACTTAATATTAGTGTATATAGGTTTCCCGTATCCGAACAACTCCCAGTTGGAAGGAACAGGGATATCATCCCATTTGGACACGTCATATGCAGGATGATAAAACTCATCAGTTACTACATCCGGAGATGAAAACGTTTTAAATTTCCAAGTGCCGTTTAAGCATTTTACGTATTTTGACGCTCTCCGGTCGCCGCTTAGCGCCTGTTCCACGGTTTCGTATATTCCATACGGCTCATGCATGGGATGACGGTTCTTGTGAGCGACATGCGGATTCTCCCAGTCTCTGTTCAGCTTCATACGTTTCGAATAACCCCCTCATAAATTGTCTTAATTGGTTGTGCTATGAAAGTCGATACCCTTATAATATAAGGACAAGTTTTTATATAAAATGTTAGGTCTGGTAATTCATTTATCCATTTTGGTAGGTGCGGTGACGATATGAATTTCGATGCTATAAAAGAAAACGATGTCGTATACCGGTGTATCGGAGACGATTTCGACCAGGGCATTTTGTCATGCGGCTTTATGAGAAAAAGAACGGCAGAGCGCTCCCAGTATGACTTCAGGATCGGATATTACAGCTGTTTGTTGGTCCTGCAAGGCAACGGACGATTTATCTCAAAGGAAGGCACTGTTATTACAATGCAAGCAGGGGATCTGGTACAACGTTTGCCCGATCGTATGCACTCCACCGAAATCGAGCCGAATGGGGAATGGATCGAGTTTTATATCAGCATAGGTTATCCTGTCTATCATTACCTCAAAACGCTAGGCATCATAAATTCCGACCAAGAGGTGCAGCCGACACGACATACAAGCGATATTTTGAATGAATTTGCCGCCCTGCTTAACTCTCTTAAAGCCGCTGTAGATGAAAGGCTCCCCTATTTGCTGATGAAAGCTCAAGAACTCATTATCCGTTTGCACGGCAGCGTACATCATACTCAGAGAGAGCACAATGATCATAAAATCTCAAAAGCTTGCCAACTAATCGGCGGCGCCAATGATATCCATTACGATATTAAGGAAGCCGCAGCAGCCGTAAATATGGGCTATGAGAATTTCAGGAAGCTATTTAAAGCCACAACCGGAGTTTCCCCTCAGCGGTACCACATTGAACATTTAATGAAACAGGCCAAAATGATGCTCCTCTCCGGACTCCCCATTAAACACGTAGCCGTTAGTCTTGGTTATGGGGATATTTATTCCTTTACCAAGCAATTTACGAAATCGGAAGGAATGCCTCCAGGACGTTATATCCGTAACCGCCACAGATAAGCAAGAAACTAAGCAAAGGGCAGGAGGATCTTGCTTAATAAAAAATCAGAAAAGGAAGCGAGATATCGTTCCTTCGCTTCCCTTATCATTCATCAGTTTTTCGGCTCTTGATAAATTTCAAAAGACAAGAGTTTAATTAAATCGATCGCAATTCACAGCATGAGAGTGATAAATAAATATAGCATCTTGTTTTTCTTTTACTGGAGAATTAAAAGGTTGACCATTATTTTCATTCTGATGAGTATTATTATTGGTAGCCGTATCGTTATTCTTCTGAGGTTCATCATCTTGAGGGTCAACATTAGTTGGATGTGTTGAAATAATTGTTGGTGATTGGTTATTTAAACCAATCGCTGATGAGGTGGATGAAACTGGAGTTTCAGTTTTTATAGCGTCTACCTCTTCATCTAATCCAGATATGCTGGCGAACAATAAACTTTCTGGTTTCAAGAAATTAATCCCCGTCAGAAAATGAAGCAAGGAATTGTTAAGTTGTTCGCCTGTGAAGCGCGAATGAAGAAAACCTTCAGGTATTAGGCGATTCATGACGTTCGATTTCTTCTTGATTTTCGCGGTAGGTGCCGGGAGTCGTTCCCGTGTATTTTTTGAACACCTTCGCGAAGTAGTGCTTGGTATCGAAGCCGACCTGCCGGCTGATCGCGCAAACGGTCGAATGAGGCTGCGTTTTCAGCAGCTTTTGCGCTTCCCGGATTCGTAACGCATTCAAGTAATTGACGAGGGTGTCTCCCGTCTCCTTCTTGAACAAGCTGCTAATATAATTCGGATGCAGACTCATGCGATCCGCAAGATGGTCGAGGGACAGATCGTTCATATAGTTCATTTGCAAATAGGCTAATATCCGTTCGGCGTGCCGACTGTAATCCGAATCCGATGCGGCGGGAAGCTCCTCCTTCACGCGGCTCAGCAGGGACGCGATTTCCTTTTTGTCCAAAGGCTTCAGCAAGTAATCCACGACGCCCGAGCGAAGGGCCTGACGGACATAGTCGAACTCGTCATAGCCGGTCAGGATAATAAATCGATCGCATAACCCCTCAAGCCTGGCCTCCTGAATTAATTCGAATCCGTTCTTCTCCGGCATATGGATATCCGTTATCGTCACATCGGGCATAAAGCGCTTCATTGTCTCTAATGCCTCCGGGGCATTGATGGCCGAGCAAATGTCGGAACCGACAGGCGCGACTTCCTCGACGATTTTAACTAACCCTTTCAGAATCAAAGGTTCGTCGTCTACGATCAAGATCTTCAACGTCCGCCACCTTCCTTTTCACGATGATAATGCGCAAGCAGGCTCCTTTGCCCGACTCGCTGAGGATTTCCAGTCGGGATTCTCCTCCGAAGAAGCTTTTGACTCGTTCGTTGACGTTTTTCAAACCTACGCCGACCCGCTCCTCTGCCTTTCTAGGCTCGTCGTGCCTGGACAGCCGTTCGCGAAGCGCGAGAAGCTTCTCCGGCGTAATCCCGTTGCCGTTGTCGGTAACGTCGATCGTAATCTCGCTTTCCGTTTCCGTCGCCTGCAGCGAGATATGGACGGGTCGAAGGACGGCGGAAGCTCCATGCACGATCGCATTTTCGATAAGCGGCTGCAAAAGGAATCGCGGACAAGCCAGCCGTTCGGCATCCAGCGCAACTTGAATTTCAAAAGTCAGCCTGCTTTGGAGCCTCATTTTGTGGATGTTCATATAAAAGGAAACCATCTCGATTTCCTTCGCAAGAACCGTTTCTTCCCGCGCGGACGACAAGCTGTACCGCATCAGTTTCCCGAACCAGAAGGAAATATCGGCGACTTCCTTGTCGTCGTTAGCCTCGGCGACCATGCGGATCGTCTCGAGCGTGTTATAGAGGAAATGAGGCTTGATCTGCGCTTGCAGCACCTGGTATGCCGCTTCTTTGTTGCGCATTTCAGCTCGGTGGACGTTGTTGATGAGCTCGTCCATTCGCCGGACCATCGCGTTATAGGTGACGATCAGGAAGCCGATTTCATCCTTTTCGAACTTGCCGTTTTTGATCGTCAGCTGCCTGAGGTTTTTGTCGTTCAGCGTACGCATATGCCGGGCCAACCGAAGAATCCGTTTGGTAATCGTCGAAGCCAGCAGGTAATAGGCGATGGATAAAGCGATCAACAGAAGCACGATCATCGTCACCAAGACGATTTCCTTCTTCTTCACGGAACGGAATACGTCTCCCACCTGACCGGTGACGATGACGCGAACGTCCAGCGGCTCGAGCTTCAGCTGATTGACGATCGTTTGCCGGTTGATAAAAAATTTCCTGTCATCCGCTTGCAGAAGACGCAATGTCTTCTTGTCCAACGCCGGCGCTTCGTTCGTCAACGGATCGCCCTGTCCGGACAACAGCAACGCTCTCCAACTTCCTTCCACACCCGCGGCCGCATAGAAGTTATGGATTAAACTTTTGCGTACCCGAATTTCAAGAAGGCCGATTCGCTCCGTAATTTGCGTATTGTAAATGTACTGGTAATAGATCAGGTCCGGATCCGACGCCGCGGGATCGGCGCGCAGCCATTTCCCCTGTCCGGCTTTCAGGGACGAGACGGTTTGTTCCGTTTGCGGATCCAGCATAGACCGATCGCGAAACAGATTGGTGATGGGCAATACCCGATCCTTCATCTTATAAATGACGATGGATTCGATCTCCGGATTAGCGAACATCGATTGCGTGTTAAGCGGGAGAATATAGCGGGTCAGCGCGTAGATGCTGTCCGCGTCGGATTCGTATACGCCGTCCAGATAATCGGTCAAGTAAGGATTGTATTGCAGCACCCGGTGGACCGACTGAATTCGGGCGAAATCCGTTTTCAGATTGGCGTAAGCCTGCTCCAGGATTTTCTGCCTGCTCTCCACGAATTGTTGCGTCAGGTTGCCGTAGATTTGCGTGTAATAGTGATAACCGAATGCCAGAACAGGGATAAAGATCATAATCACGTAACCAAGCACGATTTTGCGCATGATGCTCAAGGCGGCGTTTCCCTCCGATGCGGAATCCATATATCGTTAACATATCATGTACTAAAGAATTCCGATAGAGGCGCATCCCTTCCAGATTTGCAATTCCGCAAACCCCGGTTAACGTGAGAACGGATCAAATTGAAACGATTCGCCAGCCTTCACGGTGTATCGGATCGATCGCTTCCTATAGCGCAGCGTACAAGGCATTCCGCAAAGGGAACGGATCTCGGCTCCGATTAAGCTTCCTTCCGCCCAAGTCATGCCGACTTCGAATCCCCCTCTGGCGCGAAAGCCCGAGACGGAGCCTTCCGGCCATGTTTCCGGCAAGGCAGGAAGCAATTCGATTTCGTATTCGGCTTTTCCGTTTCGATAGCGGGATCGGCTTTGCAGCAGCATTTCCGCAATGCCCGCGGTTCCGCCGAAATTGGCGTCGATCTGCATCGGAAACGGCTCATGCTGATTGAGCAGATTCGGATTGGTCGATCCCGCCAAGAGATCGACGAGCCGCTTGCGCGCGCTCTCCCCGTCTCGCAATCTGGCGTGCAGCGCTATCCGCCAAGCAGCCGGCCAAGCCAGGATTCGGTCCTTGCTCCGATGGCGAAGCTCGAGGCTTTTGCGCGCCCCCTCGAACGTTTCGGGCGTATCCTCGTATATCTGATTGCCGGGATATAAGCCGTAAAGGTGAGAAACGTGGCCGTTCGAATCTTCCGGTCGATCCCAATCCTCCGGCCATTCCTGCAATTGGCCGAATCGTCCGATTTGCATGGGGGGGATCCGGTCCAGAACCTTTCGGATTTCGTGTTCGAACGCCGAATTTTCGCCCAGCAGCTCGCTTGCGATCAAACAACGTTCGAGCAAGTCTCGGATCAACTGCACGTCCATCGTGGACGAGATCGTGAGATGCCTTCTTCGATCGCGGCCGTCCCGATACGCGTTCTCCGGCGAATAGGAAGGATTGGTAATCAGCAGACCGGCGAATTTGACGCCTTCGGGAGCCTCCACCAGGAAGTCCATCACGAATCGGGCGGCTTCTTTCATGGCAGGGTAGGCCCGTACCCTCAGAAAGTCAAGGTCGGTATTGTATTCGAAGTGATCCCATAAGTGCTGGACCAACCATACCCCGCCCATCGGCCATATTCCGGCATGGATGTCGACCGGGGCCGCGGCGCGCCATAAATCGGTATTGTGGTGGACGACGAAGCCCTTCGCGCCGTAATAGAGTTCCGCCGTGCGCGCGCCGGTGACGCGAAGATCGTCGATCAGATCGAACAGCGGCAGGTGGCATTCCGGCAAGTTTCCGACCTCCGCCGGCCAGTAATTCATCTGGACGTTGATGTTGGTCGTCCATTTGCTTCCCCATTCCGGCCATTCTTCTTCATTCCATATGCCTTGCAAGTTGGAAGGCTGATCGCCCGGTCTGGAAGACGCAATGAGCAAATACCGGCCGAACTGAAAATATAACGCGGCGAGCGACGGGTCCTCCGTCTCCCGAATGTCGAGTACGCGCCGATCCGTCGGACGCCGCTTGCCGCCAGTTCGCTCGTCCGCCCCGGCTCCCCCCAGCCTTATCGAGACTCGTTCATACAAGGCTTTATGGTCTTCGACGTGTTCGTCCAGCAACTCGCGATAAGGTCGTTCGGAGACGCGCGCCATATACCAATTGTTCAATTCCGAAGGATCGCCCCCCATGTCCCGGTAGTTCAAGAAGCTTGTCGCTCCGGAAAAAACGAGGGTTACGGCACTCGCTTCCGCTATGCGCAGGACGCCGTCGCCGGCCGCGCACGAGCCGCCTTCGCAAAAAGCCGTGAGCCTCCCTTCGAATCGGAGTCCCGGACCTTCCCAAGAGCCGCTCCAATTTCTTGGACCCTTGCGCGTTCCGGTCCGTCCAGTCAGCCGAATCGCACGGCTGCCGTCCGATTGAACGGACGCATCGGGGTGGACGCTGGACAAAGACGCGTCTACGGCGATACTGCCCCGCTCGCCGCACGAAAGCCGAATCACCAGGCAGCCGCTCGGGCGGGAACAGAAGATTTCGCGCGTGTATTCGCATCCGTCGGCTTCATAGGATACGGTCGCCACCGCCCGCCGCAGATCCAATTCACGCCGATATCGCGTAACCTCGCGATGCCCGGGGAACGCCAGATTCAGCTCGCAAAAAGGCAGGTAGGCTTGCAGATGGATCGGCTCGCCCATCATGCGGTCCAGAAACAGCCGCTCCGCCTCCTCGATCCGATCATTGAAAATCAGGCTCCGGACTTCTTGCAAATATTGCCCCGCGTCCGGCCGGTTATAATCGTGCGGCGCCCCCGACCACAACGTCTCCTCGTTGATCTGGATTCTTTCCGTTTCCGCTGCTCCGAACACCATTGCTCCCAGCCGTCCGTTGCCAATCGGAAGAGCCTCTTTCCATGCCGTACCGGGCGAATCATACTCCAGCTTCATCATTTTCCCGCCTTCCGTTCTCCCATTTGCCTTCACCTGCAATATAGCGTGCAAAGTCCGTCAGGAACGCGCAGCGCTCCTGACGGACCCAGTCTTATTTTTTAAACAAATCCTTCTTCTTCTTATAGGTTTGGTTAGCCCAATCCACCAAGCGATCCAGACCGATCTTCTCGGCGTTCTTCACCATGCTCTCGTAGTTTGCCACGGCTTCTTCCTCCGACTTCGCCAAGTAGATTTTAACCTTCTCGTTTTTGATCATCTCGTCGATCTTCGTTTTGATCGTCTTCTCGTCCGAATCCGGCTGCAGCTGAATCAAGCCGAGCTCCGGCTTGTAAACCGTGAACGCCTTTCTTTCCATCAACGCTTTCGTCTTCTGCGCTCCCGGTACGTAGCTCAACATGCCTTCCGTAACGCCGTCGTTGTACAGGTACCACCATTTGATTCCGTTGCTGTTGACGAAATCGGCGTCGGACGGATCGTATTTCAAATTCGGATACCCTTCGTCGTTCCAGGTCCAATGCTCGCCCTCGACGCCGAACATCGTTAACTTTTTGCCTTCGTCGCTCGCCAGATATTTAAGGAACTTGATCGACGCCTCCGGATCCTTGTTTTTCTTCGTGATAAACGTACCTGCAAAGCCCAGTCCGGAGCTGACCGCTTTCGCATCTTTCGAAATGGAGCTAGGCAGCATTTGGAACGTATACGAACCGCCGGCGTTTTTGACCTTGATATTGTCCGAGTCTGCTATGCTGACCGTATGCATATGCGCGAATGCCTTCCCGCTGGTCGCATACTGATCGTCGATCTGATCGTTCGTATAGCCGAAGTTCTCCGCCAGAATGTCCCCTTCGCGGTACAGACGGTTCATAAACTTGAAGAAATCCAGCATTTCCGGCTGTCTGATCGCATAGTCCACTTTTCCGTCCCGCTCATACCAGCCGTTCAGAAGGCCCTCGACGCCGAACTGCGTCAGGAAGTATTGCTCGATCCAATCTTTGTCCATGATCAGAGGGATCATGTCCGGATATTTTTCTTTGACCATGCCCAAAACCTTCATAAAGTCGTCAATGGTGTCTATTGACGGATTGCCGAGCTCTTGCAGAATATCCTCGCGCACCGCGATACCCGGGTTGCCGTCGCTGCCGACCGAGTATTTGTTCTGCGCCATTTCCTCCTGCGTCGCGAAGGAGTTGCGCACCGTATAGAAATTGCCGTCATCCATCGTGTGGATCGCAATTCGTATCGGATCGATCTTAAAGTCAGGCGCGTATTTCTCGATCAGCTCGTTCCAAGGATAAGAAAGCTTCGAATCGGACATCCGTTCGATGTTCGCGTTAGTAAAAACCAGATCCGGGAGATCGCCGGACGCGATCATGAGCGGAAGCTGCTTGTCGTCCGTGGCTACTGTCACTTTCAGCTTGATTCCCGTCTTTTCGGTAATTTTCTCGGCAACCGCTCCCGTCCATTCCTTCACCGGATACCAGGAGGCATCGATAAACAGGGATAGCTCCTTCACCTCGTTGCTTTTGGCGGGCGGTTCGCTCCCCACCGAGTTATTGACTTGACCATCGTTGTTATTTCCGCATGCGGACATCAGCGCTATCGTCATCATTAGGATGAGCGATAAGAGCAGTGCCTTCTTCCCTTTGTTTCTTTTCAAAATAACCCCTCCAACAAGTGATGTTTATATTAAAGCAAACGCTTTAATATCATGCCAACAAAATCAACCCTTCACGGAACCCAGCATAATGCCTTGAATGAAAAACCTCTGGAGGAACGGATAGACGCACACGATAGGCGCGATAGATATAACCATAGCCGCTACCTGAAGAGAATAGCTGGTGACGCCCGCTGAAGCGCTGTTCGCAACGGCTATAGCGTCCATCGGCGCATTGCTCTTGTTGATAACCTCCATCATCCGGAAAGCGAGTGTCCGCAGACCTTCCGACTGCACGAAGTAAGCGGAATCCAGCCAAGAGTTCCATTGACCAACCCCCAAGAAAAGCGACATGGTTGCGATCAGCGGCATAGAGACGGGAAGGATGATCCGGTAGAAAATAACGAGCTCGGTAGCCCCGTCCATGTAAGCCGACTCCTTGAGTTCACTCGGAATTTCCTGAAAGAACGAAATGGCTATCAGCAGAAAAAACGTACTTAACATGGAAGGAATGACATAGACACCAAACGTGTTCAGCAGCCCCAGTGAGCGCAGAACGACGTAATACGGTATCAAACCGCCGGAAAAGTACATCGCGAATATAATGACCGTGAAATAACCTTTGCGAAACAGAAGATCGCGGTGAGACAGCCCATAAGCAACCAAACAGGTAAAAAGGACGCCTAGGGCGGTTCCCGCAAGCGTTCTCATAATCGTGACCAAAAAAGCACGGTACCAGTGGGGGTCATCCAAAAATCGCGCGTAATTTTCAAAGGAAAAGGTCCTTGGCCATAGATAGACGCCCCCAAGAAGCGAATCGGTTCCTTTATTGAAGGAAAGAATCAGGACGTAATAGAACGGATAAAGCATCGATAACGTCAGAATGGCTAGTAATGCATAAATCATAGCGTCCATGATACGATCTTTTTGTTTTTGGCTGAGCTGCATGCACGCTCCCCTTTCCTAGAATAGACTTGATCCCGAAGTGCGTTTGGCAATGTAGTTGCTGGAGAAAATCAGGATGACGGAAATGACGGACTGGATCAAATCAATCGCTGCCGCATAGGAAAATCTCCCGTCTCTTAATCCGACCTTAAACGCATAAGTTTGCACGATCTCCGAGGTCGGATTGTTGATGCTGTTGCCGAACAGAAACGCCTGCTCGAAGTTGGAGCCCACCAGTCCTCCGCCCAGAATGCTTCCGATCGTCAGAATAAGTACAACGACGATCGTTCCTTTCATTCCAGGGAACGTAATATGGCGAATTCGAGCCAAGCGGCCCGCTCCGTCGATCTGCGCGGCTTCGTATAATGACGGGTTAATGCCCGCTATGGCGGCCAGGAAGATAATCGTCCACCAGCCCATCTCCTTCCAGACGGCACTTCCAGTCGCCAGTCCCCAGAAATAGTTGGGGTTCGTCAATATGTCAAGCGGCTTGTCGATTATGCCTAGCCCTAGAAGCGCTTTATTGACCATCCCGATATCCGTCGACAGGAAGGCGAAAGCGATGCCTGCGACGACAACCCACGAGATGAAATGGGGCAAATAGCTGATCGTTTGGACAAAACGCTTAAACTTCAAATTTTTTACTTCGCTTAATAGAATGGCCAGCAATATGGGAGCCGGAAAAGCAAAAAGGATTTTTAGCAGACTCAATGCCAGCGTATTTCGAACGATTGTTCCAAACTGATAGTCATTAAAGAACTCCTTGAAATGCTTTAATCCCACCCATTCGCTTGTAAAAATGCCCTTAATTCCGGTAGAGATGGAATACTGCTTAAATGCCATTAGAATGCCGAACATCGGCGTATAGGCGAAGACAAGCAAAAATATCATGCCGAGCCCAACGAACAGGTGCAGCGTTTTTTGTTTTTTAAACCGCTTCCAAAACTGCGTTCGCTGTTCTGTTTTTCCCTTAATTCCGGTTACGCGTGTATCCAACTCCATATCTGCTCCTCCTTTATTTTCAGTGTACTCTTCGAATCAGAGCGTCGAAAGCCAACATTCTTAAGAAAGCGTTGTCATTTTTGAAGATCGGATGGCAAGGTGCCCGGACAATAGCATCCCGTTGCCGCCGTTCAAATCGGTTTGCGATCCGCATAGAACGCGGCGATATCGTCCCTCGTACGCTTCCGTTTCTGGACAAAAAATAGATGACCCCCGACGAATTGACGAATTCCGAGGGTCATCTACCGGCCAATGCTAGTGCGGCCTAGTTCTGCTTTGATCACGGATTAAACTGCAGCGACAAGCGGTTTTATTTCATTCTTCCCTGCTTGGGCATTGGCGTTGACGCAAGCAATCGTTTCAATCCGGAAGCACGGTGTAGACGACGCCGGCATCCGCATGAAAGCGGAGAAGGCCGGCCGGCCTCTCGGATTCGACCGGTTTCCCTTCCACTGTAATCGAACAACTGATCGCGCTTCGGATACAGCATGGTCCACTGGCAGTAGAGGCAATTACGGCCTTCGTCAGACTGCCGTCCTTCCATTCCAAGTCGACCGTATAGCCGCCTCTAGCGCGCAGCCCTTGAACGAAGCCCGTTGACCAAGCTGCCGGAAGCGCCGGGAGCAGATGAAGCTCGCCCGCATGACTCTGAAGCAGCATCGTAAAATTATTCCTACCCACTATAATGACGATAAAAATCACCATTAGTTGCGGTAAACTGCCCGTAACGAAGTAGGCTGCCTTCGTGTAGTTATTTAACTAATGTTCTATGTTAGCAATACATTATTACTTAATTTCGTGACTTAAATAATTTAATAACGACTTCTATACTACTATATACCATTAATAGTATACCAAATATGTTTAATGTGTTCTTTAAAAAGGTTCCTAGAGCATGAGTACCATCGAAAGTTAACATTTCTGGAGTAGGGAAAATAAGTAAACCAAATCCCATTATAAATGAAATTGCCAGTAAAAGATTTCTCTCCATGAAAATTTCCATCTTTCATCAAATAAGTAAAGTCCTCATAAGAACCTCACCAATAATTTTACCACATTTTGTAAATCGAACCACTCGTTAAAATTATAAAAAACGGCAGATGACCATTGAGTCATTTACCGTCCTGTTGAATTAATAAAATCTTATTATCTGTATAATCCTGCCCTGGCTTACTTATTTGAATAGGTTGATAATTTCAAGGAGATTCGTGTCATCTATTACGCTAATCTGCCCTTTACTTCAACAAAGGCTGCAGCAGATCCTCCGATCTGCTGCAGCCTTATTGATTGAACTATAGTTTTCCGTTAGCTCAATCAACTTTCTCTTTTTGAGCCCTTTGGGTTTCTCTAAATGAACCGAACATGCCTGTAAAAAGCCCGATTAACCCAATAGTAAATCCATATCCAGAAGAACCTTCAAAAGCTAACTAAACAATTACTCCGAACATGTTATATGAACACCTAAAAGTTGAACTTGAAGAGCACTTGGATTGATAAAGTCCATTAATACCACCTGCATAAAAGATTACAATAACTATTAGAATTAGAACGATTAATCACACTAAGCTAAAACTAACCATCTTGACCCTCTCCTCTAAAAAATTTAAACAAATGTTTTCAACCACACCATTCCCTAAGAATCTTCTTAAGTATATTCGTTTAAAGTGATTTTTTTCATACATATGTGTTTTTGAATTAGCCTAAACCTCTACCAAGCAAGCTTAACGTAATATACAAGCGATCACTCCTCGTAGTGATAATCTCTGAATTCCTGTGGCGTGGTGCCTACCATTTTCTTGAATAGGAAGGTAAAATATGCCGCAGTCTGAAAGCCGACACGTTCCGCCACCTCGTAAACCTTGATATTCGGATCCCCGAGCAGTTCCTTCGCTTTGGCCATCCGTGCCTCTTGCACGAATTCCGAGATGGTCTGGCCCGTTTCCTTCTTGAACAGAACACTTAGATAACTGGCGTTCAGATGGAACTGTTCGGCTAATTGCTTCACCGTCACGTTATCCTGCAGATGTTCTTCCAGATAGCGCGAAATCTTATGGACGAGGTTATGCTGCTGCCTGGTTTGCTCCTTCTGCTTTAACACGCTATATTGGTTCAGATACTCCAGAACTACTCCCCTGATCTCTGTCGCGTTGGTGCAAATGATCAGTTTCTGCCATATCAGGATGTTCGATTCCCCATCGGAATCCTTGGTCCGCTTGATCTTACGCGCCAATTCGCTGATGAGTCCCATGCCGAATGCCTGCACATACGAGAAGGACACCGGCTCCTGTGTTAACAGCATGTCGAAGGCATGGTCGAAATATACAACGGCATTGCCGCTGTCTCCCTTCTCCAGCATCTTGACGATCTCGGGGATGTATTCTTCGCGTAGCCGAAAGTCGCGGTATTCGGTCATTTCCCCCCTGTCGAAATAGAGGAGTTGGCCTGGACCGGCCAGTCTGCCGTTGGCCATCATGTATTTGACTTCCTTGTACAATAGCGGAATCTCTTCCCAGCCGAGGCATTCCCTGCTGATTCCAACGGTCACCGTTGTGTTATACTGCTCCCTTAGCACGTCTTGTATAAAGGCTAGCTGCTTTTCCAGCTTGGCGCGGTCTAGCGGGGAGGCATTCAGATAGATGACCGCCGCTTCGTCCACCCCTGTCTTGCCAAAGTATGTCCCTGTGAATCCGGATAAACCCACCTTGACGATTTTCATCAGCCCTTCGCTGAATACAACCCATTCCCTAGCATCGTGCGCGTTGGAAGGAGTAAGCCTGTCGTATCCGAATAAAAAGAGACTGGTCTGCCAATTCCTTTCCGGCAGCTCAAGTAGACGTCGCCAGGATTCCAGCAACTCCACACTGAGAATCCGCCCCTCGATCAGGTCGTTGACGAACCGTTCCTGCAGAACGTCGAGACTGCCGGTCACCTTTTCTTTCAGGGCGGTAGTCTCCCGTTCAATCCGAATCCTTTTCTCAATTGAATCGCGGAACGCGGCTAGCTTCTCCTCTAGCTCCTGCGTCTTGATGGGCTTCAGCACATAGGCCTTGGCCCCGAGATGAATGGCCTCCTGGACAAATTCAAATTCGTCATACCCGCTGATCATCACGGTTTGCATGGACTGCAGATGCGGATAATCCGATTTGCACTTGGCCAACAACTCAATCCCCGTCATCCCGGGCATCGACACATCCGTAATGAGAACATCCACCCGGGTATCGGCCATAATCGCAAGCGCCTCCTCCCCCGACTCGGCGGTCACAGGCTGATGGTATCCCAATTTTTCCCAATCGATATGGCGAACAAGCCCTTGGATATGCATCGGCTCGTCATCGACGATTAATGCCTGGATCATCACTCATCACCTCGTTTAAGTTCGGGACGTATTTCGCAAACTGGAATTCGAATGGATACGGACGTCCACTCGCCCTCAATGCTGTCAATGGAAAAATGCCCCTCCAGCCCGAAGTACAAGTTCAGCCTTTCGCGGATGTTGTTCATGCCGAACCCGTTGCTTGTACCGGTATGGGTGCCGGCTCGGATGGCCTCCAGCTTCTCGGCGGGAATCCCCTTCCCGTTATCAAAGATAAAGAATTGAACCGTGTCTTCCACCTGTTGGATCGAGATTTGAATAAAGGCATCTTTTCTCTTCGTTATGTTTCCGTGCAAATAGCTGTTCTCCACAATCGGCTGTAGGAGCAGCTTGATGGTGTACAAATCGAGCACCTCGGTTTTCACCTGCCACTCCACGTGTACCAGATCCGGGTAACGTAACTTCTGGATTTCGACATATGCCTTTAAATGCTCGAGTTCGTCACGAATCTTGGTCACATTGACCCGGTTGTTCAACGCAATCCGATAAAAGGTTGTCAAGGCGTCGATGGTCCGGACCTGCAGCTCATCCTGCATGTCCATGGCACGCCAACGGATCAAACTGAGCGAATTATAAATGAAATGGGGATTGATTTGCGCCTGAAGCGCTTTGAACGACTGCTCCCGCTCCTGGATTATGGCTTGCGTATGCTCTTTAACAAGCCGGCCCAAACGGTTGGACATGGAGTTAAACAAGATCTCGATCTCCCCCAATTCGTCGTTGTCCCGGTTCTTCACCGTAACCTCAAAATCCCCGTTGGAGACATCGTTCATCCGGACTCCTAATTTGCGAATCCGCCATATCACGTTTTTGAGCACCGTCGTGATCAGAAAGATCGACAAGAGTAGGAAAAAGGCGATTCCCCATCCTACCGTATAAAGTATCCGAGTGGATTGCTCCTCCAACCGGTTCAGGTGCACCAAGGCTGCAACAGTCCATTCGGAGTTGATTTTCTGCGTAATCAGGAGTTTCCCGTTGCTGGGGGAACCCATGGCACCAGGTTTATCCCAATACTCCTTGAGCGGTGTACTGGCAAGCCGGTCCCCGATCTCACCGGGGTCCGTGGATGCGATGATATTGCCGTTCTCGTCCACGATAAATAGTTCCCCCGCCCCTTCAAAGGGGTGCTCGAAAGATTCCGAGAATACTACGTTGTAGTTCAGCAGCAGGTAAACAACCCCATAAATGTTCCCGTAAGTATTTATGATCTTGTGGGAAACAACCAGTCGGGTCTTGTCATCCAGGGCGTTGGACCAATTGAGATTCCCTGGAGAATGGAGGTTGTTTTCATACCAGACCTTTTCGGTTATTCCGGAGAGCATCCGATTTTCCGGTTTCCACAAGAGTCCGCCGTCCTGAACCAGAGTCCCATTACTATGGTAAATGCGGAAATCCTCAATGCCAGGCAAATATTTGCTCGTGAACAGAAAAGAGCGGTCCACATATTGGACCGTCATCAGCTGCTCCTCCATATCCGCGTAGTCCCGAGAAAGGCGGGAGATCAACTCACCGTCAGTCGCTGTACGGATGGCGAGCAAATCGTAGCTTTGCTTCCGGAATTCGATGCTTTGTGCGCTTTGACGGACCGCTTCCTTGATGGTCAGCATATAATTCGCCCTTACAATGTGCAGAGCCAGGTAACCGGCACCGACGGCCAAGAGAACCGTGGGAATGAACACAATCAGACTGTAGAATAGGACGATTTTGCTTCTTAAGCTCATGTAACGGGTCAAACGTATGACCGATTTCTCAATAAGATGTTTGATCTTCATAGCTTTCCCCTTCCATGAACTACAAAGGGAGCCGCCCCCCTTGGAAGAGGGCTGCTCCTTCAACTCTTAAAATTCTCCGTTGACTTTAATTTCCTCCTGATAGGATTCGTTCCATTCCTTCTTCAGCTCGCTCCAGTGCCCACGCTTCTCCAGCGCATTCCGGAAGGCTTCCCAAGCGGAATCAAACTGGGCATCATCCTTGGCCAACAGGAATTTGGACCGGTATTCCTTGCGGATGTTCTCCATCTCCGGCCAATACTTCTCCCATACGCCACCCTGCTTTGTCTGTACCAGATCGTAGGAGTGGGCAACCCGTACACCACCCATTTTGCCAACCGCTTCCGTGAACTTGGAGGTTTTGGTCCCTCCGACCTTGTCCACATCGGCGGTATTCCACCACGGATACCACTTGTTATTGAAAGACGAAGTCATATATAGCTCCGGTGTAACTTTGGACTTCTGGGCCGGATCGCCCGAATTCCGGCTCTTCTTGTATTCTTCGTTGGTAAATCTCCATTTACCCAACGGCTTGTCGGCCCAATCCCAATACAATCCTGCGGGACCTTCATTGACGACCTGCTGCATCTCCGGCTTCGGTTGGAGCGTGTAGTCAAAGAACTTCAGAATTGCTTCCAAATTCTTCGAATTCTTACTTATATAGACTTCAAAACCCGGATTCGGATTTACGACTTGGTTCACACCGACCTTCTTCACGCCGTTCACCTTGGGGAACGGAATCACTTCATAGTACCAACCGGGTTCCGTAGGACCGTCCAACGTTTCCCAAAGGGAGCTGGGAATATTCCAAAAGCTCCCTGTGTTGAGCGCAACCCGCCCGGATTTGTTTTTCTCTTGGTATTGCTCTTTTTTGTTGGTCACGACTTCTGGGTCAATCAGCTTGTCCTGGTACATCTTGTTCATCCACTTATATGCGGCTTTGTAGTTCGGATCATCGTAGGCGAATGCGAACTCATTTCCTTTCTTCTCCACACCTTTACCGGAAGTGGATACCCCGAATGCGGTCAGAATCGCATTTTCGTCGCTCCAACCTAAATTATCGTTGATGTCCAGTAAGAAGGAAAGGGGAAGAATCGATTTGCCCGATGCATCCTTTTGCTCCGCGGCTTTCTTCAGGAAGGCTTCGACGCCTTCTAGGGTGGCCAAGTCCTTGGTTGTCATGCCCGCCTTCTCCAAGATGTCGGAACGGACGGTCCAGGTCATGGAGGCCCAACCCGGCCAGGGATCGCTCGGATTCTGATCGAACCAGGTGGGAATGGACCAGATATGGCCATCCTTATCCTTCATGCGTTCCAGGTATTGCTTCGGAATGGAAGCCAACCCGGGATACTTATCAGGCATATTGAAATACTGTTCCACTGGGATGATTTGTTTGGAACGGTTCATAGCGCTCTTGACCGTATCGTTCCTGCTGAAGATGGCCGCATCATCGAAGCCGCCCGTATTGATCTTCAGATTCAAAGCAGTGATTGCATCGCCTTGGGTTGCTTCCAGTTTAACATCGATTCCGGGTTCTTTCTCCCGCCAATACTTCTGGACCAAGCTGTCGTTATTGATGGTTGCCGACCAGCCCAACCATAAACTGAATGACTTGGAACCGCCGGCGGCCAGACTTCCGGTTGCCGAATGACTCCCTGTGGTGGCCGGACTAGCAGTGTTTGACGCCCTATCCCCGTCCGAGCACCCTGTGACTACGGCCAGTACGGCCGCTGCCGTCAACGCCGCCCAACGCATTCTTGATCTTGTGAAACCCATTGCAAAACTCCCCCTATTCATTCCTTAATTTCGGAATATTGGATGATGCCTTTTACCCTTAATCAGCCTTTCAAAGAGCCCACAAGAACCCCTTTGACGAAGTACTTCTGAAGAAACGGATACACACACAAAATCGGTATTGCGCTGACCATCACGACAGTCATCTTAATCGACATGAGTGTGATATTCTTCAACTGTGAGCTCCTTGCCAATGCTTCCTGATTGTTGTTCGAGCCCAACACGGAGGACAGATCCTGCGCCGCCAGCAGCTGCTGCAGGAAGGTTTGGACCGGGATTAGCCTCTGGTCGGTGACGAAGAAGGCGCCGGCGAACCAGTCATTCCAATGCCCAACTGCCGTAAACAACCCGAGCGCCGCCAGCATCGGCTTGGACAGGGGGATGATGATCTGAAACAGGATCCGTACAGGACCTGCCCCGTCCAGCTCCGCCGATTCCACAAGCGCTTCTGGTATGCCTTGGATGAATTTCAGCATGACGAACATATTCCAAACTGAGAACAAGCCCGGGAGGATATAGACCCAAAACGTATTCAGGAGGCCCAGGTTGTTCAATTGGATGTAGAATGGGACCAAGCCGCCTTGAAACAGCATAGTGATTAGAATATAGCTTAAGATCACGCCTCTCAGCGGAAGACTCCGGTAGGACAGGCCGAAGGCTACCAGGAGGGTGATGAACAACCCGGCAACCGTCCCCACAACCGTTCTTGCAACCGTAATGAGATACGACTGCCGGATCACTTCGTTGCCCAGCACAATCTCATAGTTAATGAGCGTGAAGCTTCTCGGCCACAGATACACACCGCCGTTGGCGGCATCCGCTCCTTCATTGAGTGAAATCGCCAGCATATACAGGAACGGGTACAATACGGTTACGCACAGCATAGTCAGCAAAGCCACGATTAGCAGCTGTACCGATCTTTCAACTCCAGTCTGTTTCATCATGTAAACTCACCACAATCCCTCGCCGTTAATTTGTCTCGATATCTTGTTTGTCGACACGACCAGCAAGAGACTGATCAGCGACGAGAGCAAGCCTATGGCGGTCGCCATTCCGAAGTAGCCTTGCTGCAACCCGCTTCGGAGAATGTAGGTATCAAGCACATCCGAAACCTGCTGGTTGGCCGAATTCATAAGCGGGTAAATTTGGTCCATCCCGACGGTGATCAAGCTCGGAATACTCAGGATCAGTACGATGGAAATCGTCGGCAGTATACCCGGGAAGGTAATATGCCGGATCTGGGCCAGCTTCCCGGCCCCCTCCACCTTGGCCGCCTCATACTTCTGCGGGTCGATGGTCGTGATGGCCGCCAGATAGAGAATTGTGTTCCACCCCGTTTCCTTCCACAGCCCGCTCGCTACCACAATGGGGCGGAACCATTCAGTGGACCCTAAGAAGAATATGGGCTCACCGCCTACTTTACCGACGAACTGGTTCACCAGTCCGCTGTCCAGCGCCAAAAAAGATTGCAGGATGTAAGCGACTACAATCCAGGAAAAAAAGTGGGGCAGGTAGCTGACCGACTGCACGAAGCGCTTAAATACCGAGTGGGTTACCTCGTTAATCATCAGCGCCAGAAGGATGGGGGCCGGAAAACCAAAGATGAACTTAAGCACCGAAATATATAACGTATTCCGGACGACGATCAAAAATTGCGGGTCCTGGATAAAAGAAAAGTTGTCCAACCCGACCCACGGGCTGTTCCAGATCGAGGTGCCGATCTGAAAGTCTCGGAACGCAACCTGTATCCCCGCCATAGGAATGTAGCTGAAGAGAAACAACAGTACGACGCCCGGTAAAATCATGAGATATTGCCAACGGTGTTTGTAGATCTTTGCGTACATGATGACTACCCCCTTGATATCTCTATCATAAAGGGTTATGGAGAACACGACTATATAACGGTGGTTGGATATCTATCACTCTAATTAGTTTGTTTGATTAACAACCACAATCCGAATCAAAAATTAGAAAAGGTCTATAGGATCGAGAACCTTTCTGACTGTCGACAAACCATCGACAGTCTTTCTTTTCGCTGCAAGGATTCAACCATTCATTCTCGTTTATTAGAACTTTGCACCACAACCGTGGCAAGAACATCTTTAAAATCATATTTCTTTTTTGTAACCAATTGATTGATTCACACCTCTTAAAACCCGGAATTGCTCCGGTGTATGTCCCTCTGCAAGACGAAACCTTCGAATAAAATAAGAGCATTGTGAAAAGCCCAAACGCTCAGCAATATGCTTAACGCTCCAATTGGTAGATGACAATAACTCCTTCGCCTTTAACAACCGGCTTTCCAATAAAAATTCGCTCGGCGTTTTCCCCATGATCTGATGAAATTGTCGACTAAAATAGTATGAACTGTATCCTGAAAATGCCGCCATATGTTCCAGTGTTAATTGATTCGTGCATTCTGCTTTGATCCAATCAGCTGTCTTCAGCATCGTTTGCCTCAATCCGATGGCCGGGGTACCATTTAAATCTTCCCCATTTTGCAGCAACTCCATGAGAATTTCATAAAGCAAGGCAGAGATCTGCGTCTCCTTTTCTTGAATGAACGATTCACCGTTAACTAACAATTGATCTAGTAAACCCGGCAATCGCGTGACCCCTACCCAAGCAAAGACCCATACCTTTCCGCCCATCTTCCAATCAAAAAGTCCGGGTAAGCCCTCGCCAAAGAAATGTACCCACCGAATATCCCATGGCTCTCCCTCATCCGAATAGTACTCTTGAGGCATTCCTTCTCCATATAGAAAACCTGTTCCTGCGTGAAGCCTAACTTTCTGGTTTCCTTGCACTACATATCCTGTACCGCTCATGACCACATGCAAATTGTAATACGGCACCTGCTCGGCCGTTCTTTTCTCTCGGTGATTCGTCTCCTCCTTGTAATGCCCGAACGACTCCGGATAACACATATACCGGCTGAACCGGGGCTGCGGCAAATAGTGGTTTACTCTCATATCAACAACTCCTGAATATCGCAATATAATACTATTCATCGCAAAATTATGTGATTTACCACCACGTTGATTATGAATAAAATATGAATTAAGCACTATTATATCAACAAAATAGTCCTATATGTAGTCTGAAAGGATGTGCCATATATGTGGTTTGGCGTAGATTATTATCCAGAACACTGGCCTGGGGATCGTTGGCCTCTGGATGCAAAAATGATGCGTGAGGCGGGAATGAACACCGTCCGGCTGGCTGAGTTCGCTTGGGCGCTGATGGAGCCTGAAGATGGCTTTTACGATTTCACTTGGCTTGATCGCGCTATTGAGGTACTAACGAAGGAAGGCATACAAATTATTCTCGGGACACCTACGGCTGCCGCACCTAAATGGCTGATGGATAAATATCCGGACATGTATCCGGTAGATGTCTATGGGCTTACGAAAGGCTTTGGAACAAGAAGACATTATTGCCCTAATAACAAAATTTACAGACAATATTCAGTGCTTATCGCAAGACGGATGGCCGAGCATTACAAGGATCACGCACATGTGGTTGCCTGGCAAATAGATAATGAATTTGGCGGAGCATGCTATTGCAAGAGCTGTCTGCAGGCCTTCCGAGTATGGCTGGCGCACAAATATGGTACGATTGATAAGCTGAATACAGAGTGGGGCACGGTATTCTGGAGCCACACTTACAGACATTGGGACGAAATCATCCTTCCTACCTATTCGTCCAGCGATGGCTTCAGTCAAAATGCCGGCGCCCGTCAGTTATTGTCTACACCTTATAATCATAATCCTGGCCTGCTGCTTGATTACCAACGTTTCTTCTCGGATGCAACGGTAGCATACCAGCGTCTGCAGATTGAAGAGATTCGAGCTTGCACCGACCTGCCAATTACACATAACCTGATGGGTCACTTCAGCGAGTTAGACTATTTTGTCCTATAGTCAAGTATCGATGGCCCATGATTTAATGCGGGGTCTCAAGAACAAGAACTTCTGGATGATGGAACAGCAAAGTGGTCCCTGCGGCTGGCATATGCTGGGCGATACGCCTGAACCCGGACAGCTTCGATTGTGGACTTACCAAGCGGTAGCGCACGGAGCTGAGGCCATGATTTACTTCCGTTGGCGTTCCTGCACGGTGGGCATCGAGCAGTATTGGCACGGCATTTTGGACCATGACGGTATCGGCCGCAGAAGGTACAGAGAAATCAAAGCCATCGGCGCCGAAATCTCAGCCCTCAGCGATCTTATTGTCGGTTCTGAAAATATAAGCTCCGTGGCTCTGATTAAATCCTTTGATAATTGTTGGAGCCATCGCGGACAGCCACATAATGCAAATTTTAATTACAATGCTTTGCTTGACGCTTATTATACGGCGGTCGTCAAACAGCACGTAAATCTCGATGTTACTGGAGTTGAGAGCGACTTTTCCAAATACAAGCTCGTGATGATGCCTGCGTTCAATCTCGTAACAGAAGAAATCGCAGCGAAATGCGAAGCTTATGTCGAAAATGGCGGCGCTCTTATTCTTACCTTCCGCTCAGGCACCCGCACATGGAACAATCAGATGACCACATTGACGGTTCCCGGTTTATTCAAGCAGCTGGCTGGCGTTGAGTTAGAAGAGTTCGACTCCGTTAACTTCGGCAGAACGGTTCGTATTCAGGGAGCCTTCGGGCAAGGGACTGCCTCTATATGGTGCGACGTTTTGAAAACCGTTGGTGCCAAAACGATTGCCTCTTATGGTAACCATTATTATGCGGGTGAAGCCGCAGTAACTGTCAACACATACGGAACAGGACGAGTTTACTATGTTGGCTGTGACCTGGATCAATTAGCATTAGGCTCCTTAATGGAACTAATCGTGAAAGAAGAAGGAGTTCCAACAGCATTGACTACTCCCATCGATGGTATCGAAGCTATCGAAAAAGTGAAGAACGGTCAAGCTTACCTTATGCTGCTTAATCACAACAATGAGCATGTGGAATGTCCACTTAAAGGCTGCTACCAAGATGCAATGAGCGGTGTCAAATTACAAGAACGAATCAAAATAGCCCCCTACGGCGTTCAACTCTTGTTAAAGTGTTAATCGGTTATTCGCCTGAAAAGGGGCATCAACCAAGCAGGTTCTCCTGCCGATTGATGCCCTTTTGACATGGATACTATTCTTTTACAGAACCAAGAGTAATCCCTTGAACAAAGAATCTTTGGATAAACGGATACAAAATAAGAATGGGCACCATCGAAATGACAATTTTCGCGGAGTTGAAGGTTCGGTTCGAGACCGCCATCGCTTCTGCCAACTGTTCCGGGCTCATTCCCGGCATTGAACTTCCCGTTAACTGGGATTTCAATTATGTAACATTTACTTAACGGTGATCTTGAACTAACGTTCCTCGTTAGCGTAATGAACTTCGGACGGAACAAGAGGCGAATGACCCGAAGCGTGAATATGGTGTTATCTGAAGGAACCGACTTCTTCGGAATATCATTCAACACATCCAATTATTGTCGTTTAGTTATACTCTCTATTGCAAAGATGGATGAATCTCTTATATCCCGAATCTTACTTATTGATAACTCTCCTAATAAATCTAAGTCATCTTTATTGCCTATGTAAGATAACGTAGAAACGGCGTAAATAATATCATATTTATTCTTTTTTATATCTTCTTTGTATCTTAATAAAATGTCTACAATCACTTTTCTAGCTTCTGGATTTCTAGATTTTTTAAGTGCACCGATTGCAGAATGCCGAATTGTCCTGTTTTGATTTTGTATGTATTGAACAATTGGTTCTACGTCTACAGTTTCAGGTTTCTCTAGTTCCGAAATCCGATCTAACAAGCTACTGATTACATATCTATCTGATTCAATTTTGACTTGATTTATAAGGAATCGAAGTGCTTCTAGATTCTCATGTTTTAATAGCAACATTGAAAGAATGAAGTATGCATCTCTCCTGATTAAAGTATCCTGAGACCTATTCGGGTTATTAATAAGATCAATTACTATCGGTATCATTTCTTTATCATTTATTAATTCGGCTTCTCGATGTGCTCTAAAACTAACTGAATCATCTGAACTCTTAGCATTATCAACTGTAGACATTCTATTAATTAGATTAATGATGTATTTTTCTTTTCTTCTATTATTCGAGAAAATTTTGAGGAAATTAATGATATTCCATGTCATCTAATCACTTCTTTCGCTTTACGGTTCTTTCAGATAACTTCATATTTGCGAACTTCGTAAACACCTTTACATATTCGTGATCCGATTAAACTATCCTGCCCGTCCCTCGGTTTTAAGGGTTTATCTCACATATACTCACTCATTCGCAGGATTTTGACACCTTGGTTTGCAGATGTTGTTCAGGAGAGCGCTC
>NZ_LMEO01000033.1 GCF_001426375.1 Paenibacillus sp. Root444D2
AGATTTCGCCATACGCAAGCATCCTAGCTACAAGGGTGGCTTGGTCCCTCCCGTGGTTGGACTTGCACCAACTAGATAATGCGTGCCTCTGGGCACGCCAAACATAAAAAGCAGAACCGAAGGTTCTGCCTAATCGCACATAACATATAAGTCAATCCCGAACATTTCTAATCTCGTCCATACTTTTTTTAGCCCTGCTGTTGAGCGATTTCTTGTCTTTTAAGTTATATTGAGTCAGCTCATGTCCTGGGTCAATAATCAATGGTTTTGATATTATATCTTCTAGAATCTTATAGGTAAGTTGATAAGCCGTATGCCTTATTTCTCTAGAAACTACCTTCTTTAAGGATTTAATTAAATCCAACAGTTTTTCGGCATACATAAGTTTAACGATACTATCAGCTCCCATAATATGGCGCGAAGCAAAAGCAATCACATTGTCAAGAATTCGAGAATCCTGATAATATTTTGCTAGTGACTCTAAGCTTGTGATCGCATCCCAATCTCTTATCGATAGTTGATTCGTGTAGTTATCAATCCATTCGTTGTACCAGTCTATTTCGATCTGACCTTCTATTTCGTATGTCTTATATTCTTCGAAAACACCATCACGATGCATTTGAAAAAAATGCCCTCGATACGAATCGAATAATTCTTTGGCTCTCTGCTGTTGCTCTTCCACGAATCTCACCACTCTTATTGTATATTCTTTGCGAATTATGGTAATAGTGTCATAAGCGCTAGAGCACCTTCGTGTTCTGGTGCTAATTCTAAGGTAATGCGCGCCATTTCCCTAGCAGCAGCATCTTCTCCTACCTCGTAATAGCAAATGGCCATCTCATAAAGTACAGAAGCGTCATTCCTATACTCATTGTTGGTCCGTTCGAAGAATAACAATGCATCCTCGAACATTTCCATTTGATATAATAACATCGCGCAGTCCAAAGCTAAATCACGGTTTAATTCCATCGGATAATACCCTTCCCACATCAGAAGTATCCCTTGTCGAATGTCCGATAATTCTTCTTCCTCACACGCGGGAATTAGATTCGAGATGCGCTTCGCGCTTTGGAGGAACAATTGAGCATCATACCCGCCCAACCGCCAAAAAGCTAAGAGTTGGTTAACTTCCATGAGATCCAAATGCGAATCAAACCATTCCTTGATACTAAAAAAATCATCTGGACCAAAACGCTCGACAAACCGTCGATAGGCTAAGCGTGTATGACCATAACTGAGTGGATTTGGCACCATAAGCATACACCCTATGTTCAAATGATTATAAGGATGAGATGTAAATAAGCTCATGGCACCCTTTTGCTCAAAAACATACCCAATGGCATGATAATTGGCTGTCAGGGAAAAGCTTCCATGATGAATCAACTTGGGAGGTTCGTTGTATTCCCAGTTTTCAATTCGGTGGTCACCTTTATCTGCAGTGAGCAGGATAAACCCCTCTTGCGAGAGCAAACAAAGTCGTTCCAAACATTGCAGGCCAACAGCCGGAAAGAGGATATGGGAATCCTCCAGCTTCTGAGAATACAATTCTACAACCTCGCGATAAGGGTACGATTCCTGTTCATATTCATCGGCTCTTCGATAATGATAC
This sequence comes from Paenibacillus sp. Root444D2, assembly GCF_001426375.1. GTDB lineage: Bacteria > Bacillota > Bacilli > Paenibacillales > NBRC-103111 > Paenibacillus_E. Next base: position 1,610 of record NZ_LMEO01000033.1, read on the forward strand.
TCAGGAATGACGTTCTTCAGCATATCTGCAGCACTGCGTTCGGTATCACCTTCCGGGAAGTGCAAAGAAACCATGCACTCATAAATTTTGTTTTCGTCTACATAGATCAGTTCTTGTGGAATACTGTCAAAAAAGTAATTCGCAATAACCAGCAGAGGCTGCTGCAAGTCACCCACTCTAATTCGATCGCCAGATTGCATCAAATGAAGTTCGGTACCCTGCACAGCATCAAATTGTGCAAAGTCTAGAACCCCTTGTTCTACATAGGGAAGTAAGCTTCGGTGCTTCTGCCAAAAGGCGATATTCTTGGATGCTAGATCACTCATTACATATCGAAATGGTGGAAGTGTTATCCCTGAATAATCCCTTAATTCACATAGTTCTTTTACGATATGATAGGCTAATCTGCCCGAACCCGCTCCAAGCTCCAAAATCGTCACAGGTTCCAACGTGTAACCAAGCTTCGCTCTATCTTGAAGAAACCCAAATATGATCTCGGCATACGCTACCGCAATACTTGGGTTACTAGTTATGTATTGTGGAACATCTTCACTCTGCCATGCACCAATACCCTGCTCTTCATAATAAGTTCGCTGTAACTCCCATATGGGTGCCTCGCTGAAACGATAAATCTTCTGATCTGTATGTGTCATCTTCTTGAACCTACTTTACTCCATTTTATGAAAAAACAACTCCCATCTTACCATAAAGTACCTCCTAATCAAAAATAGAAAGACAGTTACCTACTTTCTGGTTAACTACCTTTCTACCCGTTTTAGAAAAGTGATTTCACTTATTAAAGGGAATACAATTCTTGATATGTTGAATGTTGTAATGCAGCTTTTTCTCATCAGCCGTGATCAGTTCAGCAAATGGGAGATCCAGCTTCTGCAGCAAGCCAATCTTGTTCACATGTAAGCCTAAGTCAAAACAGACGATTTCTCCCACCAAATCTTTCAACAATTGTTCAAATGTATTTGGGAGTAATGCAAAAGATGGATCGGTTAAACTAGGTGTCGATTGCGTATAAACTTGTGAATAAGGAGTCTGATTGTTTTGATATGGACTAATCCATTTTAGGTGAAACAAAGGAATGTACATGATCTGATAAAGGGGCGAATGAAACACCAAGTAGTCTTGGGAAATATGTCTCACATAACCGTGGATTGTCTGATTATTGGAGATATAAATTTCTACGAATCGATCAATCGCACTGCTTAAGATTTGGCGGTAGGTGATTTCTCCAGTTTGCATAGTGAGGTCAGGTGGAGAATCCGAGATCGATTTGTCTAGATTTAATGTGATATTTCGAATATGAGCGATAGGTAAATATAAGTACTTTTTTTCCATGTATATGACAATAATATCTGGTCCTACATCGATTAGGTAGCCAATTTTATCCCCATCCCCAATCAACTCAATCTGTACCATCTTTCCAATATACGTGTTGAAAAACATCATGGTTGATAACCTCCTTATCTAGTCTATTTTTTTAATAAATCCAGTAAACCCAAAAGGCAAGACATATCAATGTAAATATTAAAGCAGGGGGTATTGTTATAAACGTGACCTTACAGTAATCCTTCCAGCTCATTTTCACTTTATGCTGCTTAAGGATATGGAGCCAAATTAGCGAAGCTAGCGTCCCGATTGGTAGAAGCAGAGCCCCGAGATCACTACCAACTACACTGGCTAAGTAGGTTACTTTTAATGTTAGTGGATCTAATTCCATACCGGTTAACGTTAGGGTACCAATCATTAATGCAGGATGATTATTTACTAATGTAGAAAGGAGTGTGACGAGTGCTCCCATCAGTAAACTCCCGTTTAATAAATCGCCAGAAACCAATGGTTTAAAGGCACTAACAAGTATATGTGTTAGTCCAATATTATTTAATCCAAATATGATAACGTACATTCCAAAGGCAAATACGAGAATATGCCAGGGTGTCTTTTTTACCATATCGACAGGAGATATTTTGAGATAAAGCCAGCGCCATGCAAGTAGAACAGTTGAACCTAGCACAGCTACGATACTTACTGGTATACCGTAATAGGAGGCAATAAATAAACTTATCCGAACCATGAATACGAACAATAATATATTTCTCATGAATTTTGTTCGATCTTTGATGGCTGGCAGCGTTTTTGGAAGCTTAACGTTGTTTAAGGGATGTTTTCTTGGTCCTATCCCGTTTAATGGTAATTTCTTTGGAAGAATACGATAGAAACAAAGGAATAATAGCAGCAAGAAAACGATTAACCCCAGCGTAGAGGGGATAAACATCATTAATGTGTGCATATATAAATCCATTCCAACCATTTTGAGCGCAATAAGATTAACAATATTACTAACTCCAATAGGAGCGCTAGAAGCTGTAGCAATTAGGGCACCTGAGAGTAAATAGGGTATTTTCTGATGATTTTTTAACCCTAGATTCTCAAGAACAATGAGTAATATGGGTGTTGTTATCATTATGCTGCCATCATTGTTGAAGAATAGTGTCATTAAAAAACAAAGTAGATTAACGTACCAGAATAGACGAATCCCTGATCCTTTGGCTCTAGCCATTAATCCTTCAGCCGCCCATTGGAAGAAACCAAAGCTTTCTAGTACAATCGCCATGACGATAGTAGCCATAATCGTGATAGCTGCGTCACTAATGGTATCTGTAATTTGAAGTAAATCAGCGAAAGAAACGCTTCCGCTTAGAAGAACAAGGATAGCACCTCCCGTTGCGGGGATCGCTTCATTCATATCCTTAGGACGCCAAAGAATTAAGATAACCGTCATCACAAATGCAGCTATCGTAAGGGTTATTGTTGCGGAACCAATCATAAATTTTCACCCCGCTTTTTAGAAAAAGTCATCTTACTGTAATTCTGAGTCCACTGTGTCATACGTCTATTCTCTTGATATAGGCAACTTCTGGTATACTCAAATCTACGGAAGATACATTTTCATAAACGACTTCTATATCGGGCTGTAAAGGCGGTTTAAGTAAAAAGAAAAGTAGAATCCCTGCAAATATAATGATAAGCATGACAACCATTGTCATCCCCTCCCTTCTACCATCTACCACCATCTATCATTAGTAGATACTGGTACTGTATGTATACGGGACCTGTACTCATCTTGCTATAAACGGTTACCCCCTCTTTCAAATATTCCACTCATGTCTAGTAAAAGAAGGAATGGAACAACAAAAAAACCAAATGCTATGGGGCATTTGGTTGGCTAAAGCTTTTTCATTTCTTTTTTAATAATTTCCCGCCTTTCCTTCATGTAGTTCATAATTAATTCAGGCTCACCTCTGAATTCCGAATAAGGCCACTTACGATTATAATCATTCAGCATATAAGGGGCTATCGTACCGTGTAAATGTCCAATCATCGGGGATATCTGTTTCCTTGTAAACGATGTACGAAGAATGGAAGTAAGAATTTGTTTATAACGTATCCTAACACTCTTGAAACTCATCAATTTTTCGGTTAGACCATTATAGCCCTTAACTCGTACTAAATCACTGCTGCATACTTTACCGTAGCAATTTCTCCCCCACGTGCCTTCGTAATCCCAGGGTATGATGCGATATAATTTGGTTCGCTTATGACGATAAATCGCATAATTTTGATCAAACCCATCAAAATTACCGGTGAAAACGGCTCCTGCTAACCATCGTAAATAATTATCAATATCCAAATAGGATTGTAAGTATTGAGCTAATGGCTTCCCTGACAGTTTATTGATCTTGGAAATGAATGTGCACAGTTCTTTTCTTTCGGTGCTTAAGCCCATGATTTGCTCGTATCCTTCAAACATCGACTTCTTATTTCTTTTTGTTTCCGGGTAAAACAGTTCAAAGTTGGCATCATCATCCACGGCATAGAAAAGGGATTGCGCACTAATCCTCCTTTGCCTGAAGAAGTTTTTATCAACAGCTTCTATTTCTAAATAAACCCCCTGACTTTGTCCGTTTAGCACTAATTCAAAATGCTTTGTCTGTGGACTAGGCACACCAATACGTTGGAAAAATCGAAATGATAACGCATTCCGTATCATCGAAGGATCGTCATACTCCGCATTTAGATGGTAAGTTTTACCCTCGCATACAATTTCATACGACTTCTTCTCATATTCTCGGGTGTGCCCACCCCGATAACGGACCTTAATAGGAACACGTTTCCCTTTACTAATAAGTACACCGTTTACGAATTGCTTACTCCAAACATCTTCATTCAACTTTCTAAGCTGCTGTTCCTGGATTACGATATGTCGAGTCGGTATCATGGCACACCGCCTTTTTACATAATAAAAAGCCTATCTATAGTAGATAGACTTTCATTCTAGATTAATTTATTCGTGATTATGAACGATTGCCACGGCTCTTGTTACCTCTTGTTTTGTTTCCACGAGACTTGTTGCCTTTTGATTTGTTTCCACCAGATTTATTGCCTCTTGTTTTGTTTCCACCAGATTTGTTGCCTCTTGATTTGTTTCCACCCGATTTGTTACCTCTTGTTTTGTTTCCACCAGATTTGTTGCCTCTTGTTCTGTCATTCTTTTGGGCATTTGTTTTTTCGGTATTGGTGCCTCTTGTTTTGTCATTTTTTTGAGCATTTGTTTTCTCGGTTTTAGTGCCTCTTGTTTTGTCATTCTTTTGCGCATTTGTTTTTTCAGTATTAGTGCCTCTTGTTTTGTCATTTTTTTGGACATTTGTATTCTCGGTTTTAGTGCCTCTTGTTTTCTCACTTTTGTTACCTCTTGTTTTCTCACTTTTGTTGCCTCTTGTTTTGTCGCTATTACCTTTGTTAGATACAATAACCTCCATCTTTTAAAACCTCCTTATAGTTTATAGTGCAGTCTATGATAGGAGATTTGAATTGGATAGAGATATTGGTTGATATGGAAAAATTAATTATTAGTAGTTTCAATAACTTGGTGGAATTATTGCAAAAATAGATTCTAATCTAGTACCTCATCTCTAACGGATACATATACTTATATTACAAATGAGCAGCAATGACATTGGTACAGGAGGTGAACGCAAACTAGTAAACGCTGCTTATATCCAAACTAAACCACATTCCTGAGAGGGGAAATGACAAAATGAGTTTAAACTATTTAGGTTCATTAATTGGCACTGAGGTTAAAATCAATCGCGGAGGTCCTGATTCTATCGTAGGTAGATTAGTATCCGTCCATCATGATTATTTAGCAATCCAAATCAAAGATGGCACTATTGTCTACATCCAATTGCAACATATCAAAAGCATTAGTAGTATGAACAGCAATGCTAGCAGAGGTAACAAAAGCAACAAAAGTAACAGAAGTAACAGAACTCCTCAACGTTTTGAAAATGCGTATACATTTGAAGGTCTCTTGGGTCAATTGAGATACACAAATGTTCAAATCAACCGCGGTGGCCCTGAGAAAGTTGAAGGTCTTCTCGTATATTCCGGGGATAACGTCTTGCTGCTTGTTGTAAACAATGAAATTGTCCGTATTCCAATCTTCCATATTAAAAGTATTAATGTCTTTAACAAAAATAAAAGCAATGGCAACAAATCCAATAGCTCTTCCAATAAAAACAACAATAAAAGCAACAAAGCAACTGCTGCACAAATCGTTGCGATTAAACTTATGTTAAAAAAATACCGCACTAATTAAATTTAGTAGAACTTGCTACATGATACCCATATCCTATAACCCCAATCTCGTCGCAGGCGCGCTGATTGCTACGGCATTCAGCGCGCCATTTGGGGTTATTTATGCACGAATTCAATAAGGATAAAGCATTTCTACTAGATTGAAAGGAGGTGCAATCAATGGAAACTATGACTATGTTAATTGACAAACAAGTGGAGCTTTCATTTTCGGGGATGCAGCAACCCTTAAAGGGAGTGCTTCTTGAGGTAGGCAGTGATCTTATCGTGATATATAATGAATTTCATTTTTACTATATTCCCATTATTCATTTACAATATTTAAAGCTCGATACCTATGCAAGCTCTTCCATAGACCCACCTACAGAATATCCTTTTGATCTTCAGTCCACGTCAATCTCTTATCGAAAGATGTTGATGAGCGCTAAAGGGATGTTCGTTGAAATATATATCACTGGCAATCAAAGCATACATGGGTACTTGACCCATATCATGAATGATTATTTTGCCTTCCACTCCCCTGTGTTTCATACGATGTTCATTTCGATGAAACACGTCAAATATGTGATCCCTTACCATCCTAATACGACACCGTACTCAATGAAAATGGAGCATTTTCTCGTTCAACCCTCTCAAGTTACGTTTTCACGAACGTTTGATCAGCAGTTAAAAAAACTGGAAAGCCAGTTTGTTGTCCTGGATCTTGGAGAAAATCCAAGTAAAATTGGCGTCCTGCACAAAGCGGATCATCCTTTTCTTGAGCTTCATACAGCAAGCGGGAAATCGATTCTGCATAGTGAGCATGTGAAAACGATTCATCTGCCCTCTGCGCGCAAAGGCGACAGCTTTGGTGGACGCATTTTCTAAACGTTGACGTCCAGTTCGGACGTCATTTTGTTTTGTTGTGGCATCTGGGCGTTCTGGGCATACACTATGGCATAAACTTCGAGAGGAAGACCATGATGACCTACAATTATGAAAACTTGCCGCAGCCACTCCAATCTTGGACGTTTCAGCATCCTATCCACCCCTCATTTCCCCCTTCCGTTTGGCCTTACAACACTCAGGCTCCTTGGGCTCAGGATTTAGAACATGATTTCCGTGAAAGAGATCAGCCTCTCACTTTTGTTCTGATTCACGGCTCTTGGGCAGATGCAAGCTTTTGGTCTGGGATTGCTGCAGAATTACGCAAAAAAGGCCATACCGTCTATGTTCCTGAGTACCCAGGACATGGCGCTGACCCTAACAAAGCTGCAACACATGCGATGATGACAAAATCCATCGCTGATTACGTAACTTCTCACAATTTAAAAAACATTATTTTGGTTGGACATAGCTTCGGCGGCAGTTTAGTCCAAAAAGTAGCAGAGTTTATTCCTGATCGTCTGAAAAGACTCGTATTCATGAACGCATTTGTACTTAAAGATGGAGGAATGCTTGCCGATGAGTTTCCTACCTCTATGCAAGCGATGTTTAAACAGCTCATAGAAAGCTCTAAGGACAATACAGTGATGCTTCCGTTTCCTTTATTTAGAGAATCTTTTGCCAATCTAGCAAATTTTGCGCAAGCTCAACAACTCTATAAAAAAGTCACACCTGAGCCAGCCGGGCCCTTTTTCGAAAAGCTTGACTTGAAGAAATTTTACAGCCTGCAAGTACCCAAAAGCTATGTCCATCTGATGGAAGACACTGTCATACCACTAGGCAATCCAGAATTTGGCTGGCATCCGCATATGTCAAGCCGATTGGGTTTATATCGATTTATTCAAGCACATGGTGATCATATGTCAACCGCACAATTCGAGCCTAAACTCATTGCAAGAAAGCTTTATGAAGCATCCAGGGACTAACAAGCTATCAGAATTTGATAAGCATTTAATAATTCGTCCAACTCGCCAGATAATCGCAATATGAATTCGGACGGCAGCTCGTACATGTTTCCCGCATGATTAAGCTCATCTCTTTTAGCTTCTATTTTCTTCTCTATTTCAAATAACCGGTCCATTGTGCACGACCTCCAATGAATAGTCTATTATTTATATAGTTTATACAAATATTGTTAAGAAAATATAAGCATTGCTACGTAGACTGTGAAAAAGCGCAAATTGTCGAATAGACAACTTGCGCTTTTTTGGCTAAGAGCAAGTTGGCTGATTGTTCTGCTTAGGATTTGAACGCAACCAGTTCAACATATCGTCAATCGTATGCACAGGTACAATAAGTAGGCCAGGTGCTCCTCGTCTTGCTTCTGACTCATTTTGAGATGGAACAAAGAATACATCGGCATCCGTTCTGCTGACGCTATAGGCTTTCTGTTCTAAGCCTCCTACAGGACCGATCGAACCATCGGCCTCCATGGTTCCAGTGCCAGCAACACGATTGCCATAAGTTACACCGCAAGGTGTAAGCTGATCAATCAATGTTAGTGCCAGCACCGCCCCATGCGAGGGTCCTCCCTCATGCAATAAATAGTTATGATATTTCACCGGCGCTGGAATATCATACTGCATCTCATTCGCAACTTGAATGCCGAAGGCAGCACGGCTCGGGTCGTCTGGATTTGCTCGCGTCTTAACTGAAAGACTAACTTTCTGTCCGCCGCGCAGCACCAGCACCTTCACCTGATCCCCGGGCTTGGTCAATTTCATGCGAGCTGTCAGATCTTGAACCGTTGTAACGCTATATTCATTAACTTCCTCGATTACATCGCTCAGCTGCAAGATACCAGAGACAGGGCTATCTTTTAGAATAGCCGTGATGCGAACACCGTGCGAGGTGATTCCTTTGCCCTTACCTACTTTATGATAAGCAATTGCACTGCCCGCGGCGTTCGCATCCTCCTTCATCGTACGTACTTCTTGGTTGTACTCTCCCAAAGACATACCTAGATTCTTCGGTTCAAATGAATACTTAGCAAATAGCTTCGCATATAGCCAATCGATCGGGAATGCTGGCCGCTCAAACACGAGCACACCCGAAATTTCTCCATGAACATTTCCCTCATTTGCCTGTGCGTAACGATTCATATTTAAGGTCAATCCTGGGTAAGTGACCATGGAATTCGTCGGCCAGAACATCACAAGCAATAGTAACAAAGTGGAACCAAACAAAGTTATACTCTGAACAGGCATCTTACGACGCATCCGTTCATGGAAAAATAAATCTATAAATACTAATAACCAAGTTATAAGAAAAGTACTCACCGAAATTTCAATCTTTTTCGGAATCGTTAACAGAATAATTACACTCGCCAGGGATGCTGCGATAACCGCGATACTTCGAACGCGAACCCAAGCATTTCCCTGCGAGAACATATGCCAGAATGCGCCAGCCATCCAAATAATAGGAATGAAGGCAAGAACATAGATCAGTAGATCAATCGCATCGATCCAATAAAGCCTTGTCCCTAATCGCAAGGGATCTGGCAGCCAAATTAATTCCCCTGTTACAGCTAATATCAGGGCTAAAACCATACCCAAGTAGTAAAGTCTTTGCCATCGCGTCATCCCTCAAACATCCCCTATTTCACCGAATCGTAAAAGTCCGCCATTCATTAACTTACAGCTTTAATAATAACGTTAAATCCTACTAACAACAATTGGAGCCGATCTTCTAATTAAAAACAGCAGACACCCTAATTATAAGGTATCTGCTGCTTCCAACTAAGTTAACTCGTTCATATATTTCACGACTTCATCATAAGAGAGCTTGCCACCGAAAATATCTAAGGCACTACCAACGGTAATATCAAGCTTTCCGCTGGACAACTCTTTGAACAGCTCAAGATCCGCGAATGATCTTGCCCCTCCTGCGTAGGTAGTAGGAATTACAACCCAATCTGCCAACGTACTGACCAGGCTTTGCTGAATCCCGCTTTGTTTGCCCTCTACATCAACAGCGTGAATCAGAAACTCATCACAATATTGTTCAAGAAACCGAATATTTTCTTTATTCAATTCAAAGTTACTCAATTGCTTCCATTGGTTTGTAGCAACGAACCACTTGCCATCCTTCTCTTTACAGCTTAGATCTATGACCAAATTGTGTTTTCCAACCTCAGCTTCGATTCGTTTAAGATTGTCCATATTCAGCTGCCCGTCTCGGAAAATATAGGAGGTCACAACTACGTGCGAGGCGCCTTGCTCAAGATAGTAGCTGGCATTCTCCGCCTGAATACCACCGCCAATTTGCAAACCGCCGGGATACTCACGTAGCGCACTTACAGCTTCATCCTTATTTCCGTCACCGAGCATGATGACATGACCTCCAAGTAGATGATCTCTTTTAAACATCGCGGCATAATAGGTTGAGTCAAAAGAGGAAACAAAATTTTCAATGATTTCCTTTCCCTCTGTACTTAATGTCTCACCTACGATTTGTTTCACTTTACCGTTGTGTAAATCGATGCAAGGTCTAAATTTCACGAATATACCCCCACTAGATTCTATTGCTGCTAGATCAATTTTCCATCAATTATAGCACAAATAGCCCTTTAGTGAGGGCAAGTTGCTCACAATATCACCTACGTGTTATCGTTATATGGTTAATACTTCCAATTACGTTCCTGGCTGGAGCTGATCAAATGAATCTTTCCGATAGAACCTACAAGAATATTCTCCCGCATTCCTTGAAATTAGCCGTCTTGTTCATTAGCTTGTACGGGTTAACTTTTGCGTTAGCAGCCCTGTCATACCCTATTTTTTCAAGTGTTCCCTATGACAGATCTATCACGAAGTCAGGCTTATACTATGGCCTTCTCTTTTCCGTAGTCCCTTATTTTTCAATAGGGTATTGGGTTCGGAATCAGTCTTACATGGGTAAAATCTTTGCCTCGTTCTCCCTGCTATTCATTTTATTCATCGAAAAAGTGGTTTTCATTTATTTACTCGGAATTTTGGAAACTCTTCCATCACCCGGTCATAACTTGTTACTACAGAGCGGATATGTTTTAGCTTGTGAAGAACTTCCTTTCTACTGTCATCCGATGATCTACCTAGTTTTTGGTACAATTTTAGCAGCAGCTTCTTATTTGACAGCATTCCTTATGAAAGAAAACCCCATCCGTAGATGAGGTTTTCTTAATTTGTACCAATAAGATTTACTTTTTAGTGAATCCTTCTTCTTCCAAATACTCTTGGACCTCTTCATAGGTTTCAAAAGCGCAGTCTAGATTGCTGCCAGCATAGATATACCATAAATCTTCAACGAAGGTAACGACCAAGAGATGGCCGTCTTCATCGATCCAATGCTCTTCTTGTTGTTCAGTATCCAACTTTGGAAGCTTCTTAGATGTCTGACCCGTTAAAGAATGAATCGACTTCTCAATAATGTCTCGCAGCTCTTCCGCGCTGAAATCACGGATATTGATAAACCCCTTGCTGTCCGTAGCATATCCTTTGATATATTCAGCGTATACAAATCCGTTTCCGTTTGGGTGCAGGTGATAAACTACAGTCTTCTTATCATAAGCACTATCTTCATAATGGAAATTGATCCGTCCAAGGGATACATTTTTCCGCTCTAGCTCGGGAAAAGATTCCACGATAGCTAATTTTTCTTCTAAACTAAGCATACAAGCCTCCGTAACTTAATCAATAACCTGAATTTTAAATACATTCTCCAATTTTCCATCTGATCTTTTTTTCAAAGGCACTTTAATGTCTCTTCCGAGTTCTTTGAAAAAAGTTTCAACATCACACTGTACATTGGAAAGGATAACTTTGAATGAACCGTCTTCGACAATGTTCTGATTAGCTTCTGCAAGAACCTTAACATCTACCGCGTATTTCTTCGTTAACGTGTTGATGTATCGGCTGAAAATTTCAATTAATTCCTCATTGTTAAAATTTTCAATAACCAGTTTTCCCTTGTTCGTAAAATTTAAATGAACGTTCACTTTTAAATGTCCCCTTTTCCTTTAAACCGTTTATTTTCTTGTGGGTAAAAACATGCTGACCGTATGGTTCTTCCTCATTGAAAAGGATCCAATCCCTAGTTGGCATCGTTGGCACTACATCGATCAAATAATGATTCTCTTCTATTTTACTTGTTTTTATGGGTATGAAGCAATACAAAAGCCAAATTCATTTTTAAAAATAAAAAGAAGCAGGTCATTCCCTGCCTCATCTTGTCTTATATTGTATAATTATAACACACTTTTAAGAATTCTAAGCAAAAAGGATGGAATCAAAATGGCCTTTGGCATAAAAAGAGAAGAACTTCACCAATGGAAGGCTGCCGTAAGCCGCGGCGAGATTGCCTTTTTGACTCATTACTGGCTGGATAATCGCTTTGTTGGCATTCGAACCGTCACGAAGGTGGGCTGTTCGGATTTGGATCGGTTATCCCAATGGTGTATATCACATGGACTCAACCCGCAATATATTCACCATAGTCCTTCCTATCCCCACTTCGATCTCTTCGGCCCCATGCAAAAGCGAATATTAGAACTCGAGAATAAATGGGACCAGATCGAGAGATTCAAACTCTAAAAACTCTAAATCACCTATAACCGCTTCGCATGTTCAAAACGATGAATGCCAAAATCAGTGTTCTCCATCACTATGACTGTGTCAGAGGAACTTTCATGGCTAAAATGATATAATTCCATCCGATCACCTCTTACTGATCCATAATTCTAGAGGCATGATGAAATACCTTTATATAATATACAGGCTCGTATACATAAATAAACCTTATGCTATACTAAATATTTGTAAACACTAAATATTGTGAAGTCGGAGAGCTGCCATGATCCCAAAACTTAAGATTACTTATGTTCTTATTCTTTGTATCCTCTCTCTTATCTGCTTCTCCTTAGTTGCTACCCTCATTCAGGGCCAACGAATCGTGCAATTCGATCACAATGTGATTACCTTCATTCAAGGAATGGAATCGCCTGGGCTTACCCTACTCATGAAAGTATTCACCTTCATTGGTTCAACCCCGATAGTTGTCGTCATTGCGCTCTCTGCAATACTTTTTCTTTATTTTGTTTTACATCATCGTTATGAGCTCATTTTCTTTATCGCCATCGTTGCTGGTACCGCCATTATTAATCTTCTCCTCAAATTATATTTTGTTCGTCAAAGACCCGATCTGCATAGACTTATACAGGAAACTGGCTACAGCTTTCCAAGCGGACATTCCATGGAAGCCTTCGCTCTTTACTCGTCTCTTGCCTTTCTACTTTGGCGGCATCTCTCTACGAGACTAGGAAGAAGTATCATCATCATTCTCTGTGTCGTTATGATCATCCTTATTGGTATGAGTCGGATTTATCTTGGGGTTCATTACCCGAGTGATGTCATTGGCGGATACTTGGCAAGCGGGGTCTATTTCACATTTGGAGTTTGGCTCTTTCAATGGTATAAAGAGTATCGAGATTACACTAATAAAGCAAAGCAAAAAACTTCTTAACCTTACAACATCAGCATCGGAGGTAATTGGCTAAGTATTCTTGCTCTTGCTAATTTGCTTCAATCTCGTTTCAAATCGAGTTATGAAGACAATTGTATACTCGCCAATTGCTTCTATTTGTTCACGGACAAGCCTTGGGAAGTCTGAATGATCGATATCAATATGATCATCAAGTTCATTGTACCAGGGCAATAAATTCTTTTTGATAACTAATATACGACTTTTCACCTTTGGATTCCACCTTTACAACGCCATATTAAAGTTTATTCGCATCACGTTGTTTGTGTCCTAGTTGAATAAGCCAATTATAGTAGTGTTAATCCCCATTTCTTCTAATTCCTATGTAATAGCCCCACAGAAGATAGGGCTAGATTCTTTGAAACTTCATCGGTTTAATAGATACTTAGCATACCGTAATGGTGTCTCATACGTATTATTAAAAGTCTGATGCATTTTCAATTGCTTGAATTCATACCTTTGATCTCTACCATTCACTTCGATAAGCTTAATTTGCCCATTAAAATCAACACCAACATCCAATCCGACATCTGCCATAGTTGGGATTCGCTCACTCAGGTTTTCAGCTATCATCAAAGAAACTTGCTCAACAGCAGCCTTCATCCGGTTAGGATCGAAGCCGCTAGCCCGAAACAATTCTTCACATCGCCTAGCTTCTCCGCCTTTAGCCAAATTCGTAACATGTCTACCTGATGCAGCAACTTTGCCAGCAATACCCGTTATTTGCCACATCCCTTTATCCCCGCGTTGGGCAGAAATCCTTAGATCATACGGTCGCCCATGATATGTTGCCAAAGAAATCGCTTGTTGGATGAGATAGCTTTGTGTTCCAACCTTTTCATGGATAAAAGCTTGGGCTTTCTTTTCACTGAGCATTTTCGGTTCGCTATTACTCCAACAAAGCTGCCAATCTTCGTTTTCCTTCTGAGTGACTTTAATCACCCCTTTACCAATGCTGCTATTCGTTGGTTTAACGTAAAGAGATGGATATTTTTCCATAGCGTCTACCAGTTGTTCTCGTGAGTAGGCCATAGATTCAGGAAGATACTCTCGAATTGATTTGTTTGTCGTTAATAACTTGTGAATACGAAGTTTATCATGGCGATTTTGCCCATTGAATACAATACTTGATTTGGAAAGAAGCTTTAATTGTTTTTGTAAATACGGCGTAAGCGTCATCGCACGGTTATGAGTCACTTTTGGAATAGGCAGCCTAATCAGCCGATACTTTTTATTTTCATAGCATAATCCTAGAGCAGACTTCTCACTAATATGCTGAAGGCACATGTAGAAAGGCGTCATCCCGAGATTTTCAGCGGCTTTGTTGTAAAGATCGATTCGCTCATACCCAGTCTGCTGCCTGTGAATGCCTAAATAAGTTCTTCGATCTAGAAGAATTCCAACCACACTGCGCACGTCATCACCTTCGTCTAATAGGATCATCTTTTACACTGTATGCAGTCAGCGTTCACCTGGTCCAAATCGTTGCAAAAAAGAGCCGCACAATGGCAGCTCTCCGTTTTAAACTATTGCTCCTTATATGTGTGAACCATCATTTCCTCATCATAGCCCTGTCCCTCAAATTCCAAAGCATTTCTTTCAACACCATACGTCTCAAAACCTAATTTGCGGTAGAGTTCAATAGCTGCTCCGTTCGTGGTCACCACGCAAAGGGTCACTTGCTTCAGACCTTCTAATTGTTTGCCTCTACGGATCACTTCTACCATTAACTGTTTCGCAATCCCCTGCCCGCGGTAGTTCTCTGAAACGTATACTCCCCAAATAAAGGCTTTATGCTTCAGCTTTAGACTTTGCTCTCGTTTAAATCCTACTGTACCGATAAGCTGACCTTCTGTTGTAAAAGCACCCAATATATAATTGCTGCTGTCTTGACCAATTCGTTTCTCCACTTCTTCCATTGGCAGCAATACCGATTCTTCATATGCAGCGCCGAACGCATCCGGATGTTTTTGTAAAGCTTCAAGACGCAGCGCCCAATAGTCCTTCGCTTCTTCTACCCGGATATTTCTGATTTCGATCTTAGCAATAGTCATATACTCACCATCCTATACTTTCAAACCAGAGTCCCTGTTGTTTCTTCTCTAAAGCAAGCCGAATATAGTTAACCATATTGTCAGGCAGCTCCTTCAAATGAAACCATTTCAATTGCTCGCACTTCTCTGGCTCTTTATTCGTTATCTCACCCTGCCAGCTATGTACGTTTAGAAAGAAGTCCACCCACTCCGATGTCGTATTTTTACGATGCATGACACCGATAATTTCAATATCTGCAGGCTTGATGACGACTCCTGCTTCTTCTTCCGCTTCTCTTATTGCAGCTGCGATGACCTCTTCACCGCCATCCATCCTGCCTGCAACAACGCTCCAATTTCCGTCTTGAAACCCGGTATTTTGTCTCTTTAATAATAAAACCTCTTCATTTCGATAAAACAATACGTGCACAGAGCCATATAAAATAGGTGTTCTCAAAATGATCCCCCTTGATTCGCATATCCTTATCATGTTTCCTTAAAATGCTATTAAACTCTAACTAATTTTATCAAATTGTATATTGTATTGTAAATTGTCTTGCTACAGCAAAAAAAGGAGCCAAATGGCCCCCTAATTTGCTTCCTAGTCATTAACATTTAGACTCTGATAGGACAAAGCAACATCCAATTGACCATCCTCGTTTGGTAACATCGCGATATCCACTTTCCCGTTTCCATCGAAATCAGCAACTGTTAAGCGTCCATTCGTTCGCCCCCATGGTCCATAAACCGAGAGCAGCTTGTATTCATTCTCCGTTGTCTGTAGATATACTCGGTTCGTTAAATTTTTGGGATCAGAGCGTAAAATATCTTCCTTGCCATCCCCGTTAAAATCACCGAACCGGACGCCGCCAAGCTCATCAGGAATGTTCAATGAAACCTTATTCAGCTTCCATTGCATGTTCGCTGTATCCAATTCGAATTCCACGCCTTGGGAGGTATTCTCTTTAAACAAAAACAAGCGTTGGCTGTCTTCATTCCGCAATTTTCTCACAAGTAGATCCTTTGAAGAATTGGACCTGAACGTGTAGGGCTTAATTTCTTTAACTTTCCCACCATGCATGTAAATACCTAGAAGTTGACTTCGATCTTGCGATTGACCGGCAAGGATACAGTCCCCATTAGGCTGACGCAATTCATACAAATCGTACCAACGTTTGGCCGGAATCGTCCAAATTTGTTCCCGTGCGAACGTAGCCCCATCTGAAGAGTAGCTCTCAAGCTTGCCCGAAGGTCGAACGACCCAAAGACCTTTTTTATGGCCATCTTTCATCCCATTAAGTGTAAATGATGAGCCATCTGCATATGGCAAGGATGCCCAAACCTGTGGTTCAGGTTGGTCTTCATTGCGTAATCCTTTGTACTGAGCTTGAATGACCGACAGATTGGAGGTCTTCTTATCCCATGTCACAATGTCAGCTTGATTCCTGCCTGTTACATTACCAATTTGTACGAGCGTAGATTTCGCGCTTCCAACCTTCAGACTCACAGATGGTGCAAAGGGTACATAATCATGAATGGAATAGAACGGATAACCCTTCAAATGAATTTGTGTGATAAGCCTTTGTAACACACTTTTATTTTCACCAGCGTATAGATATTGCGGTATACCGTCCTTAAGTAGCTGTTCGCCCCACTCATCCACAACCGGCACCAGATGGCTAAACTCCAAAAAAGGATGATAGAAAAAAGAGTTAATTCGATCTGTTTTCCCCATTTGATTAAGAATAAACTTCTCATCTTTGCCACTAGGTATATATGAAAGAGTTGTCGGTACGAATACATTGCCAAACGACGTATTTCCGAAGCCTTTATTTAGAGCATTCTTATATTGAGCTGAAGGCGGATTGGAATCGATCGTAACATCTGGTTGATAAAAGAGACCGAAATAAGAACGAAACACCTTATCTTGATCTGGGGTTGTATGGTAATGCGGCGCTTCCCAGAAATGAGGCGATAAATTAGCAAGGCGAAAACGGCGGTAACCTTCTTGTACACGCTGTTCGGCAAAAGCAGTAGTCGCAGTTTCAGGCAAATCATTGACATTAAATTCGTTGCCTATACCCGAGGCTTGATGTCCATCCTCACGATAAACATCCCCTACCTGATGGGTATAACCATGCATACCAATGGATCCGCCATGCTCCGCAGCTTCACGTAGAACTCGATCAAAAGCTTGAACATAGTCATTATCCAATTGATCGATTGCACGATCATAACGTGTACCGTCTTGACTTATATTGATCCAACGCGGGATGACCGCCATACTGTAGTGAACATGCTGCTGATGCAAATAGTCAAAGACGGCTCTCAACTTTCCGAGCCCTTCAGGTGTACTATAATAGCCGCCAGGACCTATGTCCTCTAACCGAAGCATCATGAATCGCGGATTATTGTCAGCTCCTTCAACGATGATGATGTGAGATAAACCGATGTATAAGCAGAACGAAACGATGCCTGCTATCACATACCTCAACCAACTGTTTTTCTGTAATAAGATCCTCAACATGCAAACTCCCCCCAAGGATGCTGGATCATTTTTTCTAAACCAAGCGATTCACAAAGACTATAGGTATATTGGACTATATCCATGGAAAATTGTCCATTATAAGTTGTTACGATATTTTTTGGTACTAAGAATTTAAGTGCTTATACCATATGCCTGCATACTCAGGTACCACATGCCATTTATTTGCCCTTACTTGATTTCCAAAATCCTCTCCAAAGAAATACGAGGTTAACTGAACAGCCTCATTCACATCTTTGAACTTATAATCGGTGGCTAGTGAGGTGTGTTCAAACCCATATTCAGTCTCTAACATCTGATAATAGGGTGCCAAAAAATCATATCTCGTCGGTTTTGCAAACCCCGTTCCCAAAGTCTCGAGAATAATTACGGTACCATCTGGTCTAAGAATGCGTCTAATTTCAGACATCATTTGTTTCAAATTATTCTCCCAATCCACATTATTCGAGCTAGCTAGATAACATAAGCTCCACCCAGCTACGACGAGATCCTTGCTAGCGTCCTCAATTGGCAGCGCTCTATGGTCGGAAACAATCGTTCGCCAGTTAGTCTTAGAGGATGAAGTAGTTAACTTTTTTTCTAACATATTCAGCATGGCCTTGGAACTATCCAGACACCAGAGTGAATTCGCATCTGCAGCCAGAAACATAGAAAGCCTTCCTGTCCCTGCCCCTAAGTCCACCACATCCAAATGCTCATAAGGCCGTATCTCATGAATCACCTTTGCTAAATTGGGCTGCTTACTAATTAATAGGTCGTATGTTTCTGCGTTATTTTTATAAATGTTATGATCTCGCGACATGCTCATTCCTCCTTCAAGTTTTCCTAAGAATAAACCTTAACCTTAGGTTAAGGTCAAGCGTTAGAAGGAGGTTTGAGAAGGGATAAATAATGAGCGCGTTTACAAATCAAAATTCATAAATATACTCCAATCTTATCACGCTGCTCATGAATTGAAAATAAAAATGATACCGCTTTCAGGTTTGACTCAGTGGGACTGAAGTGCTACAATTCAAGCAAATTTGGTTGCAAATCATGATTGGAGGGAATGCTCCTGCATCATATTAAACATAAATGGCAATGGACGATTTTGGTCTGGATCATTCTTGGGTTGTTCATATTTCCTTTGACACCGCCAATTTCACACCACTATTCTTTCGATACCGATATAATCGTTCTATCCAATACGTCCCATGTGTTAACTGTTCAAGCACATCCGCCATCAAGAGAAACAATACGAGCTCACGAAGACCAGATTCAGAGACACGAAGATTATGACAAACAATATGAAATGACCGTATTTGTTGTATTTATTATTTTTCTATTATCCAAAATATGGGAACAGTTGAGAGATATGTTATTAGCTTTTCTCAAATTCATATCGGGTTACACGGGCCTCATTCCTTCATTATTCATTAGACTCAACTGAATGAAATGTGGAAAAGAGGAACCCTTCATGTCAAACTTATCGGCTGGAGCTGAACAAGCACGCTCCCAACATCAAAAAATAACCCGCCTTAAATTTATTCGCAGAATTTTTTTCATGATCGTCGGATCAGCCTTATTTTCTGTTGGTTTGGAAATTTTCTTAGTCCCCAACAATATTATTGATGGCGGCGTTGTAGGGATATCCATCATCGTCTCTCATTTGACGAATATCCCATTAGGCGTATTTCTCGTTATTTTGAATTTACCCTTCTTACTTTTAGGATACAAACAAATCGGCAAAACATTTGCCATGTCAACCTTATTCTCCGTTATCCTTATGTCCATAGGAACCTCCCTGCTGCATCCTGTACAAGCGATTACCATTGATCCTTTGTTAGCCGCAGTTTTCGGTGGAATCATACTTGGTATTGGTGTAGGACTAGTCATTCGCTCAGGCGGTTCACTCGATGGAACTGAAATTGTAGCTATTGTATTTAGTAAAAAGTCGCCATTCTCCGTTGGTGAAATCGTGATGTTCTTCAACTTCTTTATTCTCGCCAGCGCAGGCTTTGTCTTCGGTTGGGATCATGCGATGTACTCGCTCATTGCGTATTACATTGCCTTCAAAATGATTGATATCACCATCGAAGGCTTGGATCAATCCAAAGCCGTCTGGATTATCAGCGATGAATCCGACAAAATTGGGGATACCATAACCTCCCGGCTAGGCCGTGGTGTAACCTACCTTAAAGGCGAAGGCGCCTTTACAGGGGATGACAAGAAAGTGATCTTCAGCGTCATTACCCGGCTGGAAGAAGCCAAGCTGAAGTCCATCTTGGACGAATTGGATCCCAAAGCTTTCCTCGCCATAGGCAATATCCATGATGTAAAAGGCGGAAGATTTAAAAAGAAAGATATTCATTAAAGGGAAATAGCAAGAAGAGGTTAAACAGAGCTTTCTGTTTAACCTCTTCTTTGCTTTTATCATCCAATATGAACTCGCTTAGCAGCCTTAATTACTTGGAGCAGCTAATTCTGTACATCTTTGTCCCAAGCGTTGAGCGAAGTGGTGCATATCCTATAATAGCCGGAGTAACTGCTGCGGAAACCAGGAGAAACGTAGACATTAGCAAATCAACAAGTTACCCCTGTCACCTTACAGTTCAGCACCCCCGCGTCCTAGTTCCAGTAGTTCCTCAAATCAACCTTCTGGCCAAGCTTTGCACTGTCGAGGGCGCCAAGCACCATCGCCATGCTCTTGATGTTGTCGCGGCAGTCTGTCTCCGCGCGGCGGCCTTCTTCCAGCGCCGCGAACATCTCGTCCAGACAGCCGGCGTGGCCGCTGCGGCCGGGCCAGTTCACATCCGCGTCCATTCTTGTGTAGTCGCGGATGAACTTGCCGGCTTGGTCGCCGGCAGCGACGATCTCGGCGTACGGTGCGCCGCTTCCGTCCCACAGAGCGGTGCCCTGCTCGCCGGTCACACGCCAAGCCGCCTCCCAAGAGGTCGGTGCCCCTTCCGCGCACCAGGAGCCGCGGTAACAGAACACAGTGCCGTCTGACATCTCATAGATGCAGATCGCAGAGGCATTCCCGGCGTACCACGAGCCGGGAGGGTTGAATTCCTGGCAGTACACCGAAACGGGGTCTGCCCCAGTAATAAACCGAGCTTGATCGAAGGTATGGATCGCCATGTCAAGAATGAGCGGGCTTTCCATAGCCTCGCGAAAGCCCCCAAAATGCGGCCCCAAGAAGAAATCGGCGCCGACATAACCAACACGGCCGATCGTGCCCGCGTTAATAATTTCCCGCAGTGCGCGGATGTTCGCGTCGTAGCGACGGTTCTGCATGACGGAGAAGGATCTTCCCGTCCGCTCCGCCAGCTTCACTAGCTCCCGCGCTTCAGCCATCGTGGCGGCCATCGGCTTCTCACCGAAGATGTCACATCCCTGCCGGAGTGCTGTACCGCACACCTGGAAATGGCTGGACGGAATCGTAATGTCCAGCACCAGATTAGCACCGCTTTCCTGAATAGCTTGCTCCAGATTGGTATAGACGCCGCAGGAAAGACCATGGCGGTCAGCCATGGCTTGTGCGAATTCCGTCTTAATATCAACAAGCGCCACTATGTCGCTATCCTCACGTTTTAACATATACTCGACCCATACATTCGCCATGCTGCCGCAACCAACGACCACGATGTGATACTTACCCATCTCGCACATTCCTCCAATATCATCCCTAAATTGCGTATAGTTACCTTGTTACGCTTTATTTTATCCCTTTTCTTAGGGACATTCTCTATCCAATCTTGTGAGAATAGGGTCAAATATTGTGCCTAGTCATTAATCCCCTCGATATGGCGCAAATAAATCAAACATAAAGTGCATGGCCTCTTCCTCATCTTTGCCTTTTGTGAGCAAACGAAGCGTTGTTCCAGCTTTGATCGGGACTAGAAGCATGCCCAGTAGGCTTTTCACATCCACAGTGTGGTGCTTATGGTCAAACTCAAAATCTATTGTAATATCGGATATAAAATGAGAAGACTTTGAAGAAATGGCCGATAAATCGGCTCGTTGTAAATCTGAATGGATCTCAAATTCATGTACTCTCATAAACAAACCTACCTTTTATATAAATTTCGGTTCACTTGCTCTTTCTGCGGTATTTCTTCCATTTACGATAGCTTCTCCGAACAACATTCAAGGCAAAGTCGGGAAAGGGCATTTTACGGACCCACGGATAATAGAAACGATCATAAGCATTTTTGAGATCATCCCACATGGGACAATATTCGATTTTCATAAAGTCAGACACATCGACCACTAATCCTCTGCCATCTTTCATCATTACATTTTTTCCATGTACGTCATGAGGATTTAGGCCCCTGCTAACTGCGTAAGCGAGTGCTTCATCTATGTCTGTAATGACTTGGCGTGGAATCGGAATCCCTCGATGTAAGCATTTGTATAACGTAACTCCAGTCAAACGTCGCAATACCAAATAATGATCCCCTGCATGCAAGCATTCTGAAAATGCGGGATGTTTCCCAAGTCGTTTATATACTTCCTTTTCCTCTCCAATTCCCGGTCTGCCTGGCGCATATACTTTAACAACGATCTCAGGGTAATCCGGATGCGCAAGTACAGCTGCATAATTACCAGAACCAACAAGTTTCCATGGCTTAGGTATATAGTGTACAACAATTGGGTCGTAGGGTTGTTTACTGTAAAGCTCCAATTCCGGGAGCAATTGGTGTTCTATTTCAATCAACCAAGGCTTTAACATAGAACTTTTTCTGCTCCCCTTCCATCTTGTTTCTACCTACGTGTAGACGATGGAAACATGATTTGTTAATTGCTGCTATGTGTGGTATTATACAAAGATATTTGTGTAAAGTGAAGTGTTGAACATGTCCTATTATAATTTGCTAGATTCCCATATAAAAATGAAGCTAATCCCTTGACCCTTGGTCAAGGGATTTTTTTTCCTTGGGGAAACACTTCTGTAGGAGGTCATCATTGATGAACAACGACAACAAATCATCAGTTTGGGCGATATGGCTATCCTTAATCAGCAATATCATTCTCACCATCATGAAAATCGTCATTGGTTTGCTGTTTCATAGTGAGGTTTTATTAGCTGACGGGGTTCATAACGCAGGTGATATTATCGCCACGATCGCTGCACTTAGTGCAATGCAAATTTCCAAACTTCCAGCCGATGAAGACCATCCCTATGGCCATGGCAAAGCAGAGGTGTTGGGTTCTGGATTTGTAGCTTTTATCCTTGCGCTAGCTGCCATTTATATCGCTTATCATTCGACAACCGCATTTTTCCACGATCCTCTAACACCTAGCTTAATTGCCTTTATTGCAGCAGCTGTGTCTATGGTTTGGAAATACGTCCTCTATGTATATACGATGCGGATTGGCAGCAGAACGAATAGTAAGGGGCTAATTGCAACAGCCAAGGATCACCTTGCCGATGTCTATGCCTCACTGGCGGCAGTTATTGGAATTGGATTGGCCTTTGTTGGTAAAACTTATAACATACACTGGTTATCCTACGGAGATGCAGCGGCGGGAATTATCGTTTCATTATTGGTTTTGAAATTAGCCGTGGAAATGGGCAAGGAAGCCTTTGATGTCTTGATGGAGAAAACAGTGGATCACCAAAAGCTGCACCAGTATACACAGTTAATCCAAGCGGTTCCACAGGTAAAACGAATTGATCGTATTCGTGCAAGGGAACACGGTCATTACATTTTAGTTGATGCCAGAGTTGCGATTCCAGGGGAGCTCACGATCCAACAAGGTCATGATATCTCCCGCGCTATCAAGAAATCCATTATGGAACAGCATGGTGATGTAGATGAAGTCCTCATCCATTTGAATCCATGGTACAAAGAATGACTGTCCATTTTTCATTTAATAAAAATAAGTTTATAATAGGCTCAACAACTTGAAAAAAAACAGAAAGCGGTGCTGTAATGTCAAGCAATGCTTATTATTTAATCTTCTCAGTCATTTTGATAGCGGCAGTCTTATTTACAGTGATCATTGGTCACTCCCGAGCAAATAAAGAAGGCAATCCCGAATATGATAACAAAACCAAAGGCAATTGGTCTCGACTTACGTTGTTCTATGTGTTTGCTATTGCCCTTGGAGTGCTTGCACTGATTATCTATGTAGTAAACCGTACATCCATGTAGCTCAAAAAGACGCTAGCCAGGATCTTGATCCTGATTAGCGTCTTTTTTGTATATCTCACCTGAAAGGTCTTATCTCTCTTCAAAAAAACGAAGATAAGCACCATACCCTTCCTTCTCCAGGTCGGATATCGGAATAAAACGAAGTGCAGCCGAATTAATGCAATATCTAAGACCATTAGGCCCTGGGCCATCATTAAACACGTGGCCTAAGTGGGAATCCGCTTCATGACTTCGCACCTCTGTACGTATCATGAGATGACTATGATCTGCTTTCTCTTTCACACTGCCTTCGAATACCGGTTTCGTGAAACTAGGCCAACCACAACCTGAATCAAATTTGTCGTAGGAGCTGAATAACGGCTCGCCTGAAACGATGTCCACATACAGGCCTTTCTCATGAGAGTCCCAGAACTCATTCTCAAATGGCCGCTCAGTCCCATTGTTTTGCGTTACCTCAAATTGAATCGGTGTTAATTTTTGCTTACGTTCTGCTTTATCCTGGGCTGTGTTCCAATGCTTTTCAATATAGGAATCACGTCCTGATCCTTTGCGGTAGGCCTTATAATGCTGCGGATTTTTGTGATGATAGTCCTGATGGTAATCTTCCCCTGGGTAAAAAGCTTCAGCATCAATCCGAACAATCTCCGTCACGATAGGCCGGTCGAATCGACCGCTATCCTGAAGTGCTTGCTTGGAAGCTTCCGCTTTCTCTTTCTGCTCGTCACTATGGGCAAAAATGCCAGTCCGATAAGACGATCCGCGGTCATGGAACTGACCTCCTGCATCAGTGGGATCAATCTGACGCCAAAATGTATCAAGTAATTTATCATATGGATATAGTTCGGGGTCAAATGTAATTTGAACGGCTTCTGCATGACCTGTTGTCTCCGAGCATACTTCCTTGTAAGTCGGATTGCTTGTGTGACCGCCAATATAACCTGACACTACAGATATAATACCTGGCAGTTCCTCAAATGGTGTAACCATACACCAGAAGCATCCACCAGCAAAAGTTGCCTTTTCATAATTGCTTTGCTGAACGTTATCAACCATCTCAACTTCACCTCTTCCTTTCTTTTCCCTTCTATCATACCAAAATATGAGCAAACAACCAAAAGACACCGTTCATTCAGAACGGTGTCCTCGCAATAAAGCTGAATCTTACAGGTTATTGAAGATATCCGTAAGAACAGGAACGATTTGAGATTTACGTGAAACAACGCCTTTGAGCAGCGCTTTGTTGTCTACAAGCGTTACATTGTATGCTTTCTCCACAGCATCTGCTTTGCGTCCAAGAGCAAGACCAACGGAATCATTGTTAAGAATGTCTGTAACAACAAACAAGAACAAGTCCAGGTTTTTCTCAGCGATGATGGCATTGAGCGCGGATTCAATCTCAGCTTGCTGGGAAAGAACATCATTTACATCAACTGCATTCACTTGTGCGATTTCTGCTTTGTAGCTGCCCATTTGGAATTCTTTAGCGTCCAAAGAAATCAATTGTGCAACTGTTTTATCACTTAGATCTGCTCCGGCTTTCAACATTTCCAGACCATAAGTCTCAGCGTCTACACCAGCAATAGCAGCAAGTTCGCGAGCAGCGGCAACATCTTGCTCCGTGCAAGTCGGGGATTTGAACAACAAGGAATCCGAAATGATAGCTGAAAGCATCAAACCTGCGATGTCTTTGTCGATAGAAACTCCGTTTTCTTTGTACAATTTATTGAGGATGGTTGCTGTGCAACCAACCGGCTCTGCGCGGTAGTAAAGCGGGTGGCTAGTCTCGAAGTTAGCAATACGGTGGTGGTCAATGACTTCCACAACGCGTACTTGATCGATGTCTGTAGCACTTTGTTGACGCTCAACATGGTCAACCAAGATGACATTAGCTGCTTCATTCGCAACAGTCTCAACTTGACGAGGCGCAGCAACTTTAAAAGTATCCAATGCATATTGCGTTTCACCATTCACACTGCCTAGACGAACAGCCTCAACCTCTTGACCTAATTTCGTTTTTAGTGCAGCATAAGCAATTGCTGATGTGATTGAATCAGTGTCCGGATTTTTATGTCCGAAAATTAGTGTTTTTGACATTGTACGACTCCTTAACCGAAATAGTGTAGTTAGAGCTTATCATCTCTATTTACGATTATACTAAAAAATCTCGGTAATTCCATTACTAAACCAAAAGCTTTAGTGTGAATTAAAAAAATGGATTGAAATTGATCTGGTAAGACCTAATGATCCCAGGGTAAACGGCTTATGTTGTCTTTTGGGATGTGTTTTTAGATTGATATTTAGCAAGTCATATTGCTAACTTATTTTTGATTAACCTGAAAAAAGGTGCTAAATCTAATTTAAGCAATGTTTGGTTCAGTTCAAGTAATGTTTAGGTCAAAATATGTTTGGTTCTTCAGTAATACTTGGTTCATGTTGTTGTATTTTGTACAACAACAAGCAAGAATAACCGCGAAAAGCACTCGATTGTTGCATAAAATACAACACTTTTGCCCAAAAGTAGCTCCATGAAAGGAAATGAGGCTAAATTCGGTCTAACCCCCTAATACTGGACACTAGTCGACTAAAGCAACAGATTACTTATTAAATTGCGAGTTTAAACGGCTTTACTTCATTTTTC